>JAIXSQ010000017.1 GCA_027484575.1 Comamonadaceae bacterium
CAGGCTTGCGCCCATTGTCCAAAATTCCCCACTGCTGCCTCCCGTAGGAGTCTGGGCCGTGTCTCAGTCCCAGTGTGGCTGGTCGTCCTCTCAGACCAGCTACAGATCGTCGGCTTGGTAGGCCTTTACCCCACCAACTACCTAATCTGCCATCGGCCGCTCCAATCGCGCGAGGTCTTGCGATCCCCCGCTTTCAACCAGAGTTCGTATGCGGTATTAGCGTAGCTTTCGCTACGTTATCCCCCACGACTGGGCACGTTCCGATGTATTACTCACCCGTTCGCCACTCGCCACCAGGGTTGCCCCCGTGCTGCCGTTCGACTTGCATGTGTAAAGCATTCCGCCAGCGTTCAATCTGAGCCAGGATCAAACTCTACAGTTCGATCTTGATTTGTGCTCAATAGGAATCGAAGTGAACTTCACTTCTATTCTCATGAGCGTTTAGTCTAGTTCCGAAGAACCTTGGCAGTCGCCAAGACCAAACGCCCACGCTTATCGGCTGTGTGTTGTTAACGATCCTGCAATCCAGCCAGCAACTTGCGTCACCGTCTTTCTTGCTTGCGTTCGCTGCGATCAGCGAAGCCTTGAATTCTAACAGCATTTTGAAGTCGCTGTCAAAACTTTTTGCTTTCGCTGCTTTCGATTTGCTTGGCGTTGCCGGCGCATTTCGTATTCAGCGAAGCCTTGAATTCTATACCGAATTTTTGGTTCGGCGCAATTCGCGGCGTTGTGTCCACTTGCAAATCACTGACTGTGCCGTGTCGGCGCCTGGGCCGCTCATCGACGTCGTCTGCTCTTTGCAGCGAAGCCCGCGATTCTATACCGAGTTTTTCGGTCCGGTCAACGACCGGCTGGAATCACAGGGCTCGACACCCCTTCGCTACTTCTGCCCGGCTTTGCGGCCCGGCGTCATCAGCGAAGCCCGCGACTATACCACGGGTTTTCCCGGGCGCGCCAGCTCCCCGGTCATCGGCCTGTTGGCGCCCTGCTGCGGAACGTTGGCGCCGCCGACAGGGATGGCTGGCCGGCTCCGACCCGCCCTCTTATCAGGGCAACCCCCTCACGACAGGCGCAACGGCAGGCTGCGCAGGCGCTGCCCCGTCAACCCATGCAGCGCGCCCGCCAGCGCCGGCGCCAGCGGCGGAACACCCGGCTCGCCCACGCCACCCGGCGCGCGCTCACTGGGCACGACCCATGTCTCCACCTGTGGAGCCTCGCGCAAGCTGACCAGCGGCTGGTCGGGGAAGTTGCGCTGCTGCACACGCCCCTCGACGATGTCCACGCCGCCCCCCAGCGCCGCCGACAAGGCGAACACCACGGCGCCTTCCATCTGCTGCGCGACGATCCCCGGGTTGACCACCGTGCCGCAGTCGATCGCGCAGACCACGCGGTGCACGCGCGGCCGGCCCTGCTCCAGCGAGGCCTCCACCACCTGCGCGACGACGGAGCCGAACGACTCGTGCAGCGCCACCCCCCGCGCGCGCCCCCTGGGCAGCGGCCCACCCCAACCCGCTTTGGCGGCCGCCAGGTCCAGCACGGCCCGGTACCGGGGCGCGCCTTGCAGCAGCGCGCGCCGGAACGCCACCGGGTCCTGCCCGGCGGCTGCCGCCAGTTCGTCGATGAAGCCTTCCGAGAAGAAGGCGTTGTGCGAATGCCCGACCGACCGCCAGAAGCCCACCGGCACGCCCGTGCGCGTGTGCACGTGCGCCATGCGCTGGTGCGGCACCCCGTAGGGCAGGTCGAACAGCCCCTCGGCCGTGGTCTTGTCCGGCAGTTCCACCGGCCCGGCCAGCGCCGGCATGGCGCGCTCGATCCAGCGCGGCGTGATCGCATCCCCGGCCGAGGCGACCGACAGGCTGCGCAGGCCGCCATCGGGCCCCAGCACCCCCCGCAGCCGCGCCACGTGCATCGGCCGGTAGAAGTCGTGCGTTGTGTCCTCCTCGCGCGGCCACAGCAGCTGCACCGGCGCGCCGCCGGCATCCAGCGCCACCCGCACGGCCTGCGCGACGTAGTCCACCTCCAGCCGGCGGCCGAAGCCCCCGCCCAGCAGCGGCACGTGCACCGTCACCGCGTCGGGCGCCACGCCGGCCACCCGCGCGGCCACGTCGCGCGCCATCTGCGGGACCTGCGTGGGCGCCCAGACCTCCACCCGGCCGTCCGCCACCTGCGCGGTGCAGTTCATCGGCTCCATCGTCAGGTGGGCCAGGTGCGGCGCGGCGTACCAGGCCTCCAGCAGGCGCGCGCCCGGCGCCCCCCCGGCCTGCGCGGCAGCCCCGGCCGCCGATCGTTCCTCCGCCGCGACGTCGCCCCGCGTGAAGAACACCGTGCCCCCGCCCCCGCGCACCGCCTGCTCCAGCGTGGCGCGCGCCCGCCGGCTGTCGGGCCCGCCGCCGGACGGCGGCGTCCAGTCCACGCTAACGGCCGCCGCGCCGCGCTGCGCATGCCAGGTGCTGCGGCCGATCACCGCGAAGCCGGCAGTCGACCCCGCATAGGCCGGCAGCCGCACCACCCGCTCGACGCCGGGCAGCCGCAGCGCCGCGTCGGTCTCCAGCCGTCCCAGCCCCCCGCCCAGCCAGGGCGACAGCCGCAGCACCGCGAACTTCAGCCCGGGCGGACGCACGTCGATGCCGAACCGCGCCGAACCGTCCACCTTGGCCGGCACGTCCAGCCGGGCCGCCGGCGTGCCGATCAGGCGCCAGGCACTGCGTGGCTTCAGCCGCACCGTGCCGGGCGGGGTCGCCGCCGCATACCGCGCCAGCTCCCCGTACGCGGCCGAGCGCCCCGACGGGTGCGACACCACGCCCTCGCGCACCACCAGTTCGTCCACCGGCAGCCGCCACTGCAGCGCCGCGGCGCCCAGCAGCGACGCCCGTGCCGTCGCCCCGGCCAGCCGCACCACCTCCCAGGCGTCCATCACGCTGGTCGAGCCGCCGGTGGCGTTGATCCCGATCTCGCGCGCGACCTTGCCGACCACCCAGCGCGCCGCCTTCGCGCGCCCGAAGCCGTCCTCGGCCTCGTCGTGCAGCGGATGGAAGGGCAGGCCGGCCAGCAGCATCGACACGTTGCCGTACAGCGCATCGGCGCCGGCCTGCGCGATGCGCACGCTGGCCAGCGGCACGTCCAGCTCCTCGGCCGCCAGCATGGGCAGCGCGGTGTGCACGCCCTGCCCCATCTCGCTGCGCGGCATGGCCACCACCACGCGCCCGTCGGCGCCGATCTTGATCCAGCCGTTCAGCGCCACCTCCCCCTCGGCCGGCGGCCACAGCCCGGCCGCCCCCAGCCGCGCGCGCTGCGGCATGGCCAGCCAGCCCACCAGCAGCGCCGTCCCGCCGGCGGCCCCGCCCAGCAGCAGCGTGCGCCGCTTCACCGCGGGCCCCCGGCGGCCCGCCGGATCGCCACCCGCACCCGCTGGTAGGTGCCGCAGCGGCACAGGTTGGCGATCGCCTCGTCGATGTCGGCGTCGGTGGGCCTGGGCTTGCGCTCCAGCAGCGCCGCCGCCGCCATCAGCATGCCGCTCTGGCAATAGCCGCACTGCGGCACCTGCTCGGCGATCCACGCCGCCTGCAGGGCGTGGGGCTTGCCCGGCGCGCCCAGGCCCTCGATGGTCTGCACCCGCTTGCCCGCCACGGCCGACGCCGGGGTGACGCACGAGCGCACCGGCTGCCCGTCCACCCGCACGGTGCAGGCGCCGCAGGCGGCGATGCCGCAGCCGTACTTGGTGCCGGTCAGCTGCAGGACGTCCCGCAGCAGCCACAGCAGCGGCATCTCGGGTTCGGCGTCCACGTCCACGGCACGGCCATTGAGCTGGAACTGCACGGCGGGTCCTCCTTCGGTCGCGGCGACTCTAGCAGCGCGGCCGCGCCAGGCCCGCGGCACGGGGACCCGGCCCCGCACCCATAATCGCGCGCTCCATGGCCCTGATCACCCTTGCCGACGCGCAGCTCGCGTTCGGCCACGTCCCCCTGCTCGACCACGCCGACTTCGCCCTCGAGGCGGCCGAGCGCATCGGGCTCATCGGCCGCAACGGCGCCGGCAAGTCCTCGCTGCTCAAGATCCTGGGCGGCCTCGAGAAGGTCGACGACGGCACGCTGCAGTTCCAGCAAGGGCTGCGGCTGGCCTACGTCGCGCAGGAGCCCGTGCTCGCCAGCGACGCCACCGTGTTCGACGCGGTGCAGTCCGGGCTCGCGCCGGTGCTGGCGGTGCTCGAGCAGTACAGCCGCGGCGAGGGCGACCTCGACGCGCTGCAGGCCCGCATCGAGGCCGAGGACGGCTGGATGTGGGAGCAGCGCGTGCAGGAGACCCTGCAGCGGCTGCGGCTGGACCCGCAGGCGGTGGTCGGCCAGCTCTCGGGCGGCACCCGCAAGCGCGTGGCCCTGGCCCAGGCGCTGGTCACGCGTCCCGACGTGCTGCTGCTCGACGAACCCACCAACCACCTGGACCTCGATGCCATCGCATGGCTCGAGGACCTGCTGCTGGACTTCAAGGGCAGCGTCGTGGTCATCACCCACGACCGCGCCTTCCTCGACCGCGTGGCCACCCGCATCCTGGAGCTCGACCGGGGCCAGCTGCGCAGCTACCCCGGCAACTTCACCCGCTACCAGGTGCTCAAGGAGGAGCAGCTGGCGCAGGAGGCCGTCATCAGCGCCAAGGCCGACAAGCTGCTGGCCCAGGAGGAGGTCTGGATCCGCAAGGGTGTCGAGGCCCGCCGCACCCGGGCGCAGGGTCGCATCAACCGCCTGCAGGCGCTGCGCCAGCAGCGCGCCCAGCGCCGCGATGCCCTGGGCCGGGTGCAGATGGACGTGGCCACCGGCGCACCCAGCGGCAAGATCGTGGCCGAACTGACCAGGGCCACCAAGGCCTTCGGCGACAAGGTGGTCGTCCGCGAGTTCACCGGCACCCTGCTGCGCGGCGACAAGGTCGGCCTGGTCGGCCCCAACGGCGCCGGCAAGACCACGCTGCTGCGGCTGATCCTGGGCGAGCTCGCGCCCGACGCCGGCCAGGTGCGCCAGGGCGCCAACCTGCAGGTCGCCTACTTCGACCAGATGCGCGACGCGCTGGACCTGGACGCCACGCTCGAGGACTTCATCAGCCCGGGCAGCGAGTGGATCGAGATCGGCAACCAGCGCAAGCACGTCAAGAGCTACCTGGGCGACTTCCTGTTCTCCCCGGCCCGCGCCGGCTCGCCGGTGCGCTCGCTGTCCGGCGGCGAACGCAACCGCCTGCTGCTGGCCCGCCTGTTCGCGCGCCCGGCCAACGTGCTGGTGCTGGACGAGCCCACCAACGACCTGGACATCGACACCCTCGAGCTGCTCGAGGAACTGCTGCAGACCTACCCGGGCACGGTGTTCCTGGTCAGCCACGACCGCACTTTCCTCGACAACGTGGTCACCAGCACGCTGGTCGCCGAAGGCGATGGCCGCTGGCGCGAGTACGAGGGCGGCGTGCAGGACTGGCTGCTGCAGTCGCAGCGCGCACGCGCCATCGCCGAGGCCGCGGCGCCCCGCACGGCGGCCGCTGCGGCTTCGGCCGCGACCCCGGCGCCCGCGCCCGCCGCCGCAGCGCCCGCGACTGCCCCCGCCGCGAAGCGCAAGCTCAGCTACAAGGAGCAGCGCGAGCTCGAGGCCCTGCCCGCCCGCATCGAAGCGCTCGAACAGGAGCAGGCCGCCATCGCGGCCGAGCTGGCCGACGGCAGCCTGTACGCGAAGGACGGCGCCCGCGCCGCCCAGCTGGCCGAGCGCAGCGCGGCCATCGACGACGAACTGATGACCGCGCTCGAGCGCTGGGACGTGCTGGGCGCCTGAGGAGCGTCCGCCGGCGCTGGGGCACCAGCCGCCGTACGTCACTGGGCCGCGGCCTTCGCCGGGGCGACGAGCCCGGGGCCGTCCCATCCCTGCGTCATCCCGGCGAAAGCCGCGATCCAGCGACTGCGGCGGCGCCCCACCAAGCGCGCCGCTGTAGGGCGCCACCTGCCCCGCCATCAGCCCACCGCTGACCTTGGCCCCGCGTGCGGGCACGGCACAGTCCGGCCATGACAGCCACTCCAGCCGCCCTGCCGCTGCATGCCCCGCGGCCGTGCGGATGGTTCACCCGCCTGGCGGCCTGGCTGCTGCTGGCCGTGGCGGCCGCCGGCTGCTCCAGCCTGCCCGCGCAGGTGCAGCGCACGCCCTCGCGGGCCTGGTCCACGCCCCAGGACACGCCCCTGGGCCAGCTCGCGCAGGCGCGGCGTGCCCAGGCCGGCGCCAGGGCCGACTCCGGCTTCTTCCTGCTCGACAGCGTCGATGCCGCCTTCGGCAGCCGCCTGGCCCTGATCGAACAGGCCCGGCACACGGTGGACCTGCAGTACTACGCGATCCATGCCGACGCCAGCACGGCCCTGCTGCTCGAGCGTCTGCGCGCCGCCGCCGGCCGCGGCGTGCGGGTGCGCATTCTGCTGGACGACTTCAACACCGTGGGCGACGACGCCCAGGTGCTGCGCCTGGCCTTCGTGCCCGGCATCGAGCTGCGGCTGTTCAACCCGGTGGCGGGCTCGCGCGGCTCCCTGGTCGGCCGCGTGCTGGGCTCGCTGCACGACGTCGACCGCCTGACCAAGCGCATGCACAACAAGCTGTTCCTGGCCGACAGCGCCTGGGGCATCGCGGGCGGCCGCAACCTGGGCGACGCCTACTTCGGCGGCGACGAGGCCAGCGCCTTCGTCGACCTGGACGTGCTGGCCGCAGGGGCCGTGGTGCGCCAGATGGCGGCCAGCTTCGACCGCTACTGGAACGACCCGCTGGCCTACCCGGTGCAGAGCCTGCTCTCGCGCGAGGACCTCGGCGCGCTGGCCGCGCCGGCCGACGCCGCGGGCCCGGGCCCGGCCGCACCGCCGGCACCCGTGGCCTCGGGCCTGCAGCCGGCCGCCGCGGTGCTGCCGCAGGTCAGCGCCCAGCGCGTGCGCGACGCCGCCCGGCCGCAGCTGGACCTGGCGCGCGTGCCGCTGGCCTGGGCGCCGGCCACGCTGCTGGCCGACAGCCCGGGCAAGGTCGGCCCCGGCGACGACGAGGCCGGCGCGGGCGAGACCACCATCGACGGCCTGCTCCAGCTGATGCGCGGTGCGCGGCAGGAGGTGGTGATCGTCTCGCCCTACTTCGTGCCCGGCGCGCAGATGCTGGCGGTGTTCCGCGAGTTGCGCCAGCGCGGCGTCGCCATCCGCGTGCTCACCAACTCTTTGGCCTCCAACGACGCGCCGGCCGCGCATGCCGGCTACCGGCGCTGGCGCCCGGCCCTGCTCGACCTGGGCGTGGAGCTGCACGAGATGCGCGCCGACCCGGCCTCGGTGGGCCTGGCCGGCAGCAACCGCAGCGGCCGGGGCGGCGCGGGCGTGAGCCTGGGCAGCGGCGTGGGCGGCAGCAAGAGCGGCGCCTCCAAGGCCAGCCTGCATTCCAAGGCCGTGGTGGTCGACCGCCGGCTGGCCGTGATCGGCTCGATGAACCTGGACCTGCGCTCGCAGCTGAAGAACAGCGAGGTCGCGCTCGCCATCCGCAGCAGCACGCTCGCCCGTCAGGCCGTGGGCATCGTCGAGCAGAGCTTCGCGCGCGGGGCCTGGCGGGTGCAGCGCGGCGAGGGCGGCGGCCTGCGCTGGGTGGCGCCGCCCGGTGCCGGCTTCGCCGATGCGACGCAGGAGCCCGAGGCGCCCTGGAAGCTGCGCGCGCTGGTCAACCTGCTCGCCCCGTTCGCGCCCGACGAGATGCTCTGAACGCGCGGCCCCGCGCCCGTCGTCCCCGCGCAGGCGGGGACAGACGAGCCACCAGCGCGCCCGATCGTGGATGCCCGCCTGCGCGGGCATGACGAGGCAGGGCCCGACTGTGCCCTCAGAGCCCCTTCAGTGCCTTCTGGTACGCCTTCCAGAAGGCCGCGTCCTGCGTGGTCGCGAAGTTGATGCGCATCAGCGTGCCCGGCTTGCGCACCGCGTGGAACAGCCCGCCGGGCGCCAGCAGCCAGCCTTCGTCGAGCATGCGCTGCGCCAGCCGGTCGGTGTCCACGCCGGTGTCCACCCACCCGAACAGCCCGGCCGGCTCGGCCGCGAAGCGGCAGCCCGCCGCCAGGGCCAGCTTCACGCTGCGGTTGCGGGCCGCGGCCAGCCGCGTGCGCACCCGCTCGGCATGCCGGCGCAGCTGGCCCTGCTCGATGCACAGTGCCAGGGCCCGCTCCAGCAGCGCCGGGGTGGTCAGCGTCGACAGCAGCTTGGTGTCCAGCAGCCGCGAGACCAGGTCCGGCGGCGCGGCCAGGAAGCCCACGCGCCAGTTCGGCGCCAGGATCTTGGCGAAGCCGCCCACCAGGATCGTGCGCTGCAGGCCGTCCAGCGCGCTCAGCCGCGTCGCATGCGCCGGCGCGATGTGGCTGTAGGTGTCGTCCTCGACGATGTGGAAGCCGTGCTGCGCGGCCAGCTGCAGCACGCGGTGCGCGCTGCCCGGCGTCAGGCAGTAGCCGGTGGGGTTGTGCAGCACGCTCACGCTCACGTACAGCCGGGGCCGGTGCACCTCGCAATAGCGCGCCATCACCGCCAGGTCGGGCCCCTCGGGACCCCGCGGCACCGGCAGCAGGCGCATGCCCAGCGCCGTCAGGCGCGCGAACTCCACCGCCCAGCCGGGCTCCTCGACCATCACCGGGTCGCCCGGCCGCAGCAGCGTGCGGCTGACGATGTCCAGCGCGTGGGTGGCCCCCACCGTGGTCACGATCTGGTCCGGCCCGGCCTGCACCGACAGGCCCGCCAGCTTCTGCGACAGCGCGCGCCGCAGGCTGGCGTCGCCCAGCGGCTCCCCGTACTGCAGCGACACCGCGTTGAGCGCGCCCGAGGCCGTGACCTTGCGCACCGCGGCCGGCATGAAGCTGGTCTCCAGCCAGTCGGGCGGCAGCACGCCCATGCCCGGCTGGGGCTTGCCGGCCACAGGCTGGAACATGCCGCGGATCAGCGCGGTCGCGTCGATCGGCCGGCTGGCCGGCGCCGGCGCCGCCGCGCGGGCGGTGGCCGCCGGTGCCGGGGGCGGCGCCGCCTCGCGCACGAAGAAGCCGCGGTTGCGCCGGGCCTCCACCAGGCCCTGCGCCAGCAGCTGGTCGTAGGCGGCCACCACGGTGGCGGGGCTCACGCCCTGCTCCTGCGCGCACTGGCGCACCGACGGCAGCCGCGCGCCGGGCGCGAGCAGGCGGTCGCGGATGCGCTGGGCGAAACGGCCCGACAGCTGGTCGGTCAGCGACTGGGCACTGGTGCGGGTGAGCATGGGCGACGGGCGGCTGTGTATCGGCGCGGCGGGCAATACAGCAGCCCGGCTGAACCGGCCAACTGTATTGGTGGTGTATCGGTCACGCAGCATACAGTGGCCGCATGCCCCGTGCCAGCACCCTGCCCGCCCCGCCCACCGCGCCCACCGCGCCTGCCGGCGACGACCGCGCCGGCCACGCTGCGGGCATCGCCGCGCCCCGCCTGCGCGCCCGCGGCCTGTGGCTCGGGGCCCTGGGCATCCTGATCTTCTCGCTCACCCTGCCCATGACCCGCGTGGCCGTGGGCACCCCGGAGGCGCCGCAGCTGTCGGGCACCTTCGTCGCCCTGGGGCGGGCGGTCGTGGCCGCGCTGCTGTCGGCAGCCTTCCTGCTGGCCACCCGCGCGCCGCTGCCGCGCCGTGCCGACTGGCCCGCGCTGGCCGTGATCGCCGCCGGGGTGGTCTTCGGCTTTCCCTGGTTCACCTCCGTCGCGATGCGGCATGTCGAGGCCGTGCATGCCAGCGTGATCGTCGGCGTGCTGCCGCTGGCCACGGCCGGCGTCGGGGCCTGGCTGCACCGGCAACGGCCGTCGGCCGGGTTCTGGGGGTGCGCCGCGCTGGGCAGCGCGCTGGTCGTCGCGTTCGCGCTGCTGCGCCACGGCGGCCCGGGCGCCGTCGGCCTGCACCCGGCCGACCTGCTGCTGCTGGCCGCCATGGCCTGCGCCGCGGTGGGCTACGCCTGGGGCGGGCGGCTGTCGCAGCGCATGCCTGCCGAACAGGTGATCTGCTGGGCGCTGTTGCTGGCCCTGCCCCTGACGGCCCCGCTGGCCTGGGCCACGCGGCCGGCCACCCCGGTCGGCGCGCCCGCCTGGTGGGCCTTCGGCTACGTCGCCGTGTTCTCCATGTGGCTGGGCTTCTTCGCCTGGTACCGCGGGCTGGCCGAGGGCGGCACCGTGCGCGTCAGCCAGGTGCAGCTGCTGCAGCCCTTCCTGTCCATGCTGGTCGCCGTGCCCCTGCTCGGCGAGCGGCTGGACGCCGTGACCGCCGCCTTCGGCGTGGCCGTGGTCGCCACCGTGTTCGCCGGCAAGAGGATGCCCGTCCGATGACACATTCGGGGTCAGACCCCCATTCCGAACCCGGCGCCGGCGCGCAGCGCTGGACGCTCGCGCGCCGTGCGGCGCGCATGAACCCGTCGGTGATCCGCGAGCTGCTCAAGCTCACCGAGCGGCCGGGCGTGATCAGCTTCGCCGGCGGCCTGCCCGCGCCGGACACCTTCCCGGTCGAAGCGATGCGCGCCGCCTGCGACCGCGTGCTGCGCACCGACGGCGCAGGCGCCCTGCAGTACGCCGCCAGCGAGGGCTACGGCCCGCTGCGCGACTGGGTCGCGCGCAGCCTGCCCTGGGACGTCGATCCCGCACAGGTGCTGGTCACCACCGGCTCGCAGCAGGGCCTGGACCTGGTGGGCAAGGTGCTGCTGGACGCCGGCTCGCGCGTGCTGGTGGAGACGCCCACCTACCTGGGCGCGCTGCAGGCCTTCGCGCCGATGGAGCCGCAGGTGGAGGGCGTGCGCTGCACCGACGCGGGCCTGGATCTCGCGGATCTCGAAGCCCGCGCCCCCGGCGCCCGCTTCCTGTACCTGCTGCCCAACTTCCAGAACCCCACCGGCCGCTCGCTCGCCGAAGCGCCGCGCGCCGCGCTGTCCGCGCTGGCCCGCCGCACCGGCCTGCCGCTGGTCGAGGACAACCCCTACGGCGAGCTGTGGTTCGACGCGCCGCCGCCGCTGCCCCTGACCGCGCGCGACCCCGCCGGCTGCCTGTACCTGGGCTCGTTCTCCAAGGTGCTGGCCCCCAGCCTGCGCCTGGGCTTCCTGGTCGCGCCGCCCGCGCTGTTGCCCAAGCTGCTGCAGGCCAAGCAGGCGGCCGACCTGCACACGCCCGGCTTCAACCAGCGGCTGGCCCATGCACTGGTGGAGGGCGGCCTGCTCGACGACCACCTGCCGCGCCTGCGGACGCTGTACCGCGAACGGCGCGACGCGATGCTCGCCGCGCTGGCGCGCGAGATGGCGGGCCTGGACGTGCGCTGGAACCGCCCCGAGGGCGGCATGTTCCTGTGGGCGCGGCTGCCCGCCGGCATGGACGCGGCGCAGCTGCTGCCGCAGGCGGTCGCGCGCGGCGTGGCCTTCGTGCCGGGGGCGGCCTTCCATCCCGACGAGGCCGACCGCGACGCGCCGCGCACCCTGCGCCTGTCGTACGCCACCGCCACCCCGGAGCAGATCGACCGCGGCATCGCCGCCCTGGCCCAGGCCATCGCGAGCCACCGGAGCCCCGCGTGATCCGCCTGTGGGGGCGCCTGAGCTCGATCAACGTGCGCAAGGTCGCGTTCACGCTGCAGCTGCTCGGCCTGCCCTTCGAGCGCATCGATGCCGGCGGCCCGCACGGCGGGGTGGACACGCCGCAGTTCCGCGCCCGCAACCCCAACGGCCTGGTGCCGCTGCTCGACGACGACGGCTGGACGCTGTGGGAATCGAACGTGATCGTGCGCTACCTCGCCGCCCGCCACGGCGACGGCCTGCTGCTGCCGGCCGACCTGCGTGCCCGCCACGACGCCGAGCGCTGGATGGACTGGCAGCAGACCACGCTCAATCCGGCCGGCCGCGACGCCTTCCTGCAGCTGGTGCGCACGCCCGCCGCGCAGCGCGAGGCGGCCCGCACCGCGGCCTCGGTCGCGGCCACCGAGCCGTTGTGGGACCTGCTCGAGGCCCAGCTCGCCACCCGCCCCTGGCTGGCCGGCGACCGGCTCACCGTCGCCGACATCCCCGCCGCCTGCGAGCGGCACCGCTGGCGCGGCCTGCCGCTGCCGCATTCGCCGCGCCCGCACCTGGACGCGTGGTATGACCGCCTCCTCGCGCTGCCCGCCGCCCGCGGCGTGCTCGACCTGCCGCTCGCCTGACCGCCTGACCGCCTGACCGCCTGACGCCTCCGGAGCCCCTGCCATGACCCGCCGCCCCTTCCAGCAAGTCGACGTCTTCACCGCCACGCCCTACCGGGGCAACCCGCTGGCCGTCGTGCTCGACGCGCAGGGGCTGACCGACGCGCAGATGCAACGCTTCACCGACTGGACCAACCTGTCCGAGGCCACCTTCCTGCTGCCGCCCACGCAGCCGGGCGCCGACTACCGCGTGCGCATCTTCTGCCCCGGCCGCGAGCTGCCCTTCGCCGGCCATCCCACGCTGGGCAGCGCCCACGCCTGGCTGGCCGCCGGTGGCCAGCCCCGGGGCGAGCACCTCGTGCAGGAATGCGCCATCGGCCTGGTCAAGATCCGCCGCGACGGCGAGCGCCTGGCCTTCGCCGCGCCGCCCCTGCTGCGCAGCGGCCCGCTGCCCGAGGACGAGGTGGCGCTGATCGCCCGGGGCCTGGGCATCGCGCGCGGCGACGTCGTCGCCCACGCCTGGTGCGACAACGGCCCGGGCTGGCGCGGGCTGCTGCTGCGCGACGCGGCCCAGGTGCTCGCGCTCACGCCCGACCCGGCCATCCTGGCCGGCCGCGACGTGGGCGTGGTCGGCCCCACCAAGGTGGGCGTGGTGGCGCCGCACGGCGCGGCGCACGACGCCGCCTTCGAGGTGCGGGCCTTCTTCCCCGCCGGTGGCGCGATGCGCGAGGACCCGGTCACCGGCAGCCTCAACGCCGCGCTGGCCCAGTGGCTGATCGGCGCGGGCCTGGCGCCCGACCGTTACGCCGCCGCGCAGGGCACCGCGCTGGGCCGCGCCGGCCGGGTCCATGTCGCGCGCGACGGCGCCGACATCTGGATCGGCGGCCAGTCCGTCACCTGCATCCAGGGCGAGGTGCTGCTGTGACGCTGCCGGCCCGCCTCGACCATCTCGTCGTCGCCGCCGCCAGCCTCGACGAGGGCGTGGCCTGGTGCGAGCGCACGCTAGGCCTGGCCCCCGGCCCCGGCGGCGTGCACGCGCTCATGGGCACGCACAACCGGCTGCTGCGCATCGCCACGGTCGACTTCCCGCTGGCCTACCTGGAGATCATCGCGGTCGACCCGCAGGCGCAGCCCGCGGGCGGTCGCACCCGCTGGTTCGACCTGGACGAGCCGGCCCTGCAGCGCAGCCTGCGCGAGGACGGCCCCCGGCTGGTCCACTGGGTGGCCGCCGTGCCCGGCCTGGCCGCGGCGCTGGAGGCCCTGCGCGGCGTGGGGCTGGACCGCGGTCCCGCGATCGCGGCCAGCCGTCCCACCCCGCGCGGCCTGCTGACCTGGCAGATCGCGGTGCGTGACGACGGCCAGCGCCTGCTCGACGGCTGCCTGCCCACGCTGATCCAGTGGGGCGACGTGCATCCGGCGGCCACCATGCCCGACAGCGGCCTGGCCCTGCGCGGCCTGGCCCTGCGGCATCCGCAGGCGCACCTGCTGCGGCGCGCGCTCGCCGCGGCCGGCCTGGAGCGCATCCCGGTCGAGGACGGCCCGCCCAACCTCTGCGCCACGCTGGCTGGCCCGCGCGGCGTGGTGCGGCTGGAGTCCGGCGGCCTGTAGCCGCGGCGACAGTCGCCGCCGGGACGAGCGCTGCGCAGGCCGCTGGCCAGAATCGCGGCCATGGGAACCCTGTACCTCGTGCGCCATGGCCAGGCCTCGTTCGGCGCCGACGACTACGACCAGCTCAGCGAGCTCGGCCACCGGCAGAGCGTGCGCCTGGGCGCCTGGTTCGCGCACCAGGGCATCCGCTTCGACGGCCTGATCGCCGGCACGCTGCGCCGCCACCGGCAGACCCTGGCCGGCATCCTCGAGGGCATGGGCCAGGCCGGCGAGCACCTGGCTTGGCCGGGCCTGAACGAGTACGACAGCGAGGCGGTGATCGCCGCGGTCCATCCCGCGCCGCTGGAGCGGCCCACCTCGCCCGAGATGGTCCGACACCATTTCCGCCTGCTGCGCGACGGGCTGGTGCAGTGGATGGCCGGCGCCACCGCGCCGCGCGGCATGCCCAGCTATGCGGAGTTCGTCGCTGGCGTGGCCGGCGCGCTCGACCACGTGCGCGCGAACCACGCCGGGCAGGCGGTGCTCGTGGTCAGCAGCGGCGGTCCGATCTCCACCGCCGTGGGCCAGGTGCTGGAGCTCAAGCCCGCGGTGACCGTGGAGCTGAACCTGCGCATGCGCAACACCTCGGTCACCGAGTTCACCTTCACGCCCAAGCGGCATGCCCTGGTGAGCTTCAACGGCCTGCCGCACCTGGACGACCCGCAGCTGCGCGGCTGGATCACGCACGCCTGAGCCGCGCCCGGGGCCGGACCGGGGGCGCGCCAGCGGGGCCGCGGACCCGCTGACTACACTCGACGCATGTCCTCCGCACCGTCCGCCACGCCCGACTCCTGGCTCGTCGTCTGCCTGTGCGCGGCCTGGTGCGGCGTGTGCCGCGACTGGACGCCGGTGTTCGCGCAGGTCGAGGCCGCGCACCCGGGCGTGCGCTTCGCCTGGGTCGACGTCGAGGACGAGGCCGATGCCATCGGCGACCTGGACATCGAGACCTTCCCCACCGTGCTCGTCGGCCAGGGGGCGCGGGCCCGGTTCCTGGGGCCGGTGCAGCCCTCGGCGGCCCAGCTGGCGCGCTTGCTCGAGAGCCTGCAGGCCGATCCGGCGGGGCGGGGCGCGGGTCCCGAAGCCGATGCGCTGCTGGGCCGGCTGCGGTCCGGTGTGCTCTCGAAACGCTAGCAACTGCGACAGGTTCCGCAAGGCCGCAACGGGATGCAACCCCGCGCGGCCGAGTCCTACGGACGGCGCCACCCCGTCCTGACGAGTCCTCCCTGGCTTTGCAGTCCCAAATGCCAACCGTGGACGGCCGAGCGCCGCCATGTTCCCCATCCCCACGCACTTAGGAGTACCCAATGGCATCCAGCAACCAGGGCAACCAGGGCCAGAAGTCGAACCGGGGCTTTGCCTCGATGGATCCCGAGCGCCAGCGGCAGATCGCCAGCGAAGGCGGCAAGGCAGCCCACGAGAAGGGCACGGCCCACGAGTTCACCTCGGAAGAGGCACGCGAGGCCGGCCGCAAGGGCGGCATGGCCCGCAGCGCCAACCGCAAGAAGGCCTCGCAGTGAGGGCCTGAGGCAGCGGAGCCGGCTGGCTCCGCACCAACGGACAAGGCCGCCTGAGGGCGGCCTTGTTCATGGGGCAGCGGCTTTGCCCGCCGCCATCGTCATCCCGGCGAAAGCCGGGATCCAGTGACTTTCCCCGGGCCGGCGACAGTCACTGGGCCCCGGCCTGCGCCGGGGCGTATCGATCGGGCGCGGGGCGCCCGATCAATACGTCTTGTACGGCAGGAACTTGCCCGACAGCACCACGTTGACGCGGTCGCCCTTGGGATCCGGCTCGCGGGTGATGTCCATCGAGAAGTCGATTGCGCTCATGATGCCGTCGCCGAACTCCTCGTGGATCAGCTCCTTGATCGTGGTGCCGTACACGCTGACGATCTCGTACCAGCGGTAGATCAGCGGGTCGGTCGGCACGGCGGTGGGCAGCGAGCCCTTGTACGGCACGACCTTCAGCCACTTCTGCTCGTCCTCGGTCAGGCCGAAGACCTCGCCCAGCGCCTTGGCCTGCTCGTCGTTGGCGGTCATCTGGCCCAGGCACAGCGCCGTGGTCCATTCCTTGGACTGGCCGACCTTGGTGGCGACATCGGCCCAGCTCAGGCCCTTGGACACCTTGACGGTGATGATCTTCTCGGTGACGTCGTTGCGGTTCATGCGGAACTCCTGTGGTGGTGTGTGTGTGCGTGCAGGCGGCGGCGTCAGTGGCTGCCGGCCGTGACGAGGAAATCGACGATGTGGTTGCGCAGCGGGTAGTAGCCGTCCAGGTGGTGCAGGCCTGCGCGGGTGCGGCTGCGCGGCAGCGTGTTGGTCACCGCCTGCGCGATGCCGCCGGGGATCCACTGGCCGTCGCCGCCTTGCGCGCCATTGCGCATCAGCAGGATGCGGTCGGCCAGCAGGATGGCCTCGTCGACGTCGTGCGTGATCATGAACACGGTCTGGCCGGTCTCGCGCACGATGCCCATCAGCTCGTCCTGGATCGAGCCGCGCGTGAGCGCATCCAGCGCGCCGAACGGCTCGTCGAGCAGCAGCATCTTGGGCTGGATGGCGAACGCGCGGGCGATGCCCACCCGCTGCTTCATGCCGCCGGACAGCTCCGACGGCTTGCGGTCGATGGCCTGCGACAGGCCGACCATGGCGACGTAGCGCTCGACCTGGGCGTTGACCTCGGCGCGCTTCATCCCGGGCCAGCGCGATTCGACCGCGAAGGCGATGTTGCGGCGCACGCTCAGCCAGGGCATGAGCGCATGGCCCTGGAACACCACGCCGCGCTCCAGCCCCGGCCCGGCGACCTCGCGACCGTCCATGAACACATGGCCGCCGCTGGCCGTGTCCAGGCCCGCCAGCACGTTCAGGATGGTGGTCTTGCCGCAGCCCGAGTGGCCGATGATGCAGACGAACTCGCCGCGGTCCATCGTGAAGTCGACGCCGGCGAAGACGGGGCGTCCGGGCTGGTAGGACTTGGCCAGGCCCTGCACCTGCAGGAAGGGCGCGCCACCGGGCACGGCGGATCGTTGGATGGCCGCAGCGGCCGCGTTGCGTTGGCTCACGTCACTCCACATAGGTCACCAGCTTCTGCAGTCGGGCGAAGGCCAGGTCCAGCAGCATCCCGACGACGCCGATCACGGTGATCGCGAAGATCACGTTGGTCAGCGACAGGTTGTTCCACTCGTTCCAGACGAAGTAGCCGATGCCCGTGCCGCCCACCAGCATCTCGGCGGCCACGATCACCAGCCAGGCGATGCCCATGGAGATGCGCATGCCGGTCAGGATGGTCGGCGCGGCGGCGGGCAGGATCACCCGCAGCGCCTTGCGCAGCGGCCGCACCTCCAGCGTGCGGGCCACGTTCAGCCACTCGCGCTTGACCGAGGCCACGCCGAAGGCGGTGTTGATCAGCATCGGCCAGACCGAGCAGATGAAGATCACGAACACGCCCGAGACCGACGAGTCCTTGATCGTGTAGAGCGCCAGCGGCATCCACGCCAGCGGCGAGATCGGCTTGAGCACCTGCACGAACGGGTCGAGCGCGCGGTGCAGCAGCGGCGACATGCCGATGACGAAGCCCAGCGGCACCGCCACCAGCACGGCCAGCAGGAAGCCCAGGCCGACCCGGCCCAGCGAATGCGCCAGCTGGATCGCGATGCCCTTGTCGTTGGGGCCGTTGTCGTAGAACGGGTTGGCCAGCTGCTGGGCGAAGGTGGCGCCCACCTGCGCCACCGTCGGGAAGCCGTCGGACTTGGCCGCGCCGCCCGGCGCCTTGCCCATCATCCTGGCGTACTCGAGCTGCTCGGCCGTCATGCCCGCGGCGCTGCCGCCGGGGCCCGCGGCCGGCAGCGTGGCCACGTGCCAGATCGCCAGGAAGGCCAGCAGCAGCAGGCCGGAGACGAGGCTGGCCTTCAGTTGCAGGGACTTCATCGCGCCGCTCCCGTCATGCGTCCCTGGGTCCCCGCCTGCGCGGGGACGGCGGGCCCGAGGTTCGTCATGCCCGCGCAGGCGGGCATCCACGATCCGGCGCGCAGCTGCACATGGGTCCCCGCCTGCGCGGGGACTGCGAGGTGGCCGGACCTCATGCCGCCGCCTTCTGGATCGCGAAGGACTTCAGGTAGTCCTCGGGCTTGGCCGGATCGAACTCCTTGCCCATCACCTTGAACTTGCGGTACGCGCCCTCCGGCGGCTTGAAGCCGGCCTGGCTCATGTACTTCTTGGCGTCGGTCAGCAGGAACACCTTCTCGGCGATCTGCCGGTAGTTCACGTCGCCCTTGATGTAACCCCAGCGCTTCATCTGCGTGAGCATCCACACCGCCATCGACTGCCAGGGCACCGGGTCGAAGTTGGCCCGGTCGGGCACGTTCTTGATGTTGCCCAGGCCGTCGGCGAACTTGCCGGTGAGCACCTGCGCCAGCACCGTCTCGGGCTGGTTCAGGTACTGCGCCGGCGCGATGATCTTGGCGATCAGCTCGCGGTCCTTGGGCTGGCTGGCCATGAACGACGCGGTGAGGATCGCGCGGTACAGCGCCGCGAAGGTGTTCGGGTTCTGCTTGATGAACTCGTCGCTCACGCCGAAGGCGCAGCACGGGTGGCCGTCCCAGATCTCCTTGGACAGGATGTGGATGAAGCCCACCTCGTCGTAGACCGCGCGCTGGTTGAACGGGTCCGGGCCCAGGAAGCCGTCGATGTTGCCGGCGCGCAGGTTGGCCACCATCTCCGGCGGCGGCGTCACGCGGATCTGCACGTCGGTGTCGGGGTTCAGGCCGTTCTCCGCCAGGTAGTACCGCAGTAGGAAGTTGTGCATCGAGTACTCGAACGGCACCGCGAACTTGAAGCCCTTCCAGGACTTGGGATCGCGCTTGTCCTTGTGCTTGACGTGCAGCGTGATCGCCTGGCCGTTGGTGTTCTGGATGCTGGCCACGTTCATCGGCACCTGGTTGGAGCCCAGGCCCATGCTCATGGCCAGGGGCATCGGCGACAGGAAGTGACTGGCGTCGTGCTCCTTGTTGATCATCTTGTCGCGGATCAGCGCCCAGCCCGCGGTCTTGTTCAGCTGCACGTTCAGGCCTTCCTTGCGGTAGAAGCCCAGCGGGTCGGCCATGATCAGCGGGCTGGCGCAGGTGATGGCGATGAAGCCGATCTTCAGGTCCTTCTTCTCCAGCGGGCCGCGCTCCTGCGCCATGGCCTGCAGCGCGCCCACCGGCAGCAGCGAGGCGATCGCCGCGCGCGCGGTGCCGGCACCCACGGCCTTCAGGAACCCCCGGCGCACGCTGTCGACGGGGAACAGCGCCTTGACCAGCGTGTTCTCGACGAAGTCCTGCGACAGCTGCTCCGCGTCGCGGACCGCGGTGTCGTGCGCGCCGGGCGCGTGGTCGCCGCCGCAGGCGCAGCGCAGCATCAGGGGACGGTCGGCGTCGTAGGCTTCGGGCAGTCGGGACATGGCAACCTCGCAACGTGGAACAGGGATGCCTGTCGCATTGCAAAGGCCGGGCCACGCCGGGCCCGCCGCCGACCGGCGGCGCAAGATCGTGGGGCGGCCGTCGAAGCGTTGTAGGGCCAGCCCTACACGCCCTGCCGGGCCAGGCCCTCAGGCGGTGCCGCGGGCGTGCCGCTCGGCGTACAGCGCGAGCTCGACGTCGTTGCGCGCGCCGGTCTTCTCCAGGATGCGCGCCCGGTAGGTGCTCACCGTGTTGGGGGCCAGCTGCAGCTGCGCACCAATTTCGCTCACGCTGCGCCCCGAAACGAGCAGCCGGAACACCTGGTGCTCGCGGTGCGACAGGGCCTCGGCACCGGCGCGCCCGGTGGCGGCGCCCACCGCCGTGGCCAGGGCCTCGGCCGCCAGCGGCGTGACGTACACGCCGCCCCGGGCCACCTTGCGCACCGCGGCGATCATGTCGTCGGCATCGGCGCCCTTGTTCAGGTAGCCGGCCGCGCCCAGCTTGATGCAGCGCACCGCGTACTGGCGCTCGGGATAGGTGCTGAGCACCAGCACCGGCAGCCGCGGCCAGTCACGCCGCAGCACCTGCAGCACGTCCAGCCCGTCGCGCCCGGGCATGGCGATGTCCAGCAGCACGATGTCCAGGCCGGCCGGTCCGCCCAGGGCCTGCACGGCGTCGAGCACCTGCGGCCCGTCGACCGCTTCGGCGGCGATCACCACCTCGGGGGCGTCGGCCAGCACCTGCTTGAGGCCCTCGCGCACGATGCGGTGGTCGTCGGCGAGCAGCACGCGGATGGGGGTGTCGGTCATGGGGTCGCCAGGGGCAGGGTGAGGGTGGCGGTGCAGCCGCCGCCGGGCGTGGCCGCGATGGCGACATGGCCGCCGAAGGGGCGGGCGCGCTCGCGCATGCCCAGCACGCCGTAGGCATCGGGGGCGTCGAAGGCCTCGGGCGGCGCGCCACGGCCGTCGTCGGCCACCGCCAGCCGCAGGGCGCCGTCCTGCAGCCCCAGCCGCACCGCCACCCGGCCCGCCTGCGCATGCCGCCCGACGTTGCTGAGCATCTCCTGGAAGATGCGGAAGACCGCGATGGCCGCCGGCTCGGGCAGCTCGGGCAGGCCGGCCTCGGGGGCGGTCACCGACCAGTCCAGCGCCAGCTCGGACGAGCGCACGAACTCCTGCGCCTGCCACTCCAGCGCGGCCCACAGCCCCTGGTGGTCGAGGATGCTGGGCCGCAGGTCCGTGATGATGCGGCCCACGTTGGCCACCGCGTTCTCGATCAGCCGCGCCATGTCGTGGCACTTGCCGCGCATGCGCTCGCGCATGGCCTGGGCGGCGTCCGGCTCGCGCGCGGCCTGCTCGGACAGGCGCTTGTCCAGCCAGTTCACGTCCATCTTCAGCGCCACCAGCAGGCTGCCCAGCTCGTCGTGCACCTCGCGCGCGATGCGGGTGCGCTCGTCCTCGCGCACGCTCTCGGAGTAGGCCGCCAGCTCGCGCAGCCGCTCCAGGGCCGCCGACAGCTCGCCGGTGCGCTCGGCCACCCGCTGCTCCAGCGCGCTCTTGGCCTCGGCCAGGTCGGCGTTGGCGCGCTGCAGGGCGTCGCTGGCCCGCTTGCGCTCGGTGATGTCCACGAAGGTGACCACCGCCCCGCGCACCTCGGCGCCGTCCAGGATCGGGTAGCTGGAGTACTCGACCGGGAAGGCGCTGCCGTCGCGGCGCCAGAACACCTCGGTGTCGATGCGGCAGGGCAGCCCGCGGCGGAAGGCGTTGAAGATCGGGCAGGCCGTGTCGGGATAGGGCGAGCCGTCGGCATGCGAGTGGTGGGTCAGGGCATGCATGTTGTGCCCCAGCGCCTCGGCCGGGTCCCAGCCCAGCATGCGGGCGGCGGCGCGGTTGATGAACATGCAATGGCCGTCCAGGTCGATGCCGAAGATGCCGTCGCCGGTCGACTCGAGCAGCAGCCCCAGCTGGTGCCGCCACAGCGGGTCGATGGCCGGCGGTCCGGCGGCGGTCAGTTGCAGGGAGTCGGCATGCATGCCGGCAGGGCAAGCAACGCCTGTGCCAAGCTGGTGCACGGGCGCCCTGCGGCGGTGCCGCCGGTCAGAGGCCCAGGTCGCCCAGCCCCGGGTGGTCGTCGGGGCGCCGGCCCAGCGGCCAGTGGAACCTGCGGTCGGACGCGGCGATGGGCAGGTCGTTGATGCTGGCGTGGCGGCGCCGCATCAGGCCCTGGGGCGTGAACTCCCAGTTCTCGTTGCCGTAGCTGCGGAACCACTGGCCCGAATCGTCGTGCCATTCGTAGGCGAAGCGCACCGCGATGCGCTCGCCGGTGCAGGCCCACAGCTCCTTGATCAGCCGGTAGTCGAGCTCGCGCGCCCACTTGCGCTGCAGGAACTGCCGCACCTGCTCGCGGCCGACCGGGAACTCGGCCCGGTTGCGCCACACGGTGTCCTCGGTGTAGACGCCCACCACCCGGTCGGGGTCGCGGCTGTTCCAGGCGTCCTCGGCCATCCGCACCTTGGTGGCGGCGGTCTCGGGGGTGTAGGGGGGAAGGGGCGGTCGTGTCTCCATGACCGCCTGCAGCAAGACCGGTGCCCGGCCGCGCCGGCCTCAGGTGCCGCCGACGTACGGGTTGCTGCGCCGTTCGCGGCCGAAACTGCTCTCTGGCCCGTGGCCGGGGATGAACACGGTGTCGTCCCCCATCGGCCACAGCCGCTGCGTGATGCTGGCGACCAGCGTGGCATGGTCGCCGCCGGGAAAGTCGGTGCGGCCGATGCTGCCGGCGAACAGCACGTCGCCGACGAAGGCGCGCTGCAGCTCGGGCGAATGGAACACCACGTGGCCGGGCGTGTGGCCCGGGCAGTGGCGCACGTGCAGCACGTGGCCGGCCAGCATGACCGTGTCGCCGTCCTCCAGCCAGCGCGTGGGCGTGAAGGCCTGCGCCGGCGGGAAGCCGAACATCGCGCCCTGCTGCGGCAGGCCGTCGATCCAGAACTGGTCGCCGCGGTGCGGGCCGACGATGGGCAGGCCCAGGCGCTGCGCCAGCTCGCCGGCGGCGCCCGCATGGTCGATGTGGGCGTGCGTGAGCCAGATCTGGGTCAGGCGCAGGCCCAGGTCGTCGACACGCGCCAGCAGCGTGTCGAGGTCGCCGCCCGGGTCGATGACGGCGGCCTCGCGCGTGGCCTCGTCCCAGACGAGCGAGCAGTTCTGCTGGAAGGCGGTGACGGGAACGGTCTCGTGGCGGAGCATGGGTGCGATTGTCCGGGCTGCGGCCGGCCCTCAGCGCCGGCGCGCCGCGTTCAGCACGTCGGCCACCAGGAAGGCGAGCTCCAGGCTCTGCGAGCCGTTCAGCCGCGGGTCGCAGGCCGTGCGGTAGCGCGCCGCCAGCGCCGCGTCGTCCAGCGCCTGCGCGCCGCCGCGGCATTCGGTCACGTCCTGGCCGGTCATCTCGAAGTGCAGGCCGCCGGGGTGCGTGCCCTCGCGCGCATGGGCCTCGAAGAAGCCGCGCACCTCCTGCAGGATGCGGCCGAAGTCGCGGGTCTTGGTGCCGTTGGCGGTGGCCACGGTGTTGCCGTGCATCGGGTCGCAGCACCACACCGGCGTGCGGCCGGCGTCGCGCACCGCGCGCAGCAGCGGCGGCAGGCGCTCGCCCACCTGCTCGCTGCCCATGCGGGCGATCAGCACGATGCGGCCGGGCTCGTGGCCGGGGTCCAGCACGTCCAGCAGCCGCAGCACGTCGGCCGGGTCGGCCTTGGGCCCGAGCTTGACGCCCAGCACGTTGCGCAGCCCGCGCAGGAACTCGACGTGCGCGCCGTCGACCTGCCGGGTGCGCTCGCCCAGCCACAGCATGTGCGCCGAGGCGCCGTAGCAGCCGGCATCGTCGC
Organism: Comamonadaceae bacterium; assembly: GCA_027484575.1. GTDB lineage: Bacteria > Pseudomonadota > Gammaproteobacteria > Burkholderiales > Burkholderiaceae_C > Ramlibacter. The sequence continues at coordinate 23,117 of JAIXSQ010000017.1, forward strand.
GGCGCAGCAGCGCCTCCTCGTAGTGCAGGTGCAGCGCCTCGTGCGAGGTGTAGAACTCCACCGCGTGCAGCTGCGGGGCGCGCGCGGCGTCGAAGCCGCAGGCCTGCATGAAGGCCAGCGACTGCGTGATGCGGTCGGCCAGTTCCTCGAAGCGCTCGCCCTGCGGGCTCTGGCGCACGAAGCCGGTGGTCCAGCGGTGCACCGCGTGCAGGTCGGCGAAGCCGCCCTGGGCCAGCGCCCGCAGCAGGTTCAGCGTGGCGGCCGAATGGGAGTAGGCGGCCAGCAGCCGCGCGGGGTCGGGCGCGCGCGCGGCGGCGTCGAAGGCGGCGCCGTTGACGATGTCGCCCCGGTACGAGGGCAGCGTCACGCCGCCCTGGGTCTCGGTGTCGGAGGAGCGCGGCTTGGCGAACTGCCCCGCGATGCGGCCGACCTTCACCACCGGGCAGGCCGCGGCATAGGTCAGCACCACGGCCATCTGCAGGATCACGCGGAAGGTCGACTCCACCGCATCCTGGCCCGGCTCGTCGAAGCTCTCGGCGCAGTCGCCGCCCTGCAGCAGGAAGGCCTCGCCCCGCGCGACCGCGGCCAGCCGCCCGCGCAGCTGGGCGATCTCGCCGGGAAAGATCAGCGGCGGCAGGCCGCGCAGCCGGTCCTCGGCCGCGCGCAGGGCGCCGGGGTCGGCATAGGCCGGCAATTGCAGGGCGGGACGGTCCCGCCAGGACGAAGGGCTCCAGGCGGCCATGCTCAGGCCACCGTCGGGGTCGCCGCGCCGTCCATCACGACCGACGCGCCGGTCACGTAGCTGGCCCGGGCCGAGGCCAGGAACACCACCACGTCGGCGACCTCCTCGGGCCTGGCCAGGCGCCCCAGCGGCACGCGCTCGGTCGCGCGGCGCAGCGCCTCCTCGGGCGTGATGCCGTGCAGTCGGGCCTCGGCCTCCATGCCCAGGCGCAGCCGGTCGGTGAGCGTCTGCGAGGGGTTCACCACGTTGACCCGCACGCCGCGCGGGCCGTAGGCCGCGGCCATGCCCGAGGACACCAGCATCAGCGCCGCGTTGGCGGCACCGCCGGGCATGTGCACGAGGCTGGCGAACTTGCCGCCGCTGCCCACCACGTTGACGATCGCCCCGGCGCCGCGCGCGCCCATGCGGCGCGCGACCGGCTCCATCACGTGCACGTAGCTGAAGTACTTGGCCTGCATCGCGTCGTGGAAGGCCTGCGCGTCCAGGTCGGCCGGCGGCGTGCGCCTGGCCGCACCGGCGGAATTGACCAGCACGTCCACCGGGCCGCCGGCGGCCTCGACGGCGTCGAGCATCGCCAGCGCCTGCCCGGCATCGCGCAGGTCGGCCGCGTGCGTGCGCACCTGCGCCTGCGGGGCCTGCGCCAGCAGGGCGGCGCGCCCGTTGTCGAGGTTGGCCGGGTCGCGCGAGACGATGGTCACGCGCGCACCCTCGCGCAGGAAGGCCTGCGCGCAGGCCAGGCCGATGCCCTTGCTGCCGCCGGTGATGAGCACGTGCTTGTCCTGCAGTCCGAGATCCATGGTGTGTTCTTGGGTTCGTGGCTAGGGGAAGCCGCGATTGTGGCGGCGCCCGCGCACGGCCACAGTCGGGTGCATGACTGCTCCCACCTCCCGCCTGCGCGAACGCCTGGCCCGTCCCGGGCTGCTCACCGCCCCCGGCGTGCACGACATGGTGTCGCTGCGCCTGGCCGACAGCTTCGGCTTCGAGGCCCTGTACATGACCGGCTTCGGCACGGTCGCCTCGCACCTGGGCCTGCCCGATGCGGGCCTGGCCACCTACAGCGACATGCTCGGCCGCGTGCGCGCCATGGCCGCCATGGCCCGGGTGCCGCTGATCGCCGACGGCGACACCGGCTACGGCGGCTTGCTGAACGTGCGCCACACGGTGCAGGGCTACGAGCAGGCGGGCGCCGCCGCCATCCAGCTGGAAGACCAGGAGTTCCCCAAGAAGTGCGGCCACACGCCCGGCCGCCGCGTGATCCCGGCCGAGGACATGGTGCGCAAGATCAAGGTGGCCGTGGAGGCCCGCGCCTCGCAGGACTTCCTGATCATCGCCCGCACCGACGCCCGCACCGCGCTGGGCCTGGACGAGGCGCTGCGCCGGGCCGAGGCCTACGCCAGGGCCGGCGCCGACATCCTGTTCGTCGAGTCCCCGGAGTCCGAGGAGGAGATGCGCCGCATCGGCCAGGCCTTCCACCTGCCGCTGGTGGCCAACATGGTCGAGCGCGGCCGCACGCCCGTGCTCACGCGCGCCGAGCTCGAGGCCCTGGGTTACCGGCTGGCGATCTTCCCCGTGACGGCGCTGCTGGCGGCGGTGCAGGCCATGGCGGGCGTGTACGCCCACCTGCACGGCACCGGCTCCTCGGCCGGCACCCCCGTGCCGCTGCACGACTTCGGCGCACTGACCAAGCTCATGGGCTTCGAAGACGTGTGGGACTTCGAGCGCCGCCACGCGCACGACTGAGCCACGGGCCACGGCAAGCACGGCGAACGCGACGACGCAACGACACGACAACGACACCAGGAGACTGCGCATGACCACCCGCCCCCTCACCCGCCGCCGCGCGCTGGCCGGCCTCGCCGCCCTGGGCCTGGCCCCGGCCCTGCCCGCCGTCGCGCAGACCGCGGCGCCCGCCCCCGCACCGGCCACCGGCGGCTTTCCCAACCGGCCGCTGCGGCTGGTGGTGCCCTTCACCCCGGGCGGGGTGACCGACACCAGCGGCCGGCTGGTGGCCGAGGCGCTGGGCCGGCGGCTGGGCCAGAACGTGGTGGTCGACAACCGGCCCGGCGCCTCGGGGAACATCGGCACGCAGCAGGTGGCCGCGGCCGAGCCCGACGGCTACACGCTGCTGCTGGCCTTCGACGGCACGATGGTCATCAACCCGCACGTGTTCGAAAAGGTGCCGTTCAACACCCTCACCGACTTCGCGCCGGTGGGCAAGATCGGCGATGCTGCGCTGGTGCTGGTGGCGCATCCCGGCTTCGCGGCCAAGACGCTGCGCGAGGTGATCGCGCTGTCCAGGACGCAGGCCGGCGGCCTGTCGTACGGCACCTCGGGCACCGGCGGCACGCCGCACATCGCCGGCGAGCTGCTGCGCCAGCGCACCGGCGCCAACCTGGTCCACGTGCCCTACAAGGGCGGCGGCCAGGCCATGACCGACGTGATCGGCGGCAACATCCCGCTGGTCTACACCGCCACCGCCGGCGCGCTGCAGCACGTCAAGGCCGGCAAGCTGGTGGCCATCGCGGTGTCCAGCGCGCAGCGCGTGCCCTCCATGCCCGACGTGCCCACCTTCATCGAGTCCGGCGTGCCCGACTTCGCCGTCGACTCCTGGGTGGGCGTGATGGCGCCGGTGCGCACGCCGCGGCCGGTGGTCGAGCGCCTGAACGCCGAGCTCAACGCCGTGCTCACCGACCCCGCCGTGCGCGCGCGGCTCGAGGAACTGGGCATCACCGCCACGCCGGGCAAGCCCGAGCAGTTCGGCGAGGTGCTCAGGCGCGACCTGGGCCGCTATGGCCAGGTGGTGAAGGTGGCGGGGATCAAGGCGTCCTGAGCCGCCGCGCCACTCAGCGTCCCGGCCCGGCCAGGTCCGGCTCGGCCGGCGTCGAGATCTCGCCCAGCGAGGCCGCCACGTCGCTGTCGTCCTCGGGGCTCTTGGCCGCGATGTCGCCCAGCGTCAGGATGCCCACCAGCCGCTCGTCGGCGTCCACCACGGGCATGCGCCGGATCTGGGCGTTGGCCATCTCCGACAGCACCTCGTCGACGTCGTCGTCGGGCCGCGCCGTGCGCACGTGCCCGCTCATCACCTCGGACAGCGTGCTGCTGCGCGGGTCCAGGTCGCGGGCCAGCCCGCGCACCACGATGTCGCGGTCGGTGACCATGCCCACCAGCCGCTCGCCCTCGCACACGGGCACCACGCCCACGTTCAGCTCGTCCATCAGCCGCGCCGCATCGGCCAGCCGGTCCTGCGGCGCCATGTGGCGCACCTCGCGGGTCATCACGTCCTGCACCGTCGCCATGGCTCGCTCCTCGAAGGAAGTGGAAGGGAGCGGGCCACTCTAGGCCGCGGGCCGGTGGCGGGGATCGGCGGCGGCGCGGCGGCCGCGTAGGACGGGGACGGCGCCCTGCGTCAGGCGCCCAGGTCGGGCCGGTCGACCAGCGTGGACAGCGGCAGCTGCGCCACTTCCTGCAGCAGCAGCGCGAGCTGCCGGCCGGCGGCCTCGACCACCGCGCGGCCCTTCCCGGCCGTGGCGGCGGCGGCGTTGCCGGCCGCGCCCTGCGGGTTGTAGTCCTGCATCTGCCAGCCCAGCTTGGCGCTGCGGCCGTTGCCCAGGATCGGATAGCGTTCGGCGCGGTCCTGCGCGGTGGAGCGGAAGTCGCGCGCCTGGCCCATGTCGACGGTGTGCGGCGCCAGCGCCAGCATCATCGAGGTCTCGATCTCGCCGGCATGGATGCCGAAGCGGTGCTCGTGCGGCGGGAACAGGCCCTCGACCGCCTCGCCCAGCGGCAAGCCGTACCAGTTGACCGAGTACACCAGCAGCCCGCACTCGGTGCGCAGGTCGCGGGCCACCAGGTCCATCACGCTGACCTGGCCGCCATGGCTGTTGAACAGCACCAGCTTGCGCACGCCCGCGCGCGCCACCGACCGGCCGATGTCCATCCACAGGTGCATCGTCGTCTCGGCCGACAGGCTCAGCGTGCCCGGGAAGCGGATGTGCTCGGCGCTGCGGCCGATGGCCTGCGTGGGCAGGAACAGCACCGGCAGCTCGGCCGGCAGGTGCGGCAGGCTGGCCGCGACCACGCCCTCGGCCAGCGTGGTGTCGACCGCCACCGGCAGGTGCGGGCCGTGCTGCTCGGTCGCGGCCACGGGCAGCACGGCCACGACGTCGGCGATGCGGCCGTCGGCCTGCAGCTGGGCGAAATGGCGGGTCGACAGGTCGGCCCAGTGGCGGGAAGGCAGCGGCATGGGGTGGATGGTACGCATCCGCGCAGGGGGCGGGCCGACCCGCTCAGGCGCGGCCCACGAGTTCGAGCACCGCCTGCGCGAACAGCGCCGGTGCCTCTTGCGGCATGTTGTGGCCCACGCCCGGGACGATGCGGTGCTCGCGCGGGCCGGTGAAGCGGTGCGCGTGCGCCGCCGCCGGCGCGGGCGGCCGCACGCCGTCGTCGGTGCCGTCGAAGGTGATGGTGGGCACCGTGATCGGCGGTTGCGCGGCCAGCCGCGCCTCGATGGCGGCATAGGCCGGATCGCCGGCCACGGCATTGAAGCGGTGCCGGTAGGAATGGATCACCACCTCGACGAAGTCGGGGTTGTCCCAGGCCGCGGCACTGCGCGCGAAGGTCGCGTCGTCGAAGCGCCAGCTGGGTGACCAGGTCTCCCACAGCAGCCGGCACAGGGCCCGGCGGTCGCGCGCCAGCCCGGCGTGGCCGCGCTCGGTCTGGAAGTAGTACTGGTACCAGAGCTTGCGTTCGCTCGCCGGCGTGTCGGGCAGCTGCGCCCGGGCGTGGTCGAAGATGTTGTAGTTGTTGTACGAGACCAGGCCGGCGCAGCGCTGCGGCCACAGCGCCGCCACGATGCAGGCGGCGCGGCCGCCCCAGTCGTAGCCGGCCAGCACCGCGCGCGGGATCGCCAGCGCGTCCAGCAGCGCCAGCAGGTCGGCGCCCAGCGCGGCCTGCTCGCCCGAGCGCGGGGTGTCGGCGTGCAGGAAGCGCGTGGGCCCGTAGCCGCGCAGGTGCGGCACCACCACGCGGCAGCCGGCGGCCACCAGCAGCGGCACGACCTCGGCGTAGGCATGCACGTCGTACGGGAAGCCGTGCATCAGCAGCACCGGCGGGCCGTCGGCCGGGCCGGCCGCATGGAAGGCGATGTGCAGCACGCCGGCGTCGACGGCGCCGGTGACGGGCAGGGTGGGCAGGGTGCTCATGGCTGCAGCGTGCCACAGCCCGCGAGCTGCGCGCGGGTGGGCAGTCCTTCGGTGTCGCCCAGCACCTGCACCGCGCAGGCACCGAGTGCGCAGCCGCGCGCCACCGCCTGCGGCACCGGCAGGCCCTCGAGCAGGCCGCTGACCACGCCGACCGCGAACGCGTCGCCGGCGCCCACGGTGTCGACCACGCGGTCCACCGGCACGCCGGGCACGTGGCCGCAGCCGGCGGCCGCATCGTCGAAGTACGCGCCCTCGGCGCCGAGCTTGACCACCACCAGCGACGCACCGCGCGCGCGGTACCAGCGCGCGATGCCCTCGGGCGCCGCCTGGCCGGTGAGCAGCCGGCCTTCCTCGAGCCCCGGCAGCACCCAGTGGGCCTGCGCGGCCAGCGCGTTGATGCCGGTGCGCATGGCCTCGGTGGACGGCCACAGCGCGGGCCGCAGGTTGGGATCGAAGGACACCGTGCCGCCGGCCGCGCGCTGGCGCCGCACCGCCTCCTGCTGGCAGGCCAGCGCGCTGGCGGAGATCGCGGGGAACACGCCGGTGGCGTGCAGGTGGCGCGCCGGCGCTGGCCAGCCGGCCGGCAGGTCGCCGGGGCCCATGCGGCTGGCCGCGGAGCCGGCGCGGTGGTACTCGATGGGCGGGTCGCCGCCGCCGTCGACGCGGCCCTTGAGCATGAAGCCGCTGCGCGTGCCGGGCACCAGCGCCACGTGGCGGCAGTCCACGCCCTCGGCCCGCATCTGCGCCAGCAGCCAGCGGCCGAACGAATCGTCGCCCAGCCGGCTGGCCCAGCCCACCCGCAGCCCGAGCCGCGCCAGCCCGATCGCGACGTTGGTCTCGGCACCGGCCGTGCGCTTGAGGAAGCCCTGCGCGTCCTCCAGCGGCCCGGCCCGGTCGGCCACGAGCAGGACCATCATCTCGCCGAGCAGGGCGACGTCGAGGGCGGGGGTGGTGGGCATGGCGGAGGATGGTAGCGGCCGGGCCTGTGTCGCCCAGGCGCAGGCTGCAACGTCACTGGATCCCGGCCTGCGCCGGGATGACGGAGGACGCGGCGCCGGGACGCGACGGGAGCGCGCGCCGCCGCGCCCGTGGCCGTCACCCCCGCGCAGGCGGGGGTCCAGCGACGGCGGTGGCGCACTGCAGGCGCCGATCTGGATCCCCACCCCTCGCGGGGATGCCGACCGGGCACCCCCGCCCGCGCGCCCCTGGCGTTCAAGCGGCCGGGACGGACGGCCCCTCACCCCAGCACGTGCCTCGCCGCCCGCACCACGCTGGCGGCATCCACGCCGAAGAACGACCGCAGCGCGGCCCGGGTGTCGCTGCGGCCGAAGCCGTCGGTGCCCAGCGTCAGGTAGCGCCGGCCCGCCGGCAGGTGCGCGCGCACCTGCTCGGGCACGGCGCGCACGTAGTCGGTGGCGGCCACGATCGGGGCGGACGATCCGCCGAACAGTGACTGCAGCCAGGTCGCCGGCGCGGCCTCGCCCCGCAGCGCCGCCTCCTCGGCCGCGATGCCCTCGCGCGCCAGCTCGCTCCAGCTGGTGATGCTCAGCACCTCGCAGGCGATGCCCCCGGCGGCCAGTTGCTGCGCGGCCTGCACCACCTCGGTCAGGATCGCGCCCGAGCCGCACAGCGTCACCCGCGGCGCACCCTCGCCGTAGGTCGCGAAGCGGTAGCCGCCACGCACCACGCCCTCGCGCGCGCCGTCCGGCAGGTCGGGCTGGGCGTAGTTCTCGTTCATCAGCGTCAGGTAGTAGAAGATGTCGCGCTGCTCCACCAGCATCTCGCGCATGCCGTGGTCCACCAGCACCGCCATCTCGCCCGCGTAAGCCGGGTCGTAGGCCCTGCAGTTGGGGATGGTGGCCGCCACCAGGTGGCTGCTGCCGTCCTGGTGCTGCAGGCCCTCGCCGCCCAGCGTGGTACGGCCCGAGGTCGCGCCCAGCAGGAAGCCGCGTGCGCGCTGGTCGGCGGCGGCCCAGATCGCGTCGCCCACGCGCTGGAAGCCGAACATCGAGTAGTAGATGTAGAACGGCAGCATCGGCAGGCCGTGCACGCTGTAGCTGGTGGCCGCGGCGGTCCACGAGGCGATCGCGCCGGCCTCGCTGATGCCCTCCTCCAGGATCTGGCCGTCCAGCGCCTCGCGGTACGACAGCACCGAGCCGATGTCCTCGGGCTCGTAGCGCTGGCCCACGCTGGAGTAGATGCCCACCTGCTTGAACAGGTTGGCCATGCCGAAGGTGCGGGCCTCGTCCGCCACGATGGGCACGATGCGCGGGCCGAGCGCCTTGTCCTTGAGCAGGTTGCCCAGCAGGCGCACGAAGGCCATGGTGGTGGACATCTCCTTGCCGCCCGCGGCCAGCGCGAATTGCGCGTACGCCTCCAGCGGCGGCACCGGCAGCACCGGCGCGGCGCTCGTGCGCTGCGGCAGGTAGCCGCCCAGCGCGGCGCGGCGCGCGTGCAGGTACTGCAGCTCGGGGCTGTCGTCGGCCGGCTTGTAGAAGTCCAGGTTGGTGGCCTGCGCGTCCGAGATCGGCAGGTTGAAGCGGTTGCGGAATTCCAGCAGCGCCGCCTCGTCCAGCTTCTTCTGGCTGTGCGTGGTCATGCGGCCCTGGCCCGCGCTGCCCATGCCGTAGCCCTTCTTGGTGTGGGCCAGGATCACCACCGGCTGGCCAGTGTGGCGCGCGGCCGCGTGGTAGGCCGCGTGGATCTTGACCAGGTCGTGGCCGCCGCGCTTGAGCCGGTCGATCTGCTCGTCGGTCATGCCCTGGGCCAGCCGCGCGAGCGCCTCGTTCTGGTTGAAGAAGTGGTCGCGGTTGTAGCGGCCGTCCTTGGCCGCGAAGGTCTGCATCTGGCCGTCGACCGTGTCGGCGAAGGCACGCACCAGCGCGCCGGTCAGGTCGCGGGCGAACAGGCCGTCCCAGTCGCTGCCCCACAGCAGCTTGACCACGTGCCAGCCGGCACCGCGGAACAGCTGCTCCAGCTCGTCGACCACGCGGCCGTTGCCGCGCACCGGGCCGTCCAGCCGCTGCAGGTTGCAGTTGACCACCCAGACCAGGTTGTCCAGCTTCTCCCGCGAGGCCATCGTCAGCGCGCTCATGCTCTCGGGCTCGTCCATCTCGCCGTCGCCGAACACGCCCCAGACCTTGCGGCCCGTGCAGTCCAGCAGCTGGCGGTGCGTGAGGTAGCGCATGAACCGCGCGTGGTAGATCGAGGAGATCGGGCCGATGCCCATCGAGCCGGTGGGGAACTGCCAGAAGTCGGGCATCAGCCACGGGTGCGGATAGCTCGACAGGCCGCGCGCGCCCGCCGCCGGCGCGGTGATCTCCTGCCGGTAGTGCGCCAGGTCCTGCGCGGACAGGCGCCCTTCCAGGTAGGCGCGGGCATAGACGCCGGGCGCGCTGTGCGGCTGGAAGAACACCAGGTCGCCGCGGTCCCGGTCGGTGCAGCCGCGGAAGAAATGGTTGAAGCCGACCTCGAACAGGTCGGCCGCGCTGGCATAGCTGGCGATGTGGCCGCCCAGCTCGCCGTAGGCCGCATTGGCCTTGGCCACCATGGCCAGCGCGTTCCAGCGCATCAGCGAGGCCAGCCGCTCCTCGATGGCCAGGTCGCCAGGGAAGGGCGGCTGCTGCTCCACCGGCACGGTGTTCACGTAGGGCGTGACCAGGCCCGGCGCCCAGCCCACCTGCGGCGTGCGGCCGAGGATCGCCAGTTCGTCCAGGATGTAGCGGGCGCGGGCCGGGCCTTCGGCGGCGACCAGGGCCTCGAAGGCCTGGCGCCACTCGGCGGTCTCCTGCGGGTCCAGGTCGGCGGCGGGGTCGAGCAGGAAGCGGGCGAGGCTGTGGTCGGTCATGCGGGCCACTGTAGGCGCGAGGGTGCGACACAGGGTGTCGAATTGCGCGCCGGACCCTCCCTCTGCAGCACGAGATGCCGCGTTCGCGGCTATTCTCGGCAGATCATGCAACTGGACACGATGGACCTGCGCATCCTGCGCGAACTGCAGGACGACGGCGCGCTCACCAACGTGGAGCTGGCGCGCCGGGTCCACCTGTCGCCCTCGCCCTGCCTGGCGCGGGTCAAGGCGCTGGAGCAGGCCGGGGTCATCCGGCGCTACGTGGCGCTGGCCGACCCCAAGGCGCTGGGCCTGGGCCTGTCGGTGTTCATCAGCATCAGCCTGCAGGCCCAGTCGCGCGAGGCGCTGGCGGCCTTCGAGCAGCGCATCGCCGAGCACGACGAGGTGATGGAGTGCTACCTGATGACTGGCGACAGCGACTACCTGATCCGGGTCGCGGTGGCCGACATCGCGGCGCTGGAGCGCTTCATCCTCGAGCAGCTCACGCCCATCCCCGGCATCGAGAAGATCCGCTCCTCGTTCGCGCTCAAGCAGGTGCGCTACAAGACCGCACTGCCGCTGCCCGCCAGCGCCCGCTGAGGCCGTCGCGGGCGGGCAACCCCGCAGGCACGCGGACCGCACCGCCGCGCCATACTGCGGCGCACGCCCCAGGAGCTGCCGCCATGCCCGCTGCCCGCCGCGCCCCCGCCCCGCCGTCCCCGGCTCCCGGGCCCCGCCGTGCCCGGCCGGTGCTGGCCGCGCTGCTGCTGGCCCTGGCCGGGTCGCTGCCGGCGGCCGCGCGCGCGCAGGCCATCGGGCCCGCGCCGTCGCCGGCGCGGGTGGCCGCCCAGGATCGGCTGGAGGCCGCCTATGCCCGGGCCGTCGCGCCCGGCGACGCGGCCGGGCGGCAGGCGGCATTGCTGGGCCGGGTGCTCGACCGCATCGAACGCAGCGCGATGGCGCCGCCGGCCCTGGCCACCTTCGTCGATGCGGCCGTTGCGGCGCTCGATGCCCTGCCGCGGGGCACCGGCGAGCCGGTCGAGACCTTCGCCCGCGCGGTCGATGCAGGCGTGGCCACCTTCGACGCGCGCGCCCGGTACGTGCCGCCGGCACCGCCGGCCGGCGAGTCGGGCGGCCTGCCCGACGGTGCGTTCGTCGGCGTGGGCCTGCAGCTGGAGCCGGCCGAGGGCGCGCTGCGCGTGGTCGAGCCCATGCCGGCCACGCCGGCGGCCCGCGCCGGCCTGCGGCCCGGCGACCTGATCGTGGGCATCGACGGCACGCCGGCCCAGGGCCTGCCCGACCTGGCCCGCTTGCGTGGCGCCGCCGGCACACCGGTGGCCCTGACGGTGCGCCGCGCCGGCCAGGACGCGCCCTGGACGGTCGCCCTCACCCGCGAGGCCATCGTGCGGCCGGTGCTGCGCTGGCGGCTCGAGGGCGAGGTGCTGGTGCTGACCCTGTCGACCTTCAGCGGCCCGGTCAGCGCCGCGCTGGAACAGGCCGTCGCCGAGGCCACGTCGCAGGGCGCACCGCGCGGCGTGGTGCTGGACCTGCGGGGCAACGGCGGCGGCCTGCTGCGCGAGGGCGTGCGGACCGCCGATGCGTTCCTGGGCGGCGGCGAGGTCGCCTCCATGCGCGCCCGCCCCGGCCAGCCCGAGCGGCGCTGGCAGGCCGACGAGGCGCAGCTGCTGGCCGGCGTGCCCATGGTGGTGCTGGTCAACCGCGGCAGCGCCTCGGCCTCGGAGCTGGTGGCGGCCTCGCTGCAGGCCAACGGCCGCGCGGCCATCCTCGGCCAGCGCAGCCTGGGCAAGGGCAGCGTGCAGACCACTTACCCGCTGGGCGACCGCCAGGGCGGGCTGCGCCTGACCACCGCCCACTACTACGCGCCGGGCGACATCGCGGTCGACGGCTTCGGCGTGCAGCCCGACCTGCTGCTGGCCCACGGCGAGCCCGGGGCCGCCGCGGTGAACGTGCTGCCGCAGGCGCTGTGCCCCGCACTCGCCCCGGGCGTCGCCGACCGCGGCCTGGCCTGCGCGCTGGCCTTCCTGCGCGCCGGCGGGGCCGAGCCGCTGCGCGCCGCGGTGCTGGACACCCGGTGAGCGCGCCTCCGGCCTCGGCGACCCTGGCCCTGCGCGGCCTGGCCTGGCTGCTGGCCCTGCAGACCGCGGGCGAGATCGCCTCGCGCGGGCTGGGCCTGCCCTTTCCCGGGCCGGTGGTCGGCATGGTGCTGCTGCTGGCGCTGCTGCCGTTGGCGCCGGTGCGCGCGCCGGTGGCCGCCTGCGCCGACGTGCTGCTGGCCCACCTGTCGTTGCTGTTCGTGCCGGTGGGCGTGGGCGTGATGGCGCACCTGTCGCTGCTGGGCACCTACGGCGGCCGGCTGCTGGTGGTGGTGCTGCTATCCACCTGGGCCGGGCTGGCGGCCACGGCGCTGGTGCTGCGCTGGCTGGCACGCCACGACGCCACCGCGGCCGGGGAGCAGGACCCTGCCTGACGTCGTCCAGCTCTGGCTGTACCTGGCGGCCTCGCCGCTGTTCGGGCTGACCGCCACCGTGGGCACCTACGTGCTGCTGCAGGCGGGCGCGGTGCGCCTGGGCCAACCGCCCTGGGCCAACCCGGTGCTGGGCTCGGTGGTCGTGCTCGCGGCCGGCCTGCTGGCCACCGGCGTGCCCTACCCGCAGTACTTCGCCGGCGCGCAGTTCATCCACTTCCTGCTCGGCCCCGCGGTGGTCGCGCTGGGCTGGCCGCTGTGGCAGCGCCGCGCGGCGCTGCGCCGGCGCTGGGGCCGCGTCCTGGTGGCGGCGCTGGTGGGCGGCGGCGTGGCCACCGCCAGTGCGCTGGGCCTGGGCTGGGCCCTGGGCCTGCCGCACGAGGTGCTGATGTCGCTTGCGCCCAAGTCGGTCACGGCCCCGGTGGCCATGGGCATCGCCGAGAAGATCGGGGGCATCCCGGCGCTGGCCGCGGTGGCGGCAGTGCTCACCGGGCTGGTGGGCGCGGTCAGCGGCAAGGCCATCTTCGACGCCCTGCGGGTGCCGGTCACGCCGGCCGGCTACGCGGTGCGCGGCTTCGCGCTGGGCACCGCCGCGCACGGCATCGGCGCGGCCCGCGCGCTGCAGGTGGATGCCGACGCCGGCGCCTACGCGGGCTTGGCGCTGGGGCTGCAGGTGGTGCTGGCATCGCTGTGGATGCCGCTGCTGCTGGCCTGGGCGCGCTGAGGCGCGCAGCGGCCGCTCAGCGCGCCGGCGCGAGCCGCCACACGGTGTTGCCCACGTCGTCGGCCACCAGCACGCCGCCCTGGCGGTCCAGCGCCACGCCCACCGGGCGGCCCCAGGCCTGCTCGTCGGGGCTGAGGAAGCCGGTCAGCAGGTCCAGCGGCGCGCCGGCGGGCCGGCCGTTGGCGAACGGCACGAACACCACCTTGTAGCCGGCCAGCGGCTTGCGGTTCCACGAGCCGTGCAGGCCGACGATGGCGCCCTGCGCGAACGGCGCCGGCAGGCGGCCGTCGGCGAAGGCCAGGCCCAGCGGCGCGACGTGGTTGCCCAGCGCGTAGTCGGGCACGCGGGCCCGGGCGACCAAATCGGGCCGCGGCGGCTGCACGCGGGTGTCGACGCGCTGGCCCCAGTAGCTCCAGGGCCAGCCGTAGAACGCGCCGTCGACCACTTCGGCCAGGTAGTCGGGCACCAGGTCGCTGCCCAGTTCGTCGCGCTCGTTCACCACCGTCCACAGCCGGCCGCTCGCCGGCTCGAAGTCCAGGCCCACGGGGTTGCGCAGGCCGGTGGCCACGGGCCGCCTGGCGCCGGTGGCGACATCGACCGCCCACACCGCGGCGCGGCCCTCCTCCTCCTGCAGCCCATGCTCGGCGACGTTGCTGTTGGAGCCCACGCCCACGTACAGCGTGCGGCCGTCGCGGCTGGCCACCAGCGACTTGGTCCAGTGGTGGTTGCGGCCCGCGGGCAGGTCGGCCACGCGCTCGGGCACGGCATCGATGCGCGTGGTCCCGGGCCGGTAGGGCACGCGCAGCACCGCGTCGGCCGCGGCGACGTACAGCCAGTCGCCCACCAGCGCCATGCCGAAAGGCGAGCGCACGTTGGCCAGCAGCACGCTGCGGGTCTCGGCGATGCCGTCGCCATCGGCATCGCGCAGCAGCGTGATGCGGTCGGCGCTGGGAACGCCCGCGCCGGCGATGCCCATGATCCAGCCGGCGATGCGGTCCTTGAGCGACTTGGGCAGGTCCTCGGGCGGGCGGGGCTTGTTCGACTCGGCCACCAGCACGTCGCCGTTGGGCAGCACGTGCAGCCAGCGCGGATGGTCCAGCCCTCGCGCGAGCGCGGTCACGCGCCAGCCCGGGGCGGGCACGGGCTGGGCGCCCTGTGGCCAGCCCACCGCACGCGCCACCTTGACCGTGGGCAGCAGCGTGCGCGCGGGCTCCGGCAGCGTGGGCTGCGGGCCCACGGCCTGGCCTTCGGGAACACGGGCGATGTCGCCACAGGCGGCGAGCAGCGCCGCGGCCAGCGGCAGCAGCCACAGGCGCGTGCGGACGCGGCGGTCGGGTCGGTGGGGGTGGTCGCGCATGGCTGGCCTGTCGGTTGTCCCTGTGCGCGGCACTGTAGGCCAGTGCAGCCACAATCGGCGCCCATGACCGAGGATCTCTTCCGCGCCGATGCGGCATTGCAGGCGTGCAACGCGACCGTGGTGGCCGCGGGGCCCGCGGGCGTGGTGCTCGACCGCACGGTGTTCTACCCGCTGGGCGGCGGCCAGGCCGGCGACAGCGGCGTGCTCGCGCTGCCCGACGGGCGCACGCTCGCGATCGCCGACACGCGCAAGGCCAAGGATGCGGAAGGCCGGCCCACTGCCGACATCCTGCATGTGCCGGCCCCCGGCCAGGAGGACCTGCTGGCCGCGCTGCAGCCGGGCATGGCCGTCACGGCCCGCATCGACTGGGCGCGGCGCCACCGCATGATGCGGCTGCACACCACCACCCACCTGCTGTGCCACCTGGTGCCGCAGCCGGTGGACGGCTGCTCGATCACGCCCGACGGCGCGCGGCTGGACTTCCACATGACCGAGCCGCTCGACAAGGAGCAGCTGACCGCCGGCATCGCGCGGCTGGTGGGCGAGGCGCACCCCGTCGTGGTGGGCGCGATCACCGACGCCGAGCTGGACGCCGACCCGGCGCTGGTGCGCAGCCTGTCGGTGCAGCCGCCGCGCGGCACCGGCCGCATCCGCACCATCCGCATCGGCGCAGGCGCCACCGCGATCGACTTCCAGCCCTGCGGCGGCACCCACGTGGCCAACACCGCCGAGATCGGCGCCGTCGTGGTCACGAAGATCGAGAAGAAATCCGCCAGCACCCGGCGCGTGGTGCTGGCCTTCGCCGCCTGAGGCGCCCCCGGGAACCAACGCCGCACCGCCGAGCTCCGACCCTGCCGATGTCCCGCTTCCTGCGCTCCCTCCTGGCCGCCACCGCGCTGGCCCTCGGCCTCGCGGCCACGGTCCAGGCCCAGCCCGGCGCCGGCCGCACCGTCGTCAGCAGCGAGCGCGTGCGCGCCGAACTGCTGGCCCATGCCCCCGACGGCGTCGCGCCGGGCAAGACGCTGTGGCTGGGCCTGCAGCTGGCCCATGCGCCCGAGTGGCACACCTACTGGAAGAACTCGGGCGACTCGGGCCTGCCCACCCAGCTGCAGTGGACGCTGCCGGCCGGGCTGCAGGCCGGCGAGGTCGACTGGCCGCTGCCCAGGAAGATCCCCATCGGGAACCTCGCGAACTACGGCTACGAAGGCACGGTGCTGCTGCCGGTGCCGGTCACCGTCGGCCCGGACTTCCGGCCGCCGCCGTTCGGCGACGTCACGGTCCAGCTGCAGGCCAGCTGGTTGGTGTGCCGCAAGGAATGCATCCCCGAGGACGGCAGCTTCACGCTCAAGCTGCCGGTGGGCGGCAGCACGGCCGCGAACGGCGCCGCCTTCGAGGCCGCCTGGAAGGCCCGGCCCGCCGCCATCCCCGCCACCGGCAGCACGCTGCGCATCGCGGCCGACGGCAAGGCGCTGGAGCTGCGGGTGCAGGGCCTGCCGGCCGCCGCCCGCGGGCGCGAGCTGCAGTTCTTCCCCGAGACGCCGGAGGTGATCGAGACCGCCGGCGCCTGGACCCAGGCCTGGGACGGCGCCGCCTGGACCGCACGCGTGCCGCTGTCGGCCCAGCGCAGCGCCAGCCCGGCGGTGATGCCGGTGGTGCTGGCCGCCGGCACGCAGGGCTGGCGCGCCGAGCTGCCGGTGGCGGGCAGCTGGCCCGCCTCGCAGGCGCCGGCTGCGGTGTCGCCCGCATTGGCCGAGGCGCTGCGGCAGAACGCGGCCGCGCCTGCGCCCGCGCCCGCACCGGCCGGCCCGGGGCTGGGCTTCTGGGCCGCGCTGGCTGGCGCGCTGCTGGGCGGGCTGGTGCTCAACCTCATGCCCTGCGTGTTCCCGGTGCTGGCGATCAAGCTGGTGGGCTTCGCCCGCCATGCCGACGACGTGCGGGGCCACCGCGTCGCGGGCCTGGCCTACACCGCCGGCGTGGTGCTGTCGTTCGTGGCGCTGGGCGCGCTGATGCTCGCGCTGCGCGGCGCCGGCGAGCAGCTGGGCTGGGGCTTCCAGCTGCAGTCGCCGGCCGTGGTGGCCACGCTGGCCGCGCTGTTCACGCTGATCGGCCTGAACCTGGCGGGCGTGTTCGAAGTGGGCAACCTGCTGCCCTCGTCGCTGGCCACGCTGCAGGTGCGGCACCCGGCCGGCGATGCCTTCGTCTCGGGCGTGCTGGCGGTGGCCGTGGCCTCGCCCTGCACCGCGCCGTTCATGGGCGCCTCGCTGGGCCTGGCGATCACGCTGCCGGCGCTGCAGGCAGTGGCGGTGTTCGCTGCGCTGGGCCTGGGCATGGCCCTGCCCTACCTGCTGGCCGCCTGGGTGCCCGCGATCGCGCGCCGCATGCCGCGGCCCGGCCCGTGGATGGACACCTTCCGCCGGCTGCTGGCCTTCCCGATGTTCGCCACCGTGGCCTGGCTGGCCTGGGTGCTGGGCCAGCAGGCCGGCATCGACGGCGTGGGGGCGCTGCTGGCGCTGCTGGTGGCCCTGGCCCTGCTGGCCTGGACCGTGTCGCTGCGGGGCCGCGCCCGCCTGGGCCTGGGCGCCCTGGCGCTGGCCAGCCTGGGCGCCCTGGCCGCCTGGCTGGGACCGCTGCTGCTGGCCGCGCCGCCGGCGGCCGTGCAGGCCCAGGCCGGCGCGCCGGCCGAAGGCGGCTGGCAGCCCTGGTCGCCCGGCCGCGTCGAGCAGCTGCTGGCGCAGGGCCGGCCCGTGTTCGTCGACTACACCGCCGCCTGGTGCGTGACCTGCCAGTACAACAAGAAGACCACGCTGGCCGATGCGCGGGTGCTGGACGATTTCCAGGCCCGCAACGTCGCGCTGCTGCGTGCCGACTGGACCCGCCGCGACCCGCAGATCACCGCCGCGCTGCAGGCGCTGGGGCGCAGCGGCGTGCCGGTGTACGTGGTGCACGCGCCCGGCCGGCCGCCCGTGGTGCTGTCCGAGATCCTGGGCGTGCAGGAGGTGCGCGACGCGCTGTCGCGGCTCTGAGCACGTCCCGTCCGTCGTCCGCCCGATCCATCCGTCCCACCGACCAGGAGACCGCCCGATGCCCGACCGCCGCCATGTCCTGCTCTGCGCCTGCGCGCTCGCCGTCGCGGGCAGCGCCGCCCTGGCCGCGCCCGCCGTCGGCGAGGCCGCACCGGACTTCACGCTCAGGGACACGGCCGGCAAAGCGGTCAAGCTGTCCGACTTCCGCGGCAGGCACGTGGTGCTGGAGTGGACCAACCCGGGCTGCCCGTACGTGCGCAAGCACTACGACAGCGGCAACCTGCCGGCGACGATCCAGAACGCCACCGGCCGCGGCGTGGTGTGGCTGTCGGTCAATTCCACCGAGCGGGCCCATGGCGACTTCCTCGAGCCGCCGAAGCTGGCCGCGTGGCTGGCCGAGCGCAAGGCGCGGCCCACCGCGGTGCTGATGGACGAGGAGGGCACGGCCGGCCGCGCGTACGGCGCGCGCACCACGCCGCACCTGTACATCGTCGACCCGCAGGGCCGGCTCGCGTATGCGGGCGGCATCGACAGCATCCCGTCGGCCAACCCGGCCGACATCCCGCGCGCGACCAACTTCGTCAAGGCGGCGCTCGACGAGCTGCTGGCCGGCAAGCCGGTGAGCCAGGCCACCACGCGGCCCTACGGCTGCTCGGTCAAGTACAAGAGCGCGGCCTGACCGGCGCCGCCGCTCACGCCACAGCTGCCCGCCCATGCCACGCACACGCCTGGCCCTCGCCCTCGCCGGCCTGCTGGCGTCCGCCCCCGTGCTGGCCGCCACCGGCGACCACAGCGGCACCTACGACTGCAAGGGCGTGGACGCGGCCGAGGGGCCGTACACCGCGACCGTGACGCTGGCCGCGGTGCCCGCGCACAGCCAGGGTCCGTGGCGCGCCTATGCCTTCACGATGGAGGTGCCGAACTTCGGCACCTACCGCGGCGAGGCGGTGGCGCGCGGGGCGCAGCTGGCGATCCACTTCGGCCTCGAGGACCCGGCCAGCACCGACCGCGGCACCGGCCTGGCCACGGTCACGCGGCGCGCGGGCCGCACGGTCTTCACCAAGTTCTACTTCCAGCCGTCCTACAAGGGCGGCAACCACGGCACCGAGGAGTGCGTGCGGCGCTGAGGCTCAGCCCTCGCGGCGGGCCTCGCGGGCGCGCCACCACTTGCGCCGCTCCGACAGGCGCTCGAACGGGAACAGCACGCCCAGCGCCGTCGACGACAGGGTGTTGATCGAACGCCAGGCCTCCAGCGCGAACTCCTGCACCACGTGGCGCTCGCTGACCTCGCGGCCCTCGTCGATGCGCGACAGCGCATGCATCACGTACAGCCCGAGCGCGGCCGAGATCGCGAACAGGAACTCCCAGTGCGCGAAGCTGAAGATCGACACCTCGCCCATGCCGCCCGGCGTGATCCAGCGCACCACCGCCGCCAGCTCGCGGGCCTGGAACCACTGGGCCAGCACGCCCGCCACCGGCGGCGCGATGCCGCCGGCCACGGCCGAGGCCAGGCCGATCGAAGCCAGGTAGATCGTGCCTTGGCCGTGCGGGGCCAGCTTCAGGCCCAGGTTGCCGCTGGCCAGGCCGATGCCGCCACCGGCCACGCCCAGCACCAGGTGGATGCCGTACAGCGCCGCCAGTTGCCAGCGCGGCCCTTCGATCGCGTCGACGAACACCAGCCCCAGCATGCAGCCGAACCACACCGGCAGCGCCACCGCCAGCACGCCCTTGTTGGACAGCCGGTCCGACAGCCGCCCCCAGGCGAACAGCGTCAGCGCGTTGGCGATCTGGCTGGCCACCCACAGGCTGGTCACCGTCCCCACGCCGTAGCCGCGTTGCTCGATCAGGTAGACCGTCAGGAAGGGCGCGGCCAGGTTGGAGGCGATGGTCCAGGCCGCCAGGAACACCAGCAGCCGCCGAAAGTTCGGGTGCCGGAACGGCTCGAGCAGGCGCTGCAGCGTGCCGCCGGTGGGGCCGGCGTCGTGCATCTGCGGCTCGGGCGCGCGGCCCAGGTGCCAGGAGCTGACGAACCCGGTGAGCGCGGCGATGCCGAAGCACAGCGCGTAGGCATGCAGCCGCGAGCCGCCCACCGCGTGGTCGACCAGCCAGCCGGCGCACAGCGTGCCCAGGCAGGCCAGCGCGGTGCCGGCCACCAGCCGGCGCGAGAAGAAGCTGCCCAGCTGCTCGTGCGGGATCAGCTGGTGCAGCCAGCTGTTGACGGCGCAGCCGCCCACCGCGGCCAGCCCCGCCACCACCACCTGCACCGCCATCAGCACGCCCAGCCGGCGGTCGGCCCAGGGCAGGAAGGGCAGGATCGCCATCGCCAGCACGCCCACGCGGGCGGCCGTGATGCTCAGCACCGAGATCTTGCGGCGCTGGCGCAGCCGCTCGATCAGCAGCGTGGCCGGCAGCTGCGCGGCCTGCGTGATGAAGGGGATGGCGGCCAGCAGGCCGATCTGCACCGGCGTGGCGCCCAGCGCCAGGGCGAAGGCCACCAGGATGACGCCGCCGGCGAAGGAGCCGGACAGGCTGGCCCAGGCGAGGTCCTGGACGAGGTGGCGCTGGCCCCGGGCCAGGGCCTCGGGGCTGACATGCTCGACGGGTCGCAGCAAACGGAACACTCCCTCACGGCCTGGACACCGGCCGTGCGGGCACCGTAGCAAGCCGCGCGGCGCGGCCGTGTAGGAGCGGGGCGGTTCGGCCCCGGCGCTTCAGGCAGCGCCTTCGCGCGCCTTGTCCAGCCACTGCTGCAGCGCGTCGGCCAGGTCGGCCTGGCTGAACGAGCAGCTCTCGCCCGAGAACAGCGCGCTCGACTCGATGCGGTCCAGCAGCTGGTCGCGCACCTGCGCATAGCGCGGCGGCAGGGCCGCCGGCAACGGCAGCGCGCGCCAGGCGGCGCAGAAGGCATGCGCATCCAGCGCACCGGCGCGCAGCTGGGCCAGGGTGGCCTGGTGGTGGTCGAGCATGCGGCCATTGTGCCGCCGGGCCGGCGGCCGGCCGGCGCCGCAGAATCGGTGCATGCCCGCCGTCGCCACCGTCACCTTCAATCCCGCGCTGGACATCGCCACCCGCACGCCGCGGGTGCTGCCGGCGCACAAGCTGCGCTGCGAGGCGCCGCAGATGCACCCGGGCGGTGGCGGCATCAACGTGGCGCGGGCCCTGCACCGGCTGGGCGTGGACGCGCTGGCGCTGCATGCCAGCGGCGGGCCGACGGGCCAGCGGCTCCAGGCGCTGCTGCAGGCGCAGGGACTGCCGCAGCAGGCGGTGGCGGTGGCCGGCGACACCCGCGAGAGCTTCCACGTGGTCGAGGCGGCGAGCGGGCAGGAGCTGCGCTTCGTGCTGCCCGGGCCGGCACTGGCGGCCAGCGAATGGCAGGCGGTGCTCGACGCAGCCGCTGCGCTGCGGCCCGTGCCGGCCTGGGTGGTGGGCAGCGGCAGCCTGCCGCCGGGCGTGCCCGACGAGGCGTGGGCGCGGCTGGCCAAGGCGGCGCGGGCGCAGGGCAGCCGCGTGGCCATCGATGCCTCGGGCGCGCCGCTCGCGCAGGCGCTGCAGGCCGGCGTGGACCTGTGCAAACCCAGCCTGCGCGAACTGCGCGAGCTGACCGGGCAGGCCCTGCCCGACCTGCCGTCGCAGCGCGCGGCGGCAAGGGCACTCGTGGACGCAGGGCAGGCGGGTGCCGTGGCGCTGTCGCTGGGCCCGCAGGGCGCGCTGCTGGCAACGGCGGAGGGCAGCTGGCTGGCCGAGGCGCTGCCGGTCACTGTGGCCAGCACCAGCGGTGCCGGCGACAGCTTCCTGGCAGGCCTGCTGGCCGGACGGCTGCGGGGCGAGGACTGGCCCGGCGCGCTGGCCACGGCCGTGGCGGCCGGCAGCGCGGCGCTGCTGGCGCCCGGCACGGCGCTGTGCGATCCGGCCGAGGTGGCGCGGCTGCGGCCGCAGGTGCGCGTCAGGACGGTGTAGGCACCGTGATCGTCCGTGGGTCCCCGCCTTCGCGGGGACGACGACTGGGGGTCCCGTCATGCCCGCGCAGGCGGGCATCCACGCACGCGCAGCGGCACCGGCACGGGCAGCGGGACCTGCGTGGGTCCCCGCCTTCGCGGGGGCGACAACGGGGGGCCCCGTCATGCCCGCGCAGGCGGGCATCCACGCACGGGCAGTGGCGCCGGCACGGGCAGCAGGACTGCGTGGGTCCCCGCCTGCGCGGGGACGACGGGCTCGGAGCTCAGGCGCCCTGGAGCTGGAACACCTGCACCGCCTCGACCAGCTGCTGGGCCTGCTGGCGCAGGCTGGCGGCGGCGGCGGCGCTCTGCTCGACCAGCGCGGCGTTCTGCTGGGTGGCCTGGTCGATCTGCTGCACGGCCGACCCGACCTCGGCGAAGCCGGCGCGCTGCTGCTCGCCGGCGTCGCTGATGGCCGCGATCATCCCGCCCACCCGGCGGATGGACGCGACGATGTCCTGCATGGTGCGGCCGGCCTGGTCGACCATCTCGCTGCCGGCCCCGACCTGCTCGGCGCTGCGGGCCAGCAGGTCCTTGATCTCCTTGGCGGCATCGGCGCTGCGCTGCGCCAGGCTGCGCACCTCGCTGGCCACCACGGCGAAGCCGCGGCCCTGCTCGCCCGCGCGCGCCGCCTCGACCGCGGCATTGAGTGCCAGGATGTTGGTCTGGAACGCGATCGCGTCGATCACCGAGGTGATCTCGCCGATGCGGCGGCTGCTCTCGCTGATGCCGCCCATGCGCTTGACCACCTCGTCCATCGTCTGACCGCCGCGCTCGGCGACGGCCGATGCCTCGCGCGCCAGCGTGTCGGCCTCGCGGGCCGAGGCGGCCGTGCTGGTGAGGGTGCCGTCCAGGTGCGCCACCGAGGCGCTGGTCTGCTGCAGCGAACTGGCCTGCTGCTCGGTGCGGCGGCTGAGGTCGTCGTTGCCGCTGGCGATCTCGGTGCTGGCGGCCTCGACCGAGTGGGCGCTGTCGCGCACCGTGCGCACCACCTGCGCCATGCGGCCCAGCGTGCGCTGCAGTGCCAGCCCGCCCGGGGTGCGGGCGTCGGTGCCGGCGGCATCCAGGGCCAGGCCCTCGGCCCGGTCCACCCGCTGCACGATCGCGCGCAGTTCCTCGCCCTCGGCCGCCAGCTTGCGCAGGCCGTTGGCCAGCACCACCTCGACGCCGGTCTGCACGACCACGTAGACCGCGTGGACCACGATCAGGCCGAAGTCGGGCTTGGTGATGCAGTACAGCCCCCATCCGGCGGCCTGCAGCCGGTCGAAGGCGACGTGGTGCACCGCGAACACCGCGGCGGCGAACACGACGAGCTTCCAGTCGCGGTACACGAGCAGCAGGGCCAGCGTGACGAACACCCCGAAGTGCATCTCGTCGAGGCCGCGCGCCAGCTGGATGTGCAGCGCGACGAAGCACGCCAGCACGAAGGCCAGCACGTAGCGGGTGGCCGGGCCGTCGGGCGACAGCAGCGCGGCCGCCAGGGCCATGCCGCCGAGCACGAGGCTGGCGCCCAGCGCCAGCGGCCATTCGACGAACTGCGCCCCCAGCCCGATGGCCGCCAGGGCGGCGATGCCGATGGCGATGAGCAGGACCCGGTTGCCCAGGCGGGCGACCGCGTCGAGGGCAGGCAGGGCGGCGGGGACAGCGTGGGGGGACGGCAGCATGGGGAACTCCAGGCCGCACCGACGCGGCCACCCGGGCACTGTCGGTCAGGTCCGACGTTGGCGATCCCCCGAAAAGAAGCCGCCGCCGGGGCCTGTTCGGCCCGCGGCGGCGGCGTGCGGGATCAGCCCTGGCGTCAGGACGCGGCCGGCCCCGTGTCGGCGACGCACTTCTTGGTGAAGGAGTTCTTGGCGGCGCCGGCCAGCTTCTTCTCGGCGGCGGCCTTGTCGCAGCTGGCGGTCGCGTCCTTCTCGCACTTCTTCATGAACGAGGTCTTGGCGGCACCGGCCAGCTTCTTGTCGGCGGCGGCCTTGGCGCAGGCCGAGTCGTCGGCGGCGTGGCCGGCACCGGCCAGCAGGATGCCCGCGGCGACCGCGAGGCAGGGCAGGATCTTCTTCATGCGTTGCACTCCTGAGGACATCGTGGAGGGATGCCGGCGGCGTGCCGGCCGGGCTCGGCGGCCCGGTTCAAATGTAGGCGATGGGCATGCGGGCCTGGCGCATGTGCAGGGCCAGGCCGAGCGCCGCCATGTGATTTCCGTCGCGGTTCAGGATCTCGCGTGCCAGCGGCAGGAACTCGCGCTCCTCGCCGCCTGCATGGCCGCGGTAGCCGTCCACCAGCGCCTCGACCTGCGGCCGCGGCAGCGCGGCCACCTGGCCGCCGGCCAGCTGCTGCACGAACGGGCGCAGCTGCTTCCAGGCGGCCTCGATCTGCCGGTGGTCGGCGGTCAGGCGCTGCACCAGCGCCTGCACCCGGTCGCGCTCGGCGCCGGGCCGCGCGCTCCTGAGCACGGCGGCGAACAGCTCCTGCTCCTCCTGGGCGTGGTGCTCGAACATGGTGTCGTCCAGCATGGCCAGGATCTGGGTCGACAGGGCCTCGGCCCGCTGGGCCGCATCGGCCAGCGCCGGCAGGCCGGCGAAGCGCTCGAGCGCCAGCAGCAGGCTGGAATGGCACTGGGAAAAGCCGTCGACGGGGTCGGCGGTGGTGGCCGCCTCAGGGGCGGTGGCGAGGGGGGTGGTCATGCGCACTCCTGGGCCCGGCGGACGGGCACGAGGGGTGGACTGTAGGCAGGACCCGCCGCGGCGGCCTTGACCCCGGTCAAGCCGGACGGGAAGCGGCCTGCGCGGCCAGGTGCCGCTCGAGCACCGCCAGCTCGGCCTCGGACGGCTCGCAGCGCGCCGCCACGGCGGCGTGCAGCAGCCCCTCGAAGCCCGGCTGCGGCAGCCAGTGGCTGAAGCCCCAGCCCAGGCACAGCTGGTTGAACAGGTCGGCGGCGGGGCTGGCCGTGCCGCGGGCGACGACCTGCCCGTCGACCCGCAGCGCCTGCCGCCCGGGCGCCCCCACCAGGCTGAGCACCACCGGCCGGCCCGGCAGGGGCGCCGGCCCCGCCAGCACGGTCGCCCGGCCCTGGGCGTCGACCCAGCGCGCCTGCGGCACGCCGCGCACCAGCACCAGCTCGGCGCGCTGCGGCCCTTCGGCGCGGGACGCCTGCAGCACCACGCCGCTGCTGCCGGGCGCGGCCTGCAGCACCACCACCAGCAGGTGCGCATCGTGCAGGTCGAAGGGCGCGCGCTCGCGCGGCCGCGGGCGCACGCCGGGCTCGGGCGCCGGCAGGCGGCACCACAGGCCCCAGCGGCGCTCGCCACCGCAGGCCAGCGCCGGGCGGCCGTTGGCCACGCGCAGCACCGGCGGCTGCCAGGGCCCGTCGCGGGGGCTGTCGGTGTTCAGCGTGTTGAGCATGTCGCGCGGCTGGTGCGCGCCCGCCGCCGGGCCGCTGTCGGCGATCGCGCGCACCGGCTGGCCGTCGCGGGCCGGCGCACCACCGCACAGGTCGGTCCAGGCGTCGGCCGCCAGCCACTGCGCGCCGCGCCAGCGCTGCAGCAGGGCGAGTGCCGCATCGTCGGGGGCACGGGCGGCGTGGGCCACCGGGTCGGCGATCGCGGCCAGCCGGCGCGGCGGCGGGGCCGCGATGCCGTCGGGGGCGCCGTAGCGCAGCACCGCGACGCGGTCGGCGGCCGGCTGGCAGCGCACCGTGGCCGCGACGTTCACGCCCGCGGGCAACACCAGCTGCGGGGCCGACAGCGTGCCGTCCTCAATGGCCAGCGGCAGCACCAGCGGCGCGGCCAGCGCGCCACGCGCGCGCACCGTGACGGCGATGCTGCCGTCGGCCGCCGGCGCGGCGGCCTCGTCGTACAGCGCCACCCGCGACTGGCCCGTGCCCTGCAGCAGCGGCCCCAGCGCTGCCGGCACCAGCGTGCGCTGCTGCAGCCAGCCGGGCGCCTGCTGCAGCGCGTGGTTGCGGATCGGCCAGTGGCTGCCTGCCATCCAGCCCATCACCTCGACGCCGTGCCGCAGCGCATGCGTGACCGTGCGCAGGTACATCGCCTGCCAGCGGTCGTCGTCCACCGGCAGGCCGATCTCGGTCAGCGCCAGCGGCACGCCGTGCTTGCGGGCCCAGCGCAGCGCCGGCTCCAGCCGCTGCACGCCGGTGTCCAGGTCGATGGGCCGCCGGCCCAGGCCGGCGCTCCAGCCCTTGGCCACCTCGGCGTCCACGTCCCAGGCATGGCCGCTGCTGGCCGCATCCAGGTACAGGTGCACCTCGTACACCAGCCCTTCGCCGCGCAGCGGGAAGCCCGGGTTGCGCGTGGGCAGCGCCATCGCGGCGCTCCAGCCGTTGCTGGCCACGTAGATCGGCGTGCGCGTGTCCACCGCCCGGATCGCCTGCACCGCCGCCCTGGCGTAGGCCGGCCAGATCGCCAGGTCCTCCTCGTCGTCGCGGCGGCCGCTGGTGGGCTCGGTACGCCCCGGCGCCGGCATGTCGTGGGGCTCGTTCATCAGGCCCCAGCCGGCCAGGCCCGGATGGTCCTTCCAGCGCCGCGCGATCCGTGACCAGGCCTCGGCGAAGTGCGCCTGCGTGAGCGTGGCGCCGGGGGCCAGCGAGAAGATGCGTTCCTGCCAGCCGGCCGGATCCTCGGTGTAGGGCAGGTGCCAGGGCGTGGGCGGCGGACGCAGTCCGGGGATGCGGCCGTCGGCCGTGTAGCGGAAGTCGCGGTAGCGGCCGTAGTTGTGCAGGTCCAGGATGCAGGTCGCGCCGGCCGCCGCATGGGCGTCGAGCACGTCGGTGATCCACTGCGCATAGGCGGGGGCCAGCGCGCCGGGCTCGCCCACCAGCGCGCGGGTGGCGGCGTCGGGGCGGGCGTCGTGCAGCACCGGCTGCAGCTGCTCCCACAGCACGGGCAGCCGGTTCTTGCGCAGCCCCTGCTGCGCCAGCCAGGCGATCTCGCTGCGCCGCGGCACCGTGTAGTGCAGGTTGGCCTGCGTGCTCTGCGCGCGCCGCACGTGCGGCTGGGCCCATTCCATGCCCGAGAGGTTGACGCCGATGGCCGGGGGCGGGCCGGCCGGCTGGGCCGCCTCGCTCTCGCGGCCCAGGCAGCCCGACAGCGCGGGCGTGGCGGCAGCGGCCGCGGCGGCCTGCAGCAGCAGGCGGCGGCGCACCAGGGCCTGGGCAGCGGGGTCGTCCATGCGGCGCATGCTGGCCCGCGGGCACTGGCTCGTCCGTAGGACGGGACAACACGGGGCTGGCCCCATCGGGGGCTTGCTTACACTGCGCCGGATGTCTTCCATCGCGGACCTGCGGCGCATCCTGGGGACCTGCCGCACCCTGGCCGTGGTGGGCCTGTCGCCCCAGTGGCACCGGCCCAGCTACTTCGCCGCCAAGTACATGCAGGCGCACGGGTACCGCATCGTGCCGGTCAACCCGGGCGCCACCGAGATCCTGGGCGAGCCCTGCTTTCCCAGCGTCACCGCCGCCGCCCGGGCCCTGGCCGCGCGCGGCGAGCGCATCGACCTGGTCGACTGCTTCCGCCGCAGCGAGGACATCCCGCCCATCGCCGACGAGGCCACCGCCATCGGCGCGCGCTGCCTGTGGCTGCAGCTGGGCGTGGTCCATGCCGATGCCGCGGCCCGCGCCCGCGCCGCCGGCCTGGATGTGGTGCAGGACCGCTGCGTGAAGATCGAGCATGCGCGGCTGTACGGCGGGCTGAACTGGGCTGGCGTGGACACGCAGGTCATCTCCGCCAAGCGGCCGCAGCAGCTGCCGTACTGATGCGGCGCGCCTTCACCGCCGTTCCCTCCTTCCGCGCCGACCGCAGGACGCACCCATGAGCACCCAGGACCACCCCTACGGCTTCGCCACCCGCGCCATCCATGCCGGCGCGATCCCCGACCCGGCCACCGGCGCGCGGGCCACGCCCATCCACCAGACCACCAGCTTCGTGTTCGACTCGGCCGAGCACGCGGCCAGCCTGTTCAACCTGCAGACCTTCGGCAACGTCTACAGCCGCATCTCCAACCCCACCGTCGCGGTGTTCGAGGAGCGCGTGGCCTCGCTGGAAGGCGGGCGGGCGGCGCTGGCCTGCGCCACCGGCATGGCCGCGCAGGCCACGGCCCTGATGGCCATCTGCAAGGCCGGCGACCACATCGTCGCGGCTTCGACCCTGTACGGCGGCACCGTGGGCCAGCTGGGCGTGGGCTTCGAGCGGCTGGGCATCACCACCACCTTCGTCGACCCGGCCGACCCCGACGCCTGGCGCCGCGCGGTGCGGCCCGAGACCAAGGCCTTCTACGGCGAGACGCTGGGCAACCCGCGGCTGAACGTGCTGGACATCGAGGCCATCGCCGCCATCGCGCACGACCACGGCGTGCCGCTGGTGGTCGACAACACCGTGGCCAGCCCCTACCTGTGCAACCCGTTCGCGTTCGGCGCCGACATCGTGGTGCACAGCGCCACCAAGTATCTGGGCGGGCACGGCACGACCATGGCCGGGGTGGTGGTCGAGTCGGGCAAATTCGACTGGGGCGGCCCCATCGCGCGCACCAAGTTCCCCGACATGCTGGAGCCCAGCCCGGCCTACCACGGCGTGAAGTTCTTCGAGACCTTCGGCGACTTCGGCTACACGATGAAGGCCCGCATGGAGGTCAACCGCACCTTCGGCGCGACGCTGTCGCCGCTGAACGCCTGGCTGATCCTCCAGGGCATCGAGACCCTGCACCTGCGCATGCAGGCGCACTGCCGCAACGCGTTGCGCGTGGCGCAGTTCCTGTCCGGCCACCCGCTGGTGGCCTGGGTGCGCTACCCCGGGCTGGACGATGCGCCCGACCATGCGCTGGCCCGCAAGCAGTTCCGCGCCATCGACGGCCGGCCGGGCTGCTCGGGCATCCTGAGCTTCGGCATCCGGGCCGACGACCCGGCGCGCGCCGGCGAGCGCTTCATCGACGCCTGCGAGTTCCTCAGCCACCTGGCCAACATCGGCGACGCCAAGACGCTGGTGATCCACCCGGCCTCGACCACGCACCGCCAGCTCGACGCCGAGGGCCTGACGCGCGCGGGCGTGTCGGCCGACATGGTGCGGCTGTCGGTGGGCATCGAGGACGTCGAGGACATCCTCTGGGACGTGGACCAGGCGCTGCGGCAGGCGGTGCGGTGAGCGCGGTGCGGGGCGCCGCGTGACGGGCCTGCTGCTGCCCATCGTCCTGGGCGCCGCCATCGCCGGCTTCGTGCAGGGCATCACCGGTTTCGGCTTCGGCCTGACGGCGATGGCGCTGTGGGCCTGGTTCCTGCCGCCCCAGCTGGCGGCCGCGCTGGCGGTGTCGGGCGCGCTGGCCGGGCAGCTGCTGGCCGCGTTCACCGTGCGGCGCGGCTGGCATGCGGCCGACGTGCTGCCCTTCCTGGCCGGCGGCCTGGCCGGCCTGCCGCTGGGCCTGTGGCTGCTGCCGCAGCTGGACGTGCCGCTGTTCAAGGCGCTGCTGGGCGCGATGTTCGTGGTGGTGTGCCCGCTGATGCTGTACGCGCAGCGGCTGCCGCAGGTGCGCGGCGGCCGGCTGGGCGACATGCTGGCCGGCGCCGCCGGCGGGGCGATGGGCGGCTTGGGCGGCTTCACCGGCATCGTGCCCACGCTGTGGTGCACGGTGCGCGGCTTCGGCAAGGACCGCCAGCGCGCCATCATCCAGAACTTCAACCTGGCGATGCAGCTGGTGACCTTCGGCGCCTATGCCGCCACCGGCATCGTGCAGCCGGCGCTGGCGCCCTGGATCGCGCTGGTCGCGGTGGCGGTCGTGGTGCCGGTGCTGCTGGGCGCGCGGGTCTACATCGGCCTGAGCGAGGCCGCCTTCCGGCGCGTGGTGCTGGTGCTGCTGGGCTGCAGCGGCGTGGCGCTGCTGGTGGCTTCGGTGCCGGTGCTGCTGGCGCGCTGAGCGATGGCAGCCAGCGACGGGCAGATCGCCGAGGCCGTGCTGGGCCTGCTCGCGCGCCGGCCGCCCGGCGCGACGATCTGCCCGTCTGAGGCGGCGCGCGCGCTGGCGCCCCAGGACTGGCGGGCGCTGATGCCGCGGGTGCGGGCCGTCGCGGCCACCCTGGCGCTGGCGGGTCGGCTGCAGATCCTGCAGGGCGGCCGCCCCGTGGCCGCGCAGGGCCCCTGGCGCGGCCCGATCCGGCTGGGGCGCCTGCAGCCCGGGGACGGCCAGCCCTGAGGCTCGGCCGCAACCACGGCACAGCGTCGGCCTCCGTCCGACACGCACGCAGGCGATTCCTGCCACGCGCAGGCGCCGTCGCACGCCCTAGGCTCGTCGCCGGACGGGACCTCCACGACCACAAGCCTCCTGCGACACGCCAGGCGGGCACACGTGCCCGCCGCAGGACTCGCAAGGGAGCGACGCAATTGGATCAAGCAGGACAGGACTTCCAGAGCGCGGTCAGCGCATCCGTGCCCGGGCAACGGGGTTTCGACACGCTGGTCGTGGGCGCCGGCTTCGCCGGCAGCGTGCTGGCCGAGCGGCTGGCGCGGGTGCTGGGCCAGCGCGTGCTGGTGGTGGACAAGCGGCCGCACATCGGCGGCAACGCGTACGACCGCCACGACGACCACGGGGTGCTGGTGCACCCCTACGGCCCACACATCTTCCACACCAACTCGGCCGAGATCTTCGACTACCTGTCGCAGTTCACGCAGTGGCGCCCCTACCAGCACCGCGTGCTGGCCAGCGTCGACGGGCAGCTGGTGCCCATGCCGATCAACCTGGACACGGTCAACCGGCTGTACGGGCTGAACCTCACCTCGTTCCAGCTCGAGGAGTTCTTCGCCTCGGTGGCCGAGAAGAAGGACGAGGTCAAGACCTCGGAGGACGTGGTGGTCGGCAAGGTGGGCCGCGAGCTGTACAACAAGTTCTTCCGCGGCTACACGCGCAAGCAGTGGGGCATGGACCCCAGCGAGCTCGACGCCAGCGTGACCGCGCGCGTGCCCACCCGCACCAACCGCGACGACCGCTACTTCACCGACACCTACCAGGCCATGCCGCTGCACGGCTACACCCGGATGTTCGAGAAGATGCTCGACCACCCGAACATCAAGGTGATGCTCAACACCGATTACCGCGACGTGGTGGACCTGCTGCCGTGGAAGCACATGGTCTACACCGGCCCGATCGACGCCTTCTTCAACCACAAGCACGGCAAGCTGCCCTACCGCAGCCTGGAGTTCCGTCACGAGAACGTGGCGCAGGAGCAGTTCCAGCCGGTGGGCACGGTCAACTACCCCAACGACTACGCCTACACCCGCATCAGCGAGTTCAAGCACATCACGGGGCAGCAGCACCCGACCACCTCGGTGGTCTACGAGATCCCGCGCGCCGAGGGCGACCCGTACTACCCGGTGCCGCAGCCGCAGAACGCCGAGCTGTACCGCAAGTACGAGGCCGAGGCCGAGCAGCTGCGCAACGTGACCTTCGTGGGCCGGCTGGCGACCTACAAGTACTACAACATGGACCAGGTGGTGGGCCAGGCGCTGGCCACCTTCCGCCGGCTGCAGCAGCGGCTGGGCGAGGAGACCGACCCGGCCCTGGCGGCGCAGCAGACCACCGCATGAGCGGCCCGGCCGACGCGGGCCTGCAGCTGTGGGCAGGCCCCGAGTGCACCGTCAACCGGGTGGGCGGGCGCTGGTTCGACCAGCTCGCCGCCAGCGGCTTCGACCGCAGGCTCGACGACCTGGACCGGCTGGCCTCGCTGGGCATCGCGCAGCTGCGCATGCCGCTGCTGTGGGAGCGCTGCGCGCCCGACGGCCCGCAGCAAGCCGACTGGGCCTGGGTCGACAGCCGGCTGCAGCGCCTGCGTGCCCTGGGCGTGCGGCCCATCGCGGGCCTGGTGCACCACGGCAGCGGGCCGGCGGGCACCGACCTGCTCGACCCCGGCTTCGCCGATGGCCTGGCGGCCTGGGCCGGTGCGCTCGCGCGCCGCCACCCGGACATCGAGGCCTGGACGCCGGTCAACGAGCCGCTGACCACCGCACGCTTCTCGGGCCTGTACGGCCTGTGGTGGCCGCATGGCCGCGACGACGCCAGCTTCGTGCGCTGCCTGCTCACGCAGGTGCGGGCCACGGTGGCGGCGATGCGCGCGGTGCGCGCCGTGAACCCGCGCGCGCAACTGGTGCAGACCGACGACCTGGGCTGGACCACGGCCGGATCGCCGGCCCTGCAGGCCCAGGCCGACTTCGAGAACGAGCGCCGCTGGCTGGGCTGGGACCTGCTGTGCGGCCGCGTGCGGCCCGGCCACGCGCTGTGGGACTGGCTGCTGCGCTCGGGCGCCGGCGCCGACGAACTGCTGGCCCTGGCCGATGCGCCCTGCCCGCCCGACGTGGTGGGCATCAACAGCTACGTGACCAGCGAGCGCTTCCTCGACGACCGGCTGGGGCTCTATCCCGAGGCGATGCACGGCGGCAACCACCGCCAGCGCTATGTCGACGTCGAGACCGTGCGGGTGCAGGGCGCGCCGCTGGGCGGCTTCGGTGCGCGGCTGCGCGAGGCCTGGGAGCGCCTGCGGCTGCCGCTGGCCGTCACCGAGGTGCACCTGGGCTGCACCCGCGACGAGCAGCTGCGCTGGCTGCGCCAGGGCTGGGATGCCGCGGTGCAGGCGCGGGCGGCCGGCGTGGACGTGCGCGCGGTCACGCTGTGGGCGGCCTTCGGCACCTTCGACTGGGACAGCCTGCTGACCCGGCAGCGCGGCCACTACGAACCCGGCGCCTGGGACGTGCGCACGCCGGGCGCCCCGCGCGAGACCGCACTGGCCGGCCTCGCCCGGCAGTTCGCGCGCGAGGCCCGCGCCGCGGGCGCCCCGGCGCCCGCCGACGAGCCTGCCGACCAGCCCGCCGCCGGGGCCGCACCCGTGCTGCACGGCCCCGGCTGGTGGCAGCGCGACATCCGCATCGAATGGCCGGTGCACGGTGCGCTGCAGGCCGCGACGGTGGCCGGCCCGCCGCTGCTCATCACCGGCGCGACCGGCACCCTGGGGCGCGCCTTCGCCCGCCTGTGCACGCTGCGCGGCCTGCCGCACCGGCTGCTCACGCGGCAGGACATGGACATCGCCGATGCGGCCTCGGTCGAGGCCGCGCTGGAGCGATGGCAGCCCTGGGGCGTGGTCAACACCGCCGGTTACGTGAAAGTGGACGAGGCCGAGGGCGACGCGCGCTGCTGGCGCGAGAACGTCGAAGGCCCGGTGGTGCTGGCCGACGCCTGCGCACGCCGCGGCATCCGCACGGTGCACTTCTCCAGCGACCTGGTGTTCGACGGCCGCAAGGGCAGCGCCTACGTGGAGCGCGATGCCACCGCGCCGCTCAACGCCTACGGCCGCAGCAAGGCGGCCAGCGAGGCGTTGCTGCTGGAGCGCGCACCCGGCCATGCGCTGGTGGTGCGCACCGCGGCCTTCTTCGGGCCCTGGGACGCCTGGAACTTCGTCACCCAGGCACTGGCCGCGCTGCGGCGTGGCGAGCCCTGGCGCGCCGCCGACGACCAGTGGGTCTCGCCCACCTACGTGCCCGACCTCGTGCACGGCTGCCTGGACCTGCTGCTCGACGGCGAGGCCGGCCTGGTGCACCTGGCCAACCGCGGCGCAGTGCGCTGGGTCGACCTGGCCCACCTGGCGGCCGAGGCCGCGGGGCTGGACCGGCGGCTGGTGCAGGGCGCCAGCGGCCCGGACCTGGGGCAGCTGGCGCCACGGCCCCGGCATGCGGCGCTGGCCAGCGAGCGCGTGGGCACGCTGATGCCCACGCTGGACGACGCGGTCGCGCGCTACCTGCGCGCGGTGGCGCAGGCCGAGGCGGCGGCGGGCGGCGACCGGCTGGCGGCCTGAGGCGGGGACGGCGGCAGCCGGCCCGCCCTCAGTAGGCGACGGCGTAGCCCTGGCCGCGGAACTCGAGCACCGCGCGCTCGCGGCCGATCTCGCGCACCACCACGCCGCCGCCGGCGTCCGCACCCTCGGCCAGCGGCACGCCATTGACCAGCAGCCGGCGCTGCCGCGCGTCCGCCGACCACACGGCCCCGGCCACGACCAGCGGCGGCGCATCGGGCGGCAGGCCCTTGACGGGCGGCGGGGCCGCGGCGGCCGCTGCCGGCGGCGGCACCGGCCCGCGCTGCGCGCCGGGCGTGCCCTGGAACGGGGGCGTCATCGGGTTGCGCGCACCGGGCGGCGGTGCCGTCATCGCCGGCGCCTGCGCGGGCGGTGGCGGGGCCTGCATCGCGGGCGCCGGGGCAGGCACGGGCGCCTGCATCGCCGGTGCCGGTGCCTGCATGGCCTGTGGCTGCGCCATGGGCTGGAACTGCGGCTGCACCTGGGGCGGCGCCGGCACGGGCACCGGCTGCACCAGCACCGACCCGGGCTGCACCATGATCCCGCCCGGCCCCAGGGGCACGGCCTGGGGCTGGGGCACGGGCTGCGGCGCCTGCACCGCGCTGCTGCCGAACGGCCGGCCGCCGAAGGGCTCGGCCGGCACCACCTGGGCCGCGGCCGGCGCTGCCTGCAGCGCCGCCCCGGCGCACAGCAGCTGCAGCAGCGCCAGGCGCCGCAGGGTGGGACGCGCGCGGGTCATGCCGCAGCTCCTGCCGCGGTGCCCGGCGCGCCTGCCGCCGGGTCTCCCGCAGGCACCAGCAGGCGCCCGGCGTGGCCCGCCTGCGCATAGCGCGCCAGCACCGCCCGGGCGATCTCGTGCTCGGCGCCGGCGCGCACCAGCGCCACGCAGGCGCCGCCGAAGCCGGCGCCGGTCAGCCGCGCGCCGTGCACGCCCTCGGCGTGCTGCAGCAGATCCACCAGCCGGTCCAGCGGCGGCACCGACACCTCGTAGTCGTCGCGCAGGCTGGCATGCGAGGCGTTCATCAGCGCGCCGAAGGCGGCGGCATCGGGACAGTCGACGGCCTGAAGCACGCGGGCGTTCTCCCTCACCACGTGGCGGGCCCTGCGGCGCAGCGGCTCGGGCAGGGCCTCCAGCGCGTCGACGCCCTCGACGTCGCGCAGCGCCCGCACGCCCAGCAGGCGCGCGGCCTGCTCGCACTCGGCGCGGCGCTGGTTGTAGCCGCTGCCGGCCAGCGTGCGGGCGATGCCGGAGTCGAGCACCAGCACCGCGCTGCCCGCCGGCAGCGGCACGTCGCGGCGTTCCAGCGTGCGGGTGTCCAGCAGCAGCGCGCGGTCGGTGGCCGCCAGGCTGGAGGCCATCTGGTCCATGATCCCGCAGCGCACCCCGGCGTCCTGGATCTCGGCCTGCTGCGCCAGCTGGGCGATGCGCACGTCGTCCAGCGGCACGCCCAGCAGCGCGCGCAGGCAGCGCAGCGTGGCCACCTCGAGCGCGGCGCTGGACGACAGCCCCACCCCGATCGGCACCTCGCTGGCCACATGGATGTCCAGCGGCGGCACCGCCACGCCCAGCTCCTCCTGCGCCAGCCGCAGGCAGCCGGAGACGTAGCGCGCGAACTGCGCCTCGGGCAGCTCGTGCAGGCCGAAGGACACGGTCTCGCACAGCTCGGCCGCATGCAGCCGCAGGCGGTCGCGGCCGTTGGGCCGCATGGCCACGCGCGTGCGCTGGGGGATGGCCACCGGCAGCACCCAGCCGTCGTTGTAGTCGGTGTGCTCGCCCAGCAGGTTCACCCGGCCGGGCGCCTGCGCCTCGGCCTGCGGCAGCGCGTCGAAGGCCTGCTGGAAATCGTGGGCGCAGGGCGTGCGCGGCTGCTCGGCCCGCGCCTGCAGTTCGGCTTCGAAGGCGGCATGGCTGCTCATCGCATCACTCCATCAGTCCAGGTGGACCTCGACCTGCTGCAGTTCGCGCGCCTTGTCCTCGGGCAGCGCGTCCATCGCGTAGAAGCCCGCGGCCAGCTCGGTGCCGGCCAGGAACTTCAGCCGCTCGGGGGTGCGGTACGGCGGCCACAGCTGTGCGTGCAGGTGCCACTCGGGATGCGGCTGGCCGTCGCAGGGCGCCTGGTACCAGGCCATCAAATAGGGGAAGGTCCGCTGCCACAGGCCGTCGTACTTCAGCAGCACGGTCTTGAGGGCGCGGGCCAGGTCGGCGCGCTCCTCGGCGCCGAGCGCCGCGAAGTCGGCGACGCGGCGCACCGGCGCCACCCAGGCCTCGTAGGGGTAGCGGGCGCAGGGCGGCACGAAGGCCACCGCATGCGGCCCGTCGTACAGCAGGCGTTCGCGGGCCACGCGCTCGGCGGCCACCAGCTGCGTCAGCGGCGCCATGCCGTGCAGCCGCAGGTGCTCGGCCGCGACCTCCTGCATGCGCTGCGGCACCGGCGGCAGCACCGGGTAGGCGTAGATCTGGCCGTGGGGGTGGTGCAGCGTCACGCCCATCTCGGTGCCGCGGTTCTCGAACGGCAGCACCCAGCGCACGTCGCCCCGCGCGGCCAGCCGCGTGCTGCGGTCGGCCCAGACCTGCAGCAGCAGGTCGATCCGCGCCAGCGGCAGGCGGCCCAGCGCGCCCTGCGGGTCCTGGTCGAACACGACCACCTCGCAGGCGCCGACCGCATCGCCAGTGGGCACGGTCAGGTGGGGCCGCGGCGGTGCCATGCCCGCGGGAACACCCAGGGACGGAAAGCGGTTCTCGAACACCGCCACGTCCCAGGCACCGGCCGGCACCTCGGTGGGATGCTGCGCGTCGCGCTGCGGCGCCAGCGGGTTCCAGTCGGGCGGCGGCAGGTAGGTGCGGCCCTGCCGGTAGGCGGCGTAGGTCACCCACTCGCCGCGCAAGGGATGCCAGCGCAGGTGCGGCGCGGCGCCCAGCGGCTCGGGGAACGGGCTGGGCGCCTGCAGCGCGGGATCGGGCGGCTGCAGCCCGTACAGCGTCAGGGCGCGGCCGTCGGGCTTGCGCAGCTCCAGCGCATGCATCACGACGCTCCCGGGATCCAGGTGCGCGAGGCGCTGGTGGCCGCGCGGATGCGCTCGAGCGGCACCTTGGGCTGGCGGTCGGCGCTGAGCAGGCCGTTCGCCTCCTGGAAGGTGTCGGCGAACTGCGTGTAGCAGAAGCCCGAGAACAAGGCGGTGTGGATCACCGTGGACAGCAGCTCCTCGTACAGCCGCAGGAACTCCTCGGCCGAGTCGGCGCGGGTGTAGCCCCAGATCGTCTTGACGCCCGGCTCGGGCCGCGGCTGGTAGCAGATGCCGCCGAACTCGGTGAGCACCACCGGCTGGCCGCGGTGCGGGTAGCCGTCCAGCGTGAGCACGCGCCCGCCGGGCCGGCGCCGGTCGAACAGCTGCTCCGGCGGGAACTCGGCCCCGTAGCGCTGGCGCACGTGCTCGACGTTCGCGTCGTAGTCGTGGATCCCGATGATGTCGGTCGCGCTGGACTCCCAGCCGTCGTTGCCGATCACCGGCCGCGTCATGTCCAGCGTGCGGGTCAGGTGGTACAGCGCCTCGACCGCGTGGCGCTGCTCGCGCACCGAGGTCAGCTCGGGCACGCCCCAGCTCTCGTTGAACGGCACCCAGGTCACCACGCAGGGATGGCTGTAGTCGCGGTCGATCGCCTCGGTCCACTCGCGCACCAGCCGCTTGATCGCGGTGCGGGTGAAGCGGTAGGCGCTGGGCATCTCCTCCCACACCAGCAGGCCCAGCCGGTCGGCCCAGTACAGGTAGCGCGGGTCCTCGATCTTCTGGTGCTTGCGCACGCCGTTGAAGCCCATGGCCTTGGCCAGCTCGACGTCGCGCCGCAGCGCCGCGTCGTCGGGCGCGGCCAGCAGCGTGTCGGGCCAGTAGCCCTGGTCCAGGACCAGCCGCAGCACGTAGGGCCGGCCGTTGAGCATGAGCCGGTCGCGCAGGATGGTCATCGAGCGCAGCGCGGTGTACGACTCGAAGGCATCCAGCACCTGGCCGTCCGCGATCAGCCGCACCTTGGCCTCCAGCAGCGTGGGCCGCTCCGGGCTCCACAGCAGTTCGTTGCGGAAGTCGTCGATGCCGGGGTCGGACAGCGCGATGAAGCGGTCGACCTCGCCGTCGACCACCTGGTAGCGGTCGCGCGCCAGCAGCCGCTCGCCGTGGCGCAGCTCGATCTCCACCGCCAGGTCCTCGCGCGCCTGGCCGCGCACGCGCACCTCGAAGCCGATCTGGAAGCCCTCGACCTTGGGCGTCCAGCGCACCTTGTCGACCCAGGTCGTGGGCAGCCGCTCCCACCAGACGGTCTGCCAGATGCCGGTGGTGCGCGGGTACCAGATCGAGTGCGGCTCGAGCTGCCAGTCCTGCTTGCCGCGCGGCTTGGTCAGCTCGTGCGGGTCGTCCTCGGCCCGCACCGTGATGACCTGGGTGCCCGAGGGATCGAGCATGCCGGTGATGTCGGCCGAGAACGGCGTGTGGCCGCCCTCGTGCGTGCAGGCCAGCTGGCCGTTGACCCACACCGTGGCGGCGTAGTCGACCGCGCCGAAGCGCAGCACCACGCGGCCCTCGCCGGGCGGGATGTGGGCCTCGCGCTGGTACCAGCACACCGGGTGGAAGCCGCGGTCGAACACGCCGCTGGCCTGCGACTCCGGCGGGTAGGGCACCGTGATCGTGAGCGGCCAGTCGGCGATGTCGTCGGGGCAGGTGTGGGCGCGCTCGTCGTCCCAGCAGAAGCGCCAGGGGCCGTTGAGGGGGGTCCAGTGGGCGCGCCGCAGCTGCGGTCGCGGGTAACCGAATTCCAAGCGTGGTCCTTCCGTGCGCGGGCCGCGACCGGCCGCCCGCGCGGGACACGCTGGGCTCAGGCGGTCGGCTGGCGCTCCAGCCAGGCGTACAGGCCCGGCAGGGGCTGGCCGCGGTCGATGCGCAGAGGATGCCGGGACAGCGCGCGCAGGTTGAAACCGTGTTGGTCGGCCAGCGACCGGATGTAAGCCTCGCCGTGCGCGTAGCGCAGGCTGGGCCGCAGCTCCCAGCCCTGCGGCGCGGTGCTGTCCTCCAGCGAGAAGCACAGGGTGCCGCCCGGCCGCAGCACGCGCGCCGCACCGGCGAACACGCCGTCGAGCGCGCCCACATAAATGAACACGTCGGCCGCCACCAGCAGGTCGTAGCGGCGCTGCGTCGCGGCCAGGTGGCCGGCCACGTCGCCCTGCAGCACCTCGTCGTAGGCACCGGTGGCGCGCGCCGCCTCGACCATGGCCGGCGCCAGGTCCAGCCCGTCGAGCCGGTCGACCAGCGGGCGCAGCAGCGGCCCGCACAGCCCGGTGCCGCAGCCGAGGTCGAGCGCGGCGGCGTAGCGCCGGCCCTGCAGGCCCTGGGCCAGCAGCTGGGGCGCGCGGTACTGCAGCACCTCGACGAGGTGGCGGTCGAAGTCGGCGGCGTAGCCGTCGAACAGGCCGCGCACGTAGGCCTCGGGCGGCGCCGGCGGGCGCAGGCCGCGCAGGCTGTCGAGGTACCAGCGCTGCAGCGCGGGCTCCCACTGCAGGGCCAGGGCCTGTTCGTGTGCGGCGATCGCGCCGGCCGTGTCGCCGATCTCGCGCAGCAGGTCGGCCTGCACCGCCCACACCCGGCCCAGCCGCGGCTGCAGCGCCAGCGCGCGGCCGGCCGCCTCGAGTGCGGGGCCGCGCCGGCCCAGCTGCGCCAGGGCGACCGCCAGGTGGCCCCAGGCGTCGGCGTTGCCGGGCTCGGCATCCACCGCCTCCTGCAGCGGCTCGACGGCCTGCG
Source organism: Comamonadaceae bacterium (assembly GCA_027484575.1). GTDB lineage: Bacteria > Pseudomonadota > Gammaproteobacteria > Burkholderiales > Burkholderiaceae_C > Ramlibacter. The sequence goes on from JAIXSQ010000017.1 coordinate 62,081, forward strand.
CGGGCTGCCCGGCCTCCAGTCGCGCCACCCCCAGGTTGGTCAGCGCCGAGGGCCGGCCCGGCACCAGGGCCAGCGCGCCCTCGAACTGCGCGGCCGCGGCCGCGGGCTGGCCCGCCTGCAGCAGTTGCAGGCCGCGCTCGAAGAAGCTGCGGGCCTGGGCGAGGGTGGGCGAGTCGGGGGCGGTCATGGGGCGGGGATCATAGGGGGCGGCCGAACCACGGCTCCGGCCTGCGCCGGCCGCCCCTGCGCCGGGGCGACAGGGGGCGGCCGCGGCTTTGCGACAATGCCGCGATGACCTTCGCCCCGCTCGCCAACGACACCTTCCTGCGCGCCTGCCGCCGCCAAGCCACGCCGTACACGCCGATGTGGCTGATGCGCCAGGCCGGGCGCTACCTCCCCGAGTACCGGGCCACGCGGGCGAAGGCGGGCAGCTTCATGGGGCTGGCGACGAACGTGGACTACGCCACCGAGGTCACGCTGCAGCCGCTGGACCGCTACGCGCTGGACGCGGCGATCCTGTTCTCGGACATCCTCACCGTGCCCGATGCGATGGGCCTGGGGCTGAGCTTCGCGCTGGGCGAAGGCCCGAAGTTCGCCACGCCCGTGCGCGACGAGGCCGCGGTGGCGGCGCTGGCCGTGCCCGACATGGACAAGCTGCGCTACGTCTTCGATGCGGTCACCTCGATCCGCCGCGCGCTCAACGGCCGCGTGCCGCTGATCGGCTTCTCGGGCAGCCCCTGGACGCTGGCCTGCTACATGGTCGAGGGCGGCGGCTCCGACGACTACCGGCTGGTCAAGTCCATGCTGTACGGGCGGCCCGATCTGATGCACCGCATGCTGGCCATCAACGCCGATGCGGTGGCCGCGTACCTCAACGCGCAGATCGATGCCGGGGCGCAGGCCGTGATGGTGTTCGACAGCTGGGGCGGCGTGCTGGCCGACGGCATCTTCCAGCAGTTCAGCCTGGCCTACACCGCACGCGTGCTCGCGCAGCTCAAGCGGCGCGGCAGCGACGGGGCCGACGTGCCGCGCATCGTGTTCACCAAGGGCGGCGGCCCGTGGCTGCAGGAGATGAAGGCGCTGGACTGCGAGGTGCTGGGCCTGGACTGGACGGTGAACCTCGGCCAGGCGCGCGCCCTGGTGGGCGACAGCAAGGCGCTGCAGGGCAACCTCGACCCCAACGTGCTGTTCGCGCCGCCCGCGGCCATCGACACCGAGGTGCAGCGCCTGCTGGCCAGCTTCGGCACGCCGCACACCGGCGCGGGCACCGGCCCCACGCACATCTTCAACCTCGGCCACGGCATCAGCCAGCACACGCCGCCCGAGCACGTGCAGGCCCTCGTCGAGGCCGTGCGCCGGCACTCGGCGCGCCCTGCCTGAGCAGGAAAAACCGGCAGCGGCCGTCATCGGGAAATTCCCTAGTGGACGCCCCGGGCAAAACGGCTCGATTCCTTGACTTATGCACACGAAACGTGGTGCGGCGCAGCGGGAACGCGCGTGACCGATCAGTCACGGCCGGATCCGCATCACGCGCCTAAGTCGTTGATTTCATTGAGGTTGGCTCGCTGCCACTTTTCCGGGCAATGTAGCCAAGCCCTTGATTTTTCTAGGGCTCGGGCGACTCGACCGCGGGCTATCAACAAAGTTATCCACAGAACAACTGGACATCGGCGTGTTTCCTTGGAAATCAAGGACTTGGCGCTGGTTTCTCTGGTTCACATGAAGAAACCGGCCCAAGCATGACGCAGGTGCCTGTCAGGTTGCAGGTGGTCGTCGCCACCCCCGCGCATGCGGACCTGGCACCCACCCTCACCTATACGGCCGATGCCGCGCTGCCGCCCGGCACGCTGGTGCGGGTGCCGCTGGGCCGGCGCGAGGTGCTGGGCGTGGTCTGGGGGCCGGCCGATGCGCCCGCCGAGCACGAGGAAAGGCCCGTCACGGCCGTGCTCGAGGGCATCGCGCCGCTGCCCGAGGCGTGGCGCCGGCTGGTGGGCTTCACGGCGGCGTACTACCAGCGCAGCCCCGGCGAGGTCGCCCTGGCCGCCCTGCCGCCCCAGTTGCGCGAGCTGCAGCCGGTGCAGTGGCAGCGGCGGCTGAAGAAGCTGCGCGAGGCGGCGGGCCCGCTCGCGCCTGCCGAGCCGCTGGCGCTGACGCCCCAGCAGCAGGCCGCTGTCGACGCGATCGCGGCGCAGCCCGGGCCCTTCCTGCTGTGGGGCGCGACCGGCAGCGGCAAGACCGAGGTCTACCTGCAGGCGGTGGCGCAGGCGCTGGCGGCGGACGACGCCGCGCAGGCGCTGGTGCTGGTGCCCGAGATCAACCTCACGCCGCAGCTGCTGGCGCGCTTCGAGGCCCGCTTCGGCGCGGCCCAGGTCACGGCGCTGCACAGCGGCCTGACGCCGGCGCAGCGCCTGGCCGCCTGGCTGGCCGCGCACACCGGCGCGGCGCGCATCGTGCTGGGCACGCGCATGGCGGTGCTGGCGGCCCTGCCGCGGCTGGCGCTGGTGGTCGTCGACGAGGAGCACGACCCCAGCTACAAGCAGCAGGAGGGCGCGCGCTACTCGGCCCGCGACCTGGCCATCTACCGCGGCCGGCTCGAAGGCGCCAAGGTGGTGCTGGGCTCGGCCACGCCGTCACTGGAGAGCTGGCATGCCGCCCTGCGCGGCCGCTACACGCGGCTGGACATGCCCGAGCGCGTGGGAGGCGGCCGCCTGCCCGAGGTGCGGCTGCTGGACATGAACCAGCAGCCGCGCGGCACCGTGATCACACCGCAGCTGCTGTCGGCGATGACGCGCCGCATCGAACGCGGCGAGCAGGTGCTGGTGTTCCTGAACCGGCGCGGCTATGCGCCCGTGCTGGCCTGCACCGCCTGCGAGTGGAGGAGCGACTGCCCGCACTGCAGCGCCTACCGCGTGTTCCACAAGCTGGACCGCACGCTGCGCTGCCACCACTGCGGCTTCACCGAGCGGGTGCCGCGCGCCTGCCCCACGTGCGGCAACCTGGACATCGCGCCGCTGGGCCGCGGCACCGAGCGCATCGAGGAACAGCTGGCCGAGCTGCTGGCCGGGGTGCGGCGCCCCGACGGCGGCGCGGTGCGCATCGCCCGCATCGACGCCGACACCACGCGGGCCAAGGGCGCGCTCGAGGGCGCGCTGGCCGGGGTGCACGCGGGCGACGTGGACGTGCTGGTGGGCACGCAGATGGTCACCAAGGGGCACGACTTCCGGCGCATCACGCTGGTGGCGGCGCTCAACGCGGACACGGCGCTGTACTCGGCCGACTTCCGGGCGCCCGAGCGGCTGTTCGCGCTGCTGCTGCAGGCCGCCGGCCGCGCCGGCCGCGACGCGGCGCAGGCCCAGGCCAGCGTGATGGCGGTGCAGACCTTCCACCCGACGCACCCGCTGTTCGAGGCGCTGGCCAGGCACGACTACCCGGCCTTCGCCCGGCAGCAGCTGGACGAGCGCGAGGCCGCCGGCCTGCCGCCCCACGCCTACCAGGCGCTGCTGCGGGCCGACGCGCGCACCCAGGAGGTCGCGCAGGGCTTCCTGCAGGCCGCCGCCGAGGCCGCGCGACCGCTGGATCCCCAGGGTGAGGTGACGGTCTACCCGCCGGTGCCGTTGACGGTGCAGCGGGTGGCCGGCGTCGAGCGCGCGCAGATGGTGCTGGAGAGCGCCTCGCGCCCGGCGCTGCACCGGCTGCTGTCGGCGCTGCAACCCGAGCTGCAGGCCCTGCGGGCCAAGGGGCTGATCCGCTGGGCGGTGGACGTGGATCCGCTGGCGATCTGAGGGCGGGCCGCCGCCCCGCCGTGCCCGCGCAGGCGGACGTCCACGAGCGGGCGCTGCGGTGATGCGTGGACCCCCGCCTGCGCGGGGGTGACGGGAAGGGGCGGGGTGACGGGAAGGGCGGGGGTGACGGGACGGGACGGGCGGGGGTGACGGGAAGGGGCGGGGTGACGGGAAGGGCGGGGGTGACGGGACGGGACGGGCGGGGGTGACGCGAGAGAGCGCGGCGACGCGCCGGGCACTCAGCCCTTCAACCGCAGCGCCGTCTCGTACAGCGCATTCCTCGGCGCACCGGTGATCTCGGCGGCCAGCTTCACCGCGGTCTTGACCGGCAGCTCGGCCAGCAGCAGGCGCAGCGCGCGCTCGCCGTCGTCGGCGGCGACCGCCGTCTCCTGCCCGTGCAGCACCAGCGCGAACTCGCCGCGGCTGCGCTGCGCGTCGGCGGCCAGCCAGGCCGGCAGCTGCGCGCAGGGCAGCGTGGCGACCTGCTCGAACTGCTTGGTCAGCTCGCGGCCCACCGTCACCGGGCGCGCGCCCAGCACGGCCAGGGCCTGGGCCAGCGCGCCGATGCGGTGCGGCGCCTCCAGCAGGACCACGGCGCGCGGCTCGGCCGCCAGTTGCGCCACCGCGGTCTCGCGCTCGCCGGCCTTGGACGGCAGGAAGCCGGCGAACACGAAGCCGCCCTCGTGCACCGAGCCGGCGGCGCTGAGCACGGTGGTGACGCTGCTGGCCCCGGGCAGCGGCACCACGCGGTGGCCCGCCGCCTGCACCGCGGCCACCAGCCGCGCGCCGGGATCGCTGACCGCGGGCGTGCCGGCGTCGCTAGCATAGGCCACGCGTTCGCCGGCGGCCAGCCAGCCCAGCACCTGCTGGGCGGCCTGGGCCTCGTTGTGCTGGTGGATGGCCACGAGCCGGCCGGCCGGCAGGTCGATCCCGTAGGCGCGCAGCAGCGCCTGGGTGTGGCGGGTGTCCTCGCAGGCGATGCGGTCGGCGCGCTGCAGCAGGTGCAGCGCGCGCAGCGTGATGTCCGCCAGGTTGCCGATGGGCGTGGCCACCAGGTACAGCGACCCCTCGGGATAATGCTGCGCCCCCGCCGCCTCGCGGGCGGCGGCCAGGGCGGCGGAGAACGAGGCGGCGCTCAGGGACACGGCGATGCGATCAGGCGGGGGCGTGGAAGGAACGAGCACCAAGGCGCGCGGCGATGCCGCCGAGGACCTGGCCCTGGCCCATCTGCGGGCCGCCGGGCTGGTGCTGGTGGCACGCAATTATCGGACGCCGGGCCGCGGCGGCGGCGAGATCGACCTGGTGATGCGCGAGGACGCCACGCTGGTGTTCGTCGAGGTGCGCCGCCGCGCCGGTGCCGGCCACGGGGGCGCGCTGGCCAGCGTGGGCTGGACCAAGCAGCGGCGCATCGTGTTCGCGGCGCGCCACTTCCTGCTGCGCCACGGCGGGGAGCGGCCCTGCCGCTTCGACGTGGTGGGGGTGGAAGGCGGCCGCTGCACCTGGGTGCGCGCGGCCTTCGACGCCGGCTGACGCGGGCGGGACGTTCAGGCCGCGGCGCTGCGCGGGAAGCGGTCGATCCAGCGCAGCAGCGCGTCGCACCAGCCGGCCAGGAACGGCTGCAGGTGCGCGTCGTGCAAGGTGCCGTCGTCGTCGATGGCGCCGGGGCGCACCTGCACGTAGGCCTCGGGCTGGCCCATCACGTGCACGTCCAGGCAGGCCAGGATGTTGCGCAGGTGCTGCTGGGCCATGCAGGTGCCCAGCGCGCCGGGCGAGGCGCCGATGACGCCCGCCGGCCGGTCCTTCCAGGCGCTGGCCACGCGCGGCCGCGAGCCCTGGTCGATCGCGTTCTTGAGCACGCCCGGCACCGAGCGGTTGTACTCGGGCGTGACGAACACGAAGGCGTCGGCCGCCGCGATGGTGCGGCGGAAGGCCGCCACCGCCTCGCCGGGCGCCAGGTCCTCGTCCTCGTCGTAGTGCGGCAGCTGCCCGATGGGCACGAGCTCGCACCGCCCCCGCGCGCCGATCAGCGCGGTGAGCGCGCGCGCCAGCCGCAGGTTGACCGATGCCTCGCGCAGGCTGCCCACGAGGAAGGCGATGCGGGGGGCCCCGGCCATGGCGTCAGTCGACCTTGATGTTCTTGGCCTTGGCGATGCGGCCGTAGATCTCGGCATCGCGCTTGAGCAGCGCGGACATCTCGGCGCGGCTCAGGCCCAGCGGCTCGCTGTGGATGTCGCGGATCTTGCCGGCCACGCCGGGGTCCTTGCTGGCCTCGACGAAGGCGGCGTTCAGCCGCTCGAGCAGCGCGGGCGGGGTGGTGCCCGGCGCCCAGATGCCGTGCCACGAGGTCATGGCCAGGCCGGGAACGATCTCGGACATGGTGGGCACGTTGGGCAGGCCCGGGTGGCGCGTGGGCCCCGAGTAGGCGATGGCCTGCACGCGGCCGGCGGTGATCATCTGCATGCCGGTGGCGATGGGCTCCATCGCGGTGTCGAGCTGGCCGCCCGCCACGTCGGCCAGCGGGCTGGCGCGGTACGGGATGTGGTTCATGTCGGTCCTGGTCTCGTCCTTGAACCACTCCATGATCAGGTGCGAGGGGCTGCCCGCGCCGTACGAGCCATGCGCGATGGCGCCGGGCTTCGCCTTCGCCGCGGCCACCAGTTCCTGCGCCGTCTTGGCCGGCATGCCCGGCTTGGCGATCAGCACCAGGCCCTGGCGCATCGTGGTGGCCACCGGCACCAGGTCCTTGGCCGGGTCGAACGGCAGCTTGGCGTAGATGTACGGGTTGATGGTGAAGCCGGTCGACAGGTTGTACAGCAGCGTGTAGCCGTCGCCCTGCGCCTTGGCCACCAGGTCGCTGGCCAGGTTGCCGGCAGCGCCGGGCTTGTTGTCGATGACCACCGGCGTGTTCAGCTTGCGCGAGACGAACTCGGCGTACATGCGCGCGAACACGTCGGGGGCGGTGCCCGGCGCGAAGCCGACCACGATCTTGATCGGCTGCTTCGGCCAGTCGGCCGGCACGGCCTGCGACTGGGCGGCCGCGGGGCCGAAGACGGCGGCCGCGAGCAGGCCGGCCAGCAGGTGGATCCTCGTACGCATGGTGTGTCTCCTCTCGTGGGCTCTGGGCCCGTGGTGGCTGCGGACAGGCGCGGCGCGCGGCCGCGCGGGAACTCAATCGGCGCGGGCCTCGAAGCCGTCGGGCACCTGGCCGTCGTACTGCAACTCGCGGGTGGCCTGGTAGGACAGGGCGAAGCCGCTGGGCACCTCGGCCTCCTCGGCCAGGTGCGCGATCAGGCCGGCCGTGCGGGCCAGGATGGGCACGCCGCGCAGCGACTGCACCGGAAAGCCCACGCCCAGCAGCACCGCCGGGATGGCGGCAGACACGTTCATGCGCAGTTCCTTGCCGGTGATGGCGGGGATGACGGCCTCGAGCGCGCGGGCGATGCGCACGTAGCGCATGTCGGCGCCGGCCTGCTCGGCCACGGCGACCAGGCGGGCGACGCGCGGGTCTTCGGCCTTGTGCAGCGGATGGCCGTAGCCGGGGATGGCGCGGCGCTGCTCCTTGAGTTCGCGGATGGCCGCCTGGGCGGCGGCCTCGAGCGGCTCGCCGGCGTCGACGCGCGCGGCCACCTGCACGAACAGCCGGCCGGCCGTCTCGGAGGCGCCCAGGATCACCGAGCCGCAGCCCAGGATGCCGGCAGCCACCGCGCCCTGCAGCGCGTCGGGCGCGGCCGCATAGGTCATGCGGCTGGCCTGCACGCTGGGCACCAGGCCGTGCTCGGCGATCGCCACCAGCGTGGCGTCGAGCACCGCGGTGGCGGCCGCGTCGGGCTTGCGGCCGGTCAGCAGCAGGAAGAAGTAGTCGCTGAACGAGACCTGGCCGATCAGGTCCTGGCACAGGTCGTGCCCGCGCACGACGATGGTGTGCTCGTCGGAGGTGCAGATCGACGTGCGGGGGACGGTGTTCTTGCCGATCTTCATGCGGCGCGCTCCAGGCGGAAGTCGTGGTGGGCGGACCACCAGGGGCGGTCCATGCGGCGGCCGTCCGGCGCGGTGCCGGGCTGGTGCGGCTCGAAGTCCACCACCAGGCTGGGCCGCACGCCGAACACCGCGTCGGAGTCGATGTAGGGGCTGTTGGCCACGAACAGCTGCGTGGTCAGCGGCACGTGCCCGGGGGCGTTGACCAGCAGGTGGATGTGCCCGGGCCGGTTGGGATGGCGCCCCATCGCGCCCAGCATGCGGCCCACGGGGCCGTCGACCGGCACCGGGTAGTAGGTCGGCCGGATCGACCAGAACCAGTAGCGGCCGTCGGCGTCGGTGCGGATGCGCGCGCGGGCCGCCATCTCCGCGCCTTCGATCTGCATGTCGTAGAAGCCGTCGCCGTCGCCCGACCAGATGTCCAGCAGCGCGCCTGCGACCGGCTCGCCGCGGGTGTCGGTGACGCGGCCGCTGTAGAAGGTGGGCTCGCCCTTGACGCCCGGCGCGATGTCGGCGCCCAGCGGCGACTCGGGCGCGCCCTCCCAGTAGAACGGGCCCAGCACCGTCGCCTCGGTGGCCTCGGTCATGGGCACGGTGCCCTGCGCCTTCGGGCCCTTGCCGGCGCGCACCGCGCGCAGCTGCTCGAGCATCACCACCATCATCGACACGCCCAGCGTGTCGGACAGCAGGATGAACTCCTGGCGCTTGTCGGTGCAGGCTTGCCCGACCTGGGTGAGGAACTGGATGCCGTGCATCCACTCCTCGGGCGTGAGGTCCGCCTCGCGCACGAAGGCATGCAGGTGCTTGACCAGCAGCCGCATGATCTCGGCGAAGCGCGGGTCGGTGGACTCGGCCATCCGCGCGAGCACTGCCTGGGTCAGGTCGTCTTCGGTCATCGGGGTCATCGTCTGTCTCCTCGTTCTGGCCGGCCGTGCCGGCGGGCGGTGCGCACCGGGGCGCGACTGTAGGAAGCGGGCTGCCGGCCGGCAAGCCGGCACCAGGGGAAAGAGTTTTGCGGGCGGCGCAACAGTCACCCGGCGGCCGGCCGCAGGCGCTCGCGGATGGGCCCCAGCACCGCGTCGTTGTCGGCGCCCAGCAGCGGCGGGGCGGTGACCTCGAGCGCGCGCCGGCCGTCGAAGCTCAGCGGCGAGCGGATCGTGCGCCAGGTGCCGCCCTCGGGATGCGGGGCCTCGATCTCCAGCTGCAGGTGGCGCGCCTGCGGGTCCTGCATCGCCTCCTGCGTGTCGTACATCGGGGCGTGCGGCACGTCCTCGGCCTCGAGGCGGCGGCACCACTCGGCGCGCGGCTGCCGCGCGAAGGCCGCGCCCAGCACCTGGATCAGCACCTCCTGGTGCGCGATGCGGGCCTCGCGGGTGGCGAAGCGCGGGTCGTCGAACAGCGTGGGCTGCTCGATCGCGCGGGCCAGGCCCTGCCAGAACTTCTCCGGCGAGGACATGTGCAGCGCGATCCACTTGCCGTCGGCGCAGGCCAGCACGTACGACTGCGACACGCTGGGCCGGCTGAACGGGCCCATCACCTCGCCCTCGGAGAACAGGTGCGTGTAGGCATCGAGGTTGAAGTGCGTCATCGCCTCGAGCATCGACACCTCGACCACCCGGCCCTGCCCGGTGCGTGCGCGCTCGACCAGCGCGCCCAGGATCCCGTAGGCGGCATAGAAGCCGGTCATGGCATCGGCGATGGCCGGGCCCACCACGCGCGGGTTGGCGGGGTTGACCAGCAGCTTGAGGAAGCCCGCGGCGGCCTGCGCCACGGTGTCGTAGGCGGGGCGGCCGGCGGCCGGGCCGTCCTGGCCGAAGCCGCTGATGGCGCAGTACACCAGCCGCGGGTTGAGCGCGCGCAGCCGCTCGGCGCCGGCCCCCAGCCGGTCGGCGGCGCCCGGGCGGAAGTTCTGGATGTACACGTCGCAGTCCTTGACCAGCTCGTCGAAGACGGCGGCGTCCTCGGGCAGCTTGGGATTGAGGGTGACGCTGCGCTTGTTGCGGTTGTAGGTCTGGAAGTGCGGGCTGTAGAGCCCGCCGCGGAAGGCGCGGAACGGGTCGCCCGCGCCGGGCTGCTCCAGCTTAATCACCTCCGCGCCCAGGTCGGCCAGGAACATGCCGGCCGCCGGCCCGGTGATGAAGGTGCCCTGCTCCAGCACCTTGACGCCCTTGAGGATCGCGTGCACCGCGTGGTCTCCTGATGTGTGACTGCACGTCCGCATCGGGGCGGACCGGCGCACTGTAGGAGCGGCAGTGCATTGCGGGAAATGATGAATTTCGATGCGTATGATCGATGGCATCGATGCATCGAGGGCACCTGGCCATGGAACTGCGGCACCTGCGCTACTTCATCGCCCTGGCCGGCGCGCTGAACTTCACGCGCGCGGCCGAGAGCCTGCACGTCACCCAGTCGACGCTGTCGCACCAGATCGCGCAGCTGGAGGCCGAGCTGGGCGTGCTGCTGTTCGCGCGCACCGGCAAGCGCGTGGCCCTGACCGACGCGGGCGACGAGTTCCTGCACCACGCCAGCCGCGCGCTGCGCGAGATCGACCAGGGGCTGGGGGCGCTGCGCGGCGACCGCGCGCCCCTGCGCGGCGAGCTGCGCATCGGCGCCACGCCCAGCTTCACCACCGCCTTCCTGCCCGACTGCGTCGGCCGCTTCCTGGAGCGCCAGCCGCTGGTGCGCGTGACCGCCGAAGGACTGGCGGCCGACCGCATCACAGCGCGGCTGCAGGAAGGCAGCCTGGACCTGGGCATCGCCTACCAGCCGGTGACCCCCGGCGGGCTGCACTTCGAGCCGCTCTACAACGAGGAGATGGTGCTGGTGACCGGCGCCGCCCACCCGCTGGCGCGGCGCAAGCGGGTGCGGATGGTGGAACTGCACGGTCGCCCGCTGGTGCTGCTGCCGGCCAGCTTCGCGACCCGCCGCATGCTGGACGACTGCTTCCGCGCCTGCGGCGCCGAGCCGCTGGTGGTGGTGGAGATCAACGAGCTGGCGCCGATGCTGCGGCTGGTGGCCACCAGCGCGACCCCGCTGGCCTGCATCGCGCCGGTGAACGCCGTGCCGGCCGACGCGGGCCTGCGCATCCTGCGGCTGGACAGTCCCACGCCCGTGCGGACGCCGGGCCTTCTGTGGTCGCGGCAGGCGCGCGATTCGCAGGCCCTGCGCGAGTTCACGGCCATCGTGCGCAAGCTGGCGTTCCGCACCAGCCTGCTGGAGCCGGCCGGGCCGCGCCGGCGCACCGCGGCCTGAGCCGCCGCCGCGCCGGGGCGGGCGGCCTCGCCGGGCTCGCCACGGGACGGCCCCGGGGCCCGCGCCGGCGACGGGCCGCGCGTGGCGTCACGCTGCCAGGTCGGGGACCAGGGCCCGCAGGTCGGTCTCGCCGACGTCGACGCCGGCCTGCATCAGCAGCGTGGTGGCCTGGCCGCGGTGGTGGGTCTGGTGGTTGAAGACGTGCAGCAGCACCGCGCCGAAGTTCTTGCGCGCGGGCACGCCGGCCATGTTGGCGTAGCCGATCGTGCCCTCCAGGTGGGCGGGCGTGAGCGTGGCGACCCAGCGCTCGATCAGGCCGTCCAGCGGCTCGCGCAACGCGCGCAGGCTGGCCAGGTCGGGGGCCAGCGTGTCGCGCAGCGTCGCGGGGACCGGGAAGCCGCCCAGGGCCTGCAGTTCGGCGAAGCCCGCCGGGTGGGCGGCGAAGCGGCGCAGCCAGAGCAGATCGGCCACGAGGATGTGGTTGAGGGTGCCGAGGATGGAGCCGAAGAAGGCCCCGCGGTCGGCGGCGAGATCGGCGTGGGACAGACGGGCCGCCGCGTCGAGGACGCGGGTGTTCATCCAGCGGTTGTAGGTGGCCAGCAGGGTGGCGGACTCGCAGGACAGCATGGGATGCCCGGTGGATGCGTACCGATGCAGTGTGCCCTGTCGGGATCGGCGGTGCAGCGCCGCTCACGCGGCCCGCGGCACCACGCCGCCCCGGTGGTCGGTGGCGTGCTGGCACGTCGCCCCGTTCCGGCGCGTTTCCACTCGTCACAACGCCCCTCGGTATCATCCCGCCCCATGCTCGAACAACGGATCCAGCAGCACTTCATCGACAGTGCCGACCTGAAGTACCAATCGGCGCAGGCGCTGAGCAAGCCGATCGCCCAGGGGGTGCAGGCCATCCTGGCCTGCGTCACCAGCGGCGGCAAGGTGCTGGCCTGCGGCAACGGTGGCTCGGCCGCCGATGCCCAGCATTTCTCGGCCGAGTTCGTCGGCCGCTTCGAGCGCGAGCGGCCCGAGCTGGCGGCCATCGCCCTGACCACCGACAGCTCCATCCTGACGGCGGTGGCCAACGACTACGACTACAACCGCATCTTCTCCAAGCAGGTGCGCGCGCTCGGCCAGGGCGGCGACGTGCTGCTGGCGCTGTCCACCTCGGGCAACTCGGCCAACGTGGTCGCCGCGATCGAGGCGGCGCACGAGCGCGACATGACCGTGGTGGCCCTGACCGGCCGCGGCGGCGGCCGCATCGGCGCCATGCTGCGCGAGACCGACGTGCACATCTGCGTGCCGCACGAGCGCACCGCCCGCATCCAGGAGGTCCACATCCTGGTGCTGCACTGCCTGTGCGACGGCGTCGACGCGCAACTGCTCGGAGACCAGGAACCTTCCGCATGACCCACGCCCGCATGACCCTGCAACGCCTGATCGTTTCCTCGCTCGCCGCCGCCGGCCTGGCCGCGGCCCTGTCCGGCTGCGCGCCGGTGGTGCTGGGTGGCGCCGCCGTCGGCGCCATCGTGGCCACCGACCGCCGCACCTCGGGCGCCCAGCTCGAGGACGAGGGCATCGAGCTGCGCGCCGCGGCCCGCCTGCGCGACGCGCTGGGCGACCGCGCGCACATCAACGTCACCAGCTACAACCGCCAGGTGCTGCTGACCGGCGAGGTGCCCACCGAGGCGGCCAAGCAGCAGGCCGAGCAGATCGTCACGCGCGTGGAGAACGTGCGCACCATCGTCAACGAGCTGGCCGTGATGGGCAACTCGACCCTGACGCAGCGCTCGTCCGACGCGCTCGTGACGGGCAAGGTGCGCGCCGCGCTGGTCGACGACCGCGAGCTGTACGCCAACGCCTTCAAGGTGGTGACCGAGCGCGGCACCACCTATCTGATGGGCCGCGTCACGCAGCGCGAGGCCGACCGGGGCACCCAGGTCGCCCGCGGCGTGGGCGGCGTGCAGCGCGTCGTGCGCATCTTCGAGCTGATCACCGAGGACGAGCTGCGCCAGATCACGCCGCAGCAGGCCCGGCCGGCCAACGCGCCGCGCTGAGCACGGCGGCCGCACCATGACGAAAGGGCGCCGCGGCGCCCCTTGTCGTTGGCGGCCCGGGCGGGCGCTCAGCGCAGGCGCTTGATCAGGCTGCTGGTGTCCCAGCGGTTGCCGCCCATGCGCTGCACGTCGGCGTAGAACTGGTCCACCAGGGCGGTGACCGGCAGGCGCGCGCCGTTGCGCTTGGCCTCGTCGAGCACCAGGCCCAGGTCCTTGCGCATCCAGTCGACCGCGAAGCCGAAGTCGAACTTGCCGGCGATCATGGTCTTGCCGCGGTTGTCCATCTGCCAGCTCTGGGCCGCGCCCTTGCCGATCACCTCGAGCACCTGCTCCATGTCCAGGCCCGCCTGCATGCCGAAGGCGATGGCCTCGGACAGGCCCTGCACCAGGCCGGCGATGGCGATCTGGTTGACCATCTTGGCCAGCTGGCCGCTACCGCTGTCGCCCAGCCGGGTGAAGGCACGCGAGAAGGCCATGGCGGCGGGCTTGACGTCGTCGCACGCGGCGGCGTCGCCGCCCACCATCACGGTCAGCAGGCCGTTCTGCGCGCCGGCCTGGCCGCCCGAGACGGGCGCGTCCAGGAACACCAGGCCACGCGCCGCGGCCGCGGCCGACAGCTCGCGCGCCACGTCGGCGCTGGCGGTGGTGTGGTCGACGAAGACCGCGCCGGGCTTCATGCCGGCGAAGGCGCCGTCGTCGCCCAGGACGACCGAGCGCAGGTCGTCGTCGTTGCCGACGCAGCAGAACACGATGTCGCGGCCGGCAGCGGCCTCGCGCGGAGTGGCGGCGGCGCGGCCCTTGAACTCCTGCGCCCAGGCCTGGGCCTTGGCGTAGGTGCGGTTGTAGGCCACCACGTCATGGCCGGCCAGCGCCAGGTGGCCGGCCATGGGTGCGCCCATCACGCCCAGCCCCAGGAAGGCCACCTGCCGGGCCGGGGTCGCGTCGTAGGTCTTGGGGTTGGTGGTGGGCATGGGGCGTTGTCTCCGCGTGGTTCGTGGTGGGAAGAAAGCGCGGATTCTAGGGAGGGGCGTGCGGTCGTGCTGACGGGGCAGGAATGGCGGGGGGGGGGGGAACGCGCCCCGCGTCATCCGGCGCCGGGGCCGGCGGCCGCGTTCCGCATGCGGGAGTTCGGCGTAGGCCCCCGCCTGCGCGGGGACGACGGCGCGAGGATGCGCGCCCGCCGCGCCCGCTCAGACGATGGCCAGGTGCTCGGTGCCCGAGGCCAGGTCGCTGGTCTTGGCGCGCTGCGAGTTCAGCTTGATCTGCAGGCGCAGGTCGTTGACCGAGTCGGCGTTGCGCAGCGCGTCCTCGTAGCTGATCACGCCCTGCTCGTAGGCGTCGAAGAGGGCCTGGTCGAAGGTCTGCATCCCCAGGTTGCGGCTCTTCTTCATGATCTCCTTGATCTCGGTGACCTCGCCCTTGAAGATCAGGTCCGAGATCAGCGGGCTGTTCAGCATGATCTCCACGGCCGCATGCCGGCCCTTGCCGTCCTGCTTGGGGACCAGCCGCTGCGACACCATCGCCTTGAGGTTGAGCGACAGGTCCATCAGCAGCTGCGCGCGCCGCTCCTCGGGGAAGAAGTTGATCACGCGGTCGAGCGCCTGGTTGGCGCTGTTGGCGTGCAGCGTGGCCATGCACAGGTGGCCGGTCTCGGCGAAGGCGATCGCATGCTCCATGGTCTCGCGGTCGCGGATCTCGCCCATCAGGATCACGTCGGGCGCCTGGCGCAGCGTGTTCTTCAGCGCGGCGTCCCAGCTGTCGGTGTCCAGGCCCACCTCGCGCTGCGTCACCACGCAGTTCTTGTGCGGGTGCACGAACTCCACCGGGTCCTCGATGGTGATGATGTGGCCGTAGCTGTTCTCGTTGCGCCAGTCGATCATGGCCGCCAGCGTGGTCGACTTGCCCGAGCCCGTGGCGCCCACCAGCACCACCAGGCCGCGCTTGCCCATCACCACGTCCTTGAGCACCGGCGGCACGCCCAGCCGGTCGATGGTGGGCAGGGTCTGCGGGATCACCCGCAGCACCATGCCGACCTTGCCCTGCTGCACGAAGGCGTTGACGCGGAACCGCCCCACCCCCGGGGGCGAGATCGCGAAGTTGCACTCCTTGGTGCGCTCGAACTCCGCGGCCTGCTTGTCGTTCATGATCGAACGCGCCAGCGCCAGCGTGTGCTGGCCGGTCAGCGGCTGCGGCGAGACCTTGGTGACCTTGCCGTCGACCTTGATGGCCGGCGGGAAGTCGCCGGTGATGAACAGGTCGCTGCCGTTGCGGCTGACCATGAGCTTGAGCAAGTCGTTGATGAACTTGCTGGCCTGATCGCGTTCCATGCGGGCACTCCTCTTCGTGTCAGGCGTTCTTGTTCGGCTGGTTCGAGCCGCCCAGGCGGGCGCTCACCGCGCGCAGCCGCAGCGACAGCTTGCGCGCGAGCAGCCCGATCAGGCTGGCCGCCAGCGCAGGCTCCTGCGACAGCATGTTGTCGAGGGACTCGGCGTCCAGCACCGCGACCTCGCACTCGTTGACCGTGCTGCAGTGCGAAAAGCGCACGCCGCTGTCCAGCAGGGACATCTCGCCCAGGATGTCGCCCGGGCCGGCCTCGGCCAGCCGCAGGTGCTCGCCCCAGGGCTGGTGGCGCTCGACGGCCATGGTGCCGGCCAGCAGCACCAGCATGAAGTCGCCGTGCTCGTCCTGCCGCACCACGTCGCGGCCGGCCGGGATGGTGGCGAACTCGAAGAACTGGCCCAGCTGCGCCAGCGCCTCGGGCGACAGCCGGTTCATGAAGCGGTCGCGGCCCCACTGGGCCTGCAGCAGCTGCACGCCGCGCGCGGCCGCCAGCCGGCGGGCGCCCACCTCGACGGCCCGCGCGCTCCAGGGCACGACGGCATCGGGGTCGATGCCCTGGTCGAAGAAGGCAGTGGCGAACAGGCGCGAGTCCTGCTCGCCCTCGGGCGCCGCGGACGAGGGGCGCAGCAGGCCCAGGATGCCTTTCATGGTGCCCTCAGCCCGGGAAGTTTTCGGGGATCTTGGCCTTGGACCGGGCTTCGGCGGCGCTGATCACGTTGCGCTTGACCAGGTCGGCCAGGTTCTGGTCGAGGGTCTGCATGCCGAAGTTGTTGCCGGTCTGGATGGCCGAGTACATCTGCGCCACCTTGGCCTCGCGGATCAGGTTCCGGATGGCCGAGGTGCCGATCATGATCTCGTGCGCGGCCACGCGGCCGCCGCCGTCCTTGGTCTTGCACAGGGTCTGCGAGATCACCGCCTGCAGCGACTCGGACAGCATGGCGCGGACCATCTCCTTCTCCTCGGCCGGGAACACGTCGATGATCCGGTCGATGGTCTTGGCGGCGCTGGAGGTGTGCAGCGTGCCGAAGACCAGGTGGCCGGTCTCGGCGGCGGTCATGGCCAGGCGGATGGTCTCGAGGTCGCGCATCTCACCGACCAGGATCGCGTCGGGGTCCTCGCGCAGCGCCGACTTGAGCGCCGCCGCGAACGACAGCGTCATGGGCCCGACCTCGCGCTGGTTGATCAGGCACTTCTTGGACTCGTGCACGAACTCGATCGGGTCCTCTACCGTCAGGATGTGGCCGTACTCGGTCTCGTTCAGGTAGTTCACCATCGCCGCCAGCGTGGTCGACTTGCCCGAGCCCGTGGGGCCGGTCACCAGCACCAGCCCGCGGGGCTTGAGCGCCAGGTCGCCGAAGATCTTGGGCGCGTTCAGCTGCTCGAGCGTGAGGATCTTGGAGGGGATCGTGCGGAACACGGCGGCCGCGCCGCGGTTCTGGTTGAAGGCGTTGACGCGGAAGCGCGCCAGGCCCTCGATCTCGAACGAGAAGTCGCACTCCAGGAACTCCTCGTACTGCTTGCGCTGGGTGTCGTTCATGATGTCGTACACCATGGCGTGCACCTGCTTGTGGTCCAGCGGGTCGACGTTGATGCGGCGCACGTCGCCGTGCACGCGGATCATGGGAGGCAGCCCGGCGGACAGGTGCAGGTCCGAGGCCTTGTTCTTCACGCTGAACGCCAGCAGCTGGGTAATATCCACCGAGTCCCTCTTCTTGTTCCTCGCGGGCGGCCCGCCCGCCCAAACCGCAGAAATCGCCGGCCGATTATGACGACGATCCAGGCCAACCTCCAGACCGTTCGCGACCGCATCGCCGCCGCCTGTGCCGCGGCACAACGGCCGGTGAACGATGTCACGCTGCTGGCCGTCTCCAAGACCTTCGGCCCCGAGTCGGTGCGCCAGGCCCATGCCGCCGGCCAGCGCGCCTTCGGCGAGAACTACATCCAGGAGGCGGTCGAGAAGATCGCCCTGCTGGCCGACCTGCCGCTGGAGTGGCACTGCATCGGCCCGATCCAGAGCAACAAGACGCGGCTGGTGGCGCAGCACTTCCACTGGGTGCACACGGTCGACCGCCTGAAGATCGCGCAGCGCCTGTCCGAGCAGCGCCCCGCCGGCCTGCCGCCGCTGAACGTGTGCCTGCAGGTCAACATCGACGGCGGCGCGACCAAGGCGGGCGTGGCACCGGCCGACGCCGCGCAGCTCGCCCATGCGGTGGCCGCCCTGCCCCACCTGCGCCTGCGCGGCCTCATGACCATCCCCGACCCGGTGGACGGCTTCGAGGCGCAGCGCGCGCTGCACGCGCAGGCCACGCAGCTGCTGCAGGCGCTGCGCGCCGACGGCCTGCCGCTGGACACGCTGTCCATGGGCATGACGGCCGACCTCGAGGCGGCCATCGCCGCGGGCAGCACGCTGGTGCGCGTGGGCACCGCCATCTTCGGCGGCCGGCAGCGGCCGGCCTGAGGGCCGCTGCGCCCTAGTGCCAGTCGCGGTCGGGCACCGGCCGCAACCGGCGCGCGGCCCGCACCACGTCGCCCAGGTCCCCCGGGTCGCTGAACGGGTCGTCGTCCAGCGTCGTGACCCGGTTCAACTCCTGCTGCCAGCGCCGCAGTTCGGCCACGTAGGGCGGGTGCGGCTGGCGGCACAGGCGGCCGCTGCCGTCGGGCGCCAGGTCGCACAGGCCGTTGTGCAGCCACTGGCCGGTGTGCCAGTCGGGCATGTCGACCGCCGGGAACAGGCAGATGCCGTGCAGGTCCATGCCCTGGTTGACCGCCGCCATCGCCTCGTTCATCACGTCGCACAGCCACTCGGGCCGCCCGCGGCCCATGCCGCTGGTCTCGGCGATCACCATCGGCCGCCGGTAGCGCTCCCACACCCGCCCCAGCAGCGTGCACAGCGGCTCGATGCCCGGGCTGCCGGGCGGCAGCGCCTGGTGCGGGCCCTGCGCGCGGTACTCCATCTGGCCGAACGAGTAGTTGTTGGCACCCACGATGTCGAGCACCTCGGGCGCGCCGCCCAGCTCCGGCCGCTCGCGGCCGGCCAGCATGTCCCAGGCCAGGAAGGCATCGACGAAGGTCTCCTGGCGCGCCGCTTCGGCCAGGTCGGGGCGGTCCGGCGGCGCCACCACCTGGATCAGCGGGTCGACGTGCACCATGCGCGCATCGGGCAGCACCTCGCGGATCGCGTGCACGCCCGCGATCGAGGCCCGGCACAGCGCCACGCGCAGGCGCTCGCGGTCGGCCCGGCTGCGGCCCCAGGGCGCCACCCAGCCCCACTCGCCGCCGGCGAAGGAAAAGAAGGTGATCTCGTTGATCGGCGTGAAGAACCAGGGGCCGGGCAGCTCGCCCTGCAGGTGGCGGGCCGCCGCCCGGCAGTAGGCCGCGAAGCGGTCGGCGAAGCCGGGCGCGAACGGGTCGGCGTCGTCGGGGTAGCCGTAGTGGCACAGGTCCCAGACCGGCGTGATCCGCGTGGCCTTCTGCGCCGCGATCACCGGCGCGAGCAGCCCGAAGTCGTGACTGCCGCCGCGCTCGACCAGCGGCCAGGGCACGCCCTCGCGGGCCACGCCGATGCCCAGCTCGCGCAGCATGCCGTAGTCCTGCAGGGCATGCTCGCGGTGCTGCGTCTCGGCCACGAGGTCGCGCCGGCCCTGGTCCTTCCAGAGGAAGGTCGAGCACTCGAAGCCCGACAGGAAGAAGGTGGGGAAGATGCCGGGCCGGGCGTGCGGGGTGTCCATGCCGCATCGGACCACGGCGGCCGCGCAACGCGGTGCTGCGCTGCGCGACCGGATGCAACAGTCTGGCTCAGCGCCCGGTCATCGGCTTGATGGCGCCGCAGTCGGCGCCCACCCATTTGCCGTTGGCCTCCATCGCCATGGTCTCGTTGCGGCCCTGGTGCGTGGCGGTCACGCGGGTGCGCGAGCTGAAGGCCTCGGGCGAGGCGATGGTCACGGTCGACTCGCCGGTGGACGGCGGGTTGGTGCAGGCGAAGGCCATCGACACCGTGCTGCCACTGCGCTGCTGGCGCGTGGTGCGGCAGTCGCCCTGCTGCTGCGGCACCTCGTTGCGCTCGACCATGTCCTTGGTCATGCACACCCGCGCGGCCATGCCGCCGCCGGCGGCCGGCGCCATCTGCACGCCGCGGCCGGCCATCATGGCCTCCATCTGCCGGCGCTGCTCGGGCGGCATCGACTCGAGCTGCTTGCGCATCTCGGCCATGGCCTGGTCGGCCTGCGGGTTGCCGGCGGTGCGGGAGGTGATCTCCCACAGACCGGGCTTGAGGGTCTGGGCCGCCGCCGGCAGGGCCAGCAGCGTCGCCAGCAGGGCGGCGGGGGCGAGGGGGTGGATGCGCATCACGGTCTCCTTGCGGTGGGTGGGAGCGGGATCAGGTCGCGGTGGCCTGGCGCACGGCGCGCTCCCAGCCGGCCATCAGCGCGCCGGCCTGGTCGCGCGACATGGCGGGCTCGAAGCGCTTCTCGCTGCGCCAGCGGGCCTGCAGGTCGGCGGCGCTGCCCACCACGCCGGCCTGCAGCGCCGCCAGCGAGGCGGCGCCCAGCGCCGTGGTCTCGGTGACCGCGGGGCGCACCACGGGCAGGCCCAGCAGGTCGGCCTGGAACTGCATCAGCAGGTCGTTGACGCTGGCGCCGCCGTCCACGCGCAGTTCGGCCAGCGGCGCCGCGCCGGCGGCCTGCGCGTCGCGTGCCATGGCCTGCAGCAGCGCGGTGCTCTGGAACGCGATGCTCTCCAGCGCCGCCCGCGCGACGTGCGCGATGGTGGAGCCGCGCGACAGGCCGGTGATGGTGCCGCGCGCGTCGGGCTGCCAGTACGGCGCGCCCAGGCCGGTGAAGGCCGGCACCACGACCACGCCGCCGCTGTCGGGCACGCTGCGCGCGAGCTGCTCGACCTGCGCGCTGCTGGTGATGGCCTGCAGGCCGTCGCGCAGCCACTGCACCACCGCGCCGCCGACGAACACGCTGCCTTCCAGCGCGTACTGCGGCGGCTGGCCCTGCAGCTGCGCCGCCGCCGTGGTCAGCAGGCCGTTGGCCGAGGCCCGCGCCTGCCCGCCGGTGTGCATCAGCAGGAAGCAGCCGGTGCCGTAGGTGTTCTTGGCCATGCCGGCCGACAGGCAGGCCTGCCCGACCAGCGCCGCCTGCTGGTCGCCGGCGACGCCGCCGATGCGCACCGGCGCGCCCAGCAGCGCGGCCACGGTGCGGCCGTAGTCGGCGCTGGAGGGCAGCACCTGCGGCAGCAGCGCGGCCGGCACCTGCAGCAGCTCCAGCAGGTCGGGGTCCCAGCGCTGGCGGTGGATGTCCCACAGCATGGTGCGCGAGGCGTTGCTCACGTCGGTGGCGTGCAGCGCCCCGCCCGTGAGCTGCCACAGCAGCCAGCTGTCGACGGTGCCGAAGGCCAGTTCGCCGCGCTCGGCCCGCGCCCGCGCGCCCGGCACGTGGTCCAGCAGCCAGCGCACCTTCGTGGCCGAGAAATACGCGTCGACCACCAGCCCGGTGCGCTCGCGCACCAGCGGCGCGTGGCCGGCCTCGCGCAGCTGCGCGCACAGCGGCTCGCCGCGCCGGTCCTGCCAGACGATCGCGTGGTGGATCGGCCGGCCCGTGGCGCGGTCCCACACCACCGCGGTCTCGCGCTGGTTGGTGATGCCGATGGCGGCGATGTCGCGCGCCGCGAGGCCGGCGCGCTGCAGCGCCTCGCGCGCGGTGGCCAGCTGGTCGTCCCAGATCACCTGCGGGTCGTGCTCGACCCAGCCGGGCTGGGGGAAGATCTGCGGCAGCTCGCGCTGGGCCATGGCCACGATGCGGCCGTCGGCGTCGAAGACGATGCTGCGGGAGCTGGACGTGCCCTGGTCGAGGGCGAGCAGGTAGGTCATGCGCCGATGCTAGCGGCGCGGCGCGCGGGCAGGCACCGGGGCAGCCCTGCCCCGCGGCTCAGCCGCCGTGGCCGTTGCCGCCGCTGCCGCGCTTGCGCAGCGCCTCGGGCTTGTGCGCCGCCTGCGCACCCGATTCGGTCTCCACCAGCCACTCGGGGTTGTCGGGGCTCGCGGCCACCTGGTGGCCCTTGATCGTCGTGCGGCTGGTGAGCTTCTTCATCACCTTGCCGCGGGCGATGCCGCCGTGCGAATTCCACTCGACCGCGTCACCGGGCCGGAACTTGTCGGGCATGGAAGGGACTCCTGGTTGGGGGACGGCCATGGTGCCCATGCCGGGGGACGCGCGCTGTGACCGATGGCAACCCCATCGGTGCGAGGAGGGGACGCGGGCCGTCGTCCCCGCGCAGGCGGGGACCCGCGCACGCGCCGCGGCGCCCGCTCGCGGGCGCCCGGCCCTCAGCCCTCGCGCCGCCCCGCCACCAGCCCGTCGACCAGCTCCTGCACGCGCGCCACGTTCAGCGGCTTGGTCAGGTGGGCGTCGAAGCCGGCCTCCAGCGAGGCCTGCACGTCGGTGTCCTGGCCCCAGCCGGTGGCGGCGATCAGGGCCATGCGGCGGCCCCAGGGCTCGGCGCGCAGGCGGCGTGCCACGTCGTGCCCGCTCAGGCCCGGCATGCCGATGTCCAGCAGCGCCACCGCCGGGTGGTGTTCGGCGGCCAGGCGCAGGGCCTCCTCGCCGCTGCGCGCCAGCAGCGTGCGGAACCCCGCCAGCTCCAGCAGCTTGGCCAGGCCCCAGGCGGCATCGGCGTTGTCGTCGGCCACCAGCACCAGTTCGCCCTGCGCCTTGGGCGCGGCCTGCAGCGGCTGCGGCGCGGGCGGCACGGCCTCGCCCGGCTGCTCGACCAGGTGCAGCAGCGGCAGCCCCACGCGCACCAGCAGGCCGCGGCCCGGGCCGTCGGAGCTGGCCATGATCCAGCCGCCGTGCTGCTCGACGATGCGGCGCGCCACCACCAGCCCCAGCCCCAGCCCGCCTTCGGGCCGCTGGGGCGCGGGGCCGCCGGGCCCGGGCGGCTCGAACAGCCGCGCGAGCTGGTCGGACGCCATGCCGATGCCGTCGTCCTGCACGGCCAGCACGGCCTCGCCGTCCTGCGCCATCACCTCCACCGCGATGCGCCCGCCCTCGGGCGTGTAGCGGGTGGCATTGCCCACCAGGCTGGCCACCACCTGCGCCAGGCGTTGCGGGTCGCCGTCGACCTGCAGCGGCTCGGCCGGCAGGCGCAGCTCCAGCTGGTGGCCGGCGGCCTGCACCAGCGGCCCCACGGTGTCGAGCGCGGCCTGCACGAAGGCCGCCACCGGCACCGGCTTGCGCGCCAGCGACAGCGGGCCCGGCGCCATGCGCGAGACGTCCACCAGCTCGTCGAGCATCACCTTCATCGCCCGCACCTGGCGCTGCACCACCTGCACCGCCTTCTGCAGCGCGGGCTGCGGCAGCTCGGGCAGCTGCAGCAGTTCGGCCGCGCTGGCGATCGAGGCCAGCGGGTTGCGCAGCTCGTGCGACAGCACCGCCAGGAAGCGCTCGCGGCCCGGGTCGGGGCCCAGGCCGGCCTGCTCGCGCGCGGCCAGCACCGCGCCCAGCAGGTGGCCGTCGGCATCGCGCACCGGCGACACCGCCAGGTCCAGCGCCAGCTCGCGGCCGTCCTTGCGGCGGCCCTGCGCGGTCGCGCGGGCCACGCCCTCCTGCGCCAGCCACTGCAACGGGTCGGCCACCTCGGCATCGTGCGCGGGCAGCAGCAGCTGCAGCGGACGGCCCAGGGCCTCGCCCTCGGTCCAGCCGAACAGCGCCATGGCACCGGCGTTCCAACTGCGGATGGTGGTGTCCAAGGCCAGTCCCACGATGGCATCGGGCACGGACTCGACGGCCGCGGCCAGCCAGCGGCGCTCCTGCTCGGCCTGGCGGTGCGCGCCCGCCTCGCTGGCCACCAGCAAGGCGCCGCCGCCGCGCCGCGGCAGCAGGCGCAGGCGCCACCAGCGGCCGTCGGCCGCGCCCAGCTCGCGCTCGACCGGCTGGGTGCGCGCGAGCACGCGGCGCAGGTCGCCGGCCAGCTGCGGCCAGTCGGCCAGGCAGGCCAGCTCGGTGAGCGGGCGGCCGATGTCGGCCGCGCGCAGCGGGAACAGTTCGGTGGCGGCCGGCGTGTAGCGCTCGACGCGCAGCTCCGCGTCGAGCACCACCGCCGCCGTGGCGGCGGCCTCGAGCAGGTCGTGCAGGTCGAGGGGATCGCGGCCGGCGGCACCGGACGGCGTGGAAGGCGTGGGCTCCATGGACGGGCGGCGGGGTGCGACTGGAGCGGGCCATGATAGGCGCAAAGGGTGCCGCGCAGGGGTGGCGCGGGAACGCCGGTGGGCCCATGGCGCGGCGTCCGACGGCACGCCCGCCCGCCAGCCGACGCTCGGCGAACGCGACCGCGGCCAGACTGGCGGCCCACGCACAGCGTCCCCGGAGGACCTCCCCATGGCCACCAGCAGCATCCTCGGCGCCGACCGTGCGCCGGCCCAACCCGGCGGTCGCGGCAGCGACCTGCTCGGCCCCAGCGACAACTCGGACAGCGGCAGCGACGCCATCGGCACCCGCGAGGACCACGGCGACAGCGACGGCGTGGGCACCGGCGAGCGCGGCGCGGTCTACGGACCGGATGCGGTCGAGGGGGCCGACATCGCGCCCGACCGCATCGTCGGGCTCGACGAGCTCGCCGCCGGCGATGGCGAGGACCTGGGCGCGGCCGTGCGCTCGGGCCCGGGCAGCGGCGACGGCTTCCCCGAGGCCGACCCCGACGCGCAGGAGTACACCGACATCGACGCCGACGGCGACGACGGCGACGGTGCCGATGCCGACTGACCGCCCCCCGCGCGCCGGCCGCGCCACCCGCCCCGCCCGTTCCCCGGCCCCGGCCCGCCGCAAGGCCGGCGGCCCCGATGCCCGCGTGGCGCAGGTGCTGCGCGACACCTTCGGCATGACGCGCCTGCGCCCCGGCCAGCGCGCCGTGATCGAGCGCGTGCTGGCCGGCCAGCCCACGCTGGCCATCATGCCCACGGGGGCCGGCAAGTCGCTGTGCTACCAGCTGCCCGCGCTGCTGCTGCCGGGCCGCACCGTGGTGGTGTCGCCGCTGATCGCACTGATGAAGGACCAGATCGAGTCGATGCGCGAGCACGGCATCGCCGCGGTGCAGCTCAACAGCGCGCTGGCCAGCGAGGAGGAGCACGCCGCCGAGGCCGCCGCGCTGGACGGCACCGCCAAGGTGGTGGTCACCACGCCCGAGCGGCTGGCCGAGCCCGGCTTCGTGCAGGCGCTGGCCGCGCACCCGACCAGCCTGCTGGTGGTGGACGAGGCGCATTGCATCTCGCAGTGGGGCCACGATTTCCGGCCGGCCTTCCTGGACGTGGGGCCGGCGGCCAAGGCGCTGCAGGCCGGCACGGTGCTGGCGCTGACGGCCACCGCCACCGACGAGGTGGCGCGCGACATCGGCCAGCAGCTGGGCATCCCGGCCGCCGGCGTGGTGCACACCGGCGCCTACCGGCCCAACCTGGCCCTGCGCGTCGAGCAGGTCGCCCGCGAGGACGACAAGCTGGCGCGCACGCTGGCCCTGGTGCGCGGCACCCCGGGCAGCGGCATCGTCTACACCGCCACGGTGCGCGCCGCGCAGCAGGTGCACGAGGCGCTGGTGGCCGGCGGGGAGCCGGCCGGCCTGTACCACGGCAAGCTGCCCTCCGCCGCGCGCCAGCAGGCGCAGGACGCGTTCATGGACGGCGCCACCCGCGTGATGGTGGCCACCAACGCCTTCGGGCTGGGCATCGACAAGCCGGACATCCGCTTCGTGCTGCACCACCAGCTGCCCGCGGGCCTGGAGGCCTACTACCAGGAGGCCGGCCGCGCCGGCCGCGACGGCCAGGCCGCGCTGTGCACCCTGCTGTACCTGCGCGCCGACAAGGCGGTGCAGCAGTTCTTCCTGGCCGGCCGCTACCCCACCGACGACGACGCGGTGCAGCTGTACGCCGCGCTGCAGGACGCGCCGCACCCGGGCGGGCAGTGGACGCTGCCGCTGCTGCAGGCCCGCCTGGGCCGACCCAAGTCCAAGGTGCAGGTCGCCCTGGGGCTGCTGCGCCGGCGCCGCATCGTGGCGGTGGACGCGCAGGGGCAGGTGCGGCTGCTCGAGCGCGGCCTGCGGGACGACGCCCTGCAGGCGCTGATGGTGGCCTACCGCGACAAGCGCGACAGCGACCGCGCCACGCTGGAGCGCATGGTGTTCTACGCGCAGACAGGCCAGTGCCGCTGGCGGGTGCTGCTGGAGCACCTGGAAGGCGAGGCCGGGCGCGAGCGCTGCGGCCACTGCGACAACTGCGTGCGCATCGCGCGGCAGGAGCAGGTGCTGGCGCACGAGGGGCCGCAGGAGCCCCAGGCCGCGGCCGCGCCACGCGAGGAGGCCGCGCCCGAGGCGCCCGCGTTCCGCAAGGGCGACGTGGTGATGGTGCGGCGCTACGGCCGCGGCGAGGTGCGCGAGGCCGGCCCGCTGCAGGTCACGGTGGCCTTCGCCGATGGCAGCCTGCGCACCTTCCAGCCGGCCTTCGTGTACCCGCCGCGGCCGCCGCGCAAGCCACGCCGCGCGCGGGCGGTCGAGGCCGAGGCCGAGCCGGCCTGAGCCGCCCGGCAGGGCCCCTCAGCGCCGTCCCGCCAGCCGCGCGAGCGCCGCCAGCAGCACCAGCTGCACGCCCACCGTGCCCGCCAGGGCCCAGTGGGGCGGCAGCAGCGAGCCCGCCACGTGCGGCAGCACCGCCGCCGCGACCATGGCCGCGGCCAGCCGGCCCGGGGCGACGGCCGGCTCGGGCGGGATGAGGTCGGTGGCGGGCAGGTGGGTGGACATGGCAGCGGGGCGTCTGGCATCCCATGCTGCCGCCGCCCAGCCGCGGCGATCCCCGGAACAAGCGGGCCAGGGGCCCGCTTTTGCGGCGCTGCGCCCTCAGGCGCCCGCGCGCACCAGCGCCAGCAGGTGGTCCACCTCGACCGGCTTGGTGCAGTGGTGGTCGAAGCCGCTGGCCACCGCCTGCCGGCGGTCCTGCTCCTGGCCCCAGCCGGTCAGCGCGATCAGCACCATGCCCCGCCCGGAATCGGTGGCGCGCAGCGCGCGGGCCACGTCGAAGCCGTTGGCGCGCGGCATGCCGATGTCCAGCACCGCCACGTCCGGCTGGTGCGCCAGCGCCAGGTCCAGCGCCTGCTGCCCGTCGCCGGCCTGCAGCACCTCGTGGCCCTCGGCCCCCAGCAGCATGGCCAGGGTCTCCAGCGCGTCGGCGTTGTCGTCGGCCACCAGCACGCGGCGGCGGCGCGTGCCGGCGGCCGCCGGCTGGCGCTCGGGTGCCGGCGGCTGCTGGCACTGCTGCATCGGCGCGGCAGGCTGCGGGGGGGCCGGCTGCAGCGGCAGGCGCACGTCGAACTCCGAGCCGCGGCCCGGCCCCGCGCTGCGCACGCCGATGGTGCCGGCGTGCAGTTCCACCAGGCCGCGGCTGAGCGCCAGGCCGATGCCCAGGCCGCCCTCGGCCCGGTCCATCGCGCTGCCCACCTGCGAGAACATCGCGAAGATGCGCTGCTGGTCGGCGGCCGACAGGCCGATGCCGGTGTCGCGCACCTGCACCACCGCATCGTCGCCGTCGCGGCCGGCCTGCAGGGTGATGGTGCCGCCGGGGTCGGTGTACTTGGCCGCGTTGGACAGCAGGTTGGCGATCACCTGCGCCAGCCGCAGCGGGTCGGCCTGCAGCGGCACGGGATCGTGCGGCAGCTCCAGCACCAGCCGGTGGCGGCGCGCCTCGATGCCCGGCGTGGCGGTCTCCAGCGCCTGCTGCACCACGTCGCGCAGGTCCACCGGCTCGCGCCGCAGCTGCAGCTTGCCGCGGGAGATCCGCGACAGGTCCAGCAGGTCGTCGATCAGCAGCGCCATGTGGCCGGCCTGGCGGGCGATGATCTCCAGCGCGCGCTCGCGCCGCGCGTCGCCCGGCGGCGCCAACCGCGCGATGTGCACCGCCTGCCGGATCGGCGCCAGCGGGTTGCGCAGCTCGTGGGCCAGCGTGGCCAGGAATTCGTCCTTGCGGCGGTCGGCCTCGCGCAGCGCCACGCTGGCCATCACCTGGTCGGTCACGTCCTGGCCCTGCGCGAAGATGCCGGTCACCGTGCCGGCCGCGTCGAGCACCGGCTGGTAGACCACGTCCAGGAAGCGCTCGACCGCCGGCGTGCCGGGCTCGCGCTGCAGCTTGACCGCGACGCCGCGGCCGATGAACGGCCGGCGCGTGTTGCGCACCTCGTCGAGCAGCTGGCCGAAGCCCTGGCCGCCCACCTCGGGCAGCGCCTCGTGCAGCGGCAGGCCGACGATGTCGCGGTGGCCCACCAGCTGCAGGTAGGCGCGGTTGACCATCTCGAAGCGGTGCTCGGGGCCGCGCAACAGCGCGATGAACCCGGGCGCGTTGTCGAACCAGGTCTGCAGCGTGCGCGCGGTGTCCTGGGCCTCGATCGTCAGCCGGTCGCGCTCGCGCTCGGCGGCCACGTGCGCGGTCTCCTCCACGCAGGCGCAGAACAGGCCGCCGATGGCGCCGTCCTCGCGGTAGATCGGGCTGTACGACCAGGTGAAGAAGGTCTCCTCCTGGTAGCCGTTGCGCTCCATCAGCAGGCGCACGCGCTCGTTCCAGGTGGCCTCGCCGCGCTCCATCACGGCCACCTGCTGCGGCCCGAGCACGTCCCAGATCTCGTGCCACAGCTCGCGCGCCGGCACGCCGAACGCCCGGCCGTGGCGCGCACCCAGGACCGGGATGTAGGCGTCGTTGTAGATGTTGACCAGCTGCGGGCCCCACCAGACGAACATGGGGAACCGCGAGTTCAGGCAGATGCTCACCGCGATGCGCAGGCTCTGGGGCCACTGGCGCATCGGGCCCAGCGCGGTCGCGTCCCAGTCGGTGGACTGCAGCAGCGCGGTGCAGTGCGGCGACGCGGCGCCGGCCCCGGGGGGCAGGTGCGGCAGGGGATCGGGGGTGATGACGTGGGGCATGGGCAGGCAGGGGGCGGCGCTGCGCGGGGCAGCGACGCGACCGGCCCGCCTCGGCGGGGCGCAGGTCCGGTCAGCCGGGCATGCTAGGGCGGCTCTGCCGACGCCCGTGTAGGACGTGGCCGATGCTTGGGCTGGCGCGCCCCGGCCCCGGCGGGGCGCGGTGACACGCCGCCCCGCGCGCCGTCAGAAGCGTGCGCCGATGCTGAAGGTCCAGCCGTCGATCTTGGTGCCGCCCTTGTCGTACCAGTTCAGGTAGTCGACGCCGGCGTAGGTGTTGCGGCCGAAGTACCAGTTGGCACCGGCGCCGTAGGCCACGTCGTTGCCGCTGTCGGTCGCCGAGAAGGCGGCACCGGCGGCGGCGCCGGAGACGCGGATCTTCGACTCGAGCCAGCCCAGGCGGCCGAAGACCTCGAGGCGGTCGCCCAGCATGATCTTGGGCTTGACGAACAGGCCGTAGCTGCGGCGCAGTTCGGCCGTCACGCCCACCGGGATGCCGCCGACGACCACGGTGCCGTTGTCGTCGTTGGCGTTGAAGGCGGCCAGGCCTTCGACGGCGAGGTTGGGATGGACCGAGTAGCCCACGATCAGGCGCACGGCATCGGGCCGGAAGCCCACGCCGCCCGAGTCGATCTTCAGGGTCGAGTAGCCCAGTTCGGCATTCCACGGACCCATGGCCGAGGACGTGCCGTAGGCGGGGCGGCCCTGCGACGTGGTGGTCTGGGCCTGGGCGACGCCGGCCAGCGCGAGGGCGGCGGCGAGCACGAGGAGCTTGCGCATGCTTGTTCTTCCTTCCTGGTGGTGTGTGACACGCGGGCCGCGGTGCGGCGCGCCAGTCCACGATAGCGGGATGCGCGTGCGCTGTGCACGGCCGCGTCGCGGCACACCAACTCGGCGGTTCCCCGCGCGGCTCAGCGCACCAGGGTCGAGGCGCCGAAGAGGCTGCGCACCAGGTCCACCGCCATCCCGGCGGTCTGGTTGCGAACGTCCAGCGCGGGGTTGACCTCGACGACATCCAGCGAGGCCAGCCGCCCGGTGTCGGCGATCATCTCCATGCACAGCTGCATCTCGCGCCAGGTGGGCCCGCCCCGCACGCCGGTGCCCACGCCCGGCGCATCCTGCGGATCCAGGCAGTCCAGGTCGAAGCTCACGTGCAGGTGCGTGTCCTCGCCCACGCCGTGCAGCACCTCGGCCATGGTGGTGCGCATGCCGTGCTCGTCGACATGCCGCATGTCGAACACCTGCAGGCCCAGGCGCGCGATCGCCTGGCGCTCGTCGGCATCGACGCTGCGCGCGCCCACCACCGCCAGCTGGCCCGGCTCGATCGCGGCGGGCCGGCCGGCCCAGCCCGTGAGCTCGCGCGGGCCGTGGCCCAGCAGGCAGGCCAGCGGCATGCCGTGCAGGTTGCCGCTGGGGCTGGTGGTGGCGGTGTTGACGTCGGTGTGGGCATCGAACCAGACCACCCGCAGGTGGCGGCCGGTGGCCAGGCACTGCCGCGCCACGGCGCTGATGGAGCCCACGGCCAGGCTGTGGTCGCCGCCCATGAGCAGCGGCAGCTCGCCCGCGGCCAGCGCCTGCGCGACCGCGGCCTCGACCAGCCGGTTCCAGGCCACCACCTCGGGCAGGTGGCGCAGGCCCTCGTGCGGCGTGGCGTCGGGATTGGGCGGGCCGGCGAGGTTGCCGGCGTCGCGCACCTGCAGCCCCTGCGCGCGCAGCGCGCGGGCCAGGCCGGCCACGCGCAGCGCCTCGGGGCCCATCGAGGTGCCGCGCACGCCGGCACCCACGTCGGTGGGGGCGCCGATGAGGCAGACGCTGCGATCCATGGGCGCGCATCGTAGGACGGATTGCACGCGCCGTGGGCCCGGCCTCCGACGGCCCGCACGGCCGGCACTGCCCGACATTGGCGGCAGACCCATCCCCACCGAACCAGGAGAGCTGCCCCATGCTGGCCATGAACTACCGCGGGCCGTACCGCGTGCGTGCCGACCACCGCAAGCCCGATCCCGTGATCGAGCATCCGCAGGACGCCATCGTGCGCGTGACGCGCTCGTGCATCTGCGGCTCGGACCTGCACCTGTACCACGGGCTCGTGCCCGACACGCGCGTGGGCTCGACCTTCGGCCACGAGTTCACCGGCATCGTCGAGGAGGTGGGCGCCGGCGTGCAGCACCTCAAGAAGGGCGACCACGTGCTGGTGCCGTTCAACATCTTCTGCGGCAGCTGCTTCTTCTGCCAGAAGGAGCTGTTCGGCAACTGCCACAACACCAACCCCGAGGCCACCGCCGTGGGCGGCATCTTCGGCTACTCGCACACCGCGGGTGGCTACGACGGCGGCCAGGCCGAGTACGTGCGCGTGCCCTTCGCCGACATCGGGCCGACCGTGATCCCCTCGGACATCGAGCCCGACGACGCGGTGCTGCTGACCGACGCCTTCCCCACCGGCTACCAGGCCGCCGAGATGGGCGGCATCGAGGAAGGCGACACCGTGGTGGTGTTCGGGGCCGGCCCGGTGGGCCTGTTCGCGGCGCGCTCGGCCTGGCTGCTGGGCGCCGGCCGCGTGATCGTGGTCGACCACCTGGAGTACCGGCTGGCGTTCGCCAAGCGCTTCGCGCCCTGCGAGGTGGTGAACTTCCGCGAGGTGCACGACATGGCGCTGCACCTGAAGAAGATGACCGACGGGCTGGGCCCGGACGTGTGCATCGACGCGGTGGGCGCCGAGGCCGCCGGCAGCGCGATGCAGCGCCTGACCGGCGTGGTGGTGCCGCTGCAGGGCGGGGCCGCGACGGTGCTGCACTGGTGCATCAACTCCGTGCGCAAGGGCGGCACCGTCTCGATCGTGGGCGTGTACGGCCCGACCTTCAACATGGTCCCGATCGGCAACGCGGTGAACAAGGGCCTGACGCTGCGGATGAACCAGGCCAGCGTCAAGCGCCACCTGCCGCGGCTGATCGAGCACATCCAGGCCGGCCGCGTGAAGCCCAGCGAGATCATCACCCACCGCATCCCGCTGGAGGAGGTGGGCGAGGCCTACCACCTGTTCTCCAGCAAGCTGGACAACTGCATCAAGCCCGTGCTGATCCCGCCGCGCGCGGCGCTGGCGCACTGAAGGAAGGAGACCGCCATGGCCGACACCGCCACCGTCCCCGCGCACGACCACACCCATGTCGAGGCCACGCCGGCCGACGCGCGCCGCAGCCAGGGCAGCCGCGACGTCCCCGGCTGGGGCGCCGACCTGGACCCGAAGAACCGGCCGGCCGTTCCCAAGGAGCGCACCCCGCCCCGCCTCGACCACCTGCACTGGACCCGCCCCGAGGAGCAGGCCAGCCGCGACGTCACCGTGTTCCACTCCATCGAGCGGCCGGGCCTGACGCCGGTCTACGGCACCACCGTGCCGCCGCGCGGCGTCTCGGGCGCGGTGCGGCACGCGGCCTTCCGCTACAGCGAGAGCGACATCCGCCACTGGCTGCTGCTGCTGGGGGCCGACCGCATCGACATGGTCGAGGGCCTGGTCGAGGACCTGGCGCATGGCCACGTGCCCAACCTCTGGCGCGAGATGGGCCTGGCCTCCGAATGGCGGCACAACCGCAAGGGCCTGCTGGCCAAGGCGGCGGTGGCCGGCGTGGCGGTGGGCCTGCTGGTGGCGTGGAGCCGTCGGCGCGATTGACAGCCGCCGCTGTCAATCGACAGCTCCCCGACACCCCCGCCTGCGCTGGGGCGACGAGCCGGGGTTGTGGCAATTACGCACTGCACCGATGAGAACCTTGTGCTCTAATTCCGCCACTCACGAAGGGGAGTAGCTCCCCGGTGTGACGGGCCTGCAGGGCCTGCCATGCCGATCGACGTATCGTCAATACGAAGCCTCGCGGCTTCCGGTGCGTCGGGCCCGACTTTCAACAAAGCCGAGCAAGACCTTCGAGACCACGGCCCGTGCACCGGGCCGCCTCGAGGGTGATGGCGCTGCCACGCAGCGCCCGTCCCGTGCGTTCCGGTGCAGGTCCTCGACACAACCGACCTGGAGCTCTCATGGAACTGTTTTCCGCGGCCTGGTTCTCGGCCCTCCTCGCGATCATCCTGATCGACCTGGTGCTGGCCGGCGACAACGCCATCGTCATCGCCCTCGCGGCACGCAACCTCCCGCCCCAGCTGCGCAAGAAGGCCATCGTCTGGGGCACCGTCGGCGCCATCGCCGTGCGCTCGGTCATGACCATCGGCGTGGTCTGGCTGCTCAAGATCCCCGGCCTGATGCTGGTGGGCGGCATCGGCCTGCTGTGGATCGCCTACAAGCTGCTGACCCCCGGTGACGACGACGGCGAGCACGGCCCGCAGGCCACCACCTTCTGGGGCGCGATGAAGACCATCATCGTGGCCGACGCGCTCATGGGCGTCGACAACGTGCTGGGCGTGGCCGGCGCGGCGCACGGCTCGTTCGACCTGGTCGTCATCGGCCTGCTGGTCAGCGTGCCCATCGTGGTGTTCGGCAGCTCGGTGGTGCTCAAGCTGGTCGACCGCTTCCCCATCATCATCCAGGCCGGCGCCGCCGTGCTGGCGTTCACCGCCGCCTCGATGATCGTCAAGGAGCCGTTCCTGGCGACCTGGTTCACCGGCCTGGAGCCGCTGAAGTACGCGATCTACGTGCTGGCCATCGCCGGCGTGCTGGGCGCCGGCTGGCTGGTGGGCCGCAAGCAGCTGCAGCGCCAGGGCTCGGACGCCGCGCAGTCCTGAGCGCACGGCGCCAGCCAACGACAAGGGGGCCCGCGGGCCCTCTTCGTCATGGTGCGGCGCGCGCGCTCAGGCCAGCGGCGCGTACCCCGGGTTCGGCAGCGCGCCCAGCAGGCGCGGCTCGTTGACCTTGCGCGGCGTGACCTTGCCACCGCGCGCCGCCAGCCACTGCTCGACCAGCTCCCACACCGGCTTGTTGCCGGCGCGGCGGGCCTCCTCGGCCACCGGGGCCCAGCCGGCCACCTTGTAGCTCTTGCCGGCCTCGATCGGCTTGCCGCCCAGGCGCATGTCCTGGATGCGGCGGCCCATGGGCGCGGTGGGGTCCATCGCGTAGGTCAGCCCGCCCACGCGCACCATGTCGCCGCCCTGCTGGTAGTACGGGTCGGGGTTGAACAGGTTGTCGGCCACGTCCTCGAGCACGGTCTTGATGGTCTCGCCGGTCATGGGCGTGACGGTGGCGTGCGAGTAGGTGGTGGCGGTCATGTCCATCAGCCACTCGCGCGTGATCGCCTCGCCCGGCAGCAGCGTGGTGCCCCAGCGGAAGCCCGGCGAGAACGCGATCTCGGCGCCCTGCACGTCCATCAGCGCGTCCAGCAGCAGCTGGTCGCCCGAGCCGTTGAAGTTGCCGCGGCGGTACAGCAGGCCCTCGGTGACGGCCAGCCGCTGCGACAGCTTCGCGGCGTGCGGCGCGCGCACCTTGTCGATCAGCGCCTGCATGCCCGCATCGGCCGGCAGCTGGTTGGCGAACACCGGCAGCAGCCGGTACTGGATGCCCTGCACCTGCTTGCCGCGCACGTCCAGTTCCAGCAGCCCCAGGAACTTGCCGTTGCTGCCCGCGTTGGTCACCAGCGTGCGGCCGCCCGGGTTGGACACCACCACCGGCACCGGCATGCCGTCGTGGGTGTGGCCGCCCAGGATGGCGTCGATGCCGCGCACCCGGCCGGCCAGCTTGAGGTCGACGTCCATGCCGTTGTGCGACAGCAGCACCACGGCCTGCGCGCCCTTGGCACGCACCTCGTCGACCTGCTGCTGCAGGTTCTGCTCCTGGATGCCGAACTCCCAGTCGGCCACGAAGTAGCGCGGGTTCGCGATCGGGGTGTAGGGGAAGGCCTGGCCGATGATGGCCACGGGCACGCCGTTGATCTCGCGGATCACGTACGGCTTGAACACGGGGTCGCCGAAGTCGGCGGTCTTGACGTTCTGGGCGACGAAGTCGACCTTGCCCGCGAAGTCCTTCCCGACGATCTGCTGCACCCGCTCCATGCCCAGCGTGAACTCCCAGTGGCCGGTCATCACGTCCACGCCCAGCAGCTTGGCGGCGTCGACCATGTCCTGGCCGTCGGTCCACAGCGCGGTGGCCGAGCCCTGCCAGGTGTCGCCGCCGTCCAGCAGCAGCGCGCCGGGCCGGTCGGCCTTGAGCTTTTTGACCAGCGTGGCCAGGTGGGCGAAGCCGCCGACCTTGCCGTAGCGGCGCGCCGCGCGCTCGAAGTCCAGGTAGGTCAGCGCATGCGCCTGCGGCGTGCCGGCCGGCACGTTGGCCGCCTTGAGCAGCTGGTCGCCCACCAGGTGCGGCAGGCGCCCGTGCATGCCGGCCACGCCCAGGTTGACGTGCGGCTCGCGGAACCACACCGGCAGCAACTGCGCATGGCAGTCGGTCATGTGCATCAGCGCCACGTTGCCGTAGCGCGGCACGTCGTAGAACGCGGCGGGGTTGGATGCTTGGGCACGGCCGGCCAGGGGCAGGCCGGCCGCCAGGCCCGCGCCCAGCAGGCGCAGCCAGTCACGGCGGGACAGGTTCATGAAGGAGGGGTGCTAGCGGTTGACCGGCGACTGCGGGTCGAGCAGCAGCGCCATGATGTGCTGGATCTGCTGCTCGGTCAGGTTGCCCATGTGGCCCGAGCGCGGCATGTTGGAGCAGGCGTTGTAGGCCTTGGCGTTCCAGATCTTGCCCCATGTGTATTCGACGATGGGGCGGGCGGCCTCGCTGGCCGGGTCGGCGACCCCGCGCAGCTTGCCGTAGTTGTACAGGCTGGGCCCGATCGTGCCGAAGGAGATCTCCTCCTTGCTGATCTGGTGGCAGTTGTAGCAGTTGCCGCCGTTGGCGGTGCCGGCGGTGTCGGTCCACGTGAGGCCGCGGCCGCTCTGCGCGATGGTCTCGCCCTGGCGCCAGTCGCCCAGGAACTTGCCGTCCTTGGGCCAGCGGATGGTCTTGAGGTTGGCCTCCTCGATGCGCTTGGCCACGGCGGGATCCAGCGGCTTGCCCGCCACGTCGGCGGCATTGCAGGCCTGCAGGGTCTCGTCGATGGCGGTCACGCGCTCGACCTGGGCGATGCCCTCGGTGCGGAAGGCGGCCTTGACCATGCTGCCGGCCAGCTGGTCCAGGTCGGCGGCGGACGGCGTGGAGGCGCAGCCCATGGCGGCGGCCAGGGCCACCGCGCTGCCGGCGGCCACGAGGATCTTGTGCTTGCGGTTCACCCGGTTGCTCCTTGTCTTCAGCGCTTGATGGCGGGGGCGGCCGACTTGGCGCCCTTGGCATTGACGCCCAGGTAGGTCGACAGCGCGGTGAGCGCGTCGCTGCCGAACTCCGGGTAGGGGAAGCGCTGCTGCCGGAAGCAGTCGTTCAGGCGCAGCTGCATGCTCCACATCTGCCCGTTGGAGACGCGGTAGGCCGGCCAGGCCGCGAAGCCCACGCCGTCGCCCGGGTTCTTCGTCAGCTCGGGCAGGTCCTGCAGGCGGATGCGCTTGCCGGCCTCGCCGTGGCAGGACGCGCAGGAGAAGTCGTGCGTGCCACCGCGCATGAAGAAGATGCGCTTGCCGGCCTCGTAGAAGGCGCGCTCCTGCGGATGCGCCTGCGGCAGGTTGAAGCGCTGGCCCTTGGACTCGGCGGCCACCCAGGTCGCCAGCGCCGTGACGTTGGCCATCTCGCCGCGGCCGAAGGGCGTCTTGGCGATCGCGGCGCCGTCGAAGCCCTGCAGGCGCTCCATGCAGGTGACCAGGCGCGACTCGAGGTCCTGCACCCGGCCGGTGTCGGCGAACCAGCGCGGCAGCTCCACGAAGGCGCCCCGGACCACGCCCGGGCCCTTGCCCAGGTCGCACTGCTCCAGCGAGGCGTTCTTGGGGCCGCGCTTCTGCTTCCACAGGTCCTCGCCCTTGGCCTCGAACAGCTCGGCGGGGTTGCCGTCCGCCAGCATCTGGCGGTATTCCTCGATGGCTTCGGTGGAGGTCTTCTGCGCGGTGGCCGGCGCGGCGGCCAGCACGGCGAGGGCGAAGGCCGCGGCCGGCAGGGCGGCGCGGGCGGGCAGGCGGGTGTGTCTCATGTCTCCTCCGGGCGCCCTCCCCGGGCGCTCTGTGGGGATGGGCCCGGCGCGCGCCGGCGCCGGGCGGCTGGTCGATGACGCGTCAGCTGACGGTCGCTTCGTCGGTGCGGGTGTCGTTGCGGTTGTCCTTCCAGGTCACCGCGATCTTGTCGCCGGCCTTGGCGCCCTTGACGGTGAACTGCAGGAACGGGTTCTTGGACACCGCGGGGCCCCACTCGGCCCGCATCACGGGCTTGCCGTTGTGGGTGGCGGTGACTTCGGTGATGTGCCAGGCCGGGATCACGCGACCGGCGCCGTCGCGGCGCTGGCCGGTCTCCATCTCGTGGCTCATGAGGACGCGAACCACCGCGTTGTTGCCCTGGGACTGTGCCCGGATGCGCATCGGATCTGCCATGTCGTGCTCCTTGTGTTCCGGGTTCCGTCAGCCGCCGCAGCCGCCGAGGGTGACCTTGACTTCCTTCTTGGCGAACAGCGCCTTGCCGTCGTTGGTGATGGCCACCGCGTACACGTCGGAGGTCTGGCCCATCTTGGCGCGGGTGGCGAAGCTGGCGTCGGCCTCGGGCAGCACGTCGAACTTGGCGACCAGCGCGTTGGGGTTCTTCTCGACCAGCAGCAGCAGGTGCTTGACGTTGGGCAGCGTGCTGGCCACGGCCAGCGGCACGACGGCGCCGTTCTCGGCGATGTCGGGCGCGGTCAGCGTCACGTCCTTGCTCTCGGCCGGCGCGCCGCCGCCGTAGGCCTTGGCGGCATCGGCGATGGACTTGGCCTCGAAGGCGGTCTTGCTCCAGGCGAAGGCCATGCGGGGGAACAGGCCGGTGGTGGCCAGGAGGCCCGCCACGACGGCGCTGTGCTTGAGGGTGTCGCGACGAGTGATCATCGGCTTGCTCCTTGGGGGACGGTTCAACACGCAATCATGCGAAAGGGTGGGGATTGTCGCCATTCGGGCGATCCCCGTGTCGGCTCAGGGCGTCGCCCCTGCGAGCCACTGCGCCACGCGGCGCGCATCGTCCGGCGCGATGGCCTGCGGCGGCATGGGGATGGCGCCCCAGGTGCCGCTGCCACCGCCGCGGATCTTGCCTTCCAGGTACTCCGCCTTGCCCGCATGCCTGCCGGCGATGTCGGTCCAGCTCGGGCCCACCAGCCTGCGGTCGGGCGCATGGCAGGCGGTGCAGGTGTTCTTCTGCAGCACCTCGGCCAGCACGGCCGGCGGCTGCTTGGCCGGCGCCGCGGCGGCCGGTGCGGCGGCCGCGCCCGCCAGCGCCGTGGCGCGGGCGATGGGCACGCCCGGCGGCCGCGTGGTGTCGGCGCCGCGCTGCGCGCCCACCAGCCGGTTCTGCTCGGCGAGGTTGCCGTGGGCGTTGCGCGCGAAGTCGGGCAGGAACGAGGCCACCCGGGGCTCGGTCGCGCAGTTGGCCATGCAGGCCGTGCCCTGCACGTCGGGCTTGCGGCTGCCGCCGAACTCGGGGCCCGGCCACAGCGCATGGGCGGTGGTGGTGCCGCGCCGGTTGGGCAGCCGCTGCTGCACCTCGCGGATGTTGCGGTCGGACAGCACGAAGTCGTCGGGCACGATGCGCTCGAGGTTCAGCATGTACGCCGTGACGGCGTAGACCTCCTCGACGCTCAGCGACTTGGGCTCGTTCCAGGGCATGGCGCGGTTGATGTAGTCCCACAGCGTCGACAGCGTCGAGACCTTCATCAGCGTGGTGCGGCCCGGGTAGTCGGGCCGCTGCAGGCTGGCCACGCGGCCGGTGGCGACGTCCTTGGGCGTGGTGCCGCCCACCAGCGGGTTGAACACCTGGTTGGACTCGCCGAACACGCCGTGGCACGAGGCGCACTTGGCCTCCCACACCTCCTGGCCCCGCGCCACCGAGCCGGCGCCGGCCGGCAGGCCCTGGAAGTCGGGCCGCACGTCGATGTCCCAGGCCTGCACCTCCGCCGGGGTGGCCGCGCGGCCGATGCCGGGATAGCGGGCGGCGCCGGGCGCCGGCACGGCCTGCGCAGCGGCCACGCCCGCGGCCGCCAGCAGCGCGCCGGCGGCGATCCACTCACGCCAGCTGGACATTCGCCACCTCCCCGTTCTCCTTGACCAGCCACGACTGGATGGCGTTGTTGTGGTAGATCGAGCGCGAGCCGCGCACCGCCCGCAGTTGCCGGTAGCCGGGCTGCACGTGGCCGGTCTCGTCGATGGCGCGGCTCTGGAGGATGGCCGGCCTGCCGTCCCAGACCCAGTCGAGCGAGAAACGCGTGAGGCACTTGGACATGACCGGCGCCTGCAGCCGCGCCTGGCGCCAGTTGCGGCCGCCGTCCACGCTCACGTCCACCCGCCGGATCGCGCCGCGGCCCGACCAGGCCAGGCCGCTGATGTTGTAGTAGCCCTTGTCCAGCAGGACCTGGCCGCCCGAGGGCGTGGTCACCACGCTCTTGACCTCCTGCAGGCTGGTGTACTGGCGGTGCGTGCCGTCGGGCAGCAGGTCGACGTAGTGCACCGTCTCGTCCTTGGTGCCGTACGGCATGTCGCCCAGCTCGATGCGGCGCAGGTACTTGACCCAGCTGACGCCCTGCACGCCCGGCACCACCAGCCGCAGCGGGTAGCCGTTCTCGGGCCGCAGCATCTCGCCGTTCTGGCCCCAGGCCACCAGCACCTCGCCCGAGGTGACCAGCGACATCGGGATGGTGCGGGTCATCGACGAACCGTCGGCGCCCTCGGCCAGCACGAAGCGGCCCTTCTTCAGGTCGGCGCCCGCCATCTCCAGCAGCGTGATCAGCGGCACGCC
This sequence comes from Comamonadaceae bacterium, assembly GCA_027484575.1. Classification (GTDB taxonomy): domain Bacteria; phylum Pseudomonadota; class Gammaproteobacteria; order Burkholderiales; family Burkholderiaceae_C; genus Ramlibacter. The sequence continues at coordinate 101,233 of JAIXSQ010000017.1, forward strand.
GGTGAACTCGCTGCACGACAGCATGCCGTGCGTGTACTGGCAGGTGGGCACGGCCACGTTGCCCCACTCCATGCCGGTGTTGGCGCCGCACTCGATGAAGTGGAAGCGCGACACGCTGGGCAGGCGCATCAGCTCGTCCATCGTGAACACCTTGGGCGTCTTCACCAGCCCGTTGAGCATCAGGCGGTGCTGGCTGGGGTCGATGTCCCACCAGCCCTGGTGGTGGCGCTCGAAGTGCAGGCCGCTGGGCGTGACGATGCCGAACAGCGACTGCAGCGGCGCGAACGACACCGAGGCCTGCCGGGTCTGGGTCAGGCCGGGGCTCTGGCGCCGCTGCACGTTGCGCTCCCACTTGGACGGCATGCCGTAGCCGTCGGCGGCCACCGGCTGGCCCAGGCCGCGGCTGTGCGCGGGCAGCGCCAGGATGGCCGGGTCGCCGTCGGCGGGCGCGGCCTGCTGCGCCGCGGCCGCGCCGGCGCCGCCGGCCAGGGCCGCGGCGAAGGCCGAGCGGATGAAGCCACGCCGGCCCGCACGCGACTCCATCAGGTGGCGCTGGATGCCGTCGCGGTCCAGGAAATGCTCCGGGGCCTTGCGCAGCCGGCCGGCAGGTGCGGGGGTGTCCAAGCGGATGCCTCGTCGAATCGCAATATAAGGATGCACGGATATTAAGGTCGGGCGAACGCGACCGGTGCTCGGTGCAAACCCCGAGCCGCTGCGCGCGCGGGACCGGCGGCCGCCGGCTCAGCCGAGCCCGCGGCTCGCCTGGCGCAGGCGCTCGTCGAGGTAGGCGCCATAGAAGTCGGGCAGGCCGGCGCCCTCGAGCCGCGGTGCGGCCTCGCGCCCGCCGCGCGCCAGGAACAGCAGCGTGGGCGCCAGCCGCACGCCCCAGGCCCTGGCCAGCGCGCCGTGGGTGGTGGCGGCGCCGGCCGCATCGCGCAGCGGCGCGTCGCTGTCCAGGTCCACCTGCACCACGGGCTGGCCGGCGGCCACCAGCGGCGCCAGGTGCGAGCGCCGCACCTGCCGGCAGTACGGGCAGCCGTGCAGGCTGACCATCACCACCAGCGGCTTGCCGGCGGCCAGCGCCTGCGCCAGTTCGGCATCGAGCGCGCGCGCGGCCGGCAGCGGCGCATCGCCCCGGCCCTGCGCCCGCACCGGCAGGGCCGGCCAGGCCAGCACGCCGCCGGCGGCGAGCACGAGGCGGCGCCGCACCGGGGTGGTCATTGGCCCTGCCGCTCCATGAGCAGGTAGGTGTTGTAGGCGTTCATGCGGTTGGCCGCGCGGAACAGCGGCAGCTGCTCGAAGCGCGACCAGTCGGTGCGGCGGTAGGCGTCCTCGAACGGCTCCATGTCGCGGGCCGCCTGGCCCATGGCCTGGCGCAGGAAGGCCAGGTAGTCGCGGGTGAGCTCCAGGTCGGCGCGGGCCTGCGTGGATGCCGGCCCGTGGCCGGGCACCAGCACCTGCGGCTCCAGCGCCAGCAGCTCCTGCAGCGCCGCGATCCAGCGCCGGCTGTCGGCCTGGCCGACGAAGGGCACGCGGCCACGGAACACCAGGTCGCCGGCATACAGCACCCGCTCGCCCGGCACGAACACGACCAGGTCCTCGGGCGTGTGCGCCGGGCCGACCGGCAGCAGCTGCAGGCGCTGGCCGCCCACGGTGAGCGTGCGCGGGCCGTCGAGCCAGTCGTCGGCGGCCACCAGCCGGGTGCCGCCGTCGATCCAGGGCGCCAGCTCGGTGCGCGAGGCGGCCAGCCGGCCGGCCGCGGTGTCGGAGGTGAGGTATTCGCGCGCCGCCCGGTGGCCCAGGATGCGCGCGCCCTGGGCCTGGAACTCCTGCAGGCCGTAGATGTGGTCGGCATGCCAGTGCGTGACCACCACGTGCGTGACCGGCACGCCGGCGACCCGGCGCACCTCGGCGATCAGCTCGCGGGCCAGCTGCGGCGAGCCCAGCGCGTCGACCACCACCGCCCCGGCGGGCGTGGCGACGAAGCCGGCGTTGGAGATGAAGTTGCGGTTGGCGCTGCTGCCCAGCGCCGCCTCGCCCTCGACCATCCAGCATGCGGGCGACAGCTGCCGCGCCTGCACCGCGCGCTGCGCGCGGGCCAGGCCCGGAGCGCCCGCCACGGCGGCAGCGGACGTGGCGAGGAACTGCCGGCGGCGCATGGGACGGGAAGGCAGCGGCGGGCGCGCGGCCTCAGGCGAGGTCGGCCTCGATCGCGACCTGGGTGCAGACCGCACGGCACAGCGTGACGACGCGGTCGTTGACGATGCGGTAGAACACCTGCACGCCCTCGCGGCGGCGCCCGATCACGCCGGCCTGGTACAGCGTGTTCAGGTGCTGCGACATGTTGGGCTGGGTGGTGGCGATCTCGTCGAGCAGCTGGGTGACGTTCTTCTCGCCGTTGCACAGGCTGCTGATGATCTTCAGCCGCATGGGCGAGGACATCACGCGGAAGATTTCGGCCGCGGTCTCGAACACCTCGTCGGTCTCGGCGACGGGCGCGGTGGAGGCGGCGGTGGCGCGGCGGCTGGCCATGGCGAAGATATTAGCAGTGGCGGATGGAGACGTGCCGGTCCGGCGGGCCCGGGCGGGCCCGGGCCGGGGGCTCAGGGCTTGAGGTAGGCGAAGCCCTCGCGCTGCTGCAGGCGGCCGATGCGTGCGACGCCCGAGGGGGTGAACTCGGCATCCATGAGGAACTGCTCCTTCTTCAGCCCGCGGTTGCGCAGGGTGATCTCGCAGACCTCGAAGCGCACGCCGCGCGACTTCAGCGCGCTGACCAGGGCGGCGTAGTCGATGTTGGGGTTCTTCTCGTCCTTGGCGCCTTCCATGAGGAAGTCCACGCCCTCCGCATGCGTCACCACCACGATCCGGGTGTCGGGCGCCACGTCCAGGTGGTTGCGCACGTTGCGCAGGCCCTTGGTGGCCTGGGTGGCGCTGTTGTCGATGTGGTAGACGACCTTGTCCTGCGCGACGGCATGGCCGGCGGCCAGGGCCAGGGTCAGGACGAAGGCGAAGCGGCGGATCCAGGCGGGCATGGCGTGTCTCTTTCCGGGGGTCTGGTGGGCGCGGATGATGCACCACGGCGCCCCGGCCGACCCTGACGCCGTCCCGGTGGGGGCCGGGCTTTTTACAATGCGGGGTTTTCCGCCCGGCGCCGCCCATCCCATGAACCTGCCGCTCGAACCCGCCATCGCCACCCGCGCCGTCGTCTGGGGCGGCCTGCTGCTGGGCGTCCTGCTCGGGGCGGTCGGCCAGGCCAGCCGCTTCTGCGTGCGTGGCGGCATCGCCGACTGGGTGGTGTTCCGCGGCCCGGCCCGCCTGTTCGCCTGGTTCCTGGCCGTGGCCGTGGGCGCCATCGGCGTGCAGGCCCTGGCCTCGGCCGGCCTGTTCGACGCCAGCCGCACCGTGGGCTGGGGCGAGCGCTACCTGTGGCTGTCGTACCTGGTGGGCGGCACGCTGTTCGGCTACGGGATGATGATCGCGCCGGGCTGCCCGCAGCGCTGCCTGGTCAAGGCCGGCATGGGCGACCTCAAGGCCGCCGTCACGCTGGTGCTGCTGGCCGTGGTCGCCCTCATGACCCTGCGCGGCGCCTTCGCCGGCCTGCGCGTGTCCCTGCTCGACGGCGCCGGCGTGGCGCTCGGCACCCCGCAGGACCTGGGCTCGCTGCTGGCCCGCGTGCTGCCGCTGCCGGCCGGCGTGCTGCGCTGGGCGCTGGTGGCCCTGGTCGTGGCCGGCGTGGGCGCCTTCGCCTGGCGCCACCGCGCCAGGCTCGATCGCATGGCCTGGTTCGCCGGCAGCGCCGTCGGGGCGCTGGTGACGGCGGCCTTCTGGCTCACCGGGCGCATCGGCTTCCTGCCCGAGCACCCCGAGACGCTGGAGCCCGCCTGGCTGGGCACGCTGGGCCGCCGCCCCGAGGGCCTGTCGTTCTCGGCCCCGCTGGCCAACGGCCTGGACCTGCTGACGCTGTGGTCCGACAAGGCCACGGTCGCCACCTTCGGCGTGACGCTGGCGGTCGGCGTGGTCGTGGGCAGCTTCATCAGCGCGCGGCTGCGCGGCGAGTTCCGCGTCGAGGCCTACACCAGCCCCCGCGAGATGGGCCAGAACGCGCTGGGCGCGCTGCTCATGGGGTTCGGCGGCGTCACCGCGGTCGGCTGCTCGGTCGGCAACGGCGTCACGGGCATGGCGCTGCTGTCGGGCGGCGCGCTGCTGGCGGTGGCCGGCATGGTGGCCGGCTCCCTGCTGGCGCTGCGCGTGCAGATGCGCCGCGACGCCGCCGAGGGCAGCGGCACCGAAGCCGCCGCGGCCACGGCCTCGGCCTGAGCGCCCGCGGCCCGCGGCCGCCACCCCCGCATCTCCCCGCATGGCGCGGGCCTTGCGGCCGTGCTTACAGTACGGCCGCGCCGCCGGGGAGCCGGCGCGCATGAGCACATGACGACTCGTTGGTTGGCCCTGCCGGCGCCTGCCTCTAGAGTCGCGCCTTTGCCCGAACAAGCACCATGAGGAGTCCCGCCATGCCCACGATGCCGCGCGTGCTCGCCGCCGCGCTCCTGGCCCTGCCCGCCCTGGCCTGCGCCCAGGCCCCCTCGCCCACCCCGCAGCAGGCGCTGTACGTCACCAGCCTGGCGGCCACCTGTGCCAACTGCCACGGCACCAACGGCCGCACCGCCGACGGCTCGGCCGTGCCCTCGCTGGCCGGCATGCCGCGCGACTACATGGTCGCCCAGATGCAGGCGTTCAAGTCGGGCGCACGCCCGGCCACGGTCATGCACCAGCTGGCCAAGGGCTACACCGACGCCCAGGTCGAGCAGATCGCCGGCTATTTCGCCGCCCAGAAGCGCTGAGCCGGAGGCCCCATGACGCAACGACGCTCCTTCCTGCAGTCCGCCGCCGCCCTGTCCCTGCTGGGCCTGGCCGGCTGCGCCAGCACTTCCTCCATCCCCTCGCGGGCCCGCGTGGTGGTCATCGGCGGCGGCTACGGCGGCGCCACCGCCGCCAAGTACGTGCGGATGCTGTCCGACAACAAGATCGACGTGGTGCTCATCGAGCCCAACGAGGCCTTCGTCTCCTGCCCGATCTCCAACCTGGTGGTCGGCGGCAGCCGCCAGATCGGCGAGATCACGGTGCCCTACACCAACCTCACGCGTCGCCACGGCGTGACCGTGGTGCGCGACCTCGCCCGCAGCGTCGACACCGCCCGCAAGACCGTCACCCTGGCCGGCGGCGCCACCATCGGCTACGACAAGCTGGTGGTCTCGCCCGGCGTCGACCTGAACTTCGCGGCCGTCGAGGGCCTGCAGGCCGCGCAGCAGGCCGGCACCGTGCTGCAGGCCTGGAAGGCCGGCCCCGAGACCGTGGCCCTGCGCCGCCAGCTCGAGGCCATGCGCGACGGCGGCGTCTACGCCATCACCATCCCCGAGCAGCCCTACCGTTGCCCGCCCGGCCCCTACGAGCGGGCCTGCCAGGTGGCCTGGTACTTCAAGCAGGCCAAGCCGCGCAGCAAGGTGCTGATCCTGGACGCCAACCCCGACGTGGTCTCCAAGGGCGCCCTGTTCAAGAAGGTGTGGGCCGAGCAGTACCCCGGCATGGTCGAGTACCGCGGCCAGCACAAGGCCACCGCGGTCGACACCCGCGCCGGCGTGGTGAAGTTCGAGGTGCAGGACGACGTCAAGGCCGACGTGATGAACGTGCTGCCGCCCATGCGCGCCGGCCTGATCGCGCAGCAGGCCGGCCTGAACAACCTGGCCAACAACCGCTGGTGCGGGGTCGACTTCCTGACCTTCGAGTCCACCGCGGCGCGCGACGTGCAGGTGCTGGGCGACGCGATCCAGATCGCGCCGGGCATGCCCAAGAGCGGCCACATGGCCAACAGCCATGCCAAGGTGGCGGCCGCCGCCATCGTGGCGCGGCTGTCGGGCTGGGACGTCAACCCGGCGCCCATGCTCACCAACACCTGCTACAGCTTCGTGGACAACCGCAACGTGGTGCACGTGGCCAGCGTGCACGCCTACGACACGGCCGACCGCACCTTCAAGACCGTGCCGGGCTCCGGCGGCCTGTCCACCGCCCCCAACGAGCTCGAGGGTGTCTACGCCTGGAACTGGGCCCAGAACATCTGGGCCGACTCCCTGGCCTGAGCGCGCCCGCCGGGCCACGCGGCTGCGGCATCATCGCCGCGTGACTGCCCGACGCCTCCTGCTGGCCGGTGCGGCGCTCGCCGCGCCGGCCGCCTTCCTTCCCGCCCATGCCGCCGACCCCGGCTGGCAGGCCTGCAGCGCGCAGGCCGAGCCGGCCGCACGGCTGGCCTGCTACGACGCCTGGGCCCGCACGCAGCCCGCCACCGCAGCGGCGGCTGCACCCACCGCTGCGCCGGCGGCTGCGCCGGCCGCGCCCGCGGCAACGGCCTGGTCGGCACCCGCCGCCTCGGCCGCCGCGCAGGGCACCGCCATGCCCGAGCCGCCGCCCCTGCCACCGCCCACCGCACCGGGCACGCCGGCCGCACTCGAGCCGCGCCCCGACGGCCTGGCCACCAGCGGCTGCGGCAGCGCCACCTCGCCGCTGGCGCGCTTCTGGGACCTGGAGACCGCCAGCGGCTGCGGCGTCTTCGGCATCCGGCTGTACCGCCCGCTGTCGCTGTCGCTGATCACCGCCGGCGACATCAACCGCGCGCCCACGTCCGAGAACCCGGCCAACGTCGTGGCCCCGCAGGCCTACCGCGTGGCCGAGACGCGCATCCAGCTGTCGGTGCGCACCAAGCTGGCCGAGGGCCTGCTGACCGACCGCGGGCCGCTGCGCGATTCGCTGTGGTTCGCCTACTCGCAGCAGTCGTACTGGCAGCTGTTCACGCCGGCGCTGTCGCGGCCGTTCCGCAACACCGACCACGAGCCCGAGATCGTCTACGTGCACCCGCTGTCGCTGCGCCCGCTGGCCGGCTGGACGCCGCGCTTCGTCGGCGGCGGGCTGGTGCACCAGTCCAACGGCCAGAGCCTGCCGCGGTCGCGCAGCTGGAACCGCGTCTACGCCATGGCGGGCATGGACCACGCCAGCGGCGCCACGCTGCAGCTGCGCGCGTGGAAGCGGCTGCGCGAGGACGCCGCCGACGACGACAACCCGTCCATCACCGACTACATCGGCCGCGCCGAGCTGACCGCCGGCTGGGTCCGCCCGCACGGGCAGTCGGCCTCGCTGACCTGGCGCACCACGCTGCACGACGCCAGCCGCGGCTCGTGGCGGCTGGACTGGTTCGTTCCCGTGGCCACCGCCGAGGCGCCCGGCCGCTTCGGGCGCCTGCGGCTGCACACGCAGCTGTTCAGCGGCTACGGCGACAGCCTGCTTGACTACAACGTGCGCCGCACGGTGCTGGCCGTGGGCCTGAGCCTGGTCGACTGGTGAGCCGCCTGTCCCGGCCTTGACCCGCCGGGCGGGGCCCGCGCCGCAGAATCGCCGGCATGACCGTCCTGCGCGCGCCCCTGCATGCCACCGTCGTCGACTGGCTCGTCGCCCCCGGCGACCTGGTGCCCGAAGGCGCGCCGGTGCTGGTGCTCGAGGCCATGAAGATGGAACACGAGGTCCGCGCGCCGGCCACGGTGCGCGTGCGTGCGCTGCTCGCCGTGGGAGGCGAAACGGTGCAGCAGGGCCAGGTGCTGTGGGAGGCCGAGCCTGCGTCGGCCCCAGCGGCCGCCACGCCGGGGGAAGCCGCCGCAGCGCCGGCTGGCACCCGGGACATGCGGGCCGACCTGCAGCGCCTGCACGACCGCCACGCGCTCACGCAGGACGCGGCGCGGCCCGAGGCGGTGGCCAGGCGCCATGCGCTGGGCCTGCGCACCGCGCGCGAGAACGTGGCCGACCTGGTGGACGCCGGGAGCTTCGACGAGATCGGCGCGCTGGCCGTGGCCGCGCAGCGCAGCCGCCGCAGCGAGGAGGACCTGCAGCGCAACACGCCCGCCGACGGGCTGGTGGCCGGCATCGGCAGCATCGACGCGGCCACCTTCGGCGCCCGGCGCGCGCGCACCGCGGTGCTGGCCTACGACGCCACCGTGCTGGCCGGCACGCAGGGCTGGCGCAACCACCAGAAGACCGACCGGCTGCTCGGCCTGGCGCTGCGCGAACGGCTGCCGGTGGTGCTGTTCGCCGAGGGCGGTGGCGGCCGCCCCGGCGACGTCGACATGCCGATCGTGGCCGGCCTGCACGTGCCCACCTTCGCGGCCTTCGCGCGGCTGAATGGCCGCGTGCCCACGCTGGGCATCGCCGCGGGCCGCTGCTTCGCCGGCAACGCGGCGCTGCTGGGCTGCTGCGACCTGGTCATCGCCACCCGCGGCAGCAACATCGGCATGGGCGGCCCGGCGATGGTGGAAGGCGGCGGGCTGGGGCGCTTCGCGCCCGAGGCGATCGGTCCGGCCGAGGACCAGCACCGCAACGGCGTGGTCGACCTGCTGGCCGACGACGAGGCCCACGCGGTGCGGCTGGCGCGCGCCTGCCTGGGCATGTTCCGCGGCGCGCTGCCCACCTGGGCGGCGCCCGACGCGACGGCCCTGCGCGACGTGGTGCCGGCCAACCGCCTGCGGGCCTACGACACGCGGGCCGCGGTGCACGGCATCGCCGATGCGGGCACGGTGCTGGAGCTGCGCACCGGCTTCGGCGTGGGCATCCACACCGGCCTGGCGCGGCTGGCCGGGCGGCCCGTGGGCTGGCTGGCCAACAACCCCGCGCACCTGGGCGGCGCCATCGACGCCGACGCCGCCGACAAGGCCGCGCGCTTCCTGCAGCTGTGCGACGCGCACGGTCTGCCGGTGCTCAGCCTGGTGGACACGCCCGGCTTCATGGTCGGCCCCGACGCCGAGCGGCAGGCGCAGGTGCGCCATGTCAGCCGGATGTTCATCGCCGCCGCGCACCTGCAGGTGCCGGTGGTCGCCGTGGTGCTGCGCAAGGGCTACGGGCTGGGCGCGATGGCGATGGCCGCGGGCGGCTTCCACGAGCCGCTGGCCACGCTGGCCTGGCCCACCGGCGAGTTCGGCGGCATGGGCCTGGAGGGCGCCGTGCGCCTGGGCTTCCGCAAGGAGCTGGAGGCGCAGCCCGAGGGGCCGCAGCGCGAGGCGCTGTTCCAGCAGCTGCTGGCGCGCCAGGTCGAGGCGGGCCAGGCGCTGCGCATGGCCGAGACGCTGGAGATCGATGCGGTGATTGACCCGGCCGAGACGCGCGAGCGCGTCCTGCGCGCCCTCGCCACGGCCCCGGCGGGGCCGGCGGACGGCCCGCCGCGCCGCATCGACGCCTGGTGAGCGGGCCGACGCCGTCCGGTCGCCCCCGCGCAGGCGGGGACCCATGGGCGAGCGCCGCGGCCGATCGTGGACCCCCGCCTTCGCGGGGGTGACGCGCCGAAGGGGTGCCGCGGCGCGCAGGGTGACGCGGCCCGCCGGGGTGCCGCGACCCGCGCAGCCTCAGCGGCCTTCGGCGCGCTTCTCGCCGCCGGTCTGCACCTCGACCTTGGGCAGCGTGACCGACTTCTCCTCGGTCTTGACCGTGGGCACGTTGACGGTCTTCTCTTCCTTGCTGACCTGCACGTCGGGGCCCTTGACGTCGTACTTGGGCAGGTTGACGTTGCCCTCCTGGGTCTTCTGCACGTCGTACTTGGGCAGGTTGACGTTGCCTTCCTGGGTCTTCTTCACGTCGCAGGCGGCCAGGCCGAAGGCGGCGGCGACGAGGGCGGGCACGAGGATGGTGGTGGTGCGCATGGGAGGTCCTTTCTCGGTTGCCACCGATTCTGGGAAGCGCTCCCTGCCGCGGCTGTAGGAGCCCCCGGCGCACCGCGGTGCGGGCACGGCGCGCCTGCACCGGGCCGCCGTCCGGCGCCACTGTCACCGCCCTCCTACGGCGGCGGGGCTGCTGCCGACCTAGCATGCGGGCCTCGCCCCACGCCCGACAGGAGCCCGCGATGCGACCCGCCACGCCCCCGCCCCGTTCCCGCGCGGCCCGCGCCGACACCGTGCGCGACCTGCGCGGGGGCGCGCGGCTGGCCACCGATGCCCTGCGCGGCGCCCTGGCCCGCGGCGAGGACCTGCACCGGCGGCTGGCCCAGGTCACGCCCCCCGTGCGCGGCGCCGAACCGGGCACGCCGGGCCGCGGCTGGCCGGCGCTGCTGTGGCGCGGGCTGCGCGGCGGCACCGACCTGCTGGGCGGCAGCGTCGACCTGGCGCTGGCCACGGTGCAGGCCGCGCTGCACGACCCCGACGCCGGCCGCCTGCCACCGGCACGGCCCGATCCCGCGCGGCTGGCCTTCCTGGCCGCGCTGAACGCCCTGGCCGGCGACCACCTGCAGCGCACCGACAACCCGCTGGCGCTGCCGTTCGCCCTGCGCAGCCACGACGGCGACGGCGGCCTGCCCGGCGTGCCCAGCACGCACGTGGTGGTGCTGGTGCACGACCTGGGACTGGACGACCTGCAGTGGCGGCAGCGCGGCCACGACCACGGCCAGGCGCTGGCCCGCGCGCTGCCCGCCAGCGCGCTGTACGCGGTCTACAACAGCGGCCGGCATGTGGCCGACAGCGGCCGCGCGCTGGCACTGGCGCTGGAGCAGCGGCTGGGCGAGGGGCCGGTGCCGATGGAGCGGCTCGACCTGGTGGGCCACGGCGCCGGCGGGCTGGTGCTGCGCGCGGCCCTGCACCATGCGTCCGAGGCGGGGCTGGGCTGGCCGCTGCGGCTGCGCCACCTGGTGTTCCTGGGCACGCCGCTGCAGGGCTGCCGCCCGCCCGCCGGCGCGCGGGCCTGGCTGCCGGGCGCGGGCCCCCGCCATGCGCTGCAGCTGGCGCGGCTGGCAGGCCGCCTGAGCGACGGCATGGCCGACGTGCTGGCCGGCCGCCACCTCGCCGTCGACCTGGGCGTGGACGACGGCGGCTGGCGCCTGCCGCCGCAGGCCAGGGCCTGGGCCGTCGCCGGGCGCATCGGCAGCGGCGAGGACGACGGCCTGGTCACGGTGGACAGTGCGCTGGGGCGCCATGCCGACCCGTCACGGGCCCTGCCGCTGCCGCCGGCGCAGTGCTGGGTCGCCGACGGGGTGGACCACGGCGGCCTGCTGGCCAGCCCGGCGGTCGCGCAGCAGCTCGAACGCTGGCTGGCCGGCTGACGGACGGCGCGCCGCCCGGGCGCGCACCGACAGGCGCCGCACCGCGCCGCCTCCAGCGGCCCGCGGGTGGCGCGCACAGGGCGGTCAGCCGGCGGACGACAGCGGCCCTGCGGCCCCGCGCCCAGAGTGGGTCGCAAGGAGTGCAAGCCATGACGTACCTGCCCAAGGCCCAGGAGCAATTGAACGGCGACCTGCTGCTGCCCGAAGCGACCAAGCTGTTCCTGCACCGCATGGTGCGGGACCTGCAGGACCATCCCGGGGCCCTGCCGGAGGCCGACCGCACGGGCCTGCAGGCCCTGGCGGCCGCGCTGGGGCCGTGCCACGAGCCGCTGCCCTCGGTGCGCGAGATGCTCGACCTGCCCGACCCCGTGCACGAGGCACGCGCGCAGGCGCTGCTGCGGGTGCAGCTGCCCGACTGAGGGCGGGCGGCGCCGCCCTCAGCCGGCGCGCGCCGCCAGCGCCTTCTGCAGGGCCGCGTGCACGGCCTGCGGGTCGGCCGGCTTGACCAGGTGGCCGGCGAAGCCCGCCAGCGCGGTGCGCCGCAGGTCGGGGCTCGCACCGTAGCCCGACAGCGCCACCACGGGCCAGCGCGGGCCCAGCGCCTGCCCGACCTCGATGCCGCTGCCGTCCGGCAGGCCCAGGTCGGTGAGCACCACGTCGAAGGTCTGCGCCGCCGCCACGCGCAGGGCCTCGGCGCAGGTGGCGGCATGGGTGACCCGGTAGCCGTAATCCTGCAGCACCAGCACCAGGGCCTCGGCCGCATCGGGGCTGTCCTCCACCAGCAGCAGCCGCCAGCCGCCGCCGGTGGCCTCCACCGGCCCCGGCGTGGCAGCCGGTACCTGCGGCGCGTGCGCGCGCAGGCGCAGCGTGAAGGTGGCGCCCTGGCCGCGGCCGGCGCTGTCGGCCGCCAGTGAGCCGCCGTGCTCGAGCACCAGCCCGCGGGCGATCGCCAGGCCCAGCCCCAGCCCGCCGTAGCGCTGCGAGACGTCGCGGTCGGCCTGCTCGAACGCGCGGAAGATCCGCGGCAGCGCCTCGGGCTCGATGCCGATGCCGCTGTCCTCGCAGGTGACCACCACCCAGCCGTCCTCGTGCCGGCTGGACAGGCGCACCCGGCCGCCGGGGGGCGTGAACTTGATCGCGTTGCGCAGCAGGTTCCACAGCACCTGCTGCAGCCGCGCCTCGTCGCCCATCACCCAGGCCGGCTGCCCCTGCAGGTCGGCCTCGAGCGCGACCTCCTTCTTGCGGCGCTCCTGCTCGAGCATGTCCTGCACCCGCCGCACCAGCAGGTGCAGGTCCAGCGGGCGCAGCTGCAGGTGCAGCTTGCCGGCGGTGATGGCCGTGAGGTCCAGCAGGTCGTCGATCAGCCGCGCCTCCAGCGCCACGTTGCGCCGGATCATCGGCAGCAGGTGGGCATGCTCGGGCGCCACGCGGGCGGTGCGCTCCAGCAGGTGGGCCGCGGTGGCGATGGGCGCCAGCGGGGTGCGCAGCTCGTGCGACAGCACCGCCAGGAAGCGGTCCTTGGCCTGGTTGGCGCGCTCCGCCTCCTCCTTGGCCTCGCGCAGCGCCTGCGCGGCGCGGTAGGCGGCGGTGGCATCGCGCACCACCAGGCACCAGCCGCCCTCGCCGGTCGCGCCGTCCTCGCCGCCCAGTGGCACCAGCACGCCCTCGGCCCACAGCCGCAGGCCGTCGCGGCGCTGCATCCAGCCGTCGATGCCGGCGCGGCCGTCGCTGCGGGCCTGGGCCAGCCAGGCGCCGGTGACGCCGGCCGCGCGGTCCTCGGCCGTCGCCAGCAGGGCCAGGCCGCGGCCCAGCACCTCGTGGGCCTCCCAGCCGAACACCTCGGCGGCGGCCCGGTTCCAGGCCCGCACCTGCGCGTCGTCGTCCAGCAGCACCACCGCGTAGTCGCGCAGCGCGTCCACCACCTGCGCGAACGCCGCATTGGCCTCGCGCAGCTGCAGCTGGGCCCGCTCGCGGCCGCGCCGCTGCGCCACCTCGCGCAGCGCGCGGCCGATCACCAACGGCAGGCGCGGCAGGCGGCCCTTGCTGACGTAGTCGGTCGCGCCGCGCTTGAGCATCTCGACCGCGTTGTCCTCGCCGATCACGCCCGACACGAAGATGAAGGGCACGCCGGGGGCCACGCGCAGGCTCAGCGCCAGGGCCTGGTCGCCCGAGAAGCCGGGCAGCTCGAAATCGGACAGCACCAGGTCGGGCGGGTCGCGCAGCGCCTGCGCGAATGCGGGCTCGTCACGCACCACCTGCAGCTGCGCCCGCGGCCACGAGGCCAGCAGCGCCTCGCGCAGCAGCTCGGCGTCGAAGCGCGAGTCCTCCAGCAGCAGCACGCGCAGCGGTTGCCATCGGGCGGCGCCGTCATCCATGCCGGCGCACCCGCGCGGAGCCGGGCGGCGGCTCGTTGAGCACGGCCCAGAACATGCCCAGGTCGGCGATCGCGGCCACGAACTGCCGGAATTCCACGGGCTTGACCACGTAGGCGTTGACGCCCAGGTCGTAGCTGCGCACCACGTCGCTCTCCTCCTGCGAGGAGGTCAGCATCACCACCGGCAGGCCGCGCAGCGCGGGCGTCTCGCGCACCGTCTGCAGCACCTCCAGCCCGTTGACCTTGGGCAGCTTCAGGTCCAGCAGCACGACGGCCGGCTGGCCCGGCTCGCGGCCGGTCCACTCGCCCTCGCGCAGCAGGTAGTCCAGGGCCTGCGCGCCGTCGCGCGTGATCACCACGTCGTTGGCGAGCTGGCTGCGCTCCAGCGCCACGAGCGTGAGCTCGAGGTCGCGGGCATCGTCCTCGACCAGCAGGATCGGTTTGAGCATCTGTCGTCGTTCCTCCTTCAGGGCGCCCCCGCCTCGTCGGCGGGCGCCGCGGGCAGCACGAAGCCGAAGCGGGCGCCTTCCTGCGGCTCGCCATGGGCCCAGACCTCGCCGCCGTGGCGCTCGACGATGCGGCGCACCGTCGCCAGGCCGATGCCCGTGCCCTCGAACTCCTCGGCCGCGTGCAGGCGCTGGAACACGCCGAACAGCTTGGCCGCGTATTTCTGCTGGAAGCCCACGCCGTTGTCCTCGATCTCCAGCCCCAGGCCGCCCGCGCGCACCACCGGCCGCACATGCACCACCGCCGCCTCGCGCGAGCGGGTGTACTTGGCCGCGTTGCCCAGCAGGTTGCGCAGCGCCGCCTGCACCAGCAGCGGGTCGGCCCACAGCACCGGCAGCCCCGGCGCGATGCGCCAGGAAATGCGGCGCGGCTGCTCCTGGCGGTCGATCTCGGCGGCCAGCTCCTGCACCAGCAGGGCGGTGTCCACCCGGGCCGGCTTGAGCGCGGCGCGCCCCATGCGCGAGAAGTCCAGCAGCGCGTCGACCAGCCGGCCGGCATAGGCCGCGGCCTCGCGCACGTGGGCCAGGTAGCGGCCGGCGCGCGGCGACAGCTGCGCGCCCTCGGTGTCCTGCACCAGGTCGATGTAGCCGGCGATGTGGCGCATCGGCGCGCGCAGGTCGTGCGACACGGTGTACGAGAAGGCTTCGAGCTCCTTGTTCACCCGGCCCAGCTCCGCCGCCACCTCGGCCATCTCCTCGGCGCGGCGCAGCACGACGCCGATCAGCGCATGGCGCAGCTCGTCCGCCGCGGCCAGCGTCGCGTCGGCCCAGGGCTCGCTGCGGCCGCGCAGCTCCTCGCGCCAGCTGGCGAAGCTGTGGCGGGGATGGATGCGGCCGTCGGCCGCCGGCGCGTTCTTGCGCGGGTCGCCGGCCCACTGCACGCTGCGCACGACCTCGGGCCGGAACCACAGCACCACGTGCCGGTGCACCTGCGAGATCGAGACGGCCAGCAGGCCCGCGGGCAGCTCGCCCTGGCCGGCCGCGCCGGGCCAGTCGTGCGCGAGCCGGTCGGTGGCCCAGACCGGCTCGCTGCGGCCGGCCACCCAGCCCCCCAGCGCCTGGAGCACCGGCAGGGCGGGCACCTCGCCGGCGGACCAGCAGCGGTCGTCGAGCACGACGGCCACGCCGCTGGCGCGCCCCAGGCGCAGCATCGCCGGCTCGCCGACCAGCCGCTGCAGCGTCGCGTCGCTGTCGGCCAGCTGCGCGACCAGCTCCAGCACGTGCTGGCGGGCCTCGAGCCGGGCCGCGACCTCGTCGCGCTCCTGGCGGGCGGCGATCTTCAGCGCCAGCAGGCGGCCCAGGTGCTCGCAGGCCGCCCGCACCTCGTGGGGCAGCGGGCGCGCGGCGTGGTCGTGGCAGGACAGCATGCCCCACAGCCGGCCCTCGATGACGATCGACACGGACAGCGAGGCCCGCGTGCCCATGTTGCGCATGTACTCCAGGTGCACCGGCGAGACGCTGCGCAGCCCGGCCTGGCCCAGGTCCAGCGCGGCGGGATCCCAGCCGGGCGCATAGGCCTCCAGCGGCACCGGCACGTAGTGCGCGTCGGCGATCAGCCGCACGTGGCTGGCCAGGTACAGCGCGCGCGCCTGCGCGGGCACGTCCGAGGCGGGGAAGCGGTGCCCCAGGTAGCTGTGGTAGCCCGGCGCCGCCGACTCGGCCAGCACCTCGCCGTGCCCCTGGGCGTCGAAGCGGTACAGCAGCGCGCGGCCGAAGCCCGTGAGGCGCCGGGCCTCGGCCACCGCCAGGTCGGCGAGCGCCTGCAGCGACGCCGCACGCTGCAGGGCCGGCAGCACGCGGCGCACCAGGCCGTCGATGGGCCGCTGCAGGCCGCCCGAGGGCGGGGCGGGCTCGCATTCGAGCACGAGGTGGTGGCCGCTGCGGTGCGCGAGCACGTCCAGCGGCGGCAGGCCGTCCACGCGCACCCGCGCCAGCGCCACGGGTCCGTCGTCGCCCAGGTCGGTGCAGGCCGGGGCCACCTCGGCGGCCACCAGCCGGGCATGCACCGGCGAGGGCCAGTTCGCGCTGCAGCCGACCAGCGCCCCGCCGGCGTCGAGCACCACCATCCAGCCGTGCGGCTGGATCGCGCCGGGCACGCGGATCGGCTCGGCATCGCAGGACGACAGGTCAGGCAGGGGCAGCGGCGGCGGCATCGGCATCGGCATCGGCAGCATCGGTGCGACAGGGGTGGGTGGCGGAAGGCCCGGTGCCGGCCGGCGTGCCGAGCAGGGCGTCGAAGGTGGCGTGCAGGCAGGCGAAGGTGGCGCAGGCGGCGTCGGCGGCCTGCGCGGTGGCCAGCGGCGCTGCGTCCAGCTCCTGTCCCAGCCAGGCGCGCATGGCGCGCCAGCGGTCGCCGCTGGCCGCCGGGCCCAGGCCGTGGAACCAGGCCGCGCCGCTGCCGGCGTCCACGCCGGGCTGGCGGCGCAGCACCGGCGCCAGCACCTGGCCGCCCAGCGCCGAGCCCTCCAGCACGTACAGCGAGCCGAGCGCGCGCGCCGGGGTGTCCAGCCGGGGCAGCGGCGCGGCCCAGGCCAGGGGCGCGGCACCCAGCGCACGCAGGTCGGCCTGCAGCAAGGCGAGGCCGCGGCCGCCGGCCCACCGGGCCTGCCGGGCCGGGCCGAGGGCGCGCCGCAGCACGGGTTCCCAGGCGCGCACGAAGGCTTCGAAGCCCTGCACGATGCGCAGGTAACGGTCCGGCGCGCAGCCGGCCTCCAGCTGCATCAGGGCCTCGAGCGCGTCGTGGTGGCGCGCCGTCGCGGCGCGCAGGACGGCCAGGGCCGGCGGGCGGCCGGCGGGTGGGGACAGGGACATGGGGGGGACTGCAGGCGCCGGGGCGCAGCGCGCCGTCACGGCAGGGGAAAACGACGAGGCGGCAGCTTGCCTGCAGCCGCCACGGTCCCGTGTAGGAAGACGCCGACAGTTGTGTCGGTCAGCGCACCAGCGCCACGGCCCCGGAGAAGGTGAGGAAGGCGGCCGCCGTCGTGAGCAGGATGATCCGCGCGATGCGGCCGTTGTCGGCGTCGAAGCGCTCGGCCAGCACCGACACGTTGCTGGCGCTGGGCAGGGCCGCCACCAGCACCATCACGGTCAGCGCGAACCGGTCCAGCGGCAGGCCCACGGCGATGGCCATCACGCCGGCCCACAGCACCAGCAGGGGATGCACCACCAGCTTGGCCAGCGCCACCGGCACGTAGTCGGTCCAGGGCATGGGTGCATGCGCCTGGGCCGCGGCCACCATCTGCGAGCGCGCCAGCACCGCGCCGATGGTGAACAGCGCCACCGGCGAGGCCGCATCGGCCAGCAGGCCCACCAGCGCGCCGACGGGGGGCAGCGGCACCAGGCCCAGCGCGGAGCAGCCGGCGCCCAGCGCGATCGCCCAGGGCATGGGATTGAGGGCCACGCCGCGCAGCGCCTTGCGGGCGGCTTCCGCGGCCCCGTGCTGGCCGGCCGCGTCCAGCCGCGACAGCGCGATGCACAGCGAACTGGTGACCACCAGGTCGACCAGGATCGTCAGGATGGCCGGGCCCGCCGCCGGCGGGCCGAGCAGCGCCACCAGCAGCGGCACGCCCATGAAGCCGGTGTTCGGAAACGCCGCCACCAGGGCGCCGAAGGACGCGTCGTTCCAGCGGATGCGCCGGTTCAGGCTGGCGGCCACGGTGCCGGCCACCATCAGCAGCGCGCAAGGCAGGTAGACCGCCAGCGCCGCGGGGTCGAACAGCTGCGCCACCGGCGTGTTCACGCCGAACCGGTACAGCATGCACGGCAGCGCGAAGAACAGCACGAAGCTGTTCAGGCCGCCGATGGCCTCGAGCGGCAGCAGCCGCTGGCGCGCGGCGAGGTAGCCGCACAGCACGAGCGCGAAGAAGGGGAAGGTGACCTGCAGGATGGCGAGCACGGGGCCGTATTGTCCGGGCAACGCGGGTGCAGCTTCCTGCGCGGGGGCGGATGGTCGCCGTCGCTATCATCCGTCGCCCTCCCGCCCCTCCCTTCGCAGTCCCCTCCCCCATCGCATGTCCGGCCTGAATCTCGCGCAGCAGGAAGCCGTCAACTACCTGCACGGTCCCTGCCTGGTGCTGGCCGGCGCCGGCTCGGGCAAGACGCGCGTGATCACGCACAAGATCGGCCGCCTGATCCAGAGCGGCGTGGAGGGCAAGCGGATCCTGGCGATCACCTTCACCAACAAGGCGGCGGCCGAGATGCGCGAGCGCGCGCGGGCGCTGATCGGGCGCGAGGCCAAGGACGTGGTGATCTGCACCTTCCACGCGCTGGGCGTGCGGCTGCTGCGGCAGGACGGGCAGGTGCTGGGCCTCAAGCCCCAGTTCTCGATCCTGGACCAGGACGACGTGACCTCGATCATCCGGGACGCGGCGGGGGGCACCACCGACGCGGCCACCGCGCGCCAGTGGCAGTGGACCATCAGCCTGTGGAAGAACATGGGTCTGAACGCGCAGCAGGCCGAGGCCCAGGCCAAGGACGACAACGAGCGCGTGCTGGCCAGGATCATGGGCAAGTACGAGGAGCGGCTGGCGGCCTACCAGAGCGTGGACTTCGACGACCTGATCGGCCTGCCGCTCAAGCTGCTGCACCAGCACGAGGAGGTGCGCGCCAAGTGGCAGAAGCACCTGGGCCACGTGCTGGTGGACGAGTACCAGGACACCAACGCCACCCAGTACGAGCTGCTCAAGCTGCTGGTGGGCGAGCGCGGCCGCTTCACCGCGGTGGGCGACGACGACCAGTCGATCTACGGCTGGCGCGGCGCCACGCTGGACAACCTCAAGCGGCTGCCGCAGGACTGGCCGCAGCTCAAGGTGATCAAGCTGGAGCAGAACTACCGCTCCACCAGCGCGATCCTGCGGGCGGCCAACAACGTGATCCAGCCCAACCCCAAGCTGTTTCCCAAGACCCTGTTCTCCGAGCTGGGCGAGGGCGAGCCGGTGCGGGTGGTGGACTGCGACAACGAGGAGCACGAGGCCGACCGCGCGGTGGCGCGGATCCAGTCGCTGCGCGCCAACGGCGCCGGCAAGGACTGGAAGGACTTCGCCATCCTGTACCGCGCCAACCACCAGGCGCGGGTGTTCGAGCAGGCGCTGCGCAAGGCGCAGATCCCGTACAAGGTCTCCGGCGGCCAGAGCTTCTTCGACCGCGCCGAGATCCGCGACCTGTGCGCCTGGCTGCGGCTGTGGGTCAACACCGACGACGACCCGGCCTTCCTGCGCGCGGTCACCACGCCCAAGCGCGGCATCGGCCACCAGACGCTGGGCGCGCTGGGCGAGTTCGCCGGCAAATACCGGCTGAGCCTGTACGGCGCGCTGTTCTCCTCGTCGCTGCCCTCGGTGATGTCGGCGCGCGCGCTGGGCAGCCTGCAGGAGTTCGGCCGCTTCGTGAACGACCTGGAGTACCGGGCCCGCCACACCCTGGGCGCCGAGGACGCGCGCCGGTTCCTCACGGACTGGCTCAAGGACATCGGCTACGAGCAGCACCTGCTGGACAGCGAGGACAGCGAGAAGGTGGCGGCCTCGCGCTGGTCGAACGTGATGGACTTCTGCGACTGGATGGCGCAGCGCTGCGGCGGCCAGATCGAGGACACCGCCGGCGTGCAGGTGGCCAGCGAGCGCAAGAGCCTGCTGGAGGTGGCGCAGACCATCGCGCTGCTGTCGACCATCAGCGAGCGCGAGCAGGACCAGAACGTGGTGACGCTGTCGACGCTGCATGCCTCCAAGGGCCTGGAGTGGCCGCACGTGGTGCTGGCCGGCTGCGTCGAGGGCCTGCTGCCGTTCAAGATCGACGACGACGACATCAACCGCGGCCAGACCAGCGAGGGCATCCTGCAGCGGCTGCAGGAGGAGCGCCGGCTGATGTACGTGGGCATCACCCGCGCGCAGCGCACGCTGGCCGTCAGCTGGATGAAGCGGCGCAAGAAGGGCCGCGAGACCGTGGCCGCCACGCCCAGCCGCTTCATCGCCGAGATGGCGCTGGACAAGGCCACGGTGCGGGAGGACCCGCGCGAGAAGCTCAAGGCGCTGCGGGCCGAGTTCGCGCTCAAGAGCGCGGCCAGCGCGGCGGCGGCGGCGGCCGCGGCCAAGGGCGGCTAGGCCTCAGGCGGGCAGCGGGTACGGCCGGTCGTCGGGCGTGTCCTGCACCAGCGCCGCCAGCTGCTCGCGCCAGCCATCGGGGTACGAGGCCGCATCGCGCGGCGCCAGGTGGAAGGCGATGTCCATGTGGTTCACCTTGTGCGGCACCGGCGCCAGGTCCAGCGCCGCCCGGCCGGCGATGTGGGCCATGGTGCTGCGTGCGATCAGCGCATAGGCCCAGGGCGCCGCGCCGATGCCGTCCAGGCCCACGCCCGGCAGCCACAGGTCGGGCGCGTCCAGGCTGCGCACGATGCAGCCGCAGCGCGCGGCCAGCGCATCGACGCTGCGCACGGCCGCCAGCGCCGGCACGTCCAGCCATGCCAGGTCGGTGGCGTAGCCGGTGCCCCACAGCAGCAGCTCGGGCTGCAGCCGGGTGCCATCGGACAGCTGCACCGTGGCGCCGTCGATCGCGGCGACGGTGGCCGCATGGCGTTCGATGCGGCCGAACTGCGCCAGCATGCCGGGGCGGCCCGGGATCAGCTGGTCGTGCCGCACGTCCCAGGGCTGCGCCGGCCGGATCGCGTCGAGGCCGAAGCGCGCATAGCGGGCGGCCATGTCGGCGCCGATGCCCGCGCTCTGCTGCGCATGGCTCAGGCCCTGCAGCTGCAGCCGCGCGTAGGGCCGCACGCTGCCCGCCACGGCCTTGGGCTTGCCGGTGGGCAGGAACCACTTGAGCCCCCGGTGGGCCCAGGCCACCTGCGAGGCCTGGTGCGTGAGCGCCTGCTCCAGCAGGTCGTAGGCCGAGGCGCCACCGCCCACCACCAGCACCCGGCGCCCGGCCAATTGCGCCGGGTCCCGCAGGGCGCTGGCGTGCAGCTCGGCCACCCGGGGCTGCTGCCGCGCCACCGCGGGCACGCAGGGCCGGTTGTGCCCGCCGCTGGCGGCCACCAGGTGGCGGGCCCGCACCGGGCCGTGGGCGGTGTCCAGCCGCCAGTGGCTGCCGTCGTGCCGGGCGCGGACCACGGGGCAGCCGTAGCGGATGCCGCCCGCCAGGCCGAAGCGGGTGACCCAGGCCTGCACGTTGGCCTGCACCTGCGGCTGGCAGGGCCCGTCCAGGCCGATGTCGCCCAGCGCCCAGTCGGCCGGCGCGATCTGCAGGTCCTGCCATGCGGGCAGGCGGCGCCACAGGCCGCCCGCGCCGTCCTGCGCCTCGAGCACCACCGCATCGAGGCCGGCGCGGCGCGCGTACGCCAGGTGGACCACGCCGGCGATGCCGGCGCCGACGATCGCGACGTCGTGCAGGGGGAGGCTGTCGGCGGGCATGGGGCTCCTTGCTCTACCCTCGGGGGCGCCATGGCCATGATCTCCCGCGTCCCGCTCCCCGGTCCATCCGCAGCAACCCGCCGTGCCGCGGCCGTGCTGCTCGCCTGCGCCTGCGCCCTGCCGGCCCGGGCCCAGCAGCCCCCCGCCGCGCCGGCAGCGGCGGCTCCCGCCGGCTGCCCGGCACCGCAGGACCTGCCGCCCGCCGCGCTGGTCGGGCTCTGGCATGCCGAGTTCGGCCGGGGGCAGCCGCCGGTGGCGCTGCTGCTGGAGCTGCACGCCGAGCATGCCGGCAGCCTGGCCGGTGCGCTGGTGCGCGACGGCGCCCGCTCGCGCGTGGCGGCGGACCTGGACGACGGCGCCTTCACGCTGGAGGAGTCGCCCGACGGGCAGCGCATCGCCGCGACCTGGCTGGGCGAGCTGGTGGCCGGCAGCTGCGGGCGCGAGATCCGGGGCGAATGGCGGCCCCGCGAGGGGGCGGCGCGCAGCTTCGTGCTGCGCCGCGTGGGCAACTGGTGAGCGCAGCGGGACTGCGCACGAGGAGAAGGGGATGGGACGCTTGGCAGGGAAGGTGGCCTTGGTCACGGGAGCGGCCCGCGGCATCGGGGCCGCCATCTGCGCACGCCTGGCCGGCGAGGGCGCCACGGTCTATGTCAGCGACATCGACGCGCAGGCGGCACGGGCGACCGCCCGGCAGATCGGACAGCCCTGGCTGGCGCTGGACGTGCGGGACGACGCGCAGTGGGCGCAGGCCTGCGAGCGGGTGCTGCAGGACCACGGCCGGCTGGAGGTCCTGGTCAACAACGCCGGGATCACCGGGCTGGAAGGCGGTGGCAGGCACGATCCCGAGCACGCCAGCCTGCAGGACTGGCGTGCGGTGCTGGCCACCGACCTGGACGGCGTCTTCCTCGGCTGCCGAGCCGCCCTGCGGGCCATGCGCCGCCTCCCGGCCGGGCGCAGCGGATCCATCGTGAACATCGGCTCGCGCTCTGGCGTGGTGGGCATCCCCGGTGCCGCGGCGTACGCCGCGGCCAAGGCGGCGGTGCTGAACCACACCCGCTCGGTCGCCCTGTACTGCGCCGAACAGCGGCTGCCGGTGCGCTGCAACGCGATCCTGCCGGCCGCCGTGCTCACGCCGATGTGGGAGCCCATGCTCGGCGAGGGCCCGCAGCGGGAGGCGGCGATGGCGGCCCTGGTGGCCGACACCCCGCTGCGCCGCTTCGGGCAGCCGGCGGAGGTCGCGGCCGTCGCCGTGCTGCTCGCCAGCGACGAGTGCGGGTACATGACGGGCGCCGCACTGCACGTCGACGGCGGTCTGCTGGCGGGATCGGCCGCGGTCCCGTCCGGCGGGCCGGCCTGAGCCCGCGCCGCCGCACGCCGCACGCCGCACGCCGCCGCCAGCGGCCGGCGGCGGCTCAGTCGAGCAGGCCCTCGTAGGCGATGGTCAGCGGCGCGTGGTCGGAGAAGCGCTCGTCCTTGTAGACGGAGGCACTGCGTGCCGTGGCCGCCAGGGCGGGCGTGGCCAGGTGGTAGTCGATGCGCCAGCCCACGTTGTTGGCCCAGGCCTGGCCGCGGTTGCTCCACCACGTGTAGCAGGCGTCGGTGGTGTCCGGGTGCAGGCGCCGGTAGACGTCGACCATGCCGTGGTGGCCGAGCAGCCGCGTCATCCAGTCGCGCTCCTCGGGCAGGAAGCCGCTGTTCTTCTGGTTGCTGCGCCAGTTCCTCAGGTCCTGCGCCTGGTGCGCGATGTTGATGTCGCCGCACAGCACGAACTCGCGCCCGGCCTTCAGCCGCGCCAGGTGCGGCTCCATCGAGGCGAGGAAGCGGAACTTGGCCTGCTGGCGCTCCTCGCCGGAGGAGCCCGAGGGAAAGTAGCTGCTCACGATGGACAGCCGGCGGGCCGGCGTGTCGAAGCGCAGCTCGATCCAGCGGCCCTCGGGGTCGAACTCCGCGTCGCCGTAGCCGCAGACCACGTCGCTGGGCTCGTGCCGCGTGTAGATGCCCACGCCCGAGTAGCCCTTCTTCTGCGCGCAGTGGAAGCGCCCGCGCAGGCCCGCCAGCGCGTCGAGCTTGCCGGCCAGGTCGGCATCCTGGGCCTTGACCTCCTGCACGCAAATACAATCCGGCGACTCGCGCGCGACCCATGCCTCCAGGCCCTTGCTGGCGGCCGAACGGATCCCGTTGAGGTTGAGGCTGGTCAGTTTGAACAAGGAATCACCCATGGTGGCAGCGCAGGACCAGGACGCCCTGGCGCAGGACTTCGTGCAGTTCGCGGTGGAGGCCGGCGTGTTGCGCTTCGGGGAGTTCAGGACGAAGGCGGGGCGCCTGTCGCCGTACTTCTTCAACGCGGGGCTGTTCGACGACGGCGCCAAACTGGGCCGGCTGGCGCAATTCTATGCACGCCGCATCGTCGACTCGGGGCTCGCGTTCGACATGCTGTTCGGGCCCGCCTACAAGGGCATCCCGCTGGCGGCCGCGGTCGCCATCGAGCTGGCGCGCCTGGGCCGCAACGTGCCCTATGCGTACAACCGCAAGGAAGCCAAGGACCACGGCGAGGGCGGCACCCTGGTGGGCGCTCCGGTGCAGGGGCGGGTGCTGGTCGTCGACGACGTGATGTCGGCCGGCACCGCGGCGCGCGAGTCGATCGCGCTGATCCGCGCCGCCGGCGCCACACCGCACGCGGTGGCGATCGCGCTGGACCGCCAGGAGATGGCCACCGAGGACGGCCGCGACGTGCCGCACAGCGCCGTGCAGTACGTGCGCGGCCAGCTGGGCCTGCACGTGCTGGCCATCGCGCGGCTGGCCGACCTGCTGGCCTACCTGCAGCGGCATGCGGGCGACGCCCTGGGCGCGCACTACGCGGCGGTGCTGGCCTACCGCCAGCGCTACGGGGTGGACTGAGGCCATGCGCAGCACCGGCCCGTGGATCCTGGCGGTGCTGGTGGGCACCGCTGGCGCCGCCTTGGCACAGCCCAGGATCTACAGCTGCATTGATGCCCAGGGTCGCCGGCTGACGGCCGACCGCCCGATCCCCGAATGCCTGGACCGCGAGCAGCTGGAGTACGGCAGCAGCGGCATCGTGCGCGGCCGGCTGCCGCCCGCGATGTCGCCGCGGGAGCGGGCGGCCCAGGAGGAGCGCAAGCGGCACGAGGAGGAGGAGAGCCAGCGGGCCGCCGAGCGGCGCCGGCAGGACCTGTCGCTGCTGCAGCGCTTCCCCGACGAGGCCAGCCACGAGCGCGCCCGCACCGAGACGCTGGGCCGGCTCGACGCCGCCCTGCGCGCGTCGGCGCAGCGCACCCAGTCGCTGGCCGGCGAGCGCGCCGCGCTGGAGGCCCAGCTGCAGGCCGCGCGCGACCCCGCCGCCAGGGCACAGACCCAGAACGCGCTGGACTCCAACGCTGCCCAGACGGCGGCGCATGCGCGCACGCAGGCGGCCCAGGCCGACGAGCGCGCCCGCACGGCGGCGCGGCTGGACGAGGAGCGCCAGCGGCTGGCGCCGCTGTGGGCGCCGGCCGACCGCCCGGCACGGGCGGCGTCCGCGGCGTCCGCGGCGGCCCCGGCGGCCGGGCGGTTCAGGCCCCCAGCTTCTGCCGCAGCAGCGCGTTGACCTGCTGCGGGTTGGCCTTGCCCTTGGTGGCCTTCATGGCCTGGCCCACCAGGGCGTTGAAGGCCTTGTCCTTGCCGGCCTTGAACTGCGCGACGTTGTCGGCATTGGCCGCCAGGATCCCGTCGAGGATGCGCTCGAGTTCGCCGGTGTCGCTCATCTGCTTGAGGCCCTTGGCCTCGATCACCGCGTCGATCACGGCCAGCGGGTCCTGCGCGGCGGGCGCCTCGCCGGTCCACAGCGCGTCGAACACCTGCCTGCCGGCATTGTTGGAGATCGTGCCGTCGTGGATGCGCGTGACCAGCGCCGCCAGCAGCGGCGCGGCCACCGGCGCGCCCTCGATGCCGATCTCCTGCGCGTTGAGCCGGCGCGAGACCTCGCCCATGATCCAGTTGCTGGCCAGCTTGGGCTGGCCGCAGGCCTGGGCGGCGGCCTCGAAGTAGGCCGCCATCGCGGGCGACTGCGTCAGCGTCTCGGCGTCGTAGGCGGGCAGCCCCCAGTCGGCGACGAAGCGCTGCGCCATCGCGCGCGGCAGCTCGGGCATCTGCGCACGCACCGCGTCGACCCAGGCCGGCGCGACCGCCAGCGGCGGCAGGTCGGGGTCGGGGAAGTAGCGGTAGTCGGCCGCATCCTCCTTGGTGCGCATCGCGCGGGTCTCGCCGGTGTCGGGGTCGAACAGCACCGTGGCCTGCTGGATCGCGCGGCCCTCGAGCAGCTCCTCGATCTGCCAGCGGATCTCGTAGTCGATCGCCTGCTGCATGAACTTGAAGCTGTTCAGGTTCTTGATCTCGCGGCGGGTGCCCAGCGGGCCACCCGGCCGGCGCACCGACACGTTGGCGTCGCAGCGGAAGCTGCCTTCCTGCATGTTGCCGTCGCAGATGCCGATCCAGGTGACGATCTTGTGCAGCTCGCGCGCGTAGGCCACGGCCTCCGCGGTGCTGCGCATGTCGGGCTCGGTGACGATCTCCAGCAGCGGCGTGCCCGCGCGGTTCAGGTCGATGCCGCTCATGCCCGCGAAGTCCTCGTGCAGCGACTTGCCCGCGTCCTCCTCGAGGTGAGCGCGCACCAGGCGCACGGTGCGGCGCTCGTCGCCGAGCAGGAACGAGACCTCCCCGCCCTGCACGACGGGGATCTCGTACTGGCTGATCTGGTAGCCCTTGGGCAGGTCGGGATAGAAGTAGTTCTTGCGCGCGAACACGCTGCGCGGCGCGATGGTGGCGCCCACGGCCAGGCCGAAGCGGATGGCCCGCTCGACGGCGCCGCGGTTCATCACCGGCAGCGTGCCGGGCAGCGCCAGGTCGACCGCGCAGGCCTGCGTGTTGGGCTCGGCACCGAAGGCAGTGGCCGCGCGGCTGAAGATCTTCGATCGCGTGGACAGCTGGGCGTGCGTCTCGAAGCCGATGACGACTTCCCAGCCCTGGACCAGGTTGCTGCTCATGTCAGACACCTTCCGGACGGCGGAGGTGGAAATCGGTGGCCTGCTGGAAGCGGTGCGCGGCGTTGAGCAGGCGCTGCTCCTGGAACCACGGACCCAGCAGTTGCAGGCCCACGGGCAGGCCGCCGGCGCCGAAGCCCACCGGCAGGCTCATGCCCGGCAGGCCGGCCAGCGAGCCGGGCAGGGTGTAGATGTCGGCCAGGTAGTTGGCCACCGGGTCGTCGGCCTTGTCGCCCAGCTTCCAGGCCACGGTGGGGGCCACCGGGCCGGCGATCAGGTCGCACTGCGCGAAGGCCGCCTGGAAGTCCTCGGCGATCATGCGGCGGATCTTCTGCGCCTGCAGGTAGTAGGCGTCGTAGTAGCCGTGCGAGAGCACGTAGGTGCCCACCATGATGCGGCGCTTGACCTCCTCGCCGAAGCCCTCGGCGCGGGTCTTGCGGTACATGTCGGCCAGGTCGGCGTACTGCCCGGCGCGGTGGCCGAACTTCACGCCGTCGAAGCGCGAGAGGTTCGAGGAGGCCTCGGCCGGCGCGATGATGTAGTAGACCGGGATGGCCAGCTCGGTGCGCGGCAGCGAGACCTCGACGAGCGTCGCGCCCAGGGCCTGGTACTGCCGCAGCGCGGCGTCGATGGCGGCGCGCACGTCGGGCGCCAGGCCCTCGCCGAAGAACTCCCTGGGCAGCCCGATGCGCAGGCCGTCCAGCGGCGCGTCGAGCCCGCGGGTGTAGTCCTCGGCCGGCAGGTCCAGCGAGGTCGCGTCGCGGTCGGGGTCGGGACCGCACAGGGCCGACAGCAGCAGCGCGCAGTCCTGCGCGGTGCGGGCCATGGGGCCGGCCTGGTCCAGGCTGGAGGCGTAGGCGATCATCCCGTAGCGCGAGGCGCGGCCGTACGTGGGCTTGATGCCGGTGATGCCGCAGAAGGCCGCGGGCTGGCGGATCGAGCCGCCGGTGTCGGTGCCGGTGGCCGCCGGCACCAGGCCGGCCGCCACGGCGGCGGCGCTGCCGCCCGAGGAGCCGCCGGGGATGCGGGCGGTGTCCCAGGGGTTCTTCACCGCCCCGTAGGCCGAGTTCTCGTTGGACGAGCCCATGGCGAACTCGTCGCAGTTGAGCTTGCCCAGCGTGACCATGCCGGCCTCGGCCAGGCGGCGCACCACGGTGGCGTCGAAGGGCGAGCGGTAGCCCGCCAGCATCTTCGAGCCGGCGGTGCTGGGAAAGTCGCGGGTGACGAAGATGTCCTTGTGCGCCAGCGGCACGCCCAGCAGCGGCGCGGTGTCGCCGGCGGCCAGGCGCGCATCGGCCGCGCGGGCCTGGGCCAGGCTGGCCTCGGGGTCGGTGGCCAGGAAGGCGCCCAGGTCGCTGGCCGCGATGCGGTCCAGGAAGTGGCGGGCCAGCTCCTGCGCCGACACGTCGCGGGCGCGCAGGCGGGCGGCCAGGTCGGCCACGGTCGAGTGATGCAGTTCACGCATGGCGGGTCCCGTCACTCGATCACCTTGGGCACCAGGAACAGGCCGCGCTCGACCGCCGGCGCATTGCGCTGGTTGGCCGCACGGTCGTCGGGCTCGCTGACCGCGTCGTCGCGCAGGCGCAGCGCCACCTCCTGGAAGGCGGCCACCGGGTGCGCCAGCGGTTCGATCCCCGCGGTATCCACAGCCCGCATGGCCTCGACGATGCCGAAGAAGTCGTTGATCTGTGTGAGCATGCGCTCGCTCTCGGCGGGTTCAAGCTCCAGCCGCGCCAGGTGCGAGATGCGGGCGATGTCCTCGGGGGTCAGGGCCATGGGTGCAAGCGGGGCGAAACGAGTTGTAAGCGCGCCGGGCACGTGCCGTCGCGCTGGCAGTTATTCACAGGGGATCGGGTATTATCCCGCCTTTCGTGCACGGCCCCTGTCGGGGCCGCTTTTGCGAGACAAGAAGAGGATTTCCCGAATGTTCGGAGCATTCCGTCGGTACCTGTCGACCGACCTGGCCATTGACCTGGGCACGGCCAATACGCTGATCTACGTTCGGGACAAGGGCATCGTGCTCGACGAGCCGTCGGTGGTGGCCATCCGCCACGAGGGCGGGCCCCAGGGCAAGAAGACGATCCAGGCCGTCGGCCACGAAGCCAAGGCCATGCTGGGCAAGGTGCCGGGCAACATCGAGGCGATCCGCCCGATGAAGGACGGCGTGATCGCCGACTTCACCGTCACCGAGCAGATGCTCAAGCAGTTCATCAAGATGGTCCATCCGCGGTCCGTCCTGAAGCCCAGCCCCCGCATCATCATCTGCGTGCCCTGCGGCTCCACCCAGGTCGAGCGCCGCGCGATCCGCGAGTCGGCCCTGGGCGCCGGCGCCTCGGAGGTGTACCTGATCGAGGAACCCATGGCCGCCGCGATCGGCGCCGGCCTGCCGGTGTCCGAGGCCTCGGGCTCGATGGTCGTGGACATCGGCGGCGGCACCACCGAGGTCGGCGTGATCTCGCTGGGCGGCATGGTCTACAAGGGCAGCGTCCGCGTGGGCGGCGACAAGTTCGACGAGGCCATCATCAGCTACATCCGCCGCAACTACGGCATGCTGATCGGCGAGCCCACCGCCGAGGCGATCAAGAAGAACATCGGCAGCGCCTTCCCCGGCTCCGAGGTCAAGGAGATCGAGGTCAAGGGCCGCAACCTGTCCGAAGGCGTGCCGCGCTCGTTCACGATCTCGTCCAACGAGATCCTCGAGGCGCTGACCGACCCGCTGAACAACATCGTCTCGGCCGTCAAGAACGCGCTGGAGAGCACGCCGCCCGAGCTGGGCGCCGACATCGCCGAGCGCGGGATGATGCTCACCGGCGGCGGCGCGCTGCTGCGCGACCTCGACCGCCTGCTGGCCGAGGAAACCGGCCTGCCGGTGCTGGTGGCGGAAGACCCGCTGACCTGCGTCGTGCGCGGCTGCGGCATGGCCCTGGAGCGCATGGAGCGCCTGGGCAGCATCTTCACGAGCGAGTAACCCCGCATCGCCCCTCCCGCCACCGGGAGGGACACTCAGCGTCCATGCCACTCGGCACGCTCGACCGCACGCCGCCGCCCTTCTTCAAACAGGGGCCCTCGGCGTTGTCCAAGCTGATGGTGTGCAGCGCCCTGGCGCTGTTCCTCATGGTGGCCGACGTGCGCTTCCGCATCACGCAGCCGCTGCGCGCCGCCGTCGCCACCGCGCTGTACCCCGCCCAGTGGCTGGCGCTGCAGCCGGTGCTGGCCCTGCGCCAGGCCGGCGACTACTTCCAGAGCCTGCGCAGCGCCCAGGCCACCGAGGCGCAGGCCCGCACCAAGCTCGCCCAGCAGTCGCAGCGCGCCAACCAGGTCGAGCAGCTGCAGCTGGAGAACGCGCGGCTGCGCAAGCTGCTGGACTTGCGCGAGCGCCTGGGCACGCCGGCCCTGGCGGCCGAGGTGCTGTACGACGCCGCCGACCCGTACACCCGCAAGGTGGTGATCGACAAGGGCCTGGCCCAGGGCGTCAAGGAAGGCTCGCCGGTGATCGACGAGTCGGGCGTGCTCGGCCAGGTCACGCGCGTGCACCCGCTGGTCAGCGAGGTCACGCTGATCACCGACCGCGACCAGTCCATCCCCGTGCTCAACACCCGCACCGGCCTGCGCAGCGTGGCCTTCGGCGAGCCCTCGGGCGCGCATGCCGGCGCGCTGGAGCTGCGCTTCATGGCCGCCAACGCCGACGTGCAGCAGGGCGACCTGCTGTCCACCAGCGGCGTCGACGGCATCTACCCGGCCGGCCTGCCGGTCGCCCGGGTCGACCGGGTCGAGCGCCGCGCCGACTCGGCCTTCGCGCGCATCTGGTGCGTGCCGCAGGCGCTGGTCGACGGTGCCCGGCACGTGATGGTGCTGCAGCCGGTGGCCGCGCAGATCCCGCCGCGCCCGGCCGAAGGACCGGCCAACCCCGCGCCGCGCATGCAGCGCAAGGACCGTCCCGGCGGAGGCGCGCCATGATCATGCGACCGGGCCAGCAGCTGCTGCTGCCGGCCAACCCCGTCTTCATCTGGCTGAGCCTGCTGGCCGCGCTGCTGGCCAACATGCTGCCGCTGGGCCGCGTGCCCTGGATGCCCGACCTGCTGGCCCTGGCGCTGGTGTTCTGGAACGTGCACCAGCCGCTGCGCGTGGGCATCGGCGCGGCCTTCGTCTTCGGCATCGCGATGGACGTGCACCAGGCCTCGCTGCTGGGGCAGCACGCGCTGGCCTACACGGCCCTGAGCTTCTTCGCCATCACCATCCACCGCCGCCTGCTCTGGTTCACGGTGCCCTCGCAGGCCGTGCAGGTGCTGCCGCTGTTCGCCGCGGCGCACGTCATCGAGCTGGTGATCCGGCTGCTGGCCGGCGGCAGCTTCCCCGGCGTGTCGTTCCTGCTCGCCCCCGTGATGGAAGCCCTGCTCTGGCCGGTGGTCAGCGTGGTGCTGCTGGCGCCGCAGCGCCGCGCGCCCGATCCGGACGAGAATCGGCCACTCTGAGGGCCCGTCCGTGACCGAACTGCGCAACGTCGAAGCCGATCTCTCGCGCTTCCGCACGCGCGTGCTGGTGGCCAGCGTCGTGGTGCTGGCGTGCTTCGCGCTGCTGGCGGCCCGGCTGGTGTGGCTGCAGGTGGTGCGCCACGACGACCTGAGCGAGCAGGCCGAGGCCAACCGCACGGCCATCGTGCCCATCGTGCCCAACCGCGGGCTGATCCTGGACCGCAACGGCATCGTGCTGGCCACCAACTACTCGGCCTACACGCTGGAGATCACGCCCTCGCGGCTGAACGCCCCGCTCGAGGCGGTGATCGACGACCTGGCCCGCGTGGTCGAGATCCAGGCGCGCGACCGCCGGCGCTTCCGCAAGCTGCTCGACGAGTCCAAGAGCTTCGAGTCGCTGCCCATCCGCACCAAGCTGACCGACCAGGAGGTCGCGCGCTTCGCGGCCCACCGCTACCGCTTCCCCGGCGTGGAGATCAAGGCCCGCCTGTTCCGCAACTACCCCTGGGGCGAGCTGGCCAGCCACGTGATCGGCTACATCGGCCGCATCAACCAGGCCGAGAAGCGGGCGATGGAGGACTGGGCCGAGGAGGACCAGGGCAACTACCGCGGCACCGAGTACATCGGCAAGCTGGGCGTCGAGCAGAGCCTGGAAAAGCAGCTGCACGGCCTGACCGGGGTCGAGCAGGTCGAGACGAGCGCCGGCGGCCGCGCGGTGCGCAAGCTCGCCAGCAAGCCGGCCACCCCGGGCGACACGGTGATGCTGTCCATCGACATCCGGCTGCAGAAGATGGTCGAGGACCTGTACGGCGACCGCCGCGGCGCACTGGTGGCGCTGGATCCCAAGACCGGCGAGGTGCTGGCCTTCGTCTCCAAGCCCACGTTCGACCCCAACCTGTTCGTCGACGGCATCGACATCGAGAACTGGCAGGCGCTCAACGAGTCGATCGACAAGCCGCTGCTCAACCGCGCCCTGCGCGGCACCTACCCGCCGGGCTCGACCTACAAGCCGTTCATGGCGCTGGCCGCGCTGGAGACCGGCAAGCGCAGCGCCAGCCAGGTCATCATGGACAACGGCTCGTGGTCCTTCGGCGGCCACGTGTTCCGCAGCCACGGCGACCACGGCCTCGGTGCGGTCGACATGGCCACCAGCATCGTCAAGTCCAGCAACGTCTACTACTACTCGCTGGCCAACGAGATGGGCGTGGACCTGATGCACGACTTCATGAAGCCGCTGGGCTTCGGCCAGATCACGGGCATCGACATCAACGGCGAGGTGCGCGGCGTGCTGCCCTCGACCGAGTGGAAGCGCAACTACTACAAGCGGCCCGAGCAGAAGAAGTGGTTCGCGGGCGAGACCATCTCGCTGGGGATCGGCCAGGGCTACAACAGCTTCACCATGCTGCAGCTGGCGCAGGCCACGTCCATCCTGGCCGCCGACGGCGTCAAGCACAAGCCACGGCTGGTGATCGCCACGCAGGACCCCGTCACCCGCGCGCGCACCGAGGTGCCGGCCCAGCCGGCCGAGTCCCTGGGCTTCAAGCCCGAGCACGTGGCGCTGGTGCGCAAGGCGATGGTGGGCGTCACGCAGGGCGGCACGTCCACGCGCGTGTTCGCGGGCGCCGGCTACCTCTCGGGCGGCAAGACGGGGACCGCGCAGGCGGTGACCATCGGCCAGAAGGAGAAGTACAACGCCTCCAAGCTCGAGGAGCACCAGCGCGACCACTCGCTGTACATCGCCTTCGCACCGGCCGAGGACCCCAAGATCGTGCTGGCCGCGGTGGTCGAGAACGCCGGCTTCGGCGCCGCCGCCGCCGCGCCCATCGCGCGCCGCGTGTTCGACTACTGGCTGATGAAGCAGTACCCGAACGAGGAGGACATCGCCGCCGTGCGCAAGGGCACCGCCGCCAACCCGGTTGGCAAGCCGCGCTCGCTCGACGAGGTGGGCTGGCCGCCTGGCAGCGGTGCGCTGCCGGCCGTGGCAGCGATGACGCCGCTGGCCGGCGCGCCGGCCGTGCCGGCGTCCGCACCGCTGGTGCCGGCCGCCCTGCCGGCCGCCTTGCCCGCGGCACCTGCGGCCAGCGCGGTGCGCGTGGCCGCGCGCCGCTGAAGCGCGCTCAGGGACGCAGGCCCGCGGCCTGCAGCAGCCAGTCGCCCACCGCCTGCGGCATGGCACGCACGT
The DNA here is from genome assembly GCA_027484575.1 of Comamonadaceae bacterium. Classification (GTDB taxonomy): domain Bacteria; phylum Pseudomonadota; class Gammaproteobacteria; order Burkholderiales; family Burkholderiaceae_C; genus Ramlibacter. The sequence goes on from JAIXSQ010000017.1 coordinate 134,307, forward strand.
GCGACGGGAAGGCACCGGCCGGGAAGCCCACGTGCCCGCCCTGTGGCGGCTGCCACAGCGTCACGTGCGGCGACACCTCGCGCGGCCCCGGCAGGCTGGCCGCCGGCACGAACGGGTCGTTGCGGGCGTTGAGCACCAGGGCCGGGATGCGCACCTGCGGCAGCAGCGGCTTGGCCGAGGCCCGCCGCCAGTAGTCGTCGGTGTCGCGGAAGCCGTGCAGCGGCGCGGTGAAGATGTTGTCGAACTCGTACAGGTCGCGCGCCGCCAGCATGGCCTCGCGGTCGAACAGCCCCGGATGCTGCGCCAGCTTGGCCAGCGCCTTGGGCCGCATGGTGCGCAGGAACATGGTCGTGTAGACCAGCCGGTTGAAGCCGCGCCCGATCGCCGCGCCGCCGGCGGCCAGGTCGATGGGCGAGCACACCGCCGCCACCGCATCGGCCAGCCGCGCCGCCTGCGTGCCGTGCTCGCCGGCCCAGCGCAGCAGCGCATTGCCGCCCAGCGACACGCCCACGGCCACCAGCGGGCCGCCGTGCGCCGCGCGCAGCCGATCGAGGATCCAGTGCACCTCCTGGTGGTCGCCCGAGTGGTAGGCGCGCGGACCCAGGTTCAGCTCGCCGCTGCAGCCGCGGAAATGGGGCACCACGCAGGCCAGGCCCTGGCCCCGCGCCCAGCCGGCGAAGGCCTGCGCGTAGTGGCTGCCCGAGGAGCCCTCCAGGCCATGGAAGACCACCAGCAGCGGCGTGCGCACGCCCGGGCCCGTGGCCTGCAGCCAGTCCAGGTCGATGAAGTCGCCGTCGGGCGTGGTCCAGCGCTCGCGCCGCCAGGCGGGCGGGCGGCCCTCGTGCCGGTGCGCCATCAGCGCGGGCCAGATCGTCTGCAGGTTGCCGCCCGGCAGCCACCAGGGCGCGCGGTACCGCATCAGTGCAGCACCGAGGGCGCGTCCGAGACCTCCTGGATCTCGCTGGCCGTCCCGGGGCTGGCGTGGTGCGCGGCGAGCCGCCAGCCCTGGGCGGTGCGCAGCCAGACGTTGGTGGCGATCACCCAGGCCACGCGCGGCCCCTGGGGCGTGAGCACCTCGACCTTCTCGAGCACGTTGTGCACGCAGCTGCCCAGGCCCTGGACCTTGCGCACGCGCTCGGGCCAGGCGCGGATGCTGCCGTTGGCGAACATGGCCTCGAAGGTGGCGCGGATGGCGGTGGCGCCCACCACGCGGGGCCCGCCGGGATGGATGCAGACGATGTCGTCCTCGTCCGCCCAGCAGGCCATCAGCCGCTCGATGTCGGCGTTCTGCAGGGCATCGTAGAAGGCCGACTCGACCTCGTCGGCATCGCCTTCGAGGCTCGCGGCCACCAGTCGGGACTTGGGCATCGCCCGCGACTCTATCCGAGCCGCAGCCAGTCGCGCACGACCGCCTGCGGATCGCCACGCGCGGCGCGCCACAGCAGTTCGGGCGCGGCCACGTGGATGCCGCGCGGCGCCAGCGCGAGCGCGGCGAGCAGGAATGCCGCGACGGTGGCCGGCTGCACCGGCTGCTCGTGGCTGGGCACCATGTACTTGAAGATCGACAGCATGGCCGCGGCCAGCTTCTCGGGCGGGCTCAGGCCGCTGGTGTCGTCGGGCTGGCGGGCCGTGCGCAGAATCAGCAGCCGCTCGAACCCCAGCCCGGCCACCAGCTGCTCGTCGAGGCTGGCCAGCCCATGCTTGAGCGCCTCGGGCAGGCGGCCGCGCGCATGGGGCAGCACCAGGGCCAGTTCGGTGCAGCCGTTGCGGTGCAGCCAGCGCGCCAGCGCGGGCAGCTGGCCCGGCGACGGCGACCAGGCGAGCGCGTCGCGCGGCTCGCCCGGCCGGGGGCGCTCGAACAGCACGACGGCGCGGCGCAGCGCGACCGGTGCGGGGGGCCACTGGTCGGGGTCCTCGCCACCGACGGGCAGCAGGCCGAGCCGCTGCGGCGCGCCCGCCGCGGCCGCCCGGGACAGCACCTGCACGGGCCCGACCGCCGCGCAGCGGCGCAGCACCTCCTGGCCGAGCGCGCCGGTGGCCCCGGCGAGCAGCAGCACGCCTTGAACCGGGCTCGTGAGCATCCATCTATGCTACCGTCCCGACGCTTCGTCACATGGGAGGACCGCCTTGCGCACCATCGTCCGTTGGCTCCTGGCCCTGGCGGCCGCCCTGTCCCTGGCAGGCTGCGGCTACAACGATTTCCAGCGCCTGGACGAGCAGACCCGCGCCGCCTGGGCCGAGGTGCTCAACAACTACCAGCGCCGCGCCGACCTGGTGCCCAACCTGGTGGCCACCGTCAAGGGCGAGGCCAACTTCGAGCAGGAGACGCTCACCCGCGTGATCGAGGCCCGCGCCAAGGCCACCTCGATGCAGGTGACGCCCGAGGTGCTGAACAACCCCGAGCAGTTCCAGCGCTTCCAGCAGGCGCAGGGCGAGCTGTCGGGCGCGCTCAGCCGCCTGCTGGTGGTCAGCGAGCAGTACCCGCAGCTGCAGGCCAACCAGGGCTTCCGCGACCTGCGCGTGCAGCTCGAAGGCACCGAGAACCGCATCACCGTCGCGCGCAACCGCTACATCAAGGCGGTGCAGGAGTACAACGTGCTGGCGCGCAGCTTCCCGAGCAACCTCACCGCGATGGTGTTCGGCTACCAGCCCAAGCCCGGCTTCACGGTGGCCAACGAGGGGCAGATCTCCGCGCCGCCCCAGGTCGACTTCGGCGGCGGCAAGAAGTAAGGCGACCCGCCGGCCGTCCCCGCCGTGCCCGCCCTGCCGCCCCGCCTGCTGCACCTGCTGCTGGTGCTGGGCGCCTGGCTGTTCGCGCCCTGGGCGCACGCGCAGGACGTGCTGCCGGTGCCAGCCCTGACGGCGCGGGTGCTGGACCAGACCGGCACGCTCGACGCCGCCCAGCGCGCCGGGCTCGAGCAGCGCCTGGCCGCGTTCGAGCAGGCGCGCGGCACGCAGCTGGTGGTGCTGATGGTGCCCACCACGCAGCCGGAAGACATCGCCAGCTACGCCAACCGCGTCGCCAACGACTGGAAGATCGGCCGCCGCGAGGTGGGCGACGGCGTGCTGCTGGTGGTGGCCAAGAACGACCGCCGCGTGCGCATCGAGGTCGCCAAGACGCTCGAGGGCGCCGTGCCCGACCTGGCGGCCAAGCGAATCGTCGACGAGGCCATCACCCCGCGGTTCCGGGCCGGGGATTTCGCGGGCGGCCTGCAGGCCGGCGTCGAGCGGCTGATCGCGCGCATCGAGGGCGAAGGCCTGCCGGCGCCGCAGGCCGGGGGGCCGCCACGCAACGAGGCCGGCACCGACTGGATGGACACGGCCGTGTTCCTGTTCTTCGCCGTGCCCATCGCCGGCGCGGTGTTGCGGCGCATCTTCGGCCGGCCCCTGGGCGCCCTGCTCACGGGCGGCGGCGTGGGCGGGCTGGCGCTGCTGTTCACGCACAGCCTGCTGGTCGCGCTCGCGGCGGCGGTGATCGCGCTGGTGGTCGTCCTGCTCGGCAGCTTCGCCCCCGTGGGGCGCGGCCGCGGCTGGGGCGGTCCGGTGGTGGGCGGCTGGGGCGGTGGCAGCAGCGGCGGCAGCTGGGGCGGCGGTGGCGGCTTCGGCAGCGGCGGTGGCGGCGATTTCGGGGGCGGTGGCGCCTCGGGGGACTGGTGATGGGCCTGGCACGCTGGCGACGGATCCTGAGGCACCGCTGGCTGGACGAGACGGCCGCTCGCCGGGCCGTGCCGCCCGCCTTGCTGCAACGGCTGGCCGAGCGCGTGGCCGCCAGCGAGCGGCAGCACACGGGCCAGGTGCGCATCTGCGTCGAGGCCGGCCTGCCGCTGTCGTACCTGCTGCGCGAGGCCACGCCGCGCGAGCGGGCCATCGCCATGTTCGGCAAGCTGCGGGTGTGGGACACCGAGCACAACAACGGCGTGCTGATCTACCTGCTGCTGGCCGAGCACGCCATCGAGGTCGTGGCCGACCGCGCGCTGGCGCGGCAGGTGCCGCCCGGCCACTGGAGCGGCCTGGTGGGCAGCATGCGGGCCGCGTTCCGCGCCGGCCGGTTCGAGGACGGCCTGGCGCAGGCGCTGGACGAGGTGACCGCGCTGCTCGTGCAGCACTTCCCCGCCGACGGGCAGCCGCGGCGCAACGAGCTGCCCGACGAGCCGGTGCTGGGCTGAGCGGGGCGGCTGCTCAGCTGCCCACGGTCTCGGCGAACAGCTCGCGCCGCGCCGACGCCGTGATCGCCGCGATGGCCGGGTGGGTGATGCGCCGCTCGACCGTGATGCCGTAGAACTCCTCCTGCACGTCGGCCACCGTGCCCAGCAGTTCCACCTCGTACTGGCGCGCGATCTCGGTGGCCAGCACCGCGGGCGCGGCGAAGGCACCACTGCCCTCGCGGCCGAAGGCCTTGATCAGCGCGCTGTCGTCGAACTCGCCCACCACCTGGCTGGCGATGCCCTCGCGGCGCAGCCAGGCCTCCAGCCGCGCGCGCAGCGCGGACTCGGTGCCCGGCATCAGCAGCGGCAGCTCGCCCAGCACCTGGGGAAAGCGCGCCCGGGCCTTGCGCGCGGTCAGGCCGGCGCGCTCGAGCAGCGCCGGTGCCGCGAAGAAGGCCACGCCGCTGCGGCCCAGCAGGTGGCTGAAGGCCCGCACGCCCAGGTGGCCGGGCAGCGGCACGTCGGAGACCACCAGCTCGAGCCGGCGCAGCGCCAGCTCGCCCAGCAGGTTGGCCAGCTTGCCCTCGGCGCACTGCAGCCGCGGCACCGGCTGGATGCGCAGCGCGGGCTCGACCACGTGGTAGGCGATCGCCTTGGGCACGGCATCGGCGATGCCCACGCGCACGGCGCGGGTGGGCGCCGCATCGCCACGCCCGCCGCGCAGCGCGTCCTCGAGCTCGGCGCCCAGCGAGAAGATCTCCTCGGCGTACTGCAGCGCCAGCCGCCCGGCCTCGGTGGGCTCGACCCCCCGGCCCGCCTTGCGCAGCAGCGGCTTGCCGATCCGCTCCTCGAGCTGGCGGATCTGGCCGCTGAGCGTCTGCGGGGTCAGGTGCAGCTGCTCGCTGGCGCGCAGCACGCCGCCGGCGCGCACGACGGTCCAGAAGTACTGCAGGTGGCGGTAGTTCATGGTGCGGGTTTCCTCGAAGCGTGACCGCACATTGTCGAGTTTTCCGCGCCGCGTGCCGGGGCTACAGTGGCCGACCATGCCGCCCGCCCGGACGGCCCCACGGGAGACCGACCATGACCGACCTGCAGCTGGCCTTGATGGCGGGCAGCCTCGCCCTCGCGTTCTGCCTTGCAGCCTGGTTCGGCCGGGGCCGCCGCTTCGGCCGCCGCTCGCTGCGGCTGGTGCTCGGCACCGGGGCGTGCTTCGGCGCCGCGGTGCTGTTCCTGTCGGCCGCCGCCTGATCGGCCGCGCGCCGCGACCCGCAGGCCGTGCGCGCGGTCAGGGCCGCGGCGGCTGGCCCAGGCCGCCCAGCAGGCTGGCCTGCACGATCTCGATCCAGTAGCCGTCGGGATCCCGGATGAAGGCCACGTCACGCATCTTCCCTTGCTCGGGGCGCTTGACGTAGGTGACGCCGTTCCCGTCGAACCAGCGCACCGCCGCCGCCAGGTCGGGCACCGCGAAGCAGATGTGGCCGAAGCCCTGCGGCTGCGCGTTGCCGTCGTGGTAGCGGAAGTCGGCCTGGTCCTCGGTGCCCCAGTTGTGCGTGAGCTCGAGCACGCCCTCGCGGCCGAAGGTCTGGCGGGTGCGCTCGGCCACGTCCTCGGACAGCTGCGCCGGATCGTCGACGCGGGCCAGGAAGTACAGCGAGAACCTCATCTCGGCGAAGTCGAGCCTGCGCAGCACGCGCATGCCGAGCACGCCGGTGTAGAAGGCCAGCGACGCCGCCGGATCCCTGACCCGCAGCATGCTGTGGTTGAAGGTGAAGCCGCGCGTGGCGGGGTTCGGCTCGGCGACGACGCCGGGATGCAGTTCGGTGGTGAAGGGCATGGGGGCGGCATTGTGCCGCCGTGGCCGGGCGCCTGCCTCAGCGGGCGACGAAGGCGTAGTTCTGCGTGACCGGCCGCAGCAGGGTCTCGAGCACCGCATCGGCCGCATCGACCAGCCGCGCCACCGCCGGTGCGTCGCGCAGGCGCCCCGGCAGCCGGCCCAGCACGTTGCGCGGCAGCGCGCCGTAGCGGTGCAGCGCCTGCAGCTCGAAGCCCGCCGCGGCGCACAGGGCCTCGATGTCGGCCCGCGTGAAGCGGTAGGCGTGGTACTGCCAGGGGATGCGCATGGTGGGATCCAGCGGCCCGTGCACGCGGCGGCTCAGGGCCTCGATCCAGCTGTAGCGGTTGGGGAAGTGGTAGCAGACGAAGGCACCGCCGGGGCGCAGCACACGGCGGATCTCGCGCAGGCTGTCCTCCTCGGTGCCGCCCAGCTCACGCACGTGCTCCAGCACGCCGATGCTGAAGACGGCGTCGAAGCTGGCGTCGGGGAACGGCAGCGCCACCGGGGAGTCGCCTTCGGTGCCGCGCACGAAACGCACGCGCGCCCGCTCGGCCGGCGCCAGTGCCTCGAGGATCAGCGGCTCCTGGTCGAAGGCATAGGCGGTCACCTCGGCTCCCTGCCGCGCGAGGTGGAACGAGAAATGACCGTTGCCGCTGCCCCAGTCCAGCACCCGGCCACCGGGGCGCACCGTCTCGTCCACCAGCCGGTACAGCAGGCGGAACTGGCTGGCCTGGGCCAGGCTGCGGAACTGCGCGATGGTGCCGGCCGGGTCCGCCGCACGCAGGCTGCGGTAGGTCGGGATCACGCGGTCGAGCGAACCTGCCATGGTGGTGTCTCCTCGGCCGGGATGTCCCGGCCCGATCCAGAATGCACAAGGCCCCGGGGCAGGGTGCCGCGGGGCCTTGTCGGTGAGGCGGGGGCGGCGGGCCACCCCCACCGGCTCACTTGCGGTCGCGGAACTTGCGCAGGGCGGCCAGCTGGGCAGCCATCACGGCCAGCTCGGACTGGGCCTTGGCGATGTCGATCTCGCTCTTGGCGTTCTTGAGGGCTTCCTCGGCCGCGCGGCGCGACTCGTTGGCCTTTTCCTCGTCCAGGTCCTTGCCGCGGATGGCGGTGTCGGACAGGACGGTCACGCGGTTGGGCTGCACCTCGAGGATGCCGCCGGCCACGAACACGAACTCCTCGCCGCCGTCGGCCTTCTCGATGCGCACCGAGCCGGGCCGCACGCGCGTGATCAGCGGCGTGTGGCGCGGGTAGATGCCGAGCTCGCCGGCTTCACCGGGCAGGGCGACGAAGCGCGCCTCACCCGAGAAGATCGACTCCTCGGCGCTCACCACGTCGACGTGGATCGTATGGGTGCTATCGACCACTTTGTTTCCTAGTCAGTTGGGGACAGAGCAACGCTGCGCGTTGGTCCGTCCCCAAGGTCACTGGGGTGCTTGAAGCTGTCCGCCTCAAGCGGCCAGCTTCTTCGCCTTCTCGAAGGCCTCGTCGATGGTGCCGACCATGTAGAACGCCTGCTCGGGCAGGTGGTCGCACTCGCCGGCCACGATCATCTTGAAGCCGCGGATGGTCTCCGACAGCGGCACGTACTTGCCGGGCGAGCCGGTGAACACCTCGGCCACGTGGAACGGCTGCGACAGGAAGCGCTGGATCTTGCGGGCGCGGGCCACGGCCAGCTTGTCTTCGGGCGACAGCTCGTCCATGCCCAGGATCGCGATGATGTCGCGCAGTTCCTTGTAGCGCTGCAGCGTCTGCTGCACGGCGCGGGTGGTGCTGTAGTGGTCCTCGCCCACGACGTTCGGGTCGACCTGGCGGCTGGTGGAGTCCAGCGGGTCCACGGCGGGGTAGATGCCCAGCGCGGCGATGTCGCGCGACAGCACCACGGTGGCGTCCAGGTGGGCGAAGGTGGTGGCGGGCGACGGGTCGGTCAGGTCGTCGGCAGGCACGTACACGGCCTGGATCGAGGTGATCGAGCCGACCTTGGTCGACGTGATCCGCTCCTGCAGGCGGCCCATCTCCTCGGCCAGCGTCGGCTGGTAGCCCACGGCGGAGGGCATGCGGCCCAGCAGCGCGGACACCTCGGTGCCGGCCAGGGTGTAGCGGTAGATGTTGTCCACGAAGAACAGCACGTCGCGGCCTTCGTCGCGGAACGACTCGGCGATGGTCAGGCCGGTCAGGGCCACGCGCAGGCGGTTGCCCGGGGGCTCGTTCATCTGGCCGTAGACCATGGCCACCTTCGAGGACGCCAGGTCGTCGAGGTTCACCACGCCCGAGTCGGCCATCTCGTGATAGAAGTCGTTGCCCTCGCGGGTGCGCTCACCCACGCCGGCGAACACCGACAGGCCCGAGTGCGCCTTGGCGATGTTGTTGATCAACTCCATCATGTTCACGGTCTTGCCCACGCCGGCGCCGCCGAACAGGCCGACCTTGCCGCCCTTGGCGAACGGGCAGATCAGGTCGATCACCTTGATGCCGGTCTCCAGCAGCTCCTGCGACGGCGACAGCTCGTCGTACGCGGGGGCCTTGCGGTGGATCGAGGCCGACTGGGCCATGTCGACGGGACCACGCTCGTCGATCGGGTTGCCCAGCACGTCCATGATGCGGCCCAGGGTGGCCTTGCCCACCGGCACCGTGATCGGCGCGCCGGTGTTGTAGACCATCGCGCCGCGGCGCAGGCCGTCGGACGAGCCCAGGGCGATGGTGCGCACCACGCCGTCACCCAGCTGCTGCTGCACTTCCAGCGTCAGCGCGGTGCCATCCATCTTCAGTGCGTCGTACACGCGCGGCATCGCGTCGCGCGGGAACTCGACGTCGACGACGGCGCCGATGCACTGGACGATCTTTCCTTGAACTTGAGCCATCTGTTGCTCCAAATATTTAAACCGCCGCAGCCCCGGACACGATCTCGGAGAGTTCCTTCGTGATCGCTGCCTGGCGCGTCTTGTTGTAGACCAGCTTGAGCTCGCCGATGAGGTTGCCGGCGTTGTCGGTGGCGGCCTTCATGGCCACCATGCGCGCCGACTGCTCGGACGCCATGTTCTCGGCCACCGCCTGGTAGACCAGCGCCTCGACGTAGCGGATCAGCAGGTCGTCGATCACCGTCTTGGCATCGGGCTCGTAGATGTAGTCCCAGCCGTGCTCGCCGGCCGCCTTGGTCTCGGCCTGCATCTTCTCGGCCGACAGGGGCAGCAGCTGCTCGACGACCGGCTCCTGCTTCATCGTGTTGATGAAGCGCGTGTAGCACAGGTACACCGCGCTGAGCTTGCCCTCGGCGTACTGGTCGAGCAGCACCTTCACGGGACCGATCAGGCGCTCGAGGTGCGGCGTGTCGCCCAGCTGGGTGACATGCGACACGACCTTGGCGCCGATGCGGTTCATGAAGCCCAGGCCCTTGTTGCCGATCGCGACCACCTGGGTCTCGACCTTCTGGTCCTGCAGCTCGCGCAGCTTGCCGGTGACGGCGCGCAGCACGTTGGTGTTGAGGCCGCCGCACAGGCCCTTGTCGGTCGACACCACGATGAAGCCCGCCGCCTTCGCGTCGTTGTGGCGCATGAAGGCGTGGGTGTACTCGGGGTTGGCCTTGCCCAGGTTGGCGGCGATGTTGCGAACCTTGTCGCTGTAAGGCCGGGCCGCGCGCATGCGGTCCTGCGCCTTGCGCATCTTGGAGGCGGCGACCATTTCCATGGCCTTGGTGATCTTCTTGGTGTTCTCCACCGATTTGATCTTGCCGCGAATCTCTTTTCCTGCAGCCACAGCTGTTCCTTGGTTGAAGGACCGACTTAAGCGAAGGTCTTCTTGAAGGCTTCGATGGCGGCGACCAGCTCGGCCTCGGACTCCTTGGACAGGGCCTTCTCCGATTCCAGCTTGGCCAGCAGCGCCGCGCTCTTGTCCTTCAGCCAGGCATGCAGGCCGGCTTCGAACGCGAGCACCTTCTTGACGTCGATGTCGTCGAAGTAGCCCTTGTTCACCGCGAACAGCGAGGCACCCATCAGCGAGATGGGCAGCGGGCTGTACTGCGGCTGCTTGAGCAGCTCGGTCACGCGGGCGCCGCGGTCCAGCTGCTTGCGGGTGGCCGCGTCCAGGTCGGAGGCGAACTGCGCGAAGGCGGCCAGCTCGCGGTACTGCGCCAGGTCGGTGCGGATGCCGCCCGACAGGCCCTTGATCAGCTTGGTCTGGGCGGCGCCGCCGACGCGCGACACCGAGATGCCGGCGTTGATCGCGGGACGGATGCCGGCGTTGAACAGGCTGGTCTCCAGGAAGATCTGGCCGTCGGTGATCGAGATCACGTTGGTCGGCACGAACGCGGACACGTCGCCGGCCTGCGTCTCGATGATCGGCAGCGCGGTCAGCGAGCCGGTCTTGCCCTTGACTTCACCCTTGGTGAAGGCTTCCACGTAGTCGGCGTTCACGCGCGCGGCGCGCTCGAGCAGGCGGCTGTGGAGGTAGAACACGTCGCCGGGGTAGGCTTCGCGGCCCGGGGGGCGGCGCAGCAGCAGCGAGACCTGGCGGTAGGCGACGGCCTGCTTGGACAGGTCGTCGTAGATGATCAGGGCGTCCTGGCCGCGGTCGCGGAAGTACTCGCCCATCGTGCAGCCCGAGTACGCCGAGACGTACTGCATGGCGGCCGACTCGGAGGCCGAGGCGGCGACGACGATCGTGTACTCCATCGCGCCGTTCTGCTCCAGCGCGCGCACGATGTTCTTGATGGTCGACGCCTTCTGGCCGATGGCCACGTAGACGCAGACCATGTTCTGGCCCTTCTGGTTGATGATCGTGTCGACGGCCACGGCGGACTTGCCGGTCTGGCGGTCGCCGATGATCAGCTCGCGCTGGCCACGGCCGATCGGCACCATCGCGTCGATGGACTTCAGGCCGGTCTGCACCGGCTGGTCCACGCTCTTGCGCGCGATCACGCCGGGGGCGACCTTCTCGATCACGTCGGTCAGCTTGGCGTTGACCGGGCCCTTGCCGTCGATCGGCTGGCCCAGGGCGTTCACCACGCGGCCCACCAGCTCGGGGCCGACGGGCACTTCCAGGATGCGGCCCGTGCACTTGACGGTGTCGCCCTCGGAGATGTGCTCGTACTCGCCCAGGATCACCGCGCCCACCGAGTCGCGCTCGAGGTTCAGCGCCAGGCCGAACGTGGGGGTGCCGTCGGCGGTGGCCGGGAATTCCAGCATCTCGCCGGCCATCGCCTCGGACAGGCCGTGGATGCGCACGATGCCGTCGGTCACGGAGATGACCGTGCCCTGGTTGCGGATGTCGGCGCTGGCGGCCAGGCCTTCGATCCTGCTCTTGATCAGTTCGCTAATTTCTGCGGGATTGAGCTGCATGACTCGTTCCTTGTGTCCTTGGGGGCGGGCGGCCGTCAGGCCGTCAGCGCGACTTTCATGTGTTCGAGGCGGGCCTTGACCGAGGTGTCGAGCACCTCGTCACCGACCACGACGCGGACGCCGCCGATCAGGGACGGGTCTTCCTGCACCGTGAGGTTCAGCTTGCGGCCGAAGCGGCGCTCGAGGCTGGTGGCCAGCTCGCCGAGGGCTGCGGCCGGGATCGGGAAGGCGCTGAAGACGGTGGCGTCGGACGCTCCGCTCTGGGCGTTCTTCATCGCGCGGAACTGCGCGGCGACCTCGGGCAGCGCGGCCAGGCGGCCGTTCTCGATCAGCAGGCGCAGGAAGTTGCGCGCGCGCTCGTCCAGTTCCACGCGCGCGGCCCCGGTGGCCACGTCGTAGACCTGCTGGTCGGTGACCCGCGGGTTGGCGGCGAAGTCCAGCAGCTGGGCGTTGCCGGCCACGGCCGCGAGCGCGTCCAGCCACTGCGAGGTGCCGGCGAGGTCCGCGCGGGACGCCTCGAACAGCGCCTCGGCGTAGGGGCGGGCGATGGTGGCAAGTTCGGCCATGGCGACTCCCTCTTACAGCTCGGTCTTCAGGCGGTTCAGCAGCTCGGCATGCACCCCGGCGTCGACTTCGCGGCGAAGGATCTGCTCGGCGCCCTTGACGGCCAGCGCGGCGACCTGCTCGCGCAGCGCCTCGCGGGCCTGCACCACCTGCTGCTCGGCCTCGGCGCGGGCGGCGGCGACGATCTTGTCGGCCTCCTGCTGCGCGCGGCCCTTGGCCTCGTCGACCATGGACTGGGCACGACGCTCGGCGTCGGCCAGCAGGCCGGCGACCTGGTTGCGCGACTTAGCCAGCTCCTCGTCCACCTTGGCGTTGGCCGCGGCGAGCTCGGTCTTGGCGCGCTCGGCGGCGGCCAGGCCTTCCGCGATCTTGCGCGAACGCTCGTCGAGCGCCTGCGTGATCGGCGGCCAGATGTAGCGCATCGTGAACCAGACAAGGATCGCGAAGACGATCGCCTGCAGGAACAGGGTTGCGTTGATGTTCACGGCACGGTCCTTTCCGTCGTGACCCCGGGGAACGGGATCAGCGCAGGACGAAGGGGTTGGCGAAGGCGAACAGCAGGGCGATGGCGACGCCGATCAGGAAGGCCGCGTCGATCAGGCCGGCCAGGATGAACATCTTGGTCTGCAGTTCGTTCATCAGCTCGGGCTGGCGGGCCGACGACTCCAGGTACTTGCCGCCCATCAGCGCGATGCCGATGGAAGCGCCGATGGCGCCCAGGCCGACGATGATGCCGCAAGCCAGCGCGACGAGACCGAGGATGTTTTCCATGATTGCTCCTAGTTGGTAAGTGGAAAGGTGAAGGGAAAAAACGGAAGCCGGATCAGTGCGCGTCGTGCGCCTGGCCCACGTAGATCAGCGTCAGCATCATGAAGATGAAGGCCTGCAGCGTGATCACCAGGATGTGGAACAGCGTCCACACCGTGCCCGCGACCACATGGCCGATGGCCAGGCCGATCCCGGTGGCCGACAGCGACGCGTAGCCACCCATCAGCGCGATCAGCATGAACACCAGCTCGCCCGCGAACATGTTGCCGAACAGCCGCATGCCGTGCGAGACGGTCTTGGCGACGAATTCGATGACCTGCATCAGGAAGTTGAAGGGCCACAGCAGCGGGTGCGCGCCGAACGGGGCGGAGATGAGCTCGTGCCCCCAGCCGCCCAGGCCCTTGATCTTGATGTTGTAGAAGAAGCACACCAGCAGCACCGACACCGACAGGCCCAGCGTGGTCGACAGGTCGGCGGTGGGCACCACGCGCTGGTAGTCCTTGAACCCCATGGCGGGGCCGGCGGCGTGCCAGATCTGCGGGATGAAGTCCACGGGCAGCATGTCCATGAAGTTCATCAGGAAGATCCAGACGAACACCGTCAGCGCCAGCGGCGAGACCAGCTTGCGGCTCTTCTCGTTGTGGATCACGCCCTTGGCCTGGCTCTCGACCATCTCGGCCAGGATCTCGATGGCCGCCTGGAAGCGGCCGGGCACGCCCGAGGTGGCGCTGCGGGCAGCACGCCACAGGATGAAGCAGCCCACGATCCCCAGCACCAGCGACCAGAAGACCGAGTCGAGGTTGAAGACCGAGAAGTCCACGATCGAGGTCTGCTTGACGCTCTCGAACGAGAAGTTCTTCTGCAGGTGCTGCAGATGGTGCTGGATGTACTCGCTTGCGTTCGGTCCGTGTTCAGCGGTCGACATGGTTCAGATCTCGTTTCATCGCTGACGCCGCCCGAAGGCGAACGCCACCCAATACATCTTCGTCGCCAGCACGACGCCGGCCAGCAGCCCCAACCAGTGCAATCCGGGCACCAGTCGCGGCGCCGCCACCAGCAGCGCCACGGTCAGACCCAGCTTCACCAGCTCCCAACCCAGCCAACCCGCACCGGCAGCGCCGCGCGCTGCCCGCCGCGCGAGCGCGCGGGCGAAGAGAGCGGCGGGCCCGGCCACGGCCAGTGCCCCGTAGGCCACCGACCACCCCGTCGCCGCGCGGCCGGTGAACCACCAAGCGAGCAGCGCTCCCAGGACACCGGCGGCGACCTGGCTGCCCACCACCGCCAGGGGCGACACCTGATGCAGGGTCGCACGCAGCCTGCGCGCCTCGTCGGCGCTCAGCGGCTTGGCAGGGAGCTCGTCGTCGTCCGTCTCGGCGGGCACAGGTTGTGAAGGCATTCGCGACCTGCGCTTGTCCGGGCTCGGGAAATTGGCAAAGCCGCTGATTATAGGTAGAAACCACCATCTGCCCAGCTGACAGCCACACAGTCCGTTCGCCGCCCCCTGCCGGCCGACCCTCGATCCCTGTCGGCGTGGCCCGCTGCCCACAATGCGCAGCATGCCCACTCCCCCCGCGCCCGCCATGACCCCGCGCCTCGTGGACAGGCCCGGGCGCACCGCCGTCGTCACCTTGCTGGCGGCCCTGCTGGCCGGCTGCGCCGGCCCGCCGGCCAGCACGCCCGGGCCCGACAAGCCGCACCACACCGCCGAAGGCTTCCGCAACCTGTCGGGCGTGACCGTCAACAAGCCGCTGGGCGACCTCGTGCGCTGGAACTGGGAGGCCTGGCGCGCCGGCCTGCCGCGGCCGCCGCAGGCGCCCACGCCGGTGGTCGCGCCCGAACTCGCGCGGCTGAAGGCCTACGCCAGCGCGATGCGCCACGTGGGCACGGCCTCGGCGGCGCCGCTGCCCTCGGTCACCTGGATCGGCCATGCCACGGCGCTGGTGCAGAGCGGCGGGCTGAACGTGCTGACCGACCCCATCTTCAGCGAGCGCGCCTCGCCGGTGCAGTTCCTGGGCCCCAGGCGGGCGCAGCCACCGGGCATCGCGCTGGACGACCTGCCGGCCATCGACGCGGTGGTGATCTCGCACAACCACTACGACCACCTGGACCGCGCCTCGGTGATGCGGCTGGATGCGCGCAGCGGCGGCCGCACGCTGTTCCTGGTGCCGCTGGGCAACAAGGCGTGGATGGCGCAGCAGGGCATCCGCAACGTCGTCGAACTCGACTGGTGGCAGACCCACGTGCACCGCGGCGTGGAGTTCCAGCTGGTGCCGGTGCAGCACTGGTCGGCACGCAGCCTGAACGACCGCAACCGCACGCTGTGGGGCGGCTGGGTGGTGCATGCGCCGGACCTGCACTGGTACTTCTCGGGCGACACCGGCTACGGCGCCCATTTCGCGCTCACGCGCGAGCGGCTGCAGGCGCGCCGTCCCGGCAGGCCGCTCGACCTGGCGCTGCTGGCCGTGGGCGCGTACGAGCCGCGCTGGTTCATGGCACCGCAGCACATCGACCCGGCCGAGGCGGTGCAGGCGCACCGCGACCTGGGCGCGCGCCGCAGCCTGGGCGTGCATTGGGGCACCTTCGCGCTGACCGACGAGTCGCTGGACCAGCCGCCGCGCGACCTGGCCCTGGCGCGGCAGGCGGCCGGCCTGCCGGAGGACGACTTCTTCCTGCTGGCCATCGGCCAGACCCGCTGGCTGGCACCGCGCGGGGCGCGACAATCGGCGCCATGACCGACCGCACCGACGCCCTGACCGACCTGCCCTGCTACCTGAACGGCGAGTACACGACGCTGCGCCACGCCAAGGTGAGCGTGATGGACCGCGGCTTCATCTTCGGCGACGGCATCTACGAGGTCGTGCCCGTCTACGGCGGCCGGCCGTTCCGCTTCGACGAGCACCTGGCCCGCCTGGAGCGCAGCCTCGACGAACTGCGCATCCCCAACCCCCTGACCCGCCCGCAGTGGCGCGCGCTGGTCGAACGCCTGGTGGGCGACTGGGCCGCGCAGGCCGGCGTGCCGCTGGCGCAGACCGACCAGCTAACCTACATCCAGATCACCCGCGGCGTGGCGATGCGCGACCACGTGATGGTCCCGGGCCTGGAGCCCACCGTGTTCGCGATGGCCAACCGCATGGCGCTGCCCTCGGCGCAGGCCCGCGCCCAGGGCGTGGCCTGCGTGAGCGCAGACGACTTCCGCTGGCGAAAGGCCCACATCAAGAGCACCAGCCTGGCCGGCGCGGTGATGTCGCGCCAGATCAGCGCCGACGCCGGCGCGCTCGAGACCGTCATGTACCGCGACGGCTTCCTGTCCGAGGCCGCGGCCTCGAACGTGTGGGTGGTCAAGGACGGCGCCGTGCTGGGCGTGCCCAAGGACAACCTGGTGCTCGAGGGCATCCGCTTCGGCCTGGTCGAGCAGCTGTGCCGCGAGGCCGGCATCCCGTTCCAGCTGCGCCGCATCACGCGCGACGAGGTGCTGGCCGCCGACGAGCTGCTGCTGTCGTCGGCCACCAAGGAGGTGCTGCCCGTGACCACGCTGGACGGCCGCCCCGTTGGAAGCGGCCGGCCCGGCCCCATCTACGAGCGCCTGTATGCCGGCTACCAACGGGCCAAGCAGGCCGCCTGACATGAGCACCACCGACCCCCGCAAGGATTCGCTGATCGAGTACCCCTCGCGCTTCCCGATCAAGGTGATGGGCGCGAAGGTCGACGGCTTCGTGCACGCCATCACCCAGATCGCGCAGCGCTTCGACCCCGGCTTCGACGCCGCCAGCGTCGAGCTGCGCGACAGCAAGGCGGGCAACTACCTGGGCATCACCATCACGGTCACCGCCACCAGCCGCGAACAGCTCGACGAGCTGTACCGCACGCTGTCCTCGCATCCGATGGTCAAGGTGGTGCTGTAGCCACCATGGAGCCGCGCGTGCTCGGGCGGGTGGAGTACCAGCCCACCTACGAGGCGATGCAGGCGATGACGGCGGCGCGCACGCCCGACACGCCGGACGCGCTCTGGCTGTGCGAGCACCCGCCGGTCTACACGCAGGGCATCGCCGGCCAGCCCGGCCACGTGCTCGCGCCGGGCGGCATCCCGGTGGTGGCTACCAACCGCGGCGGCCAGGTGACCTACCACGGGCCCGGCCAGGTGGTGGCCTACCCCCTGCTGGACCTGCGCCGGCGCGGCTGGTTCGTCAAGGAATACGTCTACCGGCTCGAGGAGGCGGTGGTCCGCACGCTGGCCGGCTACGGCGTCACCGGCCACCGCGTGGCCGGCGCGCCCGGCATCTACGTGCGGCTGGACGACCCGTTCTCGCATGCCGCGCTCACCGGCCCGGCGCCGGGGGGCGACCCGTTCCGCGGCCTGGGCAAGATCGCCGCGCTGGGCGTGAAGGTCAGCCGCCACTGCACGTACCACGGGCTGGCGCTGAACGTGGCCATGGACCTCGAACCCTTCTCGCGCATCAACCCTTGCGGTTACGCAGGCCTGGCGACGGTCGACCTTTCTACAATCGGCGTTCCCACCCCCTGGGACGAGGCGGCCGACCGGCTGGGCCGCCAGCTCGCCGCCCTGCTGGCGGCCTGAGAAGGACCCCCATGAGCTCCAACCCCGTCGTGCGCGAGGCGCAATCCGTCAAGACCTACGTGGCCACGGCCAAGCAGAAGGCCGCGGCCAAGCTCTCGCGCATCCCGGTCAAGGTCGAGCCGGGCGAGGTGCTCAAGAAGCCCGAGTGGATCCGCGTGCGCGCCGGCTCGCCCACCACCCGCTTCTACGAGATCAAGCAGATCCTGCGCGAGAGCAACCTGCACACGGTCTGCGAGGAGGCCTCCTGCCCGAACATCGGCGAGTGCTTCGGCAAGGGCACGGCCACGTTCATGATCATGGGCGACAAGTGCACCCGCCGCTGCCCGTTCTGCGACGTGGGCCACGGCCGACCCGACCCGCTCGATGCCGACGAGCCTCAGAACCTGGCGCGCACCATCGCCAAGCTGCAGCTGAAGTACGTGGTGATCACCAGCGTCGACCGCGACGACCTGCGCGACGGCGGCAGCCAGCACTTCGTCGACTGCATCCGGGCCACCCGTGCGCTGTCGCCGCAGACCACCATCGAGATCCTGGTGCCCGACTTCCGCGGCCGCGACGACCGCGCGCTCGAGATCCTGAAGGCCGCGCCGCCGGACGTGATGAACCACAACCTCGAGACGGTGCCGCGCCTGTACAAGGAGGCGCGCCCGGGCTCCGACTACGCGTTCAGCCTGAACCTGCTCAAGAAGTTCAAGGCGCTGTTCCCGCAGGTGCCCACCAAAAGCGGCCTGATGGTGGGCCTGGGCGAGACCGACGAGGAGATCCTGGCGGTCATGCGCGAGATGCGCGCGCACGACATCGACATGCTCACCATCGGCCAGTACCTGGCGCCCAGCACCTCGCACCTGCCGGTGCGCCGCTACGTGCACCCGGACACCTTCAAGATGTTCGAGCGCGAGGCCTACGCCATGGGCTTCACCCATGCGGCGGTCGGCGCGATGGTGCGCTCCAGCTACCACGCCGACCAGCAGGCCCACGCGGCGGGCGTGCCGGGCGCGGCCTGAGCGCCCGCCACTCCCACGGACCCCAGCACCCGCGCACCCCAGCATCCGGGCGACCGCGCACCGCACACCCGCGCAACCTCGTCTCCCCCGCGCAGGCGGGGGCCCACGATCCCGCACCGCGCCCGACCATGGGACCCCGCCTGCGCGGGGACGACGACACGGGGCCCCGCCTGCGCCCACGCCGTCCTGCGTATCCTCGCGGCCCATGCATCCGAACCTGTCCGCCCTGGCCGCCATCGCGCTGTGGGCCAGCCTCGCCTCGCTGGGACTGCTGCTGCAGCACGTGCCGCCGTTCCTGCTCACCGGCCTGGCCCTGCTCGTGGGCAGCGTGCCGGCCTGGCCGCTCGCGCGCCAGTGGCGGGTGCCCGCAGGCACGCTGGCGCTGGGCATCTACGGCCTGTTCGGCTTCCACTTCCTGCTGTTCATCGCGCTGCGGCACGCGCCGCCGGTCGAGGCCAACCTGGTCAACTACCTGTGGCCGCTGCTGATCGTGGTGCTGGCGCCGGTGCTGCTGCCGGGCCTGCGGCTGCGCCCCCAGCACCTGGTGGCGGCGCTGCTCGGCCTGGCCGGGGCGGCGCTGGCCATCGTGGGCGCGGCGGGCGGCCAGTTGCGCGGCGGCTGGTCCTGGGGCTACCTGCCCGCCCTGGGGTCGGCGGTGATCTGGGCCACCTACTCGCTGGGCACCCGGCGCGTGCCGGCCTTTCCGACCGCGGCGATCGGCCTGTTCGGCCTGGTCTCGGGCCTGCTGGCGCTGGCCTGCCATGCCGTGCTCGAGCCGCGCGTGGCGCTGTCCGCCCGTGACCTGCTGCTGATCGGCGCCATGGGCCTGGGCCCGCTGGGCGCCGCCTTCTTCCTGTGGGACCGGGCGCTCAAGGCCGGCGATCCGCGCCAGATCGGCGTGCTCAGCTACGCCACCCCGATCGCCTCGACCCTGCTGCTGGTGCTGGTGGCCGGACGGCCGCTCACCTGGAGCGTGGCCGCCGGCGCCGCCCTGATCGTGGCCGCGGCGGTGCTGGGCACGCGTGGCGCCGACGAGACGCGGCCCGCCCCGGCCTAGGGTCCACCCCTGAGTCGCCCTCGGCCGGGCCACCGGTAGCATGCCACCTGCCTGCACACGAACAAGGCAAAGGAGACAAGCATGCACATCACCCGCCTCGCCCTGCTGGCGAGCCTCGCGGCCCTGGTCGCCGGCTGCGCGCAGACGCCCTCGCAACCCGTGCTCTCGGCCGCCGCCCAGCCGGTGCCCGCCGGCGCACCCGCTTGGCAGCAGGGCCGCTCGGCCCAGTACGCCACCTCCACGCTGGCGCCGCTGCCCGGCAAGCTCACCCAGACGGCACCGGCCGACATCCCGCTGGACCGCGTCAAGCTGCCGCCGGGCTTCAAGATGGAGCTGTGGGCGCACGGCATGCCGGGCGTGCGCGCGATGTCGCGCACCGAGGACGGCCGCATCTACGCCGGCACGCGCGGCATCGGCCGCGTCTACGAGATCACCGACGCGGGCGGCCAGCGCAGCAGCCGCGTGCTGGTGGACAAGCTGAACCAGCCGGCCGTGACCTACCGCAACGGCACGCTGTACGTGTTCGCGATCGACAAGGTGCTGCGCTACGACGGCATCGACCGGAATCCAAACGTGCAGCCGCGCGACGTCACCGCCGCGTTCAAGCTGCCGCCCGAGCAGCACCACAACTGGAAGTACGTGGCCTTCGGTCCGGACGGCAAGCTGTACGTGCCGTTCGGTGCGCCCTGCAACATCTGCCTGCCCGGCCAGGAGTACGCGCAGATCCGCCGCTACGACGCCGACGGCTCCAACATGGAAGTCATCGCGCGCGGCGTGCGCAACACCCAGGGCTTCGACTGGCACCCGGTCACCCGCGAGATGTGGTTCACCGACCATGGCCGCGACTGGATGGGCGACGAGGGCCCCGAGGACGAGCTCAACCGCATGGCCAGCACCGGCCAGGACTTCGGCTTCCCGTTCTGCCATGCCAACGGCATCGCCGACCCCGACGTCAAGCGCGACCGCGCCTGCAACGGCGTGACGCTGCCGGTGGCCACCATGGGCCCGCACGCGGCCGTGATGGGCATCCATTTCTACACCGGCAACATGTTCCCGCCCGAGTACCGCAACGCCGCCTTCGTCGCGCGCAAGGGCTCGTGGAACCGCACCAAGAAGTTCGGCTACGACGTGGTGATGGTCAAGGCCGACGCCGATGGCCGCAACGCCAAGGTCACGCCCTTCGCGACCGGCTTCCTGGACCAGGGCAGCGACCAGATGTGGGGCCGCCCGGTGTACATGCTGCAGATGCCCGACGGCGCGCTGCTGCTGTCCGACGAGCAGGCCGGCGCGATCTACCGCATCAGCTATGCCCGTTGAGCGCCTGCGGGCCACGGCCCGCGGCGTGGTGGCCGCCGCGCTGCTGGCCGCGGCCGGCGCCGCGTGGGCCCAGGCCGTGCCGCCCGCGCCGGCGCGGGCGGCCGCCTGCATGGCCTGCCACGGCGCCGAGGGACGCAGCCGCGACCCCCAGGTGCCGTCGCTGGCCGGCCAGCCGCGCACCTTCGTCGAGAACCAGCTGGTGCTGATCCGCGAGGGCCTGCGCCCGGTGCCGGCGATGCAGGGGCTGCTCGACGGCGTGCCCGATGCCGAGCTGGTCGCGCTGGCGCAGTACTTCGCGGCCCTGCCGCCGCCGCCCGCGGCCGCGGCCACCGACGGCGCCGCTTACCAGCGCGGGCAGGCGCTGGCCTCGCGCATGCTGTGCGGCACCTGCCACCTGCCCGGCTACGGCGGGCAGCAGCAGGTGCCCCGCATCGCGGCGCAGCCCGAGCCCTTCCTGCTGGCCAGCATGAAGCAGCTGCGCGACCGGCCCGGCCCGGGGCGCGACACCATCATGGCGGCGGCCCTGCACGGGCTCAAGGACGCCGACCTGGCCGACCTGGCGCACTTCCTCGCGCACTTCCAGCCGCCGTCCCCGGCGCGCTGACCCTCAGTCCCAGCCGGGCGCCAGCGTGCACTGCACGCCGAGCGTCTCGCCCGGCGCCAGCACGGCACCGCCGAGCTGCGCGTGGGGGTGGCGGTCCTGCAGGTTGAGCCAGTCGGTGCACTGGCTCACCGGCTCGGCGCACAGGAACGGCAGCGTGGGCTGCCGGTACAGCACGAACCAGTCCAGCGGCGCCTGGGCCTGCAGCCGCAGGTGGCGCGCCGGCCCGGCCGCATCGGCGGGCCAGCGCAGCAGGGCCTGGCGCGACCAGCCGGTGAAGTTGTTGTCGGTGTGCAGCGCCTGCACCGGCGTGCCGCTGCGCAGCGCCCGCACCACGGGGTGGTCGGCCACCAGCGCCGTGGGCAGCACCTGCGCGTCGGTCTCCCACATCGCCTCGACCGCCGCCTGCAGCCAGGTGCCCGGCGGCTGCGGGAAGTAGGGATGGTGGCCCAGGCCGCAGGGCATGGGCGCCGTGTCGCGGTTCGTCGCGGCCAGCCGCAGCGTGAGGCCGTCCGGGGTGAGGAGCAGCTCCTGGCGGGCCTCGAAGTCCCAGGGCCAGTGCGCGTCGGCCGCATGGGCCAGGGCCAGCACGGCGCGCGAGCGCTCCAGCACCGGCAGGTCCCAGGGGCGCAGCCAGCCGACGCCGTGCAGCGGATGCGGCGAGGGCTCGCCCGGATGGTTGGGCGGGATCTGCAGCGTGCGGCCGCCGGCCTGGGCGCGGCCGTCCCGGATGCGGTTGCACCAGGGCACGAGGGGGAAGCTGGCCATGCCCAGCGGGTCGTGGGCAGCCAGGGCCTGCGCACTGGCCGGGCGCAGCCATTCGACGGGCGCCCCGCCGCCGGCGGCGCGGCTGCGCAGGGCGGCGATCGAGCCGCCGGCCTGCGGCGCCAGCCGCAGCTCGAGGTCGCCGGCGCGCAGCACCGGCAGGGTGGCCAGGGGATCGTCGGACAGGTCGGCGCGGGACATGGGCCATGCTGGCCCGGCGGGCCGCCGGCCTCAAGCGCGGCAGCGCGCCGCCGATGCCGCGAGCCGCCCGGGCGTGACATCCGCCGCGGCCACCGTCCTACACCTGCGCGACGGCCGCGCTGCCTAGAGTGCCCCGTGCCCACCGCTCCCGCTCCCGAGGATCCGCCCGCCCCGCCTGCCGCGCACGGGTGGCTGCGCAGGCACCCCCTGGCCACCGTGGCGCTGGCCCTGCTGCTGTGCCTGTGCGCGGCCGCCGGGCTGGCCGGCCACTGGCTGGCCGGGCTGGTCGCCACGACGCCCGACGGCCGCGACATCGGGCGCGAGCGCGAGATGCGTCCCGGCGTGGTGCTCACGCTCGACGGGCAGGAACTGGCCGTGCTGCGCCGCGTGCACCGCGAGTGGGTGCCGCTCGACGCCATCGCGCCCACGGTCGTGCAGGCCCTGCTGGCCACCGAGGACCGGCGCTTCTGGGAGCACGCCGGCCTGGACTGGCGGCGCACGCTGGCGGCGGCCTGGCAGACCTCCAAGGGGGACCGCCAGGGCGGCTCGACCATCACCCAGCAGCTCGCCCGCAACCTCTACCCGGTGCGCATCGGCCGCATGCCCACGCTGGAGCGCAAGGCGCGCGAGGCCATCACCGCGCTGCGCATCGAGGACCAGCACGACAAGCGCGAGATCCTCGAGGCCTACCTCAACACGGTGCCCTTCCTCTACAACACGCGCGGCATCGAGATGGCCGCGCGCACCTACTTCGGCAAGGGCGCCGGCGCGCTCGACGCGGCCGAGGCCGCGACGCTGGTGGGCATGCTCAAGGGCACCCGGCTGTACAACCCGGTGCTCGCGCCGGAGCGGGCACGCCAGCGCCGCAACCTGGTGCTCGCGCAGATGCAGCGCGCCGGCTGGCTCGATGCGCAGCAGCTGCAGGCGCTGCAGCGGGCCCCATTGCAGCTGGCGTTCGAGCGGCCGCAGGACGAGCCCGGCCCGGCGCCGCACCTGGCGCAGCAGGCCCGGCAGTGGCTGCTGGACTGGGCCGAGCGCCATGGCCGCGATCCGTATGCCGACGGCCTGGTGCTGCGCACCACGATCGACAGCCGCGCCCAGGCCCTGGCGACGCAGGCCGTGCAGCGCCAGCTCGACGCACTGCAGAAGCTGGCCGATGCGGCCTGGTCGCGCGACTGGGACCGCCGGGGCGCCCTGGTCGACCAGCTCCTGCGCGAGACGCCCGCCTATGCGGCGCTGGAGCGCGAGGGCCTGGACGATGCGGCCGCCCTGCACCGGCTGCGCGCCGACCGCGACCTGCTGCAGGCGCTGCGGCGCGACAAGACGCGGCTGGAGGCCGGCCTGCTGGTGCTGGAGCCCGGCACGGGCCAGGTGCGCGCCTGGGTGGGCAGCCGCGATTTCGCGCAGGACCAGTACGACCATGTCGCGCAGGCGCGCCGCCAACCGGGATCGACCTTCAAGCCCTTCGTGTACGGCGCCGCCTTCGCGCAGGGCGCGCGGCTGCAGGACCAGCTGGTGGACCGCCGGGTGGAGATCGCGGCGCGGCCCGGCGAAGTCTGGCGGCCCAGCGACAGCGGGGCGGCCCCGTCCGAGCAGCCGATGGCGCTGCGCGATGCGCTCGCCTGGTCGCGCAACACCATCACCGCCCAGCTGGTGCAGGGCGTCGGGCCGGCCGCGGTGGGCCGGCTGGCACGCGCGATGGGCGTGCGCGAGAGCCGGCTGGACGAGGTGCCGTCCCTGGGCCTGGGCACCAGCCCGGTCACGCTGCGCGAGATGGTCGGTGCGTACGCGACGCTGGCCAACGGCGGCCTGCACGTGGCGCCGCGCTTCGTGCTGCAGGTGGAGGACCGCTATGGCCGCGTGCTGGAGCGCGTGGCGCCCCCGCCGGCCGAGGCGGCCCTGGACGGCCGCTCCACCGCCCTGCTGCTGCAGGCCCTGCGCACGGCCGTGGACCACGGCACCGGCGCGGCGCTGCGCACCCGTTTCCAGCTGCCCGGCGACCTGGCCGGCAAGACCGGCACCACGCAGGACAACACGGACGGCTGGTTCATCCTGGTCCACCCGCAGCTGGTGGCCGGCGCCTGGGTGGGGCACAACGACGCCCGCATCACCATGCGCGACCCCTGGGGCCAGGGCGCGCGCAGCGCGCTGCCGGTGGTGGGGGACTTCTTCCGCGAGGCCTTCCGTCGCGGCCTGGCCGACGCGCAGGTGCGCTTCGACCTGCCCGATGCGGTGCCGGAGCCGGTCAGTCCCTGGTGGGCCGCGACCTTCCCGCCGCCGCCCCCACCGCCGCAGCCGGTGCAGGAGCTGCCGCCGCAGCTGCAGGTGCAGCTGCCCGAGGCATCGCCCTGGGGTGGCGGCGTGCAGCGGGTCGGGGCGCAGCCGCCGTGGCAGCCGCAAGGCGAAGCGTCGGGCGCCGGGCCCGCTTGGTCAGGCGGCCTGCCCTGAAGCCGGCGCGAGCAGGGCGGCCGGCTCCTCGGCCTGCAGCACCTGCTGGGCCCAGGGCGCCAGCCGCTGGGCATCGGCGCGCAGCACCTCCTGCTTGACCGCCAGGATCTGCGCCGGGTGCATCGAGAAGCTGCGCAGGCCGAGGCCCAGCAGCAGGCGGGTGAGGCTGGTGTCGCCGGCCATCTCGCCGCACACGCTCACCGGCTTGCCGGCCGCCGTGGCCGCGGCGATGGTCTGCGCCACCAGCTGCAGCACGGCCGGGTGCAGCGGGTCGTACAGGTGGGCCACCGATTCGTCGGCCCGGTCGATGGCCAGGGTGTACTGGATCAGGTCGTTGGTGCCGATCGACAGGAAGTCGAAGTGCGCGAGGAAGGTGCGCAGCGTCAGCGCCGCGGCGGGGATCTCGATCATCGCGCCCAGCTTGACCGGGCCGTAGGCCACGCCGCGCGCGTCCAGCTCGGCCCGCGCCGTGTCGATCAGGGCGAGCGTCTGCCGGATCTCGCTGGCATGCGCCAGCATGGGCACCAGCAGGTGCACCTGGCCGTGCGCGGCGGCGCGCAGGATGGCGCGCAGCTGGGTGAGGAACATCGCCGGGTCGGCCAGGCTCCAGCGGATCGCCCGCAGGCCCAGCGCCGGGTTCAGGTGCGCCTCGTCGCGGGGCTGGTCGTCGTCCAGCGGCTTGTCGGCGCCGACGTCGATGGTGCGGATGGTGACCGGCAGGCCCTGCATGCCGTCGACCGCGCGCCGGTAGGCGGCGTACTGCTCGTCCTCGTCGGGCAGGCGGCCGCGGCGGTTCATGAACAGGAACTCGCTGCGGAACAGGCCGACGCCCACGGCGCCGGCGGCCACCGCGGCGGGCGCGTCCTCGGGCAGTTCGATGTTGGCCAGCAGCTCGATCTTCTGGCCGTCCAGCGTGATGGCCGGCGTGTGGCGCAGGCGGGCCAGGCGGCCGCGCTCGAGCTCGGCCTGGCGTTGCTTGAAGCCGTACTCGGCCAGGATGATCGGCGAGGGGTCGACGATCATCACGCCGGCATCGCCGTCGATGATGACCCAGTCGTCCTGGCGCACCAGCTGGCTGGCGCTGCGCGCGCCCACCACGGCCGGGATGTCCATGCTGCGCGCGACGATGGCGGTGTGCGAGGTCTTGCCGCCCACGTCGGTGACGAAGCCGGCGAACACGCTCTGCTTGAACTGCAGCATGTCGGCCGGCGACAGGTCGTGCGCCACCAGCACCAGCGGCACGTCGACGCTGGCGTCGAGCAGCAGGTCCTGCGAGGACTTGCGCCGCTGCGGCGGCGGCGCCACCGGCGAGCCCACGCCACGCATGGCGCGCAGCACGCGCTCGGCCACCTGCTCGAGGTCGGCCTTGCGCTCGCGCAGGTAGGCATCCTCCATCTCGTCGAACTGGCGCGACAGCTGCTCCAGCTGCGTGGTCAGCGCCCATTCGGCGTTGTACAGGCGTTCGCGGATCCAGTGCTTGACGCCCTCGATCAGCTCCTGGTCCTGCAGCAGCAGCAGGTGCACGTCCAGCAGGGCCGACAGCTCCTGCGGCGCCTCGCGCGGGCCCATCGAGGCCAGGGTCTGCTGCAGCCGGTGCAGCTCGTCGACCACCACGTCTCGGCCCGCGCGGATGCGCTCGATCTCGGCCTCGACCTGCGACGGCTCGATGAAGTAGTGGTCGACGTCGATGCCGCCGGCCACCAGCACGGCGCGGCCGATGGCGACACCGCGGGCGACGGCGAGTCCGTGGACGGCGAAGGTCATGGCATCGGCCCCGCAGGGTTCACTCGCCCTCGCCGAACTTGTCGGCGATCAGGTGCAGCAGGGCGTCCATGGCTTCCTGCTCGCGCTCGCCGTCGGTCTCGAGCTCGACCTGGCTGCCGATGCCGGCGGCCAGCATCATCACGCCCATGATGCTCTTGGCGTTCACGCGCCGCTCGCCCCTGGCGATCCAGACCTCGCAGGGAAACTGCGCGGCCAGCTTGGTGAGCTTGGCCGAGGCGCGGGCATGCAGGCCCAGCTTATTGCTGATGGTCGTGGTGGTCTTGATCATGGGGACGGCGGGGCTGGTTCTGCGGCGCGGTGATGGCCACCTGCATCACACCCTGGGTGCCGCCGACGACGGCACGCTGCACCAGGGCGTCGAGGCTCTCGTGGCGGTAGCTGACGGCGCGCAGCAGCATGGGCAGGTTCACGCCGGTGATCAGGCGGCTGCCGACACCGTCGACCAGCCGCTGGGCCACGTTGCTGGGGGTCGCGCCGAAGATGTCGGTCAGCACCAGCACCCCCTTGACCTGGGGCTGGCGCGACGCCTGCTGCAGCGCGATGCGCGCGGTGGACAGCGTCTCGTCGGGCGAGAGGTTGGGCTGCACGTCGATCGCGGTCACCGCCTCGCCGCAGTCCGGGAAGACATGCAGCGCGCAGGCCCGCAGCGCGTGCGCGAGCGGGGCGTGGGCGATGAGCAGGATCGCGTTCATGGCGTCGCGGTGCGTGACTGGGGCCGATTATCGGCGGCACCCCGCAGGAACCAGGCGTAGCTGGCCACCGACAGAAGCAGGAATGCGGCCATCGCGCCACGGAAGGCGTCGGGCTGCGACCAGCCCAGGGCCGCGAAGCCGTCGACCAGCGCGCCCACGCCCCATTGCACGGTGAACACGCCGGCGAAGATCACGAGGTTGTAGGCGGACAGGGCCCGGCCCGCGAGCGCCGAGGGGAAGGCCATGCCCACGGCGGGCTGGGCGAGCGAGACGAAGGTGCAGGACACGCAGAACACGGCCCATGCCGCGGCGCCCGCCGCGGGACCGGCCACGACGATGGCCGCCAGCACCAGCAGGCTGCCGGGCAGGAAGCGGGCGATCAGCCGGTCGGTGGTCCACCCGCGCCGCTGCAGCACCGGGTTGGCCAGGCCCCAGGTCCAGAACGCCAGCAGCATGCACACGTTGATCGCGAACAGGCCGGCGGCCGCCTGCAGCGGCGGCCAGCCGCTCACGCGCACCAGCCAGGGCCCGGCCCACAGCGACTGGATGGCGATCATCCCGCCGTAGTTGAAGAAGCCGATCGGCACCATGCGCCGGAAGTACGGATGCCGCCAGACCTGCGCGTAGCTTGGCGGCTCGCCCTCGGTCGAGGGGCCCACGTCCCAGCCCGGCACGCGCCAGGCCAGCGCCAGCGAGGCGACGCCCAGCAGCACGGCCAGGCCGACGAACAGCCAGCGCCAGCCCATCACCGGCAGCAGCCACTGCACCGGCAGCGTCGAGGCCACCATGCCCAGCGAGCCGGTCATCAGCATCCACGAGTTGGCGCGCAGCTGCGTGGCCGGCTCGAACCAGCGGCGGAAACCGGTCAGCGGGGCCATCAGGCAGGCGCTGACGCCCACGCCGCAGAGCATGCGCGCGGCCAGCAGGCTCCAGAAGCCGTCGGCCGCGGCAAAGGCCAGGCAGCCGGCCACCGCGATGCCCACGAAGCCCAGGATGACCTTGCGCGGGCCGTACTGGTCCAGCCAGGTGCCCAGCGGCAGCTGGGTGGCGGCGAAGCCGAGGAAGAAGCCGCCGGCCAGCAGCCCCAGGTCGGCGGCGTTGAGCGCGAACTCCTGCGTGAGCACCGGCGCCAGCGTGGCGGTGACCGCGCGCAGCACGGCCGAGAAGAAGTAGCAGAAGGCGAAGGCCAGGAAGACGACGATCGCGGTGCGGCGGGGCAGGGTGTTCAACGGAACTTCAATCCTTCGAAGAACGGCTGCGTCATTGCGGGGGTGAGCTTGTCGGCATAGACCACGGCCTGGAACACGCGGGTGCCCCGGGCGAAGTAGGCGGCCTCGCCCTGCACCGTGCTGCCGTCGGCGCGACGGCCTTCGGCAGCCACGCGCTGCGCGCCGGGCAGCTCGAGCGCGCCGGGCGGCACGAAGGGCGTGGCGCGCGGGGGGCCGGCCTTCAGGTTGGCCAGGGTGGCCTGGTTCCACTGCAGCAGCGCCTGCGCGGCGCGCACCGGGTCGCCCACGTCGGCCTGCAGCACCGCGAAGGTGGCACCGCCGGCCTCGCAGCCGAGCAGCTGCAGCTCGACCTCGGGTCCGGCCAGCGGCACGCGTCGCGCGCCCTTGTCGGGCTTGCAGGGCAGCAGCACCTGCAGCTCGGAGGGCTCGGCACGCAGCTCGCGCCAGTCGAGGGAGGGACTGCAGGCGGCCAGCAGCAGGGCCAGCAGGGCGGCCGGCACGGCGGCCGGCACCGGGAAACGGGGCATCGGCCGATGATACGGTTCCGCCCGACAATCGCCGCCCATGACATCGCTGCAAGGCATCCGCATCCTCGACCTGTCCCGCGTGCTCGCGGGCCCCTGGTGCACCCAGACCCTGGCCGACCTGGGCGCCGACGTGATCAAGGTGGAGCGGCCGGGCAGCGGCGACGACACGCGCGCCTGGGGCCCGCCTTTCCTGCCCGACGCGCAGGGCCAGGACACACGCGAGGCGGCGTACTACCTGGGCGCCAACCGCAACAAGCGCTCGGTCACCTGCGACATCGCCACGCCCGCGGGGCAGGCGCTGGTGCGCGCGCTGGCGGCGCAGTGCGACGTGTTCGTCGAGAACTACAAGGTGGGCGACATGGCCCGCTACGGGTTGGACTGGCCGTCGCTGCGGCAGGTGAACCCCCGGCTTGTGTACTGCAGCATCACGGGCTTCGGCCAGAGCGGGCCGTACCGCGAGCGCGCCGGCTATGACTACGCCGTGCAGGGCATGGGCGGTTTGATGAGCGTGACCGGCGAGCGCGACGACCTGGGCGGCGGCCCGCAGAAGGTGGGCGTGGCGGTGGCCGACCTGTTCACCGGCCTGTATGCGGCGACCGCGATCCTCGCGGCGCTGCGCCACGCCGAGCGCACCGGCGAGGGCCAGGCCGTCGACATGGCGCTGCTGGACACCCAGGTGGCCATGCTGGCCAACCTGGGCGCGAACTACCTGGTCAGCGGCAAGGTCCCGGGCCGCGCCGGCAACGCGCACCAGAACATCGTGCCCTACCAGGTGTTCGAGGTGGCGCCCGCGCCCGACGGCCGCAAGGACCACGTCATCCTGGCCGTCGGCAACGACGGACAGTTCGCGAAGTTCTGCGAGGTGGCCGGACGGCCCGAGCTGGCGCGCGACCCCCGCTACGCGCGCAACCAGGACCGGGTGCGCCACCGCGCCGAACTGGTGCCGCTGCTCGAGGCCATCCTGCGCAGCCGTCCCAAGGCCGACTGGCTGGCCGCGCTCGAGGCCGCCAAGGTGCCCTGCGGCGCGATCAACGACCTGGCCGAGGTGTTCGCCGACCCGCACGTGGCCGCGCGCGGCATGGTCACCACCTGGGACCACCCGCTGCGCGCCGGCCTGCGGCTGGTGTCGTCGCCGATCAAGATGGAGGCGACGCCGGTGCGCACCGAGCTGCCGCCGCCGCTGCTGGGGCAGCACACCGACGAGGTCCTGGCCGACGTGCTCGGCTGGGACGCGGACCGCATCGCGGCGCTGCGCGCGCAAGGAGTGATCTGAGATGGCGACCTTCGTCCTGGTCCATGGTGCCTGGCATGGCGGCTGGTGCTGGCAACGGGTGGTGGCGCGGCTGGCGGCCGCCGGGCACCGGGTGCACGCGCCGACGCTCACGGGCGTGGGCGAGCGGGCCCACCTGCTCAATTCCGCGATCACGCTCGAGACCCACATCGCCGACCTGCGCGGCGTGCTCGAGGCCGAGGAACTGCACGACGTGGTGCTGGGGGTGCACTCGTACGCGGGCATGCTGGGCACGGCCATCGCCGACCGCATGGGCGAGCGGCTGCGCCACCTCGTGTACGTCGATGCGGTGGTGCCGCGCCCCGGCGAGAGCTGGAGCAGCACGCACGCGCGCACCACCCGCGAGGCGCGGCTGGCGGCCGCGGCGGCCTCGCCCGACTACGCCTTCGCCGTGCCCGATGCCGGCGGCTACGGCCTGCAGGGCGAGGACCTGGCCTGGGTGCAGCGCCGCATGACGCCGCATCCGGGGCACACCTACGAGGCGACGCTGGACTTCGCGCCGGCCCGGGTGGCCCGGGTGCCGCGCACCTTCGTGGACTGCACCGCGCCGCGGCTGCCGACCATCGACCCGATCCGGCCGCGGGTGCGGGATGCGAAGTTCTGGGACGGCCAGTGGAGTGGCGGCGGGGGTGCGCGGGTGGTGGAGCTGGCCTGCGGCCACGACCCCATGGTCGACCAGCCGGAGGCGCTGGCGGCGATCCTGGCGGGTTGCGCCTGAAGTCGCTGACGCGCCGCAAGGCCTGAACTTTCCGCGTGCGCCACAATCCATCCCTGCCATGAACAAGACCCTGCGCTGGATCCTCCCCCTGGCCGCCGCCGCCGTGGTGGGCGCCGGTGCGTGGTGGGCCTCGCAGTCGGCCCAGTCGCCCGCGCCCGCGTCCACCTTCGTGCTGCTGGACGGCAGCCGCACCACCACAGACGACTTCCGGGGCAAGGTCACCCTGGTGAACTTCTGGGCCACCAGCTGCGTGACCTGCGTGGCCGAGATGCCGCAGCTGGTCGCCACCCACGACAAGTTCAAGGGCCGCGGCTACCAGACGGTGGCGGTGGCGATGAGCTACGACCCGCCGGCCTACGTCGTCAACTTCACCCAGAGCCGCAAGCTGCCCTTCCAGGTGGCGATCGACAACACCGGCACGGTCGCCAAGGCCTGGGGCGACGTGCAGCTGACCCCCACCACCTACCTGGTCGACAAGCAGGGGCGCATCGTCAAGCGCTACGTCGGCGAGCCCGACTTCGCCGAGCTGCACAAGCTGATCGAGAAGCTGCTGGCGCAGGCCTGAGGCGGCGCACCTGCCGCGCGGACGCCGTCCGCGGGAGCTGACGCACAATCGCGCAGCCACAACCACGAGGAGAGAAGCCGCATGGCCACCAAGGTGCGTGTCTGGGACCTGCCCACCCGCCTGTTCCACTGGGCCCTGGCCCTGTGCGTGATCTGTTCGTTCGCCACCGCCTGGGTGCCGGGCAGCTGGATCGAGTGGCACGCGAAGCTGGGCTACGCCGTGCTGGCGCTGGTCGCCTTCCGCCTGCTGTGGGGCGTCGTGGGCGGGCGCTGGTCGCGCTTCGTGTCGTTCGTCTACGCACCCTCGAGCGTGCTGGCCTACCTGCGCGGCCGGCCGCACCCCGACCACCTGGTGGGCCACAACCCGCTGGGCGCCGGCTCGGTGTTCGCGCTGCTGCTGGTGCTGCTGGCGCAGGTGGGCACCGGGCTGGTGAGCGACGACGAGATCGCCTTCACCGGCCCGCTGAACCGCTTCGTCTCGAGCGCGCAGGGCTTGTCGGCCACCTGGTACCACAAGGCCATCGGCCAGTGGCTGCTGGTGGCACTGGTGGTGCTGCACGTGGCCGCGATCCTGTACTACCTGCTGGCCAAGCGCGACAACCTGGTGCGGCCCATGGTCAGCGGCGACAAGCTGCTCGAGCATCCCGTGCCCGCATCGCGCGACGACCTGGCCACCCGCCTGCTGGCCCTGGTGCTGGCGGCCGCCTGCGGCGCTGGCGTGTGGTGGCTGGTCACCCGCGCGGCGGCCGGGGGCGCGTTCGGCTGAGCTTGGCGGACGGGCCCGGGCCGCTAAACTGCCCGTCCCGCCACTTCCCGACACCGCCTTGCCGACGGACACCTCCCTGCCCGTGCTGAGCGTGCGCCAAGCGGCCACGCCCCAGGACCTCGACGCGGCCCGCGCCGCGATCCGCGAGTACGCGGACGGCCTGGGCATCGACCTGTGCTTCCAGGGCATCGACCGCGAGCTGGCCAGCCTGCCGGGCGAGTACGCGCCGCCGCGGGGCGCACTGCTTCTGGCCGAGGTCGACGGGGCGATCGCCGGCTGCGTGGCGCTGCGGCCGCTGGACACCAGCGACTACCCGGGCGCCGCCGAGATGAAGCGCCTGTACGTGCGCAAGCCGTTCCGGGGCTTCGGGCTCGGGCGGCAGCTGGCCGAAGCCGTGCTCGATGCGGCCCGCCAGGCCGGCCATGCCTGCGTGCTGCTGGACACGCTCAGCGACATGGAGGCGGCCCGTGCGCTGTACGAGGACCTGGGCTTCGAGCCGATCGACCCGTACTACCACAACCCCATTGCCGGGGCGCACTACCTCAAGGTCGATCTCTGAAGGCGCGCGGCCCCCGCCAACGACAAAGGCCCGCGACAGCGGGCCTTTGCACGTGGGGACCGGTCGCTCAGCCCTTGGCCTGCGCCAGCATGGTGTCGGCGTCGCTGACCTCGAACTTGCCGGGGCCCTCGATGTTCAGCGTGGTGACCTTGCCGTCCTTGACCAGCATCGAGAAGCGCTGGCAGCGCACGCCCATGCCGCGGGCGGTGAGGTCCAGCGTGAGGCCGGTGGCCTTGGCGAAGTCGGCGCTGCCGTCGCCCAGCATGCGCACCTTGCCGTCGGTCTTCTGGTCGCGCGCCCAGGCGCCCATCACGAACGCGTCGTTGACGCTGACGCACCAGACCTCGTCGACGCCGGCCTTCTTCAGCTCGTCGATCTTCTGCACGTAGCCGGGCACGTGCTTGGCCGAGCAGGTGGGCGTGTAGGCGCCGGGCAGGCCAAACAGGGCGATGGTCTTGCCGGCCGCGGCCTCGCGCACCTTCACCGGGTTCGGCCCGATGCTGCAGCCGTTGCCCTCGACCTCCGAGTACTCCTGCAGCGTGACGTCGGGCAGCTGGTCGCCGATCTTGATCATGGTCATCTCCTCGTGTGCGGTGGACGGAAAAGAAAAACGGCCCACATTGTGGGCCGTTTCGTCAGCAGGCGCCGTGCGCGGGGTCTCAGACCACCGCGGCCTTCTCGACCAGGCGGGTGGCGACCCAGTTCTTGGTCTTGGAGATCGGGCGCGACTCGGTGATCTCGATCACGTCGCCGACGTGGTACTCGCCCTTCTCGTCGTGCGCGTGGTACTTGCTGGACTTGGCAACGATCTTGCCGTACAGCTCGTGCTTCACGCGGCGCTCGACCAGGACCGTCACGGTCTTGGCACGCTTGTCGCTCACCACCTTGCCGATCAGGGTGCGCTTGAGGGAGGTCTTGGCTTCCGTCATGGGCTACTCCTTACTTGGCGGATTCCGCGCGCTTCTGGGCCAGGATGGTCTTGGCGCGCGCGATGTCGCGGCGCGTCAGGCGCAGCGAGGCGGTGTTGGACAGTTGTTGCGTGGCTTTCTGCATGCGCAGGCCGAAATGGGCCTTCTGCAGATCCTTCACCTCGGTCTCGAGGCCGGCCACGTCCTTCTGGCGCAATTCAGCAGCTTTGGTCATGTGATTCTCCTTGGCTGCCTCAGGCACCGAGCATGCGGGTGACGAACGTCGTGCGCAGCGGCAGCTTGGCCGCAGCCAGCTTGAACGCCTCGCGCGCCAGTTCCTCGGGCACGCCCACGATCTCGTACAGCACCTTGCCGGGCTGGATCTCGGCGACGTAGTACTCCGGGTTGCCCTTGCCGTTGCCCATGCGGACCTCGGCGGGCTTCTGGGAGATCGGCTTGTCGGGGAACACGCGGATCCAGATCCGGCCGCCACGCTTGACGTGGCGGGAGATCGCGCGACGCGCGGCCTCGATCTGGCGGGCCGTCAGGCGGCCGCGGTCGGTCGACTTCAGGCCGAAGTCACCGAACGCCACCGAGTTGCCCCGGGTGGCGATGCCGGTGTTGCGGCCCTTCTGCTCTTTGCGGTATTTGCGGCGAGCGGGTTGCAGCATGTTTACTCTCCTTTACCGTCGGCCGCAGCGGCCGGCGCGCCAGTTCCCGTCTTCCGGGGCACGCGCTTAACGGTAGATTTCGGCGCCTCGGCGCCTGCGGTTGCTTCTTGCGGCTTGTCGCTGCCGTCGGCGGGCGCGGCATTGGTGGTGCCGGCGCCGCCACGGGGGCCGCGGCTCGGACCGCCACGGCGATCGCCGCCGGGGCCGCCACGGCCGTCACGACGCGGACCGCGCGGACCGCGACGCTCCTCGCCCTCGGGGCGCGGCGTGCTGTCCAGCGACGGCGCATCGGTGCGGCCCAGCGTGTCGCCCTTGTAGACCCAGACCTTGACGCCGATGACGCCGTAGGTGGTCTTGGCTTCGCTGAAACCGTAGTCGATGTCGGCGCGCAGGGTGTGCAGCGGCACGCGACCTTCGCGGTACCACTCGGTGCGGGCGATCTCGATGCCGTTCAGGCGGCCCGACGACATGATCTTGATGCCCTGGGCGCCCAGGCGCATGGCGTTCTGCATTGCGCGCTTCATGGCGCGGCGGAACATGATGCGCTTCTCGAGCTGCTGGGTGATGCTATCGGCGATCAGCTGTGCATCGACTTCGGGCTTGCGCACTTCCTCGATGTTGACCGCGACGGGCACGCCCAGGCGGGTGGCGAGTTCCTTCTTCAGGTTCTCGATGTCCTCGCCCTTCTTGCCGATCACCACGCCCGGACGCGCCGAGTAGATGGTGATGCGGGCGTTCTTGGCCGGGCGCTCGATCAGCACGCGGGAGACGGCGGCGTTCTTCAGCTTGGACTTGAGGTACTCGCGCACCTTGATGTCCTCGGCCAGCATGCCCGCGAAGTCGCGGTTGTTGGCGTACCAGCGGCTGGCCCAGTTGCGGCTGACCGCGAGGCGGAAGCCGGTCGGATGGATTTTCTGTCCCATAGTCTTCCAGGCCTTAGTTGCCGACGGTCACGTACACGTGGCACGTGGGCTTGCTGATGCGGTTGCCGCGGCCCTTGGCACGCGCCGTGAAGCGCTTGAGCGTCGCGCCCTGCTCCACGTAGATGGTCTTGACCTTCAGCTCGTCGATGTCGGCACCGTCGTTGTGCTCGGCGTTGGCGATCGCCGACTCGAGCACCTTCTTGACGATCACGGCCGCCTTCTTCTGGGTGAAGTTCAGGATGTTGAGGGCCTGGTCCACCTTCTTGCCGCGGATCAGGTCGGCAACGAGCCGGCCCTTGTCGACGGAGAGGCGGACGCCTCGCAGGACTGCACGGGTTTCCATGTGTTCTGCTCCTTACTTCTTCTGGACTTTCTTGTCCGCGGGGTGACCCTTGAAGGTGCGCGTCAGGGCGAATTCGCCCAGCTTGTGGCCCACCATCTGGTCGGTGATGTAGACCGGCACGTGCTGCTTGCCGTTGTGCACGGCGATGGTCAGGCCGATGAAATCGGGCAGGACCATGGAGCGGCGCGACCAGGTCTTGATCGGCTTCTTGTCCTTGGTGGCAACGGCCTTGTCGACCTTGGCCACCAGGTGGTGGTCCACAAACGGACCCTTCTTGAGAGAACGCGTCATTTGTGCGACCCCTTACTTCTTGCGGCGCGAGACGATGAACGTCTGGGTGCGCTTGTTGTTGCGGGTGCGGTAACCCTTGGTCAGGTTGCCCCACGGATCGACCGGAGGCTTGCCCGTGCCGGTGCGGCCTTCGCCGCCGCCGTGCGGGTGGTCGATCGGGTTCATCGCGACGCCGCGCACGGTCGGGCGGATGCCCATGTGGCGCTTGACACCGGCCTTGCCGAGCTGGCGCAGGCTGTGCTCTTCGTTCGCGACCTCGCCGATGGTGGCGCGGCACTCGATGTGGATGCGGCGCACCTCACCCGAGCGCATGCGCACCTGGGCGTACGTGCCTTCGCGGGCCAGCAGCGTGGCCGACGTGCCGGCCGAACGCGCGATCTGGGCACCCTTGCCCGGCTGCAGCTCGATGCAGTGGATGGTCGAGCCCACCGGGATGTTGCGGATCGGCAGCGTGTTGCCGGCGCGGATCGGGGCTTCCGAACCGGACACCAGCTGCGCGCCGACTTCCAGGCCACGCGGGGCGATGATGTAGCGGCGCTCGCCGTCGGCGTAGCACACCAGCGCGATGTGGGCGGTGCGGTTCGGGTCGTACTCGATGCGCTCGACCTTGGCCGGGATGCCGTCCTTGTTGCGACGGAAGTCGACAACGCGGTAGTGGTGCTTGTGGCCACCGCCCTTGTGGCGGGTGGTGATGTGGCCGTTGTTGTTGCGGCCGGCCTTCTGGAACTGCGGCTCCAGCAGGGGTGCGTACGGCTCACCCTTGTACAGGTGGTCGCGCGTGACCTTGACCACGGCACGCTGGCCGGGCGAGGTCGGTTTCATCTTCACGACTGCCATTACGCGGCCTCCCCGGAGATGTTGAGCTCCTGGCCCGGCTTGAGCGTCACGTAGGCCTTGCGCACGTTGTCGCGGCGGCCCACCGAGCGGCCGAAGCGCTTGGTCTTGCCCTTGGTGTTGACGACGGAGACGCCCTGGACCTCGACCTTGAACATCAGTTCAACGGCCGCCTTGATCTCGGGCTTGGTGGCGTTCTGCAGCACCTTGAAGGTGACGGCGTTCGACTTCTCGGCGACCGAGGTGGCCTTCTCCGAGACGATCGGCGCGACCAGCACCTGCATCAGGCGGCCTTCGTCGAACTTGCGTTCGGCGGGAGTGGGGTTCACACGGCTCATGCGAACATCTCCTTGAGCTTCTCCATGGCGCCCTTGGTGACGAGCACCTTCTTGTAGTGCACCAGCGAGAGCGGATCGGCGTAACGCGGCTCGACGACGAGCACGTTCACCAGGTTGCGGGAGGCGAGGTACAGGTTCTCGTCGACTTCGTCGGCGATCACCAGCACCGAGTCAAGGTTCATGGCCTTGAACTTGGCAGCCAGCTGCTTGGTCTTGGGCGAGTCGACCTTGAGCGACTCGACCACGGCCAGGCGGCCTTCGCGGGCCAGCTGGGAGAAGATGGACGCCATGCCGGCGCGGTACATCTTCTTGTTGATCTTCTGGGTGAAGTTCTCGTTCGGCAGGTTCGGGAAGATCCGGCCGCCGCCACGCCACAGCGGCGACGAGGTCATGCCGGCGCGTGCGCGGCCGGTGCCCTTCTGCTTGAACGGCTTCTTGGTCGAGTGCTTGACCTGCTCGCGGTCCTTCTGGGCACGGGTGCCCTGGCGCGCGTTGGCCTGGTAGGCGACGACGATCTGGTGGACCAGGTCCTCGTTGTACTCGCGGCCGAAGACGGTCTCGGGAGCGTCCACCTTGGCGGCGGCCTGGCCCTGCTCGTTCAGGAGTTCGAGTTGCATCACTTCGCTCCCTTCTCGGCGACCTTGACGGCGGGTCGGACGGTCACGAAGCCGCCCTTGGCGCCGGGAACGGCACCCTTGACCAGCAGCAGCTGGCGGGCTTCGTCGATCCGGATGACGTCCAGGTTCTGGGTCGTGGTGGTCACGTCGCCCAGGTGGCCCGACATCTTCTTGCCCGGGAACACGCGGCCGGGATCCTGGGCCATCGAGATGGAGCCCGGGACGTTGTGCGAACGGCTGTTGCCGTGCGAGGCGCGCTGCGAAGCGAAGTTGTGACGCTTGATCGTGCCCGCGAAGCCCTTGCCGATCGAGGTGCCCTGCACGTCGACCTTCTGGCCCACGGCGAACAGCTCGGCCACCGGCAGGGTGGCGCCGGCGGCGAACTTGCCGGCGGCTTCCGCGGTGACGCGGAACTCACGGATGATCTCACCGGCTTCGACGCTCGCCTTGGCGAGGTGGCCGGCCAGCGGCTTGGACACGCGAGAGGCCTTGCGTGCGCCGAACGTGACCTGCAGGGCCACGTAGCCGTCGTTCTCTTGGGTCTTGACCTGGGTGACGCGGTTGTTGGAGACGTCCAGCACCGTGACCGGGACTGCGTCCCCGTCATCGGTGAACAGGCGCATCATGCCCACCTTGCGGCCCAGCAACCCGAGGGAGTTGCTCTGACTCATGTTGTTGCTCCGTTGCTCCCGCCGCAGCCGCTGCAATTGGCTTCTGCGTTCCGACACCCGCTGGACTCGCGTCCCGCCGGCCGTTGCGAAAGAAGGTTGATAAAAGCTTCGCCCTCGCAAAAAGGCGAAGCCGCGGATTCTAGTGCGCCGGCGGCGTCCACGCAAGCACCCCGTCCGACAGCCGGTCTGACCGGGCTGTTCGCAAACCCAGCAAGGGCAAATCCCGAGATGGACAGCACAGTCACGGCGCAAACTGTCAAGTTCATGTCAGAAAAGAGCGTCCATGGCCACGACCTTGCAGCAGTTGTTCGACACCGCGCCCGCCGATGCGCCGGCGCTGTCCGCGCCCGGGCGCGCCGCCCTGTCCTTCGGCGAGCTGCGCCAGCTGGTGGAACGCACGGTCGGCGCCTTCAACGGCTGGGGCATCGGCCGCAACGACCGGGTCGCGATCGTGTTGCCCAACGGCCCCGAGATGGCGGCTTGCTTCGTGGCGTGCGCCAGCGGCGTGGCCAGTGCGCCGCTGAACCCCGCCTACCGGGCCGAGGAGTTCGAGTTCTACCTGGCCGACCTGCGCGCCAAGGCGCTGGTCGTCGAAGCGGGGGCTGAGGGCCCGGCCGTCGAGGTCGCCCGCCGCCTGGGCGTGGCGATCGTCGACCTGGTCATGCCGGCCGGCGCCAAGGCCGGCGACTTCACGCTGCAGCCGCGCGACGGCCTGGCCGGCGCGCATTGCGCCGACGGCGGGCTGGCCCACGCCGGCGACGTGTCCATGGTGCTGCACACCTCGGGCACGACCTCGCGGCCCAAGATCGTGCCGCTGTCGCAGGCCAACCTGGCCGCGTCGGCCCGCCACATCCGCGACACCCTGCAGTTCACCCCGCGCGACTGCGGGCTGAACATCATGCCGCTGTTCCACATCCACGGCCTGATCGCCGGGGTGCTGGCGCCGCTGGCCGGCGGCTCGCAGGTGTTCTGCACGCCCGGGTTCAACGCGCTGAAGTTCTTCGCCTGGATGGACGAGGCCAAGCCCACCTGGTACACGGCCGTGCCCACCATGCACCAGACCATCGCGGCGCGGGCCTCCAAGAGCGCCGACGTCATCGCCCGCAACCCGCTGCGCTTCCTGCGCTCGTCGTCCTCGTCGATCCCGCCACAGGTGATCGCGGAGCTCGAGTCCATCTTCAAGGCGCCGCTGATCGAGGCCTACGGCATGACCGAGGCGACCCACCAGATGGCCAGCAACCCGCTGCCCCCGGGCGTGCGCAAGCCCGGCTCGGTCGGCCGCGCCGCCGGCCCCGAGATCGCGATCATGGACGAGGGTGGCACGCTGCTGCCGCCCGACGCGGTCGGCGAGATCGTGATCCGCGGCCCGAACGTGACGGCGGGCTACGAGAACAACCCCAAGGCCAATGCCGAGGCCTACACCGGCGGCTGGTTCCGCACCGGCGACCAGGGCACGATGGACGCCGAGGGCTACATCCGCATCACCGGCCGCCTCAAGGAGATCATCAACCGCGGCGGCGAGAAGGTGAGCCCGCGCGAGGTCGACGAAATCCTGATGGACCACCCCGCGGTCGCCCAGGTGGTGTGCTTCGGCATGCCCCACGCCAAGCTGGGCGAGGACGTCGCCGCCGCCGTGGTGCTGCGCGAGGGCGCCAGCGCCACCGAGCGAGAGCTGCGCGACTTCGTCGCCGGCCGCGCGGCCGCCTTCAAGGTGCCGGCCCGCGTGGTGGTGCTCGACGAGATCCCCAAGGGGGCCACCGGCAAGCTGCAGCGCATCGGCCTGGCCGCCAAGCTCGGCCTGGCCTGAAGCCGCCCCCTCCCGCCCTTTCACCGACCGTCGACCGAGGACCTGCCGACGCCAGCCCGTTGAAACCGCCCGCCACCGCCAGGTGGCGATTTCCTCCACCCATGTGACTTCCCTCTGAATCTAGGAGACGACATGCGTGTGTTTGCTTCCCCCCGCGCCCTGGTGCGCGATGCCCTCCCCCCCATGGCCGGCCGCCTGCGCCGCGCCGCCCGCACCAGCCTGCTGCTGGCCGCCGCCGCCGGCGCCGGCCTGTGGCCCGCCCTGGCGCGGGCCTGGGAGCCGAGCAAGCCGATCGAGCTGGTGGTGCCCGCCGGCACCGGGGGAGGCGCCGACCAGATGGCCCGCTTCATCCAGGGCGTGGTCGCCAAGCACAACCTGAGCAAGCAGCCGATCGTGGTGGTCAACCGCGGCGGCGGCGCGGGCGCCGAGGGCTTCCTGGACGTCAAGGGCGACAAGGGCAACCCGCACAAGATCGTCATCACGCTGTCGAACCTGTTCACCACGCCCTTGGGCACCGCCGTGCCGTTCAACTGGCGCGACCTCACCCCGGTCGGCATGCTGGCGCTCGACCAGTTCGTGCTGTGGGTCAACGCCGAGTCGCCGCACAAGACGCCGGCGGAGTTTTTCCAGGCCCTGAAGACCGGACCGGACCGCGCGCTGAAGATGGGCGGCACCGGCAGCAAGCAGGAAGACCAGATCATCACGGTGATGCTGGAGAAGGCGGCCGGCAAGAAGATGACCTACATCCCCTACGGCGGCGGCGGCCAGGTGGCCACGCAGCTGGTGGGCAAGCACGTCGATGCCACGGTCAACAACCCCATCGAGGCCGAGAGCCACTGGCGCGCCGGCAAGCTGCGGCCGCTGTGCGTGCTGGACAAGGACCGGCTGCCGTACAAGGAGAAGGTCACGGCCACGCAGTCCTGGGCCGACCTGCCCACCTGCCAGTCGGCCGGCATCCCGGTCGAGTACACGATGCTGCGGGGCATCTTCATGACCCCCGGGGCCACGCCCGAGCAGCAGAAGTACTACGCGGACCTGCTGGCCAAGGTGCGGCAGCTGCCCGAGTGGAAGGACTTCATGGTCAAGGGCGCGTTCCGCCAGACCACCATGGGCGGCCAGGAGTTCGTCGACTGGCTGGGCCGCACCGAGCAGATGCACCGCGTGCTGATGCGCGAGGCCGGCTTCCTGGCCCCCTGAGGAGCCCGCCATGGACGACACGAACGAGGCTGCCGGCGACACGCCGGCGGTGGAGCGGCGTTGGCCGGAACTGGGCATGGCCCTGTTCCTGCTGGGCCTGGCGGCGCTGGTGATGACCGACAGCGTGCGCCTGGGCGCGGGCTGGGGGGACGACGGCCCGCGCGCCGGCTACTTCCCCTTCTACATCGGACTGTTCCTCGCCCTGGCCGCGCTGGCGATCGGCATCGGCCAGCTGCGCCGCTGGGGCGCCGCGCGCGAGGTGTTCGCCACCCGCGCCCAGCTGGCCAGCGTCGCCACGCTGGCCGTGCCCATGCTGGTCTATGGGCTGGCACTCAAGTGGGCCGGCCTGTACCTGTGCTCGGCCGCGCTGATCGCCTGGTTCATGCTGCGGCACGGCAAGCACCACAAGGGGCTGGTGGCCGCGGTGGCGGCCGGCGTGCCCGCCGCCATCTGGCTCACCTTCGAGCGCTGGTTCCTGGTGCCCCTGCCCAAGAGCGCGCTGCAGGGCGTGCTGGGCTTCTGAGGAGGACGCGATGGACTCCCTCCAGAACCTGATGGGCGGCTTCGCCGTCGCCCTGACCCTGCCCAACCTCGGCTTCATGCTGGTGGGGATCGTGCTGGGCGTGCTGATCGGTGTGCTGCCCGGGCTGGGCGGCGCCAACGGCGTGGCCATCCTGCTGCCGCTGACCTTCGGCATGAACCCGACCAGCGCCATCATCATGCTCAGCTGCATCTATTGGGGTGCGCTGTTCGGCGGGGCGATCACCTCGATCCTGTTCAACATCCCGGGCGAGCCCTGGAGCGTGGCCACGACCTTCGACGGCTATCCCATGGCCCAGCAGGGCCGCGCCGCGCAGGCCCTCACGGCGGCCTTCACCTCCAGCTTCGTGGGCGCGGTGTTCGCGGTGGCCCTGATCACCTTCACAGCGCCGCTGCTGGCCACCTTCGCGCTGAAGTTCGGTCCGCCCGAGTTCTTCGCCGTGCAGCTGCTGACCTTCTGCAGCTTCGTGGGCATGAGCAAGGAGCCGCCCGCCAAGACGCTGGCGGCCATGATGCTGGGCTTCGCGCTCGCGGCGGTCGGCATGGACAGCGTCACGGGCCAGCTGCGCATGACCTTCGGCGCGCCCGAGCTGCTCAAGGGCTTCGACTTCCTGATCGCGGTCATCGGCCTGTTCGGCATCGGCGAGATCCTGCTGACGCTGGAGGAGGGGCTGGCCTTCAAGGGCAAGAGCGCACGCATCCGCGCCGCCGTCGTGGTGCAGACCTGGGGCGAGCTGCTCAAGCACTGGAAGCTGTTCCTGCGCAGCACCGCGGTGGGCTGCTGGATGGGCATCACCCCGGGGGGTGCCACGCCAGCGTCGTTCATGAGCTACGGCATGGCGCGGCGGATGTCGGCCAACCCGAACGAGTTCGGCAAGGGCCGCATCGAGGGCGTCGTGGCGCCCGAGACCGCCGCGCATGCCGCCGGCACCTCGGCGCTGCTGCCCATGCTCACCCTGGGCATCCCCGGCTCGCCGACCGCGGCGGTGCTGCTGGGCGGCCTGCTGATCTGGGGCCTGCAGCCCGGCCCGATGCTGTTCGTCGAGCAGAAGGACTTCGTCTGGGGCCTGATCGCCAGCATGTACATCGGCAACGTCGTGGGCCTGCTGGTGGTGCTCACCACGGTGCCGTGGTGGGCCGCGATCCTGCGCATCCCGTTCACCATCATCGGTCCGGTGATCCTGGTGGTCTGCGTGGTCGGCGCCTACACGGTGCACAGCTCGATGTTCGACGTGGCGCTGATGCTGGTGTTCGGCGTGCTGGGCTACCTGTTCAAGAAGCTGGGCTACCCGCTGGCGCCGCTGGTGCTGGCGCTGGTGCTGGGTGACCTGGCGGAGTCCAGCTTCCGGCAGTCCATGCTCATGAGCCAGGGCAGCCTGGGCATCTTCTTCGCCAGCCCGCTGGCCGGCTCCATCACCACGCTCGCGCTGCTGATCCTGCTGTGGCCGCTGGTGGCCCGGGGCCGCGCGGCACTGCGCCGGCGGCCTCCGCTGCCGGCAGAGACAATCGCCCCATGAAGATCACCATCGTCGGCGCCGGAGCCATCGGCGGTTACCTCGGCACCCGCCTGTCCCTGGCCGGTGAGGACGTCACGTTCATCGCCCGCAACCGCAACCTCGAGGCGATCCGCGCGCGCGGCTTCACGCTGCGGCTGGAGGACGGCCGCGAGGAGGTCGCCCGCGAGGTGCGGGCCGTGCAGGACATGGCCGAGGCCGGACCGCAGGACGTGGTGATGCTCACCACCAAGGCGCACCAGGTGGGCGAGCTGCTGCCGGGCCTGCGTTCCCTGTTCGGGCCGCAGACGCTGGTGGTGAGCATGCTCAACGGCGTTCCCTGGTGGTACTTCCAGAAACTGGGCGGGCCGCACGACGGCCGCCAGCTGGAGAGCGTCGACCCGGGCGGCCGGGTGGCGGCGGCCATCGAGGCCGACCGGGTGATCGGCGGCATCGTCTACCCGGCTGCCGAGCTGGAGGCGCCGGGCGTGGTGCGGCTGATCGAGGGCAACCGGTTCACCTTGGGCGAGCTCGACGGGCAGAAGACCGAGCGCATCGCGCAGCTGTCGCAGGCCATGATCCGCGCCGGCTTCAAGGCGCCGGTCGCGCGCGACATCCGCGCCGAGATGTGGGTCAAGCTGCTGGGCAATGCCACGCTGAATCCGCTGTCGGCGTTGACCCACGCCACGCTCGAGGAGATCTGCACCCATCCCGCGTCGCGCGCGCTGGTGGCCACCATGATGGGCGAGGCCCGCGACGTGGCGCTGGCCCTGGGCGTGGACCTGAAGGTCTCGATCGAGCAGCGCATCGCCGGGGCGCAGGCGGTGGGGGCGCACAAGACCTCGATGCTGGTGGACGTCGAGCACGGCCGCGCGCTGGAGCTGGCTGCGCTGGTGGGCGCGGTGATCGAGCTGGGCCGGATCGCGGACGTGCCCACGCCGGCCATCGCCACGCTGCATGCGGCCTGCGAGCTGCTGCAGTCCACGCTCGCGGCGCGCAAGGGCCGCCTGCAGGTGCAGCCCGCGGGCTGACGGCCGCATCGCCAAGAAAAAAGGCCGCGCAGTGCGCGGCCTTCCTGCTGGTGCGCCCGGGGGCGGCTTACTGCAGCTTGATCTCGACGTCCACGCCCGCGGGCAGGTCGAGCTTCATGAGCGCGTCGACGGTCTTGTCGGTGGGGTCGACGATGTCCATCAGGCGCTGATGGGTGCGGATCTCGAACTGGTCGCGCGAGCTCTTGTTGACGTGCGGCGAGCGCAGGATGTCGAAGCGCTTCATGCGGGTCGGCAGGGGCACGGGGCCCTTGACGATCGCGCCGGTGCGCTTGGCGGTGTCCACGATCTCGGCGGCCGACTGGTCGATCAGCTTGTAGTCGAACGCCTTGAGGCGGATGCGGATTTTCTGCTGGGTAGCCATGGTTGTTCCTGGTCGGCAGGGGCCGGGGCGAACCCCGGCCCATTGCATCACTCGATGATCTTGGCGACGACGCCGGCGCCGACGGTCTTGCCGCCTTCGCGGATGGCGAAGCGCAGG
This sequence comes from Comamonadaceae bacterium, assembly GCA_027484575.1. GTDB lineage: Bacteria > Pseudomonadota > Gammaproteobacteria > Burkholderiales > Burkholderiaceae_C > Ramlibacter. The sequence goes on from JAIXSQ010000017.1 coordinate 179,217, forward strand.
CCTTCTTCCATGGCGATCGGGGCGATCAGCTTGACGGTGATGGCGACGTTGTCACCGGGCATCACCATCTCCTTGTCCTTGGGCAGCTCGATCGCGCCGGTCACGTCCGTCGTGCGGAAGTAGAACTGCGGGCGGTAGTTGTTGAAGAACGGCGTGTGGCGGCC
>JAIXSQ010000004.1 GCA_027484575.1 Comamonadaceae bacterium
CACGGCGGCGACCGCCGCCATGTAGTCGCCGGAGCCGTGGATGGCTGCCGCGGCGTTGAAGATGCCGAACAGGCTGTCGGCGTTCTGGTAGGCGTAGATCTCCCACATGCGTCGCTCCTGGGGACTGGCCCGCCTCGGGTTGCTTGCGCAGCGCCCGCGGAAGAAGGGCCCTGCCGACCGCCGTGTCAGCGGGCCTGGAAGGCCGCCTGCTGCCCCAGCATGTCCATCACGTGCTGGGGCATGCTCGAACGCAACTGCCGCTCGAGCTGCTCCAGGTGGCTGGATACCGCCCGGAACGAGCCGACCTTCTGGTAAAGCAGGTTCTTCTCCTGCGACAACTGCAGCAGCATGGCCTGGGCCCGCTGCCTCACCAGGTTGGCGCGATCCCGCTGGGTCTGCTGCAGCGTGTAGTCCTTGTCGAGGGCTGCCATGCCCACGCGCAGGTTGCGCTCCAGGAAGACGTACGCGTAGTCGGCCGCGATCACGTCGCGGTACTGCGCGATCAGGCTGTCGGACAGCCCCGAGCCGGGGATCGTCGCGCCGATCGAGAGCATCTTGTAGACCGGCTCGGTGGTCTGGTTGACGAAGCCGACCTCGGCCGAGTTGTTCGGGATCGCCGTGCGCGTGGCGATCTTGTCGGCGATCGAGCGCATCATGGTCTCGACGCGCGCGGTGAAGGGCGTGTGGGTGTAGCTGGTGTTCAGCGTCACCACGTCGCAGTCGGTGTAGTTGTTGCACCGGAGCAGGTGCTGCGTGACGTTGGTGCCGGTGCCCGCCGCCTGGCCGTACAGCAGCTGGCTGATCGAGGTGATCGTCGGCGCCACGGGTTCGGGGTCGCGCGCCGCATCCTCGGGGTAGAAGATCACCGTGCCGACGATGCTCATGATGAGCTCGCGCTCCTGATCGTCGAGGTAAGTGCCGGTGCGCTGCAGCGCCTTCCAGGTCAGGTTGCCGACGAAGGGTGCCTTGTTGCGGATGTTGGCGTCCCCTGAGGATCGGGCCGAGGCCAGGATGCCGGGGCGGTCGGTCGCGCAGCGGCGACGCGCGGCATCCCGATCGGTCTCCAGGCCCATCTCGATGGCCAGATCGGAACAGGCCTCCTGCGAGCTGAAGCCCGCCGCCTCGGCGGCCGTGCTGACGATCGCCTTTGCGGTCTCGCAGGAGTTGATGCGCGCGTTATTGATCCAAGTCTCCAGGCCCTTGGCCCACTTGGTCAGCCCGCCCAGCAGCGGCGAGACCGACTCCAGCGCCAGCTGGAAGGCGATGCCCGGCAGCGCGGCCGTGATGTTGCGCAGCATGTTCTTGAACTCGGCCGCCGAGATGTGCGAGAAGGAGCCGCCGAACACGTCGATGCCGCCGCAGCCGGCGCGGGCGCTCGGAAACTGGATCGCCGCGAGCTGGTAGACCTTGTTCGGAGCCCGCATGAACAAGCTGCCACCGGTGTAGGTGTTGAAGGTCTGGCCGCGGAACGCTCCAGGCGTGGTGTAGTTGCCGATGGCGCCGAGGCTATTGAACATGTTGTTCACCTCGGTGTTCAAGTCGCCGGCCCGCAGTGGCGCGGGGCCCACGGCGAGCGCTGCGCAGCACAGGGCGACCACCACAGCGCGGTGCAGGGACTGGTCGGCGTCGGTACGCTTCATCGGGGGCTCCTTTGGTTTCCTGTCTTCGCGGGTGCGGGCTCACGGCCTCAGCGCGGGTGCGTCAAGCGGGCCTGGACCTGCAGGCCGCCAGTCGCGCCCAGGAACGCGGTGGCGGCGCTGTCGGGTGAGGCCGCGACCATCGAGATGCGCTCCAACAACTGCGCCTCGGACAGCACGCCGAAACCGATCGGGGTGATCTTTCCGGTGAAGGGCTGGGCGAGGTAGACGGCGGGAACCTGGCTCACCCGCAGCGTGGTGGCGATCCCGTTGTCCCGCCGGGCATCCGCGAAGCCGGGAATCGGGCCACCGTCGACGCTGATCGCGACCACCTTGATGCCGTGTCGGGCCTGGAAGGCCTCGAGCGTCGGCGCGAATGCATGGCAGTAGGGGCAGTCGCTGCGGAAGAAGAAGAACAGGACGTGGTCGCGTCCCAGGGCGCTGATGGACTGGCTGCGCTGGGCCGTCTGAAGCTGGTCGAACACCTCCAGGGCCTTCGCGTTCACCGGGCGTCCCTGGAGCGTGGGGTCGAGCTCGGGGCTGGCCCACGCAATGCGCTGCGCCACGTCGGCGAAGGTGGATGCGCGCGACACCACCTGGGCCTCCAGTTCCATATAGCGGCGTACGTTGGCTTCGGTCGGCCGCATGATGGCGATGTGCCGGCGCTCCTCGAGGGCCTTCTGCAGGCGCTCGAACTCGACGATCTCCGGGGGCTTCGCCGGCGACCGCCGGGGTGCAGTGGCGGCACTCGATGCCGTCGCAGCCTGCCGCGGTGTGGAAGCCGGTGGTTCGGGCGGAGGGATCTCCGGCTCCTCGTAGAAGTGCCAGCCGCGCCAGTTGTCGGACCAGTAGGGTCGTCCGGAGTCCTGCGGCTGCGCAAGGGCGATCGTCCCGCTGCCGAGCAGGACAACGAGGCAGAGTGCGAGCCGGGCTTGGCGCGAGGCAGGGCGGCGCAGCGTCATGGGCGCAGCCTCACGACAGTGACCGCGGCGGCTGGCCGTCGCGGCAGTAGTTGATGCCGAAGTCGATGGTCTGCCGCCGCGGTGCCTGCACGCCGCCGGCGCCGTAGTTGGGCAGCTGCACGCCGTCTTGCCAGAAGCGCACGTTCAGGCGACTGCAGCCGGGCTCGGCGTAGCGCTTCTCGGTGCTCACGTCGATGTAGATCGGCGTCGTGGCGTTGAAGCGCTTCGAGATCGCGTCGGCGACCTCACCGACCAGGACCCCGTGGGCCTTGCCGTCGGGTGCGTCCAGGGCCGACAGCATCAGCTGCTTGGCATCGCGGACTGGCAGTCGTTCCTGAGCCATGGCAGCGCTGGCGATCAAGGCGCAGGCGGCGCCGACCAGAACGGTGATGGCCTTCATTGGCACTTCCCCTGGCCGTAGTAGCAGGTAGGAACTCGGCTGGCGCTGCCGGCCTGCAGCGCGTTGATGTTCGGCAGGGTTGGCACCAGCGACGCGTAGAACTCCGACAGGTCCATCGCCGCGAAGTTGAGCGTCTGCAGCTGCGCGACGGTGAAGCCGGAGCAGTCGGCGTTCTGCGCACCGCCCCAGCCCTTGCCGATCTGCGCGCGGCCCTGTTCATTGACGATGCGGGCCAGCATCGAGTTGAAGCAGCACTTCGAGGTGGTGTGCTCGACGCAGGACACGCACATGCCCAGGACCCGGAAGCAGGATGAGCACCAGGTGCCGATCGTGTGGCACAGCCTGGCGCCTTCCTTCATCGCCAGCTTCCCCTCGTCCTCGTTGCAGGACATCATCGAGAGGACGATGTAGATGATCACCGCGATGGCCAGCGTCCACGGGTCGAAGGCCACGACCAGACTGTCGCCGGCGTAAACAGCCACCGATCCGGCGGGCAGGGCGGCGCCGTTGACTGCCACCGTCACGCCATAGGTGGTGAACGTGCCGCTGAAGCCGCCGCCCATCAGCAGTGCCGAGATGCCCTGGTAGATGAACTGCTGGTTCTGTGAGTTCATCAGCACGTCGAAGACCAGGCGCGATCCGCCGCCGAAGATGCTCTGGTTCGTCATGCCGGCGCCGGCGCCGTCGGCGTAGCAGCAGTTCTTCAGCAGGCGGTCGCGGCAGCGGTTCTCCTCGCCCTTGAAGACCTGCATGCGGTCGGCGTCCAGGTAGATGCCCGCCTCGCGTCCGGCCTCGAGCATCGACATGCTGCGCGCAAAGTCAGGGTCGTTAGGCGCGCCGATGTCGAAGCAGTTGCCGCTCAGGCAGAAGACGTTGGTCGGGCAGTTGCTGCTGGTCGTGACGGTCTCTGCGGGCACGGGGCAGCTGTAGCCGTCCTCGAACACCTCGCACACGCCGGTGATGGCGTTGGTCTGTCGGCAGGTCGACGTCTGCGGCGTGCAGCCTGCTGCCACCAGCGGTGCGCACTGGTCGGCCGACGCGCCGCCGCTGCACGACATGGTGCTCCGGTACTCCCAGCAGTCGCGGGTGACGGCCACGCCGTCGACGACCTTGGTCGCCGGGCCATCGGTGCAGACGGCGGGCGTGGTCGTGGTGCAGCGGTCACCGGCGTCCAGGGTCGGACACTGGTCGTCCCAGCGGTCGGTCTCGGTGACGGTGGTGGCTGGCCGCGTGTAGGACAGCCGCATCGTCGGAATCGGGCCGAAGGCGGGGTTGGGCACCCAACCGATCACGGCCCGGTCGGCGTCGATGTTCCAGTAGTAGCCGCCCACGGCGCCGGTGATGTCGATGCCGGCGTAGGGCGTCCAGCCGGGAGCGGGCGCGTAGCACTTGGTGCCGTCCAGGGCGGTGGTGGTGCAGCCGCTGTCGCCCTGGCAGACGGTGTCCTGGATGTTGTCGCCGCTCTGCGTGCCGGCGCGGCAGGCCGCGTAGACCTTGAGGAAGGGATCGACACTGGTGCAGCTGTAGCCGGAGTCGCCGCCACCGGTACAGACCTCGGCGCGCTCCGGGGCCACCAGCGCCGTCAGGCTGCAGGTCGATCCGCTGCAGCTCTTGTCAGCCACCCAGACGGCCGTGCGGATGGGCTGGCCGTCGATCATCGAGTAGGTGGTGTCGAGGACCGACACGATCTGAGGGAAGACGACCGGCGTCGTCATGTCCACGTCGAAGAAGCTGAGCGGATTGCCGTCTTGGGTGACGCGGAAGTGCTGCGCGGTGACGGCGCGGTCGGGCAGGCACTGCGCATCGAGACCCGTGCGGCCGGAGGCCGCATGGGCGAACCAGTCGCCCGGGTTGCAGCTGGTGGTCCGAGTCGTGCTGACGGTCAGGCTTCGGTTGCAGCTGTAGTTGCCGACGCCGACGTAGCGCAGGCAACTGCGTGGCTGCGTGCCGGCGGGCACCGGGGTGACTGTGGTGGTGCAACCGCTGTAGTAGGCGGCCAGGCTGCCCAGCTCGGCCGATGGCGTACGGCCGATCGCGCGCGCGGCAGCGACGGCAGGGTCATCGGCGCCAATCGTCGGGCGCGGCGTGTTGGCCGAGGAGAAGGCGCCGCGCTGCGCCTGGCAGAGCGGGTCGGTAGGGGTCAGTGCGCAGGCGGACAGCCTCGCGCTGCCCTGCGACGACAGATTGGGCTGGCGGTAGTAGCTGCGCTCGGGTGGCGTCGTCGTGTAGCCCGGCACCACCGCGGTGGCGCCCGGAGTGGTGACGTTGCCGCGGGCCACCGGGTTCGCGGCCTGGCCAGCGGCGACCCCTTCCTCGTGCGGGCCAGCCACGGCGGCGGTCTGCGTTGTCAGGAAGCAGGCGGCGGTGATGCTGGCGACAAGGCGGCGCCACGGCGAGGCGCGGCTCGCCGTGGATGATGGCGGGGCAGGGAGGTGGCTATCGGGGCCTGGCGGGGTCGGGAGAAGCACGCCCCATGGTCAGGGGCAGTCCGGTCGGTGTCTCGGGGAAACGGGGTGTGCGAGGGCGGGGTTTCGAGGCTGGGCCGGTGTTTGGCAAGTGGCTGGACAACAACGGTTCGGCCGCTTGACCCTTAGGCGTGCGAGGTCACGCTCAGAGGCTACGTCGCTCATACCTGTGCCGCGGGTTCGATCGCCGTTCACTGCGCCATGTGCCTCAGTTGCTTTGGGCACGATTCGCAACGCACACCCAAGACCAGCCTTCCCGGAACTGCTGGGAACGCGTCAGACAGCCAACGACATCCCCGGCGGCGCATGTTCCGACAGCTATTCCGTGTCTTGGGCCTGTTCGCCGGTGCTGGTGGATCTTCCTTCGCACCTGAGCAGGCGTCTGCCCTCAATCGCACGGGAATGGTCAGGGCCAGCGCCTTGCTGTATCCCTGAAGGTCTGCACCGGAGTTGGTGCGAAGATCCACCCTCACCCGGTCAGCTGGAGAGTATCCAGCGAATGTGGTCGGAGGCGGAACGATGAATGGAACGTTTAGCAGTGAAAGTTGTTGTATGACAATAACTTGCGAGCTGTATAAAACAACAACGCGAGCTTGATTCCGTTCCGTTGCGTTGTCATTGGCGCGTCAGGTTCAGGGTGCTTGTACGTCCGTTCCGTCCTGCTGTACACTTCCGCTGCCGCTCACCGAAGGGGGTGCCCATGTCCGATCCGATCCAGCTAGCCATTGCCAAGCTTCAGGCCAAGCTCAAGGAGCAGGAGCGCGCCGCCTCCAAGACCAAGATGGCGATCAACGCCCTGTGCGATGCCATCGACCAGCCGCCGATGTACGCGGAGGATGCCGACGACGGAAACGACGGGGTGTCGCTGTCGATTCGCTCTGATCAGTTCTACGGCCAGCCGCTCGCCGGTGCGATCCGCACGATCTTGGAGATGCGGCGCAAGCAGGAGCGCGGCCCAGCGACGGTCAACGAGATTTACGCGGCCCTGATCGAGGGCGGCTTTGCCTTCGACACGCGCAACGAGGAGAACGCTAAGCGCGGCCTGCGAGTGAGCCTGACGAAGAACTCAGTCACGTTCCACAAGCTGCCCAATGGCAAGTACGGGCTGCTGGACTGGTATCCGGGCGCGAAGACGAAGCGGCCTCGGAACGGAACGACCAACGACGCGGCGGATGACGACAACGGAATCGACGCCGAACTGGACGTGGAAGACGATGATGCGGAAGTGGGCGCTGCTCAGGTTGAGTCGGCGGCCACGGCCAGCACCAGCGCGGAAGACGAGACGCTTTGACCCGTAGGGAGCGCAAAGACGATGACGTAGAAAGGAAGAAGCCCCGACATCCCGAAGCTCTGTGGCGGAGGCAAGGATGACCGGGGCTGCTTGGCGCAGAGACTGACTAGCAATCAGCTCCTGTAAGTGGTTGGGGGCGACCCAAGCACCTGCACCGTCTGTAAGGACCAGTCCGAAGTGTAGTTCGTTCGGGGCGCGCAGGCAATCGACTGCCCCCTCCAATCTCTTCGATTGGAGGTGACGCCATGGGCGTGCTTTCCAAGGTGAAGACCGTCTTCGTGACGGCATACAAGCGCTACCGGTTCGGCCGGTGGGAGGACGTATGTCAGCACTGGCGGTCGCATCCTGGACAGTTGAACTTGTTCGACTGACCCGGATGACCTGGCCTACCTAGCCAGGGTGGCGGGGGCCGGTTTCGACCGGCCCCCTCACTCACCAACGAAGCCCCTGTGTGCCCTTCCAAGCCCTTGTTGAAATCAACTTCAAAGGACTGCCCATCATGGCAAAGAACGAACAATCTTCGAAACAGCTGGCGAGCCTTGCCGGCAAGGTGTTGCAGCAGAAGACCGCGACCGACGCCGCGAAGAAACTGGCCGGCTCGGTGCTGACTCAGGCCCCCGACCGCAAGACCAGCGTCGGCAAGAAGGGCGGCAAGTAGGCCTGCGCCTCCTCCGTCCGTAATCGAAGGCCCCTCGGGGCCTTTTTTCGTGTGTGGCGCCGGATGGCGGATTCCGCGCAGGCTCAGCGTCCAGTGGAGCGATCCGCCGCGGGCGCGGCCCCTATCGCTTCGGACCGGCTGATTGCTGCGAACTACGCTTCAGGTACTGCATCGCATAGTCCAAAGTCACATCTCCAGCGACCTTCACAAACTGCTGCGACGAGCCACACGCGAGGGATGAACAGGCCTCGGTCCCGGCTCCGTCCATGACCAGGACGAATGTCGGAGTCCTTGTGATCCCATGGCGATCGAACGATTCCGGATCGATCTGAACTGCAACGCGGCGGCTGCCGATCAGCGCCTGCATGCGAGTAACCGTCTCGCGGATCGAGCCGTTGACCAACCCCCGCAGCACGAGAGTCGCGCCCGCCCGCGCTGCCTGATCGACCAAGCGCTGGAGCGTCGGCTCCGGCATCGCGAAGCTCACGAAGATCAGCACCTTCGGCCCTGCCTTGCCCGGAGCCATCGCCGCAGCCTGCGCTCCGTTCTGCAGGTCGAAGCCCTTGGAGATGGCCTCGAGGTCGATGGGCATGCGGGTCACCGGCTGCGGAAGGTTCTCGATGCGCGGTGCGGCGGGAACCGGCACTCGCGCCAGCTCAGCCTCGGTCGGCATCCGATGCTGCTGGCGCGCGCGCTCCATGTCGGCGTCAGTCACGGTGGGTGGCGTCGCCGGGGCACCCAGCACGCTGCCGGCAAGAAGGAGCGCAGCGATTCCCGCGCCGAGCGTCCGTCCGATGGGCGATGCCCCGTCAGTAGCCCACACAGCAGTTCCTCTTCCGAAACAGCATGAACGCGAAGTCCTCGCCGCGCACCGGGTACTCCTTGCCGGCGCCCCAGACGATGGTGCTGCGGCCGAAGGGCTGGCAGCAGCGGCCGCCGTCCTTGGCGGTGTTGGCCACGGGATAGGTCAGCTGGGTCTTGTAGGCGGTCTTGTCCATGGCCGGCAGGAAGTAGGGTCCGCAAAGGCCTGGCCGGCCATGCCAGCCCCAGGCCAGCAACTCGCGGTGCATCTTGGCCGTCAGCCGCTGCGCGATGAGGGCTGCCGTCCGTACCCCGCCCATGTGGTACGGCACATGGCCATCAAAGGGGTAGATGCCGCCCTGGCAGCCGGCGCACCAGAACATCTCGGCGATGCCGAAGCCCGCGGTCGCGGCCACGCAATCGGCCGCGCAGGCCGCCACCGCCACCGGGTTGGCGAACAGCACGGCCTCAGGGTTGAGGATGAGGGTCAGCTCGTCGTCGTTCCACAGCGGGTCCACCTCGGTCAGGTAGGCCAGGTCGAACGAGCCCCGCTCCAGGCACGGGAAGTCGGTCACCACCTCCAGCCAGTACAGCACCGGGTTCACGTAGAAGTGCGCCTGGTAGAAGCTGCCGCCGTCGCCATCGCCTTCGGGGCGTGTGAACCTTGCCGCCGCCGGCGCCGGGATACCGGGGTCGAGGTCGATTCCGCCCAGCGACGCCAGGCAGAACGGCTTGCGTACGGCCTCCACGTGCCGGGCCGGCTCCCAGAACCCGATCGACAGTCCGATGGTGGGATTCACACCGCAGCTGCAAACCGGGTTCGACGGGTTGGGGATGTCCTCTTGGCCATCGAAGTTGGCGATGGTGGCGCTGCCGATGCTGATCGGCAGGATGCAGCTCCAGCAGATCTCGGTGATCGGGTTGGGGAAGCGGCCGGTGCAGGTCAGGCTGTCGGCGGCCTGCGCGGGCGCCACCCAGGGCAGGGCGACAGCCAGCAACGCGCGGGCAAGCACCTGGCTGGCCCATCGGCGAAGCGCGGGCATCCTCTGTGCAGCAAGCCAGCGGATCAGGGAGGGCCGGTTGGTCATTGCACGAGCACCTCGTCGACGCGCAGGCGCATGCCTTCCTGCGAGACCAGCGCGGGCACCTGCCTGATGCCGAAGCGGCGGGTCAGCGTCCCGTGCTGGTCGTAGTACACCGGCACGCGCCAGGCCTTCATCAGGTCCAGGTACGAACCACCGGTCAGGATGGGCTTGACCTTGCCGTCGTAGCGCGCGATCAGCTCGCGGGCCCGAGCCACCTGTCGCAGGTCACGGGCATCGAAGAACAGCAGCCGCTTGGACAGCGACACCACCTCCAGCGGGTTCTTGCGCGTCCCGGCCGGGAACAGCAGCCGGCCCTGCGCATCGACGATGTTGCGGTCGAGCGTGAAGGTCGGATCGATGGTCCAGGACCGTGCAGTCTCGGTGCTTCGTACGCCCTCGACCGGCGCGGGCTGGCGCACGGCAGCCACACCGCGGTTGCGGGCCTCGTCGATCAGCCGCTGCAGCTCACCCGTGCGTTCCTTGTCGCGCAGGCGTTGCTGGATGAACTCCAGCAGGTGGGGCTCGGCAATGCCGTAGGTCGGGCCGATGGTCCCCAGGTCCACGGCGTGGGTGGCCGTGCTCAGGATCGTGGCGGCGACCGCCAGCAGGCGCCGAGTGACGCGCGCCGGGACGCTGATGCAGCTTGTCCGGGGCAGTGGCAGCTCGAACTTCACCTTGACGCCTTACGGGTGCATGAGACCTGCTCGCCCAGCCGAGTCAGCCCTGGCCCGTCCTGAAGGTGGCTGGCCCGGATCATCGCCATCAGCAGCGGATCGCCGTCTCCTTCCGCCATCGCCTGTCGCAGCTCGCGGCTCGTAAGACTCCGGCGGCACCGGCGCTCGTGGGCCTGGAGATAGGCCTGCGCCCCTTGATGCGCCGCAGGGGAGATCTGCTGGAGCAGCGCAAGGTAGTCGGCCATCGGCACGTCGCCCGTGATAGCCGGCTCGGACGATGTCTGCGCCAGCGCGGGCAAGGCCGTTGCGAACGCGGTCAGGGCGACAAGGGAAGCCAGGGAGGCCAGGGAGGTCGGCTGGGCCGTGTGACGGGGCACCGGCCAACGCTGAATCAGATGCGGATTCACGGCAGCCCGTCAGAACAGCGGCACCACAGTGCCCAGGACCTGCTCGGCCCGCACGAGCCCGCTGCTGCGATAGCGCGAGTCGAACGAGTCCGGGCCGGTGCCCTGCACGTAATAGTGGCCCGGCGGGATCACCGTCGGCGCAATCGGCTCCAGCGGGCGCCGGTCGAAGGCCCGGGCCTTGGCCGTGCCGACGACGACACCGTTGACCGACACCGTGCGGTCGGACACCGTCACCACGTCGCCTGGCAGGCCGCGCACGACCTTGAAGAACGGCTGTCCGTCCAGTCCGGGGTACGCGGTTCGCGCCTCGCCCGCAAACGAGAAGATGACGAACTCTCCGCGCTGCAGCGGATGCTCTCCGTGCTGCAGCCAGGCCACCCGGTACGGCAGGCTGCCCGTCCAGTTAAACAGGACCGGCACCCGCGGCGTCGGGTCGATGAAGAGCCGCGTGTAGGCGAAGGCCCAGATCGCGAAGACGGGCAGGTAGACGTACCAGCGTCGCCGCATGTGCGTCGCAAAGTCGATGGCCTGGGTGCGAAGGCTGCGCTTCATCGGGCCTCCTCGGGGTCGTTCCTGTGGGGTGTGTGGGGATGGCCCAGCTTCTGCTGCAGCAGTGCCGTCAGATCGACGGTCCGCGGTGTGCGGCCGGCCACGGCGCTCTTCAGCATCACCAGGCAGGCGCAGTCGCGCGGCAGTTCCTCCAGCGCCGCCGGCAGCCGCTGCGAGAAGTTCCGGGCCAGCGCAAACGCCTTCTCGCGGTCAGCGTAGGTGGCGGCACGGGTCAGGAGCTGGGTGAACTCGGCCTCCTTCTGCCGGTACACCTCGCCGACATCGACGACGCCGACCCGCTGGGCCGGGCGCACCACTACGCGGTCGTAGGCGGCCAGCGTGCCCAGCACGATCAGCAGCGCGAATGCCGCGTGGAGGAGGATGGGCGCCATGCCCACAGGCCCGGCAACGGGCTGCTGGGGTTTCGGGCCCGGACTGGCGCTGGCGTCGACGTCCATGGGAGCCTCGCCAGGGTCACACCGCGTGCCCGCGCCGCCGCAGCAGCTCGGTGATCGCGTCGTCGATGCTCAGGCCCTGCGCCCGCAGCTCGTCGATCGGGGCGTTGTCCTCCAGCTTGTTGGAGAACAGCAGGTGGGTCGCCGGGTCGAGGATGTTCCGCGCCACGCCTTCGCCCACCGGCGAGGAGATGTAGACCTCCGAGAACACGCCCGGCTCCGTGCGCAGCGAGTTGAGCAGCCGCTTCTTGGGCTCGTCCATCGACAGCCGCCCCTTGCGGTCGAGCATCTCGATGGACTCGGGCTTCTGCCGCAGCAGGAACACCCAGTCCGAGCAGTTGAAGGCCGCCTCCATCTGGGCCGAGCCGTAGTAGTCGTCGGCGCTCTGCGTGGCCGTGCCGAGCGATCCGCCGTACTTGCGGGCACGGCGCGCGGCTTCCTCGACCACGGCCGCCTTCACGGGGTCGTCGGCGCCGATGTCGCCCAGCTGCTGCTTGAGCTCGTCGATGAAGAGCACCTTGCGCCGGTTGCGCGTCAGGTACATCTCGCCGGTGATCTGGTGCAGCAGCAGGATGTTGACCACCGCATGCAGGTCGGGCCGGCGCTTCAGCTCCTCGTTCTCGATGACGACGAAGTCGTTGCCGAAGTCGATGTTGTTGCGCCCCTCGAAGAAGCGCTCGTACTGGCCGCCGCGGGCGTAGGGGTTCAGCATCACGGCCAGGTCGCGGATGCGCGGGTCCTCGCGCACCCCCAGCTCTTCGATGGTGCCGGCCTTTAGGGCGTCGCGCAGCGCGGTCACCGTGAGCGCGTTGCCGTGCTCGCGGAACAGCTTGATGACCATCGCCGAGATGGCCTTGTACTGGACCTCGTCCAGCGGCCGGGACATCGAGGCCATCTTGGAGATGGCCGGCACCAGCATGTCGATGTCCTCGTTGATGTCGACGATGTGCGTGAAGGGGTTGAGGCAGATGTCGACATCGGGCCGGAACTCGATGTACGTGCCCTTGGCCTTGCGGCACAGCTTCTCGAATGACCGGCCGAGGTCGAGCATCCACACCTTGGCGTCGATGGCCCGGTAGGACCAGGCCATCTCGTTCATCAGCACCGACTTGCCGGACCCGGGCGCGCCGATGATCGCGAAGTTGTAGTTGCCCAGGTCGTTGTCGAAGATGTCCAGCGTCATCAGCTGGCCGCGCCGGCCACCGAAGACCAGGGCCGGCGTGCGCGTGCCGCGCCACTCGGCGATCAGCGGCGCCAGGTGGATGGCATTGGCCATCGTCTTGCGAGAGACGCGGCGCATCTTGGCCAGGTCCTTGTGGAAGGCCTCCGACAGCGTCATCGGCAGGCTGGCCAGCAGCGCCTGCCGGTGCATGTAGACATCGGCATTGAGCTGGAAGCCCCGGCCGCGCCAGATCGCGTTGGCGGTCTCCTGGGCGGACACTGCCTTCTCTGGTGGCGAGAAGATCGCCAGCTGGTGGTACAGGCTCACCAGGCTGCTGCCCACGTCGATGGCGTTGGCCGCCGCGGTCCAGTCCTGCAGCTTCTTGCCCACGTCGGGCATCACCTCGGCCATCTTGCTGCGGGCGTTCTGGGTCGCCCGAACGTGGTTCGCCGTGACCACGGACTTCATGACGTTGGGGTCGAGCACGTGCACGCCCATGGTCAGGAGGAAGGGTGCGCTGTACTGCAGCGCCGGCTGCATCAGGTCGCCGATCAGCGAGCCCATCTGCCACAGCGCAAAGCGCTCGGGGAAGGACTTGATCGAGTAGAAGCGTGCTTCCAGCGATCCCTCGTGACCTTCTTTCCAGAGGGTCAGGCCGGCGGGGTGCGGGTCCTGGATGGTGTCGAAGTCGACGATCTGGTCGCGGATCTCGCGGCCGTCGTCGTAGTGGAGGTTGGGGGCGTCGGTCTGGGAGATCCGGTCCGGGTTGGTGAACAGCGCGCACCAGTTGATCAGGTCCGCGGCGTCACAGACACGGCTGGGCAGCGAAGCCGAGCGCAGCGTGGACGCCATGGACTCGCGCAGCGCGACCAGCTCGTCGCGCCGTGTCAGATCGCCGGCCTGTTCCACGCCGCCGGGAACCGACACGCTCATCATCAGCCGGAAGTCGCGGATCGTGTAGTGGAAGCCGGTGGTCAGCGACTGCTGCGCACCGTGCAGCAGGTGCCCCACACGCTGCCGAGCAAGGCGGTGGAACAGATTGTCGTTGCGCGCCGGGCGACCCCAGTGCTTGGCCTTGTCGGCCTGGTCGGCATCCTCGACGCGCAGGTTGGCATAGCGGCGCAACTGCTCGCGGATGTGCGGCGAGGCAAAGAGGTGGAACTGGATCCCGGTGGCTGGCGGGCAGGTCGAGTACAGCGAGATCAGCACCTCGGCCATGCGGTCGTCGGCACCCGACTGCGGCATCAGTTCGAGCATGAAGCCCAGGCTGTCGCGGTTGACGAAGAGCTTCTCGTCGGCGAGGTAGGCCGAGTAGGGCAGCCAGGACGCGAACTGCTCGGCCGGCGTGTCCGGAGGCGAGCCCAGGCCCAGCCAGCCCAGGCTCCCGTGGCCGGGGCGGCTGCCGCCGGGAGAGGCGGCGGATCGGGTCGAAGCGGTCGGGGCGAACGGAGTGGGCATGGAGCGTGCCTCGCAGGGATGGCCGGAAGAGGTGTCAGGTCAGTCGTTAGGTTCGTTGCCACGTGGATCGACGGGCATCTGCGGCCGGCCCGCCGGAGGTGTCAGGCCGGGCAGGGACAGCGAACCACTCGGTTGATCTGTCCGACCGGACTGGTTCGATGTCCTGGGGTCGCGCGATTCGGTGGCGCCGCCGGCGGAACGTGCGGTTGCGGGCGGCGGAGGCCGCAACGGTGCGTAGGCATCGCGGATCTGCCGCTGCGCGTGCTCGACGAGCCACTGGCCGTCGTCGACCCGGACGTAGACGTAGCCCTGGTCGTGGAGGTCGCGATCGGCGTCTTCCCAGGGTTTGAACCAGAGCCGCAGGATGCGGGCTGAAGACCGGAGCGGTATGGCCGTGGGCGAGGGCGGCGTCGATGGCGAGACGGCGATGCGGGAGGCCGCCGCGCCTGCAGCGCCCGCCGAGGCTGCGCCGTTGATGCCCGCTGTCGGGCGCGGAGCTTGCGGCGCGCCCGGGCTGGCAGCCGCCGTTCGCCGCTGACTCGGCAGGTTGTTCTGCACGGCATTGGCGTAGGTGCCGGACACGGATTCGCAGGTCACGCCGTCCGGGGCCTTGCAGGCATAGCTGGAGCTGCCGCTGAGACCGCTCATGCTCATGCAGCCGCTCAGCACCCAGGTCAGCAGAACCGACGCCGCGGCCAGTCCGGTGGGTGGGGCAGCACGCGATGTCGGAGCTGCGTGAAACACGACGGCGGGCTTCTTCATGGCTTGCCCCCCGCCGTCTGCGACACCTGCTTGAGGCGAGCGAGCAACACGGTCCGGTCGACGTAGCCGTCGGTGCGGGTGCCATCCGCCCAGACCAGGGTGGGCGTGCCCTGGACAGCGAGGCGTTGCGCGAGCGCGAGGTTGCGGTCGAGCGGGTTGTCGCACTCCGGGGCACGCAGGGCTGCCGGGTCGCCCGCCGGCCTGAGCAGCGAGGTATCCCCCTGCAGCATGAACCGGTGCCAGGCCTTCTCGCGGTCCGCCGCGCACCAGATCGAGACCGGGCGTGCGCGGCCCTGGAAGGGCACGAGGAAGGTGTAGATCGTCACGTCGTCCAGGCCGGCCAGCTCGGGCTCGAGCCGGCGGCAGAACGAGCAACCCGGGTCGCTGAAGACGGCGATGCGACGGTGCTCGTTGCCGCCGCTGCCTCGCACGATCTTGATCGCGTCCGCCAGCGGCAGCTGGTCGAAGGCGATGGGCGGCTCAGGTGCCGGCATCCTGTCGGCCTGCGCCGAGGGAACGCCCGCGCCGGGCGCCTGCCCGTCCTGCGCAGCGCCGGCGGCCGCGCGTGCCAGTCTGGGGCCGGTGAGGTCCTGCATCGTTTGGGTGTCGAAGACACGGCCGAAGATGAAGTAGCGCGGATTCCGCGGCGACACGTAGGCCACGTTGCTGTTCATCCAGACCTCGTAAAGACCGGCCACGGGCGAGCGCTGCACCTGCGTGAACTGGGTGCCGGGGTGCGCCTTGCGCAGAGCGGCCAGCAGCCGCGCCTCATCTGCGGCGGCGGCGCCGGCGTGGCCTGCGGCAAGGGCCGCCAGACCGGCCACGAGCCAGACCGCCGACCGGTGGTGCCGGCCGGGAACACGCGGGTCGGGGGCGGTAAAGGCAAAGCCTGGCGAGGGCTTGTCAGTCGTTGGCATCGTCGGAGACCTCCGGGTTGCTCGGGTGGACTGCAAGGGGCGCGGCGGCAGTGGCGCTCATCGGCACATCGATGCGGACGCCCTTGGTGATGACGACATCGATCTCGCGGCCGGCGTCGACCTCGATCACAGGGAAGGTGTTCTCGGCCAGCTTGATGTAGTACTGGGCGAGCCGGTCGAGGGCGCGGCCGACACCCGTGCCGAGCCCGGCCCGGTAGGCGTCGGCACCCGAGGCGCTGGTGATCGTTCCCAGCGGCGAGGTGCTGACGTTGGTGGACGAGGTGGCCAGGCCCTGGCCGATGCCGCTGACCACGCCGGCCAGGAGGGCGTTGGCCAGCATCTGGCCCTGCTTGGTGACCAGCCGTCCGCGCATGCCGACCTTGCCGTCCTCGCCGTAGACGCTGCCCTGGATCTTCACTTCCAGGGTCGCACCGTCGGCGCGGACGCACGAGAGGTTCTCGGTGCGGAGGTAGGCCCGTTCGGAGCTGATATCGCCATACCCAGCCGCGATGACGAAGCACTCGCGGTACTCGCCACGGAAGCGGTTGGGCAGCACCGCGTTGTCCGACAGGCGGATCAGCACCGGGTGGGGGTTGGATTGCGCCTGCCCGCCGGTGGGTGCGTCCAGTCCGCCAAGCAGCGTGCCGCGCGTGAAGCTCACGGGAAGCCAGGTCGACACCGTCCGAGGCTCGGCCGCCGGTGTGCCGGCGCGCTCCGAAGCGCTGCCGCTCGTGCCGGCGACGCCTTGCATGCTGCGATCGACCAGCGTGACGCGGCTGATCGCAGGTGCCACCGGTGCCGCCGGTGCAGGGTCGGCCATCTGCAGTCCCGGCATGCCCGCCGGCAACGGTCGGCCGGCCGTGCCCGGGCCGTAGGTCGAAGGGAGCGGCAGGCTGGCCGCCGGCGGCAGCCCGGTCGGCGTCGTGCCGGCCGAGGCCGACGGCAAGGCGGGTGGGAGCGGTGCAGGCACGGGCGGAACCGGGGCAGCAGCGGGGGCCGGCGCGGCTGCACCCTGGGCCGCCTGCGTCGCCGAGGTCAGGCGCTGTTCCAGTTCCGCGAATCGCTGCATCGTGCGGGCCTCGAAGGCCTGGCGGTCGCGGTTGAGCCGGGTCTGCTCCTCGCGCTCGCTCTCGTACTGGGCGAGCTTGCTGCCTGCGGTGCCTACCCACTGGTCCACCGGGTTGACTTGCTGGCCGGGCGGCATGACGCCGATGTTGGTGACTGGCCCCGGCGCGCCGGCGGCGGGCTTGCGAGAACCCGACGACGATCCGGTGTCCGTGGACGCGAAGATCAGCCACAGCAGGCCGACGCCGGCGGCGACGATCACGCCCAGCAGTGCGAACTGGCGCTGGCGCGGCGTCATCCGCTCGGCCAGTTGCGCGCCAAATCGGGTGGCCGACTGGCGAACGGCGGCTGCGGAGGGAGGCAGGGGCGACACCATCACTGGCCTCCGCGGCGGATGACGAAGACATTGGTGGTCTCGCCCGGGCGCAGGTTGTGGTGCTCGACAGCCACGGCCAGCACCTGTCCGCCCGCGGGGCTGTCGGGTCGGTCGAACTCCTGCTCCGCCAGCACCATCACGGCCGGGCTCACGTTCTGCAGCAGGTACTTCTCACCCATCAGACCCCGGCCCTCGTAGCGCCGCATCAGCGAGAACCTGGCTTCCGCCCAGAGCTGGATCTGCTGGTTGAGTTCGTCCACGCGGATGTCGGGCGGCACGCGGTCGGACGCCATCGCCAGGAGCAGCGTCTTCAGCCCCCGGATGTGGTTCGGAGCGGTGCCCAGCGGTGTCTGCGAGCCCGCCGCGCTGGGCGGTGACTGCATCGCCTGCAGCGCCCGTTGGCCGGGGTCGCGGATGACGATGGTGTCGGCCGGGGTGTCTGCCTTGCGCAGCACCAGCGTGTAGGTGGCGTGCGCCGACGAGATGAACAGGTTGACCGGCTTGGGCGAGTCGCCGACCGGACGGATGTAGATCTCGCCCTTGTCGCGGTCGCACTCCAGGACGATCTCTCCTGCCGGATTCACGGCCGGCAATGCGGCAGCGGGCGGTGCACCGCTGCTGCCGCTGGAGAACGGCGCGGCGGGGCCGCAGTTGCTGGAATGGATGTTGCCGAACACGTCCGTGATCGCGGCGCCGTCGATGCGGATGCGCGTGGGCTCCTTGATCGACAGCACGGCCTCAATGGCCACGCCGTCGCGGGCATCCAGCACCTGCAGCGCGGTTGCCGGCGCTGCGGCTGCGAGCAGGCCTGTCAGGGCGGCCCATGCGGCGACCGAGCGGAACCAGCGGGGTGTCAGGCAACCGCGCGCCGTGAACACCACTGCTGCCGGGGCAGCCTGGCGACGGCACTGCGGCCGGGAGTCACGGCGCGGCATGGGTCACCTCCTTGAAGGTCTTCAGGTGCATCCGGCCGCCGCTGTACGCGAAGCCCACCTCATAGGCCTTGGCGTCGTTGGCCGTTTCCAGGCCGTTGACCAGCGTGCGCAGCCGGCCGCGGACGACGACGGTCTGTGTGTCCTCGCTGGGCACCAGCTGCTGCGGCATGAAGAAGGTGCTGGCGTTGATGCGCTTCAGCCGCGCCGCTTCCAGCTCCTGGCGGGTCTTGAGCTCGCCATGCTGGTCGGGCTCCACATAGCCGAGCAGGATGTCCTTCTTCCAGTCGATGGAGGCCGGCGTCACGTCCAGCACCAGCCAGGCGATGAAGGCGCCCATCTGCTCGAGGTACTCGCCGCTGGCCTTGTCGCGCGAGACCCAGAAGGACTTGTTGATGGACGGCGGCACGACGACGGTGCGTACCGTGCCGAGCAGGTTGAGGATCACCACCAAGGCCAGCACATGCGCGGCGGCCAGCAGGCCCACGGTGAGCGCCAGGCCGCGGTTGCGGCGGCGCATCTCCTTGATGTCCCCGTTCAGGCGTTCGAAGTCCATGGCGATGACCTTCGAGTCAGCCGACCATGCGCCGGATGTGCGACGGCGGCGTGGCGCGCATCGCCGTCAACGGGCTGGTGGGCAGGTGCCAGTACAGCCAGTGCACCGCAAAGGCCGGGTGCTTGTCGGCCTTGATGCGGGCGATGGCGCGCGAGGTGAGGGCGCCGGCAGCCAGGCACAGCGCGAAGGAGAACTTCGAGCCGGACATGTAGCCCATGAACAGCCCGAAGAGCAGGGGCGCGGCGATGTCGACGTCCCAGAAGCCGATCTTCCACTGGTCGTCCAGGCGGCGCGGGATGTAGGTGTCGGCGTGCATGCGGGCCTCCTGCTCGTCGGCTGCGCGCGCGTCAGATCACCGCACCCATGATCGCGCCCGCGATCACGAGGCCGACCGCGGCAAAGATGGCCAGCCCGACATAGAACAGCACCGGGCCGAAGTTGCGCAGCGCAGCCAGCGAGATCAGCGCGACCACGAAGCCCACGAAGCCGACCAGGGCCTTGATGCCCGGACCCAGGCTGGCGATCTGCGTCAGCGCCGAGGTGAGCGGGCCGGTGATGCCGGTGAAGGCGACCAGGTCGAGGGCGTAGCCGGGAAAGGCGACGCACAGGCCGAGCGCCATCGGCACGAAGAGCGAGGCCGGCGACAGCGGGCGCTTCGAGCGGCGGCTGCCGGCGAAGTTGGCCGTACCGGGGTCGTCGACGCCGTCGGTTGTGAGGGAGCCCGTGGCACGGGCGGGATGCACAGAGGCGAGAGCGGTGTTCATGGGATTCCTCCGAAGATTCAGGGCTGGGAGACGAAGGTGGATGGCGGTGGCGGTCGGGTCGGGTGGGGGTGATCAGCGGGTTGGGGCCAGGGTGCAGGTCAGTGCGGGTAGGGTCAGGTGGGTAGATGAGGTTCGGGCAACTGCAGGCGCACTACAGGTCGGTGGGAACACGCTCGAAGGCGATCTCGACCCGCCGGTTGCGCGCACGGCCTTCCGGGGTGTCGTTCTCCGTGGCGTAGCAGCAGACGCCGCGTCCATCGACATTCACCGCCGCGCCAGCCAGGTGCGGGTGGCGCGCCCGCAGGTACTGCGCGACCGCTGCCGCGCGCTGGCGGGCCAACAGGTCGTTGGCAGCCGGAGGTCCGACGTTGTCGGTGCGGCCCTGGATGTCGATGCGCCGGATACCGACGCCCGAGGCCGCGGCATCGATCGAGGCGCGGGCGGCGGCCGTGAGCATTGCGCTGCCGAACGGAAAGCTCACGACGATCTCGGACACCAGCGGTTCGCCCGCGTCCTCGGGCCCGATCGCGGTTCGCTGCGCTGGGGGCAGCGGTGCTTGGGGTCCGGCGATCACCAAGGTCTCACCGGGGCTCAGCGACTGTGCAATGACCGCATCCGAGCCCGGGGTGGAGTCAGCTCGCGCTTCAGCCGCTGCTGCACGCGGCGGATCGACGGCGAGCGTTTTCGGCGTGACGACGGGGCAGGCGGGCAGCGCGCACGTGGCGAACCGAGCCTGGCGGCCGTGGTCCAGCTGAGCGATAGCCAGCCCATCTGCGGCGCGCCCCGAAGTGGCGGACGGTTGAGCGGCCTCTGGCGGTGAAGGAAGGGCGCCAGTTCGGGGTGCGCTGCACGACGACGCGGCGCCAACGACCGTCACTGCCAGCACAGGCACGGCCAAGAGCCGAAGCGGATGTCGCGTCATTGCGCCACCCTCGCCGCCAGGAGGATGGGCGCCAGTTGCGCCGCGTGCACAGGTCGCTGCGGGCTCGCCGCGACGGTACGGGAAGCCTCGCCGCCGGCGGAAGGCAGCCGGCGGTAGACCTTCCAGGCGTAGCTGGCACGCGCCGCCGTACAGGCCTCGCCCTTGAGCTGGCTGCAGGCGGCGTTGTAGGCGCCGACGGCGTTCCAGGAGGCACCGTGCCGAGCGAACGCGTCGGCCAGCAGCCACGCGCCGACGTGGATGTTCGTGCAAGGGTCGTAGAGCTGTGCCTCGCTGATGCCATGCCGCGCCAGCTTGGGAAGGTGGGAGCTGTTGATCTGCATGAGCCCGATGTCGTAGGAGCCCGTGCGCTGCAGATGCGATCGGTTGACGGCGCGTGGGTCGAGGTTGGACTCGACACGCGCCATCGCGACCAGCAGGTGGGGCGACAGCCCATAGCGCTGCGCCGCCTGCTCCCAGCAGGCCTGGGCCTGCAACGGCGCCCAGCCGGTGGCGAGCGCTGCCAGCAGCCAGGGTCCTGGCATCGGCCTGGTCAACGACTTGCGCGCGGAGAACAACAGCGGCACCTGCATGGATCGACCCGTGACGTCTTGGTGGACAAGGCGACGACGTTCCTGTCGGCCAGGCGTGGCCGAGTGCGGGACGTCGAGCGACGGGTGCGGACCGGCGAACCGGTCAGGGTCGGAAGCGGGTGTGGAGCGGGTATTGAGCGGGTCTACGGGCAGGTGACCTGCGGCGCATGTGGGACGAAGCCCCAGCACCACCGCGTCGTCACCTCTCGCCTCATCCGGGGCGGGGCGGGCGCCCGCGCGCGGCTCGGTCTGCCATGTTCAGCCGGGCCTGGCGCAGCACCAGCGTGTCGGCGCCCTCGTGCTGGCGGCACAGGGCCACGCAGGCCGTGGTCAGCTGGTCGAGCTGAAACTTGGGGTTGGGGTGGCGGTTGGCCGGCGAGCGCTGCACGGCCAGCAGCAGCTCGTACTGCGGGCGCCACATCGACTCGCGGCGTCTGGGCGTCAGCGGCGGGCGCAGCACCAGCTGCGTGCCCAGGAAGTCGAAGATCCGCGCCGGCGCGTCATCGTGCAGGAAGACCAGCGACACGCAGGCGCTGATGAGGTCCGGGAAGCGGAAGGTCGGCGACACGTTGCCCTCGCTGCGCAGTACCGTGAACAGCCAGTCGTGCTCCTCGAGCCAGAGCCGGGTCTCGATGGTCTCCGGGTGTTCGCTGTCGTTGGTGCCGGAGCCGGCCTGGCCAGGCTGGATGGCGACGTCGCAGCGGGCAGCGGGCAATGCAGAGTACATGGCGCGGTCCTCATTCGGTGGCTTCAGGATCTGAAGGCCGTGCTCTGTCGAGCGCGTGACCGAAAGGGTAGGAGCCGGCCGCTGCCGCGGCGCCGCGGAATGGCGCGTTTGCGAGGGGGGTTTCGACACTTGGCCGACCTAGACATCGTCGAAAGGACGCCAGCCTCATCTTCCGGAAGATCGACTTACGCGGACTGAAATGGCCTGCAGCCTTCGATGGGCCGGTAGAACGTCTGCTTACTAGCGGTGCAGAGCGCAAGTGAGTGACTCGTCGAAGTCCCATGCAACCCTGCTAGGCCGCTTTGTAAAGCGATGTACTATACGTCCTCAGCGAAGCATGTAGGAGCAAAAATGGACTGCAAGCGGATACCAGTCAGCTTTCGGGTGACACCGCAGTTCAAACGAGCACTTGAATTGGCGGCAGAACGCGAGCAGCGATCGCAGACCAATCTCGTTGAGAAGCTCCTCTTCGACTTCTGCAAGAAGTCAGGCATCGAAGTCGATTCGGCACTAGCGCGTGCCACGAAACGGCGAGCGAAAGCTTAGGTGTTGGAACGGCAACGTAAGCCGCTCGGTCCTAGACGGCATACCGTATGCGCTTGTTTGTCGACCATCTGCATATGGTTGCGGATGGCCGCAACGCTTCGATAGCCGCGTCGGCAAGCAGACTGAATCAGAGAAGAAGAACTTGGAATTCACCGTAACGTCGCCAGGGAAGCTGGGGGTAGCTGAAAAGTCGCAACCGACTCCTTCAGGCGAAGATTGGCGCCTGTTCAATCCGAGCATCGGCGATGACGGGTCGACCTACGCCATGATTCGCAGCTTGGCTAAGTTGCCTCGAGACGAGGCCGTGGCCAGGCTGTCAGTGTTCTCGCAAGAGAACAGTGGGCAGACGCTGCACGCCCTCAAGGCCCGCGTGGCCGCATCATTGATCCGCGACTTGCTCAACATGGGCTGGGATGTTCACGCCACGCCCCACCATGTCTACGTCCGCCCCCCAAGACCTCTGGATCCAGTCCAACGCAAGGCGCTCACTCGGCAACAATTGCTCTTTGGACGGGACGACCAACTGCGCGAGGACTCGAACCGCCGTTTCCTGTACGGCGTAGAGCGGCCGTCAAAGTACTCATCGTGCAAGCCGATGACCGAACTCATCGCGGACGGTCGTCGCCTTGCGGAACAACTGCGGCCGATCGCCGCTGTCCCACGGCCCTTGCGCGCCGCGATGCTCGAACGCGTTTGTCAGCCATACCTTCAACTAGTCAGTGAAGAGCGCGACGAGTTTACGAACCAACGCTTGATTGACATCTGGCGCTACTTTCGGCACAGCTGGAGCACGCGCTACCGATCGACGCCTGGGCGCAATCTCTTCTATCTCGTGCGGGACGGTGCGCAGCCGAACCACCCGGTGATGGGTATCGCGGCACTGGGCAATACGGTCATGCAACTGACCCCTCGCGACACGGAACTCGGTTGGACGTTGGGTGGTCTTCTTGATGTGTGCGCGCGCGGCGAGGTTACCGAAGCGGAACTGCTGCGCGCATTCAGGTGCCGACTCGAGGAGGACTTTGAGCAGATCTACAGGGACGATCTACCGGTCGATCGACGCATTGATCACTGCGTGGACGATGAAACGTTGAGCCGCTTGGCTGTCATTGAGCAAGACGCTAGCCGGGACCGCGAAGAGGCACTCAAGGGCGACGACGACGCGGTCGCGAGGAAGTACGAGGACCTCACGCCGGAGCGACTCCTTCAACTCACAAAGATTCCCCTGTACCGGGCGAAGCGGGCGCGCGCCGCTCGGGAGATTCTGCGCGCATACCGCACCATTGCCACTTGGCACTCTTCCTTGTCCGATCTCGCCGCCACCGATCACGGCTCCTGGGCCCTGAACACGGTTCTGAAGCAATTGAAGAAGCGGTACTCGGCGACGAGCATGATGGAACTCACCGTGTGTGGCGCTGTCGCGCCATACAGCCATCTGCTCGGCGGCAAGTTGGTCTGCCTCATGATGGCCAGTCCACGCGTGGTCAATGACTACACCGAGCGCTACGGTGGAATGGTCAGTGTGATTGCCAGTCAGATGGCGGGACGACCGATCAGCAAAGAGCCGCACTTGGCGTTCCTCGGCACGACAAGTCTCTATACGGATCACTCCTCCCAATACAACCGTGTGAAGTTGCCGGCGAGAACGGTTGCGGGGCAGCAGGCAACGATCGAGTACCGCCAGATTGGCCGGACGGAAGGCTTCGGTTCGCCCAACCTGTCCGTCGAAACCGAGCAAGGGCTGGCCGAAATTGCGGAGGTCGCAAGTGGTTTTCGCAATGTCAACTTTGTCTTTGGTGAAGGACAGAGTCCGAAGTTGCGGTTGTTGCGTGAGGGCTTCGCCGGGCTGGGCCTCAACCAGACCAACCTGCTGCAGCACGGTTCGCCGCGCATCATTTACGGCGTGCAGTTGGTGAGCAATCTGACCCGGGTCCTGCTGGGCGTCGATGATCAACCTGCGTACGCGATCGACCCAACTTCAGCGGATGCGGAGCGCGAGATCGCTCGTCACTGGGTGACTCGATGGCTCGCATCGCGCCTGGACCATAAGCCGGCGCTGGACGCCGTTGCATCCTCCTCTCCGCTCTCGGAGAGGGTGTCCCGATTGATACCTGTACGGCCGATTGAGGCCGGAGCGCAACGATCTGTGCTGCCCAGAAGGACGACCGGAGTGGGGAACGATATGCAAAGTGACATGCAGGAAGATGAGCGACTTCAGTTCATCCGGCTTCTCTACCGTAACGAGAGCGGCATCAGCGATCACGTGAGTCCGGCACGGCTCAAAGAACTCAACATCAAGACCAATCTGGACAACGTGGTGCGCAAGGCGGTGCGCAACGGTGCGTCCGTAGTGGTGACTGGCAACGCGGGCGACGGCAAAACCCATGCGATCTCGCTGATGCGCAAGGAATTGAAGGACGCCGAGGTCATCACCGATGCGAGCGAGATGACATCGCTGGACATCGTCACTCAATGGCAGCAGGCGCGAGAGGCGGGAAAACCTTTCTGCATTGCGATCAACGAGGGGCCGCTCGTGGACTTGGTCCGCGCTCATCGCAAGACGCACCCTTGGTTGGAAGAGATTCGGTCACAGTTGCTGCGCCTTGTGCGATACCGCCCGCTCGAAGCAGATCAGGCAGATGATGCCGAGAACTGGAAGTCCCAGATCGGCGAGACGGTGATTCTCGACCTGAGTCATCGTCGAGTGCTTTCGCACGAACTCACCGCATCAATCGTTGACAAGCTTACAGACGACCAGTGGTATCAGGGGTGCATGGCATGCCCCGCCAGACCGAACTGCGCGGTGACCTACAACCGCGGGATGCTGAGGTCGCCGGGGCCACGCGAGCGAATGATCCGACTGCTGACCACAGTAGGCAAGACGGGCGCAAAGGTGACCTTCCGCGAGGCGCTCGCGTTCGTTTCGTACACCTTGTTCGCAGGCAAGACATGCGCAGAATTGAAGGAACTGGGAACAAGCGAGGAAGCGCGGTACTACTGGAATGCCTTTGAAGGTGAGGGGACGATCTTCGACCTGCTGTCACGTGGAATAGACCCCATGAAGCAGACGAACGCCCAAATCGACGAACAGTTGTGGCGCGGAATCTTCGAACCGGAAGCATTCGTCGGAAATGAACTGGCGCCAGCCTTGCAGCGCAACCTCGACGAGGTTGGCGAAAGGGAGCAACGCAACATGTCCGACGCGTTCACGGCGTTGAAGCGGCGTTGGTACTTCGAGCACCGAGATGGCCAACTGGTGGACTTCTCGGAGGCCAATTCGCTCTTCAAGGACTTGCAGGATACCTCCAGTCCGATGGCTATTCGCCTGAGCAAACTCATCACGCTGATCAACCATTGGTGGAACCGGGGCGGTGAGGCGAAGGGTGACGCGCTTCGGCTTTGGACCAAACTCTCGTATCACCCCCGTTCGCGGAGCCAGGCGATGGTGTCCGGGCTCATGGTGAACCGGAACCGGTTGCGCCTTTACAAGCCTGAGTTGTCGGCGGTTCTGCGCAATGCCTTTGGCGAACAGCCCGTCGGGCATCTGCTGCTTGCGTCCGTGGATGGCCCGAGATTTGGGCTGGTAGTCGATCCTGAACTGTTGGCGGGCCTGCTCCACGGGTCCATCTCGGACGGCCAGAGCGAGATCAGCCGACGCCTTGGACAGTTCAACGACACGTTGAACAAGCATGGCGACAAGAGTTCCGACGTCCGCACCATCGACGTTGTCGATCCTCAGAGTGAACTGCGCACGACGGTCGTGGTGGACCTTGTCAACAAGCGTTACGACTCGGCGAACTAAGACCATGAGCAAACAACTTCGTAAGGCGCTCACCGAAGAACTGCAGAAGCGGCACGGCTACAAGGTCATGGAGACCAAGATCAAGCCGGTTCACATTGCCAACGCACTGATGAGGAGTGAACACCGCGTGGTCGGTCGCATGTCGGTCCTTCAGCAGTTGTTCGAAGGGACACTGGCGCGAAACAGCCTCGACAAGCGCGTCGCCGCGGTGCGATCGATGATCGACAGCCAGCGTGATCGATGGGGTGCGCTGGGACAAGCGGCGGACCTGAGAACATCGCCGTTGATGACTAAGGTCTTGCCGCTCATCCGGACGTTGCTGGGCGCCGACGGAGCGGCTTTCGGTACATCGCCAGAGTTTTCATCGTTCTCATCGCCCACGGCGCTGACCGTGACGGGTGATCCCTCGGACGACGGAGCCGGTGCGTTCATCCACATGCTCTGGGGTGGGCATACGGGAGCGAGGTTGCCAATCCTCGACCTTCTCGCCGACCTTAGTTCGCCGACCAAGGATCCTGCCCAGATGGATGATCTATCGGCGTTGCTCGCGCCACTTGTTGACAAGACCCGGCCGCGCGCCGCAGTTCCGATGAACGAGGAGGGCATCAAGTACTCAGTGGTCGAACTGCGGCTGCGAGATGCTGCGAACTGCCTCTGTGCATACGAAAAGGAACTCCAGCCGAACCCCATTTCGAGTCTTCAGCGCATCGTGCTCTTGGCTGCGTTGTCGTTGTTCGCCCATGCGGCGACCCGCGCGCATGAGCGCGCCGGCGCCCGCGAACGGATCCTGTTGCTGGACGCCTCCAATGACCAGAATTCGCCGATCGCCCAAGGAAGCACGCGCTGTGTTGCGCACCTACTCGGAGATGCCAGCAGCTACATGGCGTCGGTTGTGAATGATCTGCTCACTGCGCAGGCGCTGAATTGGCCCGAGATGCCGCTCGCAGCCCTGAACCGGTTGCTCGAAAACGCCGGCTTGCCGCCGCTGGAACCTGGCAACGCACTTGCGAGGCGAATCGACGAAATTGCCAATGACGTCGAGGATCCCGAAGAGGTGAGACATGAGGTTGCTGATGAACTGATCCGGCAAGCCGAAGGATCGCAACGACGCGGTCTTGATGGTTACCTCCGAATGCTCGGCATTCGCTCAGGCTATCTGTATCCCATCCAGAAGAATCCACACAAGCGACTCAACCCAGCTGACCGGACGCTGGAGGTGCTGGTCGCATCGACAATCGACGTGACTACGCCGCCGGTCGAGTATCGCGACTTCCTCGACCACTTGCGGCAGCGGTGGGGGATCGTAGTCGGCGGTCGCGTCGAGGATGCTTCCGAACTGTCCCAAGTCGGCGTCCCGGTCCCTCCGCGGGCATTGAGCGAGAACAGTGACCGGTTTTTGACCCGGCTTGAGTCGCTTGGGCTCGCTCGGCGATTGGCAGATAGCGTTGCGGTTGTCGGCCTGCTGGAGGCGATCCATGAGTGAAGCATTTGCAGTGGTCAAGCGCCGTGTAGCCGAGTTGCTCTTGGCTGAGTTTGAGTCTGCATATCAGAGTGGCGACTTTGGTGTCATCGCCCAAGACGTCGCGGTCTTCGACAAGCAGCACTTCCTGGCTTTGTTGCCAGACGTACTTGAGCGGGCAAGAGGTCGCTTGCGCATCTCCCTCGTAGGGGAGTCAGATGACATCGCTACGTTTCAGGCGATCTACCCAAGATTCGCCGAGTTCGTTTCTTCGGAAGAGGAGATGGCGGTCAAGTGGCGAAACAAGAAGTTGAAGACCATTGTCGTTGTCGCGAACGGACCTCTGAGCAAGCAGGCGTCGCTGAAGGAGTTCCGGTCCCTCGGCGAGCACAGTCTCATCACCAGGCTCTGCGACGAACAACGCGACAAGGCCGAGGTGCTGAAACTGCGATCGCTGTGGGATGCGCTTAAATCCCCGCGCGGCGCGGCGTTGTCCCTGCAGGCCCTCGTCAATTTCGCTACGACGTTGCAAGGTTTCAGTGCCTTGGAGCGGTCGGTGCGTGCGCCCAAAGCGCTGCACGCGGTCGGCCTCTTCCCCGATTCGCTGTTGGCCGAGGAACAGACCGAGGGTCGTCTCGTGAAACGGCTGCGGTGGAATGCCGACACCTTGAACGTTGTGAGCAACGCCACTCCGGAGGATTGGGACCGCATGGCGACTTTCTGCCGCCATCTTTCGGGCAAAGAAAAGGCTCGGTTCAACGGAATCCGCAAACGCCTCAAGGCGATCAATCAGAGCAACACAGGCGAACTCGACCTGAGGGACATCGAACTTGCGGACGTCCTGGTTCTGTGGAAGGGCAAGGTGCCATCGTCGGCACAGGCTGGCGGCACATTGGGCGGAGGTTCTTCGGATGGCCGAAGGGTCGCCGTTGAAGCGCGCGTTGCGGACCTTTTGCTCGATGGCGATCGGAGCGAACAACTGGCCGACATCGCCGAGCGTGTCTCGATCGTCGCCGACCAAGCGGAAAACAGTCAAAGCATCAGCGACGACGAGCCGCTTGCCGGAGGCGAAGGCACGTCCGATCAGGCGCCCGCGGCGAACGAGCCGGTGGTGAGCGTCAACGCGAATGTCATCGCGTTGGCGAGATCGCGCTCTACCGCTACCGAATGGGGTGGCGTGATAGAGATCGAGTCCGATCGCCTTGATGCACTGACCGAAGTACCTGCGTTCAAGTCTTGGCAACCCTTCCTGCTCGTGCACTTCAAGGCGCTGCTGATGCAGTTTGTCGAAGCAGACCTTGCGCCAGCGGTCTGTGTTGAGCACGCCGAGAAACTGGCAAGTGCAAGAGGCCGGTTGCTCGAACATCTCGCGGACCTCACCGTGTCGCCGGTGGCTGTGCTCGCGGGTCGCCCCGGCGCGTTGCAAGCTGCGACTGAGTATCTGGAGGCGTACGACCACCTGCTTCGTCAGTTGCAACTCGCCTACCAGGAGATGTACGCCCAGGCCAACGACGAGGCCGAGAGGCTCATCAACTGGTTGTTGGCGATGGAACTGTATGTCTACCGCCGGGATGGGGTCACCGAGGTTCTGCTTTCCCCGGTGCACCCGCTCAACCTGTGGAGGAGCGTCGCGATCGTTCGTGATCTCCAGGCGCTAGGAGGACGACTCTCAGAAGCCGAGCGACGTACCCTGATCGCGGCCACAGCCGAAGATCTGCAATTGCTGCGCGTACTGTTACTGCCGCAAATCGAGTCACTCGGCAATCAGACTGCGCTGTTGGGACATGCCGGCGCGATCGCGCATCTACCGCTGTTCAAGGAAGCACCGCGGGGCGTTCTGGAACCCGACGGCTTGAAGACCATCCAGACATTGGCGACACTGCTGTCTCATCTCCGCCCGTTCGCTCGGCCGGGCCTGCAGGTGCTGCTTGTCAACGCGCCGCGTCCGGGACGATTCCTCGAGTCTGTGTTGGATGCCCTGGACCTCGACAACCCCACGGCGGAAGACACGTTCTGGGGCGTCCACTTCCGTTTCCGCTACACGTCGGACGACACGCGCGGTTGGACAACTGAGTTCGAGGATATAGACGACCAGTTGAAGGACCGAATCCGTGCGGGACAGGAACTTGGCCTCATCAGTCTGTCCGTGATTCCGGACATCAAGAAGTGGCCCGATGTCATCGAAGAGGCGAGTCGACTTCCCGCACATCTCACAGTCGTCTTCGATCCGTTTGAGGTTAAGACAAACCTTGTCGCACGCGCTGGCATGCACGATCTCAGTCCTTGGATGCCGTGTTGCGAGTACCGCTACAACAAGCTCAAGAAGCAAATCACGATCGTTCCGGTCGCGGAAGAGGAGGTGTTCGCGACGTATTTCGCTACCGCGACGCTCGTTCACCGTGATCTGCGGCAGAACACTGCAACGCACCAGCCGCAAGTTGCCTCGGTGAAAAACTGGCTTGACCAACTGTCCGAGGTCAGCACATGGACCGTCATCGCCGATCCTCACCGAGTCCTCATTCCTCGATTGGGCGACGCCGATGTTATCGACCGGCGGTTCGAGAATGCCCGCCAGATCACGACCTTCGGTCGCGATCTCAGCCCGTTCGTGAGACGGCTCGATCAGCAACTGCGCAAGACGCACTTTGAGGCGAATCCGGCTACGCTAGAGGAACTCGTGCGGGACCTGGTCGCCATGGAACCCAACGGCATCCTTGGCTTGGTGGGTGGTGACAAGAGCAAGCACGTCAAGGGGGCGCTCGGCAAACTGATCGCGATGCGCTGGTATCGACGGCGCGACCCTAGCGGCCTTGCGGTCAGTTTGGACACGCAGAACGCGCGGCGGTGGCTCAGCGCTGGCGGGCACTCCAATGAGAAAGCGGATCTGTTGGGCCTGCGTGAGGAGGGTGGTGAACTCATCATCGACGTGATCGAGGTAAAGACCCACGACGAGAACGTGCCCTACACGATTAGCGGAAAGGTTGTCACCGGCCACGCCGTCGACCAGGTGCTGGCAACACTTCATGCGCTTGCCGAGGTCTTTGGTGGTGTGAACCTTTCACCGTTGGCCAAACCGCGGCGCGAGGTCATCAAGGAGCATTTGTACACCGCGCTACTTCGCGATCTCGACCCGAAGTACATCGAGCGCTGGCATGTGCTCTTGCAGGACCTGTTCAACGGCTCGATCAAAGTCCGCTTGACGGGGCGCATCGTGCACGTGCAACTCGTCAGCGTGGCCACGATCGATCCGGTGACCGTGCAGACCGTCGACGGAATCCCGATCGAGATCAACACGCTGGCAGCTACCGACGTTGGACTCGTGCTCTCCGCGACGAGGGTCCAGAGGGATGACGTGCAACTGCTGTCCGGCGTCCCGAAGCAAACTGACGGCAATGGGACGATGGCGATTGAGCCTGCCGTCGCGTTTCAACTTCTGTCTCGCCCGTCCGCCGCGCGTGGCGATCCTGATTCGAAAGGCGATAGATATGATGGCGGCGAGGCGGTCCTCGCGTCTGCCGACAGGCCGACGCCGCCAAAGGATGGCGGTGCAGTTGTAGATGCGTCCGCTGACCAAGGCGCCTCTGCAAAGTCCGGCGTAGCAGTCTCGCTCGAAGTCCCCCTCGGCGAGGAGATCAACGTCAAGAGCCCGGTGTCCTGGGCGCCGGGTCGGCAGCCGAACGGGTTTCTCTTGGTCCTTGGGTCCTCTGGCTCCGGAAAGACCGAGACGCTGAAGGTCTTGGGCAAGGGCATCGCTGACTATGGTGTGCCGGTGCTTGTCCTCGATTTCCATGGTGACGTCAAGTTCCCCGGACTTCGTTCTGTCCTGCTGTCTTCGGGAACGGCGAGCAGCGTTGGGGTGAACCCGATGGAACTTGACTCGCGAAGTGCGGAGGAGACGGGGCTGTACGACCAGCGGAAAGTGATCCGGGACATGATCCGCAACGCGGTGCCGGCGCTCGGTCACCGTCAGAACGCCATCCTGCGCGACGCCATCGAACAGGCCTACCAGGACAGGGGATTCAACGACGCTGACTCGACGACATGGCGGAACCAGCCTCCGACCTTCGGCGATGTCGAGCACATCCTATCTGACTGGGCGGAGGACGATGCTCGCAAGGGACAGCGCTCGGCCATTGAAGGCTGCCTCGCCGCCATTCAGGAGATCTTCGAACACCCGATCTTCCAGCGCGCCGAGCATGTTTCGATCGAGGAAGTTCTGTCGTCGAATGTACGCTTGGACCTCAGCAAACTCACTGATGAGGTGCGCTATATCGCAGCGGAGACGATGCTCAGAAAGATATTCCGGGTGCTGAAACTCATGGGACCAATCCCCGTGCAGCCAGTTGATGATCGGCAGCGCTTCCGACTCTTTGTCATCATCGACGAGGCGAAGATTTTGAGCACCGGCGGAGGCGATCCAGATTCACCGGATCGAATCCTGAATCAGTTGTTCACCGAAGCGCGAAAGTTTGGCCTCGGCATGATCCTGGCATCTCAGATGAGCGACCACTTCGGGTCGGAGGTGAAGGCGAACGCAGCTACGTGGCTGGTGCTCAAGCCGATGGACATCAAGGAGGCGAAGAAGAACGCTCCGAATGTCCACATGGAACCGGAAGCCTTGACTGCACTGAAGGGCAAGGGTGACGGATATTTCAGGGATCGGAGTTCATCCCGGGCTCGGCGCATCCAAGTCGCCCCGTTGAGGCCAGAAGCTTAGGTGGCAGGACGACGATGGCTCAGGATGAAACGTCGCGTGCGCTTGTCGACCGCCTCGAAGCTCGCCTGCCGAGCGCACTGCGCAGCCGACTTCGGAATGAGCCCCACCCTGGGCGTCGGCTCAGCTTCATCGAAGAAGCGCTGTGTCCGCCGGAGCCACAGTTGCTTGACACCTCTGTTTTGCAGAACTTGGATTGGGTGGATCGGAAACTGGAGGGTGCCGAGCAGGGCGTCGATTGGGACGATAAAGCGGTTGCGGAACTGGAGGGTCGCTTCGGCAAGGATCTGGCCGCTGACCTGATCGACCTTGGAACGCTGTACAAGCAGTTCGAGCACTACGGGTCATACCCGTGGCTCATCTGCAATGCCGCAGTTGACGAAGCGAGTGTGCTGCAAAGCGAAAAGGGCCAACGGCTGCGCCAACTGCTCTCGTTTCTGTCCGGACACCAAGAGGAGTGGCACTGTGACTCGTTCCCCGGAATTGCTAAGGGCCTTCTCCTGTCGAGACGTGGGGCTCGGGTCTCACCGCTCATCCTGCGCGCCCTCGGCGTGACCAAGGTTGAAGAGATTTGCGACGAGCGTGGTCCACTTTCGTTCCTGCAGGATGTAGGCGACCGTGCCGTCGTCACAGAGGCGTTGGTTGCAAATGTTCCTGTGATCCTGACGACTGACCGCCGAACATTTTGGCGGCATCGAGACAAGGTCCGCGGATTGGGTGTGGAGATCCTACGTCCTTCGGAATTGCTTGATCGCTACTTGCCCTACTGGGATGCCATGGAGTATGAGTTTGCTCGAAGGCGCGCCGAAGCAAGCCGGTGAACGTGAACCAACGAGCGAGAGGGGTTGATGAACGATGACTTGCATCGAGACTGTTCTCAACGGGAGAGCACTCGATGTCCTACACAACTGGAAGATTCTCAGTCGACGAACTCCATTTCATCCAGGCGGCACCCGTTCGTGTACTGGTCGCTGTCGCACTAGGGGAACTGGACCTCAATCGCCTCGCGCGTGAAGAGATGGCTCAGCGAGGGTACGACCAGCAGGGGGTGTGGGTCGGCTTCAAGCGGGCGCGTGAGGATCTGCGGACTTGGAGGACGATGGTCGTCGTCAAGCCGCGGGACTAAGCCCGGCGGTGGAAGTTGGCCAGCGCCAGCGCAGCCAGCGTCGCGACACCAACAGGCACGACGGGTATCAGCAGCGGCGGCATCGTCACAGGAATGACAAGCGCCACGATAGCCGCGCACGCAGAGGTGATGGCCAAGCCTGCGAACAGCGCAAAGAGCTCGGGGTCGTGGTGCCTGAACTCCTTGGCCTTGATCAGCCGCACGATGCCGCCGTCGATCAAGGCCGCCAACGCGGCCACCACCAACCATGGCAGCCACTCGACCATGGTGGAAGCACGAAAGGCGGCCAGGAGGACCAGTGCATCGATCGCACGGAAGTAGCTGTTCCCGAATAGCCGCTGGTTGACGGAAGCCATCTCCCGCGCCACGGCGCCGTCCACACTGCTGGCCGCCGACGCGGTGGCGGTCGGGGGAATGGGCGTGGCCTCGCGTGCCGCACCCTGAAGGCCCAGCGCTCGATCGAGGATCCGCAGCGCGGGCACCTCGCCCCAGAACTCTTCCATCGCCTGGTGCTCGCTTCGAATCTGCTCCAGAAACCGTTCCGGCGGATGCGCCGAGGGTAGGTAGAGCACCAGCACCAGCAGGCACAGCAGCGCGGCGATGGTGACGACGCGGATCACGACGCATGCCCCGTCATCGCAGCTGGAGTCCGGATCGCCTTCGTTGGCGCCGCACGTGTTGCTGTGGGCTCATCCGCATCCGGGTCGAGGATCGGAAACCGCCCCTTGATGATCCGCCCGCCCGACACCGAGGCGAAGTACTGCAGGTTGGGCAGCTTGCCCAGCACGTCGGCCGGCACCATCTCCTCGAAGCTCTCGGTGAGTTGCGTCGAGTAGCTCGACGAGAAGTCGCCCAGGTGCGCGTCGGCGCCGCTGCTCAGGCCCACGCGCACCGAGTGGATCGCGGTCTTGCCGAAGGTCTCGACCACGAAGTCCTGTGTCGGCCGATCCTTGGATCGCAGCGCGATCAGGTTGTTCAGGTTGCCCAGCGCCATGCGCGCCGCGTCTTCGCTGCCCAGCCGCCTGGCCAGGTCGGCCAGCGTCTGCATCGCGCAGGTGGTGAAGATGCCACCCTCGGCACCCTTGTTCAGGATCTCGATCAGCGGCTGGTTGATGACGTTCGACACTTCGTCCACGAAGAGCGAGATGCGCCGGTAGCCGCCCAGGTTGTAGCGCATGCCTGCGCGAGCGGCCAGGTCGGCCAGGGCCAGCGCGCCGATGGCGGTGGCCACCGATGGGTCGGGCAGGGAGTCCAGGCACATGTACAGCACGTGGCCGGCGCGCTCGATCTTCTCGAAGTTCATGATCGGCCTGGCATCGCCAGCGTCGAAGGGGTCGGGCGACAGGCTGTGGCCGAGGTCGCCGGAGGTCAGCATCGAGAGCACCGGCAGCAGGTTGGCCGTGATCTTCTGGTAGTGCTCGCGGTTGTGGCGGAAGGTGCGCACCTGGGCGTCGAGCACCTTGTTGCGCTGCGACTGCGGGACGTGGTGTTCGTAGAAGGCGACCAGGGCCAGCAGGTCCGCACTGGCAGCCTCCGACGGGCGCTTCATGTTGCCGCGGTGGGCGTCGTGCAGCAGCTTCTTCATCTCCGGCTGGTCGCGCCAGCCGGCGCCGAGCAGCCGCTCGTAGAAGCGGCGCAGCGTCGCTTCCAGCACGGGCTCGATGCCGCCCTCGATGTACTTGGTGAGCTTGACCAGGTTCGGCCGCTCCTCCAGTTCTACCAGTCCCTGCACGACCACGTTGACGGCATCCCAGCCGAAGGCGGAGAAGGCGCCCGCCGTGTCCGGCGGCATGATCGACTGGATCCGCGAGGCAATCTCTGTGGGCTTCTGCCAGTTGAAGGTGAAGTCCAGGCGCACGCCGGCTTCAGGGAAGGCGGGGTGGAACTCGAGGAAGGTGTCGGGGTCGCGCCAGTCCTCGCAGGCGCGCTGCGTGACGCGCTTCAGGCGGCGGCTGTTCTTGGGGTCGATGACGATGACCACGTCGCCCCGGCGCACGGCCTGCGTCACCAGGTTGGCCAGCGCCACGCCCTTGCCGGACTGGGTGGTGCCCACCAGCAAGGTGCCGCCTTCGAAGTTCTGCAGCGGCCGGTGCAGGGGCACCTCGCGAGGCTCAACGCCATGGATGTAGGGCAGGCCGATCTCGGCATCAGGTTGCGGGCGTGCGTCGTAGCCCAGCACCTGCAGCAGGCGGGGCGAGACGGTGAACTCGCGGTAGTCGACCTTGGCCAGTTCGTAGAGGCGCTGCGAGTGGACGGGCCGCCACTCGAAGCCGAAGCCCAGGAACACCGCGTCAGGCTTCTCCGTCCAGCGGGCGACGGCCCGTGTGCTCAGCACCTGGATGCCGCGGCCGGAGAGCGAGGCGCGCAGCACCAGGGTGTGAACGCCCTGCGCCAGCCGCAGGACGCCCATCGCCAGGCAGAAAGCGGCGAGCGGGAGTGCGAGCTGACGCGGGAGGAGGCACAGTCCGCCAGTGACTGCGAAGAACAGCAGGGCGGATGCCCAGACGGCGGCGGCGTACACCTCGTAGGCGCGCCGCCAGGGCATCTCGTAGCGGCGCATCAGCATGTCAGGGCACCTCGTGCGCGGCCGGTTCGAAGGCGGCAGGGTCGAAACCTTCGATGCAAGCTGGGGCGATGACGAGCCCGATGGTCGGTTCGCCGCGGAAGTTGGCCGTGGCCGTGGCCGGGCCATCCCGCCCTGCATGCACCAGCAGGCCGACATCGGCCAGCGCCCGACTCGCCAGCGCAGGCTGCACGCCACGGACCTCCAGTTCAGCCAGCGGCACGAACAGGCCGGCCGCGATGGGTGCGGCGGCTGCTGCGCTGCCCGGCCCGTTGAGGGTGCCGACGATGGCCGCGAGGGCATCGCGCACGGCCGGGTTCAGGCGCATGGGTGCGTTCAGCTTGAAGGTCGGCGCCGCGGCCGGCGGCGGAGAGGGCGGAGGGGGCGGCGACGGGACTGCCAGGTCGGAAACGGCAGCAGGGGGCGGTGCCGGGGTCTGTGAGACCGGCGGCGGCGGGGATGTGCGAGCTGTCGATGATGTGGCCACCTCGGTGGCGTCGAGCAATGAGAACTGGGTGCCGGGCGGCGGTGCGGGGGCTGGCGCCGGTGCAGGCGTTCGCGCCTTCTGGGTGGTCCGCGTGGCGCCAGGTGGGCAGACCAACGAGATGGCCAGTGGCTCGGCCGGCGGCGCGACGCCATGCAGCAGGATCGCCGGCGATGCCAGCTTCACCGCCTCCGCAGCGGTTTTCAGCTCCGGCGGCAGGACGAACCAGGTCGAGGCGCCGTCCGGCTGCCGCACGAAGACTCCGGCCTCCAGCAGCAGGTCGAGCATCGTCTCAGGCGCCTTGGGGATACCGGCCAACTGATCGGCCTCCAACAGCGCCTGAACATCGTGGGCCGCCTGCGGCCACAGAAGGAACAGCCCGTCGGGCCCCAGCCAGGATCGCGACTTCTCTCGGTTCGGGAACCAGCTCGGGCTGCTGGATGCCAGCCGGCGCATCGCGTCGACCAGGTAGCGCTCGAGGTGCGAGCCGAACTGCGGCACGCCGTAGCGATCGGCGTTGGCCTGCAGGTTCCGGTCGATCACCAGCGCAAGCGAACGACGTACGAGCGCGTCGAGGACGTTGTGGTCACGGTAGACCGGATGCCCGCTGATGCTAGACAGGAGGTGCGGGACGATGACGCTGTTGTCCTGCGCCAGGTACTGGAGCGTGGCTCCAGGGACGACCAAGGGAAGCGCGAACACGCCCAAGCCGCGCGACTCGGTGGCGTTCGGCCGCCAGCGAACGAAGTAGCGAGTGGCACTGCGCGATGACAGCCAGTCGCCCAGGGGGACGAGGAACTGCGGCCACTCGCCGCCCGCCTCGTCGGTCACGATCAGGTGGCTGAGCACCCGGTGCAGTTCGCAACACAGGCCACCGATGAAGGTGGCCAGGCGCCAGCGCGGTTCAAGCTGGCGGCGCGCCGAAATCGTCGACCGTCCGGAGAAGATGTGCGCGTCGGTGCCTTGCAGGCTGTAGAACGCGACCTCCAGCCCCAGGTTCAGCAGACCGGCAGGTGAGCTGAAGTAGTTGTCGGCAGTGGCCGGCAGCAGGTGGACGTAGCTGGCATAGCGCTGCAGCAGCGGTTGCACCTCCGCGTCGAAGGTGTCACGGGACAGGCCGAAGCACAGGCGGATGCGGCTGACGAGGTCGTCTGCCGACGCGAGCAGGTCAGGGACAGGCAGGGCGGCGAATCCCGGGTCGGTGGCCGGGAACGCGGCGTGGGAGGCTGGGGACTGCATGGCGGGTGCAGACGAGTGCTGCGGCCATGCTGATGCCAAAGGCGGGGGCGTGAACGGCGAAAGGTGCGGTCTGGTCGCGGGTTATCGAGGCCAGCAGCGCGGGGCACTCCGGCAGCGGACGAACTCTGCGATCGATTGCTTCACCAGAGCGCTGGGACACGCAGGGCAATCTGACTGACCCTTGACCGGGCGCGGACGGTTGACGCGGTCCGACCAC
The DNA here is from genome assembly GCA_027484575.1 of Comamonadaceae bacterium. GTDB lineage: Bacteria > Pseudomonadota > Gammaproteobacteria > Burkholderiales > Burkholderiaceae_C > Ramlibacter. The sequence goes on from JAIXSQ010000004.1 coordinate 37,766, forward strand.
GGGCATCAGCCCACTCGGAAAAAGCGACCTTCAAGTTGTACAAACGAAGAGCGGCTTCAGCAGCTCCAAATGGGCGGCGTCAACAAGAAGCTGCATCTGACTCACGACCCCCCAAGGGCAGACATGATCGGAAGCGAAATCGAGGGCGCATAGCCGCCGCCGTTTTGCCCCTCAAAGTCGAACTCGTATAGCGTGACCGAGCCCATGCTCGGTTGACGCTGGCCAAGGAAGAAGGTGAAGGCGTTGGGCGCCGCAATGAACAGGTGCACTCGGCTTCCCGGCTGTCGCTCGGTGTTGATGCGCTGCGCCAATGATTCGGCAAGGTCGAAGGCATGCTGGCCGCTCATCACGGCGCGGCTGTTGGCACCGCCTTGGGGGCTGGCGAGAAGAAGGCGGCCGACGCCGGGCAACGCGGCCGCCAGATGGCGCATGACTGCAGGCCCCACATCGTGCGTCAGGCAGACGCCGACGGCCACGTCGGCGCCCGGCGTGGCGACCTGTTCGAGCGTGAAGTCCCAGCCGGGCCAGGTGAGGTCGCGCGACGTGTCGCCGGCGCGCCAGATCACGCGATGCAGCACGCGTTGCTCCAGCTCGACGTGGCGGCCCGACTTAATGTTGAGTACTGCGCCTGCCGCGAACGCCAGCGTGGCATGCGTGTCCAGGATCAGCCGCAGATGCTCGTTGGCGCCGGCGGCCGCGAGCAGAAACGACCGCAGGTCCGGGTAGAGCGAGGCCACCCAGTCCGCCTGGTTCCTGATCGGGCGGTCGTTGAAGTAGTGGACCAGATCGAGCACCGCGACACAGCGGTCTTCCAGGCTGTCGACCGGGTGCTCGAACGACTTGACGCCGAAGACCACGTGCGTCCTGGGCGCTGCCTCGAACAGCTTCTGTTGCTGGCAGGCGTCGCGAAACGAGTCGCGGTCGAACTCGATGCGGCCCGCGGCCAACCACTGGTAGGTCAGGTCGTCGTACCAGCAGGTTTCCTCGTTGTCGGGCACGCGCCGCATGCCGCGCAGTTCGAGCAGCAGATCCAGGTTGTCGCGCAAGTCGAGGAGTGACTGCGTGTCGGTGCTGAGCCCCAGCGTGCGGACCAGGGTGCGCAGCTGGGCGTCGTCGACACCCAGGTGGTCACGCCAGATCTTGCGCACCTTGCCGGCGGCGCTGCCGTCGCCGGTGCCATCGAACAGGCGATCCGGCCGCAGGAAGCCGTGGCGCTGGTGCACCATCGTGCGTAGCGGATCGCCACGCCGCAGATGCCAGTTCGTCACAAGCCGGAAGCGGGAACCGGTACCGGCCGGTGCATGCGTGCGCTGGGCATCCAGGGCGCGCTGGAGCAGGGAGACCGAACTGGCGTTGATAAAGTCGGGACTGGTCAGGTCCTCGTACCCGAAGTCGCCGCTGGCGACATGCCACTTGCACTGCATGTGCTCGCGCAGCAGCGGCACGCCGTGGTGGTCATTGCGGCCCTTGCCGGGTGCGTATTCGACCCAGACGTCGTCGAATCCCTTGGGGCCACTCTCGAACCCGACCTTCACGATCGAGCCGGCAGGGTCGAGCAGGCGAATCGCCTTCAACCAGAACTGTCGAGCTTGGTAGGCATGCCCGTCTCTGACGGTGGCAACGGCTTGGGTCATCGGTTATCGCCAGGCGGCGCCAGCCTACGCGTTGTTGAAGGGTGGCGTCGGCTCGATGCCGCGCGCCAGCGCGATCGCCTGCGCGGCGTTGATTGGGCCTGCGGGGTATGCGTCCAGGATGATGGTCGGCAGCAGCCTCTGCGCTAGGTCAGAGAACGTGAACCCGTAGGCCCGCCCCGCCTGGGGCCCCGTGGCCGCGACCAGGGCGTCGATGTCGGCCTTCTTGAGCCCCACGTCACCGAGCCAGCGTTCGAGCACGTCGCGCCGCTGGTCATCGGTCGGACGCGTGAAGGTGAGCACGTCGGCCGCGCGGCGGCGTACGGCGGGGTCCAGGGCGCTCAGCCGGTTGGTGCACATGATCACGGCCGCGGGCAGCCTGCCGCTGGCCATTCGGTCGATGCCGCGGATGAACGCGTTCACGCCCGCACGGTCCTCGTGGTGCATCTGCTCGGTCTCGCGCGACTGCGCCAGCGCGTCGGCCTCGTCGACGAGCAGGATCACACCACCGCGTGCCGTACCCTTGGCCGACTTCAACTTGCTGGCCTCCGCGTAGGCGTGCTCGAAGGCGGCCGTGACGAGTTGGGTCATCTCGCCGACGCGGCCCTGGCCGCGCGATGACAGGCTCATCGGCAGCAGCGTGATGTCGATGTCCTCCTGGCGCGCGACCGGGTCGCCGATTGTCTCGGCCAGCTCGGTCTTGCCCGAGCCGACGTCGCCGCTCAGGACCACCAGGGGCGGGCGGCGCAGGACCGAATCGATCAGCCGCGGCGCCTCGGGGTGGTGGTCCTTCTGCCATTTCTGCAGTCCGTGGGGGTTGATCAACACGCTCAGAATGTTGGTCAGGCGTTTGATCTTGTCTTCCATGCCGACCAGTCGGGCCAGCCGGTCCCGCGCGTCCGAGTCGGGCAGCGTGATCGAGCGGTCGAACAGGGCGTTGGTGTTGGGCTGGCTCATGCGTAGCTCCTGACGCTGGCGCGGGCGAGCGAGCGGCCACCGGCGGAATACGTTTTGTCGTCGGCGAAGTAGCCGTTGTGCACCGCGGGCAGCGCCGCCCCTACGCGCTGAATAGGCAGTGCTTGCTTGACCTGAGCCTGCTCGGCCGGGGTCAAGCGATCCCATGCGCTGCTGTAGGTGAGATAGCTGTAGAAGGTGGCTCCTGCCACATCCTGGCCTGGGCGGACGCGGCCGGGATCATCGTTGACGTCCCCGGCCGCAAGCTCGTGTGCCGTATAGCGCAAAGTGGGCTCGATCCACTTGCCGTCGCGACGGAAGCCGTAGAAGGCGGTGCCGAGGTAACCGCGCCGGAGCAACTCCACGACCTCAGACTCGTAGGCCGCGATATCAGCGTCGGAGGGCAGGCCGTACAGGCGCTGCATGCGCTTGAGATCGGTCGACACCTTGGCCGCCATGTCGCGCGCATGCACCACCGTGAAGGTGTTGGCGGTGCTGGTGGTGTAGCTGGTGCTCATGTTCTTGTTCAACCCTGGAATGCGCTGCCGAAGACCTTCTGCCAGTAGTAGACGGTCAGCTGCTTGGTGGGAGCGGCGAGCGCCGCATCGATGGCGTCACCAGCGTCGAGCGCGGCCTCGACGATCGCCTCGGCCTGCGCCTCGATGTACAGCCGCGCCACATTGTTGTTGCAGTTGATCGGGTCGAAGATTTGCACCGGGTCCTTGACCTTCGCCGCGTCGGACGCGGGGTAGTGATCCGTAAAGACGATGCGCTCGCGCAGGTTGCTGCGCCCGATGTAGGTGAAGAACGACTGCAGCGCCTCGGGGTAGTCGGAGAAGTCGACGCCGTCGTCGCACAGCTTGGCCAGGATCATCTCGATCATGAAGGACTTGAAGCGGAAGCCGTCGCGCTCCTGCTTCATGCGCCGGGCCCAGAACTTCACCAGCCGCACGACCTGCGCGAAGTGCGTCTCCTGCTTGCGCTTGCGCTTGCGCGTGAACTCAAGGTGCAGCGGGATGCTGGTCTCGAGGAACGAGCCGTCTTCTTGGCTGACGAGGTTGCCGCGCCACTCGGGGTCACCCGCGTACAGCACCGGCACCACGTCGACGTCCAGTCCGCTGCCCTGGAAGGACACTGTCACGGAGTAGGTCTGGGGCTTGACTTGGTCGGGGCGGAAGTTGGGATACGCCTTGCGCAGCCGCTCGGCGAGGTAGTCCAGCAGGCCGCGCAGATCGTGCGGCGCATCGGAGCCGGTGATGTACACGGCCACGTCGATGTCGTTGAGCGAGCGCAGCGCAGTGCCCTTGGCCAGGCTGCCGGACAGCAGCATCTTGCGCAGGGCGAAGTCGGGGTGCTCGCCCAGGTAGCCCTCAAGCTTCTCGCGCAGGCGGCGAACCTGCGCGCGGTACTCGTCGGCCTTGTCCTTGGGCAGGTTGACCTTTTCCTCCGCGAATCGGACGATGTCGCGCTGATCGATGTGGGCTCTCGACATAGGGCTCCGATGGGCGGGGTGGGTTGACAGGCCGGAGAACTCCCATATGGCGTTTCCCGGGAAAAAAGTTCGGAATCGTGAACACGCGAAGTGTTGCACGACTTGACGCTCTTGTCAAAGAAAAAGTTCGGAACCGTGGTACCTTCGGAGTCCAACCCGTAGCCCAGGAGATTTGCCATGCCCACGCGCCTTGGCGAGAAGTTGCGCGACCTGCGCAAGGAACGAGGACTCACCCTGGAGAAGCTTGCCGAGCAGGCGGGGCTGAGCAAAAGCTACCTCTGGGAACTCGAAAACCGGGAGTCCCAGCGGCCGTCGGCAGAGAAGCTGACCGCGCTTGGTGACGCACTGGGCGTGTCAACCAGCTACTTTCTGGAAGAAGATGCCCGTGGTCCGGAGGAGCGCCATCTCGACGAGGCGTTCTTCCGCGGCTACCAGAAGCTGGACGCCGATGCCAAGGAGCAACTGCGCAAGATCCTCAACACGTTCAAGAAGTCGTGAAGCCCGAGGTCTGGACGCCGCAGCGCGCTGCCACCCGGCTGGTGCGAATCGCCGAAACGTTCAGCAACGCGCACGGCCTGCAGCGCTTCCCGGTCGACGTCCGACAGTTGGCGCTTGGAGCGGCTGACATCTTCGGCTGGAAGGACCCGATTACCGAGGTCCAGGCCGCCCCGATCAAGAAGTTCGAGGGCGCGCTGTTCCCCGATGACGATCGATCCAGGTGGCTCCTGCTCTACAACCAGACGCTCACGTCACCGGGCCGCATTCGCTTCACGATGGCCCACGAGCTCGGGCACTACATCCTGCACCGCCTGAAGCGCGATTCGTTCGAGTGCAGCCCGGCCGACATGCTGGATTGGAGCCAGGACGAAACCGACATGGAAGGGCAGGCTGACCTGTTCGCCTCCTATCTGCTAATGCCGCTGGACGACTACCGCGCGCAGGCGGTCGGCAATGTTGATCTCGACGTGCTCGGCCGATGCGCCGAGCGCTATGGCGTCTCGCTGACCGCGGCCATCCTCAAATGGCTGAGCTACACCGACGAGAAGGCCGTTCTAGTCATGAGCAAGGACGGATTCATTGACTGGGCATGGTCGAGCGAGCCGGCGATGAAGGCCGGTGCGTTCTTCAAGACGCGCTCGTCAACGATTGAGGTGCCCAGCGGTTCCCTTGCGGCCGACGCAGACGTTCGCCACGAGCGCGCGGGCGCGACGATCGGGGCTTCCGTCTGGTTCAGGTTCGCCGAGTCGCAGGTGCAGCTTCGCGAGATGAAGGTGAGTGCTGATCAGTACGACAGTGTGCTGACGCTGCTCTGCCTTCCGCGTGGTTCAAGCTTCTGGCCGCCCTATCCCGCAGAGGACTGATCGCCTGCTGCCGACTCAGAGTCAACGCTAGCGGCTTATTGGTGGGGGACGGCAGGGTGCACCCGCCGACGTTTGAACGGCAGTAAGGTGCCTGAGACCGCCTTTACGGCCCTTGGTAACGGATGGCCGCTCACGCTGTATCGCCGACTACGAGCCAGTGGCTGCGCGTCAGCGGTTTCAGATCCGAGGCTCACGGCACATGCTGGCCTGCCAAAGGTGTAGCAGGGTGCTGGTTCAAGGGGCCGGCTTATAGCTGCAGCAGCACAAGCATCCCCAACTGCTCCGCGCTCGGCGTAGCCAGCGGCTGCACCGGAAACGCCCCCTGCACCCGCGCGTCCGTCCCATATCGCTGTACCAGCTTGCAGAACGGGCAGTGGTCGTTCGAGCGGGCCACGGAGCCGTAGGCCGCCAGGAACTCGCTATGGCAGGTCGGGCAGGTGACGAGCGAGAAGCTCCTAGTATCGGTGAGCCACAGGCCGTCCGTGTGCGCGGCCAGATCGAAGGCGCGGTCGAAGCTGATGCGGTGCGGCGACTGGCAGATGCCGACGTAGTGGCGGTAGGCGCCGACGAGCGCTTCGCCCGCAGGGAAGTCGGCGTCTCGCAGACGGCGGTACAGGGCCACGACGATCGAGGCCTCGGCGCGGTGGAGCAGGTTGGCGCCGTGGTACCACTCTGGGGAGTCTGGCGAGCGACCCCGAGGCACGGCCATGCGGTCCGGGAAGAGCAGGCGCAGCGCCTCGCGGGGCGGCAGGCCCGTCAGATGACCGATGGTGCGCACGCGTGCACCGCAGGCCGCACAGGCCTTGGCCAGCGCCAGGGCGCGCAGCTGGCGATCGACCCGCGACTGCATGGCCAATGACCCGGCAACTGAGCGTCAGGCGGCCGAACTGGCCGTCACATGGCGGGGGGCGTGGACCGCGGCCAGCGGTCGCACCAGCGGCAGCGGTGTGTCGAGCAGACTGACCAGGTCGCGGCGCGGCGGGAAGAGCGTGGCGTCGCCCAGGTTGGCCACGATGGCCATCAGCTGCTGGACGCTCATGGTGCCGAGCCGCTCGGCCTGGGTCGCGTCGAGCGCGAAGCGGCAGCACGCAGCCATGCGGTCGTGGAGGATGCCGTCGCGGATGGTGAGCAGCAGGGTCAGGTTGGCGATCTGCACATCGGAGAGCTGGACCTGGTTCATGGTGCGTCCTCGCGTGGGGACCACGAGCCCGTGCAGGGCAGGGTGGAGGGGTTGGTCGGTGGATGCGGGTCGTGTTGCGGTGGCTGAAGGAATGGTTCCGGCGCTGTGCGGCCAGCATAGGGTGGGCGACAGGTCGACTTCAATGGCCGGCGCGGGCCTGTGCATCTGCTTACCGAATTGCCACTCGCAAGCCCTGGCGAATTCCGGCGAATGCGTGAGCGCCCCCGCATGAAGCGATGTGCGGCGTGAACGACGCCCTTGTCGGGGCGTCGTGCAACGTTGGCACCGACCCGGTCGGCGAACGGGGTTGCCCCCGATCGCCGACGTGCCGGACTGCCTGCTCAGGCCGTGCTCAGATCGCTTCGGCCAGGCCCTTCCACTCGGCGGTGCCGAGCTCGATCAGCTTGCCGCCCAGCGCCTCGAACTCCGTGGCGCGGTCGTAGTCGTCGATCTCCTGGCTGTAGTGCGTCACCGCATTGACCAGCCCGTAGCCCGAGAGCTCGCCCTCGGTGATCAGGTGCCGCAGCACGCCCGAGCGCTCGACATCGTTGAGCGTGTAGCGCTGGGCCAGCACCTCGACCGTCTTCACCGGGTCGCCGACGAGGGGGATCTTCAGCGTCTTCTGCAGCTTCTGCGCCGTCTGCCGGAAGCTCGCCTCCGACACCGCCGCCTGCACCACGTCGCGCACCTTCAGGAAGAAGGCCTTGTCGTCGGCACGCAGGGTGTCGTCCTGGTAGACCTGCAGGCCCTCGTCCTCGGTGCCGAGCGAGCGGCCCACGTGCGTCTTGCGCAGCGACCGGTCGGCCGCGATCAGGCCATTGCGGCAGACCAGCCGGTACAGCAGCGGCTGCACCGACAGCGTGCCCTGGCCGACCTCGGAGTTCGAGATCACCACGCCGGCCTGCACCACGTCGCCCGGCGCCATCTCGTAGGTCAGGCGCGAGGTGATGCACTTCAGGTACATGCGCGTCTCGGTCAGCTCGACCGACTCGAAGCGTACGTCGGGCAGCTGCTGCAGGATGGGCAGCACGCTCTCGGCGAGGTCGAAGTTGTCGAGCCGGCGATAACGGTCCGACAGCACGGCGCGCACCTGGCCGTCCAGGGTGCGCAGCATGCGCCGATCGTCCTCGCTTTGCAGCCAGGTGTTGACGTTGCGGTCCAGCAGCACCGGTTGCTCCTCGCGCATGCGCTCGAAGTAAGCGTGCGGGATCTTCAGCTTGTCGGCCAGCTGGCGGCGCGCCAGCGGCGTGACGCCGTAGCGCACCGGATTGCCGGCTTCGTTGACGATGATGTGCGTCTGGCCATCGTCGCCGGTGCTGTGGTGCACCAGCTGCGACGGCACGATCAGGTCCTTCTTCGAGTGCAGCTGGCGCTCCAGTTCCTGGGCCAGGCTCACAAGGGTACGTCCGCTCTTCATGACTCTCTCCAATCGAGGTTGGGTGGGTGAGAAGCGGGGACGGCACGGCCCACGTCGGGGCACGGGTCCCCGCAGTGGGTTGACGACAACAACTCGCCGCGTGCAGCGCGTCCTGGGTGGATGGGCGATGCATCGGCGAGACAGGGGCACGATTTCGGTGACACGGGTGTCGCCATCGGTCGCGCGGGATCTCCAGGGCTGCCTTTGTGGCGCCGTGGGGCGTCACCTGGTCTGGCAGCTACCAGTCGGGAAACGATGAGGAGCGCGCGTCGACCGCATGGCCGACAGCGCCTGACCTTTTCGCCGGCACCGGCAGGTCTTGGCGCAGGGCATGCGCCGACCCGTCCAGTGCCGCTGAAAAAGCGGGTGCGGCCCGCCGTGGCTCGCCGCACCCCAAGCTCCATGACCTCTGACTCAGCCACCGAGGGCCACCCGGTTGTTCGAGGCTTGTTCGGCCGCCCTCGATGCATCCGCATCGCGCCGGCCCTTGTCGGGGCCGATCGCACGCTGGCACCACACATCGGCCCAGTCCGTGCCCGCATGGCGCGGCACGAACACCCGCACCTGGCGGGGGCCGGTGGTCCTCTCCTCCCGCTTCAACCGCCGCGCGAGCGCGTAGGCGAAGCACTGGCCGGCGAAGTCGCCACCGGCGTCGTTGTCCGCATAGATGCAGACCTCGCTCACGGTGTCCGGCACCCAGAGCTTCTCCAGGTTGCCTGCGCTGATGCCGGCCCACACGGGCTTGCCGGTGGCCAGGTGCACCGCCAAGGCGGTCTCGATGCCTTCGCACAGCGCGAGCTTCGCGCCGGCATCGAACAGGCGCACGGCGGCGCCGTGGATGCCGGCAGAGAGCACCTTCTTCGCGTCGGCGGCGTCGAGCTTTCGGCCGTCGCGCAGGTAGGTCCGGTGCAGCGTCACGGCCTGACCATCCGGCGCCTGGATCAGCGCCAGCATGGCCGGGTAGGCCGCGATCTGCCGCGACTTGCCGTCCGCACCCTTCTCGAAGTAGCCGAGCGACGGGTGAAACCGCAGCACCGGCGGATGCCGATGCAGGGCCAGCCCGCGCCCGCGCAGGTAGCGGTCGACTTCGTCGCCGGTCAGCACCGGTCGCGCCTCGTCCCAGATGCGCTGCACCAGCCGGCGCATGCGCTCCCCCGGTGCCGCTGGGGCACCGGCTTCGCGGGCCGCCGCCGCCGGCAACACGCCCAGGCAGCGTTCCACCTCGCACAGGGCGGCGTGGAAGTCCACGCCCCGCACGGCCTGCAGCAGCTTGAAGCCGCCACCCGGGCCGCATTGACGGCAGTGGTAGTTGCCCTCGCCGAACTTGTCGGTGTACTGGAAGCGATCGGTCCCGCCGCAGGACGGGCAGGGCCCGTTGCGGTGTCTGAGGATGTGCTCCTCGACGCCGGCCGCAGCCAGCACCTCGCTCCAGCGGCCGTGCGCGCGCTGCTTCACGGCGTCGATGCGGGCCGCGTAGTCAGCGTCCTGCATGGGCTCCTCCGCCTGCGGCTGTGTGGTCGACCAGATCGACGGTGTGCCCGGGCGCGAGACCCACGCCCACCGTCAGCTGGAAGGTCTTGCCGTGCAGCAGCGGGTACTTGCCCAGCCGCAGGGACTGCAGCAGCGAGTCCAGCGTCTGCACCGGGTCCACCGCCCGCAGCAGGCGCAGCAGGTCGGCCAGCGCCTCACGGTCGGCGTCGCGGTCGGCATCCAGGAACTGGTCGTGCTCATCGGTGAACGAGGACAGCTGTTCCACCGGCGCGCCCGACGTCTCTCCGTCGGGGATGTACAGGTTGCCGTCGTGGCAGATCCCAGCGTCGCTGACCAGTGCCTCGTCGTCGCCGACGCGCACGCGCACCTTCTCGCAGAGGATGACCGTGGGCCAGACCCAGCGACCCTCCAGCGCGGTGCGCAGCTTCTCGCCCATCGGCGTCACGCGCTGACTCTCTTCCTCGAGGAAGCGGACGTGGCGCATCACCCAGTGGTCGGCATGCACGCCGATCCAGTCGAACACCAGCCACCCGCGGGCGCGGGCCATCATCCAGCGTGGCGCGTTGTCGTCGCCCACGTCGTCCAGCGCCACCAGCTGCACGGCACCCGACTCGATGGCCTCGCGCGAGGGTGCGGTCGGCACCGGCGTAAGATGGCGGCGCTCGCCATGCTCCACCTGCACCGGGTAGCCCGACACCAGGCTGCACAGCTCGGCCGGCAGGGTGGAGAGGTCGTTGAGCAGATCGAGATGTCCCCAGCCGCGCATGACGCCGTAGTAGGTGTCGATGAAGTACCGCGGCGGCAGCTCGGCCTTGGCGATCTCCAGCGTGCGGCGCCAGCAGGCCTTCAGCTCGGTGTCGATGCGCTGGCGCTGCACGTCCTCGTCGATCAGGCGGTCGCGGTCCGGCAGGCGCGCCATGAACTGGCGCGAGTCCAGGTGCACGACGTTCACGTCCTCGCGTGTGGACCAGGCCGGCCGCAGCACGCAGAAGCCCTGCAGGAACACCCAGGTGTCGTGGGTGTAGCGGCCATCGCGCGTACCGGCCAGGTGCACGGCGCCGATGGCGCTGGCCTGGGTGGCGAGGTTAGCCTCGGCCATGGCGCGCTTGAGCGGCTCGCCGTTGAACCACACCGGCACCGGAAACCCGGCGCACAGTTCCTCGATTTGCTGCGCGAGGTCCGGCAGGTCGACGCCGTGCAGCTCGACCCGGGTGCCGGCCACCGCGTCACCCTCGACACACTCCTCGACCTCGACCAGCGCCCTGGCCAGTGCGGCCGCGGTATCGATGTCGACGCGGCGCCGGCCCGAGGCCACCACGCAGCGCGAGGCGGCGTACAGGCACTTCGAGAACCCGACGCCGAAGGGGCGCTCCTGCGTGCAGGTGTCGGCGTCCCAGCCCGACTCGTGGAAGCTGAGCAGCTTCTGGAAGTCGTCCAGGCCGTGGCCATCGTCCTGCACGGACAGGATTTGTGCCTGCGGATCGTGGTCGATCCGGATCAGGCGGGCGCCGGCACGGCGCGCGTTCTGCAGCAGCTCGGTCACCAGGGTGAACCGGTTGCTGAAGGCATGGCGCTGGTTGCGCAGCGCGCCTTCTTCGTTGATTCGGACTTGGATCTTCATCGTTGACTCCTTCGGGGGCATCCCGATCGGGGGAAGAACCGGCGGGCGCACCCCTGGCGGGATGCACCCGCCGGGGTGTGTGGGCCGGTCAGCGCGGATCGGTGCCCATCAGGGCGTCGTGCGGACCGGAGGGGTGAACAACTGGCCGGCGGCCTGCGCCTCGACGAGGCTGTGCTCCAGGAACTCCCAGAGCTGCAGGTGCTGGCGACTCAGGACCTCGCCGTCGTGGCCGAGGCGCTCGACCACCGGCCCGGCGGCATGGCCACCGGACTCGGTGAGCGGCTGCCAGTGGACGCGGTAGACGAGACGGTCGGCACCGGCGATGACGAAGGTGCGGCCGGACCGACCGGTCAGCACTTCGCTTTCCTTGACGAGGTACTCGATGTCCTCGGGCGCCTGCACGGACAGCAGGCGCACGCGGCCGGGAACCAGGCGTGCATCGGTGTGCATGGCGGCTCCCCTCAGTGCCGGGTCAGCCGCATGGGCTGGTCCGACGCGGCGTCCGGGACGCAGGGCGCCTCCGGACGGGCGCCCTCGATGGGGCGGACCACCGGCGGGTGCCCGGTGGGTCCCCCTTCCGGGAGGGTGTTGTCGCCTTCGAGCGGATGGATGCAGTCGGCGCCGACCTGCGGCCGGACTTGCTCCATCAGCAGGGCGTCTTCGTAGTCCATGCGCCCGGTGATGCCGTAGGCGATGACGATCGCCAGCAGGCAGAGGGCTTCCTTGAACGTGAGCATGGTGAGTTCCTTCGAACGGATGGGCGCGTGCCGCCGCGGCCTGACCGGATCGGTCGGCGCGGCCCGAGGCACGGCTCCCGGGGTGGGCGTGATCACGCGAACAGGTCGCCCTGCACGGACATCTGCTTGAGCTGCTCGTTGATCCACTGGGGATTGCGGGTCAGCCGGGCCTCGACCCACTCGGGGTGGGTCGCCACGGCCTCGCGCACCCAGTCGGGGTAGCGGGCCAGCGTCGCGTGCAGCCAGGGCCTCAGCCCAAGGCGGATGCGCTCGCGGACCTCCTCGGCGTCGATGAGCCCGCAGTACGGGATCGGCGACAGCGGGCTGCACCCGACCACGCGCAGGCAGTTCACGAACGAGAACGGCAGGCCGTCCTTTTCGCGTTCGGTGAACACCCAGCGCAGGGTGTCGAACTTCTCCTCCAGCGGCGTGGCCGGATCGGCCAGGTGCCGGATCTCCTGCAGCAGGCGCCAGTGCAGCAGGACGATGTCGTCCTCGCTCCACTCCTCCACCCACTCTTCGCTGGTGCCGCCCGGTGCGCCGGTGGCGCTGTCGGTGCTGTCTGCGCCGGGATCGTGCTGAAGATCCAGGCCGGCCGGGGTGTCGAACGGGGCGTCGATGACGAACGGGGTCGTCGTCGAGCCAAGTCGGGCTCGGTTTGCGTCGAGGCTTGCCGTGTGTGGCGAGCCGACAGGGGCGCCGGCCTGACGGCAGGCGGTGGTGCTGTGCATCGTGGACTCCTTGGATGCGGAGGGAGACCACGTGCACCCCGTGGCGGGGGCGTGGGCCCCCATGCGGGTGACGGTTGGGTGATGTGGCGTCGGCCGCCTTACGGCCTGGGCCTGGAACTCCAGGGCTGACAGGGTTCAGTGACGCGCGCGAGCGCGGTGATCGGTGTCAGCGTCCGATCGGGGGGACATCGGCAAAGTCAGGACGAGCCCGGGAGGCAAGGGCGCGGTCGGTGCGGCGATCGAGCGGATGCGCTCGGCACCGGTTCGCAGCCCTTGCCTCGAAGGCCCGGCCTGAGGCAAATGCCCCGGCGTGCCTGACCGCTTGCGCGGTCCTCGGCACGGCGATGCACAGGTGCACCCGACGGAGCGACACCGCAACGGGTGTCCCCCATCGGTGGGGCGTGCATCACCGCGATTCGATCGTCCCCACGGGTGCCTGTGCGACCTGCACGGGCACCCACGCGGGGATCAGTTCAGGAGATCTCCAAGGCTTGCCGAGTCTGGATGCAGGGCCAGCTGCTGCATGGCGCAAAGGTAGGTTGCCGGTTCCGCCCGGTCAATGGGCCGATGCCCGTCGCCACGCAACTGATCGCGAAAGCGCCCCGAGGTGCCGGGGCTTTCGCGTGGCAAAGGGTCGTGCACGTTCGGAAGATGCGACCGACCCCGTTGTCGACCCCGTTGTCAACACAAGGAGCCGCGGGCATGGCCAATGTCGAGATCGTGAAGGTGGACCAGGGCGGCGCCAACGCCCGCATCCTGGCCCGCGAAGCCAAGGTCGACTTCCGACGTGTCGAGGCGGCCAGCCTCAAGATCGCCACGCGGTTCAGCAGTGCCGAGGGCAAGCGCATGTTCGTGCGCATGTTCAACACCCTGCAGCTGAACATGCATTTCATCTCGGTCATCGCCCGCACCCGGCTCGACCACGACGACATCGGCAGGATCGAGACGGCGCTGCGCGGCAGGATCGATGCCGCCACCGCCAGCCTGAACGAGGCCATCGATGGCGCCGAGGCGCTGTTCAAGGCCCATGGCATAACCAGCCTGGCGTCCTACGACACGGTGCCGCTGGACGTGGACGTGCGCGTGCTGTCGTCGATCAGCCGCCGATTCCTGGAGGTGCTGGTCAAGCTCGACCAGCTGATGCCGCTGCTGCAGACGCTGGAGATCCACGAGGTGGTGTCGGCGCAGGCGGTGGACACGCAGCGTGCGGGGCTCAAGCGCCAGGTGCGCGACATCGCCAATGGTGCGCGCAGCTTTGCGACGGGCCTGCGGCGGCGCATGAACGCGCTCGATGCCCGCGCCACGTCGCCCGACGATGCCAAAGATCCTGACGATGCGCACGGTGCCGCCGTCGGCGGAGCCGTCGATTCGACGACCAGTGCACCGGACGGGCCCGCAGACCCCCCTCCGTCAGCGGGCCGCGACGTGGAGTTGCTGCCTGCGCCAACGGCAGTCGCTGCGGTGGCGGAGTAGGCGGTGGAATTGCAGGCCGTCCGATGTCTCTCCCAAGCGGCGGCACCCACCGACGCTTGCGCGGGCAATCGGCGCGGGCGTGTTGCCCTTGAGCGGTGCGGACGCTACCGTGTGTCCAGGCCATGGGCTGCCCGCAGAGGCAAGTCGGCGCCACCGTAGCGCCGATCACCCGTTCAACGGGCGAATCGCCCCGGGCCTCCACCCGCATCGGGTGGCGTCGCAGTCGATACCTGCCTCGTCCAACGTCGGCACGCTGCCTCCGGCGTGCCGGTCAGTTCCGGCGGTCCCGCCTTGCCCCGCTCGGCGACCGAACGCACCCAGTGCCGGACTCGGCCCTCCGCGGCATCGAACGCGCGGACCCGCACCGCATGGCGGCCGGCATGCACCCCCAAGGGGGTGGCGATCGAATCACACCGAAGAGGGCCCTCGGCAGGGGCCCTCTTCGGAAGGCATCTTCATCCACCGCGCGAACGGAACGCCCGCGGTGGTCCAGGAGTCGAGCGTTCCCGGGCGGCTGGCGCGTTTCCTGACCGAGCGCCGTCGTCGCAGAGCAGGTCATGACCTTTGCCGGCTGCATGCCGATGAGAGGCCGATCATGCCCCGCGTTTCTGTTCCCGCCACCCCGTCGGCGGATTCCCCGGCCGCAGCGCCAAGTGCTGCGCTGCCGGTTACCGGCTTTCTGCGCCAGCCGCAGGTGCTGTCCTTCGTTCCCATCTCCAAGTCCACCTTGTGGCGGCGCGTGCATGCGCGCACGTTTCCGGAGCCGGTGAAGCTGTCCGAGCGCGTGACCGTCTGGCGCGCCGAGGACATCCGCCGCTGGATCGAGCAGCAGGGGGTTGCGTCATGAGACACCTCGAAAGGCGTCGGACGCATCGCGCTGCACGCGGTAACGCCTCGGCAACACGCCGGCACGCGGGCGCGTGCACATTGATGCTGTTTCGCGGCGGGGCGAGGCGTCGCCCTGGATGCGAACGCGACAGGGCCTGGCGTGTATCAGTCGCGAAACGACTGGTCACACGGTGGTCTCACGGTCGCGCGTTAGACGCTGGAACGCCGTGCAGGTGCCCGGGCCGTGCCGGGGTCATGCCGTCGACATCGAGGAAGCGGTTGGCGAGGCGCGACCGCGTAGCCGCGTTTGGCCGGCGTCCGTCGGTGATTCCGTCGTCCAGGGAGTAACAACAATGGAAGACGATCCGGAAACCGCCGGCGATCGCCGGCAGACATTGCAGACGATTCAGATGCTGCGCGAAGTGATCGACGGCGATCCCTTTGCGATCGTGGCACAGCGATGGGGGCTGTCGCGGTCAGCCGTCGACCGGCGCATCAAAGGCCTGGCGGTCCAGCTCACGCAGGCGGTGGGCGTCGATGGCCTGCAGGAGAGCGGCGCCGCCTTCGTGAAGCGCCTGCGCACGCACCGGGACGCGATCCTGCAGGCGCTGGAGCACTTCGATCCTGCGCAGGTGAGCTCCCAACGCGAAGCCCGAGTGCTCAAGCTCGACGAGGTCGACCTCGGGGCGCGCCGCGTGCGCAGCCGGTCGACGCGGCCCCTGCACGATCTGGCGCTCTACTACCTGCCCTTCGCGACCGGCCTGCGCCCGCTGGAGGTCGCGCGCCTGACGGTGGGCGACTACCTGCTGGAGGACGGCAGCGTGCGGCGGGAGTCGAGGGTGCGCGCCGATGTCGCGATCAACGGCAGGGACCGGCCGCTGTTCTTCAACCACCGGCGTCTCGACGAGGCGCTCGGCGCCTACCTCGACGAGCGCATCCGTGCCGGCCACGGCCTCGGCGAGGCCGAGCACTGGCGCGGGCTGGACCCGCTCGGCCCGTTGTTCCTGGGCGCCGAGGGCGAGGTCTATCCGATCACGCCGAACGGCGGCGAAGGCCAGAACCGCTACGTCTGCCGTCCCCTGCTGGAGACATACCGCAAGATCTTCCGCCAAGCCGACATACCCGGTCTGTGCACGCAGTCGGCACGGCTGACCCTGATGTCGCGGATGTACGAGCGTGGCGCCGACGAGGATCAGGTCGGGCTGGTGCTGGGCATCGCCGATCGTAGTGCCGTGCGCGAGCAACTGCCCAGGCCGCGACCCGAGCTGGCCAAGGTGCTCGAGGAGCTGACGTGATGCGGCGCGCGCGCTGACAGGCTGATACGGCGATGGAGTCGGCGATGGACGGACAGCGCTTCGCGATGGGTGGGCGAGTGGTCGACGCCGACGACCCGCAGCTGCAGGACCTGCTGGCTCAGGCCTACGAGGCGCCGGGCCGGCCGCGCTGCCTGTGCGTGGCAGGCGGCGTCGAGATGTACGTCGCCTTCCATCGCTGCTACCAGATCAAGCGCATGCCCGAGACCGGGGACCGGCACCACCCCGCTTGCCCGAGCTACGAGCCAGGGCCCGCGAGGTCAGGCCTGGGCGAACTGGTCGGCGAGGCCGTCGTTCAACTGGACCCGTCACGGGTGGAACTGCACGTGGACTTCCCGTGGGCGCGTGTGCCCGGGCGGGCGGGGGTGAGCCGAGAGCTTGCGGAGCCGTCCGAGGTCGGCCGCACCCGTCGCCGGATGAGCCTGCGGGCGCTGATGCACTTCCTGTTCGAGCGGGCCGGCTTCAACCGCTGGTCGCCGGCGATGGCCGGCAAGCGCAACCAGGCGGTGCTTCACAAGTACCTGATGCAGGCCGCCGAGGCCATCCAGGTGAAGGGCGAGCCGCTGTCGAACCGGCTGTACGTGCCGGAAGCCTTCAGCGAGACCGCGAAGGCCGAGCAGGCCGAACGGCGCCGTGCCCGGCTGTCGGTACTGCAGCCGCACGACGGGCGTCAGCCGCTGGTGGTGGTTCTGGGCGAGTTCAAGGGCTGGGAGTCGGCACCCGCTGGCGCGCGCATCTGGATCCGCCACATGCCGGACGCCCCCTTGCTGGCAGACGCGCGGACCTGGGCGCGGGTGCAGCGCGGCTTCGCGCCACTCTTCGAGGCGCTCGACTCGGACGGAGGGCGAGGGCTGCGTCTGATGTTGGCGGCGCTGATCCGGGCACGCCGGGAGCACACCTACGAGATCGACCTCGCCAGCCTCATGCTGACCAGCGAGGAGTGGATCCCGCTGGAGGGTGTGCACGAGGCGCCGCTGGTCCGAGCGCTGGTGGCGCAGGGGAGGCGGTTCGTGAAGCCACTGCGGTACGACGCGCGATCGGTGGCCGGGTTCGCGAATGCCATCCTGCTGGACGTGGGCGCGGAGCCGGTCGACCTCCATGTCGTCAGCAGCTTCATGGGCGAGGCCGAACAGGGTGCCAAGCGAAGGGCATTCGAGTCTGCCCGGGCCAGGTCCTGGCTCTGGTTGCCCGGCGAGGCCATGCCGGTCCTGCCCGGCCCGTCGACGAGGCTCACCGCTGGAGCGGCGGCATGCAGTTCGCATGCAGGCCCGACAACCGTCCGACCGAACCCCGCAGGCCGGGGTCCTGACTGACGATCACGATGACGTTGGCCAGCATCAGCGAGAGCAGGTTGCGGTTCTGCAGCACGGACGTCAGCTTTCCTGCCGGGTAGCCGCGAAGGGCGTGGACAACCAGATGGACGCCCCCGTGCACGAACGAGTGCATCACCTTGACCGTGCCATGCAGTCGCTTCAGTTCGGTGGCTGCCGGGCCGGCGACCGCACCGATGGCGTCGATCATGGCGGGGATGGGTGGCCCCATCTGGGGTTCCGAGAGTTCGCCGTCCGGCACCGCCGCGGAGAACTTGTCCAGCCAGTCCTCCTTGGCAGCGTGAAGCACCCAGGCGGCACGGACAACCGCCTCGAATTGCAGGCGGATCAGGCTGAGTGCGGTTCCCGTCAGGCCGGCTTCGATCAGGACCCGATGCGCGATCGCATGCTCGATCGCCGAACGACAGAAGGCCAGGCAGATGGTCGAGCGTCGGGACGATGTGTTCCAGCCGGCTCGCAGCAGTGCGAGCAGATCATCGTCGAAGGCCTCGGAGGCGGCGAGTACCCGCCGCAGTTGCTCGTCGTCCTTGTCTGCGCTGTCTTCTGGGCTTGAGGGCGACTCGGCTTGCATGGAAGGGGCGGGTTCGGGCGATGCGACTGCGCAGGCCCATGGCGTTCGTGACGATTCGCATCATGGCATCCGGGCAGCAACCGGGGTTGAAAGCACGGGTCGAGGCGGGACGATGGTTCGTCGGAATCCCCCGACGCCCACCGAGGAACGCCGATGGCCACTTCTCCATCCCCCGGTCCCCGGCCCGCCGTCGTGCTGCACGGCGGGCCTGTCGCTCTGCCCACCCTGCTGGGTCATGGTACGAACGGAACGCCTCGCCTGCCCACGGGCGGCAAGATCCGCGCGGGCATCAAGGTCCTGACCCGCCGGGCCGCCGAGGTGCCGCGTGCACAGGCAATCTACGACCAGGGCCTGAGCCGGGGCCAGTCGTTCGACCAGATCGAGCGTGCGCTGGCCGAGGCCTGCCCTGAGCTCAAGAGCCCGCTGGTTCCACACAACGTACCGTGGTTCACCGTGCGCGCCCAGGACTTCCCGAACCCCGAACTGGCGACGCAGATCCTCGACCTCCATGGCGAGGACCGCGGCGAGGGCCGGCGCCTCTACCGCTTCCCGGTGGTGTTCCCGACCGATCGCTGGCAGAGCGTGATGCCGCATGAACTCGCGACGTGGGGTGCGCAGGACAAGCGCTTCTGGTCCGAGTATTCGACCGACGGACGGTGGCGCCACTGCATGACGCACGCACCGGTGCCGGTGAACGCGACCGGGCGCCGCACGGTGCGGCTGTTCGGCGGCCGCAAGGCGATCCCGCGCGAGGACAACGGCGGGCTGTGCCAGCCGGAGTCCTGCCCGGAGTACCAGCAGCGGCAGTGCAATCTCACCGGACGCTTCCTGTTCTTCATCCCCGGCATCCGCTCGATCAGCGCCTTCGAGCTGCACACGCGCAGCTTCTACGCGATGAATGCGGCGATCCGCACCTTCGAGACCGTGGCGTTCCTGCGGGGTGGCCGGCTCGCCGGCTTCCTGGACCGCCAGGGCACGCCGTTCTACCTGACCAAGCGGCTGATGGAGGTGGCGCACATCGATGACCAGGGGCGGCCTGTCCGGGTGCCACAGTGGATCATCGAACTGGAAGCGCCGGTCGACGTGGCGACGCTGATGCGGGAGCAGGACGATCAGGACACCGTGCTCCTGCAGGCCGATGTTGCCGCCCGCGTGCTCCAGGGGCACCGGGAGGAAGCGTCCGCGACGCCAGGGAAGGGGCCAGAGTCCGTCGACGAACCTGTGGCTGCGAGCGATCCCACGGCAGACGGCATGCCGCCCACGCTGGAGCATGTGCTCGGGCGGCTGACCGCGATGGGCGTGCCTGCTCAGACCTGGATGAGCTATGCGGCCACGCGGTGGGGTCCTGGGTGGAAGCTCAATCCGCAGGGGCGGGCGCGGGCCTTCGGCGAGCTGGAGCGCTTCCGGAACGATCCGAAGGGCTACGCGGACAAGGTCAACGCCGAACTGCAGCAGGTGGCATCGTGAGCGCGTCGGAACGACCGCCAGGCGGAACCGGTGCGCACCGTGCGGAAGTGCCGCGCATCCCGCATCGGCATCCGCGAGCGCACGGTTCGCACCGTCAGGCGCATCGCTTGCGGGTGGCGCACCTGTCCGACCTGCACTACGGACCTCGGCATCTGGAGGAGGCCGATCGCTGCTTCTCGGCAGCCGTGGACCGCGCCATCGAACTCGCCGTCGATGTTGCCGTGATCTCCGGGGACGCCACCGATCACGCCCTCGATCTGCATGCGCCCGCGGCATTGCGGCTGCTGGCGCAGGTGCGACGGCTGGCCGACTATTGCCCGGTGCTGATGCTCCAGGGCACGTGGTCGCACGAGCCGCCCGGCACGCTGTCCGTGTTCACGATGCTGGGCAGCCGCCATCGGGTCTTCGTCGCGGACCGGATCGGTCAGGTGGCGTTGATGGGCTGCGCATCGTCCCGGGACCTGTCGGCGACCGATGCGTCAGCCGCCGACCTGTGGCTCGCGTCCGAAGGCCCGCGATTCGCAGAGGTGCCGCCTGGCGCAAGGGCACTGTTCACCTGCATTCCGTCGATCAACAAGGCGGCCGTCGCGGCAGCGGTCGGCGCTACCGCTGCCGCTGAGGCCCAGGGCGAGCAGTTGGCCCGGCTGCTGCAGGGCTACGCCGGCATCCACGGCGTAGCCAGGGCTGCTGGCGTGCCGACGCTCGTGGCGTCGCATGGCACTGTCTTCGGCTGCGTGACCGAGCATGGCGTGCCGATGGCCGGCTTCGACCACGAGTTCACCACCGGTGCACTGTTCAGCGCCGGCGCGCAGGGCACCTTGCTCGGCCACATACATCGGCACCAGGCCTGGACCCAAGGGGAGGGCGGGCGGCGCCAGTGCATCGCCTACGCTGGGTCGATCGGTCGCTTCCACCACGGTGAGCAGGGCGACAAGGGGTTCCTGCTGTGGGAATTCGGACCAGACGGGGTGGACTGTCGCCTCGAACCGACCCCTGCGAGACGGACGCTGGACATCGTGTTCGAAGGTCGGCCCGACCTGGACCAGTTGCGAGAGGCGGTTCGGGCGCAGGAACTGGCCGGCGTCAGCGTGCGGGTCCGATGGACAGTGGCCGACGAGGACCGGCACGAGGTCGACCGCGGTGCAATCGAGCGTGCCCTGTCCGGCGCCGCCGATGTCCAGCTCGAAGGGCGGATCGTGCCCGTGGTGCGCACCCGCGCGCCCGGCATCTCGCAACTCGTCAGCCTGGCCGACAAGGTGAGGGCCTGGGCCACGGCGACGGAGGTCCACGCGCCGCCGCTGCTGGAGTGCCTGGAACGGGTGACGACGACCGAACCCGAGGACATCGTTTCGAAGGTCCTGGCGGGCGCCGATGTCGGTGCCAAGGCACAGGGTGACCTTGACCCGACCGAGAAGGGTCCGAGACTGGACCTCTTCGAGACGGCCAGCAACGGCGCCTGAACAGCACCCGAAGGGCGCCCAGGCCGCTTCACTGCCCACCACACCCATCGCGCCGCCCAGCGGCGCAGGAGACATGCCATGCAACCTCTCTCACTCAGGCTCCGAGGCTTCCGGGGTATCCGCGACGGCCTCGGGCTGGACGAGCTGACCCTCGATCTGGAGCGGCTGGCCGATGGCGCCGCGCTGGTCGCCATCGCAGGCGCCAACGGCCGCGGCAAGTCCACGGTGATGGACAACCTGCATCCCTACCTGACCATGCCGTCGCGGGCGGCGCAGGCCGGGCCGGGCGGCTTTTCGTACTACGACCAGGTCTGTCTGCCCGAGAACGAGAAGGACCTGCACTGGGCCCACGCAGGGGGCTGCTACCGATCGCAGGTGGTCATCCGCATGAACGGCCGCACCGCAAGCCGACGCAGGACCGAGGCCTACCTGCTGACACTGGACGACGCCGGCACGTGGTCTCCTGCCGCGCTGCCAGACGGCACCGTCTCCGATGGCAAGGTCGAGACCTATGCGCGATGCGTCGAGGCCATCTGCGGGCCGGCGGACACCTTCTTCACGTCGGTCTTCTCTGCACAAGGGAAGCGGCAGCTCAGCACCTACCGAAACGGCGAGATCAAGGCCCTGCTGGCCGATCTGCTGGGGCAGGAGGACATCCGCGCACTCGGTCAGAAGGCGGGCGAGACGGCGCGGCAGCTGAAGGCGGCGCTGGCGGCGTTGCGCGCCGAGGGAGCCGCGCTCGATGCCGAGCGCCAGCGGTTGGAGGATGAGGCCCGTCGCTGGCAGGGTGCGGACGAGAGGGTCAAGGCGGCGCAAGACAGCCGGCGGGCAGCCCACGAAAAACTGGAGGCTGCACGAACGCACGAGGCGTCATTGATGGCCTTGCAGGAGCAGGCGAAGGCTGTCGAGAGCCGGCGAGCGCAGTTGCTGGAGGAACTGGCCTGCGCCCGTGCCGTGGGTGATCGCACCCTGCAGGACCTTCGTGCGCAGGATCGGGAGGCAACGGATCGGCTCGCACGGCTCGACAGCCGTGTGGCGCAGCGTGTCGCGCAGGCCAGGGCGCAGCGCGAACGACTGGAGGCCCGCATCCGCTCCCTGCAGCGGGTGCTGGCGGACGAGGCCGTGGTCGCTCGAGCCGGCCGCCGTCTGCCGCTGGCTACAGAGGTGGTGCGTCGCCGCGAGGACCGCGTGCTGGCGCTTCGGGATGCCGTCCAGGACCTTGCGAGTCGTCGCGATGCCGTCGCAGGGCTCGGGCAGCGACTGGCATCGCTCGAGCGCGAGGCGGGGCAGGCCGCGCTCCAGGCGGAAGACCTGAGTCGCCGCCTGGCCCTGAGCAACCGCGTGCCCTGCAGCGGCATGCCCATGCAGGGTCAATGCACCCTGCTGTCGGACGCACGCGAAGCGGCCGCGCTGGCGCCGAGCGCCCAGCAGCGCATTCGTCAACTCGCTGCGGAGCGGGACAGTCTTCGCCTGGACCTGCAAGCCCTGCAAGCGGCGGTGAGCCTCAACATCGGCGCACCGCAGAGCCTGAGCCTGGCCGAGTGCCAGTCGAGGCGAGCCCTGGCCCGTCAGACGGCCTATGCCGCCTTGGCTGCGCGCGGGGCGGAGATGCGTCAGGCCCGCGCGGGTCTTGTCGAAGCGCAGGACGAACTGGCCTTGCTGCCGCCAGCCCCAGCCACCGACGCGTCGGCCAAGTCGTGCATCGCGATCGACTCCGACTCCGAAGCGGCCGAGCGCCAGCAGATCATCGCCAGCCGGATGCGCGTTGCCGAGCGTGTCTCTCTGCTGGACGCTCAGACCCAGGCGCCCATCCAGCGACTCCAGACCGCGATCGACGCACTGCCGTCGCCGCTGGACGCCGCTCGGCTCGCACAGGCCCGGGCTCAGGTGGAGCGCTGGCAAGGTGTCCTGGACGAGGCGGAGCGCTCGCATCTGGCCGCTGTCCGCGACGCGCAGGCGCTTGCCGCTCTGTCGGACCAGTTGAAGGAGCACGGCCGGCGGCGCGACGCAGCCGCGGCTCGCACGGCACGGGTGGAGCAGGAACTCGCCAACTGGCTGCTGTTCGCCCGCTGCATGGGCAACGATGGCCTGATCGCGCTGGCCATCGACGATGCGGGGCCGACCTTGTCCGGCCTGGTGAACGACCTGCTGCTGGCCTGCTATGGCCCGCGATTCACCGTGGCCATCGAGACCTTGCAGGAGACGGCCAAGGGAGCGCAGCGAGAAGGCTTCGACATCCGCGTCTATGACGCAGAGTCGGGCGAGGACAAGAGCGTCACGGCGATGAGCGGCGGCGAAAGGGTCTGGATCAACGAGTGCCTGGTGAGGGCCGTGGCGCTGTACCTGGCGCAGAACACCGGCCGGCGCTACGACACCCTGTTCTCCGATGAGACCGATGGGCCGTTGGACCCGGAGCGCAAGCGGATGTTCCTGGCGATGAAGCGGCGCGTGCTGGAACTGGGTGGCTACGCTCGCGAATTCTTCGTGTCGCAGACGCCGCAGCTGACGGCGATGGCGGATGCGGTCATCGATCTGGAGGCGATGTCCGCGGCAGGATGTGCTGACTGATCCACGATCGATGCAGCTCGGCGCGTGATTGACATCGGAGCGTTCCCGTCAGGACGTCATCTGGCGCCGGAGTCTAGGCGTTGCGCACCGATGGCTGCCAGCAGTTCTACGGGTGCGAGCAATGCCACGCGGCTCTCGAGATCAGGCCGGACAGCTGTGTCAATTTCACCACCGGCACCTTGCCTTGTTCGCCGATCCGGCTGCAGCGACAGCATGGCACGGCGACTGGTCCCGATTCGTGCTGTGCCTGAGCAGACCAGGTGCATTGCTGCGAGCCGAGTTCGGTGGGCATTCGAGCGATTGCTCACACTTTGCGCTATCGTCTTCAGTGTGAAATTCAGCTCGCGCCTTCGTGCCCGCCTCATCGGCATCCTGTCGATGGCCTTGCTGTTTTCCCAGATCGCCGTTGCCGCCTACGCCTGCCCGGCCCTGGGCGAGCGCGCCGACACGGGCGCTGCCGACATCGCAGCCATGGCAGGGATGCCCTGCGCGGAGATGATGGCCGCCGGGGAGCCGCTCGATCCCGCGCAGCCGACGCTCTGCCTGCAGCACTGCCAGTTCGGATCGACCTCGTACGTGGCCGATCACGTGCCGTCGATGTTCGCTCCGGTGACGGCCTTCCCCGCCTTGTTCACCGTCTCCTTCGACGAACGGCTCCACCTCGCCCTGCGTTCCTGGGCCGAGGATGACCACCTGCGGGACCGACCTCCGCCTCTCGCGCACAGCATCGCGCACTGCTGCTATCGCATTTGATCTCCTGAAGCCGCCCGCTTGAGGGGTCGCGGTTTTGCCGCGGCCCTGTTCCGGACTTCAGGAGTTCCCATGGATTCGCACATCCTCAGGAGGCCGCACGGCCTCCGACTGGCCCCGCCGCTCGTGTGGGTGCTGTCGCTGGCACTCGGCATCTGCCCCGCCTTCGCTCAGACCTCGCTCTCGCTCGAACGCGCGGTCGCCGACGCGGCCGCGCGTTCGCCGCTCGTGGGCGCCTCCGACGCACAGGCTCGAGCCGCGCGCGAGATGGCCGTGGCCGCCGGCCAGCTGCCCGATCCCGTGCTCAAGCTCGGCCTCAACAACCTGCCGGTCGACGGGCCCGACCGGTACAGCGTCACCCGCGACTTCATGACGATGCGCTCGGTCGGGGTGATGCAGGAGCTGACCCGCGCCGACAAGCGCAAGGCGCGGGAGGCCCGCGCCCAGCGCGAGGTGGAACTTGCGCAGGTGGCACGCCAGGCCACGGTCGCCGACGCGCTGCGGGACGCAGCGATGGCCTGGCTCGAACGCTCGTACCTGGAAGCGATGCGCGAGCTGATGCAGGACCAGGTGACGCAGGCGGAACTGCAGGTCCAGGCCGCGGAGACGCTGTACCGCAGCGGCAAGGGCTCGCAGGCAGAAGTCTTCTCGGCCCGTGGATCGGTCGAGCAACTGCGTGATGCGCTGGCGCAGGTCGACCGTCAGGTGGCAGTCGCGACCCTCCAACTGGGTCGGTGGGTCGGCGAGGGTGCCCGGCTGCCGCTGGGGCCACGGCCCGTGCTCACCCTGCCGGCCTGGACCGGAGGCGTCCTCGCCGAGCATCTGGCCCAGCACCCGCAGGTCGCCGCCGCGGCGCAACAGGAGGCCATCGCCGACAGCGATGCCGGAGTGGCGCGCGCCGCGCGGTCGTCCGACTGGAGCGTGGAGCTGATGTACAGCCAGCGCGGCCAGGCCTACTCCAACATGGTGTCGATCAACCTCTCGGTGCCGCTGCAGTGGGACCGGAGCGACCGGCAGGACCGGGAGCTGGCGGCGAAGCTGGCCGGCATCGACGAGGCGCGTGCGCGCCGCGAGGAACTGCAGCGCGCACACGAAGCCGAGGTGCGCGCGATGCTCGCCGAGTGGCGCAGCCACGAGGACCGCCTGCGGCGCTACGACGCGTCGCTGCTGCCCTTGGCCAGCCAGCGCAGCGAAGCGGCCATTGCGTCCTACCGTGCCGGTTCCGGCCCGCTGACGGCGGTGCTCGATGCCCGGCGCAACGAAGTCGAGGTGCGCCTGGAGCGTCTGCGCATCGAGATGGACCGTGCCCGCATCTGGGCGCAGCTGAACTACCTGCTGCCGTCGCACGACGGCACCCAAGACAAGCCGGAGGTGACCCGATGAACACTCGACAGATCGTTGGGACGGTGGGTGCCGTCATGGCGCTGGCGCTGGGCGGCTATGCGCTCTACCAGCTCGGCATGCAGCGCGGCATGGGGCATACGGGTGCCGGGCAGGTCAGTCTGGCGGGCCCATCCGCAGCCGAAGACCCGACCAGCAGCATCGCCGCCGGCGAAGCCGCGACGCGGCGCCACATCAAGCAGGGCATCAAGGCCGGCGATGTCGATCCGGCCACGGGCAAGCCGATCCTCTACTACCACGACCCCATGGTGCCGGGCAAACGCTTCGACGCGCCGGCCAAGTCGCCCTTCATGGACATGATGCTGGTGCCCGTCTACGGCGGCGCCGGTGGCGACGACACCGGCACGGTCACGGTCAGCCCGCGCATCCAGCAGAACCTCGGCGTGCGCACGGCCGAAGTGGTGGAAGGCGTGCTGCGGCCGATCGTCACTGCGGTCGGCAGCATCGCGTGGAACGAACGCGACCAGTCGGTGGTGCAGGCTCGGGCGACGGGCTACATCGAGAAGCTGCATGTGCGCGCGACGCTCGATCGCGTGCGGGCCGGCCAGCCGTTCGCCGACCTCTACGTGCCCGAGTGGGTCGCCGCCCAGGAGGAGTACCTCGCCGTCAGGCGCTTCGCTGCCGGCGATGCCGGGCTGGTCGCCGCCGCACGCCAGCGCCTGCTGCTGGCCGGCATGAGCGAGTCCCAGGTCGCCAAGGTCGAAGCGGCGGGCGCAGTGCAGCCGCGCATCACGCTCGTCGCGCCCTCCACCGGCGTGGTCGCCGAACTGGTCGCCCGCGAAGGCATGACGGTGGCACCGGGCATGATGCTGGCGCGCATCAATGGCCTGGCCAGTGTCTGGGCGAATGCCGAGCTGCCTGAGAGCCAGGCCGCGCTGGTGCGGCCCGGCAGCCAGGTCGAGGCGCGCAGCCCCGGAGCGCCGGGAGCCGTGTTCCGCGGCACCGTGCAGGCGCTGCTGCCCGAGGTGAACCCCAGCACGCGCACGCTCAAGGCGCGCGTGCAGCTGGCCAACCCCGAGGGGCAACTGGTGCCAGGCCTGTTGGTGACGATGCAGTTCATGGACACGCGCGCGGGCAAGTCCTTGCTGGTGCCGACCGAAGCGGTGATTCAGACCGGCCGACGTGCCGTCGTCATGGTGGCCGAAGAAGGTGGGCGCTTCGCCCCGGTCGATGTCGAGACGGGGCTGGAGACCGGCGGCCAGACCGAGATCCGGCGCGGCCTGAAAGCGGGGCAGCGTGTGGTCGTCTCGTCGCAGTTCCTGATCGACTCCGAGGCCAGCCTGAAGGGCGTGGAGGCGCGGCTCAACAACCAGCCGGCTCCTACAGCCGCCAACACCGCCCCGCGGCACAGCGGTCAGGGACTGATCGAGTCGCTGGACCGCGAGAGCGTGACGCTGAGCCACGGTCCCATTCCGAGCATCGGCATGGGCGCGATGACGATGGAGTTCAAGTTGCCGCCCCCGCAGCAGCGGCCGCGCGGCCTGGCCGTGGGTGACAAGGTGGACTTCGAGTTCTACGTCGATCCGACCGACGGACCGACGGTCACCACGCTCAGGCTGCTGCCGCCCGCCGCACCCGCCACCACGGCTTCGGGAGCCTCGCGATGATCGCCGCGCTGATCCGCTGGTCCATCGTCAACCGCTTCCTCGTACTGCTGGCGACGGTCATCGTCACCGCCTGGGGCCTTTGGGCGGTGCAGCGCACGCCGCTGGACGCGCTGCCCGACCTGTCGGACGTGCAGGTCATCATCCGCACGCCCTACCCGGGGCAGGCGCCGCGCATCGTCGAGAACCAGGTCACCTACCCGCTGACGACGACGATGCTGTCGGTGCCGGGGGCGAAGGTCGTGCGCGGCTACTCCTTTTTCGGCGACAGCTTCGTCTACGTGCTGTTCGACGATGGCACCGACCCCTACTGGGCACGCTCGCGGGTGCTGGAGTACCTGAACCAGGTACAGGCGCGGCTGCCTGCCGCCGCCAAGCCGGCATTGGGGCCCGACGCCACCGGCGTGGGCTGGATCTACCAGTATGCGCTGGTGGACCGCAGCGGCAGCATGGACGCCGGCCAACTGCGCGCGCTGCAGGACTGGTTCCTGAAGTACGAGCTGAAGACGGTGCCCAACGTGGCGGAGGTGGCGTCGGTCGGCGGAATGGTGCGCCAGTACCAGGTGCTGCTCGACCCTGACAAGCTCGCGGCCTACAACATCCCGCATGGCGCGGTGATCGACGCGATCCGAAATGCCAACCAGGAGGCGGGCGGGTCGGTGCTGGAGCTCGGCGAGGCCGAGTACGTGGTGCGGGCCTCGGGCCTGCTGGCGACGCTGGACGACTTCCGCAAGATCCCGCTCAACGCCACCGACGCCGGCGTCAGCGTGCGGCTGGGCGACGTGGCGCGCGTGCAGGTCGGCCCCGAGATGCGCCGCGGCATCGGCGAACTCGACGGCGAAGGCGAGGCCACCGGCGGCGTGATCGTCATGCGCTCGGGCAAGAACGCACTGGAGACTATCGCGGCCGTCAAGGCAAAGATCGAATCGCTGCAGGCCAGCCTGCCGAAGGGCGTCGAGATCGTGCCGACCTACGACCGCTCCAACCTGATCGAGCGGGCCGTCGAGAACCTGAGCCACAAGCTGATCGAGGAGTTCATCGTCGTCGCGCTGGTGTGCGTGGTGTTCCTGTTCCACCTGCGCTCGGCGTTTGTCGCCATCGTCACGCTGCCGCTGGGCATCCTCGCCAGCTTCATCGTCATGCACTACCAGGGCGTGAATGCCAACGTGATGTCGCTGGGCGGCATTGCCATCGCCATCGGCGCGATGGTCGATGCGGCGGTGGTGATGATCGAGAACGCGCACAAGCACATCGAGGCCTGGCGGCACGAGCACCCAGGCGAAGACCTGAAGGGCGAGGCGCAGTGGCGCGTCGTCGGCGACGCCGCGGTCGAGGTCGGGCCGGCGCTGTTTTTCTCGCTGCTCATCATCACGCTGAGCTTCATCCCGGTGTTCACGCTGGAGGCGCAGGAAGGACGGCTGTTCGCGCCGCTGGCCTACACCAAGACCTATGCGATGGCGGCGTCGGCCGGGCTCGCGGTGACGCTGGTGCCGGTGCTGATGGGCTACCTGATCCGAGGGCGCATCCCCGACGAGCGGCGCAACCCGCTGAACCGCGCGCTGATCGCGATCTACCGGCCGCTGCTCGACGGCGTGCTGGCCTGGCCAAAGGCGACGATCGCCGTCGCCGTGCTGCTGCTGGCCAGCACTGCGTGGCCGATCCTGAAGATCGGCAGTGAGTTCATGCCGCCGTTGGACGAGGGCGACCTGCTCTACATGCCCACCGCGCTGCCGGGCCTGTCAGCGGGCAAGGCGGCGGAGCTGCTGCAGCAAACCGACCGGCTGATCAAGACGCTGCCGGAAGTGCAATCGGTCTACGGCAAGGCCGGCCGCGCCGAGACTGCCACCGACCCGGCGCCGATGGAGATGTTCGAGACGACGATCCAGTTCAAGCCCAAGGACCAGTGGCGCGACGGCATGACGAGCGACAGGCTGGTCGAGGAGCTGGACCGCATCGTCAAGGTGCCGGGGCTGTCCAACATCTGGGTGCCGCCGATCCGCAACCGCATCGACATGCTGGCCACCGGCATCAAGAGCCCGGTGGGCGTGAAGGTGGCGGGCACCGACCTGGCCGAGATCGACCGCATCGCCGGTGAGATCGAGAAGGCGGTGAAGGGCGTGCCCGGCGTGAGCAGCGCGCTGGCCGAACGGCTGACGGGTGGACGCTATGTCGATGTCATCATCAACCGGGACGCTGCGGCCCGCTATGGCATGAACATCGCCGACGTGCAGTCGGTGATCAGCGCCGCGGTCGGCGGCGACAACGTCGGCGAGACGGTGGAAGGCCTGCAGCGCTTCCCGATCAACGTGCGGTATCCGAGGGAGACGCGCGATTCCTTGGCGAAGCTTCGCACGCTGCCCATCGTCACGCCGCGCGGTGCGCGCATCGTGCTGTCGGACGTGGCCGAGCTGCGCATCAGCGACGGCCCGCCGATGCTGCGCAGCGAGAACGCCCGTCTGGCAGGCTTCGTCTATGTGGACATCCGCGGGCGCGACCTGAAGTCGGCGGTGCAGGACATGCAGAAGGTCGTGGCCGAACAGGTGAAGCTGACGCCGGGCTACTCGGTGTCGTGGTCGGGCCAGTTCGAGTTCCTGGAACGGGCCACGGCCAAGCTCAAGGTCGTCGTCCCCTTCACGCTGGGCATCATCTTCGTGCTGCTGTACCTGACCTTCCGGCGCTTCGACGAGGCGCTGCTGATCCTGGCGACGCTGCCGTTTGCGCTGATCGGCGGCTTCTGGCTGCTCTACCTGCTGGGCTACAACCTCAGCGTGGCCGGAGCGATCGGCTTCATCGCGCTGGCCGGCGTGGCCGCCGAGTTCGGCGTGATCATGCTGCTGTACCTGAAGCAGGCTTGGGAGGCGCGGCTGGCGCGAGGGCAGGGCGGTGATGCTGACCTGCTCGATGCCATCCGCGAGGGCGCGGTGCTGCGCGTGCGGCCGAAGGCGATGACGGTGGCCGTGATCATCGCCGGCCTGGTGCCCATCATGTTCGGCGGCGGAACCGGTTCCGAGGTGATGCAGCGCATTGCCGCACCGATGGTTGGCGGCATGGTGACGGCACCGCTCCTATCGATGTTCGTCGTGCCGGCGATCTACCGGCTGATGCGCAGGCGCAGGGTCGCCGCAGGGGGAGAAGCCGGCGTTGATCCCGGAAGCGCGTCGATGCCCACGCCGGTGCCCTCAGCGACATGACGGAAGGCGGGGGAGGCGGCGGCTGCCGCCCCCGGCCTAGCTAGCGCTTCGCCTTCGCCACTTCTTCGGCCACGAGGGCGGCGAGCTGGTCCGGCCCAAAGCTGGGCAGGCTTCGCCCGTTCACGAAGAAGGTGGGGGTCTTGTTGACCTGTAGCGCGGTGAGGTCCTCGACATCCTGAGCCAGCAGCGCCTGCATCTCGGGCCGCGCCATGTCCTCGCGGGCCCGCTCCAGGTCCAGGCCGGCGGCCTTCGCGATCTCGAAGGTGAGGTCGGGGTTCGGGCGCCCGTGGTCGGCCCAGATCGGCTGCTCCTGCAGCACGGCTTCGAGCACTGGCTGGTACCTGCCCTGGCGCTTGGCCGCTTCGAGCAGCTTCACCACCTGGTCGGACCCCTGGTGGAAGGGCGCGTAGCGGATGACCAGCCGCACGTCGTCCGGGTACTTCGCCATGAGGCTCTTGACGATCGGATAGAACGCCCGGCAGGTCTCGCAGGCCGGGTCGAAGAACTCGACGATGGTGACCGGCGCGCCCTGGGGCCCGAGCACGGGCGAGTGCATGCGCACGAGGCGGGTCTGCTCGGCGCGGACCGTCTGGTCCTGGGCGCTCTGCGTCTGCTTCCGGTAGAGACCGACGCCCACGAGGAAGGCGGCGACCACGAGGATCAGGACGCCGCCGACGGCGAGCTTCTTGGTATTCATGCGCGGGTCTTTCGCAGGTAGGCGGTCAGGAAGGCCACGATGGCCGCGAAGGCCAGCAGGGCCAGCCACGGGATCTGGATGTCGCCGAGGATCACCAGCTTCTGGTCGCTGCAGGACGGGCCGGCTCCGCAGGGGATCCACCACTGCGGCACCCAGCCCGCGATGAGTGCGGTGTGATAGCCCGCCACGGCGACGCCGCCCAGCGCCAGTGGCATGGCGTAGATGGCGCCGCGCCGGTCGTTGCCGAAGGCCGCCATGCCCAGGATCACCGCGAGCGGGAACATCAGGATGCGCTGGTACCAGCAAAGCTGGCAGGGCGTCATGCCCATCACCTCGCCGATGAACAGCGCGGCGAACGTCGACAGCAGGGCGACAGCCCATGCGGCAGACAGCCAGATCCATCCGCTGCCCGATCGGCTGGCCGGGGGGTGGCCGGCTGTCGCGTTCGCGCTGCTCATGAGGCTTGAAGTGACACTGCAGGATGACTCGGGGTGCTCAGCGGCTCAGCCGCGACCGCAGCGACCGTTGCAAGGGCCGCAACTTTTGCAGACGCCGGTCGCGAGATGCATGTCCACGACTTCAACCGCGGAGGTCCAGATCTGCCACCAGCTTTGAAGCCTGTGCGCCTGCCTTCACCGACTCAGCCTGAGCCATCTGCCAGCTGAAGCTGGTTCCCCAGGCCCAGCCCGAGCCGACCAGCTCAACCACTCGCAGGTCGCCGGCGCGGCCTTCAACACTCACGTCGATGCTCCGCCCCTCCCATTGCGCGGACACGCGATGTGCTCCGGGCTTCAGGCGCAGCCGTACCAACGACACCGGGATGGTCGCCGCGGTGGCGGCGCCATCGACCGCCACAGGCACCACCACACTGGCATCTCCCCAGCGGCTGCGCAGCACGTACACCGTCAGCGAGGCGGGGTCAGCCTCGAAGCGTTTGGCCTCGGCCTCGACGGCGTCGGTTGGCACGGCGGTCGGCGTGCAGGTCAGCGTCGGTCGGTAGCTCTTGCCGATGCGGTAGCAGTAGGTACCGTCGGCGTTGACGGCACGCAACGGTTTGGTCATGCACCCGGCCAGCGGTGCAATGCCAACCACCGCCAGGCCAAGCAACAGGGTTCTGCGTTGGGGCAGGACTGGCTCGCTCATGATGAACTCCGGTCTACTTCAGCGCAAAGCGCACGGTGCCGGCTGGCTTGCCAGCGATGGTCACCAGAGCCACGACCTTGGTGCCGGGGCCGACCTTGAAGGTGCCCGAGGCTTCGAGCTTGTTGCCTGCCGGCTTGAGCTCGACTTCCTGCTTCTCGGCGCCTGTGAGCAGCGTCAGCTTGGCGCTGGCCTTGGATACGTCCGTCGGCTTGCCGTGGTCACGCAGGTGCAACTGGATCACCGTGGGCTTGGCGACCAGTTCGTAGTCGATGTCCTTGACCTCGACGACCACACCGCCATGCATCGGCTTGTGCTCATGTGCGTGGTCGTGCTTGTCGCCGGCGGCGAAGGCTGAGCCAGCTAGGGTCAGGGCGATGGCGGCGAGCAGGGTTCGCGTCTTCATGGGTGTCCTTTTGGGGTGGTGGGTGGGAACAGGGGAGAGCTCAAAGCGCCTCGGCGTCCTTGTCGTTCATCAGCGCTTCGGCAGGCTTGCGGCCGAACAGCCAGAACATCGCGGGCGTGAGGAAGGTGTCGAGCAGGGTCGAACTGATGAGGCCGGAGAAGATCACCACGGCCACCGGGTGCAGCACCTCGGTGCCGGGCTGCTCGGCCTCGAACAGCAGCGGGGCGAGCGCGAAGGCCGTCACCAGGGCCGTCATCAGCACCGGGCTCAGCCGCTCCAGCGAGCCGCGCATGATCATCTTCTGGTCAAAGGACTCGCCCTCGAAGCGCATCAGGTTGATGTAGTGGCTGACCTTGAGGATGCCGTTGCGCACAGAGATGCCGGCCAACGTGATGAAGCCGACCAGCGCCGCCACGCTCAGCGGCTGGCCCGACAGCCACAGCCCGATGACCGCGCCGACGAGGGCCAGCGGAATGTTCACCATGATCAGCGCCGACAGCACCGCCGACTTGTAGCGGCTGTAGAGCACCACGAACATCAAGGTCAGCGACACGATGGACAGCAGGCCGACCAGGCGCGAGGCTTCCTCCTGCGCCTGGAACTGACCGCCCAGGGTGATGAAGTAGCCCTCGGGCAGCTTCGTCTCGGCGACCACCTTGCGGATGTCGGCGACGATCTCGGAAAGCGCACGCCCCGATGCGTTGGCCGACAGCACGATGCGCCGCTTGCCATCGTCGCGGCTGATCTGGTTCGGCCCGTCGCCGTCCTCGATCGTCGCGATCTTTGACAGCGGGATGCGGCCGTTCGGCGTCTCGATCAGGATCTGGCCCAGGCCCTCGACCGAGCGTGCCGACTCCGGCAGCTTGACCACGAGCGCAAAGCGCCGGCTGCCTTCGACGATCTGGGTGACCTTCTCGCCCTCGACCAGCGCCTGCAGCGCCGACAGCACCTGAGGCGCTGGCACGCCGTATTGCGCTGCGGCGGCGTAGTCGATGCGCACCTTGATCTGCGGCGCCAGCACCTGCTTCTCGATCTGCAGGTCGGCGATGCCCGGGATCGCGGCCAGCTTCGCACGCAGCGCGTCGGCCTGCCCGCGCAGCGCGTCGAGGTCCTCGCCGAAGATCTTGATCGCGATCTGCGATCGCACGCCTGAGAGCATGTGGTCGATGCGGTGCGAGATGGGCTGGCCGATCTCCAGCGCCGCCGGCAGGTTGACCAGCCGCGCCCGGATGTCGGCCTTGATCTCGTCCATGCTGCGCGTCAGTTCCGCCGTCGGCTTGAGGCCCACGTCCAGCTCGCTGACGTGCACGCCCTCGGCATGTTCGTCCAGTTCCGCCCGGCCGCTGCGGCGGCCGACGTGGGTCACCTCCGGCACTTGGCTTACCAGAACCTCGGCCTGGCGCGCCAGCGCCGACGATTCCGTCAGCGTGACCCCGGGGTTGAGGCGCAGGCCGATCAGCAGCGTACCTTCGTTGAACGGCGGCAGGAAGGTCGTCGGAAAGAACGGCACGGCCACCGCCGCGACGAGCACCGCCGCACCTGCGGCGGCCATGGCAGCCTTCGGCCGATCGAGCACGCCCTGCAGGCTGCTGCGGTAGCGCGCCTTCAGCCAGGCCAGGACCTTGGTGTCACCATGGTCCAGGTTCTTCATGCGCGGCAGCAGGTAGAAGCTGAGCACGGGCGTCACTGTCACCGAAACGATCAGCGAGGCCAGCGTCGAGACGATGAAGGCGATGCCCAGCGGCACGAACAGCTTGCCCTCCAGCCCCGGCAGCGCAAACAGCGGGATGAAGACAAGCACGATGATGACCGTGGCGTACAGGATGGCCGACCGCACTTCCATCGTGGCGTGGGCGACGATCTCGATCGGATGCAGGCGGCTGTGCGGATGGTTGGCCCGGTCGGCCTTCAGCCGCCGCAACACGTTCTCCACACCGACCACCGCGTCGTCGACCAGGCCGCCGATGGCAATGGCCAGCCCGCCCAGCGTCATGGTGTTGATCGACAGCCCGAAATACTTGAAGACCAGCGCGGTGATGAAGATCGACACCGGGATGGCCGTCAACGCGATGATCGTGGGCCGCAACGTTCCGAGGAAGAAGAACAGGATCACCGCCACGAAGATGGAGGCGCCGATCAGCTTGCCCTGCAGCGTGGTGATCGAGGCCTCGATGAAGCTGGCCTGGCGGAAGGTGACGCGGGGCGCCTCCATGCCGGCCGGCAGCGAGGCCTTCAATCCGACCAGGGCTTCCTCGATGGACTTCGTCAGTGCGATGGTGTCGGCCGTCGGCTGTTTCTGGATGCCGAGGATGACTGCTGGCTTGCCTTCGTAGCCCGCATCACCGCGCTTGAGGGCTGCGGCGAAGGTGACCTCGGCGATCTGCCGCATCAGGATGGGCTGGCCGTCCTTGGCGGTCAGCGCCAGGTTGTTCAGGTCGTCCAAGCGCGACGTGCGACCCAGGTTCCGTATCAGGTATTCACGCCCATTCAACTCCAGGAAGCCGCCCGAGGTGTTCGACGAGTAGCCCTTCAGCGCCGCTTCGAGCTGGTCGTGCGTGATGCCCAGCTCAGCCATGCGTATGGTGTTCGGCTGCACCTGGAACTGCCGCACCTCGCCGCCGATGGGGATGACCTGCGCCACGCCGGGCACCGAGAGCAGCCGCGGGCGCAGCACCCAGTCGGCGTACTCGCGCACCGCCATCGCGCTGATCTTGCTCGGGTCGACGGGAATGGCGATCTGCATGATCTCGCCCATGATCGAGCTGATCGGACCCATGCGCGGCACCACGCCTTCGGCGATGCCTTCTTCCATTGACGAGAGCCGCTCCGACACCAGCTGCCGGGCGCGGAAGATGTCGGTGCTCCAGTCGAAGGTGACGTAGAGGAAGGACAGGCCCGCCGATGAGGTCGAGCGCACCGACTCCACCCCGGGCAGACCGTTCATGGTCGTCTCGAGCGGAAAGGTGATGAGCTGTTCCACCTCCTCGGCAGCCATGCCACCGGCTTCCGTCATGATCGTGACGGTGGGCTTGTTCAGGTCCGGGAACACGTCCACCGGGGTGGTGGAGAGCGTGAACGCGCCATACGCCATCAGAACGACGCTGGCGATGATCACCAGCAGCCGGTTCGTCAGGCTGTTGTCGAGTAGCCACTTGAACATGTCAGCGCACCTGGTTGATCAAGGTGGCGCCTTGCGTCGCGACCCGGTCACCGGCCGCGAGCCCCGAGGTGATTGCGGCGTTGACCCCGTCCAGCGGCGCGGTGGTCACGGTGCGGGGTTCAAATCGCTCGGGGGCAGTCTTGACCCAGACGACGGTCTGGTTGGCCGGGTTCTTCATGAGCGAGGCCACCGGTACCGAGATGCCTTTGACCCTGTCCTTGGTCTGTACGAAGACGCGCACCGGCTGGCCGACGGCCAGCATGTTGAGCGCTTCTCCCTGGGCGCGGAAGGCCAGCGGGAGTGCTTGCTCTCGCAGGCTGCGCGAGGCGCCGATGAAGGTGAGCGGCACACGCTTGTCGCCCAAGGCAACCGTCGCCGTGCCGATGTTCGCAGCAATCGTTGCATCGAAGGCCAGCGCCTCGATGCGCAGGCGCGAAGGGTCGACGATCTCGAAGACCAGTTCGCGTGCATCCACCACCTGGCCGGCCACCACATGGGCCGAGGCGATCACGCCCGACACCGGCGCCACCAGCGCCTCGCGGGTAGACAGGCCAGATCCCACGGCCGAGATGCGCGCCGACAGGCTGGACGCTTCGCTCTCGGCGGCTTCGATCTCCTTGCGCGGCACCGTGTCGGCAAGCTCCTGCAGACGCGCGATGCGCTTGTCGGCCAGGGCCTTCGCGGCACGCAGCTCGGCCAGCTGCGCAGCCTGGTTCGAAAGTTCGATGGGCGCAGCCGACGGCACGACATAGGCCAGCACCTCGCCCTTGCGCACCGCCTGCCCTGCGTTCGGCAGGCCGCGCGGCCCCGGCTCGATGCGGCCGGCGTTCAGCGGCTGCACCTTGCCGCCGGCGTTCGGGTCCATCAGCACCTTGGCCCCCAGTTCCACAGTGCGTGGCAGTTCGGCGGCTTCGGTGATGACGGTGCGCACGCCGAGTTGCCGCTGTGCGGGCTTGGGCAGAAAGACGCTGCCGTCGGGCTGGCGCTGCGGGCCGTTGGCGCTGGGCGCAGCGGGCGCATCGCCATGGTCATGTCCGGGACCGGCAAGGGCTGGCGTGCTCACGCCAACCCAAAGGTTCAGGCCCAGCACCAGGGTGGTCAGGCAGAAGAGGCGGTTCGAGGTCATGCTGCGGCTCCGGCACGGCGTTGACGGCTGGCCGCGAGGCGGCGGCCAATGAGGATCAGGACGCTGAGGCCGGCGAGCGCAGCCGCGGCCCAGCCGGCGTATTCCTTCCAGGAGTGGACGTGCGCGGCCTCATCGGCGTGCGCTTCTTCGTGCAGGTCCAGTTCGCCGGCGAGCAGGTCGACCTCCTTGCCGGCGGTCACCGTGGCGGTGATGGGCAGCACGCCGGGCTGGGGCGCGGCGGCGAGCACGACTTCGTAGGCGTCTTCGTGTTTCTCCGCCTTGAGCTTGGCGCCGCCGATCTCCAGTTCAATCTGCGCATCGGTTACCGGTGCGTTGTCCGCGGCGCGGTCGAGGTACAGCGTGATCTGCTTGCCGTTGAGCACACCGACGAGCTCGAAGGTCTCGGAGACTGCCGCGAATCGCGGCAGTGCCGGGCCGGTGGCAACCGGGGCGGCATCGCCGTGGTCGTGGCCTTCGCCGGCCGTGGCCGGCAGTCCGGTGCCGAACACAAGGGCCGCGAACATCAGCGCGGCCAAGGGGTGGAATGACTTCATGGGGTGTGAGTCCTGAGAGGGTTCGCAGAGCGTGTGGGGTTGGGCGCAGCTCATTGCGGCAGCAGGCCCAGGGCCTGCCGCCAGCCTGAGATCGCTGCAGCGAGTTCGATGCGGGCGCGTGCAACCTGCCGGTCGGCGTCGGCCGCCTCGGCTTCGATGCGCAAGCGCGTGGGCAGGTCGGTCTCGCCGAGCCTGAAGGACTTGTCGAAGAAGCCGCGCGATTCGCGGGCCAGCAGGGCGCGACGCTCCGCCGCGGCAAGTTGCGCCCTCGCGGCGTCGGTTCGCGCACGGGCGGACTCGCGTTCGCTGGCCAGGCGGGCGCGTTCCAGCGCCATCTGTGCCTGCAGCTCGACCGCTTCGGCCCGTGCAGCGGCCACGCGTGCGTCGTGGCGTGCGCCACCGCCGAACGGGATGCGCACGCCGACGGTGAAGGTCTGCTGATAGGACTCCCCGTAGGTGCCCCGGTCGCGTGTGGCCGCGATCGTCAGTTCGGGGTTGGCGCGCGTTTGCGCGGCCGCGAGGGCGACGGTTCCCTCGGCAACGGCGGCACGGTCCTTCAATGCCAGCAGTTCGGCATGGGTATCCATGTCGACGGTCGGCGTCGGTGATGCGGAAGGCTCCGGTTCGGCCGTGGGGGCGATCTCGCCGGCTGGGACGAGGTCCGGCATCGCGGTCAGCGCGCGAAGGTGTTGCTGGGCGGCGGTGAGGGCGCTTTCAGCCTGCGCCACGGCGGCTTCTGCCGCAGCCACGGCGCCATCGGCCTGGTGCTGGTCGGCTCGGGCCAGATCGCCGGCCTTGAGGCGCTTGCCCACGTCGGCGGCGATGCGCCGGACGTTGTCGAGCTGGCCGCGCGCGGCCTCCAACTCCGCGCGCGCCCGCTGCCATGACCACCAGGCCTCGCGGACGGTGGCCGCCACGCGAAGCTGGGCCGCCGTGGCGCGGCTCTCGACGGAACGCCATTCAGCGTCGGCCAGGGACTGGCTGCGGCCCCGTTCGCCCGGCAGCCATAACGGGATGGCCACGCCGACCTCGTACTCGCGTGTGCCGAGATTGCGGTTCAGGCGGTCCGTCTTGGTGGACAGCTCCATCGCCACCGGCTCGGGGGTCAAGGACTGGGCCGCTTGTGCCTGGGCGCGTGCGGCATCTCGCCGGGCCGCCAGGGCTTGCGCCTCGGGCTGGCGCGCCCACGTCGCCTCGAAGGCACTGCGCAGTGTCGGCCGGTTCGGCTCCGAGGGTGCCGCCGAGGTCTGCGCCTGTGCGGCGACCAGACCGCCCGCCAGCAGGGCGGCGAGTGCCAGGTTCAGGGAGGTGCGGCCCAGCTGTTGCCGCGGCCCGGCAGCCAATGATCTTCTTCGGTGCATCCGATGCTCCAGTGTTGAGAACAACCCACGGGAGACCGGCAAGGTGCGACGCTGAGGAACTCAGGGTCGGATCAGGCCCGGCAGGGCGCCGCTGACGGTAAGGTCACGCAGCGCGCGCACACGGGCGCGAACGGGCTTCAGGAAGGGAAGAGGCCCGCCTCGCCGATCAGGCGAGGGGCAGCCACTGAGGGCGTTCGGGCGGGCTTTGCGCCAGGGTGCGCACGATGCCTTCGGCCGCAATGACCCGGTGCGAGGCCTGGGTGAGCGGGGATACGTCGCCAACTGGCGCGGGCATGCTGGCACAGGTGCCATGGCAGTGGCCGCAGTCGAAGTCGAACCCTGCAGGCGAGCCCTGATCCGTCGGCGCGCTGTCCTGGTCGGCACCCGACAGACCCGCGTGCTCGTGCTCGTGGTGTCCGAGATGCTGGGCAGCCTCACCGGATTCGTGTCCGCAATACGCCGCCACCGCCGCCCAGCTGAACTGGAGCGGCAGCAGGGCGAGCATGAGGGTCGCGAGCCAACGACGCATGAAAAGAGTCTAGCAGCTACAGAGTTTGGGATGAGGTCAGGGGGCTGATCGCCGTGACCGGCGTCACCACCTTTTGGCGCGGATTCGTCGAACCTGAGCGTTCATGCGGTGACGGATCACGTTCGCGCAGAGCCAGCGCTTGAGGCCGGAGAGGTTCGAGCCGTGGCGGGCATAGAACTCGTCCGGACTGCTGAACACGCCGAAGTCATCGACGATCCCTTCCTTCTGGATGAAGGTGTCCTGACCCCGCCACTCGACCGCCGGAGCGGACAGGTCGGTCGTGGCGGCGCCGAATCCGCAGAACCGCCTCGCTCTCGGGAACCGGCACTGCAGGCTCACCAGGTAGGGCGCATCGAGGATGAAACCCTCCAGCGCGACCCAGCGGCCCTCGAACCAGACCTCCACCCAGCTGTGGATGATGCGGCGTGGCGCCAGAAGGTAGGCCGGGCCCGTGATCGCGCCCTTCTGGAGCGCCTTGTCGATCGTGAAGCCGTGGAACCGGCAGGCGACGTCGCTCGCGCGAAGCAACGCCATCAGCAAGGTGCCCTTGGTGTTGCACTGGCCGATGCCATCTGCCAGCACCTGGGATGCTGGCAGTTCGTCACCAGCGTTGTAGCCGAAGGCGATCTCGTTGCGCACGAAGTCGTAGACGGCACCGATGCGGTCGTGCAGCGGCAACTCGCGCCATCCGCGACCAGCCACCAGGGCCTCGATGGGCGGATGCAGGAAATCGAGCAGCGGGGTGCTGCTCAGGTGAGGCGAGAGGGCATCGGACATGGCGGACGGCCTGCGGGTGTCGAGTGCCGCCATTGAAAAGCCTGAAGCCACTTCAGAGTCAAGGCCCGCACGGTCGTCGGCCCTGCGATCCCCGCGAGCGATGCCCTTTCAGTGGGCGCCGTGCACGTGCCTTCGACGAGGAGCCGGCGCGGGGCTGGCAGCCGCGGCGCGATCGAGTCCATCGAGGATGCCGCAGTCGGCCACCGCATGCGGCGCGGTGCAGCGTGCGCGAAGCGCCTTGAGGTCCTTCTCGAGTGCGCGCAGCTCGCGGATGCGCTGCGCGACATGCCCGATGTGCTCGTCGAGCAGGGTGTTGATCTCGCCGCAGTCCTGTGCAGGCGCTTCGCGCAGCTGGATGAGGGCTCGGATCTCGTCCAAGGTCATGTCGAGGTTGCGGCACTGCCGGATGAAGGCGAGCCGTTCGACGTGGGCCGGCAGGTACAGGCGGTAGTTGTTCTCTGCGCGCGCGGGCGGCGGCAACAGACCTTCGCGCTCGTAGTAGCGGATGGTCTCGACGGGCGTTCCAGTGGCTTCGGCCAGTGCACCGATCTTCATGCGAGGTTCCAGCTCAGGTCTTCGAGCGTGTGGAGCTCAGGGTGCTTGACTCTAATCCCACTACAGGGTTTGCAATAGCGGCAAGGTCAACCGGACTCCGAAGATGAAGCAACCTCATGCCGACCACGATCATGTCGCGGTACTGCCCGCCGAAGGTTGCGGCTCCTGCTGCCAGAACGACGCCCCGACCGCACCATCCAGTGTTACGCCTGCAGGCAAGAGCTTTCGCATCGCGACGATGGACTGCGCGGCCGAGGAGTCGGAGATCCGGCGTGCGGTCGACGGCATGCCGGGCGTCCGCGGCCTGCGCTTCCAACTCGGCCAGCGAATGCTGACGATCGATGCCGACGAGCCGGCCGTCGCCTCCGCGCTCACGGCCATCCGCGAGGCAGGCTTCGATCCGCAGCCTGTCGCTCCGGCGAGTGCGGACCCACCGCACAAGGCCAACGACGGCCACGAACACGAAGCCTCGCAGGGCCAGTTGCCCAGGCTGGCAACCGCACTGCTGCTGGCCATCGCCGCCGAGGTCATCGGCTACTTCGCGCCTGAGACGGTGCTTTGGCGCGCCGCCGGTCTCGCCATCGCAGCAGCGGCCATCTGGTTCGCGGGCTTCGATGTCTACAAGAAAGGGCTCACGGCTCTGCGGCATGGGCGGCTGAACATCAACGCCCTGATGACCGTCGCCGTGACTGGCGCGTTTGCCATCGGGCAGTGGCCGGAAGCCGCGATGGTGATGGCCTTGTACGCGATCGCCGAAGCCATCGAGGCGCGGGCGGTGGACCGCGCGCGCAACGCCATCCAGGGTTTGCTGGCGATGGCACCGGAGCGGGCCTCGGTGCGCCAGGGCGACGGCAGCTGGGCCGAGGTCCTGGTGGCCGCGGTGACGGTCGGTTCCATGATCCGCGTGAAGCCAGGCGAGCGGGTGCCAATGGACGGCATCGTGCGCTCCGGGCAGACGAGCATCGACCAGGCGCCGGTCACCGGCGAGAGCATCCCGGTCGACAAGGCCGCCGGCGATCCGGTCTTCGCGGGCACGATCAACGCCTCCGCCACCTTCGAGCTGGAGGTGACGGCTCTGGCTTCTAATTCCACGCTGGCGCGGATCATCCACGCCGTCGAGGAAGCGCAGGCCACCCGGGCGCCGACGCAGGGCTTCGTCGACCGGTTCGCAGCGATCTATACGCCTGCCGTGTTCGTCATCGCAATGGTGGTCGCGCTGTCGGGCCCGTGGCTGCTGGGGTGGACGTGGCTGCAGGCGATCTACAAGGCGCTCGTGCTATTGGTTATCGCGTGCCCCTGCGCGCTGGTGATCTCGACGCCGGTGACCATCGTCAGCGGCCTGGCGGCTGCAGCGCGGCGCGGCATCCTGATCAAGGGCGGCATCTACCTTGAAGAGGCCCGCAAGCTCAAGGCCATCGCGCTCGATAAGACCGGCACGATCACCGAGGGCAAGCCACGCCTGGTCGACTGGAGCGTGGTGGATGGAATGACTGAGCCGGCGACCGCCGAGCACATAGCCTCGGTTCTGGCCGGTCACTCGGACCACCCAGTGTCCCGAGCCATCGCCGCGGGCCTCAAGCCGAACAGCATCGAGGCGCACAACTTCACTGCGCTGGCCGGCCGTGGTGTCCAGGCCGAGGTCAACGGCGTGGTCTACGCGCTCGGCAACCACCGGCTCATCGAGGAACGCGGCCAATGCTCGCCCGAACTCGAAGCCCGGCTGAAGCAGCACGAGGAGGCCGGGCGTACCGTCACGCTGCTGGCGACGCCGGAGCGGGTGATCGCGCTCTTCGCTGTCGCGGACACGATCAAGACCTCGTCGCGTGAGGCCATCGCGTCGCTGCGTACCCTGGGCATCACCCCAGTGATGCTGACGGGCGACAACCTGGCGACCGCCACCGCCGTGGCTCATGAGGCCGGCATCGATCAGGCGCGCGGCAACCTGCTGCCCGAGGACAAGCTGGAAGCCATCAAGGCACTGCAGCGGGAAATCGGGCCAACCGCGA
Organism: Comamonadaceae bacterium; assembly: GCA_027484575.1. Classification (GTDB taxonomy): domain Bacteria; phylum Pseudomonadota; class Gammaproteobacteria; order Burkholderiales; family Burkholderiaceae_C; genus Ramlibacter. The sequence goes on from JAIXSQ010000004.1 coordinate 80,649, forward strand.
TGACCGGCGACGGCATCAACGATGCGCCAGCGCTCGCGCAGGCGGACATCGGGGTCGCGATGGGTGCAGCCGGCACCGACACCGCGATGGAGGCAGCGGACGTCGTCGTGATGAACGACGACCTGCGCCGCATCGCCGAGACGGTACGGTTGTCTCGGGCCACTCACGCGGTGCTGTGGCAGAACATCGCGCTGGCCCTCGGCATCAAGGCCGTCTTCCTGGTGCTGGCGGTGTTCGGCAATGCCAGCATGTGGATGGCGGTCTTTGCCGACATGGGGGCGAGCCTGCTGGTCGTCTTCAACGGGCTGAGATTACTTCGGGCGCGCTTATCCTGATCGCGGCGGCAGATGCTGCGATTCGTGCCAAGTGCGGGCCGCTCTGAACTGCACGGTTTGGGGGTGTCGATCGGACCGAAGCTCGGTTCGCCGAATGGAAAGGGCGCCGGCCCCATCCCTGCCGGGATGGGTGCGCGGCGCCGGAGTCGATCAGTGGGCAGCGTCAGCCCGCAAGCAGCGTGACTGGCGGCCCGTCCGTCAGGTGGCGGACGATGCGGTTGCCGGCACGTCGACGGCCATCGCCCTCGACTTCGTCGACCAACTGCGCGGGCAGCCGGAGCCCGAGTTCTGCGACCTTGGCGCGCAAGGTCGCGATGTCGGTCCAGTCCAGCAGGGGCTCCTGCAGGCTGGTGTAGAGCATGTCGTTGCGCTCGTCGAGGACCTGCAGAAAGTAGTCCCCCAGGCGTCGATCGAAGCCGGCCACGATCTCGACGGGGTGTCCGTCGAGCGTCGCCGTCGCGAGGTGCTGGCTCATGGTCCGGGCTCCGCGCTGTCGAACACGGGCAGCCCGTCGATGACCGCCGCCTCGCGGTCGAACATCAGCCAGGCCACACCGGCGGATTCGGCCACCTCGAACAGCATGGCCAGATCGGGTTCCGACGGCACGCGGTACTTCGGTGCCCCGACATAGACGAACCCGCCGCAGTCGGTCGGGTAGGCGTTCACGGACAGGTCGTCATCGGCGAGCTTGTTGCGCGTCGCCGAACTCAGATGCTTCAGGGACAGGCTGGCCAGCATCTCGGCCTGCTGTCGCAGGCCGGTGGCGGGCAGGGTATGCATCGTGGCTTCCTCCTCGGGATGAACTGGGAGATGTGGGGGATTCAGCCGCTGGCTTTCTGGTCGAGAGCGCACGGGGCGTGCGCTTCGAACGTCCGGCGCGGGCGAACGTCATGCCGCAGTCGCGGCAGCGGAACCAGTGCAGGCGACCGAGCGCGCCCAGGGGCACGCCGTGGCCGGCACAGCAGGGGCAGGTCGGGGGTCTTCTCTCCGACATGGGCATCCTTGGTTGGGGTGGGATCGGCGGGAAGGGCACTGTCGAGGCGGTGCCCTTCTCGCGGCTGGGTCATGCAGGGCGTGACTGCCGCACATGGCGTCAGAGCAGTCCGCGCTCCGCGAAGCTGACGCACTGGTCGCCGGCGACGACGAAGTGGTCGATCAGGCGGATGTCCACCAGCGCCAGCGCCGACTTCAGCGTCTGCGTCAGGAACTCGTCCGCGCGGCTCGGCTCGGCCTGGCCGCTTGGGTGGTTGTGGGCCACCGCGATCGCGGCGGCGTTGCGGGCCAGGGCACTCTTGATCAGTTCCCGCGGATACACCGAGGTCTGGGTCAGCGTGCCCCGGAACACCTCCTCGTGGGCGATCAGCCGGTGGTTGGCATCCAGGTACAGCGCGAGGAAGACCTCGTGCTGCAGGCCCGCGCAGCGCAGCCGCAGCCAGTCCCGCAGGACCTGGGGGGACGACATCACGGGCCCCTGCGCCATCCGGTCACGCAGCTCGCGCATCAGCAGCTCCCGGGCGACTCCGAGTCGGCGCGTCAGGAGCTGCTGCGTGGCCGGGTCCTCGTGGGGCGTCTCCCGGTCGCTGACGCGCAGCGCGGCCGGCGTCGGGCCTGGCAATGGGTGGGCCTGCAGGCCCAGCATCTCTGCCACCAGGGCCTCCCGAGACGCATGGGCGGCATCGGGCAGGTCCGGCAGATCTTGAAGGCCCTGGAAAGGGTGGAAGTTCATGGCGTTCTCCTCTCGTGGCGAAAAGGAAGACGGGAACGCCGTTCCCGGTGGGGACTGGTGTCCCCGCAAGGGAAGGATGTGCAGACACACGACGGAGCGTGGCCGGCACGGTGGCTCAGATGATCATCCGAGGCAGGTAACGACTGCGACGCCGCTGCCGCCGGTTCGGTCGGCAGCGGAAACACTCCTCTCGGGAGTGGGTGTGAGCCCATCAAGTCTGCGCCATCGGCGCCGGGGATTCAACCGGGGTGGTGCCAGTGACAGAGCCTTTGCCGCGCTTGCCCGCGTAAAGGGCGCCAGGGTCCGTGTCTTGGTCGGGCATCGGTACGGGGGGAGGTGGCACGGTTCGCGTGACCGCACTGCGCGTGGCCGCGCCGTTGTGGCTGGGCCACGGCCTGCGCGGATGTCTTGGCGGGCAGACTGCAAAAGTGACACCGCAGAGGCACTACGCTGTCACTGCAGAAATTTCTTCGTCGCGGGCCGCAGTGGATGTGCACAGACCTGCGCAGGCACGCGAAGATGCGCGGCTTCCCGACAAGGCCGACCCGACATGCTGCGCACCGGAAACCAGCTTCGACTGACCCGACCCGAACGGGCGCGGCTGGCCCGCATCACAGCCATCGAGCCGGGGTCCATCCGCAGCGTCGCGGACCTGCAGGCCTACGTCCGCCGGTGCAAGGCCCATTACTGGGGCCACTCCGATGACACCCGCTTCCTGCACTGGCTGATCGAGCGTGAGGTGCAGTCCCTGACTGGACGCTGAGCGCCCGTCGCCCCGTTCGCAGCCTTGGAAACAGGAACGCCCCCGGTGCTGGACCGGGGGCGTGCTGGGTGACGGCCTGGAGTGGATCTGGATCGCGCCGTCTGAAGGGCCTCGAACGTTCGACAGGGTGGTTCAGCGGAACACGCGCGGCTCGACGCTTGCCCCGCGCATGAACGCGAGGTATGCACCGGCCTTGCCGATGTCGTCGAAGGTCGCCACGGGCTGCTCGTGCAGCACGACGGCCCAGGGACGGACATCGTCATCACTGGCGCGGATGCGCAGTTCCGGTGGCTGCCAGCGCGGGTGGCGGTACAGGGGCAGGCCGGTGTCCCAGTCCATCAGTGCCAGCACATGCGCACAGAGGATGGCCGTGCCGGCCGCCTCGCCCGGCTCGACGAGCAGGGGCACCTTCAGCAGGCCGGTCGAGCGGCCGACCGTGCCGACCACGTCGAACTCGTCGAGCCAGCTCGCGCCGGTGCTGGTGTCGCCCAGCACCAGCCGCACCTTGCGGCCTTCCCGGCGGCAGGTCTCCAGCACCCTCGCCAGGCGAGGGTCCGTGCCGGGATCGAAGTAGGTGCTGTGGCCCTGGGCGGACTCGCCCCAGGCACGCACGGCAGCAAGGTACTTCTCGTAGCCGGTGAGGCTGCCCGCGTCATCGGCGGTCGGCATCAGGTCGGGACGATCGAGCCGCTTCGCGATCTGCTGGGCATGATCGCGGGCGTTGTCGAAGCCGAAGCAGGTCACGCCACATTCGGTGGCGATCACATACAGGCGTTGCTCGGGATTCAGGGTGATGTCTCGCATGGTGAACTCTCGAAGTTGGGAGGGCGGACACCGGCCCTGGCGGGACGGGCCCGCGGGCGGTTGGATGGGGGGCCGGTCGCACCAGGCCGCTGGACGTCAGTCGCTGGCCGAGGCACCTCAGCGACTGAACCCAGTGCAGCCGATGGGGCTGCGCCGGGGTTCGGTCTTCGGATCAGCGCCGGCTGATCTGTACGGCGGGTGCGGGGCCGTCGACGCGAGGTTCCGGGGCGTGCTCGGAGCCGATTTCGGCGCTACTGACCGGCGACGCCGGGGACATGCCGGCCTGGTGCAGGAAGCGGGCGTGCGCGTCGGCGAACTCGGCATCGCCCAGCAGCTGATCAACCTGTGCGGCGGCCGGTTCGGTCTTGCTGTCGACGTCACGTCCCGGGGCCCGGCGCGAGCCCCGCTTCGAAGTCGCTGGCGAGGCTGGCGGTGCGGCGGCAATGGCCTCGTCGAGGACGTCCGCAGTGCGGTGGTACGCCTTCTGCGTGACGCCGCCGACGAAGGCTGCGGGTCGCTGCAGCGTCCACCGGACCAGCAGGCGCAGCCACTGCCCGATGCGCTTGTCGCGGGCCTGACGCGCCTTGTGGACGCGCAGCGACTGCTTGCAGGACAGGTACAGCGCCAGGTGGCGCCGCTTCATCTCGGGGTCGCCGTCGAGCTGCGCCATCACCTCGGCGGCGAGGGCGGCGTCACGGCCGACGCGTCTGTAGAAGCCTACCCAGGCGCGCTGCTCCTCGATGTCGATGGTGCTGCGCCGTGGTGACGGGCTCTGGAAGGATCTGTCTGGGAAAGCATGACTCATGGGGTTCTCCAGGAAGGCGAGGGAACCCCGGCCCCGACGGGAGACGGTGACTCCCGGAGGGTGGATGGCGAGGACGGCTGAAAGCCGGAGCAAACGGGGTGTCGGGTGATGGCGTCCCGATGCCATCGCTGGCGGTCGGTTCACCATCCCCGAAACCCGAGGACTCGATCGGCACGAATTCGAGCCGACGGCAGTGCCGCGACGGACGACTGGATGCCCGCGACCATCAGGTCGTGAGCACGCGAGCGGCGCCTTGGCGCAGGCCCTCGGCAATGCCGATCCAGCGGTCGGCGATCCGGTCCAGATAGACCAGGTCGTCGGCCGCGATCTCGCCCGAGGCGCGGAGCTGGGCGATGACTTCCTTGACCAGGAGGGGATCCTCCCGGGCCAGCACGATGGCTGCCGAGGCGATGCGCCTGCGGTAGGTGTCGACCGTCATGGTCAGCACACCGTCAAGCAGGGCGCAGACGCCAGCGGGGCCGGGGCCTCGCACACCATGCGGATGGACGCAGGGGGCGTGCAGGTCCGGGCCCGGAGCAGCGCCGGAAGGGCGACAGGCCGCCGGGTGGGCACACGGGCAAGCCCGGTACCACCCAGCAGTGCACACACCGGCGCGACAGTGCGGTTCCACGGAACGGGACTCATGGGGGTTCTCCTTCAGGGGTGAAGGGGAACGCCCATCCCTGGCGGGGAACTGGGGTTCCCCGTCTGGGATGCCTTGCCGGGAAGGCAAGGCGCTTCGTCGCGCACAGGTGCGTGCGCGAGCTGCAGAGGTCCGCGTCCGAGAGGACGGGTCCAGCGCAGATGCGTGCGTCAGGCCAGGCTACTGATCGAGATCAGGCCGGGCTGGTGAGCGCAGGGCGCGTCACGACGCAGAGGTCGTGATCGGCGCATGCGAGGGGGGCCACGACACGGGGTCATGGCCGGCTCCTGGTTTCGGATCCGGATGGATCGGCATCGGCCCGGCACACGGAGGTGCCGGACGGAACGCAAGGCAGGTAACGACTGCGACGCCAGCTGGGCTGGACTTCAGGGCGACCGGAGCCACCGATGAAGGCTGAGCAGACGCGATGTCCGCAGGAAGCCGGGTCAGTATGGGACGGGGCAACTCGGTCGGCAACGGGGCTGGAACCCCATCCAGACAATGCCCGCTCAATCGTGCGGAACCGGCGGCGCTTGGGCGAGCAGGTGCACTGGCTGCCGGCCGTGCCGATCAGAGGACCGGCGTGCCGCCGGACGGCGAGGCCGCCAGGCATGCGGCGGCCGTTCGCACAGCGACCCCTTCGACACTGCCCGGGATCGTGCTCCTTCCATCTTCCGATGACCCTGGCCAGCCAGGAAGCGGCTGCAGCGTCCGGGACGCATCAGGGCTCTCGATCGGGTCTGAGGCCGGGCGTGCGCTGACTTGTTCGATATCCGGGATCGTCGGCTGGGAAGGGATGCTGGGCATGCAGGCGCTCAAGGGCGCAGGATCATCTCGGTCGCATACGGCACGAATCCGATCGACCGATACAACGGCGCGCTGTCGTCGGTCGCCGCGAGGTTGAAGACCTGGACCTCTCGCTTCTGGCAGCGTCGCATGACTTCCTGGACCAGGTTGCGTGCGACGCCCTGTCGGCGCCACGCCGGGTCGGTGTAGACGTTGACCAGGCGACCGCGCAGGCCGGAGGGCTCACCGCGGGTGGGTCCCCAGTCGAGCAGCACAGCGCCTGCGCCGGCGATCACGACCCCATCGGCCTCGGCCAGCATGCCGCTGTAGGTTCCTCGCTCAATTCGTACCGCGACCCAGCGCTCGTAGGCGGCCAGGTCTTCCTTGCTGCCGTCGTCGAAGTAGCGATGGCGAGCGATGACGGCGGCATCGTCGACGCGAACCGGCCGTGTGTTCCATGTCGTTGGCATGCCGGCATTTTCCAACGCCGCTCGCGCGGCATCCGTCATGGGGCCGGCGCCAGGAAGGTGGCGCATGGCCGCGGCGTCGTCGTTGGCCTCGCGCTGCCGGTACCGACTCCAGAGGCGGCGGCTGGAGTGTGCAGCCGGACCTGCTGGCGCGCCACGGTGCTTCGGAGCGTGCCGCGATCGTGCGGTGCCCGGCCTGCGGCCCCGACCGGGACGGCGTGTCGGCCCTGTGTTCGCGCAGCAGCAGCGCGCTGCGGCGATGGGGATCGTGTCACGGAGCCGTCATCTTGCGGGGATATAGTTCGAAAATCATTGAACTGTCGTACAAACGGTTTGTCGAGGGCATCTGCATGAAGGTTGGCATCAATGGCATGGGGCGCATCGGGCGCCTGGCGCTGCGGGCAGCGATGGGAGCGGCCGAACGCCCGGCGGACGACCCGCGCGCGGTCAACCGGCTTGAGGTGGTGCATCTCAACGAACTCAAGGGCGGTGCCGCGGCCACCGCGCACCTGCTGCAGTTCGACAGCGTGCAGGGGCGCTGGCGCGCCGACATCGCCGCCGAGGGCGAGGCGGCGGTGCGCATCGGCGACCGTGAGCTGCGCTTCACCTCGCACGCCACGGCGGCAGAGATCCCTTGGGGCGACCTGGGCGTCGACGTTGTGCTGGAGTGCACCGGCAAGTTCCTCACGCCCGAGACCCTGCAGGGCCACCTCGACCGCGGCGCCAAGCGGGTGATCGTGGCCGCGCCTGTGAAGACGGGTGGTGTGCTGAACATGGTCGTCGGCGTCAACGAGCACCTGTACCAGCCCGGGCAGCACCGCATCGTCACGGCCGCGAGCTGCACCACCAACTGCTTGGCCCCGGTGGTCAAGGTCGTGCACGAGGCCATCGGCATCCGCCACGGCCAGATCACGACGATTCACGACCCGACCAACACCAACCTGGTGGTCGACGCGCCGCACAAGGACCTGCGCCGCGCGCGCAGCGCGATGCTGAGCCTCGCGCCCACCACCACCGGCAGCGCCACCGCCATCGCGCTGATCTACCCGGAGTTGAAAGGCAAGCTCAACGGCCATGCGGTGCGCGCGCCTGTGCTGAACGCGTCGCTGACCGACTGCGTGTTCGAGCTGAAGCGCGAGACCACCGTCGAGGAAGTGAACCGTTTGTTCGCCGAAGCCGCGAAGGGTGCGCTGGCCGGCATCCTGGGCTACGAGGAACGCCCGCTGGTCAGCGCCGATTACGCCCGCGACACCCGCAGCAGCATCGTGGACGCGCTGTCCACCATGGTCACCGACGGCACGCTGCTGAAGGTCTATGCCTGGTACGACAACGAGATGGGCTATGCCTGCCGCATGGTCGATCTGGCCTGCCACATGGAAGCCCAGGGCATCTGAAGGCCGACGTCACGCCATGAACACCGGCACCCGGAACTACGCCATCGTCACCGCGGCCTACTGGGGCTTCACGCTCAGCGATGGCGCGCTGCGCATGCTGGTGCTGCTGCACTTCTACCGGCTGGGCTATTCGCCGTTCACGCTGGCCTTCCTGTTCCTGCTGTACGAGGCGATGGGCGTGGTGGCCAACCTGGTGGGCGGCTGGCTGGCCACGCGCTACGGCATCCAGCGCATGCTGGTGGTCGGGCTCGCCACCCAGATCACCGGCTTCCTGCTGCTTTCGGCCTTGTCGCCGAGCTGGACGGTGGTGATGTCGGTGGCGTGGGTGGTGCTGGCACAGGGTGTCTGCGGCGTGGCCAAGGACTTGACCAAGACCGCCAGCAAGTCGGCCATCAAGCTGACCGCGGGGAGCGCGTCGGGGCAGCTCTTCAAGTGGGTGGCCTTCTTCACCGGCAGCAAGAACGCGATGAAGGGCGTGGGCTTCTTCCTCGGCGGACTCTTGCTGCAGGTGCTGGGCTTCCAGCAGTCGCTGTGGGCCATGGCGGGGCTGCTCGCCCTGGTGCTGGCGGGCGTGCTCGCGTTCGTGCCGCCGCTGATGGGCAAGGCCAATGCGTCGAAGAGCGCGAAGGAACTGTTCGCCAAGAACCGCGGCATCAATCTGCTGGCCGCCGCACGGGTGATGCTCTTTGGCGCGCGCGACGTGTGGTTCGTCGTCGGCGTGCCGGTGTTCCTGTACTCGGCGGGCTGGACCTTCACGATGGTGGGCGGCTTCCTCGCGCTGTGGACCATCGGATATGGCGTCGTGCAGGGCCTGGCGCCGAACATCGTGCGCCGCAGCGACGACGGCCTGAGCAGCGAGGTGCCAGCCGCGCGCGCCTGGTCGGCCGCGCTGGCCCTCGTGCCGATGGTGCTGGCCGGCTTGGTGCTGGCGCAGGTGCCACACCTCGAGTGGGTGGTTGTCGGCGGCCTGGCAGTCTTTGGCATCGCCTTCGCCGTCAACTCGTCGGTGCACAGCTACCTGATCCTGGCCTACGCCGGCAGCGAGAAGGCGGCCGAGGACGTGGGCTTCTACTACGCTGCCAATGCCCTGGGCCGCTTCTTCGGCACCTTGATGTCGGGCCTGCTGTACCAGCACTTCGGCCTGGTCGGGGCCTTGGCCGGGTCGGGCGTGATGCTGGCCATCTTCTGGATCGTGACCTTGAGCCTGCCGGTGCAACGCAGTCTTGCGGCCACGTCACCTGCCCATTGAAGGAGACGGACCATGGATGAAAAGAGCGCTGTCTCTGCACTGTCCGCTTTGGCCCAGGGCATGCGCCTGCGGGTCTTCCGTGCCCTGGTGGGCGCCGGGCCGCAGGGCCTGACGCCGGGCGTGCTGGCCGCCACCCTGGACGTGAGCGCGTCGACCCTGTCCTTCCACCTGAAGGAGCTGATGCACGCGGGCCTCGTTTCGCAGCAGCGCGATGGTCGCCATCTGATCTACAGACCGGAGCTGGCCCACATGAACGAGCTGCTGGCCTACCTCGCTGCGCACTGCTGCGGCGGTGAACCCTGCGAGGTGGTGCCGGCCGCGGGCTGCACCGACTGCTGACCCGCACCACGCCCTAGACCACACACCACTACATCCACGGACCCACCCATGAGCGACAAGGTCTACAACGTTCTCTTCATCTGCACGCACAACTCGGCGCGCTCGATCATGGCCGAGGGCCTGCTGAACAGCGCCGGGCGCGGCAGCTTCGTCGCCTACTCGGCGGGCAGCCAGCCGCGGGGCGAGGTGCACCCGCTGGCGCTGGCCACGCTGACCAAGCTGCGCTTGCCCACCGAGGGCTACCGCAGCAAGAGCTGGGGCGAGTTCGCCACGGCCGACGCACCGCAGATGGACTTCGTCTTCACCGTCTGCGACAACGCCGCCGGCGAGGTGTGCCCGGTCTGGCCGGGTCAGCCCATGACCGCGCACTGGGGCGTGCCCGATCCGTCGGCCGCGGGGGGTGACGACGAGCAGCGTGCCAAGGCCTTCTGGAACGTGGCGACGATGCTGAAGCGCCGCATCGACCTGATGCTGGCCCTGCCGCTGGCCTCGCTCGACCGGCTGGCCCTGCAGCGTGAAGTGCGGGAGATCGGCACCCGCTGAGCGTGGGCTGCCGACAATCTCGCGCATGGGACTCTTCGAGCGTTACCTTACCGTCTGGGTCGGCCTGGGCATCTTGGCAGGTGTGGGCCTGGGCCTGTGGATGCCCGGGCTCTTCCAGGCCGTGGCGGCGCTGGAGTTCGCGCACGTCAACCTGGTCGTGGCGGTCTTCATCTGGGTGATGATCTACCCGATGATGATCCAGATCGACTTCGCGTCGATCAAGGACGTCGGGCAGCGTCCGCGCGGGCTGGTGCTCACGCTGGTCATCAACTGGCTGGTCAAGCCCTTCACGATGGCGGCGCTGGCGGTGCTGTTCTTTGAGCATGTCTTTGCACCGTGGGTCGATCCAAAGTCGGCCAGCGAATACATCGCCGGCATGATCCTGCTGGGCGTGGCACCGTGTACCGCGATGGTGTTCGTCTGGAGCCAGTTGGTGAAGGGCGATGCCGCCTATACGCTGGTGCAGGTGTCGGTGAACGACCTGATCATGGTGTTCGCCTTCGCGCCCATCGCCGCCTTCCTGCTGGGGGTGACCGACGTCACCGTGCCCTGGGAGACGCTGCTGCTGTCGACCGTGCTCTACGTGGTGCTGCCATTGTTGGCGGGCGTGGTGACTCGGCACCTGTGGCTGAAGGCGGGTGGCACCCAGCGGCTGGCCCAGGGGGTTGCGGCGCTCAAGCCGTGGTCGGTGGTGGGCCTGATCGCCACCGTGGTGCTGCTGTTCGGCTTCCAGGCCGGCACCCTGATCGACAAGCCGCTCGTCATCGCCATGATCGCCGTGCCGCTGGTGCTGCAGAGCTACGGCATCTTCGCCATCTCGTACGTGGCGGCCTGGAAGCTGCGGTTGCCGTTCAGCATCGCAGCGCCCGCCTGCATGATCGGCACGTCCAACTTCTTCGAGCTGGCGGTGGCGGTGGCGATCTCGCTGTTCGGTCTCAACTCGGGTGCGGCCCTGGCCACCGTGGTCGGGGTGCTGGTCGAGGTGCCGGTGATGCTGTCGCTGGTGGCCTTTGCCAACCGCACCCGGCGCTGGTTTCCCGCGTGAGCATGCCGAGCGTGCGAGCCGCGCCGGCACCGCTGCGATGACACCGATCACGATCTTCCACAACCCCTCCTGCGGTACCTCGCGCAACGTGCTGGCCTTGATCCGCCACAGCGGCGTCGAGCCCCGCATCGTCGAGTACCTGAAGCATCCGCCCTCCCGGGACGAGCTGGTGCAGTTGCTGGCGGCCATGCACATGCCCGTGCGCGAGCTCCTGCGCCGCAAGGGCACCCCCTACGACGAGCTGGGCCTGGATGCCAGCCATTGGACCGACGACCAACTGCTGGACTTCATCGTGCGGCATCCCATCCTGATGAACCGACCCATCGTGGTGACACCACTGGGCACGCGCCTGTGCCGCCCGTCCGAGACCGTGCTGGATCTGCTGCCCGGCCCGCTGCCGGGCCCCTTCAGCAAGGAGGACGGTGAACCCGTCATCGACGCCGAGGGCCGCCGTGTCGTTCGCTGAAGACAGCCTGCCGAATGTCGACCTGGCGCTCTTCGACCGGCCCACGGCCAGCCGCCTTGCAGGGGTAGGCGCCTCGACGCACGCGCCCCGGTTCCTGATGCTCTACGGCTCGCTGCGCGAGCGCTCATACAGCAAGCTGCTGACGCTCGAGGCGGCGCGCCTGCTGCGCGCCATGGGCGGCGAGGTGCGCATCTTCGATCCCGCCGGCCTGCCGCTGCCCGACGGCGCGCCGGACACCCACCCCAAGGTGCAGGAGCTGCGCGAGGCCGCCGGCTGGGCCGAAGGCATGGTCTGGACCTCGCCGGAGCGCCATGGCGCAATGACCGGCATCCTGAAGGCGCAGATCGACTGGATTCCGCTGAATGTCGGCGCTGTGCGGCCGACGCAGGGCAAGACGCTGGCCGTGATGCAGGTGTCCGGCGGCTCGCAGTCCTTCAACGCCGTCAACCAGATGCGCGTGCTCGGCCGCTGGATGCGCATGCTCACCATCCCCAACCAGTCGTCGGTGGCCAAGGCCTTCCAGGAGTTCGACGAAGCCGGCCGCATGAAGCCCTCGGCCTACTACGAGCGCGTGGTCGACGTGATGGAGGAGCTGATGAAGTTCACGCTGCTCACGCGCGACGTGGCGCCCTACCTGGTCGACCGGTACAGCGAGCGGCGCGAGAGCGCCGCCGAACTGTCGAAGCGCGTCAACCAGCGGTCGATCTGACCGCGCTCACGAGGGCCCAGCGCCGGTCTTGTCCGCCGGGCCCATTTCCAGCTTCTTCATCTTCTCCCACAGCGTCTTGCGGCTGATGCCCAGCAGCTCGGAGGTCTTCATCACGCTGCCGCCGGTGCGTTCGAGCGCACTGCGGATGTGCCGGCGCTCGGCGTCCTCGACCATGGCGTGCAGCGGCACGAAGACACCGTCGGATGTGGTCGGCGGGTCGGCAGCCGCCGACGGCCTCGGAACGTCCAGGATCCCGGCCTCGCTCAGCACGATGGCCTCCTCCAGGTAGGACCGCAGCTCGCGGGCGTTGCCCTTCCAGGTGCGCGCCATCACGTCGCGCAGGAAGGCCTCCGACATCGCCACGGGCCGTCCCTGCTCGGCGGCCAGTTGGCTCAGCATGCGCTCGGTGAGCCAGCGGATGTCCTCCGGCCGCTCGCGCAGCGGTGGCAGGCTGATGCGGATGACGGCCAGCCGGTAGAACAGGTCCTCGCGGAAGGTGCCGGCGCTCATGTCGGCATGCAGGTCGCGGTTGGTGGCCGCGATGATGCGGAAGTCGCTGCGCGTGACCTTCTCGGACCCCAGTCGGAAGAAGCTGCGCTCCTGCAGCGCACGCAGCAGCTTGGCCTGCATGCTGGCGGGCAGCTCACCCACCTCGTCCAGGAACAGGGTGCCGCCGTGGGCGCGCTCGAGATAGCCGCGGTGCAGGCGCGCCGCGCCGGTGAACGCGTTCTTCTCGTAGCCGAAGAATTCGGCCTCCATCATCGTCTCGGGCACCGCCGCGCAGTTGACGGCGATGAACTCGCCCTTGCGCGTGCTGTCACCCCACTGGTGGATGAGCTGCGCAGCCACCTCCTTGCCCACCCCCGACTCGCCGGTGAGCAGCACCGACACGCGCTGCCGCGCCACCTTGCGCACCAGGCTCTCGGCGTGCCGCATGGCCGGCGAGATGCCGAGCACGGCGTCGTCGGCCTCGGGCGAGACCGGTGAACTGGCCTCCTGGACCAGCGCCACCAGTCGCTCGATGTCGAAGGGCTTGGTCAGGTACTCGCGAGCACCGGCCCGCACGGTGGCCACGGCGTCGTTGACGCTGCCGTAGCCGGTGAGGAAGAACCAGGGCAGGGCACGCTGCGCGTCCGTCAGGCCGACGAACCACTGGGTGGCCAGGCCATCCGTCAGGCGCACGTCGCTGATCACCGCGTTGAACGCTCCCCCTGACTTGGCAGCCAGGGCCTCGGCCGCCTCGGCCAGGCGCCGACACCAGCGCACCTCGAAGCCTTCCAGCTCGAAGCGCTGGACCAGCGATTCGCCCATGATCGGGTCGTCTTCAATCAGCAGCAGGGTCTTCATGGGATTCGCGGTTGGGGATCCAGAACACCAGCCGGGTGCCTTGCCCGTGCCGGTGGTCGACGTCGAAGCCGCCGCCGTACTGCGTGGCGATCTCGCGGCAGACCCACAGGCCGAAGCCGCGCGGGTCGTCGCCGCTCTCCGCCGTGACGATGGCTTCCAGCGCGTCGTGCGACAGCGCCTTGCCGGCGTGGGACACGCTGAAGGACAGCCGGTCGGCGTCGGCGTGCAACTGCGCGTGCACGGCACCGTCGGCACCTGCGGCCGAGATGCCGTTGAGCAGCATGTTCAGCATCACCTGGCGCAGGGCGGCAGAGGGCGCCCTGATGGCCGAGTCGACCTCGGTCGCCGTGGTCAGCGTCACCTGGCGTCGGGCCAGGTCGGGCTGCACCAGCGTCACCACGTCGGTGAAGTCCTCGATCTCGAGCGGGCGGTCCTCGATCCTGGCCTGCGGCAGCAGTGCCGCCACCGTGGTCTGGATCTGATGCAGGCCGCGCCGCAGCAGGTCCAGCGTGCGCAGCCGGGTCTCTTCCGATGCGCCGTGGACCCGCAAGGTCTGCGTTGCCGTGAGCAGGCCGCCGAGCGGGTTGTTGATCTCGTGCGCCACGGCGGCCGTGATGCGGCCGACGGCAGCCATGCGTTCGGCCGACAAGGCGCGGCGTTCGGCCTGCTGGCGCACCTGCAGCTCGGAGATCAGCCGCTCGACCGCCTCGCCGATGCGTCCCAGCTCCGGGTCCTGCGTGCGCGGCAACTGGCTGCGCAGCTCCGCCGGCTCCACCCGACCGATGCGCTCGATGACCTGGGCCACCTTCAGCACCGGCGCCGTCATGCGCTGGCCAATCCACCAACCTGCCGGCAGCAGCAGGAAGGCCGCCAGGCCGACACCGATCAGGGCCGGCTCGGTAAGCGCGGCCCAGTTGGCCGCGAACACCGGCGCATCGACCTCGATGTAGGTGAAGCCCAGGACCTGGCCGTCCTCACTGCGGATCGGCTCCAGCAAGGCGATGCCGCCGTCGGCGCGCTCGATCCGCTGGCGCTGCCGGACTTCGGCCGCACCGGGCAGGGTGTGTCCGCCAACGGTCTGACCCAGCCAGGGCCGCGCCGTCGGCATGTGCTGCGGCTCCGAGCTGGCGAACACGTGGCCGTCGCTGTCGAGCACGGCCACGCGGGCCTGGCTGGCGGTGGCGCCGGGGATCAGGCTCACGGTGTTGCGCAGCAGGGCAAAGACACGCCAGGTGTCATCGGCCGCCAGTAGGGGCAGGGATTGGGCGCTGAGCAGTTGCGCTGCGCGGTCCACCGTGGCCAGGGTTTCAGCGCGCGCAGTCCGCGCGAAGATCTGCGCGGCCACGGTCGTGACCAGCAGCGCGGCCACCACGACGGCAAGCGACAACCCGAGGGGAATCTGCACCCGGTAGGGTAGGCGAGACAGCATCGGGAGCTCCCGTCCTTCCCTCAGGGACTCAGGCGGGCACGCCCGCGCCCGGCACGCTGCGCGCGAGCTGACGGATCGACTCGAACAGCGCAGGCTGCCCGGCGATGAAGCCGTCCAGGTTGAGCGACTTGAGCAGCGAACGGCCGATGTCGTCGCCCGCCATGCCGAGCAGACCCTGCTGCAGGGCCTTCAGGCGGGCAGGGGCGGTCTGGGCGGCCGCCACCAGCGGCGGGAAGGCGTGCTGCCGAGACTTCCAGATCACCTCGGTCTGCATCGCGCCGGCCATGCCCTGCAGCCGCATCGTCTCCCACACATAGCCGTCGATCGAGCCGGCGTCGGCCAGGCGCGTGGCCACGGCGTCGGCCACGTTGCGGTGCCCATGCGCGAAGAAGCCGCGCTTGAGGTCGCGGTGGCCCAGGCCCGCAGCCGCCAGTTCCCCCTGGGCCACCAGCCAGCCGGAGTTCGACAGCGGGTCGGAATACGCAAACACCTTGCCGGCCAGGTCGCCCCAGTCACTCACCGCGCCGGGCCCCTGGGCACCGAGAGGCCGGATCAGGTAGGACTGGTACACGGGCTGGCCCCGGTACAGCGGCACGGCAAGCAACTGCAGCTGCGCCTGAAAGCGCACATAGGGATAGCCGCAGGTCCAGGCGGCGTCCACCTGTCCGTTGTTCAGCAGGTCGTGCACCGACTGGTACTGGTCGCGCGCGGTGAAGCTCACGGCCGCGCCCAGGCGCTGCGAGAGGTACTCCGACCAGCGCGATAGGAACGCGGCCTGGTCGGCCAGGATTACCGCGGTGAGCCCGATGCGCAGCGGCTGCTGCGCCTGCACCAGCTGTGGCGTCGCAATGAGCGCGGCCGTCCCGGTCATCCAGCGTCGGCGGTTCAAGGCGTGCTCCCGTGTTTCGATTCCGAAACATAGAGGTGAGGCATGCGTTACGCCATCCGGACCGCCCCGGAGTCGAGAACCTCCAAGCCGTTGATTTCATTGGAGGGAGCTCGTGGCATGGGGCTTGCGGGACCACGGTGGTTCGTTGCGTCCATTCCAACCACAAACCGGAGACAAGCCATGCAGGAGCACAAGCTCAGCCGCCGCATCTTCCTCAAATCCAGCACCAGTGCCGCCGCCGCGGTCGGTGCCGCCGGCACGGCGCTCGTGCCCGGCGCGGCCCAGGCTGCCGCACCCGCCGGCAGCACCGCCACCAACCTCAACTACCCCAAGCGCAGCGTCGGCAAGGCCGGCGGCATGCCGGTCAACCAGGCGGTCAGCTTCAGCTACCCCGATGCCAGCTCGCCCTGCGTGGCGCTGCGCATGGGCTCGGCCGTGCCGGGCGGCGTCGGCCCGAACCAGGACATCGTGGCCTTCAGCTCGCTGTGCACGCACATGGGCTGCCCGGTGGCCTACGACGGTGGCACCAAGACCTTCAAGTGCAACTGCCACTTCTCCATCTTCGACCCCGAGAACGGCGGCCAGATGGTGTGCGGCCAGGCCACCGAAGACCTGCCCAAGGTGCTGCTCGAGTACGACGCCCGCACCGACACGGTCGCTGCCGTCGGTGTCGACGGCCTGATCTACGGCCGCCAGGCCAACGTCCTGTAAGGAGCGCGGCATGAGCACCCAGATCAAGGACCGCATCGCGCTTCCCCCGAAGGACGCGCAGAAGACCAACATGACCTGCCACTTCTGCATCGTGGGCTGCGGCTACCACGTGTACAAGTGGGACGCCAACCGCGAAGGCGGCCGCGCCGCCGGCCAGAACGCCCTCGGCGTGGACTTCACGCGGCAGGTGCCGCCGCTGCAGATCACGATGACCAAGGCGATGACCAACACGGTCACCGACCACAGCGGCAAGCGCTGGAACATCATGATCGTGCCCGACAAGGGCTGCAGCGTGAACAGCGGCCTGTCGTCCACGCGCGGCGGCAAGATGGCCTCGTACATGTACGCGCACGACGGCATCGGCCGCGACCGCCTGAAGAGCCCGCGCATCAATCGAGGCGACCAGTGGCTCGACACCAGCTGGGACAACGCCCTGGCCATCTACGCCGGCCTGACCAAGAAGATCCTAGACAGCGACGGACCCAGCGGCCTGCTGTACGACTGCTTCGACCACGGCGGTGCCGGCGGCGGCTTCGAGAACACCTGGGGCACGGGCAAGCTGATGTTCACGGCCCTGCAGACGCCGATGGTGCGCATCCACAACCGGCCGGCCTACAACAGCGAGTGCCACGCCACGCGCGAGATGGGCGTGGGCGAGCTGAACAACAGCTACGAGGACGCCCAGCTGTCGGACTGCATCGTGGCCGTCGGCTGCAACTCCTACGAGACGCAGACCAACTACTTCCTCAACCACTGGCTGCCCAACCTGAACGGCGGCACGGTGGACAAGAAGAAAGCGCGCTTCGCGGGCGAAACCGCGGCGGCGGCGAAGATCGTCATCGTCGATCCGCGGCGCTCGGCCACCGTCGCCATCTGCGAACAGATCGCGGGCAAGGACAACGTGCTGCACCTGGACATCGAGCCCGGGTCGGACACGGCGCTTTTCAACACGCTGCTGACCTACGTGGTCGACCAGGGTTGGCATGACAAGGACTACATCGCGAAGTTCACGAAGGGTTTCGATGACGCGATGAAGGTCAACCGCATGTCGCTGGAAGAAGGTTCGAAGGCGACCGGCATCCCGGTGGCGAAGATCCGGCAGGCGGCGGAGTGGGCCTACAAGCCCAAGGCCTCGGGCCACCGGCCGCGCACCTTCCACGCCTACGAGAAGGGCATCATCTGGGGCAACGACAACTACGTCATCCAGAGCGCCCTCGTGAGCCTGGTGCTCGCGACGCAGAACGTCGGCCGGCGCGGCACCGGCGTGTGCCGCATGGGCGGCCACCAGGAGGGCTACACCCGGCCGCCGTACCCCGGCGACAAGAAGATCTACATCGACCAGGAGGTCATCCAGGGCCGCGGGCTGATGTACACGATCTGGGGCACCAACCCCTTCCAGACCACGCTCAACGCCGAGGAGCACCGCCGCGTTCTCGGGCGCCGCGCGCAGATCGTCAACGAAGCCATGGCGCGCGCCAAGGGCGCGAGCGTCGAGCAGATGGTGGACATCATCTACGACGCCTGCAAGAACAAGGGCGGCATGTACGTGGTGGGCATCAACCTCTACCCGACCACGCTGGCGGAGGAGGCGCACATGCTGCTGCCGGCCACGCACCCGGGCGAGATGAACCTGACCTCGATGAACGGCGAGCGGCGCCTGCGGCTTTCCGAGAAGTTCATGGATCCGCCCGGCTCGGCCAAGCCCGACTGCCTGATCGCTGCCGACATCGCCAACACGCTGAAGGCGATGTACCTGAAGGACGGCAAGGCCGAGATGGCCAAGCGCTTCGACGGCTTCGACTGGAAGACCGAGGAGGACGCCTTCAACGACGGCTTCCGCCGTGCCGGCCGCCCTGGCGCGCCGCCGATCGACAGCCAGGGCGGCGACACCGGTCATCTGGCGACCTACGCGCTGCTGCGCAAGGCCGGCAACAACGGCGTGCAGCTGCCCATCCAGCGCGTCGAGGGCGACAAGCTGATCGGCACCGAGATCCACTATGCCGACGGCAAGTTCGACACCAAGGACGGCAAGGCCGAGTTCAAGCCGGCACCCTGGAACGGGCTGCCGAAGATCGTGGCCGACCAGAAGGCCAAGCACCGCTACTGGATCAACAACGGCCGCGCCAACGAGGTCTGGCAGACCGCGTACCACGACCAGTACAACAGCTTCGTGCGCGACCGCTACCCGATGGCCTACCTGGAGATGAACCCCGAGGACGCGCGCACGCTGGGCGTGGCCGCCGGCGACGTGGTGGAGGTCTTCAACGACTTCGGCAGCACCTATGCGATGGCCTACCCGATGAAGGCCATCAAACCGGGCCAGACCTTCATGCTGTTCGGCTACATCAAGGGTGTGGCGGGCGACGTCACCAGCCCCTGGGTCGACCGCAACGTCATCCCCTACTACAAGGGCACCTGGGGCAGCATCAAACGGGTGGGCAGCGTCGACGACTGGAAGCAGAGCATCAGCTTCAAGGAGCGGCGCTTCGCCTGAACCGCTCGCCTTGTCTCCTCGCGGCGCGGGGCGCCGTGTTGTGGGGGGTGCCTGCGGGCACCCCCGTTTTCAGGAGGATGCCCAGGAATGGAATCTCAGTCTGCCCCCAGAGTTCGCGACACCACGGATGACCGCCGATCGCTGCCGCGCGGCATCGGCAGCCCCTTCGAGGCGGCCGATCCCGATGGTTTCGCCTTCGCGCGTACCCTTATCGAGACGCGCCGCAACGTGTCACCGAAACGGCTGGTCGAGCCCGGGCCGTCGCCGCAGCAGTTCGAAGCCTTGATGTCGCTGGCAGCCGCCGCGCCGGACCATGGCCTGCTGACGCCGTGGCGTTTCATCGTCGTGCCGGCCAGCCAGCGGTCTGCGCTGGCCGAGGTCTTTGCGCTGGCGCTGATCGATCGCGATCCGGGTGCGACGCTGGAACAGATCGAGTCGGCCCGCGAGAAGGCCTACCGGGCGCCGTTGCTGATGGTGGCGGTGGCCTGCCTGGGCCCGCGTGAGCCCGACATCCCGCGGCTCGAGCGCATGATTTCCATGGGCGCTGCCGTGCAGAACATCCTGCTGGGCGCGCATGCCATGGGCTTCGGCGCCGGGTTGACCAGCGGGCAGGCGATGAAGTCCAGACGCATGCACCAGCTGTGCGGCCTGGGGCATGAGGAGTGGGCTGTGTGCTGCGTGAACATCGGCACCGTCAGCCGCAGCAAGGCGGGCTCACGCATGCGCCCATTGCCGGCCGACTTCGTCAGCGAATTGGGCGCTGCACCCGTCGTCAGCTGAGGGAACCGGACCTCATCCGCTACCGGCAGTCAGCCGCAGCATCCACCGGGGTTGCCTTCCAAGCCCTGAACACGCTGCACCTGGATCGGCGGGCAAGGTACGGTGCCGTACGAGCAGTAGACACAGCAGTCACCGACTTTTGGCCTCAGGATCGCGCGGCAACCCTCGCACTCGTAGAACCACTGGCACGCGTCGGTGGGCATGATCTCGGTCTTGGCATGTCCGCAGTTCGGACAGGTCAGCGTCGAGTTGAAGTCTGCGGAGAAGGCGGTCGACGTCACTTCGGTTCTCCGACCACCGTCGAAGGGTAGCCCGCATCCCTGGTCGCCCGCGTCAGAGCCTCGACGCTGGTCTTCGCGTCGTCGAAACTGACGACGGCCTGCCGCTTGGCGAAGTCGACTTCGGTCCGGCCGACACCCTCAACCTTGCTCAGCGCCTTCTTCACCGTGATCGGACACACCGCGCAGTCCATCGTCGGCAGGGCCAGGGTGATGGTGCGCGGTGCGCTCCACGCGGACGCTGCCAATGCAGCACACAGGGCAAAGACCAGCCACGTTTTCATGTCCATGCTTCCTTCGGTCAGTAGAACCATGGGGCCGCCCAGGGGAAGACCAACGCCACCGCCACCAGCATCGCCACCGCCACGAACAGCAGCCGGTAGCTGCGGCGCACCCTGGGCACGGCACATACCTCGCCTGGCGCGCAGACAGCGGCCGGCCGCCAGATGCGTCGCGCCGCCAGCCACAGTGCACCGAGCGCGAGCGCGATGAACAGAGGCCGCCAGGGCTCCAGTGCCGCGAGGTTGCCGATCCAGGCGCCTGAGACGCCGAGGCTCAGCAGCAGAAGCGGGCCCAGGCAGCAGCCCGAGGCCAGCAGGGCCGCAAGGGCGCCCGCCAGCAAGGGTGCGCCCCCGCCATCGGACGGTGCGCCGGATGACGAGTCTGCGACCGGATGCGTAGCCATGCAAGCAGCATACTTCCGTACCCAAGTACGGAGTCAAGCGAGATGCCCGAAGCCACGGACACACTGACCATCGGTGCATTGGCCGCCGCGGCGGGCGTGAATGTCGAGACGATTCGCTTCTACCAGCGCCGCGGTCTGCTCGATGAACCCAAGCGCCCTTGGCGCAGCGTGCGACGCTATGGCGCACAGGATGCAGCGCGTGTGCGCTTCATCAAATCGGCCCAGCGCATCGGATTCAGTCTCGACGAAGTGGCGCAACTGCTGCAACTCGAAGACGGCACGCGCTGCACGCAAGCGCGCGAGATCGCGGAGCACCGGCTGGTCGACGTGCGCCAGCGGCTCGTTGACTTGCAGTGCATCGAGGGCGCTCTGGCGGCCCTGGTGGCACGCTGCAGAGGCGCCCGCGGCCGTGTGGCGTGTCCGCTGATCGCGTCCTTGCAGGAGGCGGCGTGATGGAACTGCTGAAAGTGTCGGCACTGTTCGCGCTCACGGCCCTGCTGGAGATCGTCGGCTGCTACCTGCCCTGGCTGGTACTGAAGCAGGGCAAGCCGGTGTGGCTGTTGCTGCCGGCTGCGCTGGCCCTGGCGGCGTTTGCCTGGCTGCTGACCCTGCATCCGGCCGCCGCCGGGCGCACCTACGCGGCCTATGGCGGCATGTACATCGCCGTGGCACTGGCCTGGCTGCGCGCCGTCGATGGTGTCGTCTTGACGCGCTGGGATCTGGCCGGTGCCGCCGTGGCGCTGACGGGGATGGCGATCATCGCGCTGCAGCCGGCCGCGCGGGCTTGACGCAACCCACGGCTCGGCCGCGATCCGATTCCGCTGGTGCGGATGGTGGCACCCGGGCGGTACCTGGCTGCTCAGGCCACGGAGCGCGCCTGGGTGTGCACGTGGTCGGGACTGTGGCCGTGACCATGCTCGTCGTGCGTGGTGTCGGTCCGCAGCGGCATGCAGCCATTGCCCAGCGGCGCCCGCGTGACCTGAAGCGTCACATGCCGGATCTCGAAGTGCTCGTGCAGTTCGTCGGTGGCGTGGGCCAGGAAGAGATCGTCGCCGCCTCCCTCGGGCATCACCAGATGGGCGGTGAGCGCGATCTCCGAGGTGCCCATGGCCCACACGTGCAGATCGCTCACGTGCGCCACGCCGGGCAGAGACTCCAGAAGGGCCTGCACGGCATGCAGGTCCACGCTCTCGGGCACTCCATCGAACAGCAGGTGCAGCGACTGCTTGAACAGGTTCCAGGTGCCGACCACGATGACGGCCGCGATCAGCAGGCTCACCACCGGGTCCAGCCAGGCCCAGCCGAACGCCAGCGCCAAGCCCCCGGCCACCACGACGCCGGCCGACACCAGCGCATCGGCGGCCATGTGCAGGAAGGCGCCGCGGATGTTGAGGTCGGCCTTGCGCCCGCGCATGAACAGCAGCGCGGTGGCCGTGTTGACGACGATGCCGATGGCGGCCACCACCATGATGGTGACGCCCTCGACGGGCTGCGGCGACTGCAGGCGTTGCACCGCCTCCCAGGCCAGCGAGCCCATGGCCACGAGCAGCAGCAGCGCGTTGATGAAGGCTGCCAGGATGCTGGCGCGCTTCCAGCCGTAGGTGTGGCGGGCATCGGGCCGCCGCCGGCCGGCCAGCGCGCCGCCCCATGCCAGCACCAGGCCAATGACGTCGCTGAGGTTGTGGCCGGCGTCGGCCAGCAGGGCCAGCGAGTTGATCTTCCAGCCGTAGAAGGCCTCGATCGCGACAAAGGCGATGTTCAGCGCAATGCCGATGCCAAAGGCGCGGTCGAAGCTGGCCGGCGCATGGCTGTGGCCGTGGTCGTGGCCGGCGCTCACGATGAACGCTTTCGGCGCAAGGTGCCCGAGAGTTCGGTGCCCGGGGCCACCGTGTTGAACACCGTGCCGTACTTGCGCACGTTGTCGTGCAGCAGGTCCAGCCGCCGGTCGGGTTCGTCGGTGTCGACGACGATCTCGTAGGTGATGGATTCCATGCGCGGCGGCACGTCCTGGCGCACGCCGTGCACATGCACTTCCACGCCGCGCAGCGAGAACTTCAGGATCGGCGTCACGCGCTCGATGCCCTTGATCATGCAGGCCGACAGCGCCGCCAGCAGCAGCTCCGCAGGATTGAAGGCCGCCCGGTTGCCCGCCATGTCGGTGTCCAGCGTGATGACGGCGTCCTTGCAGCGCGATTCGCTGGCGTGGGCGCTCAAGCGCGCCGACACCACGTCGAACTGCATCTTGGGGCTGGCGGAATCGGGCATCGGCTCTCTCTTCGAACGGGTGGGGCAGTGCTGGCCATCAAACCACGAAACCCAGGCCCTGGGCGATCCACCAGACCCCGGCCGCCCCCAGCAGCACCGCGAAGCTGCGTCGCCCCGGCAGCCAGCGCTGGGCGGGCGCCACACGCTGCATCAGGGCCGTGGCCGCACCCGGCATGGCGCCCGCGGCCAGCAGCAGCACGCTGTGACCGATGCCGTAGGCCAGCAGCATGCCGGCGCCCCACCACATCGACTCGCCAAGCAAGCTGCCCGAGCCGGCCAGCGCCAGCGCGGCGGCCAGGGCCGGGGTGGCGCAGGGGCTCATCACGGTGCCGATCAAGGCGCCGAGCAGCACCGCGCCCCACAGGCCGGAGCGTGCGAGCCGCTGCTGCAGGCTGGCCGGCAGCTGTAGGCCGCAGGTGGCGGCCCCGGAGCGCCAGAGCCAGAAGGCCGCAGCCACCACGCTCAGACCCACGCTCACCGACCACGGCCCGGGGAGGGTGCCCAACAGCATACCCAGCCGGGCGGCCATCAGGCCCAGCACCAGCAGGGCGGCGTTCATGCCGGCCACGAAACCCAGTGCCAGCACCCAGGCACGCCGGGGCGTCACGGCCTGGCCGCCCACGTAGCCCACGGCCACCGGCACGGCCACCAGCACGCACGGCGAGGCCGATGTCAGCACACCGCCTGCCAGGGCGGCCAGCAATGCCTCACTGCCGGTCATCACGCATCGCCCTCCAGCCGGGCCAGAACTGCAGCCGCCGTCATCGTGCCCAGGTTGCGTTGGGTTTCGCGGCCCGTGGCATCAAAGAACACCTGCGTCGGCATGAGCTGGATGCGGAAGCGCTGCAGGTAGCCACGGTGCTTCTGCGCGATTAGGTCCACGTTCATGACCGTGAAGCGTGTGCCGTGCGCCTGCTGCAAGGCCGCCAGCACAGGCTTCATCTCGCGGCAGGCCGCGCAGGCGTTGGCGCCGAACTGGATCATGGCCGGGCGACCCTGGCGCAGGGCCTGCTCCACGGGATCGTCCGGTTCCAATCTGGCGGCGTCCGGGCTTCGCGTGCCGCCGTCGCAGCCCTGCAGGAAGACGCCCAGGCCCGCGACGCCGGCCAGCCGCATCATGGCGCGCCTGGTGCGCGGGGCCGCATCGCCGCCCGGACTGTTGGCACTCGATGCGTGCATGGGCTCAAGCCAGCTTGGTCAGCAGCAGGAGCCGCCTTGACGCTCAGGCGTCGATGTCGGGCTGCAGCAACTGCTGGCTGCGGTCGTCGGAGCGCAGCACGACCCGCTGGCCGCCGCTGCCGAGGCGGGGCCGCAGCAACCGCCGGCCGCGGCCGGCGCATCGGGGCTCGCCGCGCGGGTGCCCTGGATCGGGAATCCCTTGCTCGCCCATTTGTTGACACCGCCGTCCATGTTGGCCACGCGCGTGTAGCCCTGGTACATCAGGAAGTAGGTGGCCTTCAGGCTGCGCGGGCCGGACGCGCAGGCCAGCACCAGGTCACGGTCGCGCGGCAGTTCGGCGAAGCGCTGCTCAAACTCGGACAAGGGGATGACCACAACCCCCGGCACGTCGAAGGCCAGCCGGGCCACCTCGGCGCGGTCGCGCACGTCGACGAGCAGGGCGCCTTCGCCGAGCAGGCGGCGCGTGGTGGTGGGGCAGACCTCGCGGGCCTGCGGCAGATCGACGGGTGCGTTCATGGTGTGTGCTACTCGGGTGGGTTCAGGCGGCGAGCCACTGCTCGACCTTGCCGCGGCTGGGCACGCCGCCGGCGTGCACCACCTTGCCGTCGATCACCACGCCTGGCGTGCTCATCACGCCGTAGCCCATGATCTCGCGCAGCTCCTCGACCTTGGCCAGCGTCACCGCTACGCCCTTGTCCTTGGCGACCTGCTCGATCAGCGCGATGGTGTTCTTGCAGTTGGCACAGCCGGTGCCGAGTACCTTGATGTCCATGAGGGGGCTCCTTACTCTCGTTCCAGTTCCAGGTAGGTGCGGCTGGCGTTGCCGGGCATCAGCTCGGCGGCGTTCAGCAGCCGCATGAAGGGCGCGGCGTCGAAGGACTTCACCGCCGCACTGACGTCGGTGCCGTCGTCCACGGCCTTCTTCATGTGCGCGCGCAAGGCCAGCAGGTAGGCCTGGGTGTCCGCCTTGGCGGTGGCCAGGTTCGTCACGCGGCCATGGCCGGGCACCAGCACGGCCGGGTTCAGCTGTTCGATGACGGCGAAGGTCGCCAGCCATTGCTTGGTGTTGCTGACTGGGATGACGCCCAGCATGCGGTCGACATACACCACGTCACCGGTGAAGAGCACGTTCTTCTGCGGCAGCCACACCATCGTGTCGCCAGGGGTGTGGGCGCCGCCGCGGTGCTTGAACTCGAAGACCACGCTGCCGAGCTCCAGCCGCTCGTCGGGCGCCTTCAGCCAGCGCGAGGGCAGCGTGGGCACGGTGCCGTCGGCCTTGGCGCCCAGCACGGCCTTCAGGCCGACCAGATGGTCGTTGCCGCGGTTCTTCATGTCGGCTTCGCCGCCGGCGTGCGCGATGAGCTCTGCGCCCTGGGCCTGGAAGTAGCCGTTGCCCAGCCAGCGGTGGTCCTGCCCGCCGGTGTTGACCACCCAGCGGATGGGCTGCGGCGTGACCTTGCGCGCGGCCTCGGCGATCTGGCGTGCGCCCTGCAAGGTGGCGCCGCTGTCGATCAGCACCGCGCCGGCCGGCGTCACCACCAGGCCGATGTTGGCGTTCAGGCCTTCGTTCTGCGCCGTGCGCGCGCCAGTCTCGCCGACGAAGGCGTAGACGCCCTCGGCGACCCGCTGGAACTCGACGGTGACGGCCTGCGCGAGGCCGCAGATCAGGCCCAGGCCGACGGCCAGCAGGCGGGCGGGCATCGTGTGGAGGTGGCTTCGCATGGGCATCAGAGAACGGCGTTGAAGATGAAGCCCACGGCCAGGATGCCGGTGGCCACGACGGCGGCGAAGGTGGCGATCAGCCGCACCTTGAGCACCTTGCGCAGGATGATCATCTCGGGCAGGGAAAGCGCGATGACGCTCATCATGAAAGCCAGCACCGTGCCCAGCGCCGCGCCCTTGGCCAGCAGGGCCTGCACGATGGGGATGATCCCGGCGGCGTTGGTGTACATCGGCACGCCGATCAGCACCGCCAGCGGCACCGACCACCACGCATCCTTGCCCATGAACGAGGCCATGAAGTCCTGCGGCACCCAGCCGTGGATGCCGGCCCCGATGGCGATGCCGGCCAGGATGTAGGGCCAGACCTTTCCGACGATCTCGCGCACGCTGGCGAAGCCGCCTTCGATGCGGTCGGCGAGCGTCATGCCGTCGCTGCCGGCCACGGCCTGGACCTTGGGCATGTCGCGCACCCAGTCTTCGAGATGCGCTTCCATCCTCAGGCGGCCGATCACCCACCCGGCGACGATGGCCACCGACAGGCCCAGGCCGAGATAGAGCGCCGCGATCTTCCAGCCGAACAGGCCGAAGAGCAGCGCCAGCGCCACCTCGTTGACCATGGGTGCCGAGATCAGGAACGAGAAGGTCACGCCCAGCGGCACGCCGGCCTGCACGAAGCCGATGAAGAGGGGCACCGCCGAGCAGGAGCAGAAGGGGGTGACGATGCCCAGGCTGGCCGCCATCACGTTGGCCGCGCCTTCGCTGCGCCCGGCCAGCAGCGCACGGGTGCGCTCGGGAGTGAAGTACGAGTTGATCATCCCCATCACGAACACCACCGCCGTCAGCAGCAGCACCACCTTCGGCGTGTCGTAGAAGAAGAACTGCAGCGCGCCGCCCAGATGGCTGCTGCGGTCGACCGGCAGCGCCGCGACGAGCGCCTCGGACGCCGGAATGAGCGACTGGTACAGCAGCCACCAAGCCGCCGCCGCCAGCAGGAGGAAGCTTCGCGGATGCTGCCGCGGCAGTTGCAGCGTGCGCTGGGACAGGGTCAGGGTCAGGGTGGTCATCGGCGGGGCTCCTCTCGTTGAAGACGAAGAAGCCGCCAAAAGGATGCAGGCGCGCGGCCGGGGGCTGTTGTCCCGGATCAAGGCCGGGTCGCGGCGAAGCGCTTTCGTGCCGCTGGATCGGTCGTCCGGCGCCCTGCGTCGCAGCCGGCCCCGCTGTCAGCCCCTGGGCAAGCGCGTGATCAGTCCGCGACCGGTGGCCGCGGTACGTGGCCGCTGACGCTGCCGTCGTCGTCGAAGCGCACCTGGCACGCCGTGCTGAGCTGGTCGCGCATGCGCTGGCGCGCACGCAGCAGGCGCGACTTGGCGGCAGGCAGGCTGAGCCCCTGCTGCTCGGCAAATTCGCGCTGGGTGCGGCCTTCGAGGTCGCAGGCGCGCAGCACCGCCGCATCGTCCGGGGGCAGTTCGGCCAGCACGCGCGCCACGCAGCCGGCGAGTGCATCGACCGGGGCGAGGGCTTCGGGTCTGGGTGCCGGGATGTCCAGCGCCGCCTCGTCCAGGGGCAGGTGCAGCTTGCCGACCCGGGCGCGGTCGATCACCGCGTTGCGGGCAACCTGGAACAGCCAGGCCCTCGGGTTGTCGAGGCTGCAGAAACCCTCGCCCTGGCGCATGGCCTTCACGAACACGTCCTGCAGCAGGTCTTCCGCGGCATGGCCGTCGGGCAGTTGGTGGCGCAGGAAGCCCAGGAGTTCGGCCTCGTGCGCCTGCCAGGCGGCAGCGACGCAGGCGAAGGCGCCGTCAATGCGGGTGGGGGAGGGTGGCTGCAGCATGGGCGATGTGACTTGCGGGAAGCATAGCGGGTGACCTGCCGCCAGGCGGCTGGGGTGCGCGACCCGCCCGTCGGCGCGCGCTGCACCGGGGATCAGGGACTTGTCGCAACGCATAGATTCAAGTATTATTGAATTCATGGAGAAACAGGACGTTGTTCAGGCGCTCGCTGCGCTGGCCCATCCGGTCCGACTGGAAGCCTTCCGGGCGTTGGTCATTGCCGGCCACGACGGTCTGGCGCAGAAGGCCCTGGCCGAGGTGATCGGCGTGGGCCCCACGAACCTGGCCTTCCACCTGAAGGAGCTCGCCACGGCCGGGCTGGTGACGCAGGCCCAGGCCGGCCGCTTCGTCATCTACCGCGCGGCCTTCGAGCGCATGAACGGCCTGCTGGCCTTCCTCACGCAGAACTGCTGCCAGGGTTTGCCGGCAAGTCCGCGCGAGTCAGCCGAGCCGGTCACCGTGTCCGAGGCCTGCGGCTGCTGAGCCCGCACCACATCACCCAGGAGATTTCCATGTCCTCCATCCGCCTGCGCCAGGCCCATCCCGCCGACTGGCCCGCCGTCGAACGCCTGCTGGTCGCCAACCGCCTGCCGCTGGACGGCGCGCGCGAACACCTGTCCACCTTCGTGCTCGCCCAGTCCGGGCTGGAGGTGGTGGGCTGTGCCGGCGTCGAGCCACGGGGAGAGGTCGCCCTGCTGCGCTCGGTCGCGGTGACGCCCGGCCTGCACCGGCAGGGCATCGGCCAGCAGATGGTGTCGCTGCTGCTCGACGAGGCCCGGCGTCGCGACTTCCGGTCCGTCGCGCTGCTGACGACCACCACGCGGCCCTGGTTCGAGCGGCTCGGGTTCCGGGTGGCCGACCGTGCCGCGGCGCCGTCGGCGCTGCGGTCCTCGGCCGAGTTCCAGGGCGCCTGCCCGGACAGCGCCGACTACATGGTGCTGCCGCTGCAGAACGCCAGGACGTCCGTGCTTGAGGGCTTGCCGGTTGCGGTGCTGGGCGCCGGACCGGTCGGCCTGGCGGCGGCGGCCCAACTGATCGACCGGGGCATCCCGTTCTTCATCCTCGAAGCCGCGCCGACGGTCGGCGCCAACCTGCTGGACTACGGCCACGTGCGGCTGTTCTCCCCCTGGCGCTACGACATCGACACCACCATGGCCCGACTGCTCGAGCCGACCGGCTGGCAGGCGCCTGAGGCCGATGAACTTCCCCTGGCCGGCGAGGTGGTGCAGCGTGTGCTGGAACCCTTTGCACGCCTGCCGCAGGTGGCGCCGGCGTTGCGGCTGTCGACGACGGTACTCGCCGTCACCCGCGAGGGCTTCGACAAGGTGAAGAGCGCTGGTCGGGAACAGGCGCCCTTCGTGATCCGTGCCGTGCACCAGGGGCAGACCATCGAGTTGAAGGCGCGTGCGGTGATCGACTCGACCGGCACCTGGAACACGCCCAACCCGCTGGGCGCCAGTGGCCTGCCCGCGATCGGCGAGCCGGAGTTGGCAGACCGCATCTTCTATGGCATCCCCGACGTGCTCGGTGCGCACCGCAGCCGCTATGCCGGCCGGCGCACCCTGGTCGTCGGTGCCGGCCACTCGGCGGCCAACGCGCTGCTGGCGCTGGCCGAACTGGCCGGGCAGGTGCCGGGCACGCGGCTGCTGTGGTCGGTCCGTTCACTGGTGCTGACGCGGGTCTTCGGCGGTGGCGACGCCGATGCGCTGCCGGCGCGCGGTGCGCTGGGCAGTTCGCTGCGCAGCCTGCGCGACTCGGGTGGGCTGGCGTTCCATGCCGGGCTGCGCATCACGCGCATCGAGCGCCAGGGCGATGCGCTCGGCGTGGTGGGGGTCGACGCCGACGGGCATGCACAGCGGCTCGACGGCATCGACCAGATCATCTGCGCCACCGGCCAGCGCCCGGACCTGTCGATCGCGAGCGAACTGCGGGTGAAGCTGGATCCGTGGCTGGAGTCCAACGAGGCGCTGGGGCCGCTGATCGATCCCAACCTGCACAGCTGCGGCACGGTGCGGCCGCACGGGCACCGCGAACTCGCCCATCCCGAGCCGGGCCTGTACACCGTGGGCGTCAAGAGCTACGGCCGCGCGCCGACCTTCCTCATGGCCACGGGCTTCGAGCAGGCGCGCTCGGTGGTGGCCGCACTGGCGGGTGACCTGGAAGCCGCCGACCGGGTCGAGCTCGACCTGCCGGAGACGGGCGTCTGCAGTGTCGGCGGCAGCGCGACAGAGGGCCTGGCCGGGGCGGCGTGCTGTGGCCCGGCGACGACCGGGCGTGAAGGGACGGTGGCCCAGGCGTCGGGCGGGTGTGGCCCGGCCTCCTGCGGCGCCTCTGCCCCTGTTGCACCTGCTGCACCTGTTGCTCCGGCCGACAAGCCCGCCGCCGTACCGGCGACGGGCTGCTGTGGCGGAGCCCCTCAAGCCGATGCGTCAGCCTGCTGCGCGCTCGACGAGCAGATGAAGGCACAGGGTGCCTCGGGCTGCGGCTGCGGGACCGCCCAGTCGGTAGCGCGCGAGCCGGCCCCGGCCCGAACCCCGGTGGCCTGCTGCTGATGCCCGGCCGCCGCGCCGGCACGGTGGCGGCGCTGGGCACAGCCCAGACACTGGCCTGGGCGTCGACGTACTACCTTCCGGCGATCCTGGCGGCGCCGATGGCGCGTGACCTCGGTGTCTCGATGCCCACGGTGTTCGCGGCCTTCAGCGTGGCATTGATCGTGTCCGCACTCGTGGGGCCGAGAGCGGGTGCGGCCATCGACCGGCATGGGGGGCGGCGCGTGCTGATGGTGACGAGCCTCGTCTTCGCGCTCGGGCTCGCCGGGCTGGGCCTGGCGCAGGACGCCGTCGGCCTGCTCGCCGCCTGGGTGGTGCTGGGCATCGGCATGGGCAGCGGGCTCTACGAGGCGGCATTCGCCTCGCTCGTGCGCCTGTACGGCAAGGACGCGCGCAGCAGCATCACTGGCATCACGCTGATCGCAGGGTTTGCCAGCACGGTCGGCTGGCCGCTGTCGGCGGTGCTGGAGGCCGGGTACGGCTGGCGGGCCACCTGCTTCACCTGGGCCGCGCTGCACCTCGTGCTGGGACTGCCTCTGAACGGGCTGCTGCCACGCGCGGGTGCGACTGTCCCGGCCGTCGGTGACACGCCTGCGGATGCAGCGCCGGAGTCCTCCGGATCGGCGACAGCGACGTCCATCATTCCGACGGCCGTGCTGTCGTTTGTCTTCGCGGCGACCTGGTTCATCTCAACCGCGATGGCGGCCCATCTGCCGCGCCTGATGCTGGCCGCCGGGGCCACGGCCGCGACGGCCATCCTCGTCGGCAGCCTGATCGGGCCGTCCCAGGTGGCTGCGCGCCTGCTCGAGTTCGGTCTGCTGCGCCGAGTCCATCCGCTGTTGTCGGCACGGCTGGCCGCCGCCCTGCACCCGCTGGGTGTGGCGCTGCTGCTGATGGCCGGTCCCGCGGCAGCGCCGCTCTTCGGCGTGCTGCATGGGGCGGGCAACGGCATCCTGACCATCGCCAAGGGAACGCTGCCGCTGGTGATCTTCGGTCCGCAAGGGTATGGCCATCGGCAGGGGCTGCTGATGGTGCCGGCACGCGTGGCACAGGCGCTGGCGCCCTGGCTCTTCGGGCTGGCGCTGGACGCCTGGGGCAGCGGATCGCTGGTGGTGTCCACCGTGATCGGTGCTGCCGCCTGTCTGGCGCTGGGACTGCTCAGGGTCGACATGGGGCGGCATCCGAGTGCTACCGCTTCAACGCGCGACTGAGGCTGCCCGCAGGGAAGCCGCTGCGACGATGCGGGACTGACGCTGGCGGGCCGGCTGCCGATGGCATGGCCGCAGGGTGGCGGGTTCCACAGGCCGCACGGGGGGGGGGACAGCCGGGCAGCATCGCACCGCAGGTCGGTGCCCGAGTGCGGCAAGCTTGCGGTACGAGGATCCAGGACAAGCAGGCCCGCCCGCTGGGCGGCCGGGTACGCGGATTCTCGGCTTCGGCGGTGGAGCGGCTTGATCGCAGCGATCCCGATGGGATCCTGAACGCATGGTGGGCCGCCGGCCTGCCATGCAACCGATCAGGAGTCCCTCATGAAAATCTCCAAAGCCGAGGTCGACGCCATCATCGAGGCGTCCCCTCGCACCTTCGTTCCCTTCAACAGGCTGGTGCTCTCCGAGGACCACCAGGCCCGAAGTGCGACGACGCCCGCGATGTCGCTGCCGGAACTGGCCGCGTCGATCAAGGACAGCGGCGTGCTGCAGAACCTCGTCGTCGTCCAGGCGGCGCGCGGACGGTACGAGGTCTGCGCAGGCGGACGGCGGCTCGCCGCGCTCACGCTGCTCGTGCAGCAGGGCGACATCGCCGACAACTACCCCGTGCCGGTGCTCGTCGTGCCGGCCGACAAGGCGCTCATCGCGAGCCTTGCCGAGAACTGCTTCCACGTGCCGATGCACCCGGCCGACGAGTTTGCCGCCTTCGCCCGGCTGCTCGCGCAGGGCAAGTCCGTCGAGGACGTGGCCGCAGCCTTCGGCGTGACGCCGCTCATCGTCAAGCGGCGCATGAAGCTCGCCACCGTCTCGCCCCAGCTGATGGCTCTCTACCGCGAAGGCGGCATCGGCCTGGACTGCCTCATGGTGCTGGCCTCGGTCGACGATCACCAGCGCCAGGAGCAGGCCTGGGCCGGTTTGCCGAGCTGGAACCAGCGCCCGGAGCATCTGCGGCAGTTGCTGACCCGCGGCGAGATCGAATCGGACGCCGACCCGCTGGCCCGCTACGTCACCGTCAAGGCCTACGAGAAGGCCGGCGGACCACTGCGCCGCGACCTGTTCAGCGACGACGACCGCAAGGCCTACCTGCTGGACCCGGCCCTGCTGGAGCGCCTCGCCGCCGACAAGCTGGGCACGCGCGCGAAGCAACTGCTGTCTGAAGGCTGGAAGTGGGTCGACATCCGTCCGCGCTTCGCCTACGACGAGTACGTCAAGCACGGCGAACTGCGCAAGCCCCGCCGCGCACCGACGCCCGAGGAAGCCGAGACGCTGAAGGCGCTGGACACGCGCATCGCTGCCCTGCACGAGCAGATGGACGCGCTGGTGGACCGCGACGGCGATGGCGATGTCTGCGAAGGCGTCAGCGGCGCTAGCGAGGCGAACGACGCCGCCGACGACGACGACGCGTCGCGCGACCGTGCCTTCCTCGCCCTGGAGTCCGAGGCCGATGGGCTGGAGGAAGAGCGCAAGGCCAGGCTTGAAGCGCTGACCGAATGGCCTGCGGCCTGGATGGCGCTGGCCGGTTGCGTGCTGCATGTGGGCGCGGACGGCCGTGCCGCGGTCAAGGCGGGGCTCATCCGTCCCGAGGATCGGGCCGATCTGGCACAGGCCATCACCAAGGCCGCCGAACAGAAGTCGGCCGGTGCAGGCGGCTCGGAACCCGACGCGGATCCGGTGCGCGTCTCGGGGCTCCAGGCCCTGCAGTCGCTTCCATCGGCAGCCGGCGCGACGGCACGGCCCGTTCACTCCGAGAAGCTCATGCGCCGCCTCACGGCCCACCGCATCGCCGCGATCCAGGCGGAGTTGCTGGACCGCCCCGAGGTTGCGATGGCGGCACTCACGACCCACCTGACACTGAAGCTGCTGGCCGACCCGCCCCATGGCGCCTACCGACTGCCGAACCTGCTGGCGATCAGCGCGACCGGCAACCAGCACGAGCTGCGGGGCGCGGCCGAGGACATCGAGGCAAGCCCGGCGGCCCAGCGCATCGAAGCCGACCGTGCCGCCTGGATTGCGGACCTGCCCAAGGAACCCGAGGCGGTGTTCGACTGGATGCTGCGGCAGCCGCCGCAGACGGTGCAGCGGCTGCTGACCTTCCTGGTCGCGTCCACCGTGAACGGCATCACCGGCACCGACGCCGGCCGACCGGTCAATGACGGTCTGGCCCGCGCCCTCGGCCTCGACATGACGCGATGGTGGTCGGCGACGGGCGAGGCCTACCTTCAGCACGTGTCCAAGGCGAGGGTGGTCGAGGTGGTGCACGCGGTGGCCGGCGCCAAGGCTGCTGGTCCGCTCGCGGCGCTGAAGAAGGATGCCGCGGTGGCGCAGGCCGAACAACTGCTCGCCGGGCGTGGCTGGCTGCCCGACTGCCTGCGCGTGCAGCCGCAGGCCAACGCCCCGGCGACGGATGGCGAGGAGGCCGACGCCAACGAGCCTGCCCGTACTGAGGCGCCCGCCTGCGCCTGAACGCAGGGCCGGCGCAGACCGGGCCGGCTCAGGCGACCGGGACAGGCGTGTCACCGTCGTCCCCGATGCTCCCCGGCCCGGGCTTGCCGGTCTCCCCCTGGGCCGGGTCGCGGTTCCCTGCAGGCGAGCGCCGGATCGCACCGATGTAGGCACCGGCCGAGCGCAGGCGGGCATGGCCCGCGACACGGGCCACACGCAGCCGGGCCTGACGGTCGAGGTCCCGATCGACCGGCCCACCGCCACGAACCGGCGCGGGCGTGCCCGTCGTGTCCTGGTACTGGCCTTGAAGGTGGTCGTGCCGCGCGCCGTGCCCGGTGGTGCCGCTCTCGCGCTTCGTGAGGCCGAACTTGCGCAGCGCATAGTCCAGCCGACGGAGGTTGGACTTCAGATCGCGATCCGGCGCCCCCATGTGTGCGTCATGGCCGCTGACCACGCTGCGGGCGTGCGCGATGGCCGCCTGCTGCTCCTCGGTGGCCAGCGGGAGCCAGCGTACGCGGCCTCCCTTGCCCTTCGTCCACAGATACCGATCCGCCTCCCGCTGTTCGTCGGGCAGGCCTGTCTCCTCGAAGGGATGGACGTGGGCGTAGGGGCGGCACATCACCGACTCCTTGCGCCGCAGGCCGACCTTCACCATCAGGCGCATCGACGCGCCGATGCGGGCGTCGTAGGCAGAGACCCGGGCCAGCAGGGCCTCCACGTCGATGCCGTTGCCGCTCCAGCTCTTGTCGCGCTGGGCGTTCTCGTGGCGCTCGTACTCGTCAGGCGTCAAGCCGTAGTGCTCAGGCCTGCGGATGAAGCCTGGCTTGTTCAGCCACATCGCCAGGCCGCGCAGAAAGCTCAGGTAGGTCTGGATCGTCCCCGGCGAGAGCTTGCGGCGCTGCCACACCTTCACCATCGCCTGGACGTGTCGCTGGCCGAGGTTGCGCGGGTCGGGCGCCAGCTTGAAGCCGGCGTCCGTGTGCAGCTCGCGGAAGAAGCGTCGCAGGAAGTGGGCGCGCTCGTAGCGCGTCTTGTGCGACACGGTCTTCTCGAAAGCGGTGTGCAGCGGGTTGAACAGCTCGATCAGCACGTCCACCACCCGGTTCACGGGCGTCCTGCCCGGCGGGTACATGGCCAGCACCTGCTGGGGCGACTTGCCGGCCCAGTTCTGGCGCCGCGGAGAGTCCTGGCCGTGCAGGCGGCCAGGGCTGGCCGAGGTCATCGAGGTGGTCCTGGAAGGACGGGTGGATGAGGAGGGCAGGGTGGAGCCATCGCTCTGGTCGTTGCGGTGGTCGCTGCGGGATAGGGATGTCTGCCGGCGGCGGCGCGAGGGTTCTTTACGGCGTATGCGGGACATGGTGGGCTTTCTGCGAAATGGCGGACTGCCCGAACAGCACGCCGATGGATGAACGGTCGGAAGTACCGGAGTTGGCGGAATCCGTTGGACATCCCCGGGGCCGATTCCTGGCAAGCCCACGGCGATGAAGATCGTGTGCAACGTCGGTGTGGCGGTCGATCTCTGCAGCGCCACACCCACCCATGGCTTTGCTGTCCGGGCTCCTCGTGGTCTTCGGCGAGGGGCCTGGGTCAGCTCGGTCAGACTTAAAAATGGAACACGTTGATCCAGGCCGTCTGCGCATTTCTGCGACGCGACGACAGGGGTGATGTCCACCCCGCTCGGGGCTGGGTGCGACATCGACGCCAGGGTCGAGCCCTGGGTCATTCGGTGGATCAGGCCTGGTGTGCAGCGCCGGCCACTCGCATGGGTCCACCCCTGACCGAGAGTCCAGGGCGGTGTCGAGTTGATGAGCGAGGGTCGTGCGGGGAGCCTCATGGAGGCCATCACGCCGCGCGATGCGCGTCATGCGCGCGTGCTCAAGGGCTGGCGGGAACGGTGCGCGGCATCAGGTGCCGCCACGGGGTTCTGCTACGCCGGTGCGCTTCAGGAGCGCCCAGCCGTCATCGCGGGGATGCGGCTGGCAAGGACCGGGCAGGTCACTGCTGTGGTGGGTGACTCGGCACGCTCGCGACGTCGATCCTTCTGGAGGTCGAGGCCGGTCGCGCCACCCGTTCGGGACGGGAACTTCGGTTGAAGGCACGAGGCAGGTAACGACTGCGACGCCTGCAATGCTCCACGAGGAGCGGGCCAGGAGCCCTCGGGAGCCCACAGTGGAAACCGCGACGCCATCCACGGTCAAGGCCGCATGCGCAGCGCCCGCCGCAAGACCCCTGATCGGGCGGCCCTTGGGGCAGGCAGTTGACGACATGAGACTCGGCGGCAGGGCCCGTCTAGCGTCGCAATGGCCCGGATCGCCAGCAACGGCGCGGGGTTGACAGGCAAGGCTGCCGCCTCAGGTACCTCGCGCGGCCGTCGGTCTGGCTGGCGCGTCCGCAGCCTGTCCGCGCGCGGCGAGCTGGACAGGGGTTGAAAGGCCCGCGCGAGGTGAGACCGTGGTGACAGAAGTGCGCCCTTCGAGCGGACTCATGGCGAGCCGCGGGGCGCCTTCTGTCGCTGCAATGCAGTCCCGCTGATCCTGCATTGGCACTGAAGTCGAAAGACGCGCCGATTCGAGGCCATTGAGCGTGGAGAACGCGGCCTGGTGCGGCGACGCTGATCAGCCTTTCAAGGGCAGTCAACTGCGCCAAGGAGCAACTGCATGGAACTCATCGTCAGAGCCGTGGATGTCGGGTCAGGCAACACGAAATTCGTCACCGGCATCTCGGGAGCCGACATCCGATGTGCCAGCTTCCCATCGGTCGCTTATCCGTCGAGCGCCGACACGTCGGCCATGCCTGCAGCGGAGAAGCGCAAGACGGTCTGCATCCCTGTCGGCTCCCTGTTCTATGAGGTGGGCCCGGACATCCACCTGGCCGCGGACACGTTCCGCGCGAAGCAGCTGCACGACGAGTACACCGAGTCGCCGGAGTACATGGCGCTGCTGCGCGGGGCGCTGTCGATGATGAAGGTGCCGCACATCGACCTGCTCGTCGTCGGGCTGCCCGTCGCGCTGCTGGCACTGAAGAAGGCGGCACTCGAGAAGGCGATGACGGGCAGCCACGAGATTGGGGCGGGACGGACCATCACGGTCCGCAAGGCACTGGCGGTGGCGCAGCCGCAGGGTGCGCTCGTCCACTACGCGGCCGAGCACGAGAAGATGGCCTCGATCGGCACGGAGCAGAGCTTGGTCATCGACCCGGGATCGAGGACCTTCGACTGGCTGGTCTGCCGCGGCATGCGGCTGGTCCAGAAGCAGTCGCACTCGATCAACCGGGGAATGTCCGATGTGCTGCGGCTGATGGCGGCCGAGATCTCGAAGGACATCGGGACACCCTACCGCGACTACGACGCCATCGACCTCGCCCTGCGGACCCGCAAGGCGCCGGTCATCTTCCAGAAACCCTACGACATGAAGCGGCACCTGCCCATCGCCGAGAGCGTGGCACAGCAGGCCGTGTCGACGATGCGCCAGTGGATCGAGACGCCCGAGAGCCTGCAGAACATCATCCTCGTCGGCGGCGGCGCGTTCCTCTTCAAGAAGGCCGTCAAGGCAGCCTTCCCCAAGCACCGGATCCACGAGGTGAAGGAGCCCCTGTACGCGAACGTGAGGGGCTTTCAGCTTGCCGGGCAGAACTATGCGATGACCTCGCTCTCGGCGCCGGCGACATCGGATCGCGCCCCGGGGGGTGATGCATGAGCGCGCAGGAACGGGGAGCCCCTCGACCGATCCGGCTGGTGTTCGAGCTCTCGCGCGAGGAGAACCCGCGCCTGTTCGATGAACTGAGCCAGTTTCGGCAGGGGCGCAAGCGTGTCAACCGTCTGCGCCTGCTGGCCTACGACGGCCTGCTGGCGCAGCACGGCGTGTTCACGATGTCGAGCCTGCAGACGCCCGACACGATCAAGGTCCTGAAGGAGCCTGACGTGCAGCAGGCCGCTGCGGTAACGAATGGGCTGTTCCAGCCCGCCATCCCGGAATGAAGCTCGACAAGCGTCGACCTTGTGGGGGGCGCAGGTCGATCGCGGGCGGCAATCCGGCCGATCGGGCGGTCAGTGCCTCTGGACTTGCCGAGATGGGCTATTGCGAGCGGTGGGTCGTCCTCGAGCAGCGGCACGGCCGCCCCCGCTCCGGACCGCTGCAAGTGGCTCGGGAGCGCGGGCTGGCGTGCCATGCACGATTCGAGCGTCAGGCGAGGCTGGCTATGGGTGCTGGCAATGCCCCGTCGGCCGGCCCGAAGGGGCGCTGCTTCGTTGCCACCCTGGCCTTCGGCGAAGGATGGCAGACACAGACACTCCGCCACTTCCGCGATGCCGTACTGCGACGCAGAGGCTGGGGGCGGTTGATCGTGTATCGCTACTACCGCGCCAGCCCCCGCATCTGCGCGGTGTTGGAGTCGTCTCCGGCACTTCTCGGTTGCGTGCGGTGGTTGATCGGGCAGGCCGCTCGGCTGTGGAGATGGTGGTCACGAGGGAGCGCACGATGACGATGCTCGAGCTTGCGTCTCCGGCACTGATCCTTGTGTTCGCGATCGGCTTCGCCGGTTGGGTCATCGCTGGCAGGCGCGCTGCAGACGCGGAGCGTCGTCAGAGACCGGCGAGCCTCCGGGATGCGGAGTTGGTCTTCGTCGAGAGGCAGTTCAGATCGTCGGGTCGCTGGCCGGTTGTAGCGCGCGTCGACAGGGTCTATCGCAAGGCGTCAGGGATCCTGGTGCTTGTCGAGCTGAAGACTCGTTCGATCCCGGTGGTGACGCGTTCGGATGTCATTCAGTTGTCGGCGCAGCGCGTGGCGATGGAGGACGAGTTGCGCGCCACCGTCGCCGATGAGGCCTACGTGCTGATTCCTCGGGGGCGTCGGGGCACCTCGCTGATTCCTATGCCTATCAACCTCATGGCCCGGGAGGAGGTTGATGACCTGATGCGCCGACGTGATGCGTTGCTGCGTGGGCTGGTCGAGCCTCGTTGGCCCGCAAGCGAGCGGACCTGCCGTGCCTGCGGGTTTCGCGATCGATGTGGGCGGGAACCGTAGGCGGCGCCATGAAACCTCAGGCGAACGCCTCAGTGGTCGCAGATCCAACAGGTCGCCTCATGGGACAACAAGCATTCGCCGCCGGTGCCGCGACGCGTGGCACCGGGGGCGAATGCGGTAGAGGCGGAACCTGCCCGATGCTGTTGCACGTCGGCGATGCCTGAACGAAGATGCACACGTCGATGTACACGAATGGAGAGCAGCATGGAAACGCTCACCACCACAGTCTTCAACAGCGACAACGGCCAGGCCGTGCGCATTCCTGCAAAGTTCCGACTCGACACTGACCATGTCAGCATTTCACGTAGCGAGTCGGGCGATCTGGTGATCCATGCCTTGCATGCCTCGCGCGGCGCGGCGCTGCTCGAGGCCCTGCGCGCCGTGGGTGCGGCGGACGTTGACTTGGTTGCAGCCTTGGGAGCTGAACAGGCCGGCCAACAACTCCTGCGAGGATGCAAGGCTCCGTGATCTGCGTGCGCGACGGCGCTTCAGCCGCTGATCACAGAACGCCTCGAAACCCGGCGAGGCCCTTCACCGTCTGCGTGAGGCCCTGCCGAAGCAGGATGTCGAGGTAGCGATCGACGTCGATCGGCGGGTTCTTCAACTGCTGTCGCTGCCGCTGTGCGGCGGCGACCACCGCGGCCGGGTCGAGATCGAAGAGGTTCTCTACGAACAGATCCGGGTGTTGGGCCTCCAGCCCGAACGAACCCAGTACGTCGGCCGGGAAGTCGCGCTCGTTGAAAGTCACGATCACGCTGGCGTGGCAGCGGATGGCCGCAGCGAGGACATGACGGTCCCCAGGGTCGGGAAGGGTCAGGCCTTCAATCAAGACCTCGTGCCCGGTCACCAGCCCGTCAGGGATCGCCCGATCCATGAGGTCAGAAGTGCGATCGATTTGCTCGGCCGTGAGGTCCGGCCGGTTCTTGATCAGGTTCCGCTTCCACTCATCGTGGATCTGGGCGCTCCAGCGCGCGCGAAAGCGCCCGGAGAGGGCAAGCCACATGAGGAAATCGCGCAGCGGCGCCGGATACAGCACGCAGGCGTCGTAGACCGCTGTGAACGGCGAACTCCTCACTCGTAGCCCAGTTGAAGTTCCTGAGCCTGTTTCGCGAGCGCCTCCATCGCCTGCGCACTCGCACGATCCTGCTCGGTCTTGAAGACCATCAGGTCTGCGAAGCGGATGCGCCGATGCTTGCCGGTCTTGTGGAAGGCCAACGCACCGCTCTCCAACAGCTTCACGAGATGAGGGCGGGACACGTTCAACATGTCAGCGGCCTCCTGTGTCGTCAGCTCGGCATGGATTGGCACGACCTTGACCGCATTGCCCTCGGCCAACTCCGACAGGATGTCGACCAGCAAGCGGAGCGCGGACGTGGGCAGTTCGACCTGGTGGGCCTGGTTCTTCGCGTCGAAGATCTGGATGCGCTGGGTCTCGAACTGCGTGCTCAGGAAGGCGGCCAGTGCACGCTGGCTCTCCACGGCCGCGGCGACTTCGCGTTCGACAGGCAGTGCGGTTTCCAGGGCTTGGGCGAGGGTCATGGCGTGTTCCGGATCAAGGTCTGTGTCAGGATCTTAATCGAAACAAACGCAAATCGCAACAAACGAAACGACGCTGCGTCGTCTGGATCCTGCCCGTGTCGCTCAGAGACCCAAAAGGCTGTGGTGCAGCGCAGCTCGGCGTGGGCTTCCGCCCGAACCGCCAGGCGCCATCGACGGCCACGGATCAGTGTTCGGTGTCCCGCGGCGGATTGGGGTCGTGGCCGGGCTTGATCGTGTCCTTGCTGACGATCTTGCCCTTGACGCCCATCGTCGTCAGTTCGCCACCGCCCTGGTTGCCCAGCATGCGCCGGGCCGCCTCCTGGGCCTCCGCTTGGGTGGTGTGGACCGAGGAGGCGCGTTCCGCGTCCTGCCTCTTGTTCTGCCAAGTGCCATCGTCCCGCCGAGAGACAGTGCGGTCCTGAGGTTTGCTCATCGCTTTGTCCAATCTGAAGTGAGGGCGTCAGGACTGTATAAAAAAGCAGCCGACCTCTCAAGAGACCCGCGTTTGTGCTGCGCTGGTGAGGTCGGCGATGATCATTGCGACTGCTGCCCGCGAGAGGTTTCACCACAGGGTCCTTGCTGCTACATTGGCTGCGATCCTGCTCAGTGTTCGGCCAAGTGACAAACGTGCATCTGGCCCCACCTATGAAAGTTGGAGGACTTCCGATGGAGGGTCCTTTGACGGGAGATGGAGGGTGCCAGCGGGGCCGGAGCGTTACGCGACGCGGACTTAGGTGCGATTTCCATGTGATGATCGACCACATGTGATGGCTGCACCGGATGCCGCGCCCGCAGCATCCACCAGCAGAAAAGCCGCCCGATGGGCGGCTTTTTTCTTGCGGTGCGGGTGGCGGCGGGGTGCGACAGTGCCCTGGTGCCCCGACCGCGCCCGTGCCGCTCGCGTCAGTCCATGCGATGCGTGGACGCGTGGAACTGCGGGGCGCGCACCTTGGGCTGGCGCGCCGGCCGCTCGCCTTGCGGCGGCACGGTGCGGATCGGCTGGATGTCGGCCGTCTGGATGTTCTGGGCCAGCTGGCCCTTGGGTCCCTGCGTGACCTCGAAGGTGACGCGCGCGCCTTGCTTGAGGGTCTTGAATCCGTCCATCGCGATCGCCGAGAAGTGCGCGAAGACGTCCGCGCCCCCGCCATCGGGCTCGATGAACCCGAATCCCTTTGCGTCGTTGAACCACTTGACAGTGCCAGTCGCCATGCGCGCTCCCTTTCCCCGTGCACGAAACTGCGCGGGAGTTTGGGGCAGTCCCAGCCCCACTGTCAACAATTTCACGAACTTAAGTTTCGCTGCCGGTGCCCGGACCGCACACCTTCGCAATCGGCTCCCTGCACCCACAATGGCCGTCGCCGCTCCCGCGTCACGCCGGGTGGCCGTCCAGCCAGGCGTGCTGCTGGCCCGCTGTGGACCGACGGCCGCTTGCATGTCGCGCCGACGTCACCATTTCCGTTCGTCGGTGCAGCCCCCAGGGCTGGCCGATAGAATGAAATTCATGGCCAGCACCCCCCCCGTTCCCGCACCGGCTGCGCCCCAGGCGCGGCCGACGGACGACGACGGCGGCTCCACGGTCGCCGAGCGGCGCGAGCAGCGCACCAAGCCCCCCCAGATGTACCAGGTCGTCATGCTCAACGACGACTACACCCCGATGGAATTCGTGGTCGTGGTGATCCAGGAGTTCTTCAACAAGGATCGCGAGACCGCCACCCAGATCATGCTGAGGATCCACCTCGACGGCAAAGGCATCTGCGGGGTCTATTCGCGTGACGTGGCGGCCACCAAGGTCGAACAGGTGCAGCAGGCCGCGCGCGAAGCCGGACACCCCCTGCAGTGCCTGTGTGAACCGGTGGATTGAATCCGGGTCGAACGGCACCAACTGAACCAGCAAGTCAGGCAAAAGGAATTCTCATGATTGCCCAGGAATTGGAAGTCAGCCTCCACATGGCGTTCGTGGAGGCACGGCAGCAGCGCCACGAGTTCATCACCGTGGAGCACCTGCTGCTGGCCTTGCTGGACAACCCCAGCGCGGCCGAGGTGCTGCGCGCGTGTTCGGCCAACATCGACGACCTGCGCAAGTCGTTGTCCAACTTCATCAAGGACAACACGCCGCAGGTGGCCGGCACCGACGACGTGGACACCCAGCCGACGCTCGGTTTCCAGCGCGTGATCCAGCGGGCGATCATGCACGTGCAGTCGACCGGCAACGGCAAGAAGGAAGTGACCGGCGCCAACGTGCTGGTGGCGATCTTCGGCGAGAAGGACTCGCACGCCGTGTACTACCTGCACCAGCAGGGCGTCACCCGCCTGGACGTGGTGAACTTCATCGCGCACGGCATCAAGAAGAGCGATCCGCCCGAGCCCGCCAAGAGCGGCGAGGCGTCCTCGTCCGAGGGCGAGGAGGGCGGCGAGAAGAACGAGAAGGCCTCGCCGCTGGAGCAGTTCACCGTCAACCTGAACCAGCAGGCCAAGGACGGCAAGATCGACCCGCTGATCGGCCGCGAGTACGAGGTCGAGCGCGTCATCCAGATCCTGTGCCGCCGCCGCAAGAACAACCCGCTGCTGGTGGGCGAGGCGGGCGTGGGCAAGACGGCCATCGCCGAGGGCCTGGCCTGGCGCATCGTGCAGAAGGACGTGCCCGAGATCCTGGCCGACTCCAACGTGTACTCGCTGGACATGGGCGCGCTGCTGGCGGGCACCAAGTACCGCGGCGACTTCGAGCAGCGCCTCAAGGGCGTGCTCAAGTCCCTCAAGG
The DNA here is from genome assembly GCA_027484575.1 of Comamonadaceae bacterium. Classification (GTDB taxonomy): domain Bacteria; phylum Pseudomonadota; class Gammaproteobacteria; order Burkholderiales; family Burkholderiaceae_C; genus Ramlibacter. Next base: position 123,848 of record JAIXSQ010000004.1, read on the forward strand.
ACAAGCCCAACGCGATCCTGTTCATCGACGAGATCCACACCCTGATCGGTGCGGGTGCGGCCTCGGGCGGAACGCTGGACGCCTCCAACCTGCTCAAGCCCGCGCTGTCCAGCGGCCAGCTCAAGTGCATCGGCGCGACGACGTTCACCGAGTACCGGGGCATCTTCGAGAAGGACGCGGCACTGTCGCGGCGCTTCCAGAAGGTCGATGTGGTCGAGCCTACCGTGGAGCAGACCATCGAGATCCTCAAGGGCCTGAAGTCCCGCTTCGAGGAGCACCACAGCGTCAAGTACGCGGCCGCCGCGCTGCAGGCCGCGGCCGAGCTGTCGGCCAAGTACATCAACGACCGCCACCTGCCCGACAAGGCCATCGACGTGATCGACGAGGCGGGGGCCGCCCAGCGCATCCTGCCCGCAGGCAAGCGCAAGAAGACCATCTCGCGCCTGGAGGTCGAGGAGATCGTGGCCAAGATCGCGCGCATCCCGCCGGCCAACGTGTCCAACGACGACCGCAGCAAGCTGCAGAACATCGAGCGCGACCTCAAGTCCGTGGTCTTCGGCCAGGACAAGGCCCTCGAGGTGCTGGCCAGCTCGGTCAAGATGGCGCGCTCGGGCCTGGGCAAGGGCGACAAGCCGATCGGCGCCTTCCTGTTCTCGGGCCCCACCGGCGTGGGCAAGACCGAGGCGGCCAAGCAGCTGGCCTACATCATGGGCATCGAGCTGATCCGCTTCGACATGTCCGAGTACATGGAGCGCCACGCGGTCTCGCGCCTGATCGGCGCGCCTCCGGGCTATGTCGGCTTCGACCAGGGCGGACTGCTGACCGAGGCCGTGACCAAGAAGCCGCACGCGGTCCTGCTGCTCGACGAGATCGAGAAGGCGCACCCGGACATCTTCAACGTGCTGCTGCAGGTGATGGACCACGGCACGCTGACCGACAACAACGGGCGCAAGGCCGACTTCCGCAACGTGATCATCATCATGACCACCAACGCGGGCGCCGAGACCATGAACAAGGCGACCATCGGCTTCACGAACCCGCGCGAAGCGGGCGACGAGATGGCCGACATCAAGCGCCTGTTCACGCCCGAGTTCCGCAACCGGCTCGACGCGATCGTCAGCTTCAAGCCGCTGGACGAGCAGGTCATCCTGCGCGTGGTCGACAAGTTCCTGCTGGTGCTCGAGCAGCAGCTGGCCGAGAAGAAGGTCGAGGTCACCTTCACCGACCAGCTGCGCAAGCACCTGGCCAAGAAGGGGTTCGATCCGCTCATGGGCGCCCGCCCGATGCAGCGCCTGATCCAGGACACGATCCGACGCGCGCTGGCCGACGAACTGCTGTTCGGCAAGCTCACCGACGGCGGCCGCCTGACGGTCGACCTCGACGCGGCCGAGCAGGTGGTGCTCGACATCCAGCCGCTGCCCAAGAAGGAAGGCCGCTCCAGGCCCGAGCCGGAGGAGATCTCCAGCGACCAGTGAGGCCTGCGCCTCGCCAGGAAGAAGCCGCCTCGGGGCGGCTTTTTCATGCCTGCAGCAGCACTGTTCTCACGTGTCCAGCAGCTCCAGCAGCCGCCGCCAGTGGTGCGGCTGGACGGGCGTGATCGACAGCCGGTTGCCCTTGCGCAGGACCAGCAGGTCCTCCAGGCCCGGCGCGGCGCGCAGCTCCTGCAGGCCCAGCAGGCGCGTCTTGCGCAGCGCCTGCACGTCCACCAGCAGCCAGCGCGGCGACTGCGGCTGCGCACCGGGGTCGTGGTACGGCGAGGCGGTGTCGAACTGCGTCGGGTCGGGATAAGCCGTGGAGGCCACGCGCGCGATGCCGGCGATCCCCGGCTGGGCGCAGCCCGAGTGGTAGAACAGCACGCCGTCGCCCACCCGCATGGCGTCGCGCATGAAGTTGCGGGCCTGGTAGTTGCGCACGCCGGTCCACGGGACCGTGCTGCGCGGCGCCGCCAGCGCATCGTCGATCGAGACCTCGTGCGGCTCCGACTTCATCAGCCAGAAGCGCTGTCCTGCTTGCTGCTCCATGCCCACGCCCTTCCTGGGCGCGGATCATAGGCGGCGGGTCACCAGCCGCGCGCTGCCAGGGCCTCGCGCACCAGCCGCGCCACCAGGGCGTAGCCCGGTGCATTCAGGTGTGCGCCATCGGCCCGCAGCGATGCGGGCGGCGTGTCGTCGGCGCGGTCGGCCTGGTCCTGCGCGTCGCCGGCATCGGCGGCCTGCACGAGTGTGCTGCGCACGTCGAGGTAGTTCTGCGGATAGTCGGCCGCCAGTTGCCCGTTCAGGCGGACGATGCCGTCGTAGGTCCAACTGCCGCGGCGCTCGCCTGCCTGGTTCAGCACCGACAGCACCAGGAACCGCCGGTTGCCCGGTGCAAGCGCCGCGACAGAGCGGGCGATGTCCGCGCGGATGCGGTCCGGGTCCCATTGGTTGTTGCCGCCGTACCAGAAGATCGTCACGGCATCGCGCGAACCGGCATCGGCCACCTGCCTGTCGGCGATCTGCGTCGATGTCTGCCCGGCGATCCCGCGGTCGTCCACGCTGCGCCCGGGCAGCAGGGCCGCCAGCGCCGAGGCGTAGCCGGGCACACGGGGGTCGCCGGGCAATCCCGCCGTGTGCGAGTCGCCCCAGGCCACGATGCGGTCGGCCGACAGGCTGCTGGCCGAGGCGGCCGGCGCGGCAGTGGAGCCACCGCCGCCGCCACCCCCTCCGCAGCCGGGCAGGGCGATGGCAAGGGCGATGCTGGCGAGGACGGTCCTGCGTTCCATGATGGCTCCGGTGGCAACGGAGCCATGGTCGCGAGCACGACCGCCCGCGGGCTGTCAGGGGGCGTGCCGTGGGGTCGGCCGCGCGGCCGCGAGCGCCTGTCGGGCGCTGCTCACAGGCGTGCCAGCCGCTGCAGCGCGGTGGCGAGCGTCTCGTCCTTCTTGGCGTAGCAGAAGCGCACCACCCGCTGGTCGAAGCCGTCGCCGTAGAAGGCCGACAGCGGGATCGCGGCGACCCCCACCTCGCGGGTCAGCCATTGGCAGAACTGCGCCTCGGACAGGTCGCTCACGGCCGAGATGTCGACGCACTGGAAGTAGCTGCCCTGGCTGGGCAGCAGCCGCAGGCGCGTGCGCGCCAGGCCCTCGCGGAACAGGTCGCGCTTGCGCTGGTAGAAGGCCGGCAGGTCCAGGTGCGGCCGCGGGTCGGCCATGTACGTGGCCAGCCCGTGCTGCACCGGCGTGTTCACGGTGAACACATTGAACTGGTGCACCTTGCGGAACTCGGCGCTCAGCGGCGCCGGCGCGGCCACGTAGCCGACCTTCCAGCCGGTGACGTGGTAGGTCTTGCCGAAGCTCGAGACGATGAAGCTGCGTGCCGCCAGCCCGGGAAAGCGCGCCGCGCTCTGGTGCTGCTGCCCGTCGTACACCATGTGCTCGTACACCTCGTCGCTGATCACCAGCACCTCGGTGGGCGCCAGCAGCTCCTGCAGCCGCAGCATCTCCTCGCGCGTCCACACCGTGGCACTGGGGTTGTGCGGCGTGTTGACGATGATGGCGCGCGTGCGCGGCGACAGCGCGGCGGCGATGCGGTCGAAGTCGGGGCGGAAGGTGCCGGGCGTCAGCGGCACGCGCACCACGGTGCCGCCGGCCAGCTCGATGTTGGGCACGTAGCTGTCGTAGCAGGGCTCGAGCACGATCACCTCGTCACCCGGGCGCACCACGGCCAGCACCGCGGTGATGATGGCCTGGGTGGCGCCGGCGGTGATGGTGACCTCGGTGGCCGGGTCGTAGCGGCGACCGTACAGCGCCTCGAGCTTGGCGGCCACGGCGTCGCGCAGCACCGGCACGCCGGTCATGGGGGGGTACTGGTTCAGGCCCTTGGCCATGGCGTCGGTCACCGCCTGCACCAGCCGGGGGTCGCAGTCGAAATCGGGGAAGCCCTGGCCGAGGTTGACCGCCCCGGTCTCGGCCGCCAGGGCCGACATCACGGTGAAGATGGTCGTGCCCACGGCGGGCAGCTTGGTCTGCACGGCGGGCGTGCGGGCGGGGGCGAGGGCTTCAGAGCTCATAGTCGTTGACGTGGCCCGACAGGGCCTTGGCGATCAGCTGGCGGTCGAGCCGGTCGGACAGCAGCTCGGCGAAACGGAAGACGAAGTTGCGCAGGTAGGCGCCGCGCTTGAATGCGATGCGCGCGACGTTCTGCCCGAACAGCTGCCCCACCGGGCGCACGGCCAGGTCGGTGGGCTGCTGCGCGTCGTCGCGCACGGCCATCTCGGCGACGATGCCGATCCCCAGCCCCAGCCGCACATACGTCTTGATGACGTCGGAGTCGATCGCCTCGAGGGCGACGCGCGGCTGCAGCTTGCGGGTGGCGAAGGCCGCATCGATGCGGGTGCGGCCGGTGAAGGACGGGTGGTAGGTGATCAGCGGCTCGGCGGCCAGGTCCTCGAGGGTGATGCGGTCCTTGGTGGCCAGCGCATGGCCCTGGGGCACCACCAGCACGTGCTGCCATTCGTAGCAGGGCAGGGTGACCAGCTCCTGGTAGTCCGACAGCGACTCGGTGGCGATGCCGACCTCGGCGGTCTCGTCGATCACCATGCGGGCGACCTGGTCGGGCGAGCCCTGGTGCAGGCTCACGTTGACCTTGGGATAGGCCTCGCGCAGCCGCGCGACGGGCAGCGGCAGCACGTAGCGGGCCTGGGTGTGGGTGGTGGCGATCGACAGCGTGCCGCTGTCCTGGGCGCTGAACTGCTCGCCGATGCGCTTGAGGTTGCCCACCTCGCGCATGATCAGCTCGATGCTGCGCAGCACGTGCTGGCCCGGCTCGGTGATGCGCTTGAGGCGCTTGCCGTGGCGGGCGAAGATCTCGACCCCGAGTTCCTCTTCCAGTTCGATGATGGCCTTGGACACACCCGGCTGCGAGGTGTGCAGCGCCTTGGCGGCTTCGGTCAGGTTCAGGTTGCGCCGTGCGGCTTCCTGGACGAACCGGAACTGGTGCAGGTTCATGGTTGGAATCTTCTAAGAGAAGGCTCCATTATGCCTAATTCCGTCTAACGAGCCAGCGCGAGCTCGGCCATCAGGTCCAGCAGCGCGGGCTGTTCGCCCACGGCGGGCAGGACCTCCAGCGCCAGCCCCGGATGCTGCGCCCGGATCTCCTGCAGGATCACCGGCAGGTCCTCGCGGGCATGGCGGCCCACCCCGAGGAACATCGGCAGCACCCGGATGGCGTCCACGCCCTCGCGCACCAGCTGGTCGACCGCCGAGGGCAGGTCGGGGGCCTGCAGTTCCAGGAAGGCGCAGGCCACCGTGGCCTCGGGCGCTCGCTGCGCCACCCGCAGCGCCACCGCATCCATGGGCGCGCGCCACGCCGGGTCGCGCGACCCGTGGCCGAACAGGACGATGCCGTGCTTCATCGCCGCAGCACCAGCCAGGTGAACGCGCCGAGCGACAGCAGCGTGTAGAGCAGCCCAGGGGCGGCCGCCGCGATCCACGGCGCCCAGGCGTTGAGGTTGCCCACGTAGCCGAACACGTTGTTGAGCAGGAAGAAGCTGATGCCGATCAGCACGCCGCCGAACACGTAGCTGGTGATCCCGCCCGAGCGGAAGTGCAGGTAGGCGAAGGGCAGGGCCAGCACCACCATCACCAGGCAACTGAGCGGGTAGAACAGCTTGCGCCAGAACTCGATGGCGTAGCGCTGGGCGCTCTGCCCGTTGCTCTCCAGGTGGCCGATGTAGCGGAACAGGTCGTAGGTGGGCATGCGGTCGGGCTTGAGGAGCGCCACCGAGACCATCTCCTGGGTGATCTCGGTCGGCCAGAGCAATTCGGGGACCTGGGTGCGCTCGACGCGCGCCAGTGTGTCGCGGGCGCCGAAGCGGGTGCGTTCCACGGCCTGCAGCGTCCAGCCCTGCGGCCCGAAGCCGCCGCGCCTGGCCTGCAGCATGGTGCTCAGGTAGCCGCGCTCGTCGGACTCGAAGATGCGGATCTGCGCCATGGTGCCGTCGGGCGCCAGCGAGCCCACGTTGACGTTGTAGGTCATCGCGCCCTGGCGCTCCTTGAGCCAGGCGCCGGTCTGGCCCACGCTGATCGCGCCCTGGTAACGGGCCCGCAGCAGCTGCGCGGCGCGGTCGGCCGCAGGCGCCACGTAGTCGCCCATCGCGAAGGTCAGCAGGGTGAAGCCCAGACCCAGCACCAGCAGGCTGCGCAGCGCCCGGGCCGGCCCCAGCCCGCTGGTGCGCAGGATGGTGTATTCGGACGACTGCGCCAGCCTCGCCATCACGAAGATGGTGCCGATCAGCACCGTGATGGGCAGCAGCTCGTACAGGTGGCTGGGCACGTTCAGCGTCACGTACAGCAGCGCCTGCGTGAGCTTGTAGGGGGTCGCGCCCTTGCCGATGTCGGGCAGCTCCTCGACGAAGTCGAAGAAGAAGAACAGGGCCAGGAAGCCGATCGTCACGAAGCTGACGGACAGCAGCACCTCGCGGTAGATGAGGCGGCGGATCGTCCTCATGCCCCGGTCCCCACGCCGGCGCGGCGCAGCCGCGGCAGGGCCCAGTTGTTGTGCTGCTTGGCCAGCCACAGCACCGCCACCGCCAGCACCGCGCCGTGCATCCCGAGCAGGAAGCCGCCGAAGGTGGCGCGCCCCGAGGAGATCCAGCTCTGGCCGAGGTTGACGAGGTTGTAGTACACGATGAACGCGAACAGGGCGAACACCAGGTTGCTGCTGCGACCGGCGCGCGGGTTCACGCTGGAGACGGTGACCGCGATCACGATGAAGTTCGCCGCCGCCAGCGCCAGCCCCAGGCGCCAGGCCAGCTCGCCCAGGTTGGCGCGCGTGGGCTCGAGCACCAGCAGCCAGGTGGGCACGGTCTTGACCGGCGCGTTGCCGCCGGGCAGGGCCTGCGCCGAGCCCACCCGGTTGCCCAGTTCCTCGAACTCGCTGACCTTCAGCTCGCTGCCATCCAGCGTCGTCTCGAGCCGCTGGCCGTTGGCCAGCAGCAGGAACTGGCTGTCGCCTTCGGTGACCACGCGCCCGGTGCGTGCGGAGGTGACGGTCTGCTTGCCCCGCTCGACGGTGGAGATGAACACGTTCTTGCCCGACTTGTTGTCGGGCGTGTCCTTGTCCAGGAAGAACACGCGCGTGCCGCTGGCCGACTCCTGGAACTGGCCGGGCGCCACGCGCTCGAGGTCGCCGCGGCTGCCGTAGCGGTCCTTCAGGTCCTGGGTCTGCTGGTTGGCCCAGGGCCACACGACCAGCGCGAGCACCGCGATCGCCACCAGGATCGGCCAGGCGAACGCGAACAAGGGCCGCAGCAGCGACGACAGGCCGCGCCCGGCCGAGAACCAGATGACCATCTCGCTGTCGGTGTACATGCGCGAGAGCGTGCCCACGATGGCCATGAACAGGCACAGCGTGAGCACCGGCGGCAGGTAGCCGAGCACGGTGTAGCCCATCACCATCAGCACTTCCTGCGGGTTGACGCTGCCCCGGTTCGCCTGGCCCAGGGTGCGGATCAGGGTCATCGTCATGACGATCGTCACCAGCACCACCAGGCTCGCGCCGAAGCTGCGGGCCAGCTCTTTGCGCAGGGAGGAATGGAATAACATCGGCGCGGTTCGCGACTGCTTGGACAAGAACGACGGATTATGGACTTCGAACTCAAAGCCTCGTCCCTGGCCGACGCCGCCCGCCTCAAGGCCGATGCGGTGGTGGTGCTGGTGCCCGATGCGGGTGTCGTGGGCGACGGCCCGCTGGCTGAACTGGTGGACCATGCGCTGCGTGCAGGCGACCTCGACACCAAGGCGGGCAAGCTGCTGCAGGCCTACCGGGTGGCCGGTGTCAGTGCCCCGCGGGTGCTGCTGGCCGGCTGCGGCGATGCGTCCGGGCGCAAGGTGATGACCGCCGTGCAGGCCGCCGTCGGCGCGCTGCGCGGGCGCAAGGTGCGCCGCCTGGCCCTGTGGCTGCCGGAGGGCGCGGCGGCCGTGCGGGCCGCGGTCACCGCCACGGCCGAGACCAGCTACGCCTACGTGACCACCAAGTCCAAGCCGGAGCCGCGTGAGCTCGAGAAGGTCAGCCTGCTGGTGGCCGAGGCCGGTGCCGAGGCGAAGGCCGAGCTGCGCACCGCCCGCGCCGTGGCCGCCGGCATCGAGTTCGCCCGCGAGCTGGGCAACCTGCCGCCCAACGTCGCCACGCCCACGCGGCTGGGCGAGGAGGCCCGGCAGATGGCCAAGTCGCACGGCTTCCAGTGCGAGGTGCTCGGCCCGAAGGAGGTCGCCAAGCTCGGCATGGGTTCGTTCATGGCGGTGGCCCAGGGCTCCCAGGAGCCGCTGCGGTTCATCGTGCTGCGCTACCAGGGCGCGGCCGCCGGCCAGGCACCGGTGGTGCTGGTGGGCAAGGGCATCACCTTCGACAGCGGCGGCATCTCCATCAAGCCGGCGGGGGAGATGGACGAGATGAAGTTCGACATGAGCGGCGCGGCCAGCGTGCTGGGCGTGTTCCGGGCGCTGGCCGAGTCGCGGCCCGCGATCAACGTGGTGGGCCTGGTGCCGGCTTGCGAGAACCTGCCGGACGGCCGCGCGTTCAAGCCGGGCGACGTGGTCACCAGCATGAGCGGCCAGACCATCGAGGTGCTCAACACCGATGCCGAGGGCCGGCTGATCCTGTGCGACGCCCTGACCTACGCCGCCCGCTTCAAGCCGCGCGCCGTCATCGACATCGCGACGCTCACGGGCGCCTGCGTGGTGGCGCTGGGCGGCGTGCGCAGTGGCCTGTTCGCCAGCGACGATGCGCTGGCGGCGGCCCTGCAGCAGGCCGGCGATGCGGCGTTCGACCCGTGCTGGCGCATGCCGCTGGACGACGAGTACGGCGAGGGCCTGAAGACCAACTTCGCCGACATGGCCAACGTGGCGGGCCGCCAGGCCGGCGCGGTGACCGCGGCCAAGTTCCTGCAGCGCTTCGTCGGCGACTTCCCGTGGGCGCACCTGGACATCGCCGGCACGGCCTGGAAGGGCGGGGCGGCCAAGGGCTCGACCGGCCGCCCCGTGCCGCTGCTGCTGCAGTACCTGCACGGGCTGCAGGCGGCGCCCGCCAAGGCCGACAAGGCGGCCAAGGCCGACAAGCCGGCCACCGCGGTGCGCCGCCGGCCGGCGCGCTGAGCGCATGACCGAGGTCACCTTCCACGTCCGTGTCGCCGACCCGCTGGCCCACGCCTGCCGCCTGGTGCGCAAGGCCTGGGCGAGCGGCGCGCAGGTGGTGGTGACCGCCGAGCCCGACGTGCTGCGCGAGCTGGACACCAGCCTCTGGACCTTCGCCGAGCGCGACTTCATCCCGCACTGCGTGGCCGGCGCCGCGCCGGCGCACGTGCAGGCGCGCAGCCCGGTGGTGCTGGCCGCCGACCCCTTGTCCGGGCCGCACCGGCAGGTGCTGGTGAACCTCGCGCCGCGCGTGCCCGAGGGGTTCGAGCGCTTCGAGCGGCTGGTCGAGGTGGTGGGCGCCGAGCCCGAGGCCCATGGCGAAGGCCGGCGCCGCTGGAAGCACTACAAGGACCGCGGCTACGCCCTGGTGCACCACGACATGTCGGAGCCGCGGGCATGACGGCGCGCAAGCCGCCGCGCTTCGTGCCCACGCTCACCGAGGTGGTGCAGCCCGCGGCATCGGCGCAGCAGCGGCTGTCGCAGGAGCAGCTGGTGCACCGCATCCTGCAGCGCATCGACCTGACCCTGGACCGGCGCCTGCGGGAGGCGGTGGCACGCGTCGTGCTCGAGCAGACGCGCCAGCTGGCGCCGGCGCTGCGCGTGCAGATCGAGGTCGAGGTCGCTGCCGCCGTCTCCGAGGCCCTGGCGGAGGAGTTCGGGCCCGGGGCAGGGCAGGCCGGCGGCGCGCCGCCGGCGGAATGACCGCAAAGCCCACATGCCCGTGGTGGACCCGATGCGGCAACGTAGAGTTCTCGGTTATGTTTTCGCCCGTTGTGTCAACAACAAGTTCCACTCTCACACACACTGGAGGTAGAGATATGCAGATGCGTCTGAAGCTGACGGCCGCCGTGGCCATGGCGTTCGTGGGGAGCGTCGCCAGCGCCCAGGACGTGCAGGTGATCAAGATCGGCCACGTGGCACCCACCTCGGGCCAGATCGCGCACCTGGGCAAGGACAACGAGAACGGCGCCCGGATGGCCATCGAGGACCTGAACGCGAAGAACCTGACCATCGGCGGCAAGAAGGTCAAGTTCGAGCTGCAGGCCGAGGACGATGCAGCCGATCCCAAGCAGGGCACCGCGGCCGCCCAGAAGCTCGTGGACACCAAGGTCTCCGGCGTCGTCGGCCACCTGAACTCGGGCACCACCATCCCGGCGTCGAAGCTCTATTCCGATGCCGGCATCCCGCAGATCTCGCCGTCCGCCACCAACCCCAAGTACACCCGCCAGGGCTACAAGACCGCCTTCCGCGTCGTGGCCGACGACGTGCACCTGGGCGGCACGCTGGGCCGCTACGCCGTCAAGGACCTCAAGGCCAAGACCGTGGCCCTGATCGACGACCGCACGCCGTACGGCCAGGGCGTCGCCGACGAATTCGAGAAGGCCGCCAAGGCCGCCGGCGCCACCGTCGTGGGCCGCGAGTTCACCACCGACAAGGCCACCGACTTCATGGCCATCCTGACCACCCTGCGCGCCAAGAAGCCCGACGTGGTGTTCTTCGGCGGCATGGACTCGGTCGCCGGCCCGATGCTGCGCCAGATGAAGTCGCTGGGCATCAATGCCAAGTTCATGGGCGGCGACGGCATCTGCACCTCCGAGCTGCCCAAGCTGGCCGTCGACGCGGTGGGCGACAGCAAGGTCTACTGCGCCGAAGCCGGCGGCGTGGACGGCGCGCTCAAGAAGGACCTCGACGCCTTCAAGGACCGCTACAAGAAGCGCTTCAACGCCGACGTGCAGATTTACGCGCCGTACGTGTACGACGCCGTGATGGTGATGGCCGACGCCATGGTCAAGGCCGGCTCCTCCGAGCCCGCCAAGTACCTGCCGGTGCTGGCCAAGACCAGCGCCTACAAGGGCGTGACCGGCCCGATCTCCTTCGACGAGAAGGGCGACATCAAGAACGGCGCGCTGACGCTCTACACCTACAAGGGTGGCAAGCGCGAGCAGCTGGCCGTGGTCCGCTGATCCGGTACCCCTGACCGCCATGAAGGCCGCCTGCGGGCGGCCTTCGTCTTTGGTGTCCGCCCCGTGCCGGACCGTGCGGTGTGCTGCTGCGCTGCTACAATCGCGGGCTCCTCGGAGAGGTGGATGAGCGGTTTAAGTCGCACGCCTGGAAAGCGTGTGTGGGTTAACAGCCCACCGCGGGTTCGAATCCCGCCCTCTCCGCCAGGCGACCCCCAGCGGTCGATCACGCGGCCTCCGCGCCGCAGCCTGGCCCGCCCGGTTCAGCACCGGCGCAACGTTCCCCACGAAAAAAAGCCCGCGCAGCGCGCGGGCTCGTCCGAGCCGGGTGCCTGCCGGCCGGTGGGTCACTCCCCGTCGAACGGCTGGCCGTTGCTGCGGCCCAGCGGGCTGGGGCGCGAGCGCAGCCCCGCGGGCAGGAGGTCCGTGAACATCTCGCCGAGCAGGGCCATCTGCTCGTAGGCCCAGGCCTCGCCCCGCTGGCGTGCCAGGTGCCCCATCAGCTCGCCCCGCATGAACCAGAGCGCCTCGGGATCGTCCGCATAGCGCAGGCGCCGGCGCAAGGACTGCAGGCGCTCCTCCTCGCCCGTGGGCAGCAGCTCGAGCATGCGTGCACGCAGGTCGTCGAGCGACCACCGCGCCGGCGTCGGCGAGGTCGCCGGCGCGGTGACGCTGAACAGCGCGTGCAGGCTGTTGCGCAGGTTGGGCTTGAACCATCGCATGTCGTTCTCCACTGCTCAGGCGCCCTGCGGGCGCGCGTTGTCGTCCATGGCGGCGGCTGCCGGCATGGCCATCTCCATGTCCACGAGTTCGGTCACCGGCAGCTGCTCCAGCGCGGCGGGCACGGTGGCGCCGGGTGCGCCGTGGGCCGCGGCCAGGTCCAGCAGGCGGGCGAAGCTGCTGAGCACGCGGGCATCGCCGCCCGACGCATCGCGCCGGGGCACGCCGTAGCTCAGGCGTTCGCGCTGCGCGCCGTCCAGCTTGCCCACCAGGTTGCGGGTGATCCACACCGCCCCGCCGTGGGCGAGGGCCGAGAGCTGGCGGGCGTGGTCCACGGCGTCGCCCAGCACGGTCAGCTCCTGGGGATGGGTGGGGCGCAGCACGCCCATCCACTCCAGCCCCTCGGCCAGGCCCGTGTTCATGCACAGCTCGATGTCCCAGCCCTTGCGCACGCGCCAGCGGCTGCTCACGTGGCGCATCGCCTCGCGCACGTCGTGCGCTGCGGCCAGGGCATTCCACAGGTAGCCCTCGGCCGGGCCGTGTCCGGGCAGGAAGTAGCACAGCATCCCGTCGCCGGGGTGGCGGCCGTGGCGGCCACCGTGGCGGGCGAACACCGCATCCAGCGCCAGCCAGACCTCGTTGACCAGCTCGAAGTACTCGCGGGCGGGCAGTTGCAGCCACAGCCCGGCCGCGTCCTGCAGCCCGGCGGCCAGCACGGCGACCTGGGTCAGCTGGGGCGGGGGCAGGGGACCGGTGGCCGGATCCACGGCCACCGGCGCGGGAACGAGCTGCAGCAGGATGCCGGCGTCGGAGCGGACGGCTTGCAGCAGGTGCGGCACCCCCGCCAGCTGCAGGCGCAAGCTGGCCACCGGCTGCGCCAGGCTCAGGCGCGGGACGTGCTCGCGCAGGCGGTCGCGCGTGGCGGGGTCGAGATCAGCCAGCAGCGGATCGAGCGCCAGCCCGTGCTCGCGTGCGAGGCCCAGGTGCAGCGCCAGCACGCCGTCGCGGCCGGGGGCGTCCGGCCCAGCCCAGGCCTGGAGGGTGGCGAGCAGCCGCGCGGCCGGTGCCGTGGTGCCGACGCCCGCCAGCGGGCCGCCGGGCCGGCGGGCCAGCGCATTGCTCCAGACCAGGCCGGCCTGGCGGTCCAGCAGCCAGGCGGGCACCTGCAGCTCCGGCAGGGTGGGGGTGCCGGCAGGGCGCGCGGGCGGCGCCGGATCCATGGCCGCCGGTGCGGACGCGCCGCCCACCAGCCCCGTTCGCGAGGGCGGGAAGGAGGCCGGGAGCGCCGACGTCGTGACCTCAGCGGACGCGGCGCCCGGTGCCGGACGCGACGGCGCAGCCGGCTGCTGGGGCGTATCGCCGGCGCCGGCCTGGCCGAAATGCGCGCCGATGCGCGCCATGCTCCAGCCTTCGCGCTTGAGGCGCTGGATGTCCAGCACGCGCTGCACGGCCGACTCGGGGAAGTAGCCGATGCGGGGCGCGCCACCATCGTCCGGCTGAGGCGGCAGCACCTCGGGGCGCGGCAGCAGGCCGGTGGCGATGTAGTTGTTCAGGGTCGCCCGCGAGATGCCGGTGCGCTCCAGAACGTCCTTGCTGGTCAGCACGTCTGTGTGTCCAAGAGTTGTTGGACACAGTATTGGACGGTCTAATCAGACAGTCAACACATTTGGACACAGGCGTGGCAGAAATCGCACAAATCGACGCGTGCCCGCTGAGCGACAGCCTTGCGTTGAATGCCGTCCCGTCGCGGGGCAGCGTGAGACCTCTGTCTAAATGACTGTCCAAGTCTGGTTATCTGTCTTGGACAGATAACCGGGCCTCACGGGTTGCGCCCGGCCTGCACAAGACGCATCGCCGACGCGATCAGCGCCGAGACCTCGCCCATGTGGGTGGGCACGATCAGGGTCGACTGGGAGTCCTTGGCGACGTTGCGGAAGGCCTCGACGGCCTTCTCGGCCACTTCCAGCTGCACCGCCTGGTCGCCGCCGGGTTGGCGGATCGCCTCGGCGATCTGGCGGATCGCCTCGGCCTTGGCCTGCGCCACCGCCAGGATGGCGGCGGCCTGGCCCTGGGCCTGGTTGATCTCGGCCTGCTTCTCGCCTTCCGAGCGCGCGATGAAGGCTTCGCGTTCGCCGGTGGCGATGTTGATCTGCTCCTGGCGGCGGCCCTCGGAGGCGGCGATCAGGGCGCGCTTCTCGCGCTCGGCCGTGATCTGCGCCTGCATGGCCCGCAGGATGTCGGCCGGGGGCGTGAGGTCCTTGATCTCGTAGCGCAGCACCTTGACGCCCCAGTTGAGCGCCGCCTCGTCGATCGCCGCCACCACCTGGGCGTTGATGACGTCGCGCTCCTCGAAGGTCTTGTCCAGCTCGAGCCGGCCGATCACGCTGCGCAGCGAGGTCTGGGCCAGCTGGGTGATGGCCACCACGTAGTTGGACGAGCCGTAGCTGGCCCGCATGGCGTCGGTGACCTGGAAGTACAGGATGCCGTCGACCTGCAGCTGGGTGTTGTCCTTGGTGATGCAGACCTGGCTGGGCACGTCCAGCGGGATCTCCTTGAGGCTGTGCTTGTAGGCCACCCGGTCGATGAACGGGAAGATGAAGTTCAGGCCCGGCGTCAAGGTGCGGTCGTACTTGCCCAGGCGCTCGATGACCCAGGCGTTCTGCTGCGGCACCTGCTTGACCGACTGCACCACGAAGACGGCGGCCAGGACGAACAGGACGAGTGCGATTTCCATTGCGGGATCTCCGGACGGGGACGGGGGTTCAGATCTTCTCGACCACGAGGCGGTTGCCCACCACCTCGCGCACGCGGTGCAGGCCGGTGGACGGGGCCGAGCCGGGGGCGTGGGACACGGTCCACTGTGCGCCGCGGTAGCGGACCTGGGCGGTCCCGTCGGCGTGCCAGGCGTCGACGGTGACGGTCTCGCCGACGTCGAGGTTCACATCGGGGTTGGCGCGCGCCTCCAGGCCGGCCGGCCGGCGCCCGCGCACCAGGTGCCAGGCGCCCACCGCGCCGCCCCCGACCAGCGCGGCCGCGACCAGTTGCACCGGCACGCCCGCGCCGGCATGCGCCGCCAGCGCGCCGGCCGCCAGCCCCAGGGCCAGCATGAGCAGGTAGAAGGTCCCGCTCACCAGTTCCAGGGCGACGGCCGCACCGGCCAGCACCCACCACAGCGTCGACGCCGCCATTGCATCCTCCAGGGTCAAGCTGGTCCGATTGTGGCGGTGCCGGGTGTCGAGGCCGCGGCCCGGGGTTTGAATACACTTGCCGCCTTTCGCCTTCGCGCCAAGCGCCTGGACCGCCCGATGAAATTCCGCTTCCCCATCGTCATCATCGACGAAGACTACCGCTCGGAGAACACGTCCGGGCTGGGCATCCGCGCCCTGGCCCAGGCGATCGAGGCCGAGGGCATGGAGGTGCTGGGGGTCACGAGCTACGGCGACCTGGTGCAGTTCGCGCAGCAGCAGAGCCGCGCCAGCGCGTTCATCCTGTCGATCGACGACGAGGAGTTCACGCCCGGACCCGACCTGGACCCCGCGGTGCTGAACCTGCGCGGCTTCATCAACGAGGTGCGGCGCAAGAACCCGGACGTGCCGATCTACGTGTACGGCGAGACCAAGACCTCGCAGCACCTTCCCAACGACGTGCTGCGCGAGCTCCATGGCTTCATCCACATGTATGAAGACACCCCGGAGTTCATGGCCCGCCACATCATCCGCGAGGCCAAGAGCTACCTGGAGGGCATCCAGCCGCCGTTCTTCAAGGCACTGCTGGACTACGCCGAGGACGGCTCCTACTCGTGGCACTGCCCGGGCCACTCGGGCGGCGTGGCCTTCCTCAAGAGCCCGATCGGCCAGATGTTCCACCAGTTCTTCGGCGAGAACATGCTGCGCGCCGACGTCTGCAACGCGGTCGACGAACTGGGCCAGCTGCTGGACCACACCGGACCGGTGGCGGCCAGCGAGCGCAACGCGGCGCGGATCTTCAACGCCGACCACTGCTTCTTCGTCACCAACGGCACCTCGACCTCGAACAAGATGGTCTGGCACCACACGGTGGCGCCCGGCGACGTCGTGGTGGTCGACCGCAACTGCCACAAGTCGATCCTGCACTCGATCATCATGACCGGGGCGATCCCCGTGTTCATGAAGCCGACGCGCAACCACTTCGGCATCATCGGCCCGATCCCGCAGAGCGAGTTCACGCCCGAGGCCATCAAGGCCAAGATCCGCGCCAACCCGCTGCTGGCCGGGGTCGACCCCGAGACGGTCAAGCCGCGGATCATGACGCTGACCCAGTCGACCTACGACGGCGTCCTGTACAACACCGAGACCATCAAGGGCATGCTCGACGGCTACGTCGACGCGCTGCACTTCGACGAGGCCTGGCTGCCGCACGCCGCCTTCCACCCGTTCTACGGCGCCTTCCATGCCATGGGCAAGAAGCGCTCGCGGCCGGAGAAGTCGCTGGTCTACTCGACCCAGTCCATCCACAAGCTGCTGGCGGGCATCAGCCAGGCCAGCCACGTGCTGGTGCAGGACGCCAAGGACACCAAGCTGGACCGCCACCTGTTCAACGAGGCGTTCCTGATGCACACCTCGACCAGCCCGCAGTACTCGATCATCGCCAGCTGCGACGTGGCCGCCGCGATGATGGAGCCGCCCGGCGGCACCGCCCTGGTCGAGGAGAGCATCCTGGAGGCGCTGGACTTCCGCCGCGCCATGCGCAAGGTCGACCAGGAGTACGGCAAGGACTGGTGGTTCAAGGTCTGGGGACCCGACAAGCTGGCCGAGGACGGCATCGGCCGCGCCGACGACTGGATCATCAAGGGGGAGGCCCGCACGGCCAAGTGGCACGGCTTCGGCAACCTGGCCGAGGGCTTCAACATGCTGGACCCGATCAAGTCCACCATCGTCACGCCCGGCCTGGACCTGAACGGCAAGTTCGCCAAGACCGGCATCCCGGCCTCGATCGTCACCCGCTTCCTGGCCGAGCACGGGATCATCGTGGAGAAGACCGGCCTGTACAGCTTCTTCATCATGTTCACCATCGGCATCACCAAGGGCCGCTGGAACACGCTGCTGACGGCGCTGCAGCAGTTCAAGGACGACTACGCGCGCAACCAGCCGATGTGGCGCATCCTGCCGGAGTTCTGCGCCCAGCACCCGCAGTACGAGCGCATGGGCCTGGCCGACCTGTGCCAGCACGTGCACGAGCTGTACGCCAAGTACGACATCGCGCGCCTGACCACCGACATGTACCTGTCGCCGCTGATGCCGGCGATGAAGCCCAGCGACGCCTACGCGCACATTGCGCACCGCAAGACCGAGCGGGTGCCCATCGACGACCTGGAAGGCCGCATCACCACCTCGCTGGTGACGCCGTACCCGCCGGGCATCCCGCTGCTGATCCCGGGCGAGGTGTTCAACCGCAAGATCGTCGACTACCTGAAGTTCTCGCGCGAGTTCAACCGCAGCTGCCCGGGCTTCGGCACCGACATCCACGGACTGGTCGAGGAGGCCGGTCCGGATGGCCACAAGCACTACTACGCCGACTGCGTGAAGGCCTGAGGCGCGGCCGCCCCAACGAAAAAGCCGGCGCTGGACGCCGGCTTTCTTCATGCGGGGCCCGCGCGCGCGGGCCGCGCGGGGCTCACTCGGCCAGGTTCACCGCCGTGTGGCTGTAGCCGCCGTCGACGTAGGTGATCTCGGCGGTCACGCCGCCGGCCAGGTCCGACAGCAGGAAGGCCGCGACGTTGCCCACGTCCTCGATGGTCACGTTGCGGCGGATCGGCGCGGTCTCGGCGACCACGTTCAGCAGCTTGCCGAAGTCCTTGATGCCGCTGGCCGCCAGCGTCTTGATCGGGCCCGCGCTGATGCCGTTGACCCGCACGCCCCGCGGGCCGAGCGAGCCGGCCAGGTAGCGCACCGAGGCCTCGAGCGAGGCCTTGGCCAGGCCCATGGTGTTGTAGTTCGGCACGATGCGCAGCGCGCCCAGGTACGACAGGGTCAGGAGCGCCGCCTTGTCGTTGAGCATCGGCAGCGCCGCCTTGGCCATGGCCGGGAAGCTGTAGGCGCTGATGTCGTGGGCGATGCGGAAGGCCTCGCGAGACAGGCCGTCGAGGAAGTCGCCCGCGATGGCCTCGCGCGGGGCGAAGCCGATGCTGTGGACGAAGCCGTCGAAGGTGGGCCAGTGGGCCGACAGGTCGGCGAACAGCCTGGCGATCTGGGCGTCGTCGCCGACGTCGCAGTCGAACACCAGTTGCGAGCCGAAATCGGCGGCGAACTCGGTGATGCGGTCCTTGAAGCGCTCGCCCACGTAGCTGAAGGCGAGTTCGGCGCCCTGCGCGTGGCAGGCCTTGGCGATGCCGTAGGCGATCGAGCGGTTGGACAGCACGCCCGTGATCAACAGTTTCTTGCCGGTGAGAAAGCCCATGCGTCGTGACTCGTGGAAAACTGGGCAGAATTGTCGCATGCGAGCCTGGCTCCCCCTGCTGGCGACCGTCCTGTTGCTGGCAGCCGCACCCGCCCGCGCGGCCCACGCCTATGCCCAGTTCGGCGACGTCAAGTACCCGCCGGGCTTCGCGCATTTCGACTACGTCGATCCCAAGGCGCCCAAGGGCGGCGAGATCCGGATGGTGCCGCCCACGCGGCCGACCAACTTCGACAAGTTCAACCCGTTCACGCTCAAGGGCACGGCGCCCTACGGGCTGGCCTCGCTGCTGTTCGACACGCTGCTGGTGGGCAACCTGGACGAGCCCACCACCGCCTACGGCCTGCTGGCCGAGGACGTGCAGGTCGCCCCCGACGGCCGGTCGGCCACGTTCCGGCTGCATCCGGCGGCCCGCTTCCACGACGGCAAGCCGGTGCTGGCGGCCGACGTGGCGCATTCCTTCCGCACCCTCACCAGCAAGCTGGCCGCGCCGCAGTACCGCACCATCTTCGCCGAGGTGAAGCAGGCGGTGGAGGAGGGCGAGCGCACGGTGCGCTTCGACTTCGCCTCGGCCAACCCCGAGCTGCCGCTGGTGGTCGGCGGCATGCCGGTCTTCAGCCGGGCCTGGGGCGCCGGCAAGCCCTTCGACCAGGTGGTGTCCGACGTGCCCATCGGCTCGGGCCCGTACCGCATCGCCAACCCGCGCATGGGGCGCGACATCACCTACCAGCGCGACCCCGATTACTGGGCGCGCGAGTTGCCGGTGCGGCGCGGGCACTGGAACTTCGACCGCATCAGCTTCAAGATCTACCTGGACGAGACCTCGCGCTTCGAGGGCCTCAAGGCGGGCGAGTTCGACTTCATGCGCGAGTTCATCTCGCGCAACTGGGCCCGCCAGTACACCGGGCGGCAGTTCGCCTCGGGCGAACTGGCCAAGCGGGCCTTCCCCAACCGCAACCCGGGCGACTTCCAGGGCTACGTGTTCAACCTGCGCAAGCCCAAGTTCCAGGACGTGCGCGTGCGCCAGGCCCTGGGGCTGGCGCTGGACTTCGAATGGATGAACCGGCAGCTGTTCTACAACCTGTACAAGCGGGTGGACGGCTACTTCCCCAACAGCGACTTCCAGGCCAAGGGCCTGCCCGGGCCCGACGAACTGGCGCTGCTCGAGCCCCTGCGCGGCAAGCTGCGGCCCGAGGTGTTCGGGCCGGCGCCGCTGTCGCCCAGCACCGCGCCGCCGCGCAGCCTGCGCGGCAACCTGCGCGAAGCCCAGCGCCTGCTGGCCGAGGCGGGCTGGACCTACCGCGACGGCGCGCTGCGCAATGCGAAGGGGGAGCCCTTCGTCATCGAGTTCCTCAACGACCAGCCCTCGCTGGTGCGGGTGGTCGGCCCGTTCCAGAAGTCGCTGGAGAAACTGGGCATCCAGCTGGTCTACCGGGTGGTCGACTTCTCGCTGGCCAAGCAGAAGCTGGACCAGTTCGACTTCGAGGCGACCACCGTGCGCCTGCCGGGCAGCACCTCGCCGGGCAGCGAGCTGATCGAGCGCTTCGGCGCCGAGGCGGCGAAGACGCCGGGCTCGTCCAACCTCTGGGGCATCGCCGATCCCGCGGTCGACGCGTTGCTGCAGAAGGTCGTCTCCGCCCGCACCCGGCCCGAGCTGGCCGCGGCGATGCGGGCGCTGGACCGCGTGCTCTCGCACGGCCACTACTCGGTGCCGCAGTACTACGGCAGCGACTTCCTCATCGGCTACCGCCCCGGCCGCTTCGTGCTGCCACCCAGCATCCCGCCGTACTACGACGCCCACGGCTGGGCCATGTCGACCTGGTGGGCGTCGGCCTCCAACCGGTGACCGCATGGCCAGCTACATCCTCAAGCGCCTGCTGCTGATGCTGCCCACGCTGTTCGGCATCCTCCTGCTGACCTTCGTGGTGATCCAGTTCGTGCCGGGCGGACCCGTCGAGCAGATGGTGGCGCAGCTGCAGGGGCGCGACTCCGGCGGCGAGCGCGCGGCGTCGGCCGGGGCCGGCTACCGGGGGCGCCAGGGCATCGACGACAAGCGCATCGAGGAGATCAAGGCGCTCTACGGCTTCGACAAGCCGGCCCACGAGCGCTTCCTGCAGATGCTCGGGCAGTTCGCGCGCTTCGACCTGGGCAAGAGCTTCTACCAGCACAAGGACGTGTGGTCGCTGGTCCAGGAGAAGCTGCCGGTGTCGGTCAGCCTGGGGCTGTGGACCTTCTTCCTGTCGTACCTGATCGCGGTGCCGCTGGGCGTGGCCAAGGCGGTGCGGGCGGGCACGCGGTTCGACTTCCTCACCACGCTGGTGGTGCTGGTGGGCTATGCGATTCCCGGCTTCGTGCTGGGGGTCGCGCTGCTGGTGGTCTTCGGCGGGCAGCTGCAATGGTTCCCCCTGCGTGGCCTGACCTCCTCGAACTGGGAGCAGCTGAGCCTGGCGGGCAAGGCGATGGACTACCTGTGGCACATCGCGCTGCCGGTCACGGCCATGGTGCTGGGCAGCTTCGCCGTGACGGCCATGCTGACCAAGAACGCCTTCCTCGAGGAGATCCGCAAGCAGTACGTGCTGGTGGCGCGGGCCAAGGGCCTGGACGAGCGCAAGGTGCTGTGGAAGCACGTGCTGCGCAACGCGCTGATCCCCATCGTCACGGGCTTTCCGGCCGCGTTCATCGGCGCCTTCTTCACCGGCTCGCTGCTGATCGAGACGCTGTTCTCGCTCGACGGCCTGGGCCTGCTCAGCTACGAGAGCGTGATCCGACGCGACTACCCGGTGGTGCTGGGCACGCTCTACCTGTTCACGCTGATCGGCCTGGTGACCAAACTCATCTCGGACCTCTGCTATGTCCTCGTCGACCCTCGCGTCAAGTTCGACTGAGGTGCCGCTCGCGCCGCCGTCGGTGTCGCCCGGCCGCCGGGCCTGGCAGCGCTTCCGCCGCAACCGCCTGGGCTTCGTCAGCCTGGTGGTGTTCTCGGTGCTGGTGGTGGCCAGCCTGTTCGCCGAGGCGCTGTCGAACGACAAGCCGCTGCTGGTGCGCTACGAGGGCCAGTTCTACCTGCCGCTGCTGCGCGACTACCCGGAGACGACCTTCGGGGGCGACTTCGCCACCCCCGCGGACTACCTGGATCCCTACATCCGCGAGCGCCTGACCACGGGCGGCAACTGGGCGGTCTATCCGCCCAATCCCTACGGGCCGCGGACGCTGAACTACTTCGCCAGCCAGCCCAACCCGGCCGCGCCGTCGGGCGAGAACCTGCTGGGCACCGACGACCGGGGGCGCGACCTGCTGGCCCAGCTCGTCTACGGCTTTCGCGTCAGCGTGCTGTTCGGGCTGGCGCTGACGGTGATCGGCGTGCTGCTGGGCGTGCTCACCGGGGCGATCCAGGGCTACTTCGGCGGCAAGACCGACCTGGCGTTCCAGCGCTTCATCGAGATCTGGGGCTCCATGCCCGAGCTGTACCTGCTGATCATCTTCTCGGCGGTGTTCGCGCCCAGCGTGGCCTTGCTGCTGCTGCTGCTGTCCCTGTTCGGCTGGATGGGGTTGTCCGACTACGTGCGGGCCGAGTTCCTGCGCAACCGGCAGATGGACTACGTGCGCGCCGCGCGTGCCCTGGGCGTGGGCAACGGCCGGATCATGTGGCGCCACATCCTGCCCAACAGCATGACGCCGGTGGTGACCTTCCTGCCGTTCCGCATGAGCGCGGCCATCCTGGCGCTGACCTCGCTGGATTTCCTGGGCCTGGGCGTGCCGCCCGGCACCCCGTCCCTGGGCGAACTGCTCAGCCAGGGCAAGGCCAACCTCGACGCCTGGTGGATCTCGTTGTCCACCTTCGGCGTGCTGGTGGTCACGCTGCTGCTGCTCACGTTCATGGGCGATGCGCTGCGCGACGCGCTGGACCCCCGCAAGGCGGCCGCATGAGCGCCGCACCCCTGCTCGAGGTCCGCGGCCTGCAGGTCGCCTTCGGCGGCCGGCCGGTGGTGCACGGCATCGACTTCGCGGTCGCGCCCGGCGAGAAGCTGGCGCTGGTGGGCGAGTCGGGATCGGGCAAGTCGGTGTCCGCGCTGGCCCTTCTGGGCCTGGTGCAGAACGCCCGGGTGACCGGCTCGGCCCGGCTGGCGCCGCGGCGCCCCGGCGAGCCGGCGCGCGACCTGCTGGCGCTGCCCGAGCGCGAGCTGCTGGCCGTGCGCGGGGAGGACATCGCCATGGTGTTCCAGGAGCCGATGACGGCGCTCAACCCGCTGTTCGCGGTCGGCGACCAGGTGGCCGAGGTGCTGGAGCTCAAGCAGGGGCTGTCGCGCCGCCAGGCCTGGGACGCGGCGGTCGAGGCGCTCGCCGCCACCGGCATTCCCGAGCCCGCCCGCCGGGCGCAGGCCTTCCCGCACCAGCTGTCGGGCGGCCAGCGCCAGCGCGCCATGATCGCCATGGCGCTGGCCTGCCGGCCGCGGCTGCTGCTGGCCGACGAGCCCACCACGGCGCTGGACGTGACCCTGCGGCTGCAGATCCTGGGCCTGCTGGCCGACCTGCAGCGCCAGACCGGCATGGCGGTGCTGCTGATCACCCACGACCTGCACCTGGTGCGGCGCTTCGCCGACCGGGTGGCGGTCATGCAGGAGGGCCGCCTGGTGGAGGAGGGCGCGGTCGCCACGGTCTTCGGCCAGCCGCAGCATGCCTACACCCGCAAGCTCGTCGACAGCCGGCCCAGCCGCGACGTCGCCGAGGCGGCGCCGTGCGAAGGCCAGGCCCCGGTGCTGCGCGCCCAGGGGCTGCGGGTCGACTACCCGGTGCCGCTGCCCGGCCTGCGCGGCTGGTTCCGGCGCGGCCGCTTCACGGCCGTGCAGGGCGCCGATTTCGCCCTGGCGCCCGGCCGCACCCTGGGCGTGGTCGGCGAGTCGGGCTCGGGCAAGAGCACGCTGGCGCTGGCCGCGCTCGGGCTGCTGCCGGCCGGCGGCACGCTGCAGGCCTGCGGGCAAGGCTGGCAGGGGCGGCTGGACGCCGACCGGCCGTTGCGCCGCCAGGTCCAGGTGGTGTTCCAGGATCCGTTCTCCTCGCTGTCGCCCCGCATGACCGTCGGCGAGATCGTGGGCGAGGGCCTGCTGGTGCACGAGCCCGGGCTGCCCGAGGCGCAGCGCCGTGGACGCGTCGTGGCCGCACTGGCCGACGTGGGCCTGTCCGAGGCCCAGTTCCCGGGCCTGCTGGACCGCTACCCGCACGAGTTCTCCGGCGGCCAGCGCCAGCGGCTGGCGATCGCGCGGGCCCTGATCGTGGAGCCGCGCCTGCTGGTCCTGGACGAGCCCACCAGCGCGCTGGACGTCACCATCCAGAAGCAGGTGCTGCAGCTGCTGCAGCGCCTGCAGCGCGAGCGGGGCCTGGCCTACCTGCTGATCACCCACGACGTGGACGTGGTGCGGGCCATGGCGCACGACGTGGTCGTCATGAAGGACGGGCAGGTGCTCGAGGCCGGGCCGGTGGCGCAGGTGCTGGGCGCGCCCGCCCATGCCTACACCCGGGCGCTGGTCGAGGCCGCCGCCTGAGATGGGTCTGCATCCGCTGCCCACGCCCATCCCGCCGTCCGAGGTGGAGATCACCGCCGTGCGCGCCCAGGGCGCGGGCGGTCAGAACGTCAACAAGGTCTCCAGCGCGGTCCACCTGCGCTACGACATCCGCGCCTCGTCGCTGCCGCCCGACCACAAGGCGCGGCTGCTCGCCCTGGACGACCGGCGGATCAGCCGCGCCGGCGTGCTGGTGCTCAAGGCCCAGACCCACCGCAGCCAGGAGCTGAACCGGGCCGAGGCGCTGCAGCGGCTGCAGGACCTGGTCGACAGCGTGGCGCGGGCGCCGCACGTGCGCCGGGCCACCCGGCCGCCACCGCGGGCCGCCCGCGTGCGCCTGGCCGACAAGCGCCACCGCGCCGAGGCCAAGCAGCTGCGCTCGGGGCGGCTGGACGGCTGAGCCGCGTCCGGCGCACACCGCGCCACGGGGCGCCGGACGTGTGCAACCCGTTGCGCGGACGACATTCGCACGGTACAATCTTTGCTTCGCGACCAACCGGGCGGGTACCAACCGCCCGTTTTTTTTGGGTCGCCCGAATTGAACCGTCCCGCGGCTCCCGCGGGATCCGCACACAGGCACAAAGGAACGCACGGGTTTGGCGCTGCAGGACATCGTCCAGGAGACCGTCACCGGTCTCGGCTACGAGCTGGTGGAGCTCGAACGCTCCGCCGGGGGCTTGTTGCGCGTGACCATCGACCTGCCGTGGCAACCCGGCGCGCCGGAGCAGTTCGTCAACGTCGAGGACTGCGAGAAGGTCACGCGCCAGCTGCAGTATGCGCTCGAGGTCGACGCCGTCGACTACCGGCGGCTCGAGGTGTCCTCGCCCGGCCTGGACCGGCCGCTGCGGCACGAGCGCGACTTCGAGCGCTTCGCCGGCGAGCAGGTCGACATCGTGCTCAAGGCGCCCATGGGCGCCGCCGGCGCCGGCCTCGTGGCCTCGGGGCGCAAGAAGTTCAGGGGCGTGCTCGCGCGCGCCGACGGCGGCGGCTGGCAGCTCGCATGGAGCGACGCGCCCGAGCCCAAGCCGGGCCAGCGCCGGCGCAAGGACGACGCGCCGGTCAACGTGCTCGGCTTCACGCTGGACGAGTTGAAGGAGGCGCGGCTCGCGCCCATGGTGGATTTCAAGGGCAGGAAGCCCAGGCAGACGCAGACAGGAGAGTCCTGAGATGAATCGCGAATTGTTGATGCTGGTGGAGGCGATCTCGCGCGAGAAGAACGTCGAGCGCGACGTGGTGTTCGGTGCCGTCGAGTCGGCGCTGGCCCAGGCCACCAAGAAGCTCTACGAAGGCGAGGTGGACATCCGGGTGGCGATCGACCGTGACACCGGCGACTACGAGACCTTCCGCCGCTGGCTGGTGGTGCCCGACAGCCAGGGCCTGCAGAACCCCGACGCCGAGGAACTGCTCATGGACGCCCGCGAGCGCGTGGCCGACGTGGAGGAGGGCGACTACATCGAGGAGCCGATCGAGTCGCTGCCCATCGGCCGCATCGGCGCCATGGCCGCCAAGCAGGTGATCCTGCAGAAGATCCGCGACGCCGAGCGCGAGATGCTGCTGAACGACTTCATGTCGCGCGGCGACAAGATCTTCGTGGGCACCGTCAAGCGCATGGACAAGGGCGACATCATCGTCGAGAGCGGCCGCGTCGAAGGGCGCCTGCGCCGCGGCGAGATGATCCCCAAGGAGAACCTGCGCAACGGCGACCGCGTGCGGGCGATGATCATGGAGGTCGACCTCACCCTGCGGGGCGCGCCGATCATCCTGTCGCGCGCGGCCCCCGAGTTCATGATCGAGCTGTTCCGCCAGGAAGTGCCTGAGATCGAGCAGGGCCTGCTGGAGATCAAGAGCTGCGCCCGCGACCCCGGCTCGCGCGCCAAGATCGCCGTGCTGTCGCACGACAAGCGGGTCGACCCGATCGGCACCTGCGTCGGCGTGCGCGGCACCCGCGTCAACGCGGTCACCAACGAGCTAGCCGGCGAGCGCGTGGACATCGTGCTGTGGTCCGAGGACCCCGCCCAGTTCGTGATCGGCGCGCTGGCCCCGGCCAACGTGAGCTCCATCGTCGTCGACGAGGAGAAGCACGCGATGGACGTGGTGGTCGACGAGGAGAACCTCGCCATCGCCATCGGCCGCGGCGGCCAGAACGTGCGCCTGGCGTCCGAGCTGACCGGCTGGAAGATCAACATCATGGACGCCAACGAATCGGCCCAGAAGCAGGCCGAGGAGCAGTCCACGCTGCGCACGCTGTTCATGGAGAAGCTGGACGTCGACGAGGAGATCGCCGACATCCTGATCTCCGAAGGCTTCACCAGCCTCGAGGAAGTGGCCTACGTGCCGATCCAGGAAATGCTCGACATCGAGTCGTTCGACGAAGACACCGTCAACGAGTTGCGCGCACGCGCCAAGGATGCCCTGCTGACGATGGAGATCGCCCGCGAGGAGAGCGTCGAGGAGGTCTCGCAGGACCTGCGCGACCTCGACGGCGCCGGCCCCGAGCTGATTGCCAAGCTGGCCGAGGCCGGCGTGCACACCCGCGACGAGCTGGCCGACCTGGCCGTCGATGAATTGACCGAAATCACCGGCCAGTCCGCGGACGAGGCCAAGGCCCTGATCCTCAAGGCCCGCGAGCACTGGTTCTCCGGTGCGGCGGCGCAGGCTTGACGTGATGGGAGGGATCTGAACAGATGTCCATGACGACCGTCGCCGAGTTCGCGAACGAGCTCAAGAAGTCCCCTGCCACGCTGCTCGAGCAGCTGCGCAGCGCCGGCGTGGCCAAGTCGGCCGCGACCGACCCGCTGAGCGAGGCCGACAAGCAGAAACTGCTCGGCTACCTGCGGGCCAGCCACGGCACCGACTCGCCCGAGCGCAAGAAGATCACCCTGGTCAAGAAGTCGACCAGCGAGATCAAGCAGGCCGATGCCAGTGGCAAGGCCCGCACCATCCAGGTCGAGGTCCGCAAGAAGCGCACCTTCGTCAAGCGTGACGACGGCCCCGAGACCACCGGCGGCGCCGACGCCGAGGCCGAGGCACGCGAGACCGCCACCACCGTCCCCCTGCGCGACGACGCCGACCTGGCCCGCCGCGAGGAAGAGGCGCGCCGCCAGGCCGAGCTGATCCGCCGCCAGGAGGAAGACCTGGTCGCCAAGCGCGCCGAGCGCGAGGAAAAGGAGCGCCGCGAGCGCGAGGCCGAGGAACGCGCCGCCGCCTACGCCGCCGCCGAGGCCGCCAAGCGCGAGGCCGCCGCCGCCGCCCAGGAGGAAGCCAGCGCCGAGGCGCAGGCCGCCAACGCCGCCCGCAACGCCGCCGCTGCCGAGGCCCGCGCCAAGGCCGAGGCCGAGTCCAAGGCCCGCGCCGACGAGGAGGCCGCACGTGCCCGCGACCTCGACGAGCGCCGCCGCAAGGCGCTGGCCGAGGCCGAGGCCATCCGCGCCATGATGGCCAAGCCCAAGCAGGTGCTGGTGGCCAAGAAGCCCGAGGAGGCCAAGCCGGTCGCCAAGCCCGGCGACGCCAAGCCCGCGGCCAAGGGCACGCTGCACAAGCCGGCCATGCCGGCCCGCACCACGGCCGCCCCGGCCGCGCCCGGCGGCAACAAGGAGGTCAAGTCGGCCAAGCTGTCGTCCAGCTGGGCCCAGGACCCCGCCAAGAAGAAGGCCATCCCCACCCGCGGCGACGCCTCGGGCGGCATCGGCCGCAACAACTGGCGCGGTGGCCCGCGCGGCCGCCGCAGCAACGACCGCGACCACCGCGACGACGCGCAGCAGCAGCCGCAGGAGCAGCGGATCATCGAGGTGCACGTGCCCGAGACCATCACGGTCGCCGAGCTCGCGCACAAGATGGCCGTCAAGGCCTCCGAGGTCATCAAGGCGCTGATGAAGATGGGCCAGATGGTCACCATCAACCAGCCCCTGGACCAGGACACGGCCATGATCGTGGTCGAGGAGATGGGCCACAAGGCGGTCACCGCCGAGCTGGATGATCCCGAGGCGTTCACCGAGGAGGAGCAGTCGCAGCACCAGGCCGAGGCCCTGCCGCGCGCCCCGGTGGTCACCGTCATGGGCCACGTCGACCACGGCAAGACCTCGCTGCTGGACTACATCCGCCGCGCCAAGGTCGCCGCGGGCGAGGCCGGCGGCATCACGCAGCACATCGGCGCCTACCACGTCGAGACCCCGCGCGGCGTCATCTCGTTCCTGGACACCCCGGGCCACGAGGCGTTCACCGCGATGCGGGCCCGCGGCGCGCAGGCCACCGACCTGGTCATCCTGGTCGTGGCCGCCGACGACGGCGTCATGCCGCAGACCAAGGAAGCCATCAAGCACGCCAAGGCCGCCAAGGTGCCGATCGTGGTGGCGGTCAACAAGATCGACAAGCCCGGCGCCAACCCCGAGCGCGTCAAGCAGGAGCTGGTGGTCGAGGAGGTCGTGCCCGAGGAGTACGGCGGCGAATCGCCGTTCGTCAACGTCTCGGCGCTGACCGGCGAGGGCGTCGACAACCTGCTCGAGCAGGTGCTGCTGCAGGCCGAGGTGCTGGAGCTGAAGGCGCCGGTGGATGCCGCCGCCAAGGGCCTGGTCATCGAAGCCAAGCTGGACAAGGGCCGCGGCCCGGTGGCCACGGTGCTGGTGCAGACCGGCACGCTGAAGGTCGGTGACGTGGTGCTGGCCGGCCAGACCTACGGCCGCGTGCGCGCCATGGTCGACGAGGACGGCCGCACCAGCAAGTCGGCGGGTCCCTCCATCCCGGTGGAGATCCAGGGCCTGACCGAGGTGCCGCAGGCCGGCGACGACTTCATGGTGATGACCGACGAGCGCCGTGCGCGCGAGATCGCCACCTACCGCGCCGGCAAGTTCCGCAATACCAAGCTGGCCAAGCAGCAGGCCGCCAAGCTCGAGAACATGTTCGCCGACATGACGGCCGGGGACGTCAAGACCCTGCCGATCATCGTCAAGGCCGACGTGCAGGGCTCGCAGGAAGCGCTGGCGCAGTCGCTGCTCAAGCTGTCGACCGAGGAAGTGCGCGTGCAGCTGGTGTACGCCGGCGTGGGCGGCATCAGCGAGTCGGACGTCAACCTGGCGATCGCCTCCAAGGCGGTGATCATCGGCTTCAACACGCGCGCCGATGCCGGTGCGCGCAAGACGGCCGAAGGCAACGCGATCGACATCCGCTACTACAACATCATCTACGACGCGGTCGACGACCTGAAGGCCGCGATGTCGGGGATGCTGGCGCCGGAGAAGCGCGAGGAAGTCATCGGCGGCGCCGAGATCCGCACCGTGTTCGTGGCCTCCAAGATCGGCACGGTCGCGGGCTGCTATGTCACCTCGGGCCACGTCACGCGTTCCTCGCACTTCCGCCTGCTGCGCGAGAACGTGGTGATCTACACCGGCGAGCTCGAGTCGCTCAAGCGGATGAAGGACGACGTGCGCGAGGTCAAGGAAGGCTTCGAGTGCGGCATCAAGCTCAAGAACTACAACGACATCAAGGAAGGCGACCAGCTCGAGTTCTTCGAGATCAAGGAAGTCGCGCGGACCCTCTGATCCGCGGGAATCCCGGGCGGCCGGCGCACTCCAAGCGCCCGGTGCCCGGCCTCCTTGCCTGACCTGCCATGCCCAAGCGCTCCACCAAGCCCAACCGCAGCTTCCAGATCGCCGACCAGATCCAGCGCGACCTGTCCGAGCTGATCCGCGAGGTCAAGGACCCGCGCCTGGGCATGGTCACCCTCAGCGCCGTCGAGGTCACGCCCGACTACGCGCACGCCAAGGTGTTCTTCAGCGTGCTCGTGGGCGACCCCCAGGACTGCGAGGCCGCGCTGAACCACGCCGCCGGCTTCCTGCGCAGCGGCCTGTTCAAGCGCCTGCACATCCACACCGTGCCGACGCTGCATTTCCAGTTCGACCGCACCACCGAACGTGCGGCCGACATGAACGCGCTGATCGCCCGCGCGGTCGCCTCGCGCGCCAAGGACGACATCGAGTGACCCCGCGCGCCCCCCGTACACGGGTCGTCAGGCGCCCCGTGCATGGGGTGCTGCTGCTGGACAAGCCGCGCGGCCTGTCCAGCAACGACGCGCTGCAGAAGGCCAAGTGGCTGCTGCGGGCCGAGAAGGCCGGCCACACCGGCACGCTCGACCCGCTGGCCACCGGCGTGCTGCCGCTGTGCTTCGGGGCCGCCACCAAGTTCAGCCAGCTGCACCTGGAGGCCGACAAGACCTACGAGGCGGTCGCCGTGCTGGGCGTGCGCACCACGACCGGCGACGCCGAAGGCGAGGTCGTGGCCACGGCGAGCGTGCCGGCGATCACGCCCGCGATGCTCGACGACCTGCGCCAGCGCTACACCGGCCCCATCCGGCAGGTGCCGCCCATGCACAGCGCACTCAAGAAGGACGGCAAGGCGCTGTACGAATACGCCCGGGCCGGCCAGGAGGTCGAGCGCGAGGCGCGCGAGGTGACCGTCCATGCGCTGGACCTGCAGCTGGCCGAGGACGCCGGCCGGCCGGCGCTGCGGTTCACGGCCCGCGTGAGCAAGGGCACCTACATCCGCACGCTGGGCGAGGACCTGGGCCAGGCCCTGGGCTGCGGCGCCCACCTGTCGTTCCTGCGGCGCACCGCCACCGGCCCTTTCGGCCAGGCGCAGTGCACCACGCTCGAGGCGCTCGAGGCCCTGCCCGAGGACGAGCGCACCGCGCGCCTGCTGCCGCCCGAGGCGCTGCTGGACGGCCACACCCGCGTCACGCTCGATGCGGACAATGCCGGCCGGTTCCTGTCGGGCCTGCGCCGCCGCGGCGGCTGGCCCGACGCACCCGCCGTCGCCGTCTTCGGCGACGAGCCCTCCACGCTGCTCGGCACCGCCCATGTGCGCGGCGGCGAACTCATCCCGGGCCGCTTGCTGAGCCCGATCGACATCCAGCAAATCCTGCAGTCGCGCAACGCGGCCACCACACCATGAGCACCAGACAGATCCGCAACATCGCCATCATCGCCCACGTCGACCACGGCAAGACCACCATGGTCGACCAGCTGCTGCGCCAGTCGGGCACCTTCGCCGAGCACGAGAAGGTGGTCGACACCGTGATGGACAACAACGCGATCGAGAAGGAGCGCGGGATCACCATCCTGGCCAAGAACTGCGCCGTGAGCTGGAAGGGCACGCACATCAACATCGTGGACACGCCCGGCCACGCGGACTTCGGCGGCGAGGTCGAGCGCGCCCTGTCGATGGTCGACAGCGTGCTGCTGCTGATCGACGCGCAGGAAGGCCCGATGCCCCAGACGCGCTTCGTCACCAAGAAGGCGCTGGCCCTGGGCCTGCGCCCGATCCTGGTGGTCAACAAGGTGGACAAGCCCGGCGCCAACCCGGACAAGGTGGTCAACGCCGCCTTCGACCTGTTCGACAAGCTGGGCGCGACCGACGAGCAGCTGGACTTCCCCGTGGTGTACGCCTCCGGCATCAACGGCTGGTCGTCGCTGGAAGAGGGCGAGCCCGGCGAGCAGTGGGGCCCCGACATGTCGGCCCTGTTCGACACCATCCTCAAGCACGTGCCGCCGAACGCCGGCGACCCCGCGGCCCCCCTGCAGCTGCAGATCTCGGCGCTCGATTTCTCGTCCTTCGTCGGCCGCATCGGCGTGGGCCGCATCAGCCAGGGCACCCTCAAGCCCATGATGGACGTGCTGGTCATGGAAGGGCCGGACGGCAAGAGCCGCAAGGGCCGGGTCAACCAGGTGCTGACCTTCCAGGGCCTGGACCGCATGCAGACCCCGGCGGCCGGCCCCGGCGACATCGTGCTGATCAACGGCATCGAGGACATCGGCATCGGCGTGACCGTGACGGACCCCGCCAATCCCGCCCCGCTGCCGATGCTCAAGGTCGACGAGCCGACCCTGACCATGAACTTCTGCGTGAACACCAGCCCGCTGGCCGGCCGCGAAGGCAAGTTCGTGACCAGCCGCCAGATCTGGGACCGGCTGCAGAAGGAACTGCAGCACAACGTCGCCCTGCGCGTGAACGAGACCGACGAGGAGGGTGTGTTCGAGGTGATGGGCCGCGGCGAGCTGCACCTGACCATCCTGCTGGAGAACATGCGCCGCGAGGGCTTCGAGCTGGCCGTGTCCAAGCCGCGCGTGGTCTTCAGGACCATCGACGGCGTCAAGCACGAGCCGATCGAGCTGGTCACGGTGGACATCGAGGAAGGCCACCAGGGCGGCGTGATGCAGGCCCTGGGCGAGCGCAAGGGCGAGCTGGTGAACATGGAGTCGGACGGCAGGGGCCGCGCGCGCCTGGAGTACCGCATCCCGGCCCGTGGCCTGATCGGCTTCACCAACGAGTTCCTGAACCTGACCCGCGGCTCGGGCCTGATCTCCAACATCTTCGACAGCTACGAGCCGCACAAGGGCGACATCGGCGGCCGCAAGAACGGCGTGCTGATCTCGATGGACGACGGCGAAATCTTCACCTACGCGCTGGGCAAGCTGGACGACCGCGGCCGCATGTTCGTCAAGGCCAACGACCCGGTGTACGAGGGCATGATCGTCGGCATCCACAGCCGCGACAACGACCTGGTGGTCAACGCCACCCGCACCAAGCAGCTGACCAACTTCCGCGTCTCGGGCAAGGAGGACGCGGTCAAGATCACGCCGCCCATCGAGCTGACGCTGGAGTACGGGGTCGAGTTCATCGAGGACGACGAACTGGTCGAGATCACGCCCAAGAGCGTGCGCCTGCGCAAGCGCCACCTCAAGGAGCACGAGCGCAAGCGCGCCTCCCGCGAGGCCTGATCCCCGCCGCCGGGCCCGCGCGCATGAAGCTGTCCCACGCCCAGGCCGTCGCGACCATGGTCGCGGTCACCCTGATGTGGTCGATCGCCGGGGTGGTCACGCGCCACCTCGAGCAGGCCCGCAGCTTCGAGGTCACCTTCTGGCGCAGCCTGTTCACGGTGCTGTCGCTGGCGGCGATCCTGGCGCTGTTCCAGGGCCGCGCGGTGGTGGGCAAGCTGCGCCGCGCCGGCCCGTCGCTGTGGGCCTCGGGCCTGTGCTGGAGCGTGATGTTCACCGCCTTCATGGTGGCCCTGACGCTGACCAGCGTGGCCAACGTGCTGGTCACCATGGCCGTGGGGCCCTTCCTGACCGCGGTGTTCGCCTGGATGTTCATCGGCCAGCGCATTCCCGCGCGCACCTGGGCGGCCATCGCCGTCGCGGGTGCCGGCATCGCCTGGATGTACGGCACGCAGGTCTCCGAAGGCGGGCTCGCCGGCACGCTGGTGGCCCTGTGCGTGCCGCTGGCCGGTGCGGTCAACTGGACCATCACCCAGCGCTCGCACGCCCGCGGCGAGGACATCGACCTGGTGCCCGCCGTGCTGGTGGGCGCGGTCCTGTCCTGCCTGGCCACGCTGCCGCTGGCCCTGCCGTTCTCGGCGTCCGCGCGCGACGTGGGCCTGCTGGCGCTGCTGGGGCTGGTGCAGCTGGCCATCCCCTGCGCCCTGTCGGTGGTCTGTGCCCGGGTGCTGGCAGCGCCGGAGATCTCGCTGCTGGCCCTGCTGGAGGTGATCTTCGGCATCCTGCTGGCCTGGATGGGGGCGGGCGAGGCGCCCACGGCCACGGTGCTGGCCGGCGGTGCGCTGGTGCTGGGCGCCCTGGTGCTCAACGAACTGATCGGATGGAAGCAACGCGCATGATCGAGGAAGTGCAAGCCGAGGTGGCCGGCCGTGCCGGCCGCATCACCCTGAACCGCCCCAAGGCGCTGAACGCGCTGTCGCTGCCCATGGTGCGGGCGCTGACCGGGGTGCTGCAGGCCTGGGCGCAGGACGCGCGGGTCGAGGTCGTCACCATCCGCGGCATGGGCAAGGAAGGCCCGTTCGGCGCCTTCTGCGCCGGCGGCGACATCCGCTTCTTCCACCAGGCCGCACTGGCGGGCGACGCGGCGCTGGGCGAGTTCTTCACCGAGGAGTACACCCTCAACCACCTGGTGCACCACTATCCCAAGCCCTACGTCGCCTTCATGGACGGCATCGTCATGGGCGGCGGGATGGGCATCGCCCAGGGCGCGCGCACCCGCATCGTGACCGGCCGCACGAAGATGGCCATGCCCGAGACCAACATCGGCCTGTTCCCCGATGTGGGGGGCGGCTGGTTCCTCTCGCGCTGCCCCGGCCGCCTGGGCGAGTACCTGGCCCTCACCGGCGAGGTGATCGGCGGTGCCGACGCGGTGGACGCCCGGCTGGCCGACGTGCTGCTCGAGGCGCAGGCGCTGCCTGCCTTGTGGGAGCGCTTCAGCGTGGACGGTGCCGCGGCCCTGCCGCCGCCCCAGCGGGTCGACGGTTCCGCGCTCGCTGCCCACCGCGCGGCGATCGACCGCCACTTCGCCGCCGGGACCGTGCCGCAACTGCTGGCGGGGCTCGAGGCCGACGGCTCCGACTGGGCCGCGCAGACCGCGGCGGCGCTGCGCAAGCGCTCGCCGCTGATGCTGCACGTGGTGCTCGAGCAGGTGCGCCGGGCCCGCAGCCTGTCCCTGGCCGACGACCTGCGCATGGAGCGCGACCTGGTCCACAACTGCTTCCACCTGCGGCCGGGCGCGGCCAGCGAAACGGTGGAGGGCATCCGGGCGCTGGCCGTCGACAAGGACCACGCGCCACGCTGGAATCCGGCGCGCGCCGAGGAGGTCACGCCGGCGATGGCGCAGGCCTACTTCGCCAGCCCCTGGCCGGCGGGCGAGCATCCGCTGCGCGGCCTGGCCTGAGCGCGGCGTTCAGAGCTGCTTGTAGACGGCCTCGGCCAGCGGCAGCAGCTCGGCCCGCTGCAGCCGGCCGGCCAGGGCGTAGCCGTAGCCGTTGTCGACCCAGTAGAAGCTCGAGGCGCCGGACTCGCTGGTGAAGCGGAACGCGGTCTCGCGCGCGGCCGCGTCGCGGGCGTCGAGGGCGCCCACGTACAGCGTCAGGCGTTCGCCACGCAGGTTCTGATACATGAACTGCGCCCGCGGGCCCTGGCCGCCGGCCAGCAGGCGGCCGCCGACCAGTTCGTAGCCCTGCGCGGCCAGATCGGGCACCTTGAGCGGCCGGCCCAGGCGCTTGGAGAGCCACTGCACCAGGTGCTCCTGCTGCGCCGCCGGCACCTCGACCGGATGCCGCACCTCGGGCGCGAACACGACGTGCGCCACCAGCGCCTGCCGGCCGAATTCCTGCACGGGCCGTGCGCGGGCCAGCGACGGACCCGCCTGCGTCTCCCACAGGCCGCGGCCGGTCCAGCCCGCCACGACGGCCAGCAGCACCGCCGCGGCCATGCCGCCCCAGCGCTGCCAGCGCGCCAGCTGCGCGCCGGCTCGGCCGGCCGAGCGGGCCGCTGCGGCCTGCGCCGGGGGCACGGGCTGTTGCAGCACGTCCGCATGCAGGGCGCCGAGCAGGGCGCGCTGCTCGCGCCAGGCCCGCACCGTGGCGGCGGCCACCGGGTCGTGGGCCAGGGCCTGCTCGGCGGCCACGCGCTCGGCGGGCGGCAGCGTGCCGTCCACCAACGCGTGCAGCGTGGCTTCGTCCAGGCCGGAAGGGGCTTGCTTGTCCATCCTCGTCTCACTTCAGCCGGCGCAGGGCCGGCTGCCCGGCGGTGCCCGTGGCCGGGGCACCGCCTTCCATCAGCTCGCGCAGCCGTGCGCGGGCGCGCGACAGGCGCGACATCACCGTGCCCACCGGCACGCCGGTGATGCGGGCCACGTCCTCGTAGCGCAGGTCCTGCAGCGTGACCAGCAGCAGCGCCTCGCGCTGTTCGGGGGGCAGACGCAGCAGGCAGCGCTGCAGGTCCAGCGCCTGCCCGGGCTCGTGGGCCGGGGCAGCCAGTTCGTGCGCGACCTCCTCGATGTCGACGCGGTGCGCGGCCTGCTGCCGCACCGCCCGGCGGGCGCCGTCGACGAACAGGTTGTGCATCAGCGTGAACAGCCAGGCGCGCAGGTCCGTGCCGGCCGTCCACAGCGCCCACCGGTCGCAGGCCCGCTCGAGCGTGTCCTGCACCAGGTCGTCGGCCGCCCAGGCGTCACCCGTCAGCGCGCGCGCGTAGCGGCGCAGCGAGGGGATCTGGGCTTCGAGGCCGGCGGGGGAGGGCGCCATGGCAGGCCGTGGTGCGGCGCGTCAGCGACGGGCCTGGCAGGTCACGGCTTGGCGACCCGCCACACGTTGTTGAAGCCGTCGCCGGTGCGGTCGCCGGGCTTGGCGTCCTTGGCCCAGTAGTAGACCGGCTTGCCCTTGAAGGCCCACTGGCGGCTGCCGTCGTCGCGCGTCACCACGCTCCAGTCGCCCATGGGCGCGGCCGAGGCCGGCGCGGCCAGCGGCGGCCAGTTGGTGGCGCAGGCGCCGTTGCACACCGACTTGCCGCTGCCGGCGGCGTCGCGGTCGAAGGTGTAGAGCGTCATGCCCGAAGGGCCGACCAGCACGCCGTCGGCGGCCTTGGCGGGGGCGTCGGTGCCGCCCATGCCCATGGAGCCGCAGGCGGCCAGGGCGACGGTGACGGACAGGATCGAGAGGCGGAGGGCAGTGCGCATGGGAATCTCCTGGGGTGGACGGGATGTCACCACCCCACGAACGACCGCACGGGCCGGTTTATTCCCGCCGTCCGTTTCAGCGGTTGCGGCTCTTCATCGCGCGCTCGACCTCGCGCTTGCCCTCGCGGTCGCGGATCGTGTCCCGCTTGTCGTGCTCGGCCTTGCCCTTGGCCAGCGCCACCTCGCACTTCACCCGGCCGCCCTTCCAGTGCAGGTTCAGCGGCACCAGGGTGTAGCCCTTCTGCTCGACCTTGCCGATCAGCCGCCGGATCTCGTCCTTGTGCATCAGCAGCTTGCGGGTGCGGATCGAGTCGGGGTTGACGTGGGTGGAGGCGGTCTTGAGCGGGTTGATCTGGCAGCCGATGATGAACAGCTCGCCGTTCTTGACCACCACGTAGCCGTCGGTCAGCTGCACCTTGCCCTCGCGCAGGGCCTTGACCTCCCAGCCCTGCAGCACCATGCCGGCCTCGTACTTCTCCTCGAAGAAGTAGTTGTAGGCCGCCTTCTTGTTCTCGGCGATGCGGGCGGTGCTGTCCTTGGGGTTGGCCATGTGCTGACAAGTGGGGGCGCGCGGCCGTCTCTACAATCCCGCGAGCCCGACATTCTGTATGAAAACCGTCCACCGCTCCGTGCTGATCTGGTACAGCGCGGAAGAGATGTTCCAGCTGGTCACCGACGTGGCGCAGTACCCCAAGTTCCTGCCCTGGTGCGACCACGCGGCCGTGCTCGAGCACGACCCCCAGGGCATGAAGGCCGAGGTGGGCATCGCCTTCGGCGGCATCCGCCAGACCTTCACCACCCGCAACGACCACGTGGCCGGCCGCGAGGTGGCCATGCGGCTGGTCGAGGGGCCGTTCTCCAACCTGGATGGCCGCTGGTCCTTCACCCCGGTGGGCGGCGAGGGCCAGCGGGCCTGCCGCGTGGGGCTGGACCTGAATTACGGCTTCAAGAGCGGCGCGCTGGCCGCGGTCGTGGGCCCGGTGTTCGACCGCATCGCCGGCAGCATGGTCGACGCCTTCGTCAAGCGCGCCGAGCAGGTCTACGGCTGATGCGCGTGACCGTCTGCCATTCGCCGGGGCCACGCGAGGTCGTCGAACGCACGCTCGACCTGCCCGAGGGCGCCACCGTGGCCGATGCACTGCGCGCCTGCGCGCTGGAGGTGCCGGCCGGGGGCGAGGTGGGGTTGTGGGGTCGCCGTGCCTCGCTGCAGCAGGCGCTGCGCGAGCGCGACCGGGTGGAGGTGGTGCGTCCCTTGCGGGTGGATCCGAAGGTGGCCCGGCGCGAGCGCTTCAGCCGCCAGGGTGCGCGCACGGCCGGCCTGTTCGCCAGCCGCCGCCCGGGCGCCAAGCCCGGTTACTGAGCCGGGCAGTCGCGCTCGATCAGGCCCTGCAGGCGCTGCGCTTCGGACGCGCGCTGCTTGTCGTCCAGGAACTCGCGCTCGCCCTTGTCGTTCTGGCGCGCGATGCGCACGCCGCTGTCCAGCTGCGACTTGGCCTGCCGCGAGCGCGCGCAGTTGTCGGCCTTTTGCTCGGCCACCGCCTGCTCCTCGGCCTTGCGCTTGTCGGCCTCGGCGCCCTCGAGCTGCTTGCGGCGCTGCTCCAGCGATGCGTCGCGGCCCGAGGGGCGCGGACCCGACGCCAGGGCCGGGGCCGTGCCCGCGGGCACGGCGGCGTCCGACGGGCCGCCAGCCGCCGCCGGGCCCGACGGTGCCGGTGCGGCGGCACGGCCGCCGGGCTGCTTGAGGATGTTGCGTTCGGGCACGTCGGGCGGGGGCGCCTTGTCGCTGAACACGCGTCGACCGCTCTGGTCGATCCATTGCCACTGGGCCAGCGCGGCGCAGGGCAGGGCGCCGGCAACCAGCGCGGCGATGCAGGCGAGGGCTCGGGCAGAACGCATCGGGCGAGTGTAGCGGCCAGCTGTTCCGTGCCGCCAGCCCGCGCGCCACGCTCCGCGCAGTCCTTCACGAAGCCCGTGCCGAGGGTTGTCCCGGGGGCGCTGGCTACAATCCTGCTTTTGGAGCTTTGACATGCGCCTTCTTGGCAAAGCGCTGACCTTCGACGATGTGTTGCTGGTCCCGGCGTTCTCCCAGGTCCTGCCCAAGGACACCTCGCTGGCCACGCGGCTGACCCGCAACATCGCGCTGAACCTGCCCCTGGTGTCGGCGGCCATGGACACCGTGACGGAGGCGCGCCTGGCGATCGCGATCGCGCAGGAAGGCGGCATCGGCATCGTCCACAAGAACCTCACGCCCAGGCAGCAGGCGGCCGAAGTGGCGCGGGTCAAGCGCTACGAATCGGGCGTGCTGCGCGACCCGGTCGTGATCACCCCCCAGCACAGCGTGCGGCAGGTGCTCGACCTGCAGGAGCAGCTGGGCATCTCGGGCTTCCCGGTGCTCGACGGCGGCAAGGTGGTGGGCATTGTCACCGGGCGCGACCTGCGCTTCGAGACCCGCTACGAGGTGCCGGTCAGCCAGATCATGACCCCCCGCGCCAAGCTGGTGACCGTGCGCGAGGGCACCACGCCGGCCGAGGCCAAGGCGCTGCTGAACAAGCACAAGCTCGAGCGGCTGTTGGTGCTCAACGACGCCGACGAGCTCAAGGGCCTGATCACCGTCAAGGACATCACCAAGCAGCTGAGCTTCCCCAACGCGGCGCGCGACGGCGCGGGCCGCCTGCGCGTGGGTGCGGCGGTCGGCGTGGGCGAGGGCACCGAGGAGCGCGTCGAGGCCCTGGTCAAGGCCGGCGTCGACGTGATCGTGGTCGACACCGCGCATGGCCACAGCAAGGGCGTGCTCGACCGCGTGCGCTGGGTCAAGCAGAACTATCCGCAGGTCGACGTCATCGGCGGCAACATCGCCACCGGTGCCGCCGCGCGCGCCCTGGTCGAGGCCGGCGCCGACGGCGTCAAGGTGGGCATCGGCCCCGGCTCGATCTGCACCACCCGCATCGTGGCCGGCGTGGGCGTGCCGCAGATCACGGCCATCGACAACGTGGCCACGGCCCTGGCCGGCACCGGCGTGCCGCTCATCGCCGACGGCGGCATCCGCTACTCGGGCGACATCGCCAAGGCCATCGCGGCGGGCGCGCACACGGTGATGATGGGCGGCATGTTCGCCGGCACCGAAGAGGCACCCGGCGAGATCGTGCTGTACCAGGGACGCAGCTACAAGAGCTACCGCGGCATGGGCTCCATCGGCGCCATGCAGCAGGGCAGTGCCGACCGCTACTTCCAGGAAGCCACCACCGGCAATCCCAACGCCGACAAGCTGGTCCCCGAAGGCATCGAGGGCCGCGTGCCCTACAAGGGGTCGATGGTGTCGATCGTGTTCCAGCTCGCCGGCGGCGTGCGCGCGGCCATGGGCTACTGCGGCTGCGCCAGCATCGAGGACATGCGCGCGCAGGCCGAGTTCGTGCAGATCACGGCCGCCGGCATGCGCGAGAGCCATGTGCACGACGTGCAGATCACCAAGGAAGCGCCGAACTACCGGGCCGACTGAGCGACCGCGGCGATCTTCAAAAGGGCCAGAATTTTCTGGCCCTTTTTCATGCGCGCCGTTAGAATTCTGGCCAGATTTCTTTCCAGTCGAGCCAGAACCATGCAAACAGTTCCCATCCACCAGGCCAAGAGCCAGCTGTCGGAGCTGATCCGCGCGGTGGAGCAGGGCGAGGAGGTGGTGCTCACGCGGCACGGCAAGCGGGTCATCCGGCTCATCAAGGAACCCGAGACCGAGCAACCCAGCATCGAGGCTCGCCGACAGGCCATCCAGGCCGAGCTCGTGGCCTTGCGCGAGAAGGTCGGCCGCGGCGGCCCGGGGTTCGGCGAGCTCTGGGCCGAACACAAGCGCGAGCGCGACGCCCGCGGTGACAGCTGGACCGACGAGCCCAAGCAGGCCCGAGATGCTGGTCGTTGACGCGTCGGCCTTCGCGAGCTGGGCCTTCCCGGACGAAGCGGGCGAAAAGGTGTCGCAGGCGCTGATCCGGGTGATGACCGAAGAGGAGAGCGCCACCAGCGCCGCGATCTTCCCGCTGGAGGCGCTGCATGCCGCGGGCCGTGCGCTCGCGCGCGGGCGCTTCACCCCCTCGGCCCACCAGCACGTGCTGCGGCTGCTGGCACGGCTGCCGGTAGCGCTCGCCCCACTGCGCGTCTCGCCGATCGAGTTCTGGACCTGGGCCCAGTCGCTGGAGCTCACCCCCTACGACGCCGCCTACCTGAAGGTGGCGGTCGACCTCAAGGCGCCGCTGGTGACCATGGACCGCGCCCTGCAGCGCGCCTGCCACCGGCTCGACCATCCCCTGATCACGGACCTGGACTGACACCTTCCATGACCCACGACACCATCCTCATCCTCGACTTCGGTTCCCAGGTCACGCAGCTGATCGCCCGCCGCGTGCGCGAGGCGCACGTGTACTCCGAGGTCCATCCCTGCGACGTGTCCGATGACTGGATCCGCCGCTACGCCGCCGAGCACCGCCTCAAGGGCGTGATCCTGTCGGGCAGCCATGCCAGCGTGTACGAGGAGACCACCGACCGCGCGCCGCAGGCCGTGTTCGAGCTGGGCGTGCCGGTGCTGGGCATCTGCTACGGCATGCAGACCATGGCCCAGCAGCTGGGCGGCCGGGTCGAGGGCGGCCACCTGCGCGAGTTCGGCTTCGCGGCGGTCCGCGCGCGCGGGCACACCGAGCTGCTGCGCGACATCGCCGACGTCACCACGGCCGAGGGCCACGGCATGCTCAACGTGTGGATGTCGCACGGCGACAAGGTGGTCGAGCTGCCGCCGGGCTTCAAGCTGATGGCCTCGACCGACAGCTGCCCGATCGCCGGCATGGCCGACGAGCAACGCCGCTTCTACGGTGTGCAGTTCCACCCCGAGGTCACGCACACCGTGCAGGGCCGCGCGATCATCGAGCGCTTCGTGCTGGGCATCTGCGGCGCCGGCGCCGACTGGGTGATGAAGGACCACATCGCCGAGGCGGTCGCCGCCATCCGTGCGCAGGTGGGCGACGAGGAGGTGATCCTGGGCCTGTCGGGCGGCGTCGATTCCTCGGTGGCGGCGGCGCTGATCCACCGCGCGATCGGCGACCAGCTGACCTGCGTGTTCGTCGACCACGGTCTGCTGCGGCTGAACGAGGGCGACGCCGTGATGGACATGTTCGCCGGCAAGCTGCACGCCAAGGTCGTGCGGGTGGATGCCAGCGAGCTGTTCCTGGGCAAGCTGGCCGGGGTCACCGACCCCGAGGCCAAGCGCAAGATCATCGGCGGCCTGTTCGTCGACGTGTTCAAGGCCGAGGCCGCGAAGATCAAGCAGACCCACGCCCGCCACGTGGCCTGGCTGGCCCAGGGCACGATCTATCCCGACGTGATCGAGTCGGGCGGCGCCAAGAGCAAGAAGGCCGTGACCATCAAGAGCCACCACAACGTGGGCGGCCTGCCCGAGCAGCTCGGGCTCAAGCTGCTCGAGCCGCTGCGCGACCTGTTCAAGGACGAGGTGCGCGAGCTGGGCGTGGCCCTGGGCCTGCCGCCCGAGATGGTCTACCGCCACCCCTTCCCCGGCCCGGGCCTGGGCGTGCGCATCCTGGGCGAGGTGAGGAAGGAGTACGCCGACCTGCTGCGCCGGGCCGACGACATCTTCATCCAGGAGCTGCGCAACCACGTCGACCCGCACACCGGCAAGAGCTGGTACGACCTGACCAGCCAGGCCTTCACCGTCTTCCTGCCGGTCAAGAGCGTGGGCGTGATGGGCGACGGCCGCACCTACGACTACGTGGTGGCGCTGCGCGCGGTGCAGACCAGCGACTTCATGACCGCCGACTGGGCCGAGCTGCCGTACGCGCTGCTCAAGAAGGTGTCCGGCCGCATCATCAACGAGGTGCGCGGCATCAACCGCGTGACCTACGACGTGAGCAGCAAGCCGCCGGCGACCATCGAGTGGGAGTGACCCCGGCCGCCACCGCAGGCGAGGCGCGCAGCCCCAGCCTGCCCATGCCACCGCGTGCATGACGCGCACCACCGCGCCCCTGTCGCACCCGAAGTACCGGCCCGACATCGATGGCCTGCGGGCGGTCGCCGTGCTGTCGGTGGTGGCCTTCCATGCCTTTCCGGAGGTGCTGCGGGGCGGCTTCATCGGCGTGGACGTGTTCTTCGTCATCTCCGGCTTCCTGATCTCGACCATCCTGTACGAGAACCTGGAGCGCGGCAGCTTCAGCTTCGCCGGCTTCTACGCACGGCGCGCACGCCGGATCTTCCCGGCGCTGGCCATCGTGCTGCTGGCCAGCCTGGGCTTCGGCTGGCTGGTGCTGCTGCCCGACGAGCTGAACCAGCTGGGCAAGCACCTGCTGGCCGGTGCGGGCTTCGTCTCCAACCTGGTGCTGTGGGGCGAGGCCGGCTACTTCGATGCCGCCGCGGACACCAAGCCGCTGCTGCACCTGTGGAGCCTGGGCATCGAGGAGCAGTTCTACATCGTCTGGCCCGTGCTGCTGTGGGCCGCATGGCGCCTGAAGTGGAGCCTGCCGGTGCTCGGGCTGCTGGCGGCTGCGGCCTCCTTCGCGCTGAACGTCGCCAGCGTGCGGGCCGACCCGGTCGCGACCTTCTACTCGCCGCTGACGCGCTTCTGGGAGCTGCTGTGCGGCGCGCTGCTGGCCTGGCACGTGCTGCGCCGCGACCGGGTGCCCGCAGCCGGCGGCGACATGGCGGGCCTGCGGACGCTGGGGGCCTGGGCCGGCCTGCTGCTGCTGGCCGCCGGCTTCGGCGCCCTGCACAAGGGCGTGCGCTTCCCGGGCTGGTGGGCGCTGGTGCCGGTGCTGGGCACCGTGCTCGTGATCTGGGCCGGCCCCGACGCCTGGCCGAACCGCCGGCTGCTGTCCCTGCGGCCGGTGGTCTGGTTCGGGCTGGTCAGCTTCCCGCTCTACCTGTGGCACTGGCCCATCCTGTCGTACGCCCGGATCATCCAGTTCGACGTGCCGTCGGTCCGCACCCGCATCGTCGCGGTGCTCGTGGCCATCCTGCTGGCCTGGCTGACCGTGCGCTTCGTCGAGCGGCCGGTGCGCTTCGGCAGCCGGCAGGCCCTGGCCAAGGTCGCCGTGCCCTCGCTGGCGATG
The DNA here is from genome assembly GCA_027484575.1 of Comamonadaceae bacterium. Lineage (GTDB taxonomy): Bacteria > Pseudomonadota > Gammaproteobacteria > Burkholderiales > Burkholderiaceae_C > Ramlibacter. Next base: position 167,292 of record JAIXSQ010000004.1, read on the forward strand.
CTGGCCATCGCCGCCGTGGGCTGGGGCGTGCTGCGGACCGACTTCACGGGCAGCCGCAGCGTGGACACGCTGGCCATCCAGCGCAAGGGCGCGCACGCGATCGGGCCCTCGCTGGCATGGTTCCGGGGCAAGGACGACTGGCTGTTTCTGGGCGACGCGCATGACCGCACGGTGGCCAAGCTGAAGCTGGCGATCGTGCCCGACGCGCGCCAGGTCCGCAGTGCCACCGACCCCCTGTCGCGGCTGGCGCAGGCGGCCGCCGCGCACGGGGTGCCCGTGGCCCTGCTCGTGGGCCCGGACAAGCCCAGCGTCTACCCGGAGTACCTGCCCGACGGCCTGGTGCCGTCGCCGCGCCGGTACGTGGACGTGTTCCTCGACGGGCTCAAGGCCGTCCCGAACCTGACCGTCCACGACCCGACCGGCGAGCTGCGCGCAGCCAAGGCCGGCGCGGGTCTGCTGTACTGGCGCACCGACACCCACTGGAACGAGCGCGGCGCCTTCCTCGCGTATGCCGGGTTCGCCCGGTCGCTCGGCCTGCCCGTGCCCGACGTGGGTTTCCGTGCGGGCCCGCCCCGCGGTGGCGACCTGGTCGGCATCTCCGGGCTGAAGGATTTCCCGCTGCACGGCGGCGACCAATGGGAGGTGGTGTGGACCGTGCCGCCGGCCTGGACCGAGCAGGTGGTGCCGAACGAGCGGCAAACCTCGTTCGGTTCCACCACCGTGGTGCGCAATCCCCGGGCACCGGCGGACAAGGTCGTCTGGGTGGTCGGCGACTCGTTCGCGGCGAGCCTCAAGCCCTGGTTCAACGCGAGCTTCGCGGAAGTGCGCTATGTCGGCCACTGGATCGAGAAGCTGCAGGACCTGCCGGCCGACCTGGCCGCCGCCGCGCGCAAGCCCGACCTGGTCGTGGTCGTGCGGGTCGAGCGCTCGTTCTGAAGCGCCCGGCGGCGCCGCGCGCAGGGCGCAGGGCGGTGACGATGGCGTGGGCCACGCGCGGCACAGGGCAGGCGGTACAGTGCGGCCCGGAGCCCGCCATGTACCTTCCCCCGCACTTCGAGGCCCGAGACCCCGCGATCGCGCACGACGTGGTCCGTGCCCATCCGCTGGCCACCCTGGTCTCGACCGACGACGACGGCCTGCCGTTCGTCACCCACCTGCCGCTGCACCTGGAGGTGGGGCAGGGCGGCGGGGCGGATGTCCTCTGGGGCCACGTCGCGCGGCCGAACCCCCACTGGCGGTTGCTGCAGGCGCGGCCGCGCGCACTGGTCAGCGTGCTGGGGCCGCAGGCCTACCTGTCGCCCCGGGTCTATCCCGACCTCGCCCGCGTGCCCAGCTGGAACTACATCGCCGTGGCCGCGACGGTCGAGGCCCGGCTGGTCGACGATGCGGACGACAAGGACAGCCTGCTCAAGTGTCTGATCGCCGACCATGAACCGGCGTACGCGGCGCAATGGCGCGCCATGGACGCGGGACTCGCGCAGCGCATGCTGGCCGGCATCGTGGGCCTGGAGCTGCGCGTGCTGCAGTGGCGCTGCAAGCTCAAGATCAACCAGCACCGGCCCGAGGCGCATGCGCGCCAGCATGCGATCTACGCCGCCGGTGGGGAGCAGGAGAGGGCGCTCGCGCGCTGGATGGAACGCCTCGGCTGCGCGCCCGTCCCCACGGCGCCGGAGGCCGGCACGTGAAGGCGATCGCTTCCCTGGTCGGCCTGCTGGCCGTGCTCGCCGGCGTGGGGCTGCTCGCGCGCCAGCAGCTGTCCGGCGGCGTCGGCCGCAATGGTGCCGTGCCGGCAGCGACCGTGGGCGCCACGCCCGCCACATCCCCCACGCCTGCCGGCCAGGTCGAGCAGGTGCGACAGGCCGTCGAGATGCAGATGCAGGCGCCGCGGCCCACGCCCAACGAGGCCCGGTGACCGACCCCGCCGACGACGCGCAGTGGATGCGCCTGGCGCTGGAGCAGGCCGCCCTGGCCCATGCGGCCGGCGAGGTGCCCGTGGGCGCGGTGGTCGTGCACGCAGGCCGGGTGGTGGGCCGCGGCCACAACCGGCCGGTGGGCCTGCACGACCCGACCGCCCATGCCGAGGTGACGGCCCTGCGCGAGGCCGCGGCGACGCTGGGCAACTACCGGCTCGACGGCTGCACGCTCTACGTGACGCTGGAGCCCTGCGCCATGTGCAGCGGCGCGATGCTGCATGCGCGGCTTGCCCGGGTCGTCTTCGGCGCGGCCGACCCGAAGACCGGCGTCGCCGGCTCGGTGCTGGACCTGTTCGCGCAGCCGCGGCTGAACCACCGGACCGTGGTGCAGGGCGGGGTGCTCGCCGAGGCGTGCGGCGCGCTGCTCAGCGACTTCTTCCGCACGCGCCGCCAGGAGGCCCGATTGACCCACCACCCCCTGCGCGACGACTGCGTGCGCACGCCCGACGAGCGCTTCCACGGCCTGCCCGGCTATCCCTGGGCCCCGCACTGGATCGCCGACCTGCCGGCGCTGGCCGGCCTGCGCCTGCACTACCTCGACGAAGGTCCACGCGACGCGCCACGCACCTGGCTGTGCCTGCACGGCAACCCGGCCTGGAGCTACCTGTACCGCCGCATGCTGCCGGTCTTCCTGGACGCCGGTGACCGGGTGGTGGCGCCCGACCTGCCGGGCTTCGGCAAGAGCGACAAGCCCAAGAAGGAGGGTGCGCACAGCTTCGGCTGGCACCGCCAGGTGCTGCTCGAGCTGGTCGAGCGGCTGGACCTGCAGCGCGTGGTGCTGGTGGTGCAGGACTGGGGCGGGCTGCTGGGCCTGACCCTGCCGATGGCCGCGCCGCAGCGCTACGACGGCCTGCTGGTGATGAACACCACGCTGGGCACGGGGGACGTGCCGCTGGGCGCCGGCTTCCTGGCCTGGCGCGAGATGGTCGCGCGCAACCCCGAGTTCGGCGTCGGCCGCCTGTTCGCGCGCGGCAACCCGCACCTGAGCGCGCAGGAGTGCGCCGCCTACGACGCGCCGTTCCCCGACCGCGGGCACCGCGCAGCGCTGCGCGCCTTCCCCGCGCTGGTGCCCGACCACCCGGATGCGCAGGGCGCGGCGGTCTCGCGCGAAGCCCGCGCCTTCTGGCGCGACCGGTGGCAGGGCCGCACGCTGATGGCGGTCGGCGAACAGGACCCGGTGCTGGGACCGGCCGTGATGCAGGCGCTGCGGCAGGACATCCGCGGCTGCCCGGAGCCGCTCGTGCTGCCGCAGGCCGGCCACTTCGTGCAGGAGCACGGCGAGCGGATCGCGCAGGAGGCGGTGGGATACTTCCGGCCGTGAGCGGCAAGCACATCTACATCTATTCCCCCTCCAGCGCGGTGCGCGACAAGGCGGCATTCCGCCGCGGCATCAAGCGGCTGCAGGCCCAGGGTCACGAGGTCGAGGTGGACCCCGACGCGTTGGCCACCCACATGCGCTTCGCGGGGGACGACGCCACGCGGCTGGCCGCGATCGGCCGCGCGGCGGCCAGCGGCGCCGACGTGGCGCTGATCTCCCGCGGCGGCTATGGCCTGACGCGGCTGCTGCCGGCCCTGCCGTACAAGGCGATCGCCAAGGCGGTCGAGCGGGGCACGCAGTTCGTGGGCCTGTCCGACTTCACGGCGTTCCAGAGCGCGGTGCTGGCCCGCACGGGCACCACGACCTGGGCCGGGCCGGCGCTGGGCGAGGACTTCGGCGTCGAGGGCGAGCCCGACGAGATCCTGCAGGCCTGCTTCGACGACCTCCTCGCCGGCCAGGGCGAAGGCGCCGGCTGGCGGCTGCCGGCCGCCGAAGCCGAGCCGGGGGACCGGGTGCGTACGGTGCGCGGCACGCTGTGGGGCGGCAACCTGTCGATCCTGGCCGCGCTGGCCGGCACCCCGTGGCTGCCCGTCGTGGACAAGGGCGTCCTGTTCATCGAGGACGTGCACGAGCACCCGTACCGTGTCGAGCGCATGCTCACGCAGCTGCTGTATGCGGGCGTGCTGGGCCGGCAGAAGGCGATCGTGTTCGGGCACTTCACCCGCTACAAGCCCGCGCCGCACGACCGCGGCTACAAGCTGGCCACGGTGGTCGACTGGCTGCGCGGCCAGGTCAAGGCGACGGTGCTGACCGGCCTGCCGTTCGGGCATGTGCCCACCAAGGTGCTGCTGCCGGTGGGTGCGCCGGTGGAACTGGCGGTGGACGGCCGCGACGCCTTCGTCGTCTGGGGCCACCGCGACTGAGCGCGGGCGGGGCCGCCCCGGGCGGGCGGCAGGTTCTCAGCCCACCAGCGGGCTGGGCCGCGACGCCAAGCTGCCGGGCAGCAGGCCGTGGAACATTTCCGTGATCGTGCCCACGCGCGCCCGGGCACCGGCTTCGCCGTGCACCGTGGCCAGCGCGCCCATCAGGTCGCCGCGCAGGTACCACAGGCCCTGGATGTCGGCGGCGTAGCGGATGCGGCGGTGGACCGAGGCGTGGCGCGTGGCGCCTTCGTCGCCGAGCAGCGCGAGCATGGCGTCGCGCACTTCTTCGAGGGAATCCTCGAGGACGGACAGCGTCGGATCGCCGTGTCCCAGCAGGCCGTAGATGCTCTGGCGGAGCCCGCGCTTGAACCATTGCATGGCTGTTGTCGTCCCTGATCTGGCAAAAACTGTCACGAGCAGCAACGGTATGCCAAAACGCGCCTCAGCCATTGGTTGGAGGTGTGCACCAGTTCACGCAGGCAGGTCCGGGTGAACCCGGGAACTGGTAACGAGCCGTGTCAGCGAGCCCGAAAGCCGCAGCTCTGCATTCCATCTGGATCAGTTGACATAACGATCACCTGGGGGCCGCCGGGCGCGGCCTGGGCCGGGGGAGGGGTGCCCCCACCCACCGTGACCACCAGGCCAGCGGCTGCAGCTGCAGCCCACCGCGCCCAGAACTGCCGCGCCGGCTCACTCTCTGCGCGCTCAGCGTGCGCGCTGGCGATCACGGGCCGAGGGTCGACCTCGAGGATCTCCGCCACCTTGAGCGCAACGTCGTCGCTCAGAAAGGATTTGCCCTGCCTGTAATTGCTCATTGCACCGCGAGTAATTCCTAGCTGGGGCGCAAGTGCGTAATCGGAAATTCCGCCGAGCTTTTCCTTGCACCGATCTAACCACCTGGTCGTGCTTGTCTCAACGACTTGGACGGTGATCGTCTTTGTGACCACGGTTTTCATAGGCTGCACACCTTTCTCTCCTGGAAGACGTCGAGTGTAGGGAGCCCATCCAGCGCCCGCAACGCTCCTGTCTGCGTTGACGTTCAGTGCTCATGAACGTACAGTCCCGGTCGTCCCCGGCTCATCCAGGCTGATCCCCTGGCTGGCGCACACCAGATCTCCGGGCCGGGGACCCCTTCGGGGGTGCGCCAGGTGACGGAGACCACTGTGACCGCATCCACCGCTGCGCCCGCGCGCCGCTTCGACCTCCCCGGCTCCCACTTCGCCCCCCTCCGCCTCGACATGGGGGAGCAGATCTACACCGCCGGCCTGCACCAGGACCCCACCGACCCCGAGAGCGAGCCCTCCGTCGCGCTGCATGCCTGGTCGGGTGGCATGTGCATGCTGCTCGAGCTCACCCCCCTGCAGGCCCGCCAGCTGGCCGCGCGCATGCTCGAGCAGGCCGACAACGTGGAAGGCCTGCTGTGACCGGCCGCACGATCGACGTCGGCGGCAACCAGGGCAGGGGAGACCCGGCCCTCACTGCGCGCCACCTGCGCCTGACCTCCTGGTCCCTCGAGTTCCGCACCCCGCACGGCGCCCCCCTGGTGTGGCGCGGTGACGCGGCCAGCGCGCAGGCCGCCGAGCGCCTGGCGCGCCTCGAGCTCGAGCGGGACCACCCCGACGCCGCCGGGGCCCGCCTGGTGGCCTGTGTGGAGCGTGGCCATGTTCTCTGACCGCCCCTACCGCACCACGGCCTACCTGGACTGGGAGGGCCTGGCATTCATCGCAGCCGGGGTCACTGTCGTCCTCAGCGCCGTCGGCATCGTGGCCCTGGGCATGTGGCTGGGCAGCGCCAACGATCGGGTGATCGCGGCATCGGCGGACCCCGTGGCCACGGCCTGCGCGATCGGCCGGCAGAGCGCCTGCGAGGTGCTCGAGCGGCGCTCGATCAGGTGAGCGGCCGATCGCCTACCCAGCTGCGCATCGATGAGGCGCTGGGCCAGCTGCAGCAGCTGGCCGCGCGCAAGGCCGGCGAGGCCACGAGCAAGCCCGCCAAGGCCCCAACGCCGCGCGATCGCACCCTGGGCCGCCCCCGCGTCGAGAACGCGCCTGCGGCCTCTGTGCGGATCCTCACGCCGCCCTTCCTGGTGCTGGTGGACGACGAGCTCCGCGCCATCTGGAACCGCACCGGCAACCCGGTGCTGTGCCGGGCCGTCTACGAGCTCCTGTGCTTCGCCTCGACGCTCGACCAGGCCGACCCGAAGTGCGGCCACTTCCTCACCTACTACCGCGACCTGGAGCCCAAGCTGCGCGGCCCCAAGCCTGAGCGCGGGCAGTGGGCAGCCGGGCCCACCCGGAAGCAGGTGCGCGGCGCGATCGACCAGCTGGAGGCCGCCGGCCTGGTGTGGCGGGACCACCAGGCGAACGCCGACCTGCAGCAGCTGCGGGGGGTGCTCCTGGTGCGCGAAGACGCCGCCAGGCGCGTGCGGCGCGCGAAACGAAAAGGCACGCCCTGAGGATCAAAGGGCAGGGCAAAGGGCAGGGTTCATCCCTGCCCTTTTTCATTGGAGAAACGGCCCCCTAAGGGGGGGGCAAAGGGCAGGGTAAAGGGCCGGGGACTTATCCAGTCCAGTAGAACTTAGGGGAAGAACTAGCAGGGCAGGTTGTCCACAGGCCGGGGCCTTTCAACAGGCCCCCGCGCTGCGGGGGCTGAGCAGAAGCCCCCGGGTGCAGCCGGTGCGCTTCGCGTCACCGGCACCAGGTGCGCGCGCCGCGCGCCAGGCTGACCCCGCGCCCGCTCGAGCGCCGTCCCTGTTCGGCAGTAAGGGGGGCGGCCAGAGCTCCGCCCCGGACGCACCAGGCGGGCCGCCAAGGGCCGATCGAGGGGAGGGCCAGGGGTAGGGTGCGGCCGGCACAATCGGGCCGCATGAAGCGCTACAGCCTGCCGCCCGGCATCAAGCCCGGCGACATCCCCGTTCCCCTGATCCGAGACGGCGACGTCAACCTGGTGCACGCCTACACCGTGCTGCACGGGGCTGCGGTGCTTCATGGCCTCGTGGGGCCGCTGACGGCGGCGGAATGGCTCGCCCCTTTCCCCCGGCGCGGCGACCTAGATCCGGCCGCCTTCGGTGAGCAGCTGCAGCGGCTGGCGGAGCTCGGCTACCTCGAAGTGCAGATGCTGGCCTAAGGCCCCCTATCCGCTGCGGCTGAGCTAGGCCACAATGCGCGCCGTGCGACCAGCCAGGGACCCCCCGGAGGATTCCCCATGGCTCCCTATCCCGTCTTCACCAGCGTCCAGGTCAAGAACCCCGACCACCCCCGCGCCGAGCTCGCCGGCATCGTGTGCGGCTGGGACCCCGCCCACCCCGACCAGATCGCGGTCCGCTTCGACGTCGACGGCGCCGAGCAGGCCGTCGCCCTGGCCGACCTGCGCAAGCTGGGCTGACCGTGGCGCATCGCGGCTCGATCCCCTGCCTGGCCCCCGCGTGCGGGGGTGAGGCCGCCGTCTCGCACTCCGCCAGCGGCGTGCGCAACGTCAAGTGCCCGCGCTGCGGGCTGAGCGCCTTCGCAGGCGCCGGCTCCCGCGCCGCGCGGCTGATCGACCAGGCCACGCGCCTGGACGACGACGACGCGGGGGCCCCGGCCGCCGCGCCCCGGCCGGCCGCGCCGGCTCCTGCATCCAAGAAGCCCGCCGGGCTGCTCCTGGGGTGACCATGGCCAAGCCCGACCAGCTGCAGCTGCAGGCCGACCAGGCCAACCAGGCCGGCGCCGCGCGCGCCGCCAACGACCAGGCGCCGATCGGCGACGGCCTCCAGGCCCTGGCCCTGAAGATCGAGCGCGCCGAGGGTGCGCCGATCGAGGGGGAGGGCGGCGCACCAGGCGACGCCCACCTGGTCGACACGGCGCCGGCCGAGCCCCCGGCGCCGTCCAACGCGGAGGTGGTGACCGGCATGGTGACCACGATCCGCGAGACGGTCCTCATCCTGCAGCCGCTCGAATCCCTGCGCGACAAGCTCACCGACCAGGTGGCCGCGCAGCTGGGCGCGCTCTGGGGCCCCGTGCTGGACGGCTACGGCATCCAGCTGGGCCGCACCATGGGCCGCCACGCCCCCGCGATGGTGGCCGCCTGGTCGACCTTCCAGCTGGTGGGCCCGATCGTGCAGGCCGTGCGCGCCGAGGTGCTCGCGCTCGATCGCAAGCCCTCGAGCTCGAGCTCGAGCCCCGCCGCGATCGACGCGCCGACCGAGGCCAAGCCGGTGGCCGCCGCGCCGCCGGCCGCCAACGGGCCGGCCTTCGCTGACGGCGTGGTCCGCCCGGCCTTCTGAGCGTGACCAAGGCCCTGGCCTATGCGATCTTCGGCGCGCGCGGCACCGGCAAGGGTGCCGGCGCGCGCCAGCTGATCGACCGCACGATCAAGCCGGCGCGGCTCCTGGTGTTCGACTTCAAGAACGACCCCGGCCCGTCCATGGCCGACGTCGGGACGCCGATCGCCAGCCTGGCCGACCTGGCGCGCGCCGCGCAGGCGCCGCGCTTTCGCCTGCGCTACCTGGTGCGCCACGACGGGCCCCTGAGCGCCGTCGAGCAGTTCGAGTACTTCTGCTCGATCGCCTGGGCCGCCGGTGACCTGCTCATGTGGGCCGACGAGCTCGCCGAGGTGACCAAGGCCAACCGCGCGCCGCCCACCTGGCGGCGGTGCGTCAACGTCGGCCGGGACTACAGCTACCAGGGCCGGCGCCGGTGGCTGTCGATCCTGGGCACCAGCCAGCGGCCGGCCGAGGTCGACAAGTCCTTCATCGCCAACTGTGACGTGGTGCGCTCGGGCCGCCTGGGCTACCTCTCCGATGCGCGCGAGCTCGCCGCCGGCTGGGGAGTGGATCCGCGCGAGCTCATGCACCTGCCGGACCTGAGCTACCTGCAGAAGCGCGCCGACCGCGCCGAGATTGAGCGGGGAACGTTGTCCTTCGGCAACGCGCCGGCCTCGAGCTCGAAGAAAACCGCGACCAGGCGCCGCACCGCCTAAGGGGGCAGGGCAGGGGGCCCCTTAGGGGGGCCGCTTCGCCGATCGGCCGTGTGCGAATCCCATCGGGGCTACCTCAACACCCGGCCGGGACTCCGCCATGAATCTGACCTCCGCTCAACTGACCAAGCTCGGCATCGCGCTGGGCGCCTGCTTCGCCGTCTACAAGTTCGTGGACAACAGCATGGCGAAGACCGCCGCCGCCGCCGTGGGCGCCGTCATCGTCGCCAAGCAGCTGCCGTACATCGGCGAAGCCCTGGCCTGAGCGGGGGACCGACCATGCAGAAGCAAGTCCCCCTCGATCCGTTCCAGAACGTGGTCGCCAACGGCGTGGCCGTGTGCGACCTGAACAAGTTCCTGGGCATGACCCTGGAGAAGCTGACCCTCACCCTGGGCGGCACCGCGCTGACGCGCGCCATGATCACGAAGATGGAGCTCAAGGCCAACGGCAAGGTGATCCACGAGACCGACGGCTCCAAGCTGGCGAGCTCGAACCTGTACAACGGCCAGCCCGACGACTCCACGATCCTGAAGCTGGACTTCATGGACCGCAAGGCCGTGACCGTCAACGCGCGCCAGGCCGGCGCCATGGACCTGTCGGCCGCCAGCGGCGTGGCGAACCTGCGCCTGGAGATCACGATCGCCGGTGCCACCGCGCCGACCCTGACCGGCTTCGCCGACGTCTCGCCGGTGACCGACGACCCCAACGAGGCCGGCATTCGCCCCCTGGTGGCCCGCCGCCACCGCGCCACGGTGGTGATCGGTGGCGCCGGCCAGTTCGCGCTGCCGGTGCCCCACCTGGACCCGGCCGGCGGTGGCTCCAACTTCCGCCGGATCTACATCTACAGCGCGCAGATGACCGGCTTCAAGGCCGTGCGCGACGGCGTGACCGACTTCGAGCTCACCAAGCTGCAGAACGAGGCCGCGCAGAAGGACAACTACAAGACGCCGCAGGCCAACGTGGTGGTGTTCGATCCCGTCCAGGACGGCCAGCTGGCCGGCCGCACCTGGGACACCCGCAAGGGTGTGTGCCAGAGCGCGCAGTTCTACGGCACCTTCGGCAGTGGCGAGACGATCACGATCGAGACCGAGGAACTGATCGGCCTGGGCGCCTACTGATCGGGGACCAGGCATGTGGCCGCAACCCGCAACGACCGGGCCGAGTGACGGCCTGACCACCATCCGGCAGTTCGTGGGCTCGCTGAACAGCGCGCTCAACGACCAGACGTATGCGGGCCAGGACTTCGCGCCCTACAACCCCACGGGGCAGTTCGCCACGCGGGGGCCGCTGTCGACCGCGATCGAAGGCCAGCCGGTGAGCGTCTCGCGCCAGGACGGGATCGTCCTGCCTTCGGGCGTGATCCTGATCGGCCTGGGCCTGGCCGCCGGCTGGTGGTTCTCCCGCCGCAAGGGCAGCTGATGCCCCCGCTCCCTCCGCTGTCCTTCTCCGACACGGCCAACGCCCTGGGCGGCACCGCCGGGGGCGGGTGGATGCAGGGGGACTGGAACGTCAACCTAGGCGGCTCCGGCATCGCGTTTCAGGGGGGCATGCCTCCCTGGCTGCTCCTGGGCCTGGCTGCGGGGGCCGCGTGGCTGCTCATGCGCCGTCGCTGACCCTGCGCCAGTGGGACGCGGATGCCCTCGAGGCCATGGCCCCGGTGGCGACCGCGACCCCCTGGGCCGGCCTGGACTCCCTCGCCGACGTCCTCAATGGCTCCCACCTCTGGGAGTTCGAGCACGGCCGGCGCCGCGCGCTGGTGGCCCTGACGGCTCGCCAGCTGGCCGCCGGCCGCGTGCTCGAGGTGACCGGCATGGTGAGCCTGGGCGAGCGGCTGCAGCTGGCCGAGGTGGGCCGGCAGATCGAGGCCGTGGCCGCGACCAGGTACGGCGACGTCGACCTGGTGAGCATGACCACGCGATGGGCGCACCTGGCGCGCGCCTGTGAGCGTGAGGGCTGGCAGCCGGCCGGCGTGACGATGACCAAGCGCCTGCGCGCGCACTGAACCATGGGCAGCAAATCGAGCTCGAGCCAGCAGCAGGTCCAGCAGGACCAGCGCATCGTCGCGGGGGAGGGTGCCGTCGTCGCCAAGGACGGATCGAGCGTCCAGGTCCTGGACAACGGCGCGATCCAGCGGGCCTTCGACACGGCCGACTCCAGCCTGAAGGGTGCGCTCGACTTCGGCACCAACGCGCTGGGCTTCGCCAAGCAGACGACCAACGCCGCGATCGACAACCTGCAGGTGACCCAGCAGCTGGTCGCCGACGCCTACAACGACGCGAAGGGCCGCGGGGCCCTGACCGACAAGCTCCTGATCGGGGCGGTGGCCGCTATGGGCCTGGTGGCCTTCGCGGCCGTGCGAAGGAACAACGGATGACCCTCCCCACCGAAACCTACACCTTCACGATCCCGGCCGGCGGGATGTATCCGCTCCTGACCGTGGGGCGGATGTTCAAGATCATCAGCGCTACCGGTGCGGTCAACGTGACGGGCGACCGCTTCGGCACCTTCGGCCCGATCCTGGCCGGCCAGGGCCTGCGCGACGTCGACTTCTCTCAGCTGCAGTTCGTGGACGTCTCCGGCGCGGCCAACCGCGTGACCGTGATCGTCGGCGACTCTGTCTTCATCGATGACCGGATCACGGGCGAAGTGTCCGTCGTGGACGGCGGCAAGGCCCGCACCCTGGCCGGCGGCATCGGCCTGGTCTCGGGGCAGCTGCCCGCCGTCGCGGGCCAGGTGTGCAAGTCGGGCATCTGGAACCCCGCCGGCTCTGGCCGGCGCGCCGTGATGCGCTCGATGCGCGCGGCCCTGAGCCTGGCCGGGGACATCTACATCGCGCGGATCAATGCGGCCCTGCCGTCCCTGACGGTGCCGTTCTCTCTCCTGGCGGACGGTTCGGCCTTCGGTGGATCCTGCCGCGCCGCAGGCGACACCAGCGCGGGCTATGCGGGGACCATCGTCGGCACCTTGTCGGTTCCGGCATCCCAGACCGTCGAGTTCCGCCTGGACGAGCCGATCGTCATCCGCCCCGGATACGGCATCGTCTTCCAGTCGGCCGCCGTGAACGTGCAGCTGACCACGTTCCTGACCTTCTTCGAGGAACTGGACGCGTGAGATGGCTCCCCGTGGCCGTGACCGTCGCTGCAGCTGCCGCCCTGGCCGCTGCGGCGCGCGCGGCCTCGAGCTCGAGCTCGAGCTCGAGCAGCTTCTGGAGCGTGCCCGACGTCCTGCCGGAGTTCTTCGGCGAGCCTGACCAACGCACCGATCTACTGGACGACCTGGCCGTGACCCTGGACCCTTCGAGCTACACCGCCGCCGGCGTGGACGACGCCACCGCCGCGCGCAACGTGCGCGCCTTTCTGGACACGATCGCCTACGCCGAGGGCACGGCCGGCCGGGGAGACAACGGCTACAACATCCTGTTCGGCGGCGGCACCTTCGCCAGCTACGCCGACCACCCGCGCCAGCTGATCCCCTTCACCGACCTGGCGGGCCGCCAGCTGCGCAGTTCCGCCGCAGGCCGGTACCAGTTCCTGGCGCGCACCTGGGACGGGCTCAAGGTGAAGCTCGGCCTCCGGGACTTCGGGCCCGCCAACCAGGACGCCGCCGCCGCCGAGCTCATTCGTGAGCGCGGGGCCCTGCGGGACGTCCAGGCGGGCCGCTTCACCACCGCTATCACCAAGGTGCGGCCCGTGTGGGCCTCCCTGCCTGGTGCCGGCTACAGCCAGCCGGAGCGCAGCTTTTCCCACCTGCTCGCCGCGTACCAACGCGCGGGGGGCTTCACCGTCGAGACCTGACCATGAGCGCCAACGCATCCCCCGACCCGACCAACCTGGTTGTCCTCGCCGCCGTGGGCGTGGGGGCCTTCTGGTTCCTCACGCGCCGCGCAGCTGCGCAGCCGGCCAACGTTGCCGGCGTGGCCGCGCCGTCGCCCAACGCCGCCGGCATGAGCCAGCGCGCCGCGACCAACATCGGGCTCCTGGGCGCGGTGGGCAAGGCCCTGTTCGGGGGCCGCGCCGCCTACGCCTCGAGCGCGATCGACGGCGTGGCCTACAACCCCACCGGATCGGTGAGCCCCTTCAACGCGATCGCCGGCATGCAGGCCGCGAACAGCGTCGGCGGCTACGCCTCGAACGACCCCGCCGCCTGGTGGCAGTGACGCCGTGAAGGTGGGCCCCGTCTCCGGCGACCTGGTGATCAAGCTCGCGCTCGGCGGCCTGGTCCTGGGCCTGGGCGCGTGGGCCGTGGCCCGTGCAGCTCGCGCGGTGGCCGGCCTCGAGGTGCCCGACGCGATCAACCCGGCCAGCCGGAACAACGTCTTCTATTCCACCTTCAACCAGGTGCTAGGGGCAGTGCTCCCGAGCGCGCCCGAGGCCGCCGGCCGCATGGCTGACGGCTCCTTCAGCCTGGGCGCCTTCGCCTACGACATGACGCACGGCGGCCAGGTGACCCCCGAGGGCAGGCCGTCGCGTCCCAACCTCTCCACCGTCGAGGTGGGCCCCTTCGGGCCCGTGACCTACGACGCGATGGGCAACCGCATCAACTGACCGAGACCCCCACCATGGACAAGCTCCTGCGCTCGAAGACCTTCTGGACCGGCGTGGCCACGATCGCCGCCGCCGGCACCGGCTACGCCGAGGGCGTGCTCGCCGCCGGTGACGCCCTGCAGGCCGTCTCCACCGGCCTGATCGGCATCTTCCTGCGCCTGGCGATCGCCAAGGGCCTGGCGCCGCGATGACCGAGCGTGTTGTCGTCGCCGTCATCTCCGCCCTGGCCGGCGGGATGCTCACCTACGGGGCCAAGACCCTGACCCTCGAAGGCCGCCTGGACGCGATCGAGCGCGCCCTGGTGCGCATCGAGCAGCGGATCTATCCGGTGGGGGGCAGGCCGTGAAGCTGCCCCCGTGGATGCCGCGTTGGCCCGAGCTCACGCGCGAGACCCTGACCGTGATCGGTGGCGCCGTCCTGGCCGCCGTGATCATCAGCCAGGTGCCCAGCGTGAAGCGATTCATCAAGGACGCCTGGAACTGATCGCACCAGGCGCGCACCTGGTCGATCGTGACCTGGTGCAATTGCACCTTCACAATTCGCTGCTCATGCAATTGCCCCGCCGGCCTGGTGCTGGCGGGGGCTTTCTAATTCCGTAAGGGGAATTGATTTGAATCCGATGGAACGCATGCTGCTATTGCAGGCTTTGCAGCGCGCCGACGTGCGCCTGGTGGCGCAGTGGGCGGCCAAGTTCGTGGCGACGCACCCGGAGGCGCTCGATGCACCTGGTGCAGCCGAGGCGCTGCAGCTGCTGCACCTGGCCGGCGTCAATGCCAGCGGAAGCGCGCCCACCAGTGCGGGGGCGGCGGCTCGCGGCTGATCACGAGCTCGAAGGTGCCCGCCAGCTTGGCGCGGCGGATCTTGTCGGGGACGTTCCAGCCGGCCGCGTAGCGCGCGGCGCGGTGGGACTCGCGGGGGATGCCGGCGACGGCCTCGCACCAGGCCCAGACCTCAGGCCACGTGACGGGGACCTCGCCGAACAGGTCGACGGGGTTCGGCTTCACACCCTGGAGGGTGCTAGGCTGCGGCCAGCGCCGGGGGTGCAACCAGCGCACGCAGGCCATCCGCCATCCTGCCGATTGCGCTCCTGGTGCGCCGCTTGCGCGCACTGTTCGACATAACGATCATCGTACGAAGTCACAACACGATCGCCACCAGCTCACCAGGTGCCTGCCGGCCGCTGCGCCCGGACCCTGGCCAGGATCATCTCGACCGCATCCGGCCGGTTCGCCCGGCGTGCGAAGTCCAGTGCGCTCAGCCCCAGCTGGTTCTTCATCGCCACGTCGGCGCCGGCCTCCAGCAGCAAGCGCACGGACTGCGGCGAGCCGTACATCGCAGCCATCATCAGCGGCGTGCTGCCGTTGGGCGACTCGGCGTCGATGAACGCATGGTGCTCCAGCAGCAGTTCCATCAGTTCCAGGTGCCCGCCCGTGGCCGCGTAATGCAACGGCGCCCAGCCCGGCTTGTTCACGTCGGCGTCCCGGGCGATCAAGGCCCGCGCCTGGGCCACGTGGCCCTTGAGCGCCGCCATCATCAGCGGCGTCTCGTCGGCCTTGTTGCGCTGGTCGACCTTGGTCGCCGGCCAGTCGATCAGGGCCTGGGCCACCTTCAGCGACGGCTGGCGCAGCGCCAGGTACAGCGGATGCTGGCCCGAGGGATCGGGCGTGTTGGGGTCGAAGCCGCGTCGCAGCAGCCCCATGACCGCGGCCGCATCGTCGCGGACCAGCGCCTGGAAGAAGTCGTCGTACGAGCCGGAGCGTGCGACAGAAAACCCAATGGCGACAACGCACAAGAGGATGAACTTGAAGTAATGCTTCAACTCAGGACCCCCCGGAACAGGCGCTCGAAGTTGCGGCTCGTGAGCTGTCCGATCGCTTCCGCGTCCGTGCCCCGCAGCTGCGCCAGCAGGCTGGCCACATGCGGCACGTAGGCCGGGGTGTTGAGCTTGCCGCGGTACGGCACCGGCGCCAGGTAGGGGCTGTCGGTCTCGATCAGCAGCCGGTCGTCGGGCACGAACGCCGCCACTTCGCGCAGGTCGGCCGCGCTCTTGAAGGTGACGATGCCCGAAAAGGAGATGTAGTAGCCCAGGTCCAGCGCCGCGCGGGCGACCTCGGCGGTCTCGGTGAAGCAGTGGAAGACGCCGCCGGCACTGCCCGCCGAGCCGTCCTCACCCTCCTCCCGCAGGATCGCCAGCGTGTCGGCCGACGCGGCACGCGTGTGGATGACCAGCGGCTTGCCGCAGGCCCGGGCGGCCCGGATGTGGGTGCGAAAGCGCGCCCGCTGCCAGTCCAGGTCGCCGACGCTGCGGCCGCCCTTGCGCTCGTCCATCTGGTAGTAGTCCAGCCCGGTCTCGCCGATGGCGACCACCCGCGGCCGTGCCGCCAGTGCCAGCAGGCCGTCGACGGTGGGTTCGGCCACGCCCTCGTTGTCCGGGTGCACGCCCACGCTGGCCCAGAAGTTGTCGTGCGCCACCGCCAGCGCGTGGACGGACTCGAACTCCTCGAGCGTGGTGCAGATGCACAGGGCACGGTCCACCCGGGCCTCGTGCATGGCCTGGCGGATCTGGGGCAGCTGGCTGGACAGCTCGGGGAAGCTGAGGTGGCAATGCGAATCGACGAACATCCGCCGATGATGCCAGCGCGCCGGCGCGCCGCCGGCTCAGATGGTCTGGGTCGGCCGCTCGGACGCGAGGTGGCCGCCCAGGATCTCCTCGATCTTGATCTTCAGCAGCCGGGACTTCTCGTCGTTGGGGAACCGCACGCCCACGCCCTGGGTGCGGTTGGCCGCGGCACGGGGCGGCGTGACCCAGGCCACCTTGCCGGCGACCGGGTAGCGCTGCGGATCCTCGGGCAGGGTCAGCAGCACGTAGACGTCGTCACCCAGCTTGTAGTCGCGCGTGGTGGGGATGAAGACGCCCCCGTCGGCGAACAGCGGGATGTACGCCGCATACAGCGCCGCCTTCTCCTTGATGGCGAGCTGGATGACGCTGGGACGGGGGGTGGTGGAACTGCTCATCGGGCGGGCTCAGGGTCGCGAGTGTAGGGCCGTGCGCGCCCGGCTCACAAGCGCCTCCAGCATCAGGCCGGCGTTGAAGGGGTGCTCGGCCGTGCGTTGTTCACGGGCCAGTTCCTTCCACCACGCGCCCAGCGCCGCCACGTTGCCCCCGGCCGGCAGGTCGCCCGGCGCGAAGAATCGCGGCGCCGCGCCCACCCGCACCGCCAGCAGGTCGTGGCAGACCTTCTGCAGGGCATCCACGGCCTGGGCCGGCGTGCAGTCGCCCAGCGCCGCCACCTCGCCCTTGGCCAGCGCCTTGGGCAGGCGGGCCCAGGCCGCCGCGTCGCGGCCCGCGCGCGCCATGGCCAGGGCTTCCTCGGGCCGGCCGCCCACCGCCCTCAGCAGCACCGGCGCGTCGGCCGCCGGCACGCCCTCGGCCGCCAGCCAGTCGGCGGCCGCCTGCGGCTGCGGCCAGTCCATCACGTGGGCCTGGCAGCGGCTGCGGATCGTGGGCAGCAGCTGGTGCGCCGCCTCGGTGGCCAGCACGAAACGCACGTGGCCGGGCGGCTCTTCCAGCGTCTTGAGCAGCGCGTTGGCGGTCACGTGGTTCATGCGCTCGGCCGGATAGACCAGCACCGCCTTGCCGCGGCCCGCGGCGCTGGTGCGCTGCGCGAACTCGATGGCATCGCGCATGGCCTCGACCCGGATCTCGCGGCTGGGCTTGCGCTTCTTGTCGTCGATGTCCTTCTGCGCCTTCTCGTCCAGCGGCCACTCCAGGGCCAGGGCCAGCGTCTCGGGCATCAGCACGCACAGGTCGGCATGGGTGCGCACGTCGATGGCGTGGCAGCTGCCGCAGCGGCCGCAGGCGCCCTCGGGGCCGGGCTGCTCGCACAGCCAGGCGCGCACCAGGGCGAGCGCCAGCCCGTACTGCCCCAGGCCCGAGGGCCCGTGCAGCAGCCAGGCGTGGCCCCGCTGGGCCAGCAGCCGCTGCGCCTGCGCCGCGATCCACGGGGCGGTCGTGCTCATGCCAGCCACCCGCGGGCCTGCACGGCGGCCAGGGCCTGGGCCCGCACGGCCTCGCGCGGCTGGTCGGCCTCGATCCTGGCGAAGCGGCCCGGATCGCCCGCCTGCCGCTGCGCATAGCCGGCCGCCACCCGGCGGAAGAACTCCAGCGGCTGGGCTTCGAAGCGGTCGGGCACCCGCGCCGCCGCCAGCCGCTGCGCGGCCACCTCGGGCGCGAGGTCGAACCACAGCGTCAGGTCGGGCTGGCGCAGGCGCCCGGCCGGCAGGGCCTGGACCGACTGCACCCAGCGCTCGAGCTGGCCCAGCACCCCCAGGTCGAAGCCGCGCCCGCCACCCTGGTAGGCGAAGGTCGCGTCGGTGAAGCGGTCGCACAGCACCACGTCGCCGCGGGCCAGCGCGGGCTCGATGACGGTGGCCAGGTGGTCGCGCCGGGCCGCGAACATCAGCAGCGCCTCGGTCAGCGGGTCCATGGCCTCGTGCAACGCCAGCTCGCGCAGGCGTTCGGCCAGCGGCGTGCCGCCGGGCTCGCGGGTCAGCACCACCCGCCGGCCGGCGCCGCGCAGGGCCTCGGCCAGCGCCTCGATGTGGCTGCTCTTGCCCGCGCCGTCGATGCCCTCGAAGCTCAGGAACAGCCCTGCCCCGCCGGTGTCCGTCATTGGCGCCTCTGGTACTGGTTGACCGCGCGGTTGTGCGCGTCGAGCGTCTCGCTGAACTGGCTGCTGCCGTCGCCGCGCGCGACGAAGTACAGCGCCTTGCTCTCGGCCGGCTGCACGGCGGCCAGCAACGACGCCCGGCCGGGCATCGCGATCGGCGTGGGCGGGAGGCCATTGCGGGTGTAGGTGTTCCAGGGCGTGTCGGCCAGCAGGTCGGCCTTGCGCAGGTTGCCGTCGAAGCGCGCGCCCAGGCCGTAGATCACCGTGGGGTCGGTCTGCAGCGGCATGCCGATGCGCAGCCGGTTGTTGAAGACGGCGGACACCAGCGGCCGGTCGCTGCCGCGCCCGGTCTCCTTCTCCACGATGCTGGCCAGCACCAGCGCCTCCTCGGCCGACTTGACCGACGCCCGCGGCGCGCGCTGCTCCCAGGCCTGGGCCAGCCGCTTGTCCATGGCGCGCAGGGCGCGGCGCAGCAGCGCGGTGTCGCTGCTGCCCTTGGCGTAGGTGTAGGTGTCGGGAAAGAACCGCCCCTCGGGGTGCTGGCCCGGCCGTCCCAGCAGTGCCATCAGCGCCGCATCGTCCAGGCCGCGGGTGTCGCCCTTGAGCCCCTCCTCCCTGGCCAGCGCCGCGCGCACCTGGCGGAAGGTCCAGCCTTCCACCAGCGTCACGGCCCGCAGGCTCTCCTCGCCCCGGGCCAGCTTGTCCAGCAGCCGGCGCGGCGTGATGCCCGCCTCCAGTTCGTAGCTGCCGGCCTTGATCTGCCGCGCTTGGCCCGACAGCCGGAACCACCAGAACAGCAGCTCGGGCGAGGTGTCCACGCCCGCGTCGGCCACCGCCTGGGCGACGCCGCGCGGCAGCGTGCCCGGCTCGATCGACAGGTCCACGGGCGCCGAGCGCAGCGCCAGCGGCTGGCCGACCCACCACCAGGCCCAGCCCGTGCCTGCCGCAGCCAGCACCAGCAGCGCCAGCAAGACCGTCGTGAAGAAGCGCCGCAACCCCGTGAGTCCCTGAGTGGAAAGAGCCGGCCATGATAATCGGGCGATGGACCTGCTTCCCGATGGCACCACCGCCCTCGCCCACCTCGGCGTGATCCGCGCCCAGGGCGAGGAGGCCGCGCGCTTCCTGCACGGCCAGCTCACCCAGGACGTCGCCCTGCTGCGTCCCGACCAGGCCCGCCTGGCCGCATTCTGCAGCGCCAAGGGCCGCATGCTGGCCAGCTTCGTGGCCCTGCAGCGCGCGCCCGACGACCTGCTGCTGGTCACCCCGCGCGACCTGCTCGCGCCCACGCTCAAGCGGCTGTCGATGTTCGTGCTGCGGGCCAAGGTCAAGCTGTCCGATGCCACCGCCGACTGGGCCCTGCACGGCCTGGCCGGCAGCGCCGCGGCGCCGTCCGACGGCCTGGCGCCCTGGGGCAAGCGCGACGTGGGCGAGGCCTCGGTGGTGCGGCTGTACCCCGCCGGTGGCGTGGCCCGCGCGCTGCACGTGGCGCCCACCGGAGCGGCGGCGCCGGCCGGCCCCGCGCTCGATCCCGCGCTCTGGGCCTGGGGCGAGGTGCGCAGCGGCATCGCCTGGATCACCCAGTCGGTCACCGAGGCCTTCGTGCCGCAGATGCTCAACTACGAGTCGGTCGGCGGCGTCAACTTCAAGAAGGGCTGCTACCCCGGCCAGGAGGTCGTCGCGCGCAGCCAGTTCCGCGGCACGCTCAAGCGCCGCGCCTTCGTCGCCCACGCCGATGCACCGCTGGCCGCCGGCCAGGAGGTGTTCCACGATGCCGACCCCGGCCAGCCCTGCGGGCTGGTGGCCCAGGCGGCCGGCGCGCCGGGCGGCGGTTGTGATGCCATCGTCTCGCTGCAGCTGACCGCCACCGAGGGCGGCCGGCTCACGGTGGGCGGTGCGGACGGTCCCGCGCTGCAGCTGCTGCCGCTGCCCTACGACCTGCTCGCCGACGTCTGAGGCGCCTCGTCATCCCCGCGCAAGCGGGGATCCACGCGCCACCACGCCCTGCCGGATCGTGGGGCCCCGCCTGCGCGGGGACGGCGCAGCCTGACGCTCAGCCCCGCACCAGCGGCAGCGGCGCCACCATCGTCACGTGCGGGATGCCCACCTCGTCGAAGGGCTCGCCGTCCACGCTGAAGCCCAGGCGCCGGTAGAAGCCCTCCGCGCTGCGCTGCGCATGCAGCACCAGGTCGCCGTCGCCGCGCTCGGTGGCCGCTGCCGCCAGCGCCTGCAGCACCGCGCTGCCCACGCCGGCGCCGCGCAGCACCGGGTGCACGGCCATGCGCCCCACCTTGCCGATGCCCGGCTCGGGTTGCAGCAGCCGGCCGGTGGCCACCGGCATGCCCAGCCGGTTGTAGGCCACCGCATGCAGCGCGGTCCGGTCGTCCGCGTCCCACTCCATGTCGGCCGGGATGCCCTGCTCCTGCACGAACACCTGGGTGCGCAGGGTGGCCGCGTCGTCGCCCAGCGTGGCCCAGTCGCCGGTGCGCACCTGCAGCACCGGCTCGCCGGCCTCGTAGCCGGTGAGGATGTCGCGCAGGGCCGCCGGCACCGGCCGCGAGGTCTGGGTCGCCGGATCGGCGAACACGTAGACCAGATCGCCGGTGATCAGCAGCTGCTCGCCCCGGTAGATGGCGCCCACGAACTGCATCGACGAGGTGCCGATGCGCGCGCAACGCAGCGCGATGTCCAGCTGGTCGTCCATGCGCGCCGAGGCGTGGAACTCCACCGTCGCCTTCTTCACGTACAGGTCGCCCTGCAGCTGGTGCATGGCCGCCTCGTACGGCAGCGCCAGCGCCCGCCAGTAGTCCGCCACCGCCGTGTCGAAGTACATCAGGTAGTGCGCGTTGAAGACGATCTTTTGCATGTCCACCTCGGCCCAGCGCACGCGCAGGCGGTGGAAGAAGCGGAAGTCAGAGCGTGTCATGGAGCAGCGGTGGTGAAGGCCTGGGCCAGCGCCGCGGCGGCCGCGGCATGGGCCGCGCGCGCCTCGGGCAGGGCCCGGCCCATCTTGATGAACTCGTGGGTGACGCCGCGCCAGACCTCCAGCTGCACCGGCACCCCGGCCGCGCGCAGTGTATCGGCCCAGCCCACGCCGTCGTCGAACAGCGGGTCGCACTCGGCCAGCCCGATCCAGGCCGGCGCCAGGCCCTCGTGGTCGGCGGCGCGCACCGGCGCGAACCGCCAGTCCTCGCGCTGCGCCAGGTCCACGTAGTGGCCGAAGAAGTATTCCAGGTGCGCCTGCTCCAGCACCAGGCCGCTGTGCCAGCGGCGGTGCGAGGCGCTGTCGTGCCGCGGCTGCGTGCCCGGATAGAACAGCAGCTGCAGCGCCAGCGCCAGCCCGGCGTCGCGGGCCTGCAGCGCGCAGACCGCGGCCAGCGTCCCGCCCGCGCTGTCGCCGCCCACGGCCAGCGGGGCCGCAGGGTCCAGGCCCAGGGCCGTGCGCTGCGCCGCGAGCCACTGCAGCGCGTCCCAGGCGTCGTCGACCGCCACCGGGAAGCGGTGCTCCGGCGCCAGCCGGTAGCCCAGCGACAGCACATGGCAGCCGGCCAGCGCCGCCAGTTCGCGGCAGAGGATGTCGTGGCTGGCGATGCTGCCCACCACGAAGCCGCCGCCGTGCAGGTACAGCAGCACGCCGCGCGGCATGCCGCCGGGCCCGTAGAGCCGGGCCGGCAGGGCCGTGCCGTCGCGTGCGGGCAGCTGCAGGTCCTGCACGCGGGGCAGCGGACGCCGCGGCACCTCCAGCACATCGGCCGACTGCGCGTAGGCCGCCCGCGCCTGCGCCGGCGTGAGCAGGTGCAGCGGCGGGCGCCGCACGCGCGCCATGCGCTCGAGCACGCCGCGCATCGCGGGCGTGAGCTCGGGAAACTCGGGCAGGAACATGGGGGATGGCGGCACCGGCGGGATCACGTGGGCGACAGCGGCGCGGTGTCCACGAGGGTGCGCCCGGTGGCGGGTGCCCAGGCACGCGGCTACAGTCGGCGCCGCATCTTAGCGAGAGCGCCATGGCCTTCATCAACTACGTCACCCAGATCCAGTTCGACTACGGCGCCGTGCAGCTGCTGCGGCAGGAATGCGCGCGCGTGGGCATCGGCAAGCCGCTGATCGTCACCGACGCCGGCGTGCGCGCCGCGGGCGTGCTGGCCCAGGCCGAGGCCGCGCTCGGCGACCTGCCGCATGCGGTGTTCGACCAGACCCCCTCCAACCCCACCGAGGCCGCCGTGCGTGCCGCGGTCGCGCTGTACAAGGCGCAGGGCTGCGACGGCCTGATCGCCGTGGGCGGCGGCTCGGCCATCGACTGCGCCAAGGGCGTGGCGATCGCGGCCACGCACGACGGCCCGCTGACCCACTACGCCACCATCGAGGGCGGCTCGCCGCGCATCACCGACCGGGTGGCGCCGCTGATCGCGGTGCCCACCACCAGCGGCACCGGCAGCGAGGTCGCGCGCGGCGCCATCCTCATCGTCGACGACGGCCGCAAGCTCGGCTTCCACTCCTGGCACCTGGTGCCCCGCACCGCCATCTGCGACCCGGGCCTGACCCTGGGCCTGCCGCCCAAGCTCACGGCGGCCACCGGCATGGACGCCATCGCGCACTGCATGGAGACCTTCATGGCCGGCGCCTTCAACCCGCCGGCCGACGGCATCGCGCTCGACGGCCTCGAGCGTGGCTGGGCGCACATCGAGCGCGCCACCCGCGACGGCAGCGACCGCGAGGCCCGCATGGCGCTGATGAGCGCCTCGATGCAGGGCGCCATGGCCTTCCAGAAGGGCCTGGGCTGCGTGCAT
This sequence comes from Comamonadaceae bacterium, assembly GCA_027484575.1. Taxonomy (GTDB): domain Bacteria; phylum Pseudomonadota; class Gammaproteobacteria; order Burkholderiales; family Burkholderiaceae_C; genus Ramlibacter. Next base: position 190,461 of record JAIXSQ010000004.1, read on the forward strand.
TCGCTCAGCCACAGCCTGGGCGGCATCGATCCGCGGCTGCACCACGGCACGCTCAACGCGGTGTTCCTGCCGGCGGTGATCCGCTTCAACGCCGAGGCCGAGTCGGTGCGCAAGGACCGCCGGCTCGAACGCATGGCCCATGCGATGGGCGTCGCTTCGGCCGGCGACCTGCCCGAGGCGGTGCGCGACATGACCGCGCGCCTGGGCCTGCCCACCGGCCTGGCCGCCATGGGCGTGGACCGCTCCATGTTCCCGAAGATCATCGAGCACGCCCTGGCCGACCACTGCCACAAGACCAATCCCCGCCTGGCCTCGCGCGAGGACTACGAGGCCATGCTGGCCGCGTCGCTCTGAAGCACCGCGGCGCCCGGCCGCCGCCTCAGAGCGGCTCGAGCCGCGACGGGTCGCAGCCGCCGGCCAGCCAGGCCTCGAACTCGTCGGCCAGCTGCCGCGCCGCGGCCGTGCCGGCGCGCCAGGCGGCCATGCGGGCGGCCAGGTCCGTGCCGTAGCGGGTGAAGTCGGTGCGGTCGGGCAGCTTGCCGCCGGGCAGCCGCTCGCGCACCCACTGCGGGTCGGGCGCGAGCACCACCGTGCTGTCCAGGAAGGGCGTGGCGCCGTGCCGCCAGCGCCAGGCCTTGTCCAGCCAGCCCGGCACCACCGCCTGCTGGAAGTGCGGGTACAGCACCAGCCCGTCGGGATGGCGGCTGGCGTAGTCCAGGTGCAGGTGGTAGTCGGTGATCCCGCCGTCCCAGTACGCGCCCGACGGTGCCCCCGGGATGTCGTGCACGGCCTGCAGCACGAACGGGATCGAGCAGCTGGCCTGCAGGGCCGGCTGGAAGTTGGCCTCGTCCAGCGCCACCCGGCGGGTGCGGAAGTCGGCGTCGTCGAACGGCAGGGCGGCGTCCTGCGGACCGCTGGAGAACACCACCCGCTCGAGCCACAGCCCCAGCGCCCGCCGGTGCGCGCCGTTGCACAGCCAGGCGCCCAGGTAGCCCAGGGGCGTGCGCACGCGGTGCTCGCGGTTGAGCAGGTGGCGACCGCGCGAGGTGACGATGTGCACGCGAAAGCGCGGGTGCTGCAGCACCTGGCCCAGCCTGCCGCCATAGAAGGCCTGGAGGTTGGCCGCGAAACGCTCGCTGACCTGCCGGGCGCTGGGCATCCTGCGGCCCGGCTCGGGCTCGTAGTCCTGCGCGATGTAGTCGCGTTCCAGCCGCTCGAAGGCCGCCACGCAGTCGTCCAGGCAGGCGGTGGCCATGCGCCAGGCGCCGATCGAGGCGCCCACCAGGTGCACCGGCTGCGCGGACTGCGGCAGCCAGCGGCCGAACACGAAGCGATCCAGCGGCCCGAGCACCAGGCCCTTGGGCCCGCCGGCCGCGCCGGGCACCACGGCGATGTCCTGCGGCCGCAGGCCGTGCTGCGCGATGTGGCGCCGGGCCCGGGGGCCGGCGTGGATGCGCAGGGCGGGCGTGGCGGCCATGGCCCTACTTGCGCGGCTGCTGCAGCTTGGCGAAGGCACCGGCCATCGCGGTGTTCAGCTGCGGGTTGGCCGGCGCGCGCTGGCCGCGGCCGGCGCCCTCGTAGCGGTTCTCGCGCGGGCCGTCGCGGCGCGCGCCGGGCTGGGCATCGAGCTTCATGGTCAGGCTGATGCGCTTGCGGGCCGCATCGACCTCGAGCACCTTGACCTTGACGATGTCGCCGGTCTTGACCACCTCGCGCGCGTCGCTGACGAAGCGGTTCGCCAGCTGGCTCACGTGCACCAGGCCGTCCTGGTGCACGCCCAGGTCCACGAAGGCGCCGAACTGGGCCACGTTGCTCACGGTGCCCTCGAGCAGCATGCCTTCGCGCAGGTCGGCGATGTCCTCGACGCCCTCGTTGAAGCGCGCCACCTTGAACTCCGGGCGCGGGTCGCGGCCGGGCTTTTCCAGCTCCTTGAGGATGTCCTTGACGGTGATGACGCCGAACTGCGCGTTGGCATACAGCTCGGGCCGCAGCGTCCGCAGCATCTCGGCGCGCCCCATCAGCTCCTGCACCGGCTTGCCTGTCCTGGCCAGCATCTGCTCGACCACCGGGTAGGTCTCGGGGTGCACGCCGGTCATGTCCAGCGGGTTGTCGCCGTCGCGGATGCGCAGGAAGCCGGCCGACTGCTCGTAGGTCTTGGGGCCCAGGCCCGAGACCTCCAGCAGCTGCTGGCGCGAGCGGAAGGCGCCGTGCGCCTCGCGCCGGCGCACCACGGCCTTGGCCACCGCGGGCGACAGGCCCGAGACGCGCGTGAGCAGCGGCACGCTGGCCGTGTTCAGGTCCACGCCCACCGCGTTGACGCAGTCCTCGACCACCGCGTCGAGCATGCGGGCCAGCTCCGACTGGTTCACGTCGTGCTGGTACTGGCCCACGCCGATGGACTTGGGGTCGATCTTGACCAGCTCGGCCAGCGGGTCCTGCAGGCGGCGCGCGATGCTGGCGGCGCCGCGCAGGCTCACGTCCACGTCGGGCAGCTCGGCGGTCGCGTACTCGCTGGCCGAATAGACCGAGGCGCCGGCCTCGCTCACCACCACCCGCACCAGGCCCTCGACGCGCTTGCCCAGGTCGGCGGCCAGCTTGTCGGTCTCGCGGCTGGCGGTGCCGTTGCCGATGGCCACCAGCTGCACGCCGTGCTTGCGGCACAGCCGCTCCAGCGTGTGCAGCGAGCCGTCCCAGTCGCGGCGGGGCTCGTGCGGGAACACGGTGGCGGTCTCCACCAGCTTGCCCGTGGCATCGCACACCGCCACCTTCACGCCGGTGCGAATGCCGGGGTCCAGGCCCATCACGACCTTGGGGCCGGCCGGCGCCGCCAGCAGCAGGTCGCGCAGGTTGTCGGCGAACACCTTGATCGCCACCTTCTCGGCGTCCTCGCGCAGGCGGGCGAACAGGTCGCGCTCCAGCGACAGCGACAGCTTCACGCGCCAGGTCCAGGCCACGCACTTGCGCAGCAGGTCGTCGGTGGGGCGGCCCTGGTGGCTCCAGCCCAGCTGCACGGCGATGCGGCCTTCGGCGATGGACGGCTTGCCCGGCTCGGGTTCGACCGGCAACGCCAGCTTGGCGTCCAGGATCTCCAGCTGGCGGCCGCGGAACACCGCCAGCGCGCGGTGCGAGGGCACCCGGCCGATCGGCTCGTCGTAGTCGAAGTAGTCGCGGAACTTGGCGATGTCGGGGTGGTTCTCGTCCTTGCCGGCGGCCAGCTTGCTCTTGAGCAGGCCCTCGGCCCACAGCCATTCGCGCAGCGACTGCACCAGCGCCGGCTCCTCCGCCCAGCGCTCGGACAGGATGTCGCGCACGCCGTCCAGCACCGCGGGCACGGTGGTGAAGTCCTCGCCGCCCTCGCCCTTCTCGGCCTTCACGTAGGCCTGGGCTTCGAGCGCGGGATCGCGGCCGGGATCGGCCAGCAGCAGGTCGGCCAGCGGCTCGATGCCGGCCTCGCGGGCGATCTGCCCCTTGGTGCGGCGCTTGGGCTTGTACGGCAGGTACAGGTCTTCCAGCTCCTGCTTGGTCGGCGCGGCTTCCAGCGCGGCCTGCAGTTCGGGCGTGAGCTTGCCCTGCTCCTGCACGCTGCGGATCACGGCCGCGCGCCGGTCCTCGAGCTCGCGCAGGTAGACCAGGCGTTCCTGCAGCGCGCGCAGCTGGGCGTCGTCGAGGCCGCCGGTGGCCTCCTTGCGGTAACGGGCGATGAAGGGCACCGTGGCGCCCCCGTCGAGCAGGTCGACGGCGGCCTGCACCTGGGCTTCGGCGACGTGGAGTTCGGCAGCGATCTGCCGGGTGATCTTGGTCATGCGGGAGTGCGGAAACGGACGGGCCAGCCCGGGAACGGCGGGCGAGTGTGCCACAGGGGTCCCGCACAGCCCGACGGGTTGTCCGCTGACACGGCAGGCCCGGCGGCGCTTCCCAGAATCGGTCGCATCACCTGTCGTCCGGAGGACACACATGCGCGCCCGACTGTTGCTGCTGGTGTTGGCGGTGCTGGCCATCGCCGGCTTCGCCTACCAGAACTGGAGCGAGATCACCCGCCCCACCCTGCTGAACTTCGGCGTCCTGCAGTCGCAGGCGCCGCTCGGCCTGATCCTGCTGACCCTGCTGGGCCTGACCCTGGTGGTGTTCGCCGCCAGCCTGGCCTCGGTGCGCACCCGCGCGCTGCTCGAATCGCGCCAGCATGCCAAGGCGCTGCATGCCCAGCGCGAGCTGGCCGACAAGGCCGAGGCCTCGCGCTTCACCGACCTGCGCATGCTGCTGGACCAGCACCTGCGCGACGAGAAGCAGCGCGAGACCATCGCGGCGACCGAGATGGACAAGACGCTGTCGCTGCACCAGCGCGAGCTGCGCAGCCAGATCGAGCAGATGTACCACCTGCTCACCTCGCGCCTGACGGAGCTGGAACGCCGGCTGGACGGGCGCCCGCAGCGGGTGGCCGAGCCGGCGGTGCTGGAGCGGCGGCCCGAGACCGTCCACGTGCAGCCGCAGGCGCCCGCCGCCGGCGTGCCGCGCGAGCGCGTCTGAGCCGCTAGACGTCGAACAGCCCGGCGCCCTGCCCCGCCCCGCCCAGGCGCGCGCCTTCGATCTGCAGCAGGCGCAGCTTGGTGCGGGTGCCCCCGGTCGCCGAGAAACCGCCGGCCCCGCCCCCGGCGGCCAAGATGCGGTGGCAGGGCACCAGCGGCGCATAGGGGTTGGCGCCCAGCGCCTGCCCGACGGCGCGGGCCGCCCCAGGAGCGCCCAGTTGCGCGGCCAGCTCGCCGTAGCGGCGCACCTGGCCGGGCGGGATGGCACGGGCGGCGGCGTAGACCCGGCGCGCGAACGCCGGGATGCCGTCCTCGTCGAGCACCACGTCGCACAGCGGATCCGGCTGGCCCGCCAGCGCGGCCTGCAGCCTCGTGGCCACGGCCTGCACCACCGGCGGGGGCTGCGCCTCGGGCGCGGCAACCGCGCGCCGGCGCAGCCGCGCCAGCGTGGCCGCATCGTCGGCCTCGGGCAGCTGCACCGCGTGGATGCGGCCGTCGGCCGTCCACGCCAGCCCGATCCGTCCGATCGCCGTGCCGACCAGGCAGCAGCCGGCGGCGGCCGCCACGCGCCTCAACCCTCGCGCAGGGCTTGGCGCAGCGCCACGCCGATGTCCGGCCGTTCCTGGAACGGGTCGGGCGGGTTGCGGCCGTCGACGATGGCCTCCATGCGCGTGCGCACGTTGCCCAGCGCCTTGGGATGGCTGTAGACGTAGAAGCTGTCCGCCGCGATGGCGTCGAACACCTTCTGCGCCACCTCGGCCGCGCTGACCTTGCCCGAGCTGACCGCCTTGTCGCTCATGGCCTGGCCGATCAGCTGGCTGCGCGTGGGCCTGGCGGCCGGCAGCTCGCCCGGCCGGTTGCGGTGGCTCTGGCTGATGCCGGTGGGCACGAAGTACGGGCACAGCACGCTGGCCGAGACCTGGTCGGTCACCAGGCGCAGGTCCTGGTACAGCGTCTCGGTGAGCGCGACCACCGCATGCTTGCTCACGTTGTAGATGCCCATGTTGGGGGCCGTGAGCAGGCCGGCCATGCTGGCGGTGTTGACGATGTGGCCCTGGTACGCCGGGTCGCGCTGCGCGGCCTCGACCATCATGGGCGTGAACAGGCGCACGCCGTGCACCACCCCCATCAGGTTGACGCCCAGCACCCAGTCCCAGTCGGCCAGGGTGTTCTCCCAGACCAGACCGCCGGCGCCCACGCCGGCGTTGTTGAAGACGAAGTGCGGCGCGCCGAAGCGCTCGCGCACGGCGGCGGCCAGCTGCTCCATCTCGGCGGCCTTGGACACGTCGACGCGCCGGGCCAGCACCTGGCAACCGGCGGCCTGCATCTCGGCGGCTGCTTGGTCCAGCGCGTCCTGCTGCACGTCGACCAGCACCAGCTGCATGCCCAGGCGCGCGCCGATGCGGGCGCATTCGAGCCCGAAGCCCGAGCCGGCGCCGGTGAGCACCGCGGTCTTGCCCTTGAAGTCCGGAATCATGGGGAGCTTGCCTTTCTCAGCACGTAGCCGATGCGGGGGAAATGCACATGCACGGTGCCTGCGCGCGGGTCGGTGCGGCGCAGGCTGTAGTGGGTGCGGGTGGCGGCCACGAGCACGCCGACCGTGGCCTCGGGACCGAAGGATTCGGGCGCGATGGTGACCTCGTCGCCCAGCGCGATGCCGTGGTCGTCCTGGAACGCGCTGTCCACCAGGAGGTTGTCGCCCGGCGCCGCCGGCTCCGCGTTGGCGGCGACGGTGATCGCGGCCTCGGGCGTGAGCTTGTCGAAGCGGCCGTGGCCGATGGCGGCCATCCGGTCCATCCACTCGAGCAGCGAGGGCGTGGGCTGCAGGATGCCGGCCATGGCCGGCACGCGGTGCCGCGTGAACCACAGCGGGTGGTAGGCCGAGAAGTCGGCCACGCAGGGCTGGGCGCCGAACAGGAAGTCGTGCTCGTCGGCCATGTGGGCCAGCCGGCGCAGGTACGAGCGGTAGGCGCTGGCGGCATCCTGGGGCCGCAGCTGCGTCTGGTTGTGCCGCATGGCCTGGCGGTCGGCCAGGAAGACCCGGGCGATCTCCTCGCTGGGAAACAGCCCGGCCGCCGAGCGCGGCTGGATGTTGTAGGCCATCGCCGCCCAGAACAGCGTGGTGTCGGCCCACTGCGCCAGGATGCGGGCCGCGCCCTTGAGGTGCGGCGGGTACAGGGCCGGCTCGGGCTGCACGTGCTCGAGCACGTCGCAGATCAGGGCCGTGTCGCAGTAGATGTCGGCACCGACCTGCAGGAACGGCGTGCGGCGGTAGCCGCCGGTCAGCGCCACCACGTCCGGCTTGGGCGAGACCGAGGGCACGCGCACCGAATGCCAGGCCAGCTGCTTGGCGCCCAGCACCAGGCGGACCTTCTCGGAGAACGGCGACTCGGGATAGTGGTGCAGGATCAGCTGCGGGGTCACGGCCATGGGAACTCCTTCAGCGCGGGCGGGCCCGCGCGACGATGGCATCGAGGTCGGCGGCCCCCGGCAGCATGCCGAAGGCCTGGCCCCAGTCGCCGCCCAGGCGCGAGGCGCAGAACGCATCGACCACGGCGGCGGGGGCGGATCGGGCGAGGAGCGCGGCCTGCATGGCGAGCGCCACGTCCTGGGCCAGGCGCCGGGCCTCGCCCTCGGTGGCCATGGCCTCGATGCGCGCCGGCAGCGCGGCCGCGAGCCGGTCGAGGGCCGGATGGGCGCCGCGCGCGGGGGCCAGCTCCTGGGCGAGCGCCGCGGCGGCATCGGCCTTCCTGAGCGCGCGCAGCAGGTCGAGCGCCATGATGTTGCCGGCGCCCTCCCAGATCGAGTTCAGCGGCATCTCGCGGTAGATGCGGGCCATCACGCCCTCGCCGCCCTCCTCCACGTAGCCGTTGCCGCCCAGGCATTCCATCGCCTCCTGGGCGAAGTGGCTGCCGCGCTTGCAGACCCAGAACTTGGCCACCGGCGTGAGCAGCCGCGCCATCACCGCCTCGAACGGGTCGTCGCGGCGGTCGAAGGCGCGGGCCAGCCGGATCGCCAGCGCGGTGGCCGCCTCGCTCTCCAGCGCCAGGTCGGCCAGCACGTTGCGCATCAGCGGCTGCTCGGCCAGCCGCTTGCCGAAGGCCTGGCGCTGCGCCGTGTGGTCGATGGCCAGCGACAGCGCCTGCCGCATCAGGCCGGCGGTGCCCAGCGCGCAGTCCAGCCGGGTCAGCATGCCCATCTCGAGGATCTGCGGCACGCCCCGGCCCTCGTCGCCCACCAGCCAGCCGGTGGCGCCGTGGAACTCGACCTCGGAGCTGGCGTTGGCGCGGTTGCCCAGCTTGTCCTTGAGCCGCTGCACCCGGATGCCGTTGCGGCTGCCGTCGCCCAGCAGGCGCGGCACGAAGAAGCACGACAGCCCCGCGGGCGCCTGCGCCAGCACCAGGTGGGCGTCGCACTGCGGCGCCGAGAAGAACCACTTGTGGCCGGTGATGCGCCAGCGGCTGCCCCAGGCATCGTCGCCCTCGCGCACTGCCATCGTGGTGTTGGCCCGCACGTCGGAGCCGCCCTGCTTCTCGGTCATGCCCATGCCCATGGTCACGCCGGCCTTGGCGTGCCAGGGCGCGGTGGCCGGGTCGTAGCTGCGCGAGACCAGCCGCGGCCCCCAGTCGGCCGACAGCGCAGCGTTGGCCCGCAGCGCCGGCGTGACCGCATAGGTCATCGACACCGGGCAGAGCACCGAGGGCTCCAGCTCGGTGAACAGCATGAAGCCGGCCGCCCGCAGCACGTGGGCGTCGGCGCCGCCGGCCCACGGCGTGCCGTGCAGCCCGGCGCCGACGGCCGCGTGCATGAGCGCGTGGTAGCTGGGGTGGAACTCGACCTCGTCGAGGCGCCGGCCCTGCCGGTCGTGGCTGCGCAGCTGCGGGCCGTGCACGTTGGCCAGCCGGGCGTGGCCCTGCATAGCGGCGCTGCCCACCAGCCGGCCCAGCGCCTGCAGGGGCGCGGTGTCCAGGCCGGGGGCGTTCAGCCGCAGCGCGGCCTGCAGCCCCGCGTTGCCGGCGTACAGGTCGGCATCGACCAGCGGCTCGGGCTGGTTGAGCACATCGTGCGTGACCAGGGCGGACATGGCGGACTCCCCGTGCGGTGCGGCGCCGGCGGGCGCCGCGGGATCAGGCCAGCTTGACCAGCTGCTTGCCGAAATTGCGGCCCTTGAGCAGGCCGATGAAGGCCTCGGGCGCGCTGTCCAGGCCCTGCGCCACGCTCTCGCGCGGCCGCAGCTTGCCGCTGCCCACCAGCTGGCCCAGCTCGTTGAGGGCGTCGGCCCAGACCTCCATGTGCTCGCTGACGATGAAGCCCTCGATGCGCATGCGGTTCACCAGGATCAGCTGCGGGAACTGCATGGGGATCGGCTGGCCGTCGTAGCCGGCGATCATGCCGCACATGGCGATGCGCGAGAACGCGTTGGCGCGCAGCATCACCGCGTCCAGGCACATGCCGCCCACGTTCTCGAAGTAGCCGTCGATGCCGTCGGGGCAGGCCTGCTTGAGCGCCTTGGAAAGCGAGTGGGCGTCCTTGTGCTCCTTGTAGTCGATGCAGGCGTCGAAGCCCAGTTCGTCGGTCACGTAGCGGCACTTGTCCGGCCCGCCCGCGATGCCCACGGCACGGGCGCCGCGCACCTTGGCCAGCGCGCCGACCGCACTCCCCACCGCGCCGCTGGCGGCGCTGACCACCACGGTCTGGCCGGGCTTGGGATCGATGATCTTCACCAGCCCGTACCAGGCGGTCACGCCGGGCATGCCGACCGCGCCCAGGTAATGCGACAGCGGCACGTGGGTGGTGTCCACCTTGCGCAGCGCGCCGGGCTGGTTGGCGTCGACCACGCTGAACTCCTGCCAGCCGCCCATGCCCACGACCCGGTCGCCGGCCTTGAACTTGGGGTGCCGGCTATCGGCCACCTCGCCGACGGTGCCGCCGATCATCACCTCGCCCAGCGGCTGCGGCTGGGCGTAGCTCTTGCCCTCGTTCATGCGGCCGCGCATGTAGGGGTCGAGGCTGAGGAAGTGGTGGCGCACCAGCACCTGGCCGTCCTGCAGCGCGGGCGTCTCGGTGGTGACCAGCTTGAAGTTGGACGGCGTGACCTCGCCGGTGGGGCGGTTGTCGAGCACGATCTGGCGGTTGGCGGGCATGGCGGTCTCCTGGTGGGTGTCGGTGGGGTCAGTCGGTGGGGACGTTCAGCGGCTGCGTGGAGGTCGGCCCCGTGGGCAGCCGCTTGACGTACTTGAAGGTGCCGGTGGCATGGGCGCAGGCCTGGCCGTTCGCGTCCAGCACCTTGGCCTCGACGAAGGCCATGGTGGCGGTACGGTGCAGCAGCAGGCCCTCGCCGGTGATGCGGCCGGTGGACGGGCGCATGAAGCTGGTCTTCATCTCGATGGTGACCACGCCCAGCGCGCGGTCGACGCTGCGCGCGGCCACCGCCATGGTGACGTCCAGCAGCGTCATCACGCCGCCGCCGTGCACCACGTCGAAGGAGTTCAGGTGCTCGGGTTTCGGGTCCCAGGCCAGGCGCGACCGCCCGCCCTCCATCAGCTCGAGCTCGAAGCCGAGCAGCGAGACGAACGGGATGCGCGCGCCGAAGGTGGTGCTGACGGAATCGCCCACGCGCTCAGCCACCCGTGATCACCGAGACGCCGCCGTCGACCGCCAGCCACTGGCCGGTGATGTGCTTGCCGGCGTCCGAGGCGAACAGCACCGCGGTGCCCTTGAGGTCCTCGTCGTCGCCGAGCCGGCGCAGCGGCGCGTGCGCGGCCAGCTTGTCCTCCCCCAGGCGCTCGAGCGTGCCCATGGTCATCTTGCTCGGGAAGAAGCCCGGGCAGATCGCGTTGACGGTGATGCCGTGGCGGCCCCACTCGCAGCCGAGAGCGCGGGTGAAGTTGATGACCGCGCCCTTGGAGGTGTTGTAGGCCAGGGTCTGCATCTCGGGCGGGTTGCCGCCCAGCCCGGCGATGGACGCGATGTTGATGATGCGGCCCGAGCGGGCTGGGATCATCGACTTCTTGGCGATGTGCTGGCTGAGGATGAAATAGCCGCGCACGTTCAGGTTCATCAGCTTGTCCCAGGCCTCCACCGGGTGGTCCTCGGCCGGGGCGCCCCAGGCGGCGCCGGCGTTGTTCACCAGGATGTGGACGTCGCCCATGCGCTGCAGGGTCTCGTCGGCCATGCGGCGGATGTCCTCCTCCTTCGAGGCGTCGGCCGCGATCCAGCGCGCGTCGATGCCGGCGGCCTGCAGTTCGGCGGCCGACTCCTCCAGGTCGCCGGCCTTGCGCGAGGTCAGCATGATCTTCGCGCCGGCCTCGCCGAGCGCGTGCGCGATCTGCAGGCCCAGGCCGCGCGAGCCGCCGGTCACCAGGGCGGTCTTGCCCGTCAGGTCGAAGAGTTGCTGGACGGTGCGGGTCATTCGTGTCTCCGTGGGGATGGGGTGTCGGAAGGGTCGTGCAGGCGCGCGCGCACCCAGATCAGCAGCACGCCGGCGACGGCGGCGATGCCGCCGACGGTGCCGAGCGACCAGCCCGCGATGCGGTGGCTGCCGCCAGTGGCGATGCCCAGCACCAGCGTGAGCAGGCCGCCGTAGACCAGGGTCCACACGGCGCGGTCCAGCCAGGCGAGCGTGCGGGCGGAGGCCATGGGCTCAGAACGCGTCCTCGGGCATGTCCAGGCAGGTGGTGTCGCGGCTCTCCACCACCGGCAGCCAGGCGGCGACCCTGGGCAGCTCGTAGCGGAAGAAGTAGCGGCCGGCCTGCAGCCGGCCCACCTGCATCGGGCTGCGCCCGGCGGCGGCGGCCGGCACGGTGAGCATCAGGTCCAGCCAGATCCAGGCCAGCACCACGTGGCCGAAGGCCTGCATGTAGGGCACGGCATTGGCCAGCGCGGCGCTGGCGTCACCAGTGGCCCAGGCCGCGCGGGTGGCGGCCCCCACGCGCTGCAGGGCCTGCGCGAGCGCCGTCGCGTCCTCGGCCAGGTCGGCGCGCTGCAGGGCCCGCTCGATCGTGGCGTTGATGCGGCCGGCCACCAGCTGCAGGCCCTTGCCGCCCTCCATCAGCACCTTGCGGCCCAGCAGGTCCGCGGCCTGGATGCCGTGGGTGCCCTCGTGGATCATGTTCAGGCGGTTGTCGCGCCAGTACTGCTCGACCGGGAAGTCGCGCGTGTAGCCGTAGCCGCCGTGCACCTGGATGGCCAGCGAGTTGGCCTCCAGGCACCACTCGCTGGGCCAGCTCTTGGCGATGGGCGTGAGCACCTCCAGCAGCAGCCGGGCCTCGTCGGCCTGCTCGGGCGTGCCGGTCTTCTGCTCGTCGACCAGCAGCGCGCAGTACAGCATCAGCGCCAGGGCGCCCTCGCCATACGACTTCTGCGCCAGCAGCATGCGCTTGACGTCGGCGTGCTCGACGATGCGCACCTGCGGCTGCGCGGGGTCCTTGCCCGCCGGGCCCACCGGCCGGCCCTGGGGCCGGTTCTTCGCGTAGTCGAGCGAGGCCTGGTAGCCGGCCAGGCCCAGCGCCGTGGCCGCCATGCCGATGCCGATGCGGGCCTCGTTCATCATGTGGAACATGCAGCGCAGGCCCTCGTGCGGCTTGCCCACCAGGTAGCCGATCGCGCCCGCCCCACCCCGCACGGGATAGGTGCCCTCGCCGAAGTTCAGCAGCGTGTTGGTCGTGCCGCGCCAGCCCAGCTTGTGGTTCAGGCCGGCCAGCGCCACGTCGTTGCGCTCGCCGGTCAGCTGCCCGTCCGTGCCCACCAGCTTCTTGGGCACGATGAACAGCGAGATGCCCCGCGTGCCCGGGATCAGCTTGCCGTCGGGACCCGGGATCTTGGCCAGCACGAGGTGGACGATGTTCTCGCCCAGCTCGTTCTCGCCGGCCGAGATCCACATCTTGTTGCCCTTGAGGCGAAAGCGCGGACCCAGCGGGTCGCGCTCGAAGTCCGCCCCGTCGGGCGTGGCCCGGGTGGTGATGTCCGACAGCGAGGAGCCGGCCTGCGGCTCCGACAGGCACATGGTGCCGGTGAACCGGCCGGCGAACTCGTTGCGCGCGAACACCTGCTTCTGCATCTCGGTGCCGTGCACCATCAGCAGGTTGGCGTTGCCCTTGGTCAGCAGGCTGGAGCCGATGCTGACCGAGGCCACCGCGAAGAAGGCATTGGCCGCCGCCTCGATCGTGTAGGGCAGCTGCATGCCGCCCTCCTCGTAGTCCTGCGCGGCGCTGACCATGCCCGACGCCACGTAGGCCTTGTGGGCCTCGTGCGTCGCCTGGGGCAGCACCACCTTCAGGCCGCCCTGCCCGTCGTCGACGGCGCGCGGCTCCTCGGTGTCGACCAGCCGGTTGAACGGCGCGTACTTGTCGCGGGCGATGCGCTCGCAGGTGTCCAGCACCGCGTCGAAGGTCTCGCGCGAGTGGTCGGCGTAGCGGGCGCGTTCCTGCAGCCGCTCGGCGTGCAGCCAGTCGTACAGCAGGAAGTCGAGGGTGGGACGCAGGGACATGCGGGCAGGCTCGCTGGAGGCCCGCCCGCGGGCGGGCCGGGGGACTTACAGGACTTCGAACACGCCGGCGGCACCCATGCCGCCGCCGATGCACATGGTCACGCAGACGCGCTTGGCGCCGCGGCGCTTGCCTTCGATCAGGGCATGGCCGGTCAGGCGCTGGCCCGACACGCCGTAGGGGTGGCCGACGGCGATGGCGCCGCCGTTGACGTTCAGGCGGTCGGCCGGGATGCCCAGCTTGTCGCGGCAGTACAGCACCTGCACCGCGAACGCCTCGTTCAGCTCCCACAGGTCGATGTCCTGCACGGTCAGGCCCAGCTTCTTGAGCACCTTGGGCACGGCGAACACCGGGCCGATGCCCATCTCGTCGGGCTCGCAGCCCGCCACCGCGAAGCCCAGGAACCGGCCGATGGGCTTGAGGTTGTGGGTGCTGGCGTAGGCCTCGCTGACCACCACGCAGGCGCCGGCGCCGTCGGAGAACTGGCTGGCGTTGCCGGCCGAGATCACGCCGCCAGGGATGGCGGGCTTGATGCCGGAGATGCCTTCCTTGGTCGTGCCCTCGCGCAGGCCTTCGTCGCGGTCGACGGTCACTTCCTTGGTGCGCAGGCCCATGACGGGGTCGGCGACGCCGGCTTTGACGGTGATGGGCGCGATCTCGTCGTTGAACTTGCCGGCGGCCTGGGCGGCGCAGGCCTTCTGCTGGCTGGCGGCGCCGTACTCGTCCATCACGTCGCGGCTGATGCCGTAGCGCTTGGCCACCTGCTCGGCCGTCTGCAGCATGTTCCAGTAGATCTCGGGCTTCTTCTTCTCGAGGTCCAGGTCCTTGAGCATGTGCAGGTTCATCTCCTGCTGCACGCAGGAGATGCTCTCGACGCCGCCGGCCACGTAGACGTCGCCCTCGCCGGCGATCACGCGCTGGCTTGCCATCGCGATGGTCTGCAGGCCCGAGGAGCAGAAGCGGTTGACGGTCACGCCCGAGACGGTGATGGGCAGGTCGGCCATCAGCGCGATCTGGCGCGCGATGTTCGAGCCGGTGGCGCCCTCGGGGTTGGCGCAGCCCATGAGCACGTCCTCGATCGCGCCCGGGTCGATGCCGGCGCGCTGCACCGCGTGCTTGACGGCATGGCCGCCCAGCGTGGCGCCGTGCGTCATGTTGAACGCGCCCTTCCAGCTCTTGGTCAGGGGGGTGCGGGCGGTGGAGACGATGACAGCGTTGGTCATGGCAAGGGCCTTTCGGACAAGGAAATCAGGTGGCGGGAACGTCGAGCCCGGCCAGCAGCTGGTGGTAGAAGCGCACCAGCTCGGCCAGGTTGCGGATGGAGATGCGCTCGTTCGTGCCGTGCAGGCGCGGCAGGTCGGCCGGCGTGGCACGGATCGGCGAGAAGCGGTAGATGGCGTCGGCGATGGGAACGAAGTGCTGCGAATCGGAGCCGGCCACGTACAGGGCGGGCGCGACCACGGTGTCGGGAAACAGCGCGCGCAGCGTGCGCTCCAGGTGCCGGTACGAGGCCGCATCGGTGGGCGTGACCGGCGTGGGGTCGGTGCTGCCGCCGACGGCCTGCACCTCGACGTCGGGGCCCACGCGCGCACGCACGTGGCGCAGCACGTCCTCGCGGGTGTCGCCCGGCAGGATGCGGAAGTCCAGCACCGCCTGGGCCTGGCCGGGAATGACGTTGAACTTGTTGCCGGCGTTCACCATCGTCAGGGCCGTGGTGGTGCGCAGCATGGCGTTGGTGGAGGGCGCCTTGGCCAGCTGCGCCTCGACCAGCGGCCTGGTCAGCCACAGGTTGGACAGCACCACCCGCTGCAGCCCGCCCATCTCGGGCGCCAGCGTGTCGAACAGTTCGCGCGCCACGCCTTGCAGCGCGGGCTTGAACTGGTCCTGGTCCAGCCGCTGCAGCGCGGCCGACAGCTTGGCAATGGCGCTGGTGCCGGCCGGCGGCGGCATCGAGCCGTGGCCGGGCGCGGCCTTGGCCGTCAGCTGCACCGTGATGTAGCCCTTCTCGGCGACGCCCACCAGGGCGGCGGGGGCCTGCAGGCCCGGCACCACGCCCTCGGTGAGCACCAGGCCCTCGTCGATCACGAATTCGAAGCGCTGGCCACGCGCCTTCAGCAGCTTGACGATCTCGGCCGCGCCGCGCAGGCCGCCCAGCTCCTCGTCGGCGCCCGAGACCAGCACGATGGTGCGGCGGGGCTGGTGGCCCGCGGCCAGCAGCGTCTCGATCGCCTGCAGCTGCGCGACCAGGTTGCCCTTGTCGTCCCAGGTGCCGCGGCCCCAGACATGCCCGTCGGCGATGCGTCCCTCGAAGGCCGGCACGGTCCAAGCCGACTCGGTGCCCGGTGCGACCGGCACCACGTCGTGGTGCGCCATGAGGGCCACGGGCCGGGCAGACGGATCGCTCCCCTTCCACGTGTACAGCAGGCTGAAGTCGCCCACCACCTCGCGCTGCAGCGACGCATGCACGCGCGGGAATCGTTTCTGCAGTTCGGCATGCAGCGCCCGGAATTGGTCGGCGTTGGCCTGCGGCTCGCCCACCACCGACACCGTGCGCAGCCGCACCAGGGCGGCCAGGGTGTCGGCCACGGCAGCCTCGTCCACCTGCACCACCGGTGCGGGCGGCACCTGCAGCTGGCGCGAGCCCTGGCGCAGCGTGTTGGCTGCCACGGCGGCGGCCAGCACGGCGAGCAGGGCCAGCAGGCCGAGGAGGAGGCGCTTGGACATCGGGGATGCGTGGAGGCGGCGGAGGTGACTGTGGGTCCCCGCCTGAGCGGGGACGACGAGGGCGGGCCCTTGCCCTGCCCCCGTGCGGCGATCAGCCGCTGAACCCCTTGCCCTCGGCGACCAGCTTCTTGATCAGCGGCGCCGGTTCCCAGAACGCGGCGTCGTCGCGCGGGTTCTGCTGGAAGCGCTTCATGGCCTGCATCACGTTGAACAGGCCCACCTGGTCGGCGTACAGCATGGGGCCGCCGCGGTGGATCGGGAAGCCGTAGCCGGTCAGGTAGACCATGTCGATGTCGCTGGCGCGCGAGGCGATGCCCTCCTCGACGATGTGCGCGCCCTCGTTGACCAGCGCGAACACCAGGCGCTGCACGATCTCCTCGTCGGAGATCCTGCGCGGCTCGATGCCCAGCGACTTGCGGTGCTCGGCGATCATGTCCTCGACCAGCCTGGAGGGGATGGCGTCGCGCTTGCCGGCCTGGTAGTCGTACCAGCCCGCGCCGGTCTTCTGGCCGAAGCGGCCCAGCTCGCACAGCTTGTCGGCCGTCTTGCTGTACTTCATCTCGGCCCGCTCGGTGGCGCGGCGCTTGCGGATCGCCCAGCCGATGTCGTTGCCGGCCAGGTCGCCCATGCGGAACGGGCCCATGGCGAAGCCGAACTTCTCGATCGCGCGGTCGACCTGGGCGGGGGTGCAGCCCTCGTCCAGCAGGAAGCCGGCCTGGCGGCTGTACTGCTCGATCATGCGGTTGCCGATGAAGCCGTCGCACACGCCCGAGACGACGGCGGTCTTCTTGATCTTCTTGCCGATGTCCATGACGGTGGCCAGCACGTCCTTGGCCGTCTTGGCGCCGCGCACCACCTCCAGCAGCTTCATCACGTTGGCCGGGCTGAAGAAGTGCATGCCGACCACGTCCTGGGGACGCTTGGTGAAGGCCGCGATCTTGTCGACGTCCAGCGTCGAGGTGTTGGACGCCAGGATGGCGCCGGGCTTGGCGACCGCGTCCAGCGTCTCGAACACCTTCTGCTTGACGCCCATCTCCTCGAACACCGCCTCGATGATCAGGTCGCAGTCCTTCAGGTCGTCGTAGCTCAGCGTGGTGGACAGCAGGGCCATCCGCTGCTCGTACTTGTCCTGCTTGAGCTTGCCCTTCTTGACCTGGGCCTCGTAGTTCTTGCGGATCGTGCCGATGCCGCGGTCCAGCGCCTCCTGCTTCATCTCCAGGATGGTCACCGGGATGCCGGCGTTCAGGAAGTTCATCGAGATGCCGCCGCCCATGGTGCCGGCGCCGATCACGCCCACCTTGGTGATGGTGCGCTTGGGGGTGTCGTCGGCCACGTCGGGGATCTTGGAGGCCGCGCGCTCGGCCATGAAGATGTGGCGCAGCGCCCGGCTCTCGGGCGTGAGCATCAGCGCCATGAAGATCTCGCGCTCGAAGACCATGCCGTCGTCGAACTTCTTCTTCGTCGCGGCCTCGACCGCATCGACGCACTTGCCGGGCGCGGGGAAGTTCTTGGCCATGCCCTTGACCATGTTGCGCGCGAACTGGAAGTACGCGTCGCCCATCGGGTGCTTGCACGGCAGGTCGCGCACGCGCGGCAGCGCGCCGCCCTTGGCGGCCACGTCGCGTGCGAACGCCAGAGCCTCGTCCATCAGCGACTCGCGCGAGGCGGCCAGCTTGTCGAACAGCTTCTGGCCGGGCAGCTGGGCCAGCATCTCGCTCTTGACCGGCTCACCCGAGACGATCATGTTCAGCGCGGTCTCCACGCCCAGCACGCGCGGCAGGCGCTGCGTGCCGCCGGCGCCGGGGATCAGGCCCAGCTTGACCTCGGGCAGCGCCACGTTGGTGCCGGGTGCGGCCACGCGGTAGTGGCAGCCCAGGGCCAGCTCCAGGCCGCCGCCCATGCACACCGAGTGGATCGCGGCCACCACGGGCTTGGAGGTGTTCTCCAGCGCCAGGATCACCGACAGCAGGTTGGGTTCGGCGATCGCCTTGGGCGAGCCGAACTCCTTGATGTCCGCACCGCCCGAGAACGCCTTGCCGGCGCCCGTGACCACGATCGCCTTGACGGCCGGATCGGCCTGCGCCTGCTCCAGCCCGGCCGTGATGCCCTGCCGCGTGGCCAGGCCCAGGCCGTTGACCGGCGGGTTGTTCAACGTGATCACGGCGACATCGCCGTGGACCTGGTAGTCAGCCGACATGGGGGTCTCCTGGGAGGATGCGGAAGGGGTGCGAAAAAAGAACGGTCGTTCGCTCGGCGGCGATTCTAGGAGCGGGATGCTGCGCCGCAATGATCGCTTGTCACGGGTGGGACTGGCCCCGAGAAAGCCCGAAGGACCGCAGCGAAAGCGGGCGTCCGCGCGGAATAGCATGCAGCGCGGACACCTCTTGAGGAAGGATCCGGCTTCGCCGGTCCTTCCTCAACTGATCAGAAAAACCGCAGGGAAAACGCGCAGCGTTTTGCCTGCGACTACACCTCCAGCCACTCCTTGCGCGTGTACGCATCGGCCCGCAGCGACTCCGGCGTGCCCTGGAACACGATGCTGCCGTGGCCCATCACCAGCGCGCGGTCGGAGATGGCCATCGCGATGGTGAGCTTCTGCTCGATCAGCAGCACCGAGATGCCGCGCTCCTTGAGCTTCTTGAGGTACTCGCCCACGAGCTCGACGATCTTGGGCGCCAGGCCCTCGGTGGGCTCGTCGATGATGATCAGGTCGGGGTCGCCCATCAGCGTGCGGCACAGCGTGAGCATCTGCTGCTCGCCGCCGGACAGCACGCCCGCCTCGGTGTGCTGCCGCTCCTTCAGGCGCGGGAACATCGCGTACATGTCGTCGAAGCTCCAGCGGCCCTTCTGCCCCGCCTTCTTCTCGCCCAGCTGCAGGTTCTGGTGCACGGTGAGCTTGGGGAAGATGTCGCGGTTTTCGGGCACGTAGCCGATGCCCAGGTGGGCGATCTCGTAGGGCTTGCGGCCCAGCACCTGCTGGTTCTTCCAGTGCACGTGGCCGGTGCACTCGACCATGCCCATGATGGCCTTGGCCGTGGTGGAGCGGCCCGAGCCGTTGCGGCCCAGCAGGGCCACGATCTCCCCCGGATGCACCTCGAACTGCACGCCGTGCAGCACGTGGCTCTTGCCGTAGAAGGCGTGCAGGTTCTCGACTTTGAGCATGGTCATCAGTGGCCCCCCGCCTGCGCGTCGGCGACATGCGAGCCCAGGTAGGCCTCCTGCACGCGCTGGTTGGCGCGCACGCGCTCGGGCGTGTCGAAGGCGATCACCTCGCCGTAGACCACCACCGCGATCTTGTCGGCCAAGCCGAACACCACGCCCATGTCGTGCTCGACGGTCAGCAGGGTCTTGCCCACGGTCACTTCCTTGATCAGCTCGATGAAGCGCCGGGTCTCGCTCTTGCTCATGCCGGCCGTGGGTTCGTCCAGCAGGATCACGCCTGCGCCGCCGCCGATGGTGATGCCGATCTCCAGCGCGCGCTGCTCGGCATAGGTGAGGTTCATCGCCAGCACGTCGCGCTTCTTGTCCAGGCGGATCATGTGCAGCAGTTCCTCGGCCCGGTCGTTGGCGTCCTCGAGGTCGGCCAGGAACTTCAGGAAGGTGTAGCGGTAGCCCAGCGACCACAGCACGCTGCAGCGCAGGTTCTCGAACACCGACAGCTTGGGGAAGATGTTGGTGATCTGGAAGCTGCGCGACAGGCCCATGCGGTTGATCTCGTACGGCTTCTTGCCGTCGATGCGCCGGCCGCCCAGCAGCACCTCGCCGCTGGTGGGCGCGAAGCGGCCCGAGATCAGGTTGAACAGCGTGGACTTGCCCGCGCCGTTGGGGCCGATGACGGCCACCCGCTCGCCGGCGCGCACCTGCAGGTTGGCGCCGCGGATGATCTCGGTCTTGCCGAAGCTCTTGCGCAGGTCCTTGAGTTCGAGCGCGAATTCGGTGCTCATGCGAGGGCCTCCCGGCGCTTGATCTCTTTCTCGATGTCTTCCTGGATACGGCCCCACTGCGCCACGAAGTGGCGGCGGGTCACCTCGAACAGGCCCAGGCCGGTCAGGAACACGAAGCCGCAGGCGAACCAGCTGTCCACCGCGTGGGCGTTCAGCGTCGCGCCCAGGAACGGCAGCTGCGGCCCCAGCGCAGGGTTGAGCTTGAGGTGGTAGACCATCTCGATCATCCCGGCCGCGCCCAGCAGGGCCACCAGGGCGGTGATGCCCAGCGCCAGGTAGCTGACCCACAGCTCGCGCAGCCGCCCGAACGAGGCCACCCGCAGGTTCATCATGATCAGGCTGGCGATGCCGCCCGGCGCGTACATCACCATGAACAGGAACACCAGGCCCAGGTACAGCAGCCAGGCCTTGGTGAGCTCGGACAGCAGCACGAAGGCCAGCACCATCAGCACCGCGCCGATGATCGGCCCGAAGAAGAAGGTGGCGCCGCCCAGGAAGGTGAACAGCAGGTAGGCGCCCGAGCGCGGTCCGCTGACCACCTCGGAGGTGACGATCTCGAAGTTCAGCGCCGCCAGGCCACCCGAGACGCCGGCGAAGAACGCCGCGATCACGAAGGCGATGTAGCGCACGACCTGGGTGTTGTAGCCCACGAACTCGACCCGCTCGGGGTTGTCGCGCACCGCATTGAGCATGCGGCCCAGCGGCGTGCGGGTGAAGGCGAACATCAGGGCCGTGCACACCAGGGTGTAGACCGCGATCAGGTAGTACAGCTGGATCTGCGGCCCGAAGGTGATGCCCAGCGGCTTGGCGCCGGTGACCCGGTTGCCCGAGATGCCGCCCTCGCCGCCGAAGAACTCGGGGAACATCAGCGCCGAGGCCCACACCAGCTCGCCCACGCCCAGCGTGATCATCGCGAACGGCGTGGCCGCCTTCTTGGTCGTCACCCAGCCGAACAGCAGCGCGAACAGCACGCCGGCCAGGCCACCCACCACGGGGATCAGGCTCACCGGGATGGGCAGGCTGCCCTTGCTCACCAGGTTCAGCGTGTGGATGGCCAGGAACGAGCCCATGCCCGAATACACCGCGTGGCCGAAGGACAGCATGCCGCCCTGCCCCAGCAGCATGTTGTACGACAGGCAGACGATGATCGCGATGCCCATCTGGCTGAGCATCGTGTGCGACAGCGAGCTGGTGAACAGCATCGGCGCCACGGCCAGCAGCAGCGCGAACAGGGTCCAGATGATCCAGCGGCCGACGTTGTACGGCCGGAATTGGTAATGCGTGTGTGCCATGGCCTCAACCCTCCCGCGTGCCGAGCAGGCCCTTGGGCCGGAAGATCAGGATCAGCACCAGGAACACGTACGGCAGGATGGGCGCGATCTGGCTGATCTTGAGCTTCCACAGCGCCCAGCCGAAGGTCTCGGGCGTGATCGCCAGCCCCAGCTTGCCCAGCGCCCACACCAGCGAGGCGTCGATGCCCACCGCGAAGGTCTGCACGATGCCGATCAGCAGCGAGGCGACGAAGGCGCCGGACAGCGAGCCCATGCCGCCCACCACCACCACCACGAAGATCACCGAACCCACGGTGGCGGCCATGCCCGGCTCGGTGACGAAGGCGTTGCCGCCGATCACCCCGGCCAGGCCCGCCAGCGCGGCGCCGCCGCCGAACACCAGCATGAACACCCGCGGCACGTTGTGGCCCAGGGCCTCGACCGTCTCGGGGTGCGTGAGCGCCGCCTGGATCACCAGCCCGATGCGGGTGCGGGTGAGCAGCAGCCAGATGGCGATCAGCATCAGCACCGCCACCAGCATCATGAAGCCGCGGTACAGCGGGAACTGCGTGCCGTACAGCGTGAAGAGCGGCCCCGACAGCAGGGCCGGCACGCGGTAGTCGACCGAGCTGGTGCCCCACACCAGCTGCACCATCTCCAGGATGATGAAGCTCAGGCCGAAGGTGATCAGCAGCTCTGGCACGTGGCCGAACTTGTGCACCCGGCGCAGGCAGTAGACCTCGAAGGCCGCGCCCAGCACGCCCACCAGCAGCGGCGCGACCACCAGCGCGGGCCAGTAGCCCACCAGCTGCGCCACGGTGAAGGCGAAGTAGGCGCCCAGCATGTAGAAGCTGGCGTGCGCGAAATTCAGCACGCCCATCATGCTGAAGATCAGCGTGAGGCCGGAACTGAGCATGAACAGCAGCAGCCCGTAGCTGATGCCGTTCAGGAGCGAGACGGTGAAGAACTCCATGGAACCTCGACGGTGCCGGACAAGAAAAAGCCGGGAACGCGGTCAGGCGCGCTCCCGGCTCGTGGCAGGTGGCCGCCCGCGCGGCACCACCTGCGCTTCCGGAGGCGGGTGTCAGCCCGCCGGGCGCTTCATCTGGCAGCTAGTGGGCGTGCTGGACACGTACGGGTCCATCTGCTTGATCTGCACGAAGGTGTAGCCGGTGTTCTCGACGTTGTACTCGCCGGCCTTGGCCTTCTGCCACTTGGTGATGTACATCGACTGCTGCAGCTGGTGGTCGGAGGCGCGCATCTGCACGTCGCCGCCGAAGCTCTTGACCGTCAGGTTCTCCATCGCCTTGGCGACCTTGACCGGGTCGGTGGAGCCGGCCTTGGCCATCGCGCCGTTGAGCAGGTTGATGCCGTTGTAGGTGGCGTAGGTGTAGTAGTCGTCGTTGAACTTCTTCTTGAAGTCCGCCGCCATCTTGCCGATCTCGCCGGTGTGGTTGGCATGGCCATAGGCCACCACGTACACCTCGCCGTCGCCGCCGGCGGCCAGCGCCGTGGGCGTGCCCGTCACCTGGGCGTAGTAGGTGTACATCGGGATCTTCAGGCCGGCGTCGTTCAGCGCCTTGACCAGCAGCGTCAGGTCCTGGCCCCAGTTGCCGGTGACGATGGTGTCCGCGCCCGACTGCTTGATCTTGGCCACGTAGGGCGCGAAGTCCTTGACCTGGCCGATCGGGTGCAGGTCCTCGCCCACGATCTTGACGTCGGGGCGCTTGGACTGGATGCGGTCCTTGAAGTACCTGGCGACCTGCTGGCCGTGCGAGTAGTTCTGGTTGATCAGGAAGACGTTCTTGACCTTGGGCTGGTCCTTCATGAAGGAGGTCAGCGCCTCCATCTTCATGGAGGTGTCGGCGTCCAGGCGGAAGTGCCAGTAGTCGCACTTCTCGTTGGTCATCGCGGGGTCGACCGCGGCGTAGTTGAGGTACACGACCTCCTTGCCGGGGTTGCGCTCGTTGTGCTTGGCCACGGCGTCCAGGATGGCCAGGCCGGCGCCCGAGCCGTTGCCCTGGGTGACGTAGCGGAAGCCCTGGTCGATGGCGGCCTTGAGCGTGTTCAGGCTCTCCTGGGGGGAGCCCTTGTTGTCGAAGCCCACGACCTCGAACTTCACGCCCGAGGGTGCGCGGCCCGACAGCTGCTCGGCGGCGAACTGCCAGCTCTTGAGCTGGTTCTGGCCCACGTTGGCGAAGGGACCCGACAGCGGGTCCATGAACGCGATGCGAACGGACTGGCCCTTGAGCGGGCCACCCATGGCCGCGGGGGCGGCCGCAGGGGCGGCAGCGGCGGCAGGCGCAGCGGCCTTGGCGGCGGAAGCACCGGCCTTGGGCGCCTGCTGCGCATGGGCGAAGCCAGCACCGGCCATGGCGAGCACGGCAGCGACGGTGACGTGGCGGATCGCGAATTCCATCGATGTCTCCTGTGGGTTGCGAATGCCGCGTACGGTAGCGTTTTTGTGCAGTGCACCGCTCAGGGAATGCCCTGAACGCGGTGCACCGCTATCGCCGAGGCGACATGCGCGCCGAACGCATCAGGCGCTGGGCAGCTTGTAGTCGCGCAGCTGCTCGCGCAGCTTGGTCTTGAGCATCTTGCCGGTGGCGCCCAGCGGGATCGCGTCGACGAAGACCACGTCGTCGGGCACCTGCCACTTGGCGATCTTGCCTTCGTAGAACTTGAGCAGCTCCTCGCGCGAAACGTCCGTGCCGGGACGCTTGACGACCACGACGATGGGGCGCTCGTCCCACTTGGGATGCGCCATGCCCACGCAGGCGGCCATGGCCACCGACGGGTGCGCCATCGCGATGTTCTCGACGTCGATGCTGCTGATCCATTCGCCACCGCTCTTGATCACGTCCTTGCTGCGGTCGGTGATCTGCATGTAGCCGTCGGCGTCGATGGTGGCGACGTCGCCGGTGGGGAACCAGCCGTCCACCAGCGGGTCGCCGCCTTCGCCCTTGAAGTACTCGCGCACGATCCACGGGCCCTTGACGAGCAGGTCGCCGTAGGTCCTGCCGTCCCAGGGCAGCTCCTGGCCGCCCTCGCCCACGATCTTCAGGTCGACGCCGTAGATCGCGCGGCCCTGCTTGAGGCGGATCTTCATCTGCTCGTCGGCGGGCAGCGCGTTGTGCTTGTTCTTGAGCGTGCACAGCGTGCCCAGCGGGCTCATCTCGGTCATGCCCCACGCGTGCAGCACCTCGACGCCGTACTCCTCGCGGAAGGCGTGGATCATGGCCGGCGGGCAGGCCGAGCCGCCGATGACGGTGCGCTTGAGCGTGGAAAAGCGCAGCCCGTTGGGCTTGAGGTGCCCCAGCAGCATCTGCCACACGGTGGGCACGCCGGCGGCGTAGGTCACGCCCTCGGCCTCGATCAGCTCGTACACCGACTTGCCGTCCAGCGCGGGGCCGGGGAACACCAGCTTGCAGCCGGTGAGCGCGGCCGAGTACGGGATGCCCCAGGCGTTGACGTGGAACATCGGCACGACCGGCAGCACCGAGTCGCGCGCCGACAGCGACATCACGTCGGGCAGCGCGGCCGCGTAGGCATGCAGGATGGTCGAGCGGTGGCTGTACAGCGCCGCCTTGGGGTTGCCGGTGGTGCCGCTCGTGTAGCACATGGACGAGGCCGAGTTCTCGTCGAAGCTGGGCCAGGCGTAGTCGGTGGGCTGGGCGCCGATCCAGTCCTCGTAGGCGACCAGGCCGGGGATGCCGCTGTCGGCCGGCAGCTTGCCGCTGTCGCACAGCATCACCCACTGCCTGACGGTGGGGCACTTGGCATGCACGGCCTGCACCAGCGGCAGGAAGGTGGCGTCGAAGCACAGCACTTGGTCTTCGGCGTGGTTGGCGATCCAGGCGATCTGCTCGGGATGCAGGCGCGGGTTGATGGTGTGCAGCACGCGGCCCGAGCCGGAGACGCCGAAGTACAGCTCGAGGTGGCGGTAGCCGTTCCAGGCCAGCGTGGCCACGCGGTCGGAGAACAGCAGGTTCATGCCGTCCAGGGCCCGCGCCACCTGCCGCGACCGGCGCGCCACGTCGCGCCAGGTGTAGCGGTGGATGTCCCCCTCGACCCGGCGCGAGACGATCTCGCCGTCCCCGTGGTGGCGGTCGGCGAACTCGATCAGCGACGAGATCAGCAGGGGTTGGTGTTGCATCAGGCCGAGCATGGGGTCTCCTTGTGCGCTTGGTGTCCGGGATGGGGTTGCGGACGCGGATGCTACGGCCAAAACGGCCGCGTTACGGGCGCCCGTCGCCCCGGTGACAACCCGGCGGCGCGGGCGCGCTCAGGCGGGCTGGCCCGGCTCGACGCCGCGCTCGAAGCGCAGGGTGACGCAGGTGCCCTGCCCCGGCTGCGACGCGACCTCCACCAGGCCGCCGGCGTCCTGCAGCACGCGCTGGCAGAACAGCAGGCCCATGCCGTTGCCCCCGCGCGTGCTGGGCACCGGCTCGCGCGTCAGGCGCGGCAGCAACTCGGGCGGGATGCCGCGCCCGTTGTCGGAAAACCGGATCCAGCCGCGCGGTGCGGGTCCCGCCGCCTCGCAGCCGGCCTCGATGCGCAGCCGCGGCTGCGGATGCCCGCGCAGCGCCTGCAGCGCGTTCTTGGCCAGCGTGGTCAGCACCAGGTACAGCAGGTCGCGGCGTGCGGTGAGGCGGAAATCCTGCTGCACCTGCGCCACCACCCAGCAGCGCTCGTCGTGCTCGAACGGGAACTCGTCGAGCAGCGACTGCAGCAGCCCCGAGGCGGACACCGAGGGGCTGGCGCGCCCCGGGTAGGCATCGCGGGCGGACTGCACGAAGCTGGAGACCAGCGACTGGCAGTACAGCGCGCGGCGTTCGGCGCGCTCCAGCGCCTCGAGCAGCTCGCCCGGGTGGTGTTCCTCGACCAGCGCGGTGCCCGGCGGCAGGCCCGGCACCGGCGGACGCAGCCGGCCCGCGATGGTGGAGACCACGCCGCGCACGGTGGCCAGCGGCGTGTTCAGCTCGTGCGCCAGGAAGCCCAGGGTCTCGCGCAGGGCCGACACCCGGCCCTCGTTGAGGGCGCGCTCCAGCGCCTGGGACCGGTAGGTGGCCAGCGCCTCGCGCAGGGCCTCGCGTGTGGCGGCGTCCTCCAGGGGCTTTTCGAGCAGGCGGAAAACGCGGCCCTGGTTGACCGCGGCGATCGCCACCTGCTTTTCGGCATAGGCGGTGACCAGCAGCCGCAGCAGGTGGCGGTGCGCCTGGTGCACCTGGCGCAGCAGCTCCAGGCCGTCCATGCCCGGCATGCGGTAGTCGGTGACGACGGCGGCGATGCCCGCGCCGGGCGCGGCCAGCTGCGCCAGCGCCTCCTCGCCGGAGGCGGCGACGGCGATGTCGAACTCGCCGCCGAAGGCGCGCGCGAACCACTTGCGCGAGGTGGCCTCGTCGTCGACGAACAGGATGCGGCGTGCTTCGGGCATGGCGGTGGCCGATGCTAGCGGCCGGCCGCCTCGCGCGGCTGCCGCGCCGCATAGGCACGCAGCGCGTCGGAGGTGCGCGTGGCCAGTGCCTGCAGCCGGCCGAGCCAGCCGGCCTCGGGCGGCCAGCGCCGCTCCTCGAGCACCGGCACGTACAGCCGGCGCACCTCGCGGTACAGCGCCTGCGCGCCGGCCTCGCCGCTCATGCCCAGCAGCGCGTGCAGGGCGTCGCGGGCGGCATCGAGCTGGCCGTCGCGCACGGCCTCGCCGAGCACGCCCACCAGGCGGTCGATCTCGGGCAGGTAGTCGGCCAGCAGCTCGTCGAGCATGCCCAGGCGCTGGTAGCCGGCGAGCCGGCCCTCGTTGAGCAGGGGCAGCTCGTCGCCGGCCACCGGCTCGACCGCCGGCAGGGGCGGCAGCGAGCCGGGACGCGGCACCGGGCGCGCGCCGGCCAGCAGGTGGCGCACCGACTCGACCAGCTGCGCCGCATCGACCGGCTTGACCAAAAAGCCGTCCATGCCCGCGCGCCGGGCCGCCTCGATGGTGGGCGCGTCGGAGTGGGCGGTGAGCGCCACCAGCGGCACGCCGGCCCAGGGCTGGCCGCTGCCGCGGATGGCCCGCGCCGCCTCGAGCCCGTCCAGGCCCGGCATGTTCAGGTCCATGAGCACGGCGTCGATGCCGCCGGCCTGCAGGCGCGCCAGCGCGGCCGCGCCGTGGTCGGCCTCGGCGACCTCGGCGCCGGCCTCGCGCAGCCAGGCCCCCACGGCGCGGCGGTTGAAGGCGCTGTCGTCGGCCAGCAGCAGCCGCGCGCCGCGCAGCTGCCCGGCCTGCGCCCCCGGCGGGCGCTGCTGCAGCACCCGCTGCAAGCCGCGCGCCAGCGCCAGGGCCTCGCAGGGCTTGGCGACAAAGCCGTCCATGCCGGCGCGCTGGGTCTTGACCCGGGCCACGTGGACCGGCTCGCTGGTGTGGGCCACGATGCGCACGTCGCGGTTGGCCGGCACCTCGCCGCCGCGGATGCGCTGGGCCAGCTGGTAGCCGTCGAGCACCGGCATGGTCAGGTCCAGCAGCACCAGGTCGTAGGCATGCCGGGCCAGCAGTTCGAGCGCGCGCTGGCCGTCGACAGCCTCGTCGACGTGCAGCTCCAGCGGGCGCAGCTTGTGCCGGGTGGTCAGGCGCTGCGCGGCGTCGTCCTCGACCAGCAGCAGGCGCCGCCCGGCCAGCACCGTGCGCGCCTCGCGCAGCACCTGCGCCCGGTGCGCCTCGCGGTCGGCCTCGGGCACCGGCGGCAGCCGCAGGGTGAAGAGCGTGCCCTCGCCCGGCTGCGACGTGCAGCGGATGTCGCCGCCGAAGGCCTTCATCACCCGCTGGCAGTAGGCCAGGCCCAGCCCGGTGCCGCCGGTCTTGCCGGTCGAGCGGAAGGGCTGGAACAGCTGCGCCAGCTGCTGCTCGGGGATGCCCGGGCCGTTGTCGCGCACGTGCACCGCCCCGCTGCCCACCGTGATGCGCACGTGCAGGCGCGGCTGCAGCCCGGCGTAGTACAGGGCGTTCTTGATCAGGTTGAACAGCACGAACAGGAACGCGGTCTCGTCGCCGCGGAACTCGAAGTCGTCGGCCACGTTCACCGACACCCGGCCGCGGGCCTCCTCGGAGTCGTAGGTGTACTCGTCCACCGCCTTGCCGACCACCTCGGCGGCCGACAGCACGGAGAAGGTCGCCGGGTCGGGCGGACGGGCGCTGACCTCGTCGAGCGTCATCGAGATCACCTGCAGGCCCCGCTCGATCGCCTGCTCGCCCTGCGCTAGGTGCCGGTACAGCGCCTCGACCGCGGGCGCGGGCACCGGCGGCATCGCACCGCTGGCCCCCGGGGGCGGCAGCACCTTCTGCATGCCCTCGAGGCTGTGGCGGATGCGCGCCAGCGGATAGCGCAGCTCGTGCGCGATCGAGCCGGCCAGCGCCTGCGTGGCGCGCAGCTTGCGCTCGGTCTCGATCTGCTCGGTCGAGAACTTGAACAGGTTGGCGCCCACCGCGATCACCAGGTAGGCGGGCACCTGGGCCAGCAGGTCGGGCGGGACCGGCCGGCCGGGGTCGACCAGCTCGTACACGCCTGCCGCCGCCAGCGTGCCCACCACCAGCATCAGGAAGGTGTTGCGCCAGTCGGTCAGCATCACGGTGAAGCACAGCGCGATGAAGCCGTTGGAGATGGCCGGCACGCCGCCGCCGCGCTCCAGCGCCGTGAACACGGTGAAGAACGGCAGGCTCAGGACGATCGCGAACCAGGCGAACGGGATGTACCAGGGCTTGAGCCGCTCGGGCCAGAAGTCCTTGGCCGCCAGCCCGGCCATGGCCAGCAGCACCAGCAGGCGCAGTTCGACGTCGTCCAGCGGCTGCGGGTTCGGCCGCGTGAAGCGGATGAAGTAGAACGCGCTGAAGGCTGCCAGCCCCAGCCAGCCCATGTACTTCAGCCGCGGCGGGCCGTAGGCGTGGTAGTCGTGGAAGTGGCGGTAGAAGTAGCGCACCAGCTTCATTGCAGCACCAGGGGCCGGCGGGCCGGCAGGTCGTCGCCGATCGCGCGCTCGATCGCGTCCACGTCGCCGTGGATCAGGACGTACGGCTCGTCACCGGGGCAGCCGCCCAGGTCGCGCGCGATGACCTCCATGCCGAAGCGGCGGTACAGCCGGGCCAGCGCGGGACGGCAGGAGGCGAAGAAGTGGCGCGCATCGGTGTGGTCCATGACATGCGCCAATGTGAGGCACAGGCAGCGCCGCAGCAAGTCGGGACCTCCACGGTGGCCGGGGTCCAGCACCAGCCGGCCGACCTCCCAGGCGTTCTCGCGCAGGGCGGGCGGGATGCCGCCGGCCCGCTCGAGCAGCGCGTCGCAGGGGGCGATGCCCTGCCCCATGGGCAGCACGCGGATGGTGCCGAACACCGTCCCGGCCCAGTCGAAGGCGCCTACGACGCCCAACGCGTCTCTTTTTTTTCGAGCCGAGCGAAGTCCGGGGCCGCCCGCAGCTCGGCGGGCAGCGCGATCTCTTCGCGCAGGTGGGCCACCCGGCGCAGCTGGGCCGCGCCCCGGGCGCGCAGGAAGCGCACCTCGTCGGGCGCGATGGCCGCCGGCACGGACGGCGGCAGCGCGGCCGCGGGATGTGGAACGAGGACGGGACCGGACGGCGCCGCGGGCGCGGCACCGGCGATGGACAGGCTCATCTGGAACTCCCTGGGGGCGTGGTCGCCCTGTTGTGTGTGGGGATGGGACCGGCTCGGCCGGACCCGCAACCATTATCCGGAACACGACAGTCGGGGGCTAGCCCCTGCGCGACGGTGCCGGGCCGGCCGCCCCGGTTCCCGCGGGGCCGGCCGCGGCCCGCGCCGCCATGCACTACGATGCGCGGCTGCCGGCGCCGGCCCTGCCTCTTGCGGCGGGCGCCGCGCCCCCCACCTGCCCATCGCCATGACCTATCCCGTGCACAAGACCGACGCCGAATGGCGTGCCCACCTCGCGGCCAAGGGCGCCGAGCCCGGTGCCTTCGAGGTCACCCGCCGCGCCGCGACCGAGCGTCCGTACACCGGCAAGTACGAGCAGGTCTGGGCCGACGGCAGCTACCACTGCATCTGCTGCGGCAACCAGCTGTTCGACGCCGGCACCAAGTTCGACGCCGGCTGCGGCTGGCCCAGCTTCTCGCTGGCGGTGCCCGGCGCGATCGAGGAGCGGCGCGACGTCAGCCACGGCATGGTGCGCGTCGAGACCGTCTGCGCACAATGCGGCGCGCACCTGGGCCACGTGTTCCCCGACGGCCCGGCGCCCACGGGGCTGCGCTACTGCATGAACTCGGCCGCGCTGGACTTCGCGCCCAAGGCATGAAGCTGCTGCTCGACTTCCTGCCGATCGCGGTCTTCTTCGCCGCGTTCAAGCTGTTCGACATCTGGGTCGCCACTGGCGTGGCCATCGCGGCGACCGTGGCCCAGATCGCCTGGCTGCGCTGGTCCACGGGCAAGGTCGAGCCCATGCAGTGGCTGTCGCTGGGCGTGATCGTCGTCTTCGGCGGCGCCACGCTGCTGGCCCACGACGAGGCCTTCATCAAGTGGAAGCCCACGGTGCTGTACTGGCTGATGGGCGGCGCGCTGGTGGTGGGCCAGCTGCTGCTCAAGCGCAACTTCATCCGGCTGCTCATGGGCGGGCAGATGCAGCTGCCCGAGGCCGCCTGGCGCGCGCTGAACTGGAGCTGGGCCGCGTTCTTCCTGGCGATGGGCGCGGTCAACCTCTGGGTGGCGCACAGCTTCGACACCGCGACCTGGGTGAACTTCAAGCTGTTCGGCGGGCTGGGCCTGATGGCGCTGTTCGTGGTGGCGCAGGCCGTCTGGCTGTCGCGCCACATGAAGGCGGACTGAGCCGTGGCGACCGGCATCACCGCCGACGCCGTCGCGCAGTGCCTGCGCGAGCGCTTCGCGCCGACCACGCTGGAGGTGCTCGACGAGAGCTGGCAGCACGCCGGCCATGCCGGTGCCGACGGCAGCGGCGCTGGCACCCATTTCCGGGTGCGCATCGCCGCTCCCGCCTTCGACGGCCTGCCCCGCTTGGCGCGACATCGCCTTGTGTATGATGCCCTGCGCCATTTCATCGACGGCGGGCTCCACGCCCTGGCCATCGAGACAATCTGACTTCCGAACCGCCCCCTCGAAAGGGAAACTCCCGCATGAAGAAGCATCTCCTGGCGGCTGTCGCCGCAGCCTCCCTGTGTGCCGCCCTGCCCGCCCTGGCCCAGAACGTGGCCATCGTCAACGGCAAGCCCGTGCCCAAGGCGCGCGTCGACACGCTGGCGTCGCAGATCACCAAGTCGGGCCGGCAGGTCACGCCCGACATGGAAGGCCAGCTGCGCGAGGAGGTGATCGCCCGTGAGATCTTCATGCAGGAAGCGCAGAAGCGCGGCCTGGAGGCCACCGACGACTTCAAGGCGCAGATGGAGCTGGCCCGCCAGACCATCCTGATCCGCGAACTGTTCGCCGACTACCAGAAGAAGAACCCGGTCACCGACGCCGACATCAAGGCCGAGTACGACAAGTTCGCCAAGGCCAACGGCGGCCGCGAGTACCGCGCGCGCCACATCCTGGTCGAGAAGGAAGACGAGGCCAAGAAGATCATCGCCGACCTGAAGAAGGGCGCGAAGTTCGACGAGCTGGCCAAGAAGCAGTCCAAGGACCCGGGCTCGGGCGCCAACGGCGGCGACCTCGACTGGGCCAACGCCAACAGCTACGTGCCCGAGTTCTCCGAGGCCCTGGTCAAGCTGCAGAAGGGCCAGCTCACGCAGGCGCCGGTCAAGAGCCAGTTCGGCTGGCACGTGATCCGCCTGGACGACGTGCGCGAGGCGCAGCTGCCCAAGATCGACGAGATCCGCCCGCAGATCGCGCAGCAGCTGCAGCAGCAGAAGCTGGCCAAGTTCCAGCAGGACCTGCGGCAGTCGGCCAAGGTGGAGTGACGCTCCCCTGCCCCGTCGTCCCCGCGCAGGCGGGGACCCAGGAAGCGGCCCCTCGGGCCGCTTTTCCTTTGGGGGCTCAGCGTTTGAGCAGCGGCGTGGCCACCGTCAGCACGCCGATCAGCACCGGCTGGTGCAGCATGTACCAGCTCAGGCTCCAGCGTCCCAGCCAGGCCAGCGCGCCGCCGCCGGCGGGCAGCCCACCGGCGAGCCAGGCGGGCCGCCGCGCCAGCAACCACTGCCCCGCGGCCAGCCCCCACCACACCATCCCCAGCCACGGGAACAGCGGCACGTAGTCCTCGGTGATCGGCTTGCGGCCGACGAGCCCCAGCACCGCCAGCGGCGCCTGGTTCAGCGGCTCGAGCAGCGCCGGCCAGGACGCATGCGCCGCGCGCGCCGCCCAGGGCAGCGCCAGGGCCACGGCCCCCGCCGGCCACAGCCAGCGGCCCCAGCCCGCGCTCAGGCGGGCCACGACCAGCATGACCGCGATGCCGTGCAGCACGCCGAACCAGATCCAGCTGCGCGGGAACATCCACCAGGAGCCGATGGACACCAGCAGCGCGCAGCCCGCCACCTGGGCCCAGCGCCGCCAGAAGCGCGGCCAGCGTTGCCCCTGGCCCAGCGCCACCGCCTGCGACAGCCCCGCGCAGAACAGGAACAGGCTGACGATGCAGGCCCGCTGCCAGGTCCACGCCGGGTCGCGGTAGAAGTCCTGCCGGATCCAGCCGAAGTGGTTCAGGTCGAAGCAGAAGTGGAAGGCCGTCATCCAGACGATGGCGGCGCCGCGCAGGGCATCGAGGCGGTCGAGACGGGCGGCGGGCATGGCCGTGCGAGTGTAGACAGGCCCGAGGGTCCGCCCGGCTCGCGCTGGCGGCCCGGCGCTGCTCCAATCGCACCATCCGCGCCCGCGACGTCGCCCTCCATGCCCCACGCCCCCTCCTCAAGCCGCCGCCACCTGCTGGCCGCCGCCACCCTGCCCTGGCTGCTGGCCGCCTGCGGCAGCCGCCCGCCCGCGGCGGTCGCCGTGCTGCGCCACGAACTGGCGCCCACCGGCCGCCTGCGCGCCGCCATCAACCTGGGCAATCCGGTGCTGGCCAGCACCGCGCCCGACGGCCAGCTGCGCGGCGTCTCGGTCGACCTGGCCCGCGCGGTGGCCGAGCGGCTGTGGCTTCCGCTGGACCTGCTGCCCTTCCCGTCGGCCGGGCGCACGGTCGAGGCCGTGCAGGCCGGCCAGGTCGACCTGGCCTTCGTGGCCATCGACCCGGGCCGGGCCGCGGGCGTCGACTTCACGCCACCCTACGTGGTGATCGAGGGCGCGTACCTGGTGCGCGCCGGCTCGCCCCTGCAGCGCAACGACGAGGTCGACCGCGCCGGCACCCGGGTCGCGGTGGGCCGCGGCAGCGCCTACGACCTGTACCTCTCGCGCGCGCTGCGGGCGGCCACGCTGGTGCGGGTGCCGACCTCGCCACAGGTCGTCGACGAGGTCCTGGCGCAAGGGCTGGAGGTCGCTGCCGGCGTGCGCCAGCAGCTCGAGGCCGACGCCCGCCGCATCGGCCCGTCGGTGCGCCTGCTGCCCGGCCGCTTCATGGTGATCGAGCAGGCGCTGGCGGTGCCGGCCGGGCGGCCGCGGGCCCGCGACTGGCTGGCCGGCGTGGTCGAGGAGGCCAAGGCCGACGGGGTGGTGGCACGGGCACTCCAGCGCCATGGCATCGACGGGGCGACGGTGGCGCCGCCCGCCAGCCGCCCGGCGCGGCCGGAGCCCGGCCGGTAAAATCACGCGCCCCGCGCGAGAGCGCGCCGACCGCCCCCGCCGCCCGGGGCCCGCCCCCATGTCCCTCGAATTCCACCAGCTCGAGCTGCTCGCGCCGGCCCGCGACGCCGACATCGGCATCGCGGCGATCGACCACGGTGCCGATGCCGTCTACATCGGCGGCCCCGATTTCGGCGCCCGGGTGTCGGCGGGCAACAGCGTGCAGGACATCGAGCGGCTGGCCCGGCATGCCCACCGCTGGGGCGCCCGCATCTTCGTGACCCACAACACCATCCTGCGCGACGACGAGCTCGAGGCCGCGCGCCGGATGGCCTGGGACGTCTACCACGCGGGCGCCGACGTGCTGATCGTGCAGGACATGGGCCTGCTCGAGCTGGACCTGCCGCCCATCCAGCTGCATGCCAGCACCCAGACCGACATCCGCACGCCCGAGAAGGCGCGCTTCCTGCAGGACGTGGGCTTCTCGCAGATGGTGCTGGCGCGCGAGCTGGACCTGGCGCAGATCCGCGCGATCCGCGACGTGATCGACCCGCAGCGCTGCAAGCTCGAGTTCTTCATCCACGGCGCGCTGTGCGTCGCCTACTCGGGCCAGTGCTACATCAGCCATGCCCACACCGGCCGCAGCGCCAACCGCGGCGACTGCAGCCAGGCCTGCCGCCTGCCTTACCACGTGGTCGACGGCCAGGGCCGCTTCGTCGCGCACGACAAGCACGTGCTGTCCATGAAGGACAACAACCAGAGCGCCAACCTGGGCGCGCTGGTGGACGCCGGCATCCGCAGTTTCAAGATCGAGGGCCGCTACAAGGACATGGGCTACGTGAAGAACATCACCGCCCACTACCGCCTGCTGTTCGACCGGCTGATCGAGGACCGCGAGGGCAGCGACTTCCCGGTGGCGCGCGCCTCCAGCGGCCGCACGACCTTCACGTTCACGCCCGACCCGAACCTGAACTTCAACCGCGAGTTCACCGACTACTTCGTCAACGGGCGGCAGGACGACATCGGCGCCTTCGACACGCCCAAGAACCCCGGCCAGGCCATCGGCTGGGTCACGAAGGTGGGGCCGGACTGGGTCGAGCTCGAATGCAGCGACCCCGCCACCGTGCTGCACAACGGCGACGGGCTGTGCTACTACGACCTGCAGAAGGAGCTGGTGGGCGTGGCCATCAACCGCGCCGAGGCCCTGCCCCGCCCCGGCCACTGGCGCGTGGTCCCCAAGGACCCGGTCGCCGGCCTGCGCGACCTGCGCAAGGGCACGACGGTCAACCGCAACCGCGACATGGACTGGGTGCGGGTGCTCGAGAAGAAGTCCAGCGATCGCCGCATCGGCGTCTGGGCCCAGCTGGCCGAGACCGCGGACGGGTTCGCGCTGACCCTCACCGACGAGGACGGCCATGTCGGGCGTGCCGCGGTGGCCCATGCCAAGGAGCCCTCGCGCGACGCCGCCCGGGCCGAGGCGGCGCTGCGCGAGCACCTGGGCCGCTTCGGCGCGACGATCTTCGCGCCGCTGGACATCACGCTGCAGCTGTCGGCGCCGTGGTTCCTGCCCGCCTCGCTGCTCAACCAGCTGCGCCGCGAGGCCTGCGAGGCGCTGGAGGCGGCCCGCGCCGCCGCCTACGTGCGGCCCGCGCGCGGCGTGCCGCTCGAGCCGCCGGTGCCCTACCCCGAGGACACCCTCAGCTACCTGGCCAACGTCTACAACCAGAAGGCGCACGACTTCTACGCCAGGCACGGCGTGCGGGTGATCGACGCGGCCTACGAGAGCCACGAGGAAGAGGGCGAGGTCAGCCTGATGATCACCAAGCACTGCGTGCGCTGGTCCATGAGCCTGTGCCCCAAGCAGGCCAAGGGCGTGGTCGGCGTCAAGGGCACGATCAAGGCCGAGCCGCTGCAGCTGGTCAACGGCAAGGAGAAGCTCACCCTGCGCTTCGACTGCAAGCCCTGCGAGATGCACGTGGTGGGCCGCATGAAGACGGCCGTGAAGAACCAGCGTGCGCGCGAGCTGGCCGAGCAGCCGCTGGTGTTCTACCGCACCCGGCCGCAGGGCACGCCGGCCTGAGCGCGGCTCAGGCCGCCGCGGCCGCGCGCTCGGGCCCGTCCCAGCGGAAGCAGCCGCGGTAGGCCTGCCAGCTGGCGCAGCCCAGCCACGGCCCCACCAGCAGCACCCCCAGCTGCCAGGGCAGCAGCAGCGCCCCCAGCAGGAGCGCGACGATCAGCAGGCCCCACCAGACCATCACGCCGGTGCGGTCGGCCACCGCCTGCAGGCTGGCGATGCCGGCGGTGATCGCGTCGGTGTCGCGGTCCAGGATCATGGGGATGGACACCACGCAGGTGGAGAACACCAGCGCCGCGAAGACGCCGCCCACCAGCGCGTAGACCGCCACGAACCGCCAGTTGCGCGGGTCGAACACGGCCTGCAGCACGCTGGCCGTGCTGGGCATGCCGGTGTCGAAGAAGACCGCGAACACCACCAGCGAGGCGCGGCCCCACAGCAGTTCCAGCAGGGTCAGCACCAGCACCAGCGTGCCCATGCTGCCCAGGTGCCGGTCCCAGCAGGTCAGCGAGGCCCCCAGCGAGGGCGGCAGCCCCGCCTCGCGCCGCCGGCTGAGCTCGTACAGCCCCATGGCCAGGAACGGCCCGACCAGGAAGCAGCCGCAGACGAAGGACATCGTGTACTCGGGCATGCGCCGGAACACCGCGCCCAGCAGCGCCGCCATCGACCAGAAGCAGGCGCCGTAGAACAGCGCGATGCCGGGCGCCGCCCGCAGGTCCTGCGCCCCGCGCGCGAGCCAGCGCAGCGGGTCGGCCAGGGACAGGGGTTGCAGGATGCGACGGGCGGCCGGTGCGAGGGTCGGGGGCGTGGTCGTGCTGGACATGCCAGGGCATTGCACAACCGCGGCTACTGCCTGGGCATCGGGGGGAACCCGCCCGGAAGTTCCGTCGCCCCGGCGAAGGCCGGGGCCCAGCGACTTCAGCGCGTCGCCGCAAGTCACTGGATCCCGGCTTCCGCCGGGATGACGGGGGCTGTCACCCCACCCACTTGCGCGCGTTGCGCCAGATCCGCATCCAGGGGCTGGCGGCCGAGATGTCGCCGCCGGTCCAGGACATCTGCACGTTGCGGAACACCCGCTCGGCGTGCGGCATCATGGCCGTGAAGCGGCCGTCGGCGGTGGTCACCGCGGTCAGGCCGCCGGGGCTGCCGTTGGGGTTGAGCGGGTAGCGCTCGGTGGGCTGGCCGGCGTGGTCGACGTAGCGCATCGCGGCGATCGCCTGCGCGGGGTCGCCGCGGTGGGCGAAGTTGGCATAGCCCTCGCCGTGCGCCACCACGATGGGCAGGCGGCTGCCTTCCATGCCGGCGAAGAAGATGCTGGGCGAGGCCAGCACCTCGACCTGCGACAGCCGGGCCTCGTAGCGCTCGCTGCGGTTGGTGGTGAAGCGCGGCCAGGCCTGCGCGCCCGGGATGATGTCGGCCAGCTCGGCCAGCATCTGGCAGCCGTTGCACACGCCCAGCGCGAAGGTGTCGGGCCGCTCGAAGTAGGCGCGGAAGCGCGCCGACAGCTCGGGGTGGAAGGTGATGCTGCGGGCCCAGCCGATGCCGGCGCCCAGCGTGTCGCCGTAGCTGAA
Source organism: Comamonadaceae bacterium (assembly GCA_027484575.1). Taxonomy (GTDB): domain Bacteria; phylum Pseudomonadota; class Gammaproteobacteria; order Burkholderiales; family Burkholderiaceae_C; genus Ramlibacter. The sequence goes on from JAIXSQ010000004.1 coordinate 227,706, forward strand.
GCCGCCGCAGGCGACGACGCCGCGGAACTCGTCCAGCCGCGCGCGGCCGGCCAGCAGGTCGGTCATGTGCACGTCGACCGCCTCGAAGCCCGCGCTGTCGAAGCACCAGGCCATCTCCACGTGCGAGTTCACGCCCTGCTCGCGCAGGATCGCCACCTTGGGCCGGGCCAGGTTCAGGAACGGCGCGGCGGGGTCCTCGGCGACGTCGAACGCCGGCGCGAACTGCAGGCCCGCGTCCTGCGGGTCGCCGGCGCCGGCATGCTCCTGGTCGGCGCACTGCGGGTTGTCGCGCTGCTGGCAGATCTTCCAGCTGACGCTGTCCCAGACCTGGTGCAGGTCGGCCAGCGTCGCGGCGAACACCGCCTTGGTGTCGCGCCACACCTGCACCTCGCCCTTGCCCACGTCGATGGGCGAGGACTGCGGCCGGGTGCTGCCGACGAAATGGCTGTCCCTGGACAGCCCGTGCCGGCGCAGCACCTGCATGACCTCGTTGCGCTCGGACGTGCGCACCTGCAGCACCACGCCCAGTTCCTCGTTGAACAGGGCCTGCAGCGTCAGCTCCTCGCGGCGGGCCGAGACCTGCTTGCTCCAGTTCTTGGCGTCGCCGTACTCGGCCCGGCTGTCGCCGATGCCGTCGCCCTCGGTCACCAGCAGGTCGACGTTGAGCGCCACGCCCACCCGGCCGGCGAAGGCCATCTCGCAGGCCGCCGCCAGCAGGCCGCCGTCGCTGCGGTCGTGGTAGGCCAGCAGCTTGCCCTGCGACCGCAGCTCGTTGACCGCGTCCACCAGGCGCACCAGGTCCTGCGGGTCGTCCAGGTCGGGCACGGCGCCGCCGGGCTGGCCCAGCACCTGCGCCAGGATGGAGCCGCCCATGCGGCGCCGGCCCCGGCCGAGGTCGACCAGCACCAGCGTGGTGTCCTGGCTGGCGTCCAGCTGCGGCGTGAGCGTGCCCCGCACGTCGGCCAGCGTCGCGAAGGCGGTGATCACCAGGCTGACCGGCGCCACCACCTTCTTGTCCTGCGCGCCCTCGGTCCACTGGGTGCGCATGGACAGGCTGTCCTTGCCCACCGGGATGGAGATGCCCAGCGCCGGGCACAGCTCCAGGCCGACCGCGCGCACGGTGTCGTACAGCGCCGCGTCCTCGCCGGGCTCGCCGCAGGCGGCCATCCAGTTGGCCGACAGCTTGACGCGCGGCAACGCGATGGGCGCGGCCAGCAGGTTGGTGATGGCCTCGGCCACCGCCATGCGGCCCGAGGCCGGGGCGTCGATGGCCGCCAGCGGCGTGCGCTCGCCCATGGCCATGGCCTCGCCGCCGAAGCCGCTGAAGTCGGCCAGGGTCACGGCCACGTCGGCCACCGGCACCTGCCAGGGGCCGACCATCTGGTCACGGTGCGTCAGGCCACCCACGGTGCGGTCGCCGATGGTGACCAGGAAGCGCTTGGAGGCCACGGTGGGATGCGACAGCACCCGGATCACCGCGTCCTGCAGGTCCACGCCGCTCAGGTCCAGCGGCGGCACCTCGCGGGGCACGCGGGTCACGTCGCGGTGCATCTTCGGCGGCTTGCCCAGCAGCACGTCCAGCGGCATGTCCACCGGGGCCAGCGGGCCCTGCGGGTCGGCCACCACCAGCTGGCGCTCCTCGGTGGCCACGCCCACCACGGCGAACGGGCAGCGCTCGCGCTCGCAGAAGGCGCGGAAGCGCTCCAGCGACTCGGGCGCGATCGCCAGCACGTAGCGCTCCTGGCTCTCGTTGCACCAGATCTCCTTGGGCGCCAGGCCGCTCTCCTCCAGCGGCACCTGGCGCAGGTCGAAGCGGGCGCCCCGGCCCGCATCGTTGGTCAGCTCCGGGAAGGCGTTGGACAGCCCGCCCGCGCCCACGTCGTGGATGGCCAGGATCGGGTTGTCGGCGCCCAGGGTCCAGCAGTGGTTGATGACCTCCTGCGCCCGGCGCTCGATCTCGGGGTTGCCGCGCTGCACCGAGTCGAAGTCCAGCTCGGCCGCGTTGGCGCCGCTGGCCATGGAGCTGGCCGCGCCGCCGCCCATGCCGATGCGCATGCCGGGGCCGCCCAGCTGCACCAGCAGCGTGCCGGGCGGGAACGGGATCTTGTGGGTCAGGCCGGCGTCGATGCTGCCCAGGCCGCCGGCGATCATGATCGGCTTGTGGTAGCCGCGGACCACCCCGGCCACCTCCTGCTCGTAGCTGCGGAAGTAGCCGCCCAGCGCGGGCCGGCCGAACTCGTTGTTGAACGCGGCCCCGCCCAGCGGACCCTCGGTCATGATCTGCAGCGGGCTGGCGATGTGCGCCGGCCGGCCGTTGGGGCTGTCCCAGAGGCTGGACACCGAGAACCCGGTCAGGCCCGCCTTGGGCCTGGCCCCGCGGCCGGTGGCGCCCTCGTCGCGGATCTCGCCGCCGGCGCCGGTGGAGGCGCCCGGGAAGGGCGAGATCGCCGTCGGGTGGTTGTGCGTCTCCACCTTCATCAGCACGTGGTGCGTGGCCGCGCGCCGCTGGTAGGCGCTGGGCGCGTCGCCGCGCTGGGGCAAGAAGGCCTCGACGGCGTGGCCTTCCATGACGGCGGCGTTGTCCGAATAGGCCACCACCGTGTGCTGCGGGTGCGTGCGGTGGGTGTGGCGGATCATGCCGAACAGGCTCAGTTCCTGCCGCTGGCCGTCGATGGTGAAATCGGCGTTGAAGATCTTGTGCCGGCAGTGCTCGCTGTTGGCCTGCGCGAACATCATCAGCTCGACGTCGGTGGGGTTGCGTCCCAGCTGGCCGAAGGCGTGCATCAGGTAGTCGATCTCGTCGTCGGCCAGCGCCAGGCCGAAGGCGGTGTTGGCCTGCACCAGGGCGGCGCGGCCGCCGGCCAGCACGTCCACCTGCGCCATCGGCGCCGCATCCAGCTCGGTGAACAGGCGGTGGGCGCCGGCGCGGTCGGCCAGCACGCTCTCGGTCATGCGGTCGTGCAGCAGCGCGGCGACGGCCTCGCGCTGCGCGGCCGACAGCTGGGGCTTGCCGCCCAGCAGGCCGCCCTTGAGCTGCACCCGCACCTCCATGGCGCGCTCGATGCGCCGCACCGCGATGCCGCAGCCGTGCGCGATGTCGGTGGCCTTGGACGCCCAGGGCGAGACGGTGCCCAGGCGCGGCGTCACCACGAACGGCTCGCCGCCCTCGGCCGGCGCGTCGGCGGGCTCCCCGTAGGTCAGCAGCGCGGCCAAGCGCTCGCGCTCCTGGTCCGACGGTGCATGGTCCCAGGCCGCCAGGTGCACCCAGCGGGCCGACAGGCCGCTGGCCTTGTCGTGGATGCCCTGCAGGGCCGGGAGCAGGTGCTGGATGCGGAAGCCGCTGAGGGCGCGGCCGCCCTCGTGTTCGGTGATGTGCAGGGTCACTGGGGGGTTCTCTCGGGGGGGCCGGACGCTGGCCGCTGACTGGGGCCGGCGCGGGAAGCCGCGATTTTACCGGCCGGGCTGCGGTCACCCCGCCGCCGCCTGCGGCCACGGGGGCCCTCTGGGATAATCCCGCCCCATGAGCATCACCTTCAAGGACGCCGAAGGCATCCAGGGCATGCGCACCGCCGGGCGCCTCGCCGCGGAGGTGCTCGACCACCTGACCCCCCACATCAAGCCGGGCATCACCACCCGGGAGATCGACCGCCTGGCCTCCGAGCACATGGCCAAGCAGGGCAGCATCTCGGCCACGCTGGGCTACCAGCCGGCCGGCTACCCGCCCTACCCGGCCTCGCTGTGCACCTCGGTCAACCACGTGGTGTGCCACGGCATCCCCAACGACAAGCCGCTGAAGAAGGGCGACATCGTCAACGTCGACGTCACCGTCATCAAGGACGGCTGGTACGGCGACACCAGCCGCATGTTCGTCGTCGGCGAGGCGTCCATCGCGGCGCGCCGCCTGGTCGGCGTCACCTACGAGGCGATGTGGCACGGCATCGTGCGCGTCAAGCCCGGCGTGCGGCTGGGCGACATCGGCTTCGCCATCCAGCAGTTCGCCGAAGGCGCGGGCTTCTCGGTGGTGCGCGAGTTCTGCGGCCACGGCATCGGCCGCAACTTCCACGAGGAGCCCCAGGTGCTGCACTACGGCCGCCCGGGCACGCTCGAGGAACTCAAGCCGGGCATGACCTTCACCATCGAGCCCATGATCAACGCCGGCCGCAAGGAGGTGAAGGAACTGGGCAACGACGGCTGGACCATCGTGACCAAGGACCACTCGCTGTCGGCCCAGTGGGAGCACACCGTGCTGGTCACCGAGACCGGCTACGAGGTGCTGACCCTGTCGGCGGGCAGCCCGCCGCCGCCGGCCTTCGTCACCGCGGCCTGAGTCGACCGTGCAGCCGGCCGCCCTCCCCGTTCCCGCGGCCGAGGCCGCGCCGGCCAGCCGCTGCGCCGCGCTGCGCGAGCAGCTCAAGGCCCAGAAGCAGGCGATCAACGCCGCGCTGCTGACCCACGGCAATCCCACCCGGCAGGTCGGCGCCATCCTGCGCCGGCTGGCCCGCCACGTCGACGGCGCGCTGCGCACCCTCTGGTGCGACGCGGGCTTCGCCCCCGACTTCGCCCTGGTGGCCGTGGGCGGCTACGGCCGCGGCGAGCTGTTCCCCCATTCCGACGTCGACGTGCTGGTGCTGCTGCCCGACGGCGTGCAGCCCGACCGGGACGAGGCGCTGCGCCAGCGCCTGGAAGGCTTCATCGGTGCCTGCTGGGACATCGGGCTGGAGATCGGCTCCAGCGTGCGCACGGTGGACGACTGCGTGGCGCAGGCGGCGGACGACGTGACCGTGCAGACCGCCCTGCTCGAGTCGCGCCTGCTGGCCGGCGACGCCGCGCTGTACGCCCGCTTCGAGGCGGGCTTCCGCGCCGGGCTGGATCCGCGCGCCTTCTTCATCGCCAAGACGCTGGAGATGCGCCAGCGCCACACCAAGTTCGAGAACACGCCCTACTCGCTGGAGCCCAACTGCAAGGAGTCGCCCGGCGGGCTGCGCGACCTGCAGGTGATCCTGTGGGTGGCGCGGGCCGCCGGCCTGGGCAGCAGCTGGGCCGAACTGGCCGAGCGCGGCCTGGCCACGCGCTTCGAGGCGCAGCAGATCCAGCGCAACGAGGCCCTGCTGAGCCTGATCCGCGCCCGCCTGCATGCGGTGGCCGGCCGGCGCGAGGACCGGCTGGTGTTCGACCTGCAGACCCCGGTGGCCGAGCGCTTCGGCTACGGCTCGCTGGTCAGCGCCGACGGCCGGGTGCTGCAGCGCGCCAGCGAGGCGCTGATGAAGCGCTTCTACTGGGCCGCCAAGGCGGTGACCCAGCTGAACCAGATCCTGCTGCTGAACATCGAGGAGCGGCTGCTGCCCGGCGGCGGCGCGGTCGAGCCGCTGAACGAGCGCTTCGGCATCCGCAGCGGGATGATCGAGGTGGCCAGCGACGACCTGTACCAGCGCGACCCGCACGCCATCCTCGAGACCTTCCTGCTGTACCAGACCACGGTGGGCGCCAAGGGGCTGTCGGCGCGCACGCTGCGGGCCCTGTACAACGCCCGCAACGTGATGGACGCGCGCTTTCGCAGCGACCCGGTGAACCACGCCACCTTCAAGGCGATCCTGGTGCAGCCCTCGGGCATCACGCACGCGATGCGGCTGATGAACCAGACCTCGGTGCTGGGCCGCTACCTGTGGGTGTTCCGCCGCATCGTCGGCCAGATGCAGCACGACCTGTTCCACGTCTACACGGTGGACCAGCACATCCTGATGGTGCTGCGCAACGTGCGCCGCTTCTTCATCGCCGAGCATGCGCACGAGTACCCGTTCTGCTCGCAGCTGGCGGCCGGCTACGACCGCCCCTGGGTGCTGAGCGTCGCGGCGCTGTTCCACGACATCGCCAAGGGCCGCGGCGGCGACCACTCCGACCTGGGCGCCGCCGAGGTGCGCGCGTTCTGCCGCCAGCACGCGATCGGGGCCGACGACTGCAAGCTGATCGAGTTCCTGGTGCGCGAGCACCTGACCATGAGCCGGATCGCGCAGAAGGAGGACCTGAGCGACCCCGAGGTCATCGCCGCCTTCGCCGCCCGGGTGGGCAACGAGCGCTGGCTGACCGGCCTGTACCTGCTGACCGTGGCCGACATCCGCGGCACCAGCCCCAAGGTGTGGAATGCCTGGAAGGGCAAGCTGCTGGAGGACCTGTACCGCGCCACGCTGCGGGCGCTGGGCGGCCACCGGCCTGACAACGCCGCCGAGATCGAGGCGCGCAAGCACGAGGCCCTGGTGCAGCTGCAGCTGCATGCGCAGCCGCACGAGTCGCACAAGCCGCTGTGGGACACGCTGGACGTGGGCTACTTCATGCGCCACGACGCCGGCGAGATCGCCTGGCACACCCGGCAGCTGTCGCGCCACGTGGGCGCGGGCCACGCGGTGGTGCGCGCGCGGCTGTCGCCGGTGGGCGAAGGGCTGCAGGTGGTGGTCTACACGCCCGACCAGCCCGACCTGTTCGCCCGCATCTGCGGCTACTTCGACCAGGCCGGCTTCTCGATCCTGGACGCGCGCATCCACACCGCGCGCAACGGCTATGCGCTGGACACCTTCCAGGTGGTCACCGCGCTGGTGCCCGAGCACTACCGCGAGCTGGTCAGCATGGTCGAGTCGGAGCTGGCCGCCACGCTCCAGCGGGCCGGCCCCCTGCCCGCGCCCAGCCGCGGGCGGGTGTCGCGCCGGGTCAAGAGCTTTCCCGTGGCGCCGCGGGTGCAGCTGGCCCCCGACGAGAAGGCCCAGCGCTGGCTGCTGACCATCAGCGCCAGCGACCGGGTCGGCCTGCTCTATTCCATCGCGCGGGTGCTGGCGAACCACAAGATCAACCTGCAGCTGGCCAAGGTCACCACGCTGGGCGAGCGCGTCGAGGACACCTTCCTGGTCGACGGCGCCGAACTGCAGCAGAACCGCAAGCAGATCGCGATCGAGACCGAGCTGCTGGCCGCGGCGCAGGGCTGAGCGGCCCGACCGCCGTCCGCAGCGGACGCGGCCTCAGTCGTCGTCGGCGTTCGGGTCCAGCTCGGGAAACAGCACCTCGGTGAAGCCGAACTGCGCGAAGTCCCGCACCCGCATCGGGTAGAGCTTGCCCAGCAGGTGGTCCACCTCGTGCTGCACCACCCGGGCATGCCAGCCTTCGACCGTGCGGTCGATGGGCTCGCCGAACGGATCCACGCCCGTGTAGCGGATCCGGGTCCAGCGCGGCACCACGCCGCGCATCCCGGGCACCGACAGGCAGCCTTCCCAGCCGTCCTCCTCCTGCGCGCCCAGCGGCGTGATCACCGGGTTGCACAGCACGGTGCGCGGCACGGCCGGGCGGCCGGGGTAGCGCGGGTTGCTGTTGGCCTCGTTGCCGAAGATCACCACCTGCAGGTCCACGCCGATCTGCGGCGCGGCCAGACCCGCGCCGTTGGCGGCCCGCATGGTGTCGAGCATGTCGGCGACGAGCCGGTGGAGCGCGTCGGTGTCGAACGCGGTGACGGGCTGGGCGACGCGCAGCAGGCGCGGATCGCCCATCTTCAGGATCTCTCGGACGGCCATGCGGCGAGCATAGCGGCGCGGCGACAATGGGCCGCGATGGCCCGTCACGACCGCGTCACCGACCTGCACCTGCGCTCGCCGCGGCTGGTGCGCTGGCTGCTGTGGCTGCTGGCCGTCACCAGCCTGGGGCTGGGCATCCTGGGCATGTTCCTGCCCGTGCTGCCCACCGTGCCCTTCGTGCTGCTGTCGGCCTGGGCGGCCGCGCGCAGCTCGCCGCGGCTGGACCGCTGGCTGGTCACCCACCCGCAGCTGGGCCCGCACATCGTGCGCTGGCGCCGCGGTGGCGTGGTGCCGCGGCGCGCCAAGTGGCTAGCCAGCGGGATGATGACCGCGAGCGGCGTGGTGATGCTGCTGGCCATCGGGCCCCGCTGGCACGTGGGGGCCGCCTGCGCGACGATGGCCGCGGTGGCGGCCTGGCTGTGGCGGCGCCCCGAGGTGGAGCCGGACTGAGCGGCTCCTCGGGGCTCAGGCCGGCAGGTCGCCGGCCACCAGCCGGCGCAGCCCGTCCTCGTCCAGCACCGGCACGCCCAGCTCGCGCGCCTTGTCCAGCTTGCTGCCGGCCTCGGCGCCGGCCACCACGTAGCTGGTCTTCCTGCTGACCGAGCCGGCCACCTTGGCGCCGGCGGCCTCGAGCAGGTCCTTGGCCTCGTCGCGCCCCAGCGTGGGCAGCGTGCCGGTCAGCACCACCGTCTTGCCCGCCAGGGGCAGCACCGCCTGCGCGGCCGGCTCGCCCTCGGCCCAGTGCACGCCGCAGGCGCGCAGCTGCTCGACCACCTCGCGGTTGTGCGGCTGGGCGAAGAAGCGGTGGATGCTCTCGGCCACCACCGGGCCCACGTCGGGCACCTGCAGCAGCTGGTCGACGTCGGCCTCGAGGATGCGGTCCAGGCCGCCGAAATGCCGCGCGAGGTCCCGCGCGGTGGACTCGCCGACATGGCGGATCCCGAGCGCGAACAGGAAGCGCGGCAGCGTCGTCGCCTTGGACGCCTCCAGCCCGGCCAGCAGCCCGGCCGCCGATTTCTCGCCCATGCGCTCCAGCGCCACCAGGTTGGCCACGCCCAGCCGGTACAGGTCGGGCAGCGTGCGCACCACGCCGCCGTCCACCAGCTGGTCGACCAGCTTCTCGCCCAGCCCCTCGACGTCCATCGCGCGGCGCTGGGCGAAGTGCAGCAGCGCCTGCTTGCGCTGCGCCGGGCAGAACAGGCCGCCGCTGCAGCGGTGGTCGACCTCGCCCTCCTCGCGCACGGCCGCGCTGCCGCAGACCGGGCAGCAGGCCGGCATGGTGAACGGGGGCGCCTCGTGGGTGCGCTTGTCGGCGACCACGCCCACCACCTCAGGGATCACGTCGCCGGCGCGCCGCACGATCACCGTGTCGCCCACGCGCACGTCCTTGCGCCGGGCCTCGTCCTCGTTGTGCAGCGTGGCGTTGGTCACCGTCACGCCGCCCACGAACACGGGCGCCAGCTTGGCCACGGGCGTGAGTTTGCCGGTGCGGCCCACCTGCACGTCGATCGCCTCGATGGTGGTCAGCTGCTCCTGCGCCGGGAACTTGTGCGCCACCGCCCAGCGCGGCTCGCGCGTGACGAAGCCCAGGCGCTGCTGCAGCGCCAGGTCGTCCACCTTGTAGACCACGCCATCAATGTCGAAGGGCAGCTGGTCGCGCCGGCTGCCGATCTCGCGGTGGAAGGCCACCAGGTCGGCCGCGCCCACGCAGCGGCGCGTCTGGTCCGACACCGGCAGGCCCCAGGCGCCCAGCGCCTGCAGCAGCTCGAACTGGCTGGCGAAGGCCGGCCCGCCGGCCTCGGGCGGCGTGATCTCGCCCCAGCCATAGGCATAGAAGCTCAGCGGCCGCTGGCGCGCGATCGCCGGGTCGAGCTGGCGCACCGCGCCGGCCGCGGCGTTGCGGGGGTTGACGAAGGTCTTCTCGTTCTTCTGCCCCTGCGCGATCTTCAGCCGCTGGGCCTCGTTCATCGCCTCGAAGTCGTCGCGGCGCATGTACACCTCGCCGCGCACCTCCAGCACCGGCGGCACGGGCCGCCCGCCGGCCTGCAGCCGCAGCGGCACCTGGCCGACGGTGCGGATGTTCTGCGTCACGTCCTCGCCGACCTCGCCGTCGCCACGGGTGGCCGCCTGCACGAGCACGCCCTGCTCGTAGCGCAGGCTGATCGCCAGGCCGTCGAACTTCAGCTCGGCCACGTAGGCCACCGGCGGCGCGTCCTCGGCCAGGGCGAGCTCGCGCCGCACCCGGGCGTCGAAGGCCTGGGCACCGGCCTCGGTGATGTCGGTCTCGGTGCGGATGGACAGCATGGGCACGCGGTGGCGCACCTTGGCGAAGCCCTCCAGCACCGCGCCGCCCACCCGCCGCGTGGGCGAGTCGGGGGTGGCCAGCTCGGGATGGGCGGCCTCGAGCTGCTGCAGCTCGGTGAACAGGCGGTCGTACTCGGCGTCGGGGATCTCCGGCGCATCGAGCACGTAGTAGCGGTAGGCGTGGTGGTGCAGCTGGGCGCGCAGCGCGTCCACGCGCGCACGCACCGGGGCAGGAGGGGACATGGCGCGATTGTGGGGAAGGTTCAGCTGAACAGCCGCCGCGCCTGCGGCGAGCCGGCCGCCAGGTCGCGCGCCTCCAGCGTGTCGTACAGCTGCTCGAGGTCGGCGCCGATCACGTCCAGCGCCTCCGGGCGGATCAGCTGGCCGTTGTCGTCAACCAGCGCGCCGTCCATGGCGGCGGCCAGCGCATCGGCCACCTCGCGCATGCGCACGAAGGGCTGCACGGCCCGCGGCACCTGCGGCACGTCCAAGCTGAGAGTCAGGTCGCGGATCGCGGCCTGGGTCGGGTCCTCGGCCAGCGCGGCGCTGGTGTCGAAGCTGAGCACCAGCACGGGCGGCAGCCCCTGCTCGGCCGCCGGCAGCACCATGCGGCCGGGGATGGCGCCGGCCACGAAGCCCAGCCGGGCGGCGTTCTGCTGCACGTAGCCGGGGCTCCAGGCGGCGCTGCGCGCGCGCAGCGTGAAGCCCAGCTGCGCGTCGTGCCCGCTGGCGAACTGGTCCAGCTCGCGGCCGCGGGCGACCTCGTGGAGCATGTCGGGGAAGTCGGGCGCGCCATTGACCGCGTCGGCGAAGGCCTGGGCCTTGACCACGAACTCCGAGTACTCGATCTCGTTGAGCGCGCCCATGCGGTTGGCCAGCTGCACGCCGGCCTGGAAGGCGTCGTAGCGCTGGTGCGCCTGCGGCACCTCCCACTGGCCGGACACGGCGTTGCGGCCCTCGATCGCGAACGGCTTGCTGCCGGCGCGGTTGGTGGCCGGCAGCGCCGCCAGCGCCGCATCGCCGGAGACGGGCTGCTCGACCGCCACCGGCGCCAGGGCGTCGATCAGCGCGTCGAGCCCGGGCTTGCGCTCGGGCATGGGCAGCGGCGGCACCGATTCGGCGAAGCCGGGCTCCAGCCGCGGCTCCAGCGGCTCGGTGTCGCCGGCGGGTTCGGCCCGCGGCGCCGCCTGCGCCGCCTGGCGGGGCGTCAGGCGCCGCGTGCTCCAGGCATTCCAGCCGACCAGCCCGGCCAGCACCAGGCCGCCGAGGACGGCCACTCCGAGGGTGAATTCGCTCATGCGGTGATCCTGGGAACCGAGGGGCAGGCGCCCCGTCGCTGGCTCCCCGCCATCGCGGGGATGACGGGGTGGTGGACGGTCGCGGCGAGGACGGCCGTCCTCATGCCACCTCGGCCATGGAGACGGCCGATTCCATGTCCACGGCCACGATGCGCGAGACGCCCTGCTCCTGCATGGTCACGCCGATCAGCTGCTCGGCCATCTCCATCGCGATCTTGTTGTGCGAGATGAACAGGAACTGCGTGCTGCGGCTCATGCTGGCCACCAGCTTGGCGTAGCGCTCGGTGTTGGCGTCGTCCAGCGGCGCATCGACCTCGTCCAGCAGGCAGAACGGGGCCGGGTTGAGCTGGAAGATGGCGAACACCAGGGCGATGGCGGTCAGCGCCTTCTCGCCGCCGGACAGCAGGTGGATGGTCTGGTTCTTCTTGCCCGGGGGCTGCGCCAGCACCTGCACGCCGGCGTCCAGGATCTCCTCGCCGGTCATCACGAGCCTGGCGTTGCCGCCGCCGAACAGCTCGGGGAACATGCGGCCGAAGTGCTCGTTGACGGTCTTGAAGGTGCCGCCCAGCAGCTCGCGGGTCTCGCCGTCGATCTTGCGGATCGCGTCCTCGAGCGTGGTGATCGCGTCGTTCAGGTCCTGGCTCTGGGCATCGAGGAACTGCTTGCGCTCGCGCGCGGTGGTCAGCTCCTCGAGCGCGGCCAGGTTCACCGCGCCCAGCGCGGCGATCTCGCGGTGCAGGCGGTCCACCTCGCCCTGCAGGCCGGCCAGCCGCACGTTGCCTTCCTGCACCGAGCGGGCCACGGCCTCGAGGTCGGCGCCGGCCTCGGCCAGCTGCTGCGCGTACTGCTCCACGCCCAGCCGCGCGGCCTGCTCCTTGAGCTGCATCTCGGTGATGCGCTGGCGCAGGGGGTCCAGCGCGCGTTCCAGCTGCAGCCGGCGCTCGTCGGCGGCGCGCAGCTTGGCGGTCAGGTCGTCGTACTCGCTGCGGCGCGCGCCCAGCGCGGCCTCGCGCTCGCCCTTGAGGTTCAGCGCGTCCTGCAGCCCGCCCTGCGCGGCGGCATCGTTCAGCCGCTCCAGCTCGGCGCGGGCGCGCTCCTCCTCGCCCACCAGGCTGCGCGCCTGCTGGGTGGCGGTCTCGATCGCACGCTGCAGCTCGCCGCGCCGCGCCTCCAGCGCGCGCCGGGTGAACTGGGCCTCCTGGGCCTGGCGCTCCAGCGTGCGCTGCTGCTCGCGCGCCTGGGCCAGCCGGCGCTCGGCCTCGATCACGCGCTCGTCGAGCTGGGCATGGCGCTCCTGGCTGTCGGCCAGCTGCATGTCCAGCTCCTCGAAGCGCGCCTCGGCGGTGACGCGGCGCTCCTGCAGTTCCTCCAGCAGCGCGTCGACCTCGGCCAGGTCGCCCTCGATCTGCGCGCTGCGGGCGCGGGCCTGCTCGGCCTGCTGCGACAGGCGCAGCGCCTCGACCTGCACCGCATGCGCGGCCGACTGGGTCTCGGCGGCCTCGCGCCGCACCGTCACCAGCCGCTGGGCGGCATCGGCATAGGCGGCCTCGGCCCGCACCAGCGCGGCGCGCGATTCCTCGGCCAGCAGCTGCTGGGCGCGCAGCTGGCGCTCCAGGTTCTCGATCTCCTGCTGGCGGGCCAGCAGGCCGGCCTGCTCGCTGTCCTGGGCGTAGAAGCACACGCCGTGGGCGGTCACGCAGTGGCCGGCGGCCACGTAGATCGCCTCGCCGGGCTTGAGCTGCGCGCGGGCGGCCAGCGCGTCCTCGAAGCTGGCGGCGGTGTGGCAGCCGTGCAGCCAGTCGCCCAGCAGCGCCCGCAGGCCGGCATCGTTCAGGCGCAGCAGGTCGGCCAGCCTGGGCAGCGCGGTGGCGGGCTCCGGTGCGGCCGCGGCCGGCGGGCTGTGGAAGGCCAGCTTGGCCGGCGGCGCGTCGGCCGCGAAGGAGCGCACCATCTCCAGCCGCGAGACCTCCAGCGACGCCAGCCGCTCGCGCAGCGCGGCCTCCAGCGCGTTCTCCCAGCCGGGCTCCACGTGGATGCGGCTCCACAGGCCCTGCAGGCCGTCCAGGCCGTGCCTGGCCAGCCAGGGCTGCAGCTTGCCGTCGGTGCGCACCTTCTCCTGCAGCGTGCGCAGGGCCTCGAGCCGGGCCGACAGGTCGGCCTGCTTGTGCGATTCGGCATTGGCCTGCTGCTGCCGGCCGCGGCGCTCCTCGTCCAGCCGGGGCACCGTCTCCTGCAGCTCGTGCAGCCGGGCGTCGGCCTCGGCGGCGGTCTCCTGGGCCGCGGCCAACTGGGCCTGCAGCGCCGCGACGCGCTGCTCGTCGGGCGCGTCGAGCTGGTTGCGGTCGGCCACCAGCCGCTCGCGCCGCTGCGTGAGCTGGCGGCTCTGCTCGTCGATGTTGCGCTGGTCGGCCGCCAGCACCTGGATCTGCTGCTGCACCTGGCCCACGGCCGTGCGCTGCTCGGTGCTGCGGGCCTGGACCTGGCGCAGCGCGTCCTCCAGGTCGGGCAGCGCCAGCGCCTGCTCCTCGACCTGCGCGGCCAGCACGGTGGCCTGCTCCTCGGCCTGCTCGCCCTGCTCGGCCAGCGTCTCCAGCTCGGCGGCGGCGTCCTGCTCGCGGCCGGCCCACTGCGCGGCCTGGTCCTTGAGCTGGGCCAGCCGCTGCTCGATGCGCTGGCGGCCCTCGACCACGAAGCGGATCTCCGCCTCGAGGCGGCCGACCTCGGCGCTGGCCTCGTAGAGCTGGCCCTGCGCCTTGTTCACCTGGTCGCCGGCGGCGTAGTGGGCCTGGCGCACGGTCTCCAGCTCGCTCTCGACATGGCGCAGGTCGGCCACGCGCGACTCGAGGTCGTTGACGGCCTGGTCGGCGTCCTGCTTGAGCCGCGCCTGGTCGGCCTCGGCCTCGGCGCGCTTGAGGAACCACTGCTGGTGCTGCTTGAGCGTGGCCTGTGCCTGCAGCGCGTTGTAGCGGGCGGCGACCTCGGCCTGCTTTTCCAGCCGCTCGAGGTTGGCGTTGAGCTCGCGCAGGATGTCCTCGACGCGGGTGAGGTTCTCGCGCGTGTCCTGCAGGCGGTTCTCGGTCTCGCGGCGGCGTTCCTTGTACTTGGAGACGCCCGCGGCCTCCTCGAGGAAGAGGCGCAGCTCCTCGGGCTTGGACTCGATGATCCGGCTGATCGTGCCCTGGCCGATGATGGCGTAGGCGCGCGGGCCCAGGCCGGTGCCCAGGAACACGTCCTGCACGTCGCGCCGGCGCACCGGCTGGTTGTTGATGTAGTAGCTGCTGGTGCCGTCGCGCGTGAGCACGCGCTTGACGGCGATCTCGGTGAACTGGTTCCACTGGCCGCCGGCACGGTGGTCGGCGTTGTCGAACACCAGCTCCACCGAGGAGCGCGAGGCCGGCTTGCGCGTGGTGGTGCCGTTGAAGATCACGTCCTGCATGGACTCGCCGCGCAGTTCGCTGGCCTTGGACTCGCCCAGCACCCAGCGCACCGCATCCATGATGTTGGACTTGCCGCAGCCGTTGGGGCCGACCACCCCGACCAGCTGGCCGGGCAGCAGGAAGTTGGTGGGCTCGGCGAAGGACTTGAAGCCGGAGAGCTTGATCGAGGACAGGCGCACGGCGGACCCTTGGAATGCGTCGGGCGGGGCGCGCCGGCAGGACCGGCGCCCAAATGGACGCGCCGGCAGGGCCGGCGCAGTAGCGGTGATGATACCTGTTGAGTCTTGGCGTCCCCATCGGCACTGCAACAGGCTGTCTCCCGTGGCATGCCACGTGCGCCTGCGGTTTGCACGGTCCGGTTGCAGATGTCCGACTAAGCGGTATTCGTTTTGAACTGTTGAGTTGTAGCTAAAACCGTTCAGTCGTGACAATTCGCGTCCGCACTCTCCCCAACACCAGGACCGAACCGCATGACCCCCGTCCCGATGCCCGCCGAGTACAGCGCCGCCTGGGTGGCCCTGTCCTTCCTGATCTCCGCCGTCGGTGCCTTCGTCGGCCTGACCGCCGTGGCCCAGCTCAACGCAGCGCGGACCGCCCAGGCCCGCGCCCTGAACCTCGCGGCCGCCGCGCTCGCCCTGGGCGGCATCGGCATCTGGGCCATGCACTTCATCGGCATGCTGGCCGTGCGCCTGAACATGGGCGTCAGCTACTCCCTGCCCGAGACCCTGGGCTCGCTCGTCGCCGCCGTGGGTGCCAGCGCCGCGGCGCTGCACTGGGTGGCCAGCCGCCCCAGCACGGGCCGCGTCCTGGGGGCCGGCCTGCTGCTGGGCGCGGCGGTGCTGGTGATGCACTACCTGGGCATGGCCGGCATGCGCTTCGCCGGCTTCATCGCCTGGTCGTCGCCGGTCGTGCTCGCCTCGGTCGCGATCGCCTTCGCGGCTGCCATCGCGGGGCTGTGGCTGGCGTTCGTGGTGCGCGGCACCCGCGCCCGCGCCGCAGCCTCGGGTGTCATCGCGGTGGCCGTCTGCGCGATGCACTACACCGGCATGGCCGCCGCGGACTTCCTGTGCACCTCGCCCACGCCCTGGGCCTTCCCCACGGGCAGCGGGCTGCTGACCTCGCTGGAGCTGCCGGCCGTGGTGACCGCGGCGTCGCTGGGCATGGCGGTGCTGATCGGCGTGGACCAGATGCTGCAGCGCGTGGGCAACGCCGGCGGGGCCCGGGTGCCCCAGCCCGTGCGCGGCCGGGCCCGCTGAGGGCCTGCCGCGTCAGGCGACCCCGCCGCCCACCAGCAGGGCGGCGAGCTGGTTGCGGAAATGGATGCCCAGCCGGGCGAAGGCCCGGTTGCGGTAGGTCTTGACGGTCGGCACCGACAGGCCCAGGTCCCGGGCGATGCCCTCCTGGGTCAGGCCGCGCACCAGCCGCTCGCACACGTCGAGCTCGCGGGCCGTCAGCGCCGGGCACCGCTGCGCCAGCCGCTCGCGCGGACCTGCGGAGGCCGCCGGCGCGGCCGCGAACGCCGCCAGCGCGAGGTGCTTGCGCGTGGCCGCCAGCACCGCCGGCGCGAAGCCGGCGAAGTCGTCCAGCTGCGCGTCGGTGTACGGCCGCTGGTGCGCATGGCGGTAGAAGTTCACCGCGAACAGCCCGCCCGGGGCGTCGGGATCGGGCTCCACCACCGACACCCGCTCGACCACGCCGTGCGGCTCGTAGACGCGGGCCCGGTGCTCGGGCGGCACCTCGCCGGCGGTCACGTGGCACACGCGGGTGCCGGCCGGCTCGGCCCCGTGCGGGCCGGCGCGCAGGCTGCGGTCGTGGCGGAAGGGGCCGCTCAGGTAGGCCTGCCAGCAGGCCTGCGTGGTGTCGGGCACGCCCAGGCTGTCGGACAGCAGCAGGGCCGGCCGCGGCCCGATCCGGTAGACCGAGCAGGAGGCCGCCGGCACCAGGGCCTGCACCTGCTCGAGCAGGGTGCGCCGGAAGCCGGGCTGGCCCAGCGCGCCCACCAGCCCGGCCGCCAGGGCGCCGGTGCTGCGGTGCGGTGGAACCCACTGTCGCATCTGTCGTCTCCTTGCCGTCTGCTGCGGCTCGCGCCGGCCTGTCGTCTTCGGGGATGACAGGCGCCGGGGCCGGGCGATCTTAAGCTGCGCCGCCATGACGACCGCCCCTGCCGACGCCCTCGCCGCCCCGCCGCTGCGGCCCTTCGCCGACCTGGCCGTGCAGGTGGCCGCACCGCTGGAGGTGGGCGCCACGCCGCGCGGCCGCCGGCGGGTGATCCCGATCACCGGCGGCACGGTGCGTGGCGCGGCGGGCTGGACGGCCCGCGTGCTGCCCGGCGGCGCCGACTTCCAGCGCATCGTGGGCGACACGCTGGCCGAGCTGGAGGCCCGCTACGTGCTGGAGACCGACGGCGGCGACCTGCTGTACGTGCACAACGACGCGATCCGCGTCGCGCCCGCCGAGGTGACCGCCCGGCTGCTGCGCGGCGAGCCGGTGGACCCGGCCCAGGTGTATTTCCGCTGCCTGCCGCGGCTGGAGACCGCCAGCCCCGCGCTGGCCTGGGTCAACGAACGGCTGTTCGTGGGCGTGGGCGTGCGCCACCCGGGCGAGGTGGTGATGCGATTTTTCGAACTGGCCTGAGCACGGGCCCCACGAGGAGACGAGACGATGACCCCTTCCACCCTGCGCCGCCACCTGCTGGCGCTGCTGGCCCTGGGCGCCCTGGCGCCCGCGGCCCAGGCCCAGGCCCAGGCCAACACCGCGGCGGCCGCCGCCTACCCGAGCCGGCCGGTGCGCATGATCGTGGGCTTTCCGGCCGGCACCGGGCCCGACATCGTGGCGCGCCTGCTGGCGCAGAAGCTCTCGGAAGGCTGGGGCGGCCAGGGCGTGGTCGTGGACAACAAGCCGGGCGCCGGCGGCCTGATCGCCGCCTCGGAGGCGGCCCGCGCCGCGCCGGACGGCTACACGATCATGCTGGGCGAGACCGGCCAGCTGGCCATCGCGCCCAGCAGCTACACCAAGCTGCCGTACGACCCGGCCAAGGACTTCGTGCCGGTCAGCCAGGTGGTCGAATCCAACTTCGTGCTGCTGGTCAACCCGCAGAAGACGCCGGCGAAGACCGCCCGCGAGTTCGCCGACTGGGCCCGCCAGCAGAAGGGGCTGTTCATGGCCACCTTCGGCGCCGGCACGCCGGGCCATTTCGGCGCCTACATGTTCGGCGAGGCGATCCGGCTCAAGCCGGAGGCGGTGCATTACAAGAGCACCGGCGACGCGCTGGGCGGCATGTTCGCCGGCGACGTGCAGGCGGTGTTCGCCAGCGTGGGCCTGGCCGCCCCGAACGTGAAGGCCGGCAAGCTGCTGGCACTGGGGGTCAGCGGCGCGGAGCGCTCGGCCGCCCTGCCCGACGTGCCCACGCTCAAGGAGCAGGGCTACCCGGGGCTGCAGTTCAACTCGTGGTTCGGCATCGTCGCGCCGGCCAGGACGCCGCCGGAGATCGTGGCGAAGCTGCAGGCCGACATCGTCAAGGCCATGCAGTCGGCCGACGGGCGCCGCAAGATCGAGGAGGCGGGCTTCCGGGCGACGGGCACGACGCGCGAGCAGTTCGCCCGGCTGATCGCCGAGGACACCGTGACCTGGGGCAAGGCCGTCGCGGCCACCGGCTTCAAGGCCGACTGAGCGCCGGCCCCGGGCCGGCGGGGGACCGGGGCGCGCAGGGATAATCGCGCCCCATGAATCCCCTCCTGGCCCGGCTGCAGCCCTATCCGTTCGAGCGGCTGCGGCAGCTGTTCGCGGGCGTCACCCCCAACCCGGCCCTGCGGCCGATCAGCCTGGGCATCGGCGAGCCCAAGCACCCCACCCCGCCCTTCATCAAGCAGGCGCTGAGCGACGCGCTGCACCAGCCGGGCCACGACCTGGCCGCCTACCCGCCCACCATCGGCAGCCCCGCGCTGCGCGAGGCCTTCACCGGCTGGCTGCAGCGGCGCTACGGGCTGGCGCTGGATCCGGCCACGCAGGTGCTGCCGGTCAACGGTTCGCGCGAGGCGCTGTTCGCCTTCGCGCAGACCGTGGTCTCGCCCGGGCAGGTGGTGGTCTGTCCCAATCCGTTCTACCAGATCTACGAGGGCGCGGCCCTGCTGGCCGGGGCCACGCCGCACTACGTGCCCAGCGACCCGGCGCGCAACTTCGCGGTCGACTGGGACGGCGTGCCCGAGGCCACCTGGGCGAAGACGGGACTGGTCTACGTCTGCTCGCCGGGCAACCCCACCGGCGCCGTGATGCCGCTGGACGAATGGGCCCGGCTGTTCGCGCTGTCGGACCGGCACGGCTTCGTGATCGCCGCCGACGAGTGCTACTCGGAGATCTTCTTCCGCGACGAGGCGCCGCTGGGCGGGCTGGAGGCGGCGGCCCGCCTGGGCCGCACGGACTTCGCGCGGCTGGTGGCCTTCACCAGCCTGTCCAAGCGCTCGAACGTGCCCGGCCTGCGCAGCGGCTTCGTCGCCGGCGACGCGGCCATCCTCCGGCAGTTCGCGCTGTACCGCACCTACCACGGCAGCGCCATGGCGCCCCCGGTGGCGGCCGCCAGCATCGCCGCCTGGGGCGACGAGGCCCACGTGGAGGACAACCGCGCCCAGTACCGGCGCAAGTTCGCCGAGGTGATGCCGATCCTGGCGCCCGTGCTGGACGTCAGGCTGCCCGACGCCGCCTTCTACCTGTGGGCCGGCGTGCCGGGGGGCGACGACCAGGCGTATGCCCGCGACCTGCTCGCTCACTACAATGTCACCGTCTTGCCGGGCAGCTTCCTCGCCCGCGAGAGCGGCGGCCGCAACCCCGGCGCCGGCCGCGTGCGCATGGCCCTCGTGGCCGAGGCCGCCGAGTGCATCGAAGCCGCCCGGCGCATCGCCGACTTCACCCGCCAACACTTCCCCCGAGCAACGCCATGAGCCAACAGCTGCAGCAGACCATCGACACCGCCTGGGACGACCGGGCCGCCCTGTCCCCCACCAGCGCGCCGAAGGAGGTGGTCGACGCGGTCGAGCACGTCATCGCCGAACTGAACGCCGGCCGCCTGCGCGTGGCCACCCGCGAGGCCGTCGGCCAGTGGACCGTGCACCAGTGGATCAAGAAGGCGGTGCTGCTGTCGTTCCGGCTGAAGGACAACGAGCTGATGCGCTCGGGCGACCTGGCGTTCTTCGACAAGGTGCCCACCAAGTTCGCCCACCTGTCGCCCGAGGAGCTGAAGGCCACCGGCGTGCGCGTGGTGCCGCCGGCCGTGGCGCGCCGCGGCAGCTTCGTCGCCAAGGGCGCGATCCTGATGCCCAGCTACGTGAACATCGGCGCCTACGTCGACGAGGGCACCATGGTCGACACCTGGGCCACCGTGGGCTCGTGCGCGCAGGTCGGCAAGAACGTGCACCTGTCCGGCGGCGTGGGCCTGGGCGGCGTGCTCGAGCCGCTGCAGGCCAACCCGACCATCATCGAGGACAACTGCTTCATCGGCGCGCGCTCGGAGATCGTCGAGGGCGTGATCGTCGAGGAGAACTCGGTGGTCTCGATGGGCGTGTACATCGGCCAGAGCACCCCGATCTACGACCGCGCCACCGGCGAGATCAGCTACGGCCGCGTGCCGTCCGGCTCGGTGGTGATCTCCGGCAGCCTGCCCAAGGACGGCGGCAAGTACAGCCTGTACGCCGCGGTGATCGTCAAGCGCGTGGACGCCCAGACCCGCGCCAAGACCAGCCTGAACGACCTGCTGCGCCCGTAAGGCGCCGCACCGCACGCACCCCGGAGACCGACGATGGGAACGATGGAGCGCATCCTGCGCCTGATGGCCGAGAAGAAGGCGTCCGACGTCTACCTGTCGGCCAACTCGCCGGCCCTCATCAAGATCAACGGCCAGTGCGTGCCGATCAACACCCAGCTGCTGCCGCCCGACGCGCCGCGGGCGCTGCTGGCCGAGGTGCTGCCGGCCAACCGCATCGAGGAGCTGGAGGCCAGCGGCGAGCTGAACATGGCCCACGGCATCGAGGGCGTGGGCAACTTCCGCTTCTCGGCCATGCGCCAGCGCGGCACCTACGCCGCCGTGATCCGCTACATCACGCAGGACATCCCGCCGCTGGAGACGCTGAACGTCCCCATGATCCTGGGCGACCTGATCATGGACAAGCGCGGCCTGCTGCTGATGGTGGGCGCCACCGGCGCCGGCAAGAGCACCACGCTGGCGGCGATGATGGACTACCGCAACGAGCGGGTGGCCGGCCACATCCTGACCATCGAAGACCCGGTGGAATTCGTCTTCCGCAACAAGAAGTCGGTGGTCAACCAGCGTGAGGTCGGCAGCGACACGGCCTCGATGCAGACGGCGCTGAAGAACGCGCTGCGGCAGGCACCCGACGTGATCCTGGTGGGCGAGATCCGCGACCGCGAGACCATGTCCGCGGCCATCGCCTACGCGCAGTCGGGCCACCTGTGCCTGGCCACCATGCACGCCAACAACAGCTACCAGGCGCTCAACCGCATCCTGTCGTTCTACCCGGTCGAGGTGCGGCCCACGATGCTGGGCGACCTGGCCGCGGCCATGAAGGCGATCGTGTCGCAGCGGCTGCTGCGCACCGTGCACGGCGGCCGCACGCCGGCGGTGGAGATCATGCTCAACACCAAGCTGGTGTCCGAGCTGATCGAGAAGGGCGACTTCTCCGGCGTGAAGGAGGCGATGGAAAAGTCCATGGCCGAGGGCTCGCAGACCTTCGAGCAGGCCATCGCGCGGCTGATCGTCGACGGGGTGGTCGACCGCAAGGAGGGCATCGCCAACGCCGACTCGCCCACCAACCTGCAATGGCGGCTGCAGAACGACTTCGGCCCCGGCGGCGTGGTCAACCGGCCCGAGGAAGGCGCGAGCGAGGAGGACCTGGCCGACGAGCCGTCCTTCACCGAGATCACGCTGGACGTCAAGCACTGAAGGACGTCGCATGCAGGCGCTGTACCTCACCGAGCGGCTGATCGCCTGCCGCTCGGTCACCCCCGACGATGCCGGCTGCCAGGACATCCTGCGCGAGCGGCTGGCCCCGCTGGGCTTCGCCTGCGAGACGCTGGTGCACGGCCCGGCGGCGGCGCCCGTGACCAACCTCTGGGCCCGGCGTGCGTCCAGCCGTCCCGGTGCGCCGACCCTGGTGTTCGCCGGCCACACCGACGTGGTGCCCACCGGCCCCCTGGACCAGTGGACCAGCGACCCCTTCGTGCCGCAGCACCGCGACGGCCGCCTGTACGGCCGCGGCGCCGCCGACATGAAGACCTCGATCGCGGCCTTCACGGTGGCGGTCGAGGAGTTCCTGGCCGCCCGCCCCGACCCGGGCCTGTCGATCGCGCTGCTGATCACCAGCGACGAGGAAGGCCCGTCGGTGCACGGCACCGTCCGCGTGGTCGAGGCCCTGCAGCGCCGCGGCGAGCGGCTCGACTACTGCATCGTCGGCGAGCCCAGCTCGGTCCACCGCCTGGGCGACATGATCAAGAACGGCCGCCGCGGCAGCCTGTCGGGACGCCTGACGGTGCGCGGCGTGCAGGGGCACATCGCCTATCCGCAGCTGGCCCGCAACCCGATCCACCTGGCGCTGCCGGCCTTGGCCGAGCTGGCCGCCACCACCTGGGACGCGGGCAACGCGCACTTTCCGCCCACCAGCTTCCAGGTCAGCAACATCCACGCGGGCACCGGCGCCACCAACGTGATCCCGGGCAGCCTGGTGGTGGACTTCAACTTCCGCTTCTCCACCGAGAGCACGGCCGAAGGCCTGCAAGCCCGCGTGCGCGAGGTGCTGGACCGCCACGGCCTGGAGCACGAGATCGCCTGGAGCCTCAGCGGCCAGCCCTTCCTCACGACGCCCGGCACGCTGGTGCAGGCCGTGCAGCAGGCCATCCGCGCCGAGGTGGGCGTCGAGACCGAGCTGTCGACCACCGGTGGCACCAGCGACGGCCGCTTCATCGCACGCATCTGCCCGCAGGTGGTCGAGTTCGGCCCGGTGAACGCCACCATCCACAAGATCGACGAGCATGTCGCGGTGGCCGACATCGAGCCGCTGAAGAACATCTACCGCCGGGTGCTCGAGGCGCTGGACGCCTGAGCGGCCGCCCCCCGCCCTGCACCGCCCGCGCGCGGCTTGCCGCCGCGCCGCACCGCCCATTGCCGCATGACCCTGATCGACCTGATTGAAGCCGCCGCCGCCCGACTCGATGCCGCCGGCGTCGCCTACGGCCACGGCACCAGCAACGCCTTCGACGAAGCCGCCTGGCTGGTGATGTGGAAGCTGGGCCTGCCCCTGGATGCGCTGGATGCGCACGCGGCCGAGCCGGTCGACGACGCCGCGCGCCTGGCCGCGCTGCACCTGGTCGACGAGCGCATCGCCACCCGCCGGCCCGCCGCCTACCTCACCGGCGAGGCCTGGCTGCAGGGCGTGCCCTTCTTCGTCGACGAACGCACGATCGTGCCGCGCAGCTTCATCGCCGAGCTGCTGGCCGATGGCGGCTTCGATCCCTGGCTGGGCCCCCACACGCGCCGCGTGCTCGACCTGTGCACCGGCAACGGCAGCCTGGCGGTGCTGGCGGCCATGGCGTATCCCGAGGTCACGGTGACCGGCGGCGACATCAGCGTGGACGCGCTGGCCGTGGCGCGCCGCAACGTCGAGCGCCACGGGCTGCAGGACCGCGTGGCGCTGGTGCACTCCGACGGCCTGGCCGCCCTGCCCGGCCCCTGGGACCTGGTGCTGTGCAACCCGCCGTACGTCAACGCCGCCAGCATGGCCGCGCTGCCGCCCGAGTTCCGCGCCGAGCCGGCGCTGGCGCTGGCCGGCGGCGACGACGGCATGGACTTCGTGCGGCGCCTGCTGGCCGACCTGCCGCCCCGCCTGGCGCCCGAGGGCGTGCTGGTGCTGGAGATCGGCCACGAGCGCATGCACTTCGAGCGCGCCTTCCCGCGGCTGGAGGCCGTGTGGCTGGACACCAGCGCCGGCGCCGACCAGGTGCTGCTGCTCACGCGCCAGGCGCTGGAGGCCGGCCTGTGATCACGCTGCGCGACGTCACGCTGCGCCGCGGCGCCAAGGTGCTGCTGGACCGTGTCTCGGCCACCATCAACCCGGGCGAGAAGGTGGGCCTGGTGGGCCGCAACGGGGCCGGCAAGTCGACCCTGTTCGCCCTGTTCACCGGCGAGCTGCACGAGGACGGCGGCGAGTTCGCGCTGCCGGCCCAGTGGCGCATGTCGCAGGTGGCCCAGCACATGCCCGAGACCAGCGAGGGCGCGACCGCCTTCGTGCTGGGCGGCGACACCCGGCTGGTGGAACTGCGCACCGCGCTGGCCCAGGCCGAGCACGAGGGCGACGGCATGCGCATCGCCCACCTGCACGCCGACCTGCAGGACGCCGGCGAGCACGACGCCGTGCCGCGGGCCCAGGCGCTGATCCTGGGCCTGGGCTTCCAGGTGCACGAGCTGGACCAGCCGGTCGACAGCTTCTCGGGCGGCTGGCGCATGCGGCTGCAGCTGGCGCGGGCGCTGATGTGCCCGTCGGACCTGCTGCTGCTGGACGAGCCGACCAACCACCTGGACCTGGACGCGCTGGTCTGGCTGGAGGGCTGGCTGCAGCGCTACGCCGGCACGGTGCTGGTGATCAGCCACGACCGCGAGTTCCTGGATGCCGTGACCACGGTGACGCTGCACATCGAGCAGCAGAAGCTCACCCGCTACGGCGGCAACTACAGCACCTTCGAGACCCTGCGGTCCCAGCAGCTGGAGCAGCAGCAGGCGGCCTTCGCCAAGCAGCAGGACCGCATCGCCCACCTGCAGAAGTTCATCGACCGCTTCAAGGCCCAGGCCACCAAGGCCAAGCAGGCGCAGAGCCGGGTCAAGGCGCTGGAGCGGATGGAGAAGGTCGCGCCGGTGCTGGCCGAGGCCGACTTCGGCTTCGAGTTCAAGGACCCGGCCAGCCTGCCCAACCCGATGCTGGCCATCACCGACGCCACCCTGGGCTACGGCGACAAGGTGATCCTGCGCGGCGTCAACCGCTCGGTGCTCGCCGGCCAGCGCATCGGCATCCTGGGCGCGAACGGCCAGGGCAAGTCCACCCTGGTCAAGACGGTCGCGCGGCAGATCCCCGCCCTCGCGGGCCAGCTCACCGAGGGCAAGGGCCTGCACATCGGCTACTTCGCGCAGCAGGAGCTGGACGTGCTGGTGCCGGCCAGCCATCCGCTGGAGCACATGGTGCGCCTGGCGCGCGACGTCGGCCCCGAGGCCCGCGAGCAGGAACTGCGCAACTTCCTGGGCAGCTTCAACTTCAGCGGCGACATGGTGAGCCAGCCGGTGGGCACCATGAGCGGCGGCGAGAAGGCGCGGCTGGTGCTGGCGATGATCGTGTGGCAGCGCCCCAACCTGCTGCTGCTGGACGAGCCGACCAACCACCTGGACCTGGCCACGCGCGAGGCGCTGGCGATGGCGCTCAACGGCTTCGAGGGCACGGTGCTGCTGGTCTCGCACGACCGGGCGCTGCTGCGGTCCGTGTGCGACGAGTTCTGGCTGGTCGGCCGCGGCCAGGTGCAGCCGTTCGACGGCGACCTGGACGACTACCAGCGCTACCTGCTGGACGAAGGCAAGCGCCTGCGCGAGGCGGCGCGGGCCGCGGCGGCCCCGCGTGTGGCTGCGGTGGCCGCCCTGCCCCCCGGCGCCACGCCCCTGCAGCAGCGACGCCTGGAGGCGGCCGCCCGCCAGCAGCTGGCGGCGCGCACGCGGCCGCTGAAGAAGGAGCTGGCCGCGGCCGAGTCGCGCATGGCGGCCCTGCAGGCCGAGAAGCAGGCGCTGGAGGCCGAGCTGTCGCAGGCCCTGCCGCCGGCACGCATCGCCGAGGCAGGCCGGCGCCTCAAGCAGGTCGGGGACGACCTGGATGCGGCCGAGGAGCGCTGGCTGGCGCTGTCCGGCGAGATCGAGGCGATCGAGGCGGGCGCCGCCTGAGCCCCGGCCCGCTCAGTGCGCGCCGTCGCGCGCCGCAGGCTGCCCGGCTTCCTGTTCGATGGCCTGGGCCAGCAGCTTGGCGGTCCAGCGCAGCTTGCGCAGTTCCTCCACCGTCACCCGCGGGTTCACGCCGGCGCTGAAGCAGCACAGCGTGCCGTGGATGCGGCCATCCGACAGCACCAGGGGCGTCGACAGGTGCGTGCCCACCGGCAGGCCGGGGTCGGGTGCGTCGCCGCTGTCGATCCAGGGGGCGCTGTCGGGCATGAGCTCGGGCAGGCGGCCGTCGCAGACGCGGGCGCACCACGAGGTCTCCAGCGGGTTGCCGGCGCCCACCTGCAGCACCGGATGGGTGGCGGGCTGCTCCACATGCGTGAACACCCGCTGGCCGTCGCGGAAGCGCGCGACGAAGACCACCTCGAGTCCGGTGCGGTCGCGCAGCATGCGCAGCACCTCCTGCACGCGCGCGTCGAGCGGCGCGTCGGTGCGGGTGGTGGGTGTCGGCGCGAGCAGGCCGGCGACGCGGGCGTCGAACGCGGCGGTTTCCAGATCGAGGGGCATGGGCGGCGCACTCTAGCAAACGCCCACCCGTCGAGCTTCAGCCGGCGGCCGGTGCGCGGCGCCGCTCCAGGCCCTGCAGCACCCGCTGGTGCTCCAGCAGGCGGCCGGCCAGCGTGGCCCCGTGCCGCAGCGCGCGCGCCAACCGCTCGCGTTGCCCGGCATCCGTCGGCGCGATGCAGCACAGCTGGCCCTGCACGCGGCCATCGGGCAGGCGCACCGGGATCGCCAGCAGCGCGCCCTCGCCGGCCACCCCCGTGGCGGCGGCAGCCGCCGGCCCGTGCCGCAGCGCGACCACGGTGCGGAAGCGCCGGCCGCCCTCCACCGCCACTGCCACGTGCACCACCTCCAGCCCCAGCTGGTCCTGCAGCAGCTGCAGCACCGCGCGCAGGCCGGTGGCGGCGTCGTCGGCGGCGCTGGCCTGCGTGCCCGTGCGCACGGGCCGCGCCGGTGCGGGAGACGCGCACGCGCGGGCCGGCACGCGCGCCGGCCGCCGGTGCGGCGGCAGCCAGGGGAACCAGGACGGAGCGAAGGCGGGCAGGTGCATGGGCTGGAGCGGCGGATCCTAGGGCGCCGCCACGCTGCAGCTGTGCACAGCCGTAACAGCTGCCGAGCCGGCGTCACCGCAGGGCTGCGGGCGCTACGGCTGGTGACGTTCGTGACCGCCGGACGCAGGCCGGGGCGCCGCCCCGCAGGCTCAGGCGCCCTGCAGCAGGGTCAGGGCCTGATGCGCGCGGGCATCGCCGGCGGCGGCCGCGCGCTGCAGCAGGTCGACGCCGCGGACGTCGTCGCGCCCGGCGAAGCCGGCCAGCAGCCGGATGATCGCCAGGTTGTACAGCGCCTGGACGCTGCCCTGCGTGATCGCCACCTCGTAGTAGCCGGCGGCGCGCTCCAGGTGCTCGTGGCGCTCGGTGCCGCCGGGCGCGAAGCGGCCATGGTGGATCAGGCCGGCGTTGTAGGCGCCGTCGGCCGAGCCGAAGGAGGCCGCCTGCTCGTACAGGGCCAGTGCGCGCTCGGGATCGGCCGGCATCCCGCGGCCCAGGGCATGGCTGTCGGCCAGGGCGCAGTGCACCGCGCCCAGCAGCCCCGGGTCCTTGCACGGCGCATCGAGCACCTGCTGCAGCAGGCGGTTGCCGGCGACGGCATCGGCCGGCAGGTGCCGGCCGGCGAAGCGTTCCATGGCCAGGTTGAAGCGCGCATGCGGCACGCCATCCTCGGCCAGCAGGCGCAGCAGGCGCAGGCCCAATGCCTGGGCACCGGGGGCGTCCTGCAGCTGCAGCAGGCCCAGCGCCAGGTCGCAGGCATAGCGGCGGTGGCGCTCGTCGGCCACGCACAGCTTCACGACGGCGGTGTGGACGGCCTCGAAGTTGCCCTCGCCCGCGCGCAGCACCTCGTCCAGCTGCAACTCGCGCAGGAAGGCCTCGACCACGGCGGGATCGCCGTCCAGGCGCAGCAGGCCGTCGGTGAACGGGACCTGGGGATCGGTGGGGCTGGGCGCAGCGTCACTCATGGCGGCGAGTGTGGCAAAAAGCCCGGGCGGTTGCGATAGCCCGGCGCGGCGCCCGCGCCACGGCCATGAAAAAAGCCGCAGTGCGGCAAGCACTGCGGCCGGGATGTCGGTGGTGGGTCGTGCGTGACTCGAACACGCGACCAACGGATTAAAAGTCCGCTGCTCTACCGACTGAGCTAACGACCCACGCTGTCCTTGCGGACCTCGCCTCGCCGCTGTGCCCGAGGGCTTGCGGCGAAGCCCGCGACTATAGCACGACTTTGCCGGGCTTCCGGGGCTGCGCGAGCTGCTCGAGCACCCATCCGGCGGCGCACATGCCGAAGGTGGCGGTCACGGTGACCACCGAGCCGTAGCCGTGGCAATTGAGCGAGCCGTCGCCCTCGATGGCGCAGGACGGATCGGGCGGCGCCACGGCCTCGCGGCTGTAGACGCAGGCCACGCCGATCGCCTTGCCCTCGCGCGGCGCGCCGTGCTGGCGCCGCAGCTGGTTGCGCATGCGGGCCAGCAGCGGGTCGTGGGTGGTGCGCGCCAGGTCGTCGATGGCCACCAGGTGCGCCTGGCGCTTGCCGCCGGCCGCGCCGCAGGCGATGAACGGGGTGCGCGTGGCACGGGCCCAGGCCGCCAGCGCCACCTTGGCCCTGGCATCGTCGCAGGCGTCGACCACCGCGTCGGCCGCCACCGGCAGCAGCGCGGGCCAGTTGCCCGGCCCCGCGAACTCCTCGACGCCCAGCACCTCGCAGCCGGGATGGATCTGCGCGATGCGGGCGCGCATGGCGTCCACCTTGGCCTGGCCGACCGTGGCGTCCAGCGCATGCACCTGCCGGTTGATGTTGGACTCGGCCACGTGGTCCAGGTCGACCAGCACCAGCCGCCCGACGCCGCTGCGCGCCAGCGCCTCGGCCGTCCACGAGCCCACGCCGCCGATGCCCACCACGGCGACCGTGGCAGCCCGGATCCGCGCGGCGCCCTCGACGCCGTACAGCCGCTCGAGGCCGCCGAAGCGGCGCTGCAGGTCGGCGCCCGCCTCGGGCAGCGGCACGGCGGCCAGCATCAGCGCAGGCGGGCCAGCCGCTCGCGCGCGGCGGCCGCGGCCTCGGACTGCGGGTACGCCTTGACCAGCTCGTCGAGCGTCTTGCGCGCGCCCGCGGTGTCCTTCAGCTCGAGCTGGCAGTTGGCGATCGACAGGACCGACTCGGGCGCGCGGGCGTGGTCGGGGGCCTGCTGCAGCAGGGCGCGGAAGGTGGCCAGCGCGCCGCGGTAGTCGCGGGTGGCGTACTGGGCGTTGCCCTGCCAGAACAGCGCCGAGGGCTTGTAGCCGCTGGCCGGCCAGCGGCGCAGGAACTCGCCGAAGGCGGGCAGCGCGGCGGCGAAGTCGCCCTTGCGGAAGATGGCCAGCGCCGCCTCGAAGTCGCGCTGCTCGGCCGGGTCGGCCGTGATCTCGCGGCCATCGACCGTGACCTTGACCGGCTCGAACTTGCGCAGGCGCTCGTCGATGCCCTGGGCCACGTCCTTCTGCCGGCGCTGCAGCTCGGCGACGTCGCGTGCCAGGGTCTCGTCGGTGCCGCGCAGCCGGGCCAGCTCGGCCTTCAGCGCCTCGATCTGGTTCTGCAGGTCCAGCAGGCTGCGGCGCAGCTGCGCGTTCTCCTCGGCCGCGCGCCGGGCCTCCTCGGCCTGGCGGTCGGCCTGGGTGCGCTGGGCGTCCACCCGCTGGCGCAGCTCGAGGATCGCGCGCCGGGCCTCGTCGTCGGAGAACAGCGCCGCCTGGCCGGCCAGCGGCAGCAGCAGCGCGCAGGCGGCTGCCGCCTGCGCCACCGCGCGATGCAGGGCGGGCCGCATCATCGGTAGGTGATCTCGACGCGGCGGTTCTTCGCGAACGCCGCTTCGTCGGTGCCCGTGGCGGCCGGCTTCTCCTTGCCGAAGCTCACCGCCTCCAGCTGGCCGTCGGCCACGCCCAGCAGCGACATCGCACGGCGCACGGCCTCGGCGCGGCGCTGGCCCAGGGCCAGGTTGTACTCGCGGCCGCCGCGCTCGTCGGTGTGGCCCTCGAGCGCCACCCGGCGCGACGGGTTGGCGCGCAGGAAGCGCGCATGCGCGTCGACCACGGCCTTGAACTCGGGCTTGATCTCGTCGCTGTCGTAGTCGAAGTACACCAGGCGGGCCACGTTGGCCGGGCCCTCGCGGTTGGCCAGCGACGGGGCGACCTGCACCGGGGTCACGCCCGACTGCGGCGCGCCGCCGGTGTTGCCCCCGGGGTTCTGGGTGCCGGGTGCGACGGCGGTGCCGCTGCGGTCCTCGACGGGGACGTCGTCGAGCTTGACGCTGGAGCCGCAGCCGGCGAGCAGCGCGGCCAGCAGCAGGCCGGGGACGATGTGTCGTTGCTTCACTTCTTGTTCCTTCCTGGATTCAACGTGGGTACGGGCCCCAATCGGGCTCGCGGATGTCGCCGCCCTGGCCGGCCAGGCGCGCCTTGATGCGGCCGTCCAGGGTGGTGGTCATGAGGGCCTCGCGGCCGCCCTGGCGCGTGGCATAGACGATCAGCCGCCCGTTGGGGGCGAAGCTGGGGCTCTCGTCGGCCGTCGTGTCGGTGATCGCGGTGGCGGTGCCCGAGGCGATGTCCATCACGTGCAGCTTGAAGGCCCCGCCCACGCGCGAGACGTAGGCCAGCCAGCGGCCGTCGGGGCTGAGCGCCGGCGAGATGTTGTAGCTGCCGCTGAAGGTCACGCGCTCGGGGCTGCCGCCGCCGGTGGGCACGCGGTAGACCTGCGGCGCGCCGCCGCGGTCGGACACGAAGTAGATGCTGCGGCCGTCGGGGGCGAACACCGGCTCGGTGTCGATCGCGTTGGACTGCAGCAGCCGGCGTGGCTCGCCGCCGTTGGCATCGATGGTGTACAGCTGCGAGCCGCCTTCGCGGCTGAGCGTGACGGCCAGCGTGCGGCCGTCGGGCGCCCAGGCCGGGGCGCTGTTGGAGCCCTTGAAGTTGGCCAGCAGCCGGCGACGGCCGCTGGCGACCTCGTGCACGTAGACCACCGGCTTGCGCGACTCGAACGAGACATAGGCCAGTTGCTGGCCGTTGGCCGACCAGGCCGGCGAGATGATCGGCTCGGGGCTGGCCAGGGCCGACTGGGCGTTCTCGCCATCGGCATCGGCCACCCACAGGTTGAAGCGCTCGCCCGCCTTGGTGACGTAGGCGATGCGGGTGGAGAACACGCCGCGCTCGCCGGTCAGCTTCTCGTGGATGAAGTCGGCGATCCGGTGCGCCGCCAGCCGCAGGTCGGCCGCCGGCACCGCATAGCTCTGGCCGCCCAGGTCCTGCCCGCGCACCACGTCCCACAGGCGGAAGCGCACGTCCCAGCGGCCGTCGGCCAGGCGCGCGATGCTGCCGGTGGCCAGGGCGTCGGCGCCCGCGCCGCGCCAGGTGCCCAGGTCGGGGCGGCTGGTCTCGTCCAGCGGGCCGCCGCGGGCGTCGACCGTGCGGAACAGGCCGCTGCGCTCGAGGTCCGCCTGCACGACGGCCGCGATGCGCTGCGGCGCCTGCTCGTCGCCGCGGAACGGCGCGATTGCGATCGGCAGTTGCGTCAGGCCCACGCCGGTGACCTCGACGCGGAACTGCGCCAGCGCGGGCAGCGCGGCAAGCGCGCCGAGGCCGCCCAGGAGGTGGCGGCGGCGCCAGGTGGGGGTGTGGCTCATGCGGTTCGGAGTCTCCATGCAGGCAACGAGTTCAATTCAGGGGGCCAGGTCGGTTACCACGGGCGGCGCGCCCTCGCGCGCCTCGCGCAGGCCGACGCTCGCGCGCAGCGTGCCGTCGGCAGCGCGTGCCAGCACGCGGGCGCGATTGTCGGCTTCCTGCGCGCGGCTGTTCTCGCGGTGCCACAGGTGGAACACCTCGGTCGCGAGGTGTCCATTCTTGCGCAGCAGCCCGGCATGGTGCAGCCGCAGGACCAGGTCGGCATCCTCGTGACCCCAACCGTGGAAGCTCTCGTCGAAGCCGTTGACCGCCTCGAGGTCGCGCATCCAGGCGCCGAAGTTGGCGCTGCGGATGCCCTTCCAGCGGAAGCGCCGCTCGATGCGGCCCGGCGCGCCGGTCCAGGCCACCAGGTGTGACAACTTGTTCACGTGGCCCGCCGCGCGCAGCCGCAGCCACCCGGACCAGCCCAGGCGCGCCAGGTCGACCTCGCCGCGCTCGACGCGCCGGGTGAGCGCCTCGTCGAGCAGCACGCGGCTGCCGTTGACGAAGCAGCCGGGCTGCGCCAGCGCGCGGTGCTGCGCCACGAAATGCGGGCTGGGCACGCAGTCGCCGTCCAGGAAGACCACGTAGTCGCAGCCGGCCTGCAGCGCGCCCAGGTTGCGCGAGCGCGCCGCGGTGAAGCCCACGTCGGGATGCCAGACATGGCGCACCGGGCAGGCGAAGCGCGGCAGTCCCTCGCACAGGGCCCGGACCTCGTCGTCGCGCGAGCCGTCGTCGGCCACCACCACCACGTCCTGCGGCCCGACCTGCGGCGCCAGCGCGCGCAGCACCGCCAGCAGGGCGGCGCTGCGGTTGTAGGTCAGGACGACGAAGCCCGTCCTCATGGGCGCGGGAGGCTCCCGCGCTGCAGCAGCCACAGCTTCATGTAGCGGTAGTAGGTGCCCTCGGCATTGGAGATCGCCAGGGCCAGGCCCATCCAGCCGTCGAGGATGCCCCGCTGCAGCAGGTAGGTGCGCAGGAAGGCCCACAGGCCGTGGCCCAGGGCGGTCAGGGGCGTGGCGCGGCGGCCGCGGGCATGCAGGGCCTGCGCGCTCGCGCTGGAGTAGCGGTCGACCTTGGCGAGCACCGACTCGAAGTCGTGGAAGCTCTCGTGCAGCAGTTCGCCCTGCAGCTGGCCCACGCTGCCGTCCACCAGCAGCCGCTCGTGCACCAGGTCGTCGGAAAAGCGCGCCGTGCCGCGGCGCCACAGCCGCACGATGCGGTCGGGCCACCAGCCCGAATGGGCTATCCATTGGCCGCAGTAGCTCGAGCGGCGGTCGATCCGGAACGCCGCGTGCGGGCCCGGGGCGGCAAGCGCCGCCAGGATGGACTGCTGCAGCGCCGGCGTGATGCGCTCGTCGGCATCGAGCGAGAACACCCAGTCGCCCGTGGCCAGGCCCAGCGCGATGTTCTTCTGCGGGCCGAAGCCCGGCCAGCCCTCGCGCACCACCACCTGCGCGCCCTCGGCCCGGGCCAGCTCGGGGGTGCCGTCGGTGCTGCCGGCGTCGAGCACCAGCACCTGGCCGGCAAAGCGCGCCGACCGCACGCACGCGGCGATGTTGCGGGCTTCGTTCTTGGCGAGGATGACGACGGACAGGCTGGGCATCGGGGGGGACACGGGCGGCAGGGGCACCGGCATAATCGGCCGCTCGCAATCGACCGGCATTATCCATCCCCCCATGAGCCAACCTTCCACCGTCGTCGTCGCTGGCGGCGCCGGCTACATCGGCTCGCACATGGTGCGCATGCTGCTCGACCAGGGCCTCGCCCCGGTCGTCGTGGACAACCTCGCCACGGGCCACCGCGATGCGGTGCAGGGCGCGCCCCTGCTGGTGGGCGACATCGGCGACCGCGCCTTCATGGACGGCGTGTTCGCGCAGCACCGGCCCTCGTGCGTGCTGCACTTCGCCGCCTCCAGCCTGGTGGGCGAGTCGATGACGGATCCCGGCAAGTACTGGCGCAACAACCTGGTGCAGACGCTGGGCCTGCTCGATGCCATGCGCGCGCACGGCATCGGCCAGTTCATCTTCAGCTCCACCGCGGCCACCTACGGCAACCCGGTGCGGGTGCCGATCCCCGAGGACCACCCCACCCTGCCCATCAACCCGTACGGCCACAGCAAGCTGGCCGTCGAGTACGTGCTGCAGGACTACGCGCAGGCGCACGGCCTGCGCTCGATCTCGCTGCGCTACTTCAACGCCGCCGGCGCGCATCCCGACGGCACGCTGGGCGAGCGGCACGAGCCCGAGACGCACCTGATCCCGCTGGTGCTGCAGGTGGCCTCGGGCCGGCGCCCGTTCATCTCGCGCTTCGGCAGCAACCACGCCACGCCCGACGGCTCCTGCCTGCGCGACTACATCCACGTGCAGGACCTGTGCGAGGCCCACCTGCTGGCGCTTCGCGCGCTGCAGGCCGGCGCCACCACCACGGTCTACAACCTGGGCAACGGGCGCGGCCACTCGGTCAACGAGGTGATCGAGGCGGCCCGCCGCGTCACCGGCCACCCGATCCCCGTGCGCGACGACCCGCCGCGCGCCGGCGACCCGCCGGTGCTGGTGGCCGACGCGACCCGCGCGCGCGCCGAGCTGGGCTGGGCGCCCCGGCTCGAGGACCTCGAGACCATCATCGCCCACGCCTGGCAGTGGGAGCGCCGGCTGCAGCCGGCCACCGCCTGATCTTGGTCCGCGACTGGCTCGCTTCGGCACGCTGGCTGGCCCCGTACTTCCGGGGCTCGCAGCGCTACTGGGCCATCGCCGCGCTGTGCACCCTGGTCAGCTCCGCGGCCGACCCGCTGGTGCCCGCGCTGCTCAAGCCGCTGCTCGACCAGGGCTTCGTGGGCGGCACCATCCCGCTGTGGATGGTGCCGGCCGCCCTGCTGCTGGTGTTCGCGGTGCGCGGGATCGCCGGCTTCGTCGCCGACCTGGCCCTGGCCCGGATCACGCAGGACGGCCTGCTGCAGCTGCGCCAGGCCATGTTCGGCCGGGTGCTCGACGGACGGTGGTCGCTGTTCGCGCGCGAGAACGCGACCTCGCTGTCCAACACCGTCGTCTACGAGGTGCAGAACGGCACCCAGCTGCTGGTCAACGCCGTGATGGGGCTGGTCAAGGACAGCCTCAGCCTGCTGGCGCTGCTGGGCTACCTGCTGTGGCTGAACTGGCAGCTCACGCTGGTGGTGTTCGCGGTCGTGCCCGGCGTGGGCTGGATCATGCGCACCCTCTCGCGCCGGCTGTACCGCATCGCCCGCAGCACCCAGGACGCCACCAACGACCTGGCCTACGTGGTCGAGGAGAACGTGCTGGCCGCCCGCGTGGTGCGGCTGCACCAGGCGCAGGGCGCGCAGGGGCAGCGCTTCGCCGGCCACTCGGGCACGCTGCGCCGGCTGGCGCTCAAGGCCGCGGCCGCGTCGGCCGCCATCACGCCGCTGACCCACATGCTGGCCGCGCTCGCGCTGTCGGTGGTGATCTGCATCGCCCTGTGGCAGAGCAAGGACGGCATCACCGTCGGCACCTTCGCCTCGTTCATCACGGCCATGCTGATGCTGATCGCGCCGATCAAGCGCCTTTCGGAGGCGGCCAACCCGATCTCGCGCGGGCTGGCGGCGGTCAAGCGCGGCATCGACCTGGTCGAGCAGACGCCGGCCGAGACCGGGGGCAGCCACGCACCGGGCCGCGCCCGCGGCCGCATCGCGCTACGCGAGGTCACGGTGCGCTACCGCGACGACGGCCCGCCGGCGCTCGATGCCGTGAGCCTCGAGGTGCAGCCGGGGCAGGTGGTCGCGCTGGTCGGGCCGTCGGGCTCGGGCAAGACCACCCTCGCCCACCTGCTGCCGCGCTTCGTCGAGCCGACCGGCGGCCAGGTGCTGCTCGACGACGTGGACGTGGCGCAGTGGCGGCTCGACGCGCTGCGCGCGCAGTTCGCGCTGGTCAGCCAGGACGTGGTGCTGTTCAACGCCAGCCTGGCGGCCAACATCGCGCTGAGCGACACGCCCGATGTGCAGCGGCTGCAGCGCTGCGTCGAGGCGGCCAACCTGCAGGACCTGGTGCGCAGCCTGCCCCAGGGCCTGGACACCGTGGCCGGCCACAACGCCACCCAGCTGTCGGGCGGCCAGCGCCAGCGGCTGGCGATCGCCCGCGCCCTGTACAAGGACGCGCCGGTGCTGATCCTGGACGAGGCCACCTCCGCCCTGGACACCGCCAGCGAGCGGCTGGTGCAGGAGGCGCTGCAGCGGCTGGTGGCCGGCCGCACCACGCTGATCGTGGCGCACCGGCTGTCGACCATCGAGCATGCCGACCGCGTGGTGGTGCTCGAGCGTGGCCGCATCGCCGAGTCCGGCACGCATGCCGAACTGCTGGCCCGCGACGGGCTGTATGCCCGACTGCACGCGATGCAGTACGGCACCGACGCCAGCGCCACCGCGGCATGAGCCGCCGGGCCGCTCCCAGGGCGCATCCCCGGGCGCGCAGCGCGGGGGTCCGGCCATGAACCGCATCCTGGTCATCGCCACGCGCCAGATCGGCGACGTGCTGCTCACCACGCCGCTGGTGCGCGCGGCCCGCGAGCGCTGGCCCCAGGCCCGCATCGACGTGCTGGGCCTGCAGGGTACCCTGGGCATGCTGGCCGGCAACCCCGACATCGCCGAGTGCATCGCCATGCCCCAGCGGCAGACGCCGCGCGAGCTGCTGCGCTTCGCACGCGGCCTGTGGCGCCGCTACGACCTGGCCCTCGTCAGCCAGCCCGGCGACCGCGCCCACCTGCTCGGCTGGATCGCCGCGCCGGTGCGCAGCGGCCTGCTGCCCGCCGGCCACCGCAGCAACTGGTGGAAGCGCCGGCTGCTGCGCCATGCCGTGCTCGCCGACGGCGACCTGGGCGGCACGCACGTGGTGCTCGAGAAGCTGGCGCTGCTCGATCCCTGGATGGCAGCGGGCACGCCCTCCACCGCGGTCGTGCCCCCCGCGCCGCAGCCGCTGCCGGCGGACCTGGCCGCGGCCCTGCGGCCCGGCTACCTGGTGGTGCATGCGCCGTCCATGTGGTCGTACAAGCAATGGCCCCCGGCGCACTGGGAGGCCCTGGTGCGCGGGCTGCTGGCCGACGGCCGGCAGGTGGTGCTGACCGGCAGCGCCGGTGCGCGCGACCAGGACTGCATCGCGCCGCTGCGTGCCCTGGCCGGCGCGCCGCAGCTGCTGGACAGCTCGGGCCGGCTGGACTTCCGCCAGCTGGCCACGCTGCTGGGCGGCTGCGCGCTGTATGTCGGGCCCGACACCTCGGTGTCGCACCTGGCGGCGGCCTGCGGCGCGCCGACGCTGGCCGTCTTCGGCCCCACCAACCCGCAACGCTGGGCCCCCTGGCCGGCGACGGCCGGCAGCGGCCAGCCGGTGCGCTGGCTGCGGGCGGCCACCGTGCAGCAGGCCGGCAACGTCACCCTGCTGCAGGACGACCTGCCCTGCGTGCCCTGCGGCCGCGCCGGTTGCGAGGACCACCACCACAGCCGGGCCGACTGCCTGCAGCGCATCGCGCCGGCCCGCGTGCTGGCGCAGGCGCGCCAGCTGCTCGCCCCGACCGGAACCGCGGCAACCCAACGATAAACTCGGGCGCTTGCACTGCAGGAGTTCCCGATCGTGACGCCCGACCCCTCGGCGCGCCCCCGCCCCGTCAATGCCTGGGTCGATGCCGTCTACGTGCTGACGGTGCGCAGCTTCCTCGACCGCCAGGCGCATGTCCGCGCCCAGCTCGAGCGCCACGGCATCGCCTTCGACTTCATGTTCCGCCACGACGCGGCGCAGCTCGATCCCGCGCTGGTCGAGCGCACCTTCGGGCCGTCGGACCTGCGCGCGCCCCACCAGTCGCTGGTGCTCAAGCACGTGGAGGTCTGGCGCGAGGCCGTGGCCCGCGGCTGGCAGCGGGTGCTGGTGTTCGAAGACGACGCGGTGCTGGCCGACGACTTCGTCGCCCGCTTCGACGAGGCCATGCGCGCGGCCACCGACCTGGCGCCGGGCTGGATGGTGTTCCTCGGCGGCCTGGACACCAAGGTGCCCGAGCGCTACTTCCTGGCGCCCGGCCCGCTGGTGGAACTGACCGTGGCCACCACGGAGGCCATCGTGCACGACGCTGCCGCGATGGCGCGGCGGCTGCAGTGGCTGGAGACCCACCGCGTGACGCTGGCGGCCGACCACCTGATGCGCCGCATCGACCGCGACTGCGGCATCGTGCAGCACTGGCTGCGCCATCCCATCGTCGAGCAGGGCAGCGTGCTGGGCCAGTTCGACAGCGTGCTGGACGGCAACCGCAACCGCCATGGCCGCACCTACAACGTCCTGAGGAACCGATGGAACAAGTTCCAGCGCCGCCGGCTGCGCGGCTGGATCGTGCAGATCAAGCACCGCCTGGGCCTGCTGCGGTGAACGCGGCGCCGCTGCCGATCCGCATCGGGCGCTGGCTCTGCGTGCTGGTGCTGCTGGGGATCATGGTGTCCCCGCCCCTGGCCGGGCTCGGCCAGGCCGGCCTGATCGTGCTGCTGCTGGCCTCGCGCGAGTTCCGCGCTCGGCTGGCGCGGGTGGTGCGCCAGCCGCTGGCGGTCGCCGCCCTGTGCTTCCTGGGCGTGATCGCCCTGGGCGTGGCCTGGAGCGAGGCCGGCCCGCGCGAGGGTCTGTCCACGCTGTGGGGCTGGCGCAAGCTGCTGATGCTGCCGGTGGGCATGGCGCTGTTCGAGGCGCCGGCGGCGCGCGCATCCGCCCTGCGGGTGCTGGTGCTGCTGGGCACGCTGGCGGCGCTCGCGGCGGGCGCCAGCTGGATCGGCCGCTTCACCTACCCGGTGCCCGAGGCCATCCCCGGCATCCTGCTGCGCAACCACTCGACCCAGGGCGCCGTGTTCGCCGTGGCGGCGGCGGGCGCCGCGTGGCTGGCGGTCGCGGCCAGCGGGCGGGCGCGGCTGGCCTGGGCCGGCGCGGGCGTGCTGCTGCTGGCGGGGCTGATGCTGTTCACCCCGGGCCGCAGCGGCTACGTGGTCGTGCTGGTGCTGACGGCAGTGTCGGTGGTCGGCTGGGCCGTCGACCGCGGGCTGGGGCTGTGGAAGGGCCTGGTGGGCGGCGCGCTCCTGGGCGGCGCCATGCTCGCGGCCCTGCTGGCCGTGCCGGCCTCGCGCGACCGCATCCACCAGGCGTTCTCGGAACTGGCCGGCTGGCGCCAGCAGACCGAGGCGAACGCCGAACTGACCTCGATGGGCATCCGCGTGGTCATGTGGGGCAACACCCTGCCGATCATCGCCCAGCGCCCCCTGCTGGGCTGGGGCACCGGCGCCTTCGAGACCGCCTACGCGCGGCAGGTGGCGGGCCGCACGGGGCTGCAGGGGCTGGTGACCCGCGATCCGCACAACCAGTACTTCGCCATCGCCGCCGAACAGGGCCTGCTGGGCCTGCTGGCCTTCGCCGCCATGCTGGCCTGCGCGCTGCGCCAGCGCAGCCCCTGGCGCTGGAAGGTGCTGGGGCTGGCGGTGCTGGCCGCCTGGTGCACCACCGCCCTGGCGAACTCGCATTTCGCCACCTTCGCCGAAGGCACGCTGCTGTGGCTGGCGCTGGGGGTCACCCTGGGCGCGGAACCCGGCAGGGACGCGGACACGGGCTGAGCGCGCGGCTCAGAGCAGGACGATGTCGTACTGGCTCTGGCCCATGGCACTCTCGGCCTGCAGCGAGATCGGCTTGCCGATGAAGTCGGACAGCCCGGCCAGGTGCTGGCTCTCCTCGTCCAGGAACAGCTCCACCACCTTGGGCGCGGCCACGATGCGGTACTCGCGCGGGTTGAACTGGCGCGCCTCGCGCAGGATCTCGCGCAGGATGTCGTAGCAGACGGTGCGCGCGGTGCGCACCTGGCCTGCGCCTTCGCAGGCCGGGCACGGCTCGCACAGCATGTGGGCCAGCGACTCGCGGGTGCGCTTGCGGGTCATCTCCAGCAGGCCCAGCTGCGAGAAGCCACCGGCCATGGTCTTGACCCGGTCGCGCGCCAGCTGCTTGCGCAGCTCGGACAGCACCGCGTCGCGGTGGTCGTCGCGCTGCATGTCGATGAAGTCGACGATGATGATCCCGCCCAGGTTGCGCAGCCGCAGCTGCCGCGCGATCGCCTGCGCCGCCTCGAGGTTGGTCTTGAAGATCGTGTCGTCGAAGTTGCGCGCGCCGACGTAGCCGCCGGTGTTGACGTCGATGGTGGTCAGCGCCTCGGTCTGGTCGACGATCAGGTAGCCGCCCGACTTGAGGTCGACGCGCCGGCCCAGCGCCTTGCCGATCTCCTCGTCGATGTTGAACAGGTCGAAGATCGGCCGCTCGCCCTTGTACAGCTGCAGGCGCTCGGCCGACTGCGGCATGAACTCGCCGGCGAAGGCCTGCAGCGCGGCGAACTGCTCGCGCGAGTCGATGCGGATCGCCTGCGTCTGCTCGGTCACCAGGTCGCGCAGCACCCGCTGCAGCAGGCTCAGGTCCTGGTGCAGCAGCGTGCCGGGCGGGTGGCGCTGCGCCGCCTCCCGGATGCGGGTCCAGGTCTTGCGCAGGTAGGCGATGTCCTCGGCCAGTTCGGCGTCGCTCGCGTCCTCACCGTTGGTGCGCAGGATGAAGCCGCCGCCGGCCTCGCCGGCCAGCTGCGTCAGGCGCGCGCGCAGGGCGTCGCGCTGGGCGCCGGGGATCTTCTGCGACACGCCGATGTGGTCGTCCTGCGGCAGGAACACCAGCAGGCGGCCGGCGATGCTGATCTGGGTGGACAGCCGCGCGCCCTTGGTGCCGATCGGGTCCTTGATGACCTGCACCAGCAGGGGCTGGCCCTCGAACACCTGCTTCTCGATCGGCTTGGGCGGCTGGGTGCCGCGCGGCTCGTCGTGCTTGTGGTGCGCGCCGTGCAGGTCGGCCACGTGCAGGAAGGCGGCGCGCTCCAGGCCGATGTCGATGAAGGCCGATTGCATGCCGGGCAGCACGCGCGCGACCTTGCCCAGGTAGACGTTGCCCACCAGGCCCCGCTCCAGCGTGCGTTCGACATGCAGCTCCTGCACGGCGCCGGCCTCGACGATGGCCACGCGGGTCTCCTGCGGGGACCAGTTGATCAGGATGTCCTGCTGCATGGGGCGGGTCTCAGAGCGGGAAGCCGAAGGCGCGCAGCAGCTGCGCGGTCTCGTGCATGGGCAGGCCCATGATGCCGGAGTAGCTGCCGCTCATCCGCGGAATATACGCGGCGGCCCTGCCCTGCACGGCGTACGCGCCGGCCTTGCCCAGCGGCTCGCCGGTGGCCACGTAGGCCCGGATCTGGGCCGCGGTCATGGGCGCGAAGGTCACGGCCGACACGCTCAGCGCCGCCAGGCGCCGCCGGCCGTGCTGCACGGCGACCGCGGTGAGCACCCGGTGCGTGCCGCCGGCCAGCTCGGCCAGCATGCGCTGCGCGTCGCGGGCATCGGCCGGCTTGCCGTAGATCGCACGGCCGCGGGCGACCGTCGTGTCGGCGCACAGCACCGGGCCCGGCGGCAGGCCGCGGCGGGCCAGCCGGGCGACCGCGGCGTCGAGCTTGGCCGCGGTGACCCGCTGC
Source organism: Comamonadaceae bacterium (assembly GCA_027484575.1). Taxonomy (GTDB): domain Bacteria; phylum Pseudomonadota; class Gammaproteobacteria; order Burkholderiales; family Burkholderiaceae_C; genus Ramlibacter. The sequence continues at coordinate 268,611 of JAIXSQ010000004.1, forward strand.
ACGTAGGCCCGGGGCGCCTCGCCGGGGCGCACGGCCTCGAGCGCCTCGCTGTCCTCGCCGGCATCGGGCAGCAGCGGCCGGTGGGCCACGCCCAGCTGCTCGAGCAGCTGCGCCCGGCGCGGGCTCTGCGAGGCCAGGTAGACGAAATCGGGCACGCTCATTCGCGGTGGTAGGGATGGTTGGCGTTGACCGACCACGCCCGGTACAACTGCTCGGCCAGCAGCACCCGCACCATGGCGTGCGGCAGGGTCAGGTCGGACAGGCGCAGGCGCTCGTGGGCGCCCGCGCGCAGCGCCGGGTCGAGCCCGTCGGGGCCGCCGATCAGCAGTGCGACGTCACCGCCGCCCAGCTGCCAGTCCTTCAGCCGGGCCGCCAGGGCCAGCGTGGTGACCGCCGTGCCGCGCTCGTCGAGCGCCACCACGCGGGCGCCGCGCGGGATCGCCGCCTCGATCCGCTCGCGCTCGGCGGCCAGCAGCTGCTCGTGGGTGCGCGAGCCGCGCGGCTCGGTCTTGACGGCCTTGAGCTCGAGCCGCAGCTCGGGCGGCAGGCGCTTGGCGTAGTCGTCCCAGGCGGTGGCGGCCCAGGCGGGCACGCGCTGGCCCACGGCCACCACGACCAGCTTCATCGCTTGGCCGGTGCGCTCTTGCCGGAGGTGGTCTTGGCGGGGGCCTTGGCGGCCGTCCTGGCCGGCGACTTGGCAGCCGTCTTGGCTGCCGGCTTCGCAGCGGCCTTGGCTGGCGCCTTGACAGGCGCCTTGCTGGCGGCCTGCCGCGCGGGTGCCGCCGCCTTCTTGGCCGATGCGGCCTTGGCGCCACCCTTGGCCGAGGCCTTCTTCGCGGGCGCCTTGCGGGCGGCCTGCGCGGCCTCGGCGGCAGCACGCTCGACGGCGTCCTGCCCCTTCTTGGCGGCGCTGCTGCGACGCAGCGACGGAGCGGCGTCGGCCTTCTTCTTCTTCGCCGGTGCCGCCTTGGCGGGCGCGGCCTTCATCGGCGCGGCCGGCTTGGGCGCGCCGAGCTTCAGGCGGATCGGCTTGTCACCCCAGATCTCCTCGAGGTGGTAGTAGGTGCGGATGGCCGGCTGCATGATGTGCGCGACCGCCGCCCCGCAGTCGACGATGATCCATTCGCCGTTGTCCTCGCCCTCGATGCGCGGCTTGGTGAAGCCCGCCTCGCGCACCGCGTCGCGCACGCTGGCAGCCAGCGCCTTGGTCTGCCGGTTGGAGGTGCCCGAGGCGACGATGACGCGCTCGAACAGGGGGGAGAGGTGCTCGGTGTTGAACACCTGGATGTCCTGCGCCTTGACGTCCTCGAGTCCGTCGATGATGGCGCGCTGCAGCCGTTGGGTGTCTTTCTTGCCGCTGGTTTCCTGGGTCATCCGGTGGTTCGGTAAAGGGAGTGGAGGTCAATATAGCGTGCGACGCCGGGGGGGACCAGATGGCCGATCCCCTGCCCGGCCGCAACGCGCGTGCGGATCTCGGTGGCGCTGACGGGCATGGGCGGCAGCTCGACGGCCGTCCAGGCGCCCGGCGGCAGCCGGCTGGTGTCGAAGGGCGGCGCGCCGGCGTCGGGCCGCGCCCGGGCCGCCACCGCCAGCGTGGCCAGCTGCAGGATGCCCGCGCTGTCGCGCCAGGTGTGCAGCGCCTCGGCCTGGTCGGCGCCGACCACCAGCAGCAGCTGCGCCTGCGGGTGCTCGGCGCGCAGCTCGCGCAGCGTGTCGATGGTGTAGGTCGGGCCGCTGCGGCGCAGTTCGCGGTCGTCGACCACGGCCTGCGGCACGGCGGCGAAGGCCTCGCGGGCCATGGCCAGCCGGTGCTCGGCGCCGGTGAGCGCGCGGGCCTTGTGCCAGGCCTGCCCGGTGGGCAGCACGCGCAGCATGGCCAGCCCCAGCTGCTCGACGGCAGCGCGGGCCAGGGCCACGTGGGCCAGGTGCGGGGGGTCGAAGGAGCCGCCGAAGATGCCCAGGCGCGGGCCCGCGGTCACACCCAGTCCTTCGGTGGCAGGAAGCGCTCGAGCAGCGCCGCCTCGGGCGAACCCGGCTCGGGCTGGCGCTGGTAGCCCCAGCCGCACAGCGGTGGCATGGACAGCAGGATCGACTCGCTGCGGCCGCCCGACTGCAGGCCGAAGTGCGTGCCGCGGTCCCACACCAGGTTGAACTCGACGTAGCGGCCCCGCCGCTGCAGCTGCCAGTCGCGCTGGCGCTCGCCGTACGGCAGGTCCTTGCGACGCTCGAGGATCGGCCGGTACGCGTCCAGGAAGGCGTCGCCGACGGCGCGCATCATGCCGAAGCCGCCGTCGTAGCCCAGCTCGGACAGGTCGTCGAAGAAGATGCCGCCGATGCCGCGCGCCTCGCCGCGGTGCTTGAGGAAGAAGTACTCGTCGCACCAGGCCTTGAAGCGCGGGTGCCACTGCGCGCCGAACGGCGCCAGCGCGTCGCGGCAGACCCGGTGGAAGTGCACCGCGTCCTCCTCGAAGCCGTAGCTGGGCGTCAGGTCCATGCCGCCGCCGAACCAGAACGCGGGCGCGCCCTGCGCCGGGGTGGCGGCGATCATGCGCACGTTCATGTGCACGGTGGGCGCGTACGGGTTGCGCGGGTGGAACACCAGCGACACGCCCAGGGCCTCGAACGGCGCGCCGGCGAGCTCGGGCCGGTGCTGGGTGGCCGAAGGCGGCAGCTTCGGTCCGCGCACGTGCGAGAAGCCGACGCCGGCGCGCTCGAGCACCGGGCCGCCCTCCAGGATCATGGTCACGCCGTCGCCCTGCAGCTGCTCGCCGGGGCCCTTGGACCAGGGGTCGGTGAGGAAGGCGCCGCCGTCGATGGCGGTGCAGGCGGCGGTGATGCGCTGCTGCAGGCCGAGCAGGTAGCTGCGCACGGCGTCCTGCGGACGGGGGGTCGAAGTCATCGGACGATGGTATCGGAACGGGGCACGGCGGCATCGAGCAGCCGCACCGGTGCCGCGTTGGCGGCGCGGCAGCCGCGCACGCCGGCATAGCCGGCGGCGATGCGCGCCATGTCGGCGGACTCGTCCCCGGTCAGCTGCAGGAACTCGGTGATGCGCACTTCGCGCCGCCCCCAGTCGAGCGTGGCCAGGCCGAGCGGCACGCCGGCGGCCAGGGTCACGCGGTAGAAGCCGCTGCGCCAGCCGGGCAGCGGCTTGCGCGTGCCCTCGGGGGCCAGGGCCAGCCAGAACAGGCGGCCGGCGGCGCGCTCGGCCGCGAACCGGGCCGCCATGTCGCCCACGGCGCCCGAGGCGCCGGTGCGCACCACCGGCACGCCGCCGCGCCGGCGCAGCCAGGGACCGAAGACGGGGATGCGGAACAGGCTCTCCTTGGCCCAGAAGGTCGCGGGCAGGCCCATCGACCACTTGGCCAGGATGCCGACCAGGAAGTCCCAGTTGCTGGTGTGCGGGTACACCACCAGCACGCCCTGGGCGGCCGGCAGGCCGTCGAAGCGCACGCGCCAGCCGGCGGCGCGCAGCACGGCGCGCGCGAGCCGGCTGCCGCGGAAGGTGATCGGCGGCTGCGGGGCGGTGGCGTCCGCGGGTGCGGTGCGCACGTCAGCGCACCGCCCGGTGGCCGATGTCGCGGCGGTACTGCGCACCGTCGAAGCCGATGCCGGCGGCAACCTCGTAGGCGCGCTGCTGCGCCTGGCGCACGTTGTCGCCCAGGGCCGTGACGCACAGCACGCGGCCGCCCGCGGTCAGCAGCGTGCCGCCCTGCAGCGTGGTGCCGGCATGGAAGACGACCGCGTCCTCGGCGTCGCGCGGCAGGCCCGTGATGGCATCGCCCTTGCGCGGCGACAGGGGGTAGCCGGCGGCGGCCATCACCACGCCCAGCGCGGTGCGGCGGTCCCACTGCAGCTCGACCTGGTCCAGCTGGCCGGCGGTGGCCGCCTGCAGCACGTCGACCAGGTCGGTCTTCAGCCGCATGAGGATCGGCTGGGTCTCGGGGTCGCCCATGCGGCAGTTGAACTCCAGCGTCTTGACGCTGCCGTCCGGGCCGACCATCAGGCCGGCGTACAGGAAGCCGGTGTACGGGATGCCGTCCTTCTCCATGCCGCGGATGGTGGGCAGGATCACCTCGCGCATGGCCCGGGCGTGGACCTCGGGCGTGACCACGGGCGCGGGCGAATAGGCGCCCATGCCGCCGGTGTTGGGCCCCTGGTCGGCGTCGAGCAGGCGCTTGTGGTCCTGGCTGGTGGCCAGCGCGGTCACGTGCTTGCCGTCGCACAGGACGATGAAGCTGGCTTCCTCGCCCTGCAGGAACTCCTCGATCACCACCCGGGCGCCGCCGGCGTTGTGGGCCACGCCCAGGGTGTCGTCCAGCAGCATGAAATCGATGGCCGCGTGGGCCTCGGCCAGCGTCATGGCCACCACCACGCCCTTGCCGGCGGCCAGGCCGTCGGCCTTGACCACGATGGGCGCGCCCATGCGCTCGACGTAGGCGTGGGCCGCGGCGGCGTCGGTGAAGGTGTCGAAGGCGGCCGTGGGGATGCCGTGGCGCGCCATGAAGGCCTTGGAGAAGGCCTTGGAGCTCTCCAGCTGCGCGGCCGCCTGCGTGGGCCCGAAGATGCGCAGGCCGTGGGCCCGGAACTCGTCGACCACGCCGGCGGCCAGCGGCTGCTCGGGGCCGACCACCGTCAGCGCGATCTTCTCGGCCTGGGCCCATTCCCGCAGCGCGCGCACGTCGGTGACGGGCACGTTCTCCAGCCGCGGGTCGCGGGCGGTGCCGCCGTTGCCCGGCGCCACGTAGACCGTCTGCACCTTGGGCGACTGGGCCAGCTTCCACGCCATGGCGTGCTCGCGGCCACCGCCGCCGATGACCAGCACCTTCATTCGGAGATCTCGGCGTTGTGGAACACGTCCTGCACGTCGTCCAGGTCCTCGATCATGTCCAGCAGCTTCTGCATGCGCGCGGCCTCGTCGCCGGCCAGGGCCACGGTGTTCTCGGGGCGCATCGTGACCTCGGCCAGCTCGGGCTTGAGGCCCGCGGCCTCGAGCGCGTCCTTGACCGCCTCGAAGGCGGCGGGCGCGGTCAGCACCTCGATGGAGCCGTCCTCGCCGGTGACCACGTCGTCGGCGCCGGCCTCCAGCGCCACCTCCATGACCTTGTCCTCGTCCGTGCCGGGCGCCAGCAGCAGCTGGCCACAGTGCTTGAACTGGAACGCGACCGAGCCTTCGGTGCCCAGGTTGCCGCCGTACTTGCTGAACACGTGCCGCACCTCGGCCACCGTACGGACCTTGTTGTCGGTCATGGTGTCGACGATGACCGCCGCGCCGCCGATGCCGTAGCCCTCGTAGCGGATCTCCTCGTAGTGCACGCCCTCGAGGGCGCCGGTGGCCTTGTCGATGTTGCGCTTGACCGTGTCGGCGGGCATGTTGGCCGCCTTGGCCTTCTCGACCGCCAGCCGCAGGCGCGGGTTGGCGCTGAGGTCGCCGCCGCCCTGGCGCGCCGCGACCATGATCTCGCGGATCACGCGGGTCCAGATCTTCCCGCGCTTCTCATCCTGGCGCCCCTTGCGGTGCTGGATGTTCGCCCATTTGCTGTGTCCGGCCACTGTGTGTCTCTTCCTGCCCCGGGCGCGCCCGGGGCGTTGCTATATTGCTGCGGTCGCGCATTTTACTTTTGCCCCCATGGCCGAACCGCTGCTCATCGCCAAGAACACCGCCACCGAGTGCGTCCTGCTGCCCGGGCTGGCCAACCGGCACGGCCTGGTCACCGGCGCCACGGGGACGGGCAAGACCGTCACGCTGCAGTCGCTGGCCGAGGGCTTCTCGCGCATCGGCGTGCCGGTCTTCCTGGCCGACGTCAAGGGCGACCTGACCGGCATCAGCCAGGCCGGGCGGCTGGAAGGCAAGCTGGCGCAGGCGGTGCTGGAGCGCGGCCTGCCCGAGCCGGTGCACCAGGCCTGCCCCACCACGCTGTGGGACGTGTTCGGCGAGCAGGGGCACCCGGTGCGCGCCACCGTCTCCGACATGGGCCCGCTGCTGCTGGCCCGCATGCTGGACCTGAACGAGACCCAGGCCGGCGTGCTCAACATCGTCTTCAAGATCGCCGACGACCAGGGCCTGCTGGTGCTCGACCTGAAGGACCTGCGGGCGATGCTGCAGCACGTGGCCGACAACGCGGCCCAGTACCGCACCCAGTACGGCAACATCAGCGCCGCCAGCGTCGGCGCGATCCAGCGCGGCCTGCTGCAGATCGAGTCGCAGGGCGGCGACCGCTTCTTCGGCGAGCCCATGCTGGACATCGCCGACTTCATGCAGACCGTGGGCGGCCAGGGCGTGGTCAACATCCTGGCGGCCGACCGGCTGATGTCCTCGCCGCGGCTGTACGCCACCTTCCTGCTGTGGATGCTGTCGCAGCTGTTCGAGACGCTCCCCGAGGTGGGCGACCCCGACAAGCCCAAGCTGGTGTTCTTCTTCGACGAAGCCCACCTGCTGTTCAACGAGGCGCCCAAGGTGCTGGTCGAGCGCATCGAGCTGGTCGTGCGGCTGGTGCGCTCCAAGGGCGTCGGGGTGTACTTCGTGACCCAGAACCCGCTGGACATCCCCGACAGCGTGCTGGCCCAGCTGGGCAACCGGGTGCAGCACGCGCTGCGCGCCTTCACCCCGCGCGACCAGAAGGCGGTCAAGGCCACGGCCCAGACCATGCGGCAGAAGGCGGGCCTGGACATCGAGCGGGCCATCACCGAGCTGGCCGTGGGCGAGGCCCTGGTCAGCCTGCTGGACCCCAAGGGCCGGCCGAGCGAGACCGAGCGCGTGTACGTGGTGCCGCCGGGCAGCCAGATCGGCCCGATCCAGCCCGCCCAGCGCCAGCAGCTGCTGGCCGGCTCGCTGGTGGCCGGCACCTACGAGAAGGCGGTCGACCGCGAGTCCGCCTACGAGAAGCTGCAGGGCCGCGCCGAGCAGGCGCCCGCGGCCACCTCGTCGGGCGGCGGGGGCGCCACCGACGCCGCGACCGGCGCGCTGGGCGGCCTCAACGACATCCTGTTCGGCTCCACCGGCCCGCGGGGCGGCCGCCGCGAGGGCATGGTCGAGACCCTGGCCAAGTCCGCCGTGCGCACCATCGGCAGCAGCGTGGGCCGCGAGATCGTGCGGGGCGTCCTGGGCAGCCTGCTGGGCGGCAAGCGGCGCTGAGCCGCCGGACGGCTCCGACCGAAGGATGAGCGGGGCCCGGGCGCCCCTCTTCAGGCTTTCGGAGTCTGTAACTAGTCGTTACCATCGGCGCACACATTGCCGATGGACGCCACCCGCCCCACCCCCCTGCCCTCGGACACCACGCTGCCGGTCGACCCGGCCGAGGTGCCCGGGATCTTGGGCGAGGCCCTGGCACCGCACGGCGCGGCGCTGCAGTCCATGGTGCGCGACCTGCGCCGCAACAAGGTCTTCCGCAGCGCCCACTTCCGCACCCTGCAGAAGCTCGCCGACGCCGTCGCGCGGTTGAGCGTCACCAGCCAGCAGATCAGCCGCATCGAGACCGGGCGGCTGCGCCAGTCGCACGAGCGGCTCGACCTGGTGCAGGTGATGCAGGACCTGATCACGCAGAACGCGGCCCGCTTCGCCGAACTGGGCCTGCACGTGCAGACCCAGTTCAAGGCCGACGTCGAGGTCATCGTCGACCCCGGCCTGCTGGTCAGCCTGCTCGAGGCCGGCCTGCTCGCCCAGGCCGCGCAGGGCGGCAGCCTCACCGTGCGGCTGCACCTGCGCAACTGGCCCGAGCACGCCGTGATCACCCTGGTGGCACGCCCGGGTGTCGACTCCTCCGACACCACGGCGCCGGCACCGCCCCGCGACACGCCCGACTGGGTGCTGCTGCTGCAGCTGGCCCGGGCCATGGGCGTGACCGTCCAGCGCGAGCTGGTCGGGCGCGAAGTGCTGCTGTCGCTGGAGTTCCCCCGCACGGTCAAGAAGCTCGAGGGCCTGACCGCGATGGAGCTGGACGCGGGGCATGACGGCTTCGCCGGCACCGGCTTCGGCGGCACCGCGTTCGGCGGGCTGAGCGAGTCGCGGCCGGTGGCCGGCCACCGCGTGCTGCTGATCACCGAGGACCGCGGCCTGCGCGAGGAGGTCGGCGCCATCTGCCGCGACATGGGCCTGCAGCTCGACTCCGCGCCCACCAGCACCAAGGCCGTGCGGTCCTGCGAGCTGGACAAGCCCGACCTGATCCTGGTGGACGAGCGCCAGCGCGACGAGCGCTTCGAGGAGCTGCGCCAGGACCTGCAGCGCTACGACGTGAACTTCCCGGTGGTCGAGCTCAGCCGCGACGCCCACACCGTGGAGATGGCCAGCTGGATGGGCAACAGCGTCAGCCGCATCGGCCGCGCCGCCATGCGCGAGCAGCTGCCCTCGCTGCTGGTGATGGAACTGGCCAAGGTCGTCTGAGGGCGGCCCGCCTGCCCCGGACGGGCCATCCGTCCGACGCCCGCGCCGCGCCGGCGGCTCCCAGAATCCCCCGCTCGTGCCGCCCCCGCGGCGGCCCCGCCGTGCACGCACGGCCGCTGGCGATGGAGACCCGATGACCGCTTCCGACGACTTCGTGCGCGCGCGCTCGCTGGGCGAGGCCGTGGCCGGCGCGCTGCGCAGCACGGTGGCCGTGCGCGAGCGCTGCGGCCTGCTGCTGGACCGCGCGCGCATCGGGCAGTCGGCCTGGTTCACCGTCGACGAGGGCCGGATGCGCGAGGCGGCCGACGCGGTCGCGCGGGCGGCGCGGGGACTGGGCAGCGACGGCAGCCACGTGGTGCCGCCCGGCCCCTGGCAGCTGCTGAGGCATGGCGGCCCCGACCGGCTGGCGCAGTTCGATGCGCAGCTCGGGCAGGTCGCGCCGCCGGTGCGGGCCCGCGCCCTGGTCGATGCCACGGTGGTGGCCACGCTGCTGGGGGGCGCGGCGCCGCCGCACTGGCACTGGACCGAGTCGGCCACCGGCGCCCGCTGGCAGGGCCCGCAGGGCCTGGCGGTCGCCGCGCTGCATGCGTTCACGGCCGGCATGTTCTCCAGCGACCCGCTGCACCCCTGCCAGGTCGACGCGCGGGGCCTGCGGGCGCTGCTGGACGACCGCCTGGCCGCCGCGTTCCAGGTGCACGACGGCAACCCGCTGCCGGTCCTGCCGGCGCGCGCGCTGCTGCTGCGCAAGCTCGGCGAGGCCATGGCGGGCCTGCCCGAGGTCTTCGAGGACGCCGGCCGGCCCGCGGGCCTCTACAACCTGCTGATCGCACCCGAGGGCGGCATCGCGCACTCGGCCGACGTCGACGCGCACGACCTGCTGTCGCAACTGCTGGCGGCGCTGTCCGGCCTGTGGCCCCTGGGCCACTGGAGCGGCGGCGTGCCGCTGGGCGACGTCTGGCGGCATGCCGCCGTGCGGGTGCCCGGCCCGGCCGACGGCTGGGTGCCCTTCCACCTGCCGCAGCAACGCCTGGCCCACGCGCTGCTGGAGCCCTTCGCCTGGTCGGGCGTGCAGGTGCGCGGCATCGAGCGCCTGACCGCCCTGCCCGGCCTCGATGCCGGCGGCCTGCTGCTGGACACCGGCGTGCTGCAGCTGCGCGACCCCGCGGCGCCCCGGCAGGCCTGGCATCCGGGCGACGAGATCGTGGTGGAGTGGCGCGCGCTGACCCTGGCGCTGCTCGACGAGCTCGCGCCGATGGTGCACCGGGCCCGGGGGCACGGGCACGGCGGCCCGCTCGCCGGCCTGCTGCCGGCCATCGACGCCGCCGGGGCCGCCCTGGCCCGCGAGCGCCGCGGCGGCGCGCCCGCGCTGTCGGTGGACGCGGGCGGCCTGCTGGACTGAGCGGCGCCGCACGCGCGGGCCGCCGCCGGCCGGTGCCGCTCCTCGCTATAGTCCCGCGTCTTCCGTTTTGCTGCGGCCTGCGCGCCGCCACGCTCCCGATGCATCCCAACCTCCACGTCGTCGACCACCCCCTGGTGCAGCACAAGCTCACCCTGATGCGCAACAAGGAGGCCAGCACCAACAGCTTCCGCCGCCTGCTGGGCGAACTGGCCGCGCTCATGGCCTACGAGGTCACCCGCGACATGGCCCTGTCCGAGGTGCAGGTCGACACCCCGCTGGAGACCACCACCGGCCGCGTGATCGACGGCAAGAAGCTGGTCTTCGTCTCGATCCTGCGCGCGGGCACCGGCATCCTCGACGGCATGCTCGACGTGGTGCCCGGCGCGCGCGTCGGCCACATCGGCCTGTACCGCAACCCGGACACGCTCGAGGCGGTCGAGTACTACTTCAAGATGCCCGACCACATGGACGAACGCGACGTGGTCGTGGTCGACCCCATGCTGGCCACCGGCAACTCGGCCATCGCGGCCGTGCAGCGCCTGAAGGCGCTGCGGCCCAAGTCGATCAAGTTCGTCTGCCTGCTGACCTGCCCCGAGGGCGTGGCGGCGATGGCCAAGGCGCATCCCGACGTGCCGGTCTACACCGCGGCCCTGGACCGCGAACTCGACGCGCACGGCTACATCCGCCCCGGCCTGGGCGATGCCGGCGACCGCATCTTCGGCACCAAGTGAGGCCGCGCGCGGCGTCACCCGCGCGTCGCATGCACGGGGTAAACCCTGAGCATGGAATAACCCGGCAGCACGCAACGTTCACCCCGACGGAGCCGCCGACCGGCGGTGCCGCCACCTTCCCGCATGGAGACCCACCGATGAAGCTTTTTGCCCCGCTCGCGATCGCTGCCCTGGCCGCCGCCGTCGCCTCCCCCGCTTCGGCCCAGTTCCAGAAGCCCGAGGACGCCGTCAAGTACCGCCAGAGCGCGCTGTTCGTGATGGCCCAGCACTTCGGCCGCATCGGCGCCATGGCCAATGGCCGCGTGCCCTTCGACGCCAAGGTGGCCACCGAGAACGCCGAGATCGTGGCCGACATGGCCAAGCTGCCCTGGGCCGGCTTCGCCCCGGGCACCGACAAGGTCGGCAACACCAAGGCCAAGGGCGAGATCTGGACCGAGCAGGCCAAGTTCAAGGAATCGGCCGACAAGCTGCAGGCCGAGAGCGTCAAGCTGGTCGCGGCGGCCAAGACCAACAACCTGGACAACCTCAAGGCCGCGTTCCAGTCCACGGCGGGCACCTGCAAGGCCTGCCACGACGCCTACCGCAACCAGTGACGGTCGCGGCGTCCGCCGCCCGGTCCTGACCGCCAGCTGACGCCAGCCCGACAAGCGGACGGGCCCCTCCGCCGAACGGAGGGGCCCGTTGTCGTTGGCGCCCGGCCATCGCGACAATACGGCGCATGGCACTCACCCGTCGCACCTTCACCCGCGCGGCCGCCGGTCTGGCCGCCGTCGCGGCCGCCCCGGTCCTGCGCGCCCAGCCCGACCGCATCCTGCTGGGCCAGTCGGCCCCGTTCACCGGCGCCGCCGCGCAACTGGGCATCCAGTTCCACCAGGGCGCCAAGCTCTTCTTCGACCAGCTCAATGCCCAGGGGGGCATCCAGAAGCGGTCGGTCGAGCTGGTCCGCCTGGACGACGGCTACGAGCCCGACCGCTGCGCCGAGAACACCCGCAAGCTGCTCGCCGACGACCCCGTCGCCCTGTTCGGCTACATCGGCACGCCCACCAGCCTGGCCGCGCTGCCGCTGGCCACCGCCGCCAAGGCGCCGTTCTTCGCGCCCTTCACCGGCGCGATGGCGCTGCGCACGCCCTTCAACCGCATGGCCTTCCACCTGCGCGCCTCGTACGACGACGAGACCGCGCTGATCGTGCGGCAGCTGAACAACCTGGGCCTGAAGAAGGTCGCGGTGTTCCACCAGAACGACGCCTACGGGCGGGCCGGCCTGGACGGCGTGACCAAGGCGCTGGCCACCCTGAACAACAAGCCGGTGGCCGTCGCCACCGTCGAGCGCAACTCCACCGACGTGGCCGGCGCCGTCAAGACGCTGACGGCTGCGGGGCCGGACGCCATCGTGCAGGTCGGTGCCTATGCCGCCTGCGCCGCGTTCATCAAGGCGGCCAAGGCCGGCGGCTACGGCGGGACCTTCTTCAACGTGTCGTTCGTGGGCACGCAGGCCCTGGCCGACGCGCTGGGCAAGGACGGCGCGGGCGTGGTCGTCTCGCAGGTCATGCCCTCGCCGTACAGCCAGTCGCGCGAGATCACGCGCGAGTTCGGGGCCGCCGTGCGCCAGGCCGGCGGCGGCCTGCAGGCCAACTACTCGAGCATGGAGGGCTACCTGGCCGCCAAGGTGATCGCCGAGGGCCTGCGCCGCGCCGGCTCCCGCATCGACCGCAACAGCCTGGTCACCGGCCTGGAGTCGCTGGGCACCACCAGCTTCGGCGGCTTCAACGTGAGCTTCTCGGCCACCGACCACGTGGCTTCCAGCTTCGTGGAGCTGTCGATGCTCACCGGCGACGGCCGCGTGCGCGTCTGAGGCCATTCGTCGGGCTATCGGCCCGGCAGCCGCGATAGCGCGGCCACGTCCTACGCCGGCGTCGGCCGGCCCTTCCTAAGGTCCCCGCTTTGCCACCGCGAGGACCTGCCATGCCGACCAAACCGACACCGGCCAAGACCCACTCGAAGCCGCGCGCAGCCGCCAAGGCGGCCGCCCGCAACACCGACAGCGGACCGGCCGAGGTCGGCTCCGCCCTGCTCGACGGCCCGGCCACCCGCATGGGCCAGGTCGAGGACCTGGCCAGCGCCATGCCGCACAACCCGGCCAAGGCCGGCGAGCACGGCCTGGGCGGCGCGCCGGCGGGCACGACGGCCCAGCCGCCCAGCCGCCTGCCGCTGGGCAGCACGCTGAGCGAGGCCAACGGGAGCGAGAAGACCGGCAGCGTGGCGCCGGCGGGCGTGAACGCCACCATCGAGCCGCTGGACCGCGTGCGCGTGGACTCGGCCGGCCGGGTGCTGACCACCAACCAGGGCGTGCCGGTGGCCGACAACCAGAACTCGCTCAAGCACGGCCTGCGCGGGCCGGTGCTGCTCGAGGACTTCATCCTGCGCGAGAAGATCACGCACTTCGACCACGAGCGCATCCCCGAGCGCATCGTGCACGCGCGCGGGTCGGGCGCGCACGGCCATTTCGAGAGCTACGGCGACTTCTCCTCGCTGACGCGGGCGGCCCCGCTGCAGGCCAAGGGCAAGCGCACGCCGGTGTTCGTGCGCTTTTCCACCGTGCAGGGCGAGCGCGGCTCCAAGGACACGGCGCGCGACGTGCGCGGCTTCGCCGTCAAGTTCTACACCGAGGAGGGCAACTGGGACCTGGTGGGCAACAACATCCCGGTGTTCTTCATCCAGGACGCGATGAAGTTCCCCGACCTCGTGCACGCAGTCAAGCCCGAGCCGCACCACCAGATGCCGCAGGCGGCCAGCGCGCACGACACCTTCTGGGACTTCGTCTCGCTGATGCCCGAGAGCACGCACATGCTGCTGTGGGTGATGAGCGACCGGGCCATCCCGCGCAGCTACGCCACCATGCAGGGCTTTGGCGTGCACACCTTCCGCATGGTCAACGCGCAGGGCGAGAGCGTGTTCGTCAAGTTCCACTGGACGCCGCTGGCCGGCACCCATTCGCTGGTCTGGGACGAGGCGGTCAAGATCTCCGGCGCCGACCCCGACTACCACCGCCGCGACCTGTGGGAGCGCATCGAGGCCGGCGCCTACCCCACCTATGAGCTGGGGCTGCAGGTGTTCACCGAGGAACAGGCCGAGCAGTTCTCCTTCGACATCCTGGACGCCACCAAGATCGTGCCCGAGGAGCTGGTGCCCATCACGCCGGTGGGCCGCATGGTGCTGGACCGCAACCCCGACAACTTCTTCGCCGAGACCGAGCAGGTGGCCTTCTGCACCGCCCACGTGGTGCCCGGCATCGACTTCTCGAACGACCCGCTGCTGGCCGGTCGCATCCACTCGTACGTCGACACGCAGCTGACCCGCCTAGGCGGGCCGAACTTCCACGAGATCCCGATCAACGCACCGATCGCGCAGGTGCACAACAACCAGCGCGACGGCTTCCACCGGCAGGCGATCCACCGTGGCCGCGTCGCCTACGAGCCCAACTCGCTGGCCGGCGGCTGCCCGTTCCAGGCCGGCGCGGCCCAGGGCTTCATGAGCTTTCCCGCGCGGCTGGCCGCGCAGGAGGAGCAGGTGAAGGTGCGCGGCAAGCCCGAGAAGTTCGCCGACCACTACACGCAGGCCAGGCTGTTCCTGGCCAGCCAGTCGCCGGTCGAACAGCTGCACATCGAGAACGCCTTCCGCTTCGAGCTGAGCAAGGTCACGGTGCCCGCGATCCGCCGCCGCGTGGTCTCGATGCTGCGCAACGTCGACGAGGGGCTGGCGGCGCGGCTGGCGCAGGACCTGGGCATGTCCGAGGTGCCCGAGGCCATGCCGCTGGCGCTGCCGGTGGCCACGCAGCCCGAGGTGCAGGTGTCGCCGGCGCTGTCGCTGTTCGCCCGGCCGGGCGACGGCAGCCTGGCCGGCCGCAAGGTGGCCATCGTGGTGGCGCCCGGCGTGCACGGCGCCTCGCTGCAGGCGGTGCAGGAGGCGCTCGTCGCCGAGGGCGTGGTGGCCCGCCTCATGGGCCCCCGGCTGGGCGTGGCCGCCGGCGAGGACGGCGTGGCGCTCGATGCCGACGTGACCCTGGAGAACGAGCCCGGCTTCCTGTTCGACGGCCTGGTGCTGCCGGCCGGCCAGGCCGGCGTGAACGTGCTGTCGGAGAACGGCCGGGTGCTGGAGCACCTGAAGGACCAGCACCGCCACTGCAAGCCCGTGCTGGTGCTGGGCGCCTCCACCAGCCTGGTGACGGCGGCCGGGGTCGATGCCACGCTGCCGGACGGCGGCGAGGACCAGGCCTTCATCGTGGCCGGCCCCGACGAAGTGGAGGCCGCGGTGCAGCGCTTCATCGAGGCCCTGCGCGGGCACCGCAACTTCGCCCGCGAGACCGACCCGCCGCGGGTCTGATCAGCCCGCCCGCGGGCGCCGCTGCACCACCCCGAGCAGCACCGCCTGCGCGGCCAGCCCGAGCAGCGTCCAGGCCAGCATCAGGGCGGCCAGGTTCACCTGGCCGTCGTGCGGCACCAGGCCGACCAGCCAGCCGCCGACCGCGCCTGTCAGCTGCTGCACCAGCCCGCCCACGGCGGCGGCCGACCCGGCCAGCGCCGGCACCAGGCCCACGGTGCCGGCCAGCGTGGGCGGCGCCAGCAGCCCGTGGCCCAGCCCCAGCAGCATCAGCGGCAGGGCCAGCGCCAGCGGCGAGCGCACCTGCGCCAGCCCGAGCGCCAGCACCCCCAGCACCGCGGCCAGCGTCAGCGCCTGGCCGGCCCACAGGATCGAGCGCTCGCCACGCACCCGCACCAGCCGGCTGGTGAGCAGGTTGCCGCAGATGTAGGCGCAGGGCACGGCCATGATGTAGAAGCCCACCCGCTCCGGCGTGACCGCGTAGGCCCGCAGCACCAGCGGCGCCCCGGCCAGGAAGGAATAGAAGGCCGCGGTGGTCGAGGCCAGCATGGCCACATACAGCGGGAACGCGGGCTCGCGCAGCAGGCGGCCGTAGCCGGCCAGCAGGGCGCGCAGGCCACCGGCCGGCCGCGGGGCGCCGGCATCGCGCGCAGGCAGTCCGCGCCAGGCGGCCAGCCACAGCAGCGCCCCCAGGACCGCCAGCAGCACGAAGTTGGCCTGCCAGCCCAGGCGCACGTGCAGCTGGCCACCGACGATGGTGGCCAGCGGCGGGCTCAGGCCCATGGCCATGCCGATGAAGGCCATCATCCGGGTCCGCTCGCTGCCGGCGAACAGGTCCTGCACCATCGCCCGCGCGGTGACCATGCCCGCCGCCGCGCCGGCGCCCTGCACCACCCGCATCCAGGTCAGCGTCGCCAGGTCGGGCGCGAGCGCCGCGCCGGCCAGGCCCAGGACCGCGAGCGCCAGGCCCGCGAGCAGCACCGGCTTGCGGCCGATGCGGTCGGAGACCGGGCCCCACACCAGCTGCAGGCCGCCATACGCGGCCACGAAGCCGCTGAAGCTCAGCTGCACCGCCGCCTGCGTGGCGCCGAAGGTGGCCGGCCAGTCCTGCATGGACGGGATGCACACCGTCATGGCCAGCAGGCCGAAGGCGATCTGGGCGACCAGGTTGGCCATGAGCGCCGCCGAGGGCGGCGCGGGGGAGGTGGCTGGCGGTGCGGCAGCGGCCGCGGGGGACGGGATCGGGGCAGGCAAGCGCGCGATGGTACCCGCCGCGCCACCCGGCCCGCAGGCGCGGCCGGCCGCGCTCAGGCCCGGCCGAGCAGATCGCGCAGGGCGCCTTCCAGCGTCGGTTGCCGGAACGCGTAGCCGGCGGCCAGCAGCGCCGCCGGATGCACCCGCTGGCCCTCCAGCAGCAGGTCGGCCTGGGCGCCCAGGGCCAGCCGCATCGGCCAGCCCGGCGTGGGCAGCAGCGCCGGCCGCCGCAGCACCCGTGCGGCGATGGCGGCGAAGTCGCGCTGGCGCAGCTGCTCGGGGGCGGTGGCGTTCCAGGCCTGCACGCCCTCGGGCTGCGGGATGCGGCGGGCCAGGTGCGCGATGGCGCCCAGCACGTCGTCCAGGTGGATCCAGCTGTTCCACTGGCGCCCGCCGGCCAGCGGCCCGCCCAGCCCCAGCCGCACCGGCGCCAGCAGGCCCGGCAGCGCCCCGCCGCCGCGGCCCAGCACCACGCCCAGCCGCAGCACCGACACGGGCACCCGCGCGCGCGCCCAGGCCTGGGCGGCCTCGGCCTCCCAGCGCTGGCACAGCTCGGACATGAACACCGGCTGGGGCGGCGCGTCCTCGGCGAGCGGGCGGTCGTCGCCGGGGGGCTGCACGCCGTACCAGCCGATGGCCGAAGCCGACAGCAGCAGCCGGGGCTTGTGCGCCGCGGTTGCCAGCCAGTCCACCAGCGACCGCGTGGGGCCCAGCCGGCTGGCCAGCAGCGCCTCGCGCCGCGCGGCGGTCCAGGGCCAGCCCAGAATGCGGGCGCCGGCGAGGTTCACCACCCAGTCGACCCGCACGCCCGCCTCCAGCTCGGACGGCGTGGCCACGCAGCGCACGCCCAGGCGCTGGGCCGCCCCGCGCGGGTCGCGGCTGACGGCGATGGGCCGGTGGCCGCCGGCCTGCAGCGCGGCCACGAGATGGCGGCCGATGAAGCCGGTGGCGCCGGTGACGAGGACGGTCTGGGGCGCGGGGCCGAAGTCAATGGCGGGCATGGGCCGCGATGCTACGGACGGCGGCCCGGCCGTGCCCGTGCTCGGCCATTGGCGCCGATGCAACTCAAGCGGACAGCTGCGCCCAGACCTTGTCCAGCCGCTTGACGCTCACCGGCTGCGGCGTGCGCAGCTCCTGCGCGAACAGGCTCACGCGCAGTTCCTCCAGCAGCCAGCGCAGCTCCTGCATGCGCGCATCGACCTGGCCCTTGCGCTCGGCCACCAGGCGCCAGTAGCGCTGCTCCTGCGGCCTGACCTCGGCCAGCCGGGCCGCGTCGCGCGCGGGGTCGGTGCGCCACTTGTCCAGCCGCAGCGTGATGCCCTTGAGGTAGCGCGGCAGGTGCTGCAGCGCGGCCCAGGGCGTGTCGGCCAGGAAGCGCTTGGGCACCAGCCGCTGCAGCTGCTGCGTGGCGTCCTGCGTCGCCTCGGGCGCGTTCTTCGTGCTGTCCTTGATCTTGCGGGCGGCGGTGGCGTACTCGGCCAGCACGGTGGCGGCCAGCCGTGCGACCTCGTTGGCGATCAGCGTCAGGCGCCCGCGGCCCTCGTCGATGCGGCGCCGGAAGGCGGCCTCGTCGGCGGGCAGCGGATCGAGCAGGAAGGCGCGGTCCAGCGCCACGTCGACCACCTGCTGGCGCAGCTCCTCCTGCGTGCCCAGCGGCATGTAGGCCACGGCCATCTTCTGCAGGTCGGGGATGTTCTTCTCGAGGTACTTGAGCGCGTCGCGGATCTGCAGCGCGAACAGCCGCCGCAGGCCGGCCCGGTGCCTGGCGGCCGCCACCTCGGGCTCGTCGTAGACCTCCAGCGTGACCGCGTCGCCCTGGTCGACCAGCGCGGGGAAGCCCACCAGCGCCACGCCCCCCTTGCGCACCTCCATCAGCTCGGGCAGCTCGCCGAAGTCCCAGCTGGTGTGGCGGGTCGCGGCGCCCCGCTGCCCGGCGCCGGCCTGCGCGCCCGGCGCGGGCTGCGGGCCGCGGCGCGCGGCGCCACCCTCGGCAGGCCCTGCCCCGCCCGCGGCAGCGGGCGGCGCCGCCGACGGGGCGGCCTTCAGCCCGGCCAGCGCCTGGAAGGCGCCCCGCGCCTTGGCGCCCCACTCGGCCTTGAGCGCGCCGAGGTTGCGGCCGATCCCCAGCTGGCGGCCGTGCTCGTCGACGACGCGCACGTTCATGAACAGGTGCGGCGGCACCATCTCCAGCTTGAAGTCGGTGCGCCTGACGTCCAGCGAGGTCTCCTCGCGCACCAGCTTGAGCAGCGTGTCGACCAGGCCGCCGTGGCCGAAGCGTTCGGGGACGGACAGCGCGCCGGCGATGCGCGCCGCGGCCTCGGGCAGCGGCACGAAGCGCGCGCGCGGCTTCTGCGGCAGGCTCTTGAGCAGCGCCTGCACCTTGTCCTTGAGCATGCCGGGCACCAGCCACTCGGCGCGCTCGTCGGCCACCTGGTTGAGCACGAACAGCGGCACCGTCACCGTCAGGCCGTCGCGGGCGTCGCCCGGCGCGTGCAGGTACTCGGCCGCGCAGTCCACGCCCCCCAGCTTCACGGTCCTGGGGAAGGCCTCGGTGGTGATGCCGGCGGCCTCGTGCCGCATCAGCTCCTCGCGCGTGAGCCGCAGCAGCTGCGGGTTGTCGCGGCTGGCCTGGCGGAACCAGGCCTCGAAGCCGTGGCCGTTGTGCACGTCGGCCGGCAGCTGCTGGTCGTAGTAGGCGTAGATCAGCGCGTCGTCGACCAGCACGTCCTGCCGGCGCGACTTGTGCTCCAGCTCCTCGACCTGGCGCACCAGCTTCAGGTTGGCGGCCAGGAACGGCAGCCGCGTCTCCCACTGGCCGGCCACCAGCGCCTCGCGGATGAAGATCTCGCGCGCGCCCTGCAGGTCGGCGCGGGCGTACGGCACGCGGCGGCCGCTGTAGATCACCAGCCCGTACAGCGTGGCGCGCTCGGCGGCCAGCACCTCGGCCTGCTTCTTCTCCCAGTGCGGGTCCAGCAACTGCTTCTTGAGCAGGTGGCCGGCGACCTCCTCGACCCACTGCGGGTCGATGGCGGCGATGCCGCGGCCGTACAGGCGCGAGGTCTCGACCAGTTCTGCGGCCACGATCCAGCGGCCGGGGCGCTTCTTCAGGTGCGCGCCCGGATGCGGGAAGAACTTGATGCCGCGGGCGCCCAGGTACTCGCCGCCGCTCCTCTCGCGCGCGCCGGTGGCCGCGTTGGGCCCGGTGTCCTCGAGCTTCCAGCCCAGGTTGCCCAGCAGGCCGGCCAGCATGGACTTGTGCACCTGCTCGTAGCTGGCCGGCTCGGTGTTCAGCGGCCACTTGTGCTCGGCCACCACGGTGTGCAGCTGACTGTGGATGTCGCGCCACTCGCGCACGCGGCGCACGTTGACGAAGTTCTGCCGCAGCAGCTGCTCGTACTGGCGGTTGGACAGGCGGTGGTCGGTGCCGTGCCCGCCCCGGCCGGTCTCCAGCCAGTTCCACAGGTTCAGGTAGCCGGAGAACTCGCTCTTCTCGTCCTTGAACTTGGCGTGCTGCTGGTCGGCCTGGGCCTGCAGCTCCAGCGGCCGGTCGCGCACGTCCTGCACCGACAGCGCCGAGGCGATCACCAGCACCTCGGCCAGCGCGCCGCGCTCGCGGCCGGCCAGGATCATGCGGCCCACCCGCGGGTCCAGGGGCAGCCGGGCCAACTCGCGGCCCACGGGCGTCAGAGCGTTGGAGTCGTCGACCGCGCCCAGCTCGCCCAGCAGCTGGTAGCCGTCGGCGATGGCGCGCCGCGTGGGCGCCTCCAGGAACGGGAACGCCTCGACGTCGCCCAGGTGCAGCGACTTCATGCGCAGGATCACCCCGGCCAGCGACGAACGCAGGATCTCGGGGTCGGTGAAGCGCGGGCGGCCGTTGAAGTCCTTCTCGTCGTACAGCCGGATGCAGATGCCCTCGGCCACCCGGCCGCAGCGGCCGGCGCGCTGGTTGGCCGCGGCCTGGCTGACGGGCTCGACCAGCAGCTGCTCGACCTTGCTGCGGAAGCTGTAGCGCTTGACCCGGGCGGTGCCCGCGTCGATCACGTAGCGGATCCCCGGCACGGTCAGCGAGGTCTCGGCCACGTTGGTGGCCAGCACGATGCGACGGCCCCCGTGCGTCTCGAAGATGCGGTCCTGCTCGGCCTGCGACAGGCGCGAGAACAGCGGCAGCACCTCGGCGTTGCGGGTCAGCGGGCTGTGCGCCAGGTGCTTGCGCAGGTGGTCGGCGGCCTCGCGGATCTCGCGCTCGCCGGGCAGGAAGACCAGGATGTCGCCTCCCCCGGCGCCCGTCCACAGCTCGTCCACCCCGTCGGCGATCGCCTCGTTCAACCCGTACTCGCGCGACTCCTCGAACGGCCGCCAGCGCAGTTCCACCGGGAAGGTGCGGCCGGAGACGTAGATGACCGGCGCCGGCCCGCGGGCGGATGCGAAGTGCCTGGCGAAGCGCTCGGCGTCGATGGTCGCCGAGGTCACCACGATCTTCAGGTCGGGACGGCGCGGCAGGATCTGCCGCAGGTAGCCCAGCAGGAAATCGATGTTGAGGCTGCGCTCGTGCGCCTCGTCGATGATCAGGGTGTCGTAGGCCTGCAGCAGCGGGTCGGTCTGCGTCTCGGCCAGCAGGATGCCGTCGGTCATGAGCTTGACCGAGGCGTCGCGCGACAGCCGGTCCTGGAACCGGACCTTGTAGCCCACCACCTCGCCCAGGGGCGTGTCCAGCTCCTGCGCGATGCGCTTGGCCACGCTGCTGGCGGCGATGCGGCGCGGCTGGGTGTGGCCGATCAGGCGGCCCTTCTCGCCCGGGGCGGCATTGCACTTGCCGCGGCCCAGGGCCAGGGCGATCTTGGGCAGCTGGGTGGTCTTGCCCGAGCCGGTCTCGCCGCAGACGATCACCACCTGGTGCTCGGCGATGGCGCGCGCGATCTCGTCGCGCTTGCCGCTGACGGGCAGCGACTCGGGGAAGGTGATGCGGGGAGCGGGCACGGCGGCAGACGGGCCGCGGGTAGGCGCGGCGGGCGGCAAAGCCCGCGATTATCGGGCGGCGGCCGCCTGCGGGGGCAGCTCGGCGATCTGCCCGGCCTCGGGGTCGAACCAGGCCACCCGGCCCGGGTAGCTCCAGGCGGTGCGCGACATGGCCCGGGCGCTGGACACCGCCTCGGACGGACGCACGTAGGGCCCGGCCAGCAGCAGGCCCACGCCCACGTCGGCCACCCACTCGGTGCCACGGCTTTCCAGTTCGGCGATGTTGCGGCTGGTGCCCAGCCGCACCGGCCGCGCCAGCCGCTCGGCCAGCTGGCGGGCGATGCCGGCCAGGCGCGCCAGGTCCACCGGATGCCGCACCAGCAGCAGGAAACCATCCTCGGCCAGCCGGCCCATCTCGATGCCGGCCGGCACCATGCGGCGCAGGCGGCTGCCGCAGACGAACAGCGCGTGGTTGTAGGCCGCCCGGCCGTGCAGCTGCTCCAGCGCGTACAGGTTGCCGATGGAGATGACCACCACGCCCAGCGGCCGCTCGTCGCCGCCGCGGCGGGCGAAGGCCTCGCCCAGCATCAGGCCGGTCTCGGCATGCGAGCGCATGCGGGTGATGGGGTCGAAGGCCGGGCCGTAGGTCATGACCTCGGACAGGCCGATCAGGTAGGAGTAGCGCAACCACAGGCCCACGGCCATGCAGCAGATGAAGACGATGCTGCACAGCGCGGTGAGCACGTGCAGGGCGACGGTCACGCGGCCCGGGTCGAAGGCATGCAGCGTCAGTCCGGTGATCAGCACGGCCATCACGCCGACCGCCGCCACCGACAGCCAGCCGACGCGGTCGCCGCGGCGGGCGCTGCGCACCGAGGCCACGACCGCGATGAGGGCCATGACGGCCTCGAAGGCCGCCGCCAGCAGCAGCGCGCCGCCGGCCGGCAGCGCCCATCCCACCAGGATGCAGGCCACCCCCGCCGCCACCAGCGTGCCCAGCAGCCGGCGCGCCGGCCCCGCGCTGCGCAGCGCCCCCAGGGTCCACAGCAGCAGCAGGCCCAGCACGGTGGCCGTGACCACCGCCACGTGCGCCTGCACCCGCAGCAGGATGTCGCGGTCCTCGATGGGCACCCAGCCGAGGAACAGCAGCACGTAGGCGCCGCAGATCAGGGCGGACAACGAGCCCGTGAGCGCGACCCGCTGGGCCGAGCGCAGGAAGGCCACCATGGCGGCCAGGAACATCAGCCCCACGGAGCCGAAGTAGGCGCCCCAGACGCCCACGGCAACGCTGTCCATCGCGACTCCTCTCCCTCACGACCCGCGTGCAGTGCGCGGGCGCACGTACCTTACACTGGCCGCCCGCTGCCGCCAATGGCGGTCCGCCCTGCCCCCCGACCCTGCCTCCCTGCCCGCGCACGCGCATGTCCGCCGTCTTCAACTTCACCTTCGTGCCCTGGTTCCGCTCCGTGGCGCCCTACATCCACATGCACCGGGGCAAGACCTTCGTGGTGGGCGTGGCGGGCGAGGCGATCGCCGCGGGCAAGCTGCATGCCATCGCGCAGGACCTGGCCCTGATCCAGAGCATGGGCGTGAAGATCGTGCTGGTGCACGGCTTCCGGCCCCAGGTGAACGAGCAGCTGCGGGCCAAGGGGCACCAGGCGCGCTACTCGCACGGCATGCGCATCACCGACGAGGTGGCGCTCGACTGCGCCCAGGAGGCCGCGGGCCAGCTGCGCTACGAGATCGAGGCGGCCTTCAGCCAGGGGCTGCCCAACACCCCGATGGCCGGCTCCACGGTGCGCGTGATCTCGGGCAACTTCGTCACCGCGCGCCCCGTGGGCATCGTCGACGGGGTCGACTTCCAGCATTCGGGCCTGGTGCGCAAGGTCGATGTCGGCGGCATCCAGCGCTCGCTCGACCAGGGCGCGCTGGTGCTGCTGTCGCCGTTCGGCTTCTCGCCTACCGGCGAGGCCTTCAACCTGACCATGGAGGAGGTCGCCACCAGCGTGGCGATCGCGCTGCAGGCCGACAAGCTGGTGTTCCTCACCGAGATCCCCGGCGTGCGCATCCGCGCCACCGAGCCCGAGGGCGAGGACAACCCGATCGACACCGAGCTGCCGCTGGCCGCGGCCGAGCAGCTGCTGGCGCAGCTGCCGGGCGCCCAGCAGCCCACCGACACCGCGTTCTACCTGCAGCACTGCGTCAAGGCCTGCAAGGCCGGCGTCGAGCGCAGCCACATCCTGCCGTTCGCGGTGGACGGCGCGCTGCTGCTGGAGATCTACGTGCACGACGGGATCGGCACGATGGTGGTCGACGAGAAGCTGGAGAGCCTGCGCGAGGCCGAGTCCGACGACGTCGGCGGCATCCTGCAGCTGATCGAGCCGTTCGAGCGCGATGGCACCCTGGTCAAGCGCAGCCGCACCGAGATCGAGCGCGACGTGGCCAACTACACCATCGTCGAGCACGACGGCGTGATCTTCGCCTGCGCGGCGCTCTACCCCTACCCCGAGGCGAAGACCGGCGAGATGGCGGCGCTGACCGTCTCGCCCCAGAGCCAGGGCCAGGGCGACGGCGAGAAGGTGATGAAGCGCATCGAGCAGCGCGCCCGTGCCATGGGGCTGGAGAGCATCTTCGTGCTCACCACCCGCACCATGCACTGGTTCCTCAAGCGCGGCTTCGTGCAGGTCGAGCCCGACTGGCTGCCCGAGGCGCGCAAGCGCAAGTACAACTGGGACCGCAAGTCGATGGTGTTCGTCAAGAAGCTGGTGCCCTGAGCCGGGGGGCGCGGGCGGGGGCACCCGCGAGCCGGCGTCGCCGCGTCCCACCCGTCATCCCGGCGAAAGCCGGGATCCAGGCCGCGGCCTCAGCGCAGTCGCAAGCCGCCCGTCGGTCGTTCAACCGCGCCGCAGCTGCCGCACCAGCACCAGCAGGAACACCAGCGCGAAGCCGACGAAGGCCACGAAGGACCAGTTGGCGATGGAGCCGCCCAGGAAGGTCCAGTCGATCTTGGTGCAGTCGCCGCTGCCGCGGAAGATCATGGGAACGGCGCGCTTGAGCGGGAAGGTCTCGATCATCCCGTAGAAGTCGCGGCCGCAGGACACGATCTCGGGCGGGTACCACTGCAGCCAGCTCTGGCGGGCGGCCACGAACGCGCCGAAGCCCGCGGCCAGCAGGCCCAGCAGGCTGGTGGCGATCCAGCCGCCGCGCCGCGGCAGCACCGCCCCCAGCAGCGCGAGGATGAACACCAGGATGACCGCGTAGCGCTGCACGATGCACATCGGGCAGGGCTCCAGGCCCACGACATGCTGCAGGTACAGCGCGAACCCCAGGATGGCCGCGCAGGCGACGGCGACCAGCGCCAGGATGCGGCGCGGGGCCGCGAACAGACTCTCGAACAAAACGCTCTCTCCTGCTCCGGGACGGCGCTGCCACCCCATTCACGTGCGGGCCGGCGGCCCACCGGATGGATCAGGCCGCGCCCTCGACGAACACCCGGGCGCGGCGCGGCGTCACCACCAGCGTCTGCCCTTCCTCGAACCCCGAGTCCCTGAATTGTTGCGCAGGAATCTGCGCCTCGATCAGTGCATCCTGACGGCCCGGGCCGGCCGGTTGGTTGCCGTCGAGCGGCAGAAGTTCCAGCCGGGCCACCGGGCCCACCACGATGGCCCGCGCCAGGTGCGCCACGATGCCCTGCGCGCCGGGGCTGTAGCGGCGCACGTCCAGGTCGTGCGGACGCACGTACGCGTAGGCCTTGGCGTTGTCGGCCGCCGCGTGCTCGGGCGCGTGCAGCTGCAGGCCGTCCAGGTGCACCTGGCCCTGGTGGGCACGGCCGTGGAAGGTGTTGACGTCGCCCAGGAAGCCGTAGACGAAGGGGCTGGCCGGATGGTCCCAGACCTCCTGCGGCGCGCCCACCTGCTCGACCACGCCGGCGTTCATGAGCACCACGCGGTCGGCGACCTCGAGCGCCTCCTCCTGGTCGTGCGTCACGAAGATGCTGGTCACGTGCAGCTCGTCGTGCAGGCGGCGCAGCCAGCGGCGCAGCTCCTTGCGCACCTTCGCGTCGAGCGCGCCGAACGGCTCGTCGAGCAGCAGCACCCGCGGCTCCACCGCCAGCGCGCGCGCCAGGGCGATGCGCTGGCGCTGCCCGCCCGACAGCTGGGCCGGGAAGCGGTCGGCCAGCCAGTCCAGCTGCACCAGCTTGAGCAGCTCGTGCACCTTGGCCTTGATCTGCGCCTCGGACGGGCGCTGGCCGCGCGGCTTGACGCGCAGGCCGAAGGCCACGTTCTCGAACACGCTCATGTGACGGAACAGCGCGTAGTGCTGGAACACGAAGCCGACCTGGCGCTCGCGCACGTGCACGTCGGTGGTGTCCTCGCCGGCGAACAGGATGCTGCCCGCGTCGGCGCTCTCCAGCCCCGCGATGATGCGCAGCAGCGTGGTCTTGCCGCAGCCCGAGGGGCCCAGCAGCGCGACCAGCTCGCCCGAGGCGACGTCCAGCGAGACGTCGCGCAGGGCATGGAAGTCGCCGAAGCGCTTGGAGACGTTGCGGATCTCGATGCTCATGTCTTGCTTTCCTGGGGCCGCTCGGGCGGCAGCTGCGCCAGCGCAGCCATCTGCCGCTTGTGCTTCCACTCGGCCGCGGTCTTGATCGCCAGCGTCACCAGCGCCAGCAGCGCCAGCAGCGAGGCGACGGCGAAGGCGGCCACCGACTGGTACTCGTTGTAGAGGATCTCCACGTGCAGCGGCATGGTGTTGGTCTGGCCGCGGATGTGGCCCGAGACCACCGACACCGCGCCGAACTCGCCCATGGCCCGCGCGTTGCACAGGATCACGCCGTAGACCAGGCCCCACTTGATGTTGGGCAGCGTCACGTGCCAGAAGGTCTGCCAGCCGGTGGCCCCCAGCACGATCGCGGCCTGCTCCTCCTCGTTGCCCTGCGCCTGCATCAGCGGGATCAGCTCGCGCGCGATGAAGGGGAAGGTCACGAAGATGGTCGCCAGCACGATGCCGGGCACGGCGAACACGATCTTGATGTCGTGCGCCTGCAGCCACGGCCCCAGCCAGCCCTGCGCGCCGAAGACCAGCACGTAGATCAGCCCTGCCACCACCGGCGAGACCGAGAACGGCAGGTCCACCAGCGTGGTCAGGAAGGCCTTGCCGCGGAACTCGTACTTGGCGATGCACCAGGCCGCCGCGACGCCGAACACCAGGTTCAGCGGCACGGCGATGGCGGCGGTCACCAGCGTCAGCCGGATCGCGGCCCAGGCGTCGGGCTCCTGCAGCGCCTGCCAGTAGGCGTCCCAGCCCTTGCGCAGCGCCTCGGTGAACACCGCCGCCAGCGGCAGCACCAGGAACAGCAGCAGGAAGGCCAGCGCCGCCCCGATCAGCAGGCGCCGCACCCAGGGCGACTCGCCGGTGTCGATGCGCCGCACGGTGAGGTTCGCGCCGCTCATGCGCCGGCCCTCCGCCGTTGCCAGGCCTGCAGCCCGTTGATGACCAGCAGCAGCAGGAACGAGATGCTCAGCATCACCGTGGCCACCGCGGTGGCGCCGGCGTAGTCGTACTGCTCGAGCTTGCCGATGATGATCAGCGGCGTGATCTCCGAGACCATGGGCACGTTGCCGGCGATGAAGATCACCGAGCCGTACTCGCCGATCGCGCGGGCGAAGGCCATCGCGAAGCCGGTGAGCAGCGCCGGCAGGATCGACGGCAGGATCACGCGGGTGAAGGTCTGCCAGCGGGTGGCGCCCAGGCACAGCGCGGCTTCCTCCAGCTCGCGCTCGGCGTCCTCGAGCACCGGCTGCACCGTGCGCACGACGAAGGGGATGCCGATGAAGATCAGCGCAATCACCACGCCGGCCGGCTTGAACGCCAGCTGGATGCCCAGGGGCTCGAGCAGCTGGCCGATCCAGCCGTTGCCGGCCAGCAGCGCGGTCAGCGAGATGCCGGCCACCGCCGTGGGCAGCGCGAACGGCAGGTCCACCAGCGCGTCGGCGATCTTCTTGCCGGGGAACTCGTAGCGCACCAGCACCCAGGCCACCAGCAGGCCGGTGACCACGTTGAAGCAGGCGGCCAGGAACGAGGCGCCGAAGGTCAGGCGGTAGGCGGCCAGCACCCTCGGCGAGGTGACGGCGTCCCAGAACTGCGCCCAGCTCAGGCCCAGGGTCTTGAGCACCAGGGCCGACAGCGGGATCAGCACGATCAGGCCGAGGTAGGCGAGCGTGTACCCCAGGGTCAGCCGGAAACCGGGAAGGACCTTGCGGTTCGCGCCGCCGCGGCTGCGCGCGGGCGCGGCGGTGCCGGCCACCGGGGCGGAGCCCGGGATTGGCACGGCGAGGGTGGCGGCCTGCGAGCTCACTTGACCAGATAGATCTTGTCGAACTGGCCGCCGTCGTTGAAGTGCACCTTCTGCGCCTCGGCCAGCGAGCCGTACAGCTCCTGCACGGTGAACAGCTTCACCGGCTTGAACGTCTTCTCGTACTTGGCCAGCACCTTGGGGTTGCGCGGCCGGATCGAGTGCTTCGCGGCAATCTCCTGGCCTTCGTCCGAGTACAGGAAGTTCAGGTAGGCCTTGGCCAGGTCGGCCGTGCCCTTCTTGGCCACGGTGCGCTCGACCACCGCCACCGGGTTCTCGGCCACGATGCTGATGGACGGGTAGACCACGTCGACCTTGCCGTTGCCGAACTCGCGGTTGACCGACTCGACCTCGCTCTCGAACGTGATCAGCACGTCGCCGGTGTTGCGCTGCAGGAAGGCGCTGGTGGCATCGCGGCCGCCGCGGGCCAGCACGGGCACGTTCCTGTACAGCTTGCCCAGGAACTCGCGCGCCTGGTCGTCGCTGCCGCCCTTCTTCTTCACGTAGCCCCAGGCGGCCAGGTAGGCGTAGCGGCCGTTGCCGCCGGTCTTGGGGTTGACCACCACGACCTGCACGCCGGGCTTGACCAGGTCCTCCCAGTCCTTGATGCCCTTGGGGTTGCCCTCGCGCACCAGGAACAGCATGGTGCTGGTGGTGGGCGCGGCGTTGTCGGGGAAGCGCTTGGCCCAGTCCTTCGCGACCACGCCCTTCTCGGCCAGGAACTCGACGTCGGTGGTGGTGTTCATGGTCACCACGTCGGCCTCCAGGCCGTCGGCCACGGCACGCGCCTGGGCGCTGGAGCCGGCATGCGACTGCTCGACCTTCACGTCCTTGCCGGCGGTCTTCTTGTACCAGGGCACGAAGGCGGCGTTGATGTCCTTGTAGAACTCGCGCGCCACGTCGTACGACACGTTCAGCAGCGTCTGCTGCTGCGCCGACGCGAGGCCGCTGGCGGCCAGCAGGGCCGCCGCAAGGAACAGCTTGGTCTTGGTCATGGGGGATGTCCTTCTTGTGTGCTTGGGGGCCGGCGTCGGCGCCGGCCGTGGGAACTCAGGCCGCTGGCGGCGGCGTCAGCCGCAGGTAGGGCGTCAGGGCGCGGAAGCCGGCCGGGAAGCGCCGGGCGATCTCCACCGGGTCGCGCAGGCTGGGCACGATCACCACGTCCTGGCCCGGGCGCCAGTCGGCGGGCGTGGCCACCGGGTGGGCGTCGGTCAGCTGCAGCGCGTCGATCACGCGCAGCACCTCGTCGAAGTTGCGGCCGGTGCTGGCCGGGTAGGTGAAGGTGGCGCGGATCCGCTTGGCCGGGTCGATGATGAAGACACTGCGCACCGTGGCGTTGGCCAGCGCCTCGGGATGGACCATGTCGTACAGCGTGGCCACCGTGCGGTCGGCGTCGGCCAGGATGGGGAAGCCCACCGGCACGCCCTGCACCGCCTCGATGTCGCGCACCCACTGCAGGTGAGACGCCAGCGGGTCGACGCTGATCGCGATCGGCTTGACGTTGCGGCGCGCGAACTCGGCGGCCAGCGCCGCCGTGCGGCCCAGCTCGGTGGTGCACACCGGGGTGAAATCGGCCGGGTGCGAGAACAGCACCACCCAGGCGTCGCCCGCCCAGGCGTGGAAGCGCAGGCGGCCCTGGGTCGAGTCCTGCTCGAAATCGGGGGCGAGATCCCCCAGTCGCAGCGTGGCCATAGATTGAAATCCGTATAAGACGAGCACGGATTCTGGGAGCCGGGTGATGAAAACCCAACGAATCTCTCGTTGTTTGTTTATGCGCGCGGCGGCGCGCAGGGTCGGCCCGGGCCGATGGCGGTCGTCGGCCGGCGCAGCGTCCCGCCGGTCGCGTGGCCGGGCCGCAGCGCGGCCGGCGTCAAAGGAGCGCGCGCAGCTCGCGCGCGGCGTCCTGCAGCAGGGGCAGCGCCCCCTCGTCCAGCGCGCGGCCCTGCAGGCGCTCGCGGGCAGTCACCACGTTCAGCGCGGCCACGGTGCGGCCGTCCATGGTGCGCAGGGGCACGGCCAGCGCGTGCACGCCCAGCTCGTGCTCCTCGCTGGCCACGCACCAGTCCTGCGTGCGCACCCGGTCGAGCTCGGCGCGCAGCGCCCGGGCGTCGACCAGGGTGTGGGCCGTCAGCCGGCCCAGCGCCCTGCCCTTGAGCCAGGCCGCCAGCTCGGCCCTGGGCTTGGCAGCCAGCAGCACCCGGCCGGTCGAGGTGGCATGGGCCGGCAGGCGGGCACCCAGGTGCAGGCCATAGGCCAGCAGGCGGTGGGGCCCGCTGCGCGCCACGATCACCACCTGGTCGCCGTCGAGCACCACCACCGAGAACGGCTCGCCGGTGCGAGCGGCCAGCCGGTCGAGCGTGGGCTGCACCACCCGGGGCAGCCGGGCGCTGGCCAGGTAGCTGCCCGAAAAGCGCAGCACCTTGGGCGACAGCCAGAACCAGCTGCCGTCGGTCTCCAGGTAGCCCAGGTGCGCCAGCGTCAGCAGGTGGCGGCGGGCCGCCGCCCGGGTCAGTCCCGCGCGCTGGGCCGCCAGCGTGGCGTTCAGCCGCTGCCGCTCGGTGTCGAAGCTCTCCAGCACGGCCAGCCCCTTGGCCATGCCGGCGATGTAGTCGGCCGGCGCGATGGGAACGGCATCCGCACGGGCGGGCGGCGCCGCTTGGGCCGTGCGGATGGCGGATGGGCGGGGGGCGGGGGGCATGGGCGGCGGCGGTCGGTGTTGCGCGATCACCGCGCAGCTGCGCGATGATCGCACACGATCGGGCGGCCGCCCCCGCCGGCGCCGCGGCGCGTGCCTAAGCTGCGGCGAACGCGAGACCACAAGGAGACATCCCCCATGCGCACCCAGGTCGCCATCATCGGCGCAGGCCCGTCCGGCCTTCTGCTCGGCCAGCTGCTGCACAAGGCCGGCATCGACAACGTCATCCTCGAGCGCCAGACCGGCGACTACGTGCTGGGCCGCATCCGCGCCGGCATCCTCGAGCAGGTCACGGTCGACCTGATGGACGAGGCTGGGGTCGGCTCCCGGCTGCACCAGGAGGGCATCGTGCACCACGCCATCGAGCTGGTGTTCTCGGGGGAGCGGCACCCGATCGACGTCACCGGCCTGACCGGCGGCAAGGTGGTCACGGCCTACGGGCAGACCGAGCTGACCCGCGACCTGATGGAGGCGCGCGCCGCCGCCGGCCTGCCCACCGTGTACGAGGCGCAGGACGTGAGCCTGCACGGCTTCGACGGCGACAGCCCCGTGGTGCGGTACCGGCACAAGGGCGAGGACGTCGAGCTGCGCTGCGACTTCATCGCCGGCTGCGACGGCTTCCACGGCGTGGCACGCGCCACGGTCAAGGACCGGGTGACCGAGCACGAGAAGGTCTACCCCTTCGGCTGGCTGGGCGTGCTGGCCGACGTGCCGCCGGTCTCGCCGCACGCCATCGTGTACGGCAACAGCGAACGGGGCTTCTCGCTGTGCTCGATGCGCAGCATGACCCGCAGCCGCTACTACGTGCAGTGCCCGCTGGACGACAAGGTCGAGGCCTGGAGCGACCAGCGCTTCTGGGACGAGCTGCGCCGCCGGGTCGATCCCGAGCTGGCCGAGCGCATCGTCACCGGCCCGTCGATCGAAAAGAGCATCGCCCCGCTGCGCAGCTTCGTGGCCGAGCCGATGCGCTTCGGCCGGCTGTTCCTGGCCGGCGACGCCGCGCACATCGTGCCGCCCACCGGCGCCAAGGGCCTGAACCTGGCGGCCAGCGACGTGAAGTACCTGTCGGCCGGCCTCATCGAACACTACCGCGACAAGTCGATGGCGGGCATCGACGCCTACTCCGCGCGCGCGCTCAAGCGGGTGTGGAAGGCCGAGCGCTTCTCGTGGTGGCTCACCACCCTGATGCACCGCTTCCCCGATACCGGCAGCTTCGGCCAGCGCATGCAGGACGCCGAGCTCGACTACCTGGTGCACTCGCAGGCCGCCTCGACCGTGCTGGCCGAGAACTACGTGGGGATGCCGCTCTGAGGCTCAGCGGCGGCGCGCGCTGCGGCGCGTGCGCTCCATGAACGCCGGCGGCTTGGTGCGCACCCAGGCCAGGAAGCGCGCCATGTCGGGGTGCGCGCGCAGCGCCTCGGCGCTGGCGTAGTCGCGGGCCAGTTCCTGCTCGCTGAACAGGGCATGCACCTGCCGGTGGCAGATGCGGTGCACCAGCGCGGTGGCGGTGCCGCCCTGCGAGCGCGGCACCAGGTGGTGGGCGTCCTGCTGCGCCGGCGGGATGGGGCGGTCGCACAGCGGGCACAGCGGATCGCCCGCCACCGGCGGCGGCAGGGCATCGAGCCGCTCGGCCAGCTGGCGCCGGCGGATGCGTCCGGTGGCCATGGTCGGGATCTCGGGGGCGCCGAGTCTAGGCGCAGGCAGCGGCCCCGTGTCTGCCCGGGGGCGCATGCCCCGCCGCTGCGCTAGCCTCGGGTGCATGTCCACCCTGCCCCGTCCCCTCACCGGCGTGCGCGTGCTCAGCCTCGCGCTCAACCTGCCCGGCCCCGCCGCGCTGCTGCGCTGCGCCCGCCTGGGCGCCACCTGCACCAAGTTCGAACCGCCCGCGGGCGATCCCATGGCGCACTACGACCGCGGCGCCTATGCCGCGCTGCACGAGGGCGTGGCGGTGCACACGGCCGACCTCAAGACCCCCGAGGGCCAAGCCGCCGTCCAGGCCGAGCTCGCCCGCACCGACGTGCTGCTCACCTCGTTCCGGCCGTCCGCGCTGCGCAAGCTGGGCCTGGACTGGCCCGCGCTGCACGCGCGCCATCCCTCGCTGTGCCAGGTGGCGATCGTCGGTGGCCCCGGTGCGGAGGCCGAGGTGCCGGGCCACGACCTGACCTACCTGGCGGAGCATGGCCTGGTCACCGGCACCGCGCTGCCGGCCACGCTGTTTGCCGACATGGGCGGCGCGCTGATGGCCACCGAGGCCGTGCTGCAGGCGGCGCTGCTGCAGGCGCAGGCGGTGGCCAGCGGCTCGCCCGTGGACGGCCGCTGCTTCGAGGTCGCGCTGTCCGACGCCGCCGGCTGGCTGGCCCTGCCCCGCCACTGGGGCCTGACCCGGCCCGAGGGCGCGGTCGGTGGCGCGCATGCCGGCTACCGGGTCTATCCCTGCGCCGACGGGCGGGTGGCGGTCGCGGCCCTGGAGCCCCACTTCGCCCGCGCCTTGCTGCAGGCCGCCGGCCTGCCGGCCGACGACCCGCGCACGCCGTTCGCGCCGGCCACGCATGCCGCGCTGCAAGCCTGGTTCGCGCGGCACACGGGGGCCCAGCTGGACGCGCTGGCGCGCGAACGCGACCTGCCGCTGCACACCCTCGGCTGAACGGCCGACCCCCCGCCCCGCGCGGCCCGCGCCTGCCCCTCTGGCACACTCGGCCGCAGGAGGAGACCCCATGCATGTGAAGACCAAGGCCCTGGCCTGCGTGCTCGCGGGCGCGTGGCTGGCCCTGCCGGCCGGCGCCCAGGGACTGCAACTGATCACCGCCGACGAGGCCCGCCTGCCGCCCGCGGCCGCCAAGCCGCCCAGCCGCGCGATCACCCGCGGCCCGGGCGTCAAGCTGCTGTCGCCGGAGGCGGTGGCCGGTGCGTTCCCCCTCAAGCTGTCCTTCGAGCCCCGCGGCGGCGCCAAGGTCGACGCGGCCAGCGTGAAGGTCGAGTACCTCAAGGGCCCGGGCATCGACCTGACCGAGCGGATCAAGGCCGGCATCCAGCCGGGCGGCATCGACCTGCCCGCCGTCAGCGCGCCCAGCGGCCAGCACCCGATCCGGGTGACGGTGCGCGACGACGAAGGGCGGCTGGGCACGACCGAGTTCACCCTCACCGTGAAGTGAGCGGCGCGCATGCGCTGCCCGTACTGCACCAGCGAGATCGCCGACGAGGCGCTGGCCTGCCCGCACTGCACGCGTGACCTGTACCTGTTCAAGCCGCTGCTCGAGCGCATCGCGCGGCTGGAGGCGCAGGTGGCACAGACCACCACGGACACCGCGCTGCACGCCCGGATCGCCGACCTCGAGGCGCGGCTGGAACAGGCCGAACCGGCCCGGGCGCCGGCCGCCCCCGCCAGCGGCGGCGCGCGCCTGCGGCTGCTGGCCGTCGCCCTGCTCGGCACGGTGCTGCTGGCCCTGCTGGCCCACTGGCTGATGCTGTTCGTCTACGACGCGCGGCCGCTGCTGCTGCGCATCGCGACGCTCGCCATCCCCGTGCCCTTCGGGTTCCTGCTGGGGATGCGCCGGGTGGTGGACTGGCGCGGGGCGCTCGCCTGCGCGGCGCTGACCGCCACCCTGGCCGTGCTGGCCATGCTCTCGCTGACCGCCTGGATCGACCGGGTGCCGGTGCTGCCCGAAGGCGCGCGCGACGTCCGCGAGACCGTCGAGTACGTCGCGGGCATCGGCCTGGCCTTCGTCACGGGCCACCTGCTCGGCAGCCTGCTGGCCGGCGGCCCCGCAGGAGGCCGCCCGCCCCTGCGCGCGGCGGTCCTGCTGTCGCGCGTGCTGGTGCCCGGCGAGAGCGGCGAGGCCGGCATCCAGTCGGCCTCCGAGGCGATCGACCGGCTGATCAAGATGGCGACCACCGTCGCCACGGCCGGCGCGGCCCTCTACTCGGGGGTGCGCTCCCTGCTCGACGTGATCCAGTGAGGGCCGCCCGCGGACGGCTCAGGCCTGCCGGAAGGCCTGCAGTTCCACCCGCGAGGACTCGAGGATGCGGCCCTGGATCCGGCGGTCGGTCTCGCGCACCACGGCCAGCCGCACCTGCTCGGGCGCGAACCAGACGCGGTTGCGGATCTGCACCTGGCCGAAGGGGGTGGACGCCCAGCCGAGGCCGTCGACCCGGAACGCATCGAAGCTGCCGGCGGCCACGCTCACGGGCTCGCGGCGGACGATGTGGAAGTCCATGTCGGTGGTGGCCGGCCCCGCCGGCGTCGTGACCACGAAGCGCGTGCTCCAGCGCCGGCCGACGGCGAACTCCAGCGGGTTGCTCTGGTTCGGCGTGAACACCCGGCCGTCCTGGTGCCGGCGGATGTTGCCGAGCAGGTCCGTGACGCTGCCGTTGCTGAAGATCACCTCCTCGTCGGTGATCCGGGTGATCGTCGAGTCGAACCGGGATTGCTCGACCCGGGTCAGCAGGTCCAGCACGCGGTAGGCATAGCTGTCCCCCACCTGGAACCGGGTGTTGGCGACCGCCGAGCCCTTGGTGTAGGGGTTGCCGGCCTGCGCCGCGATCTCGATCTTCTTCTCGCCCTGCCGGGCGAGCACCTGGTCCAGCCGCAGTTGGGCGAGGTCGGAGAAGCGGCCATTGGGATAGCGGCGCAGGAACGCCTCCAGCGGGCCCGGCTCGGCCGCATGCTGGACCTGCTCCCACTGCGCCAGTTCCTGGGCGAACTCGCGCTGGCGCTCGGCCTCGGACAGCTTCTTGAGTTCCTTGGGCGGCTCGAACCAGAAGTCGTCCTCCAGCGAGGTGCTCTCCCAGGGAATCTGCGCCCCGTTGGACTTGCGGCGCACGCCCAGCCGCACCCGCTTGAAGATGTCCTCGAGCTTGGCCTCGGGCACGCGCATCTCGCGCAGCAGGTTCTCGGTGTACAGGCCGTTGGCGCCCTCGCCGTCGCTGGCCACGTTGCCAGGCGAGGTGGCGTACGCCAGCAGGGTGTTGGGCGGCGCGTCCATCTGCGACAGGCCCTTCTGCTGCGCCAGCTTGGCGGCGCCGAAGGGGTTGTCGCGGCAGGCGTCGAGGATCACCACGTTCAGCGGGTTGGCCGCCTTGGCCAGGCCCCCCATCACGCGGTCCACCTCCACCGCCTGCCTGTGCACGTCGTCGATCGTGTCGACGTCCGCATCGACCGGCAGCATGTAGTTCTTCCAGGACAGCTGGATCCCGTGGCCGGCGTAGTAGAAGACGCCGACGCATTGGCGCGTGGCCAGTTCCTGCACGTACCGGTCGATCGCGGCCAGCATCTCGGCCCGGCCCGCATCGAGCGTGGTCGTGACCGCGAAGCCCGAGGCCTTGAGCGCCTCGCCGATGGCGCGCGCATCGTTGGCCGGGTTCTTCAGGGGCGCCTCTCGGTACTTGCTGTTGCCCAGCACCAGCGCGATCCGCGGCCGTTGCAGCAGCCGCAGCGCCGCGTCGCCCTGCGCGTGGGCGTCCGCCAGCCAGGGCAGCACCAAGGAACCTGCGGTCGCCTGCAAGGCCCGCCGTCGACTGAACACCATGGAATCCCCTCCGGGGCGGCCACCGCGCATGACCCGGCAGTGGGGCGCCGGGCGCAGTATAGGTGTGGCCCGGCGGGGCCCGCGGGCTCAGCGCGCCTTGCGCGCCGGCTTGCCTGGCGCCGGCTTGCCCGCCCCCGTCACCCGCGGCGGCAGCCCCGTGTGCTGCGTCAGCAGCTTGCCGCGCTGGGGCTGGCCGTTGGGCGTGGAGTTCTTGCGCCGCGCCGTGACGTAGCTGCCGTCGGTCACCGGCTGGAAGGTCGGGATCAGGTGGTGCTTGCCGTTGCCGATCAGGTCGGCGCGGCCCATGGCCTTGAGCGCATCGCGCAGCAGCGGCCAGTTGTTCGGGTCGTGGTAGCGCAGGAAGGCCTTGTGCAGGCGGCGCCGGCGCTCGCCGCGCACCACGTCCACCGCATCCTCGCCCGCGGCCTCGCGGCGCACCTTGCGCAGCGTGTTGCGGCCCGAGTGGTACATGGCCGTGGCGGTGGCCATGGGGCTGGGATAGAAGGTCTGGACCTGGTCGGCGCGGAAGCCGTTGCGCTTGAGCCAGAGCGCCAGGTTCATCATGTCCTCGTCGCTGGTGCCCGGATGCGCCGCGATGAAGTACGGGATCAGGTACTGCTTCTTGCCCGCCTCGGCCGAGTACTTCTCGAACATGGCCTTGAAGCGGTCGTAGGTGCCGATCCCCGGCTTCATCATCTTCGACAGCGGGCCGCCCTCGGTGTGCTCGGGCGCGATCTTCAGGTAGCCGCCCACGTGGTGCTGCACCAGTTCCTTGACGTACTCGGGCGACTGCACCGCCAGGTCGTAGCGCAGGCCCGAGCCGATCAGGATCTTCTTGACGCCCGGCAGCGCGCGCGCCCGCCGGTACATGTTGATCAGGTGCCGGTGGTCGGTGTTGAGGTTCTGGCAGATGCCCGGGTAGACGCAGCTGGGCTTGCGGCAGGCCGCCTCGATCTCGGGCGTGCGGCAGCCGATGCGGTACATGTTGGCCGTGGGCCCGCCCAGGTCGGAGACCACGCCAGTGAAGCCCTCGACCTTGTCGCGGATCTCCTCGATCTCGCGGATCACCGAGTCCTCGCTGCGGCTCTGGATGATGCGGCCCTCGTGCTCGGTGATCGAGCAGAAGGTGCAGCCGCCGAAGCAGCCCCGCATGATGTTCACGCTGAAGCGGATCATCTCCCAGGCCGGGATCTTGGTCGCGCCGTCGTGCCGGCCGTGCGCGTCCGCATAGGCCGGGTGCGGGCTGCGGGCGTACGGCAGGTCGAACACGTGGTCCATCTCGGCCGTGGTCAGCGGGATGGGCGGCGGGTTGATCCACACGTCGCGGTCGCCATGCGCCTGCACCAGCGCGCGGGCGTTGCCCGGGTTGGTCTCCAGGTGCAGCACCCGGTTGGCGTGGGCGTACAGCACCGGGTCGGACTTGACCTGCTCGTAGCTGGGCAGGCGGATCACGGTGCGGTCGCGGTTCAGGCGGATGCGCGGGTTGGGCACGAAGGCCAGCGGCTGCACGGCCGGCGCCGCGGCCTGGACTTCGCCGCTGCCCTCCTCCTTGGCGCAGGTCTCCCCCTGCGACTTGGCCTGCTCCGAGGTGGTCAGGTAGGGGTTGACGTGCTCCTCGACGCGGCCGGGCTGGTCGACCTCGGTCGAGTCCACCTGCATCCAGCCGTCGGGGCTGTCGCGGCGGATGAACGCGGTGCCGCGCACGTCGGTGATGCTCTCCACCGGCTGGCGCGCGGCGATGCGGTGCGCCACCTCGACGAGCGCGCGCTCGGCGTTGCCGTACAGCAGGATGTCGGCCTTGCTGTCCACCAGGATCGAGCGGCGGACCTTGTCGGACCAGTAGTCGTAGTGGGCGATGCGGCGCAGGCTGGCCTCGATGCCGCCGATCACGATCGGCACCTCGGGGTAGGCCTCGCGGCAGCGCTGGGCGTAGACGATGCAGGCGCGGTCGGGCCGCTTGCCGCCCACGTCGCCGGGCGTGTAGGCGTCGTCGCTGCGGATCTTCCGGTCGGCGGTGTACCGGTTGATCATCGAGTCCATGTTGCCCGCGGTCACGCCCCAGAACAGGTTGGGCTGGCCCAGCGCCTGGAACGGCTGCGCCGACTGCCAGTCGGGCTGGGCGATGATGCCCACGCGGAAGCCCTGGGCCTCGAGCACGCGGCCGATCACGGCCATGCCGAAGCTGGGATGGTCGACGTAGGCGTCGCCGGTCACCAGGATGATGTCGCAGCTGTCCCAGCCGAGCTTGTCCATCTCGGCCCGCGACATCGGCAGGAACGGGGCCGTGCCGAAGCGCTTGGCCCAGTACGGGCGGTAGCTGGTCAGCGGCTTGGCAGCGCGCGCGAACAGCGAGACGTCGAGGGGGGCGTTCAAGGCAGGTGGACCGGGGGGGGGAAACCCGCGATTCTAAAGTTCGCACCCCTCGATCCCCCTGTTGCGCCAGGGGTGACCTTGTGCGCCGAGGGTCACTCGCGCGGGCGGTCGCCCTCGCCGCGGCCCGAGGGCTTGTCGGCGGCCTGCGCCTGGCCCTCGCCGGCCGGGGCGCCGGGCAAGCCGGTGTGGCCCCGCGCCGCCTCCAGCTCCCAGGGGCTGGTCTCCACGTTCGGCCCGTCGGGATAGGCCTGCGGCCCGCGTGCGATCTCCGGATGCGGCGCGCCGCCCGCGACGCCCGCCGGCAGGCCGGGTGCCGCCGCGTCCAGCAGGTCGGTGCCGGCGGGCGCCTGGTCGTTGGTGACGCCCTCGCCCAGCGTCGTGTGCGTCGGATCGCCGTCGTGGTTCTCGTTGCCGCCATGGGCCGGGCCCCGGCCCGCGTTGATGCCGCTCATGGGTGTGCTCCTGCAAGGTCGATGGCGCCAGTCTGGACCGCGCGGCCCCGCGGCGCTGTAGGCTGTCGCCGCCCATGACGGATGCCCCCGACGCCCTGCCCGCCACCCCGGGCGCCCCCGCCCGCACCGCCGCCGAGGTCCTCGCCTTCTGGACCGCCGCCGGCCCGTCGCGCTGGTTCCGCAAGGACCCGGCCTTCGACGCCGAGGTGGTCGCGCGGCTGCTGCCGCTGCATGAAGCGGCCGCGCGCGGGGTCCTGGGCGAGGCCTGGCTGCGGTCTGCCGACGGCGCGCTCGCCCTGGTCCTGCTGCTGGACCAGGTGCCGCGCAACGCCTTCCGCGGCAGCCCGCGCGCCTTCGCCACCGACGCCCTGGCCCGCGTCGCCGCCGATCGCGCGATCGCGCGCGGCCTCGACACCGCCCAGCCCGATCCCGGACTGCGCAACTTCTTCTACGTGCCGTTCATGCACTCGGAATGGCTCCCCGACCAGCAGCGGGCGCTGCGCCTGTGCCAGCAGCTGCCCGGCGAGGCGCAGCGGCACGCGCGGATACACCTGGAGATCGTGGAGCGCTTCGGGCGCTTCCCGCACCGCAACGCACTGCTGGGCCGCCGCACGACGGCCGAGGAGCAGGCCTTCCTCGACGCCGGCGGCTTCGCCGGCTGACCCGACGCGGACGACAGCCGCTGCCGCGCGCGCGGCCGCCGCGACGGCCGCCGCGACGACAGCGCGGCGTGCCGACCGCCGCGAGGCTGGCGGCATGCGCCTGCACCACCTCAACTGCATCTCCACCTGTCCCGCCGGCGGCCACCTGATGGACGGCCGCACCCCCGGCGTGCTCACCCGCGCCCACCTGTGCTGCCACGTGATCCTGCTGGAGACCGACCGGCACGGCCTGGTGCTGGTGGACACCGGCCTGGGCCTGCGCGACGTGGCCAGCCCGCGCACGCGGCTGTCGGCCTTTTTCCTGGCCCTGCTGTCGCCGGAATGGCGCGAGGAGATGACGGCGGCCCGGCAGCTTGAGCGGCTGGGGTTCCGGCGCGAGGACGTGCGCCACATCGTGCTGACGCACCTGGACTTCGACCATGCCGGCGGCCTGGACGACTTCCCCCAGGCGGCCGTGCACCTGCTGGCGATCGAGCGCAACTACGCCTTCATGCAGCACACCTGGCTGGACCGGCAGCGCTACCGCCCGCCGCAGTGGGACACGCGCGGCAACTGGCGCATCTACCCGGCCGGCGGCGGCGAGCGCTGGTTCGGCTTCGACGCGGTGCGCAACCTCGCCGGCCTGCCGCCCGAGGTGCTCCTGGTGCCGCTGGCCGGCCACACGCACGGGCACGCCGGCGTGGCGATCGACGGGCCCGGGGGCTGGCTGCTGCAGGCCGGCGACGCGTACTTCCACCACCGCGAGATGGACCCCGAGCGGCCCTGGTGCACCCCGGGGTTGCGGGCCTACCAGGCGCTGATGGAGCAGGACCGGCGTGCCCGGCTGGCCAACCAGGCGCGGCTGCGCGCCCTGCGGCGCGACCACGGCGGGCAGGTGCAGCTGTGCTGCGGCCACGACCCGGTGGAGTTCGAGCGCCTGACGGGCCGCCCGCTGGGCCAGCCTGTGGCGGCGGCCGGGGGCGGCATGGCGCACGCGGCGCCGGCCCACTGAGCGGCGGGCCGCCTCAGGGCTGCGCCGCGGGCTCCTGCACGCTGACGTTCAGGGCATGCAGCTCGCGCAGCAGCGCCGCCGTCGGCTCGACCTGCGCCGGCTCGGCCTCCACCGCCACCAGGCAGGCGCCGCGCTGCACCGCCAGGCTCACCACGTCGGCATGGCGGGCGTCGATGTTGGTCTGCACCAGGTCGGCGAACAGCCGGCCCA
This sequence comes from Comamonadaceae bacterium, assembly GCA_027484575.1. GTDB lineage: Bacteria > Pseudomonadota > Gammaproteobacteria > Burkholderiales > Burkholderiaceae_C > Ramlibacter. The sequence goes on from JAIXSQ010000004.1 coordinate 308,971, forward strand.
CCGAGCCGAGCACCGAGGCCTGGCTGCCGGGCTGCCTGGTCTCCCAGTGGCGCAGCTTCTCCAGCTCGTGCTCGACCTTCACCCGCTCCGGCGGGATGCCGCCCTCGTGGGTCAGCCGGTCGACCGCGCGCGCGGCCAGCTGGCGGTGCTCGAAGGCGGCGAGGATGGTGGTGGTCATGGGCGTTCTCCTTGGGAAGCTGCGGTGCGCAGCAGGTCCAGCCGCACCCAGGCGGGCGCATGGTCGCTGGCATGGGGCTCGCCGCGCACCCAGCGGTCCACGCCGGCCTCGGCGAGCGCGGGCGCCAGGGCGCGGTTGAGCAAGAGGTGGTCGATGCGCAGTCCGGCGTCGCGTTGCCAGTGCTGGCGGAAGTAGTCCCAGAACGTCCAGATCCGCTCGTGCGGGTGCAACTGCCGGATCGCATCGGTCCAGCCCTGGTCCAGCAGGGCCTGCCAGGCCGCGCGGCTCTCGGGCTGCAGCAGCGCGTCGCGCCGCCAGGACCTGGGGTCGTAGATGTCGGCGTCGGTCGGCACCACGTTGAAGTCGCCGGCCAGCAGCACCGGATGACCGCAGTCCACCAGGGTGGCCGCATGGGCCTGCAAGCGTGCGAACCAGTCCAGCTTCCATGCGAACTTGGGGCCCGGCTGCGGGTTGCCGTTGGGCAGGTACAGGCAGGCCACCACGACGCCGGCGACCGCGGCCTCCAGGTAGCGCGCCTGGCTGTCTGTGGCGTCGCCGGGCAGCGTGCGCCGGATCTCCACCGGCGTGCCCACGCGGCTGAGGATGGCCACGCCGTTCCACGACGGCTGGCCCTGCCACAGGGCCTCGTAGCCGGTGTCGGCCAGCGCCTGGGCCGGGAAGGCGGACTGGGCCGCCTTGAGCTCCTGCAGGCAGGCCACGTCGGGCTGCTCGCGCGCCAGCCAGTCGCGCAGGTTGTCCAGCCGCCCGCGGATGCCGTTGACGTTGTACGTGGCGATCTTCATGGCGCGAGACCATGCTGGCGCGCGTGGGCTGCCGCGGCGGTAGGACCGCGCCGCGACGGGCCGGCGTCCGACGCCCGCGCCCACGGGAGAGGTCGAGACTGGGGCGCGACCACCCCCGGAGACCCGCATGCCCGAGACCGATCCCCACGACGACGCGTCCACGCCGGACGCACCCGCCGCCCAGCCCGACCTGCTCGGCGGGGCCGCCACCATCCGGCCCCCTGTGCCGGCGCAGGACCCCCCGCCCGCGGGCGGCAGCGGACGCGACGGCGACGGGCCGCAGGCCGGCGACGGCCAGGCCCGGCCCGGCCGCGACGAGAACCAGGCCGGCTTCCTGCAGGACCCGGACAAGCGCTTCCAGCCCTGAGCCTGCGCCCGGGCCTCAGCCCCGGCGTGGCCCGCGCTCGCGCCGGAAGGCTTCGGCGCCGCCGCTGCCGCCGCCGTCCGGGAAGTCGTGCGCGTCCAGCCGGTGGCGCCGCCCGCGCAGGGGCTGCTCGACGATGGTGCTGGCGCTGTTCTCGCCATGGTCGGGCCGGGCGGGCGGCGAGCGCGTGGTGTCGCCGCGGGCGCGGCTGAGGGTGGATCCCGGCGCATCGGCGGGGGACGGGTCGGCGGGGCGTCGCGTGGGCATGGCGCCAGCCTGCCTGCGCCGGCCCCGCGCCGCGGTCGGCGCAGGCAATCCGACGGCGTAGGCGGCGTGCGCGCCCCCCGGGCCGCAGATGCGCCGGCGGCCTACGCCGGCGGCCGGCGCCGCATGGCGCAATGCAGGCCCGACCACTCACCGCCACCACCGCATGGGCAAGTCCATCGTCACCGAGGCCGACCGCCGGCGCAGCCCGCAGCCCGCGGCCAGCGCCACCTACACGCCGCCCAGGTCCCGCCAGGGGCAGAAGAGCAGCCAGGAACGCGGCACCGCGACCCGCAACAAGAAGAACCCGGGCAAGCGCCCGCACCAGGGCGGCTGAGGCCGCGCAGGAGCCCACCGATGAAGCTCGACATCTACAGGCGCCCCGAGCCGGGCGGCAAGCTCTCCTACCTCGTGGTGCCCACGGGCGAGGCGATCCCGCACGAAGCCGAGAACAGCGACTGGCAGTCGGTCGCCCGCGACCAGGACCTGGACGCCACGCGGCTGCACGTGCAGCACCACATCGAGGATCCCGAGGCACAGCTGCGTGAGAAGGGTTACGCGATCACCAGCGTGACCCAGCAGGTCACCTCCGGCTGAGCCGCGGCGCAGGGGGCGGCCGCTACCATCGCGGCCATGCCCTACACGGTGGCCGTGCGTGCCCTGTGCGAGTTCACCGCCAAGGCCGGCGACCTCGACCTGCGCTTTTCCCCCTCCCCCACCGCCCGCGAAGGCCTGGCCGGCCACGCGGCGGTGCAGGCTGCGCGCGGCCCGGGCTACGAGGCCGAGGTTCCGCTGGAAGGGCGGTTCGAGGACCTGCGCGTGCGCGGCCGCGCCGACGGCTGGGATCCCGCCCGCCGGCGGCTGGAGGAGATCAAGACCCACCGCGGCGACCTGGCCCGGCAGCCGGCCAACCACCGGGCCCTGCACTGGGCGCAGGCCCGGGTGTACGGCTGGCTGCTGTGCGAGGCGCACGGCCTGGAGCGGCTGACGCTGGCCCTGGTCTACCTCGACGTGGCCAGCGGCCGCGAGACGGTGCTCGAGGAAGAGCGCACCCGCGGGGAACTGCAGGCCGAGTTCGCGGCGCACTGCGGCCGCTTCCTGGCCTGGGCCAGGCGCGAGCAGGCCCACCGCGCGGCCCGCGACGCCGCGCTGCAGGGCCTGGCCTTCCCGCATGCCGGCTGGCGTGGTGGGCAGCGGGCGCTGGCCGAGGCGGCCTACAAGGCCGCGGTGCAGCGACGCCACCTGCTGGCGCAGGCGCCCACCGGCATCGGCAAGACGGTGGGCACGCTGTTCCCGCTGCTCAAGGCCGCGCCCGCACAGGGCCTGGACAAGCTGGTCTTCCTCACAGCCCGCACGCCGGGCCGCCAGCTCGCGCTCGATGCGCTGCACACCCTGCAGGCCTCGGCCCCGGGGCTGCCCCTGCGGGTGCTGGAGCTGAGCGCGCGCGAGAAGGCCTGCGAGCACCCCGACAAGGCCTGCCACGGCGACAGCTGCCCGCTGGCGCGCGGCTTCTACGACCGGCTGCCGGCCGCGCGCGCGGCGGCGCTGGACGACGGGCGGCTGCTGGGCACCGAGGCCCTGCGGGGGATCGCGCTGGCGCAGGGCGTGTGCCCCTACTGGCTGGCGCAGGAACTGGTGCGCTGGGCCGACGTGGTGGTGGGCGACTACAACCACCAGTTCGACGGCAACGGCCTGCTGCACCTGCTGGCGCAGGAGCAGGGCTGGAAGGTGGCGCTGCTGGTGGACGAGGCGCACAACCTGCCCGAGCGCGCCCGCGCGATGGCCAGCGCGGCGCTGGACCTGCAGGCACTGCGCGACGCCCGGCGCGGCGCGCCCGCGCCGGTGCAGCGGGCGCTCGACCGCCTGCGCCGCGCCTGGTCGGCGCTGCCCGCCGACCCCGCCCAGCCGGTGCGGCTGCTGCAGGAGCTGCCCGGCGAGTGGGTGGCGGCGCTGCAGCGCGCCAGCGCCACGCTGGGCGAGCACCTGGAGCAGGTGCTGGCCGAGCCGCCGGGCGCGCTGCTGCAGTTCCACTTCGACCTGCTCGCCTTCCTGCGCCTGGCCGAGACCTTCGGCAGCCATTCGGTGCTCGAGGTCGCGGTGCGGCCGGGGCCGCGCGGCCCCGAGGCCGCGCCCGCCATCCGCAACCTGGTGCCCGCGCCCTTCCTGCGACCGCGCTGGGCGGCCGTGCACGTGGCCGTGCTGTTCTCGGCCACGCTGGCGCCGGCCGGCTACTACCGCGACATCCTCGGCCTGCCGGACGACACCGTGTGGGTCGACGTGGACTCCCCCTTCGAGGCGGCGCAGCTGCAGGTGCGGCTGGTGCGCAGCATCTCCACCCGCTGGGCCGACCGCGAGCGGTCGCTGCAGCCGGTGGCCGACCTGCTCGCACGCGCATGGGGCGAACGGCCGGGCAACTGGCTGGCCTTCTTCAGCAGCTTCGACTACCTGCGGCGCGTGGCCGCGGTGCTGCGCGCGCGCCATCCGCAGCTGCCGCTGCTGGAGCAGCAGCCCGCGATGCCCGAGGCCCAGCGCCGCGCCTTCCTCGACGGCTTCCGGCCCGGTGGCCAGTGCCTGGGCCTGGCCGTGCTGGGCGGCGCGTTCGGCGAGGGCATCGACCTGCCGGGCGACCGGCTGGTGGGCGCCTTCGTGGCGACGCTGGGCCTGCCGCAGGTCAACCCGCTGAACGAGGAACTGCGGCGCCGCCTGGACCAGGCCTTCGGCGCCGGCTGGGACTACGCCTACCTGTACCCGGGGCTGCGCAAGGTGGTGCAGGCGGCCGGCCGGGTGATCCGCACCCGCGAGGACCGCGGCACCGTGGTGCTGGTGGACGACCGCTACGGGCGGCCCGAGGTGCGCGCCCTGCTGCCCGGCTGGTGGCGCATCGAGGGCGAGGACCCTGCCGGCGCGGGCGCGCCGGGCCCACCTAGCCGGCCGGCGCGTCGAGCACCGCGCGCACGGCGCGTGCCACCGCCTGCACGTCGACCGGCTTGACCAGGTGGGCCGCGAAGCCGGCGGCGCGCGTGCGCGCGCGGTCCTGCGACGAACCGAAGGCCGACACCGCGATCGCCGGCAGCCCGCTGCCGTCGGCGCGCAGCCCGAGCAGCAACTCGACCCCGCCGGGCCCCGCGCCCAGGTCGAGGTCGGTGACCAGCAGGTCGTGGCCCCCGGCGCGCAGCGCGGCACGGGCGCCGGCGTGGTCGGCCGCCAGCGTCACCCGCGCGCCGGCCTCCTGCAGGCCGGCCTGCATGGCCGCACCAACCGTGGGCTCGTCCTCGACGTACAGCAGCGCCACGCCGTCCAGCCGGACGGACGGCGGCTCGGTCGCCGCGGGGCGGGCCATCGCCGCGCCCGTGGCCAGGGGCAGCTCGACGAAGAAGGTGCTGCCCTGCCCCCGGCCGGGGCTGCGCACCCACAGCGTGCCGCCGAAGGCCTGCACCAGGTTCTGCACGATGGCCAGCCCCAGGCCCAGGCCCTTGTGGCCGTGCGCCCGCGCGGAGCCCTGCGCGAACGGCTGGAAGATGCGCACGATCTCCTCGGGCCCCAGGCCGGCGCCCTCGTCCTGCACGGCGAGCCGCCAGCGGCCGCCGGGCAGCACGCTGGCCGCGAGCGTGATGCGGCCGCCGTCGGCGGAGAACCGGATCGCGTTGTCCAGCAGGTTGGCATAGACCTGCTCCAGCCGCGCCGGGTCGGCCTCGATGCGTGCGCGGCCGGCCTCGATCCCGGAGGCGTCGACCACGATGCCGCGGGCCGCCGCCTGTTCGCGCCACAGGTCCAGCCGGGCCAGCAGGGGGGCCACGGGATCGAGCAGCTCGGGGGCGATGTGCAGCTTGCCGCTGAGGATGCGCGAGACGTCCAGCAGGTCGGAGATCAGGCGCGACTGCAGCCGCGTGCTCTGCGCCAGCCGCTCGACGAAGGTGCGGGCCTGCTCGGGCATGCCGGGGATGCGGCGCAGCACCTCGGCCGAGCTCACCGCCACCTGCAGCGGCGATCTCAGCTCGTGCGACACCTGCGCCAGGAAGCGGTCCTTGGTGTGGTTGGCCTGCTCGGCCGCCTCGAGCGCCTCGGCGCGCTCCTGCTCGACCTCGCGCTGGCGGGTGATGTCCTGCACCGTGCCGCCCACCAGCGGCGGCTGGCCCTGGCGGGCGATGGGAAAGTAGCTGGCCAGCCGGTGCACGGGGCGGCCGTCGCGGCCCACGTGCGACAGCTCCACGTTCTCGCGCGCGTCGCCGCCGTCGCGCACGGAGCGCACCAGCTGGGCGACCTGCGGGTCCACGTGGTGCAGCACGTCCTGCAGCCGCCGGCCGGCGTGGTCGGCGGCGGGCAGGCCGTTCATCTCGGCCAGCCGGCGGTTGATGCGCACGAAGCGCAGGTCCTCGTCGAACACCACCATGCCCAGCGGCGCGGCTTCGAAGAAGCGGTCGAGCACCGCCGCGGCTTCCTGTGCCTGCCGTGCGGTGCGCCCCACCAGCGCCTGCAGCTCGGACTGGGCGGCGCGCAGTTCGGCCTCGACCTGGCGGCGCGTGGCCACCTCGCGCTGCAGCGCCTCGTTGGCCTGCCGCAGCTGCGCCGACGAGGGCAGCGCCAGCACCTGCGGCAGCAGCCGGATCAGCACCGCCGCCGTGCCCAGCGAGGCCACCGCGGTGAAGGCCTTCACGATGCCCGAGTACCAGTACACGGGCTGGTACAGCGTCCAGACCTCCATGCCGTGCGTGATGCCGCAGGAGACGATGAAGGCCGCGAACAGCAGGCCGATCCAGCCGAACGGGATGTCGCGGCGGCGCCGGGCCACCTGCCACAGCGCCAGCGGGATCACCAGGTAGGCCACCGAGATCGCCGCATCGCTCAGCAGGTGCAGCCACAGCAGCGGTTGCGACCCGGTGATGCAGAACGCGTGCGGGAGCAGCTGCGCGCCCAGCTGCGCCTGTGCCCAACCCGCGAGGCCGCCCAGCGCCAGCAGCATCCCGCCGCCGGCTGCCGCCACCTGCCAACGCTGCGTTGCCATCGGGACCTCTCACTCGGTTCGGAAACGGCCCATTCTGGAGCAAGGCGCGCATGCGCCGGCGTCCTACAGGCCGGCTGGTGCGGGCGGGCCACCATCGCGGCTCAGCCGTCCGCCAGCCGCCGCAACCGCCATGCCCGCGCCCGCCGTCCCCGCCTGCCTGCCCTGCCCCACCCTCGCCCTGCGCCGCCCCGGTGGCCCCGACCCGGCGCGGCGCGCGCTCACGGCCCTGCTGGCCAGCGTGGGGCTGGGCGCGCACCGCACGCCGCGGGCTACGCCGCAGCGGCTGGGCGTGGTCCTGCTGCACGGCATCGGCGCCGACGGATCCTCGATGCAGGCGCTGGCCGGGCGCCTGCGCGCCGCGGGCTGGGACGTGCGCACGCCCGACATGCCGTGGTCGCAGGCCGGCGCCTTCGCCGAGCCGGTCGGGGCGGCCGAGGCGCGGGTGCTGCAGGAGCTCGCCGCCCTGCGGCAGGCCGGCGCCCAGCGGCTGGTCCTGGCCGGCTTCAGCCTGGGCGGCTTCTTCGCCGCCCACATGGCGGGCCGCACCGCCGTCGACGCGCTGGTGGCGATCGCGCCGAACGGCGGCGCCGACATGAAGCGGCTGGACGACCAGCTCGAGCGCGCCCGCGCGCTGGTGGCCGCCGGCCGGGGGCAGGAGCGCACCACGCTGATGGACGCCGACGTGGTGGGTGACGGCCGCTCGCCGCTGGTGGGCACGCGCGCGGCCACCTACCTGGAGTGGTACGACCCGCGCGGCGTGATGAACTGGAACGGCGTCTGGCAGCGCCTGCGCCCGGGCACGCCGGTGCTGCTGGTGGTGCCGCGCCGCGACCTGGCCAACCTGCGCGAGCGCAAGGACGCGTTGTGGGAAGGGCTGCCGCCGCATCCCGCGCACCGGCTGTACCAGCCCTGGACCGACCACCTGGGCGCACCGCAGGCCTCGGCCGGCGAGACCGTGCAGTGGCTGCAGCGGCTGTTCGGCTGACAGCGCGGCCGGCCCTCCCCCACGCGCGGGCGGCGTCCCGCCCGGCAGTGCGGCCGGTGCGGCCGGCGCACGGTGGAGCCCTTCACCAGGAGCACGCGATGAACGAACACCAGACCAAGGGCAAGCTCAAGGACGTGGCCGGCAAGGCCCAGTCCTCCGTCGGCCGGGCGACCGGCGACCGCGACATGGAAGCGCGCGGCCAGGCCCGCCAGGGCGAAGGCAAGGTCCAGAAGAAGTTGGGCGACGTCAAGCAGGGGCTCAAGACCCTCGTGCGCAAGCCCTGAGGCCACGCGCGCCGCCTGCGCCCGCCGCAGCGGCGCGTCACCCGCCGGGCGGCGTGCGCTGCGGACCGGGGCTGCCCGCCGCCGCGCCCAGCGGCCCGTGCAGGCCGCCGAGCACGGCCTGCGCGCCCTCTTCGAGCAGGGCAGCCAGGCGCTGCGCACTGCCGGGGCCGTCGGGCGCCGCCCAGGCCGCCGCCAGGGCATCCGCGTGCGCCTCGACCCAACCGCGCGCGAGCGCAGCGGCCTGTGCCGGATCGCCCATGGCCGGTCGGCCGGCCTGCTGCACCTGCAGCCACCGCAGCAAGGCATGCGCGGCCAGTGCCTGCAGCACCGCGCCGTCGGCCCGCACCTTCAGTCCCGCCCCATCGACCCCGCGGTTGCGCCAGGTCGCCGCCGCCAGCGCGGCACCCCCACCCAGCACGGCGCCCAGGGCGCTCGCGGCGCCGAGCGTCAGCCCGCCGGTGACCAGGTCCACGGTGGCGCCCATCGCCGCGCCCCCGGCCGCCCCGGCCAGGCTGGCCTGGGGCCGGTCGACGCCCTGCAGCACCTGCCAGGCCGGCGCGGGTGCGGCCGCAGCCGTGCCCTGCTGCACCGCCTCGGGGCCCAGGCCGTGCAGTGCCGACAGGCGTGCATCGGTGCCCTGCTGCCGCTGCAACCAGCGCGCGGCCAGCCGCTCCAGCGCCTCGGCGCGGGCCTGCTGCTGCGCCTCGCGGTCACCGCGCAGCACCAGTTGCCGCACGCCCATCTGCGGCACGGTCGCGACCTCCGCATCGGCGGCCACGGCCAGCAGGTCGGACGCCAGCAGGTCCATCGCGCGGGCCAGCCGCGCCGCATCGCGGTCGGCCCAGGCCTGCGCCAGCCGTTGCAGGCCAGCCGCGCGCAGCGGCAGCACGGCCTGCAACGCCTCGAGCCACCGGCCATCGGCCGCGCAGGCGGGCAGCGCCTGCAGCGGCAGCACGGCAGCCGGCAGCCCGTGCCCGCGCAGCAGCGCCGCGGCTTCGGCCTCGGGACCGGCCACCAGGGCCAGCACCGGCCGGCCGGCTGCGCGCAGGGCCGGCAAGGCCTCGGCCAGCTCGGCGGTGTCGGCGCAGGCCAGCAGCAGCAGGTCGGCCCCGGCGGGCTGCGGCCCGGCGACCGCGAGCAGGTCGCCGCGCGGCGTGTCCAGCAGCGGTCCCGCCGGGCCCTCCGGCGGCAGCGGCCCCTGGCCGGCACCGAGCTGCCAGAGCAGCTGCCGCAGCAGCGGCTGCAGCGCAGGAGGGGCCGGCAGCACCGCGATGCGCAGGCGTGCCGGCCGCACGGCCGCGAGCAGCGCGTCGAACGGCGGCTCGCGCAGGTCCACCGCCAGCGCCCGCGCCAGCCGCCGCGCGTGCAGGTGCGCCCACGCCGCCAGGGCCAGCCGCGGCAGCACGACCACCAGGGCGACCAGCGCGACGGTCATCCACACCCAGCGGCGCGCGGCCTCGCGGCCGACCCCCGCGCCGTCGCCGAAGTGCAGCCGCGCGACCTCGTCCAGGCTGAACGGCTGCAGCGGCAGCAGTGCCAGCACCGGGGCATACAGCGCGCGCAGCAGCGCATGCACCTGGGGCAGGTCCAGCAGGGTGCTTTCCCAGCCGACGCGGTACTCGCGCACCACGCCGCCGGCCAGCAGCGACAGCACGACACCGACCCCCCAGGCCGCGGCGGCCAGGTGCAGCAGGCGGCGCCAGCGCTGCCCCTCCAGCGGTCCGGCCACGCGCCACCAGGCCGCCTGGAACGCCCGTGCGACGGGATGGCGCCCGCCCCGCGTGGCCGGCCATGCGGGCGGCGTCCCGCGCCAGCGGACGGGGCGCACGGCGGTGAGCGCCAGGCCCAGGTACACCACCAGGTTCCAGGCGACGAAGGCCAGCAGCGGCGGCGACAGCAGGTTGACTTGGTGCGGGTTGTCGATCCGGTCCAGCGCGCCGCCGGCCAGCAGCGCCAGCAGCGGCAGGCCGGCGGCCAGCCAGCCGGCCCAGGCCGGTGGTGACGCCAGCGCGGCCAGCGCCGGCCGGCGGTGGCCGAGCAAGTCGAGCAGGCGGTCGGTGCGGGCGCCGAGCCATGCCCGCAGGTCCAGCGGCTGGCCCTTGGCCGGGTCGCCGGTGGCGGCCAGGGTGTCCGCGTCGATGCGGCTGCGCTCGGGCAAGCCCACCAGCAGGCCCTGCGGATCGGCCGTCTCCAGCGCCTGGGCCAGCAGCAGGCGGCGCGCCCGAGCCTCGGGCAGCAGCAGCCGCTCGGGCAGGTCGAGGTCGGGATGGGGGGAGGAAGGAACGGTGCCGCGCAAGCCCGTCATCGTACGGCGGGCCGGGCTGCGCCGCGGCGCGTCAGCGGTTCTTCTCGTCGGCCAAGCGGCGCGCCTCGCGCATCACCACCACGCTGGGCTGCTTCTCGAACGGCGTGGGCGGCAGGCCGATCAGGGCCTGCAGGTAGGCATGGGCGCGGTTCATGTCGGCACCGATCATGGCCAGCGCGACCTCGTGGTCGGGGTCGGTCTGGGCGACCTCGAGGTAGGCGGCGCGGAAACGCGCGTAGTCGGCCTCGGCGCGCGCGACACGGCGCTGGACGGCCTGCATGTTGGCGTACTCTTCACGGCTGTAGCGCATGCCACCCATGCTAGGAACGCGGCCGCGGCGCAGGTGTGACAGGCGTGCAAAAGTCGCACGGGCCTGCAACCGCGTGACGCGGGTCACGTGCCGCAGGCGAAGGCCGCCCGCAGGCGGCCTTCGCGCGGGGAGCGCCGGGCCTCAGGCGGCCGGCTGCAGCCCCATGCGGGACTGGAAGCTCCAGCAGGCGGCCTCGAAGGCGCGGATCTCGTGCAGCGCCTCGCGCAGGCTCATCTCGCCGCGTTCCATCAGCTTGCCCAACAGGTGCTCGGTCAGCGGCTTCTGGCGCTGCAGCAGGGCCTTGGTCTCGCCGTACAGGCGCTCGCTCTGCGCCTCCATGATCGAGCGGGTCTCCTCGTCCAGCGACTTGCCGGGGCCGCCCTCGTTGAGCGCGCCGAAGTTCAGCCGGGTCTTGCGGTACATGCCCATCTCGCCGACGGCGTGGTGCAGCAGCTTGGTGACCCGGGTGATGTCGTTGTGGGCGCCGTTGGTGGTGCCCTCCTCGCCGAAGAACAGCTCCTCGTTGGCCATGCCGCCCAGCAGCACGCGCACGTCGTGCTCGATGTCGCCCTTGGTCTTGAGCAGGTTGGAGCCCTGCTTGTGGAAGACGAAGCCCAGCGCGTTGTTGCGCGGGTTGGCCTTCAGCGAGATCTTGATGGTCTTCATGTCGGCCAGGATGCGCTCCCAGTCGCCGCCGGCCTTGCGCCGCTCGTGCTCGAAGTCCACCAGGAAATGGCCCCACTCGTGGATCGCGATGATGCGGCGGTCGCGCTCGCGCTCCTTGGTCGTGTTGGTGTTGACGTTGCCCACCATCACCCGCTCGGCCGCCTGCATCAGCGTGTCGGCGCCGATCAGGATGCCGGCCTGCACCGCGGTGATGCCGGCCTGGTTGACGATGGTCTCCAGGTCGGCCGGGCTGCGGCCCTCGGTGATCTCCACCAGGTGGCGCAGGTCCAGGCCGGGCAGCACCTTGTCGGCGCGGTCGGACAGGTAGTGGCGGATGATGGACTCGCGCTCCTCGCGGTTTGGCAGCCGGAAGTCGACCTTCATCTGGAAGCGGCGCAGCATCGCCTCGTCCATCTGCATCTGCTCGCTGTTGAAGTTGCTCGCCACGATCCAGATGATCTCGGCGTCGTTCTTCGTGCGCACCCCGTCGAGGACGGCCAGCAGCATGTTCTGGGTGTCGTCGTCGAACTTGCGGTGCCCACCGCGCTTCATGAACAGGTCCTGCGCCTCGTCCAGGAAGACGATGCAGCGCTTGCGGCGCTTGGCCATGGCGACGATGCGCGACAGCGTGTTGGCGCCGCCGCCCACGTAGCCGGTCTCCAGGTTGACGGCCGAGTGGAACAGGATCGGCAGGTCCAGCTCCTTGGCCAGGTAGCTGGCCAGCTTGGTCTTGCCGGTGCCAGCCGGGCCGCTGAACATCACGTTGAACGGCTTGTCGATGCCGTACTCGGCATAGGCGGCGCGGCGGCTGTACTGGTCCTTGATCTGCGCGACCTCGGACTTGATGTCGTCCATGCCCACCAGGTCGTCGAGCGAGCCGCTGACCTGCGCCGGCTCGATGAACTTGAGCGACTTGAACTGGCCCTTGAGCTGGAAGGCCAGGAAGCCGATCAGGCCCAGGGTCAGCGCGGCCGACAGCACGCCCGAGACGCCGGCCTTCCAGGCATCCTTCTCGGACTGCGGGCGCGCGTTGGCGAAGCCCTGGTCCAGGCGCTCGAGCAGCTGCAGGTTCGAGGCGCTCAGGTCCGAGCGGGGCACGAAGCTCATCTTCGGCGCCCAGGGGGCGACGACGGCCTGGTCCGCGAAGATCTTGGTCTCCATGTCCGAGGGGTAGAACGCATGCTGCGAGCCGCCCGAGCGGACCAGCACGATGCGCTCGGACACGTTCCACATCAGCGGCCGGTAGATGACCGTGATGCGCTCGACCGGGTGCGAGGCCAGGAAGCCCAGCACCGAGCCGCTGCCGAAGACCACCGGCAGCGTCTCGTCGATGGCCGAGACCGCGTCGCGGGCGGCCATGCCGCGCACCTGCTCAGCCAGTTGCGACTGGCGGTGCAGCAGCACGCCGGAATAGATGCCAGTCGCCGGGATCAGCAGCGCCAGCGTCACCAGCAGCAGCTTCACGGGCAGGCTCTGGATCACGAACCAGTCCGACAGGCGGGCGACCGCCTTGCGGGCCGCCAGCCAGAGGCTGCCGGGTTGCTCGTCGTTGCCGGAGTTCGTGGAAGGGGCGGGGGTGGAACCGACCGATAAATCAGACATGCAGGTCCTCTCTTGTCGGCGAAATCCTACAGACGCACCCCCCGGCATCGCGGTGTTCGGGCCCGCGCAACGCGATGCGTGTCCCCTGCCGTGAATTCGTCCCGTGGCTTGTCGGATCGAGGCTCAGCGGTGCCGTGGACGCCACGGCCGGCGCGGCCGCGCAGGGGCGGCGCGCCAGCGCCTGCCTGCCTCGGCCGCAGGAACCTGCGGCGGGCCCCGCGCTCCAACCGGGCGGCCGGGTTTTTTTCAAGTTTCTTCCCCCGGCTGACTTGCTCCCCCGGTCGCGCCAGCGCCCGGGGGATTTTTTCGTCCCCGCGGGTTGCTTGACTTCGTCAACTGATCGATTGACGATCGGCCGATGCGTCCTGCCCAGCCAAGCTCCGTGCCGTCCGCGCAGGTCGCCGCCCTGCGCGCCTTCAACCGCTTCTGGGCCCGCCGCATCGGCGTGCTCGCGCCCGCCGAGGGCGGCGTCACGCTGGCCGAACTGCGGGTGCTGTACGAGCTGGCGCAGCAGGAGCGGCCCACGGCCGGCGCGCTGGCCCGGGGCCTGGGCATGGATGCCGGCTTCCTCAGCCGGGTGCTGCGCCGGCTGCGCGAACGCGGCTGGGTGGACAGCACGCCGGCGCCCGGCGACGCCCGCCAGGCCCTGCTGGCGCTGACCCGCGCGGGCGAGGCGGCCTTCGCGCCGCTGCAGGCCCGCTCGCAGGCGCAGGCCGCGCAACTGCTGCAACCGCTGGCGCCCGCCGACCGCGACCGGGCGCTGGGCGCCATGCAGGCGCTGCGCGAGCTGCTGGGGGACGCGCCCGCCCCGGGCCGCGCCCGCACGGCCGTGCTGCGCGACCCGCGCCCCGGCGACGGCGGCTGGGTGGTGCAGCAGCACGGCGAGATCTACGCCCGGGAGCACGGCTACGACAGCCGCTTCGAGGCGCTGGTGGCCGAGGTCGTGGCGAAGATGCTGCGGCAGTGGGACCCGGCCTGGGAGAAGGGCTGGATCGCCGAGCTGGACGGCGAGCGGGTGGGCTCGGTGTTCGTCGTGCGCAAGGCCGCCACCGTCGCGCAGCTGCGGCTGCTGATCCTCACCCCGCGGGCGCGGGGCCTGGGCCTGGGCGCACGGCTGGTCGACGAGGCCGTCGCCTTCGCCCGCGAACGCGGCTACCGCCGGCTGGTGCTGTGGACCAACGGCCAGCTCGACGCCGCCCGCGCCATCTACGCGGCGCGGGGCTTCACCTGCACCGCCAGCGAACCGCTGCACGACTACGGCCGCGCGCTCACGGGCGAGACCTGGGAGCTGAAGCTGCGCTGACGCGCGCCCTGCCCCGCGCGGCCGCCCGGCAGCCCCCGCCTATCATCGGCCGCATGCCCGAGATCCCTGCCGAGCCGACCGACCCCACCGCCGGCGAGCGGCCCCGCCCCCACTCGCTGGCCGAGCTGTTCTGGTCGTTCACCACGCTGGCGCTGCAGGGCTTCGGCGGCGTGCTGGCCATCGTGCAGCGCGAGCTGGTGGAGCGGCGCCGCTGGATGACGCAGGAGGAGTTCGTCGAGGAATGGGCGGTCGCGCAGATCATGCCCGGCCCCAACGTGGTGAACCTGGCGCTGATGCTGGGCAGCCGCTGGTTCGGCCTGCGCGGCGCCCTGGTGGCCCTGGCCGGCATGCTGGCCGCGCCGCTGGCCGTGGTGCTGGTGCTGGCCGTGCTGTACGCCCGTCATGCCGCCGACCCGCAGCTGGCCGCGGCCCTGCGCGGCATGGGCGCAGTGGCCGCCGGCCTGATCACGGCCACCGGCCTGAAGCTGCTGCCGGCGCTGCGCCGCCACCCGCTGGGCCTGCCGGCCTGCCTGGCGCTGGCGGCCGCGACCTTCGTGGCCGTCGCCCTGCTGCGCTGGCCGCTGGCCTGGGCCCTGGCGGGCATCGGCGGGCTGGGCTGCGTGCTCACCTGGCGCCGGCTCGGCCCGGCGGCAACGGCGGGGACGGCACGATGAGCCTGGTGCTGACGCCGGCGGACTGGCTGGCGCTGCTGGGCCATTTCCTGCTGCTGTCGCTGCTGGCCGTCGGCGGCGCGATCACCACCGCGCCCGACATGCACCGCTGGCTGGTGGACGAGCGCGCCTGGCTGGCCGACCCGCAGTTCGCCGCTTCCATCGCCATCGCGCAGGCGGCCCCGGGGCCGAACGTGCTGTTCGTCGGCCTGCTGGGCTGGAACGTCGGCCTGAACGCCGGCGGCTATGCCACCGCCGTGCTGGGGCTGGTGCTGGCCATGGCCGGCATCCTGCTGCCCAGCTGCACCCTGACCTTCCTGGCCGCGCAATGGGGCCACCGCAACCGCGAGCTGCGCGCCGTGCGCGCGTTCAAGCAGGGGATGGCGCCGGTGGTGGTCGCGCTGCTGGTGGCCACCGGCTGGGTGCTGGCGACCGGGACCGAGCCCCGGGCGGCCGACTGGCCGCTGTGGACGGTGACCGCGGCGACCGCCCTGGTCGTCTGGCGCACCCGCATCCACCTGCTGTGGCTGCTGGGCGCGGGGGCCCTGCTCGGCTGGCTCGGCCTGGTCTGAGCCGCGGCCTGCGGCCCGGACGGCCCGCTCAGTGCGGGTTCTCGAAGAACACGTAGTTCACGTGTTCGCCGACCTCGAAGTACACCTTCTTCTCGTTCGGGTCGGCCAGGCCGTTGAGGTTCTCGTCGAGCACGCCGTAGCCGTAGCGGTAGGCACGGGCCTGACCGGGATCGCCAGTGGCCTGTGCCGTGGACAGCTTGTCGATGCGCAGGAAGCGCCGCACCAGCTTGTCGCCCGCGTAGACCTCGAGCACGCCGTTGGTGCCGGTCCAGTTCTGGATGTCGCGGCCCAGCTTGTTCTGCTGCTCCTGGGTGCAGCCGGCCAGCAGGACCAGGGCCAGCGCGAGCGGTGTGGTGCGCAGGATCATGCGTCGTCTCCTTCGGCCAGCAGGGCCGGCAACAGGTGGGCCGCCGTGCCGCGCAGCACCGCCTGGGCGACCGCGTCGAGCTCGGTGGGTTCGGGATTGAGCACCACCACCCGCCCGCGTGCGGCGGCGGCATGCGCCAGGCCGGCCGCCGGCCAGACGACGCCACTGGTGCCGGCCACCAGCATCAGGTCGCACCGCCGCGCGGCCTCGTCGGCGGCCGCCAGCACGCCCGGGGGCAGCGCCTCGCCGAACCACACGACCGCGGGCCGGCGCAGGTTGCCGCAGGTCGCGCAGCGCGGCGGGCGCCCGGCCTGCGGCGGTTGCGCGTGGCAGCAGGCACGCGGCGGCTCGAGCCACCGGTCCTGGTCCAGGGTGCCGTGCAGGGCCAGCACGCCCGGGCTGCCGGCGCGCTGGTGCAGGCCGTCGACGTTCTGCGTCACCAGCGTCAGGCGGCCGGGATGCCGCTGCGCCCACGCCGCCAGCGCCTGGTGGCCCGCGTTGGGCTGCACCTGCGCGACCATGGCGCGCCGCATCGCGTACCAGTCCCAGACCATCGGCGGATCGGCCCGGAACGCCTCCTCGGTCGCGAGTTCCTCGGGCCGTAACCTGGCCCACAGGCCGGTCTGCGCATCGCGGAAGGTGGGCACGCCCGACTCGGCGCTGACACCGGCGCCGGTCAGCACCACGAGGCGGTCCGCCGCCCGGATCCAGCCACGCACCCGGGCCAGGGCCTGGTCCACGGGCCTCAGCCCCCGCGCTGGCGCAGCGCCTCGTACAGGCAGACGCCGCTGGCCACCGAGACGTTCAGGCTCTCGACCGCGCCGCGCATGGGGATGGACACCAGCACGTCGCAGGTCTTGCGCGTGAGCTGCCGCATGCCGGGGCCTTCGGCGCCCAGCACCAGCGCCACCGGGCCCGTGAAATCCGCCTGGTACAGCGTCTGCGGCGCATCGTCGCTGGTGCCGATGATCCAGATGTTGCGCTCCTTGAGCTCGCCCAGGGTGCGCGCCAGGTTGGTCACCATGAAGTACGGCACCGTCTCGGCGGCGCCGCTGGCGACCTTGGACACGGTGGCGTTCAGGCCCACCGCATGGTCCTTGGGCGCGATCACCGCATGCGCGCCGGCCCCGTCGGCCACGCGCAGGCAGGCGCCCAGGTTGTGCGGGTCGGTCACGCCGTCGAGCACCAGCAGCAGCGGCGGCCCCTGCACGGTGTCCAGCAGGTCGTCGAGCGAATGGTTCTGCGGCAGCGGATCGACCAGCGCGGCCACGCCCTGGTGCCCGTGGCTGCCGGCCAGCTTGGCCAGCCGCAGCGCGTCCGACTCGATCAGCCGCACGCCGCTGTCGCGGGCGCGCTCGAGGAACTGCCGCATGCGGGCGTCCTTGCGGGCGGCCTCGACGTAGACCTCGCGCACGGTCTGGGGATGGGTCTTCAGGCGGACCCCGACGGCGTGGAACCCGAACAGCACTTTGGACGACGACATGGGCCGATTATCCGGTGCGCCCCACCCCGCCCCGCCGCCGCCGTCAGTCGGCGATGCGGCCGGCCTCGATGGTGATGCGGCGCTCGCACCGCGCGGCGATGGCGCGGTCGTGCGTGACCAGCACCAGCGTGGTCCCGCGCTCGCGGTTGAGGCTGAACATCAGGTCCATCACCGTCTCGCCGGTGGCGAAGTCCAGGCTGCCTGTGGGCTCGTCGGCCAGCAGCACCGCGGGCTCGACCACGAAGGCGCGCGCCAGCGCCACGCGCTGCTGCTCGCCGCCCGAGAGCACCCGCGGGTAGTGGCCCAGCCGCTGCGACAGGCCGACGCGCTCGAGCATCGCGGCGGCCGCGCTGCGGGCATCGCGCCGGCCGGCCAGCTCCAGCGGCAGCATCACGTTCTCCAGGGCGGTGAGGTTGGCCATCAGCTGGAAGCTCTGGAACACGAAGCCGACCTTGCGCGCGCGCAGCGCGGCGCGCTGGTCCTCGTCGAGCGCGAACAGGTCCTCGCCGTCCAGCCGCACGGTGCCCGACGTGGGCACGTCGAGCCCGGCGACGATGGACAGCAGGGTGCTCTTGCCCGAGCCGGACGCGCCGACGATCGCGCAGGTCTGGCGCGGCGCCAGGGAGAAATCGATATCGCGGAGAATCTCGAGGGTGCCGGTCGAGTCGGACACGCTCTTGTGCACGTGCTCGACGGCGATGATGGATGGAGTCATGGACGGCAGGGGTTGCAGGCGCAGGCACTTTATCGCGGCAGGGCTGGCCACCGCCGCCGGCGGGGCATGGGCGGCCGGGCGCACCGTGCTGGTGGTGGGCGATTCGCTCAGCGCCGAGTACGGGCTGCGCCGCGGCAGCGGCTGGGTGGCCCTGCTCGAGCAGCGGCTGGCGCGCGAGCGCGTGGACGCCCGCGTGGTCAACGCCAGCATCAGCGGCGACACCACCTCGGGCGGCCGCTCGCGGCTGCCGGCGCTGCTGGCCCAGCACCAGCCCACGCACGTGGTGATCGAGCTGGGCGGCAACGACGCGCTGCGCGGGCTGCCCCTGGGCATGACCGAGGCCAACCTGGCCGCGATGGCGCAGGCCGCCAGGGCCGCGGGCGCGCAGGTGCTGCTGCTGGGCATGCAGCTGCCGCCCAACTACGGCGCCGACTACGGCGCGAAGTTCGCGGCGCTGTACGACAAGGTGGCGCGCGCGCACCAGGCGGCGCTGGTGCCCTTCTTCCTGGCCGGCGTGGCCGACATCCCCGAGGCGGCCAGCCTGTTCCAGGCCGACCGCATCCACCCGAACGAACAGGCCCAGGCCCGCATGCTCGAGAACGTCTGGCCGGCCCTGCGAAAGCTGCTGAAGTGAGCGTCACGTCCCTGCCCGCCGCCGAGGCCATCGCCCGGCTGGCTTCCTTCGACGCGGTCATCGATGCCCGCAGCCCGTCCGAGCATGCCGAGGACCGGCTGCCCGGCGCCGCCAACTGGCCGTCGCTCGACGATGCCGAGCGCGCGCTGGTCGGCACCCTGTACAAGCAGGCCAGCCCCTTCGAGGCGCGCAAGCGCGGCGCGGCGCTGGTGGCGGCCAACATCGCGCGGCACATCGAGCGCGAGGTGCTCGACAAGCCCAAGGACTGGAAGCCGCTGGTGTACTGCTGGCGCGGCGGCAAGCGCAGCGGCTCGCTGTCGCTGGTGCTCGACCAGATCGGCTTCCGCGTCACGCTGCTCGAAGGCGGCTACAAGGCCTTCCGCAGCGAGCTGCTGGCGCAGCTGCCGGCGCTGGCGCAGCGGCTGTCGTACCGGGTGGTCTGCGGCCCCACGGGCGCCGGCAAGACACGGCTGCTGCACGCGCTGGCGGCCCAGGGCGCGCAGGTGCTGGACCTGGAGGGCCTGGCCCACCACCGCAGCTCGGTGCTGGGCCTGATCCCCGGGCAGCCCCAGCCCAGCCAGAAGCAGTTCGACACCCGGGTGTGGCAGGCGCTGCGCGCCTTCGATGCGGCGCGGCCGGTGTACGTGGAAAGCGAGAGCCGCAAGGTGGGCAACGTGGCGGTGCCCGAATCGCTGATCACCGCGATGCGCGCCAGCGAGTGCCTGCGGCTGGAGCCCGGCGAGGACGCCCGGGTGCAGCTGCTGCTGGAGGACTACGACTTCTTCGTGCGCGACCCGCAGCTGTTCTGCGAGCGGCTGGATGCGCTGGTGCAGCTGCGCGGCCGCGCCGTGGTCGAGCGCTGGCAGGCGCAGGCCCGCGAGGGACGGATGGAGGACGTGGTGCGCGAGCTGCTGGTGGAGCACTACGACCCGGGCTATGCCGCGTCGATCCAGCGCAACTTCGCCCGCTACGGGCAGGCGCGCACCTGGGTGCCCGCGGACGGCAGTCCGCAGGCCCTGCAGGCGGTGGCGCGGGGGATCCTGGAAGCCGAGGGCGCTGCGCTGGCGGCCTGATCAGGCGGCAGGCGGCGGTGTGGCCGGCGCGCCGTCGTTGGCAGCCTCGCCACCGGGCAGGCCCGGCTCGTCGGAGGCGCCCTCGGACCCGTCCTCAGGCGGCACGCCCGCCTTGCGGTCGGCCTTGGCCTTGAGCTTGTCTTCCTTCTTCCTCTTCTTGGCCAGCTCGCGCTGGCGCTTCTCGAAACCGTAATTGGGACTGGGCACAGCGCGCTCTCCGTGGGAATGGGACAGGCCCCACTGTAGCCGCAGCGCGCACGCGCGCCGCAACGGGTTTCAGCCGATGGCTGCCAGCGCCTGCGCCAGGTCATCCTGCAGCGCCTGCGGCTCTTCCAGGCCGATCGACAAACGCACCAGCGTGCCGCCGTGCGGCCAGCGGCCCGGGGCGCGCATCGCGGCCACGTCGTAGGGCACCACCAGGCTGACCGGCCCGCCCCAGGAGTAGCCGATGCGGAAGAGGCGCAGCGCGTCGCAGAAGGCATCGACCCGGGCCGGGGCGATGCCCGCATCGAACACCACGGAGAACAGGCCGGCGGCCTGGCCGTCGTCGCCGCACAGCGCGCGCCAGTGGTCGTGGCCGGGCGCGCCCGCGAGGGCCGGGTGCAGCACCGCGGCGATCCCGGGCCGGCCCTGCAGCCAGCGGGCCAGCTGGCGCGCCGCGAGGTCGTGCGCACGGTAGCGCAGCGGCATGCTGGCCAGCGAGCGCAGCACCAGCTCGGCATCGTTGGCCCCCACGCCCCAGCCCAGCCGCATGTGCGTGAGCTTGAGCCGGTGCGCCAGCGCGTCCTCGCGCGTGACCACGCTGCCCATGAGCACGTCGCCCCCGCCGCTGGGGTACTTGGTCAGCGCCTGCACCACCACGTCGCAGCCGGCATCGAAGCCGTTGAACGCCAGCCCGGCGCCCCAGGTGTTGTCCAGCGCGGTGGTGACGCCGCGCGCGCGGCACAGCGCGGCCAGCTGCGGCAGCGGCGGGAACTCCATGGTCACCGAGCCCGGCGCCTCGAGCCACACCAGCTTCGTGCGCGGGCCCAGGCGGCGCGCCAGGTCCGCGGGGTCCATCGGGTCGTAGCGCTGGTGCGTGATGCCCCACTGGGCCAGCTCGCCCTCGGCCATCGCGCGCGACGGGCCGTACACGTTGTCGGGCAGCAGCACCTCGTCGCCGCTGGCCAGCAGCGCCAGGTTGACGTTGGCGATCGCCGCCAGCCCGCTGGGCACCAGCAGGCAGTGCCGCCCACCCTCGAGCGTGGCCAGGCGCTCCTCGAGCAGGAAGGTGGTGGGCGTGCCGTGCAGGCCGTAGGTGTAGCCGTCCTTGCGCTTCCAGTCGCGCGCGCGCAGCGCGGCGACATCGGGAAAGATGACGGTCGAGGCCTTGTGCACCGCCGGCTGCGGCGCCTCGAAGCCGGCGGGCGGCTGGTAGGGGTGGTGGATGAGGTCGGCGGCCGGCGTGGAGGACATGGGCCGATGGTAGCGGCCGCCACGGGAGGGCCCGAACTGGCTGCCGGCGTAAGCAAACGGCTGATGGCCTGCGCGCGCCGTCTGCCGAAAGCTCTGGGCATGACCCTGCCCCTGCCGTTCCGCCTGCGCGCGCTGGCCGCCGCCCTGGCCGGCCTGGCCCTGGCCGCAGGCGCCGGCGAGGCCTGGGTGCCGGTGGGTGGGGCGATCGGGCAGCCGATGGAGTTCTTCATCGAGGCCGCGACGGTGCGCCGCCAGGGCGAGATGACGCACTACCGGCTGGTCGGCCGGGAGACCCGCAACCCCGAGCGCGCGACGCTGATCGAGTCCGAGGTCGGCGTGGACTGCGCGCGCCAGCGCCGGGTCGAGTACGTGACCACCACCCGCTGGCGCGGCGGCGTGCTGACCGAGACGGCCGCCGAGCTGCGGCCGGTGGCACCCGGCGGCCGCACCGCGCGCGAACTGGACCTGGCCTGCCGGCTGGCCGAGCAGCCCCCGCCGGCGCCCGCCGCCGTGGTGGTCGCGGCCCCGCCGTCTGACGGGCCGGGCGCCGCCACCGTACCCGCCGTGGCCGCGCCGCTGCCTGCCCGCCCTGCCCTGCCCGCCGCCGTGCGCTGGAGCGGCACGGGCTTCGCGGTGGACCGCAGCACGCTGGTGACCAACCACCATGTCGTGCGCGGCTGCGAGCGGCTGGTCGCCCTGCGCGGCGAGGAGCGCTATGCGGCGCGCGTGGTGGCCACCGACGCCGCCAACGACCTCGCGGCCGTCGTGCTGCAGGGCGTGGAGCTGCAGCCGCTGGCGCTGGCGGCCGGGCCGCAGGAACTGGGCGAGGCCGTGACCGTGCTGGGCTACCCGCTGCCCGGCGTGCTGGGGCCGCAGCTGCGCGTGACGACCGGGGTGGTCAGTTCGCTGCAGGGGCTCGCCGGCGAGGACCGCGCGATGCAGATCTCGGCCGCCGTGCAGTCGGGCAACAGCGGCGGGCCGGTGCTCGACCCCTGGGGCCGCGTGGCCGGCGTGGTGGCGCGCAAGCTGGACGCCCGGCTCGGTGCCGAGAACGTGGGCTTCGCGGTGCGCCTGCAGCCGCTGCGCACCTTCCTGCAGGACCATGCCCTGCCGGCCTCCCAGGCCCCGGCGGCCGCCGGGGCGCCGCCCAGCGTGGCCGACGTCGTGCGGCGCAGCGCGCCCTCGGTCCTGCTGGTCACCTGCAGCTGAGGCGGGCGGCGCGCCCGTCGCACACGGCGACGGCGCCCGCAGGCGCCGTCGGCAGGAGGCGGTGGCCGCGTGGCCTCAGACCCGCCACTTCTCCAGCAGCTTCTCCGGGCCCATGCTGTCGTAGCTCTCGAACGGCTGGTGGATCCAGGGATTGGTGGGCAGGAACTCCACCGAGTAGTCGGCCGTGAAGGTGGACAGGCCCTTGGTCCAGATCACCGCGGTGCGCAGCTCGGTGATCGGCGGGTAGTTGTTGCGCAGCATGTCCACCACCTTGTGGAGGGTGTGGCCCGAGTCGGCCAGGTCGTCGACCAGCAGCACCTTGCCCGCGATCTCGCCCTTGGGCGTGGTGATGTAGCGGGCGATGTCCAGGTGGCCCTGCACCGTCCCGGCCGCGGCGCGGTACGAGCTGGTGGACATGATGGCCAGCGGCTTGTCGAAGATGCGCGAGAGGATGTCCCCGGGGCGCATGCCGCCGCGGGCCAGGCACAGGATGGTGTCGAACTGCCAGCCCGACTGGTGCACCTTGATCGCCAGCTTCTCGATCAGGTTGTGGTACTCGTCGTAGCTGACGTACAGGTGCTTGCCGTCTTCGGTCAACATGGGTCGTGGGTCCTCGGGTGTCCTCAGGCGGCCAGGTAGGGGTGCCGCATCATGATCGTGTGGTCGCGGTCGGGGCTGGTCGAGATGATATCGACGGGCACCCCGGTGACCTGCTCGATGCGCTGCAGGTACAGGCGGGCGTTGACCGGCAGCTTGTCGTACTCGGTCACGCCCACGGTGCTCTCGGTCCAGCCCGGCAGCGTCTCGTACACCGGCTTGCAGCGCGCGATCTCGTCGGCGCCCAGCGGCAGGATGTCGGTGTGCTCGCCGTCCAGCTCGTAGCCGGTGCACAGCTGCAGCTCCTTGATGCCGTCCAGCACGTCGAGCTTGGTGATGCACAGGCCCGACAGGCCGTTGACCTGGGCGCTGCGCTTGAGCAGCGCGGCGTCGAACCAGCCGCAGCGGCGCGAGCGGCCGGTGGTCACGCCCTTCTCGGCGCCGACTGTGGACAGGTGCCAGCCGACGGTGCCGGGGGTCTCCCAGTCCAGCTCGGTGGGGAACGGGCCGCCGCCCACGCGGGTGCAGTAGGCCTTGGTGATGCCCAGGATGTAGTGCAGCATGCCCGGCCCCACGCCCGCGCCGGCGGAGGCGTTGCCCGCCACGCAGTTGCTGGAGGTCACGTACGGGTAGGTGCCGTGGTCGACGTCCAGCAGCGTGCCCTGCGCGCCTTCGAACAGCAGGTTGTCGCCGTGGCGGTGCGCCTCGTTCAGCTCGCGCGAGACGTCGGCCATCATCGGGCGCAGCTGCTCGCCCAGCTTCAGCGCCTCGTCCAGCGTCTGCTGGAAGTCCACCGCCGGTGCGTGCAGGAAGGTGGTGAGCACGTGGTTGTGCAGCTCCAGCAGCACCTTCAGCTTCTCGGCGAAGCGCGCGGGATGCTTCAGGTCCTGCACGCGCAGCGCGCGGCGGGCGATCTTGTCCTCGTAGGCGGGGCCGATGCCGCGGCCGGTCGTGCCGATCTTCTCGGTGCCGCCCTTCTCGCGCAGCGTCTCGCGCGCGACGTCGAGCGCGGCGTGGAACGGCAGGATCAGCGGGCAGGCTTCGGAGATGCGCAGGCGGGAGCGGACCTCGACGCCGGCCTTCTCCAGGCCTTCGATCTCCTCGAACAGCTTGGCCGCCGACAGCACCACGCCGTTGCCGATGTAGCACTTGACGCCCGGCCGCATGATGCCGCTGGGGATCAGGTGCAGCGCGGTCTTGACGCCGTTGATCACCAGCGTGTGGCCGGCGTTGTGGCCGCCCTGGAAGCGCACCACGCCCTGGGCCATCTCGGTGAGCCAGTCCACGAGCTTGCCCTTGCCCTCGTCGCCCCACTGGGTGCCGACGACGACCACGTTGCGACCGGTAGTCTTGTTCATGACGGAAGGAATCCGGAAAAGAAAGGGAAGGGAAAGGACGTCAGAGGGCGCGCACGACCCAGCGGCCGTCGGCGGCGACCAGTTCGCGGTCGCAGTCGAACTCGTCGACCTCGTCGCCGTGGCCCGGCAGCTGGCACACCACGGTCTCGCCGGCCGCACGCAGGCGCGCGATGGCGGCACGCAGCTGCGCGTCCTCGCCCCAGGGGGCGCGGACCGCGGCCTTCAGGGCCGGCCGGGGCAGCACGCCCACCAGCTCCTTGACGTCGAGCGAGAAGCCGACGGCCGGGCGGTTGCGGCCGAACACCGCGCCCACCTCGTCGTAGCGGCCGCCGCGCACCAACGCATCGCTGGCGCCCGGCGTGTAGACGGAAAAGCGCATGCCGCTGTAGTAGGCGTAGCCGCGCAGGTCCGCCAGGTCGTAGCTGACGGTGGCGCCCTCGATCTGGCGGCCCAGCCACGCCAGCTGGTCGAGCGCCTCGGCCACCGCTGGCAAGGCCGGCAGCACGCGCCGGGCCTCCTCGAGCACCGACGCGTCGCCATACAGCTGCACCAGCGCCGCCAGGCCCTCGCGCTGGGCGGCGGGGAAGGCGACGGTCAGGCGCGCCAGGCTGCTGGTGTCCTTGGCCGCCAGGGCCGCATGCACGTCGCCCAGCACCTCGGCGCCCACCGGCACGCCGGCGAGCAGCGCGCGCACCAGGCGGGCATCGGCCATGTCGACGGTCAGCGGGCCGGCCCCGGTGGCCTTCAGGCAATCGAGGGCCAGCAGCAGCACCTCGAGGTCGGCTTCGATGCCGGCATGGCCGTAGATCTCGGCGCCGAACTGCAGCGGCTCGCGGGTGGCGTGCGGCCGGTCGGGCCGGGTGTGCAGCACCGGGCCGCAGTAGCACAGGCGGGTGACGCCGGCGCGGTTGAGCAGGTGCGCGTCGATGCGGGCCACCTGCGGCGTGGTGTCGGCGCGCAGGCCGAGCGTGCGCCCGGACAACTGGTCGACCAGCTTGAATGTCTGCAGGCCCAGCGCCTCGCCCGTGCCGGTGAGCAGGGACTCGAGGTGCTCGAGCAGCGGCGGCATGACCAGCTCGCAGCCGTAGCCGCGGGCGGTGTCGAGCAGCAGGCGACGCAGCTCTTCGATGTGCCGGGCCTCGGAAGGCAAAACATCGGCGATGTGATCCGGCAGGACCCAGGCGGACATGGAGGGGGGACGCTGTGAAAAGCGGGATTTTACCGGCTGGAACCCAGCGGTCCCGCGGTGGAGGGACCGGGCGTCAGCCCAGCAGCAGCAACAGCACCAGCCCGAGGCCGACGCTGCACAGGCCGAAGAAGCGCAGCTGGCCGTCGCGCAGCTGCAGCAGGCTCTGGAAGGTCTGGCGCCAGCCGCGCGGCCACAGCAGCGGCAGCAGGCCCTCGAGCACGAGCACGAGGGCCAGCGCGGCCCAGAGGCTGTCGCCCAAGGCGCTTACTTCTTGGGGGCCGCGGGGGCGGCGGCGTTGCCGCCCGCACCGCCGCCGCGGAACGCGCGGAAGAACTCCGAGCCCTGCGGGTCGACCACCATCACGTCGCCCTTCTTGTTGAAGGTCGCGCGGTAGGCCTCGAGGCTGCGGTAGAACTGCGCGAACTGCGGGTCGCGGCCGAAGGCCTCGCCGTAGATGGCGGCCGCCTGCGCGTCGCCCTCGCCCTTGACCTTCTGGGCGTCACGGTAGGCATTGGCGATCGCGATCTCGCGCTGGCGGTCGGCGTCGGCGCGGATCTTCTCGCCCTCGGCGGCGCCGGTCGAGCGCAGTTCGTTGGCCACGCGCTTGCGCTCGGCCTCCATGCGGCGGTAGACCGACTCGGTGATCGCCTCGACGTAGTCGGCGCGGGTGATGCGCACGTCGACGATCTCGATGCCCCAGGGCTTGCTGCCCTTGACGACCTCGGTGACCTCGCGCTGCACGTCGCTCATGAGCTGCTGGCGCCGGGTGGACAGCAGCTCGCGCACGGTGCGGCGGTTGATCTCCTCCTGGAAGGCGTTGCGCACCACGCGGTTGAGCTGGTTGGCGCCGGCCGCCTCGTCCAGGCCCACGTTGCGGATGTACTGCGAGGGGTCGCTGATGCGCCAGCGCACGTACCAGTCGATCACCACGCGCTGCTTCTCGGCGGTCAGCATGGGCTCGGTGTCGGTGGAGTCGAGCGTGAGCAGGCGCTTGTCGATGTAGCTGACGTTCTGGAACGGCGGCGGCAGCTTGAAGTGCAGGCCGGGTTCGGTGACCACGTCCTTGATCTGCCCCAGCGCATAGACCACGCCGAACTGGCGCTGGTCGACGACGAAGAGCATGGAGCTGAGCACGGCCAGCGCGACGAGGCCGGCGGCGGCGAGGAATCCGAGTCGGTTCATGGTGTCGTCGTGCCCTGGCTCAGCGGGTTTCGCGGTCGCGGCCGCGGGCGTTCTCGCGGGTGCGGGCGTCGATGGCCGGCGGCACCGAGGCGGGCGGCTGGCCCGCCGAGGGGATGCCGGTGCCCGATTCGGGGCCGGCCACCGCCGCCCCGCCCTGCGACACCTGCTGCAGGATGCGGTCGAGCGGCAGGTAGAGCATGCTGCCGCCCTGCCGCGACTCGACCAGCACCTTGGTCACGTTGGCGTAGATCTGCTGCATGGTCTCCAGGTACATCCGGTCGCGCGTGACCTGGGGCGCCTTCTGGTACTGGCCCAGCACGGCCTGGAAGCGCTGCGCATCACCCTGGGCCTGCGCCACGACGCGCGACTTGTAGGCCTCGGCCTCCTGCTGCAGCCGCGAGGCCGAGCCGACGGCACGGGGGACCACGTCGTTGGCATAGGCCTGGGCCTCGTTCTTGGCCCGCTCGCGTTCCTGGCCGGCCTTGAGCACGTCGTCGAACGCGGCCTGCACCTGCTCGGGCGGGCGCACGCCGCCCTGCTGCAGGTTGATGCCCACGACCTCGACGCCCACCTTGTAGCGGTCGAGGATCTGCTGCATCAGCTGGCGCACGCGCGGGCCGATCTGGTCGCGCTCCTCGGCCAGGGCCGAGTCCATGCGCATCTTGCCCACCACCTCGCGCACCGCGGTCTCGGCAGCCTGCACCACGGCCTCGCCGGGGTTGCGGCTCTCGAACAGCCAGGCGCGGGCGTCGTTCAGCCGGTACTGCACGGCGAACTTGATCTCGACGATGTTCTCGTCCTCGGTCAGCATGGCCGACTCGCGCAGGCCGGTGGCCTTGATGACCGAGTCGCGGCCCACGTCGACCGAGCGGATCTGGGTCACGTTGAGCACGTCGTGGCGCTGGATCGGGTACGGCAGGCGCCAGTTGAAGCCGGCGCCCACGGTGCTCTTGTAGCGGCCGAACTGGGTGATCACCGCCTGCTGGCCTTCCTGCACGATGAAGAAGCCGGTGCCCAGCCAGATCAGCGCGAGCACGGCCGCGATCAGGCCGACGCCGACGCCGGCGCTCTTCATGTCGGGCTGGAAGCCGCCGCCACCGTTGCCGCCGCCGTCGGGACGCCGGCCCTTGCCGCCGCCGAACAGGCCCGACAGCCGCCGGTTGAAGTCACGCCACAGCTCGTCGAGGTCCGGCGGGCCCTGGTTGGGGCCGCGTGGCTCCTCGGGCCGCTGCGGCGCGCCGTCCTTGCCGTCGTCACCACCGCCGCGCCCCCAGCGCGGGTCGTTCAGGTTGAACATGCCTCGCAGGCGACCACCGAGGGCAGCGAGGGCGCGGGGGGAGTGCAGTCTCATGAAGGCGAAGTGCTTGTTGTTCGTTGGCTCGGCCGATTGTGCCCAATCAGGCGGGTGCTTCGTGCAATTCGGGACTTGGATGAAGGGCTGCAGGCGCGGCGGGGGCCTGCGACCGCTGGGCCAGCTCCTGCCGCAGGGCCTCCAGGCCCTCGCCCGTGCGGCTGCTGACGAACAGCCGGCGCACCTGGCGCCCCTCGAGCTCGAACCAGTCGGCCCGCTGCAGCGGCTGCTGCGCCGCCGGCAGCGCATCGGTCTTGTTGAACACCAGCAGCTGCGGCACGTCGGCCGCGCCGATCTCGTGCAGCACCCGCTGGACCTCGTCGATCTGCTCGGGATGGTGCGGGTTGGAGGCGTCCACCACGTGCATCAGCAGGTCCGCGTCCGCGGCTTCCTGCAGCGTGGCTTGGAAGGCGTCGATCAGGCCGTGCGGCAGGTCGCGGATGAAGCCCACCGTGTCGGACAGCGACACGGAGCGGCCGGCCTGCACGCCCTCGACGTCGTCGAGGTACAGGCGCCGGGTGGTGGTGTCCAGCGTGGCGAACAGCTGGTCGGCCGCATAGGCCTGCGCCTTGACCAGGGCGTTGAACAGCGTGCTCTTGCCCGCGTTGGTGTAGCCCACCAGCGAGATCGTGTACGCGTTCTGGCGCTCGCGCTGGCGGCGCTGGGTGGTGCGCTGCTTCTTGACCTTGTCCAGGCGGTCCTTGGTGCGCTTGATGGCGTCGCCGATCATCCGGCGGTCCAGCTCGATCTGGGTCTCGCCGGGGCCGCCCCGCGCGCCGATGCCGCCGCGCTGGCGCTCCAGGTGCGACCAGCGCCGCACCAGCCGGGTGCTCAGGTACTGCAGGCGGGCCAGCTCGACCTGCAGCTTGCCCTCGTGGCTGCGCGCGCGCTGCGCGAAGATCTCCAGGATCAGCAGCGTGCGGTCGTTGACGGCCAGTCCCAGGTGGCGCTCCAGGTTGCGCTGCTGGCCCGGGCTGAGCGCCTGGTCGAACAGGACCTCGGTGGCGCCCAGCGCGTCGGCCAGGGCCTTGATCTCGTCGGCCTTGCCCTTGCCGACGAACAGCGCCGCATCGGGTGCGCGGCGCTTGGCGGTGATGCGGCCGACGGGTTCGAGCCCCGCGGTGCGGGCCAGCTCGCCGAGTTCGGCCAGCTCGGCATCGAAATGGGGAAGGCCCAGGTCCACCCCCACCAGGACGGCGGGAGCGGTGGGCCTTGCGGACGTTTCAGGCAATCGGGTGGTTCCGGGGTGGTCGGGAAGAAGGACGCCCGGCGGCAGGCGGGCGCGGTGCGCCCGCGGCGGTCAGCTGGCTGCCGCTTCGCCGGATTCGGCGGGCTGGAAGTTGACGGCCCGGCCGGGGACGATGGTGGAGATCGCGTGCTTGTAGACCATCTGCGTCACGGTGTTGCGCAGCAGGACCACGTACTGGTCGAACGATTCGATCTGGCCCTGCAGCTTGATGCCGTTGACCAGGTAGATGGACACCGGCACGTGCTCGCGACGCAGCGTGTTCAGGAACGGGTCTTGTAGGAGTTGCCCTTTGTTGCTCACGATATTCTCCGTGTTCTGGCTGTTGTTGGAACTTGCACCTTACCACAGGACCCAGCCGTGCAAGCGGCTCGCCAGAGTGACCTGCCGGACATGCAGGCGGGGTGGGGGAATTCAAGGCCCGGGCCGCGGGCCGGCGCGGCCACCGGGGGTGGCCGGGCGCCCTACTCCTTGTCGGCGTAGGGGTTCTTGGAGGTCTTCATCTCGATGCGCAGCGGCGTGCCGACGAGGTTGAACTCCTTGCGGAACCGGCCCTCGAGGAAGCGCTTGTACGCGTCGGTGACGTGCTCGAGCGAGTTGCCGTGCACCACGATCACCGGCGGGTTCATGCCGCCCTGGTGGGCATAGCGCAGCTTGGGGCGGAACATGCCGGCGCGCTTGGGCGATTGGAACTGCACCGCCTCGAGCAGCAGCCGGGTGAGCACCGGCGTGGGCATCTTGGTCATGGCGGCCTTGTGGGCCTGGGCGATCGAGGTCCACACCGGCCCGAGGCCCTGGCGCTTCTTGGCCGAGATCAGGTGCAGCGAGGCGAACTTCAGGAAGGCCAGGCGCGCCTCGATCTGCCGCTGCAACATCTCGCGCTCGTAGTCGTCGACCGCGTCCCACTTGTTCACCGCGATCACCACCGCCCGCCCGCTCTCCAGGATGTAGCCGGCGATGTGGGCGTCCTGGTCGGTCACGCCCTGGGTGGCGTCGAGCAGCAGCAGCACGACGTTGGCCGATTCGATGGCCTGCAGCGTCTTGACCACCGAGAACTTCTCGATCGCCTCGAAGACCTTGCCCTTGCGGCGCAGGCCGGCGGTGTCGATCAGCTCGTAGGTCTGGCCGCCGCGCTCGAACGGCACCGAGATCGCGTCGCGGGTCGTGCCCGGCATGTCGAAGGCGACCAGCCGCTCCTCGCCCAGCCAGGTGTTGATCAGGGTGGACTTGCCCACGTTGGGGCGGCCGGCCACGGCCAGCTTGATCACCGACGGGTCGGGCTCGGCCTCCTCGTCCTCCTCGGGCAGGTCGAGCAGGCCGAGCGCGACCTCGACCAGGCTGCGCATGCCCTGGCCGTGCGCGGCCGAGACCGCATGCACCTCGCCCAGGCCGAGCTCGTAGAACTCGGTCAGTTGCACGCCCTCGGTCATGCCCTCGGCCTTGTTGGCCGCCAGCACGGTGGGCTTGCCCAGCTTGCGCAGGTAGTTGGCGATGTCGTGGTCCTGGGCCGAGAGGCCGCCGCGCGCATCGACCACGAACACGACCACGTCGGCCTCGGCGACGGCCTGCCGCGTCTGCTTGGCCATCTCCATGTAGATGCCGCTCTCGGCGGTCGGCTCGAAGCCGCCGGTGTCGACCACGATGAACTCGTGCCGGCCCTGGCGGGCGTTGCCGTAGTGGCGGTCGCGGGTCAGGCCCGCGAAGTCGGCCACGATCGCATCACGCGACTTGGTGAGCCGGTTGAACAGGGTCGACTTGCCGACGTTGGGGCGGCCCACCAGGGCCATCACGGGTTTCATGGGCCGCCTTGCCGGACTTACTGGGGAACGAAGCCGTAGACACCGCCATTGCGGGTGACCACGACCAGGGTGCTGCCGGCCACCACGGGCGGCGCGGCGACGGCCGAGCCGTCGGTGGCCAGCCGCGTCTGCAGCGTGCCGTCGGCACGCTTGAGCACGTGCACGTAGCCGAAGGCATCGCCCACGACCACCGATTCGCCCACCACCAGCGGCGTGCCGACGCCGCGGTGCAGGAGCTGCTCGTGCACCCAGGCGCGCTCGCCGTCGGTGCGGCGCCAGGCCACCACGCGGCCGTCGGCCTCGGCGCCCACCACGAACTGGGTGTCGCCCGACAGGCCCTGCGCACCGTTGGCGCGGCGGGTCCAGGCCACGGTGCCGCGGCGCGCGTCGGCGCAGCCGATGGCGGCCTGGAAGGCCCGGGCACAGACCGAGTCGCCGACCCGGCTGGGCCGGCCGATCAGGTCGACCAGGCGCTCGACGTCGTTGGTGCCGCGCGAGGACGCCAGCGGCGCCTCCCAGCGGGTCGCGCCATTGAGCGGGTCCATGCCCACCAGCCGGCCGCCCTGCCCCGCCACCAGCGTGTCGCCCACGGCGAGCAGCACGCCCGACTGGCGCAGCACCAGCGGCTCGCCCTGGCGCGGCTGGGTCCACAGGCGACGCCCGCCAGCGCCGTCGTAGGCGGCCACCGTGCGATCGGCCTGCAGCACGAAGACGCGGTTGCCCGCCACCAGCGGCGGCGTGTAGACGCGGGCGGCCAGGCGCTCGCGCCAGGCCACCTGGCCGTCGACCAGGGCGACGAGTTCGTTGGCGCGGGTGACCACCGCGACCACCCGGCCGTCGGTGCCGGCGCCGGCCTCGATCCGGGCGCCGGCGTTGGCACGCCAGGTCTCGCGGCCGGTGCTCGCGTCGAGCAGCACCACCGTGCCGTCACCGCCGGCCAGCGCCACCTGGGCGCCGGCCACGCCGGGAGTGAGCGGGAAGTCGATGCTGGGCAGCCGCGTCGACCACGCCTGGCGCACGCCCATCAGGCCCGGGTTGGGCACCAGCTCGGCCGGCTTGGCCGCATCGGCGCTGCCGCCGCCCAGCCACGAGGGCAGGAAGGCGCAGCCGCCCAGGGCCAGCGAGGCGGCCAGCAGGCCGGCGCGCACGAAGTGGCGGCGGGCGGTCACGACCGGGCTCCCGGCTCGGCCGGCTTGGCCGCGCCCAGGGCCTGGGTGTCGACGCCCAGCGCGGTCAGCTTGACCTCGAGCAGGCGCCGGTACTCGGCCTGCGCGTCCAGCCCCTGCCAGGCCTTGGTGTATTCGGCCTTGGCCTGGTCCTTGCGGCCCTGCAGCAGGTGGATGTCGCCGCGGCGGTCGGCCGCGAGCGCCGCGAAGGCGGGCGGGAACTCGGCGCCCAGCAGCTTGAGCGCCTCGTCATAGGCCTTGGCATCGGCCTGCACGGCGGCCAGCCGCAGGCGCGCGACGGCCTGGTAGCCGGGATCGTTGCCCTGCTCCACCACCCAGGCCAGCGCGGCCTTGGCGATCTCGGGCTTGCCCTGGTCGGCGGCGGCTTGGGCCACCAGCAGCGCCGACTGCTGCGTGTACACGGCGCGGCCGAATCGGTTGCGCGCGTCGGACAGGGCCTGCTCGGCCCGCGTGAGGTCGCCGGCCGCCACGGCGCGCTCGACCTCGTCGTGCACCACCGAGGCCTTCAGGGCCTGGTCGCGGTTCCACCACTGCCAGCCGTTCCAGGCCGCGATCCCGCCGAAGGCGAGGATCAGCACCCAGGAGATCAGGTTGCCGTAGGTCTTCCAGAAGTGCTTGAGCTGGTCAAGCTGCTCCTGTTCTTCGAGGTCGAGGTGGGATGCCATGGTGTGCGCGGGTCGGTGCGCCAGTGTCGAGCAGCCGGCGATTGTAAGGACGGGGCGGGCCTCAGCCCTGCAGCCTGGAGGCCCAGCCGGCGGCGCCGGCCAGCGGCAGGCGTTCCTGCGCGCCGCCGCCGTCGCGCAGCGCCTTGAGCGTGAGCTCGCCGGCGGCCAGTTCGTCGGCGCCGAAGACCAGCGCCCAACGGGCGCCGCTGGCGTCGGCCCGCTTGAACTGCGACTTCATGCTGCCCGGGCCGTCGGCGCCCCCGGCGTGCTGCACCACCCGCAGCCCCGCCGCGCGCAGCGCCTCCAGCGTGGCCACGACCGGCGCCAGCGGCGTGCCCGGGGGCACGACGGCATAGGCGTCGGGGGCGCCGGAGGGCACGGGCAGCGCCAGGGCCTGCACCAGCAGCAGCAGCCGCTCGATGCCCAGGCCGAAGCCCACGGCCGGCGCGGGCTTGCCGCCCAGCTGCGCGATCAGGCCGTCGTAGCGGCCGCCGCCGCACACGGTGCCTTGCGAGCCGAGCTGGTCGGTCACCCACTCGAACACGGTGAGGTTGTAGTAGTCCATGCCGCGCACCAGGCGCGGGTTGACCCGGTAGGCCAGGCCCACGGCGTCGAGCGCCGCGCGCACCGCGTCGAAGTGGGCCCGCGACTGCGGCCCCAGGAAGTCCATCAGCTGCGGCGCCTGCTCGATCAGCGCCTGCATCGCCGGGTTCTTGCTGTCCAGGATGCGCAGCGGGTTGCTGTGCAGCCGGCGCCTGGCGTCCTCGTCGAGCTGGTCGGCGTGGACCTCGAAGTGCGCCACCAGGGCCGCGCGGTGCTCGCGCCGCTCCTCGGGCTGCCCCAGGCTGTTGATCTCCAGCCGCACGTGCGTGCCTTCGACCAGCCCCAGCTCGCGCCACAGGGCGCGGGCCGTGAGGATCATCTCGGCGTCGACGTCGGGGCCGGCGTAGCCCAGCGCCTCGACGTCGAGCTGGTGGAACTGCCGGTAGCGGCCCTTCTGGGGACGCTCGTGGCGGAACATGGGGCCCAGCGTCCACACCCGCAGCGGGCCGTTGTACAGCGCGTTGTGCTCGACCATCGCGCGCACGATGCCGGCGGTGGCCTCGGGCCGCAGCGTCAGGCGGTCGCCGTTCATCGCATCGGTGAAGGAGTACATCTCCTTCTCGACGATGTCGGTCACCTCGCCCAGGCCGCGCACGAACAGCTGCGTGGGCTCGACGATGGGCGTCAGGATGTACTGGTAGCCGTAGCGGCCGAGGACGCGGCGCACCGCGTCCTCGAACCACTGCCACAGGTTGGAATCGGGAAGCTTGTCCGTGCGCGGCACGGCGGCCGGCAGGATGTCGTTCATGCCCTTGACGGCACTGAGTTTGTCCATGGGATGGGAAGGCCTCGAGTCAGGCGCCGGCGGTCTGGCCGAAACGCTTCTCGATGTAGTTCTCGACGATCTGGTGGAATTCGGCGGCGATGTTCTCGCCGCGCAGGGTCAGGGCCTTCTCGCCGTCGATGAAGACGGGTGCGGCCGGCGCCTCGCCGGTGCCCGGCAGGCTGATGCCGATGTCGGCGTGCTTGCTCTCGCCGGGGCCGTTGACGATGCAGCCCATGACGGCGACCTTCAGCGCCTCGACGCCGGGGTACTTGCTGCGCCACACGGGCATGTTGGCCCGCAGGTGGTCGTCGATCTCCTTGGCCAGCACCTGGAAGGTGGTGCTGGTGGTGCGGCCGCAGCCCGGGCAGGCGGTGACGCTGGGCACGAACACGCGCAGGCCCAGCGCCTGCAGGATCTCGGAGGCGACCACCACCTCCTGCGTGCGGGCCTCGCCCGGCTGGGGCGTCAGCGAGACGCGGATGGTGTCGCCAATGCCCTCCTGCAGCAGGATGCCCAGGGCCACGCTGGAGGCCACGGTGCCCTTGGTGGACATGCCCGCCTCGGTCAGGCCCAGGTGCAGCGCGTAGTCGCAGCGGCGGGCCAGCTCGCGGTAGACCGCCACCAGGTCCTGCACGCCGCTGACCTTGCAGGACAGGATGATCTGGTTGCCGTCCATGCCCATCTCCTCCGCGCGCCGGGCGGATTCGATGGCGGAGGTCACGAGCGCCTCGTACATGACGCTGCGCGCGTCCCAGGGCTGGGCCCGGCGGGCGTTCTCGTCCATCAGCGAGGCCAGCAGCTCCTGGTCGAGGCTGCCCCAGTTGACGCCGATGCGCACCGGCTTGTCCCAGCGCATGGCGGCCTCGATCATCTGGCCGAACTGGCGGTCCTTCTTGTCGCCCTTGCCCACGTTGCCGGGGTTGATGCGGTACTTGGACAGCGCCTGCGCGCAGTCGGGAAACTCGGTCAGCAGGCGGTGGCCGTTGTAGTGGAAGTCGCCGATCAGGGGCACGTCGATGCCCATGCGGTCCAGCTGCTCGCGGATGTACGGCACCGCCTTGGCGGCCTCGGGCGTGTTGACGGTGATGCGCACCTTCTCGGAGCCGGCGATCGCCAGTTCCTTGACCTGGATCGCGGTGCCGACCGCGTCCTCGGTGTCGGTGTTGGTCATCGACTGCACCCGCACGGGGGCGCCGCCGCCGACCGTGACCACGCGCGAGCCCCAGACCACGCGGGCCTGGCGCGAGCGGCGGGGTGCCGGGCCGGCCGGCGCGATGGGCTGGCTGGAGGAGGTGTCCACGGTGTTCACTTGATCTCGAAGCGGGCGACGTTGTCGCGGGTGAGCGGCCCGAGCTCGCGCGGCTGGCCGCGCACCAGCACCGTCGTGGCGCCGGCGTTGCCGACCGTCACGGCCAAGGGCGTGGTGCCGCCGGTGCTGACCGACTCGCCGGCCTGCAGTTCACGGCGCAGCACCACGGTGCCGGCCGCGTCGCTGACCTGGATCCAGGACGGCGCGGTCGCGCGGAACACGAGCAGGCCAGCGGCTGCCGCGGCGCCGGAGGCCGCCGCCGCAGGCGCCGCAGCGGCGGGCGCCGCGACTGCAGTCGCCGCAGGGGTCGGCGGGGACACCGGGGCCGGTGCGGCCGTGGGGACGGGCGCGGCGGCGGCGGTGGCGGGGGTGGCGGCCGTTGCGGGCGGGGCAACCGCGGCCGTCCCGGCATCGGACACCGCCGCCGAGGCCGGCTGCACGGCCGGCTCGGCCGGCGCCGTCGTCCCCTGCACGCCCGCGGCCAGGGGCACGGCCGTGGGTTCGGCCGACGTGCCGGCCGTCGGCGTGTCGGTGCGCTGCAGATTGGGCATCAGCACCATCACCAGGGCGCCGACGAGCAGTGCGCCGACCGCGAGCACGGTGGGGCGGGTCAGGTTGTCGAACCAGTTCGGGCCGACCGGGTCGCCGGGCGCGCGGAACGGCGCATTGATCGCCTCGTGCTCGGGCGCCAGGCGCGGCACCGCCCCCTGGGGCAGGCGCTCGAGCACGGGCGCGGGATCGATCTTGAGCGCGCGGCAGACGCTGGAAGCCAGTGCCCGCACGAACACGGCGTCGGGCAGCTGGTCCCAGCGGTCCTGCTCCAGGGCCTCGAGCTTGCGCACCGGCACCTTCAACGCCGCGGCCAGGTGGGCCACGTGCAGGCCGGCGGACTCGCGGGCCCGGCGCAGCAGGGTGCCGGGGCTGTCGAGGGCGGGCGCAGCGTCCAGCGCGGCCGGCACCGAGTCACTCATCGAAGGCTCCCCGCTCGGCCGCACCGGCTTCGCGCGACTGCGGATAGCGCCGGCGCAGCTGGTCGCCCAGTTGCGACATGGCCAGCCGGTCGCCCAGCCGGCGCTCGATGCGCATGCCCAGCCACAGCGACTCGGCGTTGGCCAGCTCGCTGTTGTTCAGGCGGCGCACGATGAACTGCGCCCGCTCCAGGTCGTTGCGGTTGAACAGCAGCTGCGCCAGGTTGTAGGCGGTGACCGGGTTGCCGGCATCGAGCTCGTAGGCGCGCGCCAGGCTGCGCTCGGCCTCGGGCGCCCGCCCGTTGCGGGCGTGGCACAGGCCCTGTGCCATCAGCGTCTTGGCGCGGTCACCGTAGACCGGGCTGGCCAGCGCCTGCTCGAAGGTGCGCTGGGCCTCGTCGTAGCGCCGCTGCTGGCACTGCAGCCAGCCCAGGTTGTGCAGCGTGTTGGCATCGCGCGGGTTGAGCGCCACCGCGCGCCGGAAGCTGTCCTCGGCCAGGCGCGGGTCGTTCATGCGCATGTAGATCAGGCCGCGCAGGTTGAAGGCGTCGGGGAAGGAGGGGTCGGCCGCGATGACCTGCCGCAGTTCCTCCAGGGCCACGGAGGTCTGGCCCTGCTCGAAGTAGCCGACCGCCAGCTCCATGCGGATGCGGGCGCGCTTGCGCGCGTCGGTCTCCTCGGTCGCCGAGGCATCGTCGGGCCCCAGCGGCCCGCCACCGGCGGCGCATCCGCCCAGGACCAGCGCCGCCGACAGCAGCCCCGCCCACGGACAGGCGGCTGCCAGCAGGGCCAGGATGCCCAGCCGTTGCGATTGCATTCAACCCTCCTTGGCAGCAGCGGCTGCCGGAACCTGCTTCAGGATCACGGTGCGCTGCTGGGCGATGCGCTCGCCCACCCGGGTGCGGTCCCGGACGTCGCCGGCCAGCTGGCCGCAGGCGGCGTCGATGTCGTCCCCCCTCGTCTTGCGCACGGTGGTGACGATACCAGCATCACTCAGCAGTTTCGCGAACGCGGCGACGCGGGTGTTGGGCGATCGCGTCAGGCCCGAGGCGGGGAACGGGTTGAAGGGAATGAGGTTCAGCTTGCAGCTGACGCCGTGGCCGCCGTGGTGGCGCACCAGGTCGACCAGCTGCCGGGCGTGCTCGGGCTGGTCGTTGACCCCGTCGAGCATGCAGTATTCGAAGGTGATGAAGTCGCGCGGCGCGTGCTGCAGGTAGCGGTTGCAGGCGTCCAGGAGCTCGGCCAGCGGGTACTTGCGGTTCAGCGGCACGAGGTTGTCGCGCAGCGGGTCGTTGGGCGCGTGCAGCGACACGGCCAGTGCCACGGGGCAGTCCTGCGCCAGGCGGTCCATCATCGGCACCACGCCCGAGGTGGACACGGTCACCCGGCGGCGCGACAGCCCGTAGCCGTGGTCGTCGAGCATGGCGCGCAGGGCCGGCACCAGCGCGCCGTAGTTCTGCAGCGGCTCGCCCATGCCCATCATCACCACGTTGGAGATGACGCGCTCGGAGGACTTGCGGCGGTCGCGCAGCGCATGCTCGGCGAACCACAGCTGGGCGAGGATCTCGCCGGTGGTGAGGTTGCGCGAGAAGCCCTGGTGGCCGGTGGAGCAGAAGCGGCAGCCGACCGCGCAGCCCGCCTGGGACGACACGCACAACGTGCCGCGGTCGTCCTCGGGGATGAACACCGCCTCGACGGCGTTGCCGTCACGCACGTCGAACAGCCACTTGATGGTGCCGTCGGCGCTTTCCTGCTGCGTGATGACGGGCAGGCCCTCGATCCGGGCACAGCCCCTGAGCTTGTCGCGCAGCGACTTGGCCAGGTCGGTCATCTGGTCGAAGTCGCGCGCGCCGCGCTGGTGGATCCAGCGGAACAGCTGGACGGCGCGGAAGCGCTTCTCGCCCAGCTGCGCGCAGAACGCGGCCAGCCCCTCGAGGTCGAAATCGAGCAGGTTGGCCGTCATCGCACGGGTGCTGCCCCCGCCTCAGCGGGAGTAGACGTTCATGCCGGGGAAGAAGAACGCGACTTCGACGGCCGCGGTCTCGGGGGCGTCGGAGCCGTGCACGGCGTTGGCGTCGATGCTGTCGGCGAAGTCGGCGCGGATGGTGCCCTTCTCGGCCTTCTTGGGATCGGTCGCGCCCATCAGCTCGCGGTTCTTCAGGATCGCGTTCTCGCCCTCGAGCACCTGGATCATCACCGGGCCGGAGATCATGAAGTCGACCAGGTCCTTGAAGAACGGGCGGGCCTTGTGCACGGCGTAGAACTGCTCGGCTTCCTGGCGCGACAGGTGGGCCATCCGGGCGGCGATGACCTTCAGGCCGGCGCCTTCGAAGCGGGCGTAGATCTGGCCGATCACGTTCTTGGCCACCGCGTCGGGCTTGATGATGGAAAGGGTGCGTTCGATCGCCATGTCGTTCTTCCTGGATGCGTTGGGGGAATGGACCTGCCGGCGCAGCGGCTCCAGGCCGGATGGTGGAGCGCGCGCGGGCGGGAAAGTTCGGGAAAGCCCGGCATTTTAACCGGGTGTACAGGCCCTGCCGGGGGGCGGGCCTGACGGCTGCTCAGCGGGAGCGTCCGCCGCCGCCGCCGCGACGGCCACCGCCGCCGCTGTTGCCACCACCACCGCCGCCACCGCCACCGCGGCGGGGTCCACCGCCCGTGCCGCCCTGGCGCTGGCGCATGAAGCTGTCCGCACCGATGTAGCCGAACGAGGTCTTCATCGGATCGGGCTGGCTGTTGCTGCCACTACCGCCGCCGGCACCGCCGCCGCCCTTGGCGCGGCGCTGCTGGCCCTGGCCCTGCCCCTGGCCCTTGCCGAAGGGCTGCGGATCGCGCGGGCGGCTGGCATCGGGACGCGGGCCGCCGCTGCGGTTGCCGCGGCGTCGGTTGTTGGCACCGCCGCCCCTGCGCTCGCCACCGCCCTGCTCCGCCTGCGGCACGGGCAGGCCGGCGGCGTCGGTGAGCGCGCGGATGTCGCGCTCGTCCAGTTCCATCCACGCGCCGCGCTTGAGGCCGCGGGGCAGCACCATAGCGCCGTAGCGGATGCGGATCAGCCGGCTGACCGCATGGCCCAGCGCCTCGAACAGGCGCCGCACCTCGCGGTTGCGGCCTTCGGAGATCGTCACCCGGTACCAGGTGTTGGCCCCCTCGCCGCCGCCGTCCTCGATCGAGCCGAACTGCGCCTTGCCGTCCTCGAGCGTCACGCCCTCGAGCAGGCGCTGTTTCTCCTCGGCCGACAGCGCACCGAGCACGCGCACGGCGTACTCGCGCTCCAGCCCGAAGCGCGGGTGCATCAGGCGGTTGGCCAGTTCGCCCGAGCTGGTGAACAGCAGCAGGCCTTCGGTGTTCAGGTCCAGCCGCCCGACGGACTGCCACTTGCCGTGCTGCAGCCGCGGCAGCTTGCGGAAGACGGTGGGCCGGTTCTGCGGGTCGTCGTGCGAGACCACCTCGCCCACCGGCTTGTGGTAGGCCAGAACCCGGGCCGCGGGCGGCGCGATGCGCACCTTGATCGGCTTGCCGTTGACCTTGATCGAGTCGCCGTACTGGATGCGCTGGCCCACGTGCGCAGGCTCGTTGTTGACGGAGATGCGGCCCTCGAGGATCAGCTGCTCCATCTCCAGCCGCGAGCCCAGCCCGGCCTGCGCCAGCACCTTGTGCAGCTTGGGGGCATCGGCCTGCGGCGCCAGCACGCGCTTGCCGCCCGCGGCATCGCGGGGCGCGGCCTCGTCGGCGTCGTAGCGGCCGGAGACCACGTCCTCGAAGCGCACCGGCTCGGCCGGCGGGGCTGCGACCCGCGAGGCCCGGTCGCCGTCGTCGTCGCCCTCCTCGTCGTCGTCGCGCTCGAGGTCCTCGTCGGACTGGTCCTCGGCACCGCCCGCTGGGGCCGGCGCTTGCGCGGACGGCACGGGGGCACCCGCAGGTGCGGCAGCCGGCGGGGTGCCTTGCTCGGTGGGAACGGCCGCGGGCAGCTTGGGATCTTCAGGGGTCATGCGTGGGACAGACAGGTCAGGCCGGGTCGGCGGGCGCGGCGGCGGGGCCCTCGGGCGCCCCGTGGGAG
Source organism: Comamonadaceae bacterium (assembly GCA_027484575.1). GTDB lineage: Bacteria > Pseudomonadota > Gammaproteobacteria > Burkholderiales > Burkholderiaceae_C > Ramlibacter. Next base: position 349,493 of record JAIXSQ010000004.1, read on the forward strand.
TGGGAGGGGTCCGGCAGGCCGGCGGCGTCCGTGGAGGCACCGGCCGCTTCGGCTTGGGCTTCGGCTGGTGCGTCGGCGAGCCCGGCGAGTTCGGGCTGCCGGGGCAGGTCGTCGTGCGTGGCCATGTCGGCCGGCGCGGCAACCGGCGTGGCGTCGTCGCCCAGCAGCCCGGGTTGCTGCGCATCGTCGTCGCCGGCCAGCCCGGCCAGCGCCACCATCTGCTGGCTGGGCGACTCGAGCATCGGCAGCTGGTCGAGCGAGGCCAGCCCGAGGTCGTCGAGGAACTGGCGGGTGGTCGCGTACAGCGCCGGGCGCCCGGGCGCCTCGCGGTGGCCGATCACCTCGACCCAGCCGCGGTCGGCCAGCTGCTGCAGGATGTGGCTGCTGATGGTGACGCCGCGGATGTCTTCCATGTCGCCGCGCGTGACCGGCTGGCGGTAGGCGATGATGGCCAGCGTCTCGAGCGTGGCGCGGGTGTACTTCGGCGGCTTCTCGGGATGCAGGCGGTCGAGGTACTCGCGCATGTGCGGCCGGCTCTGGAAACGCCAGCCGCTGGCCACGCAGACCAGCTCGACGCCGCGCTGGGCCCAGTCGTCCTGCAGTTCCTCGAGCAGCGCCTTGACCGTGTCGGCGCCCAGCGCGTCGTCGAACAGGGTGCGCAGCTCGCGCACGGCCAGCGGCTGCGGCGAGCAGATCAGGGCCGTCTCGAGGACACGCTTGGCATCCGCGGTGTTCATGTCGTGCGGTCTTCCTGGTGCGCGCCGCGGGGGCGCTGCTTCACTCGGGGGATCCGGTGCGGGAGGTGGAGGCGTCGCGCGCCGCGGCCGGGGGACGCGGGGACCGGGTGGCCGGCGGCTGGGCACCGGGGGCGGACGCTGGAGCCGGATTGTAATGCAGCCCCCAGTGCGCCACCGCGGCCGCGACGTCGGCCGGCAGCGGGCTGCGCAGGTCGATCGCCTCGCCCGTCACCGGGTGGGTGAAGGCGAGCCGCGCCGCGTGCAGCGCCTGGCGGGCGATGCCCTGCGACTGGCCGCCGTACAACGCGTCCCCCACCAGCGGATGCCCCAGGTGCGCCATGTGCACCCGGATCTGGTGGGTGCGGCCGGTGTGCAGGCTGGCCTCGACCAGGCAGGCCCGCTCGTTGCCCTCCAGCAGCGCGAACGTGGTCATGGCCGGCTTGCCCGGCTGCAGCGCCAGGTCCACCACGGCCATGCGCAGCCGGTTGCGCGCATCGCGGCCGACCGCGGCATCGACGGTGCGCGGTGACGGCCCGCTCCAGCGCCCGTGGCCCAGCGCGAGGTACTGGCGGCGCACCTCGCGCGCGGCGATCGCGCGCACCAGGGCGTCCATCGCGGCGCGGGTGCGCGCCACCACCATCAGGCCGCTGGTGTCCTTGTCCAGCCGGTGCACGATCCCGGCCCGCGGCAGCGCCGCCGCGGCCGCGTCGCGCCCCAGCAGCGCGTTGAGCAGGGTGCCGCTCCAGTTCCCCGGCGCGGGATGCACGACCAGGCCGGCCGGCTTGTCGACGACGAGCAGGTGTGCGTCCTCGTGCACGACGGCCAGCGGGATCGCTTCGGGACGGAACGCCTGGCTCTGGGGCGTGGGCCGCAGCTCGACCTCCAGCGCATCGCCGGCCTTGACGCGGTGCGCGGCGCGCGCGACCGGCCGCCCCTGCAACCGCACCGCGCCGGCCTCGAGCAGCTGCTGCAGGAAGCTGCGGGAGAACTCGGGCACCAGCGTGGCGAGCGCGCGGTCCACCCGCTCGCCGTGCAGGTCCGCCGGCACCTGCACCGCGCGCAGCTCCGCGTCGGCGATGCCGGTGTCGGGCTCGTCGTCCGGGGCGTCCGGCTCGGGACCCCCTCCTATAATCGTCCGGCCCTGTTTCAAGAAGGTCTGCGCTTCATGCTTCGAGCGAAATTATCGTGCCTGGCCGTCGTGGCCCTCGTGCTGGCCGGCTGCGCCTCCAAGCCCGAGACCGACCGCACGACCAACATGAGCCCGCAACGGCTCTACGCCGAGGCGCGCGAGGAGATGGGCAACGGTGGCTGGGACAAGGCCATCCCGCTGTTCGAGCGGCTCGAGGGCCGCGCCGCCGGCACGCCGCTGGCCCAGCAGGCACAGATCGAGCGCGCCTATGCCCACTACCGCAACGGCGACCCGGCGCAGGCCGTCGCCACGCTCGACCGTTTCCTGCGGCTGCACCCCGCCAGCCCCGGCGTCGACTACGCCCTGTACCTCAAGGGCCTGGTCAACTTCAACGACAACCTGGGCATGCTGTCGTCCATCACGCAGCAGGACCTGTCCGAGCGTGACCAGAAGGCTGCCAAGGAGTCCTTCGAGGCCTTCCGCGAGCTGGTGCAGCGCTTCCCCGATTCGCGCTACACCCCCGACGGCCGGGCGCGCATGACGTACATCGTCAACTCGCTGGCGCAGTACGAAGTGCACGTGGCCCGCTACTACTACAGCCGCGGCGCCTATGTCGCGGCGATCAGCCGCGCCCAGTTGGCGCTGACCGACTACCAGGACGTCCCCGCGCAGGAAGAGGCGCTGTTCCTGCTGATGAAGTCCTACGACGCGCTGGGCATGGCCCAGCTGCGCGACGACAGCCGCCGCGTGCTCGAACGCACCTACCCCGGCAGCGACTTCCTGACCCTGGGCCGCCGCGCGCCCCGCACCAGCGGCTCGCCCTGGTGGAAGTTCTGGTGAGGCCGGCGGGCTCAGCCCGTCCCTGAGGCCCGCGGCCCCTGCCCCGCGGCCAGCGCGTCCAGCGCCGCATCGAAGGCCGCCGCATCCGCCAGCCGGTGCATCGGTGGCAGCGCCGCCAGCAGCCGCCGGCCGTAGCCCATGCCCGCCAGGCGGGTGTCGCACACCACCAGCACGCCGCGGTCGTCCTCGCTGCGGATCAGGCGGCCCGCGCCCTGCTTCAAGGCCACCGCGGCTTCGGGGATGAAGTAGTCGGCGAACGCGCTGCGCCCTTCCAGCTCCAGCCGCTGGCTGCGCGCCTCGACCAGCGGGTCGCCCGGGGGCGGGAACGGCAGCTTGTCGATCACCACCAGCTGCAGCGCCGCCCCCGGCACGTCCACGCCCTCCCAGAACGAGGCCGACGCCACCAGCAGGCACCCCGGCCGTCCTGGCCCGGCGCCCTCGCGGAACCGCTCGACCAGCCGCCGCTTGGGCCACTGGCCCTGCACCAGCACCTCCAGCGCCGGGTCGCCGTCGAAGCGCCGCTGCAGGGCCTCGCCGATGGCGCGCAGCGCGCGCAAGGTGGTGGTGAGCACCATGGTCCGCCCGCCCAGCCGGCGCGCCGCATCGCCGGCCAGCGCGGCCACGGCGGCGGGATGGCCGGGGTCGGCCGGCTTGGGCAGGGCCCGCGGCAGCCACAAGGCCGCCTGCGCCGGGTAATCGAAGGGGCTGCCCACGCGCAGCACCTGCGCGTCGTCGAGCCCGCAGGGGCCGGTGAACCACGACAGCTTCGCATCGTCGCCCAGCGTCGCCGACGTGAAGATCCAGGCGCGCCGGTCGTCTTCGGGCGGCGGCGCGGGCGCGGCGGCGTCGGCGTCCTGCCAGGGCGCCTCGTCCTGCCAGGCGGCATCGCCCTGCCCGGCCGGCGCGGCCGGCGCGGCGTCGGCCGGCCGGTGCAGCAGCCGGCTGCGCACCGTCTGCGCGATGTCCAGCGGCGACTCGACAAGGCGCAGCTGCAGGCCGGCCTCGGCCCAGCGCACCGCGCCGGGCGCACAGGCGCCGGCGAAGCGGCGCGCGCGCCCGGCCAGCGTGGCGGCGCGCTCCTGCAGCCGGGCGAAGTCGGGCGCGATCTCGCTGACCGTGCCCAGCCCCTCGGCCGCACGCTCCAGCGCCTGGGCCACCTCGCCCAGGGCCTGCTGCCAGGCCGCCGGCGCGATGCCTTCGGGCGCCTCGCCGCTCCAGCGCAGGCGCCCGCCCGCACTGCCGCCACCCGCGGCCAGCCGCAGGTCGCGCGCGGCACGCTCGCAGCCGGCGGCCAGCTGCTGCCAGTCGACCAGGCCCCGGGCCAGTTGCAGGCCGGTGGCCAGCAGGTCGCGGGTGAAGTCCAGCAGCTGTCCCGTGCCCAGCTGCTGGCCGAGGAACTGCACGCCGGTCTCGTTCAGCTGGTGCGCCTCGTCGAACACCGCCACCCGCACGGAGGGCAGCAGTTCGGCCATGCCGGACTCGCGCACCGCCAGGTCGGCGAAGAACAGGTGGTGGTTGACCACCACCACGTCGGCGGCCAGGGCCTCGCGGCGCGCCTGGTGCACGTGGCAGCCCCGGAACCGCGGGCAGCCGGACCCCAGGCAGTTCTCGCGGGTGGAGGTGGCCAGGGGGATGGCCGGGGAGCGCTCGTCCAGGCCGGGCAGCTCCGCCAGGTCGCCACTGCGCGTGGCCTGGGCCCACAGCTCGATGCGCGCCAGCGTCGCGGCCACGGTGCGGTCGCCACCGGCGCCGCCCTGGCGGGCCTGCTCCAGCCGGTGCAGGCACAGGTAGCTGGCACGGCCCTTGAGCAGGGCCAGCCGGCGCGGCAGGGCCAGGGCCTCGAGCAGCCGCGGCAGGTCGCGGCCGAACAGCTGGTCCTGCAGGGTCTTGGTGGCGGTGGACACGAGCACCCGCTCGCCGGACAGCAGCGCCGGCACCAGGTAGGCGTAGGTCTTGCCCACCCCCGTGCCGGCCTCGACGACGAGCGCCCCGCCGGTGTCGATGGTGCGGGCCACCGCCAGGGCCATCGCGGTCTGGCCCTCGCGCGGGCGGAACGCCTCGGCCGCGCCGCCGAGCACTCCGCCGGCCGCGAAGGCGCCGGCGACCGCGTCCTCGAGCGGGCTCACGCGGGCTCTTGCGGGTCCAGGCTGCGCTCGAGCCGGCCGATGGCGTCGCGCAGGGCGAGGCGGCGCTTCTTGAGGCGGCGCAGCAGCAGCTCGTCGACGGGCGCGGCCTGGGCCGCGCGGTCGATCAGGGCGTCGAGGTCGGCATGCTCGATGCGCAGCTCGATCAGGCGCCGCTCGGGCGAGTGCAGGTTGTTGTCCAAGGGTCGGGCGCCCGGGCAGGCGCGACAGGCGTGGGTGGCAGCGGGCAAGGCGCCGATAATACGGGTCCTCAGGGATTCCAACGAGCGGCCCACCCGCCGAGCACCACCACCATGGCCAAAGGCTACCGACTCACTGCCGCGACAGGCATCCACAAGGGCGACCGCGAATACCAGCAGGACCAGGTGCTGCTGATGCCGCATCCCCGCACGCCCGGCTGCGTGCTCGGCGTCGTCGCCGACGGCATGGGCGGACGCAGCGGTGGCCGCAAGGCGTCGGACCAGGTCATGATGACCGCCAAGCAGCTGTTCGAGCGCTACTCGCCCGAGCACGACGACGCGCCCACGATGCTGCAGCAGGTGGTCAAGGAGGCGCACCTGGTGATCAAGCTGACGGCCATCTCCGCCGAGCAGGAGCCGCACAGCACGATCGCGGCCTTCCTGATCAACCCCGCCGGCGACTGCCACTGGGTGCATGCCGGCGACTCGCGCATCTACCACTACCACGGCGGCAAGCTGGTGCGGCGCACGCTCGACCACTCCTACGTCCAGACCCTGGTGGCGGCCGGCCAGATCACCGAGGAAGAGGCCAACGTGCATCCGCAGTCCAACATCCTCATGGGCTGCCTGGGCGCCGAGGACGATCCGCCGGCCGACCTGCACAGCATCACGCAGCTGCGCCCGGGCGACGTGCTGCTGGCCTGCAGCGACGGCGTGTGGCACTACTTCAGCCCCACCGAGCTGGGCTCGGTGCTCGCCTCGCTCTCGCCGCGCGAGGCCAGCGAGTTCCTGATCGAGAAGGCCCGCTCGCGCGCGCGCGGCGGCGGCGACAACCTGTCGCTGGCGATCGTCAAGCTCGAACCGCTGGGCGCCTGACCACGCCCGCGGGGGCTCAGGGGGGCGTGGGCAGCGGCCTGGGCCGCGGGCCCGTGTCCTCGGCCTGGCGGCGCTGCAGGCGCTCGCGGCGCTCGGCCGCATCGCGCTGGCGCTCCTGGAACACGGCACGGTTGCCCGCTTCGTCCACGGGGGCCGGCGCCGGGCGCGCCTGCTGCGACTGCTGGCGTTGCGCGCGGCGGCCGGCCGCCGATGCGGCCTGCCGGGCATCCTCGGCCTTCTGGGCGGCGCGCTCCTCGCGCTCGCGGCTGTCCTGCAGGGCCTGCTGGCGCCGCGCCTCCTCCTCGCGCCGCCGCTCCTCGGACTGGCGCTCCTCGAGTTCGCGCAGGCGCAGCGCCGCGCGCTGCGAGCGCTCCTGGTCGTTCAGGGCGATCTCCTGCCGGCGCAGGTCGCCCATGATGCCGTTGTGCCGCGTGCGCACCTCGTCCAGGCAGGCATTGACGGCGAAGCGCTGGTAGCAGGTGCGCCGCTCCTGCAGGTGCAGCGCCTCCTGGCGTTCGCGCTGCTGCGCGATGCGCTCGCGCTCGGCGGCCATCCCGGCGGCATCCTGCGCCCACGCGAGCGCGGGCGCGACCAGCAGCGGCAGCAGGAGCAGTCGGGCGCGGTTCATGTGAGCGAAGTGTCCACCGTCCGGCGTTCCAGCGCCAGGAACTCCGCCGACTGCATCTCGTTCAGGCGCGAGACCGTGCGCGGGAACTCGTGGGCCAGCGGGCCTTCGGTGTACAGCGCCTCGGGCGCCACCGCGGCCGACAGGATCAGCTTGACGCGCCGGTCGTACAGCACGTCCACCAGCCAGGTGAAGCGCCGGGCCTCCGACGCCATGTTGACCGGCATGTGCGGCACGTTCGACAGAAGTACCGTGTGGAACTGGCTGGCGATCTCCAGGTAGTCGTTCTGCGAGCGCGGCCCGCCGCACAGCGTGCGGAAGTCGAACCAGACCACCCCGCCGGCCTTGCGGCGGGCCCGGATCTGGCGCTGCTCGATGTGCAGCACCGGGTCCTCGTCCTGCGTCTCGGCCAGCTCGGTGAAGGCCTGGTCCATGGCCGCGTCGGCGCGCGCGCCCAGCGGCGTGTGGTACAGCTTGATGTGCTGCAGGGTGCGGCGCCGGTAGTCGGTGCCGTTGTCGACGTTGACCACCTCGAGATGCTGGTTGAGCAGCGCGATGGCCGGCAGGATGCGGTCGCGGTGCAGGCCGTTGGGGTACAGGTCGTCCGGCTTGAAGTTCGAGGTGGTGACGAAGCCCACGCCGTTGTCGAACAGCGCCTGCAGCAGGCGGTGCAGGATCATCGCGTCGGTGATGTCCGCGACGTGGAACTCGTCGAAGCAGATCAGCTTGAACCGCTTGGCGATGCGCTCGCCCAGGGCATCGAGCGGGTTGACGGTGCCCTGCAGGTCGGCCAGCTCGCGGTGCACCTCGCGCATGAACTCGTGGAAGTGCAGGCGCGTCTTGCGGCGGATCGGGACCGCGTTGTAGAAGCAGTCCATCAGGAAGCTCTTGCCCCGCCCCACCCCGCCGTACATGTAGACGCCGCGCGGCACGTCCGGGTGGTTGATCAGCTTCTTGAGCGCGTTGGATCGCTTGACCTTGTAGGCCGCCCACTCCTGCGCGCAGCGGTCCAGCGCCTCGACGGCGCGCAGCTGCGCGGGGTCGCTCGCGTAACCCCGCGCCTGCAGTTCGCTGTCGTAGGCCTCGCGGACAGCGCCCACGTCAGAAGTTCAGCGTGCGCTTGTCCACCGCCAGGGCCGCCTCCTTGGTCGCCTCGGACAGCGACGGGTGGGCATGGCAGATGCGCGCGATGTCCTCGGCCGAGGCCTTGAACTCCATCGCGACCACGGCCTCGGCGATCAGCTCGCTGGCCATGGGGCCCACGATGTGCACGCCCAGGATCTCGTCGGTCGTGGCGTCGGCCAGGAACTTGACCATGCCCGTGGTGTCGCCCAGCGCCCGCGCGCGGCCGTTGGCCAGGAACGGGAAGGTGCCGGCCTTGTAGGCGCGGCCGGCGGCCTTGAGCTGCTGCTCGGTCTGGCCGACCCACGCGATCTCGGGACTGGTGTAGATGACCCAGGGGATGGTGTCGAAGTTGACGTGGCCGTGCTGGCCGGCGATGCGCTCGGCCACGGCCACGCCCTCCTCCTCGGCCTTGTGCGCCAGCATGGGGCCGCGCACCACGTCGCCCACCGCCCACACGTTGGGCAGGTTGGTGCGGCACAGCTCGTCGACCACGATGGCGCCACGCTCGTCCAGCTTCAGGCCCACCGCGTCGGCGTTCAGGCCGTCGGTGTTGGGCACGCGGCCGATCGAGACGATCAGCTTGTCCACGGCGAGCACCTTGGCCTCGCCCTTGGCGTCGGCGTACTGCACCGTCACGCCCTTGGCACCGTCGTTGGCGATCGCGCCGACCTTGACGCCCAGCTCGATCTTCAGGCCCTGCTTGGTGAAGGCCTTGTGCGCTTCCTTGGCGATCTGCTCGTCGACCGCGCCCAGGAAGGTGGGCAGGCCTTCGAGGATGGTCACCTCGGCGCCCAGGCGGCGCCACACCGAGCCCATCTCCAGCCCGATCACGCCCGAGCCGATCAGGCCCAGCTTCTTCGGCACCGCCGGGATGCGCAGGGCGCCGTCGTTCGACAGGATGTTCACCTCGTCGAACGGCGCGCCGGGCAGCTGGCGGGCATTGGAGCCGGTGGCGACGATCACGTGCCGGGCCACCAGGGTCTCGGCGGCGGCGCCGGCGACCTGGATCTCCCAGCCGCCCTCGGCGGCCCTGGCGAACGAGCCGCGGCCGTGGAAGAACGTGACCTTGTTCTTCTTGAACAGGTACAGGATGCCCTCGTTGTTCTGCTTCACGACGGCGTCCTTGCGGCCCAGCATCTTGCCGATGTCCAGGCTCAGGCCCGCCACCCCGATGCCGTGGTCGGCAAAGTGCTTGCCGGCATGCTCGTAGTGCTCGGACGACTGCAGCAGCGCCTTGGACGGGATGCAGCCGACGTTGGTGCAAGTGCCGCCGGGGGCGGGGCCGCCCTTGTCGTTGCTCCAGGCGTCGATGCAGGCCACGTTGAAGCCCAGCTGGGCCGCGCGGATGGCGGCGATGTAGCCGCCGGGGCCGCCGCCGATGACGACGACGTCGAATTGCTTGCTCATGATTCCCTCAATCGGTCGGGGACAGAGCACGCGATGCGTGGTCTGTCCCCAAGGTCCATCGAAACGTCAGATGTCAAAGAGCAGGCGCGCCGGGTCTTCCAGCGCTTCCTTCATCGCGACCAGGCCCAGCACGGCTTCGCGGCCGTCGATGATGCGGTGGTCGTAGCTCATGGCCAGGTAGTTGATCGGGCGGATCACGATCTGGCCGTTCTCGACGACGGCGCGATCCTTGGTGGCGTGCACGCCCAGGATGGCCGACTGCGGCGGGTTGATGATGGGGGTGGACAGCATCGAGCCGAACACGCCGCCGTTGGAGATGGAGAAGGTGCCGCCGGTCATCTCCTCGATGCCCAGTTTGCCATCGCGCGCCTTGGCGCCGAACTCGGCGATCTTCTTCTCGATGTCGGCGAACGACATCTGGTCGGCATTGCGCAGGATCGGCACCACCAGGCCGCGCGGCGAGCCCACCGCGATGCCGATGTCGAAGTAGCCGTGGTAGACGATGTCGTTGCCGTCGACCGAGGCGTTGAGCACCGGGTACTTCTTGAGCGCGTGCACGGCGGCCTTCACGAAGAAGGACATGAAGCCGATCTTGACGCCGTGCTCCTTCTCGAACTTCTCCTGGAAGCGCTTGCGCATCTCCATCACCGGGGCCATGTTGACCTCGTTGAAGGTGGTCAGGATGGCGTTGGTCGACTGCGACTGCAGCAGGCGTTCGGCGACGCGGGCGCGCAGGCGGCTCATGGGCACGCGCTGCTCGGGACGCTCGCCCAGGTCGGGCGTGGCGGGGGCGGCCACCTGCGCCAGCGCCGGGGCGGCAGCGCGCGGCGCGGCCACGGGCGCCGCGACGGGCGCCTTGGGCGCGCCACCGGCCACGGCGGCGAGCACGTCGCCCTTGGTCACGCGGCCGTCGCGGCCGCTGCCGCCGACGGAGCCGGCGGCCAGGTTGTTGTCGGCCATCAGCTTGGCGGCGGCGGGCATGGCCACGCCGGCCTTGCTGCCACCGGTGGCAGCCGCTGCGGCGGCCGGGGCCGCGGCGGCGGGTGCCGGGGCGGCGGCAGCGGCGGGCGCCGCGGCGGCGGCACGGCCTTCGCTGTCGATCTTGGCGATCACCTGGTCGGCCACCACCGTGCCGCCGTCGGCCACCACGATCTCGGCCAGCACGCCGGCGCTGGGCGCCGGCACCTCGAGCACCACCTTGTCGGTCTCGATTTCGATCAGGATCTCGTCCTGCGCCACGGCCTCGCCGGGCTTCTTCTTCCACTGCAGCAGGGTGGCTTCGGCCACCGACTCGGACAGCTGCGGCACCTTGACATCAACGATCGCCATTTGGGATTCCTAGAGACTGTGTTGTTCGTGCGCGTGCGCGACCCGGCACGGGGTGCCGGGTCGCCGCCGTCGCGGAGTTACTTGGTGAGGACGAAGCCCTTGAGCTTGCCGAAGGCGCCGTCGACCAGCGCCTTCTGCTGCTCCTGGTGCAGGTGCGAGTAGCCCGCGGCCGGCGAGGCCGAGGCGGCCCGGCCGGAGTAGCCCAGCTTCTGCCCGTCGAGCATGTTCTCGTGGATGTAGTGCTGCACGAAGAACCAGGCGCCCTGGTTCTGGGGCTCGTCCTGGCACCACACCACGTCGGTGGCGTTGGGGTACTTCTTCAGCTCGGTCGCGAACGCCTTGTGCGGGAACGGGTACAGCTGCTCGACGCGCAGGATCGCAACGTCGTCGGCGCCCTTCTCCTCGCGCTTCTTGGCCAGGTCGTAGTAGACCTTGCCCGAGCAGACGACCACGCGCTTGACCTTGTCGGCCTTCAGGTCCTTGTTCTCGGGGATGACCGTCTGGAAGCCACCCTTGGTGAACTCCGACAGCGGCGAGGTGGCGTCCTTGTTCCGCAGCAGCGACTTGGGCGTCATGATGACCAGCGGCTTGCGCAGCGGGCGCACCATCTGGCGGCGCAGCAGGTGGAAGATCTGGCTGGCCGTGGTCGGCTGGGTCACCTGGATGTTGGTGTCGGCCGACAGCTGCATGAAGCGCTCCAGGCGCGCCGAGCTGTGCTCGGGGCCCTGGCCTTCGTAGCCGTGCGGCAGCATCAGGGTGATGCCGTTGACGCGGCCCCACTTGACCTCGCCCGAGGCGATGAACTGGTCGATCACGACCTGCGCGCCGTTGGCGAAGTCGCCGAACTGGGCTTCCCAGATCACCAGCGTGTTGGGATCGTTGGACGCGTAGCCGTACTCGAAGCCCAGCACCGCCTCTTCCGACAGGATCGAGTCGATGCTGACGAACGGCGCCTGGTTCTCGGCGACGTTCTGCAGCGGCACGTAGCTGCCCACGTCCCAGCGCTCGCGGTTCTGGTCGTGCAGCACCGCGTGGCGGTGCGTGAAGGTGCCGCGGCCCACGTCCTCGCCGGACAGGCGCACCGGGTAGCCGCTGGCCACCAGGGAGGCGAAGGCCATGTGCTCGCCCATGCCCCAGTCGACGTTGACCTCGCCGCGGCCCATGGCGGCGCGGTCCTCGAGCACCTTGCGCACCAGCGGGTGCACGGTGAACTGCTCGGGCACGGTGGTGATCCGCTCGGCCAGGCGCTTCCACTCGGCCAGCGGGATGGCGGTGTCGGCGGCGTCCGTCCACTTCTTGTTCAGGTACGGGCTCCAGTCGACCGCGTACTTGCTCTTGAAGTTGGTCAGCACCGGGTCGACCGTGTGGCGGCCGGCGTCCATGGCGGCCCGGTAGGCCTTGACCATGTCGTCGCCCAGCGTCTCGCCCAGGCCCTGCGCGGACAGCTTGTCGGCGTACAGCTTGCGGGTGCCGGGGTGGGCCGCGATCTTCTTGTACATCAGCGGCTGGGTGAGCGAGGGCGTGTCCTGCTCGTTGTGGCCCAGCTTGCGGAAGCACACGATGTCGACCACCACGTCCTTGGCGAACTCCATGCGGTACTCGACCGCCAGCTGCATCGCCAGCACCACCGCCTCGGGGTCGTCGCCGTTCACGTGCAGCACCGGCGCCTCGATCATCTTGACCACGTCGGTGCAGTACAGCGTCGAGCGGGCGTCGCGCGGGTCGGAGGTGGTGAAGCCGATCTGGTTGTTGATGACGATGTGCACCGTGCCGCCCGTGAAGTAGCCACGGGTCTCGGCCAGCGCCAGCGTCTCCTGCACCACGCCCTGGCCGGCGATGGCGGCATCGCCGTGCACCAGCACCGGCAGCACCTGCTTGCCCTTGGGGTCGGCGCGGCGGTCCATGCGGGCGCGCACCGAGCCCTCGACCACCGGGTTGACGATCTCCAGGTGCGAGGGGTTGAAGGCCAGCGACAGGTGGACCGGGCCGCCGGGGGTGGTGACGTCGGACGAGAAGCCCTGGTGGTACTTCACGTCGCCGGCCGGCAGGTCTTCCTTGGCGGTGTGGTCGAACTCGGCGAACAGGTCCTTGGGCATCTTGCCCAGGGTGTTGACCAGCACGTTCAGGCGGCCGCGGTGGGCCATGCCGATCACGATCTCCTGCACGCCCTTGACGCCGGACTGCTGGACCAGCTCGTCCATCGCGGCAATGAAGCTCTCGCCGCCTTCCAGCGAGAAGCGCTTCTGGCCCACGTACTTGGTGTGCAGGTAGCGCTCCAGGCCCTCGGCGGCCGTCAGGCGCTCGAGGATGTGCTTCTTCTTGTCGGCGCTGAAGTTCGGCTTGCTGCGGATCGCCTCGAGCTTCTGCTGCCACCAGCGCTTGCGGCCCTGGTCGCTGATGTACATGTACTCGGCGCCGATGGTGCCGCAGTAGGTCTCGCGCAGCGCGTTCAGCAGCTCGCGCAGCGACATGCTGTCGCGGCCGAAGAAGGTGTTGCTGGTGTTGAACACCGCTTCCTGGTCGGCGGCCGAGAAGCCGTAGAAGGCCGGATCCAGCTCGGGGATGTTCTCGCGCTCGGTGCGCTTGAGGGGGTCCAGGTCGGCCCAGCGGCAGCCCACGTTGCGGTAGGCGGCGATCAGCTGCTGCACCGCGGTGCGCTTGCGGGCCATCTCGGGGTCGGCGCCCTGGGCCACCACCACCTTGGTGCCGCCCTGCTTGGCGCGCTGCGCGAAGGCCTCGATGACGGGCATGTGCGGCACGTCCTTGGCCGAGCTGCCGTCGACGGCGGGCACGTGCTGCAGCGCGTCGAAGTACTCGCGCCAGGTGTCGGGCACGCTGCCGGGATTGGCCAGGTAGTTCTCGTACATCTCCTCCACGTACGGCGCGTTGCCGCCGAACAGGTAGGAGTTGCCCTGGTAGGACGTGTAGACCGAGCTTTGATCGCTCATCTCGCTACTTTCTGCTCCCCTGCAGGGAGCTTCAGCTGGTTGGAGGAACCTTCCGCGACACGGCTGAACCGGATGGCGGACGCGACTGTGGGCTGGAAGGGGCCGGAGGTTGCGGGCGCGATTGTGCCACCAATGCCACTTCGGCACCCCATCGGTGCACTTGAGCCGGCCGCCCCGCGGCCGGCCCGCGCCCGCGGCTCAGGGGGCGGCGACCTGGTCCTTGACCTGCTGCAGCGCCGACGGATCCTCGATCGTGGTCAGGTCGCCGGGGTCGCGCCCTTCGCACACGGCCTGGATGGCACGGCGCAGCAACTTGCCGCTGCGGGTCTTGGGCAGCAGGCCCACGAAGCGCACGCGGGCCGGCCGCGCCACCGCGCCCAGCTGCTGGTCGACCAGCTTCATGATCTCGCCCTCGAGCCTGAGCGCCGCCTGCGCATCGGCCACGGCACCGGCGTCGCGCGGCACCGCGAACGCCATCGCCACCTGCCCCTTGACCGGGTCGGCCACGCCGACCACCGCGACCTCGGCCACGCCCGGGTGGCTGGAGATGCTCTCCTCGATCTCGCGCGTGCCCAGGCGGTGGCCGGCCACGTTGATCACGTCGTCGGTGCGGCCCAGGATGTAGAAGTAGCCGTCCTTGTCGCGGATGCCCCAGTCGAAGGTGCTGTAGACCTGCCGGCCCGGGATGCTCTCCCAGTAGGTGCGCACGTAGCGGTCGTCGTCGCGCCAGACGGTCTGCATGAAGCCCGGGGGCGTCGGCCCCTCGATGACCACCACGCCCTTCTGGTCGGGCTCGGTCAGCTCCTCGCCGGTGGCCTCGTGCAGGATCTTGACCTGGTAGCCGTACATCGGCACGCCGGGGCTGCCGAAGCGGCTGTCCTTCTTCTCGACGCCGTTGGCGATGGTCAGGATCGGCCAGCCGCTCTCGGTCTGCCAGTAGTTGTCGATGATGGGCACGCCCAGGCCCTCGGAGATCCAGCGGGCGGTCGGCTCGTCCAGCGGCTCGCCGGCCAGGAACAGGCTGCGCAGGCTGGACAGGTCGTGCTTGCCGAGCAGGGCCGCGTCGTGCTTCTTGAGCACCCGCACCGCGGTGGGGGCGCTGAACATGACCGACACCTTGTACTTCTCGACCAGGCTCCACCAGATCGCCGCGTCGGGGCGGATGGGCGTGCCCTCGAACAGGATCGTGGCCATGCCCGCCAGCAGCGGCCCGTAGATGATGTAGCTGTGCCCCACCACCCAGCCGATGTCGCTGGTGCAGAAGTAGGTCTCCCCCGGCTTGCCTTGGAAGATGTGCTGCATGCTGGCCGCCAGCGCCACCGTGTAGCCGCCCACGTCGCGCTGCACGCCCTTGGGCCGGCCCGTGGTGCCGCTGGTGTAGATCGTGTAGCTGATCTCGGTGGATTCGAGCCAGGTGCAGGGCACCTGCACGTCCAGGTGCTGCGCGCGCAGCGGCGCCCAGGCGTGGTCGCGGCCGGCCACCATGTCCATCGGCGCCAGGCCGCGGTCGGCCATCAGCACCGCCCGCGGCTTGTGCGCCGACAGCCGGATCGCCTCGTCCAGCAGCGGCTTGTAGGGGATGACCTTGCCGGCCCGCGAGCCGGCATCCGCGCTGACGATGACGGTCGGCTGCGCATCCTCGATGCGCGAGGCCAGCGACACCGAGGCGAAGCCGCCGAACACCACCGAATGCACCGCCCCGATGCGCGCGCAGGCCAGCATGGTGAACGCGGCCTCGGCGATCATGGGCATGTAGACCAGCACCCGGTCGCCGCGCTGCACGCCCAGCGCCAGCAGCATGGCCGCGGTGCGCTGCACCTCGGCGTGCAGTTCGCGGTAGGTGTAGGTGCGCTCGGTGCCGGTCTCGGTGGAGACGGCGATCAGCGCCGGCTGGTCGGCACGCTCGGCCAGGTGGCGGTCGACCGCGTTGTGGCACAGGTTGGTGGTGCCGCCCGCAAACCAGCGGTAGAACGGCGGACGGCTCGCATCGCAGATGGTGCGCGGCGGCTCCCGCCACTCGATCAGTCGGGCCTGCTCGGCCCAGAACGCGTCACGCTGCTCGATCGAGCGACGCCAGAACTCGTCGTACCCCATGGCTGTCTCCTTTGGCGCCGCCGATTGTTTCCGGCGGGCTTGCCACAGCCTGACAGGGCCGCTCCGCTCACTTGACCAGGGTCAGCACCTCGCGGAACTGCGGGTGCTCGCAGTCGCGCAGCCACTCGAAGGCCACCATCTCGGTGGTGACCAGCTCGCAGCCGGCGCCGGCCAGCCGGTCGAAGGCGGCATCGCGGTTGCGCTCGGTGCGCGAGCCGCAGGCGTCGGTGACCACCCAGACCTCGAGCTCCTCCTCCAGCAGTTCCAGCGCGGTCTGCAGCAGGCAGACGTGCGCCTCGCAGCCGGCCAGCAGGATGGTGCCCCGCTCGGGCGCCGGCGGCGCCTGCTCGCGCGGCGGCTGCCGCAGGTGCTTGGGCAGGCTGCGCGCGTTGCCGCCCTGGGCGGCCCGCGCGGGCGGGCGCAGGCGCGGCAGCAGCACGCCGGCAGCACTGAATGCAGTCTTGGGCAGCACCTGCGCGGCCAGCGGCGCCAGCGCGGGATCGGTGGGCCCGAGGCCGGCGGGGTTCTGCTCCGTGGCCCAGCAGGGCACCTCGAGCAGCGCGGCCACGCGGGCCAGCCGCACCGCATTGGCCAGCACCGACGCCCCGTCGTGGATGGCGGGCATCAGGCGTTGCTGGTAATCCACCAGCACCAGGTGGCTCTCGTCGGGGTCCAGCAGCATCGGCGCTCCTTGCAAAGGGGCCGGATTATGGCCCCCGCCCGGGGGCGCCACGGAGCTCACACCGGCATGGGGCGCGAGTGCCGCTCGCGCGAGCGGCGCAGGTGCCGCCGACGCCGCTCCTCCTGCTCGCAATGCCGCGCCAGCGCGCGTTGCAGGCTGTCGAGCAGACCGGCCAGGGCGGCCGGTCCGGCGCACACGTCGACCGCCAGCTCGGGCACCAGCACCAGCTCGTCGCCGGCCCAGTCCAGCTCCAGGCGGCAGGGACGGCCCAGGACGGCGTAGGCCGCCTCGATCGCCGCCTCGCGGTCCAGTCCGGGGAGCAGCACCGCGAACTGCGTGGCACCGGCGCGCGCCACCAGGCCCGCGTCGCCGGCCAGCAGCTGCAGCGACTGGACCAAGGCTGCCGTCGCGGCCGCCGCGCAGTGGGGGCCGTACAGGACGCGCAACTCCTCGAGGTCGAGGAAATCGAACAGCGCCAGCGCGCCGGGGTGGCCCGCCAGCCGCTGGCCCGCGGCGGCGAACAGCGCCTGCCGGCTGTGCAGGTCCAGCAGCCCGGTGCGGGGTCCGCGCGCGGTGCGGCCGGTCAGGCGTGCGAGCCAGCGGGGCATCCAGCCGGCGCCGGGGAGGCGTGACGATCCCGGCTGGCTGTCGCCGAGGTCGACGCGTGTGGTCTGGAAGTCCTGGTCCACGGTGTGCAGCGGTTGGTTGGGCGTGGGAACGATGAAAACACGGGAGAAACCATCCCTTTTTCAGCCGTTCGGAGCCCGCCACTAGGCATTTAACCTATCAAGTGGCCCGCACCCCGACGGGCTTCCGGAGCCCCCCTGGCGCGGGCGGCTACACTGGCGGCGCCGTTTGCCCTGCAGCAACAATGAAGAACACAGCCAGCCCGAACCGTCCGATCCGCGTGGTGCTTGCCGACGACCACGACCTGGTGCGCTCCGGCATCAAGGCCCTGCTGTCCCTGGTCGATGGGGTCGAGGTCGTCGCCGAGGCCCGCAACGGCAGCGAGCTGGTGACCCTGGTCGACGCACTGCGGCCGGAAGTCGTGATGACCGACATCTCCATGCCCGGCATGGACGGCATCGCGGCGATCGCGGAAATCCATGCGCGCCATCCCGACGTGCGGCTGCTGGTGCTGTCCATGTACGACACGGTCGATTTCGTCAAGCGCGCGGTGGCCAGCGGCGCCTGCGGCTACCTGATGAAGGACGCCCCACCCTTCGAGCTGGAGCAGTCGATCCGCAGCGTGATGGCCACCGGCACCTACTTCAGCCCGGTGATCGCCCAGCGCCTGCTGCAGCCGTCCGAGCCCTCGGCCAGCGACGAACTGACCGACCGGCAGGTCGAGATCCTGAAGCTGATCGCCCAGGGCAAGGCCAGCAAGGAGATCGCCTACGAGCTGGGCCTGTCGCCCAAGACGGTCGACGTGCACCGCGCCCGCATCATGGAACGGCTGCGGCTGAACGACATCGCCAGCCTCACGCGCTACGCCGTGCGCAAGGGCCTGGTCAAGCCCTGACCCCGCGCGGAAGCGACCTCAGGGCCGCAGCCGCAGCAACCGGCCCTGCGGGCCGTCCGTCAGCAGGTACAGCAGCCCGTCGGGTCCTTCGCGCACGTCGCGCACGCGGCCCAGTCCGCGCAGCACCACGTCCTCGGTCACGCGGCCGTCGCGCACCTGCAGCCGTCGCAGCTCGCCGAACTTGAGCGAGCCGACGAACAGGCTGCCCAGCCACCCGGCCCCGTAGCGGTCGCTGGCCAGCACGGCCAGGCCCGAGGGCGCGATCGAAGGCGTCCAGTGGTGCAGCGGCTGCTCCAGGCCCTCGCGGGCGGTGAGCCCCTCGCCGATCGGCCCGCCGCCGTAGTTCTCGCCGTAGGTGATCACCGGCCAGCCGTGGTTGCGGCCCGGCTGGGGCAGGTTCAGTTCGTCGCCGCCCTGCGGCCCGTGCTCGTGCATCCACAGCCGGCCGTCGGCACCGAAGGCCAGCCCTTGCGGGTTGCGGTGGCCCAGGCTCCAGATCTGCGGCAGGGCCCCCGGCCGGCCCGCGAACGGGTTGCCGGGTGCAGGCGCGCCGTCCTTGGTCAGGCGCACGAGCTTGCCGTGGTGGGTGTCCAGCCGCTGGGCGTCCTGCATGCGGCTGTAGCGCTCCCCCAGGGCCAGGAACAGGTTGCCGTCGGGCGCCTCCGCGATGCGGCAGCCGAAGTGCAGCTGGCTGGCCACCTTGGGCTCCTGCCGGAAGATGACCTCGACCTGCTCGAGCCGGCTGCGGTCCGGCGCCAGCCGGGCCCGCGCCAGCGCGGTGGAATTGCCCCCGGGGCCCGGCTCGGCGAAGCAGAAGTACAGCTGGCGGTTGCGGGCATGGCCGCTGTCCAGCACCACGTCGAGGAGGCCGCCCTGCCCCGCTGCCACCACCGGCGGCACGCCCTCCAGCGGTGGCCCCACGCGTCCGTCCGGCTCCACCACGCGCAGGCGGCCGGGCCGCTCGCTGACGAGATAGCGGCCCTCGGCGAGGAAGGCCACCGCCCAGGGGTGGACCAGGCCGCCGGCGATGACTTCGGGGCGCGGCGCGGCCTGGGCGGCCGCGAGCGTGCAACCCACGGCCAGCACGGCAGCCGCCATCCAACGGAACAGGCGAGGCATGTCGATCTCCGGAAGGGGCCCATCCTGCCGGCGCTCGCAGGCAGGTTTCCTTTGTAAAACAAGCAGTTACAGAGAAAACTTCGCTTGACTCGCGGCAACGGCGCGCTTACCTTCCGCGGCCATGCACAAGCTCAGCATTTTCGCCGCGGTGCTCCTGGCCGCCGGGTCGGCCCTCGCCGCCCCCGCTGCCGAGGACGACATCAACCGGTTCATGGCCGAGAAGGGCCTGTTCGGCCGGCTGGGCGACCTGCGCGACCGCATCACGGGCAACACCTCCGAACTGGTGGTGACCGCCATGGGTTTCCTGGGCGTGCCCTACCGCCGCGGCGGCAACACGGCCGAGACCGGCTTCGACTGCAGCGGCTTCGTGCGGGCCATCTACGAACAGACGGTCGGCCTGGTGCTGCCGCGCCGCGCCAACGAGCAGGCCGCCGCCACCGAGACCATCGACAAGAAGGACCTGCAACCGGGCGATCTGGTGTTCTTCAACACCATGCGCCGGGCCTTCAGCCACGTGGGCATCTACGTGGGCGACGGCAAGTTCATCCACTCGCCCAAGCCGGGCGCCGAGGTGCGCGTCGAGGACATGGGCACCAGCTACTGGGCGCGGCGCTTCGACGGCGCACGCCGCGTGCAGGCCAGCGTCCCGGCCGCGCAGGCCGGCACCGACACCCGCACGCCCTGAGCGCTCAGCGGGCCAGGTTCCAGGGCGAGCCGGGCAGGTTCTCGTCCAGCGGGCCGCCCTGGCGGCAGTCGGAGCTGGCGTAGGCGGGGCCCATGCGCGGGTAGAACTCCTGCCAGTACGCCAGCGCCAGTTCCCGGGCCACCGCCTCGCTCGCGCCCAGCGCCCGCGCCAGCGGGGCATTGCGCTGCAATGCCTGGCACTCGGCCCGGGCCTCCGACATCTCGCCGGCCATGTGGCGCGCCTCGTGGGACACCACGTGCACGCCGATCACCTTGGCCTGGCGCGCTGCGGCGTCCCCCCGCAGGTGCAGGTCGGCCAGGAAGTCCACCAGCCCGCCACAGGTCTCGTGCCGCAGCTTGGAATGCTTCTCGGGCCCGTCGGGGCCCCAGCGCACGTAGCCGAAGGCGAAGTCGGTGTTCCGGTCGATGAAGGTGCCCAGCTGCGAGCCGCAGGTATAGCCCACCCGCTCGCCCAGCAGCACCGAGGCCGCGATGCCGGCGCGGTGCGCCGCCCGGTCGGCCCTGAACGTGGGCCAGTAGGCGGCCAGGCCGATGGCGGCCAGCACCGCCAGCGTGAGGCCCGGGAAGCCCTGCTCCATCGGGTTCTTGTCGGGCGAGCGGCGCAGCCAGCGCCACACGAACCACCCCGCGAGGGCGAGGCACAACCAGCTGACGAGGAACATCGGTGGGCTCCGCACCGGCGGCCGGGTCGGGCGGTGCGCACCGGCCGGCCACCGGGCCGGCGCCACCGCCGGCCTCAGCGCCGCGGGGGCGGCAGGTCGGTGCAGGTGCCGTGCGCGGCCTCGGCGGCCAGGCCGATCGACTCGCCCAGCGTGGGATGCGGATGGATGGTCTTGCCGATGTCCACCTCGTCGGCGCCCATCTCGATGGCCAGCGCCACCTCGCCGATCATGTCGCCGGCATGCGTGCCCACGATGCCGCCGCCCAGGATGCGGCCGCTGGCCTGGTCGAACAGCAGCTTGGTGAAGCCCTCGTCCCGGCCGTTGGCGATGGCGCGGCCCGAGGCCGACCAGGGGAACAGGCCCTTGCGCACGGCGACGCCCTGGGCCTTGGCCTGCTCCTCGGTCAGGCCGACCCAGGCCACCTCGGGGTCGGTGTAGGCCACGCTGGGGATCACGCGCGCCTCGAAGGCCGCCTTGTGCCCGGCGGCCACCTCGGCCGCGACATGGCCCTCGTGCACCGCCTTGTGGGCCAGCATCGGCTGGCCGACGATGTCGCCGATGGCGTAGATGTGCGGCACGTTGGTGCGCATCTGCACGTCCACCGGGATGAAGCCGCGGTCCGTGACCGCGACGCCGGCCTTGTCGGCGCCGATCCGGCGGCCGTTGGGCGTGCGGCCCACCGCCTGCAGCACCAGGTCGTACAGCTGCGGCTGCGCCGGTGCCTGCTCGCCCTCGAAGCGCACCAGGATGCCGTCGGCCGTGGCCTCGGCGCCCACCGTCTTGGTCTTGAGCATGACCCGGTCGAAGCGGTGCGCGTTCATCTTCTGCCAGACCTTGACCAGGTCGCGGTCGGCGCCCTGCATCAGGCCGTCCATCATCTCGACCACGTCCAGGCGCGCACCCAGGGTCGAGTAGACCGTGCCCATCTCCAGGCCGATGATGCCGCCGCCCAGGATCAGCATCTTCTTGGGGACCTGGGCCAGGCCCAGCGCGCCGGTGGAGTCGACCACGCGCGGATCCTGCGGCATGAACGGCAGGCGCACGGCCTGCGAGCCGGCGGCGATGACGGCCTGCTTGAAGCCGACGACCTGCGTGCGGCCGGACTTGTCCTGGCCCTCGCCCGTGGTCTCCTCGACCGCGAGGCGGTGCGGGTCCAGGAAGCTGCCGTAGCCGCGCAGCACCGTGACCTTGCGCATCTTGGCCATGGCCGCCAGCCCGCCGGTGAGCTTGCCCACCACCTTGGCCTTGTGGCCGCGCAGCTTGTCCAGGTCGAGCTGGGGCTTGCCGAAGGACACGCCCAATGCCTCGAAGTGCGCCACCTCGTCCATCACCGCCGCGACGTGCAGCAGCGCCTTGGAGGGGATGCAGCCCACGTTCAGGCAGACGCCGCCCAGCGTGGCATAACGCTCGACGAGCACGACCTTCATGCCCAGGTCGGCGGCACGGAAGGCGGCCGAGTAGCCGCCGGGCCCGCCGCCCAGCACCAGCAGGTCGCAGTCGAGGTCGGCACCACCGGCCGACGGCGCGGCCGGCGCAGCGGTCACCACGGGCGCCGGCGCAGCGGCCGGGGCCGGCGCCGGTGCGGCCGGCCGGGGTGCCTGCGCACCGGCGCCGGCGGCCTCGACCACCAGCAGCACCGTGCCCTGCGACACCCTGTCGCCCAGCTTGACCTTCAGCTCCCGCACGACGCCGCCGTGCGACGAGGGGATCTCCATCGAGGCCTTGTCGGACTCGACCGTGACCAGCGACTGCTCGGGGCGGATGGTGTCGCCCGGGCGCACCAGCACCTCGATGACGGCCACGTCCTTGAAGTCCCCGATGTCGGGGACCTGCACGTCCACCAGGCTCATTTGTTGTCCCTCATCCTCAGCGTGAACACATCGAACGGCAGCGCCGAGTTGCGGTCGAACTCGCACCCTGCCGTGATGCCGGCCTCTGCCACCTCGCGGGCGGTCTTGGCCTTGTTGTAGATCGCGTGCATCGCGCCCAGCGCGAAGCTGCGCCCGGAGCCGATGCCCCAGAACTCCTTGAACTCGAACACCTCGCGGTAGCTGTACAGGCCGTAGATGCCGCTCGCGTTGGCGATGACCACGCTGAACTGGCTGGACTCGTACGGGTCGCTGTCCTCTTCCTTGGTCTGCAGGAAGAAGTTGTCCTTGAGGTACGGGTGCAGCTTGGTGAAGGTGTCGAACACCTCGTCCTTGCTGCCCAGCTGCAGGATCTCGCGCGGCATCGAGGTCATGGCCTTGCGCAGCACCGGGAAGTGCGCCACGGTACCCGCCATGCCGATGTAGCTCGGCCCGGCCTCGGTGTCGACGCGGAAGATCTTGCTGTTGTCCTCGTAGCGATGGGAAAGCATGGTGTCGCCGAAGGTGACGAGGGTGTCTGCTGCGATGGCGATCTGCCCGGCTTTCTTGACGGCGACGACAGTGGTCATGGGGTGGTGTGTGGTGCGGCTGTGCCTTAGAGAAGGACGCGGCGGAAGTCCGCCAGCACGGCGCCCAGGTGGGCGTTGAAGCGGGCGGCCGCGGCGCCATCGATCACCCGATGGTCCCACGACAGCGACAGCGGCAGGATCAGACGGGGCTGGAACTGCTTGCCGTCCCAGACCGGCTGGGTCTGGCTGCGACAGACACCGAGGATAGCCACTTCAGGGGCGTTGATGATTGGCGTGAAGTAACGCCCGCCGATGCCGCCGAGCGAGGAGATCGTGAACGTCGCGCCGGTCATGTCGGCAGGGCCGAGCTTGCCGTCACGGGCCTTCTTGGCCAGCTCGCCCATCTCCTGGCTGATCTGCAGGATGCCCTTCTTGTCGGCATCGCGCACCACCGGCACCACCAGCCCGTTGGGCGTGTCGGCGGCAAAGCCGATGTGCCAGTAGTTCTTGAGCACCAGCTGCTCGCCGTCCAGCGAGCTGTTGAACTCGGGGAACTGCTTGAGCGCGGCGACACAGGCCTTGATGAGGAAGGCCAGCATCGTGACCTTCACGCCGCTCTTCTCGTGTTCCTTGTTCAGCTGGACCCGGAAGGACTCCAGGTCGGTGATGTCGGCATCGTCGTGGTTGGTGACGTGCGGGATCATCACCCAGTTGCGGTGCAGGTTCGCCGCGCTGATCTTCTTGATGCGCGACAGGTCCTTGCGCTCGACGGGGCCGAACTTGGCGAAGTCGACCTTGGGCCAGGGCAGCAGGCCCAGGGCCTCGCCGCCGCCCGCACCGGCGGCAGGCGCCTTGGCGCCGGCGGCGCGGGTGCTCGCCTCGCCGCGCATCACGGCCTTGGTGAAGCCCTGCACGTCTTCCTGCAGGATGCGGCCCTTGGGGCCCGTGCCCTTGACCTCGTCGAGGGGCACGCCGAGCTCGCGCGCGAACTTACGCACCGACGGCGAGGCATGCGGCAGCTGGCCCGAGGGCGCTGCCGGCTCGTGCGGCGGCAGTGCGGCGGTGGGGACGCTGCGCTCGGCGGGGGCCGGCGCCGCCGCGCTGACGACGGGGGCGGCGGCCGGAGCCGACGCCGGCGCTGCCGGCACCGCCACGGCGGCTGGCGCGGCTGCGCCGGCCTGGCCGTCGACGATCGCGATCAGGTCGCCGATGTTCAACTTGTCGCCGATCTTCACCTTCAGCTCGCGCAGGCGGCCCGCCACTGGCGAAGGGATCTCCATCGAGGCCTTGTCGGATTCGACGGTCAGCAGCGACTGCTCGACCCGGAGGGTGTCGCCCGGCTGAGCCAGCACCTCGATGACGGCCACGTCCTTGAAGTCGCCGATGTCGGGCACGCGGACCTCGACCGGGCCGGCGCTCGCGGGGGCGGCGGCCGGCGCTGCGGCCACGGGCGCGGCGGGCGCCGGCGCGGCCGGCGCGGGGGCAGCGGCCTGCGCGG
>JAIXSQ010000011.1 GCA_027484575.1 Comamonadaceae bacterium
CTTGTTGATCGTCTCGATCATGTGCACCGGGATGCGGATGGTGCGCGCCTGGTCGGCGATCGAGCGCGTGATGGCCTGGCGGATCCACCACGTCGCGTAGGTCGAGAACTTGTAGCCGCGGCGGTATTCGAACTTGTCGACCGCCTTCATCAGGCCGATGTTGCCCTCCTGGATCAGGTCCAGGAACTGCAGGCCGCGGTTGGTGTACTTCTTGGCGATCGAGATCACCAGGCGCAGGTTGGCCTCGATCATCTCCTTCTTGGCCTCGCGCGACGAGGCCTCGCCCTCGTTCATCCGCTTGTTGATCTCCTTGAGCTCGTGCAGCGGCACCACCACGCGCGACTGCACGTCGGCCAGCTTCTGCTGCAGCTCCTGGATCGGCGGAATGTTGCGGGCGATCACCGTGCTCCAGGGCTTGCCGGCCGCGGCCTGCTTCTCGACCCACTTGAGGTTCAGCAGGTTGGGCGGGAACTCCTTGATGAAGGTCTCCTGGGGCATGCCGCACTTGTCGACGATGATGCGGCGCAGCTCGCGCTCCTTCTTGCGCACGTCGTCGACCTGGCCGCGCACCATGTCGCACAGCTTCTCGATGGTCTTGGCCGTGAAGCGGATGGTCATCAGCTCCTCGGACAGCGCCTTCTGGGCCTTCTGGTAGGCGGGGGTGCCCCAGCCTTCCTTGTCGTAGACCTTGTGGACCTTCTCGAACAGGCCGGCGATGCGCTCGAAGCGCTCCAGGGCCTGCGACTTGAGCTCCTCGAGCTTCTTGGTCAGCGCCTTGGAGCCGCCGTTGCCGTCGTCGTCGTCGTCGGCGTCGAACTCGTCGAAGTCCTCCTCGGCCACGTAGTCGTCGGCTTCGTTCGGGTTGCTGAAGCCGTCCACCACGGTGGAGATGACGACCTTGCCCTCGCGGATGTCCTTGGCCATCTCCAGGATCGCGGCGATGGTGGCGGGCGAGGCGGAGATCGCCTCCATCATCGCCATCAGGCCGCCCTCGATGCGCTTGGCGATCTCGATCTCGCCCTCGCGCGTGAGCAGCTCCACCGTGCCCATCTCGCGCATGTACATGCGCACGGGGTCGGTGGTGCGGCCGAACTCGCTGTCGACCGTGGACAGGGCCGCCTCGGCCTCCTCCTCGGCTTCCTCCACGGTCGCCGCGGTGGGCGTCGTGTTGTTCAGCAGCAGCATCTCGGCGTCGGGCGTCTGCTCGTACACCGCCACGCCCAGGTCGTTCAGCATGGTGACCACGACCTCGAGGGTCTCGGCATCGACCAGCTTCTCGGGCAGGTGGTCGGTGATCTCGCCGTGGGTCAGGTAGCCGCGCGTCTTGCCCAGCGTGATCAGCGTCTTCAGGCGCTGGCGACGCTTGGTCATCTCCTCTTCGGACAGGACGGTCTCGTCCAGGCCGAATTCCTTCATCAAGGCCCGTTCCTTGGCCTTGCTGATCTTCATGCGCAGCGGCTTGGCCTTCTCGGTCGTCGTGGTCTCGACGGCGGCCGGCTCCTCGGCGAACTCTTCCTCGATGTCCGACAGGTCCTCGACCTCGTCCACGTCCTTGCCGCCGGCGGCAGCCGCGGCCTTGGGCTTGCGGCCGCGCTTGGCGGGCGCCTTGGCCGACGCGTCGGTGTCGGCGGCGGCCGACTTGGGCGGGCGGCCCGGCTTCTTCTTGGCGGGCGCCTCGGCGGCTTCGGCGGGGGCGGCGGCCTTGGTCTTCTTCAGGTCGTCCTTGGCGGTGGCCTTCTCGGCCTTGTCCTTGGTGGCGGTCTTGGTACTGCTGGGCACGGGCTTGGCTTTCGGTGACTTGCTGGCGGCTTCGGCGGCGGCGGTCTTGACGACCTTCAGCGGCGCCTTGGCAGGCGAAGCAGGTTTGACGGTCTTGGTGGCCGCAGGTTTCGCGGCGGACTTCGACGCGGGCTTGGCGGCGGGTTTGGCGGCCGGCTTGGCGAGCTTCGCGGACTTCGATGCGGGCATGGACGACACCTCGGACGACTGGACTGCGGAAACTGGATGCGCCAACACTTCCCGGCGCGGGCGACGAGGCAGGCCATCCGGTGCCGGACGGCGCGACCTCATGGGCAAGATGGGTGGGCGAACATTTGGTGTGCAGTCCTTGCGGTGTGGTGGCTCGGTGGTGCGCGTGTGCGCGACGGTCGGCCGGTCCGGAGGTGCTGCTGTCGCTCTTGCCGCTGACAAACCGCACATTATAGCGGCGGCCCGGATTTCAAGCCCGGCCGCGGGCGTGCCGTGCGGGGCCGGGCCGCTCAGGCGGCGCCCTGCAGCGCGCGGCGGCGGGCGTGCAGGTCGCGATAGCGCGCATGGTCGCCGGCCTCCAGCGCGGCCGTCTCCTCGGCCTTGAGCCGCTCGACCAGCATGCGGTCGAGCAGGTCGCGCAGTTCGGCCAGTGCCTCCGACAGCGGCGGCGGCTCGGCCGGTGCGTCGGCCATCAGCCGGTCGGCCAGCGCCGCCAGCGCATGGCCGCGCAGCGACGCGTGCAGGTGGCCCCAGGGCAGCGGACCCTGGTCGTGGACCTGCGCATCCAGCCAGGCGAACAGCTCGCCGTGCGGCGCGGGCAAGCCGCACAGCAGGGCATGGTCCTCGTCGGTCAGGCGCTCCCAGGCCTCGGCGTGGCCCAGCAGCAGCCGCCCGGCGTTGTCGGGACGGCTGACCGGCGGCCGGCGGCCCGGCAGGGGGCGCGGCGCCGGTGCGGACTCCTCGCGCCAGCGGCCCCGGCGGCCACCCTCGCGCTCGCCCGCCTCGCGGCGCGGCTCGCCGTCGGCCCGGGGTGACCGGCGCTCGCGCCCGCCGCCGGGTGGCCGGCCGTTCCACAGCCCGTCGAGGTCCCGTGGGTCGAGCTGGACCTGCTCGGCGATCTCGCCCAGCAGCTGGCGCTTGAGCGCGCCGTCGGGCAGCTGCTGCCACAGGGGCTTGGCATTGGCCGCGAAGTGCGCGCGTCCCTCGGCCGTGGCCAGGTCGCAGTCGGTGCGCGCGACCTCCAGCAGGAAGCGCGACAGCGGCACGGCCTGCGCGACGCAGCGGGCGAAGGCCTCGCGCCCCTCCGCGCGGATGTAGCTGTCGGGGTCGTGTTCGGCCGGCAGGAACAGGAACTTCACGCTGCGCACGTCGGTGGCATAGGGCAGGGCGCCCTCGAGCGCCTTGCGCGCGGCCCGGCGGCCCGCGGCGTCGCCGTCGAAGCTGAACACCACGCTGTCGGTGAAGCGGAACAGCTTGTGCACGTGCTCGGTGGTGCAGGCGGTGCCCAGGGTCGCCACCGCGTTCGGGAAGCCCAGCTGCGCCAGTGCCACCACGTCCATGTAGCCCTCGGTCACCAGCACGTAGCCGGCCTCGCGCAGGTGGTTGCGCGCCTCGTACAGGCCGTACAGCTCGCGGCCCTTGCTGAACACCGGCGTCTCCGGCGAGTTCAGGTACTTGGGCTTCTCGTCGCCCAGCACCCGGCCGCCGAAACCGATGCACTCGCCCTTGACGTTGCGGATCGGGAACATGACGCGGTCGCGGAAGCGGTCGTAGCGCTTGTCGTCCTCCTCGTTCACGATCACCAGGCCGCTCTCGGCCAGCAACGGGTCGTCGTACTGCGGGAAGACGCTGGCCAGGCTGCGCCAGCCCTCGGGGGCGTACCCCAGCCCGAACTGCTTGGCGATGGCGCCCGAGACACCGCGGCCCTTGAGGTAGTCGATGGCGCGGGGCGCGTTGCGCAGGTGGGCCCGGTAGGCCGCGCCGGCCTTCTCGAGCACGTCGCTCAGGGTGGTCTGCTTCTGGCGCTCCTGGGCGGCGCGCTCGCGCTCCTGAGGGGAGCGGTCGTCCTCGGGGACCTCCAGGCCGTACTGGCCGGCCAGGTCCTTGACCGCGTCGATGAAGCCCATGCCCGCGTGCTCCATCAGGAACCCGATCGCGTTCCCGTGCTTGCCGCAGCCGAAGCAGTGGAAGAACTGCTTGCTCGGGCTGACGGTGAACGAGGGGCTCTTCTCGGCGTGGAAGGGACACAGCCCCGAGAAGTTGGCGCCGGTCTTCTTCAATTGCACGTGGCGGCCGACGATCTCGACGATGTCGGCGCGTGCGATCAGGTCCTGGATGAACGGCTGGGGGATGGCCATCGGCTTGGTATTCTCGCCGACGGGTGCCCGCCCGCCGCGCACCGCCCCAGGAGAACGAGCGCATGACCGGAATCTTCGACCAGGACCTGCCGCGCACCGCGGCCAACTTCACGCCGATGACACCGCTGGTGTTCCTCGAGCGGGCCGCCGAGGTCTACCCCGGCCGGCTGGCGGTGGTGCACGGGGACCTGCGCCGCACCTGGGCCGAGGTGGACCAGCGGTGCCGGCGCCTGGCCTCGGCGCTGGTGGCGCGCGGCATCGGCCGCGGCGATACGGTGGCGGTGATGCTGCCCAACACGCCGCCCATGGTCGAGGCGCATTTCGGCATCCCCATGGCCGGCGCGGTGCTCAACACGCTGAACACGCGGCTGGATCCCGAGAGCATCGCCTTCATGCTCGACCACGGCGAGGCCAAGGCCGTGATCGTCGACCCCGAGTTCGCGCCGGTGATGGGCAAGGCGCTGGCCCTGCGGCAGCGCACGGAGCCGCTGCTGGTGGTCGACGTCGAGGACGCGCTGTGGACCGGCGAGGCGCCGCGCATCGGCCAGACCACCTACGAGGACCTGCTGGCAGGCGGCGACCCGGCCTACGCCTGGCGCATGCCCGAGGACGAGTGGGACGCGATCGCGCTGAACTACACCAGCGGCACCACCGGCAACCCCAAGGGGGTCGTCTACCACCACCGCGGCGCGGCCACGAATGCCATCTCGAACATCCTCGAGTGGGACATGCCCAAGCACGCGGTCTACCTGTGGACCCTGCCGATGTTCCACTGCAACGGCTGGTGCTTCCCCTGGACGCTGGCGGCGCGGGCCGGCGTCAACGTCTGCCTGCGCCGCGTCGAGGCCCAGGCGATGGTCGACGCCATCGAACGGCACGGCGTGACCCACTACTGCGGCGCGCCCATCGTGCATTCGTTGCTGGTCAACGCGCCCGAGGCGCTGAAGGCGCGGCTGCCCCGCGGCGTCAAGGCCATGGTGGCCGGTGCGGCGCCGCCGGCGTCGATGATCGAGGGCATGGAGCGGCTGAGCTTCGACCTCACGCACGTGTACGGCCTGACCGAGGTCTACGGGCCGGCCACGGCCTGCCCCAAGCACCCGGCGTGGGACACGCTGGACATCGGCGAGCGGGCCCGGCTGAACGCCCGCCAGGGCGTGCGCTACCACCTGCAGCAGGGCGCGCGCGTGCTGGATCCGCAGACCATGCAGCCGGTGCCCTGGGACGGCGAGACCATGGGCGAGATCATGTTCCGCGGGAACATCACGATGAAGGGCTACCTGAAGAACCCCAAGGCCACGCAGGATGCCTTCGCGGGCGGCTGGTTCCACACCGGCGACCTGGCGGTGCAGTCCCCCGACGGCTACATCAAGATCAAGGACCGCAGCAAGGACGTCATCATCTCGGGCGGCGAGAACATCTCGTCCATCGAGGTCGAGGACGTGCTGTACCGGCACCCGGCCGTGCTGGCCGCCGCGGTGGTGGCCAAGCCCGATCCCAAGTGGGGCGAGACGCCCTGTGCCTTCGTCGAGCTCAAGGCCGGCGCCGACGTGACCGCCGCCGACATCGTGGCCCACTGCAAGCGCCACCTCGCCGGCTTCAAGGTGCCCCGGGCCGTGGTGTTCGGTGAGCTGCCCAAGACCTCGACCGGCAAGATCCAGAAGTTCGAGCTGCGCAAGCAGGCCGGCTCGGCCGCCGCGATCGACGTCTGAGCCCGCCCGGGCGCGTCAGTCCCCCAGCACCACGCCTTCGCGCCGCGGGTCGGCGCCGCCCAGCCACACCGGCTCGCCGTTCACCTGCCCGCGGCTGATCGCCTGCAGGCCGCTGGTCAGGGGCTGCTCGCGCACCTCGGCGCCCCGGGCACGCAGGGCCTCGAGCGTGGACGCGGGAAAGCGCTTGTCCTCCAGCAGCGTCGGTCCGTTGAGCGAGCCGAAATTGGGCAGGCCGACGGCCTGCTGCGGCGTCAAACCCCACTGCAGCACGCCGACCAGGGTCTTGGCGGTGTAGTGGATGATCCAGGCGCCGCCCGGGCTGCCGGCGCTCATGGCCAGCCGCCCCGAGGGCTGCTCGAAGACCAGCGTGGGCGCCATCGACGAGCGCGGCCGTTTGCCCGGCTCGACCCGGTTGGCCACCGGCCGGCCCTGCGCGTCCGCGGGCGCGAAGCTGAAGTCGGTGAGCTCGTTGTTCAGCAGGAAGCCGCGCACCATCTGGCGTGCGCCGAACTGGTCCTCGATGGTGGTGGTCAGGGCCAGCGCGTTGCCGTCGGCGTCGACGATGGAGATGTGCGAGGTGCCGGACTCGGGCTGGTCCGGCATGGGTGCGTGCGACGTGCGCAACGCACCGGGTTGGCCGGGCTGTGCCACTTTCATGCTCTGCGGGCCGATCAGGCTGGCGCGCTGCGCCAGGTAGGCCGGATCGAGCAGGCTGGCCCAGCGGCCGGCCGGCGGCTGCACGAAGTCGGGGTCGCCCAGGTACTGCGCCCGGTCGGCGAAGGCCAGGCGCGCGGCCTCGGTGTACAGGTGCAGCCAGTCCGCGGAGGGCAGGCCGTCCTGCAGCGGCAGCGTGGTGGCCGGGGTGTGGGCGAGCATGCCCAGGATCTGGCCGACGGCGATCCCTCCCGAACTGGGCGGCGGGAAGCCGCAGACCCGCCAGTCGCGCTCCTGCGCGCGCCAGTCGGTGCACAGGGCCTCGCGCTTTCTCGGCTGGTAGCCCGCGAGGTCGGCGAGCGTGAGGCGACCCGGGTTGGTGGGATGGCTGCGCACCTTCTCGACGATGGCCTGCGCGATGTCGCCCTCGTGCAGGGCGTGCGAGCCGTCGGCAGCGATGCGTCGCAGCACGGCAGCCAGTTGCGGATTGCGCAGCCGGGTGCCCACCGCGTGCGGCTCGCCGTCCGCGCGGTAGAAGTAGGCTGCGGCGACCGGGTCCTTGCGCAGGTGCTGCTCGGCCTTCAGCAGCGTGTGCAGCCGGGAACCGATGGGGAAACCGTCCTCGGCCAGCCGGATCGCCGGCTGGAACAGCGTCGCCCAGGGCAGGCGTCCGTGCTCCCGGTGGGCCAGTTCCAGCATGCGCACCGCGCCCGGCACGCCCACCGCGCGGCCCCCGACGACCGCCTCGACGAAGGGCATGGGCCGGCCGTCGGCCGCGAGGAACAGGCGCTCGTCGGCTGCGGCCGGCGCGGTTTCCCGGCCGTCGTAGGCCTGGACGCGGCGGCCGTCCCAGTGCAGCAGGAAGGCACCGCCGCCGATGCCGCTGGACTGCGGCTCGACCAGCGTCAGCACCATCTGCACGGCGATCGCGGCATCGACGGCCGAGCCGCCGGCGCGCAGCACCTGGTGGCCGGCGTCGGTGGCCAGCGGGTTGGCCGCCGCCACGGCCGTGCGGCGCGTGGTCCAGCCCGGCTTGTCGATCGTCCCCGACGCAGCCTCGGGCTGGTCCGGCGGCTCGTAGCGCAGGTTGCGCGGTGCCGGGCCGGCGCAGGCCGCGAGCAGCGCGGCCAGGGCGAGGACGGCGATGGGGGCGCGCATGCTGTCTCCTCGGGATCGGGATCGGGATCGGGACGGCGATGCCGACGCGCCGCCGCCGGGCAGGGCGGCGGGCCGGGGCCTCAGCGCGGGGCCAGGCGGATCGCGCCGTCCAGGCGGATCACCTCGCCGTTGAGCATGTCGTTCTCGAGGATGTGCTTGGCCAGCTTGGCGTAGTCCTGCGGCGTGCCCAGGCGCGAGGGGAAGGGCACCGCGGCGGCCAGCGAGTCCTGCACTTCCTTGGGCATGCCGAACATCATGGGCGTGCCGAAGATGCCCGGGGCGATGGTCATGTTGCGGATGCCGTTGCGCGACAGGTCGCGCGCGATCGGCAGGGTCATGCCGACCACGCCGCCCTTGGAGGCGCTGTAGGCGGCCTGGCCGATCTGGCCGTCGTAGGCCGCCACCGAGGCGGTGGAGATGATGCAGCCGCGCTCGCCGGTGGGCTCCGGCTCGTTCTTGCTCATGGCGTCGGCGGCCAGGCGGGTCATGTTGAAGGTGCCCACCAGGTTGACCATGATCACCTTGGTGTACAGGGCCAGGTTGTGGGCGCCGTTCTTGCCCACGGTCTTCTCGGCCGGCGCGATGCCGGCGCAGTTCACCAGGCCCATCAGCTTGCCCATGGACACGGCCTTGGCCACCACGGCCTGGCCGTCGGCCTCCTGGCTCACGTCGCACTTGACGAAGGCGCCGCCAATCTCCTGCGCGACGGCCTCGCCCTTGTCGACCTGCATGTCGGCGATGACCACCTTCGCGCCTTCGGCCGCCAGCATGCGTGCGGTGCCTTCTCCCAGGCCCGAGGCGCCGCCGGTGACGATGAAGACCTTGCCCTTGATGTCCATGTGTTCTCCTGTGGGGGTGAGTTGACGTGCACGTCAATTATGGCGGCAAGCAGGGGGGGGCATGAACGGCCAAGGGCCGCTGGTGCGGCCCTTGGCTAGAGGCTCCGGTGGGAGCGCGTGGATCCCCGCCTGCGCGGGGATGACCCTGAGAGCCGGCGGCCCGTCAGGGTCACTTGAACCCGACGCGGTCGAGCATCTGCTGGATCTTGACCTGGTTGGCGCCCACCGTGGACAGCGGGATGGTCTCGGCCTTGAAGTCGCCGTTGTTCGTCATCGCGGCCAGCGCGGGGTTGCTCACCTTCACGCCCTTGGCGGTGGGCCACTCGTTGTTGCCGTTGGCGAAGTAGTTCTGCGCCTCGGGGCTGGCCAGGTACTCGAGGAAGCGCACCGCGGCCTGCGGGTTCTTGCTGTTCCTGGCCACGGCGCCGCCGGCGATGTTCAGGTGCGTGCCCCAGGACTGCTGGTTGGGGAACACGATGCCGACCTTCTCCATCACCGCCCGGTCCTCCGGGTTGCCCGAGCGCAGCATGCGGGCGATGTAGTAGGTGTTGCTCACCGCGACCTGGCACTCGCCGGCCGCGACGGCCTTGATCTGGTCGGTGTCGCCGCCCTTGGGGTCGCGCGCCAGGTTGTCCTTGACGCCCTTGAGCCAGTCCTGCGCCTTGGCGTCGCTGCCCAGGTGCTCGGCGACGGCGCCGAACAGCGACAGGTTGTAGGGATGCGAGCCCGAGCGGATGCAGACCTTGCCCTTGTTCTTGGGATCGCCCAGTTCCTCGTAGGTGTCGACGTCCTCGCGCTTGACCTTGAGCTTGTCATAGACCACGACGCGGGCGCGGGTGGAGAAGCCGTACCAGGCCGAGCCGTCGGCCGTCGGGGTGCCGCGGTACTGGGCCGGGATCGCGTCCTCGAGCAGCTTCGACTTGACGGGTCGGAACAGCCCGTCGACCTCGCCCTTGTGCAGGCGGGCGGCGTCGACCAGCAGGATCACGTCGGCCGGCGAGGCGGCGCCTTCGCTCTTGAGGCGGGCGAGAATGCCGGCGTCGTCGGAGTCCACCCGGTTGATGCGGATGCCGGTGGCCTTGGTGAAGTTGCTGTACAGCGCCTCGTCGGTCGAGTAATGGCGGGCGGAGTAGAGGTTCAGGACCTGTTCCTGGGCCTGGGCACCCAGGGCTGCCGCGGCCACGGTCACGAGGGCGGCGATCGCTTTCACTTGCATGGGGAGAACGCTCCGAGGAAGGGTGGAAGTGGAACGGGCGAGATGATAAATCAAATGAGAATCATTCTTAGTTATTTCTCGGCCGGCGTGCTGGGTCTTGTGTTGTCTGGCTGTGCCACCGGTCCGGTCCCGCCGGTCATCTCGCCGCCACCCGTCCAGCCTCCTGCCGTGGTCGCGCCGCCGCCCAAGCCCAAGGTCGGACTCGCGCTCGGAGGCGGCGCGGCACGGGGCTTCGCCCACGTGGGCGTGATCCAGGTGCTGGAGGAGGCGGGGTTGAAGCCCGACCTGGTGGTCGGCACCTCGGCCGGAAGCCTTGTGGCGGCGCTCTATGCCTCGGGGCGCAACGGCGCCCAGCTGCAGCAGGTGGCCGAGAGCATGGACGAGGCGGCCATCACCGACTGGACGCTGCCCCTGTTCAACCGCGGCCTGTTGCGCGGCGAGGCACTGGCGCGCTACGTCAATGGCTTGGCGGCGAACCGCACCATCGAGCAGATGGCGCTGCCGCTGGGCATCGTCGCGACGCGGCTGGACACCGGCGAAGGCGTGCTGTTCCAGCGCGGCGACACCGGCACGGCCGTGCGTGCGTCCAGCGCGGTGCCGGCGGTCTTCCTGCCCGTGCGCATCAACGGCACCGAGTTCGTCGACGGAGGGCTGGTCGCGCCGGTGCCGGTGCGCTTTGCGCGCCAGATGGGGGCCGACATCGTGGTGGCTGTCGACATCTCGGCCGCGCCCGAAGGCAACCCGTCGGGCGACCCGCTGCAGATCCTGCTGCAGACCTTCGCGATCATGGGCAAGAGCATCAACCGCTGGGAACTGCGCGAGGCCGAGGTGGTGGTGCGCCCGGCCCTGGTCGGCGTCGGCAGCGCGGATTTCGGCGCCCGCCGCCGTGCGGTCGAGGCGGGCCGCGCGGCGATGCTGCGCGCGCTGCCGCAGCTCAAGGCCGCGCTGGCCGCCAAGGCAGGCTGAGCGGCGGCCAGAAAAAAGGCCCGGATCTTGCGATCCGGGCCTGAAGGATCCCTGAACCTCGTGAGAGGTTGCGAAAGGACCCGAGGAGACAACCTGAAGGGCTCCCGTGCCACGCGCACGGTGCGCTGTTGGAGGCGCGGGGGCCCCGGGAGTTCCGTGCCGACCAGACATGGCGGCACGGACGCCCGTTTCAAGGGGTGTGCTTCAGCGCTTGGCCTTGGCGGTGGTGGCCTTGGTGGCGTTCACCGCGGTGCTGGCGACGGCGTTGAAGTTGGCCTCGGCCACTTCGGAAGCCTGCTTGACAGCCTTCTGCACCGATTCCAGGGCGTTGTTGCCGGCAGCCACGGCGCTCTTGAACACGGCCACGGCGGTCTCGGAACCGGCGGGCGCGTTCTTGGCGGCGTTGTCGACCACGGCCATGAACTTCTTCTGCAGGTCGGCGGCCTGCGACTCGAAGGCCTTGCCGAACTCGGAGCCGGTGCCCGAGGCGATGTCGTACAGGTGGCGGCTGTAGGCCGAGGTCTTCTCGGCCAGCGGCTGCATCAGGCTGGCCTGCAGGGCCAGCAGTTCCTGGGCGTCCTTGACGCTCAGCATCGACTGGGTGGTGCCGGCGGCTTCCGCCAGGGCGGCCTTGGAAGCGGTGAGGTTCAGCTCGACCAGCTTCTCGACGCCTTCGAAGGCCTTGGTGGTCAGGCCGAAGAGGGTCTCGACGGCGGCTTTTTGCGAGGCGACGATTTGTTCGGGGGTCAGCATGCGATTGCTCCTGGAAGGTGAGGGTGGGACAACTCGCTGCTCTGACCGGCCGGGCCGATGTTGCAGTGCAGCATGGAATGGATTGTAAGGACGACTGGCGGCATTGCAAGCACTTTTTTGTGCGGTGCACAAAACTAGAGGCGCGGGCCCAGGAACCGGGGCGCCGGGACAATCGGCGGCCATGCAGGTCTATTACGCGACCCAGTTCGTGCTGCCACTGCCGCCCGGCCACCGGTTCCCCATGGCCAAGTACCAGTTGCTGCGCGACCGGCTCGCCGCCGAGCTGCCGGCCGTGCGGCTGGGCCAGGCCCTGCCGGCCACCGACGGCGAGCTCGCGCTGGCCCACGATCCCCATTACATCCAGGGCATCGCCGACGGCACCGTCGACCCCCTGATCCTGCGCGAGATCGGCTTTCCCTGGAGTCCCGCCATGGCCGAGCGGGCCCGCCGCTCGGTCGGGGCCACGATCTCGGCCTGCCGTTCGGCCTTCGCCGACGGTGTCGCGGCCAACATCGCCGGCGGCACCCACCATGCCAGCGCCGACCGCGGCGGCGGGTTCTGCGTGTTCAACGACGCCGCCGTCGCCGCCCGCCTGATGCAGGCCGAGCAACTGCGCCAAGGGCGCCGCCTGCGCGTGGCCGTCGTCGACCTGGACGTGCACCAGGGCAATGGCACCGCGAAGATCTTCCGCGGCGATCCCAGCGTGTTCACCCTGTCGCTGCACGGCCAGAAGAACTTCCCCTTCCGCAAGGAGGCGTCGGACTTGGACATCGACCTGCCCGACGGCTGCGGCGACGCCGAGTACCTTGAGGCGCTGGAGCAGGCGCTCGACACGCTCGAGCGCCGCTTCGATCCCGGCCTGGTGATCTACCTGGCCGGCGCCGACCCGCACGAGGGCGACCGGCTGGGCCGGCTCAAGCTCAGCTGGGACGGCCTGGAGGCGCGAGACCGCCGGGTGTTCGACTGGGCCTGGCAGCGCGGCGTGCCGCTGGCCTTCGCGATGGCGGGGGGCTACGGCAAGCGGCTGGAGGAC
Organism: Comamonadaceae bacterium; assembly: GCA_027484575.1. Lineage (GTDB taxonomy): Bacteria > Pseudomonadota > Gammaproteobacteria > Burkholderiales > Burkholderiaceae_C > Ramlibacter. Next base: position 12,435 of record JAIXSQ010000011.1, read on the forward strand.
ACCGTGCAGGCCCAGGTCAACACCTTCGGCGTCGCCGTGCAGTACTGGCAGCGCTGGCAGAATCGCCGCCGATGAGCGACATACCGGCCGCCAAGCCCCAGCCCGAGCCGCGCAGCGCCTACAAGGCCTGGCGCAGCATCACCACCCGCTGGGCCGACAACGACGTCTACGGCCACGTCAACAACGTCGTCTACTACGGCTGGTTCGACACCGCCGTGAACGCCCACCTGATCGAGCGCGGCGCCCTGGACATCCATGGCGGCGGGGTGATCGGCCTGGTGGTCGAGACGCAGTGCAACTACTTCGCGCCGCTGGCGTTCCCCGAACAGGTCGAGGCCGGCATCCGCGTGGCCCGCCTGGGCAGCTCCAGCGTGCGCTACGAGGTCGGCCTGTTCGCGGCCGGCGCCCCCACCACGGCCGCGCGCGGCCATTTCGTCCACGTCTACGTCGACCGCGCCACCCGACGCCCGGTGCCGCTGCCCGACACCTTGCGCCGCGTGCTGCAGGAGTTGCAATGAGCCAGGTCTCCACCCGCATCCAGGACCCCGCCAGCGTGGCGGCCGCCATCGAGAGCCGCTTCTCGGCCCGCGCCTTCCTGCCCACGCCCGTGCCGCGCGCCACCGTCGAGCGCCTGCTCGCCCTGGCCGCGCGCGCACCGTCGGGCACGAACACCCAGCCCTGGAAGGTCTACGTGCTGCAGGGCGCCGCGCGCGACGGCCTGGTCGACAAGGTCTGCGCCGCCCACGACGCGATCCGCGCCGACCCCGGTCTCGCTGCCGAGTACCGGGAGGAGTACGACTACTACCCGCAGCAGTGGGTCTCGCCCTACATCGACCGCCGGCGCGAGAACGGCTGGAGCCTGTACGGCCTGCTGGGCATCGGCAAGGGCGACAAGGACCGGATGCATGCGCAGCACCAGCGCAACTTCCGCTTCTTCGATGCGCCCGTCGGGCTGATCTTCACCGTCGACAAGGTCATGGGCCGCGGCTCGCTCGTCGACTACGGCATGTTCCTGCAGACCCTGATGGTGGCGGCCCGTGCCGAGGGACTGCACACCTGTCCGCAGGCGGCCTGGAACGGTTTCGCCAGGATCATCCTGCCGCACGTGGGCGCAGGGCCCGACGAGATGCTGGTGTGCGGCATGGCGCTGGGCCATGCCGACGAGGCGGCCCTGGTCAACGGCTTCCACACGCCGCGCGAGCCGGTCGCCGCGTTCACCCGCTGGGTGGACTGACGCACGGGCCAAAAAGAAGGGCGCGGTGCCGGTGCCACGGCGCCGCGCCCCCTGCGCAAGGAGCCGGTCTGCCGCCCGGCCCGCCGCGACGGGCTGTCCAGGACCGCCGCTGCACGCAGCTTGGCGCCACCGCCGAGCCGGGCCGGTCGGACAGCCCGGGTGCCCGGGGTAGGAGCCGGACGACAGGCCGGCGCCCCCTGTGGCCCTGCTGGCTTCGTTATGCTCGCGCCGCCCGCGCCGTGCCCCGATGCCGGCACGCACGCCAACACACCGAGGAGTCTCCGTGAGCCACGCGCGACCAGTTGCCCTGGCGCTGGCCCTGCTGCTGCCGCAGCTCGCCCTGGCCGCCGACATCGACGGCCGCCAGCTCTCGCCCCTGTGGGGCGTGCCCTTCGCGGGCATCCTGCTGTCCGTCGCCTTGTGTCCGCTGCTGGCCCCCTCGGTGTGGCACCACCACGACGGCAAGATCACCGCTGCCTGGGCGGCAGCCTTCCTGCTGCCCTTCGCCGCCGTGTTCGGCCCGGCGGCGGCAGGCACGGCCTTCGTCCACGCGCTGCTGGCTGAGTACGTCCCCTTCGTGATCCTGCTGACCGCGCTCTTCACCGTGGCCGGCGGCATCTTCGTGCGCGGCAACCTGCACGGCAGCCCGGGCACCAACACCGCCATCCTGGCCACCGGCGCGGTGCTGGCCAGCGTCATGGGAACCACCGGTGCGTCCATGCTGTTGATCCGGCCGCTCATCCGGGCCAACGACAGCCGCCGCCACAAGGCGCACGTCGTCGTGTTCTTCATCTTCATCGTCTCCAACGCCGGCGGCTCGCTGACCCCGCTGGGCGACCCGCCGCTGTTCCTGGGCTTCCTCAAGGGCGTCGACTTCTTCTGGACCGTCCAGCACATCTTTCCCGAGACGCTGTTCCTCGTCGGCGCGCTGCTGGGCGGCTTCTGGCTGCTCGATGCCTGGTACTGGCGGCGGCGCGAGGAGGCGCTGCCGGTCGACCCCACCCCCGACACCCGGGGCATCGGCTTCGCCGGCGCGCGCAACTTCTGGCTGCTCGCGTGCATCGTCGCGCTCGTCCTGGTGTCGGGCTTCTGGAAGCCCGGCGTCGCGTTCGAGGTGGCGGGCACCGAGGTCGGCCTGCCCGGCCTGCTGCGCGACCTCGGCCTCGTGGCAATCACCTTCGCGTCCCTGCGGCTGACCCCGCGCGCGGTGCACGAGGCCAACCAGTTCAGCTGGGCGCCGATGCAGGAGGTCGCCCGGCTGTTCGCCGGCATCTTCCTGACCATCATCCCCGTCATCGCGATGCTGCGCGCCGGTGTCGATGGACCGTTCGCCGCCGTGATCCGGGCGGTGACGCGCGCCGACGGCAGCCCCGATCCGGCGATGTACTTCTGGGCCGCCGGCGCGCTGTCGTCCTTCCTCGACAACGCCCCGACCTACCTGGTGTTCTTCAACACCGCGGGGGGTGATCCCGCGGTGCTCATGACCACGCTCGCCCCCACCCTGGCGGCGATCTCGGCCGGCGCCGTCTTCATGGGCGCCAACACCTACATCGGCAACGCGCCGAACCTGATGGTCAAGGCCATCGCCGAGGACCGCGGTGTCAGAATGCCCAGCTTCTTCGGCTACATGGCCTGGTCCGGCGCGGTGCTGCTGCCGCTGTTCGCCGCCATGACGCTGATCTGGTTCCGCTGAAGCCATCCACACACGAGACGAGAGAGAGACAACAGCCATGCCCAAACCCGCCATCCTGGTCGCCCGCGCCGTCTTCCCCGAGGTGATCGACAAGCTCGCGCAGCACTTCGAGGTCGAGCACAACCAGGCCGACGAGGCCTGGAGCCGCGAGCAGCTGCTCGCGAAGCTGCAGGGCAAGGCGGGGGCCTTCACCACCGGCGGCGAGCGCATCGACGCCGATCTGGTGCGTGCCTGCCCGCAGCTGAAGATCGTGGCCAACATGGCCGTGGGCTTCAACAACTTCGACCTGCCCGCGATGACCTCGGCCAAGGTGCTGGGCACCAACACGCCCGACGTGCTGACCGAGACCACGGCCGACTTCGGCTTCGCGCTGCTGATGGCCACGGCCCGCCGCGTGACCGAGAGCGAGCATTACCTGCGCGCCGGCAAGTGGACCAAGTGGTCGTTCGACATGTTCGCCGGGAGCGACGTGCACGGCGCCACGCTGGGCATCCTGGGCATGGGCCGCATCGGCCAGGGCATCGCGCGGCGCGGCGCGCACGGCTTCGGCATGCGGGTGGTCTACCACAACCGCAGCCGGCTCGACGCGGCGACCGAGGCGGCCTGCGGGGCCAGCTATGTCTCGAAGGAGGAGCTGCTGCGGCAGGCCGACCACCTGGTGCTGGTGCTGCCGTACTCGGCCGCCTCGCACCACGCCATCGGCGCGGCCGAGCTGGCGCAGATGAAGCCCACGGCCACCCTGGTCAACATCGCGCGCGGCGGCATCGTCGACGACGCCGCACTGGCCCAGGCGCTGCGCGAGCGGCGCATCGCGGCCGCCGGCCTGGACGTGTTCGAAGGCGAGCCCAAGGTCCATCCCGACCTGCTGACGGTGCCCAACGTCGTGCTCACGCCGCACATCGCCAGCGCCACCGTGCCCACCCGCAAGGCCATGGCCCACCTGGCGGCCGACAACCTGATCGGCTTCCTGGTGCACGGCAAGCCGCTGACCCCGCTGAACCCGGAGGTGCTGGCCTGACCGGCTTGCCCGGCTGGCTGCCCGCGGTGCTCGGCACCGGGGGCGTGTTGCTGCTGCTCGTGCTGGCGCTGCAGCTGGTGCTGCTGCTGCGCCGGCCGGCCGACGGCCGTGCCGAGCTGCTGGCCTCGGGCGAGCGGCTCGAGCGCGAACTGCGCGCCGAGATCGCCGCATCGGCCCGCGGCACCCGGCAGGAGGTCACCCACACGCTGGCGACCTTCCAGGACACCCTGCTGCGCCAGGCCGGGGAAGCCACCCGCACCCAGAATGCGCAGATCGATGCCTTCGCGCAGCAGCTGGCGCTGCTGCAGAAGACGCTGGGCGACACGCTGGCCACCCAGCTGCAGGGGCTGTCCGAGGCCAACGCCCGCCGGCTGGCCGAGGTGCGTGCCACGCTCGAGGTGCAGCTGGCCAGCCTGCAGCAGGGCAACGCGGCCAAGCTCGACGAGATGCGTCGCACCGTCGACGAGAAGCTGCAGGCCACGCTGGAGACCCGGCTGGGCGAGAGCTTCCGCCAAGTGGCCGAGCGGCTGGAGCAGGTGCACAAGGGTCTGGGCGAGATGCAGGTGCTGGCCCAGGGCGTGGGCGACCTGCAGCGCGTGCTGGCCAACGTGAAGACCCGCGGCGTCTTCGGCGAGGTGCAGTTGCAGGCGCTGCTCGAGCAGGTGCTGGTGCCCGAGCAGTACGGCCGCCAGGTCGAGACGCGGCCGCACAGCAACCAGCGGGTGGACTTCGCGGTGCGCCTGCCGGGCCGGCTGGAGGGCGAGCCGGTGTGGCTGCCGATCGACGCCAAGTTCCCGCGCGAGGACTACGAGCGCCTGCTCGAGGCCCAGGACCGGGCCGATCCGGCCGCCGCCGATGCCGCCTCGCGCGCCCTGGAGCAGCGCATCCGCCAGGAGGCCCGCTCCATTGCCGAGTGCTACCTGTGCCCGCCGCACACCACCGATTTCGCGGTGCTGTTCCTGCCGGTCGAGAGCCTCTACGCCGAGGTGCTGCGCCGCCCCGGCCTGGTGGACCAGCTGCAACGCGACCACCGCGTCACGCTGGCCGGGCCCACGACCTTGCTGGCCATGCTCAACAGCCTGCAGATGGGGTTCCGTACGCTGGCGCTGGAACGCCAGGCCTCCGAGGTGTGGAAGGTGCTCGGCGCGGTCAAGACGGAGTTCGAGCGCTACGGCACCTGGGTCGAGCGGGTGCGCGAGCAGGTGCGCAAGGCCGCCGAGACGCTGGACAACGCGACCACCCGCACCAACCAGATGCGGCGCGCGCTCAAGGGCGTCGAGTCGCTGCCCGAAGCGCAGGCCCAGGCGCTGCTGCCGGAGGCCCCGGGCACGCCGGACGCCCCGGCCCAGGGTCCCCTGCCGTGAACGGCGGCCGCGACCTGGCCCGGCTGGTGGGCAGCCAGGTGTGCCTGCACGCGGTGATGGCCGGCATGCGCATGGCCGCGCCGCTGCTGGCGCTGCGCGAGGGCTACAGCGAGGCGGCCGTCGGCGTGCTGCTCGCGCTGTTCGCGCTCACGCAGGTGTTCCTGGCGCTGCCTGCCGGCCGCTACGCCGACCGGCACGGCCTCAAGCGCCCCTTCGCCATCGCGGTGGTGGCCGCCACGCTGGGCGCCACCCTGGCGGCGGCCTTCCCGGTGTTCGGCGTGCTGTGCGTGTCGGCCTTGCTGACCGGGGGTGCCGCCGGTTGCGCCGTGATCGCGCTGCAGCGCCACGTGGGCCGTGCGGCCGAGGGGCCGGCGCAGCTGCGCCAGGTGTTCTCGTGGCTGGCAATCGGGCCGGCCGTCTCCAACTTCCTCGGGCCGTTCTCGGCGGGGCTGGTCATCGATGCGGCAGGCTTTCGCTGGGCCTTCGCGCTGCTGGCCGTGCTGCCGCTGCTCGGCTGGCTGGGCGTGCGCCACACGGCCGAACTGCCGCCGGCGCAGGTGCCGCCGGGCAGCCGCGCCGGCACCGCCTGGGACCTGCTGCGCGAGCCTGGCTTCCGGCGGCTGCTGCTGGTCAACTGGCTGCTGGCGTCGTGCTGGGACGTGCACACCTTCGTCGTGCCGGTGCTCGGGCACGAGCGCGGCCTGTCGGCCTCGGTGATCGGCTCGGTGCTCGGGGCCTTCGCGATCGCCGCCACGGCCATCCGTGTGCTGCTGCCCGCGCTGGCGGCGAAGCTGCACGAGGCGGCGATCGTCGGCGCCTCGATGGCGGCGACCGCGGTGCTGTTCGGTGTCTACCCGCTGCTGCACGCGCCGCTGGCCATGGGCGCCTGCTCGGTGCTGCTGGGACTGGCGCTGGGCTCGGTGCAGCCGATGATCATGAGCATGCTGCACCAGACCACGCCCGAGCACCGCCACGGCCAAGCGGTCGCCTTGCGGCTGATGGCGATCAACGCCTCCAGCGTGTCGATGCCGATGCTGTTCGGCGCCGTGGGTGCGGTGGTCGGCGTGGCGCCGGTGTTCTGGGCCGCCGCGCTGGCGGTGGGCGCCGGGACCCGGCTGGCCGCCGGGCTGCGGCAGCCCGCCGCCCCGCCTCAGAGTCCGTAGAAGGTGCGGATGTGGTCCCAGGCCGCCTGGGGCTCGTCGGCGTAGCGGAACAGGTCCAGGTCGGCCGGCGAGACGACGCCCTCGTCGACGAGCGCCTCGAAGTTGATGACCTTCTTCCAGTACTCGGTGCCGAACAGCACGATGGGCACCTGCTTGGCCTTGCGCGTCTGCACCAGCGTGATCACCTCGAACAGCTCGTCGAGCGTGCCGAAGCCGCCGGGGAAGGCCACCAGGGCCTTGGCGCGCATCATGAAGTGCATCTTGCGCAGCGCGAAGTAGTGGAACTTGAAGGACAGCGCGGGCGTCACGTACGGGTTGGCCGCTTCCTCCATGGGGAGCGCGATCGCCAGGCCCACGCTGATGCCGTTGCCCTCGTACGCCCCCCGGTTGGCCGCCTGCATGATGCCGGGGCCGCCGCCGGTGCACACGAACAGCATGTCGCGCGGCTCCTTGCCGGTGCTATACTCGGCCACCAGGCGGCCGAAGGCGCGCGCCTTCTCGTACCAGTGCGCATTGCGGGCCAGGGCCCGGGCACGGTGGATCACCTGCGGGTCGCCGCCGGCCTCGGCCGCGGCGAGCAGGGCGGCGGCTTCCTCCTCGCTGCGGAAGCGCGCGCTGCCGAAGACGACGACGGTGTTCTCGATGCCGTGGGCCTGCTGCTCCAGGTCGGGCTTGAGCAACTCCAGCTGGAAGCGGATGCCCCGCGTCTCGCGGCGCAGCAGGAACTCGGGATCGGCGAAGGCGAGCCGGCTGGCGTCGCGGTCCAGCGGCAGGCCGGTGTCGGAGTGGGCCTGCAGCGTGGCCCAGGCGTCGGCCAGGCGCTGGTCGTGGATGTTGCGGTTGGAAGACATACCCGGCCATTCTGACGCGCCCGCCACCTCATCCGACGGTATGCTCCGCGGCGCTAGAGAACAACGACGGGGGACGACCGGATGGACCAGCCGCAACCGCGGTTCCATGTGGTACTGCAGGGACGCCGGGTCGGCCCGTACGACCGGCGCACGATCATCGGCATGCGCATCCGCAAGGCGCTCGCCAGCACCGACGTGCTGGTCGATGCGCAGGGCGTGGAGCTGACCGTGGCCGACCTGATCGGCCGCCGGCCGCCCAAGCCCTTCGAGCCCACCCGCACCGGCAACTTCTCGGTGGTCCAGGCCACGCTCACCGGCAGCCTGGTGGCGGTGCGGGGCAGGGGCCTGCCCATCCCCGCCTTCAAGGGCGAACTCGAGGTGCGGGCGCAGACCGACGTGCTGCGCATCGCCGGGCGCTTCCGCCGTGGCTTGGGCTGGCGCGACGACCGCGTCAAGATTCCGCTGCAGGACATCGTGCATGCGCGCGTGCGCGGCAGCGAGGTCGACCTGGGCCTGCGCAGCGCGCCGGGCGCCCCCTTGCAGCAGCTCGTGCTGGAGCTGTTCACGCCCGAGTCGGCGGGCGAGCTGGTCGAGCACCTGGCGTACGCCACGCCGTACCCGCCGGGCCAGACGCCGCCGGCCGCCACGCTGGGCACCGCGCTGCAGGGCCTGTGGATCGCCATGGCCACCAGCACGCTGGTGCTGGTGGCGGTCTTCACGGTGCTGCTGGTGCGCCGCTGGCACTGAGCCCGGCACCGCCTTCCCATGAAAAAAGGCTCCTTGCGGAGCCTTGCTGCGGACCGGGGCGTGGCCTCAGACGCGGCGGCGGTACTCGCCGGTGCGGGTGTCGATCTCGACCTTGTCGCCCTGCGCCACGAAGATCGGCACGCCGATCTCGAAGCCGGTGGCGATCTTGGCGGGCTTGAGCACCTTGCCCGAGGTGTCGCCCTTGACGGCCGGCTCGGTCCAGGTGATCTCGCGCTCGACGCTGGTGGGCAGTTCGACCGAGATGGCCTTGCCGTCGTAGAACACCACTTCGGCGGACATGCCGTCCTCGAGGTAGTTCAGGGCGTCGCCCATGTTCTCGGCCTCGACCTCGTACTGGTTGTATTCGGTGTCCATCCAGACGTACATCGGGTCGGCGAAGTAGGAGTAGGTGCACTCCCGCTTCTCCAGCACGATCTGGTCCATCTTGTCGTCGGCCTTGAAGACGACTTCGGTGCCCTGGTTGGACAGCAGGCTCTTGAGCTTCATGCGCACGGTGGCGGCGTTGCGGCCACCGCGGGCGTATTCGGTCTTGAGCACGACCCACGGGGCGCCGCTGTGCATGATCACGTTGCCGGCGCGGATTTCTTGAGCGATTTTCATGTGGCTGGAGCGAGTGTCGGTGCCGCGTGGTGCCGGCGCAGTGCGGGCGGGCGGCGAGGGGTGCGCGGCGGGTCCCGGGACGGGGCTGCCTGCGCAAAGCCTCGGATTTTACCCTGAACGGCCCGGGGCTCTCCCGGTTCAGGTCCCGTTCAGGGGCGGTGGCGAGACTCGGCGGATGCGACTGCGACGGCCCGAACTGGACACCGAAACCCTCGTGCTGCTGGTGGCGGTCTACCTGCTGGCCGCCTGCAACCTGCCGTTCTGGCGCGCCGCGCTGGCCGGCCGCGACCTCGCCGCCCCCGGCACCTGGGCGCTGGGCGTGGGCATGTTCGTGGCCTTCGGCGCCTTCTACGTGGCCGTCGCCGGCCTGCTGGCCACCCGCCGGACCGTGCGGCCGCTGCTCGCGGTGCTGATCCTGGTGGCGGCCGCCATCTCGTACTACGCCGGCCGCTACGCGGTGTTCTTCAACCGCGAGATGCTGCGCAACGTCCTGGCCACCAACTGGAGCGAGGCGCGCGAGCTGCTGGGCATCGCCTGGGTGCTGCACATGACGCTGTTCGGCCTGCTGCCGGCGGCGCTGCTGTGGTGGCCGCGGCTGCGCCAGCGGCCGCTGCACCGGGCCCTGCTGGTGCGTGCGGCCTGGGTCATGGGGGCGCTGGCACTGGCGGTCGGGTCCCTGCTGCCGGTGTTCAGCGACTTCGCCTCGCTGATGCGCAACCAGCGCGAGATCCGCCACCTGATCACGCCGGGCAACGCGCTGGCGGCCGCCGCCGCGCACCTGTGGGGCCGCCAGGGCCGGCCCGCCGTGCTGCACCCCGTCGGCGAGGACGCCCGCCTGGCAGCCACCGGCCGCCCGCGCCTGCTGGTCGTGGTGGTCGGCGAGACCGCGCGGGCCCAGAACTTCTCGCTCAACGGCTACGGCCGCGACACCAATCCCGAGCTCGCGCGCCGGCAGGTGGTCAACTTCCCCGACGTGACGGCCTGCGGCACGTCCACCGAGGTGTCGCTGCCCTGCATGTTCTCGCAGGTCGGCCGGCGCGACTACGACGAGGACCGCATCCTGTCGCAGGAGTCGCTGCTGCACGTGCTGGCGCGCGCCGGCGTGCAGGTGCTGTGGCGCGACAACCAGTCGGGCTGCAAGGGCGTGTGCGCCGGCCTGCCCACGCAGGACCTGCCCAGCACGCTGGGCGCGGCGCATTGTCCCGGCGGCGCGTGCTTCGACGAGCAGCTGCTCGAGGGTCTGGACGCCGTCGCGGCGCAGGCCCCCGGCAGCCTGGTGGTCGTGCTGCACCAGCTGGGCAGCCACGGGCCGTCGTACTTCCGCCGCTACCCGCCCGCGTTCCGGCGCTACACCCCGGCCTGCGAATCCGACGACCTGCACCGCTGCAGCCAGGCCGAGATCGTGAACGCCTACGACAACACCCTGCTGTACACCGACCACGTGCTGGGCCGCGTGATCGACTGGCTGCAGGGCCGGCAGCAGCGCTTCGACACCGCGATGCTGTACGTCTCCGACCACGGCGAGTCGCTGGGCGAGAACGGCCTGTACCTGCACGGCGTGCCCTGGTCCATCGCCCCGGCGGTGCAGACCAAGGTGCCCATGGTCGCGTGGTTCTCCCAGGGCTGGACCGCCTCGACCGGGCTCGACCTGGGCTGCCTGCGGCAGCGGGCGGCGCAGCCGGCCAGCCACGACCACCTGTTCCACTCGGTGCTCGGCGCGCTGGACGTGCGCACCCGCGCCTACGACCCGGCCTGGGACCTGCTGCGCCCCTGTCGCCCGCGATGACCGCCCCCATCCCCCGTGCCCTCGTGGCCTTGCTGCTCCCCCTGGCGTTGGTGCTGGCCTGGGACCTCGCCGGCCTCGACCTCTGGCTGGCCGGCCTGGCCGGCGGCGCGGCCGGCTTTCCCTGGCGGGACGCGGCGGCGCTCACGGCGGTCCTGCACAACGGGGGCAAGTTGCTGTCCTGGGCGGTGGCGGTCTGGCTCTTCGTCGGCCTGCGCTGGCCCATGGGCGTGCTGCGCCGGCTGCCGCAACGCCGGCGCGCGTGGCTGGCCGTCGTCGTGCTGGGCGCGCTGCTGCTGGTCACGCTGGCCAAGCACGGCAGCCGCACCAGCTGCCCCTGGGACCTGCAGGCCTTCGGCGGCCACGTCCCCTGGGTGTCGCACTGGGCCTGGGGCGTGGCCGACGGCGGCCCGGGCCACTGCTTTCCCGCCGGCCATGCCTCGGCCGGTTTCGCGTGGCTGGCCGGCTGGTTCGCCTGGCGCGACATCGACCGCCGCGTCGCGTGGCGCTGGCTGCTGCTGGCCCTGTCCGCCGGCCTGGTCCTCGGCCTGGGGCAGCAGTGGCGTGGCGCCCATTTCGCCAGCCACACCCTGTGGACGGCTTGGCTGTGCTGGGCCTTCGCCTGGTCCGCCCAATGGCTGCTGCGGCCCGGGCTGCCGTTCAGCCCGCCTGCACGAAGGCCAGGAGCCGGCTGGTGAGGTCGGCCGCGGCGGCTAGCCGTTGGCACCCGGGCTGCAGCACGCGACCCCAGCCGTCGAGGTCCAAGGGCCCCGGCGCCGCATCCCCGCCGACCCAGCAGCGGTGCCAGGCCCGCAGGTCCGCGGGCGCGCCCAGCACGTCCAGGAAGGCGTCGAGCTTCGCCCAGTGCGCGCCGTCCTCCTGCGGATAGACGTGCCACAGCAGCGGCGCACCCGCCCACAGCGCGCGCACGACCGAGTCCTCGCCCCGCACGCAGTTCAGCTCGCAGGACCACAGCAGCCGGTCGAATTGCTGCTGCGCCAGCAGGGGCAGGAAGTCGATCGCGAGCCGGCCCGCGTCGCCGCCGGCGGCCTGCCAGTGCCGCACGGCCGCGTCGGCCCGCCCGGCCGTGACCAGCAGCCGCGTCGGCCGTGGGTCGGCCGCCAGGGCGTGCAGCAGCGCCGGCAGGCCCGGCGGCTCGTAGCAGAACAGGCTCACCAGCCGCTCGCCGCCCCAGGCGATGCCCTGGGCGGCCAGCCAGGCCTCGCGGTCGAACACCGCGCGCGCCTCCAGCAGGCCGGGCTCGCGCAGCAGCCCGCCGGTGGCGGGGGTGAAGCCGGGATAGAAGAAGCGCTTGGCCAGCCCGCGCGCGGGCCCGCTCATCACCGGCGAGGGCAGGGCATGGCAGCGCTCCACCCAGGGTTCGGCCGAGAGGTACTCGAGGTTGATCCAGGCCGGGGCGCGTCCGCGGGCCTGCGCCGCGCGCGCGATCGCGGCTTCGTACGGCGCATCCAGGGCGCAGCCGAAAGCCTCGACCACCACGTCTCCGGGCTCGGTGTCCACCGGCGCGTCCCAGGCGTGCACCTCGACGTTCGCGCAGCCCCGGGGCGCCATCCAGTCCAGCATGGACGTGTCGTCGGCCCACAGCCGCACCTGCTCGCCCCGGCCGGCCAGGTCGGCCGCCAGCCGCCAGCACACGCCCAGGTCGCCGTGGTTGTCGATCACCCTGCAGAAGATGTCCCAGCGCATGCGGCCGGGATAATACGGGGCCCATGACGTGCAGCCCATGACCGCCGACCGCCCCGTGCATTCCGACGCGCTGCTGGCCGAGGTGGCCGCCTTGCCCCAGCTGCCGGGCGTCTACCGCTACTTCGACGCCGACGGCGGCGTGCTCTACGTCGGCAAGGCCCGCAACCTCAAGCGGCGCGTCGCCAGCTACTTCCAGAAGAACCACGGCGGCACCCGCATCGGCCACATGATCTCGCGCATCGCGCGCATGGAGACCACGGTGGTGCGCTCCGAGGCCGAGGCGCTGCTGCTGGAGAACAACCTCATCAAGGCGTTGAACCCCCGGTTCAACATCCTGTTCCGCGACGACAAGAGCTACCCCTACCTGAAGATCCACGGCGCGCCCGACAAGGCCGGCTTTGTCGCCGCCGCCGGACGCGAGCCCACCGCCGAGGACTTCCCGCGCGTGGCGTACTACCGCGGCGCGGTCGACCGGCGCCACCGCTACTTCGGCCCGTACCCCAACGCCTGGGCGGTCAAGGAGTCGATCCAGCTGCTGCAGAAGGTGTTCCGCCTGCGCACCTGCGAGGACACCGTGTTCGCCAACCGCACCCGGCCCTGCCTGCTGTACCAGATCAAGCGCTGCTCGGGACCCTGCGTGGGCCTGGTGGCCGCCGACGACTACCAGCACGACGTGCGCAATGCCGAGTCCTTCCTGCGCGGCGACACCCAGACGGTGCTGTCGCAGCTGGAGCGCCGCATGCTGGAGCATGCCGAGAAGCTCGAGTTCGAGCAGGCCGCCGAGCTGCGCAACCAGATGGGCGCCCTGTCGAAGGTGCTGCACCAGCAGTCGGTGGACACGGGCACCGACAAGGACGTGGACATCCTGGCGGTCCGGGTGCAGGGCGGCAAGGCCTGCGTGAACCTGGCCATGGTGCGCGGGGGCCGCCACCTGGGCGACCGGCCGTACTTCCCCACCCACGTCGAGGACGCCGCGGTGGTGCAGGACTTCGACGACGCGCAGGACGAGGCGCCGCGCCAGCCGGTCGAGGTGCAGGTGCTCGAAGCCTTCATCGCCCAGCACTACATCGGCGTGCCGGTCCCGCCGTCGCTGGTCACCAGCGTGCCCATCGACCGCGCCCTGGTCGAGGCGCTGTCCGAGCAGTCGGGCGTGCGCATCGGCGCCGTGCATGCGCCGCGCGAGCAGCGCCGCACCTGGCTGGAGATGGCCGAGAAGAACGCCGCTCTGCAGCTGGCGCGCCTGCTGGCCGAGGAGGGCTCCCAGCAGGCCCGCACCCGCGCGCTGGTCGAGGCGCTGGACCTGGCGCCCGACGACCTGGAGGCCTTCCGCATCGAGTGCTTCGACATCTCGCACACGGCCGGCGAGGCCACGCAGGCCTCGTGCGTGGTGTTCCAGGGCCACCGCATGGTCAATGCCGAGTACCGGCGCTACAACATCGACGGCATCACGCCGGGCGATGACTACGCGGCCATGCGGCAGGTGCTGCACCGGCGCTATGCCGGGCTGGCAGCGCAGGGGCGCGACGCGCCGGATGCCTCGCCGCCACCCGGCGCCGACCCCGATCTGGCCGATGCCGAGGAGGGCGCGGCCGACGGGGAACCCGTCGCCGTGCAGGAGATCGCAGCCGAGGTGCCGACCGGCGAGGGCGCCGAAGCGGCGGCCACGCCCGCGAAGAAGAAGCGGGCCAGCCGCGGCGGCGCGAGCCGGCTGCCCGACCTGGTGCTGGTCGACGGCGGCCGCGGCCAGGTGAGCATGGCGCGCGAGGTGTTCGCCGAGCTGGGGCTGGACCTGTCGGTGATCGTCGGGGTCGAGAAGGGCGAGGGCCGCCGGGTGGGGCTGGAGGAACTGGTGTTCGCCGACGGCCGCGACAAGGTGTACCTGGGCAAGGACTCGGCCGCGCTGATGCTGGTGGCCCAGATCCGCGACGAGGCGCACCGCTTCGCCATCACCGGCATGCGGGCCCGGCGCGCCAAGGTGCGCGTGGGCGGCAGCCGGCTCGAGGAGATCCCCGGCATCGGGGCCAAGAAGCGCGCGCGGCTGCTGCAGCGCTTCGGCGGCATCCGCGGCGTGGCGGCCGCGGGCGTCGATGACATCGCTGCGGTCGAAGGCATCGGCCGCGAACTCGCCGAGGAGATCTACCGTGCGTTGCATTAAGTGGCTCACCGCCGCCTGGGCCGGCCTGCTGGCGGCCTGTGGCGTCCCGCCGTCCCCACCGCCCCCCGGCGGGGCGGTGCCCCCGCCACCGGCCTCGGTGGCCGGCACCGCACCGGCACCCGCGGTGCGGCCGGCCCCCGGCGCCGGCCCGGCACGCAACTGGACCGAGTACCGCCTGCGCGCTGCCCGGCGCATCGCCGCCGCCAGTGCCGCCGAGACCTTCGGCGGACCGCTGCCCGACCCCCTGCAGTCCATCCCGGTGCTGCAGGTCCACCTCGACCGCGATGGCCAGGTCGCCCGCATCGAGGTGCTGCGCACCCCGCGCCAGTCGCCGCAGACCGTGCAGATGGCCATGCAGGCGATCCGGCGCGCCGCGCCGTTCGAGCCCCCGGTGCACCTGCCGCGGCCCTGGACGTTCGCCGAGACCTTCCTCTACAACGACGCGCTGAAGTTCCAGCTGCGCACCCTGGTCGAGTCCCCGTGACCGGGTGAACGGGGCGGGGTCGCGGCCGTGTGAGAATCGCGGCCATGTTCTTCACCGTCCCGACGATCCTCACCTGGACGCGCATCGTCGCCATCCCGCTGATCGTCGGGGTGTTCTACCTGGGGCTGCCGCACGGCGTGCAGAACCTGGTGGCCACCGTGATGTTCGTGGTGTTCGCCCTGACCGACTGGCTCGACGGCTGGCTGGCGCGGCGCCTGAACCAGACCTCGGCCTTCGGCGCCTTCCTCGACCCGGTGGCCGACAAGTTCCTGGTCTGCGCGTCGCTGCTGGTGCTGGTGCACCTGGGGCGGGCCGACGTGTTCGTCGCCCTCATCATCATCGGCCGCGAGATCGCCATCTCGGCCCTGCGCGAGTGGATGGCGCAGATCGGCGCCTCGCGCAGCGTGGCCGTGCACATGCTCGGCAAGGTCAAGACCACGGTGCAGATGGTCGCCATCCCGTTCCTGCTGTTCGACGGCCCGCTGTTCGGCCTGGTCGACACCGGGCTGTGGGGCCGCTGGCTGATCTGGGGCGCCGCCATCCTGACCGTCTGGTCGATGGTGTACTACCTGCGCAAGGCGCTGCCCGAGATCCGCAAGCGGGTCGCCTGACGTGAGCGCCGCAGCTGCCTCCGCGCGCCACGACGCGCTGGTGCGGGCCATGCCCGGCGTGTTCGTGCTGATTTGGGCCACCGGCTTCATCGTCGCGCGCTACGGCATGCCGCATGCGCCGCCGATGACCTTCCTGGCGATGCGCTACGCGCTCTCGGTCGCCTGCTTCGTCGCCTGGGCCCTGGTGGTACGTGCGGCATGGCCGCGCGGCCGCGCGCAGTGGGGCCACCTGGCCGTGACCGGCGTGCTGATGCACGCGGGCTACCTGGGCGGGGTCTGGGCCGCGGTCAAGCTGGGCATGGGCGCCGGCCTGTCGGCGCTGCTGGTGGGCCTGCAGCCGGTGCTCACCGCGCTGTGGGTCTCGGGCCGGGGCGGCCAGGTGGCCGCGCGCCAGTGGGCCGGGCTGGGCCTGGGGCTGGTCGGCCTGCTGCTGGTGGTGTGGCAGAAGCTGGGCTACAGCGAGGTGCATCCCGACAACCTGGCCTGCGCCCTGGTGGCGCTGCTGTCCATCACGGCCGGCACGCTGTACCAGAAGCGTTTCGTCGCCCCCTGCGACGTGCGCACCGCCAATCTGGTGCAACTCACGGCGGCGTTCGCGGTGACGCTGCCGCTGGCGCTGCTGGAGGCCGAAGCCACGCGCTGGACCACCGCCGCCGGCGGCCCCAACCTGGAGCTGGCCGGCGCCATGGCCTGGTCGGTGCTCGGCCTGACCCTGGGCGGCAGTTCGCTGCTCTACCTGCTGATCCAGCGCGGGGCGGCCACCACGGTCACCAGCCTGATGTACCTGGTGCCGCCCACGACCTCGCTGATGGCCTGGGTGCTGTTCGGCGAGGCGATCACGCCCCTGATCGTCGCCGGGGTCGCGCTCACCGCCGCGGGCGTGGCGCTGGTCGTGCGCCCGCCGAAGGCGCGCTGAGCTTCCAGGGCTCGGCGCGGAAGCGCTCGGCCAGGAAGTCCACCAGCAGCCGGATGCGCCGCGGCGTGCTGGAGCTGTGAGGGGCCAGCCAGTGGATGTCGGCGTCCAGCATGGCCCAGGCTGGCAGCACCCGCACCAGCTCGCCGCGCGCCAGCGGCGCCGCGATGTCCCAGAGGCTGCGCAACATGATCCCGCGTCCGGCCAGGCACCAGTCGCGCACCAGTTCGCCCGAGTTGCCCGACAGCCGGCCGCTGACGCGCACCCGCTGCTCGACCTTGTCGCGCAGGTGGGTCAGCCGCCAGGTGTCGAAGCGCTCGTCCTCGCGCACCACCAGGCAGTCGTGGCCGGCCAGGTCGTCCAGCGTCGCCGGCGTGCCGCGCCGGCGCAGGTAATCCGGTGCAGCCACCAGCACCCGCTGGTTGCGCGCCAGCCGGCGGCCCGTCCATTCGCCCGCGCGGGCGCCGCGCACCGACCACAGCCACACCGCACCGTCGTAGCCCTCGACGGCCAGGTCAGGCAGCTGCTCGGTCAGCTGCAGCTGGATCTCCAGCCCGGGGTGCAGCGCCTGGAAGTCCGCCAGCGCCGGCCCCAGCCACAGCCGGCCGAAGCCGAAAGTGGCCGCCAGCCGCAGCCGGCCGACGGGGTCGCGGTGCCGCTCCTGGAGCTCGGCCTCGAGCTGGCCGAAGCCGGCCAGCAGGCCGACCGCGCGGTCGCACAGGGCCTCGCCGTCGGCCGTGGGCACCACGCGCCGGGTGGTGCGCTGGAACAGCTGCAGGCCCAGCCGCGCCTCCAGGGCGGCCAGCCGCTTGGTCACGACCGAGGGCACCACGTCGGCCGCCGCCGCCGCGCCCGAGAGGCTGCCGTGCTCGCGGATGGCCAGCAGCAGCTCGAGGTCGGGGCGGTCCAGGCGCGGCGCGGTCATGGTTTCCGTTCGGGAAAGAATCGATTGCCGGATTATTGCTTGGCCGGTGGTCCGTGCGCGATGACAATCGGGCCCATGCTGTTCCCCGGTTTCGACTCCCTGCGCATGGCCCGTGACGGCGTGGAGCTGCACGTGCGGGTGGCGGGGCAGGGCGCGCCGCTGCTGCTGCTGCACGGGCACCCGCAGTCCATGGCCATGTGGCACCGCGTGGCGCCGCAGCTGGCGCAGCGCCACCGCGTCGTGCTGATGGACCTGCGCGGCTATGGCGACTCGGGCCGTCCGCCGGCGGGCGAGGGCAGCGCGGCCTATGCCAAGCGCGAGATGGCGGCCGATGCGCTGCACGTGATGCGCGAGCTCGGGCATGCCCGCTTCCAGGTGCTGGCCCACGACCGCGGCGCCCGGGTCGCCCACCGGCTGGCGCTGGACCACGCCCAGGCGGTCGAGCGGCTGCTGCTGCTGGACGTCGCGCCCACGCTGGCCATGTACCGCGGCACCGGCGAGGCCTTCGCCCGCGCCTACTGGCACTGGTTCTTCCTCATCCAGCCGCCGCCCCTGCCCGAGGCGCTGATCGCCACCGACCCGGCGCGCTACGTGCGCGGCGTGATGGGCGCGCGGCATGCGGGCCTGGCGGCCTTCGCGCCGGCCGCGCTGGCCGAGTACGAGCGCTGCGCCGCCATCGCAGGCACCGCCGAGGCGATCTGCGCCGACTACCGGGCCAGCGCCGCCATCGACCTGGCGCTCGACCAGGCCGACCAGGATGCCGGCCACCGGCTGCCCATGCCGCTGCGCGTGCTGTGGGGCACGCACGGCGCCGTGGGGCGCTGCTTCGACGTGCCGGCGCTGTGGCGCGCGGCCGCCGACGACTTCACCGGCCGCAGCCTCGACTGCGGCCACTACATCGCGGAGGAGGCCCCCGCCCTCCTGCTGCAGGAAGCCAACGACTTTTTCAGGAGCACCGAATGAGCAGGAAGCGCATCGCAGTCATCGCCGGCGACGGCATCGGCAAGGAAGTCATGCCCGAGGGCGTGCGGGTCATGGAGGCGGCCGCCGGCAAGTTCGGCATCGACCTGCAGTTCGACCACTTCGACTTCGGCAGCTGGGACTGGTGCGAGAGGCACGGCTCCTACCTGCCGGCCGACTGGAAGGAGCAGATCGGCGGCCACGACGCGATCTTCTTCGGCGCGGTGGGCTGGCCCGACAAGATCCCCGACCACGTGTCGCTGTGGCAGTCGCTGCTGCTGTTCCGGCGCGAGTTCGACCAGTACGTGAACCTGCGGCCGGCGCGCCTGATGCCCGGCATCGTGGCCCCGGTGGTGCGCAAGGACGGCAGCCGCCGCGAGCCCGGCGAGATCGACATGTACATCGTGCGCGAGAACACCGAGGGCGAGTACTCCAGCATCGGCGGCCGCATGTACCCGGGCACCGAGCGCGAGATCGTGATGCAGGAGACGGTGATGTCCCGCGTGGGCGTCGACCGGGTCCTGAAGTTCGCCTTCGAGCTGGCCCAGTCGCGGCCCAAGAAGCACCTGACCAGCGCCACCAAGAGCAACGGCATCGCGATCACCATGCCCTACTGGGACGAGCGCGTGGCCGAGATGGCCAAGGCCTACCCGGACATCCGCCTGGACAAGTTCCACATCGACATCCTGACCGCGCACTTCGTGCAGCGGCCCGACTTCTTCGACGTCGTGGTGGCCAGCAACCTGTTCGGCGACATCCTGTCCGACCTGGGTCCGGCCTGCACCGGCACCATCGGCATCGCGCCCAGCGCCAACCTGAACCCGGACCGCAGGTTCCCGTCGCTGTTCGAGCCGGTGCACGGCTCGGCGCCCGACATCGCCGGCCGCAACATCGCCAACCCGATCGGCCAGATCTGGTGCGGCGCGATGATGCTGGAGTTCCTGGGCCGCAAGGACGCGCACGACGCGGTGCTGCGCGCCATCGAGACCGTGCTCGACCCCGCCTCGGGCGCGCCGCGCACCGCCGACATCGGCGGTACCGCGAGCACGACCGACCTGGGCAAGGCCATCGCCGCGGCCCTCTGACGACCCCCGGCAGGGCCGCTGCGGGCCCCTGCCGTCACGGCCGTGACATGCGCCACGCCGGCGCGCACCACGCGCGGGCGTGGCGCTGTTGTATTGCTGCGAGCCGCATTGACACGGTCCAGCCAGCGTGGATGTAATCGCCCGGCGGCCCTCGCCGCACGCCGAACACCGTCTCCCTTCCCCTGCACCGACAGCGCCGTCCCTTGCGGCGAGGCAGGGCAACGGGAGACGCTATTTTTCGAACAGGCGACCTGTCCAACTCTGACTCCCGAGGGGCTCTTGTGAACAAAACCGAACTGATCGAGCACATCGCGAAGCACGCCGACATCTCCAAGGCGGCGGCCACGCGGGCGCTGGAATCGACGCTCGGCGCCGTGCGGACGACGCTGAAAAAAGGCGGCTCCGTGTCGCTGGTGGGTTTCGGCACCTTCGCCGTCGGCAAACGTGCCGCGCGCACCGGCCGCAATCCGAAGACCGGCGCGCAGATTAAAATCAAGGCTGCCAAGGTGCCCAAGTTCCGTCCTGGCAAGGCGCTCAAGGACGCGCTGAACTGAGGACGGGGCCGTCGGTGGGGTGCTTAGCTCAGCTGGCAGAGCGGCGCCCTTACAAGGCGTAGGTCGGCGGTTCGATCCCGTCAGCACCCACCAACCACGAAAGGCGAACGCGAGAGTTCGCCTTTCGCGTTTTCTGGCGCAGGCACGCCACCCGTCTCCAACCATCCGACCCAGGACACACCTCGCATGTTCGATTTCGTTCGCAAGCACAACCGGGCCCTGCAGGTCGTGCTGTTCCTGCTGATCGTGCCGTCGTTCGTGCTGTTCGGCCTCGAGGGCTACAGCCGCATGTCCGAACGCGGCGAGCCCGTCGCCAAGGTCGACGGGCAGAAGATCACGCAGACCCAATGGGACGCCGAGCACAAGACCGAGGTCGACCGCCTGCGCGCCCAGATGCCCACGATCGACGTCAAGCTGCTCGACAGCCCGCAGGCGCGCTACGCGACGCTGGAGCGCATGGTGCGCGACCGCGTGCTGGAGGTCGCCGCGGCCAAGGGCCACCTGGCCGCCAGCGACCAGCGGCTGGCGCGCGAACTGCAGGCCAACGAGGTGATCGCGTCGCTGCGCGGCCCCGACGGCAAGGTCGACATGGACCGCTACAAGCAGCTGGTGGGCGCGCAGGGGCTGACGCCCCAGGCCTTCGAGGAGCAGGTGCGGCGCGACATTGGCAACCGCCAGGTGCTGGCCGGCGTCGCCGCGACCGGCCTGGCCAGCCCGGCCACGGCCGGCGTGGCGCTGGGCGCCTTCTACGGCCGGCGCGAGATCCAGCTGGCCCGCTTCGATGCGGCCGACTACGCGGCCCGGGTGCAGCCCACCGACGCCGAACTCGAGGCGTACCACAAGGACAACGCCAAGCTGTTCACCGCGCCCGAGCAGGCCACCATCGAGTACGTGGTGCTCGACCAGGAGACCGTGCGCAAGTCCATCACCGTGAGCGAGGCCGACCTGCGCACCTACTACGAGCAGAACGCCCAGCGGCTGGCCGGCCAGGAGGAGCGCCGCGCCTCGCACATCCTGATCGGCGTGTCCAAGGGCGCGTCGGCGGCCGACAAGGACAAGGCCCGCACGCGTGCCCAGGAGCTGGCCGCCGCCGCGCGCAAGGCGCCGGCCACCTTCGGCGAGCTCGCCCGCAAGAACTCGCAGGACCCGGTCTCGGCCGCCAACGGCGGTGACCTCGAGTGGTCGCGCCGCGGTGGCTTCGCGGCCAAGCCGCTCGAGGACGCCGTCTTCGCGCTGAAGAAGGGCGAGGTCGCGGCCGAGCCCGTGGAAACCGAGTTCGGCTTCCACGTGGTGCAGCTGACCGACGTGCGCGCGCCGCAGCAGAAGTCGTTCGAGCAGCTCAAGCCCGAGCTCGAGGCCGAACTGCGCAAGCAGCAGGCCCAGCGCAAGTTCGCCGAGACGGCCGATGCGTTCAGCAACGCGGTGTACGAGGCGACCGACGGCTACAAGACCGTGGCCGAGCGCTACAAGCTCGAGGTGCGCACCGCCGCCGGCATCCAGCGCGAGCCGCTGCCCGGCGCCACCGGCCCGCTGGCCAGCCCCAAGCTGCTGGCCACCCTGTTCACGCCCGACAGCATCGAGAAGAAGCGCAATTCCGAGGCGGTGGACACCGGCGCCAACCAGCTGGTGTCGGCCCGCATCGTGTCGTACGCGCCCGCGCGCACCCTGCCGCTGGCCGAGGTGCGGGACCAGGTGCGCGTGCGCCTGGTCGGCGAGCGCGCCGCCGCGCTGGCCAAGAAGGACGGCGAGGAGAAGCTGGCCGCCTGGAAGGCCGAGCCGGCCAAGGCCCAGCTCGGCGCACCGCTGGTCGTCTCGCGCGAGGCGACCGCCCGCCTGCCGCGGCAGGTGGTCGAGGCCGCGCTGCGCGCCGACCCCGCCGGCCTGCCGGCCTTCGCTGGCGTGGACGTGGGGCTGGGTGGCTACGCGGTCCTGCGCGTGAACAAGGAACTGCCGCGGCCGGCTGGCGATGCCGGGCGCGAGAAGCAGGAGATCGCGCAGTACACCCAGCTGTACACGAGCGCCGAGGCGCTGGCCTATTACGAGCTGCTCAAGCAGCGCTACAAGGTGCAGGTGCTGGCGCCCAAGCCCGCTGCCGACGCGGCGCAGGTCTCGGCGCTGCGCTGAGCTGCGCGAAACGGGGCCGCGGCATGGCTATAATCGCGGTCTTTCGACGGTGGCTGTAGCTCAGTTGGTAGAGTCCCAGATTGTGATTCTGGTCGTCGTGGGTTCGAGTCCCATCAGCCACCCCAGACTTCGATGACAAAGCCGGCCTCGCGCCGGCTTTGTGCTTTCCGCCCCCACGAAAAAGCCGGCCCGCAGGCCGGCTTCGTCCCGTCAGCGGCGGCTGCTCAGCCCCGGCTGGCCAGCCGCCGGTGCACGCGCAGCGCCAGCAGCGTGGCCACCGCACCCGACAGCAGGTAGAGGCTGACCGCCCCCAGGCCATAGCGCGACGACAGGCCCAGGGCCACCAGCGGCGCGAAGGCCGCGCCCAGGATCCAGGCCAGGTCGGAGGTGAGCGCCGCGCCGGTGTAGCGCAGTCGCGGTGCGAAGCTGGCCGTCACCGCACCGGCGGACTGGCCGTACGACAGCCCCAGCAGCACGAAGCCCACGAGGATGAACGCGTCCTGCGCCGCCGGCCCGCCGCCCAGCAGCCAGGGCGTGGCCAGGCTGAAGGCGCCGATCGCCACCGCGGTGCTGCCCAGCGTGCTGCGGCGGCCGTAGCGGTCGGCCAGCCAGCCCGAGACCGGCATCGCCACCGCGGCCAGCACCGCACCCAGCAGCTGCACGCCCAGGAACTGCGCCAGGTCCTGCTCGGAATACAGCAGCACCCACGACAGCGGGAAGATGGTCACCAGGTGGAACAGCGCGTACGACGCCAGCGTGGCGAACGCGCCCAGGGCGATGGGATGCCCTTGGCGGCCGAGCAGCTCGCGCAGGCTGCACGGCTGCAGCGAAGCGGCCTGCAGGCCCTGGCTGTACTCGGGCGCGACCACCAGCCGCAGCCGCGCGAAGAGCGCCACCACGTTGATCGCGAAGGCGGCGAAGAACGGGAAGCGCCAGCCCCAGTTGTGGAAGTCGTGCGCCGGCACCGCGCTGACCAGGTAGCCGAACAGCGCCGCCGCGACGAAGAAGCCCAGCGGCGCGCCCAGCTGGCCCAGCATGGCGTACCAGCCGCGCCTGTCGGCCGGCGCGTGGATGGCCAGCAGCGAGGGCAGCCCGTCCCACGAGGCGCCCAGCGCCAGGCCCTGGCCGATGCGGCAGGCGGCCAGCAGCCAGATCGCCGTGGCGCCGGCCGTGGCGAAGCCGGGCAGCAGCGCCATGCACACGGTGCTGGTGCCCAGCAGCAGCAGCGAGCCGGTGAGCTTGGCGCCGCGGCCGAAACGCTGCTGCACCGCCATGCCCGCCAGCGTGCCCAGCGGGCGCACCAGGAAGGCCAGCGTGAACAGCGCGAAGGCGTACAGCGTGCCGGTCAGCGGGTCGGCGAACGGGAAGAACACCGCCGGGAAGACCAGCACCGAGGCGATGCCGTAGACGAAGAAGTCGAAGTACTCGCTGGCACGCCCGATCACCACGCCGACGGCGATGTCGCCGGGCGCGAGGCGGGCCTCGGCGGCCGAATTGGCGGCGGTCGCGCCGTGGGCGCCGGCGCCGTGCGAGGACGGGGCAGGGGAGGGGATCGGCAGTGCTTGGGACATGGTGGGACGGTTCGGAACGGGCACAGCGTAGCGCGGATCGCAGGGGCTGTCCCTGGGACAAAATGTCCAATGGCCGGCCCGGGGACCGGAGCCTACAGTCGCCGACGCGACGCAACTGGCGGCTTTCCAGTGCGGCGCGTCAGAGCATGTCCACACCTGCAATCCGTCACGTGGCGCACCGGCTGGCCGGCGCCTTCCTCCTGGTTCCGCTGCTCGCCGGCTGCGACACGGTCGTGATGAAGCCGCACGGCGACATCGCGCGCCAGCAGGCCCAGCTGATCGCGACCTCGACCTTCCTGATGCTGCTGATCATCGTGCCGGTGATCGCGCTGACGCTGTGGTTCGCGTTCCGCTACCGCGCCTCGAACACCGCCGCGACCTACACGCCCGACTGGGACCACTCCACCCGGCTGGAGCTGGTGATCTGGGGCGCGCCGCTGGCCATCATCATCGCCCTGGGCGCGATCACCTGGGTCAGCACGCACAAGCTCGACCCCTACCGCCCGCTGGAGCGCCTGGACGCGCAGCGCGAGGTGCCGGCCGGCGTGCAGCCGCTGGTGGTGCAGGTGGTGTCGCTCGACTGGAAGTGGCTGTTCCTCTATCCCGAGCAGGGCATCGCCACCGTCAACGAACTGGCCGCGCCGGTGGACCGACCGATCCGCTTCGACATGACCTCGTCGAATGTGATGAACACCCTGTACGTTCCCGCACTGGCCGGCATGGTCTACACCATGCCCGGCATGCAGACCCAGCTGCACGCGGTGATCAACCGCGAAGGCGTGTACGACGGCTTCTCGGCCAACTACAGCGGCGCGGGCTTCTCCAACATGCGCTTCAAGTTCCACGGCCTCAGCGAGCAGGGCTTCGCCGACTGGGTCAGCGCCGCCCGTGCCGGCGGGCAGGCGCTCACGCGCGAGGCCTACCTGAAGCTGGAGCAGCCCAGCGAACGCGAGCCGGTGCGCCGCTACGCGCTGGTGCAGGACGGCCTGTGGCCCGCGATCCTGAACCGCTGCGTGGACGGCAGCCGCATGTGCATGCACGACATGATGGCCATCGACCGCGCCGGTGGCGGCGGCAAGGGCGCCGTGCGCGGCCTGGCGCAGGCGCCCTGGGACGGCCGCAGCAAGCCCGTGGTGGCCGCCCTGTGCACCCCGAACAACCCGCTGGGCGCGGCAGCGCCCGCGGCGGCCGCCGTCAACTGACCTTCATCGCCCCGGCCGCGTGGCCGGGGCACGAGAGCACCCCATGTCCTTCAGCCAACTGATCCTGGGCCGCCTCAGCTGGGAGGCGATCCCCCTGCACGAGCCGATCCTGATCGGCACCTTCGCGGCGACCGCCCTGGGTGGCCTGCTGCTGCTGGCGGCGCTGACGAAGTACCGCCTGTGGGCACCGCTGTGGCGCGACTGGGTGTGCAGCATCGACCACAAGAGGATCGGCATCATGTACATGGTGCTGGGCCTGGTGATGCTGCTGCGCGGCTTCGCCGACGCGATCATGATGCGCATGCAGCAGGCGGTGGCCTTCAACGGCAGCGAGGGGTTCCTGCCGGCGCACCACTACGACCAGATCTTCACCGCGCACGGCGTGATCATGATCTTCTTCGTGGCCATGCCGCTGGTCACGGGGTTCATGAACTACGTGGTGCCGCTGCAGATCGGCGCGCGCGACGTGGCCTTCCCGTTCCTGAACAACTTCAGCTTCTGGATGACCACCGGCGGCGCCATCCTGATCATGGCCTCGCTGTTCATCGGCGAGTTCGCCAAGACCGGCTGGCTGGCCTACCCGCCGCTGTCGGGCATCCTGCAGAGCCCCGACGTCGGCGTGGACTACTACGTCTGGGCGCTGCAGATCGCGGGGGTGGGCACGACGCTGTCGGGCATCAACCTGATCGCCACCATCCTGAAGATGCGGGCGCCGGGCATGACGCTGATGAAGATGCCGGTGTTCACCTGGACGGCGCTGTGCACCAACGTGCTGATCGTGGCCACCTTCCCGGTGCTGGCCGCCACGCTGGCGCTGCTGACCGCCGACCGCTACCTGGGCACCAACTTCTTCACGACCGACCTGGGCGGCAACCCCATGCTGTACGTGAATCTGATCTGGATCTGGGGCCACCCCGAGGTCTACATCCTGGTG
Source organism: Comamonadaceae bacterium (assembly GCA_027484575.1). Classification (GTDB taxonomy): domain Bacteria; phylum Pseudomonadota; class Gammaproteobacteria; order Burkholderiales; family Burkholderiaceae_C; genus Ramlibacter. The sequence continues at coordinate 38,134 of JAIXSQ010000011.1, forward strand.
CTGCCGGTCTTCGGCATCTTCTCCGAGGTGGTGGCCACGTTCAGCCGCAAGCGCCTGTTCGGCTACACCTCGATGGTCTACGCGACCGTCGTCATCACGGTGCTGTCGTACCTGGTGTGGCTGCACCACTTCTTCACCATGGGCTCGGGCGCCAGCGTGAACTCGTTCTTCGGGATCACGACCATGATCATCTCGATCCCGACCGGGGCGAAGATCTTCAACTGGCTGTTCACCATGTACCGCGGCCGCATCCGCTTCGAGGTGCCGATGCTGTGGACGGTGGGCTTCATGGTCACCTTCGTCATCGGCGGCATGACCGGCGTGCTGCTGGCCGTGCCCCCGGCCGACTTCGTGCTGCACAACAGCCTGTTCCTGATCGCGCACTTCCACAACGTGATCATCGGCGGCGTGGTGTTCGGCATCTTCGCCGGCATCAACTACTGGTACCCCAAGGCCTTCGGCTACCGGCTCGACGACTTCTGGGGCCGGGTGTCGTTCTGGTTCTGGCTGGTCGGCTTCTGGGTCGCGTTCACGCCGCTGTACGTGCTCGGCCTGATGGGCGTCACCCGCCGCATGAACCAGTTCGACGACCCGTCGCTGCAGGTGTGGTTCGTGATCGCCGCCATCGGCGCGGGCCTGATCGCGATCGGGATCGCGGCCTTCCTGGTGCAGATCGTCGTGAGCTACCTGCGGCGCGAGCAGCTGCGCGACACCACGGGCGACTGCTGGGACGGCCGCACGCTCGAGTGGGCCACCGCCTCGCCGCCGGCCGACTACAACTTCGCGTTCACGCCGGTGGTGCACGACAACGACGCCTGGCACGACATGAAGCGCCGCGGCGCCCGGCGCCCGCTGGCCGGCTTCAAGCCGATCCACATGCCCAGGAACACCGCCGCCGGCTTCGTGATCGCGATGATCGCCACGGCCTGGGGCTTCGCGCTGGTCTGGCACATGTGGCTGCCGGCGGTGCTGCTGTTCGCGGCGCTGGTGGCCGCCGCCATCGTGCACACCTTCAACCACGACCGCGACTTCCACATCCCGGCCGACGAGGTCGCGCGCACCGAGCAGGCACGCACCCGCGCGCTGGCCGCCGCCTGAGACCGGAGCAACCCGCCATGGCATCGACTTCCACCCTGGCCGCGGCCGGCAGCACGCCGGTCTTCTACGACGACGGCAGCCACCATCCCGAGCAGGGCACGCTGCTGGGCTTCTGGCTCTACCTGATGAGCGACTGCCTCATCTTCGCTGTCCTGTTCGCCTGCTACGCGGTGCTGGGCCGCAGCTACGCGGCCGGCCCCTCGGGCGCCGACCTGTTCGAGCTGCCGCTGGTGGCCGCGAACACCGCGATCCTGCTGTTGTCCTCGATCACCTACGGCATGGCCATGATCGGCATGCAGCACGGCCGCAAGGCGCAGGTGCTGGGCTGGCTGGCGGTGACGGGCCTGCTGGGCCTGGGCTTCCTGGGCATCGAGGTCTACGAGTTCGCGCACCTGGTGCACGACGGCGCCGGCCCCGGCCGCAGCGCCTTCCTGTCCAGCTTCTTCGTGCTGGTGGGCACGCACGGCCTGCACGTGGCCTTCGGCTGCATCTGGCTGGTCACGCTGATGGCCCAGGTGCAGCGCAGCGGCCTGACCACCGCGATCAAGCGCCGGCTGGTGTGCCTGTCGATGTTCTGGCACTTCCTGGACGTCGTCTGGATCGGCGTCTTCACCTTCGTGTACCTGATGGGGAGCCTGCAATGAGCGCGCACGACCACGGCCCGGACGGCCACCACGACGACGTGGGCTACCACGCCACGGTCAAGGGCTATGCGACGGGCTTCGCGCTGTCGGTCGTGCTCACGGCCATCCCGTTCTGGCTGGTCATGGCCAAGGTGCTGCCCGCGCAGGCCACGGCGCTGGTGATCGCGGCCTTCGCGGCGGTGCAGATGCTGGTGCACATGGTGTACTTCCTGCACCTGAACACCAAGGTCGAGGGCGGCTGGTCGCTGCTGGCGCTGGTGTTCACCGGCGTGCTGGTCGTGATCATGCTGGCCGGCTCGGTGTGGGTGATGTTCCACATGAACGCCAACATGATGCCGGCGCACGACGCTGCCACGATGCGCGTGATGCCCTGAGGCCCGCCCCATGGCCCGCACCGCGCCGCGCCCGCGCCCGGCCGCCCTCGTGGCGGCGCTGGGGGGGGCCGCGGCGCTGCTCATGGCGGGGCTGGTGGCGCTGGGGGTGTGGCAGCTGCAGCGCCTCGCCTGGAAGGAGGCGCTGGTCGCCCGCATCGAGCGCCAGCTGGCCGGCGCGCCGGGGGCGCTGCCGCCGGTGGCCGACTGGCCCCGGCTGCGCCGCGAGGCTGACGAGTACCGCCGTGTGCAGGTGCAGGGGCGCTGGGACCCGCAGCGGCAGGCGCTGGTGCGCGCCAGCACCGTGCTGGGCAGCGGCTACTGGGTGCTCACGCCGCTGCAGCAGGCCGACGGCAGCTGGGTGCTGGTCAACCGCGGCTTCGTACCCAACGCCCTGAAGGCGCAGGTCCCGCCACCGGCCGCGGACGGGCCGCTGCCCGGCCTGCTGCGCCTGAGCGAGCCGGGCGGCAGCCTGCTGCAGGCCAACGACCCGGCCGCCGACCGCTGGTACGGCCGCGACGTGGCGGCGATCGCGGCCGCGCGCGGGCTGCGGGGACCGGTCGCGCCGTACTTCGTCGACCTGCAGGCGGCGCCCGGGACACCGCCGGACACCTGGCCGCGGCCGGGCCTGACGGTGCTGCAGTTTCCCAACCACCACCTGCAGTACGCCCTGACCTGGTTCGCGCTGGCCGGGCTCGTCGGCGTGGCATTCGGGATCCTGCTGGCCCACGAGCGGCGCCAGCGCCGTCTGGCTACAGTGCCTGTCCGTGCCGATCCCGATCCCACCGCCTGAACCGCCCGCGGGCGTCGCCGCCGCGCCGGCACTGCTGGCCGGCCGCAAGAACCTGCAGCAGCTGGTCGAGCTGCGCTGGCTGGCGGTCGCCGGCCAGCTGGTCACCATCCTGGCGACCCAGTTCCTCATGGGCGTGCCGCTGCCGCTGGCGCAGATGCTGGCGCTGCTGGGCCTGCTGGTGGCGTGCAACCTGGCCAGCGCGTGGCGGGTGCGCCTGCCGCGGCCGGTGACCGATGCCGAGCTCAGCGCGGCGCTGCTGGTCGACGTGGTCGTGCTCACCGCGCAGCTGTACCACGCGGGCGGCATCACCAATCCCTTCGTGTTCCTCTACCTGTTGCAGGTCGCCGTCGCGGCCGTGCTGCTGCCGGCCGCGTGGACGTGGGGCATCGTGGGGGCCACCGGCCTGGGGCTGGTGGCGCTGACCTGGTGGCACGTGCCGCTGGGACTGCCGGGGCTGGACCTGCCCGCGCTGTCGGCCCAGTACGTGGGCGGCCTGCTGGTCTGCTTCATGCTCAACGCGGCGCTGCTGGTGATCTTCATCGGCCGCATCGGCCAGAACCTGCGTGAGCGGGACGCCCGACTGGCGCGCCTGCGCCAGCGCGCCGCCGAGGAGGAGCACATCGTGCGCATGGGCCTGCTGGCCTCGGGCGCGGCGCACGAGCTGGGCACGCCCCTGGCGACGCTGTCGGTGATCCTGGGCGACTGGGCGCGCATGGCCCCGTTCGCGGCCGAGCCCGAGCTGCGCGAGGAACTCGAGGAGATGCAGCGCCAGATCGACCGCTGCAAGGCCATCGTGCGCGGCATCCTGCAGTCGGCCGGCGAGGCGCGGGCCGAGGCGCCCCAGCAGACCACGCTGCACCGCCTGCTCGACGGCCTGGCGACCGACTGGCAGCGCAGCCGCCCGCATGCGGCGCTGGACTACGCGCGGGCCGGCCTGCCCGACCTGCCCATCGTGGCCGACACGGCGCTGCGGCAGATGGTCGACAACGTGCTGGACAACGCCCACGAGGCGGCGCCGGGCCGGCCGGTGCAGCTGGCGGCGCGCTGCGACGACGAGCACCTGGTGCTCGAGGTGGCCGACCAGGGCCCGGGCTTCGCGCCGGCGATCCTCGAGCAGTTCGGCCAGCCCTACGCGTCCAGCAAGGCGCAGCCGGGCCGCGGGCTGGGCCTGTTCCTCGCGGTCAACGTGGCCCGCACCCTGGGGGGCCGCATCGAGGCGCGGCAGCGCCCCGGCGGCGGCGCGCTGGTCGCGATCACGCTACCCTTGCACGCCCTGGCTGCCGCCCGGCCCGCCCATGCCTGACGCCACCGACGCACCGCCGCGCGAACTGCTCATCGTCGAGGACGACGACGCGTTCGCCCGCACGCTGCAGCGCTCGTTCGAGCGGCGCGGCTACCGCGTGCACCGCATCACCGGACCCGAGCAGATCGACGCGCTGCTCGATGCGCACCAGCCCGGCTACGCGGTGGTCGACCTGCGGCTGGGCAACGGCGCCTCGGGCCTGGCCTGCGTGCAGCAGCTGCACCAGGCCGATCCCGACCTGGTCATCGTGGTGCTGACCGGCTTCGCGAGCATCGCCACCGCCGTCGAGGCCATCAAGCTGGGCGCGCGCCACTACCTGGCCAAGCCCTCGAACACCGACGACATCGAGGCCGCGTTCGCCCGCGCCCAGGGCGATGCCGAGGTGGGCCTGACGGGGCGGACGACCTCGATCAAGACGCTCGAGTGGGAGCGCATCCACGAGGTGCTGGCCGAGACCGGCTTCAACATCTCCGAGACCGCGCGCCGGCTGGGCATGCACCGTCGCACGCTGGCGCGCAAGCTGGAGAAGCAGCGGATCAAGTGATGGGGGACGACAGCTCAGTCGTTGACCATCACCAGCTTGCCCTTGACGGCGCGCGAGCCCATGTGGGCATACGCGGCCTTCAGGTCGGCCATGGGCATGGTGCGGTCGATCACCGGCTTGATCTTGCCTTGGCCGTACCAGCCGGCCAGCTCGGCCAGCATGGCCGCGTTCGCCTGGGGTTCGCGCTTGGCGAAGTCGCCCCAGAACACGCCGACGATGGAGGCGCCCTTGAGCAGGGGCAGGTTCAGCGGCAGCGAGGGGATGGGGCCGCTGGCGAAGCCCACGACCAGGTAGCGGCCGCGCCAGGCGATGGAGCGGAACGCCGGCTCGGCGAACTCGCCGCCCACCGGGTCGTAGATGACGTCGGGGCCGTTCGGGCAGGCGGCCTTGATCGCGTCGCGCAGGTTGCCCTGGCTGTAGTTGATCGTCGCGTCGGCGCCCAGCTCGGTGCACAGCGCGCATTTCTCGTCGCTGGAGGCCGCGGCGACCACGCGCGCGCCGACGGCCTTGGCGATCTGGATCGCGGCCGTGCCCACGCCGCCGGCGGCGCCCAGCACCAGCACCGTCTCGCCGGCCTTGAGCTGCGCCCGGTCGACCAGCGCGTGGTGCGAGGTGGCGTAGGTCATGATGAACGCGGCCGCGTCCACCGGCGGGAAGCCCGGGGGCAGCGGCATGCACAGCGCGGCAGGGGCGAGCACGTGGGTGCCGAAGCCGCCGGTGCCCGACAGGCAGGCGATGGGCTGGCCCGCTCGCAGGTGCCGCACGCCGTCGCCCACCGCCTCGACCACGCCGGCGTATTCCGAGCCCGGCACGAAGGGCAGGGGGGGCTTGATCTGGTACTTGTTCTGGACGATCAGCAGGTCGGGGAAGTTCAGGCTGGCCGCCTGGATGCGCACCAGCACCTGGCCCGGTCCCGGCTGCGGCGTGGGCAGCTCCTTCCACTGCAGCGCGTCGACGCCGACGGGGTTCTCGCAAAGCCAGGCATGCATGGGACGGTCTCCTTCGCCGAAAGCGGCGGATGATAGGGCGCGCCCGCTGCAGTGCGATGTCCCTGCGGTGACCCCAGCCCTACAATCCCGCGGGTCCATGAAGATCCTCCTGTCCAACGACGACGGTTACCAGGCGCCGGGCCTGCGGGCCCTGCACGACGCGATCGCCGACCTCGCCGAGGTGGTGGTGGTCGCCCCCGAGCACAACAACAGCGCCAAGTCCAATGCGCTGACGCTGCACTCGCCGCTGTACGTGCACGAGGCGCACAACGGCTTCCGCTACGTCAACGGCACGCCGGCCGACTGCGTGCACATCGCGCTGACGGGCCTGCTGGACTTCCGGCCGGACCTCGTGGTCAGCGGCATCAACAACGGCGCCAACATGGGCGACGACACGATCTACTCGGGCACCGTCGGCGCGGCGATGGAGGGCTACCTGTTCGGCATCCCGGCCATCGCGTTCTCTCAGGTCGAGAAGGGCTGGGCGCACATCGACGCGGCGGCGGCCAAGGCGCGCGAGCTGGTGCAGTCGGTGCTCGCCCAGGGGCCGGCGCAGCTGCCGCACTTCTTGCTGAACGTGAACATCCCCAACCGGCCGCTCGCGCAGATCGGCCCGTTCGAGGTCTGCCGCCTGGGGCGGCGCCACGCGGCCGAGAAGGTGATCGCGCAGCCCAGCCCGCACGGCCAGACCATGTACTGGATCGGCGGCGCCGGCCTGCCCAAGGACGGCGCCGACGGCACCGATTTCCATGCGACCGCCCAGGGCCGCGTGTCGGTCACGCCGCTGCACGTCGACCTGACCGACCACCGCGCGCTGCCCGACTGGGGCCAGCGCATCGCCGGCTTCACGGGGGCGCGGTGAACCGCCGTCCCGGCTTCCCGGCCCGGCTCGACCTGGGCACGCCGGCGCCTGCCGCGAAGGCCGCGCCTGCCCGCGTGCAGCCGGCCCCGCCCCTGGCACCGCAGGGCCTGGGGCTCGACTCGCAGGCCGTGCGCACCCGCATGGTCGACAAGCTCGCCGCCCAGGGCGTGCGCGATCCGCGCGTGCTGGCGGCCATGGGCGCGGTCGAGCGCCACCGCTTCGTCGACAGCGCGCTGGTCAACCAGGCCTACGAGGACACCAGCCTGCCGATCGGCCTCGGGCAGACCATCTCCAAGCCCAACGTGGTCGCGCGGATGGTCGAGCTGCTGCTGGCCGGCACCGAGGGCCAGCTGGGCCGCGTGCTCGAGGTCGGCACCGGCTGCGGCTACCAGGCGGCCGTGCTGGCGCGGGTGGCGCGCGAGGTCTACAGCATCGAGCGGCTGCGCGGCCTGCACGACAAGGCGCGCGACAACCTGCGGCCGCTGCGGCTGGCCAACGTGCACCTGCTGTTCGGCGACGGCATGCAGGGCTTCGCGCGGGGTGGGCCGTACGCGGGGATCATCGCGGCGGCCGGCGGCGAGGCCGTGCCCACCGCCTGGGTCGAGCAGCTGGCGGTGGGCGGCCGCATCGTCGCGCCCACGGTCATGCCCGGTGGGCAGCAGGCACTGGTCGTGGTGGAGAAGGGCCCGTCCGGGCTGCGCCAGACGGTCCTTGAGGCGGTCCATTTCGTCCCCCTAAAATCCGGCGTCGCCTGATGAAGTCACCCTCCATGAAGTCCAAGTTCCCGCGCGGCGCCGCAGCCGCCGCGCTGCTGGCCGCGGCCCTGGTCCTGGCCGGCTGCGCCTCCGGCAAGCGGGCCCCGGCGCCGGTGGAGGACCGCAGCACGGCCCCGCGCCCGATCGGCGCGGTCGTCGCCCAGGTCGACCCGGCCGCACCCCAGCGCGTGCTGCCCGGCGCCGAGAACGCCGGCAAGCCGGGCTACTACACCGTCCGCCAGGGCGACACCCTGATCCGCATCGGGCTGGAGAGCGGGCAGAACTGGCGCGACATCGCGCGCTGGAACGGCATCGACAACCCGAACGTGATCGAGGTCGGCCAGGTGCTGCGCGTCGCGCCCCCGGTCGAGGCGATCGCCCGGCCGGTCGCTGCCGCGAGCGTGCAGGCCACGCCGGTGCCGGCCCAGGGGGCCAGCAGCCCCGCCGCCCCGGCGAGCGCCGCGAGCGCGGCCGCGCAACCGGCGTCCGCGGCATCGGCCCCGCGCCCGGCCGCATCGCAGCCCGTCGCTGTGGCCTCGCAGCCGGCCCAGCCGCAGCCCGCGGGTGCCGACGACGACATCGCCTGGGGCTGGCCCGCCCCCGGCAACACCACGGTGATCGCGCCATTCGACGAGACGCGCAACAAGGGCCTGGACATCGGTGGCAAGGCCGGCGATCCGGTGTTGGCCGCCGCCGACGGCCGGGTGGTCTACGCCGGCGCCGGCCTGCGCGGCTACGGCAACCTGATCATCCTCAAGCACAACAACACCTACCTGACGGCCTACGCCCACAACCAGGTGCTGCTGGTCAAGGAAGACCAGACGGTGCGCAAGGGGCAGAAGATCGCCGAGATGGGGTCCAGCGACACCGACCGCGTGAAGCTGCACTTCGAGATCCGGCGGCAGGGCAAGCCGGTCGATCCGGCCCGGTTCCTCAACCGGTAGCCCCATGGCCCGCCAGCGCAACGGACCAGGCGGCATGCCGGCACCGGGCGGGGCGGGCGACGACGCGCAGCGCGGGCGCGAGGGGCAGGGCGGCCAGGCCGACGAGGCCGCCGAGCCCGGCACCGCCGACGTGCTGAGCCTGTACCTGCGCGAGATCCGCCGCACGACGCTGTTCACCCCCGAGCAGGAGTACGAGACCGCGATGCGGGCGCGTGCCGGCGATTTCGCCGCGCGCCAGTCCATGATCGAGCACAACCTGCGGCTGGTGGTCAGCATCGCCAAGGGCTACATGGGGCGCGGCGTGCCGCTGTCCGACCTGATCGAGGAGGGCAACCTCGGCCTGATGCATGCCATTGGCAAGTTCGAGCCCGAGCGCGGCTTCCGGTTCTCGACCTATGCGACCTGGTGGATCCGCCAGGCCGTCGAGCGCGCGCTGGTGCAGCAGGGCCGCACGGTGCGGCTGCCGGTGCAGGTGGTGCGGGACATGCACCAGGTGCTGCGGGCACGGCGCCTGCTCGAGAACGACCCGGCGGTGCAGGCCCGCGTGGCGGACGGCGGTCCCGGTGTGCGCATCGAGGACGTGGCGGTGCTGGTCGGCCGCGACATTCCCGAGGTGTCCGAACTGCTGGCGCTGGCCGAGACGCCGCGCTCGCTGGACGCCTCGCTGGACCGGGGCGACGACGGCGATGGGCGCGACCTGGCCGACACGCTGGCCGACGAGGGCGCGGCGGACCCGGGCGGGGTCGCCCAGACGCACGAGGTCGAGCGCCTGCTGCAAGGCTGGATCGACGCGCTCACGGCCCGCGAGCGCGAGGTGCTGTCCGGCCGCTACGGCCTGCACGACCAGGACCCCGAGACCCTGGAAGTGCTGGGCGAGCGGCTGGGCCTGACGCGCGAGCGCGTGCGGCAGATCCAGAACGAGGCGCTGGCCAAGCTGCGCCGGCAGCTCACGCGCCAAGGCCTGGACAAGGGCGCGCTGCTCTGATCGGCTAGAGTGCGGCGCGATGCGCGCCGCGGGCGCGCGACGTCTTGCGAAAGCTGCACCCATGGCCTGGCCCGTCCTCGTCTTCGACCTCGAAACCATTCCCGACGTGCCGGGCCTGCGGCTGCTGCGCGGCGAGCCCGCCGAGCGCAGCGACGCCGAGGTCTACGCCGCCTGGGCCCAGGAGCGCAAGGACGAGGGCCGCAGCGACTTCCTGCCGCTGCACCTGCAGCGCATCGTGGTCGCCTCCTGCGTGTTCCGCAGCGCCGAGGGCCTGAAGGTGCATTCCTTCGTGGACCGCGACGGCGCCAGCGAGGCCCGCGTGATCCAGTCGTTCTTCAACAGCATCGAGAAGCACGTGCCGCAGCTGGTCAGCTGGAACGGCGGCGGCTTCGACCTGCCGGTGCTGCACTACCGCGGCCTGCGGCACGGCGTGGTGGCCGACAAGTACTGGGACCTGGGCGAGAACGACCGCGAGTTCAAGTGGAACAACTACATCTCGCGCTACCACATGCGGCACTTGGACCTGATGGACCTGCTGGCCATGTACCAGCCCAAGGCCAACGCGCCGCTGGACGCGCTGGCCAAGCTGTGCGGTTTCCCGGGCAAGCTGGGCATGGACGGCTCCAAGGTCTGGGAGGCCTACCAGGCCGGCCAGCTGGAGGACATCCGCCGCTACTGCGAGACCGACGTGATGAACACCTGGCTGGTGTACTGCCGTTTCCAGAAGATGCGCGGCGGCCTGACCGAGGCCGAGTACGACGGCGAGATCGCGCTGGCACGCGAGACGCTGGGCGCGCTGGCGCCGGCCGAGCCGCACTGGCGCGAGTACCTGGACGCCTGGGCCTGAGGCGCCGCCGGGCCGTTCAGCCGGCGGCCGGCTGCAGCAGCGCGTCGTAGCCCCGGCCTTCGAACTGCAGCAGGTCGATGCCGTGGCCGAACGGGTCGGCGAGGTTGGCCATGCGGCCCCAGCCGCGCGCCTGCACCGGCCGCTCCAGCACCGCGCCGTGCGCCAGGGCGCGTGCGAGGGCCGCATCCAGGTCCTCGACCACCAGGTCCACGTGCACCGGCGTCCAGTGACGCGCGTAGTCGCGCCGGGCCGGCTGGGCCTCGCCCAGGGGCGCGCTGCCGGCCGGGTTGCGCAGCAGGTCGACCGGGCTGCCCGCGCCGAGCAGCTCGGCCCAGTCGTCGCGCAGGCGCCGCGCCAGGCGCAGGCCCAGCCCCTGGGTGTAGAAGGCGATGGCCCGCTCGAGGTCGGGGACGTCGATGCACACGCGCAGTTCCATGGGTCGCTCCGCAGTTCTGGGCAGGAGCGGAAGTATGGCCTGAGACAATCGGGCCCATGACGGACAAGACGGACACGGCCCCGGCACTGCCCGAGGGCTGGCTGGCGGTCGACGCGCTCGACCTCGAGGCGCAGGGGGTGGCGCGGCGCCCCGACGGCAAGGTGGTGTTCATCGACGGCGCGCTGCCGGGCGAGCTGGTGGGCGCCGAGGTGACCCGCCGCAAGAACAACTGGGAGCAGGCCAGGCTGGTGGCGATCCACCGCGAGAGCAGCCAGCGGGTGCGTCCGCGCTGCCCGCACTTCGGCCTGCACGAGGGCGCCTGCGGCGGCTGCAAGATGCAGCACCTGCACCCGGCCGCGCAGGTCGCGGTCAAGCAGCGCGTCCTCGAGGACAACCTCTGGCACCTGGGCAAGGTCAGGCCCGAGCTGGTGCTGCGGCCCATCGAGGGCCCGGCCTGGGGCTACCGCTGGCGGGCCCGGTTCTCGGTGCGGCACGTGCGCAAGAAGGGCGTGGTGCTGGTGGGCTTCCACGAGCGCAAGAGTCGCTACGTGGCCGACATCCGCGAATGCCACGTGGTGCCTGCGCACGTGAGCGACCTGCTGCTGCCCTTGCGCGCGCTGATCGGGTCCATGGATGCGATGGAGACCTGCCCGCAGATCGAGCTGGCCTGCGGCGACGGCGTCACGGCCCTGGTGCTGCGGCACCTGGAGCCGCTGTCGGCGGGCGACCTGGACAAGCTGCGCGCCTTCGCGCGCACGCACGCCGCGGCCGGCGTTCAGTGGTGGCTGCAGCCCAAGGGACCCGACACGGTGCGGCTGCTCGACGAGGGCGGCCCGCAGCTGTCGTACGGGCTGCCCGAGTTCGGCATCACCATGCCGTTCCGGCCCACGGACTTCACGCAGGTCAATCCGCACATCAACGGGGTGCTGGTCAGCCGCGCGCTGCGCCTGCTGGGCGTGCAGCCCGGCGAGCGGGTGATCGACTGGTTCTGCGGCCTGGGCAACTTCACGCTGCCGCTGGCCACGCAGGCGCGCGAGGTGCTGGGCATCGAAGGCAGCGAGGCGCTGGTGGCCCGCTCGCGCGAGAACTGGGCGGCCAATGCGCGCCAGCGCGCGCTGGCGCCCACGCAGTTCGTGGCCCGCAACCTGTTCGAGCTGACGCCGCTGCAGCTGGTGGCCGACGGCCAGGCGCAGCGCTGGCTGGTGGATCCGCCGCGTGAAGGCGCCTTCGCGCTGGCCAAGGCCCTGGCCGACCTGCACCAGGACCCCGCGCTGGCGCCGGGGTGGACGCCGCCGCAGCGCATCGTCTACGTCAGCTGCAACCCGGCGACGCTGGCGCGCGACGCCGGCCTGCTGGTGCACCAGGCCGGCTACCGCTGCACGGCCGCGGGCGTGGTCAACATGTTCCCGCACACCGCGCACGTGGAGAGCATCGCCGTGTTCGAGCGGGCCTGAGGCCCGGGCGACGCGCAAGACAAAGGGGCCCCGCGGGGCCCCTTCGTCTGTCGCCGTGCGGCGCGCCGCGTCAGTCGGAGCTGCCGCCGCCGATGCCGAACAGGGCCAGCAGGCTCTGGAAGATGTTGTACAGGCTCAGGTACACGCCCAGCGTGGCGGTGATGTAGTTGGTCTCCTCGCCGTCCTGCACGCGCTTGAGGTCGTACAGGATGAAGAACGAGAAGATGCCGATCACCAGCAGCGACAGGGTGATCATCAGCGCGCTGCTCTGGATGAAGACGTTGGCGATGCCCGCCACCAGCACCAGGATGGCGCCGATGGTCATGAACTTGGCCATGGACGACAGGTCGCGCTTGACGATGCTCGACAGCGTGGCCATGCCCAGGAACACCGCGCCGGTGCCGGCGAAGGCCATCATGACCAGGCTGGCGCCATTGCCGAAGCCCAGCACCACCGCCAGCAGGCGCGACAGCATCAGGCCCATGAAGAAGGTGAAGCCCAGCAGGACCGGCACGCCGGCGGCCGAGTTCTTGAACTTCTCGATCGCGAACATGAAGCCGAAGGCGCCGACCAGGAACACCACCAGGCCCAGGCCGGGCGAGAGCATGCGGGTGATGCCGGTCTGCACGCCGATCCAGGCCCCCAGCACCGTGGGCACCATGGACAGGGCCAGCAGCCAGTAGGTGTTGCGCAGGACGCGGTTGCGCTCCTGCGCCGAGGTGACGCTGCGGCCCCAGGTGGTGCCGTCGCCGAGGGTGGACAACTGCTCGTTCATACCAAAGCTCCTTTCGGTGAACGTTTGTATAGACCGAAGGATTCTAGGTTGGTTCCGCGGGCCTCCGGATACCCCCACGGCCCGAGCCGTTATGCTCGGCACCCATGAAGACCAAGCACCTGCTCGAACTGGCCGACGCCAAGGCCATCGCCGCCGCCGCCGAAGCGGAAGCCCTGAAGAACAACTGGGCCGTGACCATCGCCATCGTCGACGACGGCGGCCACCTGCTGTGGCTGCAGCGCCTGGACGGCGCACCGGCGATCTCGGCCCACATCGCGCCGGCCAAGGCCCACACGGCCGCGCTGGGCCGCCGCGAGAGCCGCATCTACGAAGAGGTGATCAACGGCGGCCGCACCTCGTTCCTGAGCGCCCCGACCATCCAGGGCATGCTCGAAGGCGGCGTGCCGGTGATGAAGGACGGCCACTGCATCGGCGCCGTGGGCGTCAGCGGCGTGAAGTCGACCGAGGATGCGCAGATCGCCCGCGCGGGCATCGCGGCCATCGGCCTGTGACGGCGGCGGGCGCACGGCCCGCTCCCTGCAACCGGAAGGCGCCCCGCGGGGCGCCTTCGTCATTTGGTCAGGATCAGCTTGCCCAGCCGGGTAGCCTGCAGGCGGTAGGTCTCGCCGTTGTGCCGGATCTCGACCCAGCGGCCGCCCTGCAGCAACGTGGCGCTGTCCAGCGCCGGTGGCGCCGTGCCCGCGGCCTGCGGCGCCGGTGCCGGGTCCCGGCCGGGCGGCTGCACGGACGGCGGCAGGTCGCGCATCACCGTTGCGGCTCCGTGATGAAGCCGATCTTGCGCAGGCCGGCCTGCTGCGCCGCGGCCATGGCCTGGGCCACCCGCTCGTAGCGCACCGCGCGGTCGCCGCGGATGTGCAGTTCGGGCTGGGTCGGGCGCGCCGCCTCCTCGCGCAGCAGGCCGGCCAGTTCCTGGTCGGCGACGGGGCGCTCGTTCCAGAAATACTGGCCCTGGGCATCGACGGTCAGGCGCACGGTCTGCGGCTGGACGTCCTGGGGCTGGTTGGTCGCCCGCGGCAGGTCGATGTTCACCGCATGCTGCATGACGGGCACCGTGACGATGAAGATGATCAGCAGCACCAGCATGACGTCGACCAGCGGCGTCATGTTGATCTCGTTCATCACCTCGTCGGTGTCGTCCTGGGTGCCGAACGCCATGGTCAGGCGCCCTTCTTCATCGAGACCACGTTGCCGTTGCCGCCCCCCTTGCCGACGCGGGCGCCGGTCAGGAAGTAGGCGTGCAGGTCGTGGGCGAAGCGGTTGAGCTGCAGCACCACCGTCTTGTTGCCCCGCACCAGGGCGTTGTAGCCCAGCACGGCCGGGATCGCGACCGCCAGGCCCAGCGCCGTCATCACCAGCGCCTCGCCGACCGGGCCCGCGACCTTGTCGATCGTGGCCTGGCCCGCGGCGCCGATGGACAGCAGCGCGTGGTAGATGCCCCAGACGGTGCCGAACAGGCCGACGAACGGCGCGGTGGACCCGACCGAGGCCAGCACGGCCAGGCCCGACTGCAGCCGCGCGGTGGACTCGTCGATCGAGTTGCGCATCGCGCGCGTCAGCCAGTCGCTCGGGTCCAGCGCGTCGTGCAGCTGCGGCTGCGCATGGTGGTGGTGCACCGACGCCTCGCGGCCGTCCTGGGCCAGCGTGCGGAACGGGTTGTCGGGGTCGGTCCCCAGCTTGCCCAGGCCCTCGGCGAAGTCGGCGCTGTGCCAGAAGGCGTGCGTCAGGCGCGCCTGCGCGGCGTGCCGCCGCAGGCTGAGCGCCTTGAGGATGATCACCATCCAGGAGGCCAGCGACATCGCCAGCAGCAGCAGCGCCACGGCGCGGGTGACCAGATCCCCTTGCGCCCACACGTGGGCCAGGCCGAATTGCGATTCCATCGTCGGTTTCCTCTACTCCTGCAGTTCGAACTTGATCGGCACCCGGTACCACATGGCCTCGGGAACGCCGTTGCGCTTGCCCGGCACGTAGCGCCACTTGAGCACCGTGGCCAGGGCCGCCCGGTCCAGCCGGTCGTAGCCGCTGGACTCGGCCACCTCGGCCTTCTGGGCGGCGCCGTCGGTGCCGATCAGCACCCGCACGACCACCTTGCCCTGCTCGCCGAGCCGCTTGCTGATGGGCGGGTAGGGCGGCTGCGGGTTCTGCAGGTAGTCGGCGTCGCTGGACGGCAGTTCGACGCGGGCGGGCGCCGGTGGTGCGGCCGGTGCGGCGGGGGCCGCGGGCGCAGCCGGTGCGGCGGCCACGGCCGGCGCCGGCGGGGCGGGTGGTTGCGGCACGGCGGCCGCGACCGGGGCATTGGGGGCCGGCGTGGGGTCGGGCCGGGCGACGGGCAGCGGCGCCGGCGCGGGCCGCGGTGCCGCCTTGCGCACCGGCTCGGGCCGGGGCGTGGGGACCGGTGTGGGCGCGGGGACCGGGACCGGGGCAGGAGCAGGCGTGATGATCTGGGCCAGGATCACCTCGGGCACCACCGCCTCGGCCGCACGCTGCAACAGGCCGGCCTGCAGTGCCCAGAGGGCGGCCCCGTGCAGGGCGACCACGGCGCCGGCGACCAGCAGGGTGCGTCGGCTCGAAGTCGGGACCACGGGAACAGGCGGGGGGAGGACGGCGGAAGACATGCAGTGTAGGAGCGGCGGGCCGGGCCGCGGCTCAGCGCCGCAGCACCCAGGCGAGGGCGGCCAGCACCAGGGCGAGGGTCAGGCCGAGCTGCCCGGCCATGTCGCCACCTCGGCACGGGTCGCCGCCCGCAGGGCCGCCACCGGCGCGGTCGCGCAGCACTGCGCGACGATGTCCCGCGCGCAGCCTTCGCACTGGCCGCACTGCGCGGCCACGCCCAGCTCGAACTGGATGTCGTCGAAGCTCATGCCGGCGCGGGCATGGCGGGCGATCTCGCGGTCGGAGACACGGCGGCAGACACAGACGATCATGGCGTGGTCGAGGTCGGGGTCGGGAAACTGATGCGTAGTATAAATGAGAATTCTTCGCATTCGCAAGAAGAATTGTCCGGTATCGCACGATGGCGCCGGGACGGCGCCGCGCCGCTTCAGCCCGGCCGGCCCAGCAGGTCGGGCGGCAGGTCCCGCAGGCGGCTGACCCCGCACAGGGCCATCGCCGCTTCCAGCTCGTCGCGCAGCACCCGCAGCACGTGCGCGACGCCCTGCGGTCCGGCACTGGCCAGGCCCCAGGCGAACGGACGCCCGACGAGCACGGCGGCGGCGCCCAGCGCCATGGCCTTGAGCACGTCGGTCCCGCGCCGGATGCCGCCGTCGACCAGCACGGGCAGGCGGCCGTCCACCGCAGCCACCACGCCGGGCAGGGCGGTGGCGCTCGCCGGCAGGCCGTCGAGCGTGCGGCCGCCATGGTTGGAGACCACCAGCCCGTGCACGCCCAGGTCGAGCGCCCGCCGTGCGTCGTCGGGCCGCAGCACGCCCTTGAGCAGCAGCGGCAGCCGGGTCTGCGCGGCCAGCCAGGCCACGTCGTCCCAGGTGGGGGCGCGTGCGGCCAGCACGGCCAGCGGCTCGGCGCCCACGCCGGCCGCCAGGTGCACGGCGTGCACGCCCGGCGGCAGCCGGAAGCCGGCCTGCCGCTCGCCGTCACGCACGCCGTTGACCGGCGCGTCGACGGTCAGCACGAGCGCCTCGTAGCCGGCCGCCTCTGCCCGTCGCACCAGGTCGAGGCTGCGCGCGCGGTCGGCCTGCAGATAGAGCTGGAACCACAGCGGGCCGCGGTCCGCGTCGTCGCGCACCGCGGCAGCCACGTCCTCCAGCGGCGTGTTCGACAGCGTGCTCAGCACGAAGCCGGCCTGCTGGGCCGAGGCCGCGACCGCGCTGGCCAGCTCGCCCTGCGGGTGCAGCAGCCGCTGGTGGGCCAGCGGTGCGAGCAGCACGGGGTGGGCCAGCGTGCGCCCGAGCAGTGCCACTCGCGTGTCCAGCCCCGCGAGTGGCTGCAGCACGCGCGGCCACAAGGGCAGCGCATCCCACGCGGCGCGGTTGGCCGCGGCGGTGCGGCCGTCACCGGCCACGCTGGCGACATAGGCGTGCGCCGCCGCATCCAGGCGTGCGCGGGCCCGCTCCTCGTGGTCGGCCAGGCAGACCGGTGGCCCCTGCGTCACGTCTCGGCCCACATCCGCAGCAGGTTGTGGTACGTGGCCATGAGGGCCACGGTCGGGGGCGTGTCGCCCAGGTCGCGGCGCAGCGCCATCAGGGCGTCGTCGAGTTCGAGCAGCAGCCGGCGCTGCTCGTCGCCGCGGACCATGCTCTCGACCCACAGGAAGCTGGCCAGCCGCGCGCCGCGCGTGACGGGCAGCACCTCGTGCACGCTCGTGCCGGGGTACAGCACGGCCTGGCCGGCGGCCAGCTTGATCTCGCGCCGGGTGCCCGGCTCCAGCACCACCAGCTCGCCGCCGTCGTACTCCGCGGGTTCGGCCAGGAAGACGGTGCACGACAGGTCGGTGCGCACGCGTGCCGTGCCGCCGGCCAGCAGCCGCACGGCGTTGTCGACATGCGGCCCGTACCGGTCGGCGCCGGGCCGGTAGCGGTTGAACTGCGGCGGCACGATGCGCTTGGGCAGCGCCGCCGCCAGGAAGCGCGGGTTGCGCTCGAGCGCCCGCGTGACCAGTTCCTGCAGCGCGCGGGCGCTGTCGCAGGTCGCGTCGAGCTGCTCGTTCTGCTTGGCCTGCGCGGCCTGCTCGCCGGCGGTGGCCCGGCCGTCGACCCAGTGGCCCGCCTCCAGCAGCGCCCGCGCACGTTGCACCTCGGTGGCGTCGAGCAGCGGGAAGGTCAGCAGCATGGGCGGTCTCCGGGCAGGGTCAGAAGCGGGTGGTGACCCCGACCTGCACCAGCCGGCCGGCGCCGGGGACGTAGTGTGCACGGTAGAGCGAATCGGCGTACAGCTTGTTGCCCGCGTTGATCACGTTCGCCTTGACCGAGACCTGCTCGCTGAAGCGGTACTCGGCCATCAGGTCCACCGTGGCGAAGCCGGGCGCCTCCCAGGCGGGGGCGGTCACGTCGGCGGGCGCCTGGCGGCTGCGGAAGTTGATGCCGGCGCCGGCGCGCACCTCGGGCGTGAACTGGTAGGTGTTCCACACCGTGCCGCTGTGGCGCGGGCTCAGGCCCGGGCGGTCGCCCTCGCGGTTGCCCACCGTGCCCTGCGTGCAGGCGGCCGGCGCGGGCGGGCAGGGAGCGGCGGCATCGACCCTGGCGATGGGCAGCCACATGTACGAGCCGTAGATCTCCCACTTGGGGGTCAGGCGGCCGGTGACGTCGACCTCGAAGCCGGCCGCATGGCGCCGGCCCGACAGCAGGTTGCGGGTGGCGGCGGTGTCGATGTCGGTGTTGCGCTCGTTCAGCTTGGTCGAGTGGAAGACCGCCAGCCGGGTGGTGTAGCGGCGGTCGGCCGAGTCGAGCTTGGCGCCCAGCTCGATGTTGCGGCTCTGCTCGGGCGGCGTGTTCGCGTTCTGCGCGTTGTACGAGTAGGTGTCGCCCGAGGTGTTGAACGAGGTGCCGTACGACAGGTGGTAGGAGCTCAGCGCATCGGGCTGCCACAGCAGGCCCAGGCGCTCGCTCAGCTTGGAGATCTTCTGGCCGTAGTTGGTGGTGGCCACCGGCCCCGATGCGCCCGCCGGGATGTTGTACAGGTTGTAGTTGCCGTTCATGCTGTCCCAGCGCAGGCCGGTCAGCAGCTTCCAGGTGGGGGCGATCTGCGCCAGGTTCTGTGCGTAGACGCCCCAGGCCTTGGCCGTGAAGTCGCTGCCGTCGCGCAGCACCCGGGTGGGCTCGGCGATGAAGGCGCCGTCGTCGGGAGTGCCGGCCAGCGTGTTCGGCTTGGCCAGGTTCACGCCGCCTTGGGCGGCGGTGCGCGCGGCCGCCAGCGTCTTGGTCTCGCGCGCCACGTCGACGCCGGCCAGCAGCTCGTGCCGCATGCCCAGGGCCTGGAATTTCGTGCTGAAGTCGCTCTGCGCATGCAGCGTGTCGACTTGCTGGATCTTCAGGTTGGTGCCGCGGGTGAAGACGGTGCCCGGCCCGAAGGTGGCCAGGTCGGCCGCCACGCCGCCCGGCTGCAGGCCGGCCGCCGCGAAGCGGATCGCGCTGGCGCGCAGGTCGCGCTCGAAGCTGCCCTGGCGCACCTGGGTGCGCA
Source organism: Comamonadaceae bacterium (assembly GCA_027484575.1). Taxonomy (GTDB): domain Bacteria; phylum Pseudomonadota; class Gammaproteobacteria; order Burkholderiales; family Burkholderiaceae_C; genus Ramlibacter. Next base: position 57,084 of record JAIXSQ010000011.1, read on the forward strand.
GCTCGCTGCCGCCGTCGAACCGGTGGATGTGCGCGAAGCCCAGCATCTTGGCCAGTCCCGCGTTGTAGTCGCTGGCCATGCCGTAGTAGGCGGTGGGCTTGAGGCTGCCGATCACGCCGTTGGCCGCGCTGGTGTCGCTGGCCCGCGGGCGGATCCAGGGGATGCCGTAGTTGATGCCGTTGTTGTTGTTCAGGTAGTACGCGTTGACCAGGAACTCGTCGCGCAGGCCGATGCCCCAGCGGAACGCCGCGGCGACGCCTTCCTTGTCCACGCTGCTGCCGGCGCCGTTGTTGTCGGCACGGGTGCGCATCACGTTCAGCCGCACGGCGGCGTTCTCGCCGGTGCGCCGGTTGAAGTCGCCCGTCACGCGGCCGTAGCCGTGGTTGCCGGCGATGGCGCTGACCTCGTTCTCGTCGATCAGGCGCGGCACCTTGGTCACCTGGTTGACCGCGCCGCCGGTGGAGCCGCGGCCGAACAGCATCGAGGCCGAGCCGCGCAGCAGCTCGACGCGGTCGTTGTTGAAGGTGTCGCGGTCGTAGAAGGCCGGGTCGCGCATGCCGTCCAGGAAGATGTCGCCCGTCGCGGCCAGGGAGAAGCCGCGCAGGCGGATGTCCTCCTCGCCGCCCTCGGCGGCCTGGAAGCTGATGCCGCCGGTGTTGCGCAGCACGTCCTTGACGGTGTCGAGGTTGCGGTCGTCGATCAGCTTCTCGGTGACCACCGTGATCGACTGCGGGATGTCGCGCAGCTGCTGGTTGCCCTTGCCGATGGTGGTGGTGGTGGCGCGCACCGCGTCCCGGCCTTCGGGCGCTTCGGCCTTTTCCTTCACCACGACCTGGGGCAGGGCCTTGGCGGCCTCGGGCGCGGGCGCCGTCTGCGCCAACGTGCCGAAGGAGGCGGCCAGCATCATGGCGCCCAGCGGCAGCAGGGCAGGGGTGGACGGGACGGGGGCGGCGGCAGGGACGCCGGCCAGCAGGCGGGGGGTCGACACGTCAGGGCTCCTCGCACCCGGTCGGGTGCACGTCTGAGGGCTGGCTGGCGGGGCGCTGGCTGGCCGGGTTGTTGAAGAAACTGGGCGGAATTGTATCGCAAATGCGAATCCATCTCATTTAGACTGTGCGCTGCGCGACATTGCCGCGACGCCCGCCGAGGACTCCCATGCTCCAGACCCTCCTGATCGCCTTCCGCGAAGGCCTCGAAGCCCTGCTCATCGTTGCCATCGCGGCGCTGTACCTGCGCCGCACCGGGCGCGAAGCGCTGGTGGGCGCGATCCGCGCCGGCGTGCTCACCGCGCTCGGGCTGTCGGCCGTGCTGGGTGTCGTGCTGGCCCGCGTGGGCGCCCTGTCGCCGGCCTGGGAAGGCCTGATGGCCTGGGTGGCGGCCGCCGCGGTGGCCACCTGCACCGTGCACATGCTGCGCATGGGCCGGCAGATGAAGCGGCACATCGACCAGCACCTGGAGACGGCCACGGGCCGCGGCGGGCTGGCCGGCTGGTGGGCGGTCTACGCCTTCGCCGTGTTCATGGTGGGCCGCGAGGGCGTCGAGACCGCGACCATGATCGCCTCGCTGGCCGTCAACGGCGACCTGGCCCACATGGCCTGGGGCGGGGCGATTGGCTTCGCGCTGGCCGCTTGGATCGCGTGGCTCTGGACCCGCCACGGCCACAGGGTGAACCTCTCGCGCTTCTTCCAGGTCACGGCCGTCTTCATGGCGGTGTTCTCGGTGCAGCTCGTGGTGTACGGGTTCCACGAGTTCACCGAGGCCGCCCTGGTGCCCGGCATCGACAACGCCTTCTGGCACCAGGCCACCGAGACCCTGGCGGAGGGCGAGGTCGCCCAGGTGGTCACGGTGCTGATGGTGGCGCTGCCCTCGGTGTGGCTGGTGGGCGCCTTCTGGCGCGACCGGCGCGTGCGCGTGGCGCCGGTGCAGGGCGGCCGCTGAGGCGCGGCCGCCGGCGGCTTCAGCTGCCGATCTCGCCCATGGCCGACTGCAGGTAGTTCGGCAGGCCCAGCTTGGCCAGCAGGTCGAGCTGGGTCTCCAGGAAGTCGATGTGCTCCTCGGTGTCGTCGAGGATGCGCTGCAGGATCTCGCGCGAGACGTAGTCCTGCGCCTGCTCGCAGGCGGCGATGCCCGCCTTGATCGTGGCCTGCGCGCCGCGCTCCATCGCCAGGTCGGCGTTCAGCACCTCGGGCACGTCCTCGCCGATCATCAGCTTGCCCAGGTCCTGCAGGTTGGGCAGGCCGTCCAGCATCAGGATGCGCTCCATCAGCTTGTCGGCGTGCTTCATCTCGCCGATGGACTCCTCGTATTCCTTCTTCGCCAGCCGGTCCAGGCCCCAGTGCTTGAGGATGCGGTAGTGCAGGAAGTACTGGTTGGTGGCGGTGAGCTCGTTCTTCAGCTGCGCCTGCAGGTGCTGGATGACGGTGGGGTTGCCTTGCATGGGCGGGCTCCGGTGGGGAAGGGTGCGGCGGCGATTGTGGACGAAAACAGGCCCGCGGCAGGACGGGTGTCGCTGCCGCGGGCCGGGGCCCGTCCAGGGCCGATCAGGGGCGATCAGGCCGGCGCCGAGCTGCGGATCAGGTGGTCGAACGCGCCGAGCGCGGCCTTCGCCCCCTCGCCGGCGGCGATGATGATCTGCTTGTACGGCACGGTGGTCGCATCGCCCGCGGCGAACACGCCCGGCACCGAGGTCTGGCCCTTGGCGTCGACGATGATCTCGCCGTGCCGGGACAGCTCCAGCGCGCCCTTGAGCCACTCGGTGTTGGGCACCAGGCCGATCTGCACGAACACGCCTTCCAGTTCCACGTGCCGGCTCTCGCCGGAGACGCGGTCCTTGTAGCTCAGGCCGTTGACCTTCTGGCCGTCGCCGGTCACCTCGGTGGTCTGCGCGTTCATCAGCACCGTGACGTTAGGCAGGCTGTGCAGCTTGCGCTGCAGCACCGCGTCGGCACGCAGCTGGTCCGCGAACTCCAGCAGGGTGACGTGGCCGACGATGCCGGCCAGGTCGATCGCGGCCTCGACGCCCGAGTTGCCGCCGCCGATGACCGCCACGCGCTTGCCCTTGAACAGCGGGCCGTCGCAGTGCGGGCAGTAGGCCACGCCCTTGTTCTTGTACTGCTGCTCGCCGGGCACGCCCAGCGGCCGCCAGCGGGCGCCGGTGGACAGGATCACGCTGCGGGCCTTGAGCGAGGCGCCGTTGTCCAGCTCGATCTCGATCAGGTCCGCGCCGGGCTTGAGGGCCTTGGCGCGCTGCAGGTTCATGATGTCCACGTCGTAGTGGCGCACGTGCTCCTCCAGCGCCAGGGCGAACTTCGGGCCCTCGGTCTCCTTGATCGAGACGAAGTTCTCGATGCCCAGCGTGTCCAGCACCTGGCCGCCGAAGCGCTCGGACGCGATGCCGGTGCGGATGCCCTTGCGCGCGGCGTACACCGCGGCGGCCGCGCCGGCCGGCCCGCCGCCGACGATCAGCACGTCGAACGGGTCCTTGGCGGCGATCTTCCTGGCCTCGCGCTCGGTGCCGTTGGCATCGACCTTGGCGAGGATCTCCTCCAGCGACATGCGGCCGCTGCCGAACATCGTGCCGTTCAGGAAGATCGTGGGCACGCCCATGATCTGGCGCTCCTCGATCTCCTGCTGGAACAGGCTGCCCTCGACCATCGTGGCCTTGATGCGCGGGTTCTGCACCGCCATCAGGTTCAGCGCCTGCACGACGTCGGGGCAGTTGTGGCAGGTCAGCGAGACGTAGACCTCGAAGTCCAGGTCCTGGTCCAGCGCGCGGATCTGCTCGAGCACGTCCTGCTCGACCTTGGGCGGGTAGCCGCCCACCTGCAGCAGCGCCAGCACCAGCGAGGTGAACTCGTGGCCCATGGGCAGGCCGGCGAAACGCGGCCCGTTGGTGCGGCCGGGGGCATTGATGGCGAAGGAGGGCACGCGGTTGGGCCCGCCGGGCTGCCCTTGCGTCTCGCTCAAGCGGATCAGCGGCGACGCCTCGGCGATGTCCTGCAGCAGCGCGCGCATGTCCCTGGAGGCTTCGCCGTCGTCGAGGACGGCGCTGACTTCCACCGGCTGCGAGATGCGCTGCAGGTAGGCGGCAAGCTGGGCTTTGAGGCTGGCGTCGAGCATGGTTCGGTCCTGAGGCTGAGGTTGGGGAGAAAACGGCGAGGCCCGGGCGCGCAGGGCGCACCCGGGCCTCGCGTGTGGCTGTCTGTCCGTGGTCCGGGGCTTAGATCTTGCCGACCAGGTCCAGCGACGGGGCGATCGTCTTGGCGCCCTCGTTCCACTTGGCGGGGCAGACTTCACCGGGGTGGGCGGCCGTGTACTGGGCGGCCTTGAGCTTGCGCAGCGTCTCCTTGACGTCGCGGGCGATCTCGTTGGAGTGGATCTCGACCGTCTTGATCGTGCCCTGCGGGTTCACGATGAAGGTGCCGCGCAGCGCCAGGCCTTCCTCGGGGATGTGCACGCCGAAGGCGTTGGTCAGGGTGTGGGTCGGGTCGCCGACCAGGGGGAAACGGGCCTTGCCGACGGCCGGCGAGGTCTCGTGCCACACCTTGTGCGAGAAGTGCGTGTCGGTGGTCACGATGTAGACCTCGGCACCCAGCTTCTGGAACTCGGCGTAGTTGTCGGCGGCGTCCTCGACTTCGGTCGGGCAGTTGAAGGTGAACGCGGCGGGCATGAAGATCAGGACCGACCACTTGCCCTTGAGCGTCTCGTCGGTCACGGGCACGAACTTGCCGTTGTGGAAGGCTTCGGTCTTGAACGGCTGGACTTGCGTATTGATCAGCGACATGGTTGTTTCCTGAGTTGTGGAGTGGTTGGGAACAGGCGAGAGATTAGGGCGTCCGGGCTGATGCGGCCAATTGATTGACACAACCCTTTGCATTGGTTTCCCCTATTTTGCCCGGGGCTGGGCCAGAGCGCTTCAGTACTCCAGCCGCTCGGGCCGGATCTCCTGCAGGATGGTCGTGGCGATCTCCTCGATCGACTTGGTCGTGGTCGACAGCCAGCGGATGCCGGCGCGCCGCATCATGGCCTCGGCCTGTGACACCTCGCCGCGGCAGTTGTCCAGCGAGGCGTAGCGCGAGCCGGGCCGGCGCTCGTGCCTGATCTCGGCCAGCCGCTCGGGCTGGATGGTCAGGCCGAACAGCTTCTTGCGGTGGGGCACCAGCGCCTGGGGCAGCTGCTGGCGGTCGAAGTCCTCGGGGATCAGCGGGTAGTTGGCCGCCTTCAGGCCGTGCTGCATGGCCAGGTACAGCGAGGTGGGGGTCTTGCCGCTGCGGCTGACGCCCACCAGGATCACGTCGGCCTGCTCCAGGTCGCGGTTGCTCTGGCCGTCGTCGTGGGCCAGGCTGTAGTTGATCGCCTCGATCCGGTCGTGGTACTCCTTGCTCTTGGAGATGTCCGAGAAGCGGCCCACCCGGTGGTTCGACTTCATGCCCAGCTCGATCTCCAGCGGGCGCACGAAGGTGCCGAACATGTCCATGAGCATCGCCTTGCAGCCCTGCTCGATGACCTGCAGGATCTCGATGTTCACCAGCGTGGTGAACACGATGGGCTTGCGGCCCTCCACCTCGGCCACGTGGTTGACCTGCCGCACCACCTGGTGCGCCTTGTCGACGGTGTCCACGAAGGGCAGCCGCACGTGGCGGGGCTTGAACTCGAACTGCGCCAGGATGGCGTTGCCGAAGGTCTCGGCGGTGATGCCGGTGCCGTCGGAGATGAAGAACACGGTGCGCGTATGCATGGGCACGGCCGGGGACCCTTCAGAGTGCTGCAAGGCCGCCGCCGGCCCCGCTTGCCTACAATGGCCGGCGATTATCCCGCTGCCCGTCCCCATGCTGTCCGGCCCAGAGCTAGAACACCAAAGCCGCACCCGCGGGACGTGCCGCCCGCGCCGCTGGAGCGCAGACCGGTTTCACAACTCTGGAGCTTTCCCATGTCTGCCCTGTACAGCGCGACCGCCCTGGTCGTCCCGTTCGAGAACCTGAGGATGACCGACGTCGAGGTGGTCGGCGGCAAGAACGCCAGCCTCGGCGAGATGATCTCCCAGCTGCCCCAGGGCGTGCGCGTGCCCACCGGCTTCGCCACCACGGCGCACGCCTTCCGCCAGTTCCTCGCCCACGACGGGCTGGCCGATCGCATCAACGCGAAGCTCGCTGCCCTGGACACCGAGGACGTGCGGGCGCTGGCCGCCGCCGGCGCCGAGATCCGCGGCTGGGTCGAGTCGCAGCCGTTCCCGGCCGACCTCGAAGAGGCGATCCGCACCGCCTTCGCCACCCTGCAGGCCGGCAACGCCCAAGCCAGCTTCGCGGTGCGCTCGTCGGCCACCGCCGAGGACCTGCCCGACGCCTCCTTCGCCGGCCAGCAGGAGACCTTCCTCAACGTGGTGGGCATCGACGAGGTGCTGCACAAGATGAAGGAGGTGTTCGCCTCCCTCTACAACGACCGCGCCATCAGCTACCGCGTGCACAAGGGCTTCGCCCACCACGAGGTGGCGCTGTCGGCCGGCGTGCAGCGCATGGTGCGCAGCGACCTGGGCGCCGCCGGCGTCATGTTCACCATCGACACCGAATCGGGCTTCGCCGACGTGGTGTTCATCACCTCCAGCTACGGCCTGGGCGAGACGGTGGTGCAGGGCGCGGTCAACCCCGACGAGTTCTACGTCCACAAGCCCATGCTGGAGGCCGGCAACAAGGCCGTGATCCGCCGCAACCTGGGCTCCAAGCTGCTGCAGATGGTGTTCAGCACCGAGGCGGAGAAGCGCTCGGGCGGCAAGCTGGTCAAGACCATCGACGTGCCGCTGGAGCAGCGCAACCGCTATTCGCTGACCGACGCCGAGGTGCAGGAGCTGGCTCGCTACGCGCTGGTCATCGAGCGCCACTACGGCCGAGCGATGGACATCGAGTGGGGCAAGGACGGCATCGACGGCCAGCTGTACATCCTGCAGGCCCGTCCCGAGACCGTGAAGAGCCAGGCCGGCGCCACCGCCGAGGTGCGCTACAAGCTCAAGGGCAAGGGCACGGTGCTGGCCGAGGGCCGCGCCATCGGCCAGAAGATCGGCACCGGCCCCGTGCGGCTGGTGCACAGCATCGCCGAGATGGACAAGGTGCAGGCCGGCGACGTGCTGGTGACCGACATGACCGACCCGAACTGGGAGCCGGTGATGAAGCGCGCCAGCGCGATCGTGACCAACCGGGGCGGGCGCACCTGCCACGCGGCCATCATCGCGCGCGAGCTGGGCATCCCGGCGGTGGTGGGCTGCGGCGATGCCACCAGCCTGCTCAAGGACGGCACGCTGGTCACCGTCAGCTGCGCCGAGGGCGACACCGGCCACATCTACGACGGCCTGCTCGAGACCGAGGTCAGCGAGGTGCAGCGCGGCGAGATGCCGCCCATCGCCACCAAGATCATGATGAACGTGGGCAACCCCCAGCTGGCCTTCGACTTCGCCCAGCTGCCCAACGAGGGCGTGGGCCTGGCGCGGCTGGAGTTCATCATCAACAACAACATCGGGGTGCACCCCAAGGCGATCCTCGACTACCCCAACGTCGACGCGGACCTGAAGAAGGCCGTCGAGTCGGTGGCCCGCGGCCACGCCTCGCCGCGCGCCTTCTACGTCGACAAGGTGGCCGAGGGCGTGGCCACCATCGCGGCCGCCTTCTGGCCCAAGCCGGTCATCGTGCGGCTGTCGGACTTCAAGAGCAACGAGTACCGCAAGCTGATCGGCGGCAGCCGCTACGAGCCCGAGGAGGAGAACCCGATGCTGGGCTTCCGCGGCGCGGCGCGCTACGTCAGCGGCGAGTTCGCCGAGGCCTTCGCGATGGAGTGCGAGGCGCTGCGCCGCGTGCGCGACGAGATGGGGCTGGTGAACGTGCAGGTCATGGTGCCCTTCGTGCGCACCCTGGGCCAGGCCGACAAGGTCACGCAGCTGCTGGCGCAGCACGGCCTCAAGCGCGGGGAGAACGCGCTGAAGGTGATCATGATGTGCGAGGTCCCCAGCAACGCCATCCTGGCCGAGCAGTTCCTCGCCTACTTCGACGGCTTTTCCATCGGCTCCAACGACCTGACCCAGCTCACGCTGGGCCTGGACCGCGACTCGGGGCTGGAGCTGCTGGCGCAGGACTTCGACGAGCGCGACCCGGCGGTCAAGGCGCTGCTGTCGCGTGCCATCGGCGCCTGCAAGGCGGCCGGCAAGTACGTCGGCATCTGCGGCCAGGGCCCCAGCGACCACCCGGACTTCGCGCAGTGGCTGGCCGACGAGGGCATCGCCTCGATCTCGCTGAACCCGGACAGCGTGATCGCCACCTGGCAGCAGCTGGCCGCCCGTTGAGCCACGCGCATTCCCTAGGGCGCCGCGGCGCCCCGGGGTGCGATCATCGGCGCCCGGAGGGGCCGCGCGCCGATGTCTGACGACCAACGCCCGCAGGCGCGCTATGCGCGCCGCGTCGGGCGCATCCTGAGCCTGTACACGCTGGGCCTGTGCGCCGTGCTGCTGCTCATGGCCTGGGCCGAGCAGCAGGGCGTCTCGCGCCAGTGGCTGGGGCCTTTCTTCCTGTTCGCCACCGTGATGGTCTACGCGGCCATCGGCATCTGGGGGCGCACCACCGATCCCGACGAGTACTACGTGGCCGGCCGGCGCATCCCCGCCGTCTACAACGGCATGGCCACCGCCGCCGACTGGATGAGTGCCGCCTCGTTCCTGTCGCTGGCCGGCGGCCTGTACCTGCAGGGCTTCACCGGCAGCGAAGGCCAGCCCGGCGGCCTGGCCTACGTGCTGGGGTGGACCGGCGGCTTCTGCCTGGTGGCGCTGCTGGTGGCGCCTTACCTGCGGCGCATGGGCCTGTACACGCTGCCCGATTTCTTCCAGGTGCGCTACGGCGGGGCCTGGCCGCGGCGCCTGGCGGCGCTCGGGGCGATCCTGTGCTCGTTCACCTACGTGGTGGCGCAGATCTACGGCATCGGCCTGATCGCTTCGCGCCTGACCGGCGTGCAGTTCGAGATCGGCATCCTGCTCGGCCTGGGCGGGGTGCTCCTGTGCTCCTTCCTGGGCGGCATGCGGGCGGTGACCTGGACCCAGGTGGCGCAGTACGTGATCCTGCTGCTGGCCTTCCTGATTCCGGTGTCCTGGCTGGCCTACAAGCAGCTGGGCAACCCGCTCGCCCCGGTGGCCTTCGGCAAGCAGCTGGCGCAGATCGAACGCGCCGAGCGGGACCTGCTGGCCTCGTTCGAGGAAAAGCAGGTCCAGGCCGAGTACCTGCGGCGGGCCGAGCGCTACCGCCAGGCGCTCACGGACGTCGAGGGCGCCCTCGAGCGCGAGCGCGCCGCCGCCCAGGAGCGGCTGCGCCAGCTCAAGCAGCAGGGTGCCGATCCGGCGCGCGTGGTCGCCGCGCACCGCGAGCTGATGGCGCTGCCCAAGGATCCGCAGGCCGCGCGCGAGGTCTGGACGCGCGCCATGCAGGAAGCGCTGGAGCGGGCCAAGCCGCTCAATGGCCTGCCCCTGCACGGCCGCGCGTTCGCCGGCGATCCCGACGGCACACCGGCCGAGCGCGAGGCCTTCGAGGTCTCGCGGCGCAACTTCCTGGCGCTCATGTTCTGCCTGATGGTCGGCACGGCCGGCCTGCCGCACCTGCTCACGCGCTTCTACACGACGCCCACGGTGCGCGAGGCGCGTGACTCGGTCACCTGGGCGCTGTTGTTCATCGTGCTGCTGTACCTGAGCGTGCCGGCGCTCGCCGTGCTGGTGAAGTACGAGGTGCTGCAGCACCTGGTGGGCAGCTCCTTCGACGCGCTGCCCACCTGGATCGTGCAGTGGGCCCGGGTCGATCCCGCGCTGGTGTCGGTCACCGACGTGAATGGCGACGGCAAGGTGCAGTTCGGCGAGATCCGGCTGGGGGCCGACATCATCATGCTGGCCACGCCGGAGATCGGCGCCATGCCCTACGTGGTCTCGGCGCTGGTGGCCGCGGGCGGCCTGGCGGCCGCGCTGTCCACGGCCGACGGCCTGCTGCTGACGATCAGCAACGCGATGGTGCGCGACCTGTACTCGCAGGACGTGGCGCCCCAGCTCAATCCCGAGCAGCGGGTGATCCTGTCGAAGTTCGCGCTGCTCGCCGTGGCGCTGCTGGCCGCCCTGGTGGCCTCGCTCAAGCCGGCCGACATCCTGCCGCTGGTCTCGGCGTCGTTCTCGCTGGCGGCGGCCACCTTCGTGCCGGCGCTGGTGCTGGGCATCTTCTGGCCCGGTGCCACCCGGGCCGGCGCCGTGGCCGGGATGAGCGCGGGCCTGCTGCTGACCAGCTGGTACCTGCTGGTCAACGCCGCCTGGGTGCGCGCAGCCTTCGGCCTGGGCCCGCCGCAGCTGTGGTTCGGCATCGTGCCGGTCGCCTGCGGCGTGTTCGGCGTGGCGCTGGGCACGACCGTCGCGGTGGTGGTCAGCCTGGCCGGCCGGCGCAACCGGCCGCTGGTGCTGCCGCGGCAGGAGATGCCATGAGCCCGCAGGCGCAGCCGCCCGCCGGCGCACCGGACCTGGCGGCCCGCGAGGCCGCGCACCGCCGCGACAGCCTGCGGGCCACCGGCCTGCTGCTGGCGATCTGGTTCCTGGTGACCTTCGTGCTGGGCTGGTTCTTCCGCGACCTGCAGGCGGTGGTGCTCGGCTGGCCGTTCGCCTTCTGGGTGGCCGCGCAGGGCGCGCTGCTGGTCTACGTGGCGATCACCTGGGCCTACGCGCGCCACATGCAGCGCCTGGACGCCCGGCACGGCATCGCCGACGAGCCCCCAGAGGCCCCGGCACGGACGCCGGCGGCGGGATCCGGGCGCGGCGGCATATAATCGCGGGCTTTCCCTTGCCGCACCCCGAGTTGACGCCGGGGGCGGCTGCCACCCGCCAGGGCAGGGCAGCGGCCTCGCCGCAGCCCCGGCCCCGGCACTCATCCACAAGGAGAGTCCATGCGTCACTATGAAATCGTCCTGCTGATCCACCCGGACCAGAGCGAACAGGTTCCGGCCATGCTGGAGCGCTACAAGGGCATGATCACCGCCGGCGGCGGCAAGATCCACCGCGTCGAGGACTGGGGCCGCCGCCAGCTGGCCTACCAGATCAACAAGCTCGGCAAGGCGCACTACCTGTGCGTGAACATCGAGGCGGACCAGAACGTGATGGGCGAGCTCGAGCACGCCTTCCGCTTCAACGACGCCGTGCTGCGCCACCTGACCGTGGTCAAGAAGAAGGCCGACACCGGCCCGTCCGCCATGATGAAGACGGTCGAGCGCGAGGAAGCGCGCAAGGCCGCCCAGGCGGAGTACCAGCAGGCCTGACGCGTCAGCGCGAGGTGAACCGGGTCGCGCTCAGCGCGCGCATCGCCGAAGCCAGCGCCCTGCGCTACACCCCGGCCGGGATCCCGGCCCTGGACCTGCGGCTCGAACACGAGTCCGAGGTCTTGGAGGCGGGGCAGCGCCGGCAGGTGAAGGCGACGGTCCGGGCGATTGCCCTGGGCCCGGTGGCGGACAGCATCGTCCGCCAGCCCGTCGGCAGCCCTTGGACGTTCCAGGGCTTCCTGGCCACCCCGCGCAACGGCAGGCACCCGGTGCTGCACATCCAGACGTTCGAACCCGCTTCAATCTAGACATCGAGAGGTCCAACACATGGCCACCTTCAAGAAATTCGACAAGAACAAGCGTCCCAAGCGCAACAGCCAGTCGCTGCTGTTCAAGCGCAAGCGCTTCTGCCGCTTTACCGTCGCCGGCGTCGAGGAGATCGACTACAAGGACGTCGACACCCTGCGCGACTTCATCTCCGAGAACGGCAAGATCATCCCGGCGCGCCTGACCGGCACCCGCGCGATCTACCAGCGCCAGCTGAACACCGCCATCAAGCGCGCGCGCTTCCTGGCCCTGGTGCCGTACTCCGACCAGCACCGCATCTAAGGAGCGACCGACATGCAAGTCATTCTTCTGGACAAGGTCGTGAACCTGGGCAACCTGGGCGAGATCGTCAAGGTCAAGGACGGCTACGCGCGCAACTTCCTGATCCCCAGCGGCCGCGCCCGCCGCGCGACCGACGCCGCCAAGGCCGAGTTCGAAGCCAAGCGCGCCGAGCTGGAGAAGGCCGCGGCCGCCAAGCTGGCCGAGGCGCAGGCCCAGGGCGAGAAGCTGGCCGGCACCACCGTCAAGCTGACGCAGAAGGCCGGCGTCGACGGCCGCCTGTTCGGCTCGGTGACCACGCACGACATCGCCGAGGAACTCGGCCGGCTGGGCTACAAGGTGGCCAAGTCGCAGGTGCGCATGCCCGCCGGTCCGATCAAGACCGTGAGCGATTCCACCGTCAGCGTGGCGCTGCACACCGACGTGGTGGTCGACATCACCGTCACCGTCTACGGCGAGACCGCCTGAGCGGCCGCGGGCTGCGGCCCGCTGCCGGCACGAAGCCGCCCCCCGGGGCGGCTTCGTCGTTTGGGGCCTGCGCCGTCCACAGGTTGCGGCCCTGCGTCCACAGGCTTGTCCACACGCTGTCCCCAGCGTTGCCGCTGGACTTCCCACCCCTGGCCGTTAGCATCGGCGCCCGAGTCCCTGGAGCCACCACCGCATGTCCGCCGTCCTGTCTGCCGTCGACGACGACGCCTTCCCCCCGCGCGACCGCCAGGTCGCGCAGCTGCGCGTGCCCCCGCACTCGGTCGAGGCCGAATCCAGCGTGCTCGGCGGCCTGCTGCTGGACAACGGCGCCTGGGACCGCGTGGGCGACCTGCTCACCGAGGGCGACTTCTACCGCTACGAGCACAAGCTGGTGTTCACGGCCATCGCGGCCCTGATCAACGGCAACCGCCCGGCCGACGTCATCACGGTGTTCGAGCACCTGCAGGGGCTGGGCAAGGCCGAGGAGGTGGGCGGCATCCCCTACCTGAACGGGCTGGCGCAGTACGTGCCCAGCGCCAGCAACATCCGCCGCTACGCCGAGATCGTTCGCGAGCGCGCCATCCTGCGCAAGCTGGTGTCGGCCAGCGACGAGATCGCCACGGCCGCCTTCAACCCGCAGGGCAAGGCGGTCGACCAGATCCTGGACGAGGCCGAGCAGAAGATCTTCAACATCGGCGAGGAGGGCTCGCGCAACAAGCAGGGCTTCCACTCGATGGACACCCTGGTGGTCGAGCTGCTGGACCGGGTCCAGGAGATGGCCGACAACCCGAACGACATCACGGGCGTGCCCACCGGCTTCCACGACCTGGACCGGATGACCTCGGGCATGCAGGCGGGGGACATGATCGTGCTGGCGGCCCGTCCCTCGATGGGCAAGACCGCGTTCGCGATCAACATCGCCGAGCACGTGGCGATGAACGAGGGCCTGCCGGTGGCGGTGTTCTCGATGGAGATGGGCGCCTCGCAGCTGGCCGTGCGTATCGTGGGCTCCATCGGCCGCATCGACCAGGGCCACCTGCGCACCGGCAAGCTGACCGACGACGAGTGGCCGCGGCTGACCGAGGCGATCGAGAAGCTGCGCAGCGTGTCGCTGCACATCGACGAGACCCCCGGCCTGACCGTGAGCGAGCTGCGCGCCAACGCCCGCCGGCTGGCCCGCCAGTGCGGCGGCAAGCTGGGCCTGATCGTGATCGACTACCTGCAGCTCATGAGCGTGTCCTCGGGCATGAGCGACGAGAACCGCGCCACCGCGGTGGGCGAGATCTCGCGCGGCCTGAAGATGCTGGCCAAGGAGCTGGGCTGCCCCGTGATCGCGCTGTCGCAGCTGTCGCGCGGCGTCGAGTCGCGCACCGACAAGCGGCCGATGATGAGCGACCTGCGCGAGTCGGGCGCGATCGAGCAGGACGCCGACGTGATCATGTTCATCTACCGCGACGACTACTACAACAAGGACTCCAAGGAGCCCGGTGTCGCCGAGATCATCATCAGCAAGCAGCGCAACGGGCCCACGGGCACCGTCAAGCTGGCCTTCCTGAAGCCGCTGACCAAGTTCGAGTCGCTGGCCGGCGGCGGGATGGACGACTTCTGAGGCCGGCCGCGGGCCTCACCAGGCCCAGTAGGGTCCGGCGGTGCCGGCCGCCGTGGCGCCCCGCCGCACGACGTACACCGTGCGGCCGAAGTGGAAGGGCAGCCCCCAGATGAAGGTGCCGGCCGGCCCCGCGGGCCCGGCCACGTTGGCCGCCCGCTGCGTGCTGACCACCAGCACGCTGTCCACCTGCAGGCTCACGTTGCGCGCCGCGCCCACGGGTGGCTGGATGCTGGCCGTCAGTGCCAGCGGCGAGGCCGGGCAGTAGAAGTCGCCGCAGGTCGGCAGCGTCCCGTCGTTGAAGAACAGCCCGTTGGAGCCGCTGTCCAGGAAGCTGTCGGCGTAGGTGGTGCCGCGGTAGACCGTGGTGAAGCGGCCGCTCGTGTCGGTGCGCACGATCGACGCGTTGGCGATCTGGTTGTTGGCCTGGGTGCCCACGCCCAGCAGCAGGGTGCCCTCGAGCGTGTTCACGCCGCCGGGCGGCACCGGGGGCAGCTGCAGCACCACGCCGTTGTTGTTGACCGGCAGCGCCGCGACCGGGTTGCGCACCTGGTTGGCCAGCTGCACCTGCACCGAACTGCAGGCGCTGGCGGCGGAGCAGCTGTAGTACACGTTCGGCGCCGCGCTGTTCACGCAGGCGGCGTCGCAGTCCTGGTCGAACAGGCCCACGCCCAGGATGCCCAGCGCGCCCAGGCCGGCGCCCAGGTTGCCGCCGACGGCAGCGCAGCCGGCCGGCACGTTGGCGAAGTTGGCCGCGGGATCGGCGATCACCTGCATGGAGACGGGCGAGGACGTCGTGTCGCCGCCCAGGCGCACCGTCGCGCGGCGCACCGAGCCCCAGGTGAAGCCGCTGGCGAACTGGCCGCACTGTCCCAGCAGGTTCGCGCCCGCCTGCACCGCCGGCAGGGCCAGCCCGGCCAGCGCCGAGGCGGTGATCCGCAGGCCCTGCGAGCCGGTGTCGACGAGCACGTTGGGCACGTCGACGCAGGGGCTGCCCGAGGGCTGGCAGACCGTGACCGTCACGAACGGGATGTTGAACGCGCTGCCGTCGGTGCCGCCGTTGATGCGCATGGCCAGCACGTTGGGCGCGCTCGGCGTGGTGGGCCCCGGGGCGCCGCCACCGCCACCGCCGCCGCAGGCGGCCAGCAGCCCTGCCGTGGCCAGCAGCAGCACGCGGCCGATGGCACGCAGCCCGCTCACGGCAGCTGCTCCGGATCGACGCCCGCCGGCACCCGCGCGGGCAGCCAGGCGCGGCCCTCGAAGCGGCCCATGCCGCCCGCCGACAGCAGCACCAGCCCGGGCTCGCGGATCACCAGCGCGCCAGGGCCGCGGGTCGGGGCGCGGCGCAGCGTCTCGAAGGAGGGACCCAGCAGGGCCTGCAGGTCGGGCAGGAAGGGGCCGGACCAGCGCACGGCGAAGACGGTGCCGTCGCTGCCCACGTACTCGCGCACCGTGGTGCCGGTGGCCAGCTGGCGCTGCTGCACCTGCCAGCCGGGCCCGCCCGGCGCCGCCTGGGCGGGACCGGGCAGGGGCGCGCCGCCCAGTGCCGCGTGCGCCATGCCGCCGCCGCA
Source organism: Comamonadaceae bacterium (assembly GCA_027484575.1). GTDB lineage: Bacteria > Pseudomonadota > Gammaproteobacteria > Burkholderiales > Burkholderiaceae_C > Ramlibacter. Next base: position 72,639 of record JAIXSQ010000011.1, read on the forward strand.
GGCCAGCAGCAGGGCCGGGAGGACCGCGCCGGTGCGCCGCATCGCGCCGCCCTCAGAGCACCTCGCTGGCGAAGTCCGCCAGCCGCGAGCGCTCGCCCCGCGCCAGGGTGATGTGGCCGCTGTGCGGCCAGCCCTTGAACTTGTCGACCGCGAAGGTCAGGCCCGAGGAGCCCTCGGTCAGGTAGGGCGTGTCGATCTGGGCCAGGTTGCCCATGCAGATGATCTTGGTGCCCGGGCCCGCGCGGGTGATGAGCGTCTTCATCTGCTTGGGCGTGAGGTTCTGCGCCTCGTCGAGGATCACGTACTTGTTCAGGAACGTGCGCCCGCGCATGAAGTTCATGCTCTTGATCTTGATCTTCGAGCGGATCAGCTCGTTGGTGGCCGCACGGCCCCACTCGCCGGCGCCGGTGTCGGTCTTGCCCAGCACCTCGAGGTTGTCGTCCAGGGCGCCCATCCACGGGCCCATCTTCTCCTCCTCGGTGCCGGGCAGGAAGCCGATGTCCTCGCCCACGCTCACCGTGGCGCGGGTCATGATGATCTCGGTATAGCGCCGCTCGTCCAGCACCTGGGTCAGGCCGGCCGCCAGGGCCATCAGCGTCTTGCCCGTGCCCGCCGTGCCGGTCAGGGTGACGAAGTCCACCTCCGGATCCATCAGCAGGTTCATCGCGAAGTTCTGCTCGCGGTTGCGGGTGGTCACGCCCCAGACGGCGTTCTTCAGGTGGCCGTAGTCCTTGAGCGTGCGCAGCACCGCCGTCTTGCCGCGGATCTCGGTCACGCGGGCGTACAGGCTGGGCTCGCCCGGTGCCTCGAAGTAGACGAACTGGTTGATCAGCAGGCTCGGCACCACCGGGCCGCTGATGCGGTAGTACGTGTGCTGGCCGCTCTGCCAGCTCTCGACCGTCTTGCCGTGCTTGGCCCAGAAGTCCGTCGGCAGCGCCAGTGCGCCGGCGTACAGCAGGTCCAGGTCGTCCAGCGTCTTGTCGTTGCGGTAGTCCTCGGTCGCCAGGCCCAGCGCGCGGGCCTTCACCCGCATGTTGATGTCCTTGGACACCAGCACCACCTCGCGCGGGGCATGCTGCTCGCGCAGCGACTGCACCACGCCCAGGATCTGGTTGTCGGCCTTGCCCTGCGGCAGGCTGGCGGGCAGGTGGTTGGACAGCGCCTGGGTCTGGAAGAACAGGCAGCCGCCCGCTTCCCCATGCCCGGTCGTGTCGAGCTTGAGCCCCTTGCCGATGTCGGCGCCCTGCGCGCCGGCCAACTGGTCGAGCGAGCGGCTGGCCTGGCGGGCGTTGCGCGCCACCTCGGTCGTGCCCTTCTTGTGCCCGTCCAGTTCCTCGAGCACCACCATGGGCAGGTAGATGTCGTGTTCCTCGAAGCGGAACAGGCTCATCGGGTCGTGCATCAGCACGTTGGTGTCCAGCACGAACAGCTTGGTCGGTCCGGCGTGGCGGGCCTTGCGGCGCGGGGCGGGTGCCGGTGCCGGTGCCGGTGCCGCGGCGGCATCGGCCGCCGCGGGTGCGGGCGCCTGGACCGCGGCATCGGCCGAGGCGCGGCGGCGGCGGCCGCGGCCGGCCGGCGCGGAGGCCGGTTCGCCAGCGGGCACCACCGGCGCGGCCGGCAGGGGCGCGGCCTCGCCGCCGCCACGCGGGTCGAAGTCCTCCGCCTGCGGATGCTCAGCCAGCGGATGCGCGCCGGCCGCCGCCTCCGATTTCCGGGCCACCTTGTGCGAGGACCGGGCCGGGGCCTCGTAGGCCTCGGGCGGAAGCAGGGCGGCGCGCTTGGTGGGGGCGGGGGGCAGTGGCATGGGGCAGGCGGTTCCCGGAAGGGCTGGAGCAGAAACGAAAAAGCCGCCAGGCGAGCCGGGCGGCTTGTGCGTCGGATGCGGTGTTGTGGGCGACGGTCGTCGCGGTCAACGGCATGCGGGCCATGATACATGAGGCCCGCGACGCGCCGGGCGGCGGTGCCGCCCTGTTGCGCGAGGACCTCAGGCGGCCTTCTTGAGCAGCTTGACGGCCTTGAGGACCTCGTCCACGTGGCCCGGCACCTTCAGGCCGCGCCACTCCTGCTTGAGGATGCCGTCGGCGCCCACCAGGAAGGTGCTGCGCTCGATGCCCTTGACCTTCTTGCCGTACATGATCTTGTTCTTGACCACGCCGAACATGTGGCAGAGCTTCTCTTCGGTGTCGGCGATGAGCTCGAAGGGCAGCTCGAGCTTGGTCTTGAAGTCGTCGTGCGACTTCATGTTGTCGCGCGAGACGCCGAACACGGTGGCGCCGGCCTTCACGAAGTCCTTGTACTTGTCGCGGAACTGCATCGCCTCGGTGGTGCAGCCAGGGGTGTTGTCCTTCGGGTAGAAGTACAGCACCACGATCTGCCCGACGTGGGAGGTGTTGCTGACCTTGATGCCGCCCGTGGCGTTCGCTTCGAATTCCGGGAGGGGCTTGTTGACAACGATCGCCATGGATGTGAGGTCTCGTGTGACTTGGGGTGCCGTTGCGAAAGGAGCGGCGCAAGGCCCGCCGCGACCCGAGATTTTAACTTAATCCACACCGCCGTCCGGCGTTTCCAACAGCAGGGCTGCCACGACGTGGCGTCCCTCCTGCGCCAGCACGTTGTAGGTGCGGCATGCGGCCGGGGTGTCCATGGTCTCGATGCCGATGCCGCGCTCGGTCAGCGCGCGCACCCAGGCCGGGCGGGGAAAGCGGATGCGCCCGCCGCTGCCGAAGATCACCACCTCGGGCGCCAGCGCGGCCACGTGCTCGAAGTGCGCCGGCCCCAGCTCTTCGAAGCGCAGGGCCTGCCAGGGCTCGCGTTCCCCGCGCGAGCCCACCACGACGCTGGCCTCCACGCGCTCGTTGTTGACGGCGATCCAGCCGGGTCCGTGGCCGGTGATGGCCTGCACGTCGGATCGGTCGGGCTGCAGCTTCATGGCGGTGCGGTGAGGAGGGGCGGAAGGGGCGCGGGCAGGGCCCGCGCATGGGCCGGAACGTCAACCGGACTGTGGTCAAATTATAGGTTTTCACCCTTGACGCCCGCGCCGGGAGAGGCTCCGTGAAGACCATCCACAAGTCCGCCAAGCTCGCCAACGTCCTGTACGACATCCGCGGGCCGATCATGGACGCCGCCCGGCAGATGGAAGAGGACGGGCACAAGATCATCAAGCTGAACATCGGCAACCTCGCCGTGTTCGGCTTCGATGCGCCGGAAGAGATCCAGCAGGACATGATCCGCAACCTGGGCAACTCGGCCGGCTACTCCGACAGCAAGGGCATCTTCGCGGCGCGCAAGGCGGTGATGCACTACACCCAGCAGCAGGGCATCAAGGGCGTCACGCTGGGCGACATCTACCTGGGCAACGGCGCCAGCGAGCTGATCGCGATGGCCACCAACGGCCTGCTGGACGACGGCGACGAGCTGTTGCTGCCGTCGCCCGACTACCCCCTGTGGACCGCCGCCACCAGCCTGTCGGGCGGCACGCCGGTGCACTACCGCTGCGACGAGTCCAACGGCTGGATGCCTGACCTGCAGGACATCCGCGCGAAGATCACCCCGCGCACCAAGGGCATCGTCGTCATCAACCCCAACAACCCCACCGGGGCGCTCTACTCCGACGAGCTGCTCAAGGCCCTTGTGGCCATCGCGCGCGAGCACGGCCTGGTGATCCTGGCCGACGAGGTCTACGACAAGGTGCTGTACGACGGCGTGCAGCACACGGCCATCGCCAGCCTGTCCGAGGACGTGCTGACCCTGACCTTCAACTCGTTGTCCAAGAGCTACCGGTCCTGCGGCTACCGCGCCGGCTGGTTGGTGGTCTCGGGCGACAAGCGCGCGGCCGCCGACTACATCGAGGGCCTGACCATGCTCTCGAACATGCGCCTGTGCGCCAACGTGCCCGGCCAGTATGCGATCCAGACCGCGCTGGGCGGCTACCAGAGCATCAACGAGCTGGTCGCCCCCGGCGGCCGCCTGCGCCGCCAGCGCGACCTGGCGCACGAGCTGATCACCGCCATCCCTGGCGTCACCTGCGTCAAGCCGCAGGCCGCGCTGTACATGTTCCCGCGCCTGGACCCGGCGCTGTATCCCATCGCCGACGACCGCCAGTTCTTCCTCGAGCTGCTGCAGGAGACCCGCGTGATGCTGGTGCAGGGCTCTGGCTTCAACTACCCCGACCACCAGCATTTCCGCATCGTCTTCCTCCCGCACGAGGACGACCTGCGCGAGGCCATCGGCCGCATCGCCAGATTCCTCGACAACTACCGCAAGCGTCACTCCAAATGAATCCCATCAAGGTCGGCCTGCTCGGCATCGGCACCGTCGGCAGCGGCGTCTTCAACGTCCTGCGCCGCAACCAGGAGGAGATCCAGCGCCGCGCCGGCCGCGGCATCGAGATCGCCATGGTGGCCGACCTCGACGTCGAGCGTGCCCGCGCCGTGGTCGGTGCCGGCGTGCAGGTGGTCAAGGACGCGCGCGAGGTCATCGCCAACCCCGAGATCGACATCGTGGTCGAGCTGATCGGCGGCTACGGCATCGCCCGCCAGCTGGTGATGGACGCGATCGCGGCCGGCAAGCACGTGGTCACCGCCAACAAGGCGCTGCTGGCCGTGCACGGCACCGAGATCTTCGCGGCCGCCCACCAGCGCGGCGTGATGGTGGCCTTCGAGGCCGCAGTGGCCGGCGGCATCCCGATCATCAAGGCGCTGCGCGAGGGCCTGACCGCCAACCGCATCCAGTGGATCGCCGGGATCATCAACGGCACCACCAATTTCATCCTGTCGGAGATGCGCGACAAGGGCCTGGACTTCGACGTGGTGCTCAAGGAGGCGCAGCGCCTGGGCTATGCCGAGGCCGACCCCACCTTCGACATCGAGGGCGTGGATGCGGCCCACAAGGCGACCATCATGAGCGCCATCGCCTTCGGCATCCCGGTGCAGTTCGACAAGGCGCACGTCGAGGGCATCACCAAGCTGGGCGCGCAGGACATCCGCTATGCCGAGCAGCTGGGCTACCGCATCAAGCTGCTGGGCATCACCAAGCGCACCGATGCCGGCGTCGAGCTGCGCGTGCATCCCAGCCTGGTGCCGGCCAAGCGCCTGCTGGCCAACGTCGAGGGCGCGATGAACGCGGTGGTGGTGCAGGGCGATGCCGTGGGCACGACGCTGTACTACGGCAAGGGCGCGGGCAGCGAGCCCACCGCCAGCGCCGTGATCGCCGACCTGGTCGATGTCACCCGCCTGCACACGGTGGACGCCGCCCACCGCGTGCCGCACCTGGCGTTCCAGCCCGACCGTATGAGCGACGCGCCCGTGCTGCCCATGAGCGAGGTCGTCACCAGCTACTACCTGCGGCTGCGCGTGGCCGACCAGGCCGGCGTGCTGGCCCAGGTCACCGGCCTGCTGGCCGGCGCCGGCATCTCTGTCGACGCGATGCTGCAGCGCGAGGCCGGCGAGGGCGAGAAGCAGACCGACCTGATCATCCTGACCCACGAGGTGCGCGAGGGCACGATGAACGCGGTGCTGGCGCAGATGCAGGGGCTGCCGACGGTGCTCGCGCCCATCGTGCGCATCCGCAAGGAAGAGCTGCAGTGATGCGCTACCTGTCCACCCGCGGCCATCCGGACCGCAAGCGCTTCTGCGAGATCCTGCTCGAAGGCCTGGCGCCCGACGGCGGCCTGTACCTGCCCGAGCACTACCCGCAGGTCGACACCGCCACGCTGGCGCGCTGGCGCCGGCTGCCCTATGCCGAGCTGGCCTTCGAGATCCTGTCGCTGTACGTCGACGACATCCCGCCGGCCGACCTGCGCGCGCTCTGCGCCAGGACCTACACCGCCGAGGTGTTCGGCACGCCCGAGATCGTCCCACTCAAGAGGCTCGAGGACGGCCTGTACCTCGAGGCCCTGTCCAACGGCCCCACGCTGGCCTTCAAGGACATGGCCATGCAGCTGCTGGGCAATTTGTTCGAGTACGAGCTGGGCCGGCGCGGCGAGCAGCTGAACATCCTGGGCGCGACCTCGGGCGACACCGGCAGCGCGGCCGAGTACGCGATGCGCGGCAAGCAGGGCGTGCGCGTGTTCATGACCTCGCCTGACGGCCGCATGAGCCCCTTCCAGCAGGCGCAGATGTTCAGCCTGCTGGACGCCAACATCCACAACCTGGCGATCCGGGGCGTGTTCGACGACTGCCAGGACATCGTCAAGGCGGTGTCCAACGACCTGGCGTTCAAGCGCCGGTACCGCATCGGCACGGTCAACTCGATCAACTGGGCCCGCCTGCTGGCCCAGGTGGTGTACTACTTCGCCGGCTGGTTCCAGGCCACCACGGCCGACGACCAGCGGGTGAGCTTCACCGTGCCCTCGGGCAACTTCGGCAACGTCTGCGCCGGCCACGTGGCCCGCATGATGGGCCTGCCGATCGAGCGGCTGGTGGTGGCCACCAACGAGAACGACGTGCTCGACGAGTTCTTCCGCACCGGCATCTACCGCGTGCGACCGGGCGCCGAGACGCACGAGACCTCCAGCCCGTCGATGGACATCAGCAAGGCCAGCAACTTCGAGCGCTTCGTGTTCGACCTGCTCGGCCGCGACGGTGAGCGCACCCGCGCGCTGTTCGCCGACGCGCTGCCGCGCGACGGCCGCTTCGTCCTGTCGGCCGATCCCGCGTTCGCGCAGGCGGCCACCCGCTACGGCTTCGCCAGCGGGCGCAGCACGCATGCCGACCGCCTGGCCACCATCCGCGACACCTGGCAGCGCCTGGGCACCATGGTCGACACCCACACCGCCGACGGCCTGAAGGTCGCGCGCGAGCAGCTGCAGCCGGGCATCCCGATGCTGGTGCTCGAGACCGCGCTGCCGGTCAAGTTCGCCGCCACCATCGTCGAGGCCCTGGGCCGCGAGCCGCAGCGCCCGGCCAAGTACGACGGCATCGAGGCCCTGCCGCGCCGCGTCACGGTGCTGCCGGCCGACGTGCAGCAGGTCAAGGCCTACATCGCGGCGCACTGCGCCTGACGCCATGCATGTCGTCGGATTCGCCGGCTGGTCCGGCTCGGGCAAGACCACCCTCGTCGAGCAGCTGGTGCCGGCGCTCAAGCGCCGCGGCCTGCGGGTGTCGGTGGTCAAGCATGCGCACCACAAGTTCGACGTCGACCATCCCGGCAAGGACACCTACCGCCACCGCGCGGCCGGCGCCTTCGAGGTGCTGGCGGCGTCCAGCCAGCGCACGGTGCTGATCCGCGAGCACGAGCAGCCGGCCGAGCCGCAGGTGCACCAGCTGCTGGCGCAGCTGTGGGACGGCGTCGACTGGGTGCTGGTGGAGGGCTTCAAGTCCAGCAACCTGCTCAAGGTCGAGGTCTGGCGCCCCGAGGCCCAGGGCCCGGTGCGCTACCCGCACGACGACTTCGTGGTCGCCATCGCCACCGACGCGCCGCAGGCCCTGCCCGAGGCGACCCTGCGGCCCGTGCTGGACCTCAACGACCCCGAGGCGCTCGCGCAGTGGCTGGTCGACAATGCCGGCCGCTTCGTCTACGTGCCGGAGGCCTACGCGTGAGTTCCCGTCCCCCCCTGCGTCCGCTCGACGACGCGCTGGCCGCGCTGCTGGGCCGCGCGCGAGCGCGCGGCGCCGCCGAGTCCGTGCCCACCGCCGAGGCCGATGGCCGCGTGCTGGCCGAGGACCTGGTCGCCGCGCTGCAGGTGCCGCCGCAGGACAACAGTTCCATGGACGGCTATGCCGTGCGCCGGGCCGAGATCGCCGACGAGGGCGTGGCCCTGCCGGTCAGCCAGCGCATCCCGGCCGGCAGCGCGGCGCAGCCGCTGCAGCCCGGCACCGCGGCGCGCATCTTCACCGGCGCGCCGGTGCCCGCGGGTGCCGACGCCATCGTGCCGCAGGAAGAGACCGAGCCGGCGGGCGAGGGCGCGGTGCGCATCCTGCGCGTGCCCTCGGACGGCGCCTGGATCCGCCGCAGCGGCGAGGACGTCACCCGCGGCGCGGTGGTGCTGGCCCGCGGCCAGCGGCTCGACCCGGCCGCCTGTGGCCTGGCCGCGGGCATCGGCCGCGCGCAGCTGCAGGTGGCCCCGCGCCCGCGCGTGGCGCTGTTGTCCACCGGCGACGAGCTGGTGATGCCGGGCACCGTGCCGCCCGAGCGGATGCCGCCCGGCGCGATCTACAACTCCAACCGCTTCTTCCTGCGCCAGCTGCTGCAGCGCTGCGGCTGCGCCGTCACCGACCTGGGCATCGTGCCCGACCGGCGCGAGGCCACGGTCGAGGCCCTGCGCGGCGCCGCGGCCGGGCACGACCTGATCCTGACCAGCGGGGGCGTGTCCGTCGGCGAGGAGGACCACATCAAGCCGGCCGTGCAGCAGCTGGGCGCGCTGGAGCTGTGGCAGATCGCGATGAAGCCGGGCAAGCCCTTCGCCTACGGCACCGTGGGCGACGCGCATTTCATCGGCCTGCCCGGCAACCCGGTGTCCAGCTTCGTGACCTTCCTGCTGCTGGTGCGGCCCTTCCTGCTCGCGCTGCAGGGCGCCACCGCACTGCAGCCGGCGGCGGTGCAGCTGCCGGCGCATTTCGACTGGCCCCGGCCCGACAGGCGCCGCGAGTTCCTGCGCGTGCGCCGCAACGCGCAGGGCGGGCTGGACCTGTTTGCCAACCAGAGCTCGGGCGTGCTGACCTCCACCGTCTGGGCCGACGGCCTGGTGGACGTGCCGGCCGGCCAGGCCATCGCGCACGGCCAGCCGGTGCGCTTCCTGTCGCTCGCGGAGCTGCTCGCATGAAGCTGACCCTGCGTTACTTCGCCTCGGTGCGCGAGGCCATCGGCCGCGGCAGCGAGCCGCGCGAGACGCGAGCCGCCACGCTGGGCGCGCTGCGCGACGAACTGGTCGCCCTGGGCGAGCCCTATGCCTCGGCCCTGGCGCCCTCGCGCGCGGTCCGCATGGCGCTCGACCAGGAGATGGCCGAGCCCTCCGCGCCGCTGCGCGAGGGCTGCGAGGTCGCCTTCTTCCCCCCCGTGACCGGAGGCTGAGCATGGCGGTGCCGCGCGTGCGCATCCAGGAGGCCGACTTCGACACCGGCGCCGAGCTGGCGGCGCTGCGCGCCGGCGACCATGGCGTGGGCGCGGTGTGCAGCTTCGTCGGCACGGTGCGCGCCGCCAGCCCCGGCGCGCCCGGGCCGGCCGTGCTCGACATGGAGCTGGAGCACTACCCGGGCATGACCGAGAAGGCCATCGAGGCAATGGTCGACGAGGCCCACCGCCGCTTCGACATCCTGGCCGCGCGCGTGATCCACCGGGTGGGCCTGCTGCGCCCGGGCGAGCAGATCGTGTTCGTCGCCGTCACCAGCGCCCACCGTGGCCAGAGCTTCCAGGCCTGCGAGTTCCTGATGGACTGGCTCAAGACGCAGGCGCCGTTCTGGAAGAAGGAACGCACCGCCGACGGCCAGGCACGCTGGGTCGACGCCCGGGTCAGCGACGACCGCGCACTGGCGCGCTGGGGCATCGACGCCCGCAACGCGGGCTGAGCCGCCGCTCAGACGTCGGCGCCGGGCGGCAGGAACGGCGCGCGGGCCGCATCCTCGAGCTCGCCGGTGAGCAGCTGCAGCAGGTCCAGCAGCTGCCTCTGCTGCTGCCGGTCCAGCGGGCCCAGCAGCCGCCTGTAGGCCCGCTCGGCCGGCTGCTGCGCCTGCGACAGCACCGACGCACCCTCGGCCGTCAGCGCCACCGACACGCTGCGCCGCGCAGTGTCCACCTGCCGCTCGACCAGGCCGCGGCCCTCCAGCCCGCGCAGCACCCGCAGCACCGTCACCTTGTCGAACCCCAGCGCGCGCGCCAGGCTGGACTGGCCCAGCCCGGGGTGCGCCTGCAGCACCGTCAGCACGCCGTACTGCGCAGGGGTCAGCTGCAGGGCGCGGCATTCCTCCTCGAAGACGGCCGCCGAGATCTGGTGGGCCCGGCGCAGCAGGAACCCGGGGCGGGCGTACAGCCGCGAGAGGCTGGGTTCGGAGGCGTCGGCGGCAGGCACGGGTGGGGGCACGGGGTCAGGGGAAACCATGGATTGTGCCAAGCGGGGCCCGGCCTACAGTGGTTAGCATGCCAACGAATCCTGAGCCTCGACTGACCAGCCGCCGCCGGCTGCTGGCGACGATCGCCGCCGCCGCGGCGCTGCCGGCTGCGCCGCTGGCGGCGCTGGCCCAGGCGTCGGCCGCCGCCCCGGCCCCCACCACCGCGCCGTCCGCCGCGCCGCTGCGCCTGATCGTGCCCTTCACCCCGGGCACCGGCATCGACCTGATCGCCCGCACGGTCGGGCCCCGGCTGGCCGAGCGCCTGGGCCGCCCGGTGGTGGTCGACAACCGCGCGGGCGCCTCGGGCAACATCGGCACCGAGGCCGTGGTGCGCGCCCGGCCCGACGGCAACACGCTGCTGGTCAGCGTCAACACGCTGGTGATGAACCGCAGCCTGTACCCGCAGCTGCCGTTCGACCCGGTCAAGGACCTGGTGCCGGTCTCGCTCACCAGCTGGGGGCAGCTGCTGCTGGTCACGCACCCGGGCACCGGCTGGAAGGCCGCGCCCGACCTGGTGCGCGCGGCCAAGGACAGGCCGGGCCGCTACAACTACGCCAGCCCGGGCGTGGGCACGCCGCACCACCTGTCGATGGAGCTGTTCAAGGCCACGGCCGGCCTGTTCCTCACCCACATCCCGTACCGCGGCACCGCGCCGGCGGTCACCGACCTGCTGGGCGGGCAGGTCGACGCCATGTTCCTGCCCATCCACGTGGCGCTGCCGCACGTGCGCACCGGCCGGCTGGTGGCCCTGGGCATCGGCAGCGACCGCCGCCATCCCCTGCTGCCGCAGCTGCCCACGCTGGCCGAATCGCGGGCCGGCGACGTCAACGTGGCCATGTGGTACGGCGTGTTCGCGCCGCCGGGCAGCCCGCCGGAGTTCGTGGCGCGCCTGAACCGCGAGCTGCAGGGCATCCTGGCGCTGCCCGAGGTGCGCACCGCCTTCGAGACCCAGGGCATGGACCCGCAGGGCAGCACGCCCGAGGAGTTCCGCCGCGTGGTCGAGCAGGACGCCGGCCGCTGGGCGCAGGTGATCCGCCAGCAGGGGATCACCGCTGAATGAGCCTGCACGTCGCCATCGCCGGCGGGGGCATCGGCGGCCTCGCCCTCGCGCTCGCGCTGCACCAGCGCGGCATCGCCTGCACCGTCTTCGAGGCCGCGCCGCAGCTGCGCGAGGTCGGGGTGGGCATCACGCTGCTGCCGCATGCCATGCGCGAGCTGGCGGCCCTGGGCGTGCAGGCGCCGGTCGAGGCGGCCGGCATCGAGAACCTGGAGAGCGTGTTCTTCAACCGCTGGGGCCAGTACGTCTACCGCGAGCCGCGCGGCCGGCATGCCGGCTACGCGCTGCCCGAGATCGGCATCCACCGCGGCCGGCTGCACCGCATCCTGCACGAGGCCGTGGTCGCGCGGCTCGGCCCGCAGGCGGTGCAGCTGGACCGGCGCTGCACCGGCGTCGCGCAGGACGGCGCGGGCGCCACGCTGCAACTGCAGGACGGGCAGGGCGGCGTGCCGACCCCGGTGCGGGCCGACGTGGTCGTGGCCTGCGACGGCGTCAACTCGGCGCTGCGGCGGCAGTTCTACCCGGGCGAGGCGCTGGCCTTCGGCGGCATCAACACCTGGCGCGGCGTGACGCTGCGCCCGCCCATCCTCACCGGCCGCAGCTACATCCGCATCGGCACCGTCGACACCGGCAAGATGGTCATCTACCCCATCGTCGACGACGCCGACGGGCAGGGCCGGCAGCTGGTCAACTGGGTCGCCGAGATCCGCCGGCCCGAGGCCGGGATGAACGACTGGAACAAGCCGGGCGACCCGGCCGCGGCGGCCGCGCTGTTCGAGGGCTGGACCTACGACTGGCTGGACGTGCCGGGCCTGATCCGCGGCGCCTCGCAGGTGTTCGAGTACCCCATGGTCGACCGCGACCCGGTGGCACGCTGGAGCTTCGGGCGCGTCACGCTGCTGGGCGACGCGGCGCATCCCATGTACCCGCGCGGCTCCAACGGCTCGGCCCAGGCGCTGATCGACGCCCGCGTGCTGGCCGATGCGCTGGCCGCCGGCGGCGACCCGGTGGCGGCGCTGGCCGCCTACGAGGCGCAGCGCCTGCCGGCCACGGCGCGGGTGGTGGAGACCAACCGCACGGTGCCGCCCGACTTCATCATCATGCGGGCTGACGAGCTCAGTGGCGGCCGTCCCTATGCCGGCAGCATCGACGACCTGGTGAGCCAGGAGGAGCTGCGCCGCATCTCCGACGACTACAAGCGGGTGGCCGGCTTCACCGTCGACGCGGTGCGTGCGGGCGGGCCGGCGGCTCCACTCAGTTGAGCAGGCGCGGGCGCGTCTGGCCGCCCGCCGCCGGCTCGCCCTCGGCGCCCGCGGCCGGGGCCGCGAGGAACGGGTCGCGCCACTGCGCATGGCCCACGGCCTGGTCCAGCAGGTGCACCAGGCCCTGCACCAGCTTGCCTTCCAGCTCCAGCTGGAAGCTGCGCGCCGCGCCCTCGGCACCGGCGGCCGGCCGCTCGGTGAAGGCCAGGCGCAGCCGGCCGGCGGGCAGGGGGGTGATGTCGACATCGGTGACCAGCAGCGGCGTCGGCCCCAGCGGCAGCCGCTCGCGTTCCTGGAAGGGCGTGGCGAAGTCGGCGCGCTGCAGGAACTCCTCCTTGCGGAAGTCGGCCAGCATGCGACGCAGGTCCTCGTCGGCCGGCGCGATCTGCGGCGCCGCCGGCTCGGCCTGCAGCAGCTGCTCGGTCTGCAACCGGTTCAGCAGCGGCCACATGCGCGCCAGCAGCCGGCGGGTGAGCCAGATGCGCATCTCGTCGCCGTCGGTGCTGCCCACGCGCAGCAGCACGCGGTCCTGCTCGGGCTGGTAGGTCACCGAGAGCTGGTGGATGCGCATGGCGCTTGATTCTAGTCAGCCCATCCGGCGCGGCTCCCTTGAAAAGATCACGGACGTCCGTAGCTGACGGGCAACGGAGGACATCCCATGCGTCTCGACAAACTCACGACCAAGTTCCAGGAGGCCCTGGGCGAGGCCCAGAGCCTGGCCCTGGCGAACGACCATGCCTACATCGAGCCCGAGCACCTGCTGGTGGCCATGCTGCGCCAGGAGGACGGGCCGCGGCCGCTGCTGCAGCGCGCCGGCGTGAACGTGCAGGGGCTGCTGGCCGGTGCCGAGTCGGCCATGCACAAGCGCCCCCAGGTGCAGGGGCAGGAGCAGGTGCAGGTCGGCCGCGAGCTGGTGGCCCTGCTGCAGGCGGCCGAGAAGGACGCGATGAAGCGCGGCGACCAGTACATCGCCAGCGAGCTGTTCCTGCTGGCGCTGGCCGACAGCAAGTCGGACCTGGGCACCGCCGCGCGGGCCCAGGGCCTGTCGCGCAAGGCGCTCGAGTCCGCGGTCGAGGCGGTGCGCGGCGGCCAGAAGGTCGACAGCGCCGAGGCCGAGGGCAACCGCGAGTCGCTCAAGAAGTACTGCCTGGACCTGACCGAACGCGCCCGCCTGGGCAAGCTCGACCCGGTGATCGGCCGCGACGAGGAGATCCGCCGCGCCATCCAGGTGCTGCAGCGGCGCACCAAGAACAACCCGGTGCTGATCGGCGAGCCTGGCGTGGGCAAGACCGCCATCGTCGAGGGCCTGGCCCAGCGCATCGTCGCGGGCGAGGTGCCCGAGTCGCTCAAGGACAAGCGCGTGCTGTCGCTGGACATGGCGGCGCTGCTGGCCGGCGCCAAGTTCCGCGGCGAGTTCGAGGAGCGCCTGAAGAACGTGCTGGGCGAACTGGCCAAGGACGAGGGCCGCACCATCGTGTTCATCGACGAGCTGCACACCATGGTGGGCGCCGGCAAGGCCGAGGGCGCGATGGACGCGGGCAACATGCTCAAGCCCGCGCTGGCCCGCGGCGAGCTGCACTGCGTGGGCGCCACCACGCTGGACGAGTACCGCAAGTACATCGAGAAGGACGCCGCGCTGGAGCGGCGCTTCCAGAAGATCCTGGTGGGCGAGCCCAGCGTCGAGGCCACCATCGCCATCCTGCGCGGCCTGCAGGAGAAGTACGAGGTGCACCACGGCGTGGAGATCACCGACCCGGCCATCGTGGCGGCGGCCGAGCTGTCGCACCGCTACATCACCGACCGCTTCTTGCCCGACAAGGCCATTGACCTGATCGACGAGGCGGCCTCCAAGATCAAGATCGAGATCGACTCCAAGCCCGAGGCGATCGACCGGCTCGACCGGCGGCTGATCCAGCTGCAGATCGAGCGCGAGGCCGTCAGGAAGGAGACCGACGAGGCCTCGATCAAGCGGCTGGGCCTGATCCAGGACGAGATCGGCCGGCTGGGCAAGGAGATCGCCGACCTCGAGGAGATCTGGAAGGCCGAGAAGGCCCAGGCCCAGGGCAGCGCCCAGGTCAAGGAGGAGATCGACAAGGTCCGCTTCCAAATCGAGGAGTTCAAGCGCAAGGCCGACTTCAACAAGGTCGCCGAGCTGCAGTACGGCCGCCTGCCGCAGCTGGAAAAGCAGCTGAGGGAGGCGCAGGCCGCCGAGACCGGCAAGGCCCAGGCGGGCCGGCCGCAGCTGCTGCGCACGCAGGTCGGCGCCGAGGAGATCGCCGAGGTGGTGGCGCGCGCCACCGGCATCCCGGTGTCCAAGCTGATGCAGGGCGAGCGCGAGAAGCTGCTGCACATGGAGGAGCGCCTGCACCAGCGCGTGGTGGGGCAGGAGGAGGCGATCGCCGCGGTGGCCAATGCCATCCGCCGCTCGCGCTCGGGCCTGGCCGACCCGAACCGGCCCACCGGTTCGTTCCTCTTCCTGGGCCCCACCGGCGTGGGCAAGACCGAGCTGTGCAAGGCGCTGGCGACCTTCCTGTTCGACACCGAGGAGCACCTGGTGCGCATCGACATGAGCGAGTTCATGGAGAAGCACTCCGTGGCCCGCCTGATCGGCGCGCCGCCCGGCTACGTGGGCTACGAGGAGGGCGGCTACCTGACCGAGGCCGTGCGCCGCAAGCCCTACAGCGTGATCCTGCTCGACGAGGTCGAGAAGGCGCACCACGACGTGTTCAACGTGCTGCTGCAGGTGCTGGACGACGGCCGCCTGACCGACGGCCAGGGCCGCACCGTGGACTTCAAGAACACGGTCATCGTCATGACCTCGAACATCGGCTCGCACATGATCCAGGCGATGTTGGGCAAGCCCTACGAGGACGTGAAGGAGGCGGTGTGGGACGAGCTGAAGAACCACTTCCGGCCCGAGTTCCTCAACCGCATCGACGAGACGGTGGTGTTCCACGGCCTGGGTGCCGAGCACATCGCGCAGATCGCCGGGATCCAGCTGCAGGTGCTGCAGCAGCGGCTGGCCAAGATGGACCTGGCGCTGGACGTCTCGCCGGCGGCGCTGGAGGAACTGGCCAAGGTCGGCTTCGACCCGGTGTTCGGCGCCCGCCCGCTCAAGCGGGCGATCCAGCAGCGCATCGAGAACCCGCTGTCGCGGCTGATCCTCGAGGGGCGGTTCCCGCCCAAGAGCCGCATCGCGGTGGAGGTCGACCCGGTGCGCGAGCCCGGCGTCTTCCACTTCGCGCCGGGCGAGGCGGCCGCCGCTTGAGCATCCCGGCCGCCGCGACGACCTTGCACGGCCGCGGGGTGCCTGCCCCGCGGCCGTGCCGCATCCGGCGCTGCGGCGACAATCGCGCCCGTTTCCCTGGAGCCTGCGCATGCCCCTGGTCCTCAACCTGATCCTGCGTGCCGTCCTGCTGGTAGCCGGCCTCGTCGCCGCGCTCAGCCTGGGGGCGGCCACCATCGTGGTGCTGGCCCTGTGGGGCGTCCGCGCCGCCTGGGGGCGCCTGACCGGCCGGCCGGTGGCCGCGCCCATGATGCGGTGGCGCCGCGCCGGCAGCCGCGCCACGCCGCCGCCGCGGCCTGCGCCCGCGTGGGCGCCGGTCGCCCCCGGCCGCCGCGGCGGCCCGGCCGACGTGACCGACGTCGAGCCGAAATGACGACGACATCCCCTGAAAGACACCCCATGTTCCGCGCCCTGGTCCTCGACAAGAGCCCCGAGTTCACCGCCGCCGTCCGCGAGGTCGACGATGCCTTCCTGCCCGAGGGCGACGTCACGGTCGCGGTCGAGTGGTCCACGCTGAACTACAAGGACGGGCTGGCCATCACCAACCGCTCACCGGTGGTGCGCAGCTGGCCGATGGTGGCCGGCATCGATGGCGCGGGCACGGTGGTCGACAGCAGCGCGCCGCAGTGGAAGCCCGGTGATGCGGTCATCCTCAACGGCTTCGGCGTGGGCGAGACGCACAAGGGCTGCCTGGCGGGCCGGGCGCGGCTGAAGTCGCAGTGGCTGGTGCGCCGTCCTGCCGCCTTCAGCGCGCGGCAGGCGATGGCCATCGGCACCGCCGGCTACACCGCGATGCTGTGCGTGCTGGCGCTCGAGCGGCACGGCCTGCAGCCCGGCGACGGCGAGGTGCTGGTCACTGGCGCGACCGGCGGCGTGGGCTCGGTCGCGGTGGCGCTGCTGGCGCGCCTGGGCCACCGGGTGGTGGCGGCGACCGGCAAGGCGGCCGAGGCGGCCTACCTGCAGGGGCTAGGCGCCTCGGCGGTGATCGACCGGGCCGAGCTGGCTGCCCCGGGCAAACCGCTGCAGAAGGAGCGCTGGGCCGGCGTGGTCGACGCCGTGGGCAGCCACACCCTGGCGAACGCCTGCGCCCAGGTGCGCTACGGCGGCGCGGTGGCCGCCTGCGGCCTGGCCCAGGGCATGGACCTGCCGGCCAGCGTCGCGCCCTTCATCCTGCGCGGCGTGAGCCTGCTGGGCATCGACAGCGTGATGGCGCCCTTGGGACGGCGCGAGCAGGCGTGGCAGCGGCTGGCGCGCGATCTCGACCCGGCGCTGCTGGAGGCGATGACCACCGAGGTGACGCTCGACGGCGCGGTCGAGGCGGCCCAGCGGCTGATGGCCGGCCAGGTGCGCGGCCGCATCGTGGTGCGCACCGCCTGAAGCGGCGGGTGACCGGGGGCGGCGGGCTCAGCGCCCGGCGCCGGCCTGCAGCGTGGTGCGTGCGCCGGACGGCAGCGACGGCAGGCCGGCCTTGAGCAGCACGGTGCCCACCACCAGCAGCGCCACCGCCGCGGTGGCGGCCACGAGCCCCCAGGCCTTGCCTTCCTCGAACCGGTTCGGCTGCGCGGCGGCGGCCGCGGCATCGGCGCGGCGGCGGGCGTCGCGCGCGAGCATCCACTGGTCGTAGCTGGCGCGCCGCTGCGGGTGCGACAGCACCGCGTAGGCTTCGTTCACGCGGGCCATCGCCTCCTGCGAGCCCGGGCCGGCCCGGTCGGGATGGTGCTGCTGCGCGGCACGCCGGTAGGCCAGGCGCACGTCCTGGGCACTGGCATCGCGGGCGATGCGCAGCACCTCGTAGTGGGTCGGGCCGTTGGACATGGGCAAGGGGTGGTCTGGATGCGGCTGCCGCATTGAGGCGGCTGCTACGGAAAGTGTAGCTGCGGGTCCTGCGCGCGGCCAAGCGCCGCGTGGGGCGCCTGCGGCGGCGCCGCAACACGCGCCCGGCCGTCGCTGTAGGACGGCATCCATTGCTGAGCCAGCCGGGTCACGGTCGCGTTCGCCGGCCCCTAGCATCGCGCGGTCCCCGAGAGTGCCCATGAAAAGAACATCGGTCCTGTCGCTGGCCCTGGCAGGGCTGGCCTCCTCCGTCCTGTCGCAACCCCTGCCGCCCACCGTTGCATCGGCCGGCCAACTGGCCGACCTGTCGCTCGAGCAGCTCGCGGCGATCAAGGTCACGTCGGTCAGCGGTCGCGCCGAGCGGCTGCAGGATGCCGCGGCCTCGGTGTTCGTGATCACGGCGCAGGACATCCGCCGCTCGACCGCCACCAGCCTGCCCGAGGCGCTGCGGCTCGCCCCCAACCTGCAGGTGGCCCAGACCAGCGCGGGGCAGTGGGCGATCAGCGCGCGCGGCTTCAACGACGCGATCGCCAACAAGCTGCTGGTGCTGGTGGACGGGCGCACGCTGTACTCGCCCCTGTTCGCCGGCGTGTTCTGGGATGCGGCCGACCTGCCGCTGGAGGACGTCGAGCGCATCGAGGTGATCAGCGGCCCCGGCGGCACCCTGTGGGGCGCCAACGCCGTCAACGGCGTCATCAACGTGATCACCCGGCGTGCGCGCGAGACCCAGGGGCCGCTGGTGGCGCTCACCCGCTCCGGGCAGGGCGGGCGGCTGGTGGCGCGGCAGGGCGGCCAGCTCGGGCCCGACGGGCACTGGCGCGCCTGGGTGCTGGCCACCGACCGCGACGACACCCGGCTCGCCGCCGCTCCGGCGCCACGGGGCGACGCCGCCACCCGCCGCCAGCTGGGCTGGCGCGGCGACTGGGGCACCGCCAGCGACGGTTTCACGCTGCAAGGCGAGGCCTACGACGGCGGCCCGGCCGGCGACAGCCTGCCGAGCAACCTGTCGCCGCGTCTGCACGGCGGTCACCTGCTGGGCCGCTGGAGCGGCACCGGCGCCGACGGCGCGCCCTGGCGGCTGCAGGGATCCTGGGACCTGGCCGACCGCGACGACCGCACGCTGTTCCGCACCCGCGCGGAGACGCTGGACCTGCAGTTCACGCAGGAGCCGCGGGTGCCGGCGGGCCAGTTGCTGTGGGGCGGCGGCGTGCGCCAGACCCGGGACGAGAACGAGACCACCGCGCTCGTGCGCTTCGATCCCGCGGGGCGCACGCTGCGCTGGGCCAACGTGTTCGCGCAGTACCAGCGTCTCGTCGCGGCGCAGCTGGAGGCCACGGCCGGCGTCAAGGCCGAGCGCTACACCGACAGCGGCTGGGAACTGCTGCCCAACCTGCGCCTGGCCTGGCTGCACTCGGACCGCTCGACCACCTGGGCCGGCGTGTCGCGGGCGGTGCGGGCGCCGGCGCGCATCGACCGCGACTTCTTCTTCCCCGGCCGGGCCCCGTTCGTCATCGCCGGCGGCCCGGCCTTCGGCCCCGAGGTCGCCACCGTGGCGGAGGTGGGTCACCGCCATGCCTTCGGCGCGACGGCCAGCGTGTCCGTCACGGCCTTCCGCCAGCAGTTCCGCGGCCTGCGCGCCGGCGTGCCGGGCGTGGTGCCCGGCACGGTGCAGAACCTCGTCGACGGGCCGGTGGACGGCATCGAGGCCTGGGGCCGCTGGCAACCCGCGCGCGGCTGGCAGCTCACCGGCGGCTGGCTGCACCTGCGCCAGCACCTGCGCTATGCCGGTGGCCTGGCGCCCGGCGTGACCTCGTTCCCCGGCCTGGGCAACGACCCGCGCACCCAGTGGATGCTGCGCTCCAGCCACGACCTGGGCCAGGGCATCGAACTGGACCTCGCGTTGCGGCGCGTGGGCCAGCTGCCGGACCCCGTGGTGCCGGCCTACACCGCCGTCGACCTGCGCCTGGGCCTGCAGGCGACGGGCGCATGGCGCGTCGCGCTGCTGGCGCGCAACCTCGGCGACCCGGGCCACCGGGAGTTCTTCGCCCCGTCCGCCGGCAGCGACCTGCGGCGGCAGGTCCTGCTGCAACTGACGTGGGCCCCCTGAGCCTTCCGTCCTGGCCGGCCTGCCTGGTGCCGCTGGCGCTGGGCCTGGCCCTGGGCTGGCCCGCCGCCGCCTGGGCGCAGGCGACCGCCGCCGTGCGCGAGGGGGCGCTGCGCGCCGCGTTCGTCTACAAGTTCACCGGTTTCGTCGAGTGGCCGCCGGGCGCGTTCGCGCGGCCCGAGGACGCGCTGGTCATCGGCGTGGCCGGTGACGAGGAGCTGGCGGCGGAACTGGAGCAGGCGGTCGCGGGACGCGCCAGCGAGGGCCGGCCGTTCGCGGTGCGCCGGCTGCGCGACGGCGAGGGGTCCGCCGGCCTGCACGTGCTGGTGGTGGCGCCCGGCCGCGAGGCCCGGGTGCGCGAGGCGGTGCAGACCACCCCGGGGCCGGTGCTGGTGGTCACGCAGCAGGAAGGCGGGCTGCGGCTGGGCGGCGTGCTCAACCTGCAGCCCGACGACGGGCGGCTGCGGTTCTCGGCCTCCCTGCCCGCGGCCGAGGCCCGCGGGCTGCGGCTGAGCGCCCGGCTGCTGGCGCTCGCGCAGGCCGTGGAAGGGCGGCGGCGATGAAGGCGCGGTTCCTGCGTTCGGTGCGCGGCAAGCTGTACGCGATCCTGGCGTTGACGACGGTCCTGGCCCTGGCGGTCGCCAGCGTGTCGCTGCTGGCCGTGCACCTGGTGCGCGAGCTCGCGGCCACGGAGCAGGACGTGGTCACGCAGGCCGACGTGCTCGCGCTGGCCAGCGCGCCGGCGCTGGCCTTCGGCGACGAGCGTGCCGCCTCGGAGAGCCTGGCGATCCTGCAGGCGCGGCCGACGGTACGCGCGGCCGCCCTCTACGACGCCGCGGGCCGGCTCATGGCGAGCTGGACCGCCGGCGAGGATGCACCGCAGGTCCCGCCTGTGCCCGAAGCCCAGGGCGTGCGCGTGGACAGCGACATGGCCGTGGCCTGGCGGCCGGTGAGCCTGCGCGGCGAACGGGTCGGCACGCTGTGGCTGCAGCTGCGGCACGACCGCCTGCGGCAGGCGCTGCAATACGTCGCCGTGCTGGTGCTGACCATGGCCGGCAGCCTCGCGGCCGCCCTGGCCCTCACCAACCGCCTGCAGCGCAACCTGGTGGCGCCCATCCTGGACGTGGCGGCGGTGGCCCGCCGGATCCTGAGCGGCGACACGGCGCAGCTGCGGGCGGCGCGCACCAGCGACGACGAGGTCGGCGACCTGGTGGATGCGTTCAACGCCATGCTCGACGAGCTGGGCCGGCGCGCACGCACGCTGGAGTCCGCCAACGAGGCGCTGCGCACCAGCGAGGCCCGCTACCAGCTGGCGGTGCGCGGCTCCAGTGCCGGCCTGTGGGACTGGGACATGCGGGCGGGCACCATGTTCCATGCCCCGCGCCTGAAGGCCATGCTCGGCTACGTCGAGGCGCAATTCCCCGACCTGCCGACGTCGCTGGGACGGGTGCTGCATCCCGACGACCGGCCGCGCCTGCGCGCGGCCCTGCGTGCCCACCTGCGGCACCGCGTGCCCTACCAGGTGGAGTGCCGGCTGCGCGACGAGGCCGGCCAGTGGCGCTGGTTCTTCATCGCCGGCGAGGCGCTGCGCGACGCACAGGGCCGGCCCTACCGGATGGCCGGCTCCATGGTCGAGGTGACCGAGCGCAAGCAGGCCGAGCAGGTGCTGCAGGACAGCAACCGGGCCAAGGACGAATTCCTGGCGACCCTGGCGCACGAGCTGCGCAACCCGCTGGCGCCGATCCGCACCGGGCTGGAGATCCTGCGCCGCGATCCGGCCGGGCCGGTCGCGCAACGGGCCCGGGCCACCATGGAGCGGCAGCTCGCGCACATGGTGCGGCTGGTCGACGACCTGCTGGACATCTCGCGCATCACCAGCGGCAAGATCCGCGTCGAGCCGCGCCAGCTGGACCTGCGCGAGGTGCTCGAGACCGCGCTGGAGGCCGCCCGCCCGGCGCTGTCGGCGGCCGGGCACGCGCTGTCGGTGGAGCTGGCACCGGGCGTGCGGGTCGATGGCGACCCCACCCGGCTGGCCCAGGCCGTGGGCAACCTGCTGAACAACGCCGCGCGCTACACGCCGCCGGGCGGCCACGTGGCCCTGCGATTGCGGGCAGAGGGTGGCGACGCGGTGGTCGAGGTGGAGGACGACGGCGAGGGCATCCCCGCCGACATGCTCGAGCGCGTCTTCCAGCTGTTCACGCAGGTGCGGGCACAGCCCCCGGGCACGCAGGGCGGCCTGGGGATCGGGCTGTACCTCGTGCGCAGCCTGGTGGCCCTGCACGGCGGCAGCGTGGCCGCGCGCAGCCCCGGCCCGGGCCGCGGCAGCATGTTCACGGTGCGGCTGCCCCTGGCGACCATGCCGGCAGCGCCCGTGCCGGCGCCGGCCCCACCGGTGCCCCAGGGCGCCCTGGCCGGACTGCGGGTGCTGGTCGTCGACGACAACGTGGATGCGGCCGAGACGCTGGCGTCCGCCCTGGCGCTGGACGGCTGCACCACCCGCTGCGTGCACGACGGCGGCGCGGCGCTGCCGGCGGCGCTGGACTTCGCGCCCGACGTGGTGCTGCTGGACATCGGCCTGCCCGGCATGGACGGCTACCAGGTGGCGCGGATGCTGCGGGCCCATCCCGCGCTGCGCGGCATCCTGCTGGCCGCCCTGACCGGCTGGGGCAGCGCGCAGGACCGCCAGCGCGCGCGCGAGGCGGGGTTCGACCACCACCTGACCAAGCCGGTGGAGCTGGGCGCGCTGCAAGCCCTGCTGCGCAGCCGGGTGCGCGCCGGCCGCTAGCCGCCCGGGCTTGCCAGCGCCGCCTGCAGGCGCTCGACGAAGGGCCACAGCGCCGGCGGCAGCAGCACCTGCGCACGGGCCGGCGTGCACCACGCCACCCGGTCGAGCTCCGGCACCTGCAGCACGCGACCGGAGCGGGGTGGCCAGGCGATCGTGACCTGCATGCTGCGCAGGGCCGCCGGGTCGAAGTCGCCCTCGCAACCCCAGGCCTGCACCCGCTTGCCGCTGCGCAGGCGCACCTCGCCCAAAGGCAGGAAGGGCCCCTGCGCCTGGCCCCCGGTCTCCTCGGCGAACTCGCGCCGGGCGGCCTCCAGCGCGTCCTCGCCGGCCTCGATCGCGCCCTTGGGCAGGGTCCACGCGCCGGCGTCCTTGCGCGCCCAGTAGGGGCCGCCGGGGTGCCCGAGCAGCAGTTCCAGGCCGCCCTGGGCGTGCCGGTACAGCAGCAGGCCGGCGCTGGCGTTCATGCGCTGCGCCGCGCGTGGAAGCCCCGCGGCGGCTGGCCCAGCGCCGCCTTGAACATGGCGCTGAAGGCGCTCTCGCTGGCGTAGCCGGCGGCGGCGGCGACCTCGGCGACCGGCACGCCGCGTGCCAGCAGGGGCAGGGCATGGGCCAGCACGACCTGCTGGCGCCATTGCTGCCAGCCGGTGCCCAGCTCGTCGCGGAACAGGCGCGCCAGGGTGCGTTCGCTCGCGCCCACCTCGCGGGCCCAGCCGGCCAGGCCCGAGCGCGACGCGGGATCGCGCAGCACCGCCTCGCACAGCGCCCGCAGGCGCTTGTCGCCGCCCGCCGGGGGCAGGGGCACGCCCAGGGCGGCCGGGGCGGCGCGCTGCAGCTCGTCGAGCACCAGCGCCGACAGCAGCCGCTCGCGCGCCGGCGGCAGCTGCGGCGCCTCGAGCGCGGCGACGGCCTCGCGCAGCAGGGCGGGCACCACCAGCACCCGGCAGCCCTGCCAGCCCGGCGGGGTGGTGGACGCATGCAGGTAGAGGGTGCGGAACTCGGCCTCCTCGAGCACGTGGACCGCATGGCGCGCGCCCGGCGCGATCCACACGGCCCGCGACGGCGGCACGATGCAGGTGACCGCGTCGCCGCCCTCGGGCTCCACCGTCACCTCCAGCACGCCGCGCGCGCAGGAGGCCAGCTGCGCCCAGGGATGGGCGTGCGGCGCGAAGTGCGTGTCGGCGGCCAGGTTGCGGGCGCGCAGCCGCACCGGGCGCGCCGGCGTGGGCCGGAAGTCGTCGGTGTCGCCCACGGGCAGCGGGCGGGCAGGGCGGCGGGGCGGCATCGGGGCATTGTGGCCGGGAGGCCGGCGAACTTGGCGGGAATCCGACGAAAGCTGGCGCATCGTCGCATTCCTGCAAGCGCCTGCCGCCCCTAGCATCACGCCATGACCGCCGCCGCCCGCACCGCCCACCTGCCACCCCTGCGCGAGGACGCGGGCGTGATCGGCCTGGTGGGCCTGGCCCACATGGTCAGCCACTTCAGCCAGCTGATCCTGCCGCCGCTGTTCCCCTGGCTGCGCGAGGCGCTGCAGGCCAGCTACGTGGAGCTGGGCCTGCTGATGACGCTGTTCTTCGTGACCTCCTGCGTGGTGCAGGCCGCCTCGGGCTTCCTGGTCGACCGGCACGGGCCGCGGCCGGTCCTGTTCGCCGGGCTGGCGCTGGTGGGCACCGCGGCCCTGGGCTTCGCCACCAGCCACGGCTGGTGGTCCATGGCGGTGTTCGCGGTGGTGGCCGGGGTGGGCAACGGCGTGTTCCACCCGGTCGACTACACGCTGCTCAACCGCAAGGTCAGCCCACCGCGGCTGGGCCATGCGTACAGCGTGCACGGCATCACCGGCAGCCTGGGCTGGGCGCTGGCGCCGGCCCTGCTGGTGCCGGTGGCCATGGCCGGCGGCTGGCGCATGGCCCTGTTCACGGCCGCGGCGCTGGCCTTCGGCGTGCTCGCCATCCTGTGGTTCAACCGCGGGCTGCTGCACCTGCCGCGCGCGGCGGCGCCGGCGCCCGCTGCCGCGGGGGCACCGGCCGCTGCGCCGGCCGGCGGCAGCTTCGACTTCCTGCGCATCCCGGCAGTGTGGATGTGCTTCGCCTTCTTCTTCGTCTACGCGGTGGTGCTCAGCGTGGTGCAGGCCTACGCCCCCGAGGCCGCGCGCCACCTGCACGACGTGCCGCTGGCGCTGGTGGCCGTCTGCGTCACCGCCTTCATGCTGTGCAGCGCCGGCGGCATGGTGTTCGGCGGCTTCCTGGCGGCCGATCCCTCGCGCTGCGAGCGCATCGTGGGCATCGGCTTCGGGTTGGCCGCGGTGGTCGCCCTGGTGATCGGGCTGGCGCCGGTGCCGGCCTGGTCGGTGCCGCTGCTGTTCGGCGCCATGGGATTCGCCGGCGGCATCGCCGGCCCTTCGCGCGACCTGCTGGTCAAGCGCTCGACGCCCGACAACGCCAGCGGGCGCGTCTACGGCGTGGTCTATGCGGGGCTGGACATCGGGCAGGCCGCCGCGCCGCTGGTGTTCGGCCGCCTGCTCGACCAGGGCAACTACACGGCCGTGTGGGTGGGCCTGGTGGCGGTGCAGCTGCTGCTGATCGGCAGCGCCTTCCGCGTGCGCCAGGTGCGGCGCACGCCGCTCGCCACCGCCTGAGCCCTGTCGGGCCGGCCGCCGGGCCCTGGCCCGGCGGTATGCTCGCGCCCCATGTACGCGCCGTATTTCGGTCTGTCGCAGGAGCCGTTCTCGATCGCGCCGGACCCGCGCTACCTGTTCATGAGCGAGCGCCACCGCGAGGCGCTGGCGCACCTGCTGTACGGCGTGGGCGGCGGAGGCGGCTTCGTGCTGCTGACCGGCGAGATCGGCACCGGCAAGACCACGGTCTGCCGCTGTTTCCTCGAGCAGATCCCGCCGGGCTGCAACGTCGCCTACATCTTCAATCCCAAGCTGACGGTGGCCGAGCTGCTGCAGTCGGTCTGCGACGAGTTCGGCATCGCGGTGCCGCGCCGCCCCGACGGCAGCGCGACGGTCAAGGATCACCTGGACCCGCTGAACGCCTTCCTGCTGCAGGCGCATGCGCAGGGCCGCAACAGCGTGCTGATCATCGACGAGGCGCAGAACCTGTCGGCCGACGTGCTCGAGCAGCTGCGGCTGCTGACCAACCTGGAGACGCGCGAGCGCAAGCTGCTGCAGATCATCCTGATCGGCCAGCCCGAGCTGCGCGAGCTGCTGGCGCGGCCCGAGCTGGAGCAGCTGGCGCAGCGCGTCGTCGCGCGCTACCACCTCGATGCGCTGACCACCCGCGAGACCGCGCAGTACGTGCGCCACCGGCTCGAGGTCGCCGGCCTCGAGCGCGCGCTGCCTTTCGAGGCCAAGGCCCTGGCGCTGGTGCACCAGCTGTCCGGCGGCATTCCGCGCCGCATCAACCTGCTGTGCGACCGCGCGCTGCTGGGCGCCTACGCGCGCAGCGAGGCGGCGGTGACGCCCCCCGTGGTGCGGCAGGCTGCGCGGGAGGTCTTCGGCGCGCCCGGCGTGCGCCCCGCACCCCGTGCGGGCGGCTGGCGCAGCTGGGGCCTGGTCGGTGCAGGCGTCGCGGCCGGTGCCGCGCTGGTGCTCGGGGCGGGCCTGCTGCGGCCCGCCGCGGGGCCCACGGGCACGGCGGCGGGTGCGGCGGCCCCGACCCCCGGCGAAGGCGCCGCGCCGGCGCCGGCGCCTGCCGTGGCCGCCCCCGCGGCACCGTCCGTCACGCCGGCGGCGTCGTCGGCCGTCGTCCCCGTGGCCGCCGCGGGGGCCGCCCCAGCGGGGGCCATGCCCGTGCTGCTGCGCGACGAGCGATCGGCCTGGCGCGAACTGGCCCGTGCCTGGGACCCTGCGGCCGACGCGCTGGCCGGCGAGGGCGATGCCTGCCGCCTGCTGGCCCGCCAGGGGCTGCAGTGCCACGCGAGCCGCAACACCTCGCTGGCGCTGCTGCGCCAGCTCGACCGGCCCGGCATCGTGGTGCTCGACCGCGACAGCGGTGCGCCGCGCTATGCCTTGCTCACGGGCCTGGACGCGCGTTCGGCGACGCTCACGGCCGGCGGGGTGAGCCAGACCGTCACCCTGGCGGCGCTGGCGCAACGCTGGAGCGGCGAGTGGCTCACGCTGTGGCGCAGCCCGCCCGGGCTGGACGCGGCCGCGCCTGCGCGCGAGACGCCCGAGCTGCTGCGCTGGGTCGAGGCCCGCCTGCCGTCCGACGCTGGCGCCGCGGCGGCGCCGCTGCGCCAGCGCCTGCGCGCGTTCCAGCTCGCCGAGGGCCTGCCCGCCGACGGGCTCCTCGGTCCCCTCACGACCATGCAGTTGCAGCGCCAGGCGGGCACGCCCGAGCCGCGGCTGCAACGCCCCTGAGCCATGTCCTACATCCTCGATGCCCTGCGCAAGGCCGACGCCCAGCGCGAGCGCGCCCGCGCGCCCGGCCTGCACGACCAGCCGCACGAGACAGTGGCCGCGGCCCCCGCGCGCGCTGCCTGGCCCGCCATTGCCGGCGGCCTGGCCGCACTGGTGGTGGTGGGCGGCGTGCTGGCCTGGGCCCTGGGCGATCCCGCGGCGCCCGCCGTCCCGGCCGCTGCACCGATGCCGCAGCCTGCGCCCATCGCCGCGGCACCTGCACCTGCACCAATGACAGCGCCAGCGCCAGCGATCGCCCCGGCGCCGGCTCCGGCGGCGGCCGTGCTGCCGCCTGCCGAGCCCGCGCCGGTGCGCACCGACCCTGCACCGGCGCGGCCCGTGGCGACCGCCACGGCGGCCCTCCCGGCCCCGGGCGCGCAGGCTCCCGCGCGCGCGGCCTCCCGCACCGCTGCGGACGCCGTCCCCGAGCCCCTGCCCACGACGGCACCGGCGGGTGCGCCGCGCATCGCGATCAGCGGTGGGGTGTGGTCGCCCAACCCGGCGCAGCGCATGCTGGTGGTAGGCGGGCAGGTGGCCAACGAAGGCAGCGAGCTCGCGCCGGGACTGGTGCTGGAGCAGGTGCGCCAGGGCAACCGCGCGGTGCTCAGCTGGCAGGGCCAGCGCTGGCTGGCCGCGTACTGAACGCCGGCCGCGTGCCGCATCGCCGCGTCCACCGCGCGCGTGCACCGAAGAGCAACCGGTTACCGGAGTTGCGCCGCAAAGCCCGACTGTAAGCAGCCTCAGCCATAGCATGGTGGCTCACCCACACCACTCCTCGAGAGAGACACCATGGCACTGCAGTCCCCCTTCTTCAACAACGGCCGCCGCGACGACACCACCAAGCCCGGCACCCCGAACGCGGCCGCCGTCGCGGCTGGCCCGGCTCCGGTCGTGGCAGGCACCACCGCGGCGCCCGCCGCCACCGTCGCCGCCCCCGCGGCTGCTGCAGGCCAGGAGAACCAGGCCCGCCTGACCGTCGGCCCCAACATCAAGCTGCGCGGCGTGGAGATCACCGACTGCGACACGCTGGTGGTCGAAGGCTCGGTCGAGGCCACGATGGACTCGCGCCTGATCCAGATCGCCGAGCGCGGCTCCTTCAAGGGCTCGGCCGAGATCGACGTGGCCGAGATCCGCGGCGCCTTCGACGGCAACCTGACCGTGCGCGAGAAGCTGGTGATCTATGCCACCGGCAAGGTCACCGGCCGCATCCGCTACGGCAAGGTCGTGATCGAGGAGGGCGGCCAGCTGTCCGGCGAGATCGAGTTCGGCGCCGCTGGTGCCACGGCCGCCGTGTCCCGACCGGCCGTGCCCAAGCTGCAGGTCGCCTGAGCCTGCGCGGCGGGGACGCGACGTCCCCGCCCGCCGCGCCGCTCAGACGGCGCTGCGGTGGC
Source organism: Comamonadaceae bacterium (assembly GCA_027484575.1). Lineage (GTDB taxonomy): Bacteria > Pseudomonadota > Gammaproteobacteria > Burkholderiales > Burkholderiaceae_C > Ramlibacter. Next base: position 100,799 of record JAIXSQ010000011.1, read on the forward strand.
GCGCGATGCAGGTGTCGAGCACCTCGGCCGCATCGCGCAGCCACCAGTCCTGGGTGGAGAAGATCTCCACCTCGCTGTACCCCGCATAGCCCTGGGCCTCGACCCAGCCGCGGATGCGCGGGATGTCGATCACCCCGTCGCCCATCATCCCGCGGTCGTTCAGCAGGTCGCGCGTGGGCGTCAGCCAGTCGCAGACGTGGAAGGCGAGCAGCCGCTCGCGGCCCGCGCGCGCGATCTGCGCCTGCAGCTGGGGGTCCCACCACACGTGGTACACGTCCACGGCCACGCCCAGTGCGCCGCTGCGCGCCGGGTCGAGCGCGTCGCAGACGTCCAGCGCCTGCGCCAACGTGTTGATGCACGCCCGGTCGGCCGCGTACATCGGGTGCAGCGGCTCGATGGCCAGCGGCATGCCGGCGGCGCGCGCGGGCTCCAGCAGCCGTGCGATGCCCTCGTGCACCTGCGCGCGGGCACCGGCGATGTCCTTGTGCGCGGCCCGGCCCGCCAGGGCCCCGGGCAGGCCGCCCACCACCAGCACCAGGCAGGGCGCGCCCAGGGTCACCGCCTCCTCGAGCGCGCGCAGGTTGTCCTCGTGCGCCGCCTGCAGGCCGGCCGCGTCGGCGGCGGGGAACATGCCGCCGCGGCAGTAACCCGACAGCGACAGCCCCAGCTCGCGCAGCTGCCGCGCCGTCGCCTGCAGGCCGGCGGCCTGCACCTGGTCGCGCCAGGGCGAGACGGCGCCGATGCCGCGCGCGGCGCACAGGTCCAGGATGCGCGGCAGGGGCAGGTCCTGCCCCTGCGACCGGCGCACGGTGGCGGTGTTGATCGACAGCCAGCGGTGGTCGGCCGAGAAGTCGCGCATGCGCTCAGGCCTCCACGCCGTGCAGCGCCAGCAGCGTGCGCATGCGCCGGGCCGCCAGCTCGGGCCGGGACAGCAGCTGCGCCTGGTCGGCCAGCCTGAACAGCTGCGCCAGGTGGACCAGGCTGCGGGTGCTCTGCTGGCCGCCGACCATGGTGAAGTGGTCCTGGTGGCCGTTGAGCCACGCCATGAAGACGACACCGGTCTTGTAGTAGCGGGTGGGCGCCGCGAAGATGTGCCGCGACAGCGGCACCGTGGGGCCGAGGATCGCGTGGAAGCGCGCCGTGTCGCCGGCGGCCAGCGCGGCCAGGGCGGCGCTGGCCGCCGGCGCGATCGCGTCGAAGATGCCCAGCAGCGCGTCGCTGCGGCCATGGGTGGGCGCGCTGCCCGCGCCGTCTCCGGCGATCAGCTCGGCATAGTTGAAGTCGTCGCCGGTGTACATGCGCACCGGCTCGGGCAGCCGCCGCCGCATCGCGATCTCGCGGTCCTTGTCCAGCAGCGAGATCTTGATGCCGTCGACCTTGGCGACGTTGGCGGCGATGACGCCCAGCGCGGTCTCCATCGCCGCATCGACGTCGCCGGTGCCCCAGTAGCCGGCCAGCGCCGGGTCGAACATCTCGCCCAGCCAGTGCAGGATCACCGGCTGGCGGGCCTGCTGCAGGATGCGGTCGTACACCCGCTCGTAGTCGCCCGGGCCGGCGGCCACGCGCGCCAGGGCGCGGCTGGCCATCAGGATGATGCGGCCGCCGGCGGCCTCGATGGCCTCCATCTGCTCCTCGTAGGCGCGGATCACGTCGTCGACGCTGCGCGCCTGGTCGGGGGCCAGGTGGTCGGTGCCGCAGCCGCTGGCCAGCAGCGCGCCGGGGATGTCGCGCGCCGCATCCACCGAGCGGCGGATCAGCTCCAGCGAGGTGGGCCAGTCCAGGCCCATGCCGCGCTGCGCGGTGTCCATGGCCTCGGCCACGCCCAGCCCCAGCGACCACAGGTGGCGGCGGTAGGCGAGGGTGGCGTCCCAGTCGACCGCGCACTGCAGCCAGGGATCGATGGCCGCGCGCGGGTCGGCCACCACGTGGGCCGCCGAGTAGGCGATGCGGTCGAAGGCGGGGCGGGCAGGCGGCTGCACCGGCGTGGCGCCGGTCAGCGTGTACGCCGCCAGCCGGCCGTCGGCGTCGGGCAGGGTGAGGGTCAGCGGCATCGCTCGGCCTTCACAGCGGCAGCGGCTGCACGTCGACCCAGCGGCGTTCCTTCCAGGACTGCAGCGCGGCCTCGACCAGCTGCACGCCCTTGGCGCCCTCGGGCAGGGTCCAGCCGTACGGCGCGTCCTCGACCACGTGGCGGATGAAGTGCTCCCACTGGATCTTGAAGCCGTTGTCGTAGGCCTGGCTGTCGGGAATGAGCTGCCACTGGTCGTGGAAGTCCATGGTCTGCTTCACGTCCGGGTTCCACACCGGCCGCGGCGTGGCCACCCGGCTCTGCGCGCGGCAGTCGGTCAGCCCGGCGACCGCCGAGCCGTGGGTGCCGTCGACGTGGAAGGTGACCAGGTCGTCGCGCCGCACGCGGGTGCACCAGGACATGTTCATCTGCGCCACCACCGGCTCGCCGCCGTGGCCCGTGAGCTGCGCGATCGCGTAGGCGGCGTCGTCGGCGGTGGCCTCGTAGGGCCGCCCGGCCTCGTCCCAGCGCTGGGGGATGTGGGTGGCGCCCAGGCAGGAGATGGACTGCACCTGACCGAACAGGTTGTCCAGCACGTAGCGCCAGTGGCACATCATGTCCAGGATCATTCCGCCGCCGTCCTCGGCCCGGTAGTTCCAGCTCGGACGCTGGATCGGCTGCAGGTCGCCCTCGAACACCCAGTAGCCGAACTCCAGCCGCACGCTGAGCATGCGGCCGAAGAAGCCGGCGCGGCGCAGCATGTCCAGCTTGCGCAGGCCGGGCAGGAACAGCTTGTCCTGCACCGCGCCGTGCTTGAGGCCCGAGGCCTGCGCGGTCTTTGCGATGTCCAGCGCCTCCGCCAGCGTGGTGGCGATGGGCTTCTCGCAGTACACGTGCTTGCCGGCGCGCAGCGCCTTGGCCAGCAGGGTGGGGCGCATCTGCGTGGTGCCGGCGTCGAAGAAGACGGTGTCGTCCGCGTTCTCCAGCGCCCGGTCCAGGTCGGTGCCCCAGCGTTCGATGCCGTGCGCGCGTGCCAGCGCCTCGATCTTCTCGGCGTTGCGGCCGATCAGGATCGGGTCGGGCATCACGCGGTCGCCGTTGGACAGGGCAACGCCGCCCTGGGCGCGGATCGCGCAGATGGAGCGGATCAGGTGCTGGTTCATGCCCATGCGTCCGGTGACGCCGTGCATGATGAGTCCGAGTCTTTGGGTGGGCATGGGTGTGTCCTGCCGCCCGTGCAGGGCGGCGCCTTCCTTGGGTCGTCGTGGGGTGCGGGAAACGGAGCGGCGCTTACTTCTGGACTTCGAGGCCCGCGGCCTTGACCAGTGCCGCGTTGCTGCGGATCTCGTCGCGGACGTAGGCGTCGAACTGCTCGGGCTTGAGCGTCCAGGCATCGGCGCCCAGCGTGGTGAAGCGCTCGCGAACCTCGGGCGAGGCCAGCGCCTTGGCCACCTCGTCGTTCAGCCGGTTGACGATCTCGCGTGGCGTCTTGCCCGGCACGAACATGCCGATCCAGAAGTTGAACTCCGAGCCCGGCACGCCGGCCTCGGCGGTGGTGGGCACGTTGGGCAGGGCGGCCGCGCGCTTGGGCGAGCCGACGGCGATGGGCACCAGCTGGCCGGCGCGGATCTGGCCGATCACGGGCGCGATGGGGGAGAAGTAGTAGTCCACGCGGCCGGCCATGACCTCGTTGACGGCCTCGGCCGATCCCTTGAAGGGGATGTTCTCGGCGTCGATCTTCGCGGCCAGCTTGAACTTCTCTGCGTTCAGGTGCGTGGCGCTGCCCTGGCCGGCCGACGCGAAGTTGACCTTGCCCGGGTTAGCGCGGGCGTAGGTCAGCAGCTCGGCCATGGTCTTGATGTTCTTGGACGGCGCGATGACCAGCACGTTGGGCGTGCTGGAGATGGGCGTGACGCCGGCGAAGTCGCGCTCGGTGTCGAACGGCAGCTTCGCGAAGGTGTGCGGGCTGACGGTGTGGGAGGACGAGTGCACCATGACCGTGTAGCCGTCGGGCGCGGCCTGCGCGACCGCGGCCTGGCCGATGGTGCCGCTGGCGCCGCCCCGGTTGTCGATCACCAGCTGCTGGCCCATGCTCTGGCCCATCTTGTCGGCGATCGCGCGGGCGATGATGTCCGTGGTGCTGCCGGCGGCAAACGGCACCACCACGCGGATCGGCTTGTTCGGATAGCCGGCCTGCGCGAGCGCGGCGGCGGGCGCGAGCAGGGCCAGGGACAGCGCGAGGGCGCGGCGGTTGAGCGGCATGGGTTGTCTCCGTGGTGGCGGTCTCGAGGACCTGTATTAACGGTGCGGTGAATTATTAGCCGCAAGCCGCCGCCGGTGCAAGCGCGGCCGCTCAGCCGCGCAGCACGTAGCCCAGGATCACGTCGGCGATGTGCGACAGCCGCTCCTGGCGCGCCTTCGGCGTCATCAGGTCGCGGCCGAAGATGGTCGACAGGGTGTGGTTGTTCGACAGGTAGAAGTACGCCAGGCCGGCGATCGAGATGTACAGCTGCACCGGGTCCACGCCGCCGCGGAACTGGCCGCCGCGGCGGCCGCGCTCGAGGATCTGCGCCAGCATCTCCACCAGCGGCGAGGTCAGTTCGCTGGCGGTGCGCGACTCGGGCAGGTGCCGTCCCTTGTGCAGGTTGGCGCTGTTCAGCAGGGTGAGGAACTCTGGGTGCGCGAGGTAGTAGCCCCAGGTGAACTCCACCAGCCGGCGCAGCGCGTCGGCCGGCGGCAGCGCCTCCAGGTGCAGGGCCTGCTCGGCCGTGCGGATGTCGCGGTAGGACTGCTCCAGCACCGCCTGGAACAGCCGCTCCTTGTCCTCGAAGTAGTAGTAGATCAGCCGCTTGTTCAGGGCGGCGCGGGTGGCGATGCGCTCCATGCGCGCGCCGCCCAGGCCGTGCTCGGCGAACTCGTCGCGGGCCGCTGCTAGGATGGTCGCCTGCGATCGCCCGGCATCGCGCAGGCGCTCGTCGTGGGGTGCCGCGGAGCCGCTACGGGTGGCACGGGTCATGTCGCATCATTCACCAGAACGTTAATTGGAAGCAAGGCCCATGACCTCGCCACGCGCGCCCCGGCTTGCCGGGCACCTGATTGTCGAATGCCTGGTCGCCCAGGGCGTCACGCATGTCTTCGGCGTGCCGGGCGAGAGCTACCTGGCGGTGCTCGACGGCTTCCACGCGCACCGCGACAGCATCCGCTTCATCGTCAACCGGCAGGAGGGCGGGGCGGCCTTCATGGCCGAGGCCGCGGGCAAGCTGACCGGCCGGCCGGGGGTGTGCTTCGTCACCCGCGGGCCGGGCGCGACCAACGCCTCGATCGGGGTGCACACCGCCTTCCAGGACTCCACCCCGATGGTGCTGTTCGTGGGGGACGTGGCTTCGGACCAGCGCGACCGCGAGGCCTTCCAGGAGGTCGAGTACACGAGCTTCTTCGGTCCCAGCACCAAGGGCATGGCCAAGCGCGTGGAGCGTGTGGACGACCCCGACCGGCTGCCCGAGGCGATCGCGCGGGCCTTCGCCACCGCCATGAACGGGCGGCCGGGTCCGGTGGTGCTGGTGCTGCCCGAGGACATGCTCACCCGGCCCGCCACGGCCGCGCCGCTGCCGCGCGTGGAGCCGGTGGAGGCCTGGAGCGACCCCGGCGCGCTGCGCCGCCTGCGCGAGCTGCTGCTGGCCGCGCGCAAGCCCTTCGTGATCGCCGGCGGCGGCGGTTGGACGCCGCAGGCGGCGCAGGCGCTGCAGCGCTTCGCCGAGAACTGGAAGCTGCCGGTGGGCAATGCCTTCCGCTACCAGGACACCTTCGACAACCACCATCCCCAGTACGCGGGCGACGTGGGCATCGGCATCAATCCCAGGCTGGCGGCGCGCGTGCGCGAGTCCGACCTGGTGCTGGCCATCGGCCCGCGCCTGGGCGAGATGACCACCGGCGGCTACACGCTGCTGCGCCCGCCCAAGGCGGCCCAGACGCTGGTGCACATCCACGCCAGCGCCGAGGAGCTGAACCGCGTCTACCAGGCCGACCTGGCGATCAATGCCACGATGAATGCGGCGGCCCGCTCGCTCGAGGTGCTCACGGCGCCGCCCGAGCTGCCCTGGGCCGACTGGACCGCGGCCGCGCACGCCGACTACGAGGCCAATCTGGTCCCGCAGCCCCTGCCGGGCGACATCGACATGGCGGCGATCGTTGCGGTGGTCAACCGCCACCTGCCGGCCGACGCGGTGCTCACCAACGGCGCCGGCAACTTCGCCAGCTGGGTGCACCGCTTCCATCGCCACCATGGCCTGGCGGCAGGGCACAAGACGCAGCTGGCGCCGTCCAACGGCGCGATGGGCTACGGCGTGCCGGCCGGCATCGCGGCCAACCTGCTGACGGGACGCACCGCGTTCACCATCGCCGGGGACGGCGATTTCCTGATGACCGGCCAGGAGCTGGCCACGGCGGCCCAGTACGGCGCCAAGTCGGTGATCGTGGTGGTGAACAACGGCATGTACGGCACGATCCGCATGCACCAGGAGCGCGAGTACCCGGGCCACGTGCACGGCACGCACCTGGCCAACCCCGACTTCGCGGCGCTGGCGCGCGCCTATGGCTGGGCCGGCGCCAAGGTCACGCGCACCGAGCAGTTCGAGGCCGAGTTCGCGGCCGCCATGGACCGCAGCCAGGGCACCGTGATCGAGGTGCTGCTGGACCCCGAGATCATCACCACGCGCGGCACGCTGGCCGCGATCCGCGAGGCGGCGCAGCAGCGCCAGGGCTGAACGTGCGAACGGCCCCGTCGGGGGCCGCACAAAGGACAAGGGCCGCAGATGCGGCCCTTGTCGTGTCAGCGAGCGCTCGGCTTACTTGACGTGCTTGCCGATCAGGCCGGCCATCTCGAACATCGAGACCTGGGCCTTGCCGAAGATCTCCTTGAGCTTGGCATCGGCGTTGACCATGCGCTTGTTGACCGCGTCCTGCAGCTTGTTCTTCTTGATGTAGGCCCACAGCTTGCTGACCACCTCGGTGCGCGGCAGCGGGGTGGAGCCGACGACGGCGGCCAGTTGCGGGCTGGGGGTCAGCGCCTTCATGAAGGCGGCGTTGGGGGTGCGCTTCTTGGCGGGCGCCTTCTTCGCGGCGGCCTTCTTGGCGGGCGCGGCCTTCTTCGCGGGGGCGGCCTTCTTGGCCGGAGCGGCAGCCTTCTTCGCCGGCGCGGCCTTCTTGGCGGGGGCGGCCTTCTTCGCGACAGCCTTCTTGGCCGGGGCGGCCTTCTTGGCGGGCGCTTTCTTCGCCGCCGCTTTCTTTGCAGTTGCCATGGTTGCTGTTCCTTCTAGAAGTTGATCGATCTGCCCCGTGGGGCCGACCCCCTCGTGGGCAGAGCGGATGCTAAAGGAGAAAAAACGCGTTTCCAAGGGGAGAAAGCCGTTTTCCAGAGGGCGCCGTTGCTTTTCCGCGAGGTGCGCGCGCCCTGTGGGCAGGGCTCTGGCGCAGCGCGCGCGGGCCGGCGCGCGCTGCAGGGCCGGCTGCGGGGGCCCGCACGGCGTGCGTGCCGCTATGCTGGCCGGGCCCCTGCGGTGCGCCGCCGCGCTGCGCCGCGGCGGCCCCGCCCGCCCGCGATCCACGACGCCTGGAGAGGCCCTCGATGACGACCGACACCGCTGCCGCCCCGCGCTTTTCGACCTGCGATCTCTGCGATGCGCACGAGCACGATCCTGCGGCGCTGCGGGTGCTGGCGCCCGCGCTGCGCGAGTTCGGCGCGGCCCGGCCCTTCTGCGGCCCGGTGGCCACGGTGCGCTGCTTCGAGGACAACAGCCGCGTGAAGGAGGCGGTCGAGTCGCCCGGCGAGGGCCGGGTGCTCGTGGTCGACGGCGGTGGGTCGGTGCGCCGGGCCCTCGTGGGTGGCAACCTCGCCGTGGCCGCCGCGCGCAACGGCTGGGCCGGGGTGATCGTCGACGGCGCGGTGCGCGACGTCGACGAGTTGCGCGCCGCGGGCATCCCCGTGCGGGCCCTCGCGCTGGTGCCGCAGCGCAGCGTCAAGCGTGGCGAAGGGCAGCGGGACCTGCCGGTGGTGGTGCAGGGCACGCCGGTGGCGCCGGGCGACTGGCTCTACGCCGACGAGGACGGCATCGTGCTCAGCGCGCGCCCGCTGCTCTGACCGGCAGCGTCGCCAGCAGCACGCCGGCCAGCGCGCAGGCGAAGGCCAGCGCCTGGAGGGCGCCGAACGGCTCACCCAGCACCAGCACGCCGACCGCGGCGGCAGCTACCGGCAGCATGACCGTGAAGACGCCGCCGAGTGCCGCGGGCACGTGGCGCAGGCCGGTCATCCACAGCCACACGCTCCAGACGCTGGCGGCCAGCGCATAGAACACCAGCAGCGCCCAGGTGCCCGCGCGCACGGCGCCGAAGTCGAACGACCAGGCCTGCCACAGGCCCAGCGGCGTCATCAGCGCCAGCCCCCAGAGGTTCACCAGCGCGGTGATGCGGCGCGGCCCCATCCGGCCGGTCAGGGCCTTGCCGATCACCGCGTACGAGGCCTCGCAGACCACCGCGCCCACCACCAGCAGGTTGCCCAGCCAGGCGGTGCCCCCCGCCGCCTGGCCGTCGCGAGCCAGTCCCAGCAGGCCGATGCCGGCCACGGCGCAGCCGACGGCGGCCCAGGTGCGCGGCCCCACGCGCTCGCCCAGCAGCGCCCAGCTGAGCACGGCAACGACGGCCGGGATCGCGGCGAGGATCACGCCCGCCGACACCGCGCTGGTCATGCTCACGCCGAACAGCATGCACACCGAGAACAGGAAATTGCCCAGCAGCGATTCGAGGAACAGCAGCCCGCGCGTGCGGCGGTCCAGCGGCGGCTCCCCGGCAGGCTTGCGCAACCAGTGCGGCATGGCGGCGGCGCCGATCGCAAAGCGCAGCCATGCCAGCAGGAACACGGGCAGGGCGGCCACCAGCGGCTTGGACAGGGCGACGTAGCTGCCCACCAGGGCCATGCTGGCCGCCAGGCAGGCGTAGGCGAGGAGGCGGCTGGGAGGCGGGGTCAAGGCGGCGGGTGGTGGAGCAGGCGGCCGCCGATCTTGCCGCAGCGCCATCCGTTTCACGGAGGCGGCATGGCATTTCGCATGGCGGGAAACAGGCATGCTGCGCCGCCGCATTTTTTCTTGGAATGAAAAACGTCACTGCGCATCGTGAAACGAACTCGCTAAACCGTTGATTTTCAACGATGAAAATTTATGTCTTGTATAAGACACAAGACGTTCCACAGGTCTTGTAGAAGACTTAGAGTTGTTTGCAACGGGACGCCATCGCGACCGCCAGATTCCGCAAACCCCCCGACAGGAGAAACCCATGAGCAACTGGACCCACCTCAGCCGCGAACAGCAGATCGCCCAACTGGAGAAGGACTGGGCGGAGAACCCCCGCTGGAAGGGCATCAAGCGCGGCTACAGCGCCGCCGACGTGGTGCGCCTGCGCGGTTCGCTGCAGATCGACCACACGCTGGCCAAGCGCGGTGCCGAGAAGCTGTGGAACCTGATCAACACCGAGCCGTTCGTGAACTCGCTGGGCGCGCTGACCGGCAACCAGGCCATGCAGCAGGTCAAGGCCGGCCTGAAGGCGATCTACCTGTCCGGCTGGCAGGTCGCCGGCGACGCCAACAGCAACGGCGAGATGTACCCCGACCAGTCGCTGTACTCGGTGGACTCGGTGCCCAAGGTCGTCAAGAAGATCAACAGCACCTTCGCGCGCGCCGACCAGATCCAGTGGAGCGAGGGCAAGGGCCCCGGCGACGAGGGCTACGTCGACTACTTCGCGCCCATCGTGGCCGATGCCGAAGCGGGCTTCGGCGGCGTGCTGAACGCCTTCGAGCTGATGAAGGCCATGATCGAGGCGGGTGCCGCCGGCGTGCACTTCGAGGACCAGCTGGCTGCCGCCAAGAAGTGCGGCCACATGGGCGGCAAGGTGCTGGTGCCCACCCGCGAGGCCGTCTCCAAGCTGGTGGCCGCCCGCCTGGCCGCCGACGTGATGGGCACGCCCACCGTGCTGCTGGCCCGCACCGACGCCGAGGCCGCCGACCTGGTGACCAGCGACGTCGACGAGAACGACAAGGCCTTCTTCACCGGCGAGCGCACGGTCGAGGGCTTCTACCGCAGCCGCAACGGCATCGAGCAGGCGATCTCGCGCGGCCTGGCCTATGCCGAGTACGCCGACCTGATCTGGTGCGAGACCGGCACGCCCGACCTGGCGTTCGCCAAGCAGTTCGCCGACGCGATCCACGCCAAGTACCCGGGCAAGCTGCTGGCCTACAACTGCTCGCCCTCGTTCAACTGGAAGAAGAACCTGGACGACGCCACGATCGCCAAGTTCCAAAAGGAACTGGGCGCCATGGGCTACAAGTTCCAGTTCATCACGCTGGCCGGCTTCCACAGCCTGAACTACTCGATGTTCAACCTGGCCTACGGCTACGCCCGCAACAACATGACGGCCTTCGTCGAACTGCAGCAGGCCGAGTTCGCGGCCGCCGAGAAGGGCTTCACCGCCGTCAAGCACCAGCGCGAGGTCGGCACCGGCTACTTCGACGCCGTGACCACCACCATCGAGGCCAACGCGTCCACCGCCGCGCTCAAGGGCTCGACCGAGGACGAGCAGTTCTTCGACGACAAGAAGGCCGCCTGACCCGCGCGCCTCGTGCGCTGCCGCCGGGCCGGACCCGGCGGCCCCCCAAGGGCCCGCTTGCGCGGGCCCTTCTTGCGTCCGCGCCGACAGGCCGCGCCGTCCTGACCTGACGCGGGCCCGTGGCCGTGCCGCGGAGCATGCCGTGGTCCTGCCACGCCACGCGCCCGCGCTTGCCCGATCCCACGCCCCCACAGCCCACCGATCCCGGCGATCGCGCCTGGAGGGCGCCCACCGCCGTGTTCCTGGTGGCGCTGGTGGTGACGGCACTGCTGCTGGGCTGGCTCATGCGCTCGGTCGAAGCCACCGAACGGGCTGCCTTCGAGGCCGAGGCCGCCCGCACGGCCGAGGCACTGCGCGAGCGGGTCGACACCACCGTGACGCTGCTGCGCGGCGCTGCCGGCTTGTTCGCCGCCAACGGATCGGTGCGCGAGGACCAGTTCGCCCACTACGTGGCCCAGCTGCGCCTGCGCGAGCGTTACCCCGGCATCCAGGGGATCGGTTACTCGCAGCGCGTCGAGGCCCAGGAGGAGGCCGCGCTGGTGGCGCGAATGCGCCAGGGGGGCCATCCGCAGTTCCGGATCTGGCCGGACCGCCCGGTTGGCGAGTCGCAGGCCATCGTGCTGATCGAGCCACGGGATGCCCGCAACGTGACGGCGCTCGGCTACGACATGACGACCGAGCCGACCCGCCGGGCGGCCATGGAGCGGGCCCGTGACGAGGCGGCCCCCGCCGCATCGGGCAGGGTCACGCTGGTGCAGGAGATCGATGCCGCCAAGCAGGCCGGCTTCCTGATCTACCTGCCGGTGTACCAGGGCGGGGTGGTGCCCGAGGACCTGGAGACCCGGCGGCGCGCGCTGGCCGGCCTGGTGTACGCGCCGCTGCGCGTGGGGGACCTGCTGGCGGGGGTGCGCGGCGGCGACAGCGCGCTGCTGGACTACGCGCTGTACGACGGGCTGGAACCGCGGTCCGGTGCCTTGCTGCGCAGCACCCTGCCGGTCGGGGGCGCCTCGCCGCGCCACGCCACGCGCGTGCGGCTGGTCGTGGCCGGCCGGCCCTGGCTGCTGGCGCTGTCGAGCCGGCCCGAGTTCGAGGATCTGTCGCAACGCCGGATGCTGCCCTGGCTGGCACTGCTGTCGCTGTTCGCCTCCGGGCTGCTGGCGCGCATCACCTACGTGCAGGCCAGCTCGCGCCGTGCGGCCGAGCACGGCGCGGCCCAGCTGGAGGGCTTGGCCGCCCAGTTGCGCGAGAGCGACCGGCGCAAGGACGAGTTCATCGCGGTGCTGGCCCACGAGCTGCGCAACCCGCTGGCGCCGATCCGCACGGCGCTGGAGATCCTTGAGCGCGTGCCGGAGGGCGAGCAGGCCCGACGCGCGCGGGCCATCGCCGCACGCCAGCTGCGGCACATGGTGCGCCTGGTCGACGACCTGCTCGATGTCTCGCGCATCTCGCGCGGCAAGATCGTGCTGCAGCGCCGGCAACTGCCGCTGGCCGAGCCCGTGCAGGCCGCGGTCGAGACCAGCCGGCCCCTGATGGAGGCCCGCCGGCACCGGCTCGAGGTCGGCCCGGTCGATCCGGCGCTGCGCGTCGACGGCGATCCCACGCGGCTGGCCCAGATCCTCACCAACCTGTTGAACAACGCGGCAACCTACACCCCCGAGGGCGGGCGCGTCACGGTGGACGCCCGGGCCGAGGGCGACGCCGCCCGGGTGACCGTGCGCGACAGCGGGATCGGCATCGATCCCCGGCGCCTGCAGCAGGTGTTCGAGCTGTTCGTGCAGGTGGACCGCAGCGGCACTGGCGGCGGCCTGGGCATCGGCCTGAACCTGGCGGCCCGGCTGGCCGAACTGCACGGGGGGCGCATCGAGGCGCACAGCGACGGGCTGGGGCAGGGCGCAGCGTTCACCCTGGTGCTCCCGCTGGCCGGGCCGCTGCCGCCGCGCTAGAGTGCGGGCTTTCGCCCCGACAGGAGCCGCGATGGCCACCGACCAGGACAAGACCGGCGCGTTCGACCTGCGCCAGCTGCAGCAGCAGCGCTGCCCCGACTGCGGTGGCACCGGCGAGCTGCGCATCGACAGCGAGAACATCAACGAGCACTTCGAGGTCGAGAAGCAGACCGTGATCACGCCGTGCCCGCGCTGCCAGGCGACCGGCTTCGTGGCCGCAGGGTAGAATCACGGCCGTTTGCGTCCACCTCCCACAAGAGCGAGAAAGGCACGTCCGGTTATGACACCGCGAACTATCCCGTCGCACAGGCCCCTCTGAGGGCCGCGTCGTCGCGTGCAACCACCGGAACGAGCGTCCACCCCCAGCCAGGACACACCGAGAGCGCGGCGACAGGCCGCGCTTTTTCGTTTCCGCTCTTCGCCAGGTTCCCATGATCCAGATCACGCTCCCCGACGGCTCGCGCCGTGAGTTCCCCGGCCCCGTGACGGTGGCCGACGTCGCCGCCTCCATCGGCCCCGGCCTGGCCAAGGCCGCCATCGCCGGCAAGGTCGACGGCAAGGTGGTCGACACCAGCCACCGCATCGAGCGCGACGCGCCGGTGGCGATCGTCACGGCCAAGGACGCCGAAGGCCTGGAGGTGATCCGGCACTCGACCGCCCACCTGCTGGCCTATGCCGTCAAGGAACTGTTCCCCGACGCGCAGGTCACCATCGGCCCGGTGATCGACAACGGCTTCTACTACGACTTCTCGTACAAGCGGCCCTTCACGCCCGAGGACCTGCAGGCGATCGAGAAGCGCATGGGCGAGCTGGCGGCCAAGGACGAGAAGGTCACCCGCCGCGTGCTGCCGCGCGACGACGCGGTGCGCCACTTCGAGTCCATCGGCGAGAAGTACAAGGCCGAGATCATCGGCAGCATCCCGGCCGGCGAGGACGTCTCGCTGTATGCCGAGGGCGGCTTCGAGGACCTGTGCCGCGGCCCGCACGTGCCCAGCACCGGCAAGCTGCGCTTCTTCAAGCTCATGAAGGTCGCCGGCGCCTACTGGCGCGGGGACAGCCGCAACGAGATGCTCCAGCGCATCTACGGCACGGCCTGGGCGACCAAGGAGGAACTGCAGCAGTACCTCACGATGCTGGAGGAGGCCGAGAAGCGCGACCACCGCCGGCTGGGCCGCGAGCTGGACCTGTTCCACATCGACGACGTGGCGCCGGGCGTGGTGTTCTGGCACCCCAAGGGCTGGGCGGTGTGGCAGCAGGTCGAGCAGTACATGCGCCAGGTCTACAAGGACACCGGCTACCAGGAGGTCAAGGGACCGCAGATCCTGGACAAGAGCCTGTGGGAGAAGACCGGCCACTGGCAGAACTACCGGGAGAACATGTTCACCACGGAGTCGGAAAAGCGCGACTACGCGCTCAAGCCGATGAACTGCCCGGGCCACGTGCTGATCTTCAAGTCGCAACTGCGCAGCTACCGCGACCTGCCGCTGCGCTACGGCGAGTTCGGCCAGTGCCACCGCAACGAGCCCTCGGGTGCGCTGCACGGGATCATGCGCGTGCGCGGATTCACGCAGGACGACGGCCATGCCTTCTGCACCGAGGACCAGATCCTGGACGAGTGCGTGGCGTACACGGCCACGCTGCAGAAGGTCTACCAGGATTTCGGCTTCACCGATATCCTGTACAAGGTCGCGACCCGGCCCGCCAACCGGGTGGGCTCCGATGCCCTGTGGGACAAGGCCGAGCACGCCTGCATGGAGGCCCTGCGCCGCTCGGGCGTCGAGTTCGTGATCGCCGAGGGCGACGGCGCCTTCTACGGTCCGAAGATCGAATACACGCTCAAGGACGCCCTGGGCCGCCACTGGCAGTGCGGCACCATGCAGGTGGACTTCAACACGGCCGAACGCCTGGGGGCGGAGTACGTGACCGAGACCAGCGGGCGCGCACACCCCGTGATGCTGCACCGGGCCATCGTCGGCAGCCTCGAGCGCTTCATCGGCATGCTGATCGAGCACCATGCCGGCGCACTGCCGAGTTGGCTGGCGCCGGTGCAGGTGGCGGTGCTCAACATCACCGATTCCCAGGCCGATTACGCCCGGGACGTTGCCAAAACTCTGCAAAATCAAGGGCTTAGGGTCGAGCTCGACCTGCGCAACGAGAAAATCACGTATAAAATCCGCGAGCATTCGATGCAGAAGCTGCCGTACATCCTCGTCGTTGGCGACAAGGAGAAGGCAGCAGGCGCCGTCGCAGTGCGCGCCCGCGGCAACCAGGACCTCGGCGTGATGCCCCTCCAGGCATTCGCAGAGCGCATCGCCGGGGACATCGCCAGCAAGAGCTGAACCGCGGCCCGTCCGCTCCCAGTTCGCGCCGGTGCGCGCGCTGGGGCGGCTTTTGCTACTTGCCGTAGCCACACAGTTGAAGGACCGAGACCATCGCTACTGACTTTCGCGACCGCCGCCACCGCGAGGAACGCAAGCACCGCCTGAACCGGGAAATCATGGCCCCGGAAGTCCGCCTTTCCGGCCCCGAGAACGAGCCGCTCGGCATCGTGAGCCTGCAGGAAGCCCTGCGCATGGCCGGCGAGCTCGACGTCGATCTGGTCGAGATTGCCGCCACTGCCATCCCGCCGGTCTGCCGGCTGATGGACTACGGCAAGTTCAAGTACCAGGAACAGAAGAAGGCGGCCGAGGCGAAGTCCAAGCAGAAGGTCATCGAGGTCAAGGAAATCAAGTTCCGTCCTGGCACCGACGACGGTGACTACAACATCAAGATGCGCAACATCCGGCGTTTTCTTGAGGACGGCGACAAGTGCAAGATCACGCTGCGCTTCCGCGGCCGCGAGATCACGCACCAGGAGATCGGGATGGCGCTGCTGCAGCGCATCCGCGACGAGCTGGGCGACACCATCCTGGTGGAGCAGTTCCCCAAGCTCGAGGGCCGGCAGATGATCATGATGATCGCGCCGGGCCGCAAGAAGAGCGGTCAGGCCAAGCCTGCCGCCGAAGCCGCGGGCGCGCCCGCGGCGTAAGAGGTTCCTGGTCCGCATCGGTTGGTCGCCGGCGCGGACCGGCGCAAGGGAAGGCTCGTCCTTCCCACGGGGGCTCGTCCCCCGACACAAGTGGCTCGGGGCCATCAAGACGCGAAGGATTCGCGGCGCCTCACGAGCACGAACAAGGAGCATGCAATGCCCAAGATGAAGACCAAGAGCGGTGCGAAGAAGCGCTTCCGCGTGCGTCCCGGCGGGACCGTCAAGCGCGGCCAGGCCTTCAAGCGTCACATCCTGACCAAGAAGTCCACCAAGAACAAGCGCCACCTGCGCGGCGCCGTGTCGGTCCACGAGACCAACATGGGCCACATGGCGCAGATGCTGCCGTTCGCCGGCCTTTAACCACGCAAGAAGAAGGAGCACACACATGCCTCGCGTCAAACGTGGTGTGACGGCCCGCGCCCGTCACAAGAAGGTCCTCGCCCTCGCCAAGGGTTTCCGCGGCCGCCGCGGCAACGTCTTCCGCATCGCCAAGCAGGCGGTGATGAAGGCGGGCCAGTATGCGTACCGCGACCGTCGCGCCAAGAAGCGCGTGTTCCGCCAGCTGTGGATCGCGCGCATCAACGCGGCTGCCCGTGAACTGGGCCTGACCTACAGCCAGTTCGCCAACGGCATCCGCAAGGCGGGCATCGCCATCGACCGCAAGGTCCTGGCCGACATCGCCGTGCACGACAAGGCTGCCTTCGCCGGCATCGTGGAGCAGGTCAAGGCCAAACTGGCTGCTTGATCCCACGGTGGGCGCCGCCTCGTGCGGCGCCCGGCGCAACCCACTTGAACAGGGCTAGGGCTGGCAGGCACTAGCCCTGTTTTTCCATCGCATGACCCAAGATCTGGATTCCATCGTCGAGGCCGCCCGGGCCGCGTTCGCGCAGGCCGCGAACCCTGCGCAGCTCGAGGACGCCAAGGCGCAGTTCACCGGCAAGTCCGGCCGCATCACCGAGCTGATGAAGGGCCTGGCGCAGCTGAGCGTCGAGGACAAGAAGACCCGCGGCGCGGCCATCAACCAGGCCAAGCAGGCGATCGAGGCCGCCCTGGGTGCGCGCCGCCAGCAGCTGGCCGATGCCGAGCTGGCCCGCCAACTGCAGGCCGAGGCGCTGGACGTGACGCTGCCGGGCCGCGTGCGCGAACCCGGTGGCCTGCATCCGGTCAGCCTGACGCTCGAGCGCATCGAGCGCATCTTCGCCAGCATGGGCTTCGACGTGGCCGACGGCCCCGAGGTCGAGAGCGACTGGCACAGCTTCACTTCGCTGAACAACCCGCCCAACCACCCGGCGCGGTCGATGCAGGACACCTTCTACGTGGACCTGCAGGGCGACGACGGCATCCACTACAACCTGCGGCCGCACACCAGCCCGATGCAGGTGCGCTATGCGCACCAGCACGTCAAGCGGTACGCCGACGCGGTCAAGGCCGGCCAGCCCATGCCCGAGATCCGGGTCATCGCCCCGGGCCGCACCTACCGCGTCGACAGCGACGCCACGCACTCGCCCATGTTCCACCAGTGCGAAGGCCTGTGGCTGGGCCAGAACGTGAGCTTCAAGGACCTGAAGGTCGTCTTCACCGATTTCTGCCGCACCTTCTTCGAGAGCGACGACCTCAAGCTGCGCTTCCGCCCCAGCTTCTTCCCGTTCACCGAGCCCAGCGCCGAGATCGACATCCAGTTCCAGAGCGGCCCGCTGGCCGGCCGCTGGCTCGAGGTCGCCGGCTCCGGCCAGGTGCACCCGACGGTGGTGCGCAACATGGGCCTGGACCCCGAGACCACCATCGGCTTCGCCTTCGGCATGGGCCCCGACCGGCTGACCATGCTGCGCTACGGCGTCAACGACCTGCGCCTGTTCTTCGACGGCGACATCCGTTTCCTGCGCCAGTTCCGCTGACCCCCGCGAGACCCACGAGAACAAGATGCAATTTCCCGAGTCCTGGCTGCGCGCGTTCTGCAACCCGCCGCTGACCACGCAGCAGATCGCCGACGTGCTGACCATGGGCGGCCTCGAGGTCGAGGAGCTGCGCCCGGTCGCCCCGCCGTTCACCCAGGTGGTGGTCGGCGAGATCAAGGAAGCCGCCCAGCATCCCAACGCCGACCGCCTGCGCGTGTGCCAGGTCGACGTGGGGCAGGGCGCGCTGCTCAACATCGTCTGTGGCGCGCCCAATGCCCGCCCGGGCATCCGCGTGCCCTGCGCGCTGGTGGGCGCCGAGCTGCCCCCGGGCGAGGACGGCAAGCCGTTCCGGATCAAGCTGGGCAAGCTGCGCGGCGTCGAGAGCCAGGGCATGCTGTGCTCGGCGCGCGAGCTGCAGCTGTCCGAGGACCACGGCGGCCTGCTGGAGCTGGCCGCCGACGCGCCCGTGGGCGCGGACGTGCGCGAGTTGCTGCAGCTGGACGACCATGTCTTCACGCTCAAGCTCACCCCCAACCTGGCGCACGCGCTGAGCGTGTGGGGCGTGGCGCGCGAACTGTCGGCCCTCACCGGCGCGCCGCTGCAGGTGCCGTCGTTCCCGCCGGTGCCGCCCGCGCACGACGCCAGGCTGCCGGTGCGTGTCGAGGCGCCCGACCTGTGCGGCCGCTTCTCCGGCCGGGTGGTGCGCAACGTGAACACCAGGGCGGCCACGCCGGCCTGGATGGTCGACCGGCTGGCGCGCTGCGGCCAGCGCAGCGTCAACGCGCTGGTGGACATCTCCAACTACGTGATGTTCGAGTTCGGCCGGCCGTCGCACATCTTCGACCTGGACAGGATCCACGGCGGCCTGCAGGTGCGCTGGGGCCGCGAGGGCGAGCAGCTCAAGCTGCTCAACGGCACCACGATCGCCGTCGACGGCAAGGTGGGCGTGATCGCCGACGACCAGGCGGTCGAGTCGCTGGCGGGCATCATGGGCGGCGACGCCACGGCCGTGTCCGACGACACCCGCCACATCTACATCGAGGCAGCCTTCTGGTGGCCGCAGGCGGTGCAGGGCCGCTCGCGCCGCTACAACTTCTCCACCGACGCCGGCCACCGCTTCGAGCGCGGCGTCGACCCCAGCCTGACCGTCGAGCACATCGAGCACATCACGCGGCTGGTGCTCGAGATCTGCGGTGGCGAGGCCGGCCCGATGGACGACCAGGTCCTGCGCCTGCCCGAGTCCAAGCCCGTCACCTTGCGCGTCGCCCGGGCGTCCCGCGTGATCGGCATGCCCATCGACCAGGCCCGCTGCCTCGACGCCTTCGCGCGCCTGGGGCTGCCGGCGCAGGCGCAGGGGACGGACGCGGTGGTGGTCACGCCGCCCCCGTACCGCTTCGACCTGGCGATCGAGGAGGACCTGGTCGAGGAGGTCGCACGCATCGTCGGCTACGAGCAGCTGCCCACCACGCCGCCGCTTGCGCCCATCACGGCCAAGCTGCCGCCCGAGTCGAGCCGCTCGCGTTTCGCCGTGCGCCGCACGCTGGCGGCCCTGGGCTACCAGGAGACGATCAACTTCAGCTTCGTCGAGGAGCGGTGGGAGCGCGAGCTGGCCGGCAACGCCGACCCGATCCGGCTGCTGAACCCCATCGCCAGCCAGATGTCGGTGATGCGCTCCAGCCTGCTCGGCTCGCTGCTGCAGGTGCTGCGCTTCAACCTCGACCGCAAGGCAGAGCGGGTGCGCGTGTTCGAGCTCGGGCGGGTGTTCCTGCGCGACGCCTCGGTCGCCACCACCGACACCACGGTGCGCGGCGTGCACCAGCCGATGCGGGTCGCGGGCCTGGCCTACGGGCCGGCCGACGGCCTGCAATGGGCCCGGGCCGGTGCGCCGGCCGACTTCTACGACGCCAAGGGCGACATCGAGGCGCTGCTGGCACCGCGCCGCGCGGTGTTCGAGGCGGCCGAGCATCCGGCGCTGCACCCAGGCCGCAGCGCCCGCATCCTGCTGGACGGCCGCGCCGTCGGCTGGGTGGGCGAGCTGCACCCCCGCTGGCGCCAGGCCTGGGAGCTGCCGCAGGCGCCGCTGCTGTTCGAGCTGGACCTCGAGGCGGTGCTGGCGCGCGACATCCCGGCCTTCCAGCCGGTGCCGCGGTTCCAGCCGGCCGAGCGCGACCTGGCGCTGATCGTGGCGGACGCGGTGACGCACGACGCGCTGCTGGGCGCGATCCGCGCCGCCGACACCGGCGGCCTGCTGCGCGAGGTGTCGCTGTTCGACGTCTACAAGCCCAAGCAATCCGCGGGGGGCCTGGCCGAGGGCGAGAAGAGCATGGCGGTGCGGTTGACCCTCGCCAGTGCCGAGGCCACACTGACCGACGAGCAGATCGAGGCGGCCGTGCAGGCCGTCGTGCAGCGCGCGCAGCAGCAGCTGGGCGCGCGTCTGCGAGGCTGAAGGCGATGCAGGAGGAGGAGGCAGCCGTGCTGACCACGACCAAGGGGGAGCCCGCGATGGAGTTCACCGTCGACAACCTGGAGACGCCGGCGCTCACCAAGGCGCAGCTGGCCGAACTGCTGTTCGAGCAGATCGGCCTGAACAAGCGCGAATCCAAGGACATGATCGATGCCTTCTTCGACCTGATCGCGGCCAGCCTGGTCGAGGGCCAGGACGTGAAGATCTCCGGCTTCGGCAACTTCCAGATCCGCACCAAGGCCCCGCGCCCCGGGCGCAACCCGCGCACGGGCGAGGCCATCCCGATCGACGCCCGGCGCGTGGTGACCTTCCACGCCAGCTCCAAGCTGAAGGAGCAGATCCAGGCCAACGGCGGCGGCGCAAGCGCCTGATCCGCCCGCCCGGTCGGGCAAGTTGCCGCTTTGCGCCGCACGGCGCTTCAGGTAACCTCGCAGCTTTCTCTCCTACAGCATTGATTTCAGTGGAGAAAGCCCTCCCGGCCATTCCTGCGAAGCGCTACTTCACCATCGGTGAGGTCAGCGAGCTGTGCGGCGTCAAGCCGCACGTGCTGCGCTATTGGGAGCAGGAGTTCACGCAGCTGCGGCCCATGAAGCGCCGCGGCAACCGCCGCTACTACCAGCACCACGAGGTGCTGATGATCCGGCGCATCCGGGACCTGCTGTACGACCAGGGCTTCACCATCAGCGGTGCGCGCAACAAGCTGCAGGAACTGGTGCAGGCCGAGCGGGACCGCCGGCGCAACGGCGAGGTGATGCTCGACGGCGTCGAGGTGATCGAGGGCGACGACTCGGTGCTCGACGAGTTCGAGGACACCGCGATGCCCGACAGCCAGATGGCGCCCGAGAGCGTGCTGCCGCCCGACGGCCAGGCCCTGGCCGAGCACCTCATGCTGCTGCGCCGCGAGCTCTTCGAAATTCGCGACCTGCTGTCGTCGAACCACTGAATTTTCGCGCTAGAATCGCGGGCTTCGGCGTGTAGCGCAGCCTGGTAGCGCACTTGCATGGGGTGCAAGGGGTCGCGAGTTCGAATCCCGCCACGCCGACCAAGAACGTGAGAGCCCGGTACCTTCCAAGGTGCCGGGCTTTTTCACTGGTGCGCGGGCGTTTCGGCGTGGCGCGGGCCCGGGCAGTGGCAGGCGCCCAACGCCGGGCACCGGCGCGGCGCGCAGGTGACGCCGGGTGGTGCAACCCCGGGCAGGGCCGGCGTTGCGGCCACCTACAATCCCTGCGCATGGCGACCGTCGTATTTGCCGACCTGGTCGGAAGCACGGGGATGTTCGAGCGGCTCGGGGATGCGACCGCCGGGCGCTTCGTCACCCAGCTCACCGCTGCCCTGGCGCGCACGGTCGAGCAGCACCATGGCCGGGTCGTCAAGCGGCTCGGTGACGGCGTCTTCGCCACCTTTCCCCACGAACGCGACGCGGTGGCCGCCTGCACGGCCATCCACCAGGACCTGCACGCGCCTGCCGTGCCGGGCGACGCGCCGGTGCGCATGCGCATCGGCATCGACAGCGGCGAGGTGGTCGAGATCGAGGGCGATTGCTACGGCGACGCGGTCAACAGCGCCGCGCGCCTGGCCGACCTGGCCGGCGCGCAGCAGATCCTGGCCACGGGGCGGGTGCGCGACGCGCTCCCGCAGGACCTGCAGCAGCGCATGCGGCCGCTCGGCCCGATGTTCCTGCGCGGCAAGTCCGAGGCCACCGAGGTGTACCGCCTGGACTGGCAGGCCGGCCGCGACCTCGAGGCCACCATGATGGGTGTGTCGCCGCTGGCCCCTGCCATGCCGCGGGGTGCGCTGGAGCTGAGCGCCGGCGGCGTCGTCGTCACGCTGCAGGCCCACGGCGCGCCGGCCACGCTCGGCCGCTCGCCGGGCGCCACGCTCACCCTCAACGACAGCCGTGTCTCGCGCCTGCATGCCACCGTGCAATGGAGCGCGGGACACTTCCTGCTGAGCGACCAGTCCAGCTTCGGCACCTGGGTGTACGTCGGCGGCCAGAGCGCGCCCGTGGCCCTGCGCCGCACCGACTGCCCGCTGGCGGGCGAGGGCGTGCTGACCCTCGGCTGCGACCGCGACACGCCGGGCGCGCCCACCGTGGCCTGGCGCGTGACTGCCTGAAGGACCTGCATTGATCGCCAAGAAGCTCGGTCGCTACGAACTGGTCCGCGTGCTCGGCAAGGGTGCGATGGGCGTCGTCTACGAGGCGCGCGACCCCAACCTGGACCGGCAGGTCGCCATCAAGACCATCATGGTCGACGACCTCGCGCCCACGGCCGCGGCCGAATACGAGGAGCGGTTCCGCACCGAGGCCCGCTCGGCCGCGCGGCTGCAGCATCCCAACATCGTCTCGGTCTACGACTCCGACCGCGACGCCAGCACCGCCTTCCTGGTGATGGAGTACATCCACGGCGAGGACCTCAAGCAGCACCTGGACCGCGGCGAGCGGCCCACCCCCGAGCAGGCCCTGGCCCTGGTGGCCGACCTGCTGTCGGCGCTCGATTTCGCGCACCGCATGGGCGTGGTGCACCGGGACGTCAAGCCCGCGAACCTGCTGATCGAGCCGGCCGGCCGGCTCAAGCTGACCGACTTCGGCGTGGCCCGCGTCAGCGGCGAGGCCACGCGCACCCAAGGCGGCATGATCGGCACCCTCAAGTACATGGCGCCCGAGGCGGTGCAGGGCCTGAAGGTCGACCACCGGGCCGACCTGTTCTCGGCCGCCGTGGTCGCCTACCAGCTGCTCACCGGCGTGCGCCCGTTCGAGGGCGACAACGACTTCGCGATCATCCACCAGATCATCGGCCAGGAGGCCGTGGCGCCGACCATCCTGCGGCCCGAGCTGCCGCCCGGTGTCGACGACGTGCTGGGCAAGGCCATGGCCAAGGCCCGCGAGGACCGCTGGCAGTCCGCCGGCGAGTTCTCGATCGCGCTGCACAACGCCTTCGGCATCAGCATCGGTGCCGGCGGGCTCGTCACGCAGCCCGGCAGCCTGCCGGGCGGCACCCTGCCGGGCACCACGATGCCTGGCCTGTCGCTGCCCGGTCGGCTGCCGGGTGGGCAGCCGCGCTTCGGCACCAGCGCCGCGCCCACGCTCCCGCCGGGCGTGCTGCCCGGTGCGCTGTCGGGCGAGCTCGAGCTGGAGTACTGGCGGGCGGTGCGCGACAGCGCCGACCGCGACGAGCTCGAAGGCTTCATCGCCCGCTTCCCGCAGGGCGTCTATGCCGACCTGGCCCGCCGGCGGCTGCAGAAGCTCGCCGGCATCGAGGATCCCGACCAGACCGTGCTGCAGGCGCCGCCCTCGGATGCCGGTGGGCCCGGGCGGGCCGAGGAGCGCACCCAGCCGATGCCGCGGCCGCAGGCCGGCAACGAGGCGGCGCCGGCTGCCGCAGCTGCGCCGGCCGCGGCAGCGGCCCCGGCGCCCGGGCCCCGGCCCGAGGCGGCGTCGCGGCCTGCAAAGGCCCCGGCCAAGGCGCCGCCTGCCGACACGGCCGCTGCCCGGCGCGGCGCGCCGATCGGCGTGATCGCTGCGGCGGTGCTGGTTGCCGGCGGGGTGGGTTGGTGGCTGCTGCGAGCCCCGGCGCCTGCGCCGCAGGCGGCAGCCCCCGCGGCCGTGCCCAGCGTGGCCGCGAGCGCGGCGGCAGCATCTCCCGCGCCGCCGCCCGCTGCCGTGCCGGCACCCGCCGCCGCGGTGGTGGCTGCCGGCGCCGGCGTCACGCCCGCGGCATCGTCGCCCGGCCCGGGCGCGCCTGCCGCGGCTGCCGCGCGCACGGCGGCCTCGCGCGTCCCCGCGCGCACCACCGGTCCCGCGCGCGTTGAGGCGGCGGCGGGCACCGCACCCGCAGTCCCGGCCGCCGTGGCGGCCGAGCCGCCCGTGGTCCGGGCGCCGGCACCGCGGGAGGAGCGCTCCGCGCCGCGCCCGAGCGTCGAGGCAGCCTGCAAGGACAAGTCGTTCTTCGCCAAGCCGCTGTGCGTGCACGAGCAGTGCGCCAGGCCCGAGCTGCAGGCCGACCCGGCCTGCGTCAAGCTGCGCGAGGACCAGCGCCGGCGCGAGGGCCAGCCCGCCGGCGCCACCTGAGCGGCCGCGCGGCCCTCAGGCGATCTCGAGGTTGTGCACGTCGAAGTGGCCGCGCCGGCGGTCGGCGAAGTAGCGCAGCAGCGTCTCGCGCACCGTCATGAACGCGATCTCGTCCCAGGGGATCTCGTCCTCGCGAAACAGCCGCGCCTCGATCGTCTCGTGGCCGGGATCGAAGCGGTCGCTCAGCAGCCGGGCCAGGTAGAACAGGTGCACCTGGCCCACGCGCGGCACGCTGATCACGCTGAGCAGTTCGCCCACCTCGATCTGCGCGCCGGCCTCCTCGTCGGTCTCGCGCGCCGCGCCCTGGCGGGTGCTCTCGCCCAGCTCCATGAAGCCCGCGGGCAGCGTCCACTTGCCCCAGCGCGGCTCGATGTTGCGCTTGCACAGCAGCACCTGGTCGCCCCAGAACGGCACCGTGCCGACGACGTTCAGCGGGTTCTCGTAGTGGACCGTCCCGCAGGCCGGGCACACCGCGCGCTCACGGGTGTCGCCGTCGTCGGGCACGCGGTAGGCGACGCGCTGCCCGCACTCGCGGCAATGCTTGATGGGGGAGCGCAGGGGCATGGGCCGAGTGTAAACAAGGGGCCCGCCGTCGCCGGGGGGCCCCTCGGGTGCTTCGCGCCGCGGCCAGGTGGCCGCGGGCCTCAGGCCTTGGTGGTCTTCGTGTGCTTCTCGATCAGGGCGCGCGCGCCGTCGAGCAGCTTGCGGCCGTCGAAGCCGCGCTTGTTCATGTCCTCGACCCACTCGACCTCGAGCTGGCGCGAGCGGCGGCGGAACTCCTGGGCTTCGGCGGCGCCGATGGTGGAGATCTGGTTGCCCCGGTCGGCTGCCGACTTGCGGCCCGCGCCGTCGCCGGCCTGCTGGGTGCGGCCGAGGAACGCGCTGGTGCCCATGCCGGAGTTGGCGTCGATCACCTTCTGCAAGTCGGGCGGCAGGCTGTTGTACTTGGCCTTGTTCATCGCCATCACGAACGTGGTCGTGTACAGCGAGCCGCCGGCCGGGTCGAACTCGGCATGGAACTTGGTGAGCTCGTGCACCTTGACCGAGGGCACGACCTCCCAGGGAATCACGCAGCCGTTGATGGTGCCCTTGGACAGCGCGTCGGGGATCTGCGGCAGCGGCATGCCCACCGGCGTGGCGCCCAGCGCGCCCATCAGCTTGGTCACCTGGCGGGTGGGGGCGCGCATCTTCAGGCCGCGCATGTCGCCCACGTTCTTCACCGCCTTGTCGGCGGTGTGGATCACACCCGGGCCGTGCACCTGCAGCGCGATCACCTGGACGTCCTTGAACTCGTCGGGTGCCAGCGTCTGCACGTACTCCCAGTAGGCCTTGGACGTGGCCTCGGCATTGGTCATCATGAACGGCAGCTCGAAGACCTCGACCCGCGGGAAGCGGCCGGCGGTGTTGCCCGGCAGGGTCCACACCACGTCGACCACGCCGTCGCGGGCCTGGTCGTACAGCTGCACCGGCGTGCCGCCCAGCTGCATGGCCGGGTAGCCCTCGAACTTGATGCGCCCGCCCGAGTCCTTCTCGACCTTGTCCATCCACGCCTTGTGCATGTTCAGCCAGACGTTGGACTGGGGTGCCATGAAGGTGTGGAACTTCAGGGTCACGGCCTGCTGGGCGAAGCCGGTGAGGGCGGAGCCGCCCAGGGCGGCGGCCGCGCCGGACTTCAGGAGGGTGCGTCGCTGGATCATGCGTGGAACTCCAAGGGAATGATGCGGCCGAAAGTACCTGCCCCGGGGCAGGCAGGGCAACGGGGCTTTCCCGCAAGCCCCGCCGCGGGCGGTCAGCCCACGTACTGCACCAGCCAGAGCGAGACGGCCGGGAAGAACAGCAGCAGCAGTGTGCGCACCACGTCGCTGGCCAGGAACGGCAGCACCCCGCGGTAGCTCTCGCCGATGGGGATGTCCTTGGCCATCCCGTTGACCACGTACACGTTCAGTCCCACGGGCGGCGCCAGCAGGCCGAAACCGACGGTCATCAGCACCATGATGCCGAACCAGATCGCGACCGACTCCTTGGGCATGCCGAAGTCCAGGCCCATGACCATGGGGAAGAAGATCGGGATGGTCAGCAGGATCATGGACAGCTCGTCCATCACCGCGCCCAGCACCACGTAGAACAGCAGGATCGCGGCCACCACCATCAGCGGCGACAGGCCCCAACCGCCCACGACCTGGGCCAGCTGCTCGGGCACCTGCGTGAGCGCCAGCGCCGAGTTCATCAGGTCGGCGCCCAGGAAGATCATGAAGATCATGGCCGAGCCCTCGGCCGTGGCATAGAAGCACTGCTTGAACTTGGCCCAGGTGATCTCGCGCTTGAGCAGGGCCGCCACGAAGGTGGAGGCCGCGCCAACGGCGGCGCCCTCGGTGGGCGTGAACAGGCCGCCGTAGATGCCGCCGAACACGATCAGGAAGATGGCCGCGATGGGCAGCACGCCCGACAGGGCGGACAGCGACAGGGCAGGGGCGTCGTCGTGCTCCGGGGCCTGGCCGGGGACCACGCGCACGTAGATCGCGATCGCGATCATGTAGCCCACCATGGCGATGATGCCGGGCACCATGGCGGCGGCGAACAGCTTGGCAATGTTCTGCTCGGTGAGGATCGCGTAGATCACCAGCGGCACCGACGGCGGGATCAGGATGCCCAGCGTGCCGCCGGCCGCCAGCGTGCCGGTGGCCAGGCGTCCCGAGTAGCCGTGCCGCTTCATCTCGGGCAGCGCCACCGAGGTGATGGTCGCGGCCGTGGCGACCGACGAGCCGCAGATCGCGCCGAAGGCGGCGCAGGCCATCACCGCGGCCATGGCCAGGCCGCCGCGGAAGCGCGCCATCACGGCGGCCGCGAACTCGAACAGCGCCTTGGAGATGCCGCCCTGGGTGGCGAAGTGCCCCATGAGGATGAACAGCGGGATCACCGACAGGTCGTAGCTGGCGAAGCGCGCGAAGGCCTGGGTGTTCAGGAAGCTGGCCAGCGGCAGCCAGCCGGCCTGCAGCACGTAGCCGGTCGCGCCGGCCACGAACATCGCGATCGCGATGGGCGCGCGCAGCGCCATCAGCAGCAGCATCAGGCCGAAGATCAGGGCGGTGAGGGCCAGCGGGCTCATGCCTGTGCCTCCTGGCCGAAGCCGGCGATGGCCTGCACCAGCCCGATCGCCGCGGTGAGCACCAGCGGCGGCACCATGCACGCGTAGACGATCCACTCGGGAAAGCCCAGCATCATCGTGCCCGACTGGGTCTGCCAGGCGCTCAGGCCGCCCAGCGTGGTGCGCCAGGCCATCAGCCCCATCGCGCCGGCCAGCAGCAGGGCGCCGAGCCGGTCGAGCGCCGCGTTGGTGCGGTCACCCGCCTTGGCGGTGAAGAAGTCCACGATGATGTTCCCGCGCCGCAGCTGGCACCAGGGCAGGAACAGCGCGATGGCCGCACCCGCGGCCACGCCGCTCAATTCGAAGTCGCCGGCGATGGTCCAGCCAGTGGTGTTGCGACCCACCAGGCTGGCGCAGGTCATGAGGGTGATGGCCGTCAGGAGCAGGCCGGCCAGGATGGCACAGGCCCGGGCGAGCAGATCGAGCAACTTCAAGAGGCGGACCTTCCGTCGTGGGGGGCACGGGATTCTAGGAAGCGCCTGTGCAGGCGCGTCCTAGCGGAAGCCCGCGTGGCGCGGGCTCCACACCGATCAGCTGGCGGTCAGGCGATGCGCACCCGCAACTCGGGCAGGCCGTCGACGCCGCCCACCAGCAGGTCGCCCGCGACCACCGCGTTCACGCCCTCGGGCGTGCCCGTGAAGATCAGGTCGCCGGGCTGCAGCTCCCAGGCGGCCGACAGGTGCTCGATGGTCTCGGCCAGGTTCCAGATCAGCTTGGCGACGTTGCTGCGCTGGCGGTCCGCGCCATTGACCTGCAGCCAGATCGCGGCGTTCTGGATGTCGCCGGCCTGGGCCGCGGGCACCAGCGGGCCCGTGGGCGCCGACTGGTCGAAGGCCTTGCCGATCTCCCAGGGGCGGCCCTGCTTCTTCATCTCGCCCTGCAGGTCGCGGCGGGTCATGTCCAGGCCCACGGCGTAGCCCCAGATGTGGGCCAGGGCGTCGGCCGCCTTGATGTCGCGGCCACCCTTGCCGATGGCGGCGACCAGCTCGATCTCGTGGTGCAGGTTCTTGGTCAGCGGGGGATACGGCATGCTGCCGGTCTCGCCGGCCGGCACGGGCACCACCGCGTCGGCGGGCTTGAGGAAGAAGAAGGGCGGCTCGCGGCCGGTGAAGCCCATCTCCTTGGCGTGCTCCTCGTAGTTGCGGCCCACGCAATACACGCGGCGCACGGGGAAGCGCTCGGTGCTGCCCACCACGGGCAGCGACACCACGGGTGCGGCGGGAACGACGAACGTCATGACAACCTTTCTTCTCGGTGGATGGCCAGTGCCTGGTGCACCGGCCGGTCGGAGTAGCTGAAGAGGACGCAGCCCGCGTCCGAACTGAGCCGTGCAGTGTGCCATGAGGGCACCACCACATGGTCGCGTGGCGCGAGCTCGAACGACCACTGCCGCTCGCCCGCGTCGATGGCGATGCGGCCGTGGCCCTCGACCACGCTGTAGACGGCGCCGTCGGTCTGGCGCCAGGGCTTGCCCGCGAAGCCCGCGGGCAGCCGTTGCATGAAGGTGGCCATGGTCGGCATCGGCCAGCCACCGGTCAGCGGGTTCACGTAGCGCAGCTTCACGCCGTCCCAGGGATCGACGGGCGCGTGGCGCTCCAGGTGGTCCAGGGCCTCGCGGCTGCGTGCGTAGGGGTAGCTGAAGATCGGCGAGGTCGCGCCGAAGGGCGCGTCGTGCCGCACCGGTGCCATGTTGTGCCCGTAGCGCGCGAAGCTGGTGCCCTCCGCCCGCTCCACCTGCTGCGAGCGCGCGGTGGCGTTCTCGGCGAATCCGGCGTCGAAGAAGCGGATGGTGGGGATGTCCAGGCCGTCGAGCCAGACCACCGGGCCGTCGTCACTGCCGCCGTGGTCGTGCCAGGTCCAACTGGGGGTGATGATGAAGTCGCCCGGGCGCATGGTGGTGCGCTCGCCGTCCACCGCGGTGTAGGCGCCGCTGCCCTCGACGATGAAGCGCAGGGCGCTCTGGGTGTGGCGGTGGGCCGGCGCCACCTCGCCGGGCAGGATCAGCTGCAGCCCCGCGTACAGCGACTGGGTCACGGCCGACTGCCCGCGCAGCGCGGGGTTCTCCAGGATCAGCACGCGCCGCACCGCCTCCTCGGCGGTGATGACCTCGCCCGAGCGCATCAGGAACGGCCGCACCTCGCCGTAGCGCCAGTGCGCCGGCACGCAGGGCGTGGCCGGCCGGGGCGGCACCAGCGCGTGCAGCACCTCCCACAGCGGCGTGAGGTGGTGCGGCGCCATCGCCGCATACAGGTCCTGGCGGGCGCGCAGGCTGGCCTCGGGTGCGTTCATCGGTGTCTCCTGGTGATTCCGCGGCTCAGCGGAACAGGCGGTCGGGGTCGATGCCCTCGTACATCCACTTCAGGCCGGCGAAGCCCGCTGCTTCCTGTCCGCCCTGGAACATGCGGTTGCGCAGTTCGCGGGCCACGCCGGACGCATGGTAGATGTCGCCGTAGAAGCGCGCGGTCAGCTGCACGCGGCCGGTGCGCAGGTAGCGGGCCTGCTGGTACAGCTGCACGGCCTGCGTCCAGTCGCCGCCGGTGTGGCGCACCGCGGCGCCCAGCACCACGGCGTCCTCGATCGCCTGGCCGGCGCCCTGCGCCAGGTACTGCAGCATCGGGTGGGCGGCATCGCCCAGCAGCGTGACGCGGCCCTGCGACCAGTTGGCCACCGGCTCGCGGTCGCACAGCACCCACATCTTCCAGGTCTCGATCTTGCCCAGCAGCTCGCGCACCTGCGGCACCGCCTGCGCGAAGCGCTCGGACAGCTCGGCCGTGTCGCCGAAGGTGTTCCAGCCCTCGTCGTACTTGTTGCTGTGGAACACCGCGACCAGGTTGAACAGCTCGCCGCGGCGCAACGGGTAGTGCACCAGGTGGGTCTTCTCGCCGCCCCACAGCAGCACGTCGTCGCTCCACAGGTGCGCGGGCACCTCGGCGCGCGGCAGCACCGCCCGGTAGGCGATGTGTCCGGACACGCGCGGCTTGCCGTCGCCCACGATGGCCTCGCGGATGCGGCTCCACAGGCCATCGGCGCCCACCAGCGCCGCGCCCTCGAGCACCTCGCCGCTGGTGAGGGTGGCGCGCACGCCCTGCGCGTCCTGCGCGAACGACTCGACCTTGGCCCCGGTGCGCAGCGTCACGTTCGGCAGCGCGCGGCAGGCCTCGAGGAACACCGTGTGCAGGTCGGCGCGGTAGATCACGCCGTAAGGGAAGCCGTAGGCCGCCTGGGCGATGTCGCCCAGCGGCACGCGCACCACGCGCTCGCCGGTGCGCACGTCGTTCATGCCCAGCCCGGGCGGGAAGAACGCGACCTGCCGCACCGCCTCGGTCAGCCCGAGGTGCTCGAACATCCGGAAGATGTTGGGACCCAGCTGGATGCCGGCGCCGATCTCGCCGAAGGCCGTCGACTGCTCGAGCACCGTGACGGGCAGGCCCTGGCGCCCCAGCACGTACGCGGCCGCCAGGCCGCCGATGCCGCCGCCGGCGACGAGGATCTGGGTGGGAGTGGGCATGGGTGGGCGTCTCGGGGCCGGTCGGGTGATTTGATAAGCATACATATCATTTGCCCGCCCTGCAATCGGTACACTGCCGGGCCATGGCCAAGGGCTTCGACTTCCAGCAGGCACCGGGGCACCTGATCCGGCGCGCGCACCAGGTGGCGGTGGCCGTGTTCTCCGAGGAGACGGCCGAGCACGGGATCACGCCGGTGCAGTTCGCCATCCTCAACGCGCTCATCGACGACCCGGGCGAGGACCAGGTCACGCTGGCGGCCAAGGTGGCCTTCGACGCGGCCACCTTCGGCTCGGTCATCGGCCGGCTCGAGGCGCGTGGCTGGGTGCGAAGGGAAGCCGACGTCGGCGACCGGCGCCGCAAGCTGCTGTGGATCACGCCCGAGGGCGAGCAGGCCGCGCAAGGCATGCGGCGCGCGGTCGCGCGCGTGCAAAAGCGCATCCTCGCGCCGCTGGCCGCCGACGAGCAGGCGCAGCTGGTGGCGCTGCTGGGCAAGCTGGTGGCCGGCCACGGCGACTCCACCGCCGGCTGACCCGCATCCGCGGTCACATCCTGCAACCATCCGGGGCGCCGCCGGGTCCGCCGTCGCGCTGCCCGCACGCTCCAATCGGTGTTCCGGATTCCCAGGAGGACACCCATGCGACCACCCATCCGTGCAGCCCTGGCGGCCATCGCTGCCGCCGTGCTGGCCACCGGCTGCGCCGACATGCCGCAGATGAACGACACCACCCGCACCACCGCCATCGGCGCGGCCATCGGCGGCTTGGGCGGCGCGGCCGCGACTGGGGGCCGTGGCTCCGGCGCGGTGGTGGGCGCCGGCCTGGGGGCGCTGGGCGGCTACGTGTGGTCGCAGCACATGGAGCAGAAGAAGCAGGCCATGCAGCGTGCCACCGTGGGCACCGGCGTGCAGGTCACGCAGACGGCCGACAACCAGCTCAAGCTGCAGATTCCCAACGACATCTCCTTCCCCACCAACCGCGCCGACATCCAGCCGCAGCTGCGGCCCATCCTGGACCAGTTCGCCACCGGCCTGTCGAGCCAGCCGGGCACCGAGGTGCGCATCGTCGGCCACGCGGACAGCACGGGCTCGGATGCGATCAACGACCCGCTGTCGCAGCGCCGGGCCGAGTCGGTGCGCGACTACCTGGCCGGTCGGGGCATCGACCCGCGGGTGGTGCAGGTGGCTGGCCGCGGCTCGCGCGAGCCGGTGGCCGACAACGGCAGCGAGGCCGGCCGCGCGCGCAACCGCCGGGTGGAGATCTTCCTGGGCGAGCGGGCCGACGTGGCCGGTGGGTCCAGGCCGTCCGGCCCGGGCATCCCCGCGACGCAGGTGCGCTGAGCCCGCCGGGCCGACGGCGGCTCAGATGCGCGCGAAGTACTCGCGCCGCATGAACTCCTCGGGGTCCTCGGCGTCGGCATGGCGCTGCAGTTCGGACCGCTTGACCTGCACCAGGTAGTCGACCAGGCCGGGGCCCAGCGAGCGCACCAGCGTGGCGTCGGCCTGCAGCGCCTCGAGCGCCTCGCCCAGGCTGGTGGGCAGCCGCTCGGCCGCTTCCGCATACGGCGCCTCGGTGGCCGGCGGCGCCCGCAGGCCGCGCGCCAGGCCGTCCAGCCCCGCATGGACCTGCGAGGCCATGTAGAGGTAGGGGTTGGCGGCCGGCTCGCCGATGCGGTTCTCAATCCGGGTGGCGCCGTCGCCGGCCTCGCCGACGACGCGCAGCATCGCGCCGCGGTTGTCGCGGCCCCACAGCACGGACTGCGGCGCGAGCGCGTTGGGCCGGTAGCGGCCGTAGCCGTTGACCGTGGGCGTGCAGAACACCGCCATCCCGCGGGCATGGGCCAGCAGGCCCGCCAGCCAGTGCTCGCCCGTCGCCGACAGCGTGTGCGCGGCCTCGAGCGGGCCGCTGCCGGGTTCCGGCGCCTCACGCCGGAACGCATTGCCGCCGCCGGCCAGCCCGACCAGCGACTGGTGCAGGTGCCAGCCGCTGGACATGATCTGCTGGAACGGCGGGCGGCACATGAACGTGGCGTGGTAGCCGGCGCGGCGCAGCGCCTGCCGCACGCCGTTGCGGAACAGCACCATGGCATCGGCCGCGGCCAGGGCGTCGGTGGCGTCGAACACCGCCTCGACCTGGCTGGGGCCGAGCTCGATCTCCAGCGAGGTCAGCGGCAACCCCAGGGCCTGCGCCGTGTGCTGCACGATGCGCAGCGGTGCGTCGGCCAGGTCGGCCCAGCCCTCGGTCAGCAGGTTGTAGCCGGGGTGGACCAGTTCCACCGCGGGCGCCGGCCCCGGCCAGGCCGCACGGTGCGGATCCAGCTGCGGGCCCGCGTCGGTGATGCGGTAGACGTGGAACTCGACCTCGAGCCCGCAGCGCAGGCCCCAGCCGGCCTGCGCCAGCCGCGCCAGCGCGTCCTGCAGCACGCGCCGGGTGTCCAGCGGCACCGGCCGGCCGTCCTGGAAGTACGGCTGGGCCTGCAGCCAGCCGGTGGCCGGTGCCCAGGGCAGCTGGCGGAAGCTCTCCGGGTCGGGCAGCAGCACCAGGTTGCCGGCATGGGCGAAGCCGGGCAGGGTGTCGGTGGCGCCCGGCTCGAACACCTTCCAGGCCGTGCGGTCGGAGGTGTCCTTGAGCATCAGCGTGCTGACCAGGCCGATGCCCTCGCGCAGCGCCCGCTCCAGGGCCGGCAGCGTGACGGTCTTGCCGCGGGTGACGCCGTGCAGGTCGCACCAGACGATGCGCACCAGCTCGATGCCGGCGGCCTGCGCCAGGCGCACCGTGCGCTGCACCGCGTCCTCGCGCGCGGCGTCGTGCACGCCGCAGCGTTGCGCGAAGCTGCTCATGCCGTGGTGGCGGCGGCCGGCGCCTGCGCGATCCAGGGCGCGCCGTCGCGCTTGGCCCGGGCCTGGGTGCGCCACCACTGCGGCCACTCGCCGGCCGGCGCGATCCCGTCGACGGTGTCGGGGCCCTGCAGCTGGCCGGCCAGCGCGGGGTCGGCCGCGCCCGGCGCGGTGCCGCCGGCCTGCACCGCCTCGATGGCCTGCAGCAGCATCCGGCGGTTGGCCATGATCACCTTGTCGCTGGTGCCCAGGTGCTCGCGGGTGCGGTCCTGGATGGGGCCCATGCTTTCCACCGCCCACTGGTCGTGGACGTTGATGTCCTCCTCGCCCATGCCCAGGTAGGTGCTGCTGCGCTGCTCGGCGGGGTCGAACCCCCAGCCGTTGTGGCGCCCCGACCTGGGGATGTAGTCGGGCAGGGCGATGAACTGCAGCCGCTGCTGGCGCATCGCCTCCTTGTCGACCGGCCCGGCGAAGCTGGTGAACACCGAGTACCAGTAGGTGCGGGTGTCGTCCACCGGCACGTGCATCTGCGTGATGGTCAGCGTCTCGGACAGCGGGATCACGAAGGTGTGCGGGAAGATCGCCTGTGTGACGCGCACGTGCGTGAGTTCATCGGTCATCGGCCGCAGCGCGGTCAGCTGCATCCCCCAGGGCCGCGGCTCGCTGCTGATCTCGGGCCGGTGGAACTCGCGCATGATCCGCGTCATCGGCCAGCGCTCGCCCTCGGCCGTGGCGCCCGCGCTGGCACTGCGGAACTGCTTGCCGGCCGCGTTCTCGCCGATGGCCTCCAGCGGCGCATCGTTCAGGAAGCGGTGCAGGAACGAGGGATGGGCCGGGTCGATCCCGACCTCGAAGGCCTGCAGCCAGTTGCACTGCCACAGGCCCTTGAACGCGAAGGTGTGGGTGCCGGGCGCCACGAAGCAGTCGAAGGCGGGGAAGGGCGGCGGCGTGCTGCCCGGCTCGCCGAACCAGCCGAACAGGATGCCGCTGCGCTCGAGCACCGGGTAGCTGCGCTGGCGCACGCGCTCGCACAGGCGGCTGCCCACCGGCTCGGCCGGCGTCTCCAGGCAGGTGCCGTCGGCGGCGAACTTCCAGCCGTGGAAGGGGCAGCGCAGGCCGTCGCCCTCGTGCCGGCCGAACGACAGGTCGGCGCCGCGGTGCGGGCAGTCGCGGTCGAGCAGCCCCCAGCCGCCCTGCGCGTCGCGGAACAGCACCAGGTCCTGGCCCAGCACCCGCACGGCCTTGACCGGCCGCTGGGCCATGCGGGCATCGAGCCGCGGCTCGAACTCGTCGACCAGCGCCACCGGCTGCCAGTACTGCCGCATCACCGCGCCACAGGCCGTGCCCGGGCCGATGCGTGTCACCAGTTCGTTCTGCTGCGCCTTCATCGCCATGTCCTTCTCGTGGCCCGCCGGTCGGTGCGCCGGCGCGTCGAGTGTAGGAAGCAGCGGCCGTGCCCGCATCGGGCGCAACCCGGCCGGGCAGGGTGGCCGGCGCTATGCTCGCCGCCCATGAAGCTGCACAACTACTTCCGCTCCTCGGCCTCCTTCCGCGTGCGCATCGCGCTGGAGCTCAAGGGCCTGCCGTACGAGTACCTGTCGGTGCACCTGGCCCGCGGCGACCACAAGCTGCCGGCCTATGCCGACCTGGCGCCCACCGGCCTGGTGCCGCTGCTGGAGACCGACGACGGCCAGCGGCTGGACCAGTCACTGGCCATCATGGAGTGGCTGGACGAGACGCATCCCACCCCGCCGCTGCTGCCAGGCGACGCGCTCGGCCGGGCCCGCGTGCGCGCGCTGGCGCAGCTGGTCGCCTGCGAGATCCACCCGCTGAACAACCTGCGGGTGCTCAAGTACCTGGTGCGCGACCTCAAGGTCGGCGAGGACGCCAAGAACACCTGGTACCGCCACTGGGTGCGCGAGGGCCTGCTGGCCTTCGAACGCCAGCTCGCGCAGCTGCCGCGCGGCACCTACTGCTGGGGCGAGCAGCCGACGCTGGCGGACTGCTGCCTGGTGCCGCAGATCCTCAACGGCCAGCGCTTCGACTGCGACTTCTCGGGCCTGGAACGCACCATGGCCGCCTTCGAGGCCTGCATGCGGCACCCGGCGTTCCAGAAGGCGCAGCCCAGCGCCTGTCCCGACGCCGAGGCCTGAGCGCATGACGCCGACCGCGGGGCTGGCCGGCTGGCCGCAACTGCCCGGGGTGCAGGCCGCCTGCTCCGGGCGCGAGGGCGGCGTCTCCACCGGGGCGTACGCCAGCCTCAACTTGGGCGACCACGTCGGCGACGATCCCGCGGCGGTCGCGCAGAACCGGCAGCGCTTCGCGGCGGGCCTGGGCGCGCGGCCGGTCTACCTCAGGCAGGTGCACGGCTGGGGCGTGGCGCGCCTGGAGGCCGACACGCCCGACGGCACCGAGGCCGACGCCTGCGTGACGACGCGCCGCGGCGTGGCCTGCACCATCATGGTGGCCGACTGCCTGCCGGTGCTGTTCGCGCACGCTGGCGGGGCGGCCGCCGCGGCCGCGCATGCCGGCTGGCGGGGCCTGGCCGGCGCGCACGGCCACGGCGTGCTCGAGGCGACCTGGGCGGCCTACTGGCCGCTGGTCGCTGCCGACCCCGCCGCGGCGGCACGCGGCACGCGCGTGTGGCTGGGGCCGTGCATCGGGCCCGCGGCGTTCGAGGTGGGCGACGAGGTGCGCGCGGCCTTCGCCACGGCGGACCCGCGTGCGGCCGCGCGCTTCGCGCCGCATGGTCCGGGCAAGTGGCTGGCCGACCTGCCGGGCCTGGCGCGCGAGCGGCTGGCGGCGCTCGGCCTGCACGACGTCGGGGGCAACGACGGCAGCAGCGCCTGGTGCACCGTGGCGCAGTCCTCAGGGTTCTTTTCGCACCGGCGCGACCGCGTCAGCGGCCGCTTCGCCGCCGCCGTCTGGCTGCGCTGAACCGGTGGCCGGCCCCGCCTGCTGGCGCGCTGCTTGCATCTCCGCCTCGTGCCTCGCCCGTAGGGCTTTCTTGCGGCCGGGCGTGCCCATGATGTACATCAGCAGGGCCAGTGGGGCGACCCCGTACAAGACGAAGGTGACGATCGCGCCGAGCACCGTGCCGTTGCTGGCCGTGGCTTCGGCCACGGCCATCATCAGCACGACGTACATCCAGCCGAGGGCGACGAGGTACATGGGGGTCAGTTGGTGGTAAGGGGTTCATGTTGCACTGCAACATGAAAGCTGAAATACTCCGGGGAAACCCGAACAACGTCAGAAGCACAGGAGACAAGCGATGCATTCTGAACCGGACTGGGCCGCCGCTGCCCGCCAGTTCCAGCAGACCCTCGGCCAGGGGTGGACGCAGGCCCTGCAGTCGTTCACCAACCTCGGCACCGACCTTCCGGCCGCGGGTGCGCTGCCCGCACCCCTGAGCTTCGCGCCCGACAAGCTGGCGCAGCTCCAGCAGGACTACCTCAAGGAAGCCAGCGAGCTGTGGAACCACGGCATCGCCGGTGCCGCGCACGGCGACAAGCGCTTCGCCTCGGACGCCTGGGGCAGCAACCCGGTCGCCGCCTTCAGCGCCGCCGCCTACCTGCTCAACGCACGGACCCTGCTCGGCCTGGCCGAGGCGGCGCAGGCCGATCCCAAGACCAAGGCGCGGCTGCGCTTCGCGGTCGAGCAATGGATGGCGGCCTCGTCGCCCAGCAACTTCCTGGCCTTCAACGCCGAGGCGCAGAAGAAGGCGGTCGAGACGCGCGGCGAGAGCATCGCCAAGGGCATCCAGAACCTGATGCACGACCTGCGCCAGGGCCATGTGTCGATGACCGACGAGAGCCAGTTCGAGGTCGGCCGCAACGTGGCGACCACCGAAGGTGCGGTGGTGTTCCAGAACGCGCTGATGCAGCTCATCGAATACAAGCCCACCACGGCCAAGGTGCACGAGCGGCCGTTCCTGCTGGTGCCGCCCTGCATCAACAAGTTCTACATCCTCGACCTGCAGCCCGAGAACTCGCTGATCAAGCACCTGGTCGACCAGGGCCACCGCACCTTCGTCGTCAGCTGGCGCAATCCCGACGCCTCGCTGCAGCAGGCCACCTGGGACGACTACATCGCCCAGGGCCCGCTGGAGGCGATCCGCGTGGTGCAGGAGATCAGCGGCAGCAAGCAGCTCAACGGCCTGGGCTTCTGCGTCGGCGGCACCATCCTGGGCACGGCGCTGGCGGTGCTCGCGGCGCGCGGCGAGAAGCCGCTGGCCAGCGTCACCTTCCTGACCACGCTGCTGGACTTCAGCGACACCGGGGTGCTCGACCTGTTCATCGACGAGCAGATGGTGCGCTTCCGCGAGATGCAGATGGGGCAGGGCGGCCTGCTCAAGGGGCAGGACCTGGCCACCACCTTCAGCTTCCTGCGCCCCAACGACCTGGTCTGGAACTACGTGGTGGGCAACTACCTCAAGGGCGAGACGCCACCGCCGTTCGACCTGCTCTACTGGAACAGCGACTCGACCAACCTGCCGGGCCCCATGTACGCCTGGTACCTGCGCAACACCTACCTCGAGAACAACCTGGTCAAGCCGGGCAAGCTCACGGTCTGCGGCCAGAAGGTGGACCTGCGCAGGATCGACATCCCGGCCTACGTCTACGGCTCGCGCGAGGACCACATCGTCCCCATCGCGGCGTCGTATGCCAGCGTGCACCACCTGCGCGGCAAGCGCCGCTTCGTGATGGGGGCCTCGGGCCACATCGCCGGCGTGATCAACGCGCCGGCCAAGAAGAAGCGCTCGTACTGGACCGGCCCGTCGGACCGCTTCCCGGCCACCCAGGCCGAGTGGCTGGCCGGCGCCACCGAGCATCCCGGCAGCTGGTGGACCGACTGGTTCGACTGGCTGCGCCCGCATGCGGGCAAGCAGGTGGCCGCCCCGCGCCGCTACGGCAAGGGCAGCACCTACCAGGCGCTCGAGCCCGCCCCGGGCAGCTACGTCAAGCAGAAGGCCTGAACGCCCCGGCGGCCCGCCCCGCGCGGGCCGCCATCCCGTCCCACCGCCGTTCCCCACCGACCCCCGCCCCAGGAGCCCTCCATGGAAGACATCGTCATCGTCTCGGCCGTCCGCACGGCCCTCGGCAAGTTCGGCGGCTCGCTCGCCAAGGTGCCCGCGCCCGAACTGGGCGCCATCGTGATCCGCGAGGCCCTGACCCGCGCCCAGGTCGATCCCGCGCAGGTGGGCGAGGTCATCATGGGCCAGGTGCTGGCCGCCGGCTCGGGCCAGAACCCGGCGCGCCAGGCGCTGCTCAAGGCGGGCCTGCCCAAGGAGGTGCCGGGCCTGACCATCAACGCCGTGTGCGGCTCGGGCCTCAAGGCCGTGATGCTGGCGGCGCAGTCCATCGCCTGGGGCGACGCCGAGATCGTCGTGGCCGGCGGCCAGGAGACCATGAGCGCGGCGCCGCACGTGCTGCTGGGATCGCGCGACGGCCAGCGCATGGGCGACTGGAAGATGGTCGACTCGATGATCGTCGACGGCCTGTGGGACGTGTACAACCAGTACCACATGGGCATCACCGCCGAGAACGTGGCCAAGGCGCACGGCATCTCGCGCGAGGCGCAGGACGCCCTTGCGCTGGCCAGCCAGCGCAAGGCCACCGCGGCGCAGGACGCCGGCCGCTTCAAGGACGAGATCGTCCCCGTGGCGATTCCCCAGAAGAAGGGCGAGCCGGTCCTCTTCGAGGCCGACGAGTTCATCAACCGCAAGACCAGTGCCGAGGCGCTGGCGGGCCTGCGCCCGGCCTTCGACAAGGCCGGCAGCGTGACTGCCGGCAATGCCTCGGGCCTCAACGACGGCGCCGCCGCGGTGGTGGTCATGAGCGCGAAGAAGGCCGCGGCGCTGGGCCTGCAGCCGCTGGCGCGCATCGCCGCCTTCGGCACCTCGGGGCTGGATCCGGCCACCATGGGCATGGGCCCGGTTCCTGCTTCGCGCAAGGCGCTGCAGCGCGCCGGCTGGAGCGTGCAGGACGTGCAGCTGTTCGAGCTCAACGAGGCCTTCGCCGCCCAGGCCTGCGCGGTCAACCAGGAACTGGGCATCGACCCGGAGCGGGTCAACGTCAACGGCGGCGCGATCGCGCTGGGCCACCCCATCGGCGCCTCGGGCTGCCGCGTGCTGGTGACCCTGCTGCACGAAATGCGCCGCCGCGAGGCGCGCAAGGGCCTGGCGGCGCTGTGCATCGGCGGCGGCATGGGGGTTTCCCTCGCCGTCGAACGGGCCTGACCGGCAAGAATCGATTTCGTTCACCACTGGAAGGAGACTGCGATGGGACAGAAGGTTGCATACGTGACCGGCGGCATGGGTGGCATCGGCACGGCGATCTGCCAGCGCCTGCACAAGGAGGGGTTCACGGTCATCGCCGGCTGCGGCCCCACGCGCGACTACACCAAGTGGCTCGACGAGCAGAAGGCGCTGGGCTACACCTTCCACGCGTCGGTGGGCAACGTGGGTGACTGGACCTCGACCTGCGACGCCTTCAGCAAGGCCAAGGCCGAGCACGGCCCGATCGACGTGCTGGTCAACAACGCGGGCATCACCCGCGACCGCATGTTCCTCAAGATGACCCGCGAGGACTGGGACGCGGTGATCGAGACCAACCTGAACTCGATGTTCAACGTCACCAAGCAGGTGGTGGGCGACATGGTCGAGCGGGGCTGGGGCCGCATCATCAACATCTCGTCGGTCAACGGCGAGAAGGGCCAGGCCGGCCAGACCAACTACTCGGCCGCCAAGGCCGGCATGCACGGCTTCACGATGGCGCTGGCGCAGGAACTGGCCAACAAGGGCGTCACGGTCAACACCGTCAGCCCCGGCTACATCGGCACCGACATGGTCAAGGCGATCCGCGAGGACGTGCTCGACAAGATCGTCGCCACCATCCCGGTCAA
This sequence comes from Comamonadaceae bacterium, assembly GCA_027484575.1. GTDB lineage: Bacteria > Pseudomonadota > Gammaproteobacteria > Burkholderiales > Burkholderiaceae_C > Ramlibacter. The sequence goes on from JAIXSQ010000011.1 coordinate 141,245, forward strand.
GCGCCTGGGCGCACCGTCGGAGATCGCGTCCATCATCGCGTGGATCGCCTCGGACGAGAGCGGCTACTCCACCGGCGCCGACTTCTCGGTCAACGGCGGCCTGCACATGGGCTGAGCGCGCCGCGCGCCCCCGACGAAGGCCCGCCGCGTGCGGGCCTTCTGCCTGGTGCGGCGCTCAGGCGATGTCCTCGATCACCAGCATGCGGTACTTCTGCGCGTGCGAGGGCTTGTGCTCGCCCTGCAGCACCTCCACCGCCTTGTCGCCGTCGTGCCCCTCGGTGCGGATCAGCAGGGCCCAGTGGCCGTCGGAGGCGTAGTCGGCGAAGCGCCGCACCGTGTCCCCCTCGGTGCCGACCGACGGCATGGGGATGTCGCCGTTGCCGACGGTGCGCACGATGTCGCGCAGCATCACCTCGGGCGGGATCAACGCCACGGCCTCGCCGGCCAGGCCCGCGCGCGCCAGCGCCTCGCCGGCGGCGCGTGCCGCGCCCTCGGCTGGGAACATCGCGACGATGTGGCCGGTCGGGTAGAACTGGCCGCGCATGTTGAGCATGTCGGGACTGAGCTGGAAGGGCTGCATGGCGGGCTCCGTGGCTGTGGGGTGGCTGACCCGGCGATTGCAGCCCCCCGCTGCGCTGCCGGCTGTCGTCGGCCTCGGCGAGTCCCTGTAGGAAGGCCTCGCGCCCCGGCCCGGTAGCATCTCGCCCGTGAACGACTTTCCCCCTGCCAGCCGCTGGCGCCTCTCGGTGGCGCCGATGATGGACTGGACCGACCGCCACTGCCGCCATTTCCACCGCCTGCTCAGCCGCCAGGCGCTGCTGTACACCGAGATGGTGACCACCGGCGCCCTGGTCCACGGCGACGTGGCCCGCCACCTGGACTTCGGCGCCGACGAGCATCCCGTGGCCCTGCAGCTGGGCGGCAGCGAGCCGGCCGACCTGGCGCACTGCGCCAAGCTGGGCCAGCAGTGGGGCTACGACGAGATCAACCTCAACTGCGGCTGCCCCAGCGAGCGGGTCCAGCGTGGCGCCTTCGGCGCCTGCCTGATGGCCGAGCCGCAGCTGGTGGCCGACTGCGTCAAGGCCATGGTCGACGTGGTGGACGTGCCGGTGACCGTCAAGCACCGCATCGGCATCGACCGCACCGAGAGCTACGACTTCGTGCGCGACTTCGTCGGCACGGTCGCGCAGGCCGGCTGCCGCGTCTTCATCGTCCATGCGCGCAACGCCTGGCTGCAGGGCCTGTCGCCCAAGGAGAACCGCGAGATCCCGCCGCTGCGCTACGAACTGGTGCACCGCCTCAAGCGCGACTTTCCGCAGCTGGTGATCGCCGTCAACGGCGGCATCACGACGGACGGGCAGGTCGAGGGCGAACTCGCGCAGGGCCTCGACGGCGTGATGGTCGGCCGCGAGGCGTACCACAACCCCTGGTGGCTGGCGTCCTGGGACGCGCAGTTCCTGGGCGCGCCGGCCGTCGAGCGCAGCCGCGAGCAGGTCGAGGCCCAGCTGGTCGACTACATGGTCGCGCAGGGCCGCTTGGGCGTGCCCTGGCACGCGGTGGCCCGGCACATGCTCGGGCTCTACAACGGCCTGCCGGGCGCGCGCCGCTGGCGCCAGGTCTGGAGCGACCACCGGCTGAAGGACCGCGACCCGCGCGAGGTCATGGCGCTGGCGCACGAGCGCCCGCAGCGCCTGGCGGCCTGAACCGCCGACGCGGTTCCCCCAGCCCCGTCGTCCCCGCGCAGGCGGGGACCCACGGTCGCCCCAGGCACCGGTTCCAGCCACTCCTCGTTCCCACCCAAATGCTTTAGACTTGAAATATCCAGGTCTGGAGCAATCGGATGAAGATCGTCTGCATCGGCGGCGGCCCCGCGGGGCTGTACTTCGCCCTCCTGATGAAGCGGCAGGACCCGTCGCACGACATCACGGTCGTCGAGCGCAACCGGCCCTACGACACCTTCGGCTGGGGCGTGGTGTTCTCCGACCAGACCCTGGGCAACCTGCAGGCGGCCGATGCGCCCACCGCGGCGGAGATCCTGGGCGCCTTCAACCACTGGGACGACATCGAGGTCCACATCCGCGGCGAGCGCTTCCGCTCGGGCGGCCATGGCTTCTGCGGCATCGGCCGCAAGCGGCTGCTGAACATCCTGCAGCGCCGCTGCGAGGACCTGGGCGTGACGCTGCAGTTCGAGACCGACGTGCAGGACGACACGCAGTTCCCCGACGCCGACCTGGTGATCGCCTGCGACGGGCTGAACAGCCGCATCCGCGGCAAGTACGCCGACACCTTCCAGCCCGACATCGACCTGCGCCAGTGCCGCTTCGTCTGGCTGGGCACGCACAAACGCTTCGACGCCTTCACCTTCGCCTTCGAGGAGACCCCGCACGGCTGGTTCCAGGCGCATGCCTACCAGTTCGACGGCGACACCAGCACCTTCATCGTCGAGACGCCCGAGGCGGTGTGGCAGGCCGCCGGCCTGGACACGATGGCCAAGGAAGAATCGATCGCGTACTGCGAACGCCTGTTCGCGCAGCACCTCGACGGACACGCCCTGATGTCCAACGCCGCGCACCTGCGCGGCTCGGCCCAGTGGATCCGCTTCCCGCGCGTGGTCTGCAGGACCTGGGTGCACCACAACGGCCGCCAGCCCGTGGTGCTGATGGGCGATGCGGCCCACACGGCGCATTTCTCCATCGGCTCGGGCACCAAGCTGGCGCTCGAAGATGCGATCGAGCTGGCCCGCTGCATCGGCCGCGCCGGCGGCGACCTGCCGCGGGCGCTGGCCGACTACGAGGCGGTGCGCAGCGTCGAGGTGCTGAAGATCCAGAACGCCGCGCGCAACTCCACCGAGTGGTTCGAGAACGTGGCGCGCTACGTGCAGCTGCCGCCGGCGCAGTTCGCGTATTCGCTGCTCACCCGCAGCCAGCGCATCAGCCACGAGAACCTGCGGCTGCGCGACGCCGGCTACGTCGCCGGACACGAGGACTGGATCGCCGCCGTCGCCGGCGTGCAGCGCCCGCCGGGCCAGGGCCCGCTGCCCCCCATGCTCACGCCGTTCACGCTGCGCAGCGTGACGCTGAAGAACCGCGTCGTGGTCTCGCCGATGGCGCAGTACGCCTGCACCGACGGCGTGCCGGGCGACTGGCACCTGGTGCACCTGGGCGCGCGGGCGCTGGGCGGCGCCGGCCTGGTGATGGCCGAGATGACCTGCCCGTCGCCCGACGCGCGCATCACCCCGGGCTGCCCCGGCCTGTGGTCCGAGGCGCAACGCGACGCCTGGGCCCGCATCGTGCGCTTCGTCCATGACCAGGGCGGCACCAGGATCGGCCTGCAGCTCGGCCATGCCGGGCCCAAGGGCTCCACCCGCGTGCCCTGGGAGGGCGAGGACCAGCCGCTGCCCGAGGGCAACTGGCCGCTGCTGGCGGCGTCGCCGCAGCAGTACCTGGACGGCGTGAGCGACTGGGCCCGCGCGATGACGCGCGAGGACATGGACCGGGTGCAGGGCGACTTCGTGCGCAGCACGCGCCTGGCCGCCGAGGCCGGCTTCGACTGGCTGGAGCTGCACTGCGCGCACGGCTACCTGCTGTCCAGCTTCATCTCGCCGCTGACCAACAAGCGCACCGACGCCTGGGGCGGCACGCTGGAGAACCGGCTGCGCTGGCCCCTGGCGGTGTTCCGGGCCATGCGCGCCGCCTGGCCGGCCCACCTGCCGATGTCGGTGCGCATCTCCGCGCACGACTGGGTCGCCGGCGGCATCACGCCGGACGACGCGGTCGAGATCGCCCGGGCCTTCAAGGCTGCCGGCTGCGACCTGGTCGACTGCTCCTCGGGCCAGGTCAGCAAGCAGCAGCAACCGGTGTACGGGCGCATGTACCAGACCCCGTTCGCCGACCGCATCCGCAACGAAGCCGGCATCGCGACCATGGCCGTGGGCGCGATCACCGACGGCGACCAGGTCGACGGCATCATCGCCGCGGGCCGTGCCGACCTGTGCGCCATCGCCCGGCCGCACCTGGCCAACCCCGCCTGGACGCTGCTCGAGGCGGCCAAGCTCGGCGCCCGCGACGTGCCCTGGCCGGTGCGCTACCTCTCGGGCAAGAGCCAGCTCGAACGCAACCTCGAACGCGAGCAGGCGCAGGCCGCGCCGGCCCGCCCGCCCCACCTGCAAGGAGAGTGACCACGATGAGCGACACCCTCGATCCCGCGCTGGCCGCGGGCAACCAGCGCCGGCTGGCCGGCTACCAGGCCCGGCACTTCCGGTGGCAGGTGGACGGCAAGGTGGCCACGGTCACCCTGGACCGGCCCGAGCGCAAGAACCCGCTGACCTTCGACTCGTATGCCGAGCTGCGCGACCTGTTCGGCCAGCTGCGCCATGCCGTCGACGTGCATGCGGTGGTGGTCACCGGCGCCGGCGGCAACTTCTGCTCGGGGGGCGACGTGCACGAGATCATCGGCCCGCTGGTGCAGCTCCCCGCGCCCGAGCTGCTGCTGTTCACCCGCATGACGGGTGACCTGGTCAAGGCCATGCGCGCCTGCCCGCAGCCCGTGGTGGCCGCCGTCGACGGCATCTGCGCCGGCGCCGGCGCCATCGTGGCGATGGCCTCCGACCTGCGCCTGGCCACGGCGCGCAGCAAGACCGCCTTCCTGTTCAACCGCGTCGGCCTGGCCGGCTGCGACATGGGCGCCTGCGCCATGCTGCCGCGCCTGATCGGCCAGGGCCGGGCCAGCGAGCTGCTGTACACCGGCCGCGCGATGTCGGGCGAGGAGGGCGAGCGCTGGGGCTTCCACAACCGGCTGGTCGCGCCCGAGGACCTGCTCGGCGAGGCGCAGCAGCTGGCCGCCGCCATCGCCGCCGGTCCCACCTTCGCCAACGGCATCACCAAGACCATGCTCCACCAGGAGTGGGCCATGACCATCGACCAGGCGATCGAGGCCGAGGCCCAGGCGCAGGCGCTCTGCATGCTCACCGGCGACTTCCGCCGGGCCTACGAGGCCTTCGTCGCGAAACGCCAGCCGGTGTTCGAGGGGAACTGATGGCCGACGCGAGCTACCTCGACTGGCCGTTCCTGGAGCCGCGCCACAAGGCGCTGGCGCTGGAACTGGACGCCTGGGCCGCGCAGCACGTGCCGCAGGACCATCCGCACGGCGTGGCCGGCGTCGATGCCGCCTGCCGCGCCCTGGTGCGCTCGCTGGGGCAGGGCGGCTGGCTGCGCCATGCGGTGGGCGGCCGCTGGGGCGCCACGCCGTCCATCGACACCCGGGCGATCTGCCTGGTGCGCGAGACCCTGGCCCGCCACAGCGGCCTGGCCGATTTCGCCTTCGCGATGCAGGGCCTGGGCTCGGGGGCGATCAGCCTGCAGGGCAGCCCGGCGCTGCAGGAGCGCTGGCTGCCGCGCGTGGCGGCGGGCGAGGCCATCGCCGCCTTCGCCCTGTCGGAGCCCGATGCCGGCTCGGATGTCGCCGCGATGCAATGCGCCGCCCGCATCGAGGGCGACCACGCCGTGCTGGACGGGGAGAAGACCTGGATCTCCAACGGCGGCATCGCCGACGTCTACGTGGTGTTCGCCCGCACCGGGGAGGCGCCCGGCGCGCGCGGCATCTCGGCCTTCGTGGTCGAGGCCGGCACGCCGGGCTTCGAGGTGGCCGAACGCATCGAGGTGATCGCCCCGCACCCGCTGGCGCGGCTGCGGTTCACGAACTGCCGGGTGCCGCTGGCCCAGCGCATCGGCGCGCCGGGGGAGGGCTTCAAGGTGGCGATGCGCACGCTGGACGTGTTCCGCACCTCCGTCGCGGCCGCGGCCCTGGGCTTCGCCCGCCGCGCGCTCGACGAAGGCCTGGCCCGTGCGACGGGGCGGCGGATGTTCGGCGGCGTGCTGGCCGACTTCCAGCTCACGCAGGCCAAGCTGGCGCAGATGGCCCTGACCATCGACAGCGCCGCGCTGCTGGTCTACCGCGCGGCCTGGCAGCGCGACCAGGGGCTGCAGGTCACCAAAGAGGCCGCCATGGCCAAGCTCGCCGCCACCGAGGGCGCGCAGCAGGTGATCGATTCGGCGGTGCAGCTGTTCGGCGGGCTGGGCGTGGTCAGCGGGCAGGCGGTGGAGTCGCTGTACCGCGAGATCCGCGCGCTGCGCATCTACGAAGGCGCCAGCGAGGTGCAGCAGCTGATCATCGGCCGCGAACTGCTCAAGCAGATGAAGGGAGCTCCCGCATGAGCCACGACACCGTCCTGCCCGAGGGCTGGCCCCGCCCCAGGGGCTACGCCAACGCGGTGCTGGCCCAGCCGGGCCGGCTGCTGTCCATCGCCGGCATGATCGGCTGGGACGCGCAGCAGCGCTTCCACAGCGACGACTTCGGGCAGCAGGCGCGCCAGGCGCTGGCCAACGTGGTCGACTGCCTGCGCGCGGCCGGCGCCGGCCCCGAGCACATCGTGCGCATGACCTGGTACGTCACCGACAAGCGGGCCTACCTGGCGGCCGGCGCGCAGGTGGGCGCCGCGTTCCGCGAGCTGATCGGCCACTACGCGATCGCGATGACGGCGGTCGAGGTCAAGGCGCTGATCGAGGACCGCGCGCTGGTGGAGATCGAGGTCACCGCGGTGCTGCCCGCCTGAGCGGCACCGCCCCGGCGGCGCCGGCGCATTCGTCCAGCAGCCACTGGCGCAGCACCTGCAGCGCCGGCGAGGGCTCGCGGTCGGCCGGCGTCACCAGCCAGTAGTCGCGGCCCGCGGCCGCCTGCGCCACCGGCCGCAGCAGCCGGCCGGCCGCCTCCTCGGGCGCGGCCAGGTAGTCGGGCACCAGCGCCACCCCCAGCCCGGCAATGGCCGCCTGCAACGACATCGAGAACAGCTCGTAGCGCGGGCCGGCCATCGCGTCCGCATCGGGCACCCCCGCCGCCGCGAACCAGTCGCGCCAGGCCTCGGGCCGCGTGCCCTGCTGCAGCAGCGGCAGCTCGGCCAGTTGCCGGGCCGTCACCCGCCTGCGGGGTGCCACCAGCGCCGGGCTGCACACCGGCACCACGCGCTCGGCCATCAGGAACGTCGCCTCGGTGCCGGGCCAGGCGCCGGTGCCCGCATGGATGGCGGCGTCCAGCCCGGCCTCGGCGAACAGGAAGGGGCGGGTGCGGCTGGCCAGGTGCAGCGTCAGGCCCGGCGCCCGTTCGCGCAGCCGCGGCAGCCTCGGCACCAGCCAGTGGGCGGCGAAGCTGGGCACCACGCCCAGCTCGACGGCACCGCCACGGCCGGCGCGGCCGCGCAGGTCGCGCAGCTCGCGCTCCATCTCGTCCAGGGAGCGCACCACGTGGCGGTGGTAATCGCGGCCCGCGTCGGTCAGGGCGATGCCGTGCCGGGTGCGGCGGAACAGCGGCACGCCCACGAGCTCCTGCAGCGCCGTGACCTGCCGGCCGATGGCGCTGGGCGTCAGCGCGAGCTCGCCGGCGGCGGCGGTGAAGCTCTGGTGGCGGGCGGCCGCCTCGAAGGCGGCGAGCATGGCGGTGCCGGGGAGTCTGCGGCGCATGATCGACGATTCTTGCAGATCTGGATGCGCATCTCGCGGTTGTCGAGCCGGTGCAAGCGGGTAGAGTGGCGGCATCCCCCGACTTCGCTGCACAACTGACATGGCCTCCTCCAAAGCCGCCTTCCACTGGGACGACCCGCTGCTGCTCGAGCAGCAGCTCACCGACGACGAGCGCGCGGTGCGCGACGCCGCCCGTGCGTATTGCCAGGGCCAGCTGGCCCCGCGCGTGCTGGAGGCCTTCCGCACCGAGACCACCGACCCGGGCATCTTCCGCGAGATGGGCGAGCTGGGGCTGCTGGGCCCCACCATCCCCGAGCAGTACGGCGGCGCCGGCCTGAACTACGTGAGCTACGGCCTGATCGCCCGCGAGGTCGAGCGGGTGGACTCGGGCTACCGCTCGATGATGAGCGTGCAGTCCTCGCTGGTCATGGTGCCGATCTTCGAGTTCGGCAACGAGGCGACCAGGCAGAAGTTCCTGCCCAAGCTGGCCACGGGCGAGTTCATCGGCTGCTTCGGCCTGACCGAGCCGAACCACGGCTCCGACCCCGCGAGCATGGTCACCCGCGCGCGCAAGGTGCCCGGCGGCTACAGCCTGACCGGCAGCAAGATGTGGATCTCGAACTCGCCGTTCGCCGACGTGTTCGTGGTCTGGGCCAAGGACGACGAAGGCTCGATCCGCGGCTTCGTGCTGGAGAAAGGCGCCAAGGGCCTGTCGGCACCCAAGGTCAAGGGCAAGGTCGGCCTGCGCGCCTCGGTCACCGGCGAGATCGTGATGGAGGAGGTGTTCTGCCCCGAGGAGCACGCCTTCCCCGAGGTGCGCGGCCTCAAGGGCCCGTTCACCTGCCTGAACTCGGCCCGCTACGGCATCGCCTGGGGCGCGCTGGGCGCCGCCGAGGACTGCTGGCACCGCGCGCGCCAGTACGTGCTGGACCGCAAGCAGTTCGGCAAGCCGCTGGCGGCCAACCAGCTGATCCAGAAGAAGCTGGCCGACATGCAGACCGAGATCACGCTGGGCCTGCAGGGCTGCCTGCGCCTGGGCCGCATGAAGGACGAGGGCACCGCCGCGGTCGAGATCACCTCGATCATGAAGCGCAACTCCTGCGGCAAGGCGCTGGACATCGCCCGCATGGCGCGCGACATGATGGGCGGCAACGGCATCAGCGACGAGTTCGGCGTGGCGCGCCACATGGTCAACCTCGAGGTGGTCAACACCTACGAAGGCACCCACGACATCCACGCGCTGATCCTGGGCCGCGCCCAGACCGGCATCGCCGCGTTCTGACCTCCATGGCTTCCGACGCGCAAGACCGCCGGCCCGCGGCGGCGCTGCCGCTGTCCGGCGTGCGGGTGCTGGACCTGTCGCGGGTGCTGGCGGGGCCGCTGTGCGGCCAGGTGCTGGGCGACCTGGGCGCCGAGGTGATCAAGGTCGAGCATCCCCAGCGCGGCGACGACACCCGCGACTGGGGCATCCGGGTCGGCAAGACCGAGACCGCCTACTTCAACAGCATGAACCGCAACAAGCGGTCGGTGACGGTGGACCTGCAGGCGCCCGCCGGCCAGCAGCTGGTCCGCGACCTGGCCCGCCGGTGCGACGTGGTGATCCAGAACTTCAAGACCGGCGGCGCCGAGAAGATGGGCCTGGGCTACGAGGACATCCGGGCGGTCAGGCCGGACGTCGTCTACTGCTCGGTGTCGGGCTACGACCGGCACGGCGCCGAGGCGGCGCGCCCCGGCTACGACCTGGTGATCCAGGGCGAGGCCGGGCTGATGGCCATCAACGGCGAGCCCACCCAGCCGCCGCTGAAGTTCGGCGTGGCGGCGGTGGACATGTTCACCGGCATGTACGCCGCGCAGGCGGTGCTCGCCGCGCTGTTCGACCGCCAGCGCACCGGCCGGGGCCGGCACGTGGAGATGGCGCTGTTCGACTGCGGCCTGATGGTCTCGGCCTACTACGGGCTCGAGGCGCTGCTGATGCAGCAGGACCCGCCGCGCTACGGCAACGCCCATCCGTCCATCGTGCCGTACGGCGTGTTCGACGCGCAGGACGGCCCGCTGATCATCGCGGTGGGCAACAACGCGCAGTTCACGCGCTTCTGCACCGAGGTGATCGAGCGGCCGGACATCGTGGCCGATGCGCGCTACGCCACCAACCTGGCCCGCGGCCAGAACCGCGACACGCTGGTGCCGCAGCTGCTGGCCGAGCTGCGCGCGCGCCCGCGGACGCTGCTGCTCGAGCGGCTGTCGCGTGCCGGCATCCCCTGCGGCGAGGTGCTGGGCCTGCTGGAGGCGCTGCAGTCGCCGCGTGCGCAGGCCGCCGGCCTGGTCACGCGGCAGCCGCATCCGGTGGCCGGCAGCACGCCGGTGATGGCACCGCCGTACCGGCTCGATGGCGAGCGCATGCCCGTGCGGCATGCGCCGCCGGTGCTGGGCGAAGCCACCGACGAGGTGCTGCGCGGCCTCGGCGGCCTCGACGACGCGGCCATCGCCGCGCTGCGCGCCCAAGGCGTGGTCTGAGCCCCGGGCCCTGCGGGCCCGCGCGATCCCCAAGACATCCAGAACGAGACGAGAGAGACACCCGATGCTCCAACGCCGCCACTTCACCGCCGCCGTTGCCGCGGCCGTCGCCGCGCCCCAGGTGCTGGCCCAGTCCTGGCCCACGCGGCCGGTCCGCGTGCTGGTGGGCTACCCGCCCGGCGGCTTCACCGACGTCACGGCCCGCCTGGTCTGCGAGAAGCTTTCGCAGCGCCTGGGCCAGCCGGTGGTCGTCGACAACAAGCCCGGCGCCAACGGCATCGTGGCCGTCGACACCCTGGCCAAGGCCGCGCCGGACGGCCAGACCTTCGCGGTGGTGATCGCCGCCCATGCCGCCAACACCAGCCTGTACAAGAAGCTGCCCTACGAGCCCAAGGACCTGATGGGCGTGTCGCTGATCGGCCAGTCGCCGCTGATCTACGCGGCCAACGTCGACGGTCCGTTCAAGACCGCCAGGGACCTGGTCGCCTACGCCAAGGCGAACCCGGGGAAGATCAGCTACGGCTCCAGCGGCAACGGTTCGGCGGTGCACCTGTCGACGGAGCTGCTCAAGTCGGTGACGAAGACCCACATGGTCCACATCCCGTACCGGGGCTCCGCGGCGGCCTACACCGACCTGCTGGGCGGGCAGATCCAGCTGTTCGGCGACGCCGCGCAGGGCCTGATCGGCCCGGGCAAGTCGGGCAAGGTGCGCCTGCTGGGCGTGGCCAGCGACAAGCGCCTGGATGCCTTGCCCGACCTGCCCACCTTCATCGAGCAGGGCGTGCCCGGCTACGTGGCCAGCACCTGGGCCGGCATGCTGGCCCCGGCCGGCACGCCCGCGGCCATCGTCAAGCGGGTGGCCGACGAGATCGCGGCCATCGTCCGGCTCGACGACGTCAAGGCCCGGCTCGATGGCATGGGCACGATCCCGGTGGGCAGCAGCCCGGCCGAGTTCGACCGCTTCATCGCGGGCGAGACGGCCAAGTGGGGCACCGTCATCCGCGAGGCCAAGGTCACGCTGGACTGAACGCCACCGCAGCCCGGGCGAGTCGCCCGGGCTGCTGGTTGTCCCCGAGCCTGGACGCCCGGGGAGGGCTCCAGAATGGGTCGGCACGCCACCCACGAAGGAGACAACCCCATGGCCCCCGTCCGTCCCCTGCGGCTGCTCGCCGCCGCCGCCCTGGCCCTGGCCGCCTGCGGCGCGTTCGCCCAGGCCGCCTGGCCGACCAAGCCGGTGCGCATCGTGGTCACCTTCCCGCCCGGCGGCGCGCCCGACACGCTGGCGCGGCTGCTGGCCGAGAAGTGGGGGGCGCTGGGCCAGCCGGTGACGGTGGACAACAAGCCGGGCGCCGGCGGCAACATCGGCGCCGACCTGGTGGCCAAGAGCGCGCCCGACGGTGCCACGCTGGTGCTGGGCACGGTGGGCACGCATGCGATCAACGCCTCGCTCTACCCGCAGCTGCCCTACCACCCGCAGCGCGACTTCACGCCCATCAGCTTCCTGGCGTCCACGCCCAACCTGCTGGTGGTGAACAACCAGGTGCCGGCGCGGACCACGCAGGAGCTGGTCGCGCTGGCCAGGCGGCAGCCGCTGACCTTCGGCTCCAGCGGCAGCGGCACATCCATCCACCTGTCGGGCGAGCTGTTCAACACGATGGCCGGGGTGCAGATGCAGCACATCCCGTACAAGGGCCGGGCCCAGGCCATCCCCGACCTGCTGGGCGGGCGGATCACGATGATCTTCGACAACATGCCCTCGGCGCTGCCGCTGGTGCGCTCGGGCGAGCTGCGGGCCATCGCGGTGACCAGCGCGCAGCGCTCGCCGGCGGCACCGCAGATCCCCACGCTGGCCGAGAGCGGGCTGCCGGGCTTTGAGGCCACCTCGTGGTTCGCGCTGTTCGCACCGGCCGGCCTGCCGCGCGAGGTGCAGGCCCGCATCAACGCCGAGACCGCGCGCGTGCTGGCCCTGCCCGACGTCAAGGAAAAGCTGGCCACGCTGGGCCTGGACGCGGCGCCCGGCACGCCCGAGCAGCTGGCGGCGCTGGTGCAGGCCGAGATGGCCAAGTGGGCGCAAGTGGTCAAGGCCTCGGGCGCCAAGCCCGACTGAGGGCGGCGTACCCGAGCAGGGGGCAGGGGAGGGGCCGCGTCGCTACCATCGCGGCCGTTGTCCCAGGGGCGCCCGTGCAGAACCTTCCTCCCACCTTCCTTCCGCGTTCGGTCGCCTGGCTGGGCTATGGCGGCCTGCTGCCCTTCGTCGCCGGCGCGGCCGCCTGCTGGGTGCCGGCGCTCGCGCCCTGGCAGCCGCTGCGGGTGCTGGCCGCCTACGGGGCGGTGATCCTGGCCTTCGTGGGTGCGCTGCACTGGGCCTTCGCGATGCTGCTGCCCCAGGTCGATGCCCGCCAGCGCGCCTGGGTATTCACCTGGAGCACCGTGCCGGCGCTGCTGGCCTGGCCGGCCCTGCTGCTGCCGCCGGCCACCGGCGCGTTGCTGCTGGTGGCCGGTTTCGCCGCCCACTACGCGCAGGACCGCCGGCTCGCCGCGCGCCAGCCGCTGCCGGCCTGGTACCTGCCGCTGCGGCTGCAGCTGACCACGGTGGCCTGCGCCAGCCTGCTGCTGGGGAGCCTGGCATGACGGAGCTGAACGTGCTGGGCACGCCGCTGCAGGCCTGCTCGTACGACCCGCTGACCGGCTGGTGGCGCGACGGCTGCTGCCGCACCGACGCCCAGGACCAGGGCAGCCACGTGGTCTGCGCGCGGGTGACGGCGGAGTTCCTGGCGTACTCGCGCAGCCGCGGCAACGACCTGGTCACGCCCCGGCCCGGGTCCCGCTTCCCGGGCCTGCAGCCCGGCGACCGCTGGTGCCTGTGCGCCAGCCGCTGGGTCGAGGCGCTCGATGCCGGCGTGGCGCCGCCGGTGGTGCTCGAGGCCACGCATGCGCGCGTGCTGGACTTCACCACGCTGGAGACCTTGCAGCGGCACGCCTGGGCGCCCAAGCGCACGGCCTGACGCGGCCAGCCTCGTCAAGCCCGCATAGGCAGGCATCCACGAACGGGCGCCGTGGTGGATCGTGGGTCCCCGCCTGCGCGGGGACGGCGGGCATCGGGGCACGTCATGCCCACGCAGGCGGGCATCCACGCGGCCCCGAGGCCCTAGCACTGGATGTTGTTGCGGCAGAACCGGTCCAGTTCGCGCACCACGGCCTGCTGCCCGACCGGGGCCTTGGCCTTCGCGCCCACGTCCAGCGCGAGCTTCATCTCGTACTTGCGGAAGAAGGCGTCGAACAGTTCGCCGCCCAGCGTGCCCCAGGCCGTGAGCGTGTCGGCCCTGGGGTCGTGCTCGAGCAGCACCGCGCACAGCGGCTGGGTGGCCGGGCCGGCCAGCACCTGCGCGCCGCGGGCGGGGTCGTACTGGCTGTGGTCGGCGCAGCAGTGGATCAGCCCGTCCTGCACGCCCTTGGCCGACTTCGTCTTGCGGAAGCTGATGAAGCTCACGTCCCTGGTCGGGTAGACCAGCTGGTGCGCGCAGATGGCCGAGAACGCCACGATACTGCGCCCCTTGCCCACCCCGCCCGGCCAGGCGTAGCTGTCCTTGGCCTGCGTCGACAGGGACTGGGGCAGGGCGGGCTTGCCCAGGTCGAGCAGGAAGGCCGGCGTGCCTTCGTACGGGTAGTGGAAGACGTAGTTGGTCTCGCGCCGCAGCGCCGAGGCCGGCACCGGCCGGCCCTGGTCGTCCACCAGCAGGGCCCGCCCGTAGGCCTTGGGCCTGGCGTCGGCGGCCAGGGCGGGCACGGCCGCCGCGGCGCCCAGGCAGGCGGCGCCGGTGGCGCAGGTCAGGGCGAAACTTCGACGGTCCATGGAGCGCGATCCCTTCGTGCAGTGCAAGGCGCGCACAGCCTAGCAAAGCACCGCGGCCGACGGGCTCGGTGGGATTCCGGGGGAGACGGGGCCCGGTCGGGCGTGGCAGGCGGCGCTCAGGCCGCCGCTTCGAGGCCGTTGCGGAAGTGGTCCTGCATGCGCTGGCGCGTGGCCTCGGCGTCGCGGGCGCGCAGGCCGGCCACCACGGCGCGGTGTTCGGCCAGGCTCTCGGCGATGCGGCCGGATTTGAGCAGCGAGGCATGGCGGTTGAGCTTCATCACCTTGCGCAGGTCGGCCACCAGCTGGTTGCGCCACCGGTTGCCGGCCAGCTCCAGCAGCCGCATGTGGAAGCGTTCGTTCAGGGCGAAGAAGCGGTCGCGGTCACCGGCGGCGCCTTCCAGCTCCGCGTGCAGCGCCTGCAGCTCGGCCAGCTGCGCGTCGGTGGCGCGGCGGGCGACCTCGGCCGCGGCATCGCTCTCGAGCAGCGCCAGCAGGTGGTAGACCTCGGCCAGGTCCTGCTCGGACACCTCGGTCACGTAGGCGCCGCGGCGCACCTTCATCGTCACCAGCCCTTCGGCGGCCAGCACCTTCAGCGCCTCGCGCAGCGGGGTGCGGCTGATCCCGAACTCCTGGGTCAGCTTCACCTCGTCGATCCAGCTGCCGGGCTCGAGCTCGCGGCGGAAGATCCGCTGGCGCAGCAGTTCCGCCACCTCCTCGTAGAGGGCGCGGGGGGCGAGGGTGACGGCAGCCATGGGGCGCGATTCTAGGCGGACGAAGCATTCTTTATCAATAATTATGAATGCGCTACACTGCCGCACCCCGACCGGAACCCACCTGCACCGCGAGCCAGCCATGAGCGACCAGCCCCTGTTCAAGACCGCCACCCTCGCTGCCTGGACCCAGGCCGCCGCCAAGTCCGCGCCGGGCGGCAACGTCGTGGCGCTCAACTGGGTGACGCCCGACGGCATCACGGTCAAGCCGCTGTACACCGCGGCCGACCTGCAGGGGCTGCCGCACACCGACACGCTGCCGGGCTTCGAGCCCTACATCCGCGGCCCGCAGGCCACCATGTACGCGGTGCGGCCCTGGACCATCCGGCAGTACGCGGGCTTCTCGACCGCCGAGGAGTCCAACGCGTTCTACCGCAAGGCGCTGGCCGCCGGCGGGCAGGGCGTGTCGGTGGCCTTCGACCTGGCCACCCACCGCGGCTACGACAGCGACCACCCGCGCGTGACCGGCGACGTCGGCAAGGCCGGCGTGGCGATCGACTCGGTCGAGGACATGAAGGTGCTGTTCGACGGCATCCCGCTGGACAAGGTGTCGGTGTCCATGACCATGAACGGCGCCGTGCTGCCGGTGCTGGCCGGCTACGTGGTCGCGGCCGAGGAGCAGGGCGTGTCGCAGGACCAGCTGTCCGGGACCATCCAGAACGACATCCTCAAGGAGTTCATGGTCCGCAACACCTACATCTACCCGCCCCAGCCGAGCATGCGGATCATCGGCGACATCATCGAGTACACGGCGCAGAAGATGCCCAGGTTCAACTCGATCTCGATCTCGGGCTACCACATGCAGGAGGCCGGCGCCAACCAGGCGCTGGAGCTGGCCTTCACGCTGGCCGACGGCAAGGAGTACGTCAAGACCGCGCTGGCCAAGGGCCTGGGCGTCGACGACTTCGCGGGCCGGCTGTCCTTCTTCTGGGCGGTGGGGATGAACTTCTACCTGGAGATCGCCAAGATGCGGGCCGCGCGCCTGCTGTGGTGCCGGATCATGAAGGACTTCGGCGCGCGCAACCCCAAGAGCCTGATGCTGCGCACGCACTCGCAGACCTCGGGCTGGTCGCTGACCGAGCAGGACCCGTACAACAACGTGGTGCGCACCACCATCGAGGCCATGGCCGCGGTGTTCGGCGGCACCCAGAGTCTGCACACCAACAGCTTCGACGAGGCGATCGCGCTGCCCACCGAGTTCAGCGCCCGCATCGCCCGCAACACCCAGCTGATCCTGCAGGAGGAGACGCACATCACCAGCGTCGTCGACCCCTGGGCCGGCAGCTACATGATGGAGAAGCTCACCCAGGACATGGCCGACGCGGCCTGGGCCATCATCGAGGAGGTCGAGACCATGGGCGGCATGACCCGGGCCGTGGACTCGGGCTGGGCCAAGCTGAAGATCGAGGCGGCCGCCGCCGAGAAGCAGGCCCGCATCGACTCGGGCAAGGACGTGATCGTCGGCGTCAACAAGTACAAGCTGGCCAGGGAAGACCGGGTCGAGATCCTCGAGATCGACAACGACAAGGTGCGCGAGCAGCAGGTCGAGCGGCTGCGGCAGATCCGCGCCTCCCGCGATGGCGCGAAGGTGCAGGCCGCACTGGACGCGCTGACAGAGGCCGCGCACTCGGGCCAGGGCAACCTGCTGGCGCTGGCGATCGACGCCATCCGCCTGCGCGCCACCGTCGGCGAGGTCTCGGACGCCCTGGAGAAGGTGTACGGCCGCCACCGTGCCGACACCCAGAAGGTCACCGGCGTCTACGCCGCCGCCTACGACTCGGCCGAAGGCTGGGCGAAGCTGCAGGAGGAGATCGCGCAGTTCGCGCAGGACCAGGGCCGCCGCCCGCGCGTGATGATCGCCAAGCTCGGACAGGACGGCCACGACCGCGGGGCCAAGGTGGTGGCCACCGCCTATGCCGACCTGGGCTTCGACGTGGACATGGGGCCGCTGTTCCAGACGCCCGAGGAATGCGCGCGGCAGGCGATCGAGAACGACGTGCACGCGGTGGGGGTCTCGACCCTGGCCGCCGGCCACAAGACCCTGGTGCCGGCCATCATCGCCGAGCTGCGCAAGCAGGGGGCCGACGACATCATCGTGTTCGTCGGCGGCGTGATCCCGCAGCAGGACTACGACTTCCTGTACGAGGCCGGCGTCAAGGGCATCTACGGGCCCGGCACGCCGATCCCGGCCAGCGCCAAGGACGTGCTCGAGCAGATCCGCCAGGCGGTGGCCGCGTGAGCCGGATCCGCCGTCCCCGCGCAGGCGGCGACACCCCGGCTCGTCGTCCCCGCGCAGGCGGGGACCCACGCGCCACCGCCGCGCTCGATCGCGGGTGCCCGCCACCGCCTTCGTGGGGGCAGGCCCTGCTGCGGGCACGACGGGGCTGACATGCATCCCCTCGCCGATCCCATCCTGCACGGCGCGGCCATGGCCCAGCGCCGCGCCGTGGCCAAGGCGATCACGCTGCTGGAGTCCACCCGCGCCGACCACCGGGCGCAGGGCGACCAGCTGCTGACCGAGCTGCTGCCGCACACCGGCCGCTCGTTCCGGCTGGGCATCTCCGGCGTGCCCGGCGTGGGCAAGAGCACCTTCATCGAGGCGCTGGGCCTGTACCTGATCGCGCAGGGCCACCGGGTCGCGGTGCTGACCATCGATCCGTCCAGCAGCGTCTCGGGCGGCTCCATCCTGGGCGACAAGACCCGCATGGAGCAGCTGTCGGTGCACCCGCAGGCCTACATCCGGCCCAGCCCGTCCAGCGGCACGCTGGGTGGCGTGGCCGAGAAGACCCGCGAGGCCATGCTGGTGTGCGAGGCCGCCGGCCACGACGTGGTGATCGTCGAGACCGTGGGCGTGGGCCAGAGCGAGACCGCGGTGGCCGGCATGACCGACATGTTCGTGCTGCTGCAGCTGCCCAATGCGGGCGACGACCTGCAGGCGATCAAGAAGGGCGTGATGGAGCTGGCCGACCTGGTGGTGATCAACAAGGCCGACATCGACCCCGACGCCGCCACCCGCGCCCAGGCCCAGATCACCAGCGCCCTGCGCCTGTTCACCCAGCACGGCCGTGAACGCGGCGGCTGGTCGCCGCAGGTGCTGCAGATCAGCGCCCTGAAGTCCCACAACGTCGACGGCTTCTGGGCCGCCGTCTCGCGCTTCCGCGACCTGGCCACCGCCGAAGGCCGCCTGCAGGGGCGCCGCCGCCAGCAGGCGCTGGCCTGGATGTGGGAGCGCATCGAATCGGGCCTGAAGCAGGCCTTCCGGCAGCACCCGCAGGTGCAGGCGCTGCTGCCCACCCTCGCGGGCGAGGTCGGCGCCGGGCGCGTGCCTGCGTCCACCGCCGCCCGCCAGCTGCTGGCCACCTTCGGCCAGCAGCCCTGAAACCATCCCTCGGACGCACCTCGGAGAAGAGCGCATGCAAGACATCCTCGACCAACTCGAACGCAAGCGGGCCGCGGCCCGGCTGGGCGGCGGCACCCGGCGCATCGACGCGCAGCACGGCAAGGGCAAGCTCACCGCGCGCGAGCGCATCGAGCTGCTGCTGGACGAGGGCACGTTCGAGGAATGGGACATGTTCGTCGAGCACCGCTGCCACGACTTCGGCATGGCCGACAACAAGATCCCCGGCGACGGCGTGGTGACCGGCTACGGGATGATCAACGGCCGGCTGGTGTTCGTCTTCAGCCAGGACTTCACCGTCTTCGGCGGCGCGCTGTCCGAGGCCCACGCCGAGAAGATCTGCAAGGTGATGGACCAGGCGATGAAGGTCGGCGCGCCGGTGATCGGCCTGAACGACTCGGGCGGCGCCCGCATCCAGGAGGGCGTGGCCTCGCTGGGCGGCTATGCCGACGTGTTCCAGAAGAACGTGCTGGCCTCCGGCGTGGTCCCGCAGATCAGCATGATCATGGGTCCCTGCGCGGGCGGGGCGGTGTACTCGCCGGCCATGACCGACTTCATCTTCATGGTCAAGGACAGCTCGTACATGTTCGTGACCGGGCCCGAGGTGGTCAAGACCGTCACGCACGAGGAGGTCACGGCCGAGGAACTGGGCGGCGCCTCGACCCACACCACCCGCAGCGGCGTGGCCGACCTGGCCTTCGAGAACGACGTCGAGGCGCTGGTGATGCTGCGCCGGCTGTACAACTACCTGCCGCTGAACAACCGCGAGAAGCCGCCGGTGCGCCCGAGCAACGACCCGGTGGACCGCATGGACTACTCGCTCGACACGCTGGTGCCGGACAACCCGAACAAGCCGTACGACATGAAGGAGCTGATCGTCAAGACGGTCGACGACGGCGACTTCTTCGAACTGCAGCCCGAGTACGCCAAGAACATCATCATCGGCTTCGCCCGCATGGAAGGGCAGACCGTGGGCATCGTGGCCAACCAGCCGCTGGTGCTGGCCGGCTGCCTGGACATCAAGAGCTCGATCAAGGCGGCGCGCTTCGTGCGCTTCTGCGATGCCTTCAACATCCCGGTGGTGACCTTCGTGGACGTGCCCGGCTTCATGCCCGGCACCAGCCAGGAGTACGGCGGCATCATCAAGCACGGCGCCAAGCTGCTGTACGCGTACGCCGAGTGCACCGTGCCCAAGATCACCGTCATCACCCGCAAGGCCTACGGCGGCGCCTACGACGTGATGAGCTCCAAGCACCTGCGCGGCGACGTCAACTTCGCCTGGCCCAACGCCGAGATCGCGGTGATGGGCGCCAAGGGCGCGGTGGAGATCATCTTCCGCGAGGACAAGGGCGACCCGGCCAAGCTGGCCGCCCGCGAGGCCGAGTACAAGGCCCGCTTCGCCAACCCCTTCGTGGCCGGCGCCCGCGGCTTCATCGACGACGTGATCCTGCCGCACGAGACCCGCAAGCGCATCTGCCGCTCGCTGGTGATGCTGCGCGACAAGAAGCTCGAGAACCCGTGGCGCAAGCACGGCAACATTCCGCTGTGATCAGGAGGAGACAAGCACCATGTTCGACAAGATCCTGATCGCCAACCGCGGTGAAATCGCCTGCCGCGTCACCAAGACCGCCCGCAAGCTGGGCATCAAGACGGTGGCCGTCTACTCCGACGCCGACCGCGACGCCCGCCACGTGCAGCTGGCCGACGAGGCGGTGCACATCGGCGCGGCCCCCAGCCGCGAGAGCTACCTGCAGATGGACCGCATCATCGCGGCCTGCAAGTCCACCGGCGCGCAGGCGGTGCACCCCGGCTACGGCTTCCTGTCCGAGAACGAGGAGTTCGCGCGCCGCGTCGAGGAGGAGGGCATCGTCTTCATCGGCCCCAAGCACGGCGCGATCGCGGCCATGGGCGACAAGATCGCCTCCAAGAAGCTGGCCAAGGAGGCGAAGGTCAACACCATCCCGGGCTGGAACGACGCCATCGAAAGCGCCGAGCGCGCGGTGGAGATCGCGCGCGACATCGGCTACCCGGTGATGATCAAGGCCAGCGCCGGCGGCGGCGGCAAGGGCCTGCGGGTGGCGTTCAACGACAAGGAGGCGCTGGAGGGCTTCACCTCCTGCCGCAACGAGGCGCGCAACAGCTTCGGCGACGACCGCGTGTTCATCGAGAAGTTCGTCGAGCAGCCGCGCCACATCGAGATCCAGGTGCTGGGCGACGCGCACGGCAACGTGGTGTTCCTGAACGAGCGCGAGTGCTCGATCCAGCGCCGCCACCAGAAGGTGATCGAGGAGGCGCCGTCGCCCTTCATCACCGACGCGACGCGCCAGGCCATGGGCGCGCAGGCAGTGGCGCTGGCCAAGGCCGTGAACTACCAGAGCGCGGGCACGGTGGAGTTCGTGGTCGGCAAGGACCAGGACTTCTACTTCCTGGAGATGAACACCCGGCTGCAGGTCGAGCACCCGGTCACCGAGTGCATCACCGGGCTGGACCTGGTGGAGCTGATGATCCGCGTGGCGGCCGGCGAGAAGCTGCCCATCACCCAGGCGGACGTCAAGCGCGAGGGCTGGGCGATCGAGTGCCGCATCAACGCCGAGGACCCGTTCCGCAACTTCCTGCCGTCCACCGGCCGGCTGGTGCGCTTCCAGCCGCCCAAGGAGTCGATGTGGGCCGCCGACACCGGGCACCTGCACGGCGTGCGGGTGGACACCGGCGTCGTCGACGGCGGCGAGATCCCGATGTACTACGACTCGATGATCGCCAAGCTGATCGTGCACGGCCGCGACCGCGCCGAGGCGATCGGCAAGATGCGCGAGGCCCTGGACGGCTTCGTGATCCGCGGCATCTCGAGCAACGTGCCGTTCCAGGCGGCGCTGCTGGCGCACCCGAAGTTCGTCGCCGGCGACTTCAACACCGGCTTCATCGCCGAGCACTACGGCAAGGGCTTCCGCGCCGAGGACGTGCAGCATGCCGACCCCGACTTCCTGGTGGCGCTGGCGGCCTGGGTGAACCGCCGCGCGCTGCAGCGCTCGGCCGGCATCAGCGGCCAGATGCGCGGCCACGAGTTCCGCGTCGGCGAGGACTTCGTCGCGGTGGTGCAGGGCGAGGCGGGCGCCGACCGCCGCCAGCCGGTGAAGGTGGCGGACTACCGGTCAGAGTCCGGCTCCAGCGTGGTCGAGACGGCCGGCAAGCGCTACGAGATCTGCTCGGGCTGGCACCTGGGCGGCGCGCGCATCCGCGGCACGGTCAACGGCCAGCCGTTCACCGCGCAGGTGGAGCGGGGCGTGGGCAAGAACCCGCTGGCCATCGCGGTCAGCCACCAGGGCACCCGGCTGGTCGCGCTGGTGTTCACGCCGCGCACCGCCGAACTGCACGCGCTGATGCCGTACAAGGCGCCACCCGACATGAGCCGCTACGTGCTGTCGCCCATGCCCGGCCTGCTGGTCGAGGTGGCGGTGCAGCCGGGCCAGAAGGTGCAGGCCGGCGAGCGCGTGGCCGTGATCGAGGCGATGAAGATGGAGAACGTGCTGTTCGCCGCGGCGGACGGCGTGGTCGCCAAGGTGCTGGCCGGCAAGGGCGAGTCGCTCGCTGTCGACCAGCCGATCGTCGAGTTCGCCTGAGGCCGGCCGTGCGGCGCCGTTCCCTGCTGGCGGGTGTCGCGGGCGGTGGCGCGCTGGCGCTGGCCGCCTGCGGCGGCATGCCGGTGCAGGCGCCGCGCACCGGTGCACCGCTGCGTCGCCTGGGCTTCGGCTCCTGCATGGACCAGAAGCGGCCGCAGCCGCTGTGGGACGTGGTGCTGGGCGCGGGCTGCGACCTGCTGGTCTTCGGCGGCGACAACGTGTACGTCGACCAGCCCGCCACGCCGGCCGCGATCGAGCGCGCGTATGCGCAGGCGGCCGAGCTGCCCGGGCTGGCCCGGGTGCGCGCGACGGTGCCGCACCTGGCCACCTGGGACGACAACGACTACGGGCCCAACGACGGCGATGCCTCGTTCGCGCACAAGCAGGCGTCCAAGGACGCCTTCCTGCGCTTCTGGCGCGTGCCGGCCGACGACCCGCGCCGCGGGCGCGAGGGCGTGTACCACGCGGCCAGCGTCGGGCCGCCGGGCCGGCGCGTGCAGGTCCTCCTGCTGGACGACCGCTGGTTCCGCTCGCCCTGGCGCCGCACCGACCAGCGCGACGCGCCTGGCCGCGAGCGCTACCTGCCGGACGCCGATCCCGGCAAGACGCTGCTGGGCGAGGCGCAGTGGGCCTGGCTGGCGCAGCAGCTGCGCGAGCCGGCGCAGCTGCGCTTCATCGTCTCGGGCATCCAGGTGCTGGCGACCGGCCACGGCTGGGAGAGCTGGTCGCTGTTGCCGCGCGAGCGGCAGCGGCTGTTCGACACCATCGCCCACGCCGGCGCGGGTGGCGTGGTGCTGCTGTCGGGCGACCGGCATTTCGGCGCCTTCTACCGCGAGACCGAGGGGGTGCCGTATCCGCTGGTCGAGATGACCGCCAGCGGCTGGACGCACACCTGGGCCGGCGTGCGCGAGGCCGGGCCGAACCGGCTGGGCGAGCCGTACACCGGGCTGCACTTCGGTGTGGCCGACATCGACTGGGACCGGCGCGAGCTCGCGTTGGGCCTGGTGGGGCAGGACGGCGCCATGGCGCGCCGCCTGGCCCTGGGTTTCGACGCATTGAACGTGAGGAACGCGAGCGCATGACGCAGCAACGACCCTTCAAGGTGCTGGGCATCCAGCAGATCGCCATCGGCGGCCCCGACAAGCAGAAGCTGCGCAGGCTCTGGGTCGACCTGTTCGGGCTGGAGGTCACCGGCCATTTCCGCAGCGAGCGCGAGAACGTGGACGAGGACATCTGCGCCACGGGCGCGGGCCCGTTCAAGGTCGAGGTCGACCTGATGCAGCCGCTGGATCCCGACAAGAAGCCGGCCGTGCACGCCACGCCGCTGAACCACGTGGGCCTGTGGATCGACGACCTGCCCCGGGCGGTCGACTGGCTGCAGGGGCAGGGCCTGCGCTTCGCGCCGGGCGGCATCCGCCGCGGCGCGGCCGGCTTCGACATCTGCTTCGTGCATCCCAAGGAGAACGAGCAGTTCCCGGTCGGCGGCGAGGGCGTGCTGATCGAGCTGGTGCAGGCGCCGCCCGAGGTGGTGCGCGCCTTCGAGGCGCTGGCTCAGTCCACCGACATCTGAGCGCGCCGGGCGACCTGGCCCAGGCGCTGGAACTCGGCCTGCGTCAGCCGCTCCAGTTCCTGCGGGGTCGATCCCTGCGGGGTGAAGCCGGCCTTGAGCAGCTTGTCCCGGACGGCCGGCGCGGCCAGCGCCTCGACGAAGGCGGCGTTGAGCACCTGCACCACCTTCGGGTCCATGCCGGCCGGGCCGTACAGGCCGAACCAGGGGTCGACCTCGTAGCCGGCCAGGCCCGCCTCGGCCAGGGTCGGCACGTCGGGCAGCGACGGCGAGCGCTGGCGGCCGGCGACCGCGAGCGCCCGCAGCTTGCCGGCCTGGATGTGCGGCAGGGACGCAGGCAGGTTGTCGAACATCGCGGGCAGGTGGCCGCCGACCATGTCGGTGATGCCGGGCACGCTGCCCTTGTACGGCACGTGCACCAGGTCCACCCCGGCCATCTGCGCGAACATCACGCCGGCCAGGTGCATCGAGGTGCCGGCGCCCGCGGTGCCGAACTGAAGCCCGGGGTGTTGCTTCGCATGGGCGATGAACTCCCTGACGTCCTTGACCGGCACCGCGGGGCCGACCTCCAGCACGATGGTCGAGTAGCCGAGCATGGCGATGGCGCTGAAGTCCTTGCGGGGGTCGAAGGGCATGCGCCGGTACAGGTGGGGGTTGAGCGCGTTGGTGGAGATGGCGCCGAAGCCGACCGTGTAGCCGTCGGGGGCGGCCTTGGCCACGGCGTCCATGCCGATGTTGCCGCCGGCGCCGGCGCGGTTCTCGATCACCACCGGCTGGCCCAGCTTCTGCGCCACGTGCTCGCCGACCGTGCGCGCCACCAGGTCCGTGGTGCCGCCGGGCAGGTAGGGCACGACGAAGCGGATCGGCTTGGCCGGGAAGGCCTGGGCCTGGGCCAGGCCGGCGGCCAGCGGGAGCGTGAGGGCGACGGCGAGGGCGGCGAACGTGCGGGCGGTCATGCGGGGTTCCGGTGCGGGGGGAGCGGACCATTCTAGGGAGCGGCCCCGGTAAGATGGCCCGATGGATCTCTCACGTTTTCCCCGTCGCCGCTACACGCCGTTCGCCACCCCCATCGAGTTCATGCCGCGCTTCTCGGCCGCGCTGGCCGCCAGCTGCCCGGGCGGGCAGGGGCCCCGGGTGTGGATCAAGCGTGACGACATGCTGGGCCTGTTCCCCGGCGGCAACAAGACCCGCAAGCTCGAGTTCCTGGTGGCCGACGCGCTCGCCAAGGGCGCCGACACGCTGATCACCTGCGGCGCGCCGCAGTCCAACCACTGCCGCATCACGCTGGCGGCCGCGGTCAAGGAAGGCCTGAAGTGCCGCTTCGTGATCGAGGAGCGCGTGCCCGGCAGCTACGACCCGAACGCCACCGGCAACAACTTCATGTTCCGCCTGCTCGGCGTCGAGGCCATCACCGTGGTGCCCGGCGGCAGCAACATGGCCGCCGAGATGCAGAAGGTGGCCGATGCGCTCGCGGCCGAGGGCCGCAAGGGCTACATCATCGCGGGCGGCGGCTCCAACGCCATCGGCGGGCTGGGCTACGTGGCCTGCGCGCAGGAGCTGCAGCAGCAGATGTTCGACGACGGCCTGTCGTTCGACCGCATCGTGGTCGGCTCGGGCAGCTCGGGCACCCACGGCGGGCTGCTGGCCGGCTTCCTGGGCAACAACATCCGCATCCCCATCACCGGCATCGGCGTCAGCCGCGACCCGGCCGACCAGGAGCCGCTGGTGCACAAGGAGGCGCAGGCCGTGCTCGACCTGCTGGGCGTGCCGCTGCAGGTGCCGCGCGAGATGGTGCGCAGCGTGGGCGGCTACTGGCAGCCCAAGTACTCGATCCCCAACGAGGCCATGGTCGAGGCCGTGCAGATGCTGGCGCGCACCGAAGGCATCCCGCTGGACCCGGTCTACACCGGCAAGATCATGGCCGGCCTGATCGGCCTGGCGCGCAAGGGCGAGATCGGTGCCGGCGAGAACGTGCTGTTCCTGCACACCGGTGGCCTGCCGTCGCTGCACGCCTACGAGGCGGTGGTGCTGGGCGATCGGGCCGTGGCGGGCTGAGTCCGCGCGGCGCACCCCGGCGGTGCGCCGGAATCAGGCCTGAGCGGGGCTCTTTTCGCGGTTTGCTGCGCACGGGGCCTGCGGACACTGGGTGCACCCCAGCGACAGGAGCCCTCCATGGCCCAACTGCAGTCCGCCCCCGCGTTCCACGCCAGCCTGCCGTCCCTGGACACCTCGGACGAGGACTGGCCCTACGACGCGCTCCACGACTTCACGGTCCGCATGGCCGGCCACGGCCTGCCCATCAGCACCCGGATGATGGCGGGCAACCGCCTGTATGCCGTGGAGCAGCTGGCCCGGGCGCATGCCCTGGGCGATCGCGCGTTGAGCGAGCTGGCCCTGGCCCTGTTCCGCCACTTCGAGCGGCAGCGCTCGGGCATCGCCTGGGCCGCCTGAGGGGCCGCGGGTCTCAGCGGCCTTGCGCTGCCTCGCGCTTGGCGCGGGCGCGCGCCAGGGCGGCCTCGATCACCGCCTTCTTGCGTGCGGCCTCGCCCTCGTCGGCCGCGCCGTGCGTGTGCGCCGCGAGGTCGGCCAGCTTGGCCTGGGCCTTGCTCTCCAGGCGCCCGGCGTGCTCCTGCGCCTCGCGGGCGAGCCGCTCCTGGCGCCAGGTGTAGCGCGCGAGCGCCGTGTCGGCCTGGTCCTGGCTCCAGGCCTGCCAGCCGGTGCGGCCCGCGCTGGCGTCCTCCAGCGCGATGCAGTCGACCGGGCACACCGGCACGCACAGCTCGCAGCCCGTGCACCAGGGCGCGATGACGGTGTGCATCTGCTTGTTGGTGCCCAGGATCGCGTCGGTCGGGCAGGCCTTGATGCACAGGGTGCAGCCGATGCACCAGTCCTCGTCGATCACGGCCAGGGTGCGCGGCCCTTCGAGGCCGTGCGCGGGATCGAGCGGCAGGGGCGGGCGGCCGAGCAGGGCGGCCAGCCGGACCACGCCCTCGGCGCCGCCGGGCGGGCAGCGGTCGTGGCTGGCCTCGCCGTCCGCCATGGCCTGGGCGTAGGACGCGCAGTCGGGGTAGCCGCAGCGCGTGCACTGCGTCTGCGGCAGCGCGGCATGCAGCTGCGCGGCCAGGTCGCTCACGTGGCGCGCGCGGCGCTGCGGCGCGCCGGCGCCTTGCGCGCCGGGGCGGACGCGCCGGCCTTGGCCGTGGCCGGGGCGGCGTGGAATTTGGCGATGAAGTCGCGCACCTGCGGGTACACGACATCGCGCCAGCGGCGGCCGCTGAAGATGCCGTAGTGGCCGGCACCCTTGACCTCGATGTGCTTCTGCAGTTCCTTGGGCACGCCGGTGCACAGGTCGTGCGCCGCCGCGGTCTGGCCGGCGCCGGAGATGTCGTCGAGCTCGCCTTCGACGGTCAGGTGGGCAGTGGTGCGGATGTCCTGCGGCTGCACGCGCTCGATGCGGCCGTCGACGCCGCGCACGTCCCAGGTGCCGTGCACCAGCCGGAACTCCTGGAAGACGGTGCTGATCGTCTCGAGGTAGTAGTCGGCGTCCATGTCGAGCACGGCGTTGTACTCGTCGTAGAACTGCCGGTGCGATTCGGCCTTGTCGTCGTCGCCGGCGATCAGGTGCTTGAAGTAGTCGTAGTGGCTCGACAGGTGGCGGTCGGGGTTCATCGCCACGAAGCCCGTGTGCTGCAGGAAGCCCGGGTACACGCGGCGGCCGGCGCCGGGGAAGTTGCTGGGCACGCGGTAGATGACGTTGTTCTCGAACCAGCTGTAGCTCTTGTTCATCGCCAGGTTGTTCACCGCGGTCGGCGACTTGCGGGCGTCGATGGGGCCGCCCATCATCGTCATCGTCACCGGCGTGGTCTCGCCGCGGCTGGCCATCAGCGAGACCGCGGCCAGCACCGGCACGGTGGGCTGGCAGACGCTGATCACGTGGCAGTGGCCGTACTGCGCCTGCAGGTGGCGGATGAACTCCTGCACGTAGTTGACGTAGTCGTCCAGGTGGAACTCGCCCTGGTCCAGCGGCACCGTGCGCGCGTTCTTCCAGTCGGTGATGTAGACCTTGTGGTCGGCCAGCAGGCTGCGCACCGTGTCGCGCAGCAGGGTGGCGTAGTGGCCCGACAGGGGCGCGACCACCAGCACCGCCGGCGAGGCCTTCAGGCGCTCGAGCGTGCGCGGGTCGTCGGAAAAGCGCTTGAAGCGGCGCAGCTCGCAGAACGGCTTGTCGACCTCGACCCGCTCGTGGATCGCCACGTCGACGCCGTTGACGCCCACCGTGGTGATGCCGAACTGCGGCTTCTCATAGTCCTTCCACAGCCGGTACAGCAGCTCGTAGCCGGCCGCGGTGCGCTGCGCCAGCGGGTTCTGCCCGAACGGGGTCAGCGGATTGCCGTACAGCTTGGCGGCCGCCTGTGCGAAGTCGGCGAACGGCTCCATGAGGGAGCGTTGGGCTTCGTAGATCTGGTAGAGCATGGGGTTCCCCGGTCGATGCTGCAGCGCAATATAGCAGTCCGCACCGGGCGCAGCTCATCCGCCGGTCGGTGCGCAGGCACCCTGCCTGTCGCCTGGCTGACTGTGCCCCCGCGCAAACGACGAAGCCGCCCGCAGGCGGCCCGTCACGACGCAGGAAGGCGCCTCAGGCGTGCATCAGCCCAGCACCTTGGCGATGGAGGCGCACACGTGGTCGATGTTGCGGCTGTTGAGCGCGGCGACGCACATGCGGCCGGTGTCGGTGCCGTAGACGCCGAACTCGCTGCGCAGGCGCTGCATCTGCTCCTTGGTCAGGCCGGAGTAGCTGAACATGCCCACCTGCTGGGCGATGAACGACATGTCCTGCTTGACCCCGGCGGCCTTGAGCTTGTCGACCATGGCCACGCGCATGGCCTTGATGCGGGTGCGCATGCCGGCCAGCTCCTGCTCCCACAGGGCGCGCAGCTCGGGCGTGTTCAGCACCGTGGCGACCACCGTGCCGCCGTGCGTGGGCGGGTTGCTGTAGTTGGTGCGGATGACGATCTTCAGCTGGCTGAGCACGCGGGCGGCCTCGTCCTTGCTGCTGCACAGCACCGACAGGGCGCCGACGCGCTCGCCGTAGAGGCTGAAGCTCTTGGAGAACGAGGTGGACACGAAGAAGTCCTGGCCCGAGGCCACGAACTTGCCGATCACCGCGCCGTCCTCGGCGATGCCTTCGCCGAAGCCCTGGTAGGCCATGTCCAGGAACGGCACCAGGCCGCGCGCCTGAGTGGCGGCGACCACCCGGTCCCACTGCGCCGGGGTCAGGTCGTAGCCGGTGGGGTTGTGGCAGCAGGCGTGCAGCACGACCACCGTGCCGGCGGGCGCGGCGTTCAGCGCGGCCAGCATGGCGTCGAACGCGATGCCGCGCCGGGTGGCGTCGTAGTAGGGATAGCTGTCGACGGTGAAGCCGGCGTTGGTGAACAGCGCGCGGTGGTTCTCCCAGCTCGGGTCGCTGATCAGCACCTTGGCCGACGGGTTCAGCCGCTTGAGGAAGTCGGCGCCGATCTTCAGGCCGCCGGTGCCGCCCAGGGCCTGCACGGTGGCCACGCGGCCGCTGGTGACCGGCTCGCTGGTGGCGCCGAAGACCAGGCCCTTGACGGCGGTGTCGTACGCCGCGATGCCGTCGATGGGCAGGTAGCCGCGGGCCTTGGGGGCCTCCATCAGCTGCTTCTCGGCCTGGCGCACGCACTGCAGCAGGGGCAGCTTGCCCTCGTCGTCGTAGTACACGCCGACGCCCAGGTTGACCTTGACGGGGTTGGTGTCGGCGGCGAACTGCTCGTTGAGACCCAGGATCGGGTCGCGCGGCGCCATCTCGACGGCTTGGAACAAAGACATGCGGGAGATCCTCTGAACTGGATGGGGCGGCGCTGCGGCCGCTGTGCGGGCCGGGACTGATGTACGCTGTCCGGTTGCCCGCGATTCTAAACGCCGCCCCCCGCCCGCCCGGCCCCGCGCCGGGTTCCCGGACCCTGTCACCGGCCCCCGATCCGCACGCCCATGCCTGAACTCGTCGATGCCACCCAGGAGCTGCCCAAGACCGGGCAGTTCGTCAGCTACCCGGGCTCGCCCTTCGAGCTGTTCCAGCCGTACCCGCCGGCCGGCGACCAGCCCGCCGCGATCGACAAGCTGGTCGAGGGCGTGAACGACGGCGAGGTGTTCCAGACCCTGCTGGGCGTGACCGGCTCGGGCAAGACCTTCACCATGGCCAACGTGATCGCCCGGCTGGGCCGCCCGGCCATCGTGTTCGCGCCCAACAAGACGCTGGCGGCGCAGCTGTACTCGGAGTTCCGCGAGTTCTTCCCCAAGAACGCGGTCGAGTACTTCGTGAGCTACTACGACTACTACCAGCCCGAGGCCTACGTGCCGCAGCGCGACCTGTTCATCGAGAAGGACAGTTCGATCAACGAGCACATCGAGCAGATGCGGCTGTCGGCCACCAAGAGCGTGCTGGAGCGGCGCGACACGGTGATCGTGGCCACGGTGAGCGCCATCTACGGCATCGGCGCCCCCGAGGACTACACCAAGATGCGCTTCATCTGCCGGGTGGGCGACAAGGTGGGGCAGCGTGACGCCATCGGCCAGCTGATCCGCATGCAGTACACGCGCAACGAGCAGGACTTCAGCCGCGGCACCTTCCGCGTGCGCGGCGACACCATCGACATCTTCCCGGCCGAGCACAGCGAGCTGGCAGTGCGGCTGGAGCTGTTCGACGACGAGGTCGAGTCGATCCAGCTGTTCGACCCGCTGACCGGCCGGATCCGGCAGAAGGTGCCGCGCTTCACCATCTACCCGTCCAGCCACTACGTCACGCCCCGCGAGAAGGTGCTGACGGCGGTCGAGTCGATCAAGCTGGAGCTCGACCAGCGCCTGAAGGAACTGGTGGGCATGGGCAAGCTGGTGGAGGCGCAGCGGCTGGAGCAGCGCACCCGCTTCGACCTGGAGATGCTCAGCGAGGTGGGCCACTGCAAGGGCATCGAGAACTACACCCGCCACCTGTCGGGCGCGCCGCCCGGGGCGCCGCCGTCGACGCTGACCGACTACCTGCCCAAGGACGCGCTGATGTTCCTGGACGAGAGCCACCAGATGATCGGGCAGCTCAACGCGATGTACGCCGGCGACCGCCAGCGCAAGACCACGCTGGTCGAGTACGGGTTCCGGCTGCCCTCGGCGATGGACAACCGCCCGCTGAAGTTCGAGGAGTTCGAGACCCGCATGCGGCAGGTGGTGTTCGTCTCGGCCACCCCGGCCGCGTACGAGCAGGCGCATGCGGGCCAGGTGGTCGAGCAGGTGGTGCGGCCCACCGGCCTGGTCGACCCGCAGGTCGAGGTGCGGCCGGCCACGCACCAGGTCGACGACGTGCTGCAGGAGATCCGCATCCGGGTCGAGAAGCAGGAGCGGGTGCTGATCACCACGCTGACCAAGCGCATGGCCGAGCAGCTGACCGACTACCTGTCGGACAACGGCGTCAAGGTGCGCTACATGCACTCGGACATCGACACCGTCGAGCGGGTGGAGATCCTGCGCGACCTGCGGCTGGGCGCCTTCGACGTGCTGGTGGGCATCAACCTGCTGCGCGAGGGGCTGGACATCCCCGAGGTGTCGCTGGTGGCGATCCTGGATGCCGACAAGGAAGGCTTTCTGCGCGCCGAGCGGTCCCTGATCCAGACCATCGGCCGGGCGGCGCGCAACCTGCATGGCCGCGCGATCCTGTACGCCGACCAGATGACCGAGTCGATGAAGAAGGCCATCGGCGAGACCGAGCGCCGGCGGGCCAAGCAGATCGCGTTCAACGCCGAGCACGGCATCACGCCGCGCAGCATCCGCAAGGAGGTGCGCGACCTCATCGACGGCGTGTACAGCGAGAAGGCGAGCAAGGAGCAGGAAAAGCAGGAGATCCAGCGCGCGCTGGCCGAGGACATGTCCGAGAAGGACATCGCCAAGGAGATCAAGCGGCTGGAAAAGCAGATGCTCGAGCACGCCCGCAACCTCGAGTTCGAGAAGGCGGCGCGGCTGCGCGACCAGCTGGCCCAGCTCAAGCAGCAGGCCTTCGGTGCGGCCGGCCGCGACAACGTCGTGCCGCTGCCCGGACGCAGCTGATCGGGTCGATAGAAAGTCCCTATCCGCTGGCAGACCTGACACCTGTTACGCTCGGAACCAAATCGCGACTGGCCAGTCTATTTGTCCGAGCAAGCCGATAGGGTTTGAGGTATACTTGACCGGTTTTCTCAGGAACGCGACGAACAACACGGGGGCGCTCGAACGCCCCGGGGGCCGGTGGTGCAGCTGCCGGAAATCCATGGAGTGGAGACGGGCCGCGGCGGCAGGTGCCGGACGCGGTGAACTGAAGTCCTAGCCGGCAACAAGGAGGTTGCGATGCGTCTCACGACCAAAGGCCGCTTTGCGGTCACCGCCATGATCGACCTGGCCCTGCGCCAGAACAACGGTCCCGTCACGCTGGCTGCCATCAGCCAGCGCCAGCAGATCTCGCTGTCCTACCTGGAACAGCTGTTCGGCAAGCTGCGCCGGCACGAACTGGTGGAGTCCACCCGTGGCCCGGGCGGCGGCTACACCCTGGGCCGCAAGGCGTCCGAGATCACCGTCGCCGACATCATCGTCTCGGTCGACGAGCCGATCGACGCCACCCAGTGCGGCGGCAAGGAGAACTGCAACGACGGCGGCCGCTGCATGACCCACGAGCTGTGGTCGCAGCTGAACCAGCGCATGGTCGAGTTCCTCGACTCGGTGACGCTGCAGAAGCTGGTCGACGAGCAGATCGCCAAGGGCGTGCAGATCGAGGACAAGCCCGCCGTCAAGCGCGCCATCTCCAGCCAGCCGGTGGTCAAGCCGATCCGCGTGAACGCCCCCAACTCGGTGTTCGCGCTCGGCAGCGCCCTGGCCAAGTCCTGAACCACGTCCGCGTCCCCAGCAGTACACGAGCAAGCCCGCAGCAAGCCATGGACCACACGCCCCACTTCCCGATCTACATGGACTACGGCGCCACCACGCCGGTCGACCCCCGCGTGGTCGACGCCATGATCCCCTGGCTGCGTGAGCACCACGGCAACCCGGCCTCGCGCAGCCATGCGTGGGGCTGGGAGGCCGAGGCCGCGGTGGAGAAGGCCCGCGAGGACGTCGCGTCCCTGATCGGGGCCGACCCGCGGGAGATCGTCTGGACCTCCGGCGCCACCGAGTCCAACAACCTGGCCATCAAGGGTGCCGCGCACTTCTACAAGGGCAAGGGCAAGCACCTGATCACGGTCAAGACCGAGCACAAGGCCGTGCTCGACACCATGCGCGAGCTCGAGCGCCAGGGCTTCGAGGTGACCTACCTCGAGGTGCAGGACGACGGGCTGATCGACCTCGAGAAGTTCAAGGCCGCGCTGCGCCCCGACACCATCCTGGCCAGCGTCATGTTCGTGAACAACGAGATCGGCGTGATCCAGGACATCCCGGCCATCGGCGCCATCTGCCGCGAGCGCGGGGTGATCCTGCACTCCGACGCGGCGCAGGCCACGGGCAAGGTCGCCATCGACCTGGCCACGCTGCCGGTCGACCTGATGAGCCTGGCCTCGCACAAGACCTACGGTCCCAAGGGCATCGGCGCGCTGTACGTGCGCCGCAAGCCGCGCGTGCGCCTGGAGGCGCAGATGCACGGCGGCGGCCACGAGCGCGGCATGCGCTCGGGCACGCTGCCCACCCACCAGTGCGTGGGCATGGGCGAGGCCTTCCGCATCGCCCGCGAGGAGATGGGGCAGGACCTGGCCAAGGCGCGGGCGCTGCAGCAGCGCCTGCTGGACGGCCTGAAGGACGTCGAGCAGGTGTTCGTCAACGGCTCGATGGCCCCCGGCCGGCGCGTGCCGCACAACCTGAACATGAGCTTCAACTTCGTCGAGGGCGAGTCGCTGATCATGGGCATCAAGGGGCTGGCGGTGTCCTCGGGCTCGGCCTGCACCTCGGCGTCGCTGGAGCCCAGCTACGTGCTGCGCGCCCTGGGCCGCAGCGACGAGCTGGCGCACAGCAGCCTGCGCATGACCATCGGCCGCTTCACGACCGAGCAGGAGATCGACTACGCGGTCGACACCATCAAGAAGAACGTCGCCAAGCTGCGCGAGCTCAGCCCGCTCTGGGAGATGTACCAGGACGGCGTGGACCTGAGCACGATCCAGTGGACGGCGCACTGAGACAGAACCGAGAGGACACGAACATGGCTTACTCCGACAAGGTCGTTGACCACTACGAGAACCCGCGCAACGTCGGCTCCTTCGACAAGGGCGACGAGACCGTGGGCACCGGCATGGTGGGCGCGCCCGCCTGCGGCGACGTGATGAAGCTGCAGATCAAGGTCAACCCGGCCACCGGCGTGATCGAGGACGCCCGCTTCAAGACCTACGGCTGCGGCTCGGCCATCGCCTCCAGCTCGCTCGTGACCGAGTGGGTCAAGGGCAAGACGCTGGACGAGGCCGCCGCGCTGAAGAACAGCCAGATCGCCGAGGAACTGGCGCTGCCCCCGGTCAAGATCCACTGCTCGATCCTGGCCGAGGACGCGATCAAGGCCGCGGTCGAGGACTACAAGAAGAAGCACGCGCATTGAATCCGATGGCAGTCACCCTGACCGAGGCCGCTGCACGCCACGTCACCCGCTACCTGTCCAAGCGCGGGCGGGGCTACGGCGTGCGGCTGGGCGTCAAGACCACCGGTTGCTCGGGCCTGGCCTACAAGCTCGAGTACGTGGACGAGCCGGCGCCCGAGGACATCGTGTTCGAGAACCACGGCGTCAAGGTGCTGGTCGACCCCAAGAGCCTGGCCTACATCGAGGGCACCGAGCTCGACTTCGTGCGCGAGGGCCTGAACGAGGGCTTCAAGTTCAACAACCCGAACGAGCGCGACCGCTGCGGATGCGGCGAGTCGTTCCGGGTGTGAACCTCCAGGACGACGACTTCACGCTGTTCGGCCTGCCTGCCCTCCAGGCGCAGGACCGCGCGGCCATCGACGCTTGCTGGAAGGACCTGCAGCGCCAGGCCCACCCCGACCGTTTCGCCGCCCAGGGCGCCGCCGCCCAGCGGGTGGCGATGCAGTGGTCGGTGCGGATCAACGAAGCCCACCAGCGCCTGCGCGACCCGCTGCGCCGCGCTGCCTACCTGTGCGAACTGCGTGGCGCCCCCATCGACGCCGAACGCAACACCGCCATGCCGGCCGAGTTCCTGATGCAGCAGATGGAGTGGCGCGAGCAGCTCGACGAGGCCGGCGACGCGGCCGCGCTCGACGTGCTGTCCGGCCAGCTGCAGGCCGCGCGCCGCGAGCGCCTGGCCGAGGTCGAGCGGCTGCTCGACCAGGCCGGCGATGCGCCTGCCGCGGCAGGGCAGGTGCGGGCACTGATGTTCATCGAGAAGTTCGCCCACGACGTCGAGCGGCGCATCGACCAACTGGGACAATAAGGACCCATGGCCCTCCTGCAAATCTCGGAGCCTGGACAGGCGCCGGATCCCCACCAGCGGCGCATCGCCGTCGGCATCGACCTGGGCACCACGCACTCGCTCGTGGCCGCCGTGCGCAGCGGCGTCGCCGAGTGCCTGCCCGATGCGCAAGGCCGCGTGCTGCTGCCCTCGGTCGTGCGCTACACCGAAGGCGGCGGCCGCCAGATCGGCCACGAGGCCCAGGCCGCCCAGGCGACCGACCCGCAGAACACCATCGCCTCGGCCAAGCGCTTCATGGGCCGCGGGCTGGCCGACGTCGCCGATCCCGGCAAGCTGCCCTACAGCTTCGTGGACCAGCCGGGCATGGTGGCCCTGCGCACCCGCGCCGGCGACAAGTCGCCGGTGGAGATCAGCGCCGAGATCCTGGCCACGCTGCGCTTCCGGGCCGAGGACACCTTCGTCGACGACCTGTACGGCGCCGTGATCACCGTGCCGGCCTACTTCGACGATGCGCAGCGCCAGGCCACCAAGGACGCGGCGCAGCTGGCCGGCCTGAAGGTGCTGCGCCTGATCAACGAGCCCACTGCCGCCGCCATCGCCTACGGCCTGGACAACGGCAGCGAGGGCCTGTACGCGGTCTACGACCTGGGCGGCGGCACCTTCGACATCTCCGTGCTGCGGCTGGCCCGCGGCGTGTTCGAGGTCATCGCCACCGGCGGCGACTCGGCCCTGGGCGGCGACGACTGGGACCGCGCGCTCGCCGCGTGGCTGCTGCAGCGCGCCGGCGTCGAGGCGGTCAGCCCGTCCGACAAGGCGGCGGTGCAGATGGCGGCGCGCGCGGCGAAGGAGCGGCTGACCGACGCCGACGCCACCGAGGCCGAGCTGCCCCTGGCCTCCGGGACGGTGCGCGTGGCCGTCACCCGCGCCGATTTCGAGCAGGTCACCCACGACCTGCTGCAGCGCACCCTGGCCGCCGTGCGCAAGGCTTTGCGCGACGCCAAGCTCGGCCGCGACGAGGTGCAGGGCGTGGTGCTGGTGGGCGGCTCCACCCGCATGCCGCAGGTGCGGCGCGCGGTGGGCGAGTTCTTCGGCCGCGAGCCGCTGGTCAACCTCAACCCCGACGAGGTGGTGGCCCTGGGCGCCGCCATCCAGGCCAACCAGCTGGCCGGCAACGACGCCAGCGGCGACCTGCTGCTGCTGGACGTGATCCCGCTGTCCCTGGGCATCGAGACCATGGGCGGGCTGGTCGAGCGCATCGTGCCGCGCAACGAGACCATCCCGACCGCCAAGGCGCAGGACTTCACCACCTACAAGGACGGCCAGACCGCGATGGCGCTGCACGTGGTGCAGGGCGAGCGCGACCTGGTGCAGGACTGCCGCAGCCTGGCGCGCTTCGAGCTGCGCGGCATCCCGCCGATGGCGGCCGGCGCGGCCCGCATCCGCGTGACCTTCACGGTCGACGCCGACGGCCTGCTGTCGGTCAGCGCCCGCGAGCAGGGCAGCGGCGTCGAGGCCCGCATCGACGTCAAGCCCTCGTACGGGCTGAGCGACGAGCAGGTCGCGCGCATGCTGCAGGAGGGCTTCGCCACGGCGCAGCAGGACATGCAGGCGCGCGCGCTGGCCGAGGCCAAGCTCGAAGCGGACCGCATGCTGCTGGCCACGCAGTCGGCGCTCGACGCCGACGGCCGCCTGCTGCAGGCCGGGGAACGCGCCGCGATCGACCAGCTGATGGCCGCGCTGCGCGAGGCCGCCACCGGCGCCGATGCGGCCACCATCGAGGCCGCCACCGAAGCCCTGGCCAAGGGCACCGAGGCCTTCGCGGCCCAGCGCATGAACGAGAGCATCCGCCACGCCTTGGCGGGTCGCAACGTGGAGACGATCTGACGTGACGGTGATCCGCATCCTGCCCCATCCCGAGTTCTGCCCCGACGGCGCCCAGGTCGAGGCGCCCGCGGGCACCTCGATCTGCGAGGCGCTGCTGGACAACGGCATCAAGATCGAGCACGCCTGCGACATGAGCTGCGCCTGCACCACCTGCCACGTGGTGGTGCGCGAGGGCTATGCCTCGCTGAACGAGGCCGACGAGAACGAGGAGGACCTGCTGGACCGGGCCTGGGGCCTGGAGCCGCAGTCGCGCCTGTCGTGCCAGGCCTTCGTCGGCCAGCAGCCGCTGGTGGTGGAGATCCCGCGCTACTCCATCAACCACGCGCGCGAGAACCACTGACGTCGCCGCACCGGCCCGCGCGGCCCGTGCGCCTTCAGGCGATCGAGTAGCCGCCGTCCACCGGGATCGCGGTGCCGGTCACGAAGTCCGAGGCCGCGCTGGCCAGGAACACCGCGATGCCGCCCAGGTCCTGCGGCCGTCCCCAGCGCGCCGCCGGCGTGCGGGCCAGCACCCGCTCGTTCAGGCCCGGCACCTGCTCGCGGGCGCCGCGGGTCAGGGCGGTGTCGATCCAGCCGGGCAGGATCGCGTTGCACTGGATCAGGTCCGGCGCCCAGCCGGTGGCGATCGCACGGGTGAACTGCACGATCCCGCCCTTGCTCGCGCCGTAGGCCGCCGCGTAGGGCGCGCCGAACAGCGACATCATCGAGCCCACGTTGATCACCTTGCCGCCCTGGCGGCGCAGCAGCGGGTGCGCGGCGCGGCAGCACAGGAAGGCGCCGGTGAGGTTGGCATCCATGACCTGGTGCCATTCGCCCAGCGACAGGTCCTGCACCTGCTTGCGCACCGTGATGCCGGCGTTGTTGACCAGCACGTGCAGCGCGCCGTGGCGCTGCTCCACGGTGTTGAACAGGCGGCCCACCTGCGCCTCGTCGGACACGTCGGCCTCGATCGCGTCGGCCCGCAGGCCCTCGGCCACCAGGGCCTGCACCGCCGCCTCGGACTTGGCCGCGTCGCGCCCGGCCAGCACCACCGTCGCCCCGGCCTGCGCCAGCGCCCGGGCCATGCCCAGGCCGATGCCGCCGTTGCCGCCGGTGACCAATGCCACCTTTCCCGTCAAATCGAACATGCCGTCTCCTCCGTGGTCGAGCCGGCAAGGATAATCCGCGCCCATGCGCCAGATCGTCCTCGACACCGAAACCACCGGCCTGTCCGCCGAAGCCGGCGACCGCATCATCGAGATCGGCTGCGTCGAACTCGTGGCCCGCAAGCTGACCGGCCACAACAAGCACTGGTACCTGAACCCCGAGCGCGACAGCCACGAGGACGCGCTGAAGGTGCACGGCATCAGCAACGAGTTCCTCAAGGACAAGCCCAAGTTCGCCGCCGTGGTCGACGAGCTGCTCGACTACCTGCACGGCGCCGAGGTCATCATCCACAACGCCGCGTTCGACGTGGGCTTCCTGAACAAGGAACTCGAACTGGCGGGCCGGCCGCCGCTGCGCAAGGTGGTGGGCAGCATCACCGACACGCTGGCGATGGCCAAGGAGATGTTCCCGGGCAAGCGCAACTCGCTGGACGCGCTGTGCGACCGCCTGGGCGTGGACAACTCGGGCCGCACGCTGCACGGCGCGCTGCTCGACGCCGAACTGCTGGCCGACGTCTACATCAACATGACGCGCGGCCAGGAGGCCCTGGCGATCGACGCGCTGCCCACCGACACGGTCTCGGCGATCCAGACCCGCGTCGACCTGCGCCAGTTCACGCTGCCCGTGCTCACCGCCAGCGACCAGGAGGCCGCGGCGCACGAGGAGGTGCTGGCGCAGTTGGACAAGGCCAGTGGCGGCAAGACGCTGTGGCGGTCGCTGCCCAGCGCGGCAGGTGGAATTTCTGTGGCATAATCGCGGGCTTCCGAGGGACGAGGCAACCGAGTTGCAACGTTCCGCGTGACGGGTGATTAGCTCAGCGGTAGAGCACTGCCTTCACACGGCAGGGGTCGCAGGTTCAAACCCTGCATCACCCACCAGATCCAGAAGCCGGCCTCGTGCCGGCTTCGCCGTTTGTGGCTCCATGTTCGTGGCTCCAGGAGGCGCGGTGGAACAGGTCGATGCGGTCGTGGTGGGAGCCGGCGCGGTGGGGCTGGCGGTCGGCCGCGCGCTGGCACAGGCCGGCCACGAGGTGGTGGTGGTCGAGGCGCAGCCCGCGATCGGGCAGGGGGTGAGCTCGCGCAACAGCGAGGTGATCCACGCCGGCCTGTACTACGCGCCGGGGTCCGCCAAGGCCCGCCTGTGCGTGCGGGGCAAGGAGCTGCTCTACGCGCTGTGCGCCAGCCACGGCGTGGACCACCGCCGCTGCGGCAAGTTCACGGTGGCCAACAGCGACGAGGAGGTCGAGGCGCTGCGCCGGCTGCAGGCGCGTGCCGCTGCCAACGGCGTGCCGGTCGAGTGGCTGGACGGCCCGCAGGCGCGCGCGCTGGAGCCGGCGCTGCGCTGCGATGCCGCGTTGCATTCGCCCAGCACCGGCATCGTCGACAGCCACGGCTTCATGCTGGCGCTGCAGGCCGACCTCGAGCGCGCGGGCGGCATGGTGGCCCTGGCCTCGGCGGTCGACGGCGCGGTGCTGGGGCAGGGCGGCGGCGCGCACCTGCTGCGCCTGGCCGACGGCAGCGAACTGGCCTGCCGCCTGCTGGTCAACGCCGCCTCGCTGCATGCCTGCGCCCTGGCGCGGCGTTTCCAGGGACTCGACCCGCGCCACGTGCCGCGCGCCTGGTACGCCAAGGGCAACTACTACGCGCTGGCGGGGCGCGCGCCGTTCTCGCGGCTGGTCTATCCCGCCCCGGCCGACGCCTGGCTGGGCGTGCACCTGACGCTGGACCTGGGCGGGCAGGCGCGCTTCGGGCCCGACATCGAGTGGCTGGACATCGATGCGCCCGAGCAGATCGCGTGGCAGGTCGATCCGCGCCGCGCCGATGGTTTCTACGCCGAGGTGCGCCGCTACTGGCCGGACCTGCCGGACGGGAGCCTGCAGCCGGCCTACAGCGGCGTGCGGCCCAAGATCCACGGCCCGCACGAGCCCGCGGCCGATTTCCGCATCGACGGCCCGGCCGTACACGGCGTGCCCGGGCTGGTCAACCTGTTCGGGATCGAGTCGCCGGGCCTGACCAGCGCGATGGCCATTGCCGAGGACGTGGCCGCGCTGCTGGCCGCGTGACGGTCAGGCCATGGCGCGCGCGGCGCGCAGGGCCCGCGCCGCCTCGGTGACCAGCGCCGGTCCCTTGTAGATCAGTCCGGTGTAGATCTGCACCACGTCGGCGCCGGCGCGCAGCTTGGACACGGCGTCGGCGCCGCTGAGGATGCCGCCCACGCCGATGATCGGAAAGCCGCTTCCCAGGGCCGCGCGCAGCTGGGCGATCACGCGGTTGCTGGCCTGCAGCACCGGCGCGCCGCTCAGGCCGCCGGCCTCCTGCGCGTGCGGCAGCCCCTGGACCGCGTCGCGCGCGACCGTGGTGTTGGTCGCCACCACGCCGTCCATGCCGTGCCGGCGCAGCGTGGCCGCGATCAGCGCGACCTGCGCCTCGTCCAGGTCGGGCGCGATCTTGACGAACACCGGCACCCGGCGCCCGTGCTCGCGCGCGAGCGCCTCGCGCCGTTGCGCGATGGCGTCCAGCAGGGCGTCCAGCGCCTCGTCGCTCTGCAGGGCCCGCAGGTTCTTGGTGTTCGGGCTGGAGATGTTCACCGTCACGTAGTCGGCATGGGGGTACACGCCGGCCAGCCCGAGCAGGTAGTCGTCGGTCGCCTGCTCGATCGGCGTGGCGGCGTTCTTGCCGATGTTCAGGCCCAGGATGCGGCCCTGCCGGCGGAAGGTGGCGCGCTGCACGTTGGCGACGAAGGCCTCCAGGCCGTCGTTGTTGAAGCCCAGGCGGTTGATCAGCGCGTCGGCCTGCGGCAGCCGGAACATGCGCGGCTTGGGGTTGCCGGGCTGCGGTTTCGGGGTGACGGTGCCCACCTCGACGAAGCCGAAGCCCATCGCGCCCAGGGCATCGATGCAGCGCGCGTTCTTGTCCAGGCCGGCGGCCAGGCCCACGCGGTTGGGAAAGCGCAGGCCCGCCAGCGTGACCGGGTCCTCGACCAGCGGCGCCCGCCATGCGGTGGCCAGCGGCGTGCCCTGCCAACGCGCCAGCGCCGACAGCGTGAGGTCGTGCGCGGCCTCCGGGTCGAGGCCGAACAGGAAGGGACGCGCGAGGGAATAGGGCAACAGGGGCATGGATAATCCGGGGCTTTGCAACCAGGGATTGTCGCGTGACGCAGGATGAACTGAAGACGCTGGTCGGCCAGGCCGCACTGGCCCACGTGGTGCCCGGCGAGATCGTGGGTGTCGGCACCGGCTCCACGGTCAACAAGTTCATCGACGCACTGGCCGGCATGCGGGACCGCATCCCCGGTGCGGTCTCCAGCTCCGTCGCATCCACCGAGCGCCTGCGGGCGCTGGGCATCCGCGTGTTCGACGCGAACGAGGTGGGCGAGCTGGCGGTCTACATCGACGGCGCCGACGAGATCGACGGCCGCGGCTGCATGGTCAAGGGCGGTGGCGCCGCGCTCACGCGCGAGAAGATCGTCGCGGCGCAGTCGCGCCGCTTCGTGTGCATCGCCGACGAGAGCAAGCTGGTGCAGGCGTTGGGCCGCTTCCCGGTGCCCGTCGAGGTGATCCCCATGGCCACCGCGCACCTGGTGCGCCAGTTCGCGGCCCTGGGCGGCCAGGCCACCGTGCGGATGCAGGACGGCGCGCCGCTGGTGACCGACAACGGCCAGCACATCCTCGACGTGGCCGGCCTGTCCATCGCGGATCCGCTGGCCTTCGAGTCCCAGGTCAACCAATGGCCGGGCGTGGTCACGGTGGGCGTGTTCGCGCACCAGAAGGCCGCCGTGTGCCTGCTGGGCACCGCGGCGGGCGTGCGCACGCTGGACTTCGGCGCCTGAGGCCCCGCCGGGGCGCGCAGCCCCGGCAGCCTTGCCTCAGAACTGGATACCGGCGGGGTTGCTGCCGCCGGCCGGGGCCGCGGGTGCGGCCGGCGCGGCGGCGGCCGCGGGCCGCGGGGGTGTGGCTGCCGTGGCAGGACGTGCCGGCGCTGCCGCCACCAGGGGCGTGGCCGCCGGCTGCCGGTAGCCGGGCGGCAGCTGCGAGGTCTGCGGGTAGCCGGCCGCGTTCAGGAACTGGGCCCACTCGACTTCGGAGAAACCGGTGAGCACCTGGCCCCCGATGGTCACGGTGGGCACGTTGGCGCCGCCGGTCAGGCGCTGCAGCGCGGCGATGTCCTGTGGCGAGCTGACGGTCTTCTCGCTGTAGGGGATGCCCCGCGCCGCCAGGAAGTTGCGGCCGCCGGCGCAGGGGGCGCAATCGGCTCCCGTGTACAGCGTGACCGGGTAGCGGCTGGCCACCTGGCGCAGGTCGAAGGGCAGGGCGGCGCCACCGGGTTCGGCGCCGGACGCGCCACCCACGCCGGCCGGGGCGGCCTTCGCGCCGGGGTCGACCGGCGGCTTGTCGGAGAACGTGACCTTGCCGTCGGGGCCGACGATGCGAAAGACCTGCTGGGCCCCGGCGAGGCCGGCGGTGGCTGCGAGCAGCATGGCGAGCACGAGGCGGGGCAGGTGCACGGATGGGGCTGGCATGACTCCTCCTGGACAGACGACTGGCTTGAACTCAGGCCATGCCCTGGTGCCGCAGCAGGGCGTCGATGCGCGGTTCGCGGCCCCGGAAGGCCTTGAACGACTCCATCGCCGGCCGGCTGCCGCCGGCCTCCAGGATGGCCTGCCGGTATTGTCGGCCCGTTTCGACGCTGGGCGATCCGTCGGGACCCGCGGTCTCCTCGAAGGCCGCCCAGGCGTCGGCCGACAGGACCTCGGCCCACTTGTAGCTGTAGTAGCCCGCGGCGTAGCCGCCCGAGAAGATGTGGCTGAAGGTATGGGGCGTGCGGCTGAAATCGGGGGCCTGCAGCACCGCGACCTCCGCGCGCACGTCGCGCAGGACGGCCATGAAGTCCTCCTGGGGCGCGTCGCCTGCATGCAACAGCATGTCGAACAGCGCGAACTCGACCTGGCGCAGCGTGGACAGGCCGCTCTGGAAGTTCTTGGCCTCGAGCATCTTGTCGAACAGCGCGCGCGGCAGC
Source organism: Comamonadaceae bacterium (assembly GCA_027484575.1). Lineage (GTDB taxonomy): Bacteria > Pseudomonadota > Gammaproteobacteria > Burkholderiales > Burkholderiaceae_C > Ramlibacter. The sequence continues at coordinate 183,945 of JAIXSQ010000011.1, forward strand.
GGCTCGCCGGTGTCGACGTGCGCCGTCATGTGCCGCAGCACGCTCCACTCCCAGCAGAAGTTCTCCATGAACTGGCTGGGCAGCTCCACGGCGTCCCACTCGACGCCGCTGATGCCCGAGACGTCGCGCTCGTTCACGCGGGTGAGCATGTGGTGCAGGCCGTGGCCGGACTCGTGGAACAGCGTGATCACGTCGTCGTGCGTGAGCAGCGGCGGCTTGCCCTCGACGCCATCGGCGAAGTTGCACACCAGGTGCGCCACCGGCGTCTGCAGGCGGCCGTCGTCGGGGCGCAGCCAGCGGGCGCGCACGTCGTCCATCCAGGCGCCGCCGCGCTTGCCGGTGCGTGCGGCGGGGTCGAGGTAGAACTGGCCGAGCAGCTCCGTGCCGCGCTCGATCCGGTAGAAGGCCACCCCGGGGTTCCACACCGGCGCCTGGTCCTGGCGGATCGCGACCTCGAACAGGGTCTCCACGATCTTGAACAGGCCGTCGAGCACCTTGGGCGCGGTGAAGTACTGCTTGACCTCGGCTTCGCTGAAGGCATAGCGCTCCTCCTTCAGCTTCTCGGCCACGTAGGTCCAGTCCCAGGGCTGCGGGTCGGCGATGCCCAGGCGCTCGCGTGCGAACGCGCGCATGTCGGCCACGTCGCGCTCGGCGTGCGGCCGCGCCTTGGCGGCCAGCTCGCGCAGGAACTTGACGACCTCCTGCGGCGACTGCGCCATCTTGGGCACCAGCGACACCTCGGCGAAGTTGCGGTAGCCCAGCAGCTGCGCCTCCTCGTGCCGCAGGCGCAGGATCTCGCGGATCGCCTCGGTGTTGTCGAACTTGCGCTGCTCGGGCGGCGCCTGGTCGCTGGCGCGGGTGACGTAGGCACGGTACAGCGTCTGCCGCAGCGCGCGGTCGTGCGCGAACTGCATCACCGGCAGGTAGCTGGGCATCTTCAGCGTGATCTTGTGGCCGTCCTTGCCCTCGGCCTGGGCGGCGGCACGCGCCGCCTGCACCACGTCGTCCGGCACGCCGGCCAGCTCCTCGCGGCTGGCGTAGTAGGCGAAGGCGTCGGTCGCGTCCAGCGCGTTCTCGCTGAACTTCTGCGACAGCTCGGCCTGGCGTTCCTGGATGGCGGCGTAGCGTTCCTTGGCCGGCCCCTGCAGTTCGGCGCCGCCGAGCACGAAGTTGCGCACGGCGTTCTTCAGGGCCTGGCGCTGCTCGGCGTTCAGGCCGGCCGGGTCGATGGCCTTGTACTTGGCGTACAGGCGCTCGTCGGCGCCCAGGCGGGTCCAGAACTCGGTCACGCGGGGCAGGGCGGCGTTGTAGGCCGCGCGCAGCTCGGGCGTGTCGGCCACGCTGTTCAGGTGGCTGACCGCGCCCCAGGCGCGGCCCATGCGCTCGGTGGCCACGTCGAGCCGGGCAGCCAGGGCCTTCCAGTCGTCGGGGAAGTCGGGCGCCACCACGGCGTCGAGGGCGGCATCGCACTCGGCCAGCAGCGCGTCGACGGCGGGACCGACATGCTCCGGACGGATGCTGTCGAAGGGCGGCAGGTCGGTGGCGGCGAGCAGGGGATTGGCAGCGGTGTCGGGCATGCGCCCATTGTGCGGCAGCCCGGCCGGCCACGCCCCCGGGCGGGGATAGGCGATGCCAATGGGCGCGATGCGGCCGCGCCAGCCGCCGGGCTCAGGCGCCGGCGGCGCGCTCGGCGGCTTCGAGGGTGTTGACCAGCAGCATGGCCCGGGTCATCGGCCCGACACCGCCGGGCACCGGGGTGATCCAGCCGGCCACGGCGCTCACGCCCTCGAAGTCCACGTCGCCGCACAGCTTGCCCTGCTCGTTGCGGTTCATGCCCACGTCGATCACCACCGCGCCGGGCTTGACCATGTCGGCGGTCAGCACGTTGCGTTTGCCCACCGCGGCGACCACCACGTCGGCCTGGCGGGTGTGCGCGGCCAGGTCGGTCGTGGCGCTGTGGCAGATCGTGACGGTGGCGCTGCGCTGCAGCAGCATCAGTGCCATCGGCTTGCCCACGATGTTGCTGCGGCCGATCACCACCGCGTGCTTGCCGCGCAGGTCGTAGCCGATGCTCTCGAGCATCTTCATGCAGCCGTACGGCGTGCACGGCCAGAAGCCCGGCTGGCCGGTCACCAGCGCGCCGGCGCTTGCCACGTGGAAGCCGTCGACGTCCTTGGCCGGATCGATGGTCTCGATCACCTTGCTGGCGTCCAGGTGCCTGGGCAGGGGCAGCTGCACGAGGATGCCGTGCACCGAGGCATCGGCATTGAGCTGCCGGATGCGGGCCAGCAGCGCGGCCTCGGACAGGTCGGCCGGGAAGGTTTCCAGCGTCGCCTGCAGGCCGGTGGCGGTGCTGTCGGCCACCTTGTGCTTGGTGTAGACCTGGCTGGCCGGGTCCTCGCCCACCAGCAGGATGGCCAGGCGCGGCTGGATGCCGCGGGCCTTCAGGGCCTGCGTGCGGCCGGCCACCTCGGCGCGGATGGCCTGGGCGAGGGCGTTGCCGTCGATCAGTCGTGCAGTCATCTGGAATGGACAGCGCCCGTCGGAGCGGGCGCGTGCAGGGGAGGGAGGAAGGAGTCGGCGGCGCTCAGGCCGCCTTGGCCGCGGCCGGCTGGCCGAGCGCGATCTTCAGCAGGTCGGCCACCGTGTTGGCGTTGAGCTTTTCCATGATGTTGGCGCGGTGCGCCTCCACGGTCTTGATGCTGATGCCCAGGTCGTCGGCGATCTGCTTGTTCAGGCGCCCGGCGACGATGCGCTCGAGCACCTGCGCCTCGCGGCTGGTGAGCTTGGCCAGCAGCGCATCGCGGCTGGCCTGGCTCTGGTAGTCGGCGAAGGTGCCCTTGGCGTGGTCGAGCATGCGCTCGACCAGGCCCACCAGCTCCTCTTCCTTGAAGGGCTTCTGGATGAAGTCCATCGCGCCCTTCTTCATGGTGTTCACCGCCATGGGCACGTCACCGTGGCCGGTGATGAAGACGACGGGCAGCGGGGACTTGCGCTCGAGCAGGCGGTCCTGCAGTTCGAGGCCGGTCATGCCGCCCATGCGGATGTCGACGATCAGGCAGGCGACCTCGCGCGGGTCGTAGCGGGACAGGAAGGACTCGGCGGACTCGAAGCAGCGCACCCGGTAGTCCTTGCCCTCGAGCAGCCATTGCAGCGAATCGCGGACGGCCTCGTCGTCGTCGACGACATAGACCGTGCCTTTCTTGGGAATGAGGCTCATGCGGGCACTCCGGCGTCCTGGTTGACTGCGATGTTCCGGTTGCCGGAGACCGGAATCCAGAAGGAGAAGCGGCAACCTGCAACGGCGCCGGCATTGTAGATGTTCTCCGCCTGCATCCTTCCCTGGTGTGACTCGACGATGCTGCGGCACAGGTTCAGGCCGATGCCCATGCCCTCCGCCTTGGTGGAGAAGAAGGCCTCGTACAGGCGGTCCATGACCTCGGGGGCCAGGCCCATGCCCGAGTCGCGCACCGCGAATTCGACCACGCCCTGGCCCTCGATCTCGCGTGCGACCACGCGCAGCTCGACGCTGCGCTCGGCCGTCGGGCGGCGAGCGTTGTCGATCGACTCGGCGGCGTTCTTGAGCAGGTTGACCAGCACCTGCTCGATCAGGATCGGGTCCACCAGCAGCTGCGGCAGCGGCACGGCCACCTCGTGCGACAGCCGCACGTTGCGCCGGCGCAGTTCGATCTCGGCCAGCTCCACCGCCTCGGACACCATGGTCGCGACGTCCGACGGCGTGCGATTGGGCTCGCTGCGGCGCACGAAGCTGCGGATGCGCTGGATGATCTGCCCGGCGCGCTGCGCCTGCCGCGCGGTCTTCTCCAGCGCCATCAGCATGTCGTCCTGCTGGATCTGGCCGGCCTTGATGCGCGAGACCAGGCCGTTGCAGTAGTTGTTGATGGCCGTCAGCGGCTGGTTCAGCTCGTGCGCCACGCTGGAGGCCATCTCGCCCATCGTCACCAGGCGGCTGGCGGCCTGCGCGCGCTCGGCCTGGGCGGCGGCCTGTTCCTCGGCGTGCCTGCGCGGCGTGATGTCGGTGGCGATCACCATCTGCGCCAGCCGGCCGTCGACCCAGTTCAGGTAGCGCGAGCGCACTTCCAGCCACTTGCCCAGTTCGGGCACGAAGATCTCGGCGTTCTCCGAACGCGCGGCGGTCAGGGGTCCGGTGGGCAGGCCGACGAAGGAGTCGACGTCGTCCAGCGTCTCGTCGGTGCGCGGCGTCTCGGGCACGCCCGCCTGCGCCACCATCTTCAAGTGCCCGCCGGTGTTCTGGCCGAACCACTGGCGGTACAGCTTGTTGGCGAACAGCAGTTCCTCGCTGCCCAGTGGCGCCACCGACACCGAGGCGTCCAGCGCCTCCAGCACGGTGGTGAAGCGCTCGTGCGAGGCCTGCAGCTGCGCGCGCACCCGGTTCGGCTCGGTGATGTCCGTCATCGAGGTCATCCAGCCGGTCTGGTGGCCCTTGGGATCGATCAGCGGCGAGACGTACAGGCGGGCGTCGAACAGCGCGCCGTTCTTGCGCTTGACCCGCACCTGGAAGCCGCCCGGCGTGGTGCGGCCGGCCAGTTCGTCTTCCAGCCGCGCCGACAGCTGCTCGCGGTCCTCGTCGGGCCAGTAGGGAAAGGGCGCGGTGCGGCCCACCAGCTCCGCCTCGCTCCAGCCAGTCATCTGGCAGAAGGCCGGGTTGACGTAGGTGATGCGCCCCTGCAGGTCCAGCGCCCGCATCCCGGTCAGCATGGAGTTCTCCATCGCGCGCCGGAAATTGGTCTCGGCCACCAGGGCCTGCTGCGCCCGGATGCGCCGGCGCGTGTGGCGCCAGTTCCCGATCAGCATCCAGGCGGTCATGGCGCTGAGCGTGCCCACCAGCCAGAACAGGCCGCTGCCGATCACGCCCAGCGAGGTGCGCCAGGCCTGCGCCCGCAGCACCAGCCCGTTGCCCACCGGCGAGACCGGCACCTCGTACTCGTTGGGCTGCGGCGCGGCCCAGGCCAGCACGCCCGAGCCCGGGCGTTGCGGCAGCACCTGGCCCGCCAGCAGGCGGCCCTTGCCATCGAGCAGCGACACCGCGTAGCGCGCCGACACTTCGGGCGGCACGCCGTAGCGCAGCAGGCTGTCGATGGAGTACTCCGACAGCAGCACGCCGGAGAAGCGCCCCTGGTCGGCCAGCGGCACGTGCAGCTGCAGCAGCGGCACCACCTCGCCGCCTCCGGCCGGCTGCGAGTACAGGGGCTGCTGCAGCTCGCGCACCAGGCCGACCATGGCGTCGGTCTCGCCCGGGCGCAGCACCTCGCCCGGCACGCGCTGCTGCTGCGTGGGCAGGCTGGGTCCGGCGTAGGCGGCGTGGATGCGGCGCTTGGCGTCGATCCAGGCCAGCGATTGCAGCTCGGGGTACTGGATCACCATCGCCTCGGCGCGCGCGGCGAAGTCGTCGGCATCCATCTCGCGGTTGGCGATGTCGCGCGCCACCCGCATCAGCTGCTCCTGGCGCTCGAGCAGCCGCAGCCGCAGGCGCTGCTGCGCGTACTCGACGTCACGCCGCACGGCCTCCTGCTCGCGGTCCATCTCCTCCAGCCGCAGGTACCAGAAGGCCGAGATGATGGCGGCCAGGAACAGCAGCACGGCGGCCAGCGGGGCCAGCATCGCGTAGCGGTCCTGGCGCCCGGGCGTCTGCCGGCGCCACCAGCGGCGCAGCCAGGCGACAGGGGCCGGCGCCTCGTGCAGCTCGGGCGTGACGGAGTCTTGCATTGGGGGCGCAGTGTAGGGGAGGGGCGTGCCGTGCCGGCTCGTGGATATCGCAATGCGAAACGACTCAGCACGATTTGAAAAGACCGAGGCTCTGTGTCACACTCGCGCCCACTGCCCGGGACGGCCGGGCACCATGTGCCCACCACGAGGAGACAAGACATGTCAGCCCAGCCCGACCAACTGTTCGGCGCGGCCGCCAACGACGCGGACGCCCTGGAGACGCGCGAATGGATCGACGCGCTGTCTGCCGTCATCGCCAATGAAGGCCGCGAGCGTGGCCATTTCCTGCTGGAGCAGCTGCTCGAGCAGGCCCGGCAGGAGGGCATCGACATGCCCTTCTCGGCCACCACCGGCTACGTCAACACCATCGAGCCGGTCGACGAGGAGCGCTGCCCGGGCAACCTCGAGATCGAGGAGCGCCTGCGCGCCTACATGCGCTGGAACGCGATGGCGATGGTGGTCAAGGCCAACCGCCTGCACCCCGAGGACGGCGGTGACCTGGGTGGCCACATCAGCTCGTTCGCCTCGGTGGCCTCGATGTTCGGCGCGGGCTTCAACCACTTCTGGCACGCCGAGAGCCCCGACCACGGCGGCGACTGCCTCTACATCCAGGGCCACAGCGCGCCCGGCGTCTATGCCCGCGCCTACCTGGAGGGGCGCCTGACCGAGGAGCAGCTGCTCAACTTCCGCCAGGAGGTGGACGGCAAGGGCATCTCCAGCTACCCGCATCCCAAGCTGATGCCCGAGTTCTGGCAGTTCCCCACCGTCTCGATGGGCCTGGGCCCGCTGATGGCGATCTACCAGGCGCGCTTCCTGAAGTACCTGCACGCCCGCGGCATCGCCGACACCAGCAAGCGCAAGGTGTGGGTGTTCTGCGGCGACGGCGAGATGGACGAGGTCGAGTCGCTGGGCGCCATCGGCGTGGCCGCGCGCGAGAAGCTCGACAACCTGATCTTCGTCGTCAACTGCAACCTGCAGCGCCTGGACGGCCCGGTGCGCGGCAACGGCAAGATCATCCAGGAGCTCGAGGGCGAGTTCCGCGGCGCCGGCTGGAACGTGATCAAGCTGATCTGGGGCAGCTACTGGGATCCGCTGCTGGCCCGCGACAAGGAGGGCATCCTGCGCAAGGTCATGCTGGACACGCTGGACGGCGACTACCAGGCGATGAAGGCCAACGACGGCGCCTTCGTGCGCAAGAACTTCTTCGGCCGCCATCCCAAGCTGCTGGAGATGGTCGCCAAGATGAGCGACGAGGACATCTGGCGCCTGAACCGCGGCGGCCACGACCCGCAGAAGGTCTACGCCGCCTACCACCGCGCGGCCAACCACCAGGGCCAGCCCACGGTGCTGCTGGTCAAGACCGTCAAGGGCTTCGGCATGGGCAAGGCCGCCGAGGGCAAGAACATCGCCCACCAGGCCAAGAAGCTGACCGACGAGGACATCAAGGCCTTCCGCGACCGCTTCAACATCCCGATCCCCGACGAGAAGCTGGCCGACCTGCCGTTCTACAAGCCGGAGGAGCACACGCCGGAGATGCAGTACCTGCACGAGCGGCGCAAGGCCCTGGGCGGCTACCTGCCCAAGCGCCGCACCAAGGCCGACGAGCAGCTGAAGGTGCCGCCGCTGGAGGCGTTCAAGGCGGTGACCGACCCCACGGCCGAGGGCCGCGAGATCAGCACCACGCAGGCCTACGTGCGCTTCCTGACCGCGCTGCTGCGCGACAAGGAGCTGGGCCCCCGCGCGGTGCCGATCCTGGTGGACGAGGCGCGCACCTTCGGCATGGAAGGCCTGTTCCGCCAGATCGGCATCTACAACCCCGAAGGCCAGAAGTACACCCCGCAGGACCGCGACCAGGTCTCCTACTACAAGGAGGACGTGGGCGGCCAGATCCTGCAGGAGGGCATCAACGAGGCGGGCGGCATGGCCAGCTGGATCGCGGCGGCGACGTCGTACTCGACCAGCAACCGCATCATGGTGCCGTTCTACATCTACTACTCGATGTTCGGCCTGCAGCGGGTGGGCGACCTGGTCTGGGCCGCCGGCGACATGCAGGCGCGCGGCTTCCTGCTGGGCGGCACCTCGGGCCGCACCACGCTCAACGGCGAAGGCCTGCAGCACGAGGACGGCCACAGCCACATCCTGGCCAACACCGTGCCCAACTGCGTCAGCTACGACCCGACCTTCGCGCACGAGGTCGCGGTGATCATGCAGCACGGCCTGGTGCGGATGGTCGAGCGGCAGGAGAACGTCTTCTACTACCTGACGCTGCTCAACGAGAACTACGCGATGCCCGGCCTGGTGCCCGGCACCGAGGAGCAGATCATCAAGGGCATGTACCTGTGCAAGCAGGGTGGCAAGGGCGCCAGGCCCTCGGTCAACCTGCTCGGCTCGGGCTCGATCCTGCGCGAGTCGATCGCCGCGCAGGAGCTGCTGGACAAGGAGTGGGGCGTGTCGGCCAACGTCTTCAGCTGCCCCAGCTTCAACGAGCTGGCCCGCGACGGCCAGGACTGCGAGCGCTGGAACCTGCTGCACCCCACGCAGCCGGCGCGCGTGCCCTACGTGACGCAGCAGCTGGAGCCGCATCCGGGCCCGGTGGTCGCGTCGACCGACTACATCAAGGCCTACGCCGAGCAGATCCGCGCCTACGTGCCCGCCGGCCGCAGCTACAAGGTGCTGGGCACCGACGGCTTCGGGCGCAGCGACTTCCGCAGCAAGCTGCGCGCGCACTTCGAGGTCAACCGCCACTACATCGTGGTCGCGGCCCTGAAGGCGCTCGCCGAGCAGGGCGAGGTGCCGGCCGCGCGCGTGGCCGAGGCGATCGCCAAGTACGGCATCCAGGCCGACAAGGTCAACCCGCTGTACGCCTGAGCGGCCGCGGCACACAAGAACACGAGGAGCAACGACCCATGGCATTGGTCGAAGTGAAGGTCCCCGACATCGGGGACTTCGAGGACGTGGCCGTCATCGAGCTGCTGGTCAAGCCCGGCGACACCATCCAGCCCGAGCAGTCGCTGGTGACCGTCGAGAGCGACAAGGCCTCGATGGAGATCCCCGCATCGACGGGCGGCGTGGTGCGCGAGCTGAAGGTCAAGATCGGCGACAAGGTCCGCGAGGGCTCGGTGCTGCTGCTGGTCGAGGCCGCGGGCGCCGCGGCGCCCGCGCAGGCCGCTGCCCCCGCGCCGGCCGCGCCGGCGCCCGCCGCGCCCGTTGCCGCGGCGCCGGCCGCCGCCCCCGCGCGCGCCGGCCCGGTCGAGGTCCGCGTGCCCGCCATCC
>JAIXSQ010000008.1 GCA_027484575.1 Comamonadaceae bacterium
ACGTGCTGGCCAACGCTGCCAGCGTGGACGGCACGCCCACCGTGGTGAGCTTCCAGGTCGCGGGCGACCCCGCGACCTACACCGCGGGCCAGACGGCCACGATCGCCGGCATCGGCACGGTCACCATCGGCGCGACCGGCGCTTACACGTTCATGCCTGCGGCCAACGCCAACGGCCCCGTGCCGGCGATCACCTACCGTGTGACCGACGGCAGCGGCACCGACGTCAGCTCGACGCTGTCGATCGGCGTCTCGGCTGTGGATGACCAGGTCAGCGACCTGGGCGAGACGGTCACGACGCCGGAAGACACCGCGGCCACGGGCAACGTGCTGGCCAACGCCGCCAGCGTGGACGGCACCCCCACCGTGGTGAGCTTCCAGGTCGCGGGCGATGCGGCCACGTACACGGCCGGCCAGACCGCGACGATCGCGGGCGTCGGCACGATCACCATCGGCGCCACGGGCGGGTACACGTACACGCCTGCGCCCAACCGCAACGGCCCCGTCCCGGCGATCACCTACGTGGTCAGCGACGGCAGCGGCACGGACGTGACGTCGACGCTGTCGATCAGCGTGACGCCGGTCGACGACCCGGTCACCGACCTGGGCGAGACGGTGACCGTGCTGGAGAACGCGACCAGCACCGGCAACGTGCTGTTCAACGCGTCCAGCGTCGACGGGACGCCGTCGCTGGTGAACTTCCGGGTCGCTGGCGACGCGACGACCTACACGGCGGGGCAGACGGCGACGATCACCGGCATCGGCACGATCACCATCGGTGCCACGGGCGCGTACACCTTCACGCCGGCGGCCAACTACAACGGGCCGGTGCCTGCGATCACCTACACGGTGACCGACGGCAGCGGCACGGACGCCAGCTCGACGCTGGCGATCACGGTCAGCTCCGTGGACAACCAGGTCGCCGACGGCGACGAGGCCATCGCCACCCCGGAGGACGTGCCTGCCACGGGCAACGTGCTGCTCAACGCATCGAGCCTGGACGCGCCGCCGTCCGTGGTGAGCTTCGAGGTCGCCGGCGATGCCACGACCTACGCCGCCGGCCAGACCGCGACGATCGCGGGCGTCGGCACGATCACCATCGGCGCGACCGGCGGCTACACCTTCACGCCTGTGGCCGACGCCAACGGCCCGGTGCCCGCGATCACCTACCGCGTGACCGACGGCAGCGGCACCGACGTGACCTCGACGCTCTCGATCGGCGTGAGCGCCGTCGACGACCAGGTCACCGACCTGGGCGAGACGGTGACCGCCACCGAGGACGTCGTGGCCACCGGCAACGTGCTGGCCAACGCGTCCAGCGTCGACGGCGCTCCCTCGGTGGTGAGCTTCCAGGTCGCGGGCGATGCCACGACCTACACCGCCGGCCAGACCGCGACGCTCACGGGCATCGGCACGGTCACCATCGGTGCCACGGGTGGCTACACCTTCACCCCGGCACCGGGCTACAACGGCCCTGTCCCGGCGATCACCTACGTGGTGACGGACGGCAGCGGCACGGACGTGACCTCCACGCTGTCGATCGGCGTCACGGCAGTCGACGACCAGGTCGTCGATCTCGGCGAGACGGTCACGACGCCGGAAGACGCCGCTGCCACGGGCAACGTGCTGGCCAACGCGTCGAGCACGGATGGCGCGCCGTCGGTGGTCACCTTCCAGGTCGCCGGCGACCCCGCGACCTACACCGCGGGCCAGACGGCCACGATCGCCGGCATCGGCACGATCACCATCGGTGCCGGCGGCGCCTACACGTTCACGCCCGTTGCCGATGCCAACGGCGCGGTCCCCGCGATCACGTACCGCGTCACGGACGGCAGCGGCACGGACGTCAGCTCGACGCTGTCGATCGGCGTCACGGCTGCCGACGACCCGGTCAGCGACCTGAGCGAGACGGTCACGACGCCGGAAGACACCGCGGCCACGGGCAACGTGCTGGCCAACGCCGCGAGCGCGGATGGCGCGGCCAGCGTGGTGAGCTTCCAGGTGGCGGGGGATACCACGACCTACACCGCGGGCCAGACGGCCACGATCGCCGGTGTCGGCACGGTCACCCTCGGCGGCGCGGGCGGCTACACCTTCACGCCCGCTGCGAACTACAACGGCCCGGTGCCCGCGATCACCTACCGCGTGACGGACGGCAGCGGCACCGACGTGACCTCCACGCTGTCCATCAGCGTCACGCCGGCCGACGACCAGGTCAGCGACCTGGGCGAGACGGTCACGACGCCGGAAGACACCGTGGCCACGGGCAACGTGCTGGCCAACGCGTCGAGCGTGGATGGCGCCCCGGGCGTCGTGAGCTTCGTGGTTGCCGGCGACGCCACGACCTACACGGCAGGGCAGACCGCCACCATCGCCGGCGTCGGCACCCTCACGATCGATGCCGCGGGCGCTTACACGTTCACCCCGGCTGCGAACTACAGCGGCGCCGTGCCCGCGGTCACCTACCGCGTGACCGACGGCAGCGGCACCGACGCCTTCTCGACCCTCTCGCTGGGCGTGGGCGCCGTCGACGACCAGGTCGCCGACCTGGGCGAGACGGTCACCACGGCGGAAGACACCGTTGCCACCGGCAACGTGCTGGCGAACGCGTCCAGCGTGGACGGCACCCCCGGCGTGGTGAGCTTCCAGGTGGCAGGCGACGCCGCGACCTACATCGCCGGCCAGACCGCCACGATCGGCGGCATCGGCACGATCACCATCGGCGCGACCGGCGCCTACACGTTCACGCCTGCGGCCAATGCCAACGGCCCGGTGCCGGCGATCACGTACCGCGTGACCGACGGGAGCGGCACGGACGTGACCTCGACGCTGTCGATCGGCGTGACCGCCGTCGACGACCAGGTCGTCGATCTCGGCGAGACGGTGACCGCGACCGAAGACGTCGCATCGACCGGCAACGTCCTGGCCAACGCTTCCAGCGCGGACGGCGCGCCCAGCGTCGTGAGCTTCCAGGTCGCCGGCGACGCCGCGACCTACACCGCCGGCCAGACGGCCACGATCGCCGGCATCGGCACGATCACCATCGGCGCCACCGGCGCCTACACGTTCACGCCTGCGGCCAACGCGAGCGGCCCGGTGCCGGCGATCACCTACCGTGTGACCGACGGCAGCGGCACGGACGTCAGCTCGACGCTGTCGATCGGCGTCACGGCTGTGGATGACCAGGTCAGCGACCTGGGCGAGACGGTCACGACGCCGGAAGACACCGCGGCCACGGGCAACGTCCTGACCAACGCGGCGAGCGTGGACGGCACCCCCAGCGTGGTGAGCTTCCAGGTGGCGGGGGACACCGCGACCTACACGGCAGGGCAGACCGCCACCATCGCCGGCGTCGGCACGGTCACGATCGGTGCCACCGGCGGCTACACCTTCACGCCGGCGGCGAACTTCAACGGGGCGGTGCCCGCGATCGCCTACCGCGTGACCGACGGCAGCGGCACCGACGCGACGTCGACGCTGTCCATCGCGGTGCTGCCGGTCAACGACGCACCGGTCGCGCAGGACGACGCGCGCGGCCTGGTCAAGACCGCCACGCTGAGCACCACCGTGCCGGTGGCGACCGACGTGGACGGCACCATCGACCGCTACGAGCTGGTCACCGGGGTCGGCGCCGGCAACGGCACGCTGGGCTTCGCGGCCGACGGCAGCTACACCTTCGTGCCCGGCGCGGACTTCGCGGCCTTGCTGCCGGCGCAGACACGGGTGGTGAGCTTCACCTACCGCGCGGTCGACAACGACGGCACGCCCAGCGCGGTGCGGATGGTCACGCTCACCGTGGCCGGTGCCAACCTGCCCCCGGTGGCGGGTGACGACACGGTGGCGGCGACGGAGGACACGGCGCTCGCCATCCCGGTGGGGACGCTGCTGGGCAACGACAGCGACCCCGACGGCAACCCCCTGGCCGTCGCGAGCGTGCAGGGCGCGGTCGGCGGCACGGTCAGCCTCGCGGGCGGCGTGGTGACCTTCACCCCGGCGGCCAACGCCAACGGCCCGGCCTCGTTCACCTACACGGTGAGCGATGGCCTGGGCGGCACCGCGACCGCCACCGTCACGGTCAACGTGGCGGCGGTCGACGACCCCACCACCATCGGCGGCGCCAGCAGCGGCGCCGGCACCGAGGACGCTGGCACGGTCACCGGCACGCTCACCGCGTCCGATCCCGACGGCCTGGCCGCCGCGCCGTTCGCGGTGCAGGTGCAGCCGGCCAACGGCAGCGCCAGCATCGATCCGGTGACGGGCGCCTGGTCGTACGTGCCGAATCCGGACTGGAACGGCACCGACCAGTTCACCGTGCGCGTGCGCGACGCCGCGGGCGTGGCGACCGACCAGGTGGTGACCGTCACCGTGGCGGCCGTCCCCGACATCGCCGGCGACAGCGTGGCGACCACGCAGGATGCGCCGCTGGTGCTGCCGCCCTCGGCGCTGCTGGGCAACGACACGTTCAACGCGCCGGCGCAGGTCACGGCCGTCGGCCCGGCCGCCAACGGCACGGTGGTGCTCGGCGCCGGCGGCGTGGTCACGTACACGCCCAATGCCGGCTACGCGGGCACCGACACCTTCAGCTACACGGTCACCAGCGGTGGCCGCACCGAGACGGCGACCGTCAACGTGACCGTGGCCGACGTCACGGCGCCGGCCGCGCCCATCGTCAGGCTCGATCCGGCCAGCGACCTGGGCAGCAGCGGCACCGATGGCCGCACGGGGGATGCCACGCCGACGGTGCAGGTCCAGCTGCAGGGCAGCGGCCTGGCCGCGCCGCGCGCCGGCGACGTGCTGCGCGTGTTCGTCGATGGCGTGCCCGTAGCCACCGTCACCCTCACGCCGGCCGACATCGCCGCCGGCACGGTGCCGGTGACGCTGCCGGTGCAGGCCGACGGTGGCCGCAGCATCACCGCCAGGGTGACCGACACGGCAGGCAACGTCTCGGCCGGTTCGGCGCCGCTGCTGGTCGACGTCGACAGCGTGCCGCCCGTGGTCACCGGCGCGGTGGCCGACGGCGCCCGCCTGGTGCTCGGGTATGCCGAGACCGGCAGCGGCTTCGCGGCGCAGGTGCCGGCACCGGCCGACTACGTGGTCCTGCGCAACGGCGCCCCGGTCGCGGTGCTGGGCGTGGCGCTGGATCCGGCCACGGGCCAGGTCACGCTGACGCTGGCCGAGGTGCTGGGCGCCGGTGACGACGTGCGCATCAGCTACACGCCGGGCGCCAGCGCGGTCGGCGACATCGCCGGCAACCGCGCGGCGGCCTTCGCCAACCTGGCGGTGCGCAACGACACCGGCTTCCAGCCGCTGCCGGTGCTGCCGGCCGCCCCGGCACCCGCGGTGCAGCCGGCACCGTCGCCGGCCGCGGCCGGCCTGCAGCTGCCGCCGCCCGAGGCGCCCGGCCTGCCCCCGGGCCCGTTGCTCGGCTCGCAGCCGTTCATCCTGCCCTCGCTGTCGCCGCTGAACGGCCTGGGCAACGCCGCGCCGACCTATGCGCTGAGCAGCCTGCAGATCACCGAACCGCTGCGCGTGGCGCAGCTGGGCGAGGATCCGCAGATCCTCGAATCGCTGGACCGCGGCTTCGCCGCGCTGCGCGACGACACCCTGGCCGGTGCGGGCGGCATCGCCGGCACGGTCAACCTGTCGGCCCCGCTGGCCGGCGGCGCCGTGCGCGGCGGTGCGCTGAACGTGCTCAACGGCATCCCGAACGTGGTGCCGCCGGTGGGCGGCCTGAGCTACACGGTGCCGCGCGATGCCTTCGTGCACAGCGACCCGCGCGCGGTGATCAAGCTGGAGGCGCGTCAGGTCGACGGTGCGCCGCTGCCCGCCTGGCTGGGTTTCGACGGCATCACCGGCCTGTTCAACGGCGCGCCACCCCTGGGCGCCGAGGTGCCGCGGATGGGGGTCGAGGTGATCGCGCGCGACGACGTCGGCCGCGAGGCGCGCACCACCTTCACGGTGCTGGGCAGCGACGTGGCGTCGCTCGAATCGACGGACCGCGGCTTCCCGGCGGTGCGGCTGTCGCATGCCCAGCTGGGCCTGGCGGCCGACGCCGGCGAGGCGCTGGTGCGCTGGCAGCCGATCACGCCGCTGCGCGCGGTGGCGGGGCAGGGCCTGGCGTTCACGGTGCCCGGCGACGCCTTCGCGCACACCAACCCGCGCGCGCTGGTGCGCCTGCAGGCCACGCTGGCCGGCGGCGAGCCGCTGCCCGCATGGCTGAGCCTGGACGGCATCAGCGGCCGCCTGGCGGGCACGCCGCCGGCCGACTTCACGGGCCGGCTGGAGATCGTGGTCACGGCGCGCGACACCAACGGCCTGGTCGCCCGCACCACGCTGCAGCTGTCGGTGGTGCGCGATGCCGCGCAGGCCAGCGGCGCCGACCTGAATGGCGATGGCGACGAGCAGGGCCTGGCCTGGCGCCAGGGCGCCGAGCGCCAGGACCAGCCGGCGCCCGACGCCGAGGGCGCGCAGGACAATGGCGCCGGGCAGGCGGCCCGCGACACCGCCGCGGGCGAACGCGAGGTGCGCGCCACCCAGGAGGCGCGCGATGCCAGGCCGGCCACCGGCAAGGACGGCAAGCCGGCCAAGCGGGCCGCCGCGCCCAGCTTCGGCGAGCAGCTGCGCCACGTGCGCGCGCAAGGTCCGGCGCAGGAGGCCGGCCGCCTGGTCGACCGCGCGCTGGCCGCCAAGCCGGGACCGCAGCGCCCGGCCTGAAGAACAACGGACGACGACGGAAGGATCCCCCACGTGAGAGAGACGAGACAGACCGCAGCAGGACGCCCCGTCCTGCGCGCGACCGCGCTGGCGGCTGCCGCCCTGGCGCTGGCCGGTTGCGCATCGGTCGTGCCCAAGCCGCTGACCGCCGAGGAGCAGTCGACCCGGGCCCAGGAAGACCTGTCCGCGCTGATCGCGCAGGCCGAGCCGGTCACCGCGCCGCTGACGCTGTCGGAGGCGATGGCCCGGGCGGTGCGCCACAACCTGACCTTCCGGGTGCGCCAGATGGAAAGCGCGGTGCAGTCGAGCGCGCTGGACCTCTCGCGCTTCGACATGCTGCCGCGCCTGTCGCTGCAGGCCGGCTACACCAGCCGCGACAACGACGCCTTCGGCCTGGGCTACACGCCCTCGGGCACGGTCAGCACGGTGCCCAGTGCGGCCGTCGAGCGCAACCGCTCCACGGCCAATGCGGCGCTGACCTGGAACATCCTGGACTTCGGCGTGAGCTACTACCGCGCCCGGCAGAACGCCGACCAGGTGCTGGTGGCCGAGGAGCGCCGCCGCCGCTCGCTGCAGAACCTGCTGCTGGACGTGCAGCTGGCCTGGTGGCGCGCCGAGGCGGCGCAGCGGCTGCTGCCGCAGGTCGACGCCATGCTGGCCGACGTGGAGCGCGGGGCCGAGCGCTCGCGCCTGATCGAGCAACGGCGCCTGCTGCCCCCGCTGCAGATCATCGCGTACCGCCGTTCGCTGCTCGACCTGCAGCAGCAGCTGAGCGCGCGCCGCCAGGACCTGGTGCAGTGGCGCAGCGAGTTCGCCGAACTGGTGGGCTTGCGCCCCGGCGAGAGCTACCGCGTGGCGGCGCCGGCACCCGGCGCCAAGCCGCTGCCCGACCTGGTCGCCAAGGTCGAGGACCTGGAGGCGATGGCCCTGGAGCGCCGGCCCGAACTGGGCGAGGAGCGGGTGCGCACCCGCATCACGGCCGACGAGTACCGGCGCCAGCTGACCTCGATCCTGCCGGGCCTGAACCTGACCTACGGCGCCAACTACGACAGCAACCGGTTCCTGATCAACAACAACTGGAACGAGGCCGGCGCGCTGGTGAGCTTCAACCTGTTCAAGCTGTTCTCGGTGCCGGCCATGCAGCGCAGCCGCGAGGCCAACGAGAAGCTGGACACCGCGCGCCGGCAGGCGGCGGCGCTGGCCGTGATGACGCAGACCCGCGTCTCGGTCAACCGCTACCAGCTGCTCAGGCACGAGCTGGGCATCTGGAACGAGGCGCTCGCGGACGACCGCTCGCTGGTGCGGGCGATGCGCGCGTCGCAGGAGACCGGCCTGGAGACCGAGCTGGAACTGATCCGCGCGGCGGCCCGCCTGGCCATCACCGAGATCAACCGGGACGTGGTCGCGGCCAACCTGGAGCATGCGATGGGCCGGGTGATGAACTCGGTGGGCTACGACGTGGTCACGCCCGAGTCCGACGCGGGCGACACGCCCACGCTGGCGCGCCAGATGGCGCAGGCGCTGGAGCGGTTCAGCGGCGAGACCTTCAGCGTGCAGGCCCAGGCGCCGATGCAGTCGCTGTCGCTGGGCACCATCGCCGGCCTGCCGGCGGCGGCCCGCGCCGACTTCACCGAGGCCATGCGCACGGTGCTGCGCGTGATGCGGGTGCCGGTGGCGCAGGAGCAGGGCGCGGTGCGCGCCGACGTGGCGGTCGACCTGGGCCCCAGGCAGGACTCGGGCCGGCCGGTGCTGCTGAAGGTCACGCTGCTGGAGGGCAGCGGCCAGAAGGTGCTGCAGACCGCCGAGATGAAGTCGATGCTGCTGGAGCCGGTGACGCCGGAGCAGTGGAAGGTGCTGGGCGAGTCGGCGGTCTTCCGCGTGGCCGAGAACCTGCGCGCCCTGCTGGGCGGGGGCCTGCGCGAGCAGGCGGCCGCCGACACGTTGTCGCTGACCGACGGCAGCGTGCTGAAGCTGGACCGCCGCTGGAGCGGCCCGCGCCCCGAACAACCCGCCGCCCGGCCCTGAGCCCGGTTGTGATGCAATCGCCCCCACTCCCGATGAAACCCATCCGTTCCCTGACGTCCGCCCTGCCGCGCCCCCTGGCGGCTGCCCTGCTGCTGGTGCCCGCACTGGCGCTCGCCCAGGCCGCCGCGCCGGCGGCCCCGGCGGCGCGACCCGCCGCATCGGCGGCCCCGGCCGCGCCCGTGGCGGCTCCCGCGCCGGCACCGGCTGCGGCGAGCACGCCCGCCGCCGACGGCAACGTGGCCCGCGTCCTGGTCGTGGCCGACCAGGAAGCCACGATCTCCTCGCAGTTCGCCGGCCGGCTCGTGGCCATGCCCAAGCAGGTGGGCGACACGTTTGCCGCCGGCGAGCTGCTGGCCGCCTTCGACTGCGCCGAGCGCGAGGCCAACGTGCAGGCCGCGCAGGCCGAACTGCTGGGCGCCCGCGAGACGCACCTGGCCAAGCTCAAGCTGCAGAGCCTGGGCGCGGTCAGCGACCTGGACGTGACCATCGCGGCGGCCACCGCCGAGAAGATCAAGTCGCAGCTCGCCCTGGCCGAGACCCAGGCGCGCTACTGCAAGGTGCATGCGCCGTACGCCGGCAAGGTGGTGCGTGCGCGCGCCAAGGCCTACGAGTCGGTGCAGCTGGGCCAGCCGCTGCTGGAGATCGTGAACCTGTCCAGCCTGCGCGCGCAGCTGTTCGTGCCGTCGTCGTGGGTGCGCTGGATGAAGCCGGGCAAGGCGTTCCAGGTCGCGATCGACGAGACGGGCCAGAGCTACCCGGCCCGCATCGCGAAGATCAGCGGCCGCATCGACGGCGCCAGCCAGACCGTCGAGGTGCTGGCCCGCTTCGACCGGCTGCCGGCCAACGTGCTGCCCGGCATGATCGGCCGCGCCAGCTTCCCGGAGGCGAAGTAAGCACCGATGGCGCAGCTCGACCCGGCCCAGGCGCTGCTGCGCTACGAGGCGGAGCTGGCGGCCGCCGGGTCGGCGGCCGAGGCCGCCTTCGTCGCGGTCAACCGGCTGGGCGCGGTGCTGCCGTTCCGCCTGGCGGTGCTGCTGCAGCCCGACCCGGTGCGGCATGCCCGCATCACGGCGGTCTCGCACCTGTACGAGGTCGACGAGAACGCCCCCTTCGCGCAGTGGCTGGGCCGGCTGGTGCGCAGCCACGGCGAGGCCCCCCAGGCCCTGCTGGCTGCCGCCAGCGTGCCGCCCGAGCTGGCGGCCGACTGGGGTGAGTGGCTGCCGGCGCACGCCGCGCTGATGCGGTTGCAGACGCCCGCCGGCGTGCTGGTGGGCTGGCTGCTGGTGGCGCTGGACGACGAGGCCGACGAAGGCGTGCAGGCGGTGCTGCAGCTGGCCGCGCGCCAGATCGCCCTGGTGCTGGGGTCCTGGCAGAACCGCCGCTGGCTCACGATGGCGCGGCTGCGCGCGGCGTTCACGCGCAAGGTCCAGGTCGGCCTGGGGGCCGCCGTGCTGGTGCTGGGCCTGGTGCCGGTGCGGCTGGCCGCGCTCGGCCCGGCCGAGGTCACGCCGCTGCAGCCGGCCTCGGTCACCGCGCCCACCGAAGGCGTGCTGGCGAAGTTCCATGTCGCGCCCAACACGCTGGTCAAGGCCGGCGACCTGATCGCGGCGATGGACGACACCGTGCTGCGCAACCGGCACGCGGTGGCCCTCAAGGGCCTGGAGATCGCCCGGGCCGACTTCGCCCGCGCCGGTGGCAAGGCCTTCGGCGACGACCAGAGCCGCTCGGAGCTGCTGACGCTCAAGGCCCGGGTCGACGAGAAGGCGGCCGAGGTGGCCGCGACCGAGGAACTGCTCGAACGCATCCAGCTGCGCGCGCCGGTCGCCGGCCTGGTGATCTATTCCAGCCCCGACGAGTGGGTGGGCCGCAACCTGGTGACCGGCGAGCGCATCGCCAGCGTGGCCGACCCGGCGCGCGCGGGCCTGACCCTGCACCTGGCCACCGAGGACCTGATCGACGTGGCCCCCGGCGCGACGGTGCGCTTCTACCAGAACATCGCGCCCCTCTCGGCGCTGGACGGTCAGGTCGTGCAGGTGGGCTACGAGGCCGAGCAGACCGTCGATGCCGGCCTGGCCTTCGCGCTGCGCGCCGAGTTCGCGCCGGGCACCGCGCCGCCGCGGCTGGGCCTGCGCGGCACGGCGCGGGTGTACGGCGGCTACGTGCCGCTGGGCTACTACCTGCTGCGCAAGCCGCTGGGCGCGCTGCGCCGCATGGCGGGCCTGTGATGCAGCTGGCCGCCGCCGGCGCGCTGCGCGCGCCGCCCGATCCGGCCGAGGCGCCGCTGCCGCCGCTGCGGCCGGACCTGCACATCCAGCGGGTGGGCAACTTCCGCGACGGCTCGCCGCGCTACCGCATCCACGATCCGCTGCGCAACCGCTACTTCGAGCTCGGGCTGGTGGACGTCGACATCCTGTACCACTGGCAGGGGGGCGACAGCGCCCGCACGGTGGCCCGGCGCATGCAGGCCGAGGGGGCCACCGAGGTCGATCCCGAGGAGGTGCTGGGCCTGTTGAACCTGCTCACGCGCTACCAGCTGCTGGTGGCCCAGGACGCGGGCGGCTTCAGCCGGCTCCACGGCCTGTGGCGCAGCACGCGCAGCCACTGGCTGACCTGGCTGCTGCACCACTACCTGTTCTTCCGCATCCCGCTGCTGCGGCCCGATGCCTGGCTGGTGCGCTGGCTGCCGCGTGCGCGGCGGCTGGTGTCGTGGCCGATGCAGGTGCTGCTGGCGGTGCTGGCCCTGGTCACGCCGCTGCTGCTGGTGCGCGAGTGGCCGGCCTACACCGACGCGCTGGCCGGCCTGTTCACCTTCCAGGGGCTGATGGCCTCGGCGGTGGCGGCCTTCTTCGCCAAGATCCTGCACGAGGCGGGGCATGCCTTCGTCGCGCGCCACCACGGCGTGCGGGTGCCGGTGGTGGGCGTGGCCTTCCTGGTCATGCTGCCGATGCTCTACACGGACACCAGCGACAGCTGGAAGCTGCAGGACCACAAGGCGCGGTTCCGGATCGCCGCGGCGGGCATCGCCACCGAAGGCGCGATCGCGCTGGTTGCGCTGTTCCTGTGGACGCTCACGCCGCCGGGTGCCTTGCGGCAGGCGCTGTTCTTCCTGTCGACGACCTCGATCCTGATCACGCTGTCGATCAACGCCAGCCCGTTCATGCGCTTCGACGGCTACTTCCTGCTGTCCGACGCGCTTGACTTCCCGAACCTGCACGAGCGCGCCGGCGCGATGGCCAAGTGGTGGATGCGCCAGGTGCTCTGGGGCGTGGACGTGCCGCCGCCCGAGCACCACCGCCGGGGCATGCGCCGGTTCCTGATCGGCTTCGCCTACGTGACCTGGGTCTACCGGCTGGTCGTGTTCCTGGGCATCGCGCTGCTGGTCTACCACGCGTTCTTCAAGCTGCTGGGCATCGCGCTGATGCTGGTCGAGCTGGGCTGGTTCATCGCCAAGCCGGTGTGGGCCGAGGTGCGCGACCTGTGGGAGCAGCGCGCCACCCTGCGGCCGCGCTGGCTGCGCCTGGGCGCGCTCGCGGCCGTGGTGCTGGGCGGCGCCACGCTGTGGGCCTGGAGCGGCGAGTCGCGCGCCCCGGCGCTGCTGCTGGCGGGCGACGAGGCGCGCCTGTACGCGCCGGGGCCGGCCCGGGTGGTGCAGGTGGCGGTGCGGCCCGGCCAGGCCGTCGCCGCGGGCCAGTTGCTGCTGCAGCTCGAATCCCCCGACCTGGCCTGGCGCGAGCAGTCCAATGCCGTGCGGCTGGCGCGCGCCCGTGGCGAGCTGGCCCGCAGCGCGTCGGGCGACCGGCAGCTCGAACGCAGCCGCGTGCTGCAGGAGGAGCTCGCGCAGGCCCTGTCCGAGCAGCAGGCGATCCGCGAGGACCGCGAGCGGCTGGCCATGCGCGCCGCGGCCCCGGGCCGGGTGGTCGACCTGCCGCCCGACCTCGCGCCCGGGCGCTGGGTGCATCCGCGCCAGCTGCTGGGCCGCGTGGTCGCCGCCGACAAGGCGCTGGTGCGCGCCTGGGTCACCGAGTCGCAGGTGCGCCGCCTGCGCGCGGGCCAGGAGGTGGGCTTCGCGCCCCGCCTGCCCGAGCAGCCGCGGGTGGAAGGCACCGTCGTGCGGGTGGACACCACCGGCACCCGTCTGCTGCCGCACCAGCTGCTGTCGGGACAGCACGGCGGCGAGCTGGTGGCCAGCCAGAACCCGCGCGGCGACTGGGAGCTGCGCCAGACCGTGTACCAGGTCGACATCGCGACCGCCGCGCCGGCGCCGCTGCGCGTGGCGCCCGGCCTGCTGCACGTGCCCACGGGTCCCCTGGACGCGCTGGGCGCCTCGCTGCGGCAGTTCCTGTCGGTGCTGGTGCGCGAGAGCGGCTTCTGAGCGGGATGCGCCCGCTCAGGCGGTCGCGGCCTGCGCCAGCTGCCGCAGCCGGAAGCGCTGCAGCTTGCCGGTCTCGGTGCGGGGCAGGGCGCTGACGAACTCGATCTCGCGCGGGTACTTGTAGGGCGCGATGCTGGCCTTCACGTGCTCCTGCAGCGTGCGCGCCAGCGCCTCGCCGGGCGCATGGCCCGCACGCGGCACGACGTAGGCCTTGACCACCATGCCGCGCTCCTCGTCGGGCTTGCCCACCACGCCGCATTCGGCGACCGCGGGGTGCCGCAGCAGCGCGTCCTCGACCTCGGGACCGGCCACGTTGTAGCCGGCCGTGATGATCATGTCGTCGGCGCGTGCCTGGTAGAAGAAGTAGCCGTCGGCGTCCTGCACGAAGGCGTCGCCGGGGTAGTTCCAGCCGTCCTGCACGTACTGCGACTGGCGCGCGTCGTCCAGGTAGCGGCAGCCGGTCGGGCCCACCACGGCCAGGCGGCCCACGGTGCCGCGCGGCAGCTCGCGGCCGTCCTCGTCCACCACCCGCGCCAGGTAGCCCGGCACGGCCTTGCCGACCGCGCCGCGGCGCACGTCGTCGCCGGCGGCCGAGATGAAGATGTGGAACATCTCGGTGGCGCCGATGCCGTCGAGCATCTCCAGGCCGGTGGCCTGCTTCCACGCCTGGCGCGTGGCATCGGGCAGGCCCTCGCCGGCGCTGACGCAGGTGCGCAGCCGCCCCACGCCCAGCGCCCGCGCATGCGGCGCCATCTGCCGGTAGAAGGTGGGCGCCGTGTAGCAGATGGTGGCGCCGACCTCGCCGATGGTGCGCACCAGCGACTCGGGCGTGTACGGCGCATCGGGGAAGTGCACCGAGGCGCCGGCCCACATCGGGAACACCAGCAGGCCGCCCAGGCCGAAGGTGAAGGCCAGCGGGGGCGAGCCGACCACGATGTCCTCGGGCGTGGCACGCAGCACGTGGCGCGGCCAGGCCTCGCAGGCGGCCAGCACGTCGCGGTGCGTGTGCACGGCCGCCTTGGGCTGGCCGGTGGTGCCCGAGGTGAAGGCCAGCAGCGCGATGTCGTCGGCCGCCGTGGGGCAGGCGGCGAAGTCCGCCGGCCGGCCGGCCGCACGCTGCTCGAGCGAGCCCGGCGCGCCGCCGGCGTGCAGGGGCAGCACGTGGCGCAGCACCGGCCGGTCCGCGCAGGCGGCCGTCAGCTCGCCCAGCAGCCGGTCGTCGCACAGGGCCGCGACAGGCTGCGCCTTGTCGATGATGTCGCCCAGCTCGCGGGCGCGCAGCAGCGGCATGGTGGCCACGGCGACCAGCCCGGCCTTGGCCACCGCCAGCCATGCCAGCGCCATGCCCACCGAGTTGCCGCCGCGCAGCAGCACCCGGTTGCCCGGCGCCAGGCCCAGGTCCTCGACCAGCACGCGCGCACGCCGGTCGACCTCCTCGCGCACCTGGGCATAGGTGAGCACGCCGGCGCTGCTGCGCAGCAGCGGGCGGCCGGCCCAGCCGCGCGCCGCGGCGTCGTCGAGCAGGCGCTGCACGAGATTGGCCTGCGCCGGGATGCGCAGCTCGGGCAGGTCGTAGCGCAACTGCGGCCGCGCGGCGGCGGGCGGCAGGCGGTCGTGCACGTAGCGGTCGGTCTGGGCGGACATGGCGGCGCTCCGTTGAAGCTGCGGGCCGGGTGGACTTGGCGCGGTGCCGGCTCAGGCCGGCTGCTGCTCGAGCGCGTGCTGCTTGACCTTGCCCAGCAGCCGGTGGAGCGAGGCCAGGTCGCGCTCGGTGAGGCCGGCGAAGGCCTCGACGATCCAGGCCTCGTGCGCGCGGGCCATCTCCTGGAACACCTTGCGGCCGCGCGCGGTCAGGCAGACCTTGTAGGCGCGGCGGTCGCCCTCGACCTCGCTGCGGTCGACCAGGCCCTCGGCGGCCAGCTGGTCGGTGATGCCGGTGACGTTGCCGCCGGTGACCATCATGCGCCGCGACAGCTCGCTCATCTTCAGCCCGTCGGGTGCGCGTTCGAGCTGGGCCATCAGGTCGAAGCGCGGCAGCGTGGTGTCGAACTGCTCGCGCAGCCGGCTGCGCACCTGCTTTTCCACCAGCTGGGTGCAGGTGAGCATCCGCAGCCACAGGCGCAGGGCCTCGGGATGCTCGCTGTGGGCGCGTGCCTCCATGTCCATGGGATCGTCCGGAAGTGAGTGGCCTCAATAGTTTAGGCCTGAAGTAACCGCCGGCCAAGCCCGGTCGCATCAGGCGGCGGCGTCCTACAAGCTCGTCGATTGACGCCCCTTCCACGCGCTCGCAAGAATCCGCGGCATGGACGCCCTGGTGCGCAGGATCGAGGCCCGGCTGGCCCGCTCGCCGGTGGGGGTCGCGCTGCTGCTGCCCGGCGGCCGCCGGGCCGGGTCGGCCGGTGCTGCCGTGCAGCTGGCCTTCCGCGACTGGTCGCGGCTGGCCACGCTGGCCGCCGGCCAGGTGGGGCAGCTGGCCGAGGACATCGTCGAGGGCCATGTGGCGCTGGACGGCAGCATGCGCGACGTGATGGCCGCGGCGGTGCACCTGCTGCCGGGCAGCCCGGTGCGCTCGGACACCGCGTGGTGGACGCAGCTGCTGCGGCGCGCCCGCTCGCTGGCCGCCCACACGCCGCAGCGCGATGCGCGCCAGGTGCAGTTCCACTACGACGTCTGCGACGAGTTCTACGCGCTCTGGCTGGACCCGCGCCGGGTCTACTCCTGCGCCTACTGGCCCGACAGCGGGCTGTCGCTGGCGCAGGCACAGGAGGCCAAGCTCGACCACATCTGCCGCAAGCTGATGCTGGCGCCGGGCGAGCGCTTCCTGGACATCGGCGCGGGCTGGGGCGGCCTGCTGCTGTGGGCCGCCGAGCACTACGGCGTCGATGCCACGGGCATCACGCTGTCGCGCAACCAGCATGCGCACGTCAACCGGCTCATCGAGGCGCGCGGCCTGCGCGGCCGGGTGCGCATGGACCTGTGCGACTACCGCGACCTTGACGCGTCACGGCCCTACGACAAGATCGCCTCGGTCGGGATGTTCGAGCACGTGGGGCTGGCCAACATGCCGCTGTACTTCGCGCGCCTGCTGCAGCTGCTGCGCCCCGGCGGGCTGGTGATGAACCACGGCATCACCGCCGGCAGCCCCGGCACCGGGCAGCTGGGCGCCGGCATGGGCGACTTCATCGAGAAGTACATCTTCCCCGGCGGCGAGCTGCTGCACGTCAGCGAGGTGCTGCGCGAGATGGCGGCCAGCGGGCTGGAGATGGTGGACACCGAGAACCTGCGCCCGCATTACGCGCGCACGCTGTGGTGCTGGTCCGACGCGCTGGAGGCGCGCCTGCCGCAGGCGCAGGAGGTGCTGGCGAGCACCGGCGCCGCGGCCGATGCGGCCAAGGTGCTGCGGGCCTACCGGCTCTATCTGGCGGGCAGCGCGATGAGCTTCGAGCAGGGCTGGATCGCGCTGCACCAGGTGCTGGCCACCCGGCCAGACGGCCGCATGGACAGCGGGCCCCTGCGCGGCGCGCAGTCGGCCTATCCGTTCCAGCGCGCCTACATGTATCCCGGCTGAAGCTCCGGTACGCTCGCACCCATGCTGTACAAGTTCAAGAGCAAGGCCGCCGGCGACCTGATCATGCTCGAGCCCAACGGCCGCCGCGTGCTGGAGATCATCGGCAAGGCGCCGGGCCCGCAGGGCATCATCCAGCCGGCCGAGATGCCGGGCGCGGTGGCCGCGCTCGAGCACGCCATCGTGCAGGAGGAGGCCGAGCAGCAGGCCGCGGTGGCCGAGGCCACGGCGCGCGGCGAGGTGCCCCCCACCTTCGGCGAGGTCTCGCTGCGCCAGCGGGCCACGCCCTTCATCGAGATGCTGCGCCGCTGCGCCAAGGGCCAGCGCGAGATCGTCTGGGGCGTGTGAGCCGCGGCGATCGATCGTGGATGCCCGCCTGCGCGGGCATGACGGGGCCGGGCACGTCATCCCCGCGCAGGCGGGGATCCACGATCACCTGCGGCCTTGCGTGCCCGAGCCCGACTGCGCGGGCAGGACGGATCGAGGCTCAGTCGACCTTCGCGCCCGAGAACTTCACCACCGGCTGCCATTTCTTCAGTTCGGCGTCGATGTGCGACGCGAACTGCGCGGGCGTGATGCCGCTGGGGATGGCGCCCTGCGCGAGCAGCTTGTCCTTCATCTCGGCCGAGCCCAGCGCCTTGGCCACCTCCTGCTGGATGCGCGCGGCGATCTCCGGCGGCAGGCCCGCGGGGCCGAGCAGGCCGAACCACGAGCTGGCCTCGTAGCCCTTGAGGTTGAGCGCCTGCTCCACCGTGGGCACGCCCGGCAGCGCCGGCGAGGGCTGGGCGCTGGTGACCGCCAGCGCCTTCAGGCGCCCCGCGCGGATCAGCTGCATCGAGGAGGGCAGGTTGTCGAACATCACGTCCATGTCGCCGGCCGTCAGGCTCAGCAGCGCCGGGCTGGAGCCCGAGAACGGGAAGTGCGTCATGTAGGTGCCGGTCATGGCCTTGAACAGCTCGCCCGCCAGGTGGATCGAGGTGCCGTTGCCGCTGGAGGCCATGTTCAGCCTGCCGGGGTTGGCCTTGGCGAACTTGAGAAAGTCGGCCGCGGTCTCGATGCCGCGGGCCTTGGCCTTCTCGGCGTTGACCACCATCACGTTGGGCACCGCGGCCACCAGCGTGATGGGCGTGAAGTCCTTCTGCGGGTCGAACGGCATGCGCGCATAGAGCCACTTGTTGATGCTCTGCGTGCCCACCGTGCCCATGAGCAGCGTGTAGCCGTCGGGCTGGGCCTTGGCCACGATGTCGGCGCCGATGTTGCCGCCGGCGCCGGCGCGGTTGTCGACCACGAACTGCTGGCCGAAGGCCTTGGTCAGTTCGGCCGCGGTGGCGCGCGCCAGGATGTCGGTGGTGCCGCCCGGTGCGAAGGGCACCACGACGCGCACCGGCTTGTTGGGCCAGCCCTGCTGCGCCCAGGCGGGCAGGACGGCGGCCGTGGCGGCGAGCGCGAGCAGGGTGCGGCGGGACGGCAGGAAGTGCTTGGCCATGCGAGGGGTCTCCAGGTTGTTCTGCGCGGATGATGCCGCGCAGGCCGGGGCCGCGCCTCGGGGGATGCCCCGGGTCGTGTCGCCATGAAAAAAGCCGCCCCGGGGGGCGGCTTTCGCGCAAGGCAGTCGGGGCTCAGTCGGCGTAGACGCCGGCGGCCTTGACGATCGGGCTCCACTTGGCGATCTCGGCGGCCACGAACTTCTTGTGCTCGGCCGGCTCGACGCGGCGGTCGGTCACGACCACGGCGCCCAGGCCTTCCTGCTTCTTGATGAAGTCGGGGTCCTTCAGCGCGACCTTCAGCGCGTCGTTCAGCTTCTTCTGGATGTCGGCGGGCGTGCCCTTGGGGGCGTACAGGCCGTGCCAGATCGTGACCTGGAAGTCCTTCAGGCCCTGCTCCTGCAGCGTGGGCAGGTCCTTGAGCGCGGCCGGGGCCAGGCGCTTGGGCGTGGTGACGGCGTAGGCCCGGACCTTCTTGCCCTCGATCTGCGAGGTCGTGTTGGTGGTCTGGTCGCACATCAGGTCGACCTGGCCGCCGATCAGGTCGGTCATGGCGGGGCCGGTGCCCTTGTACGGCACGGTGGTCATGTCGACCTGGATCGCGTTCTGGAACAGCAGGCCGCACAGGTGCGAGGCGGAGCCCACGCCGGCGTTGGCCAGGTTGACCTTGCCCTTGTTCTGGCCGATCCAGGTGGTCAGTTCCTTGTAGTTGTTGGCCGGCAGCGAGGGGCGGCCGATCAGCGTCATGGGCACGTCGTTGATCATCCCCAGGTACTCGAAGTCGGTCTCGACCTTGAAGGGGATGTTGCGCACCAGCGTGGGCATGCTGGCCATGCCGATGTGGTGGACCAGCAGCGTGTGGCCGTCCGGGGCCGCCTTGGCGACCTTGTTGGCGCCGATGGAGCCGCCGGCACCGGCGGCGTTGTCGACGACGATGGTGCCGCCGCCCAGGGGCTTGCGCAGGGCCTCGGCCAGGTCGCGCGCGACGCGGTCGGTCGGGCCGCCGGCGGAGAACGGCACCACCAGGGTGATCGGCTTGTCGCCGGGGAAGGCGGCCTGCGCCAGCGCGCCGGAGGCCAGGGTGGCCAGGGCGGCGGCAGCGGCCACCGTCTTGAACATGCGGGTCATTCGGAGGGCTCCTCGCGATGGGTGAAATGCTTGGGGAGCGCGATGGTAGCCCGCTGGGTTGTCAACTGCCCATCGAGGTACTACTTAGTGCCACAGCCCTGAAGGTTTCTACTTGTAACTCCGGGCGTCCTCGATGACCTTGCCGTCGTTGGGCAGGCTGCCGCCGTCCACCAGCTCGACCTCGCCCCGCAGCTTGGTGACCTCGCGCAGCGCCTCGGCGACGCGGGTGGCCAGGCCTTCGGGGCGGCCGCTGGCCTCGATGCGCAGCGTCATGCGGTCGTTGGCCATCTCGCCGCTGACCACCAGCCGGGCGCGCAGCACCTCGGGGAAGCGCCGGGCCACCTCGGCCACCTGGCCCGGGTGGACGAACATGCCCTTGATCTTGGTGGTCTGGTCGGCGCGGCCCAGCCAGCCGCGGATGCGCTGGTTGGTGCGGCCGGTGGGGCAGGGGCCGGGCAGCACCGCCGACAGGTCGCCGGTGCCGAAGCGCACCAGCGGATAGGCCGGGTTGAGCGTGGTCACCACCACCTCGCCGACCTCGCCGTCGGGCACGGGCTCGCCGGTGCCGGGCCGCACGATCTCCACCAGCACGCCCTCGTCGACCACCAGCCCCTCGCGGGCCGCGGTCTCGTAGGCGATCAGGCCCAGGTCGGCGGTGGCGTAGCTCTGGTAGGTGTCGACGCCGCGCTCGGCGAACCACTGGCGCAGGCTGGGGGGCAGGGCCTCGCCGCCGGTGAGCGCCTTGCGGATGCACGCGACGTCGGCCTGCAGCTCCTGGGCCTTCTCCAGCAGGATGCGCAGGAAGCTGGGCGTGCCCGCGTACGCGTCGGGCCGCAGGTCGGCGATGGCCTGCAGCTGCTGCTCGGTCTGGCCGGTGCCGGCCGGGAACACGCTGCAGCCCAGGGCATGCGCGCCGGCTTCCATGATGAAGGCGCCGGGGGTCATGTGGTAGCTGAAGGCGTTGTGCACCAGGTCGCCGGCGCGAAAGCCCGCCGCATGGAAGGCGCGCGCGGTGCGCCAATAGTCGCGGGCGGTCCCTTCGGGTTCGTAGATCGGGCCGGGCGAGGCGAAGATGCGCGGCATCTGCGGGCCGCGCACCAGCGCCGAGAAGCCGCCGAAGGGGTCGGTGGCGCGGCTGGCGCGCTGGCGCTCGTGCAGCTCGCCCTTGCGCACCACCGGCAGGCGCGCCAGCGCCGCCCGGCTGGTGACCTCGCGCGGGTCGATGCCGCGCAGCGCCTGGGCGTAGGCGGCGGTGGCCTGCTGCGCATGCGCGAGCAGCCCCGGCAGGGCCTGCAGCAGGGCGGCCTCGCGTTGCGCGGGATCGCGGGTCTCCAGGGCGTCGTAATGGTCGGCCATGGCCGCTCGGTCCTTCCTTGTGTGTCTTGTCGTTAGGTCCGCGCGCGGCCGGCTCAGGCCAGCCAGCGCTTGCGGCGCTTGTAGCTCTTGACGTCGCGGAAGCTGCGCCGCTCGGCACCGCCCACGCCCAGGTAGAACTCCTTGACGTCCTCGTTGGCCGCCAGTTCGGCCGCCGGCCCGTCCATCACCACCCGCCCGCTCTCCAGGATGTAGCCGTAGCTCGCGTAGCGCAGCGCCATGTTGGTGTT
Source organism: Comamonadaceae bacterium (assembly GCA_027484575.1). GTDB lineage: Bacteria > Pseudomonadota > Gammaproteobacteria > Burkholderiales > Burkholderiaceae_C > Ramlibacter. The sequence goes on from JAIXSQ010000008.1 coordinate 20,892, forward strand.
CTGCTCGGCCAGCAGGAACGTGGTGCGCTCCTTGGCGTTGAGGTCCTTCACGATCTCGAACACCTCCTCGACGATCTGCGGCGCCAGGCCCATCGAGGGCTCGTCGAGCAGCACCATGCGGGGGTTGGCCATCAGGGCGCGGCCGATCGCGCACATCTGCTGCTCGCCCCCCGAGGTGTAGGCCGCCTGCGAGGTGCGACGCGTCTTGAGCCGCGGGAAGTAAGCGTAGACCTTCTCGAGGTTCGCCGCGACTTCGCCCTTGTGCTTCGTGCGGGTGTAGGCGCCGGTCAGCAGGTTCTCCTCGATGGTCAGGTGCGCGAAGCAGTGGCGCCCTTCCATCACCTGCACCACGCCGCGCTGCACCAGGTCGGCCGGCGTGAGGTTCTCGATGCGCTCGCCGCGCAGCTCGATCGAGCCCTTGGTGACCTCGCCGCGCTCGCCCTTGAGCAGGTTGGAGATCGCGCGCAGCGTGGTGGTCTTGCCCGCGCCGTTGCCGCCCAGCAGGGCGACGATGCCGCTCTCGGGCACCTGCAGCGACACGCCCTTGAGCACCAGGATCACGTGGTTGTAGATGACCTCGATGCCGTTGACGTTCAGGAGGGGTGTGGTCATGGTCGGTGTGCAGAAGGGCTGGGGTGGGGACGCATGGGCGTGCCCCCACCCCAGCCCTCCCCGGGAGGGGAGGACCGGGATGCGTCAGGTCACGATTGACATTGCGCCGCGGTGCGCACCTGCACCTTCTTGTCCTGCGCGTACTTCTCGGCGCCCTGCTTGACCATCGGCTTGATGATCTGCTCGTCGGCCTGGTACCAGTCGCTGGAGAAGTCCCACTTGCTGCCGTTCCAGGTGTGCACGCGGGCCCAGGTGCTGCCCATGTGGTCGGTGCAGCTGGTGGAGATGGGGCGCAGCACGCCGCCGAAGCCCATGGCGTCCAGCTTCTTCTGGTCCAGGTTCAGGTTCTCCAGGCCCCAGCGCACCTGCTCGGGGGTCATGACCTTGCCCTTGCCATAGCGCTCCTGCGCGCGGCGCACGGCCTCCACGCCGATCATCTGGATGATCACGCCGCGGGTGTACAGCACCGAGCCCACCTCGTCCTTGGGCCCCGTGCCCTGGCCCTTGTCGTGGACGTTCTTGAGGATGTCCTGGACCACCTTGGGCTGCGTGCCGTAGCCGTTGAGCGCCAGCGCGTTGTAGCCCTTGGCGCCTTCGCCCACGTCCTTGACGTCGGGCTCGGCACCGGCCCACCACACGCCGTACATCTTCTCGCGCGGGTAGCCGGTGGCCTGGGCTTCCTTCAGGGCGGTGGAGTTCATCACGCCCCAGCCCCACAGCATCACGAAGTCCGGGCGCTGCTGGCGCACCTGCAGCCAGGCGGCCTTCTGCTCGACGCCCGGCGCGGTCACCGGGATCAGGCTCAGGTCGAAGCCGTGCATGCGCGCGCGCTCCTGCAGCAGCGGGATCGGCTCCTTGCCGAAGGGCGAGTCGTGGTAGACCAGCGCGATCTTCTTGCCCTTGAGCTTGTCCAGCCCGCCTTCCTTCTTGCCCAGGTGCTGCACCAGGATGTCGGCGGCGGTCCAGTAGCTGCCCATGAACGGGAAGTTCCAGGGGAAGGTCAGGCCGTCCTGCGCGATCGACAGGCCGTAGCCCAGCGTGATCAGCGGGATCTTGTCGTTGGCGACCTTGTCGGTCAGCGCGAAGGTGATGCCGGTGGCCTGCGGGTCGAACAGCGTCACGCCGGGGCGGCCCTTCAGGCGCTCGTAGCACTCCACGCCACGGTCGGTGGCGTAGCCGGTCTCGCATTCCTCCCAGGTCAGCTTGACGCCGTTGATGCCGCCGTCGCGGGCGTTGATCATCTTCAGGTAGTCCTGCTTGCCGTTGGCCCAGGGGGTGCCGTTGGGCGCGTAGGGGCCGGTGCGGTAGGACAGCAGCGGGAAGAACTGCTCCTTCGCCTGGGCGAAGGCGGCGGGGGCGGCCAGGGCCGCGCCAGCCATCAGGCCGGCGGTCAAGAGCGTGCGTAGCTTCATCGGAATGTCTCCTTCGTGGGTTGCTCGCGTCGGGGAACGGGTGGGCGGTCTTGGCGCCGCTGGATCAATGGGGGAAGGGCCACAGGCGAAGCTTCTGCTTGCCGGTGGCCCACAGCTTGGCCAGGCCGTGGGGCTCCACGACCAGGAACCAGACGATCAGGGCGCCGAAGATCATCAGCTCGGCATGCGACAGGCCGGCGGTGGAGATCTCCACCCCGACCAGCGCGAACAGGGGCGGCAGCACCTGGTTCAGGAAGATGGGCAGCACTACGATGAACGCGGCGCCGAAGAACGCGCCGGCGATCGATCCCAGCCCGCCGATGATCACCATGAACAGCAGGCGGAACGACAGGTCCACCGAGAACGCGGCCGGCTCCCAGGTGCCCAGGTAGACGAAGGCCCACAGCGCGCCGGCCACGCCGACGATGAAGGAGCTGACCGCGAAGGCGCTGAGCTTGGCGTACATGGGGCGGATGCCGATCACGGCGGCGGCCACGTCCATGTCGCGGATGGCCATCCACTCGCGGCCGATGGCGCCGCGCACCAGGTTCTTGGCCAGCAGGCCGAGCACGCACAGGAAGCCCAGGCACAGCCAGTAGCGCGAGTGGGCGCTGTCGATGGTCAGGCCGAACACCTGCAGCGCCGACACGCCCACCGAGCCCGAGGGCGAGTCGTTGACCAGCCACTTGACCCGCAGGAAGGCCCAGTCGGCGAAGAACTGCGCAGCCAGCGTGGCCACGGCCAGGTACAGGCCCTTGACGCGCAGGCTGGGCAGGCCGAACAGGATGCCGAAGGCGGTGGCGCACAGCCCGCCCAGCAGCACCGCGGGAATCAGCGGCATGTCGGGGATGCGCACGAAGAAGTTGTAGGCACCGTAGGCACCCACGGCCATGAAGGCGCCGGAGCCCAGCGAGATCTGCCCGCAGTAGCCCACCAGGATGTTCACGCCCAGGGCGGCCAGCGCCATGATCAGGAACGGGATCAGCACGGCGCGGAAGACGTAGTCGCTGGCCAGGCCGGGCACGACGATCCAGGCGACGGCCAGCAGCGCCAGCACGAACAGGCGGTCCTGGCGGATCGGGAAGATCTGCTGGTCGGCGCGGTAGGAGGCCTTGAACTGGCCGTTCTCACGGTAAAGCATGGGTGTCCCTCGTCACACGCGTCAGACGCGGTCGATGATCTTTTCGCCGAACAGCCCCTGCGGCCGCACCAGCAGGAAGCCCAGGGCCAGCACGTAGGCGAACCAGATCTCGATGCCGCCGCCGACCATGGGGCCGATGTAGACCTCCGAGAGCTTCTCGCCCACGCCGATGATCAGGCCGCCGATGATGGCGCCGGGCACCGAGGTCAGGCCGCCCAGGATCACCACCGGCAGCGCGCGCAGCGCCACGGTGGCCAGCGAGAACTGCACGCCCAGCTTGCTGCCCCAGATCATCCCGGCCACCAGGGCCACCACGCCGGCGACGCACCACACGATCACCCAGATGCGCTCGAGCGGGATGCCGATGGACTGCGCGGCCTGGTGGTCGTCGGCCACCGCGCGCAGCGCGCGGCCGGTGCCGGTCTTCTGGAAGAACACCGACAGCGCGGCCACCAGCGCGGCGGCGATCAGCGCGGCGATCAGGTCCTCCTGGTTGATCAGGATGCCCCCCTCGAACACGCTCTCGAACGCCATCACCGGGTCCTTGGGCATGCCGATGTCGATCTTGTAGATGCTGCTGCCGAACAGGGTCTGGCCCAGGCCCTCGAGGAAGTAGGTGATGCCCAGCGTGGCCATCAGCAGCGTGGCGCCTTCCTGGTTGACCAGCCGGCGCAGCACCAGCCACTCGATCGCCCAGGCCACCACGAACATGATGGCGCCGGCGATCACGAAGGCGGCGACGTTGGCCAGCAGCTTGCTGTCGATGCCCGTCCAGCCCGGGATCCATTCGGCGAAGCGCGCCATGGCCAGGGCGCCGAACAGCACCATCGCGCCCTGCGCGAAATTGAAGACGCCCGAGGCCTTGAAGATCAGCACGAAGCCCAGCGCCACCAGCGAATACAGCATGCCGGCCATCAGGCCGCCCAGCAGTGTCTCGAGGAAGAATCCCATCGCGTGTCCCTTGCGCCTTCAGTGGGTCGTGCCGAGGTAGGCCTTGACCACCTCGGGGTTGGCGCGCACCTCGTCGGGGGCGCCGTCGCCGATCTTCTTGCCGTAGTCCAGCACCACCACGCGGTCGCTGATGTCCATCACCACGCCCATGTCGTGCTCGATCAGGACCACCGTGGTGCCGAACTCGTCGTTGACGTCCAGGATGAAGCGGCACATGTCCTGCTTTTCCTCGACGTTCATGCCCGCCATGGGCTCGTCCAGCAGCAGCACCTGCGGCTCCATCGCCAGCGCCCGGCCCAGGTCCACGCGCTTTTGCAGGCCGTAGGGCAGCTGGCCCACCGGGGTCTTGCGCCAGGCCTGGATCTCCAGGAAGTCGATGATCCGCTCGACCTTCTCGCGGTGGCGGATCTCCTCGCGCTCGGACGGCCCGATGCGCAGCGCCTGCAGCAGCAGGTTGCTGCGGATGCGCAGGTTGCGGCCGGTCATGATGTTGTCCAGCACGCTCATGCCCTTGAACAGGGCCAGGTTCTGGAAGGTGCGCGCGATGCCCATCTCGGCGACCTGCCGGCTCTTCATGTGGCGGAACTCGTTGCCACGGAAGGTGATGGTGCCCTGCTGCGGCTGGTAGACGCCGTTGATGCAGTTGAGCATCGAGCTCTTGCCGGCGCCGTTGGGGCCGATGATCGCGCGGATCTCGTGCTCGCGGACGTCGAAGGAAATGTCGGTCAGCGCCTTGACGCCGCCGAACGCCAGCGAGATGTTGCGCACGTCCAGGATCACCTCGCCCTGGCGGCGCTGGCGCCCGCGGGGCGCCTGCTCCAGGCGCGCGGCCTCGGTCATCATGTTCATGCGGCGGCTCCCACCGGCGCGAAGATCTTCGCGTCCATGATCTTCAGCGTGGCCGACACCTTGCCGGTGCGGCCGTCCTCGAACTTCACCTGCGTCTCGACGTACTGCTCGGACTTGCCGCCGTACAGCGCGTCGACCAGCACCTGGTACTTGTCGGCGATGTAGCCGCGCCGGACCTTGTTGGTGCGCGTGAGCTCGCCGTCGTCGGCGTCCAGTTCCTTGTGCAGCACCAGGAAGCGGCTGACCTGCGAGCCGGCCAGCTTGTCGTCGGCCGCCAGGTCGGCGTTGACCTTCTCGACGCAGTCGCGGATCAGCTCGTACACCTCGGGCTTCTGCGCCAGGTCGGTGTAGCCGGCGTAGGGCAGGTTGCGCCGCTCGGCCCAGTTGCCCACCGCGTCGAAGTCGATGTTGACCAGCACGCAGACCTGCTCGCGGCCGTCGCCGTAGGCCACCACTTCCTTGATGTGCGGGAAGAACTTGAGCTTGTTCTCCACGTACTTGGGCGCGAACATCGCGCCGTCGTGCGCGCCGCCCTTCAGGCGCCCCACGTCCTTGACGCGGTCGATGATCTTCAGGTGGCCCTGGGCGTCGATGAAGCCGGCGTCGCTGGTGTGGTACCAGCCGTCGTTGGTCAGCACCTCGGCGGTGGCCTGCGGGTTCTTGTAGTAGCCCTTGAGCAGGCCCGGCGAGCGCACCAGGATCTCGCCGTTGTCGGCCACCTTGACCTCCACGCCCTGGATCGGCACGCCCACCGTGTCGGGGCGGGCCTGGTCGTCGGGCTGCAGGCAGACGAACACGGCGGTCTCGGTCGAGCCGTACAGCTGCTTGAGGTTGATGCCGATGGAGCGGTAGAAGGTGAACAGGTCGGGGCCGATCGCCTCGCCGGCGGTGTAGGCCACGCGCACCCGCGAGAAGCCCAGCGCGTTGCGCAGCGGGCCGTACACCAGCAGGTCGCCGGCCTTGTACAGCAGGCGGTCCCAGGCGGACACCGGCTTGCGGTCCATCAGCGCCGGGCCGACGCGGCGGGCCAGCGCCATGCAGGCGTGGAACAGCCGGCGCTTGGGCGCGGCCGCGTCCTCCATGCGGATCATCACGCTGGTGAGCAGGCCCTCGAACACCCGCGGCGGCGCGAAGTAGTAGGTCGGCCCGATCTCCTTGAGGTCGATGGTCACGGTGGCTGCCGACTCGGGGCAGTTGACCACGTAGCCGCAGGCCAGCCACTGGGCGTAGCTGAAGATGTTCTGCCCCACCCAGGCCGGCGGCAGGTAGGCCAGCACCTCCTCGCGCTCGGTGAGCCGGTCGAAGTCGGCGCCGGCCCGCGCGCGGTCGAGCAGCGTGCGGTGGGTGTGCATCACGCCCTTGGGATTGCCGGTCGTGCCCGAGGTGAAGAACATGGCCGCCACGTCGTCGGGCTGCACCGCGTCGACCTGCGCGCGGAAGAACCCGGGCTGCGCCGCGGCCTCGGCGGCGCCGGCCTCGGCCAGCGCATCGAGGGCGCCCAGGCCCGGCTCGTCGTAGTTGCGCAGCCCGCGCGGGTCGTCGTACCAGATCGCCTGCAGCTGCGGGCACTGGCCCCGGATCTCCAGCAGCTTGTCGACCTGCTCCTGGTCCTCGACCACGGCGAAGCGCACCTCGGCGTTGGTCAGCGGGAACACGCATTCGGCCGCGGCGGCGTCCTGGTACAGCGGCACGGGGATGGCGCCCAGCGACTGCGCGGCCAGCACGGTGGCGTACAGCCGCGGGCGGTTGGCGCCGATCACCACCATGTGCTCGCCGCGGGCCAGGCCGGCCGCGTGCAGGCCGCAGGCCAGGTGCTCGACCAGCGTGGCCAGGTCGGCCCAGCGCAGGGTCTGCCAGATGCCGTACTCCTTCTCGCGCATCGCGGCCGCCTCGGGGCGCTGCGCCGCGTGCTGCAGCAGCAGGCGGGGGAAGGTCGTCTCCATCGGGTGTGTCCTTGTCCGGGTGTCGCACCGGTGTCTTGGTGACAAAGATCCTAGGATGGACTTTGACGCCCGCATGTCGTTGCGACGACAATTTCCGGGTATCTCCTGAAGGTGCTAACCCGCATGGCCCACGACCGCCCCGCTCCCAGCCTGCACCAGCGGCGCCGCCCGCCCACGGCGGCCGAACTGCGGGGCGTGCCCTGGCTGCGGGTGCTGCAGCCGGCCGAGGCCGAGCGGGCGGTGCCGCACATCACCGTGGCCGACGCGCAGCCCGGCGATTTCGTCTGCCGCGTGGGCCGGCCGGTGACCTACTGGTTCGGCGTCATCGAGGGCCTGCTGAAGATGAGCACGGACAGCGCCCAGGGGCGTAGCGTCACCTTCACCGGCGTGCCGCCCGGCGGCTGGTTCGGCGAGGGCACCGCGCTCAAGCGCGAGATCTACCGCTACAACATCCAGCCGTTGCGCAACAGCGTGGTGGCCGGCCTGCCGGTGGACACCTTCCACTGGCTGCTGGACCACTCGATCGGCTTCAACCGCTTCGTGATGAGCCAGCTCAACGAGCGGCTGGGGCAGTTCATCGCCGCGCGCGAGATCGACCGCCTGAACGACCCCGACGTGCGGGTCGCGCGCAGCCTGGCGGCGCTGTTCAACCCCGTGCTCTACCCGGCCGTCGGCGAGGTGCTGCGCATCACCCAGCAGGAGCTGGCCTACCTGGTGGGCCTGTCGCGGCAGCGGGTCAACACCGCGCTGCGCACGCTGCAGACGCAGGGCGCGATCCGCGTCGAGTACGGCGGCCTGCGCGTGCTGGACCTGACGGCGCTGCGCACGGCGCTGCCGCGCGAGGACGCGGCCCGCGCCGGCGACGAGCCCGCCGCGCCGGCCGGCCTGCCCGCGGCGGCACGCGCCGGGCGGCCGGGATAATCGCGGCCCCATGCCCGACACTTCCGCGCCCGGCGCCCCCACCTCCCGCCTCAACAAGCGCATGGCCGAGCTCGGCCTGTGCTCGCGCCGCGAGGCCGACGACTGGATCGCGCGTGGCTGGGTGCGCGTGAACGGCCAGCCCGCCGCCATGGGCGTGCAGGTGACGCCGGCCGACCGCATCGAGGTCGACCCGCGCGCCCGCGGCCAGCAGCGCGAGCAGGCGACCATCCTGCTGCACAAGCCGGTGGGCTACGTCAGCGGCCAGGCCGAGGACGGGCACCAGCCCGCGGCCATGCTGGTGCAGGCGCGCAGCCGCTGGCGCGAGGACCGCAGCGCGCTGCGCTGGTCGCCGCAGCAGCTGCGCGGCCTGGCGCCGGCCGGCCGGCTGGACATCGATTCCACCGGCCTGCTGGTGCTCACGCAGGACGGCCGCGTGGCGCGCCAGCTGATCGGCGAGGACTCGCAGGTCGAGAAGGAGTACCTGGTGCGGGTGGCCTGGGGCACCGTCGCGCGCGAGGTGCAGGCGGCGTTCCCGGCCGACAAGCTGGCGCTGCTGCGGCACGGCCTGTCGCTGGACGGCCAGCCGCTCAAGCCGGCGCGCGTGGACTGGCAGAACCCCGAGCAGCTGCGCTTCGTGCTCACCGAGGGCAAGAAGCGGCAGATCCGCCGCATGTGCGAGGCGGTGGGCCTGCAGGTGGTGGGCCTCAAGCGCATCCGCATCGGGCGCGTGGTGCTGGGGAACCTGCCGGTGGGGCAGTGGCGCTACCTGGGGGAGTCGGAGCGGTTCTGAGCGGGGCGGTCAGAGCGACGAGGCGGTGAAGCTGATCTGCCCGGTGTAGGTGCCCGCCGGCGGGCTGGTGGCCGGCGCGTACGAGAAGGTCCAGACGGCGGCCCGTTCCGTCACCAGGTTGGCGAACGAGGTGCCGGTCACGTTCACCGTGGTTCCGGCGCCGGCGTTCGGCAGCGGGGGCGCCGGCAGTCCGGCATCGCTGGAGCTCACCGTGATCTGCGTGTAGGGGATGGTGTTCGCGCCGCTGGCCAGGGGCGTGACCACCGTGGCACGCAGCGTGATCTGCCCCGCGTTGCTGCGCACCTCGACCGGCACGGCAGCCGAGCCGTAGCTGGGCAGCGTGCCGTCCCAGACCACGGTGGTGTTGTTGCCGGGCGCCGGCACGACCGCCCCCGGCGGGATGCGCAGGGTGCCCAGGTTCGCGGTGTCGACGGTGCCGCTGGCCGTCGGGTAGGCCGCGGTTCCCACCCGGAAGAACAGGAACTTGCCGATGTCGATCAGGAAGTCCAGGCGCGCCGTGGTGCTCACGGGGGCGGTCGCATTGCCCACGGTGGCGGTGGTCTGTTCGGCGCCCACCTGCCAGCCGGTGCAGGCCGCCCCGGCCAGCACCAGGGCGCGCGCACGCCGCCTCACTTGAACTCCGTCGCGATCTTGAAGCTGCCCTGGGACCAGTCGAGCTGGCCGTTCACCTTCAGCGGCAGCACGAGCTCGGGCGGGCGCTGGTTCGGCTCGCCGCGCACGCTGAACGGCAGCGTCCGCGTCTGACCGGGCAGGACCGGCGTGCCCTCGGGCACCAGTTCCAGCTTCTGGCCGGCGGGCGTCACCGCCTCCAGCGAGCCTTCGAGCCGCGCATGCGCATCGCCCGTGTTGGCCACCGTGATCACCGGCGTGCGCTTGCCCCCGACATTCGCCACGGACACCTCGCGCACCTCCAGCTTGGGCGTGGCGCCGTCCACCGACAGGTAGACCGCCACCGCGATGCGCCCGTTCACCGGCAGGCTCAGCTGGGCGCCGGTGCCGTCCATCTGCACCTGGTACGCGGGCTGCGCGCCCTCGACGGCCAGCATGAAGCGGCATTCGATGCGCTTGGCATCGGCCGGCACGTCGATCTGGAAGCGCAGGCTCGCGCGACCGCGCGGCGCCACGCGCAGGGTGCGCCGCTCCAGCGTCACCCAGGGGCGGCAGCTGCCGGGGCGCAGTTCCTCGTGGTAGGAGACCGAACCTTCGGGCGTGTAGCTCCAGTCCAGGGTCCGGATCGCGACATCGGTTTGCCCGGTGCCGACGTTGAAGATGGTCAGCGATTGCCCGACCCGGCCGCCGGGCTTGCTGCCCAACTCGAAGCGCGAGGGCGTGATCGCGACCTCGAAGGGGCCGGCCACGGCCTGGCGCGCGCCGGCCAGCGCCAGCAGGACCAGGGCGATCGTGGCGAACGCCCGCGGCAGGATGGCCTTCATCGGATGACCTCGATCTCGAAATGCGGCTGGAAGGAGAAATTGCGGGCCCAAGTGTCGTCGATCGCCGCCAGCTCCACCTGCACCTTGAGCTCCATCGCGTCCTCGATCCAGGGCCCCTCGATCCTGCCGGTCCACACCAGCTGGCGCTGGCCCGGACGCAGAGACCCGGGTGCGAAGCGCGTGGCGCCACCCCAGTCCACCCGCATCGCGGCAGCCGAGCGCAGCCCGGGAACGAAGGCCGGCACCACGAAGTACAGCCGCGCGTCCCGGCCCACATAGGCCGCCGTGGACAGCCGCCAGGCCACGCGGCCGAACTGCACGATGGCCAGGCGGGGCAGCAGCGACTGCTCCAGCGGAATGCCCTGCTCGCTGAGCACCAGCGGCGCGTCGATCCGCCCGCGCGGCGATGCCGAGTCGTCGAGCCGTACCTGCGCTGCGGCGCCACCGGCCAGCAGGGCGGCCGCGAAGGCCAGCAAGGCCGCGTGCCTGATCACGGCGCCACCGCCGTGAAGGTCACCCGGCCCCGGTAGTTGCCGGACGGGTACAGCGTGCTGTTGTCGTAAGTGAAGACCAGGGTGTTCTGCACCAGCACGCTGTCGCTGCCTGCCGGCACCGCTACCGACAGGATCTGCTGCGTGGCCGACCCGTTGAAGCGCCCGCTCTGGATGTCCTGTCCGGCGGTGGTGCCCGTGGCCAGCTGGTTCGACGTCCAGGCGATGGTGTCGAACGGGATCACCGTGGTGCCGCAGCCGCCACCGACGCAGCTGAGCCCCACGCTGGAGTCGGCCAGCACGCGCACCGCCGTGCGTCGGTTGGTCTGCACCGTGAACAGGATGCCGCCAGCGGGCGTCCCGCCGGTGGCGCCGGCTTCCGACACGCCGGTCACCGGGCCCGGTGACGGCGCCACGTTGGCATTGTTGACCGTGAAACGCACGGCGTTGATCGCGGCGTTGGCAGAGCCAACGCGCAGCGTGATGCTGCGTCCACCGGCGCCATCGAAGTAGAAAACCACCGCTGATGCCGCCAGCGGCAGGAGTGCGAGTGCGGTCAGTCCCGCCCGCAGCAGATGCCGGGCGCCGGGGGCCGCGTTGCCCCGGCCATGACGCGCGGTGGGGCGTTTCAAAGTCCGGTGGCCGTGTAGGTGACGGTGTTGCTGTAGACGCCGGCCGCCCAGCTCGCAGGCGTGCCGCCGAGCGCATATTGCCACGTGCCCGTGGCCACCGTGTTGGACGGGAACGCTGTGGAGGCACAGGCGCCCAGGTTGGCACCCGGGTGCGGCAGGGTGCCGGTGGCCGTCACCGCGAAGTTGGCGTTGGTCGGCACGTTGACGCCCGCGCCGGCGGGCACGGTCCACGTCCCGACCGCGCAGTTGATGGTGCCCGTCGTCGAATTGGTCCAGGCGTAGACGGTGAAGGTCTGGTTCCCCGACACCGCGAAGGTGGGCACCGCGCCGTTCCAGTTCACGGCCGTGTTGTTGCCGTTGACCGGCACGGTCGGCGTGGCGGGAATGCTGGCGCCCACGGTCCACGCGGCGGTGTCGACGGTGCCGCCGGCCGTGCCCACCCGCAGCAGGATCAGCTTGGCGACGGTCACGCTCAGGTTCAGGCGTGCGGTGGCCGTCACCGTGCCGGTGCCTGCGGTGTTGTAGCCGTAGGTGCTCTCGGCGCGTGACACGGCGGGAATCAGTGCCGCGCCGGTGAGCGCGAGTGCGATGGCGGTTCGGAACTTCATGGCGTCAGGAGCCGGCCCTGGCGGCGCGAGCAGGGTGGTGCCGCGCCGCCGCCCGGCGCGGGATCACAGCGTTGCTGCGGTGTAGGTGATGGTGGTGGACCAGGAGCCCGGGTTGGCGGCGGCCATGTTGGTGGTGTTCAGCGTGTAGGTCCACGCGGCGTTGTGCAGCGTGTTGCGCGCCAGCGTGCCCACCGTGGTGCCGCAGCTCGCACTGGCGCCCGGGTGGCCCAGGCCGCTGCCGCCGTTGGACACCAGGATGTCCGTCAACGCGAAGCCCGCGCCGGCACCCAGGGCGCTGGCCGAGCAGGTCAGCTGGGCATTGCCGGAGTTGTTGTGCCAGAGGTAGGCGTTCAGCGAGCCGCCGCCACTGACGTTCAGCGTGGGCGCGACGGCGTCCCAGGTCGCGGCCTGGGCGTTGCCGCTGCCCGTGGTGGCCACGGGTCCGGGGGCCGTGGAGATGTTGGGCGCCACGTCGAAGGTCACCGTGTCCTGCGTGGCGCCGGCCGCGCCCACGCGCAGCACGATCACCTTCGGCACGTTGATGGTCACCTGCACCGACGCGGTGGCCGAGACGGTGCCGGTGCCGGCGCCGTTGAAGCCGTAGGTGCTGTTCGCCAGAGCGGCGCTGCCGGCGCCGAGGCCGGTGGTGATCGCCGCTGCGATCGCGAGGACTTTGCGTTTCATGTCGTCGTTCCTTTCATGAGCTCACGTTGATCAGGGCCGCGGCAGCGGCCTCACTCCCCGACCCGCACCACGGGGATGCGGGTTGTGGCCACGCCTCGCAGCGGGACCTCGATGGCCTGGGGCTCGTCGGTCCCCTGCCCCCAGGGCAGGGGCACGGTTTCGGGCACCAGGGCAAGCTGGTGTTGACCGGTGCCCACCAGCGGGAAGCTGAATCGCCCCTCGCGGTCGGTGCGCACGCGATAGCGGCCATCCAGCAGAACTTCCACGTCGGCGACGCCCGACTCGCTGACCTGGCGCTCGCCGTCGCGGTTGGCATCGAAGAACACCACGCCTTCCACGGCACCGGTGCCGGCCAGTCCGGTGGGTGCGCCCTGGGCGGCCGGCGGGCTGCCGCGCGTGGCTTCCCAGCGCAGGTACAGGGACGCGTAGGCGTCGTTGGTGCGGGTGGCGATGGGCGCGGCGAACACGCTCTGGGGCACGGTCAGCGAGACCTGGTTGAGCACCAGCTGCCCGCCCAGGCGCCAGCCGTTGCCCAGCATGTAGTCGGTGTCGACCGAACCCGCCCAGCCGCGCGTGACGGACACGTTGCTGTTGCGCGCGGTGTAGCGCAGCGTGCCGGTCACGCTCCAGTCGGCGTCGGGCCACAGGCGGAACTGCACGCCTGCCGTGGGCTGCACGCTCTCGGTCGCCGTGCTGCGGTCGCGTGCGACGCCCACCGTGGTGCCGAACTCGGTGCGCTGCGTCTCGCGCAGGTTCGTCATCCACTCCTGTTCCCAGAGCAGTTCCTCGCCGCTGGCCGGCTGCAGGTTGGCCGCGATCAGCAGGTTGCGCCGCACCGCGTAGCGGAAGGTGCTGCGCCCCATGCCGCCGATGCGCGTCTGCCAGAACACGGAGGCGCTGCTGTTGCGCGAGACGGTCGTCAGCAGGGCGCCGGAGCCGTCGGCCAGCCCGTCGAAGGTGCTGCGGCTCCAGGTGCCCGAGGCGCCCACCGCGTCGTGCCGGCCCAGGCGCCAGGACCCGTTGGCGCTCGCCGTGGTGCGCGCGATGGCCGGGACCCCGGGACGCGGATCCTGCCGGTCGGTGTCCAGGCCGGCGCCCCAGCTCAGGCGCGGTTGCGTCGCGTCGAGCCGCCAGTAGGCGCCGCGGTCCGCCAAGAGCAGGCTGACGTCGCCGAAGCGCAGTCCCGGTTGCGCCGCGTAGGCGCCGAACTCGTGGCGTTGCCCGCCCGTGCGCAGCGTGGCCTCGCCGACCACGGCGCTGGCCGAAGTCGCGCCGGCGCTGCCGCCCTGGGTCTGGCTGTGGATCCCGATCACGCGCCCGCGCAGGTCGCGGCCTGGCCCCAGCGTGAGCGTGCTGCCCCAGGCCGCGGCAGCGCTGGAGACCTGGACCGAGCCGGTGCCCAGCGTGCCGTTGGCGGTGATCTCGGGCAGGTCGGTGCCGTGGCTGACCTGCACGCCGACGACGTCGCGTTCGCCCAGACGGCGGGTGGCACCCAGCCAGCTCACGGTGCCCTGGGTGCGGCGGAAACCGGGGTACGGGCCACCGGCGAGCAGGCCGCGCTCGCCCGTGCCCACGCGCACGTCAAGCGACGGCGCCGACAGCCGCACGCTGCCACCGCGCACCACGCTGTTGCCCAGCGACAGGCGGTAGGTGCGGGCCAGCGCGTCCGTGACCTCGCTGCCGATGTCACCCAGCGCGCTGTCGAGGAACACGCGGGGCGTGACCGGGAACCCCAGGTTGCGGACGGTGATCCGTTCGCCGCTGGAGGCCGGGGGCAGTCCCAAGGTGCCCGCGCCGAAGGCGGACTGGCCCTGGCCGCTGCGCAGGTCCGCCTCGATCACGAACTCGCCGTGGCTGGCCGTCTGCTGACGGTAGCCGAAGCGCTGGCCCAGTTCGGTGGACATGCGCAGCACCACGCCACTGTCGCTGCGGCCGGTGGTCACGCGTGTCTCGGTGAACCACGAGCGCAGGGGGCCGTCGTCCTGGCCGGCGGTGTCGGCCGGCGCCAGGGCGGGCAGGTCCGAGGCGTCCATCACACGGTCCTCGTAGGCAGGGGGCCTGGACTGCATCAGACGGCGCAGCCTTTCCTGCTCGGCCTGTTCGCGGTCGAGCGACTGCACCTGCGCGACCACGGCGCCGCCGTCCTGCGCCCACGCAGACCCCTGCCCGGCACAGAGGCAGGCCAGCAGGAGTGCGCAGAACTGACGGGGGGCATGGTGGAGGGCAGGTCGGTCGGCCACTGCTGGAAGGCCATCGGGGCGGTGCTCGGCCGCGGCGTTACGAATTGCTACGGAGTATCCCGGAAGTAACACCCTAAGGAAATAACGTAAGCCGACGCAGCGATTCGCTACGTCCCGGTTGTGCCGCGCACGGCCGCCATCTGTGGTGTTTTTGCAGCGCAGCAGTGCGGATTGGCGAGATGTGCGTGCCTGCGGGGCCGATGGATGGCCGCCGCTGCCGCTCGTCGCCGGCGCCTCACCGGCCGTCGGCCGGAGCCTTCAGCGGCGGCCAGGGTGCCCGCCGGGCCGGGCGGCCCCGACCCGGCCGGGCCTTGAAACCCGCGGCCGGCGTCCCCATGTCCGCCGCGGTCTTCTTCGACGCCTCATCGACGCCATCCCCATGTCCCAGAACAAGCAAACACTGTCCTTCCAGGCCGAGGTCGCGCAGCTGCTGCACCTCGTCACCCACTCGCTGTACTCGAACCAGGAGATCTTCCTCAGGGAGCTGGTCTCCAACGCCTCCGATGCCTGCGACAAGCTGCGCTTCGAGGCGCTGGCCGACAACGGCCTGTACGAGGACGCGCCCAACCTCGAGATCCGCATCGATTTCGACAAGGACGCGCGCACCCTGTCGATCACCGACAACGGCATCGGCCTGTCCATCCAGGAGGCGATCGACAACCTGGGCACCATCGCCAAGAGCGGCACCCGCGAGTTCATGGCGAAGCTCTCGGGCGACCAGAAGCAGGACGCGCAGCTCATCGGCCAGTTCGGCGTGGGCTTCTATTCGGGCTTCATCGTCGCCGACCGCATCACGGTCGAATCGCGCCGTGCCGGCCTGCCGCCCGAGCAGGGCGTGCGCTGGACCAGCGGCGGCACCGGGGCCTTCGAGGTCGAGGCCATCACCCGCCCCCAGCGCGGCACCACGGTCACGCTGCACCTGCGCGAGGACGCCGGCGAGTACCTGGCCACCTGGAAGCTCAAGGGCATCGTGGGCAAGTACTCCGACCACATCGGCCTGCCCATCCTGATGCGCAAGGAGGAGTGGAAGGAGGGCGCCGACGGCCAGCCCGGCGAGATGGTGCGCACCGACGACTGGGAGACGGTCAACCAGGCCAGTGCGCTGTGGACCCGTCCCAAGAAGGACGTCACCGACGAGCAGTACACCTCGTTCTACCAGCAGATCGCGCACGACCACGAGCCGCCGCTGGCCTGGGCCCACAACCGGGTCGAGGGCAGCAGCGAGTACACGCAGCTGCTGTACATCCCCTCGCGCGCCCCGTTCGACCTCTGGAACCGCGAGAAGCCGGCCGGCGTGAAGCTGTACGTCAAGCGCGTGTTCATCATGGACGATGCCCAGGCGCTGCTGCCGGTGTACCTGCGCTTCGTGCGGGGCGTGGTCGACTCGGCCGACCTGCCGCTGAACGTCAGCCGCGAGCTGCTGCAGGAAAGCCGCGACGTGCGTGCGATCCGCGAGGGCTCGACCAAGCGCGTGCTCTCGATGCTCGAGGACATGGCCAAGGCCGAGAAGGACGAGACCGCGAGCGAGGCCGACAAGGGCCGCTACGCCAGGTTCTGGGCCGAATTCGGCGCGGTGCTCAAGGAAGGCCTGGGCGAGGACTACGCCAACCGCGAGCGCATCGCGAAGCTGCTGCGCTTCGCCTCGACCAGCGCCGACACGCCCACCGTCTCGCTGGCCGACTACAAGGGCCGCATGAAGGAGGGCCAGGAGGCGATCTACTACATCACCGCCGACACGCTGGCGGCGGCGCGGAGCAGCCCGCAGCTGGAGGTCTTCCGCAAGAAGGGCATCGAGGTGCTGCTGATGGCCGACCGGGTCGACGAGTGGGCGCTGAACCACCTGCACGACTTCGACGGCACGCCGCTGCAGTCGGTGGCCAAGGGCGCGGTGGACCTGGGCAAGCTGCAGGACGAGGACGAGAAGAAGAAGGCCGAGGAAGCGGCCGAGACCTTCAAGCCCGTGCTGGCCAGGCTGAAGGAGGCGCTCAAGGACAAGGCGCAGGACGTGCGCGTGACCTCGCGCCTGGTCGACTCGCCGGCCTGCGTGGTCGCGGGCGACGACGGCATGAGCCTGCAGCTGGCCCGCATGCTCAAGCAGGCCGGCCAGCCGGTGCCCGAGTCCAAGCCGGTGCTCGAGGTCAACCCCGACCACGCCCTGGTCAGGAAGCTGGACGGCTCGGTCCACTTCCACGATCTGGCGCACATCCTGTTCGACCAGGCGCTGCTGGCCGAAGGCGGCCTGCCCGAGGACCCGGCGGCCTACGTCAAGCGCGTGAACGCGCTGCTGGCGTAAGCCGGCGGTTCAGAGCGGATTCAGAGCGGATCGAAGCCGGCCGCGGCGCGCGCCGCGGCGGCTTCCGGGCCGGCCAGCAGGTCGGCCACCGCGGCACCCGCTTCGGGCGCAACCGCCGTGGCGGGCACGGCCGCGGTGTACACGGTGGCCAGCTCGAACGCGGGCGGCAGCGCACCGGTCAGCTGCACGCCCGGCGTGTCCAGGATCTCGGTGAACTGCGTGCAGCCCACGGCGCCGGCGTCGCCGCTGTCGGCCATGACGCGCATCGCGGTGGCGCCGTTGGGGAAGGTGCGCAGGCGGGCGGCCAGTTCCTGGTCGAGCCCGAGCTGGCGCAGCACGCCCATGAAGTGGATGCCGGCCGTGGCCTTGACCGGGTCCGGAAAGTAGATCGCGCTGGCGCCGCGCAGCAGCGCGGCCAGCGCCGGCCCGTCGGGCGCGCCGCGGGGCGGCTGCCCCGCCGGCAGCGCGATGCCGGTGCGCACGCGGCCCACCGGTCGGGCCGATCCGGGCGCCACGCGGCCCTGCCGCTCCAGGTCGTCGACCAGCGTCTGGCTGAGCACCAGCAGGTCGCAGGCCGTGCCGGCCAGCAGCAGGTCGCGCATGGCGCCGACGGCGCCGAACTGGCCCTGCACCTGCAGGCCCCGCGTCGCCAGCGCCTCGCCCAGGCGGCGCACCAGGCCATGCGCGGCGCCGCCGCTGAGGATGTGGACGGTCTGCATCGGGTCCTTGTCTCGTGTCTGTCGGTCTGTCGGTCAGTCGGCGGTGATCTTCGCGTCGCGGATCACCTTGGCCCACTTGGCGATGTCGTCCTGGATGTAGCGCTCGAAGGCCTGCGGGCTCATGGTGAGCGCGGTCGCGCCCTGGCGGCCCCAGGCCTCGCGCACCTCGGGCTGGCCGGTGATCTTCGTGATGGCCTCGTTCAGCCGCGCGACCACCGCCGGCGGCGTGGCCTTGGGCGCCAGCACGCCCAGCCAGATCGTGGCCTCGTAGCCGGGCAGGCCCGACTCGGCCACGGTGGGCACGTCGGGCAGCACCGCCGAGCGCTGCTTGCCGGTGGTGGCGATGGCCTTGACCTTGCCCGAGCGCACCTGCTCGGCCATGGTGGTGACGGCGTCGAACATCAGGTCGACCTGGCCGCCCAGCAGGTCGGCGCGCGCGCCCGAGCTGCCCTTGTACGGGATGTGCACCAGGAAGACGCCGCCCATGCTCTTGAACAACTCGCCGGCCATGTGGTACGGCGTGCCCGTGCCCGACGAGGCGTAGTTCAGCTTGCCCGGCCGCGCCTTGGCCTGCGCCAGCAGCTGCTGCACGCCGGCCACCGGCACCGAGGGGTGCGCGGCCAGCAGCAGGTCGGAGTAGTTGATCGGCGCCACGGCGGCGAAATCGCGCACGAGGTTGTAGGGCCGGTTGGGCACCAGCGTCTCGTTGACCGTCTGCGTGTTCGACATCAGCAGCAGCGTGTAGCCGTCGGCCGGGGCCTTGGCCACGGCATCGGTGCCGATCACCGCGCCGGCCCCCGGCCGGTTCTCGACCACGACGGGCTGGCCCAGCTGCTCGGGCAGCCGCTGCGCGAGGAAGCGCGCGTAGTTGTCGGCCGGGCCGCCGGCCGCGAACGGCACGACGATGCGCAGCGGCCGGGCGGGCCACTGCTGCGCGGCCGCGGGCAGCGCGGCCGCCAGGCCGGCGGCGACCAGCAGTGCGTGCACCGCGCGGCGGGTCAGGGACGGGACGGATGCGCGCATGCGGCCTCCTGCGTTGGCTTATTCGACCTTGCCGATCTTGCGCACGACCTCGGACATGCGCCGGATGTCCGACTGCACGTAGCGCTCGAAGTCGGGCGTGTCCTGGTACAGGATGGGGCTGCCGGCATTGCCGATCACCTCGCGCACCTTGGGATCGTTGCCGGCCGCGCGGGCCGCGGCGCGCAGGCGCTGCGCGATGGGCTCGGGCACGCCGGCGGGGATGAACAGGCCCGACCACTGCGCGTACTCGGCGGGGTAGCCCTGGTCCTTGAGCGCCGGCACGTCGGGCATGGACTCGAGCTTGCCGTTGCCCCAGTGCGCCAGCACGCGCAGCTTGCCCGACTTGACGTGCTGCAGCACCGTCGCCGGCCCGCTGGACACCGCATCGACCTGGCCGCCCAGCAGCGCCACCACGGCGGGGCCCGCGCCGGTGAAGGGCACATGGGTCATCTTGACGCCGGCGGTCTGCGCCAGGATCTCCATCGGCACGTGCATGGTCCCGTAGTTGCCCGAGGAGCCGTAATTCAGCTTGCCCGGGTTGCGGCGGGCGTCCTCGACGAAGTCCTTGACCGTCTTCCACGGCGACTCGGCACGCACGGCCAGCACCGTGGGGTCGGCGGTGAAGCGGGCGATGGGGCGCAGCTGGCCGTAGGCATACAGCGGCGCGCGGCCCAGCAGGCCGTCGGCCTCGGGCAGCACGCTGTACGAGGACAGCGCCATCAGGATCGTGTAGCCGTCGGGCGCGGCCTTGGCCGCCTGGCCCATGCCGATGCCGCCGCCGGCGCCGCCCTTGTTCTCGACCACCACGGGCTGGCCCAGCTCGCGGCCCATGGCCTCGGCGACGGGGCGGCCGACGATGTCGGCCAGGCCGCCGGCCGGGAAGGGCACGACCATGGTGATGGGGCGGGACGGATAGGGGGCCTGGGCGTGGACCAGGCCGGTGGCGGTGGCGGCCAGCAGGGCGGCGGCCAGGGCGGTGCGACGGCGCATGGGGTGTCTCCTTCAGCGCGTTAGCATGCTACATTGCCGCGCCGCCAAATCTGAGGGTTGACCCGCATGAAGATCGCCGCCTACCTCGACCGTGGCCAGCCCCAGGTGGGGCTGGTGTCCGCCGACCTGCAATCGGTCGCGCCGTTCCAGCTGCCGCCGGCCGAGGCCGCGCTGGGTGCCCAGGCCATCGTGGCCCTGCAGGCGGCCGGGCAGCCGCTGCCCGCCACCGGCGCGCCGGTGCCGCTGGCCTCGGTGCAGCTGCTGGCGCCCCTGCCGCGGCCGCGCCGCAACGTCTTCTGCGTCGGCAAGAACTACCACGCGCATGCCAAGGAGTTCGCCGGCAGCGGCTTCGACAGCAGCGCCAAGTCGGGCGGCGACATCCCGTCGGTGCCGATCGTCTTCACCAAGGTCCCCGAGTGCGTGGTCGCGCCGGGCGCCACCATCGAGATCCCCGCGGCCGTCTCCACCGCGATCGATTACGAGGCCGAGCTGGCCATCGTGATCGGCAAGGGCGGCAAGGGCATCCAGAAGGCCGACGCGATGGCGCACGTGTGGGGCACCACCATCGTCAACGACGTCACCTCGCGCGACTGGCAGAGCCGCCACCAGCAGTGGGACATGGGCAAGTCCTTCGACACCTTCTGCCCCATGGGCCCCTGGCTGGTCAGCGCCGACGAGTGCGACGGCACCCGCACCCGCGTGCAGTGCTGGGTCAACGGCGAGCTGCGGCAGGACGCCTCGACCACCGACCTCATCTTCGACATCCCCACGCTGATCGAGACCATCTCGGCCGGCATCACGCTGTACCCGGGCGACGTGATCGCCACCGGCACCCCGGTGGGCGTGGGCATCGGCTTCAAGCCGCCCAGGTACCTGCAGGCCGGCGACGTGGTGCGCATCACCATCGACGGCATCGGCACGCTCGAGAACCCGGTGCGCTGAAGGCGCGCCGACGCGCGGACGCGGCGCCGGCGCACACGCCGGCCGCCCGCCGCGGGGCATGGTCGTGCCATGCGAACCCTCCTGGCCTTTCTCACCCGCGCGCCGCTGGCGCTGCTGCTCGCCGGCGGCCTGGCCGGCTGTGCGGGCGGCCTTGGCGCGGGCGCCGGCATCAGCGTGCCGGTGGGGCCGGTCTCGGTGGGCATCGGCGCCGGCACCGGCGGGCTGTCGGTGGGCGTGGGCACGGGCGTCGGCCCGGTCGGCGTGGGGGTCGGCGTCAACCAGCGCGGGCAGGTCTACACCGGCGCCGGCGTGGGCGTGAGCACGCCCATCGGCGGCGGGGCCAGCGCGGGCGTGGGGGTGGGCACGGGCACCGTGATCTACGACCCCAACAAGCCGCGCGAGGCGCAGCAGGCGCGCTGAGCGCCGCCCGCGCTCAGGCCACCAGCGCCGGCTCCTCCATCGCCTCGGCCTGGTCCTGCAGCTGCTGGATCTGGCCCTTCCAGTAGTCGCTGCTGCCGAACCAGGGGAAGGCCGGCGGGAAGGCCGGGTCGTCCCAGCGGCGTGCCAGCCAGGCGCTGTAGTGCACCAGCCGCAGCGTGCGCAGCGCCTCGACCAGGGGCAGCTCGGCGCGGTCGAAGTCGCGCACCTGCTCGTAGCCGTCGAGCAGCGCGCCCAGCTGCTGCTGGCGCTGGGCGCGTTCGCCCGACAGCAGCATCCACAGGTCCTGCACCGCCGGGCCCATGCGGGCGTCGTCGAAATCGACGAAGTGCGGTCCCTCGCCGGGCACCCACAGGATGTTGCCGGGGTGGCAGTCGCCGTGCAGGCGCAGCAGCCGGTGGCGCGGCGCATAGCCGCCGTCGCTGCCGCCCAGCGCCTGGGCGGCGGCCTGCAGCGCGGTGTCGCAGGCCCGGCGCCAGTCGGCCTCGACGTCCAGCGGCACCTTGCCGTTGGCCAGCAGCCAGTCGCGCGCGGCCCAGCCGAACTCGCGCAGGTCCAGCGTGGGGCGCTGCGCGAAGGGGCGGGCCGCCCCCACCGTGTGCAGCCGCGCCAGGAAGCGGCCGATCCACTCGAGGACCTCGGGATCGTCCAGCTCGGGCGTGCGGCCGCCGCGGCGCGGGCTGGCGCTGAAGGCGAACCCGGCGTGGTGGTGCAGCGCGCGGCCCTGCAGCACCAGCGGCGGCACGGCCGGCACCTCGGCCGCGGCCAGCTCGGCCGCGAAGGCATGCTCCTCGGCGATGGCCTCGTCGCTCCAGCGGCCGGGCCGGTAGAACTTGGCCACCACCTGCGCGTGGCCCTCCACCGGCTCCTCGAGCCCGACCTGGTAGACGCGGTTCTCGTAGCTGCTCAGCGCGAACAGGCGGCCGTCGCCGTGCAGGCCGACGCTGCTCAGCGCGTCGAGCACGGTGTCGGGGGTGAGGGTGTCGTAGGGATGCGCGGCGGGCATGCGCGATTGTCGGTGACGGCGATCGCCCCCGCGTCGGCGCCCGCGGGCGGAGCCGTCGTGCCCGCGCCCGCGGCCTCAGGCCGGCACGGCGTCACCGGACGGCATGTCCTGCCGCGCCGCCACCGCCAGCGCATCGAACGGCACCGCCTGCTTGACCAGCAGCACGCTGCAGGGCGCGGCCATGGCCACCCGGGCCGGCACCGTGGGCACCAGCCGCTGCAGCGGCACGCCATGGGTGGCGGCGCCCAGCACCAGCAGGCTGACATGGTTGCCGGCCGCATAGGCGACCAGGGCCTGTGCCACGTCGGCCGCCTCGATCACGTGGAAGGACGCCTGGTGGCCGTCCAGCCGCAGCCCCTGCGCCCAGCGCCGCATGCGCTCGAGCAGTTCGCGGTGCAAGGCGATCTCGTCGCCCATGGCTGGCGTCGACACCACGCCCACGCAGGCCAGCCGCGCCCCGGGCCGGATGCCCAGCGAGCGCTGCACCGCGGACTTGAGCGCATACAGCGTGGCGTCGCTCACGTCGCGATGGGGCAGCGCCACCATCACGATCGGCACCTCGCCCACCTGCGCCACCGGCAACGGGCTGGGCTGGTAGGAGGCGCCGGCGGCGCGCAGCCAGCGCGCCAGCCGCGTGCGCAGCGGCGCGCGCGTGAGCAGCGCCGCGCGGGCGCCCAGGGCCACCTGCCCGGGATGCGCGAGGTCGAAGGCCAGGTGCGCGGCCGACGGGTAGCGCTGCGCGGCCTGCGGCTCCAGGCAGCGCAGGATCACCTCCTGCAGCCAGGGCGGCAGCTGCGGCCGCAGCGCGCGCGGCGGCCGCGGCTCCAGCCACAGCCGCTGGCGCAGCCCGCCCGTGGTCTGCGGCTCGCCGAAGGGCAGCTCGCCGGTGGCCAGCTCGTACAGCATCACGCCGATGGCGAACACGTCGCTGCGCGGGTCGCCCCGCATGCCCACCACCTGCTCGGGGGCGATCCAGGCGGGCGAGCCCACCGCTGGCCGCAGCTCCTCGGCCAGCAGGTCGGGCAGGTGGGCCTGCCAGCTCAGGCCGAAGTCGAGCAGCACCGCATGGCCGTCGGGGTGCAGCATCACGTTGGCCGGCTTGAGGTCCAGGTGCACCGCGTTCTGCTGGTGCAGGCTGTGGGCCGCCACGGCGATCGCATGGCCCAGGCGGGCGATCGCCTCGGGCTGCAGCGGCGCCTTGCCGGCACGCGCCTCGTCCAGCACCTGCTGCAGCGTGCGCCCGGGCACGCGTTCCATCACCAGGTAAGGCAGCCGGGCCAGGTCGCCCGCGGCCACGAAGCGCGGCACGTGCGGGCCGCTCACCGACTGCAGCACCAGCTGCTCGACCTCGAAGCCCACCAGGTTCTCGGCGCCGTCGCCACCACCCATCTTCGGCACCTTCATCACCAGCGGGAACGGTGCGCTGCGCCCGTTCGCATAGGCCACGCCGAAGACCTGCGCCATGCCCCCCGCGTGCAGCAGTTCCTGCACCGCGAAGCCGTCGATCTCGGTGCCGGGTGCGGGTTGTCTCATCGTGCCTCCTCCAGGCGGTCGGCGAACTGCGCGGGCAGCCCCGCACGACGGATGGCCGCGGCAGCGGCCTGGTGGTCGTAGGCCACGCGGTGGAACGTCAGGCGCGCGACCGGCGTCGGCTCCCACAGGGCGTACATCGCCCGGTGGTCGCCGTCGCGCGGCTGGCCCACCGAGCCGACGGTGGCGAGCCAGCGGCGGTGCGGACCGACGGGGATGGGCGCGCCGGGCACGGGATCGAAGGCCATCAGGTCCCCGCGCCGGCCCGCATAGAACAGGCGCTGGTGGTGCACGTGGCCGCCGAAGACGTAGCGCACGCCGGGCCCGGCGCAGGCGGCCTCGAGGCTGGCGGCCGCGCGCCGCGGATGGTCGACGTAGTGCCAGGCGGCGGGGGCGTCGGCGCTCGCGTGCACGAACAGCGCCGGGCCGTCGGCGTGCACCAGCGGCAGCGCCGACAGGAACGCGCGCTGGTCGGCCGTCAGCTGCGCGTGGGTCCAGGCCGCGCTGGCGGCGCCGGCCGACGCGTCGGCGCCCGCGGCGGCCACGCCGCGCACGGCCAGTTCGTCGTGGTTCCCCTGCAGTGCGAAGCCGCCCTCGGCCAGTTCCGCCTGCACGAGGTCGACCACCTCCGCCGGTTCGGCCCCGTAGCCCACGAGGTCGCCCAGGAACGCCACCGGCCCGGCGCCCTGCGCGCGCGCATGGGCCAGGCAGGCCTGCGTGGCGCGCAGGTTGGCGTGCAGGTCGGAGAGCAGGGCCAGGCGCATGGCCGTTCATGATGGACGGTCGGCCGGCGCCCGCCTTGCGTCAGCGCAAGTCCAGCAGGTGCCCGTCCTGCGGCCGGCCCTGGCCGGCCATCACCTGGGCCCAGGCGGCGGGCGCCGCGTCGGCGCCGCGGTGCCACACGGGTGCGAGCCAGGGCGGATCGGCCTGCTCCAGCCGCGCCAGCAGGGCGCGCCAGGCATCGAGCAAGCGCTGCTGCAGCGCGTCGCCGCCCCAGTCCTTGGCGCGCTTGGCGGCCTGGGCCGGGGCGAAGAACAGGGTGGGACGCGGGCCCGGCAGCCCACCGCCGCCGCCCAGCTGGTCGACGTGCGTGCCGCCCACCGCGCTGCTGTGGCGCAGCGCGTCGCCGAATCGCTCGTGGATGCGCCGGCGCAGCGCCGCGTTGCCCGCGAAGTCGACGTAGACCAGCGGCGTGGCCGCATCCAGCGTGTCGAGCTCCTCGTACGCCAGCACGCGGTGGTAGCAGCCCAGACCCTCACAGTAGCCGTGCCGCACGCCGGCCGTCAGGCCCACCACCTCCCAGCCGGGCCGCTGCGCCAGCAGCGCGGCCATGCACCACGCGGTCTTGCTCGAGGCGCTGGACAGCAGCACGCGGCGGGTGCCGAAGCCGTCGTTGTCGGCCAGGAAGTCGTCGAGCAGCCACGAGGTGGTGAACAGCGGCCGCAGCAGCGCCTGCACCGGCTCGGAGGCCGCGGTCCAGAAGGGATCGGCGGCGCAGCGCTGCAGCTGGTTGTACAGCGCGTGCAGGCCGGCCCGGTGCAGCGCCTCGTCGCGGAAGCCGGCCATCGACAGCCGCCCCGGCTGCAGCACGGCCTGCGAGCCCATCGGCCAGTAGCCGTACAGCCGCTCGCCCACGGCCACGCCCGGGTGCAGGGACTGCACCACCGTGCCGAAGCCCCAGCAGGGCACGATGCCCCAGCCGTCCTCGCCGCTGGGCCAGAACTTCCAGTACTGCATCGCCTCGCCGAAGGCGGCGTAGGTGACGGTGTTGGCGGTCAGCGCCAGCGTGTCGGTGGTCACGCGCACCTGGCCGGTGGCCAGCGGCGTGGCGTCCTGGCGGCGCAGGCGAGTGGTGGCCAGGTCGTCCTGGCGCACCAGCAGGGTGGTGGCTGTCATGGGGCGATCTTGAAGCACGGCGGCCCGCCGGCTCAACACCGGCGGGCCGCGCAGGCGACAGCGTGAAGCCGTCGCGGGGACTCAGGCCAGCGTGATCTCGACCGGGATGTTGCCGCGGGTCGCGTTCGAGTACGGGCAGACCTGGTGGGCGGTGTCCACCAGCTGCTGCGCGGCGGCGCGGTCCATGCCGGGCAGGCTCACCTTCAGGCGCACGGCGATGCCGTAGGCCTGGCCCACCGGGCCCAGGTCCACGTCGGCGTCGACGGCCAGGTCCTGCGGCAGGGTCACCTTGGTCTTGCCGGCCACCGCCTTCATCGCGCCGATGAAGCAGGCCGAGTAGCCGGCCGCGAACAGCTGCTCGGGGTTGGTGCCGGTGCCGCTGGTGCCGGGCGAGCTCAGGGTCACGGCCAGGCGGCCGTCGTCCGAGCGGGACTGGCCGTCGCGGCCGCCGGTGGTGTGGGCGTGGGCGGTGTACAGGACCTTGTCGAGCGTCTTCATGGAGTGCCTTTCGTGGGGTGGGTGGGGACGGTGGTGGAAGGAAGCGGAAGCGGGCCTGGTCAGGCGGCCACGCGGTCGCGCAGCGCCTGCAGCTCGCCGGTCAGCCGCGCCAGGTCGTCGAGGCTGCAGCCCGAGGCGTCGAGCACGCAGGCCGGGATGGCCCGGGCCCGCTGGCGCAGGCGGCTGCCGGCGGTGGTCAGGTGGATGTGCACGCGGCGCTCGTCGTCGGCCGCGCGGCGGCGCTCGACCAGGCCGGCGGCCTCCAGCCGCTTGAGCAGCGGCGTGAGCGTGCCCGAGTCCAGCCGCAGGCGGGCGCCCAGCTGCGACACCGACGGGCCGTCCTCCTCCCACAGCGCCAGCATGGCGATGTACTGCGGGTAGGTCAGGCCCAGCGCGTCGAGCAGCGGCTTGTACAGCTTGGTCATGGCCAGCGAGGCCGAGTACAGGGCGAAGCACAGCTGGTGGTCGAGCGCGAGCGCCTGCTCTGGCGGGACCTGGGCGAGTGCGTTGCTGCGTGGCATGAACTGGATTGTGGCACGCAATTCAATTGCGTGCAATTGATCGGCTCGCGCAGCACCGCCGGCCGATGGTGCCGGGTCGGGCGGGAAGGGGTTCGCCGGTGCCGCGGCTCAGCCGCGGAAGCGCCGCCGCGTCAGGGCCAGCGCGATCCAGAAGGCCGCCACCGCGGTCACGGCCAGCACCGCCGCGTGGCGCCACGGGTGCTGCGGCCACTGGTCCAGGAACAGCGGCCGCACCAGCTCGACCGCGTTGGTCAGCGGCAGCCACTCGCTCACCGCCCGCACCGGCGCCGGCAGCTGTGCGCGGGGGAAGAACACGCCCGACAGGAACATCATCGGCGTGAGCAGCAGGGTGAAGTAGTAGGTGAAGAAGTCGTAGCCCCTGGCCAGGGCGTTGAAGATCAGCGCGATCGACGAGAAGGTGACGCCGGCGCAGGCCAGGATCGCCCACGCCACCAGCAGCTTGGGGCTGTGGCTGATGCCCAGCGCCAGCATCACCAGCAGGATGGCGCTGACGGTGAACACCGACTTGAACGCGGCCCACAGCATCTCGGCCAGCACCACGTCGTCCAGCCGCACCGGCGCGTTCATGATCCCGTCCCAGGTCTTCTGCACGTGCATGCGCGAGAAGGCCGAGTACAGCGCCTCGAACGAGGCCGCGTTCATCGCGCTCATGCAGATCGAGCCGCTGGCCAGGAACACGATGTAGGGCACGGCGCGGCCCTCGACCTGCAGCTGGCCGACCAGCGCGCCCAGCCCGTAGCCGAAGGCCAGCAGCCACATCAGCGGCTCGGCGATGTTGCCCACCAGGCTGGGCAGGGCCAGCTTGCGCCACACCAGCAGGTTGCGGCGGAACACGGGCCACCAGCGCATTGACAGCCGCGGCGGGCCCCAGACCTGCACGTCCATCAACCGTCCTCCCGGATCTGCCGGCCCGTGAGCTTGAGGAACAGGTCCTCGAGGTTGGCGGGCCGGTGCAGGGTGCGCACGTCGCGGTGGGCGGCCAGCGCCTGCAGCAGCGGCTGCGCGTCCTGCGTGTAGAAGAAGACCGTCTCGCCGCTGACCTCGACCCGCGCCGCATGCGCGCGCAGGCCGCCGCCCGCCAGCGCGACGGCACCGTTGCCCCAGGCCTCGACCACGTCGGGCTCCAGGTGCTGCGCGATCAGGTCGCGCGGGCGGCCTTCGGCGATCTTGCGGCCGTGGTCGAGCACCAGCAGGCGCGAGCACAGGCGCTCGGCCTCGTCCATGAAGTGCGTGGTCAGCAGGATGGACTTGCCCTGCTGCAGCAGCAGTTGCAGCCGCTCCCACATCAGGTGCCGCGCCTGCGGGTCCAGCCCGGTGGTGGGCTCGTCCAGCAGCAGCAGCTGCGGGTCGTTGACCAGCGCGCGCGCCAGCGACAGGCGCCGGCGCATGCCGCCCGACAGGTCGCCCGGCCGCGCATCGGCCTTGTGCGACAGCGCGGCGAACTCGAGCAGGCGCGGGATGCGCTCGCGGATCAGCGCATCGGGCAGGCCGAAGTAGCGGCCGTACACCAGCAGGTTCTCGGCGCAGCTGAAGTCGGGATCGAGCGTGTCGAACTGCGTCACCACGCCCAGCCGCGCCTTGATGGCCAGCGCGTCGGCCGGCATGCGGCCGCCCAGTGCGACGATCTCGCCGCCGTCGGGCGCCACCAGCCCCAGGCCCATGCGGATGGTGGTCGTCTTGCCGGCGCCGTTGGGCCCGATCACCCCCAGGCACTCGCCGGGCGCGATCTCGAAGGACAGGTCGTCGACGACGGTGGCCTCGCCGTAGCGCTTGCGCAGGTGGCGGACGGCGAACAGGGGCTCGGGCATCGCGGCGCAGTGTGGCACAGGGCGGCAGCCCGCGTGCGCTCCCTAGAATGGCGCCTTCCCGACCGTTCCCCCTCCCGAGAAAGAGCCCCGCGTGTTCCCTCCGTTGGCGATCCAGGCGCAGCACCTGCTGCCCAAGCTGCTGCTGACCCGCCTGATGGGGCGCCTGGCCGGGGCGCGGGGCGGCGCGCTCACCACCGCGGTGATCCGCCGCTTCATCGCGCACTACGGCGTCGACATGGCCGAGGCCGCCGAGCCGCGCCCCGAGGCCTACGACACCTTCAACGCGTTCTTCACGCGTGCGCTCCAGCCGGGTGCGCGGCCGATCGCGCCGGCCGACCTGGTGTGCCCGGTCGACGCGGCGATCAGCCAGTTCGGCCCGATCGAGCACGACCAGATCTTCCAGGCCAAGGGCCACAGCTACTCGACCACGGCGCTGGTGGGCGGCGATGCCGAGCTGGCGCGCCGCTTCGACCACGGCCACTTCGCGACGCTGTACCTCTCGCCCAAGGACTACCACCGCATCCACATGCCCTGCGACGGCACGCTGGTGCAGATGGTGCACGTGCCGGGCGAGCTGTACTCGGTCAACCCGCTGACCGCGCGCCACGTCCCCGGCCTGTTCGCCCGCAACGAGCGCGTGGTCTGCGTCTTCGACACTGCCTTCGGCCCGTTCGTGAACGTGCTGGTGGGCGCCACCATCGTCGGCAGCATGGCCACGGTGTGGCACGGTGTCGTCAACCCGCCGCGTCCCGGCAGCATCCGCCGCTGGGACTACCGCGGCCAGGGCATCGCGCTGAAGAAGGGCGAGGAGATGGGGCGTTTCCTGCTCGGCTCCACCGTCGTCATGCTGTTCCCCCAGGGCATCGTGAGCTTCAACCCCGACTGGGCGACCGCCCGCGCCGTGCGCCTGGGCGAGCCCATGGGCCGCATCGCCCGCTGAACCCTTCCACCGACCTGCCCGCAAGGACCGCCATGACCACCCTCGGCACGCCCCTGTCCCCGTCCGCCACCCGCGTCATGCTGCTGGGCAGCGGCGAACTCGGCAAGGAGGTGCTGATCGCGCTGCAGCGCCTGGGCGTGGAAACCATCGCCGTCGACCGCTACGACAACGCCCCCGGCCAGCAGGTGGCGCACCATGCCCGCACCATCGCGATGAGCGACCCGGCGCAGCTCAAGGCGCTGATCGAGGCCGAACGGCCGCACCTGGTGGTGCCCGAGATCGAGGCCATCGCCACGCCCATGCTGCAGGAGCTCGAGGCCGCGGGCGTGGTCACCGTGATCCCCACCGCGCGGGCGGCGCGCCTGACCATGGACCGCGAGGGCATCCGCCGCCTGGCGGCCGAGACCCTGGGCCTGCCGACCAGCCCGTACAAGTTCTGCGACTCGCTGGCCGAGCTGCAGGCCGCCATCGATGGCGGCATCGGCTACCCCTGCGTGGTCAAGCCGGTGATGAGCAGCTCGGGCAAGGGCCAGAGCAAGATCGACGGCCCGCACGACGTGCAGAAGGCCTGGGACCACGCCATGGCCGGCGGGCGCGTCAGCCACGGCCGGGTGATCGTCGAGGGCTTCATCGACTTCGACTACGAGATCACGCAACTGACCGTCCGTGCCAAGGGGGCCGACGGCCGGGTGCAGACGCATTTCTGCGACCCCATCGGCCACGTGCAGGTGGCCGGCGACTACGTCGAGAGCTGGCAGCCGCATCCCATGCACCCGGCCGCGCTCGAGACCTCGCGCGCCATCGCCAAGGCGGTCACCGACGACCTGGGCGGCCTGGG
This sequence comes from Comamonadaceae bacterium, assembly GCA_027484575.1. Lineage (GTDB taxonomy): Bacteria > Pseudomonadota > Gammaproteobacteria > Burkholderiales > Burkholderiaceae_C > Ramlibacter. Next base: position 51,083 of record JAIXSQ010000008.1, read on the forward strand.
CCTGTTCGGCGTGGAGCTGTTCGTCAAGGGCGAGCAGGTCTGGTTCAGCGAGGTCAGCCCGCGCCCGCACGACACCGGCATGGTCACCATGGCCACGCAATGGCAGAACGAGTTCGAGCTGCATGCGCGCGCCATCCTGGGCCTGCCGGTGGACACCGCGCTGAAGACGCCCGGCGCCAGCGCGGTGATCTACGGCGGCGTCGACGCCCAGGGCATCGTGTTCGACGGCGTCGACGAGGCGCTGGCGCTGCCCGGCACCGAGCTGCGGCTGTTCGGCAAGCCCGAGAGCTTTGCCAAGCGCCGCATGGGCGTGGCGCTGGCGCGGCATGCGGACGTGGAGCAGGCGCGCGTGGTGGCCAAGCAGGCGGCGGGCAAGGTCAGGCCGCGCAGGGGCTGATGCCCTCTCGTCGTCGCCCCGGCGAACGCCGGGGCCCAGTGACTTTAGGGACGCCGTCGGAAGTCGCTGGATCCCGGCCTTCGCCGGGATGACGGGACGCGTTACTGGAACGCCACCTCGTCGAAGGCCCGCAGCTTGCGGCTGTGCAGCCGGGTGCTGCCGCCGGCGCGCAGCAGCTCGATGGCGCGCATGCCGATGCGCAGGTGCTGGTCGACGCGCTCGCGGTAGAACTGGTTGGCCATGCCGGGCAGCTTGATCTCGCCGTGCAGCGGCTTGTCGCTCACGCACAGCAGCGTGCCGTAGGGCACCCGGAAGCGGAAGCCGTTGGCGGCGATGGTGGCGCTCTCCATGTCCAGCGCCACCGCGCGGCTCTGGCTGAAGCGGCGCTGCGGCTCGTTGCCGGGCAGCAGCTCCCAGTTGCGGTTGTCGGTGCTGGCCACCGTGCCGGTGCGCATGATCCGCTTGAGCTCGGCGCCCTCGCTGCGGGTGACGTCGGCCACGGCCTTCTCCAGCGCCAGCTGGATCTCGGCCAGCGCGGGGATGGGCACCCACACCGGCAGCTCCTCGTCCAGCACGTGGTCCTCGCGCACGTAGGCATGCGCCAGCACGTAGTCGCCCAGTTGCTGGCTGCTGCGCAGCCCCGCGCAGTGCCCCAGCATCAGCCAGGCGTGCGGTCGCAGCACCGCGATGTGGTCGGTGATGGTCTTGGCGTTGGCCGGGCCCACGCCGATGTTCACCATCGTGATGCCGCCATGCCCGGGCCGCATCAGGTGGTAGGCCGGCATCTGCGGCAGCCGCGGCGGCGCGCTGCCCCAGGCGCTGCGCGGCGGCGTGCTGGGCGCGCCGTCGGCCAGGCCGGTGCGCGGCGTCACCACGTTGCCCGGCTCCACGAAGGCGGTGTAGTCGCTGCCGGCGCGCGCCATCTCCTCGTGGCCCAGGCGCACGAACTCGTCGATGTAGAACTGGTAGTTGGTGAACAGCACGTAGTTCTGGAACCAGTCCGGCGCGGTGCCCGTGTAGTGGCGCAGGCGGTGCAGCGAGTAGTCGACGCGGGCGGCGGTGAACAGCGACAGCGGCTTGGGCTCGCCGGGCTGCGCGGCCCAGGTGCCGTTGGCGATGCCGTCGTCCATCGCCCCCAGGTCGGGCAGGTCGAACAGGTCGCGCAGCCGCGCACGGCGCTGCGGCGTGAGGTTGCCTTCCAGGTGGTCGTTCTCGGCGAAGGAGAAGTGCACCGGGATCGGCTGCCGGCTCAGGCCCACCTCCAGCTCCACGCCGTGGTGCTCGCGCAGCAGCCGGAACTGCTCCAGGTAGTAGGGCGCGTACAGGTCGGGCCGCGTCAGCGTGGTCTCGAAGCAGCCGGTGCCCGCGACGAAGCCGTAGGACAGCCCCAGGTTCTCCAGCACCTCCTGCTGCACGGCGGTGGCGGTGTGGATGCGCACGTACGGATAGCAGGCCCGCACCGGGCCGGGCAGGTCCTCGCCGGCCACGTAGCGGTGCATCGCCTCGCGCAGGTGCTGGATCTGCTGCGCGTACAGCGCCTGCACGCGCTCGAGGGCCTGCTGGGGGTCGGTGTGGAGGCTGGGATCGGCGGGTGGAAGCTGCGTGTGCATGCGGTGCATTGTGCCCAGCCGGCCCACGGCGCCCGGCGTCGCAACGGGGTGCGGGCATGTCCTACAAGCTGTAACGAAAGGCCCTGACGCGTGTCGGGGCGGGCCGCCGCGACAGTCCTTCCTCACCAAGAACCTGTTCCCAGAAACTTGAAAATCGAAGGAGTCCGCATGTCGACTGCAGCCCTGGCCGCCAATCCGTTCGCCCTGATGCTCGAACCGACGGCCGTGCGCGAGGTGATCGAGAAGTCCGAGCAGCTGGCCGCCCTGAGCCAGCGCCAGTGCCATCCGTTGGACCGGGCCGTGATCCGCAGCGCCAGTGCGGAACTCGCCGCCTACGATGCCAAGATCGACCGCACCACCATCTACCTGCCGCCGGAGGACGAGGCCAGGAACGCGCCGCTGACCCGCTACGGCCGCGCGTACAACTGAGCGCCGCCCCGGCACCGCACACCACGACGCCGGCGGCTCCTTCGGGAGCCGCCGGCGTTTGTCATGGGGCGGTCACGCCGGCGCGTGCTGCCGGGTGGGCGTGCGCAGGGTGACGAACTCCTCGGCGATGGTCGGGTGGATGCCCAGGGTGGCATCGAACTGGGCCTTGGTGGCGCCGGCGCGCAGCGCGACCGCGAAGCCCTGGACGATCTCGCCCGCCTCGGGCCCCACCATGTGCAGGCCCACCACGCGGTCGGTGGCCGTCTCCACCAGCAGCTTGACCAGGCAGCGCTCGCTGCTGCCGCTGACGGTGTGGCGCAGCGGCCGGAACTCGCTGGTGTAGACCGTGACGGCGCCGCAGCGCGCACGTGCCTGCTCCTCGGTCAGGCCCACGCTGCCGATGCCCGGGTGGGTGAACACCGCGGTGGGCAGCCAGGCGTAGTCCATCTGCCGCCGGCCTTCGCCGTACAGCCGCTCGACCACGTCCATCGCCTCGCCCAGCGCCACCGGCGTCAGCTGCACCCGCGCCGTCACGTCGCCGACCGCGAAGACCGAGGGCACGCTGGTGCGGTGCTGCGCATCGACCTCGATCGCGCCGTCGGCGCGCTGCCGCACGCCGGCCAGCTCCAGCCCCAGCCCCGCCACGTTGGGCGCCCGGCCCGTGGCCAGCAGCACCACGTCGGCCTCCAGCCGCTCGCCGCCGTGCAGCTGCACCTGCACCGCCTGCCCCGCGGCCTGCAGGCCCTGCACCCGGCAGTCCAGCCGCAGGTCCAGGCCGGCCTTGCGCAGCTCGCCCGCCACGAAGCCCCGCACCTCGTCGTCGAAGCCGCGCAGGACCTGGGGCCCGCGGTGCAGCAGCTGCACCTGCGCGCCCAGGCCCTGGAAGATGGAGGCGAACTCGCAGGCGATGTAGCCGCCGCCCAGCACCACCAGGCGGCGCGGGAAGCGCGGCAGGTCGAACATCGCGTCGGAGGTCACCGCCAGGTCCTCGCCCGGCACGCCGGGCCGGGTGGGCGTGCCGCCGGTGGCAATCAGGATGTGCGCCGCCTCCAGCGTGTCGGCGCCGTGCTCGGCCTGCACCCGCACCTGGTGCGCCCCGGCCAGGCTGCCCCAGCCGCGCAGGATGCGCACGCCGGCGGCCAGCAGCATCTGCTCGTACACGCCGTTCAGGCGCGCGATCTCCTGCGCGCGTGCGGCCTTCAGGCGTTCCCAGTCCAGCACCGGCGGCTGCAGCTGCCAGCCGTAGCCGGCGGCTTCCTCGAAGGCCTGCGCATAGCCTGCCGCGTAGCTGTACAGCTTCTTGGGGATGCAGCCCACGTTCACGCAGGTGCCGCCCAGGGCCGCGGCCTCGACCAGCGCGACCCGCGCGCCGCGCTGCGCGGCCAGGCGCGCGGCGCGCACCCCGCCGCTGCCGCCACCCACCACCACCAGGTCCCAGTCGTGCGTGCCCCGTGCCATCGTCGTGCTCCTTGCCGCGCCTGCGATCCGTGCACTGTGCACCAGGCCCGCCCGGTGCGGGGGCCGTGGCTATGATCCCCGCATGCGTGACGGCGCCCTGCTGCGGACCCACCGGCTCGACCGGCTGGCCCTCGCCCTGTGGCAGGCGGTGGCCGATGCGGGGCGGCTGGCGCAGTTCGGCGCGATGCTGCTCGTGCTGGCGCTGTCGCCCGCCAGCTGGCGCGACCTGCGCATGCGCCACGCGCTCGCCCGCCACGCCTGGCTGGACACCGCGCCGATGCTGCCGGGCTTCACGCTGCTGGTGGCGCTGCTCACCGTCGTGCTCACCCGCATCGTGGTGGTTACCGCCGCCAGCTACGGCCTGTCGCAGTACGCGCTGGAGATGGTGATCCGGGTGCTGGTGCTCGAGCTCGTGCCCCTGACCGCCGCGCTCTTCGTCGCCCTGCGCTGACCATCCCCAACGGCGCCGCGCTGGCGCAGATGCGCCACGACGGCGAGTTCGCCCGCCTGCGCCGCGCCGGGCACGAGCCGCTGGTGGCGCAGGTGCTGCCGCGCATGCTGGCCGGCGCCTTCGCCACGGTCACGCTCGCGGCCCTGAGCTGCGTCGTGGCAGGCGTGGTCGCCTACGTCGCGGTGTACGGCGGCACGCTGGCCGGGCTGCCGGCGTACACCCGCATGTTCGGCCACGTGTTCACGCCGGCGGTGGCGCTGATCTTCGCGGGCAAGACCGCATTCTTCAGCCTGGCGGTCGCGGTCATCCCCATGGCCGCCGGCGCGCCGGCCTCGCTGGCGCCCGGCTCGCGCGAGCATGCCGCGCTGCGCGGCCTGGTTCGCATGTTCGCGGTGCTGCTGCTGCTCGAGGCGGTGTCGCTGGTCGGCAACTACGGCTAGGGCGGGGCGCGCGATGGCCGACGAGACCTCCCTGCCCGTGGACGAGCCCGGCGACGCGCCCGCGGTGCCGCACCTGGCGCGCAAGGCGCGGCTGCTGCTGCTGGCCACCGTGCTGCTGGTCGCCGGCGCCACGCTGTACCTGCTGCACGCGCGCGGCGTCTTCGAGGCCACGCAGACGCTGGTGCTCACGACCGACGACTCCGAGGGCGTGACCGTGGGCATGGACATGACCTACTCGGGCTTTCCGATCGGCCGGGTGCGCAGGGTCGAGCTGTTGCCGGCCGGCCACGTGCGCATCGTCGTGGACGTGGCCCGCAAGGACGCGCACTGGCTGCGCACGAGCAGCGTGTTCACGCTGGTGCGCGGTCTGGTGGGCGGCACCGCGATCCGCGCCTACAGCGGCGTGCTGGCCGACCCCGCCCTGCCCGACGGCGCCGAGCGCCCCGTGCTGCGGGGCGACGCCAGCGCGGAGCTGCCGCGGGTGGTGGCCGCCGCGCGCGAGGCGCTGGAGAACGCGGTCGCGCTCACCGCGGCCGACGGTGCGCTGCGCCAGACGCTGGCGCAGCTGCAGGCCGCCACCGAGCGGCTGAACGGCCCGCGCGGCGGGCTGGGCGTGCTCATGGGCAACGAGGCCGACGCGCGCAAGCTGGTCGCCACGATCGAGCGCAGCAACGCGCTGCTGGCGCGGCTCGATGGCCTGGCCGGCCGCGCCGATGCGCAGGTGTTCGGGCCCGAGGGCCTGGTGCGCGACGTGCGCGCCACGGTGCGCCAGCTCGACGGCCTGCTGGCGGACACGCGCGGCAGCCTGCGCCGCCTCGATGCGGTGCTGGCCGAGGCGCAGGGCGTGGGCGCGAACGTGCGGGTGGCCACCGAGGACCTGGGCGCGTTGCGCGCCGAGGTCGAGGCCAACCTGCGCCGCGTCGACGGGCTGCTGGGCGAGATCGACCGCAAGTGGCCGTTCAGCCGCGACACGCGGGTGCGGGTGCCGTGACGCGGACCGGCCTGCGCGTGCTGGCCGGCGTGCTCGCGCTGCTGGCCGGCTGTGCGTCGGCGCCGCCCGCGCCCGACTGGCAGGTGCAGGCGCATGGCGCGCTCGCGCGCTACCGCGCTGCGGTGCTGGCGGGGGATGCGCGCGCGGCCGAGGCCGAGTTCGCGCGAGCGCGCCGGGCGCTGGCCGCCACCGCCGACGCGACGCAGGTCGCGCGGGCCGAGCTCACGCGTTGCGCCCTGCAGGTCGCGTCCCTGCAGTTCGATCCCTGCGACGGCTTCGAGGCGCTGCGTGCCGACGTGGCCGCGCCCGAGCGGGCCTATGCCGACTGGCTGGCCGGCCGGCCCGCCGACGCGGGCCTGCTGCCGGCGCAGCACCGTGGCGCGGCCGCCGCGCCCGGCGACCTGCGCGCGCTGGCGGCGATCGAGGACCCGCTGGCCCGCCTGGTCGCCGCGGGCGTGGCGGTGCGCACCGGCGCCGGCAGCCCGGCCCTGCTGCAGCTGGCCGCCGACACGGCCACGGCCCAGGGCTGGCGGCGGCCGGTGCTGGCCTGGCTGGGCGCGCAGCTGGCGCTGGCGCGGCAGGCCGGCGATGCGCAGGCGGTGGCGCGGCTGCAGCGGCAACTCGCGCTCGCGGGCGGCGGGCGCTGATCCCCCGCGGGGACCGGCCGGGGTCCGCGCCGCCTATCATCGTCCGCTGTCTCCATCCCGATCCGGAATCCCCGACCCATGCGCCTCCTCGCTTCCCTGCTGCTGGCCTGCACCGCCGGCGCCGCGTTCGCCCAATCGCCGGCCACCTCGCCCGCCACCACCGCCTCGGGCCTCGTGTACCAGTCGCTCAAGGACGGCACCGGCGCCTCGCCGGCCGCCACCGACGTCGTGCGGGTGCACTACCGGGGCACCTTCCCCGACGGCCGCGAGTTCGACAGCTCGTACAAGCGCGGCGAGCCCACCGAGTTCCCGCTGAACCGCGTGATCCCGTGCTGGACCGAGGGCGTGCAGAAGATGAAGGTCGGCGGCAAGGCCAGGCTGACCTGCCCGCCCGGCATCGCCTACGGCGAGCGCGGCGCCGGCGGCGTGATCCCGCCGAACGCCACGCTGAACTTCGAGATCGAGCTGCTGGCCGTCAAGGGCAAGTGAGCCCGCGCGGCGTGCGCAGGGTGATCGACCAGCGCAACGCCGGCGTCGGCGCCACGGCGTGCTGCCAGGCCCAGCGCGCCGGGCCGCGCAGCAGGTAGATCGAGCGCGGCGCGACCCGCAGCCGGTGCGTGGCGGCACGCGCCACCGGCGGCCAGGGCCGCCAGCGCATCTCGGCCTCGCCCAGCAGCGAGACGCCCACCACGTCCTCGAAGTCGGGCACGTCGCGGTGCCAGCCCAGGGGCGTGCCCGGCCGGTACTCGGCCACCAGCGCCTGCGCGAAGTCGCCCGGCCGCAGGCCGGCCCAGAGCGCCGCGCGGCCGGCCAGGGGCTGCAGCCAGCCGGGCAGGGGATCGGCGGGCTGCAGGCGGCCCGCGGCGAAGTCGAAGCTGCCGCCGTAGCTCACCACGCGCCGCCGCGCCGCATGGCCGTGGTACTGCATCGGCGCGACCGGCAGGGTGGCCAGGCGGGCCAGCAGCGCGGCCTCCTCGGACGCGGACAGGAAGCCCGGCTCGTAGCGCATGCCCGCGGGCAGCCAGGACGGCGGTGGCACGGGCAGATCGCCGAACAGTTCGGCCTGCACGGGCGCAGGGGTGGCATCGGCCATGCGGGCCAGTGTGGCGGGCCCGGGGGGCGCGGCCTGTCGGCCGGTTGCCTGAAACGAAAAAGGCCGCGCAGTGCGCGGCCTTCGAACGGTGGACCCGCGTCCTCAGGGCTTGGAAGCCGTGGGGAACGGCCAGGCGGCCTGCGGGTTCAGCGTGGTCTGAGCAGCCGGAGCCGGCGCCGCAGCAGGTGCCGCAGCAGGGGCAGCGGGCGCTTTGGCCGCCTTCTTGGCAGCAGGCTTCTTGGCGGCCTTCTTGGCAGCAGGCTTTTTCGCCGCAGGCTTCTTCGCAGCAGCCTTCTTGGCGGTGCTCTTCTTGGCAGCGGCCTTCTTCGCAGGCGCGGCCTTCTTGGCTGCAGCCTTTTTCGCGGGGGCCTTCTTCGCAGCGGCCTTCTTGGCCGGAGCGGCCTTCTTCGCGGCGGGCTTCTTGGCAGCAGCCTTCTTGGGCGCTGCGGCCTTCTTCGCCGCGGCCTTCTTCGGTGCAGCAGCCTTCTTCGCCGGCGCAGCCTTCTTGGCCGGAGCGGCCTTCTTCGCAGCGGGCTTCTTGGCGGCCGTGGCCTTCTTGGCCGGAGCCTTCTTCGCGGCGGTCTTCTTCGCCGGCGCCTTCTTGGCGGCGGCCTTCTTTGCAGTTGCCATGTCTATCTCCTGTTCAAGTTGATCAACTCAACACGCTAAGCACCGGCTGCCTTGTTGGTGGCTGCCGGCGATCCGGGGGGCCGGGCGGACCCGACCCCACGAACACCGAGGCCCGCGCGCCGCCGGCTCTTGTCGGCCGGTCGGCGGTGCGGGCTGTACTTCACGAACCCAACCTGCGGATGCAGTTGCCGTTCAATCCCACGAAAGAGCGCCACCCGACTGGTATTCAATGACGCGGGTTTCGAAGAAGTTGCGCTCCTTCTTCAGGTCGATCATCTCGCTCATCCACGGGAACGGGTTTTCCTCGTTGGGGAAGAGCGCTTCCAGGCCGATCTGCGTCGCACGCCGGTTGGCGATGTAGCGCAGGTAGCCCTTGAACATGGAGGCGTTGAGGCCCAGCACGCCACGCGGCATGGTGTCCTCGGCATAGCGGTACTCGAGTTCGACGGCCTTGAGGAACAGGGCCTTGATCTCGGCCTTGAACTCCGCCGTCCACAGGTGCGGGTTCTCCAGCTTGAGCTGGTTGATCAGGTCGATGCCGAAGTTGCAGTGCATCGACTCGTCGCGCAGGATGTACTGGTACTGCTCGGCGGCACCGGTCATCTTGTTCTGGCGGCCCAGCGCCAGGATCTGCGTGAAGCCCACGTAGAAGAACAGGCCTTCCATCAGGCAGGCGAAGACGATCAGGCTCTTGAGCAGCGTCTGGTCGTTCTCGGGCGTGCCGGTGTGGAAGTCCGGATCCATGATCGCCTCGATGAAGGGGATCAGGAACTGGTCCTTGTCGCGGATCGACTGGACCTCGTGGTACGCGTTGAAGATCTCGCTCTCGTCCAGGCCCAGCGACTCGACGATGTACTGGTAGGCGTGGGTGTGGATCGCTTCCTCGAACGCCTGGCGCAGCAGGAACTGGCGGCACTCGGGCGCCGTGATGTGGCGGTAGGTGCCCAGCACGATGTTGTTGGCGGCCAGCGAGTCGGCGGTGACGAAGAAGCCGAGGTTGCGCTTGATGATGCGGCGCTCGTCCTCGGTCAGGCCGTTGGGGTCCTTCCACAGCGCGATGTCGCGGGTCATGTTGACCTCCTGCGGCATCCAGTGGTTGGCGCAGGTCGCCAGGTACTTCTCCCAGGCCCACTTGTACTTGAACGGCACCAGCTGGTTGACGTCGGTCTGGCCGTTGATGATGCGCTTGTCGGCGGCCGAGACGCGGCGGTGGTCGGCGGCGTCGGCACGCACGGCCGGCGATGCCGCGCGCTGCTGCACGGGCACCTGCGCGCCGTCGTCGAGCACGCGCACCGGTGCGGCGGCGGAAGGCGAGGGGATGGAAGCGGGAACGGGCTGGAGGGCAGCCTGCTGCGAGGGTGAATGCGTCACCTCGCGGTTCCAGGAACCGCTGTGGGCGGGGTTCGGCGGTGTGGGCTTGACTTCGTCGTCCCAGGTCAGCATGTCAGATCCAGTGCTCGGAATTATCAGAGCAGTGATGTGTGTTTCAAAGTGTCCATTCACATCACCGCGCGATTGTGTTGTTGGTTTGCATCGGCGTCCTGTCGGAGAACGCCGACACGATGTCATCGACGGCTTATTGGCAGGCCTCGCAGGTGGGGTCGTCGATCGCGCAGAACTTGATGTCGGTCGCCGGCGTGGCGTCCATCTGGGCCTGCGCCTGCGCGGCCGCCGCATCGAGCGCCGACATGCCGCCGCCCGCGCCGGAGGACACGGCATTGAGCCGGCCCGATTGCACGGTCGACTTCTCGGCGTGCGTGGCGCTGATGGTGCGCAGGTAGTAGGTGGTCTTGAGGCCGCGCAGCCAGGCCAGCTTGTAGGTGTCGTCCAGCTTCTTGCCCGAGGCGCCGGCCATGTAGATGTTCAGCGACTGGGCCTGATCGATCCACTTCTGGCGGCGCGCGGCGGCCTCGACCAGCCACACCGGCTCGACCTCGAAGGCGGTGGCATACAGCGCCTTGACCTCCTGGGGCACGCGGTCGATGGGGCGCAGCGAGCCGTCGAAGTGCTTCAGGTCCATGACCATCACGTCGTCCCACAGGCCCAGGCGCTTGAGGTCGCGCACCAGGTAGTGGTTGATGACGGTGAACTCGCCCGACAGGTTCGACTTGACCGACAGGTTGCCGAAGCACGGCTCGATCGAGGCGTCCACGCCGATGATGTTGGAGATGGTCGCGGTGGGGGCGATGGCCACGCAGTTGGAGTTGCGCATGCCGTCGCGGGCGATCTTCTGGCGCAGCGCGTCCCAGTCCAGGCTGGCCGAGCGGTCGACCTCGACGTAGCCGCCGCGTGCCTTGGCCAGCAGCTCCAGCGTGTCGGGCGGCAGGATCCCCTTGTCCCACAGCGAGCCCTTGTAGCTGCTGTAGCGGCCGCGTTCCTTGGCCAGCTCGGTCGACGCCCAGTAGGCGTGGTAGCAGACGGCCTCCATCGAGCGGTCGGCGAACTCCACGGCCTCCTGCGAGGCGTAGGGGATGCGCAGCTCGTACAGCGCGTCCTGGAAGCCCATGATGCCCAGGCCCACCGGGCGGTGGCGCAGGTTGGAGTCGCGGGCCTTCTTGACGGCGTAGTAGTTGATGTCGATCACGTTGTCGAGCATCCGCATCGCCACCTGGATCGTCTTCTTGAGCTTGTCTTGGTCGACGGCGCCGTCCTTGAGGTGCTGCACCAGGTTGACCGAGCCCAGGTTGCACACCGCGGTCTCGGAGTCGCTGGTGTTCAGCGTGATCTCGGTGCACAGGTTGGACGAGTGCACGACGCCGACGTGCTGCTGCGGGCTGCGCACGTTGCAGGCGTCCTTGAACGTGATCCAGGGATGGCCGGTCTCGAACAGCATCGAGAGCATCTTGCGCCACAGGTCCTTGGCGGGCATGCGCTTGAAGAGCTTGAGCTCACCGCTGTCGGCCTTGCGCTCGTAGCCCACGTAGGCTTCCTCGAAGGCCTTGCCGAACTTGTCGTGCAGGTCCGGGCAGGTGGAGGGGCTGAACAACGTCCAGTCGCCGCCTTCGAGGACGCGCTTCATGAACAGGTCGGGAATCCAGTTCGCCGTGTTCATGTCGTGCGTGCGGCGGCGGTCGTCGCCGGTGTTCTTGCGCAGGTCCAGGAACTCTTCGATGTCCAGGTGCCACGTTTCCAGGTAGGCGCAGACGGCGCCCTTGCGCTTGCCGCCCTGGTTCACGGCGACGGCCGTGTCGTTGACCACCTTCAGGAACGGCACGACGCCTTGCGACTTGCCGTTGGTGCCCTTGATGTGGCTCCCGAGCGCGCGCACCGGGGTCCAGTCGTTGCCCAGGCCGCCGGCGAACTTGCTCAGCAGCGCGTTCTCCTTCAGCGCCTCGTAGATGCCGTCGAGGTCGTCGGACACGGTGGTCAGGTAGCAGGACGACAGCTGCGAGCGGCGCGTGCCGCTGTTGAACAGCGTCGGCGTGCTGGACATGAAGTCGAAGCTCGACAGCACTTCGTAGAACTCGATGGCGCGGGCTTCGCGGTCGATCTCGCCCAGCGCCAGGCCCATGGCCACGCGCATGAAGAAGGCCTGCGGCATCTCGATGCGGACGTCGTCCACGTGCAGGAAGTAGCGGTCGTACAGCGTCTGCAGGCCGAGGTAGTCGAACTGCAGGTCACGGTCGGCCTTCAGCGCCGCACCCAGCCTGGCCAGGTCGTACTGCGCCAGCTTCTCGTCCAGCAGCTCGGCGGCGACGCCGCGCTTGATGTAGCCGGGGAAGTACTCGGCGTAGCGCGTCTGCATCTCGGCCTGCGTGACTTCGCCGCCGATGATCTCGCGGCGGATCGTGTGCAGCAGCAGGCGGGCAGTGGCACGGCTGTAGCCGGGGTCTTTCTCGATCAGCGTGCGGGCGGCCAGGATGGCGGCCTTGTAGACCTCGTCGATGGCGACGCCGTCGTACAGATTGCGCTGGGTCTCGGCCAGCACGGGCTCGGGCTTCACGTCGGCACCGAGGTTCTCGCAGGCGGAGGCGATCAGCGACTTCAGCGCGCGCAGGTCCAGCGGGCGGCGCTCGCCGCCGTCCATCACCATGAACTGCGGCTCGGCAGCGCGGGCGGCTTCGCCCTGGGCGGCGCGCTCCTGCGCGCGGCGCTCGCGGTACAGCACGTAGGCACGGGCCACATCGTGCTGGCCGCTGCGCATCAGGCCCAGCTCGACCTGGTCCTGCACGTCTTCGATGTGGAAGGTGCCACCGCTCGGGCGCGAGCGCAGCAGCGCGCGCACGACGTTCTGGGTCAGCTGTTCCACCGTCTCGCGCACGCTGGCCGAGGCCGCGCCGCTGGTGCCGTGAACGGCCAGGAAGGCCTTCATCAGCGCGACGGCGATCTTGCTCGGCTCGAACGAGACCACGGCGCCATTGCGGCGAATGATCTGGTAGGCCTGGTAGCTGGACAGCGCGGGGGCGCTGGGGGCTTGCGCGTCGGACCCAAACGCGCCCGGAGAACCCGAGGAAAGCGTGGCAGCGGGGGCGGCCTGGCCCGAGGCGGCTTCATGCAGCATGAGGAGATCCTTTTATCGAGAAATGACGGGCAAAAGCGCGGCACAGACCCGGTGCAGGGTCGACGCATCGCGCGTTGCTGGAGTGGTGGTGTTTCGGCCCCGCCGGTCCATTGCCAGGCCGGCGTTCCGGCTGGTTCCTCGGGTGGGTTGCCGCGGTGGCCAAGCCACTGCAGACAGCAATTCCGAGGTGATGGTCATGGGGTCGACTGGGTCAGCAGGATATCACGAAGGAACACTATATCTATGGCTTGAAGCCCCCTCAAGCACTACCCCTAGTGTCAAACCCGGGTCGCAAAATGCCCTGGAAAAACCGTCGACACGCGCCGTTGCCCGATCTGATCGGGCCTCGCGACACGGGACCCGCATCGGCATTGGGCTGGCGGACCGAAGCGGCCCGCAAAGCCGCGCCGATGCTGGGTTTGCAGCGGCGCCCTCACCCGCCGCATGCGGTGCGCGGCGGATTCAAGCAGGGCAAATCCCGAGGAGCGATTTCGCTCAGTTGTCACCCGCCGAGATGGCCAGCCGCGCCATGCGGTAGCGGATCTGGCGCAGCGACAGCCCGAGGCTGGCTGCCGCGGCCGTGCGGTTGAAGCGGTGCAGCTCCAGCGCGCGCAGCAGGATGGCGCGCTCGACCTCGTCGAGGTAGAGCGCCAGGTCGCCGGGCAGTTGCTCCGGCAGCGACAAGCCCTCGGCCATGGGCTCGGCGGCGACGGGCGTCTCCAGCGCCGCGAACTGCGACTCGCTGCGGCCCTCGTCCAGCAGCGTGTCGGGCAGGCCCAGGTCGTCGGTGTCTATCCATTCGCCGCCCGCCAGCGCCAGGGCCCGGTGCAGCAGGTTCTCCAGCTCGCGGACGTTGCCGGGGAAGGCGTAGCGCGACAGCGTCTGCAGCGCGCCGGCCGTGAGCCGCGGCGTGGGCGACACGCCGGCGTCCTGCGCGATGCGCGCCAGCACGCGGCTGCTGATGAGGCCCAGGTCCTCCAGCCGCTCGCGCAGCGGCGGCACGCGGATCTGGATGACGTTGAGGCGGTAGAACAAGTCCTGCCGGAAACGGCCGGCCGCCACCTCGGCGGACAGGTCCTTGTGCGTCGCGCTGAGGATGCGCACGTTGACGGGCGACTCCGCCGTCGCGCCCACGGGCCGCACCGAACGCTCCTGGATGACGCGCAGCAGCTTGCTCTGCATGGCCAGCGGCAGGTCGCCGATCTCGTCCAGGAACAGCGTGCCGCCGTCGGCCGCCTGGAAGAAGCCCTCGCGGTCCTCGTTGGCGCCGGTGAACGCGCCCTTGCGGTAGCCGAAGAACTCGGCCTCCAGCAGGTTCTCGGGGATGGCGCCACAGTTGACGGCGATGAAGCGCTGCTCGGCGCGCGTGCCGTGGTCGTGGATGGCGCGCGCCACCAGCTCCTTGCCGGTGCCGGACTCGCCCTGCACCAGCACCGGCGCCATGCTGCGCCCCACCTTGTCGATGAGCGCGCGCACGGCGCGGATGGCCGGCGACTCGCCCACCAGCCGCAGCGCCGTCGCCGGGCCCACGGCGTCCGACGTTGATGTCGCCACTGGCTCGGGCGCCTTCGCGGCCGCCGGCTGGCGGCCCAGCGCCGAGCCGACGACGAGGCGGAACTGGCGCAGGTCCACCGGTTTGGTCAGGTAATCGAAGGCGCCGGCCTTCAGCGCCTCGACGGCGTTCTCGGCCGAGCCGAAGGCCGTGATCACGATGGCCTTCTCCGGCCGGCCAGCCTGCTCCAGCCAGCGCAGCACCGCCAGGCCCGAGCCGTCGGGCAGCCGCATGTCGGTGATGACGACGCTGTAGGTGGCGGCCTGCAGGTGGGCCAGCGCGTCGGCCACCGAGCCGGCGCTGTCGATCTCGTAGCCCTCGCGCAGCAGCGTCAGCTCGTAGAGCGTGCGCAGGTCGGGTTCGTCGTCGACAACCAGCAGGCGCGCGGTGGGGGCATGGGTCATGCGGATGGGGGCTGCGCCAGGCGCACGCTGAATTCGTTGGCCGCGGCGTCGGCGGCACGGCGGAAGTCGATGCGACCGCCATGGCGCTCGCACAGCTCGCGACAAATATAGAGGCCCAGGCCGGATCCGCGGCTGCGCGTCGAGAAGAAGGGCTCGAACAGGTGCCGCTCCACCTCGGGCGGCACCGGCGCGCCGGCGCTGCGCACCACCAGCGCCAGCCCCTCGCCGTCGCGCCGGAGCAGCACGCGGATGCTGCCAGGGCCGTCGTCGGCGTGACGCAGCGCGTTGTCCAGCAGGTTCACCAGCACGCGGCGCAGGTGTTCGGCGTCGAACAGCCCCACCAGGCCGGGCGCCTCGATCTGCAGCTGGAAGCGGCCCGCCACGTCGGCGGCGCCGGCGTCCAGCCCGTTGACGACCACCCAGTCCACGCAGGTCTCGTGCACCAGCTCGCTGATGTCCAGCGCCTGCGTGTCGGGCTGCACGCCGGGCGCCACCTCGGTCACGTCGTCCACCAGCCGCTTCAGCCGCTGCACGTTGGAGGCCACCATGCGCGTCAGCGGCTCGGCGCGCATGCCGGCCACGTCCTCGGCGATCAGCGCATTGGCCTGCGCGATGGCCGCCAGCGGGTTGCGGATCTCGTGCGCGATGCCGGCCGACACGCGGCCCATCGCGGCCAGCTTCTCCTGGCGCGTGCGCGCCAGCAGCTCGCGGTTGTCCTCGGCGAACAGCACGCACAGCTCCTCGCTGCCCTCGCGCTGGCGCGTGAAGCGCAGCCGCAGCCGCAGGCTGCGCATGACGCCGCTCTCCAGCGGCAGCGCCACGTCCACCTCGGCGCCGCGGCCGGCGGCATGGGCCTGCTCCAGCGCCTGCACCAGCGGCTGCCAGTCGGGCCGGCCGCGCAGCTGCCAGCTCAGCTCGCCGCTGGCCGCGCCCAGCAGCGTGCGCGCCGCCGGGTTCATCGCACGCACGCGGCCGCGGCGGTCCACCACCAGCACGCCCTCCTGCATCTCGTCGATGACGAGGCGGTTCAGCAGCTCCTGCTGGCGCGCCAGCGCCAGGCTGCCGCGCGCCGCCCGTTCCTCGCGCGCCAGCCGGGCGCTCAGCTCGCCAGCCAGCAGGCTGACGGCGAACAGGCCACCGCCGACGAGACCGGCCTGTGTCGTCTTCAGGCCCACGTCCACGCCCAGCAGCATCGACCACGCCGCCGCGGCCAGCAGCCCCAGCGCCGCCATCGCGGCGGTGGCCAGCGCCAGCCGGCGCGGGCACAGCACGGCGGCCATCAGCACCGGCAGCACGAACAGCGCGCCGTAGTTCACGCCGCTGGGGTCCAGCGCGTGCAACACGCCGAACAGCACCAGGTCCAGCCCGATGGCGGCCCACCAGTGCGGGCTGCTGATGCGGGCCAGGCTGCGCGCGCTGGCGCCATCGCGCAGCTGCGGCAGCAGCCACAGCAGCAGCGCCGCGGTGGCATAGGCAGCGCTCAGCGCCAGCGTCGACTGTGCCGGCGCCGTGAACAGCGCGGCGGCGATGAGCTGGGCGGCGATCAGCGCCAGGCCCAGCGCGGCCCGCGCGGACAGGAAGGCGCGGTACAGCCGGTCGAAGGACGCGCTGCCTTCGGCCGGCTCGACCGGCGGCGACTCAACGAACCAGCTGCCGTCGGCCACGGGCTCAGCGGGCCTCGAAGCTGGACCGGTGCGCCGCGCTGCAGAACACGCCACCCTTGCCGGGCAGCGCCTCGTCGGCGGGCAGGTGCATGCCGCATTCGGCACAGCGCAGCATGGCCCGCGGCTCGGCGGGCGGCGCGGGGCGGTCGTTGCGGGCCTCGGGCTCGCGCGGGCGGCCGCGCCGGGCGCCCAGCATGAAGAAGGCGAGCGCCAGCAACAGCAGCAACAACAAATACTTCAAACCACGCCCCCGCCGCGCTGCAGGATGACCTCCAGCACGAAGCGCGACCCGGCATAGGACAGCAGCAGCAGCGCCGCGCCGGCATACAGCCAGCGCGTGGCGCGGCGGCCACGCCAGCCGTAGATGCGCCGGCCCACCAGCAGCCCGGTCAGCACCAGCCAGCCCAGCACGGCCAGCAGATTCTTGTGATCCCACTTCCAGGCGGGCGTGAACCACCAGCCCAGCACGATGGCCAGCGACAGCACGCCCACGCCGGCCGCGACGAAGTTGAACGTCAGCCGCTCCAGCTGCAGCAGCGGCATGTGCCCCGATGAAGCGCCGGGCGTCGCCTGCTTGTGGCGCAGCCGGTTCTCGGCGCGGTTCATCAGCGCGGCGTGCAGCACGGCCACGCCGAACAGGCCGTAGGACACCAGCCCCAGCACCCAATGCAGCGGCGCCCAGGGCGACGCGGCCAGCGGGCGGCTCTCGCCGGGAAAGCCCCAGGCCAGCAGCACGGCCGCCGCGGCCAGCCAGGCCAGCACGCGGCGCACGCTGTGCAGCGGCAGGAAGCGGCTTTCCACCAGGTAGACCGTCAGCACCAGCCAGGTCGTCATGGACAGCGCCGGCGCGAAACCGAAGCGCGCGCCCCGCGTCTCCAGGCCGAAGCCGCTGATGTCGATGAACAGCGCGACGAACTGGGCCGTCCAGGCCAGCGCCATGGGCGGCACCGAGCGGCGCGGCGGGCTGAGCGCGCCGGCGGCGTCGCCCGGGGCAGCACGCAGCAGACCCACCCAGACATAGCCCAGCAGTGCCAGGCCGCTGGCGATGGCCAGCGCGACGCCGGGCCCTACGGCGGCGTCTCCCAGGGGAGCGGGCGATAAACTCATGGACGCAGTGTACTTTTGGCCCGTCGCGCGTTCTGCCGACCCGCCCCTCCAATTCCATGGCATCCACCCTCTCCGACCGCCTGAGTCGCCTCGTCAAGACGATGCGCGGGCAGGCCCGCATCACCGAAAGCAATGTGCAGGACATGCTGCGGGAGGTGCGCATGGCCCTGCTGGAGGCCGACGTGGCCCTGCCGGTGGTGCGCGACTTCATCGCCCGCGTGAAGGAAAAGGCGCTCGGCCAGGAGGTCGTCGGCTCGCTGAACCCGGGCCAGGTGCTGGTGTCCGTCGTCCACAAGGAGCTCGCCGCGACGATGGGCGAAGGCGTTGCCGACATCAACCTGGCCGCCCAGCCGCCCGCCGTCATCCTGATGGCCGGCCTGCAGGGCGCCGGCAAGACGACGACGACGGCCAAGCTCACCAAGCACCTGATCGAGAAGCGCAAGAAGAAGGTGCTGACGGTCTCCGCCGACGTGTACCGCCCCGCCGCCATCGAGCAGCTGAAGACGGTGACCAAGCAGGCCGGCGGCGAGTGGTTCCCGTCCGCACCCGACCAGAAGCCGCGCGACATCGCGCTGGCCGCGCTGGACCACGCCAGGCGCCACTACTTCGACGTGCTGCTGGTCGACACGGCCGGCCGCCTGGCCATCGACGAAGCGCTGATGGCCGAGATCAAGGAGCTGCACGCGACGGTCAACCCGGTCGAGACGCTGTTCGTCGTCGACGCGATGCAGGGCCAGGACGCGGTCAACACCGCCAAGGCCTTCAAGGAAGCCCTGCCGCTGACCGGCGTGATCCTGACCAAGCTGGACGGCGACTCGCGCGGCGGCGCGGCGCTGTCGGTGCGCCAGATCACCGGCGCGCCGATCAAGTTCGCCGGTGTGTCCGAGAAGATCGACGGCCTGGAGGTCTTCGACGCCGACCGCCACGCCGGCCG
>JAIXSQ010000010.1 GCA_027484575.1 Comamonadaceae bacterium
ATCCCGGGCATCCGCAAGTGGCCCCAGGAGTACCTGCCGCGCATCTACGACCCGTCGCACGTCGACGAGCTGGTGCTGGTGACGCAGGACGACGCCGAGGAGATGTGCCGCCGGCTGGCACGCGAGGAGGGCATCTTCGCGGGCATCTCCGCCGCGGGCGCCTGCTGGGTGGCGCAGCAGGTCGCGGCGCAGGTGCGTGACGCGACCATCGCGTTCATCGTGTGCGACCGGGGCGACCGCTACCTGTCCACTGGGGTGTTCCCGGCATGAGCTTCCGCTTCTGCCCGGCCTGCGCCACCGAACTGCAGCCCATCACCCTCGACGAGGACGGCGGCCCCAAGGAGCGGCTGCGCTGCCCGGCCTGCGGCTGGACGCACTGGAACAACCCGACGCCGGTGCTGGCGGCGGTGATCGAGCACGAGGGCCGGATCCTGCTGGCGCGCAACGCGGCCTGGCCCGGCAAGATGTACGCGCTGATCACCGGCTTCATGGAGGCGGGCGAGTCGCCCGTCGAGGGCATCCGGCGCGAGGTGAAGGAAGAGACCAACCTCGAGGTCACCGACGTGGCGCTGATCGGCGTCTACGAGTTCACGCGCATGAACCAGGTGATCATCGCCTACGGCATGCGCGGCCACGGCGTGGTGCGGCTATCACCCGAGCTGGTCGACTACAAGCTGTACGCGCCCGAGCAGGTCAAGTGCTGGCCGGCGGGCACGGGCTACGCGCTGGCCGACTGGCTGCGGGCCCGCGGGCACGAGCCGCAGTTCGTGGAGTGGAGCAAGCGGGCCGACTGAGCCCCAGGGACTGCGCCGGGAAGGCTGCCGTGTGGCGTCCTCACCGCTTTGGGTGAGGGATCTCGCTGAGTTCAAACTCGTAAAATTGCACGCGCTGTTCCTTCCCGGAATAGCGCATACGAAGAACTCCATCGGGACTCACACCATGATCAAGCACGCACTTTCCGCCGTTGCGCTCGCCGCAGCCGTTCTGCCCTCCATCGCCGCAGCGCAGGTCTACGTCGGTGGCAGCATCGGCCAGAGCCGCACCAGCTTCGACAGCAACGACTACTCGCTGGCCACCCCGGGCGTGGCCGAGAGCCAGAGCCGCAGCAAGACGGCCTACAAGCTGTTCGCCGGCTACGAGCTGAGCAAGACGTTCGCGATCGAAGCCGGCTACGCCGACCTGGGCAGCCCCAAGTACAACTACAGCGCCACCGGCGTGAGCGGCGCGGCGACGGCCGACCTGTCCGCACTGTTCGTTGCCGCCAAGGCCACGTATGCCATCAACGACCGTTTCGGCGTGTTCGGCAAGCTGGGCCTGACCCGCAACAAGTCGGAAGTCAGCCTGAACAGCGACAACGCGGCGTTCAACGCCACCTTCGGCCTGCCGGTGTCCGACAGCAAGACCAAGGTGCGTGCCCTGTTCGGCATCGGCGCCGAGTACAGCCTCAACAAGAACGTGAGCCTGCGCGCCGAGTACGAGAACTTCGGCAAGTTCGGCACCTCGGACTCCACGGGCGTGACCAAGTCGCAGCTGCTGTCGGTGGGCGTCGCCTACAAGTTCTAAACGCTGTTCCGCAGGCAAGGGTGGCTGCGGCCGCCCTGCCTAACGACCCAAAGAAAAAGCCCCGCAGTGCGGGGCTTTGTTCTTCAGGGCCTGAAGCTCACTTGAGCTTCGTTTCCTTGTACTCGACGTGCTTGCGAGCCTTGGGATCGAACTTCATGATCGCCATCTTCTCGGGCATCGTCTTCTTGTTCTTGCTCGTGGTGTAGAAGTGGCCGGTGCCCGCGGTGGACTCCAGCTTGATCTTCTCGCGGCCGCCTTTGCTTGCCATGGTGGTGCTCCTTCGCGGGGGTTAGGCTTGGCCGCGGGCCCGCAGGTCCGCCAGCACGGTTTCGATGCCCTTCTTGTCGATCAGGCGCAGGCCGGCATTGGAAATGCGCAGGCGCACCCAGCGGTTCTCGCTCTCGACCCAGAAACGGCGGTATTGCAGGTTCACTTCGAACCGGCGCTTGGTTTTGTTGTTGGCGTGGGAAACGTTGTTCCCGACCATCGGGCCCTTGCCCGTGACGTCGCAGACGCGTGCCATGTCGCACTCTCCGGAAAATCAAAGACGGCGGTCACTGGCGTGAGCGCCTCACCTCGCCAAGTGGGGTGGCGGTAACCCATCTGCCCAGCCTCGCCCTCCCGGGTCCGGCCAGCAAAGCCGCGCATTATAGCCAATCGGCCCCACGGGTCCGGCCGGCCCGGCGCTGGGCCTAGAATGCCCGGCTGACACGGAGACATCGCGGCATGCACATCGACAAGGAAATCGACACCAAGGGGCTCAACTGCCCGCTGCCGATCCTGCGCGCCAAGAAGGCGCTGACCGACATGCTCACCGGCCAGCTGCTCAAGGTGGTGGCCACCGACCCCGGCTCGGTCCGCGACTTCCAGGCCTTCGCACGCCAAACCGGCAACGAGCTGGTCGAGCAGCAGCAGCTGGGCGACGAGATCGTCCACATCCTGCGCCGCCGCTGAGCCGGCCCACCCAGCAGAAAGGCCCCCGCGGGGGCCTTTCGTCGTTCTGGGGCGGGGCAGGGCGCTCAGGTCTGCACGCCGCGCAGGTACTCGCGGAAGTTGGCGCCGATCTGCGGGTGCTTGAGCGCCAGCTCGACCGTGGCCTCCAGGAAGCCTTCCTTGCTGCCGCAGTCGTAGCGCTTGCCGGCATAGGCATAGGCATGCACGCCTTCGGTGCCGATCAGCCGGGCGATGCCGTCGGTGAGCTGGATCTCGCCGCCGGCGCCGCGCGGGTTGGTGCGGATCATCTCGAAGACGCCGGGCGTGAGGATGTAGCGGCCGGCCACGCCCAGGCGCGAGGGCGCCTGCTCGGGGCTGGGTTTCTCGACCATCTGCTCGACCTTGACCAGGTGCTCGCCGGCGGGCTGGCCGGCCACGATGCCGTAGCGCTTGACGTGCTCGCGGGGCACCTCCTGCACTGCCAGGATGCAGGTGCGGGTGTGCTCGAACTGCTCGACCATCTGGCCCAGCACCGACGGGCCGCCGTCCTTGCCGCACATCAGGTCGTCGGCCAGCAGCACGGCGAAGGGCTCGTCGCCCACCAGCGGCTGCGCGCACAGCACGGCATGGCCCAGGCCCAGCGCCCGGGGCTGGCGCACGAACGAGCAGAACATGTCCGGCGGCGTCAGCGAGTGCACCAACTCGAGCAGGTCGTCCTTGTGGGCGGCCTCCAGCTCGTGCTCGAGCTCGTAGGCAGTGTCGAAATGGTCCTCGATGGCACGCTTGTTGCGGCCGGTGATGAAGATCATGTGCCGGATGCCGGCGCCGTAGGCCTCCTCGACGGCGTACTGGATCAGCGGCTTGTCGACGACGGGCAGCATCTCCTTGGGTTGTGCCTTGGTGGCTGGCAGGAACCGGGTGCCGAGGCCGGCCACGGGGAACACGGCCTTGCGGATGCTGGACTTTTGGGACATCGACGGATGGGGGTGTTATGGATACAGTGCGGCGAGTTTTCACCGGTTCGGCGATCTCAGCCAAGAGACTAACGGCTGATGCCCTTGTCGGACAACGTCGCGGGCCGGCGCGACGCCTCCCGCAGGCGGTGCAGGCCACCTGAGGCAGCGAGCGAACACGCAGAACAGCGAGACGGAGCGCGGAGAACGTGGACATCCTACTGGTCGAGCGGCTGGCCCCCGAGGCGCTGGCCTGGTTGCAGGAGCGGCACAGCGTCGACAACCGGCCCGAGCTGGCCTCCGATGCGAGCGCGCTGCGCAAGGCCGCCTACAACGCCCAGGCCGTGGTGCTGCCGCGCAAGTCCGTCGTCACCCGCGAGTTCCTGGACTTCGCCCCCGTGCTCAAGGCGGTCGCCCGCATGCACCTGGGCACCGACAACACCGACCTGGAGGCCTGCCGCGCCCGCCAGGTGCGCGTGATCGAGGCCAGCACGGCCAACGTGCGCTCCAACGCCGAATTCCTGCTGGCCGGTCTGCTGATGCTGTACCGGCGCGGCATCGCCTCCAGCCTGATGGGGCAGCGCCACGCCGAGATCCGCATGGGGCGCGAGCTGCACGGCAGCGTGGTGGGCATCCTGGGGCTGGCGCCCACCGCCCATGCCCTGGCGTTCATGCTCAACGCACTGGGCGCGCGCCTGATCGGCTACGACCCCGCGGTGCACCACAGCGCGCCCATCTGGCAGCGGCTGGGCATCCAGCCGGTGGCGGTGCAGGACCTGGTGGCCCAGGCCGATGCGGTGTCGGTGCAGGTGATGTACGCCTCGCGCTACCAGGGCTTCGTCAACGACAAGCTGCTGGCGCACTGCAAGCCGGGGCAGGTGTGGGTGGGCATCAGCCGCTCGCAGCTGTTCGAGCCGGCGGCGCTCGCCGCGGCCCTGGGCGACGGCCGCATCGAGTCGGCGCTGCTCGACGGGGCCGAGACGGGCTTCGCCTCGCGCGAGTCGCCGCTGCATCCCTGCCAGAACCTGTACCTCACGCCGCGCCTGGGCTCGCACACCCGCGAGGCCCGCACCCGCGCCAGCTGGTACGTGGCGCACCGCCTGCACGAGACGCTGACCGGTGCGCACCACACGGTGGGCGAGACGCCCACCAACCTGCTGGACCTCGACGCCTTGGCCCGGGTGCGGGCCTGAGCCGCGTCGAGCCGCCGCTCACGTCGAGCCGAGCACCCGCCGCAGCCGCAGGATCGCGCTCCAGAGTGCGGCGCGCGGCTGCGCATCGATCGCCAGGGCCTGCATGCATTCCTCCAGACGCCCTGGGCGTTCGCGCAAGCGCTCGACCGCCTTGCTCACGCTGTCGCCGATCGAGCGGCCATAGGCCGCTTCTGCCTTGGCGGCTGCGGCCCGCAGCAGCTTCGTCGGTGCTGCCTGCATGGCCAGGTCGATCAGGTCGCGGCTGTACACGGCGTCGTCTGGCCAGCGGTCCGCATTGGCCAGCAGCTTCTCGGCCGCCAGGTCCAGCTCGCCCAGTGCGGGCACGCCGCAGATCCAGTCGTATGCCTGCGGCTCCTGCAGCGCGATGCGTGCCTCCAGAACGATCTCCAGCTTGATCGTGCGATCGCCCGCCTGCACGCGCGTGCGGATGCCGTACTGGTCGGTGCGGACCTCGCTCGCGAGATCCAGCCGCATGCCCTGGCGCATGAGTGGCGACAGGCCGGCCAAGCCACCGAGGGCCTGGCGCAGCGCCCGATAGCCTGGCAGGTCGCTCACCAGGAAGTCGATGTCGTCGGAGCGGCGGTACTCGCCGTAGCGCAACGCCATGGCAGTTCCGCCGCCGAAGTAGCAGCGGTGCGCCACCAGCACCTGCGGGTCGAAGGCGCCGAGCACCAGCGCGATCTGCTGATGGTGCGGGCGGCTATACACGCAGGTCCCCGGCGCCGAGTTGCCGCGAGAGTTCCCGGATCAGCGCGACCTCGTGGGGCTGCAGGGCGCCGCGGTCCAGGTGCCGCCAATTGCGCTCATACAGCTGCAATGCTTCGGCGGGCGTGAGTTGCGCGTCGCTGGCATGCAGGTGCCAGGCGAGTTGCCTGAGCTGCGGGTAGTCGGCCAGGCGGATGGTCTGGGGCAGCGGGGCTGCGCCCTCCTGATCGCCGCGTGCCGGGTCGGGCAGCACGCCGATCTTCAGTCGCAAGGCATCGGCCACAGCCACCCAGGCGGCGGCGGCCACGCTCGGCTCGCCGCGCTCGATGCGGTGCAGGGTGAGGCGGGAGATGCCCGCGGATTCGGCCGTCACGGTCGCCGACAGCTTGAGCCGCTTGCGCTCGCGCGCCAAAGCAGCGCCCAACTCGGCAAGCTGGGCCGCAGCGGCAGGAAGAACGGCTGGCGCCTTGCTCGGCATGCATCTCATTGTGATCAATCGCGGAGCGATGTCAACAATGAGAAACGTTTTGCCTCCGTGGCTTCGTGGTGCCCGCGCAGAGCCGGCGAGCGCGCTCGTCCTCTGCTGGCCCTTCAGCCCTGGGTCTTGTCCGCCTCGGACGTGAAGGCGTCGGCGTAGAACTCGTCGGCCGGCAGGCCGGCCACGCGGGTGTACTCGTCGCGCGCCGAGTCGACCACGATCGGGGCGCCGCAGGCATACACCTGGTGGCCCGACAGGTCGGGGAAGTCCTCGAGCACCGCCTTGTGCACGAAGCCGGTGCGGCCGGTCCAGTCGTCCTCGGGCAGGGCGTTGGAGACCACCGGCACGTAGCGCAGCTGGCCCATCTCGGCGCAGCGCTCCTTGACCCAGTTGTCCATGTACAGGTCGCCGGGCCGCCGGCCGCCCCAGTACAGCACGGTGGGCCGGTCGATCCGCTTGTACTGCATGTGCTCGATGATGGCCTTGATCGGCGCGAAGCCGGTGCCCGAGGCCAGCAGCACGATGGGCTTGGCCGAGTCCTCGCGCAGGAAGAAGCTGCCGTACGGGCCTTCGACCCGCAGGATCTCCTTTTCCTTCATCGCGCCGAACACGTGGTCGGTGAACTTGCCGCCGGGCATGTGGCGGATGTGCAGTTCGACGTGGGGGCCGTTGTGCGGCGCGTTGGCCATCGAGTAGCTGCGGCGCGCGCCGTCGCGCAGGATGAACTCCACGTACTGGCCCGCGTGGTAGCGCAGGGTGTCGTTGGCCGGCAGCTGCAGCTTCACCAGCATCACGTCCTGCGACTTCTTCTCCAGCGACAGCACGCGCGAGGGCATCTTCTTGACCGGGAAGGCGCTCTCGTCGGTGACCTGGCGCGACTCGAGCACCACGTCCGACAGGGCGACCGCGCTGCAGGTCAGCACGTAGCCGGCGGCCTCCTCGTCGGGGCTCAGGGCCTTGCTCTGGTGGGCGCGGTGCTCGACCTCGCCCGACAGCTTCTTGCACTTGCAGGAGCCGCAGGCGCCATCCTTGCAGCCGTACGGCAGGCCGATGCCCTGGCGGATGGCGGCGCCCAGCAAGGTCTCGTCGGCGGCCGCGCCGAAGCTGCGGCCGCTGGGCTGCACCGTGACCTGGAAGCTGCCCGGGGCGGCAGTGCTCATGCTTGTTATCCTCGAAGTGACTGTCGACACGACGTCGAAGCTCCGGATTTTGCCCTCAAACCAGACCCCCCTCGGCGCGCTCCCGGCGCGCTTCCGCCGTCCCCGCGTGCTCGTCGTCGGCTGCGGCGACGTCGGCCTGCGCGTGGCCCGCGCCCTGCCGCCCCAGGTGCGCCTGCTGGCGCTGACCTCCTCGCCGCAACGCGTGCCCGAGTTGCGCGCCCGCGGCCTCGTGCCCCTGGTGGGCGACCTCGACGCGCCCGCCACGCTGGCCCGGCTGGCCGGCCTGGCCCAGCGCGTGGTGCACCTGGCCCCGCCGCCGGGGGAAGGCCGCTCCGCCTGGTGGCGCGATCCCCGCACCGACGCCCTGCTGCGGGCGCTGCGCCGGCGCGATGCGCCCGGCGTGCTGGTCTACGGCTCCACCACCGGCGTCTACGGCGACTGCGCCGGCGCACTGGTCGACGAGTCGCGGCCGGTGCGCCCGTCGACCCCGCGCGCCTGGCGTCGCGTGGACGCCGAGTCCCAGGTGCGCCGCCATGCCAGGCTGACCCGCACCCGCGCCAGCATCCTGCGCATCCCCGGCATCTACGCGCCCGACCGCGCCGGCGGCACGCCGCGCGAGCGGCTGCTGCGCGGCACGCCGGTGCTGCGCGCCGAGGACGACGTCTACACCAACCACATCCACGCCGACGACCTGGCCCGCGCCCTGGTCGCGGCGCTGTGGCGTGGCCGGCCGCAGCGCGTGGTGCACGCCAGCGACGACACGGTGCTGAAGATGGGCGACTACATGGACCTCGCCGCCGACCTGTACGGCCTGCCGCGGCCACCGCGCGTGGCCCGGGATGCGGCGAAGGAGCAGCTGCCCCTGTCGCTCCTGAGCTTCATGGGCGAGTCGCGCCGGCTGGCCAACGCGCGGCTCAAGCGCGAGCTGCGGGTGCGTCTGGCGCACCCCACGGTCAGCACGGGCCTGCGCGGCTGATCCCGTCGCTGCACCCGGTGCGCGCCCCGGCGTGTCCGGGGTTGCATCGCCTGCAACCGATCGCTTCCGCGCGCGTGTTGCCGACACGGCCTGTCACGGCTGAAGCCGCTGCCGGTCCTTGCGTGGCGAGCTGGCATCGGTCCCGGCGCACCGGCCCGCAACCATGGTGTCTCCCCAGCGGAGTCCGCCATGCCCCTTGCCCGCCTCGTTGCCATCCTGGTGTTCCTGGCCCTGTCCGCCTGTGGCGGAGGCGGGGGTGGTGGCGGCGGCGACGGCGCACCGGCGGGCGGCACCGGGTCGACCGCTGGCGCGGGTGGGGCCACCAGCCCCGCCGGGGCCGGCAACCCGGCGGCGGGCACACCCGCCGACGGCGGTCCGGCGGCATCGGCGGTCGCACCACTGGGCGCCTTCGGCCCCGTGACCCTGGCGCAGCTGGGCAGCGCCCAGGCCAGCACCGCCCCGGCCGTGGCGCGGCTGCCGCAGGGCGGCCTGGCCGTGGCCTGGCTGCAGGGGGACACGCTGCTGCTCCAATGGCTCGACGCGGCCGGCAACCGCATGGGGGGCGTGCAGACCGTGGCCACCACGCCGCTGGGCCGCCCGCTGTTCGACCTGGCGGCGCTGGCCGGCGGTGACGTCGTGGTGGCCTGGGCGGTGTCCACCCTGCGGGCGTTCACGCCGGCAGCCACCACCATCACCGTCTCGCAGCAGCGGTTCGCGCCCGACGGCACGCCGCGCGGCGGCCCGCAGCCGGTGGATGCGCAGCTGTACTGGTCCGTGTCCGACCGGCTGGTCGTGCGGGCGCTGGCCGACGGTGGCCATGCGGTCGGCTGGACCGCGGCGGCCAACCGCAGCGAGCCGGCCCGGGCGCTGGTGCACCGCTTCGCCCCCGGCGCCAGCTCCGGGGGCAGCACCGTGCGCGTGGGCAGCGCCAACGTGCCGCAGGGCGAGCTGTGCCTCGCGCCGCTGGCCGCGGGCGCCTTGGCCGTCGCCTGGACACAGGCCGACGCCACCGGTGCCGCCACGGCCGTCACGCAGACGCTCGACGCCGCCGGGCGTGCGCAGGGCAACGAACGCCTGCTCGCGGAGGTCGTCACCCCCATGGCCGGCACCGGGCTGGGCCTGCGCTGTGCGCCTGCGGGCGGCACCCGGGTCGTGCTGGGCTGGCGCTCGCCCGGCCTGCGGGCCAGCTGGGCCGTGGACGACGCCGACGGCAGCCGGCTGTCCCCCATCGCCAGCACCGGCCCGGCCGATGACCTGCAGCTCGTCGACGTGGGCAGCGCCGGCTTCGCACGCGTGACGCAGTTCATCGACAGCAACCCGGTGACGGCCAGGTCGCGGCTGGGCACGCAGGCCTTCGCCCCCGACGGCACGCCGGCCGGGCCGCCCGTGGCCCTGGACGACTGGCTGATCGTCGGCCTCGATCCGGCGACCGGCATCCCCGGGCCCGATGCCCCGCGCGCCTTCGCCGTGGCCGGGGGCCCCGACGGGCGGCTGGCCATCGTGCGCCACGTGTCCACGCCTGGCGGGGTGGTGCTGCAGGTGCTGGCGCGCTGACCGCGGCTGGCGGCGCGATGGCGGCGGGGCGTCCGGCCGCGCTGCGGTGCTGATGCACAATCCGCGCTCTTTCCCCGCGTCCCCCGCCATGCCCGACACCCCCCAGATCGCTCCGCGTGACAAGGCCGAGATCCTGGCCCAGGCGCTGCCGTACATCCGCAAGTTCCATGGCAAGACCATGGTGATCAAGTACGGCGGCAACGCCATGACCGACCCCGAGCTGCAGGCCGACTTCGCCGAGGACATCGTGCTGCTCAAGCTGGTGGGCATGAACCCGGTCGTGGTGCACGGCGGCGGCCCGCAGATCGAGCAGGCGCTCAACCGCCTGGGCAAGAAGGGCGAGTTCATCCAGGGCATGCGCGTGACCGACGCCGAGACCATGGAGGTCGTCGAGTGGGTGCTCGCCGGCGAGGTGCAGCAGGACATCGTGGGCCTGATCAACCAGGCCGGTGGCAAGGCCGTGGGCCTGACCGGCCGCGACGGCGGCATGATCCGCGCGCGCAAGCTCAAGATGGTCGACGCCAAGGACCCGACGAAGGAGCACGACGTGGGCCAGGTCGGCGACATCGTCACCATCGATCCCTCGGTGGTGAAGGCGCTGCAGGACGACCAGTTCATCCCGGTCATCAGCCCGATCGGCTTCGGCGACAGCAACGAGAGCTACAACATCAACGCCGACGTGGTGGCCAGCAAGCTCGCCACGGTGCTCAAGGCCGAGAAGCTGGTGCTGCTGACCAACACCCCCGGCGTGCTGGACAAGACCGGCCAGCTGCTGACCGACCTGAGCGCGCGCGAGATCGATGCGCTGTTCGAGGACGGCACCATCTCGGGCGGCATGCTGCCCAAGATCAGCGGCGCGCTCGACGCGGCCAAGAGCGGCGTCAATTCGGTGCACATCATCGACGGCCGCGTGCCCCATGCCATGCTCCTGGAGATCCTCACCGAGCAGGCCTTCGGCACCATGATCCGAAGCAAGTGATCCCCCCCGTTGCGCCTTCGGCGCTCCCCCCCGGGGGGCGCGACCTGCGGCCCGGCCAAGCCGGTTCCGCGCTCGCTGCCGGCCTCGGCCGCTGAGGCGCGAGGCGCATGCCCTGGAGCTGAGATGCGGTTGTTGTTGGTCGAAGACGACGTGATGGTCGCCAGCGGCATCAAGCTGGGCCTGTCCGATGCCGGCTATGCGGTCGACTGGGTCGGCAGCGCCGAGCGGGCCGAAGAGGTGCTGCGCACCGAGCTGTTCGACGCCGCCATCATCGACATCGGGCTGCCCAACATGGACGGCCTGGAGCTCACGCGCCGGCTGCGCCGGCCGGAGATGGCCAGCCAGAAGATGCCGGTGCTGATCCTGACCGCGCGCGACGCGCTGCAGGACCGGGTGCAGGGCCTGGACCTGGGCGCCGACGACTACATGGTCAAGCCCTACGAGCTGCCCGAGCTGCTGGCGCGCCTGCGCGCGCTGCTGCGCCGCTCGCAGGCGGCCACCAGCGCCGTGCTCAGCTTCGGGCCGGTGGAGCTCGACACCGCCAACCGCCGCGCCAGCGCGGCGCGGGCCGGCGGCGGCTCGGTCGCCATCGACCTGGGCCCGCGCGAGTGGACCGTGCTCGAGTACCTGCTGATGCACGCGCCCAAGCCCGCCAGCAAGGAGAAGCTGCTGCAGGCGCTCACCGGCTGGGACAAGGAGATCACGCCCAACGCGGTCGAGGTCTACATCTCGCGGCTGCGCGCCAAGCTCGAGCCGCACGGCGTGGCGCTGCGCTCGATCCGCGGCTTCGGCTACCGGCTGGAGCTGCAGGACCCGCCGCAGCCGTGATGTTCCTGCGGCCGCCCGCCACGCGGCCGCGGCCGCCGTCCGCACGCCGCCTGCGCGTGCTGTCGGGCCTGCGCACCCGGCTGCTGGTGATGCTGCTGGTGCCGCTGGTGCTGCTCAGCCTGGGCAACGCCTGGTTCGACTACCGCTCGGCCGACAACGTCGCGGTGCAGCAGGACCGCCGCCTGGGCGCGCTGATCCCGCTGCTGGCCGACTCGGTCGTGCCCGCTGCCGCCGGCCCGGCCGAGGTGCCGGCCCTGCTGCTGGCGCCGCCGGTGGCCGAGTTCCTCAAGGACCGCGGCAGCTACGCCGCCTTCGCCATCACCGACGTCGACGGCCGCCTGCTGCACGGCGACCAGTGGCTGGCCGGGCTCGCCCCCGCCGACGCCGAACTGGAGCTGCACAGCGAGGAGCATGTGGGCGCGACCTGGCGCATCGCCCGCCAGCGCCAGGCCACGGTGGCCGGCGAGCTGGTGGTGGCGGTGGCCGACGGCTCCGACGCGCGGCAACAGTGGGCGCGGTCGATCCTGCTGAAGGTGCTGCTGCCCAACCTGGTGCTGATCGGCGCCGCAGCCTTCACCATCGGCTGGGCCATCGAGCGGGCGCTGCGGCCGCTGCTGCAACTGAAGGAGGCGGTCGAGAAGCGCTCGCCGCGCGACCTGTCGCCGCTGGACGAGCAGGCCACGCCCGAGGAGGTGCGGCCGCTGGTCGAGTCGCTCAACCGGCTGTTCGCGCTGGTGAACGCGCAGGCCGAGGGCCAGCGCCGCTTCGTCGCCGATGCGGCCCACCAGCTGCGCACGCCGCTGGCGGCGCTGCAGGCGCAGGTGGAGGCCTGGGCCCAGGCGGCCGGCCTGCCCGGTGCGGGCGGCCAGCTGGCGCTGACGTCCGAGCAGGTGCACAAGCTGCGGTCCGCCACGCGCCGCACCTCGCAGCTGGCGCACCAGCTGCTCGCGCTGTCGCGCGCCGACACCACCATGGAGGCGCAGGCCCGCCAGCCGGTCGAGCTGCGCGCGCTGGCCGAGGACATCCTCGAGGTGCACCTGGACGCCGCCACCGCCAAGCGGATCGACCTGGGCCTGGACGTGCGGCCGGCCACGGTGCCCGGCCATGCCTGGCTGTTGCGCGAGCTGGTCTCCAACCTGGTCGACAACGCGGTGCGCTACACCCCCCCGGGCGGCACCGTCACGCTGCGCTGCCAGCCGCTGGACGGCGGCGCGCTGCTGGAGGTCGAGGACGACGGCCCGGGCGTGCCGCCCACCGAGCGCGACCGGGTGCTCGAGCGCTTCTACCGGGTGCAGGGCACGGCCGGCGAGGGCACCGGCCTGGGCCTGGCCATCGCGCAGGAGATCGCCCGCGTGCACCGCAGCCGCCTGGTGCTGGGCGAGGGCGCCGGCGGCCGTGGCCTGCGCGTGACCGTGCAGCTGCCGGGGCCCGACCAGGAGCCGTTGTTGTAAGCGCGCACTTGGCCCTGCGGGCGCATGGCGCCGCAGGGTCTTGCGGCCGGGCTGGCGCAGGCCCTGTGCGAGAATGGTCCGCAGCCCATCCATTGCCCGACGCCATGTCCGACGTCCCGCTCAGCTCCCCCGACGCTCCCACGGCCGACGACGCCGCCGCGCCGGCCCGCCGCCAGCGCCCCAAGCCGGGCGAGCGGCGCGTGCAGATCCTGCAGGCGCTGGCCCAGATGCTCGAGCAGCCGGGCGCCGAGCGCATCACCACCGCCGCGCTGGCCGGGCGCTTGGACGTCAGCGAGGCGGCGCTCTACCGCCACTTCGCCAGCAAGGCCCAGATGTTCGAGGGCCTGATCGACTTCATCGAGCAGAGCGTCTTCACCCTGGTCAACCAGGTGCAGGAGCGCGCCGCGGCCGACCCGGCCGGCGAGTCCGGCGCCCGCCAGGCCGCGCGCATCGTCACGCTGCTGGTGCAGTTCGCCGAGAAGAACCCCGGCATGACCCGCGTGATGGTGGGCGATGCCCTGGTCTACGAGAACGAGCGCCTGCAGGCGCGCATGAACCAGTTCTTCGACAAGATCGAGTCGGCCCTGCGCCAGTGCCTGCGCGGCGCGGCCGATGCCGCCGGCTCGGCCACGCCCACCGTCGACGCCACCGTGCGTGCCGGCCTGCTCACCGCCTTCGTGGCCGGCCGCCTGCAGCGCTACGCCCGCTCGGGCTTCCGGCGCAGCCCGTCCGAGCACCTCGAGTCCAGCCTCGCGCTGATCCTCTGAGCCGCTGCTGATCCGCGGCGGCATGCGGCCGCCGTCCTGCCGTTCCCATGCTGTCCACCACGCTCGCCGGCGAGGCCGTGCACCTGCTGCCCTGCGGTGCGCTGCACCTGCCCGCGCACGACGCGCTGCTGGTGGCCGACGCGCATTTCGGCAAGGCGCAGAGCTTCCGGCGCCTGGGCGTGCCGGTGCCCGAGGGCACCACCCAGGCCACGCTGGCCGCACTCGACGGTGCGCTGGCCGCCACCGGCGCGCGCCGGCTGGTCGTGCTGGGCGACTTCCTGCATTCGCGCCGCGCCCACGCGCCGGCGGTGCTCGATGCGCTGGCCGGCTGGCGCACCCGCCACGACGCGCTCGCGGTCACGCTGGTGCGCGGCAACCACGACGACCGCGCGGGCGACCCGCCCGCGGCCCTGCGCATCGACGTGGTCGACGAGCCGTGGACGCTCGGCCCGTTCGCGCTGTGCCACCACCCGCAGCCCCGCGCCGCCGGCTACGTGCTCGCCGGCCACTGGCATCCCTGCGTGCGCCTGCACGGCCGCGCCTACGACCGCCTGCGGCTGCCGTGCTTCTGGTTCGGCGGGCAGGTGGGCGTGCTGCCGGCCTACGGCAGCTTCACGGGCATGCACCCCATCGAGCGCGCGCCCGGCGACCGCGTCTACGCCCTGGCCGACGGCCGCGTGGTCGCCATTCCCGGCTGAGCCGGGGCCCGTCTCCCCGTCCGCCCGCTCGTCGTCCCGGCCCCCGGCCCGTCGTCCCGACCCCCTCGTCATCCCGGCCCCCCTCGTCATCCCGGCGAAGGCCGGGATCCAGTGACTTCCACGGCGCCCCCATGCGCACCGCACCGTCACGCCTTCCCGGCCCCGACCGACCCGGTGCGCCCGCGCGCCTGCCCACACTGCCGGCATGCAGCGCTTCCACGACAAGGTCGCCATCGTCACCGGCGCAGGGTCCGGCATCGGCGAGGGCATCGCCCGCCGCTTCGCCGCCGAGGGCGCCCGCGTGGTGCTCGCGGGCCGCACCCGCGACAAGCTCGCGCGCGTGGCCGCCGACCTGGATCCGCAGCGCACCCTGGTGCACCCCACCGACGTGGCCGACTTCGCCCAGGTGCAGGCGCTCGTCGACGCCACCATCGCCCGCTTCGGCCGGCTGGACGTGCTGGTCAACAACGCCGGCGTGGCGGCCGAGGGCCGGGTCACGCAGGCCAGCCTGCAGGACTGGGACCGGGTGATGTCCACCAACGCCGGCGGTGTGTTCCACGGCTGCCGCGCGGCCATGCCGCACCTGGTCGCCACGCGCGGCTGCATCGTCAACATGGCCTCGGTGTCGGGGATGGGCGGCGACTGGAGCCTGTCGTTCTACAACGCCAGCAAGGGCGCGATCATCAACTTCACCCGCGCGCTGGCGCTGGACCACGGCAAGGACGGCGTGCGGGTCAACTGCGTGGCGCCCAGCTTCACGCTGACGCCGATGACCGAGGACATGCAGCAGGACCCGAAGATCCTGGCCGCCTTCCGTGAACGCATGCCGCTGGGCCGGCCGGCCACGCCGGCCGACGTGGCCGGCGCCGTGGCCTTCCTGGCCAGCGACGATGCCGCGATGGTCACCGGCGTGTGCCTGCCCGTCGATGGCGGCGTGACCGCCTCGAACGGCCAGCCGCGCATGGACGGCAGCTAGCCGGCGCTCGGCGGCGGCAGCGCCAGACGCGCCAGCAGGGCGTCGATGTCCAGCGGCTTGACCAGGTGGTGGTCGAAGCCGGCCTCCAGCGCCCGGGCCCGGTCGGCGTACTGCCCCCAGCCGGTCAGCGCGATCAGGGTCAGCTGCTCGCGCGGTACGCGGCTCCGGATCACGCGCGCCGTCGCGTAGCCGTCCATCACGGGCATGCCGATGTCCATCACGACCACCTCGGGCGGCTGCGCCGCGATGGCGGCCAGTGCCTGCGCGCCGTCATGGACGACCGTGACGGTGGCGCCCTGCAGGGTCAGCAGGTCGGCCAGCGTGGTGGCTGCATCGACGTTGTCGTCCACCACCAGGATGCGGCGCTGCAGCGGGCCGTCGATGGCGCGGCGCTCGTCCGCGTGCGGGGCGTCGGACGCGACCACCGCCGGCACGCTGAGCACGAACTCGCTGCCGCGGCCCGGCCCGGCGCTGCTGGCGGTCAGCGAGCCGCCGTGCAGCTGCGCGAACGCGCGGCTCAGGTGCAGGCCCAGCCCGAGCCCGGCCGCCGGCTCCCCCTGCGTGCGCGACTGCGCGAACATGCCGAAGATGGTGTCCAGGAACGCGGGCTCCAGCCCCTTGCCGTTGTCGCGCACGGCGAAACGGGCCACCGGGCCGGCCACGTCCACGGCCAGCGTGATGCGGCCCTGCGGCGGCGTGAACTTGGCCGCGTTGACCAGCAGGTTGGCCACGCACTGCACCAGCCGCACGTGGTCCGCGTCCAGGTGCACCGGCCCGTCGGGCAGGTGCACGGCCAGCAGGTGGTCCTTGGCGGCGATGCCTTCCTGCGCGATCTCCACCGCGTGCTGCACCACGCTGGCCACGGTGGTGGGGCTGCGCTGCAGCTCCAGCTTGCCGTTGGTGATGCGCGCGATGTCCAGCAGGTCGTCCACCAGCCGCTTGAGGTGCCGCACCTGGCGCTCGACGATGCCCGTGAGCCGGGCAGTCTGCGGCGTCGGATGCTGGCGCTGCAGGATCGCCATCGCGTTGCCGATGGGCGCCAGCGGGTTCCGCAGCTCGTGCGCCAGCGCCGCCAGGAACTCGTCCTTGCGCTGGTCCAGCGCGCGCACCTCGTACTGGCGGTCGCGCGCCCGCAGCGCCGAGCGCGCGGCGCTCACCAGCGCCATGGTGCGCACCGGCCGCTCCAGCAGCGTGACGTTGCCCAGGATCTCGATCGCGCGCTGCGCCTCCAGCGACTCGGCGCCGTGCTTGGCCAGCAGCAGGATCGGCAGGTCCGACCAGGGCCGTTGCTGCCGCAGGTGCGCCGACAGCACGCCCAGGGTGGCCGGCTGCAGCGTCTCCTCGTACAGCATCAGCGCCCCGGCGCCGGCGGCCAGCTCCTGCGCCAGCGCGTCGGGGGTGGCGCAGTGGCCCACCGCGATCGCGGCGGCCTGGAACACCCGCTCGACCACGGCCGCATCGCGGCCCGGCGGGCCGTACACGAGGATGCGGCGTTCCATCAGCCGTGCAGCCCGGCGCCGGGCGTGCCGGCCAGCGGCAGCGGCACGCCGGTCAGCAGGCCGCGGTAGCCCCGCAGCACCTCGCCCACCTGGATGCCTGCCGGCGTGAGCGAGAACTCGCGGATGGTGCGCTCGTGGGCGCTGCCACGCTTCTTGAACACCGAGACGGCCTGGCGGATCGCGCCGTCGTCCTCGAAGTAGCGCAGCATCAGCACGTTGTCGGCGATGTAGCTGGCGTCCATGGCCGAGGACATGGTGCCGCCCAGCATGCCCTGCTGCACGCCCACCAGGATCGTCAGCACCTGGTGCTGGCCCAGGTAGGTCAGCAGCTCGTGCAGGTGCGTGGTCAGAAAGCGCTCGTCGGGGACCGCGTTCAGGTAGCCGTTGAGGCTGTCGATCACCACCACGCGCGCGCCGTCCTCCACCGACCGGCACACGGCCGACGCGAACTGCCCGGGCGACAGCTCGGCCGGGTCGACCTGCTGGATGGTCAGCGCGCCCGCCTCGGTGGCCTCGCGCATGCGCAGGTTCAGCCCGTCGCTGCGGTGGAGCATGTTGCTGGCCGATTCCTCGAACAGGAACATCGCCGCCCGGTCGCCGCGCTCGATCGCCGCGGCCACGAACTGCGCGGCCAGCGACGACTTGCCCGTGCCCGGCGGGCCGACGATCAGCGTGCTGGTGCCCTGCTCGATGCCGCCGCCCAGCAGCAGGTCCAGCTTGGGCAGGCCGGTGCTGCACTGGGCCCGCTCCTTGATGCCGCGCGAATGCGCCGCCACCAGCCGGGGGTGCACCAGCAGGCCGCCGCGCACCAGGTTGTAGTCGTGCAGGCCGCCCAGGAAGCTGCGCCCGCGGTACTTGACCACGCGCAGCCGCCGGCGCTCGGCGCCGTACTCCTTGACCAGGTGGTCCAGCTGGATCACGCCGTGGGCGATGCTGCGCACCTGCAGGTCGCCCGAGGCCGAGGCGGTGCGGTCGTCCAGCAGCAGCACGGTGCACTGGCGGGTGGAGAAGAACTGCTTGAGCGCCAGGACCTGCCGCCTGTAGCGCAGCGGCGAGTCGGCCAGCAGCTGCAGCTCGGACAGCGAGTCCAGCACGATGCGGCTGGGCTTGAGTTCCTCGACCACGCCCAGGATCAGCCGCAGCGTGGTCGCCATCTCCACCTCGGACGGGTGGAAGGTGGTGTACTGCTGCTCGGCCGCCAGCAGGTCCTCGGTGGGCAGGACCTCGTGGATGTGCAGGCCCTCCGTCGGCATGCCGTGCGAGGTCGCCACCGCGGACAGTTCCTGCGCCGTTTCCGCCAGCGTGATGTAGACCACCTGCTCGCCGCAGCGCAGGCCCTCGTGCAGGAACTGCAGCCCGGTGGTGGTCTTGCCGGTGCCCGGCTCGCCCTCGACCAGGTAGATGCGGTGCGGCGTCAGCCCACCGCCCAGGATCGTGTCCAAGCCCGGGATGCCGGTGGACAGGAGTTCATCGGGGCCTGCAGGATTCATCGGGGTCGTCGTCCGGCGGCGGCGCGGGGCGTGGCGCCGCCGCGGGCCGTCCGGCCCATGCTTGCGAGTAGCCCCCGACGCTACCCCGGGAAGCGGGCCGCCGCCGCAGGACGGGAGCGGCTGTGCTGTCGGACAAGTGCCCGTGGCGCCAGCCGCGCCGGCCGGCTCAGGCCCCGACCTTGCGCCCGGCGGCCTGGATCTCGGACCAGGTGGCGGCGTCCACCACGATGCCGTCGCGCGCGCGTTGCGCCCGGGCCTGGCGCTCGGGCTCGCCCGCCAGCAGCACGCCCTCGGTGCCCGGCGCCGCGGGGCTGGCGCGCAGCCAGTCGACGAAGGCCAGGGCCTCGGCCTCGAACGCGGCCTGCGTGCCCAGCCGCGCCGGGTCGATCACCAGTGCCAGCATGCCGTTGAGCACCGCGCGGGCGCTGTCGGCCGGCCGGTGCCAGGTGCCGCCCGCGGTGAGCGCGCCCCCCAGAAGCTCGCAGGCGATCGCCAAGCCGTAGCCCTTGTGCTCGCCGAAGGGCAGCAGGGCGCCGTAGCCGCCCCTGGCCTGCGGCACCACCACCACGCCGGGGTCGGTGGTGGGCCGGCCGTCCTCGTCGATCAGCGTGCCGGGCTCGGCGGCGCGGCCCTCGTTGTGGGCCACGCGCATCTTGCCCTGCGCGACCCGGCTGGTGGCGAAGTCCAGCACGAAGGGCTCGCGGCCCGCCAGCGGCACGCCGATGCAGCAGGGGTTGGTGCCGAAGCGGCCGTCGCCACCCTGGAAGGGCGCGACCACGGGCCGCGACAGCACGTTGACGAAGTGCAGCGCCACCAGGCCCTGCGCCACCGCCATCTCGGCGAAGTGGCCGATGCGGCCCAGGTGGTGCGCATTGCCCAGTGCGAGCACGCAGCTGCCGTGTTCGCGCGCCCGGGTGATCGCCAGCTCCATGGCCTGCACGCCGACCACCTGGCCGTAGCCGCGGCAGCCGTCCACGCGCAGCAGGGCGCCCGCATCCAGGTCGACGCGCATCGCGGTGTTGGGCTGCAGGCCGCCTTCGAGCACCGCGTCGACGTAGCGCGGCACCATGCCCACGCCGTGCGAGTCGTGCCCGCTGAGGTTGGCCAGCACCAGGTTGGCCGCGACCTGCCGCGCCTCGGCGGCGCTGCTGCCGGCGGCCTGCAGGATGGCCGCGACGCGGGTCTCGAGGGCTTGGGGAGCGAGCGTGACCCCCATCACATCACCGCCCCGACCTGCCAGGGCACGAACTCGTTCTGCCCGTAGCCGTGGCGCTCGCTCTTGCTGGCCTCGCCCGAGGCGGTGGCCAGCACCAGCCGGAAGATGCGCTCGCCCATGGCCTGGATGCTGGAGGTGCCGTCGATGATCTCGCCGCAGTTGATGTCCATGTCCTCCTCCTGCCGCTGCCACAGGGCGGTGTTGGTGGACAGCTTCAGCGAGGGCGCCGGCGCGCAGCCGTAGGCCGAGCCGCGGCCGGTGGTGAAGCAGATCAGGTTGGCGCCGCCGGCCACCTGGCCGGTGGCGCTGACCGGGTCGTAGCCGGGGGTGTCCATGTAGACGAAGCCCTTGGCCGCCACCGGCTCGGCATACTCGTACACCGCCTGCAGGTTGGTGGTGCCGCCCTTGGCCACGGCGCCCAGCGACTTCTCCAGGATGGTGGTCAGCCCGCCGGCCTTGTTGCCCGGCGAGGGGTTGTTGTTCATCTCGCCGCCGTTGCTGCGGGTGTAGTCCTCCCACCAGCGGATGCGGTCCAGCAGCTTGGCCGCGATCTCGGGCCGCACCGCGCGGCGCGTGAGCAGGTGCTCGGCGCCGTAGATCTCGGGCGTCTCCGACAGGATGGCCGTGCCGCCGTGCGCCACCAGCAGGTCGACTGCCGCGCCCAAGGCCGGGTTGGCGCTGATGCCCGAGTAGCCGTCGGAGCCGCCGCACTGCAGGCCGATGGTGATGTGCGAGGCGTCGCAGGGGGTGCGCCGCACCTCGTTGGCCTGCGGCAGCATGGCCTGCACCAGTGCGATGCCCTTCTCGACCGTCTTGCGGGTGCCCCCGGTGTCCTGGATGTTGAACACGCGCAGCGTCTCGCCCTCGCGCAGGCTGCTGTGGGCCAGCCAGGCGTTGATCTGGTTGGCTTCGCAGCCCAGGCCCACCACCAGCACGCCCCAGAAGTTGGCGTGGGTGGCGTAGCCGGCCAGCGTGCGCTCGAGCAGCTGCATGCCCATGCCCTCGGTGTCCATGCCGCAGCCGGTGCCGTGGGTGAGGGCCACCACGCCGTCGACGTTCGGGAAGGCGGCGAGCGCCTGCGGGTTGGTCTGGCGCGAGAAGTGGTCGGCGATCGCGCGGGCCGCCGTGGCCGAGCAGTTCACGCTGGACAGGATGCCGATGTAGTTGCGCGTGGCCACCCGGCCGTCGGCGCGCTGGATGCCCATGAACGTGGCCTGCCGGCGGGCCGGCGCGGGCTGCACGTCGGCGCCGGGCGCATGGTCGCGGGCGAAGGCGCCGCCTTCGGCGCCCATGCCCAGGTTGTGCACGTGCACGTGCTCGCCCGGTGCGATCGGCTGGGTGGCGAAGCCGATGATCTGGTTGTAGCGGCGCACCGGCTGGCCGGGCGCGATGGCGCGCACCGCGACCTTGTGGCCGGGCGGCACCAGGCCGCGCACGGCCACGCCGTCGACGGTGGCGCCGCCGACCAGCTGGCTGCGCGCGATGACGACGTCGTCGTCGGGATGGAGACGGATGAAGGCTTGCATCAGAAGAACTGCCGGGGCAGCCACAGCACCAGCTGCGGCACGTAGGTGATGAGGATCAGCGAGCCGAGCAGCGGCACCAGCCAGGGCAGGATGGCGACCGTGGTGCGCTCGACCGACAGCTTGGCCACGCGGGCCAGCACGAACAGCACCATGCCCATGGGCGGGTGCAGCAGGCCGATCATCAGGTTGAGCACCATCACCAGCCCGAAGTGGACCAGGTCGATGCCCAGCTGCTGGCAGATCGGCACCAGGATCGGCACGAGGATGGTGATGGCCGCGGTGGGCTCGAGGAAGCAGCCGACGAACAGCATCAGCAGGTTGGCCAGCAGCAGGAACACCCAGGGTTCCTTGGTGAAGCCCAGCACCCACGAGGAGATCGCGCTGGTCACGCCGGTGGCGGTGAGCATCCAGCCGAAGATGCTGGCCGCCGCGACGATGAACAGCACCGTGGCCGTGGTCTCCACCGTGTCCAGGCAGACCTTGACGAACATCTTCCAGCTGAGCGTGCGGTACCAGGCGAAGCCCAGCACCATGGCCCACAGGCAGGCGGCGATCGCGCCCTCGGTGGGCGTGAACAGGCCGGTGGTCATGCCGCCGATCAGCAGCACGGGCGTCATGATGGGCAGGACCGCCTGGAACCTGAACAGCCGGTCCATGACGAACAGCACGCCCAGGGCGGCGGTCACGGTCAGCTGCGCGGGCAGGCCGGCCTTGGTGACCAGCGCCCACACCGCCAGTGGCCAGCCGATGACGACGGCGGTCTCGACCAGCGCCTTGGACACCCGGTGCCATTCGAACTTGATGTCGCCGCCCCAGCCGTTCTTGTGCGCGAAGTACGCCACCGTGGCCATCATCGCCAGCGCCATCAGCACGCCCGGCAGGATGCCGGCCAGGAAGAGGGCGCCGACGCTGACGTTGGCCATCATCCCGTAGATCACGAAGGGCAGCGAGGGCGGGATGATCGGGCCCAGCGTGGCCGAGGCCGCGGTCACGCCCACCGCGAACTCGGTGTCGTAGCCGTGGTCCTTCATGGCCTTGATCTCGATGGTGCCCAGGCCGGCCGCATCGGCGATGGCCGTGCCGCTCATGCCGGCGAACACCACCGAGCCCACCACGTTCACGTGCCCCAGGCCGCCCTTGAGCCAGCCCACCAGCGCCAGCGCGTAGTTGTAGATGCGGTTGGTGATGCCGGCGTTGTTCATCAGGTTGCCGGCCAGGATGAAGAAGGGCACGGCCAGCAGCGGGAAGCTGTCGATGCCGCCGACCATGCGGTGGATGACCACGAACGGCGGCAGGTTGCCCGACCACAGGATGTAGAGCAGCACCGAGCCGGCCATGGCCAGCGCGACCGGCAGGCCGCCGGCCATCAGGAAGAGGAACAGGACCTTGAGCACGGGGGACCTTCTGTGTCGGTTCTCAGTCGTCGTCCATGGACGTCATGGGCCGCTCGAGCACGGTGTAGCCGCGCTGGCGGTGGCGCAGCGCCACGCGCACGGCGCGCACGGCCATGAGCGCGAAGCCCAGCGCCACCACCGCGTAGACCACGCCCATGGGCAGGTCGACCATGGTCATGCGGGCCGTGCCGCCGAGCTTGTCGATCAGCAGCAGCGTGAGCACCACCGCCGCGCCGAAGAACACGATGCGCAGCAGGTCGACCACCGTGGCCAGCAGCCGCGCGGCGGGCGCCGGCAGGTAGCGGTAGAGGAAGTCGACCTGGATGTGGTTGTTCTTGGCCACGCCGATCGCCGCGCCGGTGAAGACGGTGGCGATCAGCAGGTAGCGCGCGATCTCCTCGGTCCAGGCCGCCGAGTCGTTCAGCACGTAGCGCGTGACGAACTGCAGCACCACGGTGGCGCCCAGCAGCCAGAAGAAGCCCAGGGCGATCCAGGCCTCGGCCGGCGTGCCGGACAGGTCGACCTCCTCGTCCTGGGCGTTGAAGCTGCCGTCGTCCGCCAGGACGCGCGGCATCTCGTCGATGACCGATGACATCGCGGGCTCCGCCGTCACTTGATGGCGACGATGCGGTCCCAGTCCTTCTTGTCCATCTTCATGGACTCGAAGGTGATGGCCTTGAGCACGCGCTGCTGGAAGTCGTTGCGGTCGACGGTGACGACGTTGATGCCCTTCTTCTTGAACTCGTCCACCAGCTCGGCCTCGCGCTTGCGGATGTCGTTGGTGGCCTTCTCGGCCGCCTCCTGCGTCACCTCGGCCAGGATCTTCTGCTCGGCCGGGCTGAGCTTGCCCATCAGCGTCGGCGAGACCACGGTCAGCAGCGCGTCGGCGATGTGGCCGGTCAGGATGATGTTCTTCTGCACCTCGAAGAACTTCTTGGCCTCGATGGTGGGCAGCGGGTTCTCCTGCGCGTCCACCGTGCCGTTCTGCAGCGCCAGGTAGACCTCGGCGAAGGCGATGGGCGTGGGGTTGGCGCCGCAGGCGCGCGGCAGCGCGGTGTAGGCCGGCGCGTCGGGCACGCGCATCTTCAGGCCCTTCATGCCATCGCAGTTGGTGAACAGCTTGTTGCTGGTGGCGTGGCGCGCGCCGTAGTAGGTCAGGGCGGTGACCGTGTTGCCGGTGGCCTTCTTGTAGCCGTCGGTCAGCTCCCGGAACACGTCGGACTTGGCGTACTTGAGCACGTGGTCGGCGTCGCGGAAGGTGAACGGGTAGTAGCTCACCGACAGGCGCGGGAACGAGGTGGCCGCGAACGAGGCGCCGGTCAGGATGATGTCCACCGTGCCCAGCTGGAGGCCCTGGTTGATCTCGCTCTCCTTGCCCAGGCTGGAGGCCGGGAACACCTGGATCTCGTACTTGCCGTTGGTGCGCTTCTTGAACTCCTCGCCCGCCCACACCGACCACTTGTGGTACGGCTCGGAGGTCTCGTACACGTGGGCCCACTTCAGCTTGGTCTGCGCGAAGGCGGGCGCCGCGGCGGCGGCGGCCAGGGCGCAGGCCGCGATCAGCTTGAGGGTGGTTCGCTTGGTCATCGCTGTCTCCTTGTGGTGGTCTCGGTCTCGGTGGGTCTGGCGTCTGGGGTGGCGGAGGCGCGGCGCCAGCTCGCGCTGTATCGGCGGGTGGCCTTGCGCAGGTGGCCCTGCATGGCCTCGCGCGCGGCCTCGGGGTCGCGCGCGCGGATGGCGTCGAGCACCTGCCGGTGCTCGGTGAGCGCGGCAGCCCAGGACGCGGGGTTCTCGAAGTAGCCGCTCATGCGGGCGAACAGCGGGCCGTGCCGGGCCTGCCAGTAGCCGCGCACCGTGTCGCGCAGCACCTCGTTGCCGCAGGCGCCGGCGATGGCCTCGTGGAAGGCCTGGTCGCCATCGCGCGGCACCTCGCCGGCATCGGCCTGCGCCTGCATCTGCGCCAGCGCCTGGCTCATGGCGGCCAGCTGCGGCTTGCGGGCGTGGCGCGCGGCCAGCGCGGCGACCTCGGCCTCGACCAGCTCGCGTGCATGCATCAGCTCCAGCGGGCCCCATTCGGCGTGGTCGTCGGGGCCGTGGGCGCCGTTCGTTCCCTTGCCGTTGGAGGCCGCCGGCGGCAGCACGTAGATGCCCGAGCCCACGCGCACCTCGACGCGGCCCTCGACCTCCAGCGCGATCAGCGCCTCGCGCACCGAGGGCCGGCTCACGCCCAGCTGGCGCGCCAGGTCGCGCTCGGCCGGCAGGCGGCTGCCCGGCGCCCACTCGCCCTGGCCGATCAGCGCACGCAGCTGCTCGGCGATCTGCCGGTACAGGCGCTGCGACTCGACGGCTTGCAGGGGCATGGGATGGGGTGCGGGGCAGGGGTTGACCCGGGATTGGCCAAGTGGCCTGACCAATTAAGATGGATGCGACACCAGCCCCGCATCCGGCAAAACCCGAGGGCTGGCCCGATCAGGAGACAAGCATGCGACTGCAGGGCAAGACCGCGCTGGTGACTGCCGCCGGCCAGGGCATCGGCCGCGCCACCGCGCTGGCGCTGGCGGCCGAAGGCGCGCAGGTGTGGGCGACGGACGTGAACCCGGCGCTGCTCGACGGGCTGCAGGCGCAGCGGCTCGTGACCGAGCGGCTGGACGTGCTCGACAAGGCCGCCATCGGCGCGCTGGTGGCCCGCATGCCGCGGGTGGACATCCTCTTCAACTGCGCCGGCGTCGTGCACAACGGCAGCGTGCTCGAGGCCACGGACGACCAGTGGGAGTTCGCGTTCGCGCTGAACGTGCGGGCGCAGTTCCACGCCATCCAGGCGGTGCTGCCCGGCATGCTGGCGCGCGGCGGCGGCAGCATCGTCAACATGGCCAGCGTGTGCAGCAGCCTCAAGGGCCTGCCCAACCGTTGCATCTACGGCGCCAGCAAGGCGGCGGTGATCGGCCTGACCAAGAGCGTGGCGGCCGACTACGTGGGCCGGGGCGTGCGCTGCAACGCGATCTGCCCGGGCACGGTGGACACGCCCTCGCTGGGCGAGCGCATCAACGCGCAGCCCGACCCGGTGGCCGCACGCGCCG
Organism: Comamonadaceae bacterium; assembly: GCA_027484575.1. Taxonomy (GTDB): domain Bacteria; phylum Pseudomonadota; class Gammaproteobacteria; order Burkholderiales; family Burkholderiaceae_C; genus Ramlibacter. Next base: position 25,438 of record JAIXSQ010000010.1, read on the forward strand.
CCTTCATCGCCCGCCAGCCCATGGGGCGGCTGGCCACGGCCGCGGAGATCGCGCCGCTGGTGGTGTTCCTGGCCAGCGACGAGGCCGCGTTCGTCACCGGCCAGGCCTACGCCGTGGACGGAGGGATCACGATTTGAACCAGCTCGATTTCCGTGGCCGCCATGCGGTCGTCACCGGCGGTGCCACCGGCCTGGGCCATGCCATCGCGCAGCGGCTGCTGCACTCGGGCGGCAGCGTCACGCTGTGGGACATCGACGGCGCCGCCGCGCGGCGCGCCGCCCTGGCCCTGGGCAGCCAGGCCCGCGCGGTCGAGGTCGACGTGGCCGATGCCGACTCGGTCGCGCAGGCGCTGCGCCAGACCACCGATGCGGTGCCGCAGGTGCACGCGCTGGTCAACTGCGCCGGCATCACCGGGCCCAACCTGCCGCTGTGGGACTACCCGCCCGAGCACTGGCGGCGCGTGTTCGAGGTCAACGTGCACGGCACCTTCCTGTGCTGCCGCGCGCTGGCGCCGCTGATGCGCGCGCAGGGCTGGGGCCGCATCGTCAACATCGCCTCGGTGGCGGGCAAGGACGGCAATCCCAATGCCAGCGCCTACAGCGCCAGCAAGGCGGCCGTGATCGGCCTGACCAAGTCGCTGGGCAAGGAACTGGCCGGCGTCGACGTGCGCGTGAACTGCGTGACGCCGGCGGCCGTGAAGACGGCGATCTTCGACCAGATGACCCCCGAGCACATCCAGTTCATGCTGTCCAAGATCCCCATGGGCCGCTTCGGCACGCCCGACGAGGTGGCGGCGCTGGTGGCCTGGCTGTGCACCGAGGACTGCTCGTTCTCGACGGGCGCCGTGTTCGATCTGTCCGGCGGCCGCGCCACTTACTGATCCCCAAAGAACCACTCCAGACGGAAAGGAAGAGACGATGAAACTGGTCCGCTACGGCAACCCCGGCAAGGAAAAGCCCGGCCTGATCGACGCCGAGGGCAAGCTGCGCGACCTCAGCGCCGTGGTGGCCGACATCGGCCCGGCGCAGCTGGCGCCCGCGGCGTTGGCCAAGCTGGCGAAGCTGAACCCGGCCAAGCTGCCGCTGGTGCGCGGCAAGCCCCGCATGGGCTGCCCGGTCAGCGGCATCGGCAAGTTCGTGGCCATCGGCCTGAACTACTCGGACCACGCGGCCGAGGCCGGCATGCCCATCCCCAAGGAGCCGATCGTCTTCATGAAGGCGACCAGCTGCATCCAGGGTCCCGACGACGCGGTGATGCTGCCCAAGAACTCGGTCAAGAGCGACTGGGAGGTGGAGCTGGGCGTGGTGATCGGCAGCACCGCGCGCTACGTCAGCAAGAAGGACGCGCTGGCGCACGTGGCCGGCTACTGCGTGGTCAACGACGTGAGCGAGCGCGAGTACCAGCTCGAGCGCGGCCCGCAGTGGGACAAGGGCAAGGGCTGCGACACCTTCGGCCCGATCGGCCCGTGGCTGGTCACCGCCGACGAGGTGCCCAACCCGCAGCGCCTGGGCATGTGGCTGGACCTCAACGGCGAGCGCGTGCAGACCGGCAACACCAAGACGATGATCTTCGGCGTGGCGCAGCTGGTGAGCTACGTCAGCCAGTTCATGACGCTGCTGCCCGGCGACGTGATCACCACCGGCACCCCGCCGGGCGTGGGCATGGGCATGAAGCCGCCGCGCTTCCTGCGCAAGGGCGACGTGATGACGCTGGGCATCGAGGGCCTGGGCGCGCAACGCCAGGACGTCGTGGCCTTCAAGCGCTGAGCTTCGGCTGGCCCATGCGGCCGGCCTGCCCCGATCCGACGGCCCGCCACGCGCGGGCCGTCGCGCTGGTGCGTGCGACTGCGCAAGGCGCCGCCTCGGGGTTTACCCGCGGTTTTGCTGCGCCGGGGCTAGGACCGGCCCTCTAATTCCCGGTGTGTCGCGGGGGCGTCACTCATTTCCTGCAAAATAGAACGACCGTTCGTTTTATTCTGCGCCCCCATGCCCGTCACCCCCCTGCCCACCAAGAGCGTCCGCGCGGCCCGCGCCGGGCGCGAGGGCCGCGCCCTGCAGAAGGGCCAGCAGACCAAGGCGGCGATCGTCGACGCCGCGCTCGGCCTGGCCACGCAGATCGGCCTGGAGGGCCTGTCGATCGGCGCGCTGGCCGAGGTCACGCAGATGAGCAAGTCGGGCGTGTTCGCCCATTTCGGCTCGCGCGAGGAACTGCAGATCTCGGTGATCCGCGAGTACCACGCGCGCTTCGAGGACGAGGTGTTCTACCCCGCGCTCGATGCCGAACGCGGCCTGCCCCGCCTGCGCCAGATGTTCGCCAACTGGATGCAGCGCACCTCGGTGGAGATCGACTCGGGCTGCATCTACATCAGCGGCGCGGTCGAGTTCGACGACAGGCCCGGCCCCGTGCGCGACGCGCTGGCCAGCTCGGTGGGCACCTGGCACGCCGCCATGCGGCGCGCGATCGTGCAGTGCAAGGACGAGGGCCACCTCGATGCCGGCATCGACGAGGACCAGGTGCTGTTCGAGATCCACGGCCTGATCCTGGCACTGCACTACGAGGCGCGCTTCCTCAAGACCCCCGGTTCCATCGCCCGCGCCAACGCGGGCTTCGACAACATCCTGCGCCGCTGCGGGGCCGCCGACATGGCTCCCCGACCCGTGGCGCGGGTTCCCGCCTCCAAACCCAAGGCTTCCATCAAGGAGTAACGCCCCATGCCGACCTACACCCCGCCCCTGCGCGACATGCAGTTCGTGATGCACGAAGTGCTGCGCGTCGCCGACGAGTACCGGACCATGCCGCGCCACGCCGAGGTGGACGTGGACACCATCAATGCCGTGCTGGAAGAGGGCGGCAAGTTCGCCTCGCAGGTGATCTTCCCGCTGAACATCACCGGCGACACCGAGGGCTGCACGCTGGACAAGGCCACCCATGCGGTCAAGACGCCCAGCGGCTTCAAGGACGCCTACAAGCAGTACGTCGAGGGCGGCTGGCCCGCGCTGTCGTGCGATCCCGAGTTCGGCGGCCAGGGCCTGCCGATCGTGGTGAACCAGGCCTTCTACGAGATGCTCAACTCGGCCAACCAGGCCTGGACCATGTACCCCGGCCTGTCGCACGGCGCCTACGAGGCCCTGCACGCCCACGGCACCGACGAGCAGAAGAAGCTGTACCTGCCGCGGCTGGTCAGCGGCGAGTGGACCGGCACCATGTGCCTGACCGAGCCGCACTGCGGCACCGACCTGGGCCTGCTGCGCACCAAGGCCGAGCCGCAGCCCGACGGCACCTACCGCCTGACCGGCAACAAGATCTTCATCTCCGCCGGCGAGCACGACCTGGTCGACAACATCGTCCACCTGGTGCTGGCCCGCCTGCCCGACGCGCCCAAGGGCAGCAAGGGCATCAGCCTGTTCGTGGTGCCCAAGTTCAACGTCAAGCCCGACGGCACGCTGGGCGAGCGCAACGGCATCTGGTGCGGCGGCCTGGAGCACAAGATGGGCATCCACGGCAACGCCACCGCGCAGATCGTGATGGAGAACGCCGTCGGCACCATGGTGGGCGAGCCCAACAAGGGCCTGCAGGCCATGTTCGTGATGATGAACGCCGCCCGCATCGGCGTGGGCATGCAGTCGCTGGGCCTGACCGAGGTGGCGTTCCAGAACGCGCTGGCCTACGCCAAGGACCGCGTGCAGATGCGCAGCCTGTCGGGCACCAAGGCCAAGGACAAGCCGGCCGACCCGATCATCGTGCACCCCGACGTGCGCAAGATGCTGCTGACCGCCAAGGCCTACGCCGAGGGCGCCCGCGCGCTGACCATGTGGTGCTCGCTGCTGATCGACCGCGAACTGCACCACCCCGACGAGAAGGTGCGCAAGGACTCGGCCGAGCTGGTCGCGCTGCTGACGCCCATCGTCAAGGCCTTCATCACCGACAACGGCCACATCGCCACCAACGCCTGCCTGCAGGTCTTCGGCGGCCACGGCTTCATCAAGGAATGGGGCATGGAGCAGTTCGTCCGCGACAACCGGATCAACATGATCTACGAGGGCACGAACACCGTGCAGTCGCTGGACCTGCTGGGCCGCAAGGTGCTGGGCAACCAGGGCGCCACGCTCAAGAAGCTGGGCAAGCACATCGCCGCCCTGGTGGAGGAGGAGGGCGTGAACGAGAAGATGGCCGAGTTCATCAACCCGATCGCGATGCTGGGCGACCAGATGACAAAGTTCACCACCGAGATCGGCTTCAAGGGCTTCCAGAATGCCGACGAGGTGGGCGCCGCCGCCGTGGACTACCTGCGCGTGGCCGGTCACCTGGTCTTCGGCTACCTCTGGGCCCGCATGGCGCAGGTTGCACTGCGCGAGATCGCCGCCGGCAACACCGACCCGTTCTACCAGGGCAAGCTGCAGACGGCGCGCTTCTACTTCGCCAAGCTGTTCCCCGAGACCGCCTCGCTGATGCGCACCGCGCGCACCGGCGCCAAGGTCCTGATGGACACCGACGCCGCCCTCGCATGAGAACCCTCGCGGCACTCGCGGCCGGCCTCGCGTTCAGCGGGGCCTCGCTGGCCCAGTCCACCCCCGTGGGCCTGTGGCGCAGCATCGACGACAAGACCGGCGAAGCCAAGGCCGAGATCCGCATCGCGGAGGCCGCCGGCGCGCTCGTCGGTCGCATCGAGCGCCGGCTGACCAAGGACGCCCGGCCCTCCGACGTCTGCGAGGAGTGCCGCGACGACCGCAAGGGCCAGCCGATCCTCGGGCTGGAGATCATCCGCGGTGCCCGCAAGGCCACCGACCGCGAGGCCTGGGAAGGCGGAAAGATCCTCGACCCCGAGAACGGCCGCGAGTACAGCCTGCGCATGACCCCCGTCGAGGGCGGCAGGCGGCTGGAGGTGCGCGGCTCCATCGGCCCGTTCGGCCGCACCCAGACCTGGGTGCGGGTGCAGTGACGCATTCCTAAGAAGAAGACCCCATGTACAAGGACCAGGACGACCGTGCCACCGGCGCGGCTCCCGCAGAAAGGACACGCGCCATGCCGCGATTCCACGTGAAGAAGGTCGCCGTGCTCGGCGCCGGCGTGATGGGTGCGCAGATCGCCGCCCATCTGGTGAACGTCAAGGTGCCGGTGGTGCTGTTCGACCTGCCGGCCAAGGACGGCCCCAAGAACGGCATCGTCACCAAGGCCGTCGAAGGCCTGAAGAAACTCAAGCCGTCGCCCCTGGGCGTGGCCGACGACGCGGCGCTGATCCAGCAGGCCAACTACGAGGAGCACCTGTCCGTGCTGGGCGAGTGCGACCTGGTGATCGAGGCCATCGCCGAGCGCATGGACTGGAAGCTCGATCTCTACAAGAAGATCGCGCCGCACGTGGGCGCGAATGCGATCGTGGCCTCCAACACCTCGGGCCTGTCGATCACCAAGCTGTCCGAGGCGCTGCCCGAGGCGCTCAAGCCGCGCTTCTGCGGCATCCACTTCTTCAACCCGCCGCGGTACATGTATCTGGTGGAGCTGATCGCCACGCCGACCACGCAGCCGCAGATCCTCGACGACTTGGAAGCCTTCGTCACCAGCGGCCTGGGCAAGGGCGTGGTGCGGGCCAAGGACACGCCCAACTTCATCGCCAACCGCGTGGGCATCGCCGGCATGCTGGCCACGATGCGCGAGGTCGAGAACTTCGGCCTGACCTACGACGTGGTCGACGACCTGACCGGCAAGAAGCTGGGCCGCGCCTCCAGCGGCACCTTCCGCACCGCCGACGTGGTGGGCCTGGACACCATGGCCCACGTCATCAAGACGCTGCAGGACACGCTGTCGGCCGAGACGGACCCGTTCTACGGCAGCTTCGGCACGCCCAAGGTGCTGAGCGAGCTGCTGGAGAAGGGCCACCTGGGGCAGAAGACCAAGGCGGGCTTCTACAAGAAGGCCGGCCGCGACGTGCTGCGCTACGAACTGGACAGCGGCGAGTACGTGCCCGCCGGCCAGAAGGCCGACGAGGTCTATGGCCGCATGCTCAAGAAGCCGGCCGCCGAGCGGCTGGCGCTGCTGCGCAACGCCGAAGGCGCCCAGGGCCGCTTCCTGTGGGCCATCCTGCGCAACAGCTTCCATTACGCCGCGGTGCACCTGGCCTCCATCGCCGAGACCGCCCGCGACGTGGACTTCGCGATGCGCTGGGGCTTCGGCATGAAGCAGGGCCCCTTCGAGCTGTGGCAGGAGGCCGGCTGGCTGCAGGTGGCGCGCTGGATCCAGGAGGACATCGATGCCGGCAAGGCGCTGAGCACCGCGCCGCTGCCCCGGTGGGTGTTCGAGGGCCCGGTCGCCGAGCGCGGCGGCGTGCACATGCCCGAGGGCTCCTTCAACCCCACGACCGGCGCCTTCGAGCCCCGCCGCCAGCTGCCGGTGCATGCGCGCCAGCTGTTCCCCGAGGCGGTGCTGGGCAGCCAGGCCACCGACTGGCGCAGCGCCGGCCGCACCGTGCACGAGGACAAGACCATCCGGCTGTGGACGCTGGACGAGGAGGTCCTGATCGCCAGCATCAAGACCAAGATGCACGCGATCAGCCCCGAGGTCTGCGAAGGCCTGATGCTGGCCGCGGACACGGCCGAGAAGGAATTCGCCGGCCTGGTGATCTGGTCGGGCGACGACCCGTTCTCGGTCGGCGCCGACCTGCAGGCGCTGCTGCCGGCCTTCATGGCCGTGGGCGTGGCCGCGGTCGAGGATGCCGAGGGCTTCATGCAGCAGACCATGCTGCGCCTGCGCTACGCGGGCGTGCCGGTGGTCTCGGCGATCCGCGGCATGGCCCTGGGCGGCGGCTGCGAGCTGGCCGTCTACTCGCAGCGACGCGTGGCCGCGATGGAGAGCTACATCGGTCTGGTCGAGGTCGGCGTGGGCCTGGTGCCCGGCGCCGGTGGCCTGACCTACATCGCCCGCCGCGCCGCCGAGGCGCAGGCGCAGAGCACGCACAAGGACCTGCTGCCGTTCCTGACCGAGGGCTTCACCGCCGCCGCGATGGCCAAGGTGGGCACCAGCGCGCTCGAGTCGCGCAAGCTGGGCTTCCTGCTCGACAGCGACGTCGTCGTGCCGAACAAGGACGAGCTGCTGTGGGTGGCGATCGCCGAAGCCAAGGCCATGGCGGCCCAGGGCTGGCGCGCGCCGCTGGCGCGGCCCTTCCCGGTGGCCGGCCGCAGCGGCAAGGCCACCATCCTGGGCCAGCTGGTGAACATGCGCGACGGCGGCTTCATCAGCCAGCACGACTTCCACATCGCCCGCCTGATCGCCCACGTGGTCACCGGCGGCGACGTGGAGGCCGGCACCCTGGTCACCGAGCAGTACCTGATGACGCTGGAGCGCCAGGCGTTCTGCGAGCTGGTGCAGCACCCCAAGACCCAGGAACGCATCCTGGGGATGCTCTCGACGGGCAAGCCGGTGAGGAACTGACCGTCTGCCTTTCCCTCCCCCTCCGGGGGAGGGCAGGGTGGGGGCGCTCCGATGCGACAACAAGCCAGCTCGATCACACACGTCCGCGCGCAGGAACTGCGGCGCGGCATGACCGATGCCGAGCGCCTGCTGTGGTCTCGGCTGCGCGCCGAGCAACTCGGCGCCAAGTTCAGGCGGCAGCATCCCTTCGGTCCCTACATCGCCGATTTCGCCTGCCTCGCGCCCAAGCTGATCGTCGAGCTGGACGGGGCCCAGCATGCCGGCAGTGGCGGGTATGACGGCCGTCGCGACGCCTACTTCCAGGCCCACGGCTTCGAGGTGCTGCGCTTCCCGAGCAACGTGCCGTTCACCAACCTGGAGGGGCTTCTCAGCCGCATCCAGCAACGACTCGGGGAACTGGGGGAGCGCCCCCACCCCAACCCTCCCCCGGTGGGGGAGGGAGCAAGTCCAGACAGGAGCTTCCGATGAAACAAGTCCAAGACGCCTACATCGTCGCCGCCACCCGCACGCCCATCGGGCGTTCGCACCGCGGCTACTTCCGCAACACCCGCCCCGACGACCTGCTGGCCAGCACGCTGCGCGCGGCGCTGGCGCAGGTGCCGTCGCTGGACCCGGCCTCCATCGAGGACATCGTCTGCGGCTGCGCGATCCCCGAGGCGCAGCAGGGCCTGAACGTGGCCCGCGTGGCCACGGTGCTGGCCGGCCTGCCCAAGAGCGTGGGCGGGGTCACCGTCAACCGCTTCTGCGCCTCCGGCCTGTCGGCGGTGCAGATGGCCGCCGACCGCATCCGCGTGGGCGAGGCCGACGTGATGATCGCCGCCGGTGTCGAGAGCATGAGCATGGTGCCGATGATGGGCAACGGCCCGTCGCTGTCGCCGTCCATCTTCGCGAACACCGACGACGTCGAGGACTACGGCATCGCCTACGGCATGGGCCTGACGGCCGAGAAGGTGGCGCAGCAATGGAAGGTCTCGCGCCAGGCGCAGGACGCCTTCGCCGTCGCCTCCCACCGCAAGGCCATCGCCGCGCAGCAGGCCGGCGAGTTCGCCGCCGAGATCACGCCCGTCGAGGTGCAGGAGCGCTCGGTCGACCTCGAGTCCGCCGAGGTCAGCATCGCCACCCGCCTGGTGAGCCTGGACGAGGGCGTGCGCGCCGACACCACGGCCGAGGGCCTCGCCAAGCTCAAGACGGTGTTCGCCGCGCGCGGCTCGGTCACCGCCGGCAACAGCTCGCAGACCTCCGACGGCGCCGGCGCGCTGATCCTGGCCAGCGAGGCCGCGGTCAAGCGCTACGGCCTGCAGCCGCTGGCGCGCTTCGTCAGCTACGCCAGCCGTGGCGTGCCGCCGCACATCATGGGCATCGGCCCGATCGCGGCGATCCCGGCGGCGCTCAAGGCCGGCGGCCTGACGCAGGACCAGATCGACTGGTACGAGCTGAACGAGGCCTTCGCGGCCCAGTCGCTCGCCGTCATCGACACGCTGGGCCTGGACGCGTCCAAGGTGAACCCCATGGGCGGCGCCATCGCGCTGGGCCACCCGCTGGGCGCCACCGGTGCTATCCGCTCGGCGACAGTGGTGCACGCGCTGCGCCGCAAGAATCTGAAGTACGGCATGGTCACCATGTGCGTCGGCATGGGCCAGGGGGCCGCCGGCATCTTCGAGCGGGTCTGATCCCGCACGAGCCCAGGCCACCGCACGGTGGCCTTTTTTCTTTCCAGCGGAGACCAGCGATGCAGCAGCAGACCCTGCGCACGCCCGACGGCGCCGAGATCGCGCTGCGGGTGTGGGAGCCGGCGGACAACCTCCACGGCAACGTCGTCATCGGCGGTGCCATGGGCGTGCGCCAGGACTACTACGCGCCCTTCGCCGCCTGGCTGGCCGGCCAGGGCTGGCGCGTCACCACCTTCGACTACCGCGGCCACGGCCGTTCGCTGCCGCCGGGCCGCTCGCTGCGCGAGATCGACGCCGACCTGTTCGACTGGGCCGCCGACTACGAGGCGGTGGTCGCGCAGGCCAAGGCGGCGCTGCCCCAGGCGCCCCTGTACCTGGTGGGCCACAGCCTGGGCGCGCAGCTGCCCGGCCTGCTGGGCAACCAGCACCTGGTCGACGGCATGCTCAGCGTCGCGGCGGGCAGCGGCTACTGGCGCGAGAACGCGCCGAAGCTGCGCCGCACGATCTGGTACTTCTGGTGGGTGCTGGTCCCCCTGGCGACCCGGCTGTTCGGCTACTTCCCCGGCAAGCGCCTGCGCAAGGTGGGCGACCTGCCGCGTGGCGTCATCCTGCAGTGGCGCCGCTGGTGCCTGGACCCGCGCTACAGCGTGGGCGCCGAGGGCGAATCGGTGCGCCAGCGTTACGCGGCGGCGCGCTTCCCGGTGCTGGCGCTGTCCATCGCCGACGACGAGCTGATGACCCTGCGCGGCACCCAGAGCCTGGTCAACCTGTACGAGAACGCGCGCAGCGAGGTGTTCCGCATCTGGCCGCAGGACCTGGACCAGCGCCGCATCGGCCATTTCGGCCCGTTCCGGCGCGAGCAGCAGGGCGCGCTGTGGCCGCGCATGGCGCAGTGCCTGGCAGGGCTGCAGGCATGAGCGGCCATCCCGTCGACCGGGCCGTCGCGCTGGAGCCGCTGGGCGGCCACCGGTTCGCCGGCCGCACCGATCCCGACTGGGCCAACATGGTCGGGCCGTACGGCGGCATCAGCGCGGCCCAGCTGCTGGCGGCGGTGCTGGCGCATCCGCAGCGGCTGGGCGACCCGGTGGCGCTGACGGTCAACTACGCCGCCGCGGTGGCCGACGGCGCGTTCACCATCGAGGCCGTGCCCGCCCGCACCAACCGCTCGACCCAGCACTGGCAGCTGACCCTGCGCCAGGGCGACGAGGTGGTGCTCACCGGCACCGCCTTCACCGCCGTGCGGCGCGAGAGCTTCACGCACGTGGAGCACGCGATGCCCGCGGTGCCGCCGCCCGAGCAGGTGGCGCCGGCCGACGGGCCCCGCCGCGTCGCCTGGCTGCACCGCTACGGCCTGCGCTTCGTCGAGGGCGGCATCCCGGCCCGCTGGGACGGCAGCGACCAGGGCCACAGCCGCACCCGCCTGTGGGTGCGCGACGAGCCGCCCCGGCCGCTGGACTTCGCGGCGCTGGCCGCGCTGGCCGACGTGTTCTTCCCGCGCGTGTGGCGCCGCCGCGCGACGCTGGTGCCGGTGGGCACCGTCAGCCTGACGGTGTATTTCCATGCCGACGCCGCGCAGCTGGCGCGCGTGGGGACCGACTGGGTGCTGGCCCAGGCGCAGGGCCAGGGCTTCGGCCTGGGGTACTTCGACCATGCCGGTCAGCTCTGGGCGCGGGATGGGACACTGCTGGCCACCACCCACCAGGTGGTCTACATGAAGGAGTGAGCACGATGGCTGCAGACAAGGTCGCCCTGGTCATCGGCGCCGGCGATGCCACCGGCGGCGCCATCGCGCGCCGCTTCGCGCGCGGCGGCTACACCGCCTGCGTCACCCGACGCCACGCCGACAAGCTGCAGCCGCTGGTCGAGCGCATCGTCGCCGACGGTGGCCGCGCCCACGCGTACGGCACCGATGCCCGGCGCGAGGAGCAGGTGGTGGCGCTGGTCGAGCAGATCGAGTCGCAGGTCGGCCCGATCGAGGTGATGGCCTTCAACATCGGCGCCAACGTGCCGTCCAGCATCCTGGACGAGACCGCGCAGAAGTACTTCAAGGTCTGGGAGATGGCCTGCTTCTCGGGCTTCCTGAACGCCCGCGAGGTCGCCCGCCGCATGGTGGCGCGCGGCCGCGGCACCATCCTGTTCACCGGTGCCACGGCCTCGCTGCGGGGCAGCGCCAACTTCGCGGCCTTCGCCGGCGCCAAGCACGCGCTGCGCGCGCTGGCGCAGAGCATGGCGCGCGAGCTGGGCCCGCGCGGCATCCACGTGGCGCACGTGGTGGTCGACGGTGCGATCGACACCGCCTTCATCCGCGACAATTTCCCCGACCGCTACGCGCTCAAGGACCAGGACGGCATCGTCAACCCCGAGCACATCGCCGAGCAGTACTGGCAGCTGCACTGCCAGCCGCGCGATGCCTGGACCCACGAGCTGGACCTGCGGCCCTGGCTGGAGAAATTCTGAGATGACCACCCCCACCATCGAGTTCTGGTTCGACGTCGGCAGCCCGGCCTCGTGGCTGGCCTGGACGCAGCTGGACCGGCTTGCGGCCGACAGCGGCGCCACCGTGCTGCACCGCCCCATGCTGCTGGGCGGCGTGTTCCAGGCCACGGGCAACCACTCGCCGGCGCAGATCCCGGCCAAGGGCCGCTACATGCACGACGATTTCGCGCGGTTCGCCGCGCGCTACGGCGTGCCGTACCGGCACAACCCGCATTTCCCGATCAACACGCTCACGCTCATGCGCGGCGCGGTGGGCATGCAGCTGCGCGAGCCGGCGCGCTTCGTCGCCTATGTGGACGCGGTGTTCCGCGCCATCTGGGTCGACGGCCGCAACCTCAACGACCCGGCCGAGGTGGCCGCGGCGCTGCAGGCCGCGGGCTTCGACCCCGCGCAACTGCTGGCGCTGGCCCAGGATGCGCAGGTCAAGGACCAGCTCAAGGCGCTGACCGCCGAGGCCGTCGGCCGCGGCGTGTTCGGCGCCCCCACCTTCTTCGTCGGCCCCGCCATGTTCTGGGGCCAGGACCGTCTCGATTTCGTCAAGGAAGCAGTGCAATGACCCAGGAGATCCTCACCCACGTCGAAGCCGGCGTGATGACCGTCACCCTCAACCGGCTGGAGCGCAAGAACTCCATCACCTCGGCGATGTATGCCGCGATGGCCGATGCGATCGCGGCGGCGCAGGCCGATGCCGCGGTGCGCGTGGTGGTGCTGCAGGGCCACGAGACGGTGTTCTCGGCCGGCAACGACATCGGCGACTTCCTGAACGCGCCGCCAGCCGGCGAGCAGGCGCCGGTGTTCCGCTTCCTGCACGGCATCGCCGCCTTCCCCAAGCCGCTGCTGGCGGCCGTCTGCGGCCCGGCCGTGGGCGTGGGCACCACGCTGCTGTTCCACTGCGACCTGGTCTACGCCGGTGACAACGCCGCGTTCTCCATGCCCTTCGTCAACCTGGGCCTGTGCCCCGAGGCCGGCTCCAGCCTGCTGGTGCCGCAGATGTTCGGCTACCACCGCGGCGCCGAGGCGCTGCTGCTGGGCGAGCCCTTCATGGCCGAGGCCGCGCTCGAGGCCGGCCTGGTCAACCGCGTGCTGCCGCCCACCGAGGCCAACGGCTACGCCCAGGCGCAGGCGCGCAAGCTGGCGGCCAAGCCGCTGTCCTCGCTGGTGGAGACCAAGCGCCTGATGAAGAAGCCGCTGCAGGCGCAGGTGCTGGCCGCGATGCAGGAAGAGGGTGCGAGCTTCGCGCGCATGCTGCGCGAGCCCGCCGCGCGCGAGGCCTTCTCGGCCTTCATGGACAAGCGCAAGCCCGACTTCAGCAAGGTCTGACCGCATGCGCCGCCGCCTCCTGCACCGCAACGCGCGCCGCCTCGCGTCCGCCGCGCTGGCCGCGCTCGTCGCCCTGGTGACCGGCACCGCCGCGGCCCAGGCGCCGGCCGCGTCCGCCACCGCCGATGCGGCGCAGCAGCGCCAGCGCAACCAGGCCGCCTCGTTCGTGCTCACCCGCTCGACCACGCTCGCCATCGTGCGTGCCGAGTGCCGCACGGTGATGCAGCCGGGGCCGCTGCGGGTGGAGGAGATCGCCAGCAACTGGTGGTTCCGCAACCGCGACGCGATCGATGCGGCCAATGGCTGGCTGCAGCGCTCGCTGGGGCAGCTGCAGGCCCGCGACCCCGCCGCGCACCGGCAGGCCAGCGTCGAGTTCGTCGCCACCCTGTCGCAGCAGGTGCTCGAGACGCTGCGCACCCAGTTCCGCCGCCAGCTGCCCGACGATGCCGCCTGCCAGCAGGCACTGCGGCCCTACGACGAGCAGCAGCTGGACATCGAACGCATGGGCACGCTCACCGAACTGGCGCGCTTCGGCGACGTCTGGGACACGCTCAAGGGCATCCGCGCCGAGCCGGGCTGGCAGCCTCCGCCCGAGGCGCAGCGCACCTACGAGGCGCAGGTCACCCCTGGCCCGCTGCCGCCGCTGCTGGCCAGCCTCGATGCCGCGCAGCGCGCGCGCGAGAACGGCGACGGCCCGGCGATGGCGCGTGCCTATGCCTCGATGGCCGAGCGCGGCGACGCCCGCGCGGCGCTCACGCTGGGCCGGCTGCACCGCGCCGGCGACCTGCTGCCCCAGGACGCCGGCCTGGCCTACGGCTGGTTCCACCGGGCCTACGTGGGCGGGCAGGGCGCGGGCCTGGCCGAACTGGCCGACGCCTGGCGCGACGGGCTGGGCGTGACCGCCGACCCGCGCACCGCCTGGGCCGCCTACCTGGTGGCCGGCGCGATCACGCGCGAGCCGGCCGAGCGGCAGCGGGCGCAGGACGCCGCCCTGGCCCTGCAGCCCCGCCTGGCCGAGGCCGACCGCGCCGCCGTGGCCTGCCTGCGCGTGGCCGACCTCGAGGCCGCCCTGGCCGGTCCGTTGCCCGCCGGTGCGCCGCGCTCGGCCCTGCCCGATCCGCAGCGCCGGATCGGCTCGCTGGTGCCCGCGCTGGCGCCGCTCGCGCAGCGCTGCGGCTGAGCCCGGCATGGCATGGCGGCCCCTATGATGGCCGCCATGCCCTCCTACCTGCTGCTCATCGTCGAGGAGCCCGGCCAGCGGGCCAGCCGCACCGAGGCCGAGGGCCAGGCCGTGTTCGGCCGGATGGTGGCGTGGTCGCAGGCGCTGCAGCAGCGCGGCGTGCTGCGCGCCGTCGAATCGCTGCAGTCGGGCGGCACCCGGGTGCAGGTGCGCGGCGGCGAGGCCCGCCTGCTCGACGGCCCGTTCGCCGAGGCCAAGGAACTGGTCGGCGGCTTCTTCCTCGTGGACGTGCCCGACGAGGCCGCGGCGGTGGCGCTGGCGCGCGACTGCCCGGCCGCCGCCTGGGCAACCATCGAGGTCCGCGCCACCGGGCCTTGCTACACCTGAGGGTTTCCGACGGCCCGGCGGCGCCCGATCCGCGCCGGGCCGATGCGTCGTGCAGGACTAGGGCCCCGTCGGGCCCGAGCGAAAGGACATCCGCCATGCTGCGCACCAGCAACAGCCCCCGCCCTTGGCTCGGCACCCGCGCCGACGAGGCCGTCGGCAAGCGCCTGCGCGCGCCGGGGGCGCCGTGATGGACGCGCCGGACGACCGCACCCTGGCCACCAGCCGCCGGGTGGCCGCCACGCCGGCCCAGGTCTGGGACGCCATCGCCGATCCCGTGCGGCTGGCCCGCTGGTGGGGCCCGGCGGGCTTTCGCAACCACTTCGCCACCTGCGAGTTCCGCACCGGCGGCCGCTGGCTGCACACCATGGAAGGCCCGGACGGCAGGCGCTACCCCAACGAGGCCGTGTTCGAGGTGGTCGAGCCCACGGCGCGCGTGGTGGTGCGGCACCTGGGCCCCGACTTCCGCCTGGCCATCACGCTGCAGCCCGAGGCCGGCGGCACCCGGGTGGGCTGGGTGCAGGCCTTCGACGACCCGGCGGTGTGCGCGCAGTTGCGCGGCATCTGCGAGCCGGCGAACGCGCAGAACCTCGACCGCCTGCAGGCCGAGCTGGCCCGCGGCCCCTGAACGCAGGCATGCACGGCGTGGACAAGGCGATCGCCACCGCGTGGCGGCAGGAAGCGGCCCGGGTCGTGGCCGCGGCCGCGCGGCTGGTGCGCGATGTCGCCGTGGCCGAGGACCTGGCGCAGGAGGCGCTGCTGGAGGCGCTGGCCCACTGGCCCGCGCAGGGCCTGCCGCAGCGGCCGGGTGCCTGGCTCACCACGGTGGCGCGCCGCAAGGCGCTCGACTGGCTGCGCCAGCAGGCGCTGCAGGCGGGCAAGCACGACGAACTCGCCGCCGACCTCGTCGCCGCCGAGGCCCACTTGGCGCCCGACACGGCGGCCGTGGTCCAGGCCGCGCAGGACGACGCGATCGGCGACGACCTGCTGCGCTTGATCTTCATCGCCTGCCACCCCGTGCTGCCGCTGGACGGCCGGGTGGCGCTCACGCTGCGGCTGCTGGGCGGGCTGTCCACGGCCGAGATCGCGCGTGCCTGCCTGGTGCCCGAGCCCACGATCGCGCAGCGCATCGTGCGCGCCAAGCACACGCTGCGCGAGGCCGGCGTGCCCTTCGAGGCGCCGCGGGCCGAGGCGCTGCACGAGCGGCTGGCCGCCGTGCACGAGGTCGTCTACCTGGTCTTCAACGAGGGCTACACCGCCACGGCGGGCGAGGACTGGATGCGGCCGGCGCTGGCGCAGGAGGCCTTGCGGCTGGCGCGCATGCTGGCCGAGCTCACGCCCGGGGCCGCCGAGTCGCAGGGCCTGCTGGCGCTGCTGGAGCTGCAGGCGTCGCGCATGGCCGCGCGCACCGACGCCCAGGGCGCGCCGGTGCTGCTGGCCGACCAGGACCGCAGCCGCTGGGACCGCCTGCTGATCCGCCGCGGCCTCGCCGCGCTGGCGCGGGCCGAGGCACTGTCGGCGCAGCGCGGCCCCTACACGCTGCAGGCCGCCATCGCCGCCTGCCATGCGCGGGCGACGGCGCATGCCGACACCCACTGGGCGCGCATCGCCGCGCTGTACGGGGAGCTGGCACGCCGCCAGCCCTCACCCGTGGTGGAGCTGAACCGGGCCGTGGCGGTGGGCATGGCCCAGGGGCCCGCGGCCGGGCTGGCCATCGCCGACGCGCTGCGCAGCGACCCGGCGCTGCAGCGCTACCACTGGCTCGAGGCCGTGCGGGGCGACCTGCTGGCCCGGCTGGGCCGCCACGCCGAGGCGCGCCAGGCGCTGCTGGCCGCCGCCGCGCTGGCCGGCAATGCGCGCGAGCGGGCGCTGCTGCAGGCGCGGGCGCAGGCGCTGGCCGACCACGCCGGCGGCTAGGACTTCGGCCCGGCCAGCGGCCGCTCGGTGTAGCGCGACTTGCGCTTCTTCTTCTTGGCCGGGGCGGGCGGTGGTGGGGTGGGCGCGGCCTTGTCGGCCCGCGCCTCGCGGGGCGCCAGGCCCAGGTCCTCGGCGGTCAGCCCGTAGAACGCGATCGCGGCCTTGATGCGCGCGATCACCTCCTGCACCTCGTGCCGGCGCACCTCCTCGGCCTGCTGCTTGAGCTGCTCGATCTCGGCGAGCAGGTCGCTGTAGGTCTTGCGGTCGGGCATCGGGACTCCGGTCGTGCGGTCGGCCCGGCAGTCTACGGCCGCCGGGCGCGGCCGGGTGGCCGTGGGGCCCGGCCCGGCCGGGCTGCCGCGGCGTGTGCGGGACAATGGCGCCCATGAGCCGCAACCCGCCCGCCGGTCCCGTGTCTTTCGAACCCGAGTTCGTCGCCGGCCTGAAGACCATCTTCGAGGAACGCATCACCTTCAACCGCGTGCTGGGCCTCGAGATCCTGGAGATGCATGCCGCGCACGTGCTCGGCCGCATCCGCATGCAACCGCAGCTGGTGGGCCACTACGCCCACAACAGGCTGCACGGCGGCGTCGTCGCCGCGGGCCTGGACGCCATGGGCGGGCTGGCCTGCATGGCCGCGATCGGCGCGCGGCACCTGGACGAGCCGCCCGAGCAGCGGCTGCACCGCTTCGGCAAGCTGGGCACCATCGACCTGCGCATCGACTACCTGCGCCCCGCCATCGGCGAGGCCTTCACCCTGCGCGCCGAGGTGCTGCGGCTGGGCTCGCGCGTGGCCTCGACCCGGATGGAGTTCCTGGGCCCCGACGGCAAGCTGCTGTCCACCGGCTCGGCCGCCTACATCGTCTCCTGAGCCATGTCCGCCATGCGCCCCATCACCCTCCAGGGCCGGCCGCTGGCCGGTGGCCGCCTGCCCGCCGTGTGCGTTCCGCTGGTGGCGCACACCGCCGACGCGCTGCTGGCCGAGGCCGCCGCGGCCGCGGCGGCCGGGCCCGACCTGCTCGAGTGGCGGGTCGACTTCTTCGATGCCATCGCCGACACCGCGGCGGTGGTCGCGGTGGCGCGCGCGCTGCGCCATGCCACCGGTCTGCCGCTGCTGTTCACCCGCCGCTCGCAGCGCGAGGGCGGCCAGGCCATCCCGCTGGACGAGGCCGGCGTGCTGGCGCTGCAGCAGGCGGTGTGCACCGGCGATGCGGCCGACCTGGTCGACGTCGAGATGGAGGCGGATCCCGCGCACGTCGGCGCCATGCGGGCCGCCACCACCGCCGCGGGCATCGGGCTGGTGCTGTCGTTCCACGACTTCCAGCGCACGCCGCCGGCCGACGAACTGCTGGCGCGCTACCGCCGGATGGCCGCGCTGGGCGCCGACGTGGCCAAGATCGCGGTGATGCCGCAGGCGCCGGCCGACGTGCTGGCGCTGCTGCAGGCCACGCTGGCGGCCAGCGAGGCGCTGGCGATCCCGGTGGCGGGCATGGCGATGGGCGGGCTGGGCGCGGTGTCGCGGCTGGCCGGCGGCGCCTTCGGCTCGGCCCTGACCTTCGGCGTGGGCCAGGCGGCCTCGGCGCCGGGGCAGCTGCCCGTGGCCGGCCTGCGCGCGGCGCTGGACCTGCTGGGCCGCGCAGCCTGAACCCGCCACGCGGCCCTGGCGGGCGCGTTCAGTCGTCCGCCGGCGGCCGGGTCGCGCCGACCTCGCGCCGCACCTCGGTCAGCAGCCGCCAGCCCACCAGGAACAGCGCGGCGATCACGGGCCCGATCACGAAGCCGTTCAGGCCCACCAGGCTGATACCCCCGACGGTGGCCACCAGGATCAGGTAGTCGGGCATCTTGGTGTCGCGGCCCACCAGCATGGGCCGCAGCAGGTTGTCCACCAGCCCGATCACCAGCACGCCCCAGGCGGTCAGGCCCAGGCCGGCCAGCAGCTGCCCGGTGAACAGCTCGTACAGCGCCACCGGGCCCCACACCAGCGCCGCGCCCACCGCGGGCAGCAGCGACAGCAGCGCCATCAGGGTGCCCCACAGCACCGCGCCGGGGATGCCCAGCACCCAGAAGGCCAGCCCGCCCAGCGCACCCTGCACCAGCGCCACCA
Source organism: Comamonadaceae bacterium (assembly GCA_027484575.1). Lineage (GTDB taxonomy): Bacteria > Pseudomonadota > Gammaproteobacteria > Burkholderiales > Burkholderiaceae_C > Ramlibacter. Next base: position 43,931 of record JAIXSQ010000010.1, read on the forward strand.
CCACGTTGCCCTTGACCGTGGCCCGCACGACGGTGACGAACTGCCCCAGCAGGCGGCGCGTCTGGGCCGGCTGCAGCGGCACCGACTGCTCGATGCGCGCGGCCAGCTGGCCGCCGTCGCGCAGGAAGAAGAACAGCACGTACAGCATGATGAAGAACGAGACCACGAAGTCCAGCGTCACCTGGCCGACGCCCAGCACGCCGCTGGTGATGGCCTGCGTGCTCTTGGTCAGCACCTCGCCGGCGCGCTGCAGCAGCGAGGGCAGGTCGTTCAGGCCGAAGCGCTGCAGCACCACCTGGGCCCAGGACGGCAGCGCGTCGAGCACCCGCTGCACCCACTGCGAGGGCTGGACCTGGCCCGAGCGCACCCCCTGCACCAGCACCGAGGCCTGCTCGACCACCGAGGCGCTGACCATGAACAGCGGCAGGATCACGATCACCACGATGGTCAGCAGGGTCAGCGCCGCGGCCAGCGAGGGCCGGCGCACCGCCCGCAGCGCGCGCTGGTGCATGGGCCAGAACACGATGGCCAGGAACAGCGCCCACAGCAGCGCGCCGGCCAGCGGCCACAGCACCAGCGCGAACGCGGCGGTGAGGACCACCACTAGCCACAGCAGCGTCTTGTGCTCCAGCGCGGGCGAGCGCAGCGGGTCGGGAGGCGTGGACATGGCGCGAGCCTAGCGGTGCTCGATGGGGCGCGGCTTTCCGTTGTCGTCGATGGCCACGTAGGTCAGCGACGCTTCCGTCACCTTGACGAACCGGCCCTGCGCACGGAAGCGCTCGGCATAGACCTCGACCTGCACCGTGATCGAGGTGCGGCCGATGCGGGTGACCGTGGCGTAGAAGGACAGGATGTCGCCCACGCGCACCGGCTGCTTGAAGATGAACTCGTTGACCGCGACCGTGGCCATGCGGCCGGCCACGTGCCGCGCCGGGATCACCGAGCCGGCCAGGTCGACCTGGGCCATGACCCAGCCGCCAAAGATGTCGCCGTTGCCGTTGGTGTCGGCCGGCATCGGGATCACCTTGAGCACCAGCTCCTTGTCGGACGGCGGCGTGCTGGGACCCAGGGACGGGGGGTTGGAAGGAGCGGACATGGTCACAATCTGTCGGAAGAACGAGAGGATTGTCCCCGATGCGACGTGCCGGCGAAGCCGCCCCCCATGCCCCCCTGACCCCCGGCGCCGCGCCGGCCCCCGCGCCGGCGCCCGGCGCCGACTGGGCCACGCTGCGGCGGCTGGTGCCCTACCTGTGGCAGTACAAGTGGCGCGTGGCCGCGGCGCTGGCCTTCATGATCGCGGCCAAGGTCGCCAACGTGGGCGTGCCCATCCTGCTCAAGCACCTGGTCGATGCCATGAGCCTCAAGCCGGGCGATGCCACCGCCGTGCTGGTGGTGCCCATCGGGCTGCTGGTGGCCTACGGGCTGCTGCGGCTGTCCACCTCGCTGTTCACCGAGCTGCGCGAGCTGGTGTTCGCCAAGGCCACGCAGGGCGCGGCGCGCAGCATCGCGCTGCAGACCTTCGAGCACCTGCACGCGCTGTCGCTGCGCTTCCACCTGGAGCGCCAGACCGGCGGCATGACGCGCGACATCGAGCGCGGCGTGCGCGGCATCGAGTCGCTGATCTCGTACTCGCTCTACAGCATCGTGCCCACGCTGGTCGAGGTGGCGCTGGTGCTCACCATCCTGGCCGTGCGCTTCGATGCCTGGTTCGCCTGGATCACCATCGCCGCCCTGGTGGTCTACATCGGCTTCACGGTCAGCGTCACCGAGTGGCGCACCAAGTTCCGGCGCGAGGCCAACGAGTTCGACTCGGCGGCGCACACGCGGGCGATCGACTCGCTGCTGAACTACGAGACTGTCAAGTACTTCGGCAACGAGGCCTTCGAGGCCCGCCGCTACGACGAGAGCCTGGAGCGGCTGCGGCGCGCGCGGCTGAAGTCGCAGACCACGCTGTCGCTGCTCAACACCGGCCAGCAGCTGGTGATCGCCATCGGCCTGGTGGCCATGCTCTGGCGCGCCACGCAGGGCGTGGTCGAGGGGCGCATGACGCTGGGCGACCTGGTGATGATCAACGCCTTCATGATCCAGCTGTACATCCCGCTGAACTTCCTGGGCGTGCTGTACCGCGAGATCAAGCAGAGCCTGACGGACCTGGACAAGATGTTCGTGCTGATGGACCGCGAGCGCGAGGTGGCCGACGCCCCCGGCGCGCCGCCGCTGGCCCTGGCGCCGGGCGAGGCCTCGGTGCGCTTCGAGGACGTGACCTTCGGCTACGAGCCGGCTCGCACCATCCTGCACGGCGTGAGCTTCGAGATCCCGGCCGGCAAGACGGTGGCGGTGGTCGGCCCCTCGGGCTCGGGCAAGAGCACGCTGGCGCGGCTGCTGTACCGCTTCTACGACGTGCAGCAGGGCGCCATCCGCATCGGCGGCCATGACCTGCGCACCGTGCAGCAGGCCAGCGTGCGGCGCGCGATCGGCATCGTCCCGCAGGACACGGTGCTGTTCAACGACACGGTGGCCTACAACATCGCCTACGGCCGCCCCGGCGCCGGCCAGGCCGAGGTCGAGGCGGCCGCGCGCGCGGCCCACATCCACGACTTCATCGCCGGCACCCCGCGCGGCTACCAGACGATGGTGGGCGAGCGCGGCCTGAAGCTGTCGGGCGGCGAGAAGCAGCGGGTGGCCATCGCCCGCACGCTGCTGAAGGACCCGCCGGTGCTGATCTTCGACGAGGCCACCTCGGCGCTCGATTCGGCCAACGAGCGCGCCATCCAGGCCGAGCTGCGCAGCGCCGCGCAGGGCAAGACGGCGCTGGTGATCGCGCACCGGCTGTCCACCGTGGTGGACGCGCACGAGATCCTGGTGATGGAGGCCGGCCGCATCATCGAGCGCGGCAACCACGCGCAGCTGCTGGCCGCCGGCGGCCGCTATGCCCGCATGTGGGCGATGCAGCAGCAGGGCGGCGGCGAGCAGGCCGGCACGGCCGGCGCCGCCGCGGCCGCGCAGCCGGCCTGAGCGCCGCCGCCCGGGTTTGCACGCGTGCCCGGCCCGCGCCGGCTGGCCTAGCATGGCCCGGCGGCGCCTTGCCGCTGGAGGAGACACGATGCGACATCCCACCCTCGCGCGACTGGCGGCGGTCGCCGGCGCGCTGGCCCTGGCCGGCTGCGCCGGCATGGGCATGGGCGGCAAGCCCTGGACCACCCTGGTCGACGGCGCCCGCGGCCTGGAGAACTTCAACCAGGTCGGCCAGGCCGACTGGGCCGGCGTCGACGGCGCCATCCAGGCCACCCGCGGCGGCAGCACCCCGGCCTACCTGGTGACCAGGCAGTCCTTTGCGGACTTCGAGCTGCGTGGCGAGTTCTGGGCCAGCGACGATGCCAACAGCGGCTTCTTCGTGCGCTGCCAGAACCCGCAGGTGATCACCGACGAGAACTGCTACGAGGCCAACATCTTCGACCAGCGGCCCGACCCGACCTTCGCCACCGGCGCGATCGTCAAGGTGGCCGCCGTCCGCCAGCCCCCGCCCAAGGTGGGTGGCAAATGGAGCACCATGGTCGTGCGCATGCAGGGCGACCGGCTGCAGGTGATGCTCAACGGCGAGACCACGGTCGACGTGCGCGACCGCAAGCTCGCCAGCGGCCCCATCGCCCTGCAGTGGGGGCGCGGCACCATCAAGTTCCGCAAGGTCGAGGTGCGGGCGCTCTGAGCTGGCGGCCGCGGGCTCAGAAGGTGATGCGCACCGACGCCGCGCTGCGCTGCGCCGGCCCGTGGAAGACGGTCTCGATGTTGTTGCCATCCGGATCCAGCACGAACGCGGCGTAGTACCCGGGGTGGTACGGCCGCGGCCCCGGCGCGCCGTTGTCGCGGCCGCCGTGGGCCAGCGCCGCCGCGTGGAAGGCCTGCACCATGGCCTCGTCGCGGGCCTGGAACGCCAGGTGGTGGCGCCCGGTGGGCACGCCCTGCGCCGCCGGGCTGTCGGTGGCCGAGACGAACAGCTCGTCGGCCCAGAAGTAGCCCGGTCCGGTGCCGCCCATCGGCACGCCCAGCGCCTCGAACACGGCCGCGTAGAAGCGTTGCGCGGCAGGCAGGTCGCGCACGACGAGCTGGACGTGGTCGATCAGCCTTCCGCGGTGCAGTTCCTGGGTTTCCATGCGTCTCTCCTGGTCGGTGCGGCGTGCACGCCGCGGGAAGCGGTTGTAGCAGCCGGTCGCCCGCCGTGGGGCTCAGTCCAGCCGCCGCAGCCAGGCCAGCGACAGCACGCCCGCCGCCACCGCCAGCACGGCCGCTGCCAGCGCCAGCAGCGCACTCACCTCGGTCTCGCGCGACTGCACCTGCACCCGCGAGCCCAGCTGGCCGTACACCTCGCGCAGCCGGTCGGCGCTGCCCGCGTGGTGGTAGCTGCCACCGGTGATGCGGGCCACCTCCTTGAGCGTGCCCTCGTCCAGCTGCATGTAGATCGGCAGGCCTTCGGGTGTGGTGGCGGCGCCGTCGGGCGTGCCCAGGCCCACCACGTCGATGCGCACCCCGCGCTCGGCGGCCAGCCGGGCGGCGTCGAGCGTGTCGACCCCCGTGGTGCGGCGGCCGTCGCTCAGCAGGATGATCGCGGCCGAGGTGTACGAGCCGGGCGGCACCGGCGTGAACGGCGGCGGCGGTGCCTTGCCCGCCTCGTCGAGGCTGCGGCCCTGCGGCCGGCTGCTGCCGAAGGTCATCGCGCCCACGTCCAAGCCGTGCTCGGGGAACAGCTCCGACAGGCTGTGCACGATGGCGCTGCCGATAGCGGTGCCGCGCTGCATCTGGAAGCCGTCGATGGCCGCCACCAGCGCCGCGCGGTCGAGCGTGGCGCGCTGCGCCACCTGGCTGCTGCCGGCGAAGGTGACCAGCCCCACCTCGACATGCCGCGGCAGCTCCTGCAGGAACAGCTTGGCGGCCTCCTGCGCGGCGGCCAGCCGGTTGGGCTGCACGTCGGACACCCGCATGCTCAGCGACACGTCCATCGCCAGGATCACCGTGGTGCGGGTCCAGGGCAGCGTTACCTGGGCGAGCGGGCGGGCCGCCGCCAGCAGCAGCAGGGCGAGCGCCAGGAACAGCAGCAACGGCGGCACGTGGCGGCGCCATTGCCTGCCGGCCGCGGCCGCCCGCACCACTGCCAGCGTGCTGTACGCGACCGCCAGCTTGCGGCGCCGCTGCAGCAGCCACAGGTAGGCCGCCGGCATGACCGGCAGCGCCAAGAGGCTCCACAGCAGTTCGGGGGCAAGGAAGGACATGGACGGCGCTGCATGCTGCACGTCCGCGGGCGGCTCGGCAACCGGTCTGGCGCGCGACCCTGCGCGGCACTCGCCTGTCGCACCGGGGCGGTGCGCCGCGGACATGCCTGGCTCCACGTTCCCGAGCAGCCCGTGCAGGGCCGCCCTGTGCCCTGACCCAGCCTCACGCTCGGTGCGTGGGCATGAGCCGGGCGATGAGCTGGAGGACCTCCGCCGGATCCACCGGCTTGACCAGGTGCGCTGCGAAACCGGCATGCTGCGTGCGTTGCCGGTCTTCCGGTTGCGCCCATCCGGTCAGGGCGACCAGGTGCACCCCCGAGGTCCTGGGCTCGGCTCGCAGCGCGCCCGCCAGCGCGTAACCGTCCATCCCCGGCATTCCCAGGTCGATCAGGGCGATGTGGGGGTGGAACTCGCTCGCGCAGGTGACGGCTTCACGGCCGCTGGCACACACCCTCACCACGTGCCCGGCCAGGCGCAGGACCTCCCCGAGCGTCTGGCCGGCGTCCTCGTTGTCGTCGACGACCAGGACGCGCCACAGGTCCGGGAGCACTGGCGGACCAGCGGGCGGCGGGGGCTGCTCGGGTTCCTGCGTTCGAGGAGCGGGCAAGGACACGACGAACCGGCTGCCGTGGCCAGGCCCGTCGCTGTGGGCCTCCACGCGCCCGCCGTGCAGTTCGACCAGGCCACGCACCAGCGCCAGGCCCACCCCCAGGCCGCCGGCGGTCCGCTCCTCGCCCGCTTTCTGCTGGAACATCTCGAACAGGTGCGGGATCGCCGCGCTGTCCAGGCCGATGCCGTTGTCGCGCACCTCGATGCGGACCGACGTGTCGTCGACCAGGGCCTTCAACTCGATCAGGCCTCCCGCATCCGTGTACTTGCAGGCATTGGTCAGCAGGTTGCCGAGCACCTGCGACAGGCGCGCGGGATCGCCATGCACCACCGCGGCAGGCGTCGTCAGGTCGACCACCACGCGGTGTCCGCGGGACTCGGCCAGCGGCCGCACCGCCTCGAGCGCGCTCGCGACGACTTCGTCAATGGCCACCAGCCGCTTGCGCAGCGTGATCTTGCCTTGGGTGATGCGCGCGATGTCGAGCAAATCGTCCAGCAAGTGGCTGACGTGCGCGACTTGCCGCCGGATCACGCCTCCCGCCCAGTGCAACCGCTCCTCCGGCACCTGAGGATGGCCGAGCAGATCGGCCGCCGCGCGGATCGGCGCCATGGGATTGCGCAACTCGTGGGACAACGTCGCCAGGAACACGTCCTTGCTCGCATCGGCGCGCCGCAGTTCCTCGTTCTGCCGCTCGATCGTGCGCTGCGCTTCGCGGATCTCGGTCACGTCGGTATGAACGCCCACCCACTCGAGCACCTTGCCTCGCTCGTCGAGCATGGGAAGCGCACGGACGGCGTAGGTGCGGTACTGGCCGTCGCGCATCCTCACACGGTGCTCGACGGAGAACTTGGCACCGGTCGCGACAGCCGCAGTCCAGGCGGACAGGGTCGGCTCGACGTCGTCCGGATGGAGCGCCTGTGTCCAGCCGTAGCCTTGGTACTGCCCATAGGTCTGGCCCGTGTAGGCCGCCCAGCTCGGCTGCTCCCCGCACATTCTCCCGGAGGCGTCGTTGGTCCAGAAGATGTCCGAGGCGGCTTCGAGCGCAACCTGGAACCTGTCCTGGGTGATGCGCAGCTGGCGTTCGGTCGCCTTCAGTGCCGAGATGTCGACGCAGGCGCCGGTGATCCAGGCTGGGCGGCCCTGGTGATCGCGATAGGTCACCGCGCGCCCGTACAGCCATCGCTCATTGCCCGCCGGACAGACGACGCGAAACTCCTGGTCGAAGTCACGCCCGTTGCTGCGGCAGTCGTCGAAGGCGGCAAGCACGCGGCTGCGGTCGTCGTGATGCAATCGGTCCAGGAACCGCTGCAAGGACGTGATCGGCTCGTCGGCGGGCGTTCCGAACAGCAGGTCCAGCTGTGCGTCGCCCTCGAGCGATTCGCTGCGTGCATCCCAGCGGAAGGTGCCAGTCTTGCTGGCCTCCAGGGCGGCATTGAGCACGACTTCCGTGCGCTTCTGGTCACTGACGTCGGACAGTGTCCCGAGCACCGAGACCGGGATCCCGTTCGCGTCGTAGCGCGCCCGTCCCCGGTTCGCCACCCAGACGATCTGCCCGTCGGGCCGAACGATCCTGAACTCGCAGGTGTAGAGCTGGTTGGCCGCGATGGCGCTGCGAACGGTGCGTTCGACGCGCTCGCGGTCGGCCGGGTGCACGAGCTGGAAGAAGTTGTCCGCCGTGGGCGTGAACGCGCCTTCCTCCAGCCCATGGATCGCGTAGCACTGGCTGGTCCAGGTGACGTGCCCGGTGGCGACGTCCCAGGTCCACAGGCCGAGGCCCGAGGCTTCGACGGCGAGGCTCAGACGCTCCTGGCTCTCGCGCCATCGCAGTTCGATGTGCTTCTGTTCCGTGATGTCGCGTGCCGTGCCTGCCATGCCGGTCGGTGTGCCGTCGGCGTCGTAGTCCGCCCGGCCATGGTTCACGATCCAGCGCACCTGTCCGTCCGGACGCACGATGCGGAACTCGCTGGCCAGTGGCTGCCTGGTGGCCAGCGCCAGGCGGATCTGTTCCTGCGTGTCCTGCACGTCGCCTGCATGGATCAGGTCGGCGAACGTGGCGAGCGTCAGTGGCCGGCCATCGTTCTGCAGACCGAAGATCGCGTAGCACTCGGACGTCCAGGTGATCCGGTCGGTGGCGATGTCCCAGGTCCAGACGCCTGTGCCAGCCGCGGCGAGTGCTGCCAGCAACCTGCTCTCCGTCGTGCGCGCATCGACATTCAGCATGTCCACCTTTCAGGATCGCCGTCGATCCTAGTGGCCCTGCAGCCCATCAACGAGACCGCTTCTGGGGGATGCGCCCATCACATCTCCATGGTCGCGTTGCGTGATGGCGACGAGCGGCTTGGCCCGGGGGCGCTGGTGCGTTCGTCGGCGCGGCTCCGTCGGCGCGTACTCGTGCACCGTGCCGCTGGTCGGGGCCGCAAGCCCAACCACTCGCGCCCGCCTTGGCGCCGGATCCGCCCAAGCGCCGGGCCGTCGTCAGGAGCGCAGCCGCCGGGCTCCACGCGCCACGGGCCAGCTGCTGGCCCGTGGCGCTGCGGGTTTCAGAGCACGAACGGCCGGCCGGTCACCGGCGTGCTGGGCACCGCCATGTCCTGGCGCGCCATCACGCCGGCCTCGTAGCCGAGCCGCCCCGCCTCGACGGCCAGCCGGAACGCGCGGGCCATGCGCACCGGGTCGTGGGCGTTGGCCACGGCGCTGTTGAGCAGCACGGCGTCGTAGCCCATCTCCATGGCCTGCACCGCGTCGCGGGGCGAGCCGATGCCCGCATCGACGACCAGCGGCACGCCCGGGAGGCGCTCGCGCAGGGTGCGCAGAGCCGTGGGGTTGAGCAGGCCCTGGCCCGAGCCGATGGGCGCGCCCCAGGGCATCAGGATGCGGCAGCCCGCATCCAGCAGGCGCTGGCAGCTGACCAGGTCCTCGGTGCAGTACGGGAACACCTCGAAGCCGTCCTTGACCAGCTCGGCGGCGGCGGTCACCAGCTCGAAGGGATCGGGCTGCAGCGTGTGCTCGTCGCCCACCACCTCGAGCTTGATCCAGTGGGTGCCGAACAGCTCGCGCGCCATCCGCGCCAGCGTCACGGCCTCGCGCGCGCTGCGGCAGCCGGCGGTGTTGGGCAGCAGGCGGGCGCCGCTGGCGCGGATCAGCGCGTAGAAGTCGCCGGGCTGCCCGCCCGCGGCGAGCTGGCGCTTGAGGCCGACGGTGACCACCTCGGTGCCCGAGGCGGCGATGGCCTCCTGCAGCACCTGTGGCGAGGGGTAGCCGGCGGTGCCCAGGAAGAAGCGGCTGGTGAGCTCGGCGCCGCCGATGGAGAACGGCGCCGCGGGCGCGGTGGTGGATGTGGACGGCATGGGCATCAGCCTCCGGTGATGGGCTGGAAGGTGGTGACGGCGTCGCCCGCCTGCAGCACGCAGGCGGCGCGCTGCTCGCGGGGGACGAAGTCGGCATTGACCGCGGTGGCCAGCGCGGCGGGCTGCGCGCCCAGGGCGGCGACCAGGTCGGCCAGCGTGCTGCCCTCGGGCAGGGGATGCGGCGCGCCGTTGACGGTGACGGTGACGGTCAGCATGGCAGGTCCTCGAGCGCCCGCTCCACCAGGGCCGGCGCGATCAGCCAGCCGTGTCGGAACAGGCCGTTGATGCGCAGCAGCCCCGGCGCGCGCTCGGTGCGCGGCAGGTTGTCGGGCAGGGCGGGGCGCAGGTTGGTCTCGGTGTGCACGATGCGGGCCTCGGCCAGCTCGGGCACCAGGCTGTGGGCGGCGGCCAGCAGTTCCACGGTGCTGCGCAGCGACACCGGCGAGCGGTCCTCGCTTTCGATCTCGCTGGCGCCCACCACCACTAGGTCACCGGCGCGCGGGACCACGTAGACGCGGTGGCGCGGGTGCAGCAGCCGCATCGGCCGGGTCAGCGGCACGCCCGGTGCGTGCAGCCAGACGATCTCGCCGCGCACGCCGCGCACCGGCAGCTGCGGCCGCGCGCCGGTGCCGCGGGCGTCGATGGCCAGGTCGAACGGCAGGCGGCCGGCCGCCGTGGCCAGCGCGCCGGGTTCCACCGCGTCGACCGCCGAGCCCCAGTGCCAGCGCACACCCGCCGCGCTGCCGCCGGCCGCCAGCGCGGCCATGGCCTGCACGGTGTGGATGTGGCCCTCGACCGGCAGCAGCCAGGCATGGGCGGGGCCGTTGACGGCGGGTTCGAGCGCGCGCAGCGCGGGCAGGCCGAGCTTCTCGGGCTGGTGGTCGGCCGGCGCCTTGGCGGCCAGCAGGTCGACCACGCGGCGGGCCGCGCCCTCGTCGCCACGGTGGGCCAGCAGCAGGCTGCCTTCGCGGCTGAGCTGCACCGGCAGCGGCAGCGTCGCCACGATCTGTGGCCACAGCTGCAGCGAGCGCAGGCCCAGGGCGAACACGTCGGCGTCGGCCGACTCGAGCTCGGCCACGGGGCTGAGCATGCCGGCGGCGGTCCAGCCCGCGGCGCGGGCACCGGCGCGGTCCTCGGGGCCGGCGGCGGGGTCGTGCACCGCGACGTCGTGGCCGGCGCGCGCCAGCTGCAGCGCGAGCAGGCGGCCGAGCAGGCCGGCGCCGGCGATGCCGACGCGCAGCCGGGTGGGGGAGGGGGTGGTCATCGGGGCTCTGGTGTCCTGCGCAGTGCCTGGAAGCCGGACCGGAGGGGATGCCGGTGCGGCCTGCGCGAGCCCTGCTCTTCTTCCGCCGGCATGAACCGGATCAAGTTCACGGGTTCGGCATCGGCCGTCTCAGCAGGTGGCCACCATGGCCGCCCGCACCCCGGAGCGGGGCGGATTCTACGACCGTTCGCCGGCGTCCCGGCGACGGCGGGGCTGCACGGCCAGCGCTGGTGGGTCGTGGGTCCCCGCCTGCGCGGGGACGACGACGCCGAGTGCCCGTCATGCCCGCGCAGGCGGGCATCCACGACCGGCCAGGGTGCCGGCGCACCGCCCTCAGCGCGGCGGCACCAGCGTCGTCGGCTGCGGGTCCGGCGACTGCTGCGGGTAGTCGCGGCTGAAGTGCAGGCCGCGGCTCTCGTGCCGGGCCTGGGCCGAGCGCACGATCAGGTCGGCCACCGTGACCAGGTTGCGCAGCTCCAGCAAGTCGCGGCTGACGTGGAAGTTGGCGTAGAACTCCTGGATCTCGCCCTGCAGCAGGGCGATGCGGTGGGCGGCGCGCTCCAGGCGCTTGTTGGTGCGCACGATGCCCACGTAGTCCCACATGAAGCGGCGCAGCTCGTCCCAGTTGTGCGAGATCACCACCGATTCGTCGGCGTCGGTCACCTGGCTGGCGTCCCAGGCCGGCAGCGGCGGCACGGCGGGCTGCGGCGTGGCCAGGATGTCGCGCGCGGCGGACTGCGCGAACACCATGCACTCGACCAACGAGTTGCTGGCCAGCCGGTTGGCGCCGTGCAGCCCGGTGTAGGCCGTCTCGCCGATGGCATGCAGGCCGGGCAGGTCGGTGCGGCCCGACAGGTCGGTGTGGATGCCGCCGCAGGTGTAGTGCGCCGCCGGCACCACCGGGATGGGCTGGCGCGTGATGTCGATGCCCAGCTCCAGGCAGCGCGCGTGGATGGTGGGGAAGTGCTCGCGGATGAACTGCGCCGGCTGGTGCGAGATGTCCAGGTACACGCAGTCCAGGCCGTGCTTCTTCATCTCGAAGTCGATCGCGCGCGCCACGATGTCGCGCGGCGCCAGCTCGGCGCGCGGATCGTGCTGCGGCATGAAGCGGGTGCCGTCGGGCAGCAGCAGCCGGCCGCCCTCGCCGCGCACGGCCTCGGTGATCAGGAAGCTCTTGACCAGCGGGTGGTACAGGCAGGTCGGGTGGAACTGGATGAACTCCATGTTCGTCGCCCGGCAGCCCGCGCGCCAGGCCGCGGCGATGCCGTCGCCGGTGGCTGTGTCGGGGTTGGTGGTGTACAGGTAGACCTTGCCGGCGCCGCCCGAGGCCAGGATGGTGTGCGGCGCGCGGAAGGTCACCACCTCGTCGCGCGCCTCGTCCAGCGCGTACAGGCCCAGGCAGCGCTGCGGTTGCTCGCCGATGCGGCGGCTGGTCACCAGGTCGACCAGGGTGTGGTGCTCGAACAGCGTGATGTTGGGCGTGCGCCGCACGTGCTCGATCAGCGTGCGCTGCACCGCCGCGCCGGTGGCGTCGGTCACGTGCACGATGCGCCGGGCGCTGTGGCCGCCCTCGCGCGTGAGGTGCAGGTCGCCGTCCTCCAGCGTGAAGGGCACGCCCAGCTCGCGCAGCCAGCCCACGCTCTCGGGCGCGTGCTCGACCACGAAGCGGGTGGCGGCCGGATCCGACAGGCCGGCGCCGGCCACCAGGGTGTCGTCCACGTGGCTGGCGAAGCTGTCGCTGCGGTCCATCACGGCCGCGATGCCGCCCTGGGCCCAGCCGCTGGAGCCGTCGGCCAGCGCGCGCTTGGTGATGACGGCCACGCGCCGGTGCGGGGCCAGGTGCATCGCGGCCGACAGGCCGGCCAGGCCGCTGCCGACGATGACGACGTCGAAGTCCAGGGGCGGGGTGGGGGAGGGCATGGTGTCTCTTGTTGTTCTTCGGCGCGGCCCCGGGCAGGGCCGCTCAGGCGGGCTGGTAGGCCAGCCGCACGTAGATGGGGGCGAAGGCCTCGGCCTGGGTCACCTCGATCAGCGACTCCTTGGCCAGCTCCAGCATCGCGATGAAGGTGACCACCAGCACGGGCACGCCGCGGCTGGTGTCGAACAGGTCCTCGAAGCCGACGAAGCGCCGGCCCTGCAGCTTGCGCAGCACGATGGACATGTGCTCGCGCACCGACAGCTCCTCGCGCGTGATCTTGTGGTGCTGCACCAGCCTGGCGCGCTTGAGGATGTCGCGCCAGGCCTCCTGCAGGTCGGCCAGGTGCACGTCGGGAAAGCGCGGCTGCAGCGACTGCTCGATGTGCACCTGCGCGCGCAGCACCTCGCGGCCCAGCTGGGGCAGCTCGTTGATGCGGGCGGCGGCCAGCTTCATCTGCTCGTACTCGAGCAGGCGGCGCACCAGCTCGGCCCGCGGGTCCTCGGGCTCCTCGCCCTCGGCGCTCTTGCGCGGGGGCAGCAGCATGCGCGACTTGATCTCGATGAGCATCGCCGCCATCAGCAGGTACTCGGCGGCCAGCTCCAGGTTGCGGCTGCGGATCTCGTCGACGTAGCTCAGGTACTGGCGGGTCACGGCCGCCATCGGGATGTCGAGGATGTTGAAGTTCTGCTTGCGGATCAGGTACAGCAGCAGGTCCAGCGGGCCCTCGAAGGCCTCCAGGAAGATCTCGAGCGCGTCGGGCGGGATGTACAGGTCGTTGGGCAGGGCGAACAGCGGCTCGCCATAGAGCTTGGCCAGCGCGACCTGGTCGACCACCTCCGGCAGCCCCGGCACGTCGCCGCCGGGAACCCGCTCGGGCAGGGTGGTCTCCTCGGACACGTCAGCGGTCGCCGGGGCGCTGGACGTCGCCGCCGTACACGTACGGCTTCTGCGGCACGCGGGCCTGCTTCCAGGTGCCCAGCGCCTCGCGGTCCAGGTGCTTGTCCCACCAGATCGCGCGGCCGGCGCGCTGGCCCGCCTCGATCTCGGGGCGCTGCGCCTTGAGCTGGTCGATGAACTGCGTCACGTCCGACTTGTAGTCGGGGCGGCGGAACAGGCGGAGCAACAGGGACATGTGGGGATACTTCAGGCTGGATGCCGGGTGGGCCGGCGATTTTACCGGGGGTGCGGGATGCGACTGATCAAGGGGCTGCTGGCGGTGCTGGCCGGCACGGGGCTGCTGGCCGCCTGCGACCCCCAGCGGATCGACAGGCTCGAAGAGGGCGTGTCCACCGAGGCCGACGTGCGCGCCGCCTTCGGCGAGCCCGAGGCGGTGTGGGACGAGCCCGGCGGCGCCCGCACCTTCGAGTACAACCGCAACCCCCAGGGCCACCGCAACTACATGGTGACCATCGGCACCGACGGGAAGATGTCGGCGCTGCGGCAGGTGCTCACGCCGGAGAACTTCGCCAGGATCCGGCCGGGCATGCCGATGGAGCAGGTGCGGCGCCAGTTGGGCAAGCCGGCCCGGCGCACGCCCTACGCCGCCTCGCGCGAGGAGGCCTGGGACTGGCGCTACCTGGGCGCTCCCGGTGGCGAGATGTTCTTCACCGTCTGGTTCGACCAGGACATGAAGGTCAAGCGGACGGGCAGCAGCGTGGAGATTCCGCCGGGGTGAACCGGGCGGCTCCGCTGGCTTCTTCCCGTCATCCCCGCGAAGGCGGGGATCCAGGCCGGCGCTGGAGGCACCAGGGCCGTTGCTGGACCCCCGCCTTCGCGGGGGTGACGGCCTGGGAGGTCAGTGCGGGGACGAGCCCTGCTCTCCCGCCAGTTCCCGCCCGAACCCCGAGCGCTCCACCAGCGCCGCCACCTCCCCGTTCGCCCCGTCCAGCCGCATCCGGCCACCGCGCTGCAGCACCGTGCGGTGCAGGTCGCGCAGCGCGTCCAGGCCGCTGGTGTCCAGGTGCTGCAGGTCCTCCAGCAGCAGCACCACCTCGGGCCGGTCGGGTCCGGCCTCCACCGCCTGCACCAGCGGGTCCAGCCGCGTGACCGCGCCGAAGAACAGCGTGCCGTGCAGCCGCCAGCGCAGCAGCGCCGCGTCGCCGGGCACCGGCTCGGCACGGAACAGCGCGCCCATCTGGCGCGCGAACAGCCCGCAGGCGGCGACCAGGCCGACCTGCAGCGCCACCGTCAGGTCGAACACCAGCGTCAGCACGAAGGTGACCAGCACCAGCACCCGGTGCTTGGCCGGTGCCTGCCGCAGCGTGGCGAAGGCCCGCCAGTCGCCCATGTTCCAGGCGGTGAACAGCAGGATACCCGCCAGCACCGCCAGCGGCACGTGCAGCGCCAGCGGGGCGGCGGCCAGCACGATCACCGCCAGGGCCAGCGCATGCACCAGGCCCGCCACCGGCGAGGTGGCGCCGGCGCGCACGTTGGTGACCGTGCGGGCGATGGTGCCGGTGGCCGGCATGCCGCCGAAGAAGGGCACGACCGCGTTGGCGATGCCCTGGGCCATCAGTTCCTGGTCGGGGTCGTGGCGGGGCAGGCGCGACAGCTGGTCGGCCACCCGCGCGCACAGCAGCGACTCGATCGCGCCCAGCATCGCCAGCGTGACGATGGGGCCCACCAGTTGCTTGGCCGCGCTCCAGT
Organism: Comamonadaceae bacterium; assembly: GCA_027484575.1. GTDB lineage: Bacteria > Pseudomonadota > Gammaproteobacteria > Burkholderiales > Burkholderiaceae_C > Ramlibacter. The sequence goes on from JAIXSQ010000010.1 coordinate 58,980, forward strand.
CCAAGGGCGGCGGCGTGAAGGCCGGCAGCCCGCCCGGGATGCCGCCGAAGCGGCTGCCGATGGTCTCCACCGGCAGCTCGAGCCAGAGTGCGGCGGCCGTCAGCGTCAGCAGCGCGACGACCGGCCCCGGGATCCGCGCGCCCACCACCCGCGCCCCCTGGATGCCCGGCAGGTCCAGGGCGTGCAGCCGGGTGCCGGTGGCCCACAGCCGCGGCCACAGGGCCAGCCCGGCGACGCAGGCCAGGCCCAGGGCCAGGGCTGACGGGTTCACGCCGTCCAGGTGCCGCGCCAGCGTGCCCAGCTGGGCGAACAGGTCGGCGGGCAGCCGCTCGATGCGCAGCCCCAGCAGGTCGCGCAGCTGCGACGCGGCGATCAGCACCGCGATCGCGTTGGTGAAGCCGGTGATGATGCCCACCGGCACGTAGCGCACCAGCCGGCCCAGCCGCAGCAGGCCGAGCGCGAACAGCAGCACGCCCGAGCCGACAGTGGCCACGGCCAGGCCGGCGGGCCCGTGGCGCTCGAGGATGCCGTAGACCACGACGATGAAGGCGCCCGCGGGCCCGGCGATCTGCACCGCGCTGCCGCCCAGGAGTGCCACCAGCGCGCCGGCCAGGATCGCGGTCCACAGGCCCGCGGCCGGTGGCAGGCCGGAGGCGATGGCGAAGGCCATGGCCAGCGGCAGGGCGACCACGCCGACGGTCAGGCCGGCACCGAGGTCGCGCAGGCCGCGTCCGCGGTCGTAGCCGCGCAGCGCGTCGGCCAGGCGGGGGCGGAAGGCGAAGGGCAGGGTCACGCGGGGCTCCGGGCGTGGCACGGACAGGCGGGGATGCCCTCCGTCGCCGGCAGCAGGGCGGGCGGCGCGGCAGCCATCGGCCCAGTGTACGGGCCTGCCGCCGTGTAGGACGGCGCCGCGACCGCGTGTCCCGTGGTGACAGGATGTTGCGCCGCTCGGCCACCATGGCGCCATGTGGCTCCGAACGCCCGCCCCGGTCCGCCCCGTCCCTACCTCCGCGCTGCTCGGCCGCTGGGCGCAGGCCCAGGGCGCGCAGGTGCAGGCGCACGGCGACGGATGGTCGCTGCGCGACCCGTCTTCGGCCCTGCCCTGGGCGCTGGATGCCGGGCCCGCGGCCGCCAGCGTGATCGCCACGCCGGGCCTGCGCGGCGGCAGCGCCCGCCAGCTCCCGGCAGAGCCCCTGGTGGTGCTGGTGGAGCGGCGCACGCGGCTGCGGCTGGAGTCGCAGGCCTGGGCCAGCGCCACCGGCTCCCTGCACACCAGCGTGGATGCGCGCATCCCCGACGAACTGCTGTGGATGGCGGGCGGCAGGGAGCTGGGCTGGGACGGTCCGCCGCGCGACCTGTGGTCGGCCTGGAGCGTGCTGGCGGCGCACCGGGCCGAGGCCCGGCTGTGGCTGGACGGTCCCCTGCTGCAGGCCGCCCAGTGCTGGCATGCCCTGACCGACGGCGCGCCGCTGCTGCTGGCGCTGCAGGGCGGCGCGGTGCACCTGCGTGCGGCCGACCTGGGCGGCCGCGCCCAGGTGGCGGCGGCCGAGATCCTGGCGCTGGCCTGCGCACGCGCGGCGGCGTGCTTCGCAGTGCCACGGCCCGTGGCGCCGGCGCTCGACCTGGTGCTCTAGCGGCGCGCGGCCGTCAGCGCACCCGCATGCCGGGCTGCGCGCCGGCCACCGGCTCGAGCACGTAGATGCCCGCGCCCTTGTCGTCGGCGTGGCTGGCGGCCAGCACCATGCCCTCGCTGACGCCGAACTTCATCTTGCGCGGCGCCAGGTTGGCCACCATGACCGTCAGCTTGCCCACCAGCTGCTCCGGCGCATAGGCCGAGGCGATGCCGGAGAACACGTTGCGGTGTCGCCCCTCGCCGGCGTCCAGCGTCAGGCGCAGCAGCTTGGTCGAGCCCTCGACCTTCTCGCAGGCCACGATCTTGGCGATGCGCAGGTCGACCTTGGTGAAGTCGTCGATCGTGATCTCGGGCGCGAGCGCCTCGCCACCGGGCACGCTGCCGCCCGCGGCGGTTGCCGCGGTCGGGGCCGCGGGCGCCGCCGCGGCCGGCGGCTCGAACAGCGCCTCCAGCAGCTTGGCGTCGACCCGCTGCATCAGGTGCTGGTAGCTGCCCACGGCGTGGCCGGCCGGCAGCGGCGTGGCGGCGTTGTCCCAGTCCAGCGGCGCGCACTGCAGGAAGGCCTCGGCCTGGGCCGCCAGCGCCGGCAGCACCGGCTTGAGGCAGGCGGTCAGCAGCTTGAACATCTGCAGGCACCAGCTGCCGACCTCGGCCGCGCGTTGCCCCTGGCCCTCCTTGGCCAGCTTCCAGGGCGCGGCGGCGTCGAACGCGGTGTTCACGATGTCGGCCGCGGCCATGACCTCGCGCAGCGCGCGGGCGTAGTCGCGCGACTCGTACAGCGCGCGCACGCTGTCGGCCAGCGACGCGGCGTCCAGCGCGGCCAGCGCCGGGCCCTCGGCCAGCGCGCCGCCGGGCACGAACTTCGCCGCCCGGCTGGCGATGTTGACGTACTTGCCCACGAGGTCGGCATTTACCCGCGCCATGAAGTCCTCGGGGTTGAAGTCGATGTCCTCGTTGCGGCCGTTGAGCTTGGCCGCCAGGTAGTAGCGCAGCCACTCGGGGTTCATGCCCAGCGACAGGTACTTCAGCGGGTCCAGGCCGGTGCCGCGGCTCTTGCTCATCTTCTCGCCGCCGTTGACGGTCAGGAAGCCGTGCACGCAGACCTTGCTGGGCACCTTGCGGCCCGAGAAGTGCAGCATCGCCGGCCAGAACAGGGTGTGGAAGGTGATGATGTCCTTGCCGATGAAGTGCACCTGCTCCACCGCGGGGTCGGCCACGTAGGCGGCGTAGTCGCCGCCGGTGCGGTCCAGCAGGTTCTTCAGCGAGGCCAGGTAGCCCACCGGCGCGTCCAGCCAGACGTAGAAGTACTTGCCCGGCGCGTCGGGGATCTCGATGCCGAAGTAGGGCGCGTCGCGGCTGATGTCCCAGTCGCCCATCGCCACCTTGCCCTCGGCATCGGGCTCCAGCCATTCGCTGATCTTGTTCAGCACCTCCGGCTGCACCGCGCCCGAGGCCGTCCACTGGCGCAGGAACGCCAGGCAGCGCGGGTCGGACAGCCGGAAGAAGAAGTGCTCCGAGGTCTTGAGCACCGGCGTGGCGCCGGACAGCGCCGAGTACGGGTTGACCAGGTCGGTGGGGCTGTAGACCTTGGAGCAGACCTCGCAGTTGTCGCCGTACTGGTCCTTGGCGTGGCAGTTGGGGCACTCGCCCTTGATGAAGCGGTCCGGCAGGAACATGTTCTTCTGGGGATCGAAGAACTGCTCGATGGTGCGGGTGGCGATGAGCCCGGCCGCCTTCAGGTCGCGGTAGATCTGCTGCGCCAGGACGTGGTTCTCCGGCCCGTCGGTGGAGTGCCAGTTGTCGAAGGCGATGTGGAAGCCGTCCAGGTAGGGCCTGCGGCCGGCGGCGATTTCGGCGACGAAGGCCTGCGGCGTCTTGCCCGCCTTCTCGGCGGCAATCATGATCGGCGCGCCGTGCGCGTCGTCGGCGCAGACGAAGTGCACCTGGCTGCCCTGCATGCGCTGGTGCCGCACCCAGATGTCGGCCTGGATGTATTCCATGATGTGGCCGATGTGGAACTTGCCGTTGGCATACGGCAGGGCGGTGGTGACGAAGAGCTTGCGCTGGGGCATGGGTGGGGTGTCCGCGGGAGAGCCCTGCGCGGCCGGGGTGTCCGCAGGGAGCCGGGGATTTTAGGTGGCCCGCTACACTCCCCGGCCCTTCCCGGTTCCACACCCCTTCGTCGTCTCCCATGGCCGCCACCCAAGACCAGCTGCTCGCCGCCCTCGCCGCCGTCCAGGACCCGAACACCGGGCGCGACTTCGTGGCCGCGCGCCAGATCAAGAACCTGCGCATCGACGGGGGCGCCGTCGCCTTCGACCTGGAGCTGGCCTATCCCTGCAAGAGCCAGTGGCCGCAGCTGCGCCAGCAGCTGGTGGCCGCCGCCCGCGGCGTGCCCGGCGTGGCCTCGGTCACCGTCAACATCGGCACCAAGGTGATCCCGCACGCGGTGCAGCGGGGCGTGCAGCTGATGCCCAACGTCAAGAACATCGTGGCCGTCGCCTCCGGCAAGGGCGGCGTGGGCAAGAGCACCACCGCCGTCAACCTGGCGCTGGCGCTGGCCGCCGAGGGCGCCACCGTGGGCCTGCTGGACGCCGACATCTACGGCCCCAGCCAGCCCATGATGATGGGCATCGACGGCCGGCCCGAGAGCGACGACGGCAAGACCATGGACCCGCTGGAGAACTACGGCGTGCAGGTGATGTCGATCGGCTTCCTGGTCAACCAGGACGACGCGATGATCTGGCGCGGCCCCATGGCCACCCAGGCGCTGGAGCAACTGCTGCGCCAGACCAACTGGCGCGACCTCGACTACCTGATCGTCGACCTGCCCCCCGGCACCGGCGACATCCAGCTGACGCTGTCGCAGCGCGTGCCCATGACCGGCGCGGTGGTGGTCACCACGCCGCAGGACATCGCGCTGCTGGACGCGCGCAAGGCCGTGGCGATGTTCGGCAAGGTGGGCGTGCCCATCCTGGGCCTGGTCGAGAACATGGCGGTGCACATCTGCAGCAACTGCGGCCATGCCGAGCACATCTTCGGCGAGGGCGGCGGCAAGCGCTATGCGGCCGAGCGCGGCATCGACGTGCTGGGCGCGCTGCCGCTGGACATGTCGATCCGCCTGCAGGCCGACAACGGCAAGCCCACCGTCGTGGCCGATCCCGACGGCCCGCTGGCGGCGACCTACAAGGCGGTGGCCCGCCAGGTGGCGGTGAAGATCGCCGGCAAGGCCAAGGACTTCAGCGCGAAGTTCCCGACCATCACGGTCTCCAAGGACACCTGAGGCATCCCGTGGCCGACGACCTGGTCGAACGCCCCAGCCTGCAGGTGGCCGTGGTCATGCGCCGCGAGCGCATCGAGGGCAACCGCTGGCAGGACCACCGCTGGGTGCTGCACGACGTGGTGCCGCACGAGCCGGCGTTCGGCACCGAGCCGCGCCGCATCCTGCAGGACGAGCGCGCCGAGCACTGGCTGCATCCCGGCCACACGGTCACCCTGTACCGCGACGACGCCGAGGGCTACTACCTCAATGCCACCACGCCGGCGCCGTGCTGGTTCGTGCTGTGGCGCATGCAGGACGATCCCGCGCCGGGCACCGAGCCGATCGCCGTGCCGCACACCGTCACCCTGAGCTACCACGATGCCGGCCGCTGGCTGGATGCGCAGGAGACCGTCGAGCAGGTGCCGGCGCCCGCGCCCGTGGTCGACTGGATGCGCGCCTTCGCCGAGGCGCACTACGTGCCCGAGCCCAAGCGCCGCCAGCGGCCCCAGAGCTTCCAGCCGCTGCAGGACCGCTTCGGCAACCCGGCCTCGGTCAGCGCCGGTGGCAAGCGCCGCGGCGGTGGTGGTGGCGGTGGTGACGGAGGCGGCGGCCATGGCTGACGGCTTCCTGGGCCGCTGGTCGCGCCGCAAGCTCGACGCCAAGGACGGCAAGCCGCTGGACGAGCCGCCGGCGCCGCCCGCACCGGTCGCGCCGGTCGCACCGCCCGCGGCCAAGCCTGTGGCGGCTGCCGCAGCCACTGCCGAGGCGCTGCCCGCAGCCACGCCGGCGCCCGCGCCGGCCGAGCCGCCGCCCCCGCCGCCCACGCTCGAGGACGTGCAGGCCCTCACGCCCGAGGCCGACTTCCGCCGCTTCGTCGCGCCCGACGTCGCCCCCGAGGTCAAGAACGCGGCGATGAAGAAGCTGTTCGCCGATCCGCACTTCAACGTGATGGACGGGCTGGACATCTACATCGACGACTACGGCAAGCCCGATCCCATGCCGGAATCCATGGTCCGGCAGCTCGCCAGCGCGAAATTCCTTCAACTGTTCCGTGAAGAAGAGCGCAAAGACGAGTTGGACGGCGGGACTCAGGGAAGTCCGCAGGCGCAGCCCTCCCCATCCGTGGCACAGTCGCGCGCTCCCGAGCCTGCCCCCGCCCCGCCAGCTGCCGACGTTCCGGCGCCAGCCCAAGATGCCGACACTGATCTGCGACTGCAACAAGACGATGCCGCTCCAGGCCAAGCCCCTGGGCACGGCACTGGGTGAGCAGCTCCCCCTCCACACCAACCTGTGCCGGCGCGAAGCCGGTGCCTTCCAGTCGGCCATCCGCGGCAGCGTGCCCGTGGTGGTCGCCTGCACGCAGGAGCAGCGGCTGTTCGCCGAGGTCGGCGAGCAGACCGAAGGCGCGGTCGCGCCGGTCACCTTCGTCAACATCCGCGAGACCGGCGGCTGGAGCCGCGACGCTGCGCAGGCCATGCCCAAGATCGCGGCCCTGCTGGCCGCGGCCCGGCTGCCCGAGCCCGAGCCCGTTCCCACCGTCACCTACAAGAGCGCCGGCCGGCTGCTGGTGATCGGCCCGCTCGACGCCGCCGAGCGCGCGGCGGCGCTGGTCGACGACGTGCTGGACGTCACCCTGTTCACCACCGGCGGCGCCGGCATGCAGCAGCGCAAGTACCCGGTGCTGGGCGGCAAGCCCACGGGCCTGACCGGCTGGCTGGGCGCGTTCAGGTTCTCCTGGGTGGCCGACAACCCGATCGACCTGGACCTGTGCACCCGCTGCAACGCCTGCATCGCGGCCTGCCCCGAGGACGCGATCGGCCTGGACTACCAGATCGACCTGGCCCGCTGCACCGGCCACCGCGCCTGCGTGAAGGCCTGCGAGGCCGTGGGCGCGATCGACTTCTCGCGCGAGCCCGACGCCCGCAGCGAGGACTTCGACCTGGTCCTCGACCTGCGCGAGCAGCCCGCCTTCGTCCAGCACGCGTTGCCCCAGGGCTACCTGCGCTGGGACGGCAGCGACCTGCGCACGCTGCTCAAGCTGCGCGAGCTGGTGGGCGAGTTCGAGAAGCCCAAGTTCTTCGCCTACAAGCAGAAGCTGTGCGCCCACAGCCGCAACGAGAAGACCGGCTGCAACGCCTGCATCGAGGTCTGCTCGGCGCAGGCCGTCTCCAGCGACAAGGCGCGCCAGCAGATCGTCGTCAACCCGAACCTGTGCGTGGGCTGCGGCGCCTGCACCACGGTGTGCCCCACGGGCGCGCTGACCTACGCCTACCCTCGGCCCGCCGAGCAGGGCCAGCGCATGCGCACCCTGCTGTCCACCTTCCTGCAGGCCGGCGGCAAGCAGCCGGTGCTGCTGCTGCACAGCCAGGAGCGCGGCCAGCAGCTGGTGGGCGAGCTGGGCCGCGCGGCGCAGCTGGGCGTGGCGCACGGCGTGCCCGCCAACGTGATCCCGCTGGCGCTGTGGCACGCGGCCAGCACCGGCCTGGAGCTGTGGCTGACGGCCATCGCCCAGGGCGCGGCGCAGGTCGTGGTGCTGGCCACCGGCGAGGAGGCGCCCCAGTACCTGGACGCGCTGCGCACGCAGATGGACGTCGGCCAGGCCCTGCTGGACGGGCTGGGCTACACCGGCACCTTCCTGCGCCTGGTGCGCGCCGACCAACCCGGCGACCTCGACCGGGAGCTGCAGCTGCTGGCGGGCCAGCGCACCGCCGGCCCGGCGCCCGCCAAGTTCGCGGCCGGCGCCGAGAAGCGCTCGACCCTGGAGCTGGCGCTCGACCACCTGATGGAGATGGCGCCGGGCCGCACGGCCGAGCCCATCGCGCTGCCGGCCGGCTCGCCCCTGGGCACGATCGCGGTCGACAAGGACAAGTGCACGCTGTGCATGAGCTGCGTCAGCGCCTGCCCGGCCTCGGCGCTGCAGGACAACCCCAACCTTCCGCAGCTGCGCTTCATCGAGAAGAACTGCGTGCAGTGCGGCCTGTGCGCCACCACCTGCCCCGAGCGCGCCATCGTGCTCGAGCCGCGGCTGCTGCCCACGCCGCTGCGGCGCGAGGCCCGCGTGCTCAACGAGACCCAGCCCTGGGCCTGCATCCGCTGCGCCAAGCCCTTCGGCACGCTCAAGGCCATCGAGGCCATGCTGGGCAAGCTGTCGGGGCATCCGATGTTCCAGGGCGAGGCGCTGGAGCGCCTGAAGATGTGCGGCGACTGCCGCGTCATCGACATCTACTCCAACCAGAACGAAGCCAGGATCACCGATGTCTGACGCACGGATCGCGCCGCCGTCCTCGAGCGCGCTGGACGAGGAGACCGCGCGCGCCGAGGTCTACGGCCTGCTGTCCCAGCTGTACATCGCGCCGCCGTCGCCGCAGCTGCTGGCGGCGCTGCGGGTGGCGGTCACCGAGGCGCCTGCGGCCGGCGGCTTCCTCGAGGAGCCCTGGCGCGCGCTGGTGGGCGTGGCCCGCGCGAGGGGCGACGCCGACATCGCGGCCGAGCACGATGCCCTGTTCGGCGGCGTGGGCAAGCCCGACGTCTTCCTGTTCGGCTCGCACTACCTCACCGGCTTCCTCAACGAGAAGCCGCTGGCCGCCCTGCGCGAGGACCTGGCCGCGATCGGCCTGGCGCGCAACGAGGCGCTGGGCGAGACCGAGGACCACTTCGCGATCCTGTGCGAGGTGATGCGCTACCTGATCGCCGGAGACGACGTGGCCGTGTCCAACCTGGCGCGCCAGCGCGAGTTCTACGCCCGGCACATCCAGCCCTGGGCCGAGCGCATGTGCGAGGCCGTGGCGGCCCATCCCGGCGCCGTCTTCTACGCCGCGCTCGCCAATTTCACCCAGGCGTTCCTCAGTGTCGAGCAGCAGGGCTTCGACCTGCTGGACTGACGTCTTTCTTACAACCCCAATGTCCCTCGGTAAGCAATTTCCCTTGGCGCCGCGCGCACGCGCTTGGCTATGCTCGCCCCTGCATAGGTGTACGCATGCCAACGCGACAGCAGGCAGCGACGTAGGACACCACCACCTCTTCGACCCGGAGACACCCGCATGACCAAGCCCACCAACCCGCTGTCCCGCCGCACCCTGTTCGCCGGCGCCGGCACGGCCGGTGCACTGGCCGCTGCCGCGAGCCTGCTGCCCGCCGTCCGTGCCACCGAGCAGGCGCAGGCCACGCCCAAACCCGCGCCCGCCAACGGCGGCGGCTATGCGCTCTCCGAGCACATCAAGCAGTACTACAAGACCACCCGCATCTGATCCCGCCGGGAGACAACCCATGTTGCTGACCAAGAAACCCGCCGCCACCGCGGCCACGCGTGAGCGCGCAGACGGCGCGCGTTCGCCCTTCGTCCACAGCCTGCGCCGCGGGCTGTCGCAGGCGCTGCCCACCATGGACCGCCGCTCGTTCCTGCGCCGCTCCGGCCTGGGCGTGGGCGTGGGCCTGGCCGCCGGCAGCCTGACCCTGGTGCAGAAGGCCAAGGCGGCCTCGCCCAGCGCATCGCTGGACGGCAGCGGCAAGATCGAGGTCAAGCGCACCGTCTGCACGCACTGCTCGGTGGGTTGCGCGGTCGACGCCGTGGTCGAGAACGGCGTGTGGGTGCGCCAGGAGCCGGTGTTCGACTCGCCGATCAACCTGGGCGCGCACTGCGCCAAGGGCGCCGCGCTGCGCGAGCACGGCCACGGCGAGTACCGCCTGCGCTGGCCGATGAAGCTGGTGGACGGCAAGTACCAGCGCATCTCCTGGGACCAGGCCTACAACGAGATCGGCGCCAAGCTGCTGGACCTGCGCAAGACCTCGGGTCCGGACTCGGTGTACTGGGTCGGCTCGTCGAAGCACTCGAACGAGCAGGCCTACCTGCTGCGCAAGTTCGTCAGCTTCTTCGGCAGCAACAACTGCGACCACCAGGCCCGCATCTGCCACTCCACCACCGTCGCCGGCGTGGCGAACACGTGGGGCTACGGGGCGATGACGAACTCGTACAACGACATGCAGAACAGCAAGCTGGCGTTGTACATCGGCTCGAATGCGGCCGAGGCGCACCCGGTGTCGATGCTGCACATGCTCCACGCCAAGGAGAACGGCTGCAAGATGATCGTGGTCGACCCGCGCTTCACGCGGACTGCCGCCAAGGCCGACCAGCACATCCGCATCCGCTCGGGCTCGGACATCCCGTTCCTGTTCGGTGTGATGCACCACATCTTCAAGAACGGCTGGGAAGACAAGAAGTACCTGGCCGACCGCGTGTGGGGCATGGACAAGGTGCGCGAGGAAGTCCTCGCCAAGTGGACGCCCGACAAGGTCGAGGAGGCCTGCGGCGTCGACGAGGCCACCTGCTACGGCGTGGCCAAGGCGATGGCCGAGAACCGCCCCGGCACCATCGTGTGGTGCATGGGCCAGACCCAGCACACCATCGGCAACGCCATCGTGCGCGCCTCGTGCCTGCTGCAGCTGTCGCTGGGCAACATCGGCGTGTCGGGCGGCGGCGCGAACATCTTCCGCGGCCACGACAACGTGCAGGGCGCCACCGACGTGGGCCCCAACCCCGACTCGCTGCCCGGCTACTACGGCCTGGCCGAGGGCTCGTGGCGCCACTTCGCCAAGGCCTGGGGCGTCGAGTACGACTGGATCAAGGGCCGCTTCGCCGCGCCCGGCATGATGACCAAGCCCGGCATCACCGTGTCGCGCTGGATCGACGGCATCCTGGAGAAGAACGAGCTGATCGACCAGGATCCCAACCTCAAGGCGGTGGTGTTCTGGGGCCACGCGCCCAACTCGCAGACCCGCGGCCTGGAGATGAAGCGGGCCATGGACAAACTGGACCTGCTGGTCGTGGTCGATCCCTACCCGTCGGCCACCGCGGCGATGGCCGCGATGCCCGGCGACCCCAAGGACCTGAACCCGAACCGCGCCGTGTACCTGCTGCCGGCGGCCACGCAGTTCGAGACCAGCGGCTCGTGCACCGCGTCCAACCGCTCGGTGCAGTGGCGCGAGAAGGTGATCGAGCCGCTGTGGGAGAGCCGCAGTGACCACATGATCATGTACCAGCTGGCCGACAAGCTCGGCTTCGGCAAGGAACTGGTCAAGAACTACAAGATGCAGAAGGTCAAGGGCATGGACGAGCCCGTGCCCGAGGACATCCTGCGCGAGATCAACAAGTCGGTCTGGACCATCGGCTACACGGGCCACAGCCCCGAGCGCCTGAAGGCCCACATGCGCGCCATGCACATGTTCGACGTCAAGACCCTCAAGGCCAAGGGCAGCTTCGTCGACAAGGAGACCGGCTACAACATCGAGGGCGACTACTTCGGCCTGCCCTGGCCGTGCATGGGCACGCCCGAGATGAAGCACCCGGGCTCGCCGAACCTGTACGACACCAGCCGCCACGTGATGGAAGGCGGCGGCAACTTCCGCGCCAACTTCGGCGTGGAGCGCGAGGGCAAGTCGCTGCTGGCCGAGGACGGCTCCTACTCCAAGGGCGCCGACATCACCACCGGCTACCCCGAGTTCGACCACGTCCTGCTCAAGAAGCTGGGCTGGTGGGACGAGCTGACCGACACCGAGAAGGCCGCGGCCGAAGGCAAGAACTGGAAGACCGACTCCTCGGGCGGCATCATCCGCGTGGCCATGAAGAACCATGGCTGCCATCCCTTCGGCAACGCCAAGGCGCGCGCGGTGGTCTGGAACTTCCCGGACCCGATCCCGCAGCACCGCGAGGCGCTGTACAGCACCCGGGCCGACCTGGTGGCCAAGTACCCGTCGCACGACGACCGCAAGGCCTTCTGGCGCATGCCCACGCTGTACAAGTCGGTGCAGCAGAAGAACGTGGCCGACAAGGTGCACGAGAAGTTCCCGCTGATCCTGACCTCGGGCCGCCTGGTCGAGTACGAGGGTGGCGGCGAGGAGACCCGCTCCAACCCCTGGCTGGCCGAGCTGCAGCAGGAGGCCTACGTCGAGATCAACCCGAAGGCGGCGGCCGAGCGCGGCATCCGCAACGGCGAGCGCGTCTGGCTGACCTCGCCCACCGGCGCCCGCATCAACGTGCAGGCCATGGTGACCGAGCGTGTCGGTGCCGACACGGTGTGGATGCCGTTCCACTTCTCGGGCCGCTGGCAGGGTGCCGACATGCTGGCGCACTACCCGAAGGGTGCCGCGCCCGTGGTGCGCGGCGAGGCGGTCAACACCGCGACGACCTATGGTTATGACAGCGTGACGATGATGCAGGAGACCAAGACCACGGTCTGCAACATCGAGCGCGCGGCTTGAGGAGGCAACGATGGCCCGAATGAAATTCATCTGCGACGCCGAGCGCTGCATCGAGTGCAACGGCTGCGTCACCGCCTGCAAGAACGAGCACGAGGTGCCCTGGGGCGTGAACCGCCGCCGCGTGGTCACGCTCAATGACGGCGTGCCCGGCGAGAAGTCGATCTCGGTGGCCTGCATGCACTGCTCCGACGCGCCCTGCATGGCCGTCTGCCCGGTCAATTGCTTCTACCGCACCGAAGAGGGCGTGGTGCTGCACGACAAGGACGTGTGCATCGGCTGCGGCTACTGCAGCTACGCCTGCCCGTTCGGCGCGCCGCAGTTCCCCACCTCCGGCACCTTCGGCGTGCGCGGCAAGATGGACAAGTGCACGTTCTGCGCCGGCGGCCCCGAGGCCAACGGCTCGCAGGCCGAGTTCGAGAAGTACGGCCGCAACCGCCTGGCCGAGGGCAAGCTGCCCGCCTGCGCAGAGATGTGCTCGACCAAGGCGCTGCTGGCCGGCGACGGCGACACCATCGCCGATATCTTCCGCACCCGCGTGGTCAAGCGCGGCAAGGGCGCCGAGGCCTGGGGCTGGGGCACCGCCTACGGCAGCAAGCAGGCCGGCCAGCCCAACGGAGCCAAGTCGTGATGAAGCACCTCCTGATCGCCACCGCAGCCGTGCTGGCGCTGGCCGGCTGCGGCGAGAAGCCGCAGACCGCCGCCGGCGTCAAGTCCGACAAGGCGCCGCACACCGGCACCGGCAAGAGCTTCGCCGACGCCGGCTGGAAGCAGGGTGACAAGGGCAGCTGGGAACAGCAGCTCAAGACCCGCACGGTCAACGGCCAGAACGCCGACTACGTCCGCGCGCAGTAAGCAGGTGACGTCCATGCTCCGCAAGCTGTTGTTCACGCTGTCCCTGGCCTGCGCCGCGACGGCCTGGGCCCAGGGGCCCAACGCCGCCGCTGCCGCCAAGCAGGACGAAGTGCCGCCGGCCCCGGCCGCGGCACCCGCCATGCCTGGCATCCAGGGCCAGAACATCTTCGAGGTCAAGCCGGACGCGCCGGCCGACCCGAAGTACGCCACCCAGTCCAACGCCGACCGCGCCAAGGTGCAGCCCGGCAACAACGCGCCGTTCTGGCGCGACGTGGGCAAGGGCGTCGAGGGCTACAACGTGCTGCCCAAGTCGCAGGCCCCCGAGGCCGGCGTGCTGGTGCAGCCGTTCGTGACCTATCCGGGCTCGCGCCACACCAACGCGGGCGAAGCCTGGCGGCAGGTGCGCAACCAGTGGATCATCCCGTACGGCGGCTCGTTGCTGCTGATCGTGGTGGGCGCGCTGGCGCTGATGTACTTCGGCAAGGGCACCATCGAGCTGCACGGCGCCGAGACCGGCCGCAAGATCGAGCGCTTCACCCCGTTCGAGCGCTCGGCCCACTGGGCCAACGCCATCGCCTTCGTGGCGCTGGGCGTCTCGGGCATCGTGATGGCGCTGGGCAAGTTCTTCCTGCTGCCCATCATCGGCACCACGCTGTTCGGCTGGCTGACCTACCTGCTCAAGAACGTCCACAACTTCGTCGGCCCGCTGTTCGTGGTGTCGCTGGTGATCGTGTTCGTGACCTTCGTGCGCGACAACCTGCCGTCCCGTGGCGACCTGACCTGGCTGCTCAAGGGCGGTGGCCTCCTGGGCAAGGAAGAGGTGCCCTCGCACCGCTTCAACGCCGGCGAGAAGGTGCTGTTCTGGGGCGGCGTGTTCCTGCTGGGACTGGTCGTGGCCGGCTCCGGCGTGCTGCTGGACAAGCTCATTCCCGGACTGGTCTACGAGCGCATGACCATGCAGCTGGGCCACATGGTCCACGCCACCGCGGCCTTCCTGATGATGGCCATGTTCCTGGGCCACATCTACATGGGCACGATCGGCATGCGCGGCGCCTACAGCGCCATGCGCACCGGCTGGGTCGACGAGACCTGGGCCAAGGAACACCACCAGTACTGGTACGACGACATCAAGGCCGGCAAGATCCCGGTCCAGCGCAGCAAGGACGCGCCGCCCGCCCTGGACGCGCAGCCGGCACGCACCTGACGAGAGAGACATCCGCATGATCCGCATCCTCACCGCCGCGCTGCTCGCCGCCTTCGGCACCGCTGCCGTGGCCAAGCTGCCCCCGCTGGACGACGCCGCCAAGGCCAAGGCCGCCGAGACCGCCGCCAAGGCGGCCTGGCAGGGCAAGGTCGACGCCTTCCAGCTGTGCAAGTCCCAGGACCAGGTCGCGGCCAAGTACCGCGCCAAGGCCGGCAAGCCTGCCGCCACGCCGGTGGCGGCCAAGCCGGCCGCCGCCGCGTCGGGCGCTGCCGCCGGCACGCCGGTCGCCTCGGCCCCGCCCGCACCCTGCGCCGACCCCGGCCCGTTCGCCTACACCCCGCCCGAGCAGAAGCCGCTCGAGGCCTCGGCCGCGCATTCGCCCGCAGGCAATGCCGGCACGCCGCCCAGCGTGCGCCCCGAGGCCGCCAAGATGGCGCCCGGCGGCGGTGGCGTGCCCGCCGCCCCGGCGGCACCCGCCAAGAAGTCCTGAGCCACAGGTCGCCGAAAGCCGGCCCGGGCTGCCCGCCCGGCCGGCTTTTTTCATGGCCGGCCCTCCTACACTGACCCCATGCTCCCCCGACTGACCACTGCGCAAGCGCCGCTCACCCGCGACGTCGAGGTGCTCGACGAGCACGGGGCGGTGCAGACCATCCAGATCCCCGCCGAGCGCAACCTGACCGTCTACGTCGACAAGCGCGAGCTGGTCACGCTCATGACGCTGGGCGCGCATCCCGAGTGGCTGGTGCTGGGCTGGCTGCGCAACCAGCGGCTGGTCGCCGGCATCGACGAGGTCGAGTCGGTCACGGTCGACTGGGAGGTCGGCAGCGCGGCGGTCAGGACCCGCCGCGGCATCGACCGCATCGAGGAGCGCACCGCCAGGCGCGTCGTCACCACTGGCTGCGGCCAGGGCAGCGTGTTCGGCGCGCTGATGGACGAGGTGGCCGGGCTGCGCCTGCCGGCGGCATCGCTGGACCAGGCCACGCTCTACGGCGTGCTCGAGGCCATGCGCAAGCAGGACAGCACGTACAAGTCGGCCGGCTCGGTGCACGGCTGCGCCCTGCTGCGCGGCAGCGAGCTGCTGCTGTTCGTCGAGGACGTGGGCCGGCACAACGCGATCGACACCATCGCGGGATGGATGTGGATGCAGGGCATCGACGCCGCCGCTGCGCCTGCCGACGGCGCGCCCTACGTCTTCTACACGACGGGCCGGCTCACCAGCGAGATGGTGATCAAGTCGGCCCAGATGGGCGTGGCCCTGGTGGTCTCGCGCAGCGGCATCACGCAGATGGGCCACCAGATCGCCAACGAACTGGGCCTGTGCACCATCGGCCGGGCACTCAACCGGCGCTTCCTCTGCTACAGCGGCCGCGAGCGGCTGCGCTGGCAGCCGGATCTCGCGGTGCCGCCGCCCGTGCCGGGCGCCTGAGGCACCTCAGGACATCTTCAGCGGCGAGCCCATGGGCTTGCCCTGCGACCACCGCGTGTTGGGCTGGCCGCGCCGCTTGGGCCGCGCCGTGCGCCAGTCCTCGTGGTCGGTGGTCACCTGGGCCACGACCAGAGGCAGCGAGCCCTGCAGGTGCACCGAGATGCGCGGCAGGCGCATCGGGTCGTCGTCGGCCCGCGTGCGCGAGCTGATGATGGTGGTGCCCGTGGCGTAGCCGGCCTCGCGCACCATCTGCGCATGCTCGGCGCGGTGCTCGCCGTAGGGGTAGCAGAAGCTGCGCACTTCGATGCCCAGCAGCGCTTCCAGGTCCTGCTTGCTGCCGGCGATCTCGTCGCGCGCCGTCGCGTCGTCGCACAGGTTCAGGTTGGCGTGGTTGCGCGTGTGGGCCCCGATCTCCATGCCTGCCGCGAGCCAGTCGCGCAGG
Organism: Comamonadaceae bacterium; assembly: GCA_027484575.1. GTDB lineage: Bacteria > Pseudomonadota > Gammaproteobacteria > Burkholderiales > Burkholderiaceae_C > Ramlibacter. The sequence continues at coordinate 75,053 of JAIXSQ010000010.1, forward strand.
TGGTCGGCGCCCATCAGCGGCGTCGGCGGCACGCCGTGCGCGTGGTCCCACACGTTCGAGCCGCCGATCTGGGCCGTGACGATGAAGGCCGTGGCGGTGAAGCCCAGCGCACGCAGCACGGGCAGCGCGTGGGTGTGGTTGTTGACGTAGCCGTCGTCGATGGTGATGCCGAACACCTTGCCCGCCTTCTCGCCGCGCAGGTAGGGCTCGAGGTCGCGCATCGACAGGCCGCGCCAGCCCAGCGCCTTGAGCGTGCGTAGCTGCAGCGCGAACCGCCATGGCGGCAGCATCAGCGAACGGCACGGCGTGCCGCGTGGCGGGATCCGCGTCGTCTGGTGGTAGGACAGGATCGCGTGGCGGGGCCCGGCGGCACCGCCCGCGAGCCCCAGCCATGGCGTCTCGTGGTTCATCTGCGCGACTCCCTTCGGCCGTGGTGGCCCTTGCATTCGGGCTGCTGATCTTGGGCCAATGCTCGAGGCAGCCTGTAGGACGCGGCGCCATGGCGTTGTCGTCGCCACAGTCCGTAGTCCTTCCGGGCCACGCGTACCCACAGCATGTGCACCGGGGGGCACCATCGGCGTGACAGGACGCAACCAGAGGACCCGATGCAGTCAGCCGCAGTGGATGTTTGGACGGCCCGGCCGCCTTTGCTGGCAGACGGCGACTGCGCGCACCTCGCCGCCCTGCTCGACGACGGCGAGCGCGAGCGGGCCGCGGCGTTGCAGCTGGAGCCCGACCGGCGCGCCTGGGGCGTGGCGCACGCGCTGCAGCGGCTCGCCCTGGGCACCGCGACCGGCGCCGACCCGCGCGACCTGCGCTTTGCCACCGGCCCGCACGGCCGGCCGCTGCTGCACGGTGCGGCGGCGCCGGCCTTCAGTCTCGCGCATTGCCGCGAGTTCGTGGCCTGCGCGGTGGCGCCGCCGGGTGGCGTGGTCGGGGTCGACGTCGAGGCGATCCGCGACGGCGTGGGCCCCGAACTGCTCGAGCCCTTCATGGACCCGCTGCAGGGCGACGGCCTCGCGCTGTTCTACCTGCAGTGGACCGCGCTGGAGGCGTACTGGAAGGCGCGCGGCCTGGGCCTGTCGGCCGCGCATCCGCGCATCGCGCTGGAGCCGCTGGACGGTGGCGGCCACGCGGTGCTCGAAGCCAGCGGCGGGCGCCGCACCGGCCTCGTGGCCTGGCAGCTGCCCGCCCCCGACGGGCTGGTGCTCAGCGTGGCCTGCGACGAAGCGGCCCGCGTGCGCCTGCTCGCCCTGGAGGCGCTGGGGCCGCAGCCGGCCGGCGGCGCCCCGCTCACCACCTGACCAACGCAAGGAAGAAGCATGTCCATGATGGGGACGACGCAAGCAGTGTTCATCGGCGACGGCAGCCTGCTGGTGCAGTGCGCCACCGCCTGGCGGCAGGCGGGCCACGGCATCGCCGCCGTCGTGTCGGCCAACCCCGCCCACCTCGACTGGGCCCGCAGCCAGGGGCTGCCCGCGATCGCCTGCGAGGGCGACTGGGCCGCGCAGCTCGACGGGCTCGCCTTCGACTACCTGTTCAGCGTCGCCAACCTGCGCATGCTGCCGCCCGCCGTGCTGGCCCGTGCGCGCACGCTGGCGGTGAACTTCCACGACGCGCTGCTGCCCCGCTATGCGGGCCTGAACGCCACCTGCTGGGCGCTGCTGGCCGGCGAGGCCGTGCACGGCATCACCTGGCACGAGATGACCGCGCAGGCCGATGCGGGCCGCATCCTGCGCCAGGTCTCCTTCGAGGTCTCGCCCGAGGAGACCGCGTTCAGCCTCAATGCCAAGTGCTGGGAGGCCGGGCTGGCCGCCTTCACCGAGATCGCGCACGAGATCGCCGCCGGCGCGCCGGTGCTCCATCCGCAACGGGGCGAGCGCCAGTACTTCGGCCGGCACCGCCGCCCGGCCGCCCTGGGCACGCTGGACCTGCGCCAGCCCGCCCGCGTGCTGGCCGCGCAGGTGCGCGCCCTGGACCACGGCGGCTACGCCAACCCGCTCGCGCTGCCCAAGCTGCTCGCCGGCGGGCAGCTGCTGCTGGTGCGCCACGCGTCGGTGCATCCGGCCGCCAGCGCCGCCGCACCCGGCACGGTGCTGGCCGTCGACGGCGACAGCCTGCGCGTGGCCACCGGCGACGGCGAGCTGGTGCTGGGCGGCTGCACCGACGCGCAGGGCCGCTCCGGCACCGCGGGCCTGCGGCCCGGCCAGGTGCTGGCGGTGGGCCCGGGTGCCGACTGCACGCTGCTGGCCGCGCGGCTCGAGGCCATCGGCCGCGGCGAGTCGCACTGGAGCCGCGCGCTCACGGCGGCCCTGCCGGTGGAGCTGCCGTTCCCGCGCCGCAGCGGCGGCGCCGGCGACGCCGTGCGCCTGCCGCTGGGCGTGCCGGCGCGCGGTGCCGCCACGCTCGCCGCCGTGCAGTCCTGGCTCGCCGCGCTCACCGGCCAGCCGCGCGCCGGCCTGCTGGCCACCGACGCCACGCTGCAGGCGGCGGCGCAGCCGCTGCAGGCCTGGCTGTCGCCCTGGGTGCCGCTGGCGCTGGAGGCCGGCCCGCAGCAGCACACCGGCGCGCTGGCCGCGGCCGCCGACGCCGCGCTGGCCCAGGCCCACGCCGCCGGCCCCATGACGCACGACCTGCCGCTGCGGCTGGGCGAGCGCGCCTCGCCGCTGCCCGCGCTGGCACGCGTGGCGGTCGCCCTGGCGCCCGCCGAGCCGCCGCCCGGCTGCGAGCTGCTGGTCACGGCCGATGCCGACGGCCTGCTGGAGCTGGTCGCCGACGGCACGGTGCATGCACCCGAGGTGGTGCTGGCCCTGGCCGCGCAGCTGACCGCCTGGCTGCGCGCCTTCGCCGCGCCCGACGCGCCGCTGGCCACGCTGTCGCTGCTGCCCGCGCAGGAGCGCCAGTCCCTGGCCACGCTCAATGCCACCACGGTGCCGTATGCGCAGGACGAGGTGGTGCACGCCACCATCGCCGCGCAGGCGGCCCGCAGCCCCGGCCGCACCGCCGTGGAGACCGGCGCGGCCAGCCTGACCCACGCGGCGCTGCAGGCGCAGTCGGATGCGCTGGCGCGGCGCTTGGCCTCCCGCGGCGTGGGTGCCGGCGCCATCGTCGGCCTGTGCCTGCCGCGCACGCCGCAGCTGCTGGTGGCGCTGCTGGCGGTGTGGAAGGCCGGCGCGGCCTACCTGCCGCTGGACCCGGCCTACCCGCGCGAGCGGCTGCAGTTCATGGTCGAGGACGCGCAGGCGCCGCTGGTGCTGGTCGATGCCGGCACGGCCGACGTGCTGGCCCTGCCCGCCGCGCAGCTGCTGCGCATCGACGAGGCCGCCGGCGACGACGCGCCCGCGGGCCCGGCGCTGCCCGCGCCCGATGCGGCCCGCCCGGCCTACGTGATCTACACCTCGGGCTCCACCGGCAAGCCCAAGGGCGTGGTGGTGACCCACCGCAACGTGCAGAACTTCTTCGCCGGCATGGACGCCCGCGTGCCGCACGGCGAGGACGCGCGCTGGCTGGCCGTCACCAGCCTGTCGTTCGACATCTCGGTGCTGGAGCTGGCCTGGACGCTGGCGCGCGGCATCCCGGTGGTGCTGCACGCCGACCAGGCGCCGGCCGCCAGGGCGCCCGCGTTCAGCCTGTTCTACTTCGCCAGCGACGAGGGCAGCGACCACGCCTCCAGCTACCGGCTGCTGTTCGAGGGCGCGAAGTTCGCGGACCGCGAGGGCTTCGACGCGGTGTGGACGCCCGAGCGCCACTTCCATGCCTTCGGCGGCCTGTACCCCAACCCCGCCGTCACCAGCGCCGCGCTCGCGGCCTGCACCAGCCGCATCCAGATCCGCGCGGGCAGCTGCGTGCTGCCGCTGCACCACCCGGTGCGGGTGGCCGAGGACTGGGCCTTTGTTGACAACATCTCGGGCGGCCGCGTCGGGCTGTCGGTGGCCTCGGGCTGGCAGCCCAACGACTTCGTGCTGCAGCCCGGCGCCTTCGCCCGGCGGCAGGAGGAACTGGTCGAGCGGCTGGACATCGTGCGGCGGCTGTGGCGCGGCGAGGCCGTGCCCTTCCCGGGCCCCAAGGGCACCGACGTGCCCACGCGCACGCTGCCGCCGCCGGTGCAAAAGGAGATCCCGGTGTGGATCACCGCGGCCGGCAACCCCAGGACCTTCGAGCAGGCCGGCCGCCTGGGCTGCCGCCTGCTGACCCACCTGCTGGGCCAGAAGATCGACGAGGTCGCGGCCAAGATCCGGCTGTACCGCGAGGCCTGGCGCGCCGCCGGCCACGCCGGCGACGGCCACGTGACGCTGATGCTGCATACCTTCGTGGCCGACACCGAGGACGAGGCGCGTGAGGTGGCCCGCGGGCCGATGAAGTCCTACCTGCGCAGCGCGATGGACCTGGTCAAGGCCGCGGCCTGGACCTTCCCCACCTTCGTGCAGCGCGCCGCGGCCGACGGCCGCAGCCCGGTGGAGATCATGGAGTCGCAGCCGCTGTCGGCCGAGGAGACCGACGCGCTGCTGGAGCACGCCTTCCACCGCTACTACGGCACCAGCGCCCTGATCGGCGACCAGGCCCGCTGCCTGCAGATGGTCGACCAGGTGCAGGCCGCCGGCGTCGACGAGGTCGCCTGCCTGGTGGACTTCGGCATCGCGCCCGACACCGTGCTGGCCCACCTGCACCACCTCAAGGCGCTGATGGACGCGGCCCGGGCGCCGCGGGCCAGCAGCCTGCGCGTGGGCGTGGCCGACACCGCGCTGCGCCACGGCGTCACGCACCTGCAGTGCACGCCCTCGATGGCCAGCCTGCTGCTGGCCGATGCCGGCGGGCGCGCCGCGCTGGGCCAGCTGCAGGCGCTGCTGGTCGGTGGCGAGGCGCTGCCGCAGGCGCTGGCCGCGCAGCTGCGCGCGCAGGTGCCCGGCGCGCTGCTGAACATGTACGGCCCGACCGAGACCACGGTGTGGTCGACGAGCGCGCGGCTGGACGAGGTCGGTGCGCTGGTGCCGCTGGGTGCGCCGATCGCGAACACGCAGCTGTCCATCCGCACCCTCTGGGGCCAGGAATGCCCGGCGCTGGTGCCCGGCGAGCTGTGGATCGGCGGCGCCGGCGTGACCCAGGGCTACCTGCACCGGCCCGAGCTGACCGCCGAGCGCTTCGTGGCGGACGCGCAGGGCGCGCGCTGGTACCGCACCGGCGACCTGGTGCGGCGCCTGCCCGGCGGCGTGCTGGAGTTCCTGGGCCGGCTGGACCACCAGGTCAAGCTGCGCGGCCACCGCATCGAGCTGGGCGAGATCGAGGGCGCGCTGCTGCGCCGGGAGGGCGTGCGCCAGGCCGTGGTCGTGGCCCAGCCCGATGGCGCCGGCGGCCTGCTGCTGGCCGGCTACGCCACGGCCCGCCCGGGCGCGCGGCTGGACGGCGCGCAGCTGCGCGAGGCGCTGGCGGCCGAACTGCCCGAGGTCATGGTGCCGGCCGTGGTGCTGGTGTTGCCGCAGCTGCCGATGACGCCCAACGGCAAGGTCGACCGCAAGCAGCTGCCCGACGCCCGCGTGGCCGCGGCCCCGCGCGCGGCGGCCGCCCCCGAGGGCACGCTGGAGGCCACCATCGCCGGCATCTGGCAGGACGTGCTGGGCCTGCCGCAGGTGGGCACCACCGACAACTTCTTCGACCTGGGCGGCCATTCGCTGCTGGTGGTGCAGGTGCAGCGGCGCCTGCGCGAGGCCACCGGCCAGGAGGTCGCGATCACCGACATGTTCCGTCTGCCCACCATCCGCGCCCTGGCGCAGCACCTGTCGGGCGGCGCCGCCTCGCAGGCCGTCTCGCAGGGCCAGAACCGTGCCCAGCAGCGCCGTGCGCTGCGCAACCGCCAGCTGCAGCCGACCACCTGACCCACCCGACATGTCCGAGACCCTGAACGTCGATCCCAACTGCATCGCCGTGGTCGGCATCGCCGGCCGCTTTCCCGCCGCGCGCACGCCGGCCGAGCTGTGGAAGCTGCTGGCCGCCGGCCGCGAGGCCACCCAATGGCTGGACGACGAGGCGCTGCGCGCCGCCGGCGTGCCCGAGGCCGAGCTGGCCGACCCGCAGTACGTGCGTGCCGCCCTGGTGCTGCCCGACCTGGAGCAGTTCGATGCCGAGTTCTTCGGCTTCTCCAAGCGCGATGCCGCGATCCTGGACCCGCAGCACCGGCATTTCCTGGAGGCCTGCTGGGAGGCGCTGGAGGACGCCGGCCACCCGCCCGAGGCCTTCGACGGCGCCATCGGCGTGTTCGGCGGCTGCGGCATGCAGAACTACCTGCACTACAACCTGCTGACCAACCCCGAGCTGCGGCGTTCGGTGGGCATGTTCCTGCTGCGGCACACCGGCAACGACAAGGACTTCCTGTGCACGCGGGTGTCCTACCTGCTGGACCTCAAGGGCCCCAGCGTGGGGATCCAGACGGCGTGCTCGACGTCGCTGGTGGCCGTGCACGTGGCGGCGCAGAGCCTGCTCAACGGCGAATGCGACATGGCCCTTGCGGGCGCGGCCAGCATCGAGCTGCCGCACCGCCACGGCTACCGCTGGGCCGAGGGCGAGATCCTCGCGCCCGACGGGCATTGCCGCGCCTTCGACGAGCAGGCCGCCGGCACGCTGTTCGGCAGCGGCGCCGCGGTGGTGGTGCTGCGCCGGCTCGAGGACGCGGTGCGCGACCGCGACAACATCTACGCCGTGATCCGCGGCTCGGCGGTCAACAACGACGGCGCACAGAAGGCCGGCTACCTGGCGCCCAGCGTCGACGGCCAGGCGCGCGCGGCGGTCGAGGCCCTGGGCATCGCCAACGTGGAGCCGGACAGCGTGCAGTACATCGAGGCGCACGGCACCGGCACGCCGGTGGGCGACCCGATCGAGGTCGCCGCGCTGGCGCAGGCCTATGGCGGCGGACCGGCCGGCACGGTGGGCATCGGCTCGCTCAAGACCAACATCGGCCACCTCGACACCGCCGCCGGCGTGGCCTCGCTGATCAAGGTGGCGCTGGCGTTGCGCCACCAGCAGATCCCGGCCACGCTGCACTACAGCCGGCCCAACCCGCGGCTGCAGCTGGAGTCGACGCCGTTCCGCGTGGTCGGCCAGGCCCAGCCCTGGCCGCGCGGGGCGGCGCCGCGCCGCGCGGCCGTCAACTCGCTGGGCGTGGGCGGCACCAACGCGCACGTGATCGTCGACGAGCCGCCGCTGCTGCAGGGGCAGCCGCCGGCCAGCGCCTGGCAGCTGCTGACGCTGTCGGCCCGCACCCCGGGCTCGCTGGAGCGGCTGAAGGCGCGCTGGAGCGCCTTCCTGGCCGAGCCGCCGCCCGGCTTCACGCTGACCGACGCGGCCTTCACGCTGCAGGAGGGCCGGCGCCACTTCGCGCACCGCTGCGCGGTGCCCGCGCGCGACCTCGACGGCCTGCGCCAGGCGCTCGCCGGCACCGCGCCGCTGCCCGGCGGCAAGGCGGGCACCCAGGCGCCGCCGGTGGTGATGCTGTTCCCCGGCGGTGGCGCGTCGTACCCGGGCGCCGGCAAGGCGCTGCTGGCGCAGCCCGCGTTCGCGCAGGCGGTCGACGAGTGCTTCGCGGCCATGCCCGCCGGCGTGCCGGCCGACCTGCGCCGCGTGATGTTCGACGCCGACCCCGGCGATGCGCAGGCCGCCGCGCTGCTGGAGCGCCCGCGCTACAACATTCCCGCGCTGTTCGTGCTGGAGGTCGCGCTCGCGCGGCTGTGGGCGGCCTGGGGCGTGAAGCCCGCGGCCGTGATCGGCCACAGCGCCGGCGAGTACGCGGCCGCCGTGGCCGCCGGCGTGATGTCGCTGCGCGACGCGCTGAAGGTGGTGGTGCTGCGCGGCGAACTGTTCGAGCAGGCGCCGGCCGGCGCCATGCTGGCGGTGGACCTGGCCGAGGACGCGCTGCGGCCGCTGCTGGACGGGCTGGCGCTGGACATCGCGGTGGTGAACGCGCCCGACCTGAGCATCGCCTCGGGCGCGCAGGCCGACATCGACGCGCTGCAGGCCCGGCTCGCCCAGCGCGGGCTGCAGGGCCGGCCGCTGCACATCGCGGTGGCGGCGCACTCGCGGCTGCTGGACGGCATCCTGCCGGCCTTCCGTGCCGGCATCGAGGGCATCCGGCTGGCGGCGCCGGCCGTGCCCTTCGTCTCCAACCTCAGCGGCGGCTGGGCCGACGCCCAGCTGCTCGCCGGCACCGACTACTGGGTGCGGCACCTGCGCGAGACCGTGCGCTTCGGCGACGGCCTGCAGGCGCTGGCCGAGCTCGGCCCCGACGCGGTGCTGCTGGAAGTCGGCCCGGGGCAGGGCCTGGGGGCACTGGCGCGGCAGAACCTGGCAGGCCAGGCGCGCTGCGTCCTCGCCTCCACCGGCAAGGCCCGCGAGGCGGGCGACGACCAGGCCGTGATGCTGGCCTCGCTGGGCGCGCTGTGGGCGCGTGGCCTCGCGCCGGCCTGGGACACGGTGCGCGGCGGCGGCCAGCCGCGCCGCATCTCGCTGCCCACCTACGCCTTCGACCACCAGCGCCACTGGGTCGAGCCGGGCCGGGGCGCCGCCCGCACCGAGGCCGAGGACGCGGCCGGCGTGCCGGCGCTGCGGCGCCTGCCCGCGGTCGACGACTGGTACACCACGCCCACCTGGAGCCCCGCGCCGCTGCCCGAGCCCGAGGCGACGGGCGAGGGCGCCTGGCTGGTGTTCGGCGGGGAGGACGCGCTGACGGCCGGCGTGCTGCGGGCCGTGGCCGCGCGGCGCGGCAAGGCCGTGCTGGTGCGGCCCGGCGACGCGCTGGCGCAGCGCGCCGACGGCCCCTGGACGCTGCCGCCGCAGGATGCGGGCGCGATGCAGCAGCTGCTGGCCGCGCTGGAGCAGGCCGGCACGCTGCCGTCGCGGGTGCTGCACCTGTGGGCGCTGCAGGCCGGCGAGGGGGAGGGCGCCGCGCTGCCCCCCGCGGCCCGCGCGTTGGCCTTCGACAGCCTGGTGCACCTGGCGCAGGCCCTGGCCGCGCAGGACTGGCGCGAGCCGCTGCGGCTGGTGGTGGCCACGGCCGGCGCGCAGGCGGTGGCCGGCGCGCCGGTCACCCGGCCGCTGCAGGCGCTGGCGCTGGGGCCGGTGCGGGTGATCCCGCGCGAGCTGCCCACGGTCTCGGCCGTGCTGCTGGACCTGCCGCCCGGCGCGGACGATGCCGCCACCTGCGCCGCGCTGGTGGACGAGGCCCTGGCCGGGGGGAGCGCCGAGCTGGTGGGCTGGCGCGAGGGCGCGCGCTGGGTCGCGCAGCTGGCCAAGGCGCCGGCGCCCGCGGCGGCAGCGGCCGCCACGCCGCGCCTGCCCGAGCGGGCCGTGGTGCTGGTCACCGGCGGCCTGGGCGACTTGGCCCTGGAGCTGGCCGACCAGCTGGCGCAGCAGCACCGCGCGCGCCTGGCCCTGGTGGCCCGCCGCAGCCTGCCGCCCCGTGGTGAATGGGCCCGCCGCGCCGACGGCACCGATGCGCAGGCGGCGCTGCTGCGCCGGCTGCTCGCGCTGGAGGCCGAGGGCGCCGAGGTCGCCACCTATGCGGCCGACGTCACCGACGCGGCGGCGATGGCCGCGGTGCTGGCCGACGTGCGGACCCGCTGGGGCGCGCCGCACGCGGTGTTCCATGCCGCGGGCACGCTGCAGGACGCGCCGATCGCGGCCAAGACGCCGCAGGCGCTGGCCGCGGTGCTGGCGCCCAAGGTCGATGGCGCGCGGGTGCTGCATGCCCTGCTGCCGCCGGGCAGCGTGCAGCTGTTCGCGGTGTATTCCTCCACCAGCGTCTGGCTGGGGCCGCCGGGGCAGGTCGACTACGTCGCCGCCAATGCGTTCCTGGACGCGCTGGCCGCCTCGCGCCCCGACGGCCTGGCGATCCACTGGGGCATCTGGTCCGACACCGGCATGGCCGCGCGCGCCTATGGCCGCGCCCATGCCGCGCCGGCCCCGGCCAGCGACGCGCACCCGCTGCTGGGCGAGCCGGTCACCACCGAGCAGGGGCTGGCCTTCGAGACCCGCTGCGACCCCGAGGCGCTGTGGGTGCTGCGCGAGCACCGGGTCGGCGTGCGCGCCGTGCTGCCCGGCACCGCCTACATCGAGATCGCGCGGGCCGCGATGGCCAGGCTGCACCCCGGCAGCGCGGTGGAGATCCGCTCGCTGTCGTTCGAGGAGGCGATGGTGTTCGCGCCCGGCACGCCGCGCCAGCTGCGGGTGGACCTGCGCCGCGCGGGCAGCGACTACGAGTTCCTGGTGCGCAGCCGCTCCCGCGAGGACGAGCCCTGGCAGCAGCATGCGCGCGCCACCGTGGGCCGCTGGAACGGCCAGCTGGCGCCGGCCACCCGCAAGCCGGCCGACGGCTGGGAGCCCGGCACGCTGCCGCAGGCGGGCGTGGACTTCGGCCCGCGCTGGCACAACGTGGCGCGGCTGCACCGCGGCGGCCGCCGCGCCGTGGCCGAGATGGCGCTGGACGAGCGCTACGCGGCCGACCTGCAGCCCTGGGCGCTGCACCCGGCCCTGACCGACATCGCCTGCACCGCCGGGCTGCACCTGCTGTCGCCGGCCGAACGCGAGGGCCTGCTGTACGTGCCGCTGTCGGTCGAGCGCATCCGCATCGTCGCCCCGCTGCCGCTGCGCAGCACCAGCCGCATCGAGCGGCGCGAGGGCGCGCAGCCGCGCTTGGCCTCGTTCGACGTCACGCTGCACACGCCCGAGGGCGCACCGGTCGCGGCCTTCGAGGGCTTCAGCCTGCGTGGCATCGACCCGCAGCTGCTGCAGCGGCAGGCCGGCGCGGCGGCGCAGCGCGCGCCCTCGCTGGCCGAGGCCATGCTCGCCGCCGGCCTGCGGCGCGAGGACGCGCCGGCCCTGCATGCGCGGCTGCTGGCCGCCGGCGGCCCGCGCGACGTGGTGGTGTCCTCGCTGTCGCTGGCCGCGGTGCGGCGGGCGATGGCCGAGTCGGCGCCGCGGCCGCGGGCGCCCGTGGCCGCCAGCCGCGCGCCCGCGCCCGGCGCCCCGCGCCTGAACCCGGTCGAGGCGGTGCTGGCCGAGGCCTGGCGCGAGCTGCTGGGCGTGGACGCGGTGGGCCGCGAGGACGACTTCTTCGCGCTGGGCGGCCATTCGCTGGCCGCGGTGCGGCTGTTCGCGCGCATCCGCAAGCAGTGGAACGTGGACCTGCCGCTGGCCACGCTGTTCCAGGGCTCCACGCTGGGCGCGCTGGCGGCCATCGTGGCCGAGGCCGGCGGGCTGGACACGCGCCTGCCCGACCAGCCCGCGCCCACCTCGGCGCCGGCCACCTCCAACGTGATCCCGCTGCCGCGCGCCTGGTCGCCGCTGGTGCCGATCTGCCGCGGCGCGCCGGGGCGGCGGCCGCTGTTCTGCGTGCACGGCGCCGGTGGCAACGTGCTGAACTTCAAGGTGATCTCCGACCGGCTCGGCGCCCAGCAGCCGTTCTACGGCCTGCAGGCGCAGGGCGTGGACGGCCGGCTGCCGCCGCTGCCCACCATCGAGGCCATGGCCGCGCAGTACGTCGAGGCGGTGCGCAGCGTCGATCCCGAGGGGCCGTACCGGCTGGCCGGCTATTCGGGCGGCGGCGTGATCGCCTGGGAGATGGCGCAGCAGCTGCGGGCCGCGGGCGCGCAGGTCGAGGCCATCCTGATGATCGACACGCTGGCGCCCGACGCGGCGCTGCGCAAGGTGCCGCTGCTGGACAAGCTCTGGCTCAAGCGCCACTGGACGCTGGACTTCGCGCTGGACTGGCCGGCGCGGCGCAAGCGGGCGCGCGAGATGCAGCGCAGCTACCAGCTCGCCCTGGAGCAGCTGGCCCGCGGCGAGCCGCTGCCGCCCGAGCTGGTGGACTTCCACCTGTTCCGCAACTTCACCGACGCGCAGGCGCAGTACCGGCTGCAGCCCTGGGACGGCGAGGTGGTGCTGTTCAAGGCGAAGCTGGCCGAGACCCTGTACCTGTACGCCGGCGACGCGCTGGGCTGGCAGCACCACGTGGCCCGGCCGGCGCGCGTGGTCGAGATCGCCGGCTCGCACTTCACGATGATGGCCGAGCCGGGCGTCAGCGAGCTGGTCGAGGCCATCCGCGGCGAGCTGGCGCGGCTGGACGGCACGCAGGGCCTGCCCGCCGGGCAGCTGGGCAGCCGCAAGGGGGTGCTGACGCCGGCGTGAGGGCGCCCCATCGCCGCCATGCCGGCGCAGGCGGGCGTCCACGATGAGTCACGGCGGTGGGCGCGCGGGTCCCCGCCTGCGGGGGGGGACGACGGGGCAGGGGGCGCCATGCCCCCGCGCCCGCCTTCGGCCGCCCCGGCCTGCTATGGTCCCCGCCCATGACGACGTCCTTCTGGCGCCTGGGCGGGCGCTCCCTCTGGCGTGACCTGCGGGCCGGCGAACTGCGGTTGCTGCTGGTGGCCGTCACGCTGGCGGTGGCCGCGCTCACCGCGGTGGGCTTCTTCGCCAACCGCCTGCAGGGCGGGCTCGAGCGCGATGCCCGCCAGCTGCTGGGTGGCGACGCCGTGGTGGCCAGCGACAACCCGACGCCGCCCGAGCTGGTGCAGCAGGCGCGCACGCTGGGGCTGCAGGCGGTCACCAGCACCGTGTTCCCCACCATGGGCCGCGCGCCCGACGACCGTGGCGGCGCGGCCAGGCTGGTGGCGCTCAAGGCGGTCGAGGACGGCTACCCGCTGCGCGGCAGCCTGACCGTGGCCGCGCGCGACGGCGAGGCCGGCGCGGCCACGCGCGAGGTGCCGGCCCGCGGCGAGGCCTGGGTCGACCGGCCGCTGCTGGAGGCCCTGGACCTGCGCGTGGGCGACACGCTGCTGCTGGGCGACGCCGCGCTGCGCATCGGCCGCATCGTGCTGCTGGAGCCCGACCGCGGCGCCGGCTTCTCGACCTTCGCGCCGCGGGTGCTGATCCACGCGGCTGACCTGCCGGCCACGAAGCTGGTGCAGCCGGCCAGCCGCATCACCTGGCGCTACGCGGTGGCCGGGCCCGAGGCGGTGGTGCGGCGCTTCACCGACGCCGCGGTCGCCTACAGCAAGCGCGCCGACACCCGCGGCGTGCGCGTCGAGTCGCTGGACAGCGGCCGGCCCGAGATGCGCCAGACGCTGGACCGCGCCGAGCGGTTCCTGAGCCTGGTGGCCCTGCTGGCGGCGCTGCTCAGCGCCGTGGCCGTGGCGCTGGCCGCGCGCGGCTTCGCGGCCCGGCACCTGGACGACTGCGCGATGCTGCGCGTGCTGGGCCAGCCGCAGCGCACGATCGCGCTGGCCTACACGGTCGAATTCGGCCTCGTCGGCCTGGCCGCCAGCGCGCTGGGCGTGCTGCTGGGCTGGGCGGTGCACTTCGTGTTCGTGCTGCTGCTGGCCGGGCTGGTCGAGACCGCGCTGCCGCCGCCCGGCCCGTGGCCGGTCGTCTTCGGGCTGGGCATGGGCATGACGCTGCTGCTGGCCTTCGGCCTGCCGCCGGTGCTGCAGCTGGCGCAGGTGCCGCCGCTGCGCGTGATCCGGCGCGACCTGGGCGGCGTCAAGCCGGCCTCGGCGCTGGTGCTGGGCGTGGGCGTGGCCGGCTTCGCCGCGCTGCTGCTGGCCGCCAGCAGCGACATCAAGCTCGGGCTGATCGCGGTCGGCGGCTTCGCCGGCGCGGTGCTGCTGTTCGCCGCGCTGAGCTGGGCGGCCGTCAAGCTGCTGCGGCTGGCGGTCAACGAGGCGCGCGCGCCGCGCTGGCTGGCGCTGGCCACGCGGCAGCTGTCGGCCCGGCCGGCGTACGCGGTGGTGCAGGTCAGCGCCCTGGCCGTGGGCCTGCTGGCGCTGGTGCTGCTGGTGCTGCTGCGCACCGACCTGGTGGCCAGCTGGCGCCAGGCCACCCCGCCCGATGCGCCCAACCGCTTCGTGATCAACGTGATGCCCGAGCAGGGCGCCGAGTTCCAGCGCACCCTGCGCGAGGCCGGCGTGACCCGCTACGACTGGTTCCCCATGATCCGCGGCCGGCTGGTGGCGGTGAACGGCCGGGCCGTGGGCCCCGACGACTACACCGAGGACCGCGCGCGCCGGCTGGTGGACCGCGAGTTCAACCTCTCGCATGCCGCGCAGGCGCCGGCCCACAACGAGGTGGTGGCCGGCCGCTGGACGCCGGGCGAGGCCGGCGCGGTGAGCGTCGAGGACGGCATCGCCAAGACCCTGGGGCTGCAGCTGGGCGACAGCCTGCGCTTCGACATCGGCGGCCTGCCGGTGGAGGCCCGGATCACCTCGCTGCGCAAGGTGGACTGGGGCTCGATGCGGGCCAACTTCTTCGTGATGTTCACCGTCGACGACCTGCCGGGCGTGCCGTCCACCTTCATGGGCGCGTACCGCGCGCCGGCGAAGCCGGGCTTCGACAACGCGCTGGTGCGGCAATTCCCGAACATCACCAACGTCGACATGACCGCCACCCTCAACCAGGTGCAGTCGGTGCTGGACAAGGTGGTGCGGGCGGTGGAGTTCCTGTTCGGCTTCACGCTGGCCGCCGGCGTGGTGGTGCTGTTCGCGGCCGTCACCGCCACCCGCGAGGAGCGGGCGCGCGAGTTCGCGATCATGCGGGCGGTGGGGGCCAGCAGCGCGCTGCTGCGGCAGGTGCAGCGCGCCGAGCTGGCCGGCGTGGGCCTGCTGGCCGGCTTCCTGGCCAGCCTGGTCGCGGTGGCCGTGGGCTGGGCGCTCGCGCGCTATGTCTTCGACTTCGCCTGGACCGCGTCGCCGCTGGTGCCGCTGGCCGGCGCCCTGGCCGGCGCCGCACTGGCCCTGGCCGCGGGCTGGTGGGGCCTGCGCGAGGTGCTCAACCGGCCGGTGGTGCAGACGCTGCGGCAGGCGGCCGAGTAGGGGCGCGCTGCGCCCGGGCCGGGTTCAGCCGGCCGCGGCCCGGGCAATCGCCGCACGCGCCGCCTGCTCGGCGCCGATGGCGGCCTCCAGCGGCGAGCGGCACAGCCCGGCGCGCTCGTACTGCAGGTTCTCCCACAGTTCGGCCAGCTCGGGCACGCCGGCCAGCAGGGCCTCGAAGGCGGCGTCCTGCGGATGCTGCAGCAGCTCCTGCCGGATCTGCGCCACCAGGGCGCGGTACTGGTCGGCGTCGACCGCGACGCGGCTGCGCTCGACCTTGCGCAGCATCTGCGCCAGGGCCAGCAGGTTGCGGTGGGTGGTCAGCGGGGTGGTCATGCCCTCCCACGTGGGGCCTGCGGTCGGGTTGTCAAGGACAATCCGGGCCATGGATTCCCCCGAGAAGAGCGCACCGGCCACCCCGTTCGACTGGGTGGGCGGCGAGGCGCAGGTGCGGGCGCTGGTCGACCGCTTCTACGACCTGATGGACCTGGAGCCGGGCTACCGCGAACTGCGCGCGGTGCACGGCAGCACGCTGGAGGACGCACGCGACAAGCTGTTCTGGTTCCTGTGCGGCTGGCTCGGCGGCCCGTCGCACTACACCGACCGCTTCGGCCATCCGCGGCTGCGCATGCGCCACATGCCGTTTCGCATCGGCATCCTGGAGCGCGACCAGTGGCTGGCCTGCATGGACCAGGCCATGCACGAGGTGCAGCTGGACCCGGTGCTGCGCGAGCGGCTGCGGCAGTCGTTCTTCCAGACGGCCGACTGGATGCGCAACGTGGGCGGCTGAGCCGCCGCCCCCGCGGCTCAGGACGCCGCGATCTGCGGCTTGAGCAGCACCACCAGCGCGCCGGCGCCACCTTCGTCGCCGCGCGCCTGCACGAAGGCCAGCACTTCCTGCTTCTGCACCAGCCAGGCGTGCACCTTGCCCTTGAGCACCGGCTCGCGGCCGGGGGAGCCCAGGCCCTTGCCGTGCACCACGCGCACGCAGCGGATGCCGGTGCGGTGCGCGTCGCGGATGAAGCCGGCCAGGGTCTCGCGCGCCTCGTCGCGGCGCAGCCCGTGCAGGTCCAGCTCGCGCTGGATGCTCCAGTGGCCCTTGCGCAGCTTGCGGGTGACGTCCAGGCCCACGCCCGGCCGGCGGAAGCTGAGCTGGTCGTCCACGTCCAGCAGCGTGCTGGCGTCGAACTCGTCGCTGAGCGACTCGGCCAGCACGCGCTGCTCGTCCAGCTGCTGCTGCACCGGCACCGGCAGCGGCGGCTGCGGCGCCAGCCGCACCCGCGGCGGATGGCGCAGCGGCTGCACCGGGCCGGCGGCGCGCTGGAACAGGTTGCGCTCGGCCTCCGCCCGCTTGCGGGCGGCCTCGCGGGCGGCGGCCTCCTGCTCGGCCTGCAGGCGCTGCTGCGCCAGCTGGCGCTGGATCTGCTGGAGGTCCTGGAGGGAGCGGGCTTTCACGGGGGCGGCGCGCGGGGCGCGGGCAGGGGGTCGGGCGATTAGACACCAGGGGTCGCCGGCGTGCGGCTGACCCCGCCATGCTGCAGGTTCACCCAGTGGGTGTCGGATGCTTCTCATCCGGCCTGACCAGATGCGCCTGCTGCCCCACGTGGGTCCCGGGACACCGCCCAGGCCAGCAGCGCCTCGGTGAACGCGCGCAGCGCCGGCTGCGCCGTGCCGGTGCGCACCAGGGCGTAGACGTCGGCCGCCGGCATGTCCGAGCCCAGGCCGCACAGCGCCACCGTGTCGTTCCTCACCCCGGCCAGCGACGCAGGCACCAGCGCCACGCCCAGGCCCGCTGCCACCAGGTTGACGGCGGCAGGGATCTCGACCACCTGCTGCACGATGCGCGGGCTGAAGCCCGCCTGGACGCAGGCGCCGAACAGGCGCTGGGCGAAGGCCGAGGAGTCCAGGCCCAGGAACACGAACTCGTCGTCGCGCAGGTCGGCCAGCCGGATCCGCTTGCGCCGCGCCAGTCGGTGGCCGCGCGGCAGGGCCGCCACCACCGGCTCGCGCCACAGCAGGTGGCTGGCCAGCTGCCCGTCGGCCACCGGCGTGCGCGAGACGCTGAGGTCGACCCGGCGCTCGCGCAGGGCCTGCAGCTGGTCGGCCGGCTTCATCTCGTCCAGAACCACCTCCACGCCCGGCCGGTGCTCGCGGAACAGGCGGATGAACTGCGGGAACGGCCCCAGGAAATGCGAGCCGGCCAGGCCCACCCGCACCCCGCCCTCGAGTCCGCTGGCGACCCGGCGCACGTCGTGGCGCGCCTGGTCGACGCGCTCCAGCACCGCCAGTGCATGCGGCAGCAGCGCACGGCCGGCCTCGCTCAGCGTCACGCTGCGGCTGGTGCGGTCGAACAGGCGCGCGCCCAGCGCGGACTCCAGGTTGGCGATCTGGAAGCTCAGGGGCGGCTGCGACACGTGCAGCCGGCGCGCAGCCCGGGTGAAGCTCAGTTCCTGGGCCACGGTGGCGAAGTAGCGCAGTTGCTTGAGGTCCATGGGGCATCCATCCATGATCGGTATTGATCCATCGAAATTATGTATTTGCCGGTATCGATGGCCCGCGCCACCATCCCGGCCGACCACAACCTCCAGGATCGACATGTCCCGCGCCTACCGGGTCGGCCTCATCGTGCCGAGCTCCAACACCACGATGGAAACCGAGATTCCCGCCATGCTGCGGGCCCGCGAGCAGGCGCTGCCCGAGCGCTTCACCTTCCATTCGAGCCGCATGCGCATGAAGCAGGTGACGAAGGAGGAACTGGCCGCCATGGACCGCGACTCCGACCGCTGCGCGCTGGAGCTGTCCGACGCGCGCATGGACGTGATGGGCTATGCGTGCCTGGTGGCCATCATGAGCATGGGCGCGGGCTACCACCGCGAGTCGCAGCGCCGCCTGGGCGAGGTGGCGGCCGCCAACGGCGCGCCGGCGCCGGTGACGACCAGCGCGGGCGCGCTCGTCGAAGGCCTGCAGGCCATCGGCGCCAGGCGCGTGGCCATCATCGCGCCGTACATGAAGCCGCTCACCCGGGTGGTCATCGACTACATCCAGGCCGAGGGCATCGAGGTTGCCGACAGCGTGTCGCTGGAGATCCCCGACAACCTCGCCGTCGGCGCGCGCGACCCCCTGGCCCCGGCCGACCTGTGGAAGCAGCTGGACCTGACCGGGGTCGATGCCATCGTCGCCTCGGCCTGCGTGCAGATGCCCTCGCTGGCCTCGGTGCCGCTGATCGAGCAGGCCAGCGGCCTGCCGGTGGTCTCCAGCGCGGTGTGCACCACCTGGTCGCTGCTCAAGCACCTGGGCCTGGAGCGCCGCGTGCCGGGCGCCGGCGCGCTACTCTCGGGCCGCTACTGAAGCGCCCAGCCCCGCACCCCAAGGAGACACATGAACCGCCGCCCCTTCCTGCGCAACGCCCTCGTGGCGGGCGCCGCCGCCGTCCTGGGCCCGCTGGCCCTGGCCCAGGGCTACCCGGCCAAGCCCATCAGCCTGATCGTGCCCAACCCGCCCGGCGGCGTGGTGGACACCTCGGCGCGCCTGCTGTCCGAACCGCTGGCGCGTGTCCTCAACGGCACGGTGGTGGTGGACAACCGAGCCGGTGGCAGTGGCAACGTGGCCTATGGCTTCGTGGCCCGCGCACCCGCCGACGGCTACACGCTGCTGGTTTCCTATTCGGCCTACCACGTGGGCAACCCCTCGCTCACGCCCAAGCTGCCCTGGTCGCAGAAGGACCTGGCGCCGGTGGCCCTGCTGACCGCCGCCACCAACGTGATCGCGGTCCATCCCTTGGTGCCGGCGAACAACCTCAGGGAATTCATCGCCTACCTCAAGCAGAACCCGGGCCGGCTGAGCTACGCCTCCCAGGGCAACGGCTCGCTCTCGCACATCGGCACCGAGATGTTCAAGGCGCAGACCGGCACCAGCATGGTCCACATCCCCTACCGCGGCTCGGGCCCGGCGATCCAGGACGTGCTGGCCGGCCAGGTGCAGGTGTTCATGACCACCCCGCCCTCGGTGATGCAGCACGTGCTCAGTGGCAAGCTCAAGGCGTTCGCCGTCACCGGCCCGACCCGCCACCCGAACCTGCCCAGCGTGCCGACGACCGCCGAGGCGGGCCTCAAGGGGTTCGAGCTGGAGGCCTGGGTCGGCCTGTTCGCGCCGGCCGGCACGCCGCCCGAGGTGATCGCCAGGCTCACCGACAGCGTCCGGCAGTCGCTGGAGCAGCCCGACACCAAGGCGCGCGCCGCCGCCGCGGGCGTCGAACTGCGCTACCTGCCGCCGGCCGCGCTGGACGCGCTGGTCAAGCGCGAGACCGACTACTGGGCCAAGACCATCAAGGCCGCGGGCATCACCGCGGACTGAGCCGGCCCCGTCCTGCCGGATGGCGGCCCCTTGGGGCGACGGCGACATGCCCTGCGGCGTTGGCCCGGCGCAGGCCGGGGTCCGCTGGCTTGTGGCGCGATCCCGGGGCCAAGCCGCTGGATCCCGGCCTTCGCCGGGATGACGGAGGCTCGCGTCAGAGCAGCCCGCGCTCGGCCATCGACAGCGCCGCGCCTGGTGCCACGATGACGTGGTCCAGCACCCGCACGTCCACCAGCGCCAGCGCGGCGCGCAGGGTCTGGGTGAGCGCCTCGTCGGCGCGCGAGGGCTGCACCGTGCCGCTGGGGTGGTTGTGGGCCAG
Organism: Comamonadaceae bacterium; assembly: GCA_027484575.1. GTDB lineage: Bacteria > Pseudomonadota > Gammaproteobacteria > Burkholderiales > Burkholderiaceae_C > Ramlibacter. The sequence continues at coordinate 94,568 of JAIXSQ010000010.1, forward strand.
CACCACGCCGGCCGCGCCGTGGGCCAGCGCCCGCACCACCACCTCGCGCGGGTAGACCGAGGTCTGCGTGAGGCTGCCGCGGAACAGCACCTCCAGCGCCACCAGCCGGTTCTGCGCGTCCAGGAACAGCACCGCGAACTGCTCGTGCGGCAGCCGCGCCAGGTGCAGTTGCAGGTACTGCTTGACGGCCTCGGGCGAGCCGAACACCTCGCGCGCGGCCAGCTGCTGCGCCAAGGCGCGGCGGGCCAGCTCCAGCACCGCCAGCAGCTCGGCCCGGCGCGCCGGCCCCAGGCCCCGGGTGGCGGCCAGCTGGGCCGGCTGCGCATGCAGCAGGCCGGCCACGCCGCCGTGCCGTTCGAGCAGCGCCTGTGCCAGCGCCAGCACGCCCTGGCCGGGCAGGCCGGTGCGCAGCAGCAGGGCCAGCAGCTCGGCATCGGCCAGCGCGGCCGGGCCGCGGGCCAGCAGCTTCTCGCGCGGGCGGGCCTCGGGGGGCAGGGCGTGCATGGTCATGGCGGCAGGGCCTTGCAGCGGCTCAGGCGGGGCCGGCGGGGCCGCCACCTAGAATCCGGGACCAGTTTCGCGAGACGCACATGGGTTCCTCCCTGCCCCGGGTCCAGCCGGGCTCCTTCCTCACGCTGCACTACCGCCTGGCCGGTCCGGGTGGCGACATCATCAACACCTTCGCCGACAAGCCTGCGACTTTGACGCTGGGCACCGGCGAGCTGTCGCCTGCCGTCGAACAACGGCTCATCGGGCTGGAGGAGGGCACGCGCGCCACCTTCGCCATCCCGCCGGGCGAGGCCTTCGGCGACCGCAACCCCGAGATGGTCCAGTGGGTGGCCCGCAAGCTGCTGCGCGAGCTGGGCGACCCGCACGAGCAGTACCACGTCGGCGACGTGGTGCAGTTCCCCACGCCGGACGGCATGGGCAGCTACGCCGGCGCGGTGCAGCAGGTGGGGCACGACGGCGACGGCGACGGCGCGGCCGACGCGGTGCTGTTCGACTTCAACCACCCGCTGGCCGGGCAGCCCGTGACCTTCGAGGTCCACCTGATCGGCGTGCTGTGAACGGAGGACCTGCCATGGGGGCCGCTGCCAAGGAGATCCTGCTGGCCGAGCCGCGCGGCTTCTGCGCCGGCGTGGACCGCGCCATCGAGATCGTCGAGCGGGCGCTGGCCAAGTTCGGCCGCCCGATCTACGTGCGCCACGAGATCGTGCACAACACCTACGTGGTCAACGACCTGAAGTCCAAGGGCGCGATCTTCATCGAGGAGCTGGACGAGGTGCCGCCCGGCGCGACGCTGGTGTTCTCGGCCCACGGCGTGAGCAAGGCGGTGCAGGACGAGGCGCAGCGGCGCGGCTTCAACGTGTTCGACGCCACCTGCCCGCTGGTGACCAAGGTGCACGTCGAGATGGCCAAGCTGGCGCGCGAGGGCTACGAGTTCATCATGATCGGCCACAAGGGCCACCCCGAGGTCGAGGGCACGATGGGCCAGCTGGACCACGGCATCCACCTGGTCGAGGACGTGGCCGACGTGGCCCGGGTGCAGCCCGGCCAGGTCGAGAAGCTGGCGGTCGTGACGCAGACCACGCTGTCGGTCGACGACGCGGCCGAGATCGCGGCCGCGGTGCGCCGGCGCTTCCCGTCGATCCGCGAGCCCAAGCAGCAGGACATCTGCTACGCCACCCAGAACCGGCAGGATGCGGTGAAGGTGATGGCGCCGCAGGTCGAGGTGCTGATCGTGGTGGGCAGCCCCACCAGCAGCAACAGCAACCGGCTGGCCGAGCTGGCGCGCAAGCTGGGCGTCGAGGCCCACATGGTCGACAGCGCCGAGGAGCTCAAGCCGGCCTGGGTCGAGGGCCGCACCCGCGTGGGCCTGACCGCCGGCGCGTCGGCGCCCGAGCTGCTGGTCAACCAGGTGATCGAGCGCATCAAGGCGCTGGGCGCGGTCTCGGTGCGCCGCATGGACGGCGTGCAGGAGTCCATGAAGTTCCCGCTGCCCAAGGGCCTGAAGCTGTGAGCGACCGCGCGGCCGCGGTGGCCGCTGCGGCCCGGGCGCTGGCCCGCGACTGGCCCCACTTCATCCGCCGCACGCCGCTGTGGCGCCTGCCCGGCAGCGCGCTGGGCCTGGGCTGCCACGAGGTGTGGCTCAAGCTCGAGCACCTGCAGACCGCCGGCAGCTTCAAGGCCCGCGGCATGCTGTGGCGGCTGCTGTCGCATCCCATTCCCGAGGCCGGCGTGGTCGTCGCCTCGGGCGGCAATGCCGGCATCGCCACCGCCGCGGCGGCGCAGGCCCTGGGCGTGCGCTGCGAGGTGTTCGTGCCCACCGTCTCCAGCCCGGCCAAGCAGGCCCGGCTGCGCGAGCTGGGCGCGCAGGTGGTGGTCACGGGTGCGGCCTATGCCGACGCGCTGGCCGCATGCCTGCAGCGCCAGCAGGCCACCGGCGCGCTGCTGACGCATGCCTACGACCAGCCCGAGGTGGTGGCCGGCGCGGGGAGCCTGGCCTGGGAGATCGAGGACGAGGCCGGCGTGCCCGATGCGGTGCTGGTCAGCGTGGGGGGCGGCGGGCTGATCGGCGGGATCGCCAGCTGGTTCGGTGGCCGCAGCCGCGTGGTGGCCCTGGAGCCCGAGGGGGCGCCGACGCTGCATGCCGCGCGTGCCGCGGGCCGGCCGGTGGATGTCGAGGTGGGCGGCCTGGCGGCCGACAGCCTGGGCGCGCGCCGCATCGGCACGATCGCCTGGGAGGTGGCGCAGCAGCACGTGGGCGAGGCCCTGCTGCTGCCCGATGCCGCGATCCGCGAGGCCCAGCTGTCGCTGTGGACCCAGATGCGGCTGGCCGTCGAGCCGGCCGCCGCGCTGGGGCTGGCGGCGCTGCGCAGCGGCGCCTGGGTGCCGCGGACGGGCGACCGGGTGTGCCTAGTGGTCTGCGGCGCGAACCTGGAGCCGGGGTCGCTGGCGGGCTAGACCGGAGGCCGTCGCTTCGCCCGCATCGTCATCCCGGCAAATGCCGGGATTCAGCGATGTCGGGGGCGCCGGCCAGAGACACTGGATTCCGGCTTTCGCCGGAATGACGAGTCAGGGGGCGGCGCCCTTCGCTCAGCTGCCTTCCTGCTCCAGGAAGCGCTGCGCATCCAGCGCGGCCATGCAGCCGGTGCCGGCGCTGGTGATGGCCTGGCGGTACACGTGGTCCTGCACGTCGCCGGCGGCGAACACGCCCGGCACGCTGGTCATGGTGGCCATGCCCTGCAGGCCCGAGCGGGTGACGATGTAGCCGTCCTTCATCTCCAGCTGGCCCTTGAAGATGTCGGTGTTGGGCTGGTGGCCGATGGCGATGAAGCAGCCCTGCAGCGCGATGTCCTCGGTGCTGCCGTCGCGGGTGTCCTTGAGGCGCACGCCGGTCACGCCGGAGTTGTCGCCCAGCACCTCCTCCAGCGTCCTGAAGACCTTCAGCTCGATCTTGCCCTCGGCGACCTTCTGCATGACCTTGTCCACCAGGATGGGCTCGGCCTTGAACTTGTCGCGCCGGTGCACCAGGTAGACCTTGCTGGCGATGTTCGACAGGTACAGCGCCTCCTCGACGGCGGTGTTGCCGCCGCCCACCACGCAGGTGGTCTGGCCGCGGTAGAAGAAACCGTCGCAGGTGGCGCAGCCGGACACGCCCTTGCCCATGAAGGCGGTCTCGCTGGGCAGGCCCAGGTACTTGGCCGAGGCGCCGGTGGCCACGATCAGCGCGTCGCAGGTGTAGGTGCCGCTGTCGCCCTTGAGCGTGAACGGGCGCTGGCCGAAGTCGACCGCGTTGATGTGGTCGAACACGATCTCGGTGTTGAAGCGCTCGGCATGGGCCAGGAAGCGCTGCATCAGCTCGGGGCCCTGCACGCCCTGGGCGTCGGCCGGCCAGTTGTCGACCTCGGTGGTGGTCATCAGCTGGCCGCCCTGGGCGATGCCGGTGACCAGCACGGGATTCAGGTTGGCGCGGGCGGCGTAGACCGCGGCGGTGTAGCCGGCGGGGCCGGAGCCGAGGATCAGGACTTTGGCGTGCTTGGTGCTCATGGTGGTGCGTGTCGGCGGGTGTCGGGCGTGAACGATGTCACTGGGCCGGTGTACAGTTGCGGGCCGGTCGCCGGAGTATCAACGGCCTCGCGCCGCAGGGAAGACCGGCGCTCTCAATCCCCGAGATTGTAAGAACCGATCCGTGGGGGGCCCCGATGGAGGAACTTGGATGTCGATGCTGTCGAACCTGGAGCTGATCCGCCGGGTCCCGTTGTTCGCCCTGCTCACGGCCAACCAGGCCGAGTCGGTCGCCGACGCGGTGGTCAAGCGGCGGTTCAAGCGCGGCGAGACCGTCGTCGAGCAGGGCCAGAAGTCCAACACCCTGTTCATCATCCTCACCGGCCGGGTGCGCGTGGTCACCTCCGACAAGCGCGGCCGCGAGGTCATCCTGGCCACGCTGAACCCGGGCGACTACATCGGCGAGATGAGCCTGATCGACAACGAGCCGCACTCGGCCACCGTGCGGGCCGAGGTGCAGACCGACATGCTGGCCCTGGGCCGGGCCGAGTTCGCGCGCTGCCTGCCCGAGAACAGCTCGATGGCCTACGCCATCATGAAGGGGCTGGTGCAGCGCCTGCGCCAGGCCGACCGCAAGATCGAGTCGCTGGCCCTGATGGACGTCTACGGCCGCGTGGCCCGGGCGCTGCTCGAGTTCGGCCAGCCCGACCGCGACGGCAACAACGTGATCCGCGAGCGCATCTCGCGCCAGGACATCGCCAAGATGGTCGGCGCCTCGCGCGAGATGGTCAGCCGGGTCATGAAGGACCTGGAGGACCGCGGCTACATCGAGACCCGCGAGGACGGCTCGATGCTGATCAAGGAACGCCTGGCCAGCCTGGGCTGATGCGCGGCCGCCACGCCGCGCGCAACGGTCTGTCACCACCCGCCGCCCCGGCCGCCCCGGCCGCGCCACGGACGAGCCACGCGGGTATCCTCGGCCGCGGATGACGTACTCGCTGCACACCCTCACCCAGTCCGGCGCGCCGGCCGATGCCGCGGCCCGGCCCGGCGCGCGCTTCGCCGCCGAGATCGTCCTGCTCGTGGGCGGGGCCGCCCTGGCGTTCTGGCTGCTGGCCCTGCTCAGCTATTCGCCCGCCGACACGGCGTTCTCCACGTCGGGCAGCGGCGCGGCCGTGCGCAACTGGGGCGGCCGGCTGGGCGCCTGGCTGGCCGACGGCAGCTACTTCCTGCTCGGTTTCTCCACCTGGTGGTGCGTGGCTGCGGCCGTGCGGGCCTGGCTGGGGCTGCTGGCCGGCTGGATGCGCGGCGGCGCGCCCGATCCCCGCGCCCTGCCGCCGCGGCCGGCCTGGGTGGCCGCGGCCGGACTGGCCGTGCTGCTGGTGGCCAGTTGCGCCCTGGAGTGGTCGCGGCTGTACCGCTTCGAGGCCCGCCTGCCCGACCACGCCGGCGGCGCGCTGGGCTGGCTGGCCGGCCCCGCCGCCGTCAAGTGGCTGGGCTTCACCGGCTCGGGCCTGCTGGCGGTGGCGCTGGTGGTGGCCAGCGCGGCGCTGGTGTTCCGCTTCTCGTGGGCGCAGCTGGCCGAGCGCATCGGCGGGCGCATCGAGTCGCTGGTGCGCGAGCGGCGCGAGAAGCGCGAGATCGCGCAGGACCTGGCGCTGGGCCAGCAGGCCGCCAAGGAGCGCGAGGTCACAGTGCAGGAGGAGCGCGTCGAGATCGAGGAGCACCACCCGGTGCCGGTGCTGATCGAGCCGGTCGTGGCCGAGGTGCCCAAGAGCGAGCGCGTGGCCAAGGAGCGGCAGAAGCCGCTGTTCAGGGAGATGCCCGACAGCAAGCTGCCGCAGGTCGACCTGCTCGACGGCGCGCTGCAGCGGCAGGAGACGGTCTCGGCCGAGACGCTGGAGATGACCAGCCGCCTGATCGAGAAGAAGCTCAAGGACTTCGGCGTCGAGGTGCGGGTGGTGCTGGCCCAGCCGGGCCCGGTGATCACGCGCTACGAGATCGAGCCGGCCACCGGCGTCAAGGGCTCGCAGATCGTCAACCTGGCCAAGGACCTGGCGCGCTCGCTGTCGCTGGTGTCGATCCGCGTGATCGAGACCATCCCGGGCAAGAACTACATGGCGCTGGAGCTGCCCAACGCCAAGCGGCAGTCGATCCGGCTGTCCGAGATCCTGGGCTCGCAGGTCTACCACGAGGCCAAGTCGATGCTGACCATGGGCCTGGGCAAGGACATCATCGGCAACCCGGTGGTGGCTGACCTGGCCAAGATGCCGCACGTGCTGGTGGCCGGCACCACCGGCTCGGGCAAGTCGGTGGGCATCAACGCGATGATCCTGTCGCTGCTGTACAAGGCCGAGGCCCGCGACGTGCGGCTGCTGATGATCGACCCCAAGATGCTGGAGATGTCGGTCTACGAAGGCATCCCGCACCTGCTGGCGCCGGTGGTCACCGACATGAAGCAGGCGGCGCACGGCCTGAACTGGTGCGTGGCCGAGATGGAGCGCCGCTACAAGCTCATGAGCAAGATGGGCGTGCGCAACCTGGCCGGCTTCAACACCAAGATCGACGAGGCCAAGGCCCGGGGCGAGTTCGTCTACAACCCGTTCAGCCTCACGCCCGAGCAGCCCGAGCCGCTGGAGCGGCTGCCGCACATCGTGGTCATCATCGACGAGCTGGCCGACCTGATGATGGTGGTGGGCAAGAAGATCGAGGAGCTGATCGCCCGGCTGGCCCAGAAGGCGCGCGCGGCCGGCATCCACCTGATCCTGGCCACCCAGCGGCCTTCGGTGGACGTCATCACCGGCCTGATCAAGGCCAACATCCCCACCCGCATCGCGTTCTCGGTGGGTTCCAAGATCGACAGCCGCACCATCCTCGATCAGATGGGCGCCGAGGCGCTGCTGGGCATGGGCGACATGCTCTACATGGCCAGCGGCACCGGCTTGCCAGTGCGGGTGCACGGCGCCTTCGTCAGCGACGAGGAGGTGCACCGCGTGGTGGCCTACCTCAAGGAGCAGGGCGAGCCCGACTACATCGAGGGCGTGCTCGAGGGCGGCACGGTCGACGACGAGGGCGGCCTGGGCGAGCTGATGGGCGAGGGCGGCGGCGAGAAGGACCCGATGTACGACCAGGCGGTCGAGGTCGTGCTCAAGAACCGCAAGGCCAGCATCTCGCTGGTGCAGCGCCACCTGAAGATCGGCTACAACCGCGCCGCCCGCCTGGTCGAGGACATGGAGAAGGCCGGGCTGGTCAGCGCCATGAACGGCCAGGGCCAGCGCGAGATCCTGGTGCCGGCGCGCGCGGAATGAGCCGCGCGGCCCCGGCCGCCGGCGGCAGAACTTCCAGGCCGCGCAGGGCTCACACTGCAGCCATGCATGCACGCACCGCTTTCCTGACCGCCGCGCTGGCCTGCGCGGCCGGCTTCGCGCACGCCGACGGGCTGTCCGCGCTCGAAGCCTTCGTCAAGTCGGCCCGCAACGGCCGCGCCGAGTTCACCCAGACCGTCACCGCCCCGCCGCGCGACGGCCAGGCCGCGCGCAGCCGCAACTCCACCGGCAGCTTCGCCTTTCAGCGGCCGGCGCGCTTCCGCTTCGACTACCGCCAGCCCTTCCCCCAGGTCATCGTGGCCGACGGCCAGACCCTGTGGCTGCACGACGTGGACCTCAACCAGGTGACCGCGCGCAACCAGGCCGTGGTGCTGTCGGCGACGCCGGCGGCGCTGGTGGCCTCGGCGCCCGACCTGGTCAGCCTGCAGCGCGACTTCGAGCTGCGCAATGCGCCCGACCGCGACGGGCTCGAATGGGTGCAGGCCACGCCCAAGGCGCGCGACGGCCAGGTGGCCAGCGTGCTGGTGGGCCTGCGCGGCAACGCGCTGGCCGTGCTCGAGATCCTGGACAGCTTCGGCCAGCGGTCGGTGCTGCGGTTCGACAAGCTCGAGCTGAACGTGGCGCTGCCGCCGGGCACCTTCGAGTTCAAGCCGCCCGCCGGCACCAGCGTGCTGCGCCAGCCCTGACGGCGCCGGCCGACAGCGCGGCCGCCGGCCGCCCCCTAGACTGGGCCGCATGCACCCGCTCGCCCTCGCCGGCCTCGCGCTCGCTGCCTTCGCCGCCATGGAAGGGGTGGCCTGGCTGGCCCACCGCTACGTGATGCACGGCATCGGCTGGGCCTGGCACCAGAGCCACCATGCGCCCCGGCAGGGGCTGCTGGAGCGCAACGACTGGTACGCGGTGCTCGGGGTGGTGGCCGCCATCGGGCTGTTCCTGCTGGCCGGGCGGCTGGAGTCGCCCGCGTTGCGGGCGATCGCCACCGGCATCACGGCCTACGGCCTGGTCTATTCCCTGGTGCACGACGGCCTGGTGCACCAGCGCTGGCCGCTGCTGCGCTGGACGCCGCGCGGCGGCTACCTGCAGCGGCTGGTGCAGGCCCACCGGCTGCACCATGCGGTGCGCACCCGCGAGGGGGCGGTCGCCTTCGGCTTCCTGGTCGTGCCCGACCCGCGGCGGCTGGCCGCGCAGCTGCGCGCCCGCCGCGGGGCGCCGCCCGCGTGAGCGCCGCGCCCGCCACCGTGCCGCGCCAGGGGGCGATCGGGCTCGCTTTGGCGGGCCTGCTGGTGGCTGGGTGGCTCGCGCTGCACGTGCTGGGCGTGTTCCTCTTCCCGCTGCACGGCGGCTGGTGGGCGCTGGTGCCGCTGCATGTGGTCGCGCAGACCTGGCTGGGCGTGGGCCTGTTCATCGTGGCGCACGACGCCATGCACGGCTCGCTCGCCCCTGGGCGGCCGCGCACCAACGCCTGGGTGGGGCAGCTGTGCGTGGGCCTGTACGCCGCGTTCTCCTACCAGCGGCTGCATGCCAGCCACCTGCGCCACCATGCGGCGCCGGGCACCGCCGACGACCCCGACTTCGACGCCGACGCGCCGGCGCGGCTCGTGCCCTGGTTCCTGCGCTTCTTCCGCCGCTACTTCGGCTGGCGCGAGTTCGCGCTGGTCACCGCCGCGCTGCTGGCCGAACTCGCGCTGGGCGCGCGGCCGCTGCACCTGGCGCTGTTCTGGGGCCTGCCCGCGCTGCTGTCGGCGCTGCAGCTGTTCGTGGTGGGCACCTGGCTGCCGCACCGGCACCTGCCGGGGCGCGACAATGCGGCCCATGCGTTCGCCGACCACCACCGCGCCCGCACGCTGGCCTGGCCCTGGCTGGCCTCGCTGCTGGCGTGCTTCCACTTCGGGCTGCACCTGGAGCACCACCGCCACCCGCACGTGCCGTGGTGGAGATTGCCCGCCCTGCGCGTGGGCTGAGCACTGATGGCCGCCCACATCCCCCTGGCCGAACGCCTGCGTCCGCACAGCCTGGGCGAGGTGATCGGCCAGCAGCACCTGCTGGGCGAGGGCATGCCGCTGCGCATCGCCTTCGAGTCGGGCCAGCCGCACAGCTGCATCCTCTGGGGCCCGCCGGGCGTGGGCAAGACCACCATCGCGCGGCTGATGGCCGACGCCTTCGACGCCCAGTTCATCACCATCAGCGCGGTGCTGGGCGGGGTCAAGGACATCCGCGAGGCGGTCGAGCAGGCCCAGTCCGCGCGCGACGGCCTGGAGCAGCGCCGCACCATCGTGTTCGTCGACGAGGTGCACCGCTTCAACAAGAGCCAGCAAGACGCCTTCCTGCCGCACGTCGAGTCGGGGCTGTTCACCTTCATCGGCGCCACCACCGAGAACCCGTCGTTCGAAGTCAACTCGGCGCTGCTGTCGCGTGCCGCGGTCTACGTGCTGCAGCCGCTGTCCGAGGAGGACCTGGGCCGCATCGTGGCCAGGGCGCAGGGCATCGGCGCGGTGCCGGCCCTCGAGGACGCGGCGCGCGAGCGGCTGGTGGCCTATGCCGACGGCGACGCGCGCCGGCTGCTCAACACGCTGGAGACGCTGGCGGTCGCCGCCACCAAGGAGCAGCTGGCCACCGTGACCGACGCCTGGCTGCTCAAGGTGCTGGGCGAGCGCATGCGCCGCTACGACAAGGGCGGCGAGCAGTTCTACGACACCATCAGCGCGCTGCACAAGTCGGTGCGCGGCTCCGACCCCGACGCCGCCCTGTACTGGTTCGCGCGCATGCTCGACGGCGGTGCCGACCCGCGCTACATGGCGCGCCGCTTCATCCGCATGGCGGCCGAGGACATCGGCCTGGCCGACCCGCGCGCGCTGCGGCTGGCGCTGGACGCCGCCGAGGTCTACGAGCGCCTGGGCTCGCCCGAGGGCGAGCTGGCGCTGGCCGAATGCGTGACCTACCTGGCCGTCGCGCCCAAGTCGAACGCGGTCTACAAGGCCTGGAACGCGGCCCGTGCCTTCGTGCGCCAGGACGGCACGCGGCCGGTGCCCATGCACCTGCGCAACGCGCCCACGCAGCTGATGAAGCAGCTGGACTACGGCAAGGGGTACCGCTATGCCCACGACGAGGAGGGCGGTTTCGCCGCCGGCGCGCGCTACCTGCCCGACGGCATGGCGGCGCCGGGCTTCTACCGGCCCGTGGAGCGGGGCCTGGAGATCCGCATCGGCGAGAAGCTGCGCGAGCTGCAGGCGCGCAATGCGGCGGCGCCCGGGGACTGAGGCGGGTCGCGTGGCGCGTCCGTGCCATGCGGACAAACCCCGGTTGGTACTTCCGTTTTCGGAAATTGCCGCTTGGCTACAATCCCGCCCGCACCGAAGAACCCGCCGCGCATGTTCCCTGGCGGGTTTTTTGCTGATGGACGGCGGCCCACGAGGCACCGGCCGCCCGCCAGGCCCGCAGATCCCCACGGGCCGGCAGTGACTGCCGGCGGGCCGGCCACGACACGGAGAACACGCTCATGGAAATCCTGCTGCAGCAGATCATCAACGGTCTGGTCCTGGGCAGCATGTACGCGCTGGTGGCCCTGGGCTACACCATGGTGTACGGCATCATCAACCTGATCAACTTCGCCCACGGCGAGGTGCTCATGGTCGGCGCGCTCACCAGCTGGGCGCTGCTGGTCACCATGCAGGAGGCCATGCCCGGCCTGCCCGGCTGGCTGCTGCTGATCGCGGCCACCCTGGCGGCCTGCATCGTCGCCGCGGCGCTGAACTTCACGATCGAGAAGGTCGCCTACCGGCCGCTGCGCAACAGCCCCAAGCTGGCCCCGCTGATCACCGCCATCGGCGTGTCGATCCTGCTGCAGACGCTGGCGATGATCATCTTCAAGCCGAACTACAAGCCCTATCCCACGCTGCTGGCGGCCGAGCCGGTGGAGATCGGCGGCGCGGTCATCACCGCCACGCAGATCATGGCGCTGGGCGTCACCGCGGTGTCGCTGGCGGTGCTGATGTACATGGTCAACTACACCCGCCTGGGCCGCGCGATGCGCGCCACCGCCGAGAACCCGCGCGTGGCGGCGCTGATGGGCGTCAAGCCCGACCTGGTCATCTCGGCCACCTTCATCATCGGCGCGGTGCTGGCCGCCATCGCCGGCGTGCTGTACGCGTCCAACTACGGCACGGTGCAGCACACCATGGGCTTCCTGCCGGGGCTCAAGGCCTTCACCGCGGCCGTGTTCGGCGGCATCGGCAACCTGGCCGGCGCGGTGGTGGGCGGCATCCTGCTCGGGCTGATCGAGGCGATCGGCGCCGGCTACATCGGCCAGCTGACCGGCGGCGTGCTGGGCAGCCACTACAGCGACATCTTCGCCTTCATCGTGCTGATCGTGGTGCTCACGCTGCGGCCCTCGGGCCTGCTGGGCGAGCGCGTGGCGGACCGGGCCTGAGGGGAGCGCCATGGACACCAAGAAACGCATCACCTGGGTCCTGTCGGCCGCGGCGCTGCTGCTGCTGCCGCTGGTGCTGCAGTCGGCCGGCAACTTCTGGGTGCGGGTGGCCGATTTCGCGCTGCTGTACGTGCTGCTGGCCCTGGGCCTGAACATCGTGGTGGGCTTCGCCGGCCTGCTCGACCTGGGCTTCGTGGCCTTCTTCGCCATCGGCGCCTACATGTACGGCCTGCTCGAGTCGCCGCACCTGGCCGAGCAGTTCGCCTGGTTCGCGCAGATGTTCCCCCAGGGCCTGCACGCGCCGCTGTGGCTGGTGATCCCCGCGGCGGCGCTGCTGGCCGGCGTGCTGGGCATCCTGCTGGGGGCGCCCACGCTCAAGCTGCGCGGCGACTACCTGGCCATCGTCACCCTGGGCTTCGGCGAGATCATCCGCGTGTTCCTGAACAACCTGGAGCACCCGGTCAACATCACGAACGGCCCCAAGGGCATCGACCGGATCGACCCGGTGCGCTTCTTCGGCATCGAGGTCGGCAAGCCGCTGCAGCTGGGCGACTTCACGCTGTCGTCGGTGACGCTGTACTACTACCTGTTCCTGGCGCTGGTGGTGGCGTCGGTGGTCATCTGTCACCGGCTGGAGCACTCGCGCATCGGCCGCGCCTGGATGGCCATCCGCGAGGACGAGATCGCGGCCAAGGCCATGGGCATCAACACCCGCAACATGAAGCTGCTGGCCTTCGGCATGGGCGCCACCTTCGGCGGCGTGTCCGGCGCGATGTTCGCGTCGTTCCAGGGCTTCGTCTCGCCCGAGTCGTTCTCGCTGATGGAGTCGGTGATGATCGTCGCGATGGTCGTGCTCGGCGGCATCGGCCACCTGCCAGGCGTGATCCTGGGCGCGGTGCTGCTGTCGGCCATGCCCGAGGTGCTGCGCTGGGTCTCCGGCGTGTTCGACCTGCAGCGCATGACCGACGGCCGGCTGGACGCCTCCATCCTGCGCCAGCTGCTGATCGCGCTGGCGATGATCGTGATCATGCTGCTGCGCCCGCGCGGCCTGTGGCCCACCCCCGAGCACGGCAAGTCCCTGCCCGCGGGCCAGGGCCAGTGAGGAAGGGGCACGCGATGGCAGACACCGTGCTGAAGGTCTCCGGCATCTCCAAGCGCTTCGGCGGGCTGCAGGCCCTGTCCGACGTGGGACTGACGATCGAGCGGGGCCAGGTCTACGGCCTGATCGGCCCCAACGGCGCCGGCAAGACCACGTTCTTCAACGTCATCACCGGGCTGTACACGCCCGACAGCGGCAGCTTCGAGCTGGCCGGCAAGCCCTATGCGCCCACCGCGGTGCACGAGGTGGCCCGCGCCGGCATCGCCCGCACGTTCCAGAACATCCGGCTGTTCGCCGAGATGACCGCCCGCGAGAACGTGATGGTCGGCCGCCACGTGCGCACGAAGAGCGGCCTGGTGGGCGCGATCCTGCGCGGCAAGGCCTTCCGCGACGAGGAGGCCGCGATCGCGCAGCGCGCGCAGGAGCTGCTCGACTACGTGGGCATCGGCAAGTACGCCGACTTCCGCGCGCGCACGCTGTCGTACGGCGACCAGCGCCGTCTGGAGATCGCCCGCGCCCTGGCCACCGACCCGCAGCTGATCGCGCTGGACGAGCCGGCGGCCGGCATGAACGCCACCGAGAAGGTGCAGCTGCGCGAGCTGATCGACCGCATCCGCTGGGACGGCCGCACCATCCTGCTGATCGAGCACGACGTGAAGCTGGTCATGGGCCTGTGCGACCGCGTCACCGTGCTGGACTACGGCAAGCAGATCGCCGAGGGCACGCCGGCGGACGTGCAGAAGAACGAGAAAGTGATCGAAGCCTATCTGGGCACAGGGGGCCACTGATGGCGGAAGTTCTGTTGAAGGTGTCCGGCCTGCAGGTCGCCTACGGCGGCATCCAGGCGGTCAAGGGCGTGGACTTCGAGGTCCGCACGGGCGAGCTGGTGTCGCTGATCGGCTCCAACGGTGCCGGCAAGACCACAACCATGAAGGCCATCACCGGCCTGCAGCCCCTGGGCGCCGGCGACATCCACTACCTGGGCCGCAGCATCCGCGGCCGCGGCGCCTGGGACCTGGTGCGCGAGGGCCTGGCCATGGTGCCCGAGGGCCGCGGCGTGTTCACCCGCATGACCATCCTGGAGAACCTGCAGATGGGCGCCCACATCCGCAGCGACGCCGGCGGCATCGCGCAGGACATCGACAAGGTGTTCGGCATCTTCCCGCGGCTGAAGGAGCGGCGCGACCAGCTGGCCGGCACCATGTCGGGCGGCGAGCAGCAGATGTTGGCCATGGGCCGCGCGCTCATGAGCCGGCCCAAGGTGCTGCTGCTGGACGAGCCGTCCATGGGCCTGTCGCCGATCATGGTCGACAAGATCTTCGAGGTCGTGAAGGAGGTGCACGCCCAGGGCGTGACCGTGCTGCTGGTCGAGCAGAACGCCAGCCGGGCGCTGCAGATCGCCGACCGGGGCTACGTGATGGAGTCGGGCCTGATCACCATGACCGGCGAGGCCCGCCAGATGCTCGACGACCCCAAGGTGCGGGCCGCCTACCTGGGCGAGTGAGGCGCGCCGGCGCTCAGTAGCGCCACTGCAGGCCCAGGCTGGTCGCGCGCAGTTCGCGCGATTGGCCGCCCAGGCGCAGTTCCTGGCTGTCGAAGCCCACCGTGGCCGACAGGCGTGGCCCGAAGTCGTAGGCCAGGCCGGCGCCGAACGACAGCCCCAGTCCGCCCTGCGCCAGGCCGAGCGAGCCGGCCTCGGGCCGGGCGATGGTGCTGCCCAGCTTGCCGTAGACCGACAGGCCGCTGCCGAACAGCGCCTGACGGCCGACCAGGCTCAGGCTGGTGGCGCTGGCCGTGCCGGCCTGGGCCGCCAGTCCGCGCGGCGGCACCGTCAGCATGGTGCTGCCCAGCTCCACGCTCCAGCGCAGGCGCGACTGCGCGGTGCGCTCGTCGCAGCCCAGCTGCCACGGCGCGCAGCCCAGGCTCAGCTGCAGGCGGGCGGGGTTCAGGCCCAGTCCGGCCGGGGCCGGCATGGCCATCGACGCCTCCGGCTCGGCATGCGCCAGCGGCGCCGCCAGCAGGCCCGCGAGGGTGGACAGGGTCAGCAGGGCAGGTCGGATGCGCATGGGCCGCTCCTTGCGGTGGACTCGGGATGAATCCACTGTAAGACGCGGTCGGCTCGGCTGTTGTCGGAAAAAACGGACAGCAGAGCCAGCTTTTCCTGACGCCGGAACTGACGGTTCGGGCGCTTGTCGGGCTGCCCGGCCGGTCAGTCGACCTTGGCCCCGGAGGCCTTCACGACCTTCTCGTACTTGGCCAGTTCGGTGCGCATGAAGGCCTGGAACTCCTCGGGCGTGCTGGGCACGGGCTCTGCCAGCAGGCCGGCGAAGCGGGTCCTCGCCTCCTCGGAACGCAAGGCCGCCACGAAGGCCTGGTTCATCCGGACGATGGCTTCGCGGGGCGTGCCCGCCGGCGCCACCAGGCCCCACCAGGTGTCGATCGCGAAGCCCGGCAGCCGCTCGGCCACGGCCGGCACCTCGGGCAGGGCCGTGCTGCGCTGCAGCGTGGTGACGGCCAGCGCCTTGAGCTTGCCCGAGCGGATGTTGGGCGCGGCGGTGGCGAGGTTGTCGAAGTTGAAGTCGACCTGGCCCGACAGCAGGGCCAGCTGCGCCGGGTTGCCGCCGTTGTAGGGGATGTGCACCGCGAAGATGCCGGCATCGCGCTTGAACATCTCGCCGGCCAGGTGGCCCGCGCTGCCGTTGCCGCCGCTGCCGTAGTTCAGCCGGCCGGGGTTGGCCTTGGCGTAGGCGATGAACTCGGCGAGCGTGCCGATCTTCAGCCGCTGGGCCGTCTCGGCGTTCATCACCAGCACGTTGGGCACCCGCACCATCTGCGTGATCGGCGCGAAGTCGCGGGCCGCGTCGTACGGCATCCTCGAGAACAGCCACGGGTTGATGGCATGCGTGGCCACGGCGGCGATGCCGATGGTCAGGCCGTCGGGCGCGGCCTTGGCCACCGCCTCGGCGCCGATGTTGCCGCCGGCGCCCGGGCGGTTGTCGATCACCACCGTGCCCAGGCTGTCCTTGACCCGCTCGGCCAGCAGGCGGGCGGTGACGTCGATGGGCCCGCCGGCCGCGTACGGGACGATGAGCCGGATGGGGCGGGCGGCCGGTGCCTGGGACAGTGCGGGGCCCGCCAGCACGGCCGCCGATACGCCCAGCACCAGGCGGCGGCGCAGGGGAGAGTGGGTCATGGCCGTCGATCCTACACGGCGCGTCGGTGGCCGCTGGCGACGCCGGCGGGCACACGACCACGCGCCGGTGCGGCGCAGCCGGGCGCGACCGCAGGGTCCTCTCGCACGTGACGGGATGTAGCACTGGTGAATGGGAGTCCTTCCCACGCTGCCACGACCGCGAAGTCCTGACTCGCGCGTCCTGCCGCGTCAGGTGGGGATGGCTCCAACGCACCGTGGCGATGCAGTTGCAGACGACACAGGATGACACCGCCGTTACGACAGGTGGAACCGCTGAGCAGCGCGGCACGGGCCAATCGCATCGCGCCACACCGGCGCAGTGCCCGACGTCACAGGAAGGACAGACACGCCATGGACATCCCCCGCAGGCCGGCGACAGGGTTGGGTCGCCGCGCCTTCCTCCGGACCACCGCCGCGGCGGCGGGTCTCGGTGCGCCCGCCTGGGTCCCGGCCCAGAACCACGGCGGCCGCAGCCCGCCCACCACGCCCTGGCTGGAGCCGCTGCCCGTGCCCCCCGTGCTGCAGCCGCTGCCGGCCGGCTTCGCGCTCGCGCCGCTGCCAGGACGCAGCAGCAGCGCCGAAGGCGAGTGTGGCCGCAGCGACCACCAGGCCTGGGACGGCTTCCAGCCGCAGGACGTCTACCAGATCGACGTGCGGCCCGGCTGGCACAGCTTCCACCCGGAACTGCCCACCCAGCAGATCCACGGCTACGGGGGCATCTACCCGGGACCCACCATCCATGCCCGCTACGGCAGGCCCGTGCTGGTGCGGTTCCGCAACCAGCTGCCCACGTTCATGCAGGGCTACGGCTCGCCCGACATCTCGGTGCACCTGCACAACCTGCACACGCCGTCCGAGAGCGACGGCTATCCCACGGACTGGTTCAGCGCCGCAGCCTGGGGACCCACGCTCACGCGCGGCGGCCACTTCAAGGACCACCACTATCCGATGGTGTGTGCCGGCGTGGACCGTTTCGGCGGCATCGGGGATCCGAACGAGGCGCTCGGCACGATGTGGTACCACGACCACCGCGCCGAGTTCACCGCCGGCAACGTCTACCGGGGCCTGGCGGGCTTCTTCCTCGCGTTCGACGCCGTCGACTCGGGCAACGAGCAGGATGCGGACCCGCGGGCGCTGCGCCTGCCCAGCGGCGAGTACGACGTGCCGCTGGTGATCCAGGACCGCCAGTTCGACAGCGGCGGCTACCTGCGCTTCAACCAGATGGACAGCGACGGCTTCATCGGCGACAAGATGGTCGTCAACGGCAAGATCCAGCCGTTCCTGCGCGTCGCTCCCCGCAAGTACCGCTTCCGCCTGCTCGATGGCGCGACCTCCCGCGTGTTCGACCTGCAGCTGCGCTGGAACGACCGCGTGCAGCCGCTGACGCAGATCGCCGCGGACGGCTGCCTGTTCCTGAACCCGCTGGTGCGGCCCAACGTCCACCTCGGGCCGGCCGAGCGGGCCGACATCGTCATCGACTTCTCGCGTTTTCCGATCGGGGCCGAGCTGTACCTCACGAACAGGCTCGAACAGCGCGATGGCCGCGGGCCCGAGGACGACTTCCTGCGCCAGCCGGTGCCCCTGCTCAAGTTCGTCGTCGACCGGCCGCTCACCGGTCCCGACCTGAGCCGGGTGCCGACCGTGCTGCGGCAGCAGCCGACCATCGTCTCCACCGAGGTCGTGCGCACGCGCACCTTCGTGTTCGGCCGCAGCAACGGCGCCTGGGCCATCAACGACCGGCTGTTCAACAACCGCCCGGTGGCCACGGTCAAGCTGGGGACCGCGGAGATCTGGAACCTGGTCAACGACAGCGGTGGCTGGGTGCACCCGGTGCACATCCACTTCGAGCAGGGGCGGGTGCTGCGCCGCAACGGCCGCGAGCCCGCCCCCTGGGAGCGCGGGCGCAAGGACACCCACTACCTGGGCCCGAACGAACGGGTGCAGGTGTTCATGCGCTTCCGCGATTTCCCGGGGCGGTACGTCATGCACTGCCACAACACGATCCACGAAGACCACGGAATGATGGCCCGCTATGACATCGAATCTTGAGCTCGCCGGGACCCCCGCGTCCCGTTCCCCCCGGCGGCGCCGCTGGATCGGCGCCGGTGTCGCGAGCCTGGCCGCCGCCGGGGGCGCGCTGGCGTCGCTGCCGCTGCTGCGCCCCCGAGCCTCCGGCACGACCGGCACCCCGCCCGCCACGCGGGCCACGGGACTGCCCGACGTGCCGCTGCTCACGCACGAGGGCCGCCAGGTACGGTTCCTCTCCGACCTCGTGCGCGGCCGTGTGGTGTTCGTGAACATGATGTACGCCCAGTGCGGCAACCTGTGCCCGCCCATGACGCAGAACCTGCGCCGGGTGCAGCAGGCCCTCGGTGCGCGGCTGGGCCGTGACGTGTTCATGTACTCGGTGAGCCTGCTGCCCGAGCAGGACCGCCCGGCCGATCTGCGCGACTACATGCAGCGCCAGGGCGTGGGACCCGGCTGGACCTTCCTGACCGGCCCGCGCACGAGCGTCGAGTCGGTGCGCACGGCGCTGGGATTCCGCGATCCCGATCCCGCGGCGGATGCCGACATCGCGCGCCACACCGGCATGGTGCGCATCGGCAACGAGGCGCTGGACCGCTGGTGCATGGCGCCGGCGCTGGCCGAGCCGCAGCAGCTGCTCGAAGCCTTGATGGCCGTGGACCCGCGCACCCGCGCGAGCGGCCGCATCGCGGTCGTCTGACCCTTTCCGGCTCCACGCGCCCGGCCGTCCGCGACGGCCGGGCACGCCGCTGCGTGCCTCCCGCGCCGCCGCACCCCACTCACCCGAATGCGTCATCCACCGCCTGACCCGAAAGAGCCAGATGGCTCGGCCGTTCCAGCCACACGGCCGGCGGCGGGCTCGTAAGAATCGTCGCCATTCCCACGGTGCGCCGATCCGACAGCTGTCGGCCGCACCCCACGCCAGGGAGGTGTCCATGTGCAGTACCGCGCAACTCGCGCGTCTTTCGTGCAGGACCTCACGCCAGCGGCCGCAGCCGCCCGGCCTGGCACAGCCGTGCATGCCGTTGCACACGCACGCCCCACATCGTGGTTGCTGCCCATCCCGTTCCGCGCCGCGCCCCGGGCGCGCGGCCGCCTGATCGCCCCAGCCCGCCTTCCCCCACCCTTGCCCCTGATCCGGAGACACACGTGCCCACCTACACCACCGCGTTCAGCGTCAACCGCGCAGACCTGGAATTCATCCTGCGGCAGATCCAGCTCGCCGAGAGCACCTCGGCCGCGTACTCACCCACGCCGCTGACGATCGTTCAGGCGATCCAGCAGGCCTACGGCGTCAGCGCCGCCGACGCGGCCCTGCTGCCCTACGGCCTGCGCACCGTGGACGGCAGCCACAACAACCTGCTGCCGGGACGCACGCTGTGGGGCGCGGCCGACCAGCTGTTCCCGCGGCTGACCGCGCCGCGCTACCGCGACGACGCGGACGGCGACGCGCTCGCCCTCGGGCCGTCGGCGCCGCCGCTGGTCAACGGCAACTATGGCCAGCCGGGCAGCGTCGTCGACGCCGACCCGCGCACCATCTCCAACCTCATCGTCTCGATGACCGTGGACAACCCGGCCGCCGTCGAGGCGTTCTTCGCCAATCCCCTGGCGGTGGCCGCCTTCGAGGAGGCGCATGGCAAGACGCCGGTGCGGCCCGGCGAGGATCCCGGCGCCAACGGCCTGGTGGTGACCGACGCCGACCTCGCGCGCATTCCCAACCAGTCGCCCGACGTGGGCCTGACCGCCGGGTTCAACTCGTGGATGACGTACTTCGGCCAGTTCTTCGACCACGGCCTGGACCTGGTGACCAAGGGCGGCAACGGCGCGGTGTTCATCCCGCTGCAGCCGGACGACCCGCTGTACAACCCCGCACCCGGCGCTCCCAACTTCATGGTGCTGACCCGCGCGACGCCCACGCTGGTCGATGGCGTCCCCCAGCACACCAACACCACGACCTCCTACGTCGACCAGAACCAGACCTACACCTCGCACCCGTCGCACCAGGTGTTCCTGCGCGAGTACGCCCGCACGCCCGGTGGCGAGGTGGTCTCCACCGGCCGCCTGCTCGACGGCACCGAGGCCAGCGGCTCGGTGCATGGCGCGCCGGCCAACTGGAAGGAGGTGAAGGCGCAGGCGCTGGAGATGCTGGGCATCCGGCTGTCCGACCACGACGTCCATGACGTGCCCTTGCTGGCCACCGACCAGTACGGCAAGTTCATCCCCGGGCCCAATGGCTATGCGCAGCTGGTGATGGCGCCCGACGCCTTCCATGCGACGAGCTGGCTGCAGGAGGGCTCGGCCGCCGGCATCACGACCGCCGGCGCGCTGCGCACCGGCCATGCGTTCCTGGACGACATCGCCAACCATGCCAGCCCCGGTGCCGGCCAGGTGGCCGACGCCGACGTGGACGTCAACGGCAACGGCGTCTACGACCCGGGCATCGACATCCTCGCCGACGTCAATGGCGACGGCGTGATCGGCACCGAGGACTTCTACGCCAACGACCGCAGCGCCGGCACCTACGACGACGAGATGCTCGGCTCGCATTTCGTCACGGGCGACGGGCGGGGCAACGAGAACGCCGCGCTGACCGCGGTGCACAGCATCTTCCATTCCGAGCACAACCGGCTGGCCGATGCGCACAAGGCGACCATCCTGGCCACCGGCGACCGGGCCTTCATCAACGAATGGCTGCGCGTGGACCTGGGGCCCCAGGACGCCATCCCCACCGACCCGGCCGAGCTGGCCTGGGACGGCGAGCGCATCTTCCAGGCGGCGCGCTTCGTCACCGAGATGCAGTACCAGCACCTGGTGTTCGAGGAGTTCGGGCGGCGCATCCAGCCGATGATCGACCCGTTCGTCTTCAACAACAGTCCGCAGATCGACCCCTCGATCGTGGCGGAGTTCGCCCACACGGTGTACCGCTTCGGCCACTCGATGCTGACGAACACCGTGGACCGGCTGGACAACGACCTGAACGTCGTCGGCGGCGACACCCAGTCCGGCCTGGTCGCGGCCTTCCTGAATCCGCAGATGTACCTGGCCAGCGGCCAGGACGCGGCGCAGATTAACGCCGCGTTCATCCGGGGCCTGACGCGCGACCTGGGCAACGAGATCGACGAGTTCCTGGTCGAGGACCTGCGCAGCGCCCTGCTCGGCCTGCCGCTGGACCTGGGCGCACTGAACATCGCCCGTGGCCGTGAGACTGGCGTGCCGTCGCTCAACGAGACGCGCGCACAGCTGCATGCGGCCGGCGCGGTCGACCTGGTGCCGTACACCAGCTGGATCGACTTCGCGGGCAACCTGAAGAACCCGATGTCGATCGTGAACTTCATCGCCGCCTACGGCACCCACGCGAGCATCGAGGCGCAGGCCACCATCGCCGGCAAGCGCGATGCGGCGATGGCGCTGGCCTTCGGCACCCCGGGCGCGCCCGCCGACCGCATCGACTTCCTGGCCGGCACCGGCGCCTATGCCGCCGACCTGGGCGGCCTGCAGCACGTGGACCTGTGGATCGGCGGACTGGCCGAGCGGCTGAACGAGTTCGGCGGCATGCTGGGCCAGACCTTCAACTGGATCTTCGAGCACCAGATGGAGCAGCTGCAATTCGGCGACCGGTTCTACTACCTGAGCCGCACCCAGGGCATGAACCTGCTGAACCAGCTGGAGGCCAGCAGCTTCACCGACCTGGTGATGCGCAACAGCGCCCTGGGCAACGTGCATTCCACCCACCTGGGCGGACAGCTGTTCGCCACGCCGGACATCGTGCTGGAGCTCGACCGCGGCATCGCGCAGGCCGACCCCGACCCGGTGTGGGCGCCCGGCGAGGCGGCCAACCTGCTGGTGCCCAAGGTCACCCGCAGCTACAGCGGCGTGCAGGTCACGGACCCGGTGACCGGGAAGGTCCACGACGTGGGCGGCTCGATCCAGTTCCGCGGCGGCGAGCACGTCGTGATCGGCGGCACCGAGGGCAACGACCGCATCGTCTCCGACAAGGGGGACGACACGCTCTGGGGCGACGGCGGTAACGACTACCTCAACGGCGGCCAGGGGGCCGACAGCGTGCACGGCGGCGACGGCGACGACATCATCGAGGACCCGTTCGGCGACGACATGCTGCGCGGCGAGCGCGGCGACGACGTCGTGGTCGCTGCCAACGGGCTCGACCTGCTGTTCGGCGGCGAAGGCCGCGACTTCCTGATGCTGGGCGCCGATGCGTCCGAGATCTTCGGCGGCGAGGGCGACGACTTCATCCTGGGCGGCGCCGGCTCCGATTTCCTGCTGGGCAACGAAGGCAACGACTGGATGGAGGGCGGCAGCGGCTTCGACACCCTGGCCGGCGACAACTCGGAGCTGTTCTTCAACAGCGCGCTGGTCGGGCACGACGTGCTGTTCAACCAGGGCGACGAGGGCGACTACGACGCCGAGTCGGGGGACGACATCATGGGCTCCGGGCCCAGCGTGTTCCGCTACGAGGGCATGTTCGGCTTCGACTGGGCGATCGCCAAGCACGACCTGGCCGGTGTCGACTTCGACATGCGCATCCCGATCTTCACCACCGACCCGGCCGACATCCTGCGCGACCGCTTCGACCTGGTGGAGGGCTTCTCCGGCTGGCGGTACAACGACCGGCTGGCCGGCGACGACCGTGGCCAGACCCTGGGCGGCCTGCCCACCGGCGAGGCCGGCCTGGACTTCGCGAACCACCTGCTCACGGCCGAGGGCATCGCCCGCATCGACGGCATGGCGCAGTTCCTGGGCGGCGCGCTGCCCACCCTGCTGGGCGAGGGCGCCACCGGGTTCCGCGACGGCAACATCCTGATCGGCGGCGGTGGCAGCGACACGCTGCTCGGCCGCGGCGGCAACGACATCCTTGACGGCGACGCCTGGCTGAACGTGCGCATCGCGATCCACGCGCGCAATCCCGACGGCTCGGTCGGCGCCGTGCTGTACACGGCCGAATCGCTGTCCACCGACAAGGCCGTCATGGGTCCGTACGCCGGCCTGGTGTTTGCGGCCGGCACCGACCTGGATGCCGGTGGCACGCCCGTGCCGGCCTTCGGCGGGCGGCCGCTCACCGCGCTGCTGCGCGACGGCACCATCCACCCGGGCCAGTTGCGCATCGTGCGGGAGATGCGCCAGGCACCGGAGCAGCCTTCGGACATCGACACGGCGGTCTACCAGGGCACGCTGGCGGAGTACGAGATCGAGGGCCTGGTCACCTCGGAGGCGAACAATGCCGGCGAGATCCTGTTCCAGGCGCAGGACCTGGACGGCGACGGCTTCATCCGCGTGCGCGACCTCGACGACGGCCTCAATGGGGCGCAGATCGTCGGCGCCGACGGTGCGCTCGTGCAGCTGGCCTCGCGCGGGATCCGCACCGACGGCACCGACCTGCTGCGCGGCATCGAGCGCCTGCAGTTCGCCGACGCCACGCTGGTGATCGGCGGCAGCAACGGGCGGCCCACCGGCGACGTCGCCATCGGCGACGCGACGCCCCTGGACGGGGTGGTCACGCCCCACGTGGGGCAGGTGCTCACCGTGGCGGCTGCGGGCCTGGCCGACCCCGACGGCGGGCCGGTGAACCTGCGCTACGAGTGGCAGACCGCCCTGGCCGTCGCCAACCCGACCTGGACCACGGTGGCGAGCGGGCCAAGCTACACCGTGCGCCCGGGCGACACCCTGAACCTGATCCGCGCCGTGGCCGTGTTCGAGGATGGCGACGGCGTGACCGAACGCATCGTCTCCGCGGCCACTGCGCAGCCGACCGCCCTGCTCACGGTGGCCGAGAACAGCCCTGCAGGCACGGTCGTGGTGGACCGGGTCCCGCTGCCGGTGGGCGATGGCGCGCCCGAGGTCGACCTGGCGGTGCTGGTGCACCGCATCGACCCCGCTTTCAGCGGTGGCGGCCGCTTCACGGTGGTCGAGCAGGGCGTCGATCCCGACTTCAACCCCCGTTACGCGATCGTCGTCGCCGACGGTGCCGCCCCGCTGGACTTCGAGGCGCCGCAGGCGCCCGTGGACAACCAGGTTCGCATCGTCGTCAACACCTGGGACGGCGATCCCGACGCCGGCGGCACCCTGGTGCTGCGGCAGGAGTTCACCATCGCGCTGGGCAACGTGGACGAGGGCCCGGCCGCCGGTGCGGCGGCGATCGTGGACGGCAACGGCGGCCCGCTGCGCGAAGGCGACGTCCTGACGGTCTCGACCGCCGGCATCGCCGACCCGGACGGCATCGCCTCGATGAGCCACCTGTGGCAGTGGTCCGAGGACGGCAGCACCTGGACGACCGTGGCCGGCGGCTACGGTCCCACGCTGGCCGTGCCGGACGCCCCCGGGATGGACCCGGGCGCCCTGGCCGGTCGCCAGCTGCGGGTCCTCACCACCGTGGTCGACGGTGCAGGGGCGATCAGCCAGGTCACCTCGACGCCGACGGCGCCGGTGGGCATGGTCTGGCAGGGCGCCGGCGGCGACGACGTCTTCGCCGGCACCGCCGGGGCCGACCTGGCCAGCGGCGGCGCGGGCAGCGACCTGCTGGATGGAGGCGCCGGCGAGGACGTGCTGGCCGGCGGCGCCGGGGACGACATCTACGTGGTCCGCGACACGGGCGACCAGGTGGTCGAGGCGGCGGGCGAGGGCATTGACACCGTCGCCAGCTATGCCACCAGCTTCACGCTCGGGGCCCACGTGGAGCACCTGTCCCTGTTCGGGCCGGCGGTCACCGGGATCGGCAACGACCTGGGCAACTGGATCGGCGGCAACGACCTGGTGAACGTGCTGCAGGGCGGCGGCGGCGACGACATCCTGGTCGGCGGCCTGGGCGCCGACACCGTCGCCGGCGGGGCCGGGAACGACGGCTACGTGATCAACGGCGACGACGACAGCGTCGACACGATCGTCGAGCTCGCAGGCGAGGGCGACCGCGACTGGGTCAACACCAACATCTCCTACACCCTGGCCGACCATGTCGAGATCCTGATCCTGCTCGGCGCCGCCGTCGCGGGCACCGGCAACGACCAGGACAACTGGATCGGCGGCAATGCGCTGTTCAACCTGCTGCGCGGCCGGGGCGGCAACGACGTGCTGGACGGCGGCTTCGGCGACGACACGATGGAAGGCGGCACCGGCGACGACCTGTACTGGGTCGAGAGCGCGGGCGACACCGTGACCGAGCTGGCGGGCGAGGGCAACGACAGCGTGGCCAGCTACGTCGACTGGACCCTGGGCGCGCACCTGGAGAACCTGTCGCTGCTGGGCAGCGCGGTGTCCGGCACGGGCAACGACCTGGCCAACTGGATCGGCGGCAACGCCCTGGACAACGTGCTGGCCGGCGGCGGTGGCGACGACGTGCTGCTCGGCGGCGCGGGCGCCGACACCATGACCGGCGGCACGGGCAACGACGGCTATGTGGTCGACGACGCCGCGGACGTGGTCGTCGAAGCCGCCGGCGAAGGCCGCGACTGGGTCAACAGCTCCCTGGCGAGCACCACGCTGTGGGAGCACGTCGAGGACATGGACCTGGTGGGTGCGGCCGTCTCGGGCACCGGCAATGGCCTGGACAACCTGCTGCGCGGCAATGCGCTGGACAACGTCCTGAACGGCCTGGGCGGCAACGACGTGCTCGACGGCGGGTTCGGCAACGACACCATGGCCGGCGGCCAGGGCGACGACCTGTACTGGGTCGAGAGCGCGGGCGACGCGGTGGTGGAGCTGGCCGGCGAGGGCACCGACACCGTGGCGAGCTACGTGAGCCACGTCCTCGGTGCGAACGTCGAGAACCTCTCCCTGCTGGGCGACGCGTTCCTCGGCAGCGGCAACGGGCTGTCGAACTGGATCGCAGGGACCGCGGGAGCCAACCTGCTCGAAGGCGAGGGCGGCGACGACGTGCTGCAGGGCGGCGGTGGCAACGACCGTCTCCATGGCGGAGACGGAAACGACATCCTGGAAGGCGGGGACGGTGACGACGGGCTGATCGGCTCCCATGGCCGTGACGTCCTCACCGGTGGTGCCGGCGCGGACACGTTCACCTGGATCCTTCCTTCCGAGTCGCTGCCGGGCGCGCTGCGCGACCTGATCACCGACTTCGTGGCGGGCACCGACAAGATCCGGCTGTCCGGCGACTGGAATACCGCCACTCCCGGCATCGACGGCTTCACCTTCATCGGCGATGCGGCCTTCAGCGCCGCCGGGCAACTGCGTGTCGGCTCCGCCGGCGGCAACACGCTGCTGGAGGCCGACCTGGACGGTGACGGCGTGGCGGACTTCGAGCTCGAGCTGGCCGGCACCGTGGTGCTGGCCGAGGCCGACTTCATCCTCTGAGGCGCGCGGCCGGGTGCCTGCGGGTGCCCGGCCGCTCCCTTCCCGACCAAGGACACACGATGCCCCCGACCAAGCCCCCCGCCAGGGGAGAGCTGCGCCTGGCCCTCGACAGCTGTGCCGGTGCCCTGCGCAGCGTGGCCGCGTTCAGCGCGGTCCTCAACCTGCTGGTGCTGGTGCCCTCGCTGTACATGCTGCAGGTCTACGACCGCGTGCTGGCCAGCCGCAACCAGACCACGCTGCTGATGCTCACGCTCATGGTGCTCGCCGCCTTCGCCGTCTCGGGCCTGCTCGAGGCGGTGCGCGGCGCGCTGCTGGTGCGCGTGGGCACGCGGCTGGACATGCAGCTGAACCGCCGCGTCTACACCGCCGCCTTCGAGGACCGGCTGCGCGGCGGCGGCGCGAGCGCGTCGCAGGCGCTGCACGACCTGGCCACCGTCCGCCAGTTCGTCACCGGCCAGGGCCTGTTCGCCTTCTTCGACGCGCCCTGGTTCCCCCTCTACCTGGCGCTGATCGCCGTCTTCGATCCCTGGCTCGGGCTGTTCGCGTTCGGCGGCGCCCTGGTGCTGGTGGCGCTGGCCGTGGCCGGCGAGCGCGCCTCGCGGCGCCCCCTGGCCGAGGCCGGCCAGCTGTCGGTGGCCGCCGGCCAGCTGGCCAGCCGGCAACTGCGCAATGCCGAGGTGGTGGAGGCGATGGGGATGCTGCCGCAGATGATGGAGCGCTGGTGGGACCTGCATGCCCGCTTCCTCGGCCTGCAGGTGCAGGCCAGCCGGCGGGCGGGCGCGCTGCAGGCCGCCGGCAAGGCCGCGCGCACCGCGCTGCAGTCGCTGGTGCTGGCCCTGGGCGCGGTGCTCGTGCTGGAGGGCCGCATGACGGCAGGGATGATGGTCGTGGCCTCGATCCTGGTGGGTCGGGCGCTGCAGCCGGTCGAGCAGCTGATCGGGGCCTGGCGCGGGGTGGCGGGCGCGCGCGCGGCCTGGGGCCGGCTGGCGGCGCTGCTGCAGGCGCACCCGGCCCGGCCCGTGCCCATGCAGCTGCCGGCGCCGCAGGGCCACGTGCGGCTCGAGGGCGTCGCCGCGACGCCGCCGGGCGCATCGCTGCCCGCGTTGCGCGGCGTGTCGCTGGCGCTGGAGCCGGGTGACGTGCTGGGCGTCATCGGTGCCAGCGGGTCGGGCAAGTCCACGCTTGCCCGGCTGCTGGTCGGGGTCTGGCCGACCGCCCAGGGCACCGTGCGCCTGGACGGCGCGGACGTGCACCAGTGGAACAAGGCCGACCTGGGCCCGGCGATCGGCTACCTGCCGCAGGACATCGAGCTGTTCGCCGGCACCGTGGCCGAGAACATCGCGCGCTTCGGCCCGGTGGACGCCGAGCGGGTGGCCGAGGCGGCGCGCCTGGCGGGCGTGCACGAGCTGGTGCTGCAGCTGCCCCAGGGCTACGACACCGTGCTCGGCGATGGCGGTGCCGGCCTGGCGGGCGGCCAGAAGCAGCGCATCGCGCTGGCCCGGGCGCTGTACGGCAACCCGGTGCTGCTGGTGCTGGACGAGCCCAATTCCAACCTGGACGACGCCGGCGAGCAGGCGCTCGTCGAGGCGATCGTCGGCCTCAAGCGCGCCGGCCGCACGCTGGTGCTGGTCACGCACCGCAGCAGCGTGCTGGGCGTGACGACCAAGCTGCTGCTGCTGCGCCAGGGCCAGGTCGAGAAGTTCGGGCCCACCGCCACCGTGCTGGCCGAGCTCACCACCGCCCAGCAGAAGGCGCAGGCCGCGACCGTGCGCCCCGGCGGCGCGCAGCGTCCGGCCGCCATCCCGCCCCGCCTGCAAGGAGATGCCGCATGAGCGCCGCCACCCTGGAGCCGATCGCCACCGCCGATCCGCTGCTGTCCACCGACACCCGCGGGCCGGCGCGCCTGGGCTGGTGGATCGTGCTGGCCGGGCTGGGCAGCTTCGTGCTGTGGGCCGCGCTGGCCCCGCTGGACCGTGGCGTGCCGCTGACCGGCAGCCTCACCGTCGCGGGCAACCGCAAGGCGGTGCAGCACCTGACCGGCGGCACCGTCGAGGCCATCCTGGTCAGGGAAGGGGACCGCGTGCGTGCCGGCGATCCGCTGGTGCGCATGGTCGCCGTGCACCAGAAGGCCAATGCCGAATCGCTGCGCATGCAGTACCTGCTGGCACGGGCCAGCGTGGCGCGGCTGCTGGCCGAGCGCGACGGCCGGCCGCTGGAGGTGCCGCCGGAGTTGCGCGAGCTGCAGCAGGACCCCCGCGGGGCCGAGGCGCTGCGCGCGCAGGTGCAGCTGCTGGCGATGCGGCAGTCGGCATTGCAGGCGGAACTGGGCGCCATCGACGAGGGCATCGCGGCGGCCCAGCAGCAGCTGCAGGGCCACGGCGCCGCGCGGGACGGCAAGTCCGCCCAGCTGAAGCTGGTGCGCGAGCAGCTCGATGGCGCGCGCGAGCTGGCGGCGCAGGGCTTCATGGCGCGCACCCGGGTGCTCGACCTGGAGCGCGCGCACGCCGAGCTGGCCACCGCGGTGGGCGAGGAGGCCAGCCACATGGCCCGCATGGAGCGGCAGGTGGCCGAGCTGCGGATGCGCCGGCTGCAGCGCCAGCAGGAGGCGCGCAAGGAGGTGCAGGCCCAGCTGGCCGAGGCGCAGAAGGAGGCCGAGGGCCTGGGCAGCCGGCTGGCGGCGCTGGACCACGACGTGGCCAACGTGGTGGTGCGCGCGCCGGCGGACGGGACGGTGGTGTCGCTGGCCGTGTTCACGCACGGCGGCGTGGTCGCGCCCGGCGCCCGGCTGATGGACATCGTGCCCTCCGATGCGCCCCTGGAGGTCGAGGGCCAGCTGCCCGTGCACCTGGTCGACAAGGTGCATGCCGGCGCGCCGGTGCACCTGGTGTTCTCGGCCTTCAACCAGAACACCACGCCCACCATCCCCGCGGTGCTGACGCAGGTGTCGGCGGACCGCCTGACCGACGAGAAGACGGGCATGCCGTACTACGCGGTCCGGGCGGCGGTCGCGCCCGAGGGAATGCGCCAGGTGGCCGAACTGCGCCTGCGGCCCGGCATGCCGGTGGAGTTGTTCGTGCGCACCGGTGAGCGCACGCTGGCCAGCTACCTGCTCAAGCCCGTGGCCGACCAGTTGCGCATGGCCCTGCGCGAGGACTGAGGCCCCGCGCGGCGGGCGCAGCGCTCACAGGGCTTCGCCCACGGCCCACACGCCGGTGATCACGGCGCGCTCCTCGTTCAGCGGCTGCATGCCGGCGCGGCGCCGGCCCCAGTGCCAGCTGCCGTCGGCGGCCTGCCACTGCAGCAGCGCGGCCTCGCAGCGTGCCGCCTGCTGCGCGTCGCCCAGGCGGGCATGCAGGCTGCGCAGCAGGCCGGTGCACACCAGGTCGACATAGGGCGCGTCGCCGGGCAGGAACTTCGCCGCACCCGTGCGCGGGTCGAGGTAGCCGGGCACGTAGGTGCCCTCCAGCGGTTGCAGCCACCGCAGCCAGTCCCGCGCCTGCCCGGTCCGCCCGTAGCGCAGGGTGGCCAGGCTGGCGCGCAGGCCATCGTCGCCCAGCACCGTGTCGCCCCCCCGGTACCACTGCCAGCGGCCGCGGCGCGCGCCGGGCGTGTCGGGCTTCCACAGGGCGTGCCAGGCCCCGTTGTCGGCCTGCCCGGCGGCCAGGAAGTCCGCGGCCCGGACCTCCATGGCGGCCCAGCCGCCCTGCGGGTCCAACCCGTCCACCTCGGCCAGCGCGGCCAGCCAGAGGAACTCGACCGTCGTGTGGATCGCGTTGTCGTAGGCGCCGTCGGCCGTCATGTAGTGCATGGGCGGGCCCGGGTTGCTCGCCCACAGCCCGTGGCGCTGGCCATCGAACAGCGTGCCCCGCATCCAGCGCGCGATGCGCAGCGCGGCCTCGGCATGGTCACCGCGGCCCGTGACCCGGGCGGTGCGGGCCAGCGCGGCCATGCACAGGAGGTTGTCGCCCGCGTAGAACGCGGTGCCGGGCACCCAGCCATCGCCGCGGGCGGGCAGTTCGCTGGGCAGGCCGCCGTGCACGCGGGCGGGCAGCAGGCGCTCGACCTCGCGCTGCCAGTGCAGCAGGCCGGCGGCGATGCGGTCGGCCCGCGCGACGTCGCCGACCGACAGCGCCCACAGCGCCACGTCGGCGCTGGCCAGCGGGGACAGGGCCGAGGCGTGGACACCGCCCGCATGCGCCATGTACGGCAGGAGGCCGCGCGCCGCTGGCCGTTCGAGGGTGTCCAGCCAGGCGCGGAACCGGGCCCGGGCCCGGGCCAGCGGCGTGTCGGAAGGCGGCCCGGCAACGGCCGTGGCGCCGGCGGCAGGCAGCGCCGCTGCGAGCAGGGCCAGCCCGAGAGGGCGCGCGACGTCGCGGCGCCTCATCGGGCGGGCAGTGGCGCTGCGGCCTTGTGGGGGGTGTGGAAGATCCAGTCGCGCCGGCGCAGCGACAGGGCGGCCAGCAGGATCGCGTGGGTCCAGACCAGCAGCGACACCAGCAATGCCGCGACAGCCTCGCCCAGCGCGGTGGCCAGCGTGCCGCGCGTGGCCCGGCCCTGCTCGAGCAGGCTGGCCAGGGCCGGCAGCACCAGCAGGTACAGCAGGCCCAGCAAGGTGCCGGCGACCACCCACGCGGCGCTCGCCGGGTGGAAGCTGCCCGCGCCTGCCGCGATCAGCGGCACCGCCAGCAGCAGCCAGGCGGTGGACAGGAACAGCGCCAGCGGGAACAGGTAGTAGAGCGCCAGCTCGGCGGGCCGCAGCGAGCGTTCGCGCACCGCCTGCGCCAGCAGGGGCCGCACGTACAGCAGCCCGGTGTGGAAGTGACCGACCATCCAGCGCACCCGCTGGCGGATGGCGATGGCGACCTGGTCGGGCTTCTCGTCGTAGAACACCGCCTCGTCCACCCAGGTCACGCCGGCGCCATGGTGCAGTTGCAGCAGCGCATTGCACTCGATGTCCTCGGTCTGCGTGCGCACCAGGGGCCAGATCGCCTGGAACAGCCGCGCCTGCACGGCGAAGCCGGTGCCGCACAGCAGCGCGCTGCCCAGCAGCCAGCTGCGGCCCACGCTGTAGAACATGGAAGACGCGCGATAGGCCGCGCGGATGCCGGTGGACACCAGGTTGTCCGACGACGTCAGCGGCTGGTGGTTGCCCTGCAGCGCCGGCGCGCCGGTGGCCTGGATGCGGCGGTCGAGCGCCCTCAGGAAGCCGGGCACGACCAGGTTGTCGGCGTCGAAGACGACGATGTAGGCGTCCTCGGGCACCTCGGTGTGGGCCAGCAGCTCGGCGATGGCGGCCGACTTGCCGATGCCCTGGCGTGCGGTCTCGTACACCCGCGCTCCCAGGGCACGGGCGCGCGCGGCCGTGCCGTCGCGGCCGTTGCAGGCCACGTGCACGCACACGAGGTCGGCGGGATAGTCCTGTGCCAGCAACGAGCCCACCGAGTTGGCGATCACCCGTTCCTCGTTGTAGGCCGGCACCACGACCACGAAGCGCGTGCAGGGCTCCGTGCCGCCCTGGCCGCACCCCGGCGGGTCGGCCGGCCGCCGCCACCGGCGCAGCAGGCCGGCACCCATGAACAGCAGCGCGGGCGCGACGGCCACCGCGGTGGCGAACGCCCACACCAGCAGCGTCGGCGTGGCCACGTCGATGTGCAGGCCGGGCCGTGCCTGACGGGCGAGGGCGACGGCCGCGAACAGCAGCACGAACAGCGCGGGCAGGAAGAGCATCCAGCGGTGGTGGACGAGGAGCCAGTGCGTCATGGTTGGGAGGCGGGGCGATCGATGGGGGCCGCGGGCGCGCGGCCCGCGGGGCGGAGAACGTCAGAACCGCACGTTGATCCCGGCGCTGTAGGCGTCGGGTGCGTAGTAGTGGCCCGGCGTGCCGACGCGGTCGAGCGTGATGCGTTCGCCCCGCACGAACAGCGACACCGCCGGCGTCAGCTGGTGCCACACACCCAGGGCGTAGCGCCGGCCCTCGAAGTCGGTGGCGGTCACGCCAGGGCCGAGCGGGATCGTGAACTTGCGCCGGCTCTCGTCCAGGGCGAACAGCTCGACCTGCCAGCCCGGCGCGACGGTCTGGCGCAGCGTGACCGAGTGGCGCCAGCCGCCGCCGCTGCCGGACTGCTCGCGCCGCAGCCACAGCGCGCCGTCCGCCCACGAGACGGTCGGGCCGAAGGACCAGAACGTCTCCGTGCCGGTGGTGAAGCGGCGCGTGCCCACGCCGAGGTTCAGGTCCACGTTGGTGGGCCCCAGGCGGCCGGCCTTCCAGCCGAACTCCTGGTACAGCGCCCGGTCGACGAACAGGGTGTTCTCGTTCGTGAACCCGACCCGTGTCAGGCCGTAGAAGGCGCTGCCGATGTCGTAGGTGAAGATCCCTTCGGCCGACTCGCCCTGCGTGGACGGGCTGCCGCCCCGAGCTTCCTGGCGGCGGTGTTCCAGCCGCAGGGTGCTGCGCACGCCGGCGGCCGACGGCAGGACCAGCCCGAACTGCACGTGGTCGATGGCACCGAAGCCGCCATAGGCCTCGACGCGGCCGACCTCCACGCCGGCCTCCATGGGCGCGGGCTGTGCCAGGGCGGTGAGGCTGCAGGCTGCCAGGGCGGCGGACAGGATCGTTGCCGTGCGGGTCGTCATCGGTTCTCCTCCTCGGGGTTGTCGAACGGAATCGGTGCGCCGCTGCGCGCGGCTCAACAGGTCGCGGTGTCGGCCGTGGGGCGCAGGTCCCGCCTGGCGGCGGCTTCGTGAAGGTCAGGGGCGGCCGGTGCCGGCAGGACCTGGCGGGCGATGGTCGCGACGATACGTTCGGCCGCCAGGCCGTCGCCATAGGGCGAGACCCCACGTGCCATCCGCGCGTAGGCCGCCGGGCTGTCCAGCAGGTGGCGGGCCTGGTGGACGATGGTCTCGTAGTGCGCGCCCACCAGGCGCACCACGCCTTCCTCCACCGCCTCGGGCCGCTCGGTCTCCTCGCGCAGCACCAGCACCGGCTTGGCCAGGGCAGGCGCCTCTTCCTGCACGCCGCCCGAGTCGCTGATGATCAGATGGGCCCGCTTCATCGCGGTCACGAAGGGGGCGTAGTCCAGCGGCTCGCACAGGTGCACGTTGGGAAGCCCCGCCAGGGCGGCATGCGCGACGTCGCGCACGTTCGGGTTGGGGTGCACGGGCCACAGGAAGGCGTCGCCCGGGTAGTCCAGCGCCAGCGTGCGGATCGCCCGGCAGACCTCGGCGAAGGGGGCGCCGAAGTTCTCCCGCCGGTGTGCGGTGACCAGGACCATGCGCCGGCCGGGGGCGAGGTCCACCGGCAGGGGGGCATCACGCTTGGCGGCGGTCGCCAGCAGGGCGTCGATGACGGTGTTGCCCGTGACGAAGATCTGCGCCGGATCCACCCCCTCGCGCAGCAGGTTGGCGCGCGCGCCCTGCGTGGGCGCGAAGTGCCAGCGCGCCAGCTTGCCGGCGATGACGCGGTTGGCCTCTTCCGGGAACGGATTGCCCAGGTCCCCGGTGCGCAGCCCGGCCTCGACATGGCCGAACGCCAGCCGACGGTAGAAGCAGGCCATGGCGACGGCCATCACGGTCGTGGTGTCCCCCTGGGCCAGCACCACGTCGGGCGCCTCGTCGCGCAGCACCGCGTCCAGGCTGCTGAGCAGGCGCGAGGTGAGGTCGGCCAGGGCCTGGTTGGGCCGCATCATGTCGAGGTCGACGTCCGGCACGATGCCGAACTCGTCCAGCACCTGGTCGAGCATCTGGCGATGCTGGGCCGTGGCCAGCACGCGGCAACGCAGCCCCGGGTGCCGGCGTGCCGCCAGGATGACCGGCGCCATCTTCACGGCTTCGGGCCGTGTTCCCACCACACACAGAACGGTCGCTGGCTCGCGCATGTGATCGACTCCCATCCCTGTTGTTTCCGTGACGGATACGGTCGACACATTATGTTGCGCACCCTTTGCGCCGTGGGGTGCCAGGCAGCCGCGCGCACGAGCCCATCGATGGCGCTGGTGCACCTGCAGCACACGGCTGTGCCAGAGGGAAAAGGGGCGCGCTGCGGGCCACCGCGCGACCCCGAGCCGGGGGCCGCGCGACGCGTGTCACTGGCCCAAACGGGCCAGTTGCGCGCGGATCTTGTCGAGCTTGTCGCTGAACTCGTCGATGCGCTTGTGCTCCTGCTCGATCACGGCCGGCGGAGCCTTGGCGACGAAGGCCTCGTTGGCCAGCTTGCCGCGGGCCTTGGCCACCTCGCCTTCCAGGCGCGCGGCTTCCTTGCCCAGGCGCGCCTTCTCGGCGGCGACGTCGATCTCCATGTACAGGCACAGGCGGGCGTCGCCCACCACGGCCACCGGGGCGGCCTGGGCCGCCGCGGCCCAGGCGGGCTCGTCGTCGAACACCTTGACCTCGGCCAGCTTGGCCAGCGCCTGCAGCACCGGCGCGGCCTCGCGCAGGAAGGCGGCATCGCCCACCGCGTACAGCGGCAGCCGGGTCGCCGGCGACACGCCCATCTCGCCGCGCAGCTGGCGGCAGGCG
This sequence comes from Comamonadaceae bacterium, assembly GCA_027484575.1. Lineage (GTDB taxonomy): Bacteria > Pseudomonadota > Gammaproteobacteria > Burkholderiales > Burkholderiaceae_C > Ramlibacter. Next base: position 129,478 of record JAIXSQ010000010.1, read on the forward strand.
TCGACCAGCGCCTTGAGGCGGTCGACGTGCGCGATGGCGGCCGGATCGATCTTGGACGGCTGCGCCTCGGGGTAGCGCGCGATCGCCACCGACTCGCCGGCCAGGCCGGCGACGGGCGCGACCTTCTGCCACAGCTCCTCGGTGATGAACGGGATCACCGGGTGGGCCAGCCGCAGGATGGCCTCGAGCGTGCGGATCAGGGTGCGGCGGGTGGCGCGCGCGGCGGCCAGGTCGCCGGCCGCCTGCGCCTCGCGCAGCTGCACCTTGGCGATCTCCAGGTACCAGTCGCAGTACTCGTTCCAGACGAAGTCGTAGATCGCGTTGGCGACGTTGTCGAGGCGGTAGTCGGCGAAGCCCTGCGCCACCGCCGCCTCGGCCTGCTGCAGCAGCGACGCGATCCAGCGGTCGGCCTGCGAGAAGCGCATGTAGCCATGCGCCGGGCCTGCCGGGCTGGCCACCCGACCTTCGGCATCGAAGGTCGGCCCCGCGCATTCTTCCTTGGTGTGCTCCTTCAGGCCGCAGTCCTGGCCCTCGCAGTTCATCAGCACGAACAGCGAGGCGTTCCAGAGCTTGTTGCAGAAGTTGCGGTAGCCCTCGCAGCGCTTGCTGTCGAAGTTGATGCTGCGCCCCAGCGAGGCCAGCGAGGCGAAGGTGAAGCGCAGCGCGTCGGCGCCGTAGGCCGGGATGCCCTCGGGGAATTCCTTCTCGGTGGCCTTGCGCACCTGCGGCGCCGTCTCGGGCTTGCGCAGGCCGGTGGTGCGCTTGTCCAGCAGCGGCGGCAGCGCGATGCCGTCGATCAGGTCCACCGGGTCGAGTACGTTGCCCTCGGACTTGGACATCTTCTTGCCCTGCGCATCGCGCACCAGGCCGTGGATGTACACGTCGCGGAACGGCACCTGGCCGGTGAAGTGCGTGGTCATCATGATCATCCGGGCGACCCAGAAGAAGATGATGTCGTAGCCGGTGACCAGCACCGACGAGGGCAGGTACAGCGACAGGTCCTTCGTCTGCGCGGGCCAGCCCAGCGTGGAGAAGGGCACCAGCGCCGAGGAGTACCAGGTGTCCAGCACGTCCTCGTCGCGGCGCAGCGCCTTGCCGGGGGCCTGGGCCTGCGCGTCGGCCTCGCTGCGCGCCACGTAGACGGTGCCGTCCTCGTCGTACCAGGCCGGGATCTGGTGGCCCCACCAGAGCTGGCGCGAGATGCACCAGTCCTGGATGTTGTTCATCCACTGGTTGTACGTGTTGACCCAGTTCTCCGGCACGAAGCGCACCTGGCCCGACTGCACGGCGTCGATGGCCTTCTGCGCGATCGACTTGCCGGTTGCGTCCTGCGGGCTGACCTTGGTCATCGCGACGAACCACTGGTCGGTCAGCATGGGCTCGACCACCTGGCCGGTGCGGGCGCAGCGCGGCACCATCAGCTTGTGCTTCCTGGTCTCGACCAGCAGGCCGCGGGCCTCGAGGTCGGCCACCACCTGCTTGCGGGCGACGAAGCGGTCCAGGCCGCGGTAGGCGGCCGGTGCCTGCTCGTTGATCTTCGCGTCGAGCGTGAGCACGCCGATCACCGGCAGGCCGTGGCGCTGGCCGACCGCGTAGTCGTTGTGGTCGTGCGCCGGCGTGACCTTGACCACGCCCGTGCCGAAGGCGCGGTCGACGTAGGCGTCGGCGATCACCGGGATCGTGCGGTCGCACAGCGGCAGCTGCACCTGCCGGCCCACCAGGTGCGCATAGCGCTCGTCCTCGGGGTGGACCATCACCGCCACGTCGCCCAGCAGGGTCTCGGGGCGGGTGGTGGCGACCACCAGCTGGCCGCTGCCGTCGGCTAGCGGGTAGGCGATGTGCCAGAGGAAGCCGTCCTCCTCCTCGCTCTCGACCTCCAGGTCGCTGACCGCCGTCTTGAGCTGCGGGTCCCAGTTGACCAGCCGCTTGCCGCGGTAGATCAGGCCCTGCTCGTACAGGCGCACGAAGGTCTCGGTCACCACGTGCGAGAGGTTTTCGTCCATGGTGAAGTACTCGTGCGCCCAGTCCACGCTGGCGCCCATGCGGCGCATCTGGGTGGTGATGGTGTTGCCGGACTTCTCCTTCCACTCCCACACGCGGGCGACGAAGTTCTTGCGGCCCAGGTCGTGGCGGCTCGTGCCCTGTTCCTGCAGCTGGCGCTCCACCACGATCTGGGTGGCGATGCCCGCGTGGTCGGTGCCGGGCACCCACAGGGTGTTGTGGCCGCGCATGCGGTGCCAGCGCGTCAGGCTGTCCATGATCGTCTGGTTGAACGCATGGCCCATGTGCAGCGTGCCCGTCACGTTGGGCGGCGGCAGCTGGATGGCGAAGGACCCGGCGTCGTCCTTGGGGGCACCGGTGCCGCGCCAGCCGGCGGCGGCGTAGCCGCGCTGCTCCCAGTGCGGGCCCCAGCGCGCCTCGATGGCGTGCGGCTCGAAGGACTTGGGCAGGCTGGACAGAAGGGGTTGGTCGGGGTTGCTCACCGCCCGATTTTAGGTGGCGGGCCGCGGGCCCCTCGGGGATTACCCGTGCCCGCTCGCGCGGGCCGCGGGCCCGCCACTGGAGAGTAGCCGGCCTCAATGGGGTGGATTGAGCCCGGCTATTGGACGTGAAAAAGTTCGCATGGCTAGAGTGCAGCGGTCGCCGGGACGGGCGTTCCGGGGCACGCAGGCTCACGTTCAACCCACTGCAAGGAGCATGTCCATGGCTACCCTCAAGGGATCGAAGACGGAAGAGAACCTCAAGGCCGCCTTCGCGGGCGAATCGCAGGCCAACCGCCGCTACCTGTACTTCGCGAACAAGGCCGACGTCGAGGGCCAGAACGACGTGGCGGCGCTGTTCCGATCGACCGCCGAGGGCGAGACCGGCCATGCCCACGGCCACCTGGAGTGGCTGGAGCAGTGCGGCGACCCGGCCACCGGCCTGCCCATCGGCAGCACCCGCGACAACCTCAAGGCCGCCGTGGCCGGCGAGACCCACGAGTACACCGACATGTACCCGGGCATGGCCAAGACCGCGCGCGACGAGGGCTTCGACGAGGTCGCCGACTGGTTCGAGACCCTGGCCAAGGCCGAGCGCTCGCACGCCAACCGCTACCAGAAGGCGCTCAACGAGCTGGTCGACTGACCCACCGGAGCACCCCCGAAGCGGCTGCCGGCCGCTTCACCTCGGAGGGGGCGCCACCAGCGGCCCGGCGAACCCGGTGCCGCGGTGGCCCGCGCGAAGAACACAGGAGAGTTGCATGGGCGCACGCGAAGGCAGCCTGGAGGCCCCGACCCGGCATCCGATCGACTGGAAGAACCCCGCCTTCTACGACGAGAAGGCCACCTTCGACGAGCTGGAACGCATCTTCGACATCTGCCACGGCTGCCGCCGCTGCGTCAGCCTGTGCGGGGCCTTCCCCACGTTGTTCGACCTGGTCGACGAGGGCAGGACCGGCGAGCTCGATGGCGTGGACCGGCAGGACTACTGGAAGGTGGTCGACCAGTGCTACCTGTGCGACCTGTGCTACATGACCAAGTGCCCGTACGTGCCGCCGCACGCGTGGAACCTGGACTTCCCGCACACCATGCTGCGGGCCAAGGCCATCAAGTTCCGCCAGGGCAAGGTGGGCAGGGCCGAACGGTTCCTCGCCTCGACCGACACCCACGGCAGGTTCGCCGGCATCCCGGTGGTGGTGCAGGCCGTCAACGCCGCCAGCCACACCAGGCCGGCGCGCGCGGCGATGGAGGACCTGCTGGGCGTGGACCGCGCTGCCTGGCTGCCCGCGCTGGCCACCCGCAGGTTCCGCAGCGCCGCGCTGCCGTCGCGGGACCATCCGGTGGTCGACGGCGCCAAGACGCCGGGCAAGGTCGCCATCTACGCCACCTGCTACGTCAACTACAACGAGCCGGGCATCGGCCACGACCTGCTGAAGGTGCTGGACCACAACCAGGTGCCCTACCGGCTGGTGAGCAAGGAGCAGTGCTGCGGCATGCCCAAGCTGGAGCTGGGTGACCTGGAGGGCGTCGACCGGCTCAAGCAGGCCAACATCCCGGTGCTGGCGCGGTACGCGCGCGAGGGCTGGGCCATCGTGTCGGCGGTGCCCAGCTGCACCCTGATGTACAAGCAGGAGCTGCCGCTGATGTACCCCGACGACGCCGACGTGCAGGCGGTCAAGGCGGCGATGTGGGACCCGTTCGAGTACCTGTCCGCGCGCCGCCGCGACGGGCTGCTGAGGACCGACTTCGGCGTGCCGCTGGGCAAGGTGAGCTACCACGTGCCCTGCCACGGACGGGTGCAGAACATCGGCAGGAAGACCGAGGAGATCCTCAAGTCCATTCCGGGCACGCAGGTCGCCACGCACGAGCGCTGCTCGGGCCATGCCGGCACCTACGGCGTCAAGAAGGGCACGCACCAGGTGGCGATGAAGATCGGCAAGCCGCTGTTCCGCAAGATGGCCGAGCACCCCGCGGGCGGCGCCCCCGACGTGGTCAGCTCCGACTGCCCGCTGGGCGGCCACCACATCGCCCAGGGCTTCGAGGCCAACGGGCTGGGCACCCCCGAGCTGGCGCACCCGCTGACCCTGGTGCGGCGCGCCTACGGCCTGTGACACCGATTTCCCCGCGCACCCCATGCAAGCGACCGGACGCATCACCCCCGACACCCTGATGACCCTGGAGGCCTACGCGCGCTGGCGCAAGGCGCACAAGGGCGAGCTGATCGCCCACCGCAGGCAGCGCACCGTGCACCTGGGCGAGCACCTGACCCTGCAGTTCGAGAGCGAGATGACGATCCGCTACCAGATCCAGGAGATGCTGCGCATCGAGCGGATCTTCGAGGAGGGCGGCATCCGGGCCGAGGTCGAGGCCTACGCCCCGCTGGTGCCCGACGGGAGCAACTGGAAGGCCACGATGCTGATCGAGTACCCCGACGTGAACGAGCGCAAGCGCGAGCTGGCCCGGCTGATCGGCGTCGAGGACCGCATGTTCGTCGAGGTCGAGGGGCACGCGCGCATCTACGCCATCGCCGACGAGGACCTGGACCGCGAGACCGAGGAGAAGACCTCGGCCGTGCACTTCGTGCGCTTCGAGTTCCCGCCCGCGACGGTGCAGGCGATCCACGCGGGCGCGGCGGTCAAGCTGGGCTGCGACCACCGCAACTACCCCGCGCACGTCACGCTGGCGCCGGAAACCCTGGCCTCGCTGGCTGGCGACCTGCGCTGACGCGGCCGCGTTCCGGCCTCAGGCCGGGGTGAACAGGTCCACCCGGTCGGTGATGATGCCGTCGGTGCCCAGCTGCAGCAGGCGCTGCGCGTCCGCGGCGTCGTTGACCGTGTAGCTCAGGCAGCGCAGGCCGGCGGCCTGCACCTGGCCCACCAGCGCCGCATCCCACAGCACGTGGTTGGCCACCACCGCCACGCAACCCAGCCGGCGCGCGTGGTCGAACCAGCCGTCCCACAGCGTGTCCACCAGCAGGCCGCGCGGCAGCTGCGGCGCTGCCTGCAGCGCGCCCTGCAGCGACTCGGGGCGGAACGAGGTAAGCAGCGGCGGCACGGCGGCGCCGGCCCACAGCCGGGCGGCCTCGGCCGCCACCACCTCGCCGGTGCGCAGCTCGACGCCCGGCGTGGGCTTGATCTCGATGTTCAGCAGGTGGCCGTTGGCCAGGCAGTACCGCGCCAGCGCCGCCAGCGTGGGCAGCGGCTCGCCCGCCCAGGCCCGGGAATGCCAGCTGCCCGCATCCAGCCGCGACAGCGCATCCCAGGGCAGGTCGCCGGCGGTGCCCTGGCCGTCGGTGGTGCGCTCCAGCGTGGCGTCGTGCAGCAGGAAGGGCACGCCGTCGGCCGACAGCTTGGCGTCGCACTCGAACATGCGCCAGCCGTGCTGCGCGCCCAGGCGGAAGGCGCCCAGGGTGTTCTCGGGAGCCAGCTTGCCGGCGCCGCGGTGGGCGATCCAGCGGGGGTAGGGCCAGGGCGTGCCGGCGGCAGGCCCGTCGTGCCGGGGGTCTCGGCGGTCGTTCATGGTCGTGGGGTCCATCCTCGTGCGCGGTGCACCGTCCCGGCGGCGCCGTGGCGCCCGGCCGGAGCGGACACGGGATGGTAGGCGCTTGCCAGGGGCGGGCCGCTCAGGCGCCTGCCGCGTCCGCGACGGACACCGCGTGCCGGAAGATGGCGCCGGGCGTGGTGATCCAGGCCTCGCCGCGGTCGCGCGCCTGCGCGAGGTGGCGCAGCGCCTGCCGCAGGTGGCGCAGCCGGTGCGGCTGGCCGACGATGTACGGATGCAGGGCGATGCCCATGACCAGCGGGGGCGTGCCCGGTGCGCGGCACTGCGACAGCATCTCGTCGAAGTGGTCCACGATCATGCGGGCGAAGGCGTCGCCTTCCATCTGCCGCGCGATCACCATCGGGATGTCGTTGAGCTCCTGCGGGTAGGGCACGGACCACAGGGGCCGCCCGCTGCGGGTGCGCATGGGCAGCGGCTGGTCGTCGTGGCACCAGTTGAGCGTGTAGTCGTAGCCGGCTTCGGCCAGCAGGTCGGGCGTGCGCAGGCTCTCCGAGATCCAGGGCGACAGCCAGCCGGCCGGCGCCACGCCGCTCTCGGCGCGCATGCGCTCGCGGCAGGACTGCAGCAGGGCCAGTTCGGACGCCTCGTCCAGCACGCCCTGGCGCTCGGCGTTGCTGTGCCCGTGGCCGACCAGTTCGTCGCCGCGCTGCACGCAGGCGGCCACCAGCTCCGGGCAGTGGTCGTACAGGGCGGTGTTGATCAGGGCGGCGGACGGCAGCTCCAGGCTGTCGAACAGGTCCAGGCAGCGCCAGGCGCCGACCCGGTTGCCGTACTCGCGCCAGCTGTAGTTGAGCACGTCCGGCTGCGGGCTGGCCGGCCCGATGGCCGCGCCCAGCCCCTCGCCGAACGCGAAGTGCTCGATGTTGAAGGCCAGGTACACCGCCAGCCCGGCGCCGTTGGGCCAGCGGTAGGGCGCGCGGCCGCGGATGCCCGCGTAGTCGAAGCGGCCGTGGGTGGGCAGCGCGCCGGTGTAGGTCGCCGGCATGGTCAGAGGGTCGCCAGGCCGGCGCGCACCAGCAGCCACTCCGCGCTGTCGTTCCACACGTCCATCTGCACGATCAGGCCGTGGCGCAGCACGTAGCGGTCCACGTAGCGGTTGCCCTCGAACGGCGTGCCGTCGGGCCACTCGCCGTACAGGGTGCCGATGCTGTAGACCACCGCCTCGCCGCGGGCGGCCTCCTCGGGCGGTGGCACCACCACGTCGGTGCGTGCTATCCGCTTCTTGACCCACTTGTAGCGCGAGGCGTTGAAGCGGGTGCAGTCGGCCGGCTCGCGCATCGGCCGCTTGCCGGTGAACACGATGCGCAGCTCGGGCGACACGTAGCGGCTGGCCGCCGCCGGGTCGGGGATCATGATCAGGCGCAGGAACTCGTTGACCACCGCGGCGGCATCCGCGGTGGCGTGTCCGGGCAGGCCTGCATCCTGCGAAGTCGGCGCGTGGGTCGTGTTCAAGGCGGTCGGTGCTCCAGCAGTGCCGCCCGGCGGCGGCCGGGTCAGGCGATGACCTCGACGTTCGCGATCTTGGCGACGTTGCGCCAGGTGTCGATCTGCGTGTTGATCAGCTTCACGAATTCTGCGCCCATCACCGGCGTCTTGCGCGGCAGGGTCTGCAGCTCGCTCAGGCGGGCGATCACGTCGGGCTTGGCCATGATCTCGGGGAGCACGGCCGCCAGGCGCCGGGCGATCGGCTCGGGCAGGCCCTTGGGGGCCGACAGGCCCAGCCACTGCGAGCCGGTGAGGCTGGGGTAGCCCTGCTCGGCGAAGGTGGCGATGCCGGGCAGCGCCGGCAGCCGTGCCGGGGTGGAGACCGCCAGCGCGCGCAGCGTCCCGCCCTGCAGCTGCGCGACGTTGGTGGTGATCGGGTCGAGCAGGCTGTCGATCTGGCCGCCCAGCAGGTCCTGCATCGCCGGCGCGCTGCCCTGGTAGGGCACGTGGTCGTGCTGCGGCGCCTTGCCCTCGATCTTGAGCAGCTCGCCGAAGAGGTGGTTGGCCGAGCCGATGCCCGAGGAGCCGTAGCGCACGGGCCGGGTCCGTGCCGCGGCGACGTACTGCTCCAGCGTCTGGAACGGCGATTGCGGCCGCACCAGCAGCACCATGGGCGCCTCGACCAGCATGCCGATGTGCGTGAAGGCGGCCACCGGGTCGAAGGGCATGGTGCGCCGGGTCGCCGCGGCATAGACGTGCACCGAGGCGTGGCTGACCAGCAGCGTGTAGCCGTCGGCGGGCTGGCTGGCGACGTACTGTGAGCCGATCAGCCCGCCCGCGCCGGCGCGGTTCTCCACCACCACGGTCTGGCCGTCCAGTGCCTGCGACAGGTGCGGCGCGATCAGGCGCGAGACCGTGTCCACCAGGCCCCCCGGCGGGAACTGGGCCACCAGCTTGATCGGCCCGCGGCCGGGCCAGTTGGCCGACTGGGCACCGACCCATGCGGGGGAGGCGAACAAGGGGGCCGCCCCGGCCGCCAGAAAGTCACGACGCTTCATGAGAGCTCCTAGTGCTGTGCGGATGGAAACCCCCAGGGCCTGGGGGCCGCACGGCACGTCGAGCAAGGCGCATGCCAAGGCGGCGCAGGCTGGCCGCCGGTAGGGCGTGGCGCCCCGGGCCTGCAGGCGCGCCGGTGGGCGCGCGGTCGCGTCCTCAGGAGGGCAGGCGCTGCCCCGAAGCCGCATCAAACAGGTGCAGGCTGCCCGCCCGGGGCTGCACGTGCACCGTTTCGCCCGTCGCCGGCGCGGGCGCCGCACCGTCGATGCGCACGATCACCTGCTGCTCGCCCAGCCGCCCGTACACCAGGCGTTCGGCGCCCAGCAGCTCCACCGTCTCGACCTGCAGCGCCCAGCCGCCGGCGGGCACCACGTCCAGGTGTTCCGGGCGCACGCCCAGCACCTGGCCGGCCGCGACGCCCGGCAGGTCCTTGAGCAGGTTCATCGGCGGCGAGCCGATGAAGCTGGCCACGAAGGTGGAGGCCGGCCGGTGGTAGACCTCCTCGGGCGTGCCGAACTGCTCCATGCGCCCGCCGTTCATCACGATCATGCGCTGGGCCAGCGTCATGGCCTCGACCTGGTCGTGGGTGACGAACAGCGAGGTGATGCCCAGCTCGCGGTGCAGCTTCTGGATCTCCAGCCGGGTCTGCGCGCGCAGCTTGGCGTCCAGGTTGGACAGCGGCTCGTCGAACAGGAACACCTGCGGCTGGCGCACGATGGCGCGGCCCATGGCCACGCGCTGGCGCTGGCCGCCCGACAGCTGGCGCGGCTTGCGCTCCAGCAGGTGCCCCAGCTCCAGGATGCCGGCGGCCTTGTCGACGCGCGCCTTGATCTCGGCCGGCGGCATCTTGCGGATCTTCAGGCCGTAGGCCATGTTGTCGAACACGCTCATGTGCGGGTACAGGGCGTAGTTCTGGAACACCATGGCGATGTCGCGCTCGGCCGGCTCGAGGTCGTTGACCACCCGCGGGCCGATGGCGATGGTGCCCCCGGAGATCTCCTCCAAGCCGGCGACCATGCGCAGCAGGGTCGACTTGCCGCAGCCCGAGGGCCCGACGATCACGACGAACTCGCCGTCGCCGATCTCGGCGTCGACCCCGTGGATCACCTGCAGCGCCTGCTTGCCGGTGCCGTAGCGCTTGATGACGCTCTTGAAAGAAATGGCTGCCATGTCTCGTCAGAGGGGACGGAGCACCGCTGCGCGGCGGTCCGACCCCAGCTCCTTCATTTCTCCGTATCGACCAGGCCCTTGACGAACCACTTCTGCATCAGGATCACGACCAGCGCCGGCGGCAGCATGGCCAGGATGGCGGTGGCCATCACCACGTTCCACTCGACGTAGACCTCGCCGAAGATGGCCCGCTTGATGCCCAGCACCACCGGGTACATGTCCTCGCTGGTGGTCACCAGCAGGGGCCACAGGTACTGGTTCCAGCCGTAGATGAACTGGATGACGAACAGCGCCGCGATCGAGGTCCTCGACAGCGGCAGCAGCACGTCCTTGAAGAAACGCATCGGCCCGGCCCCGTCCATGCGCGCGGCCTCGACCAGCTCGTCGGGCACGGTCAGGAAGAACTGCCGGAACAGGAAGGTCGCGGTGGCCGAGGCGATCAGCGGCACCGTCAGGCCCGCATAGGTGTTGAGCATCTTCAGGTCGGACACCACCGCGTAGGTGGGCGCGATGCGCACCTCCACCGGCAGCATCAGCGTCACGAAGATCATCCAGAACACCAGCTGGCGGAACGGGAAGCGGAAGTAGACGATGGCGAAGGCCGACAGCAGCGAGATCGCGATCTTGCCCACGGCGATGGTCAGAGCGCTGACCAGGCTGACCCAGAGCATGGGCGCGACCGGCGCGATGGTGGCCCCGCCGGTGGTCTTGCCGCCGAACAGCGCCAGCCGGTAGCTCTCGAGCAGGTTGGAGCCGGGCCACAGCGACAGCGGGTTGCTGCCGGCGATCTGCTCGGCGGTCTGGGTGGAGCCGATGAAGGCCACCAGCACCGGGAACGCGACGATCGCCACGCCCAGCAGCAGCACCAGGTGCGAGACGGCGGTCAGGAGGGGGCGGCGTTCGACCATCAGGCCTCCGCAGGGCCGCCCCAAGGCAGGCCTGGCGTCCCCCCGGGGGGCAGTGCAGCGCCGCAGGCGCAAACGTGGGGGCTCATGTCAGTACTGCACCTTCTTTTCGACGAAGCGGAACTGCACGACGGTCAGCGCGACGACGATGGCCATCAGCACCACCGACTGAGCGGCCGAGCCGTTGAGGTCCAGCGCCTTGAAGCCGTCGTAGTAGACCTTGTAGACCAGGATCGCCGTCTCCTTGCCCGGGCCGCCGTGGGTGGCGGCATCGACGATCGCGAAGGTGTCGAAGAAGGCGTAGATGACGTTGATCACCAGCAGGAAGAACGTGGTGGGCGACAGCAGCGGGAACACGATGCTCCAGAAGCGCCGCCAGGGCCCGGCGCCGTCGATGGTGGCCGCCTCGATCAGCGAGTGCGGGATGGACTGCAGCCCGGCCAGGAAGAACAGGAAGTTGTAGGAGATCTGCTTCCACACGGCGGCCATCACGATCAGGGCCATCGCATGGTCGGCGTTGAGCAGGTGGTCCCAGGGGATGCCCACGTGGCGCAGCGCATAGGCCACCACGCCGTAGGGCGAGGCGAACATCATCAGCCACAGCACGCCCGCGATGACCGGCGCGACCGCATAGGGCCAGATCAGCAGCGTCTTGTAGACCGTGGCGCCGCGCACCACCCGGTTGGCCATCACGGCCAGCACCAGCGCGATGGCCAGCCCGCAGAAGGCCACCAGGGCCGAGAAGAACGCGGTGATGCGGAACGAGTCGAGGTAGCCGGGGTCGGCGAACAGCCGGCGGAAGTTCTCCAGCCCCACGAACTCGCTGCTGGTGCCGAAGGCGTCCTGCTGCAGCAGCGACTGCCACAGCGCCTGCCCGGCCGGCCAGAAGAAGAAGACCAGCACGATGGCCATCTGCGGCGCCACCAGCGCCCAGGGCAGCCAGGCCGACTTGAAACGGACGCGTTTTTCCATAAGGGCCGCGATTGTCGTTCAGCTTGGGCGGTTTTCAGGCGCGCCGCTGCGCCAGCGCAGGCACGCCACACGCCCCGCCCTGGCCCCCCGATCGGGCAGGACCCCTCCCTCCGCCCGGCGGAGGGAGGGGCAGGGGGAGGGAGGTGCCAGGAGTCCGCTCAACGAGCAGCGGAGCGCGGAGGGACAGACAACAGGTCCTTCAGGACTTGTTGGCTTTCTCGAAGCGCTCCAACTGCTCGTTGCCGCGCTTGACCGCCGCGTCCAGCGCCTCCTTCGGCTGCTTGGCGCCGCGCCAGACCTGCTCCATCTCCTCGTCGATGATGGTGCGGATCTGCACGAAGTTGCCCAGGCGCACGCCGCGCGACTTGTCCGTGGTCTTGCGGATCATCTGCGTGACCGACACGTCGGTGCCCGGGTTCTTCTTGTAGAAGCCGGACTTGTCGGTCAGCTCGAACGAGGCCTTGGTGACCGGCAGGTAGCCGGTGCGCTGGTGGCTCCTGGCCGCCACGTCGGGCTTGGACAGGTAGTCGAAGAACGCGGCCACGGCCTTGTATTCCTCGGCCTTCTTGCCGCTCATCACCCACAGGCTGGCGCCGCCGATGACGGTGTTCTGCGGCGAGCCCGGCACGTCGGGGTAGTAGGGCAGGGCGCCGATGCCGTAGCCGAACTTGCCGTTGCGGGTGACGTTGCCGTACAGCGCCGACGAGCCGGTGATCATGGCGCACTCGCCCGAGACGAAGGTGGCGTCGGCGGCGTTGCCGCGGCCCTTGTAGACGAACAGGCCGCTCTTGGCCATGTTGGCCAGGTTCTCGATGTGGCGCACGTGCAGCGGGCTGTTGAAGGCCAGCCGGGTGTCCAGGCCGCCGAAGCCGTTGTTCTTGGTGGCGAACAGCACGTTGTGCCAGGCCGAGAAGCTCTCCAGCTGGGTCCAGCTGATCCAGCTGGTGGTGAACGGGCACTTGTGGCCGCTGGCCTTGAGCTTGGCGGCGGCCAGCGCCACCTCGGGCCAGGTGGTGGGCGGCTTGTCGGCGTCCAGGCCGGCGGCCTTGAACGCGTCCTTGTTGTAGTGGAAGACCGGCGTCGAGCTGTTGAACGGGAAGCTCAGCATCTGGCCGTTGGGGGCGGTGTAGTAGCCCGCGACGGCCGGCACGTACACCGACGGGTCGAACTTGTAGCCGGCGTCGGTCATGACCTTGCCCACCGGCACGATGGCGCCCTTGCTGGCCATCATGGTGGCGGTGCCGACCTCGAAGACCTGCAGCACGTGCGGCGCGTTGCCCGAGCGGTAGGCGGCGATGGCCGCGGTCATGGACTCGTCGTAGCTGCCCTTGAAGGTCGGGGTGATCCGGTAGTCCTTCTGGCTGGCGTTGAAGTCCTTGGCCATGTCGTTGACCCATTCGCCCAGGGCGCCGCCCATGGAATGCCACCACTGGATCTCGGTCTGGGCGGCGGCCGGCAGGGCCAGGGCGGCGGCCAGGGCGGCCAGGGCGAACTTGAGTCTCTTCATGCAATCTCCTTGTGGGATGGGGTGCTCACGCGGGGCGTGACTCTACTGCGGGTCCATGACGGTTTCATTGGACCGGGGCCCCGCCGGGCCGGGGCTCGGGAGTTTCCATGAGCGCGCCGGGGCCCGGCGACGCCGGCGCGACCACAAGCCCCCGGGCCGGGCTGGACTGTTGCCCTGCGGTAACATCCCCGGCCAGCCGCTCCCACCCGGATCGTTCGGCTGAACCAGTGCCCCGCGGACCGCCCGCCGGGGCCCACCGGAACGATGAACGCACCCACCACGATCGACCAGCTCCTGGCCGCGGCGTCCGACGAGGCCCCGCGCCTGCGCGAGATCCCCTACAACTACACCTCGTTCTCCGACCGCGAGATCGTGATCCGCCTGCTCGGCGCCCGGGCCTGGGACCTGCTCGGCCGGCTGCGCACCGAGCGGGCCACCGGCCGCTCGGCCCGCATGCTCTACGAGGTGCTGGGCGACATCTGGGTGGTGCAGCGCAATCCCTACCTGCAGGACGACCTGCTGGACAACCCCGGCCGCCGCCGCGCCCTGGTCGAGGCCCTGCAGCACCGGCTGTCGGAGATCGGCAAGCGCCGCACGCCCGGCGCCGACCAGGCCCGCGACGCGCTGGTGGGCGAACTGCTGGCCGCGGCCCGCGCCGCGGTCGATGCCTTCGACGCCAGCTTCCGCGAGACCGCCGCGCTGCGCGCGCGGGCGCAGAAGGTGCTGCGCCGCCACACCGCGCGCGACAACATCAAGTTCGACGGCCTCTCGCGCGTGTCCCACGTGACCGACGCGACCGACTGGCGCGTCGAGTACCCGTTCGTGGTGCTGTGCCCCGACACCGAGGCCGAGATGGCCGCGCTGGTGGCCGCCTGCATCGAGCTGGGCCTGACCATCATCCCGCGCGGCGGCGGCACCGGCTACACCGGCGGCGCGATCCCGCTGACCTGGAAGAGCGTGGTGATCAACACCGAGAAGCTCGAGGCCATGACCGAGGTCGAGCAGGTCGCGATCCCGGGCCATGCGCAGCCGGTCGCCACCGTGTGGACCGAGGCCGGCGTGGTCACCCAGCGGGTGGCCGACGCGGCCGAGCGGGCCGGCTACGTGTTCGCCGTGGACCCCACCTCGGCCGAGGCCTCGTGCATCGGCGGCAACATCGCCATGAACGCCGGCGGCAAGAAGGCCGTGCTGTGGGGCACCGCGCTGGACAACCTGGTGTCCTGGCGCATGGTGACGCCGCAGGCCGAGTGGCTCGAGGTCACCCGGCTGGACCACAACCTGGGCAAGATCCACGACGCCCCGTTCGCCAGCTTCCGCCTGCAGTGGTTCGCCGCCGACGGCCGCACGCCGCTGCGCGAGGAGACCCTGCGCATCCCCGGCGCGTCGTTCCGCAAGGAGGGCCTGGGCAAGGACGTGACCGACAAGTTCCTGTCGGGCCTGCCGGGCATCCAGAAGGAAGGCTGCGACGGGCTGATCACCAGCGCGCGCTGGGTGGTGCACCGCATGCCGGCGCACACCCGCACCGTGTGCCTGGAGTTCTTCGGCAACGCCAAGGACGCGGTGCCCAGCATCGTCGAGATCCGCGACTTCATGTTCGCCGAGAAGGACCGCTCGGGCGTGCTGCTGGCCGGCCTGGAGCACCTGGACGACCGCTACCTCAAGGCCGTGGGCTACGCCACCAAGAGCAAGCGCGGCGGGCTGCCCAAGATGGTGCTGATCGGCGACCTGGTGGGCGACGATCCCGACGCGGTCGCCCGCGTGACCAGTGAGGTGGTGCGCATCGCCAACTCGCGCAGCGGCGAGGGCTTCGTGGCCGTCAGCCCCGAGGCGCGCAAGAAGTTCTGGCTCGACCGCAAGCGCACCGCCGCGATCAGCCGCCACACCAACGCCTTCAAGATCAACGAGGACGTGGTGATCCCGCTGCCGCGGATGGCCGAGTACACCGACGGCATCGAGCGGATCAACATCGAGCTGTCGCTGCGCAACAAGATCGCGCTGGCCGGCGCGCTGGAGACCTTCTTCCAGCGCGGCAACCTGCCGCTGGGCAAGCTCGACGACGCCGCCGAGATCCCGTCGGCCGAGCTGCTGGAGGACCGCGTGCAGCAGGCGCTGGCGCTGGTGCGCGAGGTGCGCGCCCAGTGGCAGGACTGGCTCGACCGCGTCGACGTGCTGTTCCCGCAGCTGCAGGACCACCGGCTGCGGGCCAGCTGGAAGACCCAGCTGCGCGCGCCGCTGCAGCAGATCTTCTCGGGCGCCGCCTTCGGCCCGCTGCTGGCCGAGGTGACGGCGATCCACCAGCGCGTGCTCAAGGGCCGCGTGTGGGTGGCGCTGCACATGCATGCCGGCGACGGCAACGTGCACACCAACATCCCGGTCAACAGCGACGACTACGCGATGCTGCAGGCCGCGCACGAGGCGGTCAAACGCATCATGGCGCTGGCCCGCTCGCTGGACGGCGTGATCTCCGGCGAGCACGGCATCGGCATCACCAAGCTGGAGTTCCTGTCCGACGACGAGATCGCCCCCTTCGCCGACTACAAGGCCAGGGTCGACCCCGAGGGCCGCTTCAACAAGGGCAAGCTGCTGCGGCCGTCGACGCAGGACGCGCCGATGTCCCTGTACGCCGACCTGACCAACGCGTACACGCCCAGCTTCGGCCTGATGGGCCACGAGTCGCTGATCATGCAGCAGTCGGACATCGGCGCGATCGCCGACTCCGTCAAGGACTGCCTGCGCTGCGGCAAGTGCAAGCCGGTGTGCGCCACCCACGTGCCGCGCGCCAACCTGCTGTACAGCCCGCGCAACAAGATCCTGGCCACCTCGCTGCTGGTCGAGGCCTTCCTGTACGAGGAGCAGACCCGCCGCGGCGTGTCGATCCGCCACTGGCAGGAGTTCGAGGACGTCTCGGACCACTGCACCGTGTGCCACAAGTGCGCCAACCCCTGCCCGGTGAAGATCGACTTCGGCGACGTGTCGATGAACATGCGCAACCTGCTGCGCAAGATGGGCCAGAAGAGCTTCCGGCCCGGCAACGCGGCCGCGATGTTCATGCTCAACGCCACCAACCCCGAGACCATCAAGATGGCCCGTGCGGCGATGGTCGGCGTGGGCTTCAAGGCGCAGCGCCTGGCCAACGACCTGCTGCGCGGCCTGGCCCGCAAGCAGGTGGGCCGCCCGCCGGCCACCGACAAGCCGGCGCCGGTGAAGGAACAGGTCATCCACTTCATCAACAAGAAGCTGCCGGGCGGCCTGCCCAAGAAGACCGCGCGGGCGCTGCTGGACATCGAGGACAAGGACTACGTCCCGATCATCCGCAACCCGCAAGCCACCACGCCGGACAGCGAGGCCGTCTTCTATTTCCCGGGCTGCGGCTCCGAGCGCCTGTTCTCGCAGGTGGGCCTGGCCACCCAGGCGATGCTGTGGCACGCCGGCGTGCAAACCGTGCTGCCGCCCGGCTACCTGTGCTGCGGCTACCCGCAGCGCGGCTCGGGCCAGTTCGACAAGGCCGAGAAGATGATCACGGACAACCGGGTGCTGTTCCACCGCGTGGCCAACACGCTGAACTACCTGGACATCAAGACCGTGGTGGTCTCCTGCGGCACCTGCTACGACCAGCTGCAGGGCTACGAGTTCGACAAGATCTTCCCGGGCTGCCGCATCGTGGACATCCACGAGTACCTGCTCGAGAAGGGCATCACGCTGCCCGGCGGGGGGGCCTACCTGTACCACGACCCCTGCCACTCGCCGATGAAGCTGCAGGAGCCCATGAAGACCGTCAAGGCGCTGTTGGGCGAGCAGGTGCGCAAGTCCGAGCGCTGCTGCGGCGAGTCGGGCACGCTGGGCGTCACCCGCCCCGACATCTCCACGCAGGTGCGCTTCCGCAAGGAAGAGGAACTGCGCAAGGACGAGGCCGCGCTGCGGGCCGCCGGCGCGCTGCCGGCCCAGGGCGACGTGAAGATCCTCACCAGCTGCCCCAGCTGCCTGCAGGGCCTCACGCGCTACGGCAACGACCTGCAGAACGGCCTGCTGGAGGCCGACTACATCGTGGTCGAGATGGCGCAGAAGATCCTGGGCCCCGACTGGATGCCGCGCTACGTGCATGCCGCCAACACCGGCGGCATCGAGCGCGTGCTGGTCTGAGCGTGGCCGACGCGCCGGCCTGCCCCCTGTGCGCCGGCGACGGCGGCGTGCTGGTCGCCCGCACCGCCAGCCTGCGGCTGGTGCGGGCCGACGAGCCCGGCCTGCCGGCCTTCTACCGCGTGGTCTGGAACGCCCACGCCGCCGAGTTCTCCGACCTCGCGCCCGCGCAGCGGCAGCACTGCCTGGACGCGGTGGTGGCGGTCGAGCAGGTCCTGCGCGAGCACCTGCGCCCCGACAAGATCAACCTGGCCAGCCTGGGCAACCTGGTGCCGCACGTGCACTGGCACGTCATCGCCCGCTGGCAGGCCGACCCGCACTGGCCGCAGCCGGTGTGGGCCCCGGCCAGCCGGCCGGCCGACCCCGGCCTGCAGGCGCGGGTGCTGGCTGCCCGGCCGGCGCTGGAGCAGGCGCTGGCCTTGCGGCTGCAGGGCCTCGCCTGAGAGTCTCAGGCGCGTGAAATCCGGCACGGCGCTGTGGCCGCACCGTGCAAAACCGCACATTTGTAACGGCCAGTAAGCTATAACCCTCAACGTTTGCGCGGGGGTTCCGACACGACGGGTGGCCGCGCGCCCGGAGGGGAAAGCATGCTGGTCAACAACACACGCCTCCTGCTGCTGGCCTGCGCGGCATGGATCGGCTGGGCGGCGCCTGCCACCGCGCAGACCGCGGGCGAGGTCGAGTTCGCGCGCGGCGTGGGCTTCGTCCAGACGCCGGGGCAGACGCCCCGCACCCTGGGCCGGGGCGCGCAGCTGGCCGAGGGCGACCGCATCACCACGGCCGACGGCGCCTCGGCGATCGTGCGGCTGCAGGACGGCACCCGCATGACGGTGCGCCCCAATTCCGAACTCGTGCTGCAGCAGTACCGCTTCCGCGAGAGCGCGACCGACAACGGCATGCTGCTGCAGATGGTGCGCGGGGGATTTCGCGCCATCACCGGCCTGATCGCCAAGGGCTCGCCCGACGCGGCCAAGGTGCAGACCAGCACGGCCACCATCGGCATCCGCGGCACCGACTTCGATGCCCGCCTGTGCGCGCGCGACTGCGGCGCCGAGAGCCAGCGCATCGCCGACGCCGCCCGCCCCAACGCCGTGCTGGCCAGCGCCAAGGTGGTCCAGGCCACCGGCGAGCTGTACGCGGTGGACGCCGGCAACCAGCGCCGCCGGCTGGTCGACGGCGGCAGCATCTACCCGGGCGACGTGGTCGAGACCATGCCCGGCGCGCGCGCCGTGGTGGCCTTCCGCGACGAGTCGCGGGTGACCCTGGGCTCCAACACGCGGTTCCGGGTCGACAACTTCGTCTACGACCCGGCCAACGCCGGCGAGGGCCGCTTCCTGGCCTCGCTGCTGCGCGGCTCCGTGCGCGCGCTCACGGGCCTGATCGCCAAGGCGAACAACCGCAACGTGGGCTTCTCCACGGCCACCGCCACCATCGGCATCCGGGGCACCGGCTTCGACGCCTCGTGCGGCGGCGACTGCACCGGCGGCAACCTGACCCTCTGGACCTGGCTGGGCGCCATCACCTTCCAGCAGAACGGCGGGACCACCAACGCGCTGCAGCTGCTGCAGGAGGGCCAGGGCCTGTTCCTCTCGCCCAGCCAGGGCGTGGTGCCGATCACCAACGCGCCCGACATCGACGGCCCGCGTCCGGACGGCGTGCCGGTGCCCGCCAAGCTGTTCGCGGCCGAGAACGTGCCCGACGCGCGCGAGGGGCTGTTCGTGTTCGTGCGCGACGGCCACATCGAGGTCGCGACCGCCTCCGAGGTGCTGCACCTGGGCCGCGGCGAGGCGGGTTTCGCGGGGCAGGGCGGCGACACCGCGCGGCCCGTGAACATTCCCAAGTTCATCGACTTCGACACCCTGCCGCTGCCCACGCCCAACGCGGCGCGGGTGGCGCTGCTGTCGTCGGTGCTGCGGGACAACAACGTCTCGACCTCCAACGTCTGCAAGTGAGGCCGCCGTGCCGGGGCGGGCGCGCGCGGGGCGGGTGCGACAATCGGCTGAAACAACTGGTGACATGAGGGGCAGAGCATGGGCAAGCAGCAGCAGCCGCGCGGTCGCGGCCTGACGGGGTCGTCGCGCACGCTCGCGGCGCTGGCGCTCGCGGCAGCCGCCGGCAGCGTGGCCGCCCAGCCGGCCCAGCCGGCCCAGCCCGTGGTGCCGCCCGTGCCGCTGCAGCCGGCGCCCGAGCCGGTGTTCGCGATCCGCGGCTTCCAGGTGACGGGGGACAACCCGCTGGGCGAGGCCGAGACCCAGCGCCTGCTGGCGCCGTACGTGCGCGAGACCGCCACCATCGCCACCCTGCAGGACGCCAGCGCGGCGCTGGAGACCGCCCTGCGCAACCGCGGCTACGGCCTGCACCGGGTGGCCTTGCCGCCCCAGCAGGTGGGCGCGGCCGTGCGGCTGGAGATCGTCACCTTCGCGGTCAGCAAGGTCGCCATCGAGGGCGCCACGCTGTACGACGCGCAGAACATCCGCGGCAGCATCCCCGAACTGCAGGAAGGCAGCACCCCCAACTTCAAGCGGCTGGCGGTGCAGAGCGCGATCGCCAACGAGAACCCGAACAAGCAGCTGCAGGTGGGCATCCGCGAGGGCGACGACCCGGACAAGATCGACGCCACCGTCACCGTGCGCGAGAAGCGCCCCTGGACCTTCGCGGTCGGCCTGAACAACTCGGGCACGCAGGCCACGGGCCGCGACCGCCTGACGGTCTCCGGCGGCCACACCAACCTGTTCAACCGCGACCACCAGTTCAACGCCGCCTGGACCACCTCGATCGAGCGCGGCAACGACGTCAAGCAGCTGGGCCTGTCGTACCGCGTGCCGCTGTACGCGCTGGGCGGGGTGGTGGGCGCCAGCTACACCACCTCGGACGTGGTGGGCAACTTCGGCGCCTTCAGCAGCACCGGCGCGGGCAGCACCTTCGGCCTGAACTGGACCTTCTACCTGCCGCCCGAGGGCGGCCGCCGCAGCTATGTCGTGCTGGGCTACGACGACAAGGTGTTCCGCGCGGCGCGCATCAACAGCACCGTGGTGCCCGGCGCCTCCGACCGGCGCAGCCGGCCGCTGAGCATCGGCTACAACGCCCGCACCGAGAGCGAGCGCTCGGTGTGGGGGTACACGGTCGACTTCGTGGCCAACACCGGCAGCGGCTCCAGCAACGACCTGGCGTCCTACCAGAGCGAGGACCCGCGCATCGACACGCTGCACTGGCGCCTGCTGCGCGGCAGCTTCAGCTGGATCGCGCCCATGGGCGGCAACTGGCTGCTCAGCGCCCGCAGCAACTGGCAGTACAGCCCCCACGTGCTGCTGGCCGGCGAGCAGGTCGGCCTGGGTGGCCTGGCCTCGGTGCGGGGCACCGAGATCGAGCGGCCCCTGTCGGCCGACAAGGGTGTCATCGCCTCGCTGGAGCTCACCACGCCCGAGCTGGCGCCGGGCCTGCGCGGCGCCGGCTTCGTCGACGGCGGCTACGTGCGCAACAACCGGCCCAACGACTTCAACAAGCCCGCCAGCGACGGCCTGTCCAGCCTGGGCCTGGGCCTGCGCTGGAACAGCGGCAACTACACGGCCTCGCTGGACTACGCGAAGCTGCTGGACGGCTCCAAGGTGTCGCGCACCTTCAACTCGGCCGCGCCCCGCCGCGGCGACGAGCGGGTGTACGTGAACCTCGCCGTCCGTTTCTGATCCCACTCCCCATGGCAGGACTGCAAAGCGGCATCACGCCGCAATCGATCACGGTGCACGGGCGCTCGCGCGTGCTGGAAGTCGGCTTTTCCGACGGCGCGGTGTACCGCATCCCCTTCGAGCTGATGCGCGTGTACTCGCCCTCGGCCGAGGTGCAGGGGCACGGCCCCGGCCAGGAGGTGCTGCAGACGGGCAAGCGCGAGGTCGAGCTGCTCGCCCTCGACCCCGTGGGCAACTACGCGGTGCAGCCGCGCTTTTCCGACGGCCACGACAGCGGCATCTTCTCTTGGGACTACCTGTACTTCCTGGGCTCGCAGCAGGAGCAGCTGTGGGCCGACTACGAGCGCCGGCTGCGCGAGGCCGGGGCCGACCGCGACGCGCCCATGGCGTCGGCGCGCGGCGGCAGCTGCGGCCACTGAGCCGGCAACGCGCGTTGCTGTTGCGCCGGCGCCTCGGCCGGATGGCCGAAGGCCACGGGACATAACCCCTTCCGCCGGACGGGCGCCGCCGTGGGGCCTTGGTCGCGCCGCTTACCATTGCCGCATGAGCAGTACGCATTTCGGCTTCGAGACCGTCGACGAACGCGACAAGGCCCGTCGCGTGCGCGGCGTGTTCGACTCGGTCGCCTCCCGCTACGACGTCATGAACGACCTGATGTCGGCCGGCCTGCACCGCGCGTGGAAGGCCTACACCGTGATGGTGGCCAACGTGCAGCCGGGCTGGCAGGTGCTCGACATCGCCGGGGGCACCGGCGACCTGGCGCTGGCCTTCGCGCCCAAGGTGTCGCCCGGCGGCACCGTGGTGCACACCGACATCAACCAGGCCATGCTGCGCACCGGCCGCGACCGGCTCGTCGACGCCGGCGTGGTGCTGCCCACCGTGGTCTGCGACGCCGAGCGGCTGCCGTTTCCCGACGGCCACTTCGACCTGGTCACCGTGGCCTTCGGCCTGCGCAACATGACCCACAAGGACCGCGCGCTGGCCGAGATGCGCCGCGTGCTGCGCCCGGGCGGCAAGCTGCTGGTGCTCGAGTTCTCGCGCGTGGCCAAGCCGCTGGCCAAGGCCTACGACTGGTATTCGTTCCAGGTGCTGCCCCGCCTGGGCCGGCTGGTGGCCGGCGATGCGGACAGCTACCGCTACCTGGCCGAGTCGATCCGCATGCACCCGGGCCAGGAGGAACTCAAGGCCCTGATGCACGACGCCGGCTTCGGCCACGTCGACTGGCACAACCTCACCGGCGGGGTCGCGGCCCTGCACGTGGGCATCAAGTGCTGAGCCGAGGCAGGAGGACAGGCAGATGAGGATCCGGTCGACCCCCGCACTGGCGCTGCTCCTGGCCGCCATGGTGGCGCAGGCGGCCCCCGAGGCGCAGGCGGCCCGCGTGGGCGGCGGCAAGTCGGTCGGGCAGGCCGCACCGCGGCCGGTGCAGCGCGAGGCCGCACCCGCCCAGGCGCCTGCGGCGCCTGCCACCACCACGCCCGCGCCTGCCACTGCGGCGCCGCAGGCCGCGGCGCGCCAGCCGGCCACGCAGCCCGCATCCCCGGCCGCTGCCCAGCCCGCGGCCCAGCCGTCGCGCTGGGGCGGCATGCTCGGCGGGCTGGCCGCGGGCCTGGGCCTGGCGTGGCTGGCCCACAGCCTGGGCTGGGGCGAGGCGATGGGCGGGGTGCTGGTGCTCGGGCTGGGCCTGCTGCTGGCCCTGGCGGCGGCCGCCTGGGTGCTGCGCGCCCGCCGCCCGGCCTACGCCGGCACGGGCGGCCTGCAGCCGGCTGACACCCTGGCCCGTGCGCCGCGCCAGTACAACCCCGAGAAGGTCGGCAACGACGCCTCGGCGCGGCCCTGGGAGCGGCAGGGCATGCCCTTCGACGCCGGCGCCTCCCGGACCGAGCCGTCCGCGCCCGCGGCGGCCGCGCCCGCCTGGGGCGTGCCGTCCGGCTTCGACAGCGCCGGTTTCGTCGAGGCGGCGCGTCGCAACTTCCTGGCCCTGCAGGACGCCTGGGACCGCGCCGACATGGCCACCCTGCGGTCGATGATGACCGACACCATGACGGCCGAGATCCAGGCCCAGCTGAGCGAGCGCGAGCAGCACCTGGCCGGGCAGCCGAACAAGACCGACGTGGTGATGCTCGAGGCGCGCATGCTGGGGGTCGAGGACCTGGGCGCCGACTGGCTGGCCAGCGTCGAGTTCTCCGGCCTGATCCGCGAGCAGCCCTCGGCCGGCCCCAGCCCGTTCCGCGAGATCTGGAACATGGCCAAGCCCAAGGACGGCAGCACCGGCTGGCTCGTCGCGGGCGTCCAGGCCCTGGCCTGAGCGGGCCCGTCGGGCGCGCTGCCGGGATGCCCGGCCACGCCGGGCGGGCGGGTCCGCCGCCCCATAATCGCGGCCCATGTCCTCCCCCTCGTTCCTCGACGGCCTGCTCGACGCGGCCGGCGGGCGCCTCGCGCCCCCGCCCTGGGCGGTGCACGAGATCCAGCACCGGCTGGTCCTGCTGCTCAACCACGTGCTCATGCAGGAGCCCGAGGCCATGGACCGCCTGCGCCGCCAGTCGGGCCGCGTGCTCGAGGGCCGCTGGCGCCTGTTCACCATCCGCCTGCGGGCCACGCCGGCCGGCCTGCTCGACCTGGCGGCCGCCGAGGCCGCGCCCGACCTGTCCCTGACCGTCACCGACGACAACCCGCTGGCCGTGGCCCAGGCGCTGCTGCAGGGCCGCAAGCCGGCCGTGCGCATCGCCGGCGACGTGCAGTTCGCCGCTGAGGTCAACTGGCTGGTCGACCACGTGCGCTGGGACCTCGAGGAGGACCTGGCGCGGCTGGTGGGCGACGCGCCCGCCCATGCGCTGGGCCAGGCCGCACGCGGCATGGCCGCGGCGCTGCGCCGCTTCGTGCCGGGCGCCGCCCCCGCTGCGCCCGCCGGGCCGGGGACTGCATGAGCCGCCGGGCCGCCCCAAGGCGAATCCCGCAGCGCGCCAGCGCGCAGGGCCTGCAAATGCTCCGCCGGGCCGCCCCAAGGCGAATCCCGCAGCGCGCAGCGCGAAGGGCCTTGCGGTGACGCGGGCCTGGCGCGGCTTCTTCATCGTCTGGGTCGTCCTGCGCTACGGGCTCGACGAGCTCGTGCTGCGCAGCTTCGACCGCCCCTGGCTGCGGCTGCTGACGCGCCTGGTCACGCTGGGCCGGCGGCTCGATGCCCCCCGCGGCCAGCGCCTGCGCGAGGCGCTGGAGCGGCTGGGGCCGATCTTCGTGAAGTTCGGCCAGGTGCTGTCCACCCGGCGCGACCTGCTGCCGGCCGACATCGCCGACGAGCTGGCGCGGCTGCAGGACCGCGTGCCGCCGTTCGATCCGGCCATCGCCATCGCCACCATCGAGCGCGCGTTCCGCAAACCGGTCGACCAGGTCTTCGCCAGCTTCGAGCGCCAGCCGGTGGCCAGCGCGTCGATCGCGCAGGTGCACTTCGCCACCCTGCTGGATCGCCAAGGCCGCACCCGCGAGGTGGCGGTCAAGGTGCTGCGCCCCGGCATGCTGCCGGTGATCGACAACGACCTGGCGCTGATGCGCACCATGGCCGGCTGGGTCGAGTCGCTGTCGGCCGACGGCAAGCGCCTGAAGCCGCGCGAGGTGGTGGCCGAGTTCGACAAGTACCTGCACGACGAGCTGGACCTGGTGCGCGAGGCGTCCAATGCCGCCCAGCTGCGCCGCAACATGGCCGGCCTGGACCTGGTGCTGATCCCCGAGATGTTCTGGGACTGGTGCCATCCCGAGGTGATCGTGATGGAGCGCATGCACGGCGTGCCCATCAGCCAGGTCGAGCGGCTGCGCGAGGCCGGCGTCGACATGCAGCAGCTGGCGCGCGACGGCGTGACCATCTTCTTCACCCAGGTGTTCCGCGACGGCTTCTTCCACGCCGACATGCACCCCGGCAACATCCAGGTCAGCCTGGATCCGGCCACCTTCGGGCGCTACATCTCGCTGGACTTCGGGATCATCGGGACGCTCACCGAGTTCGACAAGGACTACCTGGCGCAGAACTTCACGGCCTTCTTCCGCCGCGACTACAAGCGGGTGGCCGAGCTGCACATCGAGTCCGGCTGGGTGCCGCCGGACACCCGCGTCGACGAGCTCGAGTCGGCCATCCGGGCGGTCTGCGAGCCGTACTTCGACCGCCCGCTCAAGGAGATCTCCCTGGGCATGGTGCTGATGCGGCTGTTCCAGACCTCGCGCCGCTTCCAGGTCGAGATCCAGCCGCAGCTGGTGCTGCTGCAAAAGACCCTGCTGAACATCGAGGGCCTGGGCCGCGACCTGGACCCCGAGCTGGACCTGTGGGCCACGGCCAAGCCGTTCCTGGAGCGCTGGATGCTGGACCAGGTGGGCCCGCAGCGCCTGCTGGACGAGCTGCGCGACCAGGGCCCGCGCTACGCCAAGCTGCTGCCCGAGCTGCCGCGGCTGCTGCACGACTACCTGCAGCGCCGGCCCGACGGCCCCGACCGGCAGGCCCTGGACGCCCTGCTGGCCGAGCAGCGGCGCACCAACCGCCTGCTGCAGGCGCTGCTGGCCGTGGGCCTGGGCTTCGCGGTCGGCCTGCTGGCCACCCAATTCGCCCACGTGGCGCGGTGGTTCGCGCACTGAAGCCGCGAGCTCTGCCGCTATCATCCCCGCCGCCCGCGGTGGGGCTGAGGCAGGTGCCACCATGAACTACACGCTCATCACCTTCGTCGTCCTGTACTTGCTCGGCACCCTGGCCATCGGCGCCTGGGCCGGCACCCGCATCAAGAACACGGCCGATTTCGCCATCGCCGGCCGCAGCCTGCCGCTGGCGATGGTCATCACCACGACATTCGCCACCTGGTTCGGGGCCGAGACGGTGATGGGCATCCCGGCCAAGTTCGTGCAGGGCGGGCTGAACGCGATCGTCGAGGACCCCTTCGGCGCCGGCACCTGCCTGATCCTGGTGGGCGCGTTCTTCGCGGCCAGGCTGTACCGGCACAACCTGCTGACCATCGGCGACTTCTACCGCCAGCGCTACGGCCGCGGGGTCGAGGTGTTCTGCTCCTGCGCCATCATCCTGAGCTACCTGGGCTGGGTGGCGGCGCAGATCACCGCGCTGGGCCTGGTGTTCTCGGTGCTCACCAACGGCGCGATGTCCGAGACCGCCGGCATGGTCGTGGGCACGCTGGCCGTGCTGGTCTACGTGGTGATCGGCGGGTTCCTGGCCGTGGCCTGGACCGACTTCATCCAGATGATCGTGCTGGTGGTGGGCCTGTCCATCATCGCCGTCTTCGCCAGCGACCTGGCCGGCGGCAGCGGCGTGGTGCTGGGGGCGGCGGCGCAGGCCGACCTGGGCCGCTTCCTGCCCGAGCCCAGCTTCACCGACATCGCGTTCTTCATCGGCGCCGCACTGACCATGATGCTGGGCAGCATCCCGCAGCAGGACGTGTTCCAGCGCGTGATGTCGGCCCGCGACGCGGCCACCGCGCAGCGCGGCGCCATCATCGGCGGCGTGAGCTACATCCTGTTCGCCTTCGTGCCCATGTTCATCGTCATGGCCGCCGTGGTCGTGATGGGCGAGCAGGCGATGGCCATGGCCAAGGACGACTACCAGCGCCTGCTGCCCACCTTCATCATGACCAAGATGCCGCTGGTCATGCAGATCCTGTTCTTCGGGGCGCTGCTGTCGGCCATCAAGAGCACCTCCTCGGCCACGCTGCTGGCGCCCTCGACCAGCTTCGTCGAGAACATCCTGAAGAACCTGCGCCCCGGCATGAGCGACCGCCAGCAGCTGGTGGCCATGCGCACCACCATCGTGGTGTTCACGGCCGTGGTGCTGTCCTACGCGATCGCCATGAAGGGCACGCCGATCTACGAACTGGTCTCCGCCGCCTACCAGGTGACGCTGGTCGGCGCCTTCGTGCCGCTGCTCATGGGCCTGTACTGGAAGCGCGCCACCACCCAGGGCGCCATCGCCTCGATCGCCTGCGGCATCGCCACCTGGGTGCTGTTCTTCCCGCAGCTCAATCCCGCCTGGTCCGAGGCCTTCCCGGGCCAGCTGGCCGGCCTGATCGCCGCCTTCGTGGGCATGGTGGCCGGCTCGCTGGCGCCGCAGGTGCTGCGCAACCGCAAGGAACCGCGCCACCACCACCTGGCGGCCTGACGGCCGTCGCCCGGGGGGACGGGCCCCGGGCCTTGCGTTCCGGCCCCCCGCCTATAATTGCGGGCTTTGCGCCCGGGCGCCTTCCACTCCATCCCACCCATGCCCATCTACGCCTACAAGTGCGGCTCCTGTGGCCATGCCAAGGATGTCCTGCAGAAGATCTCCGATGCGCCGCTGACCACCTGCCCCGCCTGCGGGGCCGAGGCCTTCGGCAAGCAGCTGACCGCCGCCGGCTTCCAGCTCAAGGGCTCCGGCTGGTACGTGACCGACTTCCGCAACAACGGCGGCGGCGCCGCGGCGTCCACGACCGCGGCGACGCCCGCCGCCGGCGAGTCCAAGGACAAGCCGGCCGACAGCAAGCCCGACGCGGGCACCAAGCCCGATGCCGGCGCCAAGTCCGACGCGCCGGCCGCCGCGGGCGGTTGCGGCAGCGCCTGCGCCTGCCACTGAACGCCGCACGAGGATCCGCATGGCCGCCCTGCGCCGTTGGCTGTTCGCCGGCCTGCTCGTCCTCGCGCCGCTGGGCATCACCCTGTGGGTGCTGCAGTGGATCATCAGCACGCTCGACCAGACCCTGCTGATCCTGCCGCAGGCCTGGCATCCCGACCGGCTGACCGGCTACCACATCCCCGGCCTGGGGGTGCTGCTGGCCCTGTTCATCGTGCTGCTGGTGGGCGCCGTCGCCAGCAACTTCGTCGGCCGCAAGCTGGTGCAGTGGAGCGATGCGCTGCTGCA
Source organism: Comamonadaceae bacterium (assembly GCA_027484575.1). Classification (GTDB taxonomy): domain Bacteria; phylum Pseudomonadota; class Gammaproteobacteria; order Burkholderiales; family Burkholderiaceae_C; genus Ramlibacter. The sequence continues at coordinate 157,248 of JAIXSQ010000010.1, forward strand.
CCGCATCCCGGTGGTGCGCTCGATCTACTCCAGCGTCAAGCAGGTCTCCGACACCCTGTTCTCGCCCTCGGGCAACGCCTTCCGCACGGCGGTGCTGATCGAGTGGCCGCGCCCGGGCGTGTGGACCATCGCGCTGATCACCGGCACGCCCGGCGGCGACGTGGCCAACCACCTGCAGGGCGACTTCGTCAGCGTCTACGTGCCCACCACGCCCAACCCCACCGGCGGCTACTTCGTGATGCTGCGCCGCGCCGACTGCATCGAGCTGAAGATGAGCGTCGACGAGGCCCTGCGCTACGTCATCTCCATGGGCGTGGTCGTTCCGGCGGCCCCCGCCGCCACGCCGGCGCAGCCGGCCATCCCCGCCCCGAATCCCCGCTGAAGCCGCCCGCGCGCGCCTTCAGCCACCACTTCCCCGAGGTCTGCCCATGTCTTCCCAACAAATGCGCTCCATCTACTGCGGCCTGGTCGACGAGTCCCTGCTCGGCCAGACCGTCACCCTGTGCGGCTGGGTGAACCGCCGGCGCGACCACGGCGGCGTGATCTTCGTGGACCTGCGCGACCGCGAGGGCTACGTGCAGGTGGTGTGCGACCCCGACCGCCCCGAGATGTTCAAGACCGCCGAGGGCCTGCGCAACGAGTTCTGCATCCAGGTCAAGGGCCTGGTGCGCGCCCGCCCGGCCGGCACCACCAACGACGCGCTGCGCAGCGGCAGGATCGAGGTGCTGTGCCAGGAGATGACGGTGCTCAACCCCTCGGTCACCCCGCCGTTCCAGCTGGACGACGAGAACCTGTCCGAGACCACCCGCCTGGTGCACCGCGTGCTGGACCTGCGCCGTCCGTACATGCAGAAGAACCTGATGCTGCGCTACAAGGTGACGATGGAGGTGCGCAAGTTCCTCGACGCCAACGGCTTCATCGACATCGAGACGCCCATGCTCACCAAGAGCACCCCCGAGGGCGCGCGCGACTACCTGGTGCCCAGCCGCGTGCACGACGGCATGTTCTTCGCGCTGCCGCAGTCGCCCCAGCTGTTCAAGCAGCTGCTGATGGTGTCCGGCTTCGACCGCTACTACCAGATCACCAAGTGCTTCCGTGACGAGGACCTGCGCGCCGACCGCCAGCCCGAGTTCACCCAGATCGACGTGGAGACCTCGTTCCTGAAGGAGGAGGAGATCCGCACCATGTTCGAGGGCATGATCCGCAGCACCTTCCAGAACGTGCTGGGCATCGACATCGGCGCCTTCCCGGTGATGCTGCACGCCGACGCGATGCGGCTGTACGGCTCCGACAAGCCCGACCTGCGCGTCAAGCTCGCGTTCACCGAGCTGACCGACGTGATGAAGGACGTGGACTTCAAGGTGTTCTCCGGCCCGGCCAACCAGGCCGACGGCCGCGTGGTGGGCCTGCGCATCCCCGGCGGCGGCGAGATGAGCCGCGGCGAGATCGACGGCTACACCGAGTTCGTGAAGATCTACGGCGCCAAGGGCCTGGCCTGGATCAAGGTCAACGAGGCCGCCAAGGGCCGCGAGGGCCTGCAGTCGCCCATCGTCAAGAACCTGCACGACGCGGCGATCGCCGAGATCCTGCAGCGCACCGGCGCGCAGGACGGCGACCTGATCTTCTTCGGCGCCGACAAGGCCAAGGTGGTCAACGACGCCATCGGCGCGCTGCGCGTGAAGGTGGGCCACAGCGAGTTCGGCAAGTCGCGCGGCCTGATCGAGGGCGAATGGCGGCCGCTGTGGGTGGTCGACTTCCCGATGTTCGAGTTCGACGACGACGCCCAGCGCTGGAACGCGGTGCACCACCCGTTCACCAGCCCCAAGGACGGCCACGAGGACTGGCTGGAGACCGACCCGGGCCGTTGCCTTGCCAAGGCCTACGACGCGGTGCTCAACGGCATCGAGCTGGGCGGCGGCTCCGTGCGGATCCACCGCGAGGACGTGCAGAGCAAGGTGTTCCGTGCGCTGAAGATCAACGCCGAGGAGGCGCAGGCCAAGTTCGGCTTCCTGCTGGACGCGCTGCAGTACGGCGCGCCCCCGCACGGCGGCATCGCCATCGGCCTGGACCGCTTCGTCATGCTGATGACCGGCGCCGAGAGCCTGCGCGACGTGATCGCCTTCCCCAAGACCCAGCGCGCCCAGGACCTGCTCACGCAGGCCCCCGGCCCGGTCGACGAGAAGCAGCTGCGCGAACTGCACATCAAGCTGCGCAACCCGGCCGCGGCCGCCTGAGCGCGGGCACGCACCCCACGGACGGCGGCCGCGGGCCGCCGTTCGCGTTTCTGGCGTAGCCTCGGGCCCGCGATGCCCGAGCCCACCCCCCGGCCCCACAAGATCCCGCAATCCGTGCTGGTGGTGATCCACACCCCGGCGCTCGAGGTGCTGCTGCTCGAGCGCACCGACCCGCCCGGGTTCTGGCAGTCGGTCACCGGCAGCAAGGACGCCGAGGACGAGCCCTGGGCCGAGACCGCCCGGCGCGAGGTGCGCGAGGAGACCGGCATCGACGCCGGCGCCGGCGTGCTGCGCGACTGGGCGGTGGAGAACGTCTACGCCATCTACCCGCGCTGGCTGCACCGCTACCCGCCCGGCGTGACCCACAACACCGAGCGCGTGTTCGGCCTGCAGGTGCCGGCCGCCACGCCCGTGACGCTGTCCCCGCGCGAGCACCTGCGTTACCGCTGGTTGCCATGGCGCGAGGCCGCGGACGCCTGCTTCTCGCCGAGCAACGCCGAAGCCATCCTGTTGCTGCCAGAATTTGCGCCATGACCGTGCTGCGGGTGGCGACCTACAACATCCACAAGGGCGTGCAGGGGTTCGGGCCGGTGCGCCGGCTGGAGATCCACAACCTGGGCCATGCGGTCGAGCAGCTCGACGCCGACCTGGTGTGCCTGCAGGAGGTGCGCAAGCTGCACCGCCGCGAGGAGCGCTACTTCACCCGCTGGCCCGAGCTGCCGCAGGCCGAGTTCCTCTGCCCCGAGGGCTACGAAGCGGTCTACCAGACCAACGCCACCACGCGCCACGGCGAGCACGGCAACGCGCTGCTGTCGCGCTGGCCGGTGGTCTCGCACGGCCACGAGGACATGTCGGACCACCGCTTCGAGCAGCGCGGCCTGCTGCACGTGCAGGTGCAGGTGGGCCGGCGCGAGGTGCACGTGGTGGTGCTGCACCTGGGGCTGATCGCGGCCAGCCGCGAGCGCCAGGTCGCGCAGCTGGCGCGCTACGTCGAGCGCGAGGTGCCGCGCAGGGCCCCGCTGCTGGTGGCCGGCGACCTCAACGACTGGGGTGGCAAGCTGCGGCCGCTCATGCACACGGCCGGCCTGCGCGACTGGGTCGATCCCCGGGTGCGCACCTATCCCTCGCGCCTGCCGCTCACGCAACTGGACTACGTCTACGCGCGCGGCCTCAAGCCGCTGGGCATCGAGGTGCCGCGCGGCCGGGTCTGGGGCCGCATGAGCGACCACCTGCCGCTGATCGCCAGCTTCGTGCTGTAACCCGGCATGGCGCGCCTTCCGCCCCTGCGCACCGGCCACGCCCTGCGGCTGCTCGAAGGCAGCGGCGAGCTGTTCCCGGCGCTGGTCGCCGCGCTGGACGCCGCGCGCCACGAGGCCTGGCTGGAGAGCTACATCGTCGATTTCACCGGCGCGGGCGCCGAGGTGGGCTGGGCGCTGGAGCGCGCCGCCCGCCGCGGCGTGCAGGTGCGGGTGCTGGCCGACGGCTACGGCACGCCGGCGGTGCCGCCGGCCTGGCGCGAGCGGCTGCTGGCCAGCGGGGTGCAGTGGCGGTCCTACGCGCCGCCGGGCCGCTTCGGCGTGCTGGCGCCGGCCAGCTGGCGGCGGCTGCACCGCAAGCTGTGCGTCGTCGACGGCGAGGTCGCGTACTGCGGCGGCATCAACATCCTGGACGACCTGCACGACCCCAACCACGGCGCGCTCGAGGCGCCGCGGCTGGACTTCGCGGTCGAGGTGCGCGGCCCGCTGGTGGCGCAGGCGCGCGAGGCGGTGGGCGTCCTGTGGGCGCGGCTGCGGGCCTACGAGGACCTGCGGCGCGGCCACCTGGCCGGCGCGCTGGGCACGCTGCGCGGGCTGCGGCAGCCGCCGGCCCCGCCGCCGCGTGCACGCGGCCCGGGCGCCCGGGCCACGCTGCTGCTGCGCGACAACCTGCGCCACCGCAGCGACATCGAGCGCGCCTACCTGCGCGCCTTCGCCCGCGCGCGCGGGGAGATCCTTGTGGCCAACGCCTACTTCGTGCCGGGCCGCCGCATGCGGGCGGTGCTGGTCGCCGCCGCCCGGCGCGGCGTGCGCGTGGTGCTGCTGCTGCAGGGCCGCTACGAATACTTCATGCAGTACTACGCCAGCCGCCCGGTGCTGGGCGACCTGCTGGAGGCGGGCGTCGAGATCCACGAGTACGCGGCCAGCTTCCTGCATGCCAAGGTGGCGGTGGTCGACGGCCGCTGGGCCACGGTGGGCTCGTCCAACCTCGACCCGCTGTCGCTGCTGCTGGCACGCGAGGCCAACGTGGCGGTCGAGGACGCCGCCTTCGCGGCCGGGTTGCGCGCGCGGCTGCTGCATGCGGTGGCGCACGAAGGGCGGGCGCTGGTGGCCGAGGCGCACGCCCGGCGCCCCTGGCGCGAGCGGCTGCTCGAGCGGCTGGCGCTCGTCGTGATGCGGCTGGCGCTGGCGGTGCAGGGCCGCAGGGGGTGGTGGTGACCGCGCCCGGCGACCTCGTCGTGCAGCGGCCCGAGGGGCTGTACTGCCCGCCGGGCGACTTCTACATCGACCCCTGGCGGCCGGTCGACCGCGCCGTCATCACCCATGCCCATGCCGACCACGCGCGGGTGGGCCACGGCCACTACCTGGCCGCGGCGCCGGCCGAGGGCGTGCTGCGTGCCCGGCTGGGCGAGATCACCCTGCAGACGCTGCCCTACGGCCAGGCGATCACCCACCACGGCGTGACCGTGTCGCTGCACCCGGCCGGCCACGTGCTGGGCTCGGCCCAGGTGCGGCTGGAGCATCGCGGGCAGGTCTGGGTGGCCAGCGGCGACTACAAGGTGGCCCCCGACCCGACCTGCGCGCCGTTCGAGCCGGTGCGCTGCGACGTCTTCATCACCGAGTCGACCTTCGGCCTGCCGATCTACCGCTGGAAGAGCGACGCGGCGCTCTATGCCGAGGTGAACGCCTGGTGGTCGGCCAACGCGGCGGCGGGGCGCGCCAGCGTGCTGGGCTGCTACAGCTTCGGCAAGGCGCAGCGCGTGCTGGCCGGGGTCGATGCGTCCATCGGCCCGATCGTCGTGCACGGCGCGGTGCGGCCGCTCAACGACGCCTACCGCGCCGCCGGCGTGGCGCTGCCGCCCACCGCGCTGGTCACCGAGGTCGCCGACAAGGCCAGCCTGCGGCGCGCGCTGGTGGTGTGCCCGCCCTCGGCGGTGGCCAGCACCTGGCTGCGGCGCTTCGGCGAGGTGGACACCGCCTTCGCCAGCGGCTGGATGCAGCTGCGCGGCGCCCGGCGGCGCGGCGGCTGGGACCGCGGCTTCGTGCTGTCCGACCATGCCGACTGGCCCGGCCTGCAGTCGGCCATCGGCGCCACCGGCGCGCAGCGGGTGATCGTCACCCACGGCAGCGTGCCGGTGCTGGTGCGCTGGCTCCAGGACCAGGGGCTGCAGGCCGAGGCCTTCGCCACCGAGTACGGCGACGACGCGGTCGAGGCCGATGCGGCGCCGGAGGCCACGCCCGGCGCCGGCTCCGAGGCGCCGGCCGGCGGCGCGGGGCCCGCCGCATGAAGCAGTTCGCGCAGCTGTACGCGCAGCTGGATGCGACCACCTCGACCAAGGCCAAGGTCGAGGCGCTGCAGCGCTACTTCGGCGCCGCCCCGGCGCCCGACGCGGCCTGGGCGGTGTACTTCCTGGCCGGCGGCAAGCCACGCCAAGTGGTGCCGATGGCGCTGCTGGCCGAACTCGCGCGCGAGGAGGCCGGCCTGCCCGGCTGGCTGTTCGACGAGTGCTACCAGGCGGTGGGCGACCTGGCCGAGACCATCGCGCTGGTGCTGCCGCTGGCCGACGGCGACAGCGCCCTGGGGCTGGCCGACTGGATGGAGCAGCGCCTGCTGCCGCTGCGCGGCCTGCCCCCGGCCGAGGTGGCGCCGCGGGTGCGGGCCTGGTGGCGCGAGCTGGACGCGACCGGCCGCTTCCTGCTGGCCAAGCTGGTGGGCGGGGGCTTCCGCGTGGGCGTGAGCAGGCTGCTGGTGCAGCGGGCCCTGGCCGGCCACAGCGGGGTGGATGCCAAGCGCATCGCGCAACGCATGATGGGCTACACCGACGGCCGCCAGCTGCCCACCGCCGCCCGCTACCAGGCGCTGGTGGCGCAGGCCGCGGACGGCGAGGGTGGCGCGGGCGAGGCGCCGGCCGACCCCGGCCAGCCCTATCCCTTCTTCCTGGCCCACCAGCTCGACGGGCCGGTGGGCGAGTTCGCCGCCCGCCTGGGGCCCACCAGCGACTGGCAGGTCGAGTGGAAGTACGACGGCATCCGCGGGCAGGTGGTCAAGCGCGCCGGTCGCGTGTGGGTGTGGTCGCGCGGCGAGGACCTGGTGACCGACCGCTTTCCCGAGATCGTGGCGCTGGCCCAGCCGCTGCCCGACGGCACCGTGCTCGACGGCGAGATCCTGGTCTGGCAGGACGGCCGGCCCGGCCCGTTCGCGCTGCTGCAGCAGCGCATCGGCCGCAAGACCGTCACGAAGAAGGTGCTGGCCGACGCGCCCGTGTCCTTCCTGGCCTACGACCTGCTGGAGGCGGGCGGGCAGGACCTGCGCGGCCTGCCGCAGCACGCCCGCCGGGCGCGGCTGGAGGCGGTGCTGGCCGGCGGCACGATCCCGGTCTCGCCCGTGGAGACCGCGCCCGACTGGGCCGGCTTCGCCGACCTGCGGGCCCGCTCGCGCGCGCAGTCGGTCGAGGGGCTGATGCTCAAGCACCGCGAGGCCGCCTACGGCACCGGGCGCACCAAGGCCGAGGGCACCTGGTGGAAGTGGAAGATCGACCCGATGGCGATCGACTGCGTGCTGGTCTACGCCCAGGCCGGGCACGGCCGCCGCGCCTCGGTCTACACCGACTACACCTTCGCGGTCTGGAACCGGCCGCCGGCCGATGCGGCAGAGGCCGAGGCAGTGCTCGAGGCGATCGCGCGGCGCGAGCCGCCGCAGCCCGGCGCGCTGCAGCTGGTGCCCTTCGCCAAGGCCTACTCGGGCCTGACCGATGCCGAGTTCCGCCAGGTCGATGCGGTGATCCGCCGCAGCACGGTCGAGAAGTTCGGCCCGGTGCGCAGCGTGCGGCCCTCGCTGGTGTTCGAGCTGGGCTTCGAGGGCATCCAGCGCAGCGGCCGGCACAGGAGCGGGATCGCGGTGCGCTTTCCGCGCATGCTGCGCATCCGGCACGACAAGCCGCTGCACGAGGCCGACACGCTGGCCCACTTGGAGGCGCTGCTGCAGGCCGCCTGAGGCGCAAGGCCCCGCGGCTGCGGCCCTTCAAGGGCCGGTGTTAGCATCCTCCATGCTCATGAAAGCCGATCTTCCCCCCATGGCCACGCCGGTCGCCGACGAGGGCACGCCCGTGTCGGTGAAGATCCGCGAACGCCTGAAGTCCGCCCGCAAGCGCTTCCATTCCAACGACAACATCGCCGACTTCATCGAGCCGGGCGAGCTCGAGAAGCTGCTGGACGAGGTCGAGGACAAGATGAAGGGCGTGCTCGACAGCCTGGTCATCGACACCGTCAACGACCACAACACCGGCGACACCGCGCGCCGGGTGGCCAAGATGTACCTGAACGAGGTGTTCCGCGGCCGCTACGTCAAGGCGCCCAACATCACCGAGTTCCCCAACGCCGAGCACCTGAACGAGCTGATGATCGTCGGCCCGATCACCGTGCGCTCGGCCTGCAGCCACCACTTCTGCCCGGTCATCGGCAAGGTGTGGATCGGCGTCATGCCCAACGAGCACACCAACGTCATCGGGCTGTCCAAGTACGCCCGGCTGGCCGAGTGGGTGATGGGCCGCCCGCAGATCCAGGAAGAGGCCGTGGTGCAGCTGGCCGACCTCATCATGGAAAAGACCCAGCCCGACGGCCTGGCCATCGTGATGGAGGCCAGCCACTACTGCATGGCCTGGCGTGGCGTGAAGGACATGGACAGCAAGATGATCAACTCGGTCATGCGCGGCGTGTTCCTCAAGGACGCCCCGCTGCGTCGCGAGTTCCTGGCCCTGATCCCCGGCCGCGGAGGCAACTGAGCCATGCTGGTGCGCCTTCTCTACTGCAGCCGCGCGGTCGACACCGGGCCCGAGGCGATCGAGTCCATCCTGTCGCAGGCCCGCCAGCACAACCCGGCCTGGGGCATCACCGGCATCCTGTGCTACGGCGGCGGCATCTTCCTGCAGGCCATCGAGGGCGGCCGCATGCCGGTGTCCGAGCTGTTCGGCTACATCCAGAAGGATGCGCGCCACAAGGACGTGGCCCTGCTGCACTACGAAGAGATCACCGAGCGGCGCTTCGGCGGCTGGACCATGGGCCAGGTCAACATCAGCAAGCTCAACCACTCGATCCTGCTGAAGTACTCCGAGAAGCCCGAGCTCGACCCGTACTCGGTCTCCGGCCGGGTCTCGCTGGCCCTGCTCGAGGACCTGATGGCCACCGCCGCGATCTGCGGCCGCGTCTGAGCGGCCCGGCTGCCGTGCACGGGCGCCTGCGCCGCACCCTGGCCTGGGGCGACTGCGACCCGGCCGGCATCATCTGGTACCCCACCTACTACCGCTGGATGGATGCGGCCAGCTGGGAGCTGCTGGCCGCCGCCGGCTGGACCGCCGCCCGCGTGCGGGCCGAGCTGGTCAGCATCCCGCTGGTCCATGCGGCCTGCGACTTCCTGGCCTCGCCGACGTACGGCGACACGATCGAGGTGCGCAGCGGCGTCACCCGCTGGGGCCGCGCCTCCTTCGGCCTGTCGCACGACTTCGTCAGGCTCGCCGACGACGGCGCCGAGACCCTGCTGGCCCGTGGCACCGAGTCGCGCGTCTGGTGCCGCTACGAGGCCGGCCCCGGCAGCCCGCTGCGCAGCGCGCCGCTGCCGGCCGACCTGCGGGCCGCGCTGGGCGCGCCCTCCGCGTGAGCGCCGACGCCACCGGGCCGTCGGGGCCCGTGCTGGTGGGCTGCGACTTCTCCAGCAGCCCCTCGCGCCGCAAGCCCGTGGTGCTGGCCTTCGGCCAGCTGCGCCAGGGCCGGGTGGTGCTCGACCGGCTGGAGCGCCACACCACGCTCGAGGCCTTCGGCCAGTGGCTCGCGCAGCCGGGCGACTGGGTGGGTGGCTTCGACGTGCCCTTCGGCCTGCCGCGGGCGCTGGTCGAGGCGCTGGGCTGGCCCACCGACTGGCCGGGCTGCATGCGGCACTACACGGGCCTGACCCGCCCGGAGATCCGCGCCACCTTCCAGGCCTATTGCGACGCGCGGCCGGCGGGATCGAAGTTCGCGCACCGCGCCTTCGACAAGGCCGCCGGCTCCAGCCCGTCGATGAAGTGGGTCAACCCGCCGGTGGCCTACATGCTGCACGCCGCGGTGCCGCTGCTCCTGCGCGCCGGCGTGCACCTGCCGGGGCTGCACGCCGGTGATCCGCGCCGCGTCGCGCTGGAGGCCTACCCGGGCCTGCTGGCCCGCGAGCTGGTGCAGCGGCGCAGCTACAAGAACGACGATGCGGGCAAGCACACGCCCGAGCGGCTGATCGCGCGCAAGGACATCCTCACCGCGCTCGAAGCCGGCCAGACCCGGCTGGGCCTGCGCCTGAAGCTCACGCACGCGCAGCGCGACGCGCTGGTCGCGGACGGCAGCGGCGACGCGCTCGACGCCGTGCTGTGCCTGGTGCAGGCCGCCTGGGCCGCGCGCGAGGGCGCGCCGCGCTGGGGGCTGCCCGAGGGGGTGGATCCGCTGGAAGGCTGGATCCTCACCGTGCCGCCCCTCACTCCTCCTCCGGCGCCCCCGTCCCCAGCGTCCCGGTGAGCCGGTCCAGGATGCCCTGCAGTTCCTGCAGGAAGTCGTGGCCGACCTGCGCCTCGATCTCCCGGTAGACCGCGTCCACCTGCGGCGCCAGGCGCTTGACCAGCGCGCGGCTGGCCGCCGTCATCGACACCAGCACCCGGCGCTGGTCGGCTTCCAGGCGCTCGCGCACCACCAGGTCCAGCGCCTCCATGCGGCCCAGGATGCCGGCCAGGCTGGGGCTGGACAGCGCGCACAGCCGCACCAGCTCGCGCGGCTCGGTGGGGCCCAGCTCGGCCAGCACGCGCAGGATGCGCCACTGCTGCTCGGTCACGCCGTTGGCGTTGAGCACCGGCCGGAAGCGCCGGATCACGCTCTCGCGCGCCTGCAGCAGCAGCAGGGGCAGGTTGCGCTGCTCGAAGGCGAGGGCGGCGTCGGCGGGCGGGGAGGGAGGGATGGCGGTGCGCATGAGATGCCCGGATTCTTGCATCACTCACATCGGAGCGATTAGACTGCTCACATGCGAGTGAACGCAAGCCTGCTGAATCCGCTGCGGCTGGACGGGGTGCCGCAGCCGCTGGCCGCCCTCGGCCTGTCGGGCGTGGTCTACGGCGTCTTCGGCAACGACCCGCGGCTGCTGGCGACGCTGGGTGACGCGATGCACCGGCCGCCGTACAAGGCACCGCCGGTCGCGCCGGTGCTCTACGCCAAGCCGCGCAACACCCTGGCGCCCAGCGGCGCGGCCTTCGCGCTGCCGGCCGGGCAGGGCGGGGAGCTCGGCGCCTGCCTGGGCCTGGTGATCGGACGCACCGCCTGCCGCGTGCCAGCTGCCGAGGCCCTGGACCATGTGGCCGCCTACCTGGCCGTGGCCGACCTGGGCCTGCCCCAGCCCAGTTACTACCGGCCCAACCTGCGGGCCAGGGCGCGCGACGGCAGCTGCATCGTCGCCACCGCGCTCACGCCCGCTGCCGGCGTGCCCGACCCCGACGCCCTGGCCGTGCGGGTCCAGGTCGACGGCGCGCTGGCGCAGGACGACAGCACCGCCGGCCGCACCCGCGGCGCGGCCCGCCTGCTGGCCGACGTCAGCGCCTTCATGACGCTGCGGCCCGGCGACCTGCTGCTGCTGGGCGCCTCGCATCCGCCGGTGGCGCTGCAGCCGGGGCAGGCGTTCACGGTCGCCATCGCAGGACTGCCGCCGGTCGAGGGCCGCGTGGTCGTCGAGGGAGCCACGGCATGAAGCGCGCACGCGTCGCCTACGGCGGGGCCCTGCACGAGGCCACGCCGCACCCCCGCGGCCTGCGGCTGGACGACGGCCGCGTGCTGGCCGAGGACCAGGTGGTGTGGCTGCCGCCGTTCAACGTCGGCACGGTCATCGCGCTGGGCCTGAACTACGCCGACCACGTCAAGGAACTGTCCAGGGAGCTGACGCTCAAGGCCGACGACGAGCCGCTGGCCTTCGTCAAGGGACCGGGCGCCCTCATCGGCCACCGCGGGCACACGCGCCGGCCGGCCGATGCGACCTTCATGCACTACGAGTGCGAGCTCGCGGTGGTGATCGGCGCGCCGGCACGCCACGTGCGGCGCGAGGACGCGATGCGCCACGTGGCCGGCTACACGGTCTGCAACGACTACGCGATCCGCGACTACCTGGAGAACTGGCACCGGCCCAACATGCGGGTGAAGAACCGCGACACCTGCACGGTGCTGGGCCCCTGGTTCGTCGCCGCCGCCGACGTGCCCGACCCGCATGCGCTGGCCCTGCGCACCCTCGTCAACGGCCGGGTGACGCAGCAGGGGAACACCGCGCACATGGTCAACGACATCCCGGCCCTGGTCGCCTACCTGAGCAGCTGCATGACGCTGCAGCCGGGCGACGTGATCCTCACCGGCACGCCCGACGGCGTCGTCGACGTGGCCGTCGGCGACGAGGTCGTCACCGAGATCGACGGCATCGGCCGGCTGGTCAACACCATCGTCGGCGACGCCGACTTCGGCATCTGAAGCGAGGGACGCCCATGCGCATCGACCACCTGATCGGCGGACAGTCCGTCCCCGGCCGTGACTACTTCCAGACCACCAACCCCGCCACGCAGGAGGTGCTGGCCGAGGTGGCCGCCGGCGGCGAGGCCGAGGTGCACGCGGCGGTCGCCGCCGCCAAGGCGGCCTTCCCGGCCTGGGCCGCCCGGCCCGCCACCGAACGCGCCCAGGTGATGCGGCGGCTGGGCGAGCTGATCGCGCGGCACGTGCCCGCGATCGCCCGCACCGAGACCGACGACACCGGGCAGGTGATCGCGCAGACCGGCAAGCAGCTGGTGCCGCGCGCGGCCGACAATTTCCACTACTTCGCCGAGATGTGCACCCGCGTCGACGGCCACACCTACCCGACGCCCACGCACCTGAACTACACGCTGTTCCACCCGGTGGGCGTGTGCGCGCTGATCTCGCCGTGGAACGTGCCGTTCATGACGGCCACCTGGAAGGTCGCGCCCTGCCTGGCGTTCGGCAACACGGCGGTGCTCAAGATGAGCGAGCTGTCGCCGCTGACCGCGGCGCGGCTGGGCGAGCTGGCGCTGGAGGCGGGCGTGCCGGCCGGCGTGCTGAACATCGTGCACGGCCTGGGCAAGGACGCCGGCGAGCCGCTGGTGCGGCATCCGGACGTGCGCGCGATCTCGTTCACCGGCTCCACCGCCACCGGCAACCGCATCGTCAAGGAAGCGGGCCTGAAGAAGTTCAGCATGGAGCTGGGCGGCAAGAGCCCGTTCGTGGTCTTCGAGGACGCCGACCTGGACCGCGCGCTGGACGCGGCGGTGTTCATGATCTTCTCGAACAACGGCGAGCGCTGCACCGCCGGCAGTCGCATCCTGGTGCAGCGGTCCGTCTACGCGTCCTTCGCCGAGCGCTTCGCCGCGCGCGCCCGCCGCATCACCGTCGGCGACCCGCAGGACGACACGACCACCATCGGTCCCATGATCTCGCAGGCCCACCTGGCCAAGGTGCGCAGCTACATCGAGCTGGGGCCCCGCGAGGGCGCGACGCTGCTGTGCGGCGGCCTGGGCACGCCCGAGCTGCCGGACCGCGTGCGCCGCGGCAACTACGTGCTGCCCACCGTCTTCGCCGACGTGGACAACCGCATGAAGATCGCGCAGGACGAGATCTTCGGCCCGGTCGCCTGCCTGATCCCGTTCGAGGACGAGGCCGACGCCATCCGCATCGCCAACGACACCGCCTACGGCCTGTCCAGCTATGTCTGGACCGAGAACATCGGCCGCGCCCACCGCGTGGCCGCTGCCGTCGAGGCCGGCATGTGCTTCGTCAACAGCCAGAACGTGCGCGACCTGCGCCAGCCCTTCGGCGGCACCAAGGCTTCGGGCACCGGCCGCGAGGGCGGCACCTGGAGCCACGAGGTGTTCCTGGAGCCCAAGAACGTCGCCGTCTCGCTGGGCGGCCACCACATCCCGCACTGGGGCGCCTGACCATGGGCCGGCTCGCGCTCGCCGCCAAGATCACGCACGTGCCCTCGATGTACCTGAGCGAGCTGCCCGGCCCGCGGCAGGGCACGCGCCAGGACGCCATCGACGGCCACCTCGAGATCGGGCGCCGCTGCCGCGAACTCGGCGTGGACACCATCGTGGTGTTCGACACCCACTGGCTGGTCAACGCCAACTACCACGTCAACTGCGCACCCGCGTTCGCCGGCACCTACACCAGCAACGAGCTGCCGCACTTCATCGCCAACCTGCCGTTCGCCTTCCCCGGCAACACGGCGCTGGGCCAGCTGATCGCCAAGCGCTGCAACGCACTGGGCGTGGAGACGCTGGCGCACGACGCGACGACGCTCAACCCCGAGTACGGCACGCTGGTGCCCATGCGCTACATGAACGCCGACCGCCGGTTCCAGGTCGTGTCGGTGTCGGCGCTGTGCATGGCGCACTACCTGGACGACAGCGCGCGCCTGGGCTGGGCGATCCGCCGCGCGATCGAGGATGACTACGACGGCACGGTGGCGGTGCTGGCCAGCGGTTCGCTGTCGCACCGCTTCGCCCAGAACGGGCTGGCGCCCGAGTTCGCCTTCCGCATCTGGAGCCCGTTCCTCGAGCAGCTGGACCGCGAGGTGGTGCGCATGTGGCAGGCCGGCGAGTGGCCGGCCTTCTGCGGCATGCTGCCCGAGTACGCGGCCAAGGGCCACGGCGAAGGCTTCATGCACGACACCGCCATGCTGCTGGGCGCGCTGGGCTGGTCGGCCTACGACGGCCGGGCCGAGGTGCTCACGCCGTACTTCGGTGCCTCGGGCACCGGCCAGATCAACGCCGTCTTCCCGGTCACGCCGCAGGACGGCCGCGCCATCCCGCCGGCCCGCGCGTCGGCCGCCGACGGCTACACCGCCGTCGCCACCCGCCTCTGAGGATCCCGCCGCCATGCTCGATACGGCCACGATCGAGGCGCTCGCGCGCCAGCTGCAGCAGGCACGCCGCACGCGCACCCAGCTGCGCCACGTCTCGCGGCAGCACCCGCAGATGACCATCGAGGACGGCTATGCCATCCAGCGCGCCTGGGTGGCGCTGGAGCTGGCCGACGGCCGCACCGTCAGGGGGCGCAAGATCGGGCTGACGTCGCGCGCCATGCAGCTGTCCAGCCAGATCACCGAGCCCGACTACGCGCCGCTGATGGACGACATGTTCTTCGAGGCCGGAGGCGACATCCCCTTCGACCGCTTCATCGCGCCGCGGGTCGAGGTCGAGCTGGCCTTCATCCTCGACAAGCCGCTGCGCGGGCCGGGCGTGACGCTGTTCGACGTCCTGTCGGCCAGCGCCTGGGTCACGCCGGCGATCGAGATCATCGACGCGCGCATCGAGCAGTTCGACCGCGAGACGCGGGCGCCGCGCAAGGTGTTCGACACCATCGCCGACTTCGCGGCCAACGCCGGCGTCGTGCTCGGCGGCCGGCCGGTGCGGCCGCACGACGTCGACCTGCGCTGGGTGGGCGCGCTGCTGCACAAGAACGGCGTGATCGAGGAGAGCGGCCTGGCCGCCGCGGTGCTGAACCACCCGGCCAACGGCGTGGCCTGGCTGGCCAACAAGCTCGCGCCGCACGGCGAGCAGCTGCAGGCCGGCGACGTGGTGCTGGCCGGCTCGTTCACGCGCCCCACGCCGGCCGAGCGCGGCGACAGCTTCCACGCCGACTACGGCCCGCTGGGCAGCGTCGCCTTCCGCTTCGCCTGAGGCGGCCGCCGGCCGCCGCGCCGCTCAGGCCTCGGCGATGCGCCGGGCCAGGTGCGCCAGCGCTTCCTCGACCTGGTCGACCAGCACCAGGCACAGGTCGCCCGGCTGCAGGCGTGCCAGCGCCGCGTCGATGGCGGCGAACTCGCCGCGGATCTCCTGGACGTGCGTGGTGCGGCTGGCGCCCTGCAGGCCCTGGCGCAGCAGACCGAGCACCTCGCCGTCGGCGCGGCCACGCTGGGCCGCGTCCTGGTACAGCAGCACGTCGTCGAAGGCCGCGCCCAGGATCACGGTCTGTTCGCGGATGTCCTCGTCGCGGCGGTCGCCGGCGGCGCTGATCACCACCGAGCGGCGCTTGCCCGGCATGCCGTCGACGGCGGCCACCAGCGCGCGCATCGCGTCGGGGTTGTGGCCGTAGTCGGCGATCACGGTGGCGCCCCGGTAGTCCATCACGTTGAAGCGGCCGGGCACGCTGTGCGCGTCGTTCACGAAGGTGGCCAGGCCGCTGACGATGGCGTCCCAGGCCAGGCCCGCGCCCCAGGCGCCGCCGATGGCAGCCATGACGTTCTCGACCTGGAAGCCGATGGCGCCGTTGCGGGTGACCGGGATGTCGGCCAGCCGCACGTGGCGCCGCCAGGTGCCTTCGGCCGCCACCACCGAGCCGCCGTCCAGCGTGGCGTCCACGTAGACGGTGCGCCCGCCCTGGGCGCGGTGCGCGGTCATCACGGCATGGTGGCGCTCGGCGGCGAAGTAGATCACCTTGCCGGGGCACACCTGGGCCATGGCGGCCACCAGCGGGTCGGCGGCGTTGAGCACCGCCCAGCCTTCCTTGGGCGTCACGTTCTGCACGATCACGCGCTTGACCGCGGCCACGTCCTCGGCGGTCTCGATGTAGTTCAGGCCCAGGTGGTCGCCGGCGCCCACGTTGGTGACCACCGCCACGCGGCAGTGGTCGAAGCCCAGGCCCTCGCGCAGGATGCCGCCGCGCGCGCTCTCGAACACCGCCGCCTCGACGTCGGGATGCATCAGCACGCTGCGGGCGCTCTTGGGGCCGCTGCAGTCGCCCGAGTCGATCTGGCGGCCGCCGACGTACACGCCGTCGGTGTTGGTCATGCCCACGGTCAGGCCGCTGCCGGCGAACAGGTGCGCGACCAGGCGGGCCGTGGTGGTCTTGCCGTTGGTGCCGGTCACCGCCACCACCGGGATGCGGCCGTCGTGGCCGGGCTCGAACAGGTGGTTGACGATCGCCTCGCCCACGTTGCGCGGCTTGCCGTACGAGGGCGACAGGTGCATGCGCAGCCCCGGCGCGGCATTGACCTCGACGATGCCGCCGCCCTGGGCCTCCAGCGGCTTGAGCACGCTCTCGCAGACCATGTCGACGCCGCACACGTGCAGGCCGACCATCTGCGCCGCCGCCACGGCGCGCTCGGCCACGTCGGGGTGCACGTCGTCGGTCACGTCGGTGGCGGTGCCGCCGGTCGACAGGTTGGCGTTGTGGCGCATGCGCACGCGCTGGCCGCGCGCGGGCACGCTGTCGACCGTCAGGCCCTGCTCGGCCAGCAGCGCGATGGCGATGTCGTCGATGCGGATCTTGGTCAGCGAGGTGGCGTGGCCGTCGCCGCGGCGCGGGTCGGCATTGACCCGGGCCACCAGCTCGGCCACCGTGTGCTCGCCGTCGCCCAGCACGATGGGCGGCTCGCGCCGCGCGGCGGCCACGACCTGGTCGCCCACGACCAGCAGGCGGTGGTCGCTGCCGCGCAGGTACTTCTCGACCATCACCTCGCCGATCTCCTGGGCGGCCTTGAAGGCCAGCGCCATGCCCTCGCGCGTGGTCACGTTGACCGTGATGCCCTTGCCCTGGTTGCCGTCGCGCGGCTTGACCACCACGGGCAGGCCCACCTCGAGCGCCGCCGCCCAGGCGTCGGCCTCGTCGGCCACCGGCCGGCCCACCGGCACCGGGACGCCGACGGCGCGCAGCAGCTGCTTGGACAGCTCCTTGTCCTGCGCGATCGACTCGGACACGGCGCTGGTCTGGTCGACCTCGGCGGCCCAGATGCGCCGCTGGTGCTTGCCCCAGCCGAACTGCACCAGGCTGCCGTCGGTCAGGCGCCGGCAGGGGATGCCGCGCGCGGCGGCCGCCTGCACGATCGAGCCGGTGCTGGGGCCCAGGCGCACGTCCTCGTCGGTCTCGCGCAGGCGGGCGATCGCCGCGTCGACGTCGAACGCGGCCTGCGCATCCAGCGCGGCCGCGACCAGCTGCTGCGCCAGCTCGAAGGCCAGCCGGCCGACCGACTCCTCGGAGTACTCGACCACCACCTGGTACACGCCGGCCTGCGTGGTGGCCTGGGTGCGGCTGAAGCTCACCGGGCAACCGGCCTCCTCCTGCAGCGCCAGGGCCGCGGCCTCGAGCACGTGGGCCAGCGACACCGGGCCGCCGGTGTCCAGCGCGCCGATGGCGGGAAACAGCTTGCGCAGCCGGGTCTCGAAGCCGGGCCGCTCGGTGACCGCGGTCTCGTCGGCGGCGCAGGCCACGACGGCCTCGATGGAGGTGTGGCGGCTCCACAGGTTGGGCCCGCGCAGGGCGCGGATGCGGGAGATGTCCATGGCGGGCTCAGAGGGCGGCGTTGTGGGCGTCGAAGGTCTCGATGCCGGCGATGATCAGGTCGGGCGGGATGTCCAGCGCCCAGGCGGTGGCGACCACGGGCAGCAGGGCCACGCAGTCCAGGCCGCGCCGCACCACGTGCGAGGGCGAGGCCAGGCGGGTCTCGGCATGGCCGGTGGCCAGCACGGGGCGGCCGTCCTGCAGGAACACCACGCGGCCGTTGCGCGCGCGGTGGGCCTGCAGCGCCGGGTTGGCGGGGTCGACGGCGTAGAGGATCACCTCGCCGTCGCACAGGTCGGCCATGGCGGCGATGCGCTCGTCGGCGGCGTTGAGCACGGCCACGCCGTCGTCGAGCACCACGTCGACCTGGGTGCGCACGGCCTTGGCCACCTGCTCGGGCGTCTGCACGTCGAAGTCGGCCAGCGCCTCGGCGCCGTCCAGGTCGGTGACCACGCCGACGGTGCAGCGGTCGTAGGGCAGGCCGTCGTGCAGCACGCAGCGGGCGTCGTTCTCGAACACCGCCGCCTGCACGTTGCGGTTGACCAGCAGCCGGTGCGCCACGTCGAACGGACGCGCGTCGCCGGCGGCCAGGCGGCGGCGGTCGAAGTACAGGCCCTCGGCGCAGGCCAGGCCCACGCGCAGGCCGCGCAGCTGCGCCAGCCAGGCGACCAGCCGGGCGATGCGGGCGGTGCCGCGGGTGCCGGCGATGCCGACGATGGGGATGCGGCCGGGGTGGGGGTCGCGGGCGTCCTCGGGGAACAGCGCCTCGACGATCGGGCGGCCCACCGGGCGGGGCTGGCCCACGGCCGGCTTCAGGTGCATCAGCAGGCCGGGGCCGGCGTTCACCTCGACGACGGCGCCGCCCTGCGCGTGCAGCGGGCGCGAGATGTCCTGCGCCACCAGGTCGATGCCGGCGATGTCCAGGCCGACGATGCGGGCGGCCAGGGTGGCCACGTGCTCGACCTCGGGATGGACCTGGTCGGTGCAGTCGATCGACAGGTTGCCGTTGCGCAGGATCACCACCTTGCGGCCGGCCTCGGGTACGGACTCGGGCGTCAGGCCCTGGCGGGCCAGCTCGCCCACCATCACCTCGTTCTTCTCGAACACCAGCTTGTCCAGCGGGTAGTCCTCGGCCTCGCCGCGGCGCGGGTCGCTGTTCAACTGGGCGTCCACCAGCTGGCGCACGGTGGAGCGGCCGTCGGCCGTGACCCAGGCCGACTCGCCGCGCACGGCCGCCACCACCCGGCCGCCGACCACCAGCAGCCGGTGCTCGTCGCCGGGCACGTATCGCTCGACCATCACCTCGCTGCCCTCGCGGTCGGCGATGCCGAAGGCGGCCTCGACCTCGGCCTGGGTGCGCAGGTCCAGCATCACCCCGCGGCCGTGGTTGGCGTCGGTGGGCTTGACCACCACCGGCAGCCCGATGTCCTGGGCGGCTTCCCAGGCCTCGGCCGGGCTGGCGACCACCTGGCCCTCGGGCACCGGCACGCCGCAGCCGGCGATCAGGCGCTTGGTCAGGTCCTTGTCGCCGGCGATGCCCTGGGCGATGGCGCTGGTGCGGTCGGTCTCGGCGGTCCAGATGCGGCGCTGGCGGGCACCGTGGCCCAGCTGCACCAGGTTGCCGTCGTTCAGGCGGATGTGCGGGATGCGGCGATCTGTCGCGGCCGCGACAATGGCTGCGGTGCTGGGGCCCAGGTAGGAGCGGTCGACCTGCTCGGTGATGTCGGCCACGGCGGCGGCCACGTCGAACGGTTCGTCATTGATGGCGGCCATCAGCAGCTTGTGGCCGTGGGCCAGGGCGCTGCGGGCCACCTGCTCGTCGCGGGCCCGGAACACCATCCGGTAGACGCCGACCCGGGAGGTGCTGCGGGTCTGGCCGAAGGCGGTGGGCATGCCGGCCAGGTTCAGCAGCTCGATCACCACGTGCTCGAGGATGTGGCCGGCCCAGGTGCCCTCTTCGAGCCGCTGCAGGAAACCACCCCGCTCGCCCACGCCGCAGTGGTGCTCGATCAGGGCTGGCAGCCAGGTCGTCAGGCGCTGGTTCAGGCCCGGCAGCCGGTTGGACGGCCAGTCTTCCAGCTCGCCCAGGTCCAGCCAGGTTTCGAGCACCGGACGGTAGGTCCAGAGGTTGGGGCCGCGCAGGTATCGGATGCGCAGCAGTCGGATGTCGTTCTTCTTGCTCATGGGCAGGTGCCGGCTTGGGCGAAAATCCGCGTTCTGATCAGGGCACGGGCCCAGTGTTTTTTCCACCACCGCCGCATGCAATCTACTTTTCCGGCCGTCGAATCGCCGGGCCCGGACTGGCGCAAGGCGCTCAACAACAGGCTCGGCCCTGCCGAGAACGTTCTCGGCACCCTGGAGGTTGACATCGACGGCGCGATGCGGTTCGGCACGGGCGCCCTGGCCCTGACCGACCGCCGCCTGCTGGCCTGGGCCGACGGGGCCTGGGCCGACTGGCCGCTGGCCCCCGGGCTGGCCCTGCGCCAGGCCGACCACGGCGGCCTGGGCACCCTGGAGCTGCTCGACCCCCACGGCCGGCTGGCCCTGTGGCGCTACACCCTGCCCCAGCAGGGCGCGGTGCTGGCCTTCGTCGCCCGCTTCGAGCGGCAGCAGTCCGGCGCCCCGGCCCCGGCCGAGCCGGCCGACGAGGGGGAGGCCGACGACGAGGCCGACGAGGACACCCGGCCGCCCTCGACCTGGGTGCTGCTGCGGCTGGGCCGCTTCGCCCGCCCGTACCGCCGGCAGCTGGCCATCGGCTTCGGGCTGACCCTGGCCTCGACCGCGGCCACCCTGGTGCCACCCTACCTGACCATCCCGTTGATGGACGAGGTGCTGATCCCGTTCCAGAACGGCCAGCAGATCGACCCCGCCTACGTGCTGCTGCTGCTGGCCGGCCTGCTCGGCTCGGCCCTGCTGGCCTGGGGCCTGGGCTGGGCCCGCACCTGGCTGCTGGCGCTGGTGTCCGAGCGCATCGCGGCCGACCTGCGCACCACCGCCTTCGAGCACCTGCTGCAGCTGTCGCTGGACTACTTCGGCGGCAAGCGCACCGGCGACCTGGTGGCCCGCATCGGCTCGGAAACCGACCGGATCTCGGTGTTCCTGTCGCTGCACGCGCTGGACTTCCTGACCGACGTGCTGATGTTCGCCATGACGGCGGCCATCCTGTTCTCCATCGACCCCTGGCTGGCCGCCGCCACGCTGCTGCCGCTGCCGTTCATCGCCTGGATGATCCACGCCGTGCGCGACCGGCTGCGCACCGGCTTCGAGAAGATCGACCGCGTCTGGGGCGACGTCACCAGCGTGCTGGCCGACACCATCCCCGGCATCCGGGTGGTCAAGGCCTTCGCCCAGGAGCGGCGCGAGGCCCAGCGCTTCCGCGAGGCCAACCAGACCAACCTGGCCGTCAACGACAAGTTGAACAAGACCTGGAGCGTGTTCTCGCCCACCGTGTCGCTGCTGACCGACGTGGGCCTGCTGGTGGTGTGGGGCTTCGGCATCTGGCTGGTCAGCCGCTCGCAGATCACCGTGGGCGTGCTGACCGCCTTCATCGCCTACATCGGCCGCTTCTACACCCGGCTGGACTCGATGAGCCGCATCGTCTCGGTCACGCAGAAGGCGGCCGCCGGGGCCAAGCGCATCTTCGACATCCTGGACCATGTCTCCAACGTCCCCGAGCCGGCCCAGCCGGTGAAGATCGCGGCGATGCAGGGCGCCATCGAGATGCGCGGGCTGGGCTTTCGCTACGGCAACCGCAGCGTGATCCGCGAGCTGGACCTGTCGATCCGGCCGGGCGAGATGATCGGGCTGGTGGGCCACAGCGGATCGGGCAAGAGCACGCTGGTCAACCTGATCTGCCGCTTCTACGACGTGACCGAGGGCGCGATCCGCGTCGACGGCACCGACATCCGGCGCCTGGGCATCGCCGACTACCGCCGCCACATCGGGCTGGTGCTGCAGGAGCCGTTCCTGTTCTTCGGCACCATCGCCGAGAACATCGCCTACGGCCGCCCGGACGCCACCCGCGCCGAGATCGTCGCGGCGGCCCGCGCGGCCCACGCGCACGAGTTCATCCTGCGGTTGCCGCTGGGCTACGACTCGATGGTGGGCGAGCGCGGCCAGGGCCTGTCGGGCGGCGAGCGCCAGCGCATCTCGATCGCGCGCGCGCTGCTGATCGACCCCTGCATCCTGATCCTGGACGAGGCCACCTCCAGCGTGGACACCGAGACCGAGAAGGAGATCCAGAAGGCGCTGGACAACCTGGTGCAGGGCCGCACCACCATCGCCATCGCCCACCGCCTGTCCACCCTGCGCAAGGCCGACCGCCTGGTGGTGATGGACCGCGGCCGCGTGGTCGAGGTCGGCCCGCACGACGAGCTGATGGCGCGCCAGGGCTTCTACTGGCGGCTGTACCAGGCGCAGGCGCGCCAGGTCGACCGCGAGGACGGCGAGGACGGCGGCGACCCCCGCCAACTGCTGGCGCCGCCCGCGCCGGCGGCCCACCCCGCGGGGCAATGAGCATGGTCCGCATCGAACGCAATCCCTACGGCCGGCTGGTCCTGACGCTGGACGACGGCACCGTGCACGAGGGCGTGGTGCCCGTGCGCGCCTTCCCCCTGGCCGCGCCCGACGAGGGCGTCTCGCTCGTGAGCACCGAGGGCCGCGAGGTGGCCTGGATCCCGCTGCTGTCCGACCTGCCCGGGCCGGCCCGCGACCTGCTGCGCGAGGAGCTCGCCGGCCGCGAGTTCGTGCCGACCGTGCTGCGCATCGAGTCGGTCTCCGGCTTCGCCACCCCCAGCACCTGGCACGTGCAGACCGACCGCGGCCCGACGCGCTTCGTGCTCAAGGGCGAGGAGGACATCCGCCGGCTGGGCGGGGGCACGCTGCTGATCGCCAGTGCCGAGGGGATCAACTTCCGGATCGAGGACCGGTGGAAGCTGGATCGGAAGTCGCGGGGGGTGCTGGAGCGTTTCCTGTAGCCGGACCGGCACTGCGCCCCGGCCCGGGTCAGGCGGGCTTGGTGCCTTTCACGGCATTGGCGCGCGCCCTGACCGACACCGGGCCGTCGCCTTCGACCCCCAGACGTTCGCGCACACGGGCCTGCAGCACGTGCAGTTGCTCCGGTGCCGCCGTGGCGAGCAGGTCCCGCACGCGGGGGCTGCCGCGGGCGGTGCGCCAGAACTCCTCGAAAGAGCCGAACCTGCGGCTGACCTCGATCCGGCAGGTCTGGACGTCGGCGAGGCCCGCGCCCCGCCAGAGTTCGACCGACGCGCGCTCGGACGAGGCCCATGCGCTCGGGGGACCCTGGCTCGGGTGGCCTTCTGCGCGGAGGGCGTCGGCGATCGCCTGGAGCGGAAAGCCTCCACCGGCCACGTCCCAGTGGTAGGCCGCGACGGTGCCGCCCGGGCGGGTGACACGGGCGAGCTCGCGCACGCCCTGCGCCGGATCGGGGACGAAGAACAGGACCAGTGCCATCACCGCCGCATCCATGCACGCCGAGGCCAGCGGCAGGGCCTGCGCGTCGCCCACCAGGAAACGCACCTGCGCCAGGCCGGGCCGCCGCCTCGCGTAGGCCAGTTGGGCCTGCGAGGGGTCGACTCCCACCACGCGGGCCGGATGCTGGCGGGACACCAGCACGTCCGTGAACGAGCCGTCCCCGCAGCCGTCGTCCAGCCAGTCCAGTCCGTGCGGGAGGGCCAGCCAGTCGAGGAAGGGCTGCGCCACGCGGGTGCTCCAGCGCCCCATCATGAGCTCGTAGGCGGCGCCGTCGTCGAAGACGAATGGCGCTGCGTGGATGGACGGGGCCGGGGCGCTCACCTGCATCCCCTCGCCGGCGGCCGCCGTCCCGCAGCGGCGCCTGCGCACATTGCCAATCCGGCCGCGGCCGGGCCACACTCCGGCCCGGCATGGACAAGCTCAAGGCGATCCAGTACTTCCTCGCCGCGGCCCAGGCGGGCAGCCTGTCGGCGGCTGCACGTCAGCAAGGCGTGACACTGCAGGCCGTGTCGAAACTCGTGTCCGCACTCGAGGCGCAGTTGGGCGCCAGGCTGTTCGAACGCGACGCGCGGGGACTGAAGCTGACCACCGACGGGCTGCAGTACGCCGAGGCCTGCGGGCCTCTGGTCGCGCAGCTGCAGGCGGCCGAGGAGGGCCTGCGGCACGGGCGCCAGCGCCCGCAGGGCACCCTGGTGGTGGGTGCGACCCCGTTCTTCTTCCAGCACGCCATCACACCGGTGCTCCCTGCGTTCCATGCCGACTACCCCGACCTCACGCTGGACGTGCGGGCCGTGGTCCACGTGGACGAGCCGGCCGCCCGCGACTGCGACGTCCTCGTTCTGCACGGATGGTTCGATGCCGGCGACTGGGTGCGGCGTGACCTGCCGGTCCTGCCCCAGGTGACGGTGGCGACCGGCGCCTATTGGAAGCGCCATGGCATCCCGCGCCACCCCGGCGAACTGTCCGAGCACAACTGCCTGTGCTACCGCAATCCCTATGGGAAGCTGCTGGACCTCTGGCGCTACAGGCGGGCAGGCCAACAGGGGGAGGAGGTCGAGCAGGTCGTCGTCAGCGGCTGGTGCAGCTCCAACCACCGCGATCACCTGGTCGAACTCGCGTTGCGCGATGCCGGCGTGATGCGGGTGTCGCACGCCACCGAACAGCAGGCGCTGGCC
Organism: Comamonadaceae bacterium; assembly: GCA_027484575.1. Taxonomy (GTDB): domain Bacteria; phylum Pseudomonadota; class Gammaproteobacteria; order Burkholderiales; family Burkholderiaceae_C; genus Ramlibacter. The sequence goes on from JAIXSQ010000010.1 coordinate 181,734, forward strand.
AGCGGCAGGCTGGTCCCCGTGCTGCTCGACTGGGAGCTGATGGACGCGCCCCCGCTGGCGATCTATTTCCGTCCCGAGCAACGCCGCAGCTCGCGGCTGCGCGTTCTGGCCGAGTTCCTGACGGTCCGTTGCGCCGAACTGGCGCAGCTGGGCAGCAGCGGCCCGGCATGGCGGGGCGATGGCCGGCCGGCATGGCACCACGGCAGCGCGCGGCGTGCCTCGAGCTGGTTGGCGCATCGCTGAGACCGCGCGTCAGTCGAGGCTCGCGCCGGTCTCGCGGACATGTTGCACGTACTGGGCTTCCGCCTGCCGCATCAGCTCGCGCGTTTCGCCGGGCGTGCGCACGGGGCCCACGATCAGCAGGCGGTCCATCTCCTGCCTGAACTCGGACGTCTCCGTCGCCTGGCGCACCGCCGCTGCCAGGCGGTCCACGAGTTCCGCCCGCAGTCCCGGTGGCCCCAGAACGAAGTGGGCCGAGATCAGCGGGGCTGCCGGTACACCTGCCTCGCCCAGGGTGGGAACGGCCGGAAGCGCGGCCATGCGCTCGGCCGCGCTGCAGCCCAGCATCGCCAGCCGGCCGGATCGCACGTGTGGCAGGCTCGCGCCGACCGGCAGCACGGCCGCGTGGATCCGCCCTTCGAGCAGGTCTGGCAGCAGCTGCGGGGCGCCCTTGTACGGCACGCGTTCGAGCTGGAAGCCGAGCGCGCTGGTGACTTGTCCGGCCACCATGTCCTCCGAGACGTTGTTGGCCCCGCGCATCAGCGGTTTCGGGCTCGCCTTGGCGAGCGCGGCGAACTCGGCCAGGGTCTTGGCCGGCAGTGCAGATGGGATCACCAGGCATTGCGTGTTCCCACCGATGGCCGCGATCGCGGTGAATTCGGCGAGCGACCTGTACGGCGATGCCTTGCTGAGGTGCGGCAAGCCTGCGTTCGACGCGAGTGCGAAGAGGACGGTGTACCCGTCCGGCGTCGCGTTCAGGACGGCGCCCGCGCCAATGCCGGTGTTGGCCCCGGGCCGGTTGTCCACGACCACCTCACGGCCCAGCGAAGCTGCCATTCCCTTGGCGAGCGCGCGGGCAGCCGCGTCGCTCGGGCCACCGGCCGGTGTCGGCACGACCAGCCGGACGGCCCGGGCGGGATAGGCGTTGTCCGCGATTGCGCACGGGGCGAGGGCCACCAGGACGGTCATAGCCAGCGTACGGGTCGAGCGGTGCATGTCGGTGCTCCTTGCTGCGGTGATGGGAGTGTCCGTCGGCTGTTGCGGGGCGGGAAGCGGCGTGCCGGTGGACCGGGCCTGAACCGATGGTTCAGGGGCGGCCGGCGCGTGGGCGCGTGGTCGACCGGCCCTCCGCGCCGCAAGGATCGGCGCACGGGGTAGGGAAACGGCCGCGCATGCCTAGGCAAATGGAGCCCACGCCGCAGGTGGCCCGTTGCGCGGGATCAAGTGGCAGACCGACAGCGGCTCCTAGCCTCGCTCGACCTGCCACCTCCGGCAGGCGAGACACCGGAACCGCCACATGTCCCCGACTTCCCGCATGACCCTCGCCAGCCGCCTCGGGCTGGCCTTTGCCACCCTGATCGTCCTGACCGTGGCCATCGCCGGGTTCGCGCTCACGCGCCTGGCCGGCGTGAACGCCGCCGCCCAGGACATCGCCGGCAACTGGCTGCCCAGCATCAAGGTGCTGGGCGAGATCCGCACCACGGCCAACCAGCTGCGCCGCGCCGAGGCCGACCACCTGCTGTCCGCGCACGCGTCGGAGCTGGCGGACATCGAGCGCCGCGTCGGCGAGCTGCGCGCCACGATGGGCGCGAAGATGAAGGCCTACGAGCCATTGATCTCCTCGCCGCAGGAGCGTGCCGCCTACGAGGAGTTCGCCAGGAGCCGTGCCAGCTGGATCGCCACGCGCGAGCGCCTGTTCGCCTTGTCGCGCAGCGGCCCCGCCGGCGCGGAGGAGGCGCGCGCGCTGTTCCGCGGGGCCTCGCGTGACGAATTCAATGCCATGGCCGAGCAGATCGGCCGGCTGGTCGACATCAACGACCAGGGATCGCAGGCGGCGGCGACCGGTTCGCAGGCGGCCTACGCGTCGGCCAAGGCATGGATGGCGGCCATGACGCTGCTGGCAGCTGCCGTGTCCGTCGCCCTGGCCGTGCTGCTCGTGCGGTCGGTCACCCGCTCGCTCGGTGGTGAGCCCGACAGCGCTGCCGAGCTGGCGCGGCGCGTGGCCGATGGCGACCTGGGCGCACCGATCCAGCTGCGCGCCGGTGACGATGCCAGCCTGCTGGCGGCGCTCAAGCGCATGCAGGACGGGCTGGCCGGCCTGGTGCACACGGTGCGCGAGAACGCCGATTCGGTCGCGACCGCCTCGAGCCAGATCGCGCAGGGCAACATCGACCTGTCCAGCCGCACCGAGGAGCAGGCCAGCGCGCTGCAGCAGACCGCCGCCTCGATGAAGCAGCTGGCGGCCACGGTGCAGTCGAATGCGTCCAACGCCCAGCAGGGCGACGCGCTGGCGGCCGATGCCGCCGAAGTGGCCGGCCGCGGTGGCCAGGTCGTGGGCGAGGTGGTCGCGACCATGCAGGGCATCCACCAGAGCAGCCGCCGCATCGCCGACATCATCGGCACCATCGACGGCATCGCTTTCCAGACCAACATCCTGGCGCTCAATGCCGCGGTGGAGGCGGCGCGCGCCGGCGAGCAGGGCCGCGGCTTCGCCGTGGTGGCCGGCGAGGTGCGCACGCTGGCCCAGCGCAGCGCCGAGGCCGCCAAGGAGATCAAGCAGCTGATCACCGACAGCGTGGGCCGTGTCGAGCAGGGCACGCAACTGGCCGACCAGGCCGGTGCCACGATGGCCGAAGTGGTCGAGGCGATCCGGCGCGTGCACGCGCTCATGGGCGAGATCAGCGCCGCCAGCCGCGAGCAGAGCGCGGGCGTGGCGCAGATCGAGGAGGCCGTGCAGCAGATGGACCAGGTCACGCAGCAGAACGCCGCGCTGGTCGAGCAGAGTGCCGCGGCCGCCGACAGCCTCAGGAGCCAGGCCCGCCAGCTGGTGTCGACGGTGGGCGTGTTCCGCCTGGGCGGCCAGGTGCAGGGCGGGCCCGCCCCGCAGCCAGCGGGCCTTGCCCCGGTCGCGCGTCACACCGGCCCTGCTGTCGGCCGGCCCGCCGCGGTGACGTCGCGGCAGGCGGCAGCGGACGCGGGCGCCGACTGGCAGACCTTCTGAAGCGCGCCGGCCCCGGCGCGGCCGACCCGTTCAGGTGGCCAGCGGCTGCAGGCCCGCGGGGTCCAGGTACATGCCGTCCAAGGGGTGCAGCCGCTGGGCGTTGTCGTGCAGCACGACGAACGCGCCGGCCCGCGGGTCCTTGGTCCTGGGTGCGTTGAACACGGGGTCGAGCTGCAGGATCAGCTGCGCTTCCAGCTGCGTCAGCAGCGCCTTGCCGGCGCGCAGGAACTCGATGTTGACCCAGGTGTCCTCGTCGATCCGCACCTGGACCTCGCACATGTGGACCCGCTTGGGCCGGCCGTCGTAGCTGGGATCGTTCAGCCGCGTGGCCGCCACATGACCGTTGTCGAACCGGCCCGTCGTGCTGGAGGTCTGGCCCACGTAGACGATGTTGGCGGGCCGCGCGCCTGCGCCCACCGCGATGAAGTAGATCGGCTGCGAGACCGGCGGGCGCGCCGGGGCCTGGGCCGCGCCGTCCCGGCGCGACAGCCAATCCTCGCCCGGGCGCAGGCAGGCCGTGCGGACGCGGGCCAGGTAGGCCCGCGCCGCCTCCACGCTTGCCGAGAAGGACTGGCTCGGGATCTCGGGTGAGTGGTGCACCGGGATGCCGGCGCCGATGCGCAGCGCAAACTGCAGCCAGGCTGGGTCGGGCTCGGCGTCCAGCCGGCGCTGCAGCTCCGACCAGGACAGGCCGGCCGCGAGGAAGGTCGCGATCAGCTCCGACGGCGGCTTGCGGCCCGGCACCGCCGGGCCCGCTCCGAAGGGACTCATGGACTCAACCGCCCGAAGGCCACCAGCGCCTCCGTCTCCGTCCGCCACGTCTTGACCAGCGCGTCGTCGTCCCGCAGTTCCCCCGCCTTGCGCAGCACCGTCTCCACCGGCAGCTTCAGCCCCACCAGGTGCAGCGTGATGCCGCGGCCGGCCAGCAGCTTGCGCAGGGCGCCGAAGGTCTCGACACCGGTGGCGTCGATGCGGTTGAGCGGCTGCGCGAACAGCAGCACGTGGCGCGTGCCCGGGTGCGCCGCCAGGTGCTCGACCAGGTTGCGCTCCAGCGCCGAGGCCGAGGCGAAGTCGAGTTCGGCGTCCATCCGCAGCGCATAGGTGTTTGCGGCGATGGGGGCCAGCTGCCACAGGTGGCGGTCGCGCAGGCTGCCGTCCGGGTGCAGGCCCACCTCGATGATGCGCGGGTGCAGCCGCAGGTACAAAAAGTGCGCCAGCCCCAGCAGCACGCCGGTGAGCACGCCCCAGTAGATCGCCGGCGCCGACAGGATGGTCACGGCGAAGGTCACCAGCGCGGTGACGGCCTCGACCCGGTCCACCTGCCACAGGCTGCGGAACACCCGCGGCTTGAGCAGGCCGGCGACCGCCGTGACCACCACCGCCGACAGCACGGCCGAGGGCACGTGGTACAGCGCCGGGGTGAGGAACAGCAGCACCGCCAGCACGATCACGCAGGCGGCCACCGTCGCCCAGCCGGTCCTGGCGCCGGCGTAGAGCGTGATGGCCGAGCGGGAGAACGAGGTGCTGGTGGGGAAGGCGCCGCTGAAGCCCGCGACGATCTTGCCCACGCCCTGGCCCACCAGGTCCTGGCTGGCGTCCCAGCGCTTGCCGTCGCGCTGGCTCTCGATCTTGGCGCTGGAGGCCATCTCCATCGAGCTGACCAGCGCGATCACCAGCGCCGGCGCCACCAGCGCGCGGAACACGTCCCAGTCGGGCAGGGCGGGCCAGTAGAAGCCCGGCAGGCCGGCGGGCAGGGTGCCCACCACCGGGCCGCCGCGCGCCGCGAAGCCGGTCGCGGCGCTGAGGGCCGCCGCGCCGGCCAGCACCAGCAGGGCCATGGGCAGCCTGGGCAGCTTGCGCTTGCCGACCTCGAACAGGACCACGCTCGCCAGGCCGTAGGCCAGCGCCTCCGGGTTCGGCTGCGCGCCCTGCAGCAGGGTGCCGAGCTTGCCGGCCAGGCCCACCAGCTGCGGCAGCTGCGACCAGATGATCAGCACCGCGGCGGCCTGGCTGAAGCCGGTGAGCACGGGCGAGCTCACGAGGTTGAGCACCCAGGCCGAGCCGGTGGCGCCCACGGCCACCTGCATCGCGCCGGCCAGCAGCGCCAGCCACACGGCCAGCAGCACCCATTGCGCGCTGCCCGGCGGCGCCAGGCCGACGAGGGATGCGCCGACCAGCACGCTGCTCAGCGCCGAGGGGCCGACCGACAGCCGGGTCGAGCCGCTGAACAGCACGGCCGCCAGCATGGGCAGGAAGGTGGCGTACAGGCCGGTGACCAGCGGCATGCCCGCCAGGCCGGCATACGCGACCGACTGCGGGACCATGACCACGGCCACCGTCAGCGCCGCCGCCACCTCGCCGCGCAACAGCTGGGCGGTGGGCCGCGGCCAGCGCAGGAAGGGCAACCAGCGTGACAGGGACATGCGCCGAGCTTAAGCCAGCCCCGGGGGGCCGCCGCCACAATCCGGCCTCCCATGGCGAAGCGACCCGCCGTTCCCCGTCCTGCCCGCGGCGACCCGCCCACCCCCGCATCGGCGGCCGATGTGTGGATGCGCGCCCGGGGCTGGACGCCGTTCCCGTTCCAGCACGAGGCCTGGGCCGCCATCGGCGAGGGCCGCAGCGGCCTGCTGCACGCCACCACCGGCGCGGGCAAGACCTACGCGGTGTGGCTGGGCGTGCTCGATGCGCTGCTGCGCGCCCATCCGCCCGGCCGCGGCGCCGAGCCCTTGCGGGTGCTGTGGATCACCCCCATGCGCGCGCTGGCCGCCGACACCGCGCGCGCCCTGGCCGAGCCGCTGGGCGAGCTGGCCCCGGCCTGGACCCTGGGCCAGCGCACCGGCGACACGCCCGCGGCCGAGCGCGCCAGGCAGGACCGGCGCCTGCCCACGGTGCTGGTCACCACGCCCGAATCGCTGAGCCTGCTGCTGACCCGCGAGCGCGCGCGCGAGGAGCTGGCCGGCACGGCGTACGTGGTGGTCGACGAATGGCACGAGCTGCTGGGCAGCAAGCGCGGCGTGCAGCTGCAGCTGGCGCTGGCGCGGCTGCGGCGCTGGAACCCGGCATTGGTCGCATGGGGCCTGAGCGCCACGCTGGGCAACCTGGACCAGGCGCTGGCCGTGCTGGCCGACCCGCAGGCACGGCCGGCGCCGGTGCTGGTGCGCGGCCGCATCGACAAGCAGCTGGCCATCGACACGCTGATCCCGCCCGACCCGGGCCGCTACTCGTGGGCCGGGCACCTGGGCGCGCGCATGCAGCAGCCGGTGGTCGACGAGATCGCGGCCTCCACCGGCAGCACGCTGGTGTTCACCAACGTGCGCTCGCAGGCCGAGATCTGGTACCAGCTGCTGCTCGAGGCGCGCCCGGAGTGGGCCGGCGACATCGCGATCCACCACGGCTCGCTGGACCGCGAGACCCGCGAGTGGGTCGAGGCCGGGCTGAAGGCCGGCACGCTGCGCGCGGTGGTGGCGACCTCGTCGCTGGACCTGGGCGTGGACTTCCTGCCGGTCGAGCGGGTGCTGCAGGTCGGCTCGGCCAAGGGCATCGCCCGCATGCTGCAGCGCGCCGGCCGCAGCGGCCACCAGCCCGGGCGCGCCAGCCGGCTCACGCTGGTGCCCACGCACACCATGGAACTGGTCGAGGCCGCGGCCGCCCGGGTGGCCGCGCTGGCCGGCCGGGTCGAGCGGCGCGAGCCGCCGGCCAAGCCGCTGGACGTGCTGGTGCAGCACCTGGTCACGGTGGCGCTGGGCGGCGGCTTCGATGCCGACGCGCTGTACGACGAGGTGCGCGGCGCCTGGTCGTACCGGGCCCTCACGCGGGCCGAGTTCGACTGGGCGATGCGCTTTTGCGAGCAGGGCGGCGAGAGCCTGTCGGCCTATCCCGATTACCACCGCATCGCGCGCGGCGACGACGGGCTGTGGCGGGTGCCCGATGCCGGGATCGCGCGGCGCCACCGGCTGTCGGTGGGCACCATCGTCAGCGACGCGACGATGCAGGTGAAGTGGATGACCGGCGGGCGCATCGGCACCATCGAGGAAGGCTTCATCGCCCGGCTGCGGCCCGGCGACGCGTTCTACTTCGCCGGCCGGCTGCTGGAGTTCGTGCGGGTGCGCGAGATGGTGGCCTACGTGCGCAAGCCCACCAAGCGCAAGGGCACGGTGCCCACCTGGCAGGGCAGCAAGATGGCGCTGTCGGACGAGCTGGGCGACGCGGTGCTCGACATGCTGGCCGTGGCCGCCGCCGGCGCGTACCCGCATCCCGAGCTGCAGGCCGCCCGGCCCATGCTCGAGACCCAGGCGCGGCTGTCGCGCATCCCGGTGCCCGGCATGCTGCTGGCCGAGAGCTACCGCTCGCGCGAGGGCCAGCACCTGTACCTGCATCCCTTCGCCGGGCGCCACGTCCACCTGGGGCTGGCCAGCCTGCTGGCCTGGCGGCTGGCGCGCGAGCGGCCGGGCACCTTCAGCATCTCGGTCAACGACTACGGCTTCGAGCTGGTGAGCGCCGAGCCCTTCGACCTCGGCCCGGTGCTGGACGGCAGCGCGCTGGCGGCCGGGCCGGACCTGCTGCACGACGTGCTGGCTTCGCTCAACGCCTCCGAGCTGGCGCAGCGGCGCTTCCGCGAGATCGCGCGGGTGGCCGGCCTGGTGTTCAGCGGCTACCCGGGCCAGCCGCGCAGCATGCGCCAGCTGCAGGCCTCCAGCGGCCTGTTCTGGGAGGTGTTCCGCAAGTACGACCAGGGCAACCTGCTGCTGGCGCAGGCCGAGCAGGAGGTGCTCAGCCAGGAGCTGGACATCGCGCGGCTGCGGTCCACGCTGCAGCGGCTGCAGGGCTGCCGGCTCGACCTGGTGGAGCTCAGGCATCCCAGCCCCATGAGCCTGCCCCTGATGGTCGAGCGCTTCCGCGAGAAGCTCAGCACCGAGCAGCTGGGCGACCGGCTGGCGCGCATCGTCAAGGCGATGGAGCAGGACCTGGCGCGCGGCGCCGTCTGAGCGCGGCGGCGTCCTACCGCGACCGCCGCCGCCGGCTGCTGGGCGGCACGGCTGTGGCGTCCGACAGTGGGCCGGTCACCCGCCGAGGAGGATCTCCCATGCCCGTCCTGCTGCGCTGCCTCGCCTGCGCCGCCGCCTGCGCCACCCTGGCGGCCTGCGGGCCGCCGCCACCGATGGACCCCGACGGCCCGCGCGCGGGCAGCGGCTCGCGCTGGGAACAGGCCGCGCGTGAAGCCCGCGCGTCGGCCGGCGAGGCACGTGACGCACGCCAGCGTGCGCAGGCGACGGCCGATGGCGAGGAGCGGGGCGCCGGGCGCGAGACGGCCCGCATGGGCGGGGCACCGGCCGCGGCCACGCCACCGCCGGCGGCCGGCACCCGCAATCCGCTGGCCGGCCTGCCCGGCACGGCGGCACCGCCGGCGGTGGATGCGCGCATCACGCTGCAGGTGCGCGCGGCGCTGGCGGCCGACCGCGAACTGCAGCAGCTGGCGATCGACGTGGACACGCGCGGGGGCATCGTGACGCTCAGCGGCCCGGTGCCCACGCTGGCGGCCAAGGCGCGGGCGGCCGAGGTCGCGCGGCAGGCCCGCGACGTGCAGGCCGTGAACGACCAGCTGACGCTGACCTCGTCCTGAGCGCCGGCGGCCGGCGCGTGCCTCAGGCCGCGGCGGCGGCCGCCTGCGCCTCGGCCAGCGCGGGCGCCTTGCGCGGGCTGTAGACCACGTCGTGGATGAAGCGCAGCTTCTCCACCGCCGGCGGCGGCAGGGCGAACGGGTAGGCGTCCTCCTGGCCCAGGCTGCGGTTCAGGCTGTTGACCAGCAGCGTCACCGGCACCCACTGCTCGAGCATGGTGTCGAAGTCGGGCTTGCTGGCCTCGAAGGGGTCGTCGACCTCCTCGCCCTCGCCGCCGGGCAGCTCGACGCGGGTGTTGAACGCGGCGGCGGTCTCCAGCAGGTCGACCATGTGCAGGTAGTGGGCCCAGGTCTCGGCCCAGTCCTCCCAGGGGTGCGAGGTCGCGTACGCGCTGACGTAGCGGTCCTGCCAGCCGGGCAGCTGGCCGCCGCGGGCGTAGTGGTCCTGCAGCGCCTGGGCGTAGTCGAGCGATTCGTCGCCGAACAGCGCGCGGTACTCGGCCACCCGGTCCTCCTCGAGGATCAGCCGGTCCCAGTAGTAGTGGCCCGACTCGTGCCGCAGGTGGCCCAGCAGGGTGCGGTACGGCTCGTGCAGCGCCACCCGGCGGGCGACCCGCTCGGCATCGTCGGCCTCGGCCACGTTGAGCGTGATGAGGCCGTTGGCATGGCCGGTCATCACCTTCTGCTGCGGCGTGTCGGCCTTGAAGTCGTAGACCGGGCCGTCACGCTCGCCGCCCGGCGGCAGCGTGCGCACCAGCCCCAGGTGGGCCAACGTGTAGAACAGCCGCCGCTTGGCCACCTCGATGCGGTACCAGCGGGTGCGGTTCTCGGGCACGGACAGGTCGGGCAGGGTGCGGGTCTCCCGGCACGAGGCGCAGTAGTCCGCCGGGTCGTCGTGCGGCAGCGCGAAGTTGCAGGCCTGCTGCTCGACGTGGTTGCGGCACAGCTTCCACAGCCGGCGCGTGTCGGTGCGGTTACGCGCGACCTTGCGCTGCCAGACCCCGGGCGCGGCCGCGGCATCGGACCCGCCCGGGCCAGCCGCCGCCGCCGGCTCGATGGCGCACAGCGCCAGCCGGTGCGGCAGGAAGGCCAGGTCGCTGCCGCACTGCAGGCAGCGGACGTTCTCGAAGAACAGCGGGTGCCCGCAGTAGTCGCAGCGGAAGGTCCTCATGCGCGCTCCGTCCCGTGCCGTGCGTGCCGCTCAGGGCCGCACGGAGATGTTGTTCTGCACCTGCCGCACGCCCTTGGTGTTGCGCGCCAGGTATTCGGCCTGCGCCTTCTCCGCGTTCGACTTGGCGAAGCCGGACAGCTGCACCGTGCCGTTGAGGGTCTCGACCTTGATGGCGGCGGCGTCGACGGTCTTGTCCTCGACGAACTTGGCCTTCACGGCGGTGGTCACGCTGGTGTCGTCGACGTAGGCGCCGGCGCTCTCCTGGCCGCGCACGACGGCGCAGCCGGTGGTGGCCAGGCTGGCGACGGCCAGCAGGGCGATGGCGAGGACGCGGGGGGCGAAGCGGGTGGTCATGGCGAATCTCCTGGGCAGGGGCGACAAGGGCGCGCGGCGCCCTGCCCGGCCGCCGTGCGCGCGGGGTGGGGGCTCAGCCGGGCGGGGCGGCCTGGTCGTCGGGCGGGTTGTGGCCGCGCGAGAGCGCGCCCATCACGAGGCCGAGCACCTGCGGCGACTTCAGCAGCGCGACGGCCACGCCGCCGACGGAGATCAGCTTCCAGGGCCGCATCAGCATCAGCACCGCACCGGCGCCGGCCGCGACCGCGAGGAACTGCACCGGCTTGCGCCGTGCATACGAGGACAGGGCCGGCCGCGCGAGGTCCACGGCCATGTGCGCCGGGTGGTGGCGCCACCAGGCATCGATGTGGTCCCGCGTGCCGCCGAACCAGCCGCCGGCGCCGCCGGCGCGGGGGCGCTGCACGGCGGCCGCATGGTCGCCGGGCAGGGCCTCGGCGCCCAGCGCGTGGTCGGGGTCGGGCTCATGGTGGGCGTGCGCGCCGGCATGGCGCTGCTCGCGCCGCGCCACGTGCTCGAGGATGGCCAGCCGCGTGCGGTCGAGCCGCCGGGCCGGTGGTTCGCCGCCGTCGGTGCCGGGTGCGTGGTGCTTCACGGCCGGCCCCCCAGCGTGCGCAGGGCCTGCGCGTCGGCATCGAGCTGCGCGCGCAGCTCGGCGAAGGCGCGCCCCGGCATGCGGCGCGCGGCGTAGACGTAGGCCACCACCGCCGCCACCAGGAACACGCCGGGCACCAGCACCAGCGCCCAGTGGAAGCCGTCGGTGACGGCCCCCAGCATGATCGCCACGCCGCCGAACAGCACGGCCAGCAGGGCGCTGACGCCGCAGGCCGCCCAGGCGATCGTGCGGCGCAGCAGCTGCCCGCCCACCGAACCGGCTTCCTCCTGCGCCAGCGCGGCATAGCCGGCCAGGTGGTCCATCACCAGGTCGGGCTTGCTGACCAGCACCGAGAAGATCGGGTGCACGAGCGCCATCGCGGCTCCTTCGGGTCAGTAGTACCAGCGGTTGCGGCGGCTGCGCGCGACCATGACGATGGCGGCGACGGCAGCGCCTACGGCGGCGGCGATCAGCGCCGACTTCACGGGTTGCTCGGTCACGTAGCGCCCGGTGGTGCTCGCGTAGCGGCCCAGGCGTTCCTGGGCGACAGACGCGCTGTCGCTGACGGCGCTCAGCCCGCGGCTGGCGAGGTCCTGCACGCCCAGGCGCAGGTCGCGCACCTTGTCCATGGCGTCGTCGGTGAGCCCGCCTTGCGAGCGCGTGGTGGTTCTGGTCAGGGCCATGGGAATCCTTCCTCGAAGTGGTCGTGCGTGCCGCGGTGCCAGCGCAGGGCACCGTTGCCGGCACGCGGGTGGGACTTGCGCTGTGCAGACCAGCCTAGGGGGACAGGTCAGCAGGGCCTGTCGGTGCGCAAGGTGGGGGGACGTAGGACGTGGCCGATGGCGGCCGGCGGCGCGACGCCGCACGCGCGTGGGGTGCGCGGTGCGCCGCCGCTCAGGCGGGCGGCGTGACGTCGCTGCGCACCGGCAGCAGCGCCATCACCCGCGTGCCGGCCCCGGGGGACGACTCGACGAGCAGCCGCCCGCCGGCGGCCTCGACGCGGTGGCGCATGCCGGCCAGCCCATGCGTGGCGGGTCGCACCTCCGCGGGGTCGAAGCCGCGGCCGTCGTCGCGCACGCTGACCTCGACCTGCGCGCCCGCATCGCGCAGCACCACGTCCGCGCTGCGCGCGTGGCCGTGGCGCGCGCTGTTGGTCAGGGACTCCTGCACCAGCCGGAACGCGGTGAGCTGGTGCGGCGGCGCCAGGTCCACCGCATCGAGCCGGGTGTGCACCGCGATGCCGGTCTGGTCGGCGAACTCGCGCGCGAGCACCTCGAGCGAGGCGGTGAGCCCCAGGTTGTCCAGGGTGGACGGGCGCAGGTCCTCGATGATGCGGCGCTTGAGCGCGATGCCGCTGTCCAGGGTGCCGGCCAGGTGCCGCAGGCGGTCGGCGGTGTCGCCGGCCTGCGGGCCGAGCCGCGACTTCAGGCGCGCGACGTCGAGCTTGGCCGCGGTGAGCAGCGCGCCCAGTTCGTCGTGCAGCTCGCGCGCCAGGTGGCCGCGCTCGTCCTCGCGCACCTGCTGCAGGTGGGTGGCCAGGCGCTCGAGGGATTCGGTGCGCTCGCGCACCAGCTGCTCGAGCCGGTCGCGCTCGCGCTCGAGCGCCTGCTGCTGGCGCTCGCCGGCCAGCGCCAGCGCCTGGCCGCGCCGCAGCGACAGGCCGAAGGCCACCAGGGCCGCGAGCGCCACCAGCGCGATGCCCGCGCGGGCGAGCATGAGGGCGCGGCGCACCTCGCGCTCGGCCGCCTCGATGCGCCGCCCGGTGGCCTCGACCAGCACGCCGGTCTGGGCGCGGATCACCTGCATGTGGGCGCGGCCGGCGTCGTTGGCCAGCACCAGGGTCCAGGCGTCCTCGCGGCCCTGCTGGCGCATGCGCACCGACAGGTCCATCTCGGCCAGCAGGCGCTGCGCCTCCTGCGCCAGGCGCGTGAACGCCGCGGCTTCGGCGGCCGGTCCCGCATGCACGCTGCGCAGCTGCTCCAGCAACGGGCCCAGGCCCGCCGCCGCCCGCCGGTAGGGCAGCAGCTCGCGCTCGTCGCCGGTGAGCAGGAAGCCGCGCGAGCCGGTCTCGGCATCGAGCATCATGTGCAACAAGGCGTTCAGCGCGGCGCGTGCCTGCACCTGCTCGTCCATGGCCGCCAGCGCCGCGGCCGAACGCCGGTGGCCGGCCTCGCTCACGCCGATGAGCACGCAGGCCGCGAGCAGCGCGCAGGCCCAGCCCAGCAGTGGTCTCGGCAGTCCGAAAGAGCCGGTGCGGGTCATCGCCGGATGCCCACGCAGCCCAAGGATTCCGAAATAATCATCGCCGGAAGGGTAGGCCATTTCAGTGCAGGTTTGGGCCACAATGGCCCGCTGCGCGCCCATGGAAAGAGAAGCGGACACATGATCAAAGTCGGCATCGTCGACGACCACGCCATCGTGCGGTCGGGACTCAAGCAGTTCTTCTCCGAGCAGGTCGACCTGCGCGTCGTCGGCGAGGCCGCCAGCGGCCGCGAAGCCATCGACCTCGTGCGCACGACCGAGCTCGACGTGCTGGTGATGGACCTGTCCATGCCGGGCCAGAGCGGCATCGATGCGCTGGGCATGATCCGCGCCAAGGCCCCGGACGTGGGCATCCTCATCCTCTCGGGCTACCCCGAGGAGCACTACGCGATGAACCTGATCCGGCAGGGCGCGAGCGGCTACCTCAACAAGGAATGCGAGCCGATGGAGATCGTCAACGCGATCCGCACCATCGCGCTGGGCCGCCGCTACATCTCGCCCGCGGTGGCCGAGCTGCTGGCGCAGCAGCTCAACCGCAAGGAAGGCGGCGCGCCGCACGAGCAGCTGTCCGAGCGCGAGTTCCAGGTCTTCCTCAAGCTGGCGAAGGGCGAGACCGCCGGCGAGATCGCCAAGGCGCTGTCGCTGTCGGTCAAGACCGTGAGCACCTACCGCACGCGGCTGATGGAGAAGATGAGCCTGGCCTCCAACAGCGACCTGACCTACTACGCGCTGAAGAACAAGCTGATCGACTGATCGGCGGCCGGGCCCCGCGCCCGGTCCTCAGCCCAGCGTGCGCAGGTGCAGCGCCAGCTGGGCGCAATCGTCCACGAGCGCGTCGATCTCGCTGGACTTGTCGAACACCGCATCGGCCCCGAGCTGCGCGCAGCGTTTGCGCATGTCGGTGGTCGCGTAGTTCGACAGCACCACCGCCCGCTGCCGCGGCGTGCGGGTGCGCAGCGACTCCAGCACGCCCACGCCGCTCCCCTGCCTGAGAAAGAGGTCGACCACGGCCAGGTCCCAGTCGTGGGGATGCGCGAGCAGCCAGTCGCGCGCCATGCGCTCGCCATCGGCCCAGCCCACGCAGCGGATGTCCGCCAGCTCCTCGAGCGTGCCCACCAGGTTCTCTCGGATGGTCGGGTTGTCTTCGACGATGAAGGTGCGCAGCTGCACGCGGGGATCCGCTCCGGTGCTCCCGGCGGGAGCTGCGCGATTGTGGCGCGCACGCAGCGCGCGATCACGTAGGAGGCGTCCGACAGGCGACTGCGCGCTGGCGCCCACAGGGCCGCAGGCGGGCCGCCGACCGGCCGTGCGCCGCTGCCGGGCCAGACTCGTCGTCCCCCACCTCGCGAGGCTGCCGTGAAGCTGCTGCTCGACACCCTGGTCATCTTCTTCGGCATCCTCGCCGCCGCCGGCCTGCTCGCGCTGGGCGAGCCGGTCGACGACACGGTCTCGCTGGCCGTGCCGGCCGCGGTGCCGGCCGTGCCCGGCGCGCCGCGCTGACCATGGCCGCGGCCACGGGGCTGCCACCCGCCGCACCGGCCTCACGCGCCGCGCGCATCGCGCTGTGGGTCGGCGGCGGCCTGCTCGTGCTGCTGGCCGTGCTGGGGGTGGTGGTCGCGTTCTTCCCCTGGCACATGCTGCGCGGGCCGATCGAGCGGCATGTCACCGAGAGCACCGGCCGCGCCTTCCACCTGGGCGGCCTCGACGTGCGCGTGGGCCGCACCACGCGGGTCTTCCTCGACGACGTCGCCTTCGCCAACCCGGAATGGGCCGTCGAGCCGCAGCTGGTGCAGGCCCGCCGGGCCGAGGTCCACGTGCGGCTGCTGCCGCTGCTGCTGCACCGTCGCATCGAGCTGCCGCTGGTCAAGCTGTCGCAGCCGCGGCTGGGCCTGCAGGCCGAGGCGGACGGGCGCCGCACCTGGTCGCTGGGCGGGGACACGCGCGACGGCTCGAACGTGCCGGCGATCGGCAGCTTCATCGTCGACCAGGGCGAGGCGCATTACGTGGCCCGCCACCAGGGCGCCGACGTGCGCCTGCGCTTCGCGCTCGCGCCCGAGGCGGGCGGCTCGCCCCTGCCGCTGCGCTTCGAGGCCGCGGGCCGCTGGCGTGACCAGCCCTTCGAGGCGCGGGGCCGCACGGGCGACGTGCTGGCCCTGAGTGGCGGCGAGCTGCAACGCCCGTTCCCGGCGCAGGTCGACGCCACCGCCGGCGGCACGCGCCTGCGCGCCGACGGCCGCCTGGCCAGCCTGGCGACGCTGGACGGCACCGAGGCCGACGTGCGGCTGGAAGGTCCCAACCTGGGCGCGCTGTACCAGCTGCTGGGCGTCGCGCTGCCCGACACGCCGCGCTACGCGGTGGCCGCGCGCGTGAGCCAGCAGGGCGGGCGCTGGCAGGTCGCGGGCATCGACGCCCGCCTGGGGCGCAGCGACTTCGCGGGCGACCTGGCGTATGCCGCTGCCGAGGGCCGCACGCCCCTGCTGACGGGCGCGCTGCGCTCGCGCCTGCTCGACTTCGAGGACCTCGCGCCGGTGATCGGCCTGCGCGACGACGCGCCTCGCCCGGCGGGCAAGGCGGCAGTGCAAGGCGCGGCCAAGGCGCGGGCCGCACCGGCCAAGACGACGCGGACGGCCGGCCGCAAGGTGCTGCCCGACGCGCCGGTGGACCTGGCCCGGCTGCGCTCGCTCGATGCCGACGTGCAGCTGGATGCCGCGCGCGTGGTCAATGCCAAGGGGCTGCCGCTGGAGCGCATCCGCACCCATGTGCAGCTGCGCGGCGGCGTCCTGGTGCTCGACCCGCTGGACCTGGGCGTGGCTGGCGGCCGGCTGGCCGGGCGGATGCGGCTGGACGGCACCGGCCCGCAGCCGCAGGCGCAGCTGCGGCTCGATGCGCGCGGGCTGGAACTCGCGCGCCTGCTGCCGGCGGTGGAGACCTCGCGCAACAGCTTCGGCCGGCTGCAGGGCGAGGTCGAGCTGCAGGGGCGCGGTGCCTCGGTCGCGCAGCTGCTGGGCGGGGCCGACGGCCACCTCGCGCTGCTGATGGGGCAGGGCCAGATCAGCAACCTGCTGCTGGAGCTGGCGGGCCTGGACGGTGGCGAGATCCTGAAGTTCTTCCTGGGCGGCGACCGGCGCGTGCCGGTGCGCTGCGCGGCCGTGGCCTTCGACGTGCAGCGCGGCGTGGCCGCCTCGCGCGCGCTGCTGCTGGACACCTCCGACACCGTGTTCATCGGCGACGCCCGCATCGACCTGGGCCGCGAGGCGCTGGACGTGGTGGTCAAGCCGCAGCCCAAGGACACCAGCATCCTGAGCCTGCGCACGCCGCTGAAGATCGGCGGCACCTTCGGCAAGCCCGAAGGCGGGCTGCAGGCCGGCCCGCTGGCGGGCCGTGCCGCCGCCGCCGTGGCGCTGGCCGCGATCAATCCCCTGCTGGCGCTCGCCGCGACCATCGAGACCGGGCCTGGCCGCGATGCCGACTGCGTGGGCACGCTGCGCCAGGCCGGCGCGCCGCAGGCCGAGGCCCGCGTCAACGGCAGCGGCGCGCCGCCGGCCGCTGCGGGGCAGGCCACGGCGCAGGGGCAGGGCACGCAGGGGCAGGGCACGGGGGCGATGGGCGCCCGCGGCGCCGAGCCGGCGGCGCGGGGCGGGGCGGCGCAGGGCGCACCGGCGCAGCCGGCGCCGGCCCGTGATGCGCCCCAGGAAGCGCAGATGCCGCAGGCGCGCTGATCAGGCGTGCGCGGTGCCGCAGACCGGGCAGGCGGCGTGGCGCGGCGTGCGCAGGCGGGTCCAGTCCATGGTGCGGGCGTCGAGCATCAGCAGCGCGCCCGTGGCCGGCGTGCCGGCCTGCGCCAGCAGCTTGAGCGCCTCGGCCGCCTGCATGGCGCCGATGATGCCCACCAGCGGCGCGAACACGCCCAGCGTGGCGCAGCGCGTCTCCTCGGGCACGGCGTCGGGCGGGAACACGCAGGCGTAGCAGGGGCTGGCCGGCGAGCGCGCGTCGTACACCGCCAGCTGACCGTCGAAGCGGATCGCCGCGCCCGACACCAGCGGCCGCCCGTGCCGCACGCAGGCCGCGTTGACGGCCTGGCGGGTGGCGAAGTTGTCGCAGCAGTCCAGCACCACGTCGTGCGCCGCCACCAGGGCGTCCAGCAGGGCGGCGTCGGCCCGCTGCGCCACGGTCTCGATGCGCACCTGCGGGTTGAGCGCCGCGATCGCCTGCCGGGCCGAGTCCACCTTGGGCTGGCCGATGCGGTCCATCGCATGCGCGATCTGCCGCTGCAGGTTGGTCAGGTCCACCGTGTCGTGGTCGACCAGCGTGAGCCGGCCCACGCCGGCCGTGCCCAGGTACAGGGCGGCCGGCGAGCCCAGGCCGCCGGCGCCGATCACCAGCGCCGAGCCAGCGGCGATGCGCTCCTGGCCCTCGACGCCGATCTCCTCGAGCAGGATGTGGCGGGAGTAGCGCAGCAGCTCGTCGTCGGTCATGGGCCGCGATTGTCCCGGAAAGCGCGAAGCCGGCACGGGGCCGGCTTCGGGGACGGGGCAGGGCGGCCGCGCGGGGCGGCCGGTGCTCACTGCTCCTTCTTCTCGTTCTTGTTCTCGATGACCTGGGTCTTGCTCACCAGCACCGGGCGGCCCTTGAGCTGGTTGAGCGCCTGCACGAGCTGGAAGTCCTTGTCGGGGGTGCCGAACTCGGGCGTCTTGCGCTCGGCCACCGGCTTGCGGGCCTCTTCCTCGGCGCGCTTGCGCGCTTCTTCGCGCAGCTTCTCGCGGGCGGGGTCCTTGACCTCGGGGCCCTGGCCGCTGCCCAGGTGCTTCTCGAGGTCGGCCTCGCGGGTGCGCAGCAGCGAGAACAGGTTGCCCTCCTCGGTCTCGTCGACCAGCACGTCGGGCACGATGCCGCGGGCCTGGATCGACTTGCCGGTGGGGGTGTAGTAGCGCGCCGTGGTGAGCTTCAGGCCGGTGTCGGGGCCCAGCGAGCGCACGGTCTGCACCGAGCCCTTGCCGAAGGTCTGGCTGCCCAGGATGGTGGCGCGCTTGTGGTCCTGCAGGGCGCCGGCCACGATCTCGCTGGCCGAGGCCGAGCCTTCGTTGACCAGCACCACCAGCGGCACGGTCTTGAGCTGCGGCGGCAGCCGGCGCAGCGGGTCGCTGCCGGCGCGGCGCTGGTAGAACTCGGGCGCGGCCTTGTAGACGAACTTGCTCTCGGCCAGCTGGCCGTTGGTGGACACCACGGTCACGTTCTCGGGCAGGAAAGCGGCCGAGATGGCCACCGCCGCGTCGAGCAGGCCGCCCGGGTCGTTGCGCAGGTCCAGCACCATGCCCTTGAGATTGGGCTCGGCCTTGTAGATCTCGTCGACCTTGCGCACGAAATCGTCGACCGTGCGCTCCTGGAACTGCGACAGGCGGATCCAGCCGTAGCCGGGCTCGACCACCTTGCCCTTGACCGAGACGGTCTTGATCTCCTCGCGGGTGATCGTGACGGGGAAGGTGCGGTTCTCGTCCTTGCGGAAGATGGTCAGGCTGACCTTGGTGTTGGGCTCGCCGCGCATGCGCTTGACGGCGTCGCTCAGGCTCAGGCCCCGCACCACGGTGTCGTCGATCTTGGTGATCAGGTCGCCCGGCTTGAGGCCGGCGCGGAAGGCGGGCGAGCCCTCGATGGGCGAGACCACCTTGACGAGGCCGTCCTCCTGCGAGATCTCGATGCCCACGCCGACGAAGCGGCCCGAGGTGCCCTCGCGGAATTCCTTGTAGGTCTTCTTGTCGAAGTACTGGGAGTGCGGATCCAGGCTGGCGACCATGCCGGAGATGGCATCGCTGATCAGCTTGCGCTCGTCGACCGGCTCGACGTAGTCGGTCTTGATCATGCCGAACACCGAGGCCAGCTGTTGCAGCTCCTCCAGCGGCAGCGGGGCGAGCGAGCCACGCGCGACGGTCTGCAGCGAGACCGTGGTCAGGGCGCCGGCCAGCGCGCCCACGGTGATCCAGCCGGCGGTCTTCAATTTGTGGCTCATGGGGGAGTCCAGTCCTCTCGCGATCACGATTTATACACCTGAGAGAACACTCCGACCCGGCCGTCGGCCATCGGTTCCGCGCCGCCGCGGCAGGCCGTGAACGACTCGGCCGCCCGGTGCCGCCGGCAGCCTGCGCCGGCGCAGTTCCCCACGCCGGCGTGGGGCCGGCGCGTCAGGCCTTGCCCTGGCTGGCCACCGCGGCGGCCGCCCGGGCCGCTGCCTCGGCGTCGCCCAGGTAGTAGCGGCGGATCGGCTTGAGCCCGGCATCCAGTTCGTAGACCAGCGGGATCCCGTTGGGGATGTTCAGGCCGACGATCTCGTCGTCGGAGATGCCGTCCAGGTACTTGACCAGGGCCCGGATGGAATTGCCGTGCGCCGCCACCAGCAGCCGCTTGCCGGCCTTGATGGCCGGCGCCATCGACTCGTTCCAGTACGGCAGCACCCGCGCGACGGTGTCCTGCAGGCATTCGGTCAGCGGCACCTCGTGCGGCTGCAGGCGGGCGTAGCGCGGGTCGGCGCGCTCGCTGCGGGGGTCGTCGGCCTCCAGGGGCGGCGGCGGCACGTCGTAGCTGCGGCGCCAGACCAGCACCTGGTCGTCGCCGAACTTCTTGGCCGTCTCGGCCTTGTTCAGGCCCTGCAGCCCGCCGTAGTGCCGCTCGTTCAGGCGCCAGCTCTTGACCGTGGGCAGCCAGGCGCGGTCCATCGCGTCCAGGCAGTGCCACAGGGTGTGGATGGCGCGCTTGAGCACGCTGGTGTGGCAGACGTCGAACTCCCAGCCGCCCTCGCGCAGCAGCCGGCCCGCTTCCTGGGCCTGGGCGATGCCGGTGGGCGTCAGGTCGACGTCGGTCCAGCCGGTGAAGCGGTTCTCGAGGTTCCAGGTCGATTCGCCGTGGCGGATCAGCACGAGCTTGTACATGGGCAGGGTCGCGGTGCGGGCAAAAACGGGGATTCTAGAATCCCGGCCTTTGCCAACAGGGCGCCTTTGCCCGGCCCATTCGAGGACCCCGTGGATTTCATCGTCAACAACTGGATGCTGCTCGCCGTCGCCATCGCCTCCGGCGGCCTGCTCATGTGGCCCGCCGTGCAGGGCAGCGGCTCGGGCCTGGGCCCGACCGAGGCGGTCATGCTGATCAACCGCGAGAAGGCCGTCGTGGTCGACGTGGGCGACGCGGCCGACTTCGCCGCCGGCCACATCGGCGGCGCCCGCCACCTGCCGCTGGCCGAGCTCGAGCAGCGCCTGCCCGAGGCCGTCAAGAACAAGCAGCTGCCGCTGCTGCTGGTGTGCCCCAATGGCATGCGCGCCAAGCGCGCGCTGGCGACGGCGCGGAAACTGGGCTACGAGAAGGCCCAAGTCCTGGCCGGCGGGCTGCGGGCGTGGAAAGACGCTAACCTGCCCGTCGAGAAGGCCTGAGGTCCGGGCCTCGCCAGACAGGGATTCCCATGCAGCCAGTCACCATGTACACCACCGCCGTCTGCCCGTACTGCATCCGGGCCAAGCAGCTGCTCAAGGCGCGCGGGGTCGAGCAGATCCAGGAGATCCGCATCGACGAGCAGCCCGAGGCCCGCACGGCCATGATGGAGCGCACCGGCCGTCGCACCGTGCCCCAGATCTTCGTCGGCGAGACCCACGTGGGCGGCTGCGACGACCTGGTGGCGCTGGACGGCCGCGGCGGCCTGATGCCGCTGCTGCAGGGCGCCTGAGCCCCCGGCAGGACGCGCGCCGCGGCTTGCCATAATCGCGCGTTGACCCCGTTCCCGGCCCGCTTGCCCGGTGGCAGGCGGGCCGTTTCCATTCCAGACAGAAAGCTTTCCATGGCCGAGCAACAGGACCCCGTCTTCCAGATCCAGCGCGTCTACCTCAAGGAGGCCTCGCTCGAGCAGCCCAACTCGCCGGCGATCCTGCTCGAGCAGGAGCAGCCCTCGGTGGACATCCAGCTGGGCGTCGAGGCCGGCCAGGTGGCCGACGGCGTGTTCGAGGTGACCGTCACCGCCACCGTGACCACCAAGCTGACCGACCGCACGGTGTTCCTGGTCGAGGCCAAGCAGGCCGGCATCTTCGAGGTGCGCAACGTCCCGCAGGACCAGATGAGCGCAATCCTGGGCATGGCCTGCCCGCAGATCGTCTACCCGTACCTGCGCGGCAACGTCGCCGACCTGATCACCCGCGCCGGCTTCCCGCCGGTGCACCTGGCCGAGATCAACTTCCAGGCCATGTACGAGCAGCAGCAGGCCCAGCTGGCCGCCCAGGGCGGCGTCGCCAACGCCTGACGCCCGCGCCATGCGCCTGCTCGTGCTGGGAGCCGGGGCCTGGGGCACGGCGCTCGCCGTGCATGCCGCGGCGCGCCAGCCCGTCACCCTGTGGGCCCGCGACGCGGCGCAGGCCCGGGCCATGGCCCAGGCGCGCGAGAACGCGCGCTACCTGCCGGGGGTGGACCTGCCGCCCGCGCTGGCCCTGGCCGACGGAGCCGATCCCGCGGCGCGCGTCCCCGGCCACGACCTCGTCCTGGTGGCCACGCCCATGGCCGGCCTGCGCGCCACGCTGCGGGCGCTGGCCGGCTGCCCGGTGCCGGTGGCCTGGCTGTGCAAGGGCTTCGAGGCCGCGCGCGAGGGCTCGGCGGGCCTGCTGGGCCACGAGGTGCAGGCCCAGGAGGCGCCCCGGCTGCAGGCCGGCGTGCTGACCGGACCCAGCTTCGCGCAGGAGGTGGCGCGGCACCAGCCCACCGCGCTGGTGGCCGCCAGCCCGCATGCCGCCGTGCGCGACGCGCTGGTCGCCGCCTTCCACGACCCCTCGCTGCGGGTCTATGCCAACGAGGACCTGGTCGGCGCCGAGGTGGGCGGCGCGGTCAAGAACGTGCTGGCGATCGCCACCGGCCTGTGCGACGGGCTGGCGCTGGGCCTGAACGCCCGCGCCGCGCTGGTCACCCGCGGCCTGGCCGAGATCACCCGGCTGGGCGTGGCGCTGGGCGGCCGTGCCGAGACCTTCATGGGCCTGTCGGGGCTGGGGGACCTGGTGCTCACCGCCACCGGCGACCTCAGCCGCAACCGGCAGGTCGGCCTGCTGCTGGCGCAGGGCCGCAGCCTCGAGGAGGCCGTGCGCTCGCTGGGCCATGTGGCCGAGGGCGTGAGCAGCGCCCGCACCGTGTCCGCCCGCGCGCAGGCGCTGGGCGTGGACATGCCCATCGTGCGGGCGGTGGTCGACCTGCTGGACGGGCGCAGCACGCCGCGCGAGGCGGTGGCTGCGCTGATGGGCCGCGGCCCCGCGACCGAGGGCCGCTGAGCCGCGCCGCGGGCCGTGCCGGCCCGCGCGCCGTGCACCGTTTCAGGCCGGCCGGCGCACCGGGTTGGCGTACATGAAGTTGGCCAGCGTGTGCTCCGCGAAGCGGTGCCACAGCTGCTGCTCCGTGCGGAACTTGCTCCAGGACTCGTACATCTTCTTGAACGCGGGGTTCTTGTCGGACTCCTCGGCGTACAGGTCGAAGGCGGCTTCCTGCGCGGCACGCATCAGTTCGGTCGAGTAGGCGTGCAGCTTGACGCCGGCGCCCACCAGCCGGCGCAGCGCCGCGGGGTTCTTGAAGTCGTACTCGGACATCATGTCGATGTTCGCTTCGGCGGCCGCGGCCTCGAAGGCGGCCTTGTACTCGGCCGGCAGCGCGTCCCAGGCCTTGGTGTTGATGTAGAACGAGTACATCGAGTTGCTCTCCCACCAGCCCGGGTAGTAGTAGTTGGGCGCCACCTTGTAGAAGCCCAGCTTCTCGTCGTCGTAGGGCCCCACGAACTCGGCCGCGTCGATGGTGCCCTTCTCCAGCGCCTGGTAGATCTCGCCGCCGGGCAGGTTCTGCGGCACCACGCCCAGGCGGGCCATCACCTCGCCGCCGATGCCGGGGATGCGCATCTTCAGGCCCTTGAGGTCGGCCACGGTGCGCACCTCGCGCTTGAACCAGCCGCCCATCTGCACGCCGGTGTTGCCGCCGGCGAAGCTCACGATGTTGAAGTCGCGCAGGAAGTCGCGCACCAGCGCCGCGCCGCCGCCGTAGGAAATCCAGGCGTTCTGCTGCCGCTGGGTCATGCCGAAGGGCAGGGTGGTCTCGAAGCCGAAGGCCTTGTTCTTGCCAACGAAGTAGTAGCTGGCCGTGTGCGCGCACTCGACGGTGCCTTGCTGCAGGGCGTCGACCACACCAAAGGCGGGCACGATCTCCCCAGGGGCGTGCACCGAGATCTGGAACCGGCCGCCGGTGATCTGCGCGATGCGCTTGGACAGCACCTCGGCGCCGCCGTAGATGGTGTCCAGGCTCTTGGGGAAGCTGGACGCCAGGCGCCAGCGCACGGACGGCGAGGTCTGGGCGAGGGTGGGCAGCGAGACCGCTGCGGCGCCGGCACCGAGGCCGGCCTGGAGGAATCGACGCTTGTGCATGGGAATGCTCCGGGTGAAAGGACTCGGGGCACACCGTCCGCAAGAACGGTGCCAGCTGCGTCAGAAGCGCGTCAGGGCCGGCCGACGCGCGCGGGCGTCAGGCCGCTGGCGTGCCGGGCTCAGGCCGGGTCGACCTGCCCGAGCGCCTCGCGGATGGGCTGGGCACCGTCGGGCCGCACTAGCCGCGCCACCTCGCGCCCGTCGCGCAGGAACACCAGCGTGGGCCAGAGCTTGACGCCGAAGGAGCGGCCCAGCCGGCGGCCGGGACCGTCCTCGACCTTCAGGTGCCGCACCGCCGGATGGGCGGCCACGGCCTCGGCCACCTGCGGCGCCGCAGCGCGGCACCAGCCGCACCAGTTGGTGCCGAAGTCCAGCAGCACCGCCCCCGGCATCGCATCGACGGCGGCGCGGTCGGGGGCGGCTTCGGCGTAGGGCTGGATCGGCGCGGGCATGCGTCGCATTGTCGTGCGCGCCCGGCGGGCGGGGCCCCGGCGGTATCCTCGCCGCATGACGGACAGATTCGATTTCAGCCCCGCCGCCATCGCGGCGCTGGCCCGCGAGGACGCGGCCCGCGCGCTGGCCGAGGACGTGGGCGCGGGCGACCTGACGGCCGCCCTGGTGGACCCGGCGCGCCGCGCGCAGGCACTGGTCATCGCGCGCGAGGCGGCGGTGGTCTGCGGCGGCCCCTGGTTCGTGGCGGCGGTGCGGGCGCTCGACCCCGACGCCACCATCACCTGGGCCGTGCCCGAAGGCCGGCGCAGCGCCATCGGCCAGCCGGTGGTCGAGGTGCGGGCCCGGGCCCGCGCGCTGCTGACCGCCGAGCGCACGGCGCTCAACTTCCTGCAGCTGCTCAGCGGCGTGGCCACCAAGACGGCGACCTACGTCGAGGCGGTCAAGGGCACGCGCGCGGCGATCGTCGACACCCGCAAGACCCTGCCCGGCCTGCGGCTGGCGCAGAAGTACGCGGTGCGCACCGGCGGCGGCACCAACCACCGCATCGGCCTGTACGACGCGGTGCTGATCAAGGAGAACCACATCGCCACCGCCGGCGGCGTCACGGCCGCGCTGCGCGCCGCCCAGGCCGTGGCCGCGCAGGCGTCCTTCGTCGAGGTCGAGGTGGAGACCCTGGCCCAGCTGGAGGAGGCCCTGTCCGTGGGCGCCACCATGGTGCTGCTGGACAACATGGACCTGCCCACCCTGCGCGAGGCCGTGCGCATCAACGCCGGCCGCGCCATCCTCGAGATCTCCGGCGGCGTCACGCTGCCCGGGCTGCGGGAGCTTGCGGAAACCGGCGTCGACCGCATCTCCATCGGGACGCTGACGAAGGACGTGCAGGCCACGGACTATTCGATGCGGCTCAAGGAGATCTGAAGTGGCGGCCGTCATTCCCATCAAGGACGTCGAGTACGAACAGCCGCAGGGCGAGACCTGCAGCACCAGGCACGCCTGGGCGCGCATCCCGGCCGAGCCGTCGCCGGACGAGCGCACCGCCCTGAAGGAGCGCATCCGCGCGCTGCTCAAGGCGCAGGACGCGGTGCTGGTGTCGCACTACTACGTGCATCCCGACCTGCAGGACCTGGCCGAGGAGACCGGCGGCATCGTCAGCGACTCGCTGGAGATGGCGCGCTTCGGCCGCGACCATCCCGCCAGGACATTGGTGGTGGCCGGCGTGCGCTTCATGGGCGAGACCTCCAAGATCCTGTCGCCCCACAAGCGGGTGCTGATGCCCGACCTGGACGCGACCTGCTCGCTGGACCTGGGCTGCCCCATCGAGGACTTCGACGCCTTCTGCAACCGCCACCCGGACCGCACGGTGGTGGTGTACGCCAACACCAGCGCGGCGGTGAAGGCGCGCTCGGACTGGCTGGTGACCTCCAGCTGCGCGCTGGACATCGTGCGCGCGCTCAAGGACAAGGGCCACAAGATCCTGTGGGCGCCCGACCGCCACCTGGGCGGCTACATCCAGCGCGAGACCGGCGCTGACATGGTGTTCTGGAACGGCTCGTGCATCGTGCACGACGAGTTCAAGGCGGTGGAGCTGGAGCTGCTCAAGCAGCAGCATCCCGGCGCCAAGGTGCTGGTGCACCCCGAGTCGCCGGCCGACGTGGTGGCGCTGGCCGACGCGGTGGGCTCCACCTCGGCGATCCTCAAGGCCGCCGGCGAGCTGGACGCGCGCGAGTTCATCGTGGCCACCGACAACGGCATGCTGCACAAGCTGCGCACGCTGCATCCCGGCAAGCTGTTCATCGAGGCGCCCACGGCCGGCAACAGCGCCACCTGCAAGAGCTGCGCGCACTGCCCCTGGATGGCGATGAACGGGCTGGCCGGCCTGGCCGCGGTGCTCGAGACCGGCACCAACGAGATCCACGTCGATGCGGCCATCATCGACCGCGCCCGCGTCCCCATCGACCGCATGCTGGCCTTCACGGCGGCCCTGCGCAGCGGCCAGCCGGCCGGCGCGCTGGTGCCCCACATCGGGGCGGCCTGACCGCCACCGCGGTGCGCATCGGGCTGGTCTCCGACACCCACGGCCTGGTGCGGCCGCAGGCGCTGGCGCAGCTGGCCGGCTGCGATGCGATCGTCCATGCCGGCGACATCGTGCGGCCCGAGATCCTGGGCCTGCTGGCCGCGATCGCGCCGCTGACCGTCGTGCGCGGCAACAACGACCTCGGCCCCTGGGCCGACGCGCTGCCCGAGGCGGCGCTGCTGCAGGCCGGCGCCGTCGGCATCTGGGTGCTGCACGACCTGGCCGACCTGCGCCGGCTGCCCCCGCCCCCCGGCGCCACGGTGGTGGTCTGCGGGCATACCCACAAGCCGGCCATCACCCGGCAGGGCGGCCTGCTGGTGGTCAACCCGGGCAGCGCCGGCCCGCGGCGGTTCTCGCTGCCCATCTCCATGGGCGAGCTGCAGGTGCGCGGCACCGAGGTGCAGCCGCGGCTGGTGACCCTGGACGCCTGAGCCGCCACAATCGCCGGCCATGGAAACCAAGTGGCTCGAGGACTTCGTCAGCCTGGCCGAGACGCGCAGCTTCAGCCGCTCGGCCCAGCTGCGCCACGTCACCCAGCCGGCGTTCTCGCGCCGCATCCAGGCGCTGGAGGCCTGGGCCGGTTGCGACCTGGTCGACCGCAGTTCCTACCCCACGCGCCTGACCCCCGCCGGCCAGACGCTCTACACCCAGTCGCTGGAACTGCTGCAGGCCCTGCAGTCCACCCGCGCCATGCTGCGCGGCCAGGCGGCGGCCGACCAGGACGTGGTCGAGTTCGCGGTGCCGCACACCCTGGCCTTCACCTTCTTCCCGGCCTGGCTGTCCTCGCTGCGCGAGACCTTCGGGCCGGTCAAGAGCCGGCTGATCGCGCTGAACGTGCACGACGCGGCGATGCGGCTGGTCGAGGGCGGCTGCGACCTGCTGATCGCCTACCACCATCCCGCGCAGCCGCTGCAGCTGGACCCGGCCCGCTACGAGATGGTGACGCTGGGCGAGGAGGTGCTGGCGCCGTACTGCAAGCCCGACGCCGACGGTGAGCCGCTGTTCCGCCTGCCGGGCCGGCCCGCGCAGCCGCTGCCCTACCTGGCCTACGCGGCCGGCGCTTACCTGGGGCAGGTCAGCGAGCTGATCCTGCGGCAGTCGGCCGTGCCCATCCACCTGGAGCGGGTGTACGAGACCGACATGGCCGAGGGCCTGAAGGCCATGGCGCTCGAAGGCCACGGC
Organism: Comamonadaceae bacterium; assembly: GCA_027484575.1. Classification (GTDB taxonomy): domain Bacteria; phylum Pseudomonadota; class Gammaproteobacteria; order Burkholderiales; family Burkholderiaceae_C; genus Ramlibacter. The sequence goes on from JAIXSQ010000010.1 coordinate 209,074, forward strand.
GTGGCCTTCCTGCCGCACAGCGCGGTCAAGAAGGACCTGCGGGCGCGGCGGCTGGTCTCGGCCGCTGGCGGCCTGGCCGGCGTGGAGCAGGCCATGCAGGTGCGCGCCTACCGGCCCCGGCCCGCCGGCCGCGACCTGCCCAAGCCCACGGTGCAGGCTCTCTGGAGCTACCTGGCGGGCCAGTCGCCGGTCGGCTGACGGGCTCGCAAGCCCCGCCAGCGTTGCATCATGCGAAAAATGCATGAGGCAGGCCGGCAACGGCATTGGCGCGCGCGCAGCCGCGCTCCTAGCATCCGCGCCCACTGCAACTTCCGCCGCCCGCGGCGCTCCCCCATGGCCGACGACCACCGCCTCGAGCACGACTTCCTGGGCGAGAAGGCGATCCCCGCCCACGCGTACTGGGGCGTGCACACCGCCCGTGCGGTCGAGAACTTCCCGATCTCGGGCACGCCGCTGTCGGCCATGCCCGAGCTGGTGCGCGCGTTCGGCCTGGTCAAGCAGGCCTGCGCGCGGGCCAACGAGCAGCTGGGCGTGCTCGACGCCACCCGCTCGCACGCCATCCAGTGGGCCTGCGAGCAGCTGGTCGCCGGGCGCTTCCACGAGCAGTTCGTGGTCGACGTCATCCAGGGCGGCGCCGGCACCTCGACCAACATGAACGCCAACGAGGTGATCGCCAACCTGGCGCTCGAGCGCATGGGCTTCGACAAGGGCCGCTACGACGTGCTGCATCCCAACGACCACGTCAACGCCTCGCAGAGCACCAACGACGTGTATCCCACCGCGGTGCGGCTGGCGCTGTGGTTCGGGCTCGAGGGCCTGCTCGATGCCATGGCCTTCCTGCGCGGCGGCTTCGACGCCAAGGCGCGCGAGTTCGCCGGCATCCTCAAGATCGGCCGCACGCAGCTGCAGGACGCGGTGCCGATGACGCTGGGCCAGGAGTTCTCGGCCTACGCGGTGATGCTCGAGGAGGACGAGGCCCGCGTGCGCGAGGCCCGCGCCCTGATCCAGGAGATCAACCTGGGCGCCACCGCGATCGGCACCGGCATCAACGCGCCGGCCGGCTACGCCGAGCTGGCCTGCCGGCTGCTGGCCGAGGTGAGCGCGGTGCCGGTGGTCAAGGCCAAGAACCTGGTGGAGGCCACGCAGGACACGGGCGCCTTCGTGCAGCTGTCGGGCGTGCTCAAGCGGGTGGCCTGCAAGCTGTCCAAGACCTGCAACGACCTGCGGCTGCTGTCCAGCGGCCCGCAGGCCGGCTTCGGCGACATCCGGCTGCCGGCCCGGCAGGCCGGCTCGTCGATCATGCCGGGCAAGGTCAACCCGGTGATCCCGGAGGTGGTCAACCAGGTGGCCTTCGAGGTGATCGGCAACGACGTCACCGTGACCATGGCCAGCGAGGCCGGGCAGCTGCAGCTCAATGCCTTCGAGCCGATCATGGGCTGGAGCCTGACCAAGAGCATCCGGCACCTGGCCAACGCCTGCCTCACGCTGCAGTCGCACTGCGTGGCCGGCATCGAGGCCAACACCGACCTGCTGGCGCGCCGGGTGCGCGAGTCGGTGACGCTGGTGACGGCGCTCAACCCCCTCATCGGCTACGAGAAGGCGGCGCTGATCGCCAAGACCGCCATCGCCACCGGCGCCCCCATCGACACCGTGGCCGAGAGCCTGGGCATCCTGACCCGGGCCGAGGTCGACGCCTTGCTGGTGCCCGACCGGCTGACGGAACCCTTGCGGTTGGTGCAGCGCTGAGCGTCGCCCCGCCGCCGTGCCCGGCACGCCGGGCACGGAGCCTGCTTGCACCGTCAGCCTCCGCGCAGCGTCCGGGTAAACCCCCGAGCCCGGCGCCCCTAGAATTTCGTTCTCAGTTTTTCTCACCGACACGATCAGGAGATCACATGAAGAAGGCTCTGCTCGCCGCTGCCATCGTCGCCGCCACCAGCGGCACCGCATTCGCCCAGGCGAACGACACCATCGCCAAGGTCAAGTCCAGCGGCGTGGTCACCATGGGCGTGCGCGAGTCCTCGGGCGCCCTGTCGTACACGCTGGGTGACGGCAAGTACGCCGGCTACCACGTCGAGCTGTGCCAGCGGATCCTGGCCAACCTCGAGAAGGCCGCCGGCCGCAAGCTGGAAGTCAAGTACCAGCCCGTGACCTCGCAGAACCGCATCCCGCTGGTGCAGAACGGCACCGTGGACATCGAGTGCGGCTCGACCACCAACAACGCCACCCGCCAGAAGGACGTGTCGTTCGCGGTCACCACGTACGTCGAGGAAGTGCGCATCGCCGTCAAGGCCAACTCGGGCATCACCTCGCTGGCCCAGCTCAATGGCAAGACCGTGGCCACCACCACCGGCACCACCAGCGTGCAGCTGCTGCGCCGCCACGAGCGCGCCAACAACGTCGACTTCAAGGAAGTCTTCGGCAAGGACCACGCCGACAGCTTCCTGATGCTGGAGACCGGCCGCGCCGACGCCTTCGTGATGGACGGCCAGATCCTGGCCGGCAACATCGCCACCGCCAAGAACCCCGCCGAGTTCCGCATCGTGGGCGAGACCATCAGCGTCGAGCCGATCGCGATCATGCTGCGCAAGGACGACCCGGCCTTCAAGAAGCTGGCCGACGACACGCTGGCCGACCTGATGAAGTCCGGCGAGATCGCCCGGATCTACGACAAGTGGTTCAACCAGCCGATCCCGCCGAAGAACGTGCGCGTCGGCCTGGCCCTGGGCGAGGCGACCAAGACGGCCTGGGCGACCCCGAACGACAAGCCGGCCGAGGACTACGCCAAGAAGTAAGCACGCCCGCCGTGCGAACGACGCAAGCCCCGTCCGGCGCCCTGCACCGGGCGGGGCTTGCGTTTGCGGGCCGCCGCGCGCGCCGCGCCGGCCCGCGCAGTGAGAACAAGCATCCCGGAGGGGCATGACATGGCATGGGACTGGCAGGTCTTCTGCAAGAACACGATCGAGGGCAACATCGAGCCACGCTGCTGGGCCGGTGGCAACGACACCACCTACCTGCAGTGGATGTTCGACGCCTGGGGCTGGACGCTGGCCGTGGCCGCCTGCGCCTGGGTGGTGGCGATGGTGGTGGGCGCGGTGGTCGGCACCGTCCGCACCCTGCCCAACAGCCCGTGGCTGGTGCGGCTGGGCAATGCGTGGGTGGAGCTGTTCCGCAACATCCCCATCCTCGTGCAGCTGTTCATCTGGTATTTCGTGGTGCCCAAGCTGGTGCCACCCATGCGCGACGTGCCGGGCTTCGTGCTCGTGGTGTGCGCGCTGGGCTTCTTCACCTCGGCGCGGATCGCCGAGCAGGTGCGCGCCGGCGTGCAGGCGCTGCCGCGCGGCCAGCGCTATGCCGGCATGGCGATGGGCTTCACCACGGCGCAGACCTACCGCTACGTGCTGCTGCCCATGGCGTTCCGCATCATCCTGCCGCCGCTGACCAGCGAGTCGATGAACCTGCTGAAGAACAGCTCGGTGGCCTTCGCGGTGTCGATCGCCGAGCTGACCATGTTCGCGATGCAGGCGCAGGAGGAGACCTCGCGCGGCATCGAGATCTACCTGGCCGTCACCGCGCTGTACGCGCTGTCGGCCTTCGCCGTGAACCGCGTGTTCGCCTTCATCGAGCGCAAGGTGCGCATCCCGGGTTTCATCGTCGCCGGCGGCACGGGCGGGGGGCATTGAGATGGACCTGAGTTTCTTCAGCTGGGAGCTGATCTCCAAGTACGTGCTGGGCGGCTTCTGGTTCAGCCTGGAGCTGACCCTGATCGCCACCCTGGGCGGCATCGCCTTCGGCACCGTGCTGGCGCTGATGCGCCTGTCGGGCAAGCCGTGGATGGCATTGCCGGCCACGGTCTACGTCAACGGCATGCGCTCCATCCCGCTGGTGATGGTGATCCTGTGGTTCTTCCTGCTGGTGCCGCTGCTGATCGGCCGGCCGGTGGGCGCCGAGTACTCGGCCATCATCACCTTCATCGCGTTCGAGGCCGCCTACTTCAGCGAGATCATGCGCGCGGGCATCCAGTCGATCCCGCGCGGCCAGGTCTATGCGGGGCAGGCCCTGGGCATGACCTACGGCCAGAACATGCGGCTGGTGATCCTGCCGCAGGCCTTCCGCAACATGCTGCCGGTGCTGCTGACGCAGACCATCATCCTGTTCCAGGACACCTCGCTGGTGTACGCCATCGGCGCCTACGACCTGCTCAAGGGCTTCACCACGGCCGGCAAGATCTACGGCCGGCCCGAGGAGGCCTACCTGCTGGCCGCGGTCGTCTACTTCGCCATCTGCATGGGCCTGTCCTTCCTCGTGAAGAAGCTGCAGGCCAAGATCGCCATCATCCGTTGAGCACTCCGGAGTCTTCCGAATGATCGAAATCAAGAACGTTTCCAAGTGGTACGGCCCGGTGCAGGTGCTGAGCGACTGCTCCGTCAACATCGCCAAGGGCGACGTGGTGGTGGTGTGCGGTCCCTCGGGGTCGGGCAAGTCGACCCTGATCAAGACCGTCAACGGCCTGGAGCCGATCCAGAAGGGCACCATCTTGGTCGACGGCATCGGCGTGAACGATCCCGCCACCGACCTGCCCAAGCTGCGCAGCCGCGTGGGCATGGTGTTCCAGCACTTCGAGCTGTTCCCGCACCTGTCGGTCACCGAGAACCTGACCATCGCGCAGATGAAGGTGCTGGGCCGCAGCGCCGACGAGGCCAAGGTGCGCGGTCTCAAGATGCTCGACCGCGTGGGCCTGATGGCGCACAAGGACAAGTTCCCGGGCCAGCTGTCGGGCGGCCAGCAGCAGCGCGTGGCCATCGCCCGCGCACTGTCGATGGACCCGATCGTGATGCTGTTCGACGAGCCCACCTCGGCGCTGGACCCCGAGATGGTGGGCGAGGTGCTCGACGTGATGGTCGGCCTGGCCAAGGAAGGCATGACCATGATGGTGGTCACGCACGAGATGGGCTTCGCCCGCAAGGTGGCCAACCGCGTGATCTTCATCGACGTCGGCGGCCGCATCCTCGAGGACTGCTCCAAGGAAGAGTTCTTCGGCAATCCCGAGGCACGCCAGCCGCGGACCAAGGACTTCCTGAACAAGATCCTGTCGCACTGACCGCGGCACCGGTCGGCGCGGGTGTAGTCCCGCCCTGACCCGTGCGCGGCGCCACGGCTCACCTTGCCCGCGGCCCGGCCGGCCTAGTGTGGGCCACATGGAATACCACATGCCCGACACGCGGACCGAGGTGACCGACGACGGCCTGCGGTTCCGCTCCAAGGTGGGCGGCTCGCCGTTTCCCACCATCAGCGACGCCATCGGCGCCACCATGAGCTGCTGGCTGTGCGGACGCCACGCGCTGCGCAGCAGCGGCGGCTTCCGGCGGCTGGCCGGCGCCAAGCGCTTCGTCTGCGCCCAGCACGCGGGCGCGGCGGCACGCGCCACCGAGCCCGCCTGAGCCCGCCGGCTCAGAAGGGGTAGTGGCGCGGCTGGGTCTGCATCGTGATCCAGCGCAGCTCGGTGAACTCGGCGATGCCCGCCTTGCCGCCGAAGCGGCCGATGCCGCTGCCCTTGACGCCGCCGAAGGGCATCTGCGCCTCGTCGTGCACCGTGGGCGCGTTCACGTGGCAGATGCCCGAGTCGATCTTGCGGGCGACGTTGAAGGCGCGTGCCAGGTCGCGGCCGAACACCGCGGCCGACAGGCCGTACTCGTTGTCGTTGGCGCAGGCGATCGCCTCCTCGACGCCGCGCACCCGCACGATGGGCTTGACCGGGCCGAAGCTCTCCTCGTGGTAGATCCGCATGGCCGGCGTGACGTGGTCCAGCACGGTGGCCGGCATCAGCACGCTGTCGGCCTTGCCGCCGCACAGCAGCTTGGCACCCTTGGCCAGCGCGTCTTCCAGCAGCGCGTTGCAGTGGTCCACCGTCGCCTGGCCGATCACCGCGCCCAGCACCACCGGATCCGGCTTGCGCGGGTCGCCCACCGGCAGCGACTTGGCCTTAGCCGCGAACTTGCGCGCGAACTCGTCGGCCACCTTCTCGTCGACCACGATGCGCTCGGTGCTCATGCAGATCTGGCCGCTGTTGGCAAAGCAGCCGAAGGCGGCGGCGTTGACCGCGTCATCCAGGTCGGCGTCGTCCAGCACCACCAGCGGCGCCTTGCCGCCCAGCTCCAGCACGGCCGGCTTGAGGTACCTGGCGCAGGTGGCCGCGATGATCTTGCCCACGCGGGTGGAGCCGGTGAAGTTCACCCGGCGCACGGCCGGGTGGGCCACCATGGCCTCGACCACCGCGCCGGCGTCCTGCGGCGCGTTGGTGATGTAGTTGACGACGCCGGCCGGAAAGCCCGCCTCGTTGCAGGCCTCGACGATCAGCTGGTGGGTGCGCGGGCAGTTCTCGCTGCCCTTGAGGATCACGGTGTTGCCGCAGGCCAGCGGGGTGGCGATGGCGCGCACCGCCAGGATGATGGGCGCGTTCCAGGGCGCGATGCCCAGCACCACGCCGGCGGGCTGGCGCACGCCCATGGCCAGCGAGCCGGGGATGTCCGAGGGGATCACCTCGCCGGCCACCTGGGTGGTCAGCGCCGCCGCCTCGCGCAGCATGCCGGCGGCCAGCATCACGTTGAAGCCGGCCCACATGCCGGTGCCGCCGGTCTCGCCGGCCACGGCCTCGACGAACTGGGGCAGCTTGGACTCGAGCTTGTCGGCGGCCTTGAGCAGCAGCGCGCGGCGCTCGCCGGGGCCGGTCTCGCCCCAGGTCTTGAACGCCTCGGCGGCGGCTTCCACCGCCAGCACGGCGTCGGCCGGCGAGCAGGCCGGCGCGCGGGTGGCGACCGAGCCGTCGAGCGGGTTGCGGCGCTCGAAGGTGGCGCCCTTCTCGGCACTGACCTTCAGGCCGTTGATCAGCATGGACATGTCGGACATGGGGGGTCTCCTTGTGACAGCAGTTCGGGGAATGCGGGGATCAGGCGGTGACGGCGGCACGCGCGGTGCGCGCGTCGGTCGTCTTGTCGGTGTCGCTCTCGGCGCCCAGGTAGGCCTCGCGGATCACGGTGGAGCGGGCCAGCAGCCTGGCCGGGCCGCTGGCCACCAGCGCGCCGCGCTCGAGCACGTAGCCGCGGTCGGCCACGGCCAGCGCCTTCTTGACGTTCTGCTCGACCATCAGCACGGTGGTGCCGCCGTCGGCGATGCGCCGGGCGATCGCCAGCAGCTCGTCGACCATGCGCGGGGCCAGGCCCAGCGAGGGCTCGTCGAGCATCAGCAGCCGCGGCGCGGCCATCATCGCGCGGGCCACCGCCACCATCTGCTGCTCGCCGCCGCTCATGGTGCCGGCCAGCTGGCCGGCGCGCTCGCGCAGCTTGGGGAAGTCGGCCAGCACCTGCTCGAGGCGGCGCGCGCGCTCGGCCTTGGGCACCAGCCAGCCGCCCAGCTCCAGGTTCTCGGTGACGGTCATCTGCGGGAACAGCTGCCGGCCCTCGGGCACCAGGGCCACGCCGCCGCGCACGATCTCGTGGGTCTTCTCGGGCAGGTCGTCGCCGTCCAGCAGCACCTCGCCGCCGCGCGGGATCAGGCCGGACAGCGCGCGCAGCAGCGTGGTCTTGCCCGCGCCGTTGGGGCCCAGGATCACGGTCAGGCCCGGGCGGACCTCGAAGTCCAGCCCGCGCAGCACCAGGAAGGCGCCGTAGCCGGCGGCCAGGCCACGGACCTTCAGGTGCGCATGGCGGCCCCGCGCGCCCAGCTCGAAGGGGCGGTCGCTCCAGTGCATCACGGCATCTCTCCTTGCACGGATCCTTCGGACATCTCGTCGCCCAGGTAGGCCTCGACCACCTCGGGGTTGGCCGTCACCTGCGCCGGGGTGCCGTCGGCGATCTTGCGGCCCTGGTGCAGAACGATCACGCGCTCCACGTGCTTGAGCAGCGTGCGCACCGCGTGCTCGATCCACACCACGGTCAGGTCCAGCTCGTCGCGCAGGCGGCGGATCAGCCGCGCCATCGCCTCGATTTCGGCCTCGGTCAGGCCGGCGGCCACCTCGTCGAGCAGCAGCAGCTTCGGGCGCGTGGCCAGCGCCATGCCGATCTCCAGCAGGCGCTGCTGCGAGGGCGTGATGGCCGCGGCGGGCAGCTGCGCTTGCGCCTGCAGGCCGATCAGCTGCAGGATGCGCTCGGCATCGCGCAGCGCCCAGGGCACCGACGCCTCCTCGCCCCACAGCCAGTACTTGCGCGGCCGGCGGCCGGCGAACTTCAGGCCGAAGGCGATGTTGGCCTCCACCGTCATGTCGGGGAACACGCGCGGCGTCTGGAAAGTGCGCGCCAGCCCATGGCGGGCGTAGCGGTGCGGGCCCCGGCCGGTCAGGTCGTCGCCGGCCACCAGCAGCTGGCCGGAGGTGGGCACCTGCACGCCCGAGATCGCGTTGAAGAAGGTGGTCTTGCCGGCGCCGTTGGGGCCGATGATGCCCACCAGCTCGCCGGCGCGCAGCGTGGCGCTGACGTCGTCGACCGCGACCAGGCCGCCGAAGCGCACGGTGATGCCGCGGGCCTCGAGCAGGGCAGGGCCGGTGGCCGTGGGTGCGGGCGCCGCCGAGGGCGCGGGCGCGGTGAAGGCGGGGGCGGCGGTGGTGGCGAGCGTGTTCACGTGCAGCATCTCCGACCTCACGCGAACCGCCGGGCCCGGGCGCGGGCCTTGGCCCGCTCCTTCTCGCCGCTCCACTCGGCGCGGCGCTCCTTCCACCAGGCGCGGGTGGCGTCGCGCCAGCCGCGGAAGGTCTCCCAGCGCACCGAGGCCAGGCCGCCGGGCAGGTACAGCACCGACAGGATCAGCAGGATGCCCAGGGTCATCATGTAGACCTGCGGCGCCTGCAGCCGCAGCGTCTCGGCCAGCACGCTGAAGACGATGGCGGCGATCAGCGGGCCCCACAGCGTGACCGCGCCGCCGATCAGGGCGATCAGCACGGTCTGGAAGCCGATGAAGGGATTGAAGACGGTGTGCGGGTCGATGTAGGTCCAGCGCACCGACATCGCCGCGCCGATCGCACCGGCCACCGCGGCGGTGAGTGCGAAGCCGGCCAGCTTGACCCAGCGGGTGTTCACGCCCAGGGTCTGGGCGCGCTGCTCGTCGGCGCCGATGCCGGCCAGCGCCAGCCCGAAGCGGGTGCGCCGCACCCAGATCGAGGCGCCCACCGTGCCCACCGCCAGCAGCAGCACCGTCAGGTAGATCGTGTCGCGCTCGGGGGCCACGGCCAGCACCCGGCCGACCGTGCCGGTCACGCTCTTCTCGAAGTAGGTGATGGCATGGCGGATCAGCTCGGTCATGCCGAAGGTGAGCACCGCGAAGTAGGTGCCGCGCAGGTGCAGCACCGCCGCGCCCATCAGCACCGCCACGCCGGTGGCGATGGCCGCGCCCAGCGCGATCGAGCCGGCCCAGCCGAAGCGCTCGATGCCCAGCGCGCAGGCGTAGGCGCCGATGCCGAAGAACGCGCTGGTGGCCAGCGACAGGTAGCGGCTGGTGCCGCAGAACAGAGCCCAGCTGGAGGACAGCGCGACGTACATCAGGCAGGTCAGGGCCATCGAGACGACGAACTCGCTGCCCCAGTAGGGCAGGGCCAGCGCCCAGCCGGCGATGGCCAGCAGCACCAGCAGGTCGCGCACGAGGAATTGCTTGGAGGTCATGGAACGGCCTTGTCCTGCTCGTCAGGCCTTGCGGCTCTTGCGCGTGAACAACCCCTCGGGCCGCAGCAGCAGCACGCCGATGAACACGACGTACGACAGCAGCGCCTTCAGGGACGGGTTGGTGAAGTGCATGCCCACGGCCTCGACCACGCCCAGCAGCAGGCCGCCGGCCAGCGCGCCGCCCATGCTGCCGAAGCCGCCCAGGGTGATCACGATCAGCGCCGTGACGGTGTACGGCTCGCCCATGGACGGCGAGATCGTGTAGGCCATCGACAGCAGGCAGCCGGCCACGCCCGACAGGCCCAGGCCGATGCCGAACATCAGCGGGTGCAGCACGCGGGTGTTGATGCCCACCAGCTGCGCCCCGGTGGGCGACTGCATCAGCGCGCGCACGCCCTTGCCCAGCAGGGTCTGGCGCAGCAGCACGATCAGCGCGCCGGCGAACACCAGGGCCAGGGCGAACACCAGCAGCTTGTTGCCCGCGAACTGCGCGCCGGCCACCTGCACCGGCGTGGTCAGGAAGTCGTAGCCGCGCAGGTCGCCGCCCCAGGCCCAGTTGACCGCGTTCTGCACCAGGAACATCAGGCCGAAGGCGACCATCAGGCCGCGGGCCTCGAAGATGTCCAGGTTGGGCGAGGTCGCGGTGAGCCGCCGGAAGCACAGCCAGTGCACGGCCAGGCCCAGCGCCATCAGGATGGCGAAGGACACCGGCACCATCAGCAGCGGGCTCAGGCCGAACACGGTCGCGACCATCCAGGTCAGGTAGGCCCCGACCATGAGGAACTCGCCGTGCGCGATGTTGAGGATGCGCATCAGCCCGTACTGCAGGTTCAGGCCGAGCGCGACGAGCGCGTAGATGCCACCTGTGATGAGGCCGGAGGCGAGGAGTTCGAGCCAGGCGCCGAAGGACATGGTGTTTGGATGAATGGAAGCCTCGTCATCCCGGCGGAGGCCGGGATCCAGTGACTTCCGCGGCGGCCGTCGAAGTCACTGGGCCCCGGCTTTCGCCGGGGCGACGGCGGGAGTGGTCGCGCCGTCGAAAGTCACTGGGCCCCGGCTTTCGCCGGGGCGGCCTGGCGTGAGCGGCTGCGCCGCTCAGCGCCAGGCCGGCTTGTTCGCGTTCAGCTTGGCGGTCGCCACCTTCGGCGGCCACACCACCTCGAACTCGCCGTTCTGCCACTGGCTCACGGTGCCCGGCGTGGCGGTGTTCTCGCTGCCGGTGAACTTGATGTCGCCGATGATGGTCTTGTGGTTGGTATTGGCCACGTAGTCGCGGATCTGCTTGCGGTCCAGGCCCACGGACTTCACCGCGTTGGTCAGGATCTCCAGGCCCGCCCAGCAGGCGCCCGAGGCCCAGCGGTCCGGCTCCTTGCCCTGGAACTTCTTCGTGTGCGCGTCGAAGTAGGCCTTGGCCGCCGGGCTGGTCTTGGCGTTCCACGAGCCCATGCCCAGCACGCCCTCGGCGCCGGCGGGCGTCATCACGTTGCGATAGAGCTGGAACGCGGTGCCCACCGAGGCGTAGAAGAACTTCGGGTTGAAGCCGATCTCCTTGGCCTGGCGCGAGGCCAGGATGGTGTCGGGCGGGTAGGTGAAGCCGACGAAGGCGTCGGGGTTCTTGTCCTTGATCGAGCGCAGCACCGGGCCCAGGTCCTTCACGCCGGCCGGGTAGCTCTTGTCCTCGACCAGGTTGATGCCGCTGCCCTGCAGCGCCACCTTGAAGGCCGCGTAGTTCTCCAGCCCGAACAGGTCGTCGACGTAGACGCAGGCCACGCTCTTGACGCCGTTGGCCTTGAACATGTCGACGATGGCGTCGCACATCGGCTTGGGCTGCTGCAGCAGCAGGAAGAAGTACGGCAGCTTCATCTCCACCAGCCGGCGCGACAGCGCGGTGGGGGCGAGGAAGGGGTACTGGAAGCGGTTGGCGAGCGGCGCCACCGCGAAGTTGGCGTTCGAGCCCCAGGGCGGCAGCACCAGGTCGACCTTGTCGCTGCCCATCAGCTTCTCGTAGGTGCGCACCACGGTCTCGACGTCGCTGCGGTCGTCGCTGGAGATCAGCTCGATCTGGCGCTTGACGCCCTTGACGTCCAGCCCGCCCGCGGCGTTCTGCTGCTCGGCCCACAGCAGGTAGTTGGGCTCCTGGCTGACCTGCGCACCGCCGGTCCAGGGACCGGTGCGGGCGATCGCGTAGCCCACGCGCACCGGCGCGGACTGCGCCATCAGCTGCGGCGCGATGGACGCGGCGCCGACGGTGACGGCGGCGCGCTGGATGAACTGGCGGCGGTTGCTGCCGGACTGGCGTTGCATGGCGGTCTCCTCTCGTTGGTGGTGTCAGCGGGCCGGATGGTAGGAAGGAAGCACTGCACCCGCTGTGCTGTGCGGGCAGAAACCGCTTGCTTTTGTGTGCACATTGGTCCGGGTTTTCCCTGAATCCTGGGCGGCGGCCGGGGCCGGGGTGCGGTCCCCATAATGGGTCGCATGGCCGCCTCCACCGTCCTGAGCACCGACGCCGTCGCCCCGCGCGACCGGGCGGGGCAGTGGGCCGAGTGGGTCTCGCGCCACTTCGGCGGGCTGCAGTCCGACCTGTACGGCGACACCGACTTCGACGGCCACGTGGCCGCCACGCAGGCCGGCGACGTGATCCTCACGCGGCTGGAGGCCAACCGCCACCGCGTGCTGCGCACCGGCGGCATGGCACGCGCCAGCGAGACGCCCTACCTGAAGATCGTCGCGCCCTGGCAGGGCAGCGCCACCGTGCAGCAGGACGGCCGCGAGGCCTGCGCGCGCGACGGCGCCTGGGTGATCTACGACACCACCGACGCCTACGAGATCGCCAACCCCGAGCGCTGCGACCACCTGATCGTGATGGTGCCCAAGGACGGCGTGGCCGAACGCGGGCTGCGCACCGACGGCGTGATGGCGCGCCGGCTGGGCGCCAGCGGGATCTCGCGGGTGGCGCTGGAGACCATGCGCAACACCTACCAGGAGCTGCCGCACATGAGCGCCGCGGCGGCCCAGGGCGCGGGCGAACTGATCAAGCAGCTTGTGCGGCTGTCGCTGCTGGAGCTGTCGGGCCAGGAGACCGCGGTCACCCAGCGCGAGGCGCTGCGCGACCGCATCCGCGCCCACGTGCGCCAGCACCTGCGCGACCCCGAGCTGTCGGTGGACACCATCGCGCGCGCGCTGCACTGCAGCCGGCGCCACCTGTACAACGCCTTCGCGGGCGAAGGCGAATCGATCGCCGCCTACATCCAGCGCGAGCGGCTGCAGGCCTGCATCCGTGACCTGCAGCAGGGCGCCGGCCGTCCCATCACCGAGATCGCCCTGTCCTGGGGCTTCGGCAACCCCTCGCACTTCAGCCGCGTGTTCCGCGACCACACCGGCATGAGCCCCTCGGCCTTCCGCGGCGCGCCGGTGCGCTGACGGCCAGCCGCCGTCGTCCCCGCGCAGGCGGGGACCCACGAACGTCCACCGCGCTGTCCGTGGACCCCCGCCCCCGGGCCCGACGCGGCCGGTCCGACCCGCGATCCGCGCTTACCATCCCCGGCCCATGTCCACCGCCCTGCCGTCCTCCTCACCCGCGCCCGTCTCCGGCCTGCGCTTCCTGTCCTTCGTCTGGTTCGCGCCCGTGATGGGCCTGTGCGGGCTGTCGCTGGCCTGGCACCGCGCGGCCGCCGTGCTGGGGGAGGACGCGCGGCTGGCCGGCAGTGCGATCGGCGCGCTGGCGGCGCTGGCCTTCGTGCTGGTGGCCGCGGCCAGCGTGCTGCGCGCGCGCCGGCACCGCGCGGCCGTGGTCGAGGACCTGGCGCACCCGGTGCGCCATCCATTCGTGGCCGCCGCGCCCGTCTCGCTGGTGCTGGTGGCCACGGCCGTGCATGCCGCGCTCGGCCCGGTGCCCGGCGTGAACACGCTGTGGATGGCCGGTGCGGCGCTGCAGTTCGGCGCCACGCTGTGGGTGCTGGGCCGCTGGCTGGCCCCGGGCGGTTGGACCTGGCCCTCGTTCACGCCGGTGCTGTTCATCCCCGTGGTGGGCAACGTGGTCGTGCCGCTGGCCGGCGTGCCGCTGGGGCACGAGGCCTGGTCGGCGGCGCAGCTGGGCGTGGGCGCGCTGCTGTGGCCGGTGGTGCTCGCGCTGCTGGGCGTGCGCATCGGCCAGCTGGGCCTGTGGCCCGAGCGCATGCTGCCGGCCACCTTCATCACCATCGCGCCGCCGGCGGTCATCGCGCTGTCGGCGCTGCGCCTGGGCGCGCCTGCGCTGCTGGCCTGGTGCCTCTGGGGCGTGGCGCTGTTCTTCCTGGCGTGGTCGCTGCAGGTGGCGCGCCGGCTGGTGGCGCAGCCCTTCCACGCGGGCTGGTGGGGGCTGTCGTTCCCGCTGGCGGCGTTCGCGGCCCTGTCGCTCACGCTGGCCGTGGCCGGCGGCGATGCGGCCTTCACCGGCGTGGCCGTGCTGGCGCTGGCGGTGGCCAGCGCGGTGATCGGCTGGCTGCTGCTGTCCACGCTGCGCGGCCTGGCGCAGGGCACGCTGCTCGTGCCCGAGCCCGCGCCGCCGGCGACGGCCGCCAGGGCGGCCTGAGCGCCGCGCACCGGCCCGTATCATCGGCCGCATGACCCAGCTGACCTTCCTCTCGCCCGCCGGTGCCATCGTGGCCGTGGTGCAGGCCGCGCCCGGCCAGTCGGTGATGCGCGCGGCGCTCGACGCGAACGTGCCGGGCATCGAGGCCGAGTGCGGCGGCTGCCTGACCTGCGCCACCTGCCATGTCTACCTGGATGCGGACAACGCGGCCAAGGTGCCCGCACCCACCGCCGAAGAGGACGACATGCTGGGCTACGTCGCCGCCGAGCGGCGCCCCGGCAGCCGCCTGAGCTGCCAGCTGGTGGCCGACGCCGGCCTGGACGCGCTGGTGGTGCAGCTGCCCGAGCGCCAGGTTCCCTGAGCGCGGGCGGCGCGCCGGCGCCGCAGGGCCGCCCGGCCGGTCTGGGACAATCCGCGCCCATGTCCTCCCAGCAGCTCACCATCACCCGGCCCGACGACTGGCACCTGCACGTGCGCGACGGCGACGCCATGGCGGCCGTGGTGCCGCACACCGCCGCGCAGTTCGCGCGGGCGATCATCATGCCCAACCTGAAGCCGCCGGTGACCACCGCCGCGCAGGCGCTGGCCTACCGCGACCGCATCCGCGCCGTGGTGCCGCAGGGCCTGGCCTTCGAGCCGCTGATGACGCTGTACCTGACCGACAACCTGCCGCCCGACGAGATCCGCCGGGCCAGGGAGGCGGGGGTCGTGGCGCTCAAGCTGTACCCGGCCGGCGCCACCACCAACAGCGATGCCGGCGTGACCGACATCCGCAAGACCTACGCGACGCTCGAGGCCATGCAGCGCGAGGGCGTGCTGCTGCTGGTGCACGGCGAGGTGACCTCCCCGGACATCGACCTGTTCGACCGCGAGGCGGTGTTCATCGACCAGGTGCTCGCCCCGCTGCGCAAGGACTTCCCCGCGCTGAAGATCGTGATGGAGCACATCACGACCCGGGAAGCGGCGCACTACGTGCGCGACGCCGGCCCGCACACCGCGGCCACCATCACCGCGCACCACCTGCTGTACAACCGCAACGCGATCTTCCTGGGCGGCATCCGGCCGCACTACTACTGCCTGCCGGTGCTCAAGCGCGAGACCCACCGGCTGGCGCTGGTCGAGGCCGCGACCTCGGGCAGCCCGAAGTTCTTCCTGGGCACCGACAGCGCGCCGCACCCGGCGCACCTGAAGGAACACGCCACCGGCTGCGCCGGCTGCTACACCGGCCATGCGGCGATGGAGCTGTACGCCGAGGCCTTCGAGGCCGCCGGCGCGCTCGACCGCCTGGAGGGCTTCGCCAGCTTCCACGGCGCCGACTTCTACGGCCTGCCGCGCAACGGCGGCACGCTCACGCTGCGCCGCGAGGCCTGGACCGTGCCCGAGGCCTATGCCTTCGGCGGCGGCGCCCAGCTCAAGCCGCTGCGCGCCGGCGAGACGCTGGGCTGGAAGGTCGTGGCGTGAACGCCCCGGCGGCCCTGCTGATCGATGCCGACAACCTGTCGGCACCGGCCATGCTCGAGGCGGCCGCGCAGCTGCGCCGCGCCGGCCACACGCTGGTGATCCTGCGCGCCTACGGCAGCGCCGACACGCTGGGCAGCGCGCGCGAGGTGCTGCAGCGCCACGGCGGCCGCGCGTTCGTGAACCAGGGCCGCGGCACCACGGATGCCGCGCTGGTGGTCGATGCGATGGACCTGCTGCATGCGGGCGAGCTGCCGCCGGTGGTGGCGATCGGCTCCAGCGACGCCGACTTCGCGCCGCTGGCCGTGCGGCTGCGCGAGTCGGGCCGCGAGGTGCTGTGCTTCGCGCAGGCGAACAAGGCCGACCTGCAGGCGCTCGAGCGCGTGTACGCCCGCGTGCTGCCGGTGGGCGAGGCGCCCGAGCCGGTGCGCGCGCCCGCCCCCCGCGCCGCGGCGAAGAGGCCGGCCGCCAAGGCGCCCGCCCCCAAGGCCGCGGCCGGCAAGGCGGCGGCGAAGAAGGCCGCGGCCGCGCGGCCGGCGCCGCCGGCGCCCGCACCCGCCCCTGCCCCCGCTCCTGCCAAGGCGCCGGCGCCCGCCCGCAGCGGTGCCGCCGACCCGGCCGCCGTGCTGCAGCTGCTGTCGGCGCTGCCGGGCTTCCTCGACGGCAAGGTGCTGGCGCTCAACGACGTGGTGATGCAGCTGCGCAAGGCCGGCCTGATGGGCCGCAGCGCCGGCGCCACCGCGTTCTTCCGCAAGCAGGGGCTGCCGGTGCAGCTGGCGCCCTCGACCCAGCCCAACACCCTGCGCTGGACGGGCGAGCGCGACGCGTGAGCGGCCACGGTCCCTGGGACTGGTCGGCCCCGTGGTACGCGCCCTGGCGCGATCCGGGGGCCGCGGTGGCGGCGCGCTGGCAGGCCGGCCTGCCGCTGCCCGACGCGCTGAACGCCTGCGGCCCGGCGGCGGTGCGCTTCGTGCCGCAGTCGGCGCTGCCCGAGGGCGAGCCCTACGAGCGCCACATCCATGCCACCGGCACGGTGCCCACGCGCGAGGACCCGCACGACTTCTTCCACGGCCTGGTGTGGCTGCGGCTGCCGCAGGCCAAGCGGCGCATGAACGCACTGCAGGCCGGGCAGATCGCGGCGCTGGGCGTGCAGGGCCGGCGCGGCCCGGTGCGCGATGCGCTGACGGTGTTCGACGAGAACGGCCTGCTGCTGGATGCGCCGCAGCCGCTGTGGGACGCGCTGCTCGCGCGCGACTGGCAGCGGCTGTTTGTCCGCGACCGGACACTCTGGGCGCAGGCGCGCGTGCTGGTGGTCGGCCACGCGCTGCTGGAGAAGCTGGCCAGCCCGCGCAAGGACATGACGGCGCACGTGTGGCGGGCCAATGCCCCGCTGCGCGACGGGGACGATCCGGATGGCTGGCTCGCGGCGCAATGCACGGCACAATCCCTCGCCGCCAAGCCGTTCACCCCGCTGCCGGTGCTGGGCATCCCGGGCTGGTGCGAGGCCAACCAGAACTTTCCGTTCTACGAGGACTCCACGGTGTTCCGGCCGGCACGCTTGAGATCGGCGGGCACGCCCCCACCTGCCGCACCGGTGTCATCCTGACTTCACGCAACGGAGCCAATCGCACATGAAACGCATCTTCCTGTTCCTCGCCACCAACCTCGCGGTGGTCGTGGTGCTGGGTGTCGTCGCCAGCCTGCTGGGCGTCAACCGGTACCTGACGGCGAACGGGCTGAACCTGGGCGCCCTGCTGGGCTTCGCCTTCATCATGGGCTTCGGCGGCGCGATCATCTCGCTGCTGATCTCCAAGCCCGTGGCCAAGTGGAGCTCGGGCGTGCAGGTCATCACCGGCGCCGAGGGCCCCGACGAGCGCTGGATCGTCGAGACCGTGCGCCGCTTCGCCGACAAGGCCGGCATCGGCATGCCCGAGGTCGGCATCTTCGAGGGCGAGCCCAACGCCTTCGCCACCGGCGCCTTCAAGAACAGCGCGCTGGTCGCGGTGTCCACCGGCCTGTTGCAGGGCATGACCCGCGACGAGGTCGAGGCCGTGATCGGCCACGAGGTGGCGCACATCGCCAACGGCGACATGGTCACCATGACGCTGATCCAGGGCGTGATGAACACCTTCGTCGTGTTCCTCTCGCGCGTGGTCGGCTACCTCATCGACAGCTGGCTGAGCAAGGGCGAGCAGCGCAACGGCCCCGGCATCGGCTACTTCGTGACCACCATCGTGCTGGACATCGTCTTCGGCTTCCTGGCGGCGATCATCGTGGCCTGGTTCTCGCGCCAGCGCGAGTTCCGGGCCGACCGCGGCAGCGCCCAGCTGATGGGCCAGCGCCAGCCCATGATCAACGCCCTGGCGCGCCTGGGTGGCATGGTGCCGGGCGAGCTGCCCAAGGGCCTGCAGGCCGCCGGCATCACCTCGGGCGTGGGCAAGCTGTTCAGCACCCACCCGCCGATCGAGGAGCGCATCGCCGCGCTGCAGAACGCGCAGGGCTGAACGGCGCCCGCGCTTCCCACGAAGGCCGCCTGCGGGCGGCCTTCGTCATGGATGGCTCAGGCGGATCCGCCCAGGAGCGGGCCCAGCCGCTCGGCCGCCCGCTTGCCGTGCGTCCAGGCGATCTCGGCCAGGGCCAGCGACGGGCTCAGCGCCCGCGCGGCCGCCAGCGCTCCGCGCGCCGCCTCGGCCTGCCCCTGCCGCTCCAGCACCACCGCCTCGAGCACCCGCGCCAGGTGGAAGCGCGGGTCGCGCCGCGCGGACAGGCGGGCCTCGGCCAGGGCGGCGTCCAGCTGCTCGGCCCGGGCGAGGAACAGGCCCAGCGCCCAGCCCCAGAAGCCCAGGCGCCGGTCGCGCGGGCTGATCGCCATGCCGCGCCGCATCCGTGCGATGCCGGCCTCGGCCCGGCCCTGCAGCACCAGCGCGGCGCCCAGCGCGACATGGGCCTGCGCATTGCTCGGGTCCAGGTCGACCGCGCGCTGCAGCACCTCGACGCCGCGGTCGTGCCGGCCCAGGTCGCACAGCGCGCAGCCGGCGTAGCCCAGCACCTCCGAGCTGCCGTCGTCCAGGCCGATGGCCCGCTCGGCGGCCGCGAGCGCCTGGGCCACGCGTTCCTCGTCGTGCGGCAGCGTCGCGATGTTCATCGACAGGGCGGTCAGCAGGGCCAGGTGCGCATGGGCCAGGCCGAACACCGGGTCGCGCGCGATGGCGCGCTCCAGCTGCGCCCGTGCCTCGGCCATGGCCTCGCGGGTCCAGCCCTGCAGCGCGATCGCGCCGACCGCCTGCCGGTAGTGCGCCCAGGCGTCCAGGTTCTCCGGCCGCTGGCGCCGGATGTGCGCGATCTCGGCGCGCGTGAGTTCCGGCTCCAACTCCGCGATCAGCCCGCGCGCGATGTCCTCCTGCAGCAGCGGGGCCTGTTCGCGCGGACGCTCGAACCGGCCACTCCAGAGCAATCGGCCCGTCGCCGCGTCGGTCAGCTGCGTGCCGATGCGCAGCAGCCCGCCCGCATCGCGCACGCTGCCCTCGACCACGTGCCGCACGCCCAGCTGGCGCGCGACCTCGGGCACCGCGGCGCCCTGGCCACGGAACGCGAACGACGAGGCGCGCGAGATCAGCACGAAGCCCGGCACCCGCGCCAGCAGCGCGATGACGTCCTCGGCCAGCCCGTCGGCCAGGAACTGCAGGCGCGGGTCGTCGGACAGGACGGCGAACGGCAGCACCGCGATGGTGGCCCGGCCTTCCGGCAGCGGCGCCGCAGCGGACACCGCGCCATCGGCCGCCGGCACCGCGCGCACCGGCAGGGCGAAGCGGTAGCCGCGTCCCGCCACGGTGGCGATGGCCTCGCGGCCCAGCAGCTTGCGCAGCGCCGACACCTGCACCGACAGGTTGTTCTCCTCGACCACCAGCCCCGGCCAGACCCGCGCGAGCAGTTCGTCCTTGGAGACCATGCGGTCGCGGTGTTCGACCAGGCACAGCAGCAGGTCGAAGGCGCGGCCACCGAGCGGCGCCGGCGCGCCGTCCGCCAGCAGCTGGCGTTCGCCGGGGCGCAGGTCCCAGCGGCCGAAGTGGAAGGAGTCCTGCATGCGCGGTGGTGGGGCGGGCGGTTTAGCGGTTTCTTAGGAACGGCAAAGGACGCGGCGGGCGCCGGTCCGTACTCTAGCCCCTGCCTCGACCTTCCAAGGAGACCCGCCATGACCAGCCTCGTCGCCCGCGCCCAGTCGGACCTGCGGGCCCGCTACAAGGAGATCCCCGACCTGGCCTGCACGCACAGCCAGGCCGTCACCGGCGGGGTGCACCCGACCGATCCCTTCCACGGCCAGGTGCGGCCCGGTCCGCACGGTCCGGCCATCGCCTACGGCACCCACGCCGCGGTGGGCGGCCCGTATGACGCGCCGTGCCCGGGCGACCTGATGTGCGCGGCCCTGGCCGCCTGCATGGACTCGTCGATCCGCCTGGTGGCGAACCTGCTGGGCGTGGAACTGCTGGCGCTGGAGGTGCGGGTGCAGGGCACCCTGGACGTGCGGGGCGCCCTGGGCATCGGCAAGGACGTGCCGGTGGGCTTCCAGGCCGTCGCCTCGCACGTGCGCCTGAAGGCGCGCGACGGCACCCCGCCCGAGCAGCTGGCCCAGCTGCGCGCCGCCGTCGAGCGCTGCTGCGTGGTGGCGCGCACGCTGCAGGCGCCGCCGGCGCTGCACACGACCTTCGAGACCTGAGCGCCGGCGGCACGGCGTGCCGGCCCCCGCAGCCCCGGCCGCGGCCGGCTGGTGCAGACTGCGGCCCATGCCGCCCGACACCCGCAGCCCTTCGGCCCGCGACCTGCAGTCCGCGCGCGACCAGTGGTCCTGGCGCGGCGAGGCGCGCCCTCCCTTCGCGGCCGAGCCCGGGCCCGGCCAGACGAGCGTGTGGGACTTCCCGCGCCCGCCACGGCTGGCCCCCGAGCCGCGCGAGGTCCGCATCGCCTGGGGCGGCCGGCTGGTGGCCTGCAGCACGCGCACGGTGCGGGTGCTGGAGACCGCGCATCCGCCGACCTACTACATCCCCTGGGACGACGTCGCGCGCGAGCTGCTGCAGCCCGCGCCCGGCGGGTCGTTCTGCGAGTGGAAAGGGCCGGCACGCTACTGGAGCGTGGTGGACGCCGGCCGCGCCCTGCCCGCGCACGCCTGGAGCTATCCCCAGCCGCTGCCCGGGGCCGAGCCCCTGGCCGGCTGCGTCGCGTTCTACGCGCGCGAGCTGGACTGCAGCGTCGGCGGGCTGGCTGCGACGCCACAGCCGGGCGGCTTCTACGGCGGCTGGGTGACGCCCGACCTGGCGGGCCCGTTCAAGGGCGAGCCCGGCAGCCAGGGCTGGTGAGCCGCCGGCCGGGCTTCAGGTCTTCTTGACCCAGGAGCGGCACCAGCCACCGGCGGCCACGCGCTTGCCCTGGAACAGGGGGCACGGCCCGGTGTCGGCCGACGCGGTGCCCTGGTACAGCGCGCAGTTGGCGCAGCGGCTGCCCTCGACGTAGTTCGTGGACTTGGCCTTGTCGACGCGCGCGGCGTCGGACACGTACCCCAGGGCCACGGCCTGCGGCTCCTTCTCGTCCACCAGCGCGCCGCCGGCGACGGCCGGTGCGGCGGGGGCGGCCGCAGCCGGTGCCGCGGCCGGCGGGGGCGGGCTGGCGGGAGTGGCCGCCGCCGCAGGTGCGGGTTCGGGTGCGGGTGCGGGTGCCGGTGGCGATGCAGGCGCGGCTGCGGAAGGTCCGGGTGCCGGTGCCGGTGCGGGCGAACAGGCCGCGAGCATGGCCGTGCCGGCCAGCGGGGCGAGTTCCAGGAAGCGTCGGCGGGTGGTGGGCTGCATGGCGAACTCCTGTGTCCGAAGGACACGACAGCCATGGTGGCACGGCGCGCGCCGCGCGTGGGGCCTTCGCCCCGCCGTCCTGCGGCGGCCGAGCTGCCGCCGCCCGGTCGGGGCGGTGGCGCTCAGGCCACCAGCGCCCGCACCTCGCCCACGTCCATCCCGTACATCTCCGCGAACTCGGCCACGCTCTTGCCGCTGGCCGTGTAGGCGCGCTTGAGCGCCTCGGCGCGGGCGCTCTGCGCGCCCAGCTGCAGCAGCGCGTCGTCGAGCAGCGCGCGGGCCCAGTCGGCGCCGCCGCCGAACTTCTCGCGGTAGCCGTCGCGCCCGAGGCCGCTGGCCTGCACCGCGCGCACCAGCTGCGCCACCGCGCGCTCGCGGGCGGCCGGCTCCTGCGGCGTGTCCTTCTTGCGGCGGTACAGCTCGACGATGGCGTGCTGCACGTGCTCGGGCGCGGCCGGGTCGGTGGGCTGGCCCTGCAGGTCGTGGCGGGGCAGGCCCGAGGCCACGGCCTCGAGGTAGCGGTTGCTGCGGGTGTGCAGGCCCAGCGCGACCTTCAGCTCCTCGGCCGGCAGCTGCTCGGGATGGGCCGCGCGCAGGTCCTCGTAGATGCCCACCTTCAGCGGCAGGAACCGGGCGCCGAACAGGCCGGGGTACAGGGTGAACAGGGTCTGCAGCAGCGGATGCGTGGGCCGGGCAGGCTTGCGCTGCTCGCGCCGGTCCTTCCTGGCCTGGCCGGGCGCCTGCGGCGACGCGGCGGCCGTGGCGGGGCCGCGCGGCTGCCCGCCGCCCTGGCCCCGGCCGCCGCGGCTGCCGCGGCGGCGTTCGCCGCGCGCGGCGGGTTCGGTGGGCGCCTGGCCCTCGGCGGTCCCTGGGCGTTCGCCGCGCTCGCCGCGGGTGGGTGCCTGCGCCGCAGCGTCGGTCGCGGCGGGCGCCGCCTGCGCGGCCTCGGCCGGTGCCGGTGCCGGTGCCGGCGCGTGGTGCGGTTGCTGCGGCTCGGCGGCCGGCGTGGTGCTCTCGGTCATGCGTGTGTCTGGAAGGAAAGGGGTCAGGCCGCGACGGGGACGGCGGTGGCGGCGATGCTGCGGGCGACGGCCTCGCCGACGCGGATGCCGTCGACGCCGGCCGACAAGATGCCGCCCGCGTAGCCGGCACCCTCGCCGGCGGGGTACAGGCCGCGCACGTTCAGGCTCTGGAAGTCCTCGCCGCGCGTGACGCGCAGCGGCGAGGAGGTGCGGGTCTCGACGCCGGTCATCACCGCGTCGGGCCGGTCGAAGCCGGGGATCTTGCGGCCGAAGGCGGGCAGCGCCTCGCGCATGGCCTCGATGGCGAAGGCGGGCAGCACCTCGCCCAGGTCGCCCAGCGTCACGCCGGGCTTGTACGAGGGGATCACCTCGCCGAACTGGCTGGAGGCGCGGCCGGCCAGCAGGTCGCCCACCAGCTGGCCGGGGGCGTTGTAGTTGGAGCCGCCGGCCAGGTAGGCCTTGCTCTCCAGCGCGCGCTGGAAGTCCACGCCCGCCAGCGGTCCCCCGGGATAGTCGGTGGGATCGATGCTCACCACGATGCCGGCATTGGCGTTGCGCTCGTTGCGCGAGTACTGGCTCATGCCGTTGGTCACCACGCGCTGCGGCTCGGACGTCGCCGCCACCACCGTGCCGCCCGGGCACATGCAGAAGCTGTAGACCGCCCGCCCGTTGCTGGCGTGGTGCACCAGCTTGTAGTCGGCCGCCCCCAGCAGCGGGTGGCCGGCATGGCGGCCCCAGCGGGCGCGGTCGATCATGCCCTGCGGGTGCTCGATGCGCACGCCGATGGAGAACGGCTTGGGCTCCAGGTAGGCGCCGGCTTCGTGCAGCGCGGCGAAGCTGTCGCGCGAGCTGTGGCCCAGGGCCAGCACCACCTGGTCGGCGCGCAGCTGCCAGTCGCTGCCGGTGGCCAGGTCGTGCACCCGCAGGCCGCGCAGCGCGCCGTCCTCGACCTCGAAACCGGTCACGCGTTGCTGGAAGCGGATCTCGCCGCCCAGCGACAGGATCTGCTCGCGCAGGTGCTCGACCACCTTGACCAGCTTGAAGGTGCCGATGTGCGGGTGCGCGGCCCACAGGATCTCGGGCGGCGCGCCGGCGTTCACGAATTCGTGCATGACCTTGCGGCCCAGCCAGCGCGGGTCCTTGATCTGGCTGTACAGCTTGCCGTCGGAGAACAGGCCCGCGCCGCCCTCGCCGAACTGCACGTTGCTCTCGGGCTGCAGCACGCGCTGGCGCCACAGGCCCCAGGTGTCCTTGGTGCGCTGGCGCACCGGCTTGCCGCGCTCCAGCACGATGGGCTTGAGGCCCATCTGCGCCAGCACCAGCGCGGCAAAGATGCCGCAGGGCCCGAAGCCCACCACCACCGGCCGCACCGCCGGCGCGGCGTCGAACACCACCGGCGGGCGCCACTGCATGTCGGGCGTGGGCTGCACATGCGGATGCCTGGTGAACCGGGCCAGCAGGCCGGGCTCGAGCGCCGGGTCGGCCAGCACGAGGTCGACGATGTAGACCGCCAGCAGCTCGGGCTTGCGGGCGTCGAAGCTGCGCTTGAAGACGGTCAGCGAGGCGATGGCGCCGGGCGCGAGGCCCAGCACCTGGGCAGCCAGCGGCACCAGCGCCGGGACGGGGTCTTCGGCGTGGGCGAGCGGCAGCTTGAGTTCGGAGAGGCGGAGCATGGTGGGTCGTGGCTTGTGGCGATCAAGCGGACGGCCTGCGGCAGGTGCCGCGAGGTGCAGGGCGCGATTGTCTCAGGGCGCGGGCAGGAAGCCCTCGACCGACAGGTAGCGCTCGCCGGTGTCGTAGTTGAAGCCCAGCACGGTGGCGCCGGCGGGCAGCTCGGGCAACTTCTGCGCGATGGCCGCCAGCGTGGCACCCGAGGAGATGCCCACCAGCATGCCTTCCTCGCGGGCGGCGCGGCGCGCCATCTCGCGGGCCGGCTCGGCATCGACCTGGATCACGCCGTCGAGCACGGTGGTGTCCAGGTTCTTCGGCACGAAGCCGGCGCCGATGCCCTGGATCGGGTGCGGCGCGGGCTGGCCGCCGGAGATGACGGGCGAGGCGACGGGCTCGACCGCGTAGACCTTCAGCCGGGGCCAGGCCTGCTTGAGCACGCGCGCGCAGCCGGTGAGGTGGCCGCCGGTGCCCACGCCGGTGATCAGCGCGTCGACGCCCTGCGGGAAGTCCTCCAGGATCTCCTGGGCCGTGGTGCGCACGTGCACCTCGATGTTGGCCGGGTTCTCGAACTGCTGGGGCATCCAGGCGCCGGGCGTCGCGGCGACGATCTCCTGCGCGCGGGCGATGGCGCCCTTCATGCCCTTCTCGCGCGGGGTCAGGTCGAAGCGTGCGCCGTAGGCCAGCATCAGGCGGCGGCGCTCGATGGACATGCTGTCGGGCATGACCAGCACCAGCTGGTAGCCCTTGACCGCGGCCACCATCGCCAGGCCGATGCCGGTGTTGCCCGAGGTGGGCTCGACGATGGTGCCGCCGGGCTTGAGCTGCCCGCTGCGCTCGGCATCCTCGACCATGGCCAGCGCGATGCGGTCCTTGATCGAGCCGCCCGGGTTGCTGCGCTCGGACTTGATCCACACCTGGTGGCTGCTGCCGAACAGGCGGTTGACGCGCACGTGCGGGGTGCGGCCGATGGTCTGCAGGATGGAGTCGGCTTTCATGGCTGGGCTGCCTCGGGTGGTCGGGGTGGGGCGGACGATTGTCCGATAATCGCGCCCGTGGAGCGGGCCGGGCCGCCGCTGGTGCGATCGTGGAAACACGGCACCGGAGGAACGTCCGGACTGCACAGGGCAGCGTAGCAGGCAACACCTGTCCACCGTGAGGTGAGGATCAGAGCAACAGAGACGAGTCCGCGTTGCGTCGCGGACTCGCACCGGAGGCGCAAGCCGAAGGTACGAGTCCATCAGCGACGCAAGGCGGGGTGAAACGGGCAATCTCTACGCGCAGCAACACCAAATAGGCCAGCGTCGATGCGGCTCCGCGGAGCTGGCGGGTAGGTGGCACCGAGCCGGGTGGGCGACCCCCGGCCCAGAGGAATGGCGGCCACGGCACGGGCAACCGTGCTGCACAGAATCCGGCGTACAGGCCGGCTCCACACTTTTTCCAGGCACCGTGCGCAAGGCGCGCACGGCTCAGCCGCCCGGCCCGCGCCGGGCCGATGCGAGCCAGGCGCGCGCGGGCAGGCCCCAGCGCGCCTCGATGGCCGCGGCACGCCCGGCCAGCACGGCGTCGCCGGGCACCGGCGCGCACGGCGCGACCACCACCACGTTGCCGGCCGCATCGGTCGGCGGGAACTGCCACACCGCCGTGGGCCGCAGGCCGCGGCGCAGCGCCGCGAGGCTGGCGGGGCGGTCCAGCCGCTCGCCCACGAGGTTGGCCACCAGCGTGCCGCCGGGGCGCAGCGCGGCGCGGCAGTGCGCGTAGACGGCATCGCCGTCCAGCACGGGCGCCTGCACCTGCGCGTCGTAGGCATCGAGCTGCAGCACGTCGCAGCTGCCCTGCTGCGCCGGCTCGGCGATCCAGTCGCGCGCATCGGCCTGCACCACGTGCAGGCCGTCACCGTCCGCTGGCAGGTCGAAGTGGGCGCGGCAGGCGGCGACCACACCGGCGTCGATCTCGACCGCGGTGGCGTGCACGCCGAGCACCCGGTGCGCGTGGCGCGTCAGCGACCCCGCGCCCAGGCCCAGCGTGGCCAGCCGCAGGCCGGCCAGGTGGTCGGGGTCGTGGAACAGCAGCCAGGCGCACATCTGCACCGCATAGGCCAGCTCCAGCCGGTCGGGCGCGTCCAGCCGCATCGCGCCCTGCACCCAGCCGGTGCCCAGGCGCAGCAGGCGCAGGCCCTCAGCCTCGGTGATCGCGATGCGGGTCATGCGGCGAGCCTACCGCGGCCGCCGCGGCCGCCTGGCTCAGGCGCGCAGGAAGTCGAGCAGCGCCTGGTTGACCTCCTGGGCGTGCGAGACGTTGAAGCCGTGCGGCCCGCCGCGCACCAGGTGCACCCGCGCCTGCGGCACCGCCGCCGCGGTGCGCGCGCCGCTGACCTCGAAGGGCACGATGGCGTCGGCATCGCCGTGCAGCACCAGCACCGGCACCGCGAAGTCGCGCAAGTCGGCGCGGAAGTCGGTGCGGCCGAAGGCGCCGATGCAGTCCAGCGTGCCCTTGGGCGAGGCGAAGGCCGCGATCCGCAGCGCGTGGCGGCGCTGGGCCTCGCTGACCCGCAGCGCGCCGCGAGCCGAGAAGAAGGTGGTGGTGAACTGCTCCAGGAAGGCCAGCCGGTCGCCACGCACCCCGTCCTCGAAGCTGGCGATGGTGGCATCGTCGAGCCCGCCTTCGGGGTTGTCGGGCGCCTTGTACAGGTAGGGTGGCACCGCGCCGGCGAACACCGCGCGGCCGACCCGCTGCCTGCCGTGCCGGCCGACGTAGCGCGCCACCTCGCCGCCGCCCATCGAGAAGCCCACCAGGGTGGCATCACGCAGGTCCAGCGCCTGCATCACCGCGTGCAGGTCGTCGGTGAAGGTGTCGTAGTCGTAGCCGCCCCAGGGCTGCGAGGACTGGCCGAAGCCGCGCCGGTCGTAGGCGACCACGCGGTGCCCGGCCGCCACCAGCGCGGGCACCTGGGCCTCCCAGGCCCGGCTGCTGAGCGGCCAGCCGTGCAGCAGCACCACGGGCGGGCCGTCGCCGTGGTCCTCGACGTGCAGTTCGACGGGATGGCCGTGGTCGCTGGCGACCTGGATGCGCGGCATGCCTGTTCCTTCGCGGGCGGTGGACGAAGGGCGGATCGTGGCGGCTGTGCGGCCGGCGCGGGGCGCGGGCTCACCACCGGTTGCAAAGTGCCCCGGGCCGCGTGGCCCGGCGCGGCCCTCAGAACCGTTCGCCCAATCCCAGCCGGCGCCATTGGCCCGCCGGCAGCTGGGCCAGCCCCACGCGGCCCAGCCGCAGGCGGCGCAGTCGGGTGGGCGCCAGGCCTGCCGCGGCCAGAGCCTGCGGCAGGTGCAGGGCGTCGTAGCCCTTGCAGGCCAGCCGCACGGCCTGCTCGCTCTGCCGGCTGACACGGCCGCCGGTGCTGCGCGCCAGGGCCGCCAGCGCAGCCGGCGCAGGCGCAGCCTGCAGGTCCACCACCCATTCCTGCTCGACCGGCACCTGCCGGTCCTGGAGCCGGCGCTGCACGCCCGCCACCTGGCTGAACACCGCCAGCCCCTCGGCTTGCGGCGGCAGCGGCAGCAGGGCGGTGGTGCCGCGGACGTGCGCCGGCAGCAGCGGCGCGCGCACCGGGTCGGCCGGCCAGCGGGCGCCGGGCTGCAGCAGCGCCAGCGCCCGCGGCAGGGCCAGCCCCGCCGGCTGGTGCAGCAGCAGCGTGGCCGGCGCCAGCTGCGACAGGTCGGCCGACGGGTCCACCGTCACCTGCTGCTGGGGCCGCACGCGGGCTTCGGGGCGGTCGGCCACCACGCCGTCGACCCGCACCCAGCCGCCGGCGATGTGCGCCTCGGCCGTGGCGCGCGAGCAGCCGAGCTCGGCCGCCACGCGCTTGGCGAGCCGGACGCCGTCGTCGTCGGAGGTGCTCACCGGGCCAGCAGCCCGCGGCTGCGGATGCGCTGCACGTGCGCCAGCAGCGAGCGCCGGGCCACCGGCCAGATCGCCGGCGGCACGTCGTCGTAGGCCAACGGCAGCCACTCGGGCAAGTCGCCCTGCGGCCGGGCGCGCATGGCGGCCAGCACCTTGGCCTCGCGGGCCAGGCGGTGCGCCTTGAGCCTGGCGATCGCGCCGCGCGCGTCGTCCAGCACATGGCCGTGCGCGGGCAGGATGAAGTCCACGCCGTGCTGCGCGCAGGCCGCATCGAGCCGCTCCAGCGAGGCCAGGTAGGCGTCCATGTCGCCGTCCGGCGGGTCGACCACCGTGGTGCTGCCGTTGAGGATGTGGTCGCCCGACAGCAGCAGGCCGTCCTCCTCGAGCAGCAGGCAGACATGGTTGGCGGCATGGCCGGGCGTGTGCAGCACGCGCAGGCTGTGCGCGCCGGCGCCCTCGCCCAGGCGCAGCAACTCGCCATCGGCCAGTTCGCGGTCGGGCGTGAAGGCGCTGCCCGGACGGGCATCGGGCCCCGAGGCCTTGCCCAGCACCGGCGGCTTGCCGGCGCACAGGACCTGCAGGGGGTGGGCACCGGGCGAGTGGTCCCCGTGCGAATGCGTGCAGACGATCAGCCGGATGTCGCCGCCTGCCGCCGCATGCAGGCGCTGCAGGTGCGCCGGGTCGTTCGGCCCGGGATCGACCACGATGTAGCCGGTGGACGCATCGCCCACCAGGTAGCTGTTGGTGCCCGGCCCGGTCATCACGCCGGGGTTGGGGCAGGTCAGGCGCTGCAGGTTGCGCAGCAGCGGCACGGGCCGGTCGCTGCGCCAGTCCAGCGCATGCAGGATCTGGCCGTCGGGGCACACCAGCGCGAGCTCGCCGTAGGGTGCCTCGTGCTCCATGTAGCGGGCCTCCTGCCCGCCCAGCAGTCCAGCGCGCGGGCAGCTGGTCCACAGCGGCTGCTCGCCGGCGCAGGCCTGCAGCACCGCGTCGACGCTGCCGTGGGCCTGCAGCCGCTCGAGCGTGCGGATGGTCGGGAAGATCATGAAGAAGCTGCCCGCGCGGTGCCGCTCCAGCGCATCGGCCGGGCGCACCCACACGGGTTCGAACTGCTCGGCCTCGTCCGCCACCGGCTCCTGGCCTTCGGGCATGCGGGCGACCAGGAAGGGCACGTCGAAACGGCGCGCCAGGTCGCGGTCGGTGATCCAGTGCGCCAGCAGGAACACGCCGTCGGCGGCCAGCCGCAGGCCGCGGTCGCGGCACTGGTCGACGAAGGCCGCATGGCGGTCCATCGCCTGCACGTCGGCCTGGGTGGCGAAGCGGCCGTCGGCATGGCGGGCCAGCAGCACCCCCAGCTCCTCGAAGCTCTCTCGGATGGCCGCGATGGCCTGGGTCAGGTGCAGGTCGGACTGGCCGGCGCGGCGGTCGGCCAGCGGGTGGGCCCGGGCGTCGGCGGCATCGATGCCGCCGCCGGGAAACACGTAGGCGCCGGGCGCGAAGCTGGCGGTGGCCGAGCGCCGGGTCATCAGCACCTCGGGGCCGGCGGGGGTGTCGCGCAGCAGCAGGACGGTGGCGGCCGGGCGGGTGGGGACGGGTTCCCTCTGGGGGTGCAGCAGCTGTGTCGCTCGTACCATCGGACGATTACAGCATGGAGACCTCGTGATGCCGACCACCCGCCGCACCGTCCTGGCCGCCACCGCAGCGACCGCCGCCAGCCTCGCCAGCCCGCTCGTCTTCGCCCAGGCCGCCGCCGGCGTGGGCGACTGGCCCAAGCGCCAGCCGATCAAGCTGGTCGCGGTGTTCCCGCCCGGCGGCTCGGTCGACCAGGTGGCGCGCATCCTGGCGCCGCAGCTGCAGGCGCAGCTGGGCCAGAACGTGATCGTCGAGAACAAGGGCGGTGCCTCCGGCTCCATCGGCACCGCGCAGGTGGTGCAGGGCCCGGCCGACGGCTACCAGGTGGCGGTGGTGTTCGACACCCACGGCGTCAACCCGGCGCTGATTCCCAGCCTGCCCTACGACACCCGGCGCGACTTGGTGCCGCTGGTGCTGGTGGGCACCTCGCCCATGGTGCTGGCCACGCCAGTCAACAGCGAGTTCAAGACCTTCGCCGACGTGGTGGCCGCGGCCAAGGCCAAGAAGAACGTGAGCTACGGCTCCATCGGCAACGGCAGCCTGGGCCACCTGGCCATGGCGCTGCTGGGCCGCAACGGCGGCTTCGAGATGACCCACGTGCCCTACAAGGGCGGCGGCCCGCTGATGCAGGACGCGGTGGCCGGCCACGTGCCGCTGTCCATCGGCTCGGTGTTCGTGACCAAGCCGCACATCGACAGCGGCCGCCTGCGCCCGCTGGCCGTCACCAGCAGCAAGCGCGCGGCCGACCTGGCCAACGTGCCCACGGTCGCCGAGAGCGGCTTCGCCGGCTTCGAGGCGCCGGCCTGGTGGGCGCTGCTGGGCCCGGCCAAGATGCCGCCCGAGCTGGCGCGGCGCTGGAACGAGGAGCTGAACAAGGCCCTGAAGGCGCCCGAGGTCGCCAAGAAGCTCGACGCCCAGGGCATCGACGTGGTGGGCGGCAGCATCGAGCAGGCCCGTGCCTTCATCGACAAGCAGATGGAGACCTGGGCCAAGGTGGTCAAGGACAACGGGATCAAGGCGGATTGACCGCCACCCCGTCATGCCCGCGCAGGCGGGCATCCACGATCAGGCGCTGCGGTCGATCGTGGGTCCCCGCCTCCGCGGGGACGACGAACCCGTGGCGCCTTACGCCTCCGGCGTCACCCCCAGCGCCACCAGGAAGCGCGCGACCATGTTGTAGGTGGCGATGGCCGAGGTCAGCTCCACCAGCTCGGTGGTCGCGAAGCGGGCCTGCAGCTGGGCGAACAGCGCGTCGTCGACCTTGACGTCGCGGGTCATCTGCGCGGCGTAGCGGGCCACCAGCGCGTCGTCGCCGGCCAGGGCGGCGGGCAGCGGCTGCGACAGGTCGCGGCACCAGGCCTGCAGCGCGTCCAGCTCGGCCTGCCGGCCGCCGGCGGCCAGGTAGTCGGGCGCATGGTGGTGGTACTCGTACGAGGCGCCGGTCAGCAGGGCCACGGTGCAGATGCCCAGCTCGCGCAGGCGGCGGCTGGTGGGCAGCTCGGTGCGCACGGCCTTCAGGTAGGTGTTCCAGCCCCGGGCCAGCGGCTCGCTCCACAGCAGGGCCTTGTCCAGGTTCAGCAGCGTGCCGCCGCGGCGCGCCAGGATGGCGTCCACCAGGTCCTGGGGTTGCGGCTTGGCGTCGGGGGTCCAGTCGGGAATGCGCACGGTGTGTCTCCGGGGTTGTTGGTGGCGGGCGAGCATACGGCCTGCGTCGATAATGCCGACCCATGCGGATCCGCTTCACCAAGATGCAGGGCGCGGGCAACGACTTCGTCGTGCTCGACGAGACCCGCGGCCGCCTGGGCCTGAGCCCGGCGCAGTACCGCGGGCTGGCCGACCGCCACTTCGGCGTCGGCGCCGACCAGATCCTGTCGGTGCGGCCCTCGCCGGCGCCGGGCATCGACTTCGAGTACGTGATCCACAACGCCGACGGCAACGAGGTCGAGCACTGCGGCAACGGCGCCCGCTGCTTCGTGCGCTACGTGCGCCAGCGCGGCCTGACCGACAAGTCCACCATCCGCGTGCGCACCGTCAACGCCGACATCGAGCTGACCGAGCGGCCCGACGGCCGCGTCACCGTCGACATGGGCCCGCCCGTCTTCGACGAGGCGCGGGTGCCCTTCGACCCGGCCGGCCTGCAGCCGCAGGCGCAGGGCGGCTGGCACACCTGGCGGCTGGCGCTGGCGCCCGGCGCAGGCCCGGCCCATGCCGACGTGGCCGTGCTGTCCATGGGCAACCCGCATGCGGTGCAGCTGGTCGACGACGTCGACGCCGCGCCGGTGCACGCGGTCGGGCCGCTGGTCGAGCACCACGCGCGCTTCCCGCGCCGCGTCAACGCGGGCTTCCTGCAGGTGCTGGACCGCGGCCAGGTGAAGCTGCGGGTGTGGGAGCGCGGCGCCGGCGAGACGCTGGCCTGCGGCACCGGCGCCTGTGCGGCGGTCGTGGCCGGCATCCGGCTGGGCCTGCTGGACGCCCGCGTCGACGTGCACACCCGCGGCGGCCTGCTGACCATCGAGTGGGACGGCGCCGCCGGCCCCGTGCGCATGACCGGCCCCGCGGCCACCGTGTTCGAAGGCGAGATCGAGATCCCCACATGACCACCGCACCCCTGAACCCGATCACCGAGGACGACATCGCCGGCTACCTGGCGAACAACCCCGACTTCTTCGTGCGCCACGCCCAGCTGCTGGCGACGGTGCAGCTGACCAGCCCGCACGGCAACCGCGCGGTGAGCCTGCAGGAGCGCCAGGCCGAGATGCTGCGCGAGAAGATCAAGGCGCTGGAGCACCGCATCATGGAGATGGTGCGGCACGGCAACGAGAACGTCGTCATCGCCGACCGGCTGCACCGCTGGGCCTCGGCCCTGATGCTGGCGGGCGCGCCCGGCGAGCTGCCCGGCGTGATCGTCGAGCAGCTGCAGTCGCAGTTCATGGTGCCGCAGGCGGCCATCAAGGTCTGGGACGTCGCACCCGACTGGGCCGGCGCCGACTTCGCCACCGGCGTGAGCGAGGACGCGCAGGCCTTCGCCACCTCGCTCACCCAGCCCTATTGCGGCGTCAACTCCGGCTTCGAGGCCGTGGGCTGGCTGCCCGATCCCGACCTGGCCCTGTCGGTGGTGCTGATCCCGCTGCGGCCGGGCGCGATCCAGAGCCCCTCGCGCGCCTTCGGCATGCTGGTGCTGGGCTCGCCCGACCCGCAGCGCTTCGCCGCCGGCATGGGCACCGACTTCCTCGAGCGCATCGCCGAGCTGGGCTCGGCGGCGCTGTCGCGGCTGCGCGCCGGCTGACCCCCGCGATGGACGGCGCGCCTGTTGCCGCCGTGCCCGACGGGGCCGATGCCGACGCCGCGCTCGTCGCGCGCTACCTCGAGCACGTGCGCAGCGGCAAGCGGCTGGCCGCGCGCACCGTCACGCTGTACACGCTGGACCTCGAGCGCCTGCAGGCGCACGCCCGCGAGGCCGGCGTGCCGCTGCGCGCGGTGCAGACGGCCCACATCCGCCGCTGGGTGGCGCGCATGCACGCGGGCGGCCGCAGCGGCCGCGGCATCGCGCTGATCCTGTCGGGCTGGCGCGGTTTCTTCCACTGGCTGGGGCTGCAGGACCTGGTGCCCAGCAACCCGGTGGTGGGCGTCAAGGCGCCGCGCCAGCCGCGCCCGCTGCCCAAGGCGCTGGGCGTCGACGACGCGGTGCGGCTGGCCGAGCACGAGGACGCCGACGCCGACCCGCTGCTGGAGGCCCGCGACGCCGCGATCGTCGAGCTGCTGTACGGCTGCGGCCTGCGGGTGGGCGAACTGGTGGGCCTGGATGCGCAGGCCGGCCCGCAGGCGCGCGGCTGGGTCGACCTGCAGGCCGGCGAGGCGCATGTGCTGGGCAAGGGCAGCAAGCGCCGCACCGTGCCGGTGGGCGTGCAGGCGCTGGAGGCCCTGCGCCACTGGCTGGCGGTGCGGCCGCAGCTGGCCGGCGACGAGCCGGCGCTCTTCGTCGGCCAGACGGGCCGCCGGCTCTCGGCCGACGGCGTGCGGCTGCGGCTGCGCCGGCGCAGCCTGGGCGCGGGCCTGGCCACCCCGGTGCACCCGCACATGCTGCGGCACTCGTTCGCCAGCCACGTGCTGCAGTCCAGCGGCGACCTGCGCGCGGTGCAGGAACTGCTGGGCCACACCAACATCGCCACCACGCAGGTCTACACGCGGCTGGACTTCCAGCACCTGGCCAAGGCCTACGACGCGGCCCACCCGCGCGCGCACCGGCGCAAGTGAGGGGCGCGGCGCCGCGCCGCGCTCAGTTCTGCAGCGTGAACACCGCGCGCCGGCTGTCGGCCGGCACGGCGGCCAGCACGCCCGACAGCCGCCGCAGCACGCCGTCGGCGTCCACGCCCGGCAGCGGCACCGCCGCCTGCGCCACCCGCACCTGCGGCACGCAGGCCACCGGCTTGCCGTCGTAGGGCATCAGGCAGCGCGCCACCACCCGCGGGCCGTTGGCGGCGATCTCGCCGAGATCGACCGGGCCCTCGATCAGCATGCCGAAGCGGTGCTCGTCCAGCCGCGCGACGCTGTCGATCTCGCGCGCGGCGGCCAGCAGGCGCCCGGCCACCAGCAGCGGCAGCTCCTGCGCGGCGCGGTTGCCGAACTCGCGCCGGATCTGCTCGACGTTGACGATGTCCACCAGCAGCAGCACGGCGTGGTGGCGCAGGCGCTCGCTGCGCACCAGCAGGCGCCGCAGGCGCTCGCGGAACACGGTGTCGTTGAGCAGGCCGGTGGCCGGGTCGGTGCGCTCCAGGCCGGCGACCCGGCGGCCGTATTCGCGCCGCGCCTCGGTGCGGGCCAGCAGCGGCGCCATCAGCAGGGGGATCTCCAGCGCCAGCGCCAGCTGCAGCGCGTTCTGGGTCCAGAAGTTCAGCGGCAGCCAGCCCATGCCGCGCAGCAGCGGCGGCGCCGCGCCCAGCGCCAGCGGGAGCATGGCGGCCAGCATCCACAGCGCGGGCCGGTCGCCGCGCAGCGCGGCCCAGCCGGTCACGCCGGTGCCGGCCGCCAGGGCCAGGCCCACCACCACCGCCATCAGCTCGGCGCGCCAGGCGTTGTCCAGCCAGGGCAGCAGGGCGGCCGTGCCCAGGCAGATCAGGCCCAGCAGGTTGAACAGCCCGTGCAGGCGCGGCGAGCGGGCCTTGAGCGTCACCACCGAGCCCTGCAGGGCCAGCAGCGCGGCCACGGCCGCCAGCGGCAGCAGGAACGGCGCCATGTCGTTCCACCACACCAGGTGCGGCCACAGGTGCAGGCCGCCGATGCCGGTGAGGCTGGCCTGCGACAGCGCCGCCAGCGTGACCATGACGGCGAACCAGCCGATCGCGCGGTCGCGCAGCCACACCGCCGCCGGGATGGCCAGCAGCACCGCCAGCCCGGCCAGGCCGAAGAAGATGCCGATGCCCAGGTTGCCGCGCTGCTCCTCGCGCAGCAGCGCGCGCTCGCTGGTGAACAGCAGCGGGGCGCCGAACGCATGCGAGTTCTCCACCCGCAGCCAGAAGGTGTGCGACTGGCCGGGCGACAGCTCCAGCGGCAGCAGCGGATGGCGGTGGGGCAGAGGCCATTGCGCCACCGCCAGCGAGTCGCCAGCTTCCAGCGGCGCGGCCGTGCCGCCCGGGCCGGTGTACAGCGTCACCCGGTTGACGCCGCCGTAGGGCACCTCCAGGTACCAGCGCTCGCTGTGGTCGGACTCGGCCAGCACGAAGCGCAGCCACAGGGCGGCGCCCGGCCGCAGCGGGTAGACCGCGCCGGCGGCGGTGGGCTGCCAGGGGGTGGATCCGCCGGCCACCTGGGCGACGCTGCTGCCGCCGCCCGGGTCGAGCCACCAGTGGCCATTGGCGCCCAACTCGACGCTGCCGGCCGCAGGGTCGAGCACCAGCGGCGCGGCCGCATCGGCGGCGCGCGCGCCGGTGCACCACAGCGCGAGCAGGAAGAGGGCGAGCCGCAGGCTCCAGGCCGTGCCGGCACGCCGCGCGTCAGCGTTCAAGAGCGTCCCCAAGGGTCGTCGTTTTTTCGCCGCATTGTGCCCGGTGGCGACAATCGGCCCCATGAAATCCATCCGACTGCGTGCCGGCAAGGAGCGTTCGTTGCAGCGGCGCCATCCCTGGGTGTTCGATTCGGCCATCGCCAAGGGCGGCGGCGACCCCGGGGAGACCGTGCGGATCGAGGCCCACGACGGCAGCTTCCTGGCCTGGGCCGCCTTCAGTCCCGCCTCGCGGATCCGGGCCCGCTGCTGGAGCTTCGACGAGGCCCAGCGCATCGACGCCGCCTTCCTGCAGCAACGCTTGCAGGCCGCCATCGCCGCGCGCGGCCTGCTGGACATCCCCAGCGACGGGCTGCGCCTGGTGCACGGCGAGTCCGACGGCCTGCCCGGCCTGATCGTCGACCGCTACGGCGACACCCTGGTGGCGCAGTTCCTGTCCGCCGGCGTGCAGCGCTTCAAGCCGGTGCTGGCCGACGCGCTGCTGCAGCTGACCGGGCTGCAGCGGCTGTACGAGCGCTCGGACACCAGCAGCCGCTCGCTCGAAGGCCTGCCGGCCGAGGCGGGCTGGCTGCGGGGCGACGGGCCGACCGAGCTGACCATCCGCGAGCACGGCTGGCAGCTGACGCTGGACGTGGCCACCGGCCACAAGACCGGCTACTACCTCGACCAGCGCGACAGCCGCGGCCTGTTCGCCGCCCACGCGCGGCGGCTGGGCTGGCAGCAGGTGCTCAACTGCTACTGCTACACCGGTGGCTTCACGGTGGCGGCGCTGGCCGGCGGGGCGGGGCACGTGACCTCGGTCGACTCCTCGGGGCCGGCGCTCGTGCGCGCCCGCGCCCACGTGGCGCTCAACGGCTTCGACGCCGGCCGGGCCGAGTTCCTGGACGCCGACGTCAACGCCACCCTGCGCCGCCTGCTGCAGGAGGGCCGGCGCTTCGACGCCGTGGTGCTCGATCCGCCCAAGCTGGCCCCCACCGCGGCCCACGCCGAGCGCGCGGCCCGGGCCTACAAGGACATCAACCGGCTGGCCCTGCAACTGCTGGCGCCGGGCGGCATGCTGTTCACCTACTCGTGCTCGGGCGGCATCAGCGCCGACCTGTTCCACAAGATCGTGGCCTCGGCCGCGATCGACGCCGGGGTCGACGGCTTCGTCACCGCCCGGCTGGCGGGGGCGCCCGACCATCCCATGACCCTGCTGTTCCCGGAAGGCGAGTACCTCAAGGGGCTGGCCGTGCTGCGCCGCTGAGGCCCGGCCGGCGGGGGCGGGGCGTTCCGGCTACACTCCCGCCCCCTTCGCCACCGACCCCTGCGCCATGGCCCTGATTCCCGCGACCATCCTCACCGGCTTCCTGGGCTCGGGCAAGACCACGCTGCTCAAGCGGGTGCTGACCGAGGCCCACGGCCAGAAGATCGCCGTCATCGAGAACGAGTTCGGCGAGGAGAACATCGACAGCGACATCCTGGTCACCGAGACCCAGGAGCAGATCATCCAGATGAGCAACGGCTGCATCTGCTGCACGATCCGCGAGGACCTGCGCGGCGCGCTGCAGACGCTGGCCGCCAGGAAGCGCAAGGGCGAGCTGGACTTCGAGCGGGTGGTGATCGAGACCACCGGCCTGGCCGACCCCGGCCCGGTGGCGCAGACCTTCTTCATGGACGACGAGGTCGCCGAGACCTACCTGCTGGACTCGATCCTGACCCTGGTCGATGCCAAGCACGCGGCCCAGCAGCTGAACGACCGGCAGGAGGCGCGCCGCCAGGTGGGCTTCGCCGACCAGATCTTCGTCAGCAAGGCCGACCTGGTCGAGCCGGCCGCGCTCGAGGCGCTGCAGCACCGGCTCAAGCACATGAACCCCCGCGCGCCCCAGAAGGTGGTGCATTTCGGCGAGGTGGCGCTGTCGGAGGTGTTCGACCTGCGCGGCTTCAACCTGAACGCCAAGCTGGACATCGACCCGGCCTTCCTGGACGAGGGCCACGCGCACGACCACCACGACCACGCGCACGGCGAGCACTGCGACCATCCGTCGCACGCGCACGAGGGCCACGGCCACCACCACCACGTGGACGACGACGTCAAGAGCTTCGTGTTCAAGGCCGACCGGCCGTTCGATCCGGCCAAGCTCGAGGACTTCCTGGGCGCGGTGGTGAACATCTACGGGCCGCGCATGCTGCGCTACAAGGGCGTGCTGTCCATGGCCGGCACCGAGCGCAAGGTGATCTTCCAGGGCGTGCACCAGCTCATGGGCAGCGACCTGGGCCCGGCCTGGGGCGAGGAGCCGCGGGTCAGCAAGATGGTGTTCATCGGCATCGACCTGCCCCGCGAGATCTTCCTGCAGGGGCTGGAGCAATGCCTGGCCTGACGCCGTGTGGTTGCGGCACCACGCACCGGGTTGTCCCGGGGGTGGGGCGCCCGCCCAATGCCGGCCCGGGCAGGCCGCCCCGCAGCGGCCCGGCAGGGTTCCGGTGCGTCAGCGGGCTGCCCCGGCAATCAGGGTATAAACCACGTCCGATGAAGGCCACCCCCAAGAATCGACACCTGCCGGGCGCTCGCAGTCCCGAGCCGGTGCTGTGAGGAGACCGGACGTGAAGCCCCAACCCAAGGCCGCGGCAAAGACCGCCAAGGCAGCCCCTCCCGCCAAGGCGCGGACCGCCGCGAAGGCACCTGCCAAGAAGGCTGCCGCCCCGAGCGCCCGACCCGTTGCCAAGCCGGCGGCCAAGGCACCGGCCAAGCCCAAGGCCGCGACCAAGCCCGCCGTCAAGGCCGTGGCCAAGCCCGCGCCCAAGGGCAAGGCGGCCGCCAAGGCGCCCGTGAAGGCCGCGGCCAAGCCGGCGGCCAAGGCGCCCGCGAAGGCACCGGCCAAGGCGCCCGCGAAGGCGGCGCCCAAGTCCGCGGCGAAGGCACCCGCCAAGAAGGTCGCTGCCAAGGCACCGGCCACGTCCAAGAGCACCGCCCGCGCCAGCGCGCCGGCGGCCCCGTCCCGCACTGCCGCCAGCGCAGCCCGTCCGGCCCCCGCGCCGGCGCGCCCGGCTCCCTCCGCAACCCCCGTCGCTGCCGTCCCGGCGCGTGCTTCCGCTCCTGCGCCCATGCGCCCGGCCGACCCGCCGCGCGCGGTGCGGCCCTCGGCCCGACTGGCCGAGATCACCGTGCCTTCGATGCCGCAGGCCATCGCGTCGACCGCGCCCAAGGCCAGCTACATCCAATCCCCCGCTCCATCCGTGCCCACACCCACGCCCCCGGCCCAGGTCAAGAAAGATCCCAAGCTCGCCAACAACTGGAAGTCCAAGTCGGCCGACGAGCTGTCCGACGCCGAGGTGCTGGCGATGCCCGACACCGAGTACATGAACGACAAGCAGCTGGCGTTCTTCCGCCGCAAGCTCGTTCAGCTCAAGCAGGACATCCTGAACAACGCCGGCGAGACCACCGAGCACCTGCGCGAGGACACCGTCATCGTTCCCGACCCGGCCGACCGGGCCACGATCGAGGAAGAGCACGCCCTGGAGCTGCGCACCCGCGACCGTGAGCGCAAGCTGCTCAAGAAGATCGAGCAGTCGATCGGCCGCATCGACGCCGGCGACTACGGCTACTGCGACGAGACCGGCGAGCCGATCGGCGTGGGCCGCCTGCTGGCCCGCCCGACCGCCACGCTGTCGCTCGAGGCGCAGCAGCGGCGCGAGCTCAAGCAGAAGATGTTCGGCGACTGATCCCGCCGCCCGGATCGCCCGCCTCCCCAGCCCGCCCACCCCATGCCGAAACAGGACGATCCCACCACCGGCGGCGGGCTGCTGTCCAAGGTGGTGAAGTTCGTGCGCAACTCCTCGTCCACCTGGACCGAGGGGGAGGGCGAGGACGGCCGCGAGAGCTCGTACTCCAAGCAGATGCTCAAGGAGATGATCGAGCGCAAGCGGCGCAACGACTTCGTGCGCAAGCGCGAGTTCGACATGCTGCGCAAGCTGCGGCGCAGCGAGGTGATGGCCGGCCACGACCCCGGCGCGCGCCCTTCGTTCTTCCAGAGTTCCATGCCCTCGCGGCCCGACGACCGCGCCAGCACGCTCAAGAAGATCGACGAGATCGAGGCGCAGATGTCGATGCAGTGGTGGAAGAGCAAGCACGGTGACGCGAATGCCCGCGCGCACGCCGGCAGCAGCACCAACTTCCCGCTGAACTCGCAGCTGCCGCCCGGCGCGTCCGAGCCGCCGGTGCCGCAAGGCCACAGCTACTCGCGCACCGCGCCGCAGCCCCTGTCGACGGCGCTGCCCGACGACGCCCCCACCGCACCGGAGCCGCTGCTGGACTTCGGCGACATTCGCGGGGGCGACCGCGCCCACGCCCCCACCGAGCCGCTGCCGCTGGAGGC
The DNA here is from genome assembly GCA_027484575.1 of Comamonadaceae bacterium. Taxonomy (GTDB): domain Bacteria; phylum Pseudomonadota; class Gammaproteobacteria; order Burkholderiales; family Burkholderiaceae_C; genus Ramlibacter. The sequence continues at coordinate 249,155 of JAIXSQ010000010.1, forward strand.
GCGCGCGGCCCACGGCCTGCCGCCGGCGCCCTCGGCCCGGCCGCAGGCGCCCGCCGCCGCGCGCCCGCCGGCGCCGGCCTTCGGCGCCGCACCCGCGCCGGCCGCGCCCGCGGCGCCGGTGGCCACCCCGCTGCAGCGCCCCGCCATGGGCAGCTTCGCGGCGGCGGCGCCCGATTCGCACGCGGCCAGCGGCTTCTCGCATTCCAAGGTCTTCGCCATCGACGTCGAGGAGTTCGCCCACGACCCCGAGCTGGAGGAGGCGGCGATCCGCTTCGCCAACGGCGACGACGCGGGCGCCGAGGCGGGCCTGCGCGAGGTGCTCGCCGCCGGCGGCCCCCGCGCCGACCACGACGAGACCTGGCTGACCCTGTTCGACCTGTACCGGGCCATCGGCCAGCAGGAGCGCTTCGAGGCCGCGGCGATCGAGTTCGCCGGCCGCTTCGGCCGCTCGGCCCCGCAATGGGTGTCGCTGCCCGAGGCCGTGGGCCGCATGGGAGGCGCCGGCAAGCCGGTCGCCGCGCCCGCCGCCGACCGCATCGACTGGACCGCCCCCTCGTCCATCGGCACCCAGACCGTTGCCGCCCTGTCGGCCGCGCTGGCGCGCGCGCCCCAGCCCTGGAAGCTGTCCTGGGCCAAGCTGTCGGGCATCGAGGCCGGGGCGCTGGAGCCCCTGGCGCGGCTGTTCGGCCAGTGGGCCGCGCAGCCGGTGCAGATCCGCTTCATCGGCGCCGAGGTGCTCGAGCGCGTGCTGCGCGATGCCACGCCCTCGGGCGACAAGTCGGTGCCCCCGGCCTGGTGGAAGCTGCGCATGGAGGCGCTGCGCGTCATGCACCGGCCCGACGAGTTCGAGCTGGTCGCGCTCGACTACTGCGTCACCTACGAGGTCTCGCCGCCGTCCTGGGACGGGGCGCGCTGCGAGTTCAAGGCGCTGCTGGCCGACGGCAGCGTGGCGGCCTCCGGGCAGTCCATCGTGGGCGACGCGTTCCACGACTCGGTGGGCACGAACCTGAGCAGCTACCACGACACCGCCACGGCCGGCCTGAGCTCGCAGACGGCGCACGTGGCCACGGTCGAACTGGCCGGACAGATCCTGGGCGACGCCCACGAGACCATGGACCTGCTCGAAGGCCGCCTGCACGGCGCCGACGTGATGGTCATCTCCTGCGCGCGGCTGATCCGCATCGACTTCAGCGCCGCCGGCAGCCTGCTCAACTGGGCCAGCCAGCGCCAGCTCGAGGGCCGCCAGTTGCAGTTCGTCGACGTGCACCGGCTGGTGGCGGCGTTCTTCAACGTCATCGGCATCAGCGCCCACGCCCGCGTCATCGCCCGGCGCGACTGACGCCGCCTCCCGGCCGCTTGCAATCGGGGGCCCCGGCCCCAGATGGCGCCGATGGAGCAATTTCACGGAACGACCATCGTCAGCGTGCGCCGCCGCACGCCCGACGGACGCTGGCAGGTGGCCATCGGCGGCGACGGCCAGGTCACCCTGGGCAACGTCGTCGTCAAGGGCTCGGCGCGCAAGGTGCGCAAGCTGTACCACGACAAGGTGCTGGCCGGCTTCGCCGGCGCCACCGCCGACGCCTTCACGCTGTTCGAGCGCTTCGAGGGCAAGCTGGAGAAGCACCAGGGCCACCTGGTGCGTGCCGCTATCGAGCTGACCAAGGACTGGCGCACCGACCGCGTGCTGCGCCGGCTGGAGGCCATGCTGGCCGTGGCCGACCGCGACGCCTCGCTGATCATCACCGGCAACGGCGACGTGCTCGAGCCCGAGCACGGCATCGTGGCCATCGGCTCGGGCGGCGCCTATGCGCAGGCCGCCGCCCGCGCGCTGCTGGAGAACACCGAGCTGGGCGCGCGCGACATCGTGGCCAGGTCGCTGGGCATCGCCGGCGAGCTGTGCATCTACACCAACATGCACCACACCATCGAGGTCCTGGAATGAGCGCCGCCATGACGCCGCAGGAGATCGTCTCCGAGCTGGACCGCCACATCGTCGGGCAGGCCGAGGCCAAGCGCGCGGTGGCCATCGCGCTGCGCAACCGCTGGCGCCGCCAGCAGGTCGACGAGAAGCTGCGCCCGGAGATCACGCCCAAGAACATCCTGATGATCGGCCCCACCGGCGTGGGCAAGACCGAGATCGCGCGCCGGCTGGCCAGGCTGGCCGACGCGCCCTTCATCAAGGTCGAGGCCACCAAGTTCACCGAGGTGGGCTACGTGGGCAAGGACGTGGATTCCATCGTGCGCGACCTGGCCGAGATCGCCGTCAAGCAGACCCGCGTGGCCGAGATGCGCATGGTGCGCACCCGCGCCGAGGACGCCGCCGAGGACCGCATCCTGGAGGTGCTGGTGCCCGGCGTGGCGGCCGATGCCACCGCGCGCCAGGCCTTCCGCAAGAAGCTGCGCGAGGGCCAGCTGGACGACAAGGAGATCGAGATCGACGTGGCCGAGCCCAAGCCGCAGCTGGAGGTGATGGGCCCGCCCGGCATGGAGGACATGGCCGAGCAGCTCAAGGGCCTGTTCGGCCAGATGGGCGCCGGCCGGCGCAAGAGCCGCAAGCTGCGCATCGCCGAGGCCATGCAGCTGCTGGTGGAGGAGGAGGCCGGCCGCCTGGTCAACGAGGACGAGATCAAGGCCCGCGCCATCCAGTCCTGCGAGCAGAACGGCATCGTCTTCATCGACGAGATCGACAAGGTCGCCTCGCGCAGCGAGCACGGCGGCGCCGAGGTCTCGCGCCAGGGCGTGCAGCGCGACCTGCTGCCGCTGGTGGAGGGCACCACCGTGTCGACCAAGTACGGCCCGGTGCGCACCGACCACATCCTGTTCATCGCCAGCGGTGCCTTCCACCTGTCCAAGCCCAGCGACCTGATCCCCGAGCTGCAGGGCCGGCTGCCGATCCGGGTCGAGCTGCAGTCGCTGTCGGTGCAGGACTTCGAGGCCATCCTCACCAGCACCCATGCCTCGCTGGTGCGCCAGTACCAGGCGCTGCTGGCCACCGAGGGCGTCACCCTGGCCTTCACGCCCGAGGGCATCACCCGGCTGGCCTCGATCGCCTACGAGGTGAACGAGCGCACCGAGAACATCGGCGCGCGCCGGCTGTCGACGGTGATGGAGCGGCTGCTGGACGAGGTGAGCTTCGGCGCCACCAAGCTGGAGGGCCAGACCGTCACCATCGATGCGGCCTACGTCGAGGCCCGGCTGGCCGCGCTCAGCCGCAACGAGGACCTCTCCCGTTACATCTTGTGAGCGCGGGCGGGGCCTTCAGACTCCACTTTCAATGGCACAGCTAGGTGCTTGATTTTGAACGGAAATGCCAGCGACACCGCTGGCATTTCCGCTTCTAAGTGGTTGATTTCATTGAGAAAAAAGGCGAGTGGGCACTTGCATGGCCGAGGTTTCCTGATACAGTGGAGAAAAGTGCAAGTAAGTGGGAAAAAGTGCCTCCGGCGCCTCCCACCACCACCAGGCAACCACCGCAGTGTTCCAGGGCGCGTCGTCCGTCAGTCTCGATGCCAAGGGCCGGCTGTCCATGCCGACCCGGCACCGCGACGTGCTCGCCGCCCTGGCCGCCAACCAGCTCACGATCACGCGGCATCCGCACGGCTGCCTGATGGTCTTTCCCCGCCCCGAGTGGGAGAAGTTTCGCGACCGTATCGCGGAGTTACCGATGTCCGCGCAGTGGTGGAAGAGAATCTTTCTGGGCAACGCGATGGACGTGGAGCTCGACGGCACCGGCCGCGTGCTCGTCTCTCCCGAGCTGCGCGCGGCCGCCGGCATCGAGCGCGAGACCATGCTGCTGGGCATGGGCACCCACTTCGAGCTGTGGGACAAGGCGACGTACGAGGCCAAGGAGGCCGAGGCTCTGCAGGGCGACATGCCCGAGGCCTTGAAGGATTTCTCTTTCTGAGTGGCAGCGGTGGACACCCCATGGCAACACACCACCGTCTTGCTGAACGAGGCCGTCGAGGCCGTCCTCACCAAGCCGGATGGAACCTACGTCGACGCGACCTTCGGGCGCGGCGGTCACAGCCGCCTGCTGCTGTCGCGGCTGGGCCCGCAGGGGCGCCTGATCGCCTTCGACAAGGATCCCGAGGCGGTGGCCGAAGCGACGCGGATCCAGGATCCGCGTTTTTCCATCCGGCACACGGCCTTCACCGGGATCGGCGAGCTGCCGCCGGCCAGCGTGGCCGGCCTGCTCATGGACCTGGGCGTGAGCTCGCCCCAGATCGACAACCCGGCGCGGGGCTTCTCGTTCCGTGCCGACGGACCGCTGGACATGCGCATGGACCCCACGCGGGGGCAGAGCGCGGCCCAGTGGCTGGCAACCGCCACGCAAGGCGAGATCGCGGAGGTGCTGCGTGACTACGGCGAAGAACGGTTTGCTGTTCAGATTGCAAAGGCGCTTGTCGCTCGCCGACAGGAACGGGGCCCTCTTTCATCCACCGCTGAACTGGCCCAGCTCGTGGCTGGCACGGTCAAAACCCGCGAGCCGGGCCAGGACCCTGCAACGCGCACATTTCAGGCTCTTCGGATTCTCGTCAACGCCGAGCTTGAAGAACTGCAGGAAGCGCTAGGGGCCGCCTTGGACATCCTGCAGCCCGGCGGACGCCTCGCGGTGATCAGCTTCCACTCGCTGGAGGACCGCATCGCCAAGCAGTTCATCGCCCGCCATGCGCGCGAGGTGGTGGACCGCCGCGCCCCGTTCGCGCCCAGCGCGCCGCTGAAGCTGCGCGCGATCGCGCGCATCAAGCCCTCGGCCGCCGAGATCGCGGCCAACCCCCGCTCGCGCAGCGCGATCCTGCGCGTGGCCGAGCGCACGCAGGACTGAGCCCGTGCTGCGCCTGAACCTCGTCCTGCTGCTGGCGGTGCTGCTGTCGGCCGTCGCCCTGGTGCAGGTGCGCTACGACTCGCGCCGGTTGTACGTCGAGATCGAGAAGGCGCAGGCCGAGGCGCGCAAGCTCGAGGTCGACCACGAGAAGCTGCAGGCCGCCAAGCGCGCGCAGGCCACCCCGCTGCGGGTGGAGAAGCTCGCCAAGGAGCAGCTGCAGATGCGCCAGGCCTCGCCGGCCATCACCCAGTACGTCGGCCAGGGTGCCGCCGCCCGCGCGGAGGCCGCCCGGTGAGCCGCAGCGTCCTGTACACCTCCAGCCCGCTGCTGGCCAGCAAGACGCCGGTCTGGCGCAGCAAGTTCATCGTCGCCGGGCTCGCGCTCGGCTTCGCCGTGCTGGCCGGCCGCGCCGCCTGGATCCAGGTGTTCGGCAACGACTTCTTCCGCCGCCAGGGCGAGGTGCGCTTCGCGCGCACGCTGGAGCTGCCGGCCAACCGCGGCCGCATCCTCGACCGCAACGGCATGCTGCTGGCCACCAGCGTGCCCTCGCCCAGCATCTGGGCCATCCCCGAGGACGTCGAGCGCGACCCGGTGCGCCTGAACCAGCTGGCCAAGCTGCTGGGCATGAGCCGCGCCGAGCTGGACCGCAAGCTCGAGGACGAGGACAAGACCTTCGTGTGGCTCAAGCGCCAGGTCGACGAGCCGGTGGCGCAGCAGATCGCCGCGCTGGGCCTCAAGGGCATCTACCAGCGCAAGGAATACAAGCGCCAGTACCCCGAGGGCGAGGCCGCCGCGCACGTGGTGGGCTTCACCAACGTCGAGGACCACGGCCAGGAGGGCGTGGAGCTGGCCTTCGACAAGGCGCTGGGCGGCCGCGCCGGCTCGCGCCGCGTGATCAAGGACCGCCTGGGCCGCATCGTCGAGGACGTGGGCGACCAGGTGCCGCCGGCCGACGGCCGCGACCTGCAGCTGTCCATCGACAGCAAGGTGCAGTTCTTCGCGTACCAGAAGCTGCGCGACGCGGTGCTCGAGCACAAGGCCAAGGCCGGCAGCGTGGTGGTGCTGGACGTCCAGTCGGGCGAGGTGCTGGCCCTGGCCAACTACCCCAGCTACTCGCCGGCCGAGCGCAGCAACCTCACCGGCGCGCAGCTGCGCAACCGCGCGCTGACCGACACCTTCGAGCCCGGCTCGACGATGAAGCCCTTCATCGCCGGCCTGGCCATCGCCAAGGGCATCGTGCGGCACGACACGCAGATCCAGTGCGCCCCCGGCCGGATCACCATCGCCGGCTCCACGATCACCGACGCGCACCCGCTGGGCCTGCTGACGGTGGACGAGGTGATCCAGAAGTCCAGCAACGTGGGCACCGTCAAGATGGCCATGCAGCTGGCGCCCAAGGACATGTGGGAGCTGTACACCGAGGTGGGCTTCGGCCAGAAGCCGCAGGTGCCGTTCCCCGGCGCGGTCAGCGGCCGCCTGCGCCCGTACAAGAGCTGGCGCCCGATCGAGCAGGCGACCATGAGCTACGGCTACGGCGTCTCGGTCAGCCTGTTCCAGCTGGCCCGCGCCTACAGCGTGTTCGCGCGCGACGGCGAGCTGGTGCCCGTGACGATGCTCAAGGCCGACCAGCCCGCCCCCGGCGTGCGGGTGTTCAGCCCCGAGCACGCGGCCCAGGTGCGCCACATGCTGCACCTGGTCACCGGCCCCGGCGGCACCGCGCAGAAGGCGCAGACGGTGGGCTACTCGGTGGGCGGCAAGACCGGCACCGCGCGCAAGCAGGAAGGCCGCGGCTACGCCGACCGCAAGTACCGCGGCTTCTTCGTCGGCATCGCGCCGATCGACAAGCCGCGCATCGTCGTGGCCGTGATGATCGACGAGCCCTCGGCCGGCAAGTTCTACGGCGGCGAGGTCGCCGCCCCGGTGTTCAGCACCACGGTGCAGCAGACGCTGCGCATGCTGGGCGTGCAGCCCGACATGAACGTCAAGCCGCAGGTGGTGGTCAACGCGGTGGAGGAATCCATCTGATGCTGGCCACGCTGCACTCCACGCCCGAGGCCGTGGCCTGGCTGCGCGGCCGCGTGCGCGGCGCGCTGCACTGCGACAGCCGCCGCGTGCGCCCCGGCGACGGCTTCATCGCCTGGCCCGGCGCCGCCACCGACGGCCGCCTGCACGTCGACGCCGCCCTGCGCCAGGGCGCGGCGGCCTGCCTGGTCGAGCGCGAGGGGGTCGAGAAGTTCGGCTTCGGCGGCGAGGCCATCGCCGCCTACCCCGGCCTGAAGGCCGCCACCGGCCCGCTGGCCGCGGCCTGGTACGGCGAGCCCAGCGCGCAGCTGCGCGTGCTGGCCGTCACCGGCACCAACGGCAAGACCTCCACCGCCTGGTGGCTGGCGCAGGCGCTGTCGGCGCTGCCCGGCAAGCGCTGGCCTTGCGCGGTGGTCGGCACGCTGGGCTGGGGCCGCCCGCCGGCGGTCACGTCCACCGGCCTGACCACGCCGGACCCCGTGCTGCTGCAGGGCGCGTTCCGCGCCTTCGCCGACGAGGGCCTGGCCGCCTGCGCGATCGAGGCCTCGTCCATCGGCATCGCCGAGCGGCGGCTGGACGGCACGCGCATCGACGTCGCGGTGTTCACCAACTTCAGCCGCGACCACCTGGACTACCACGGCAGCATGCAGGCCTACTGGGAGGCCAAGGCGCAGCTGTTCGCCTGGCCCGGCCTGCGCGCCGCGGTGCTCAACCTCGACGATCCCCAGGGCGAGGCGCTGGCCGCGCAGCTGCAGGGCCCGGACCTGTGGACCACCTCGTGCGAGCGCCCGGCGCGGCTGCGCGCGCTGGACATCGGCTACGACGAGGCCGGCCTGCGGTTCACCGTGGCCGAGGGCGACGCGCGCCACGTGCTGGCCACCGGCCTGGTGGGCCACTACAACGCCGCCAACCTGCTGGGCGTGCTGGGCGCCATGCGCGCGCTGGGCGTGCCGCTGGCCGAGGCCGTGGCCGCCTGCGGCGCGCTGCAGCCGGTGCCCGGCCGCATGGAGCAGCTGCAGCGCCCCGGCCACCCGCTGGTGGCGGTGGACTACGCCCACACGCCCGACGCGCTCGACAAGACCCTGGGCGCGCTGCGCCCGCTGGCGGCCCAGCGCGGCGGCCGGCTGTGGTGCGTGTTCGGCTGCGGCGGCGACCGCGACGCCACCAAGCGCCCGCTGATGGCCGCGGTGGCCGAGAAGGGCGCCGACCGGGTGGTGGTGACCAGCGACAACCCGCGCAGCGAGAAGCCCGAGGCCATCATCGCCCAGGTGCTGCTGGGCCTGAGCCACCGCGACGCCGTGCAGGTCGAGGGCGACCGCGCCCGCGCCATCGCCGCCACCATCGCGCAGGCCGCGCCGGCCGACGTGGTGCTGCTGGCCGGCAAGGGCCACGAGGACAGCCAGGAGATCGCGGGCGTCAGGCATCCCTTCGACGACCGCGTGCACGCCCGCCGCGCGCTGGAGGCCCGCGCATGACCGCCACCACCGCCATGGCCACCCTGGCCCAGCTGGCCGCCTGGACGGGCGGCACCCTGGTGGGCGATGCCGCGACCGCCTTCGTGCGCGTGCACACCGACACCCGCACGCTGCAGGCCGGCGACCTGTTCGTCGCCCTGCGCGGCGAGCGGCACGACGCCAACGACTACATCGCCGACGCCCTGGCGCAGGGTGCGGTGGCCGCGCTGGCCCACCGCGGCCGCCTGCCCGCGGGCGCGGCCGGCGTCGAGGTGGACGACACGCGGCTGGCGCTGGGCCGGCTGGCCGCCGCCTGGCGCGCGCAGTTCGCGCTGCCCCTGGTGGCCGTGACCGGCAGCAACGGCAAGACCACCGTCACGCAGATGGTCGCGGCCATCCTGCGCGCCTGGCAGCCCGAGGCCCACCTGGCCACGCAGGGCAACCTGAACAACGACATCGGCCTGCCGCTGACGCTGCTGCGCCTGCGGGCCACGCACCGCGTGGGCGTGGTCGAGCTGGGCATGAACCACCCGGGCGAGATCGCCTACCTGGCCGACATCGCGCGCCCCACCGTCGCCCTGGTCAACAACGCGCAGCGCGAGCACCAGGAGTTCATGGCCACCGTCGAGGCGGTGGCGCACGAAAACGGCAGCGTGTTCGACGCCCTGGGGCCCACCGGCGTGGCCGTGTTCCCCGCCGGCGACACCTACACCGCCCTGTGGCTGCAGCGCGCCGGCGCGCGGCCGCACCTCACGTTCGGCGACGCGGGCAGCGGCGCCGACATCCTTCTGGCCGGGTCCGACTGGAACCAGGGCCGCTGGGACGTCCGGGCCGACACGCCCGCCGGTTCCCTGCGCTTCGCCCTCCAGGTCGCCGGCCGCCACAACGTGCGCAACGCGCTCGCGGCCGCCGCCTGCGCGCTGGCCGCGGGGGTGCCGCTGGCGGCCATCGCCGGCGGGCTCGCCGCCTTCGCGCCGGTCAGCGGCCGCTCGCGCGCGCTGGCCGTGCCGGTCGGCGGCGCGGCGCTGACGGTGGTCGACGACACCTACAACGCCAATCCCGACTCGGTGCGCGCGGCGATCGACGTGCTGGCCGAGCTGCCCGGCCCGCGCCTGCTGGTGCTGGGCGACATGGGCGAGGTGGGCGACCAGGGGCCGCAGTTCCATGCCGAGGTCGGCGCGTATGCGCGCGAGCGCGGCATCGAGCGCCTGTTGACGCTGGGCGAGCAGGCGGCCGCGATGGGCGGCACGCATTTCGGCGACATCGCCGCATTGAACGCGGCGGTGACCGCGCAACTCAGGGAGGTGGCCAGCGTGCTGGTCAAGGGTTCTCGCTTCATGAAGATGGAACGGGTGGTGCAGGCCATCCAGGCGCAGGCCGACGCGGCCGGCACGGGGGAGGGCGGCGCATGCTGATGAGCCTCGCCAACTGGCTGCAGACGCTGGGGCCGGACTTCAGCTTCCTGCGGGTGTTCCAGTACCTGACCTTCCGTGCGGTGATGGCGGCGATGACCTCGCTGCTGATCGGCCTGATCGCCGGCCCGTTCGTGATCCGCCGCCTGACCGAGCTGAAGATCGGCCAGCCGGTGCGCGGCTACGGCATGCAGAGCCACCTGTCCAAGAGCGGCACGCCCACCATGGGCGGCGTGCTGGTGCTGCTGTCGATCGCGATCGCGACCCTGCTGTGGTTCGACCTGTCCAACCGCTTCGTGTGGATCGTGCTGGTGGTCACGCTGGGCTTCGGGATGATCGGCTGGGCCGACGACTGGCGCAAGGTCGTGCACAAGGACCCCGAGGGCATGCCCTCGCGCGAGAAGTACTTCTGGCAGTCGGTCATCGGCCTGATCGCCGCGCTGTACCTGGTGTTCAGCATCTCCGAGAGCAACAACATCCGCGTCGTCGAACTGTTCTTCGAGTGGGTGCGCTCGGGCTTCGACGTCGACCTGCCGCCCAAGGCCGGCCTGCTCGTGCCGTTCTTCAAGGAAGTGAGCTACCCGCTGGGCGTGTTCGGCTTCGTGATCCTGACCTACGTGGTGATCGTGGGCTCGAGCAACGCGGTCAACCTCACCGACGGCCTGGACGGGCTGGCGATCATGCCGGTGGTGATGGTGGGCTCGGCCCTGGGCGTGTTCGCCTACGTCACCGGCAGCGCGGTCTACTCGAAGTACCTGTTCTTCCCGTACATCCCCGGCTCGGGCGAGCTGCTGATCTTCTGCTCGGCCATGGCCGGCGCCGGCCTGGCCTTCCTGTGGTTCAACACCCACCCGGCCCAGGTGTTCATGGGCGACGTGGGCGCGCTGGCGCTGGGCGGCGCGCTGGGCACCATCGCCGTGATCGTGCGGCAGGAGATCGTGCTGGCGATCATGGGCGGCATCTTCGTGGCCGAGGCGCTGTCGGTGATGCTGCAGGTCACGTGGTTCAAGTACACCAAGCGCCGCTACGGCGAGGGCCGCCGCATCCTGAAGATGGCGCCGCTGCACCACCACTTCGAGAAGAGCGGCTGGAAGGAGACCCAGGTCGTGGTGCGGTTCTGGATCGTCACCATGCTGCTGTGCCTGGTGGGCCTGTCGACGCTGAAGCTGCGGTGAACGCATGACCGAGCACGACGACCTCCCGACCCCGGCCCCCGAGCCCGCCGACGCGCCCGCCGCGCCGGTGGACGCCGGCGTGGCCGCGGTCGATGCGGTCCCCGCCGTGGCACCGGCCGACGCCGACGCGCCGCTGCCGATCCCGGTGCCCACGCCCGCGCCCAGGCCGCCCTACGTGCCCGAGCAGCCGCGCCACGTGCTGGTGCTGGGCCTGGGCGACTCGGGGCTGGCGATGGCGCGCTGGTGCGCCGGCCTGGGCTGGCCGGTCACGGTGGCCGACACCCGCGCGCAGCCCCCCCGCCTGCCCGAGCTGCAGGCCGAGCTGCCGCAGGCGCGCTTCGTCGCCGGCGCCTTCGGCGAGCACCTGCTCGAGGGCATCGGCGAGGTGCTGCGCAGCCCCGGCCTGTCGCCGGCCCAGCTGGCGCCGGTGCTCGCGCCCGCCCGGGCCCGCGGCCTGCCGGTGGCCGGCGAGCTGCAGCTGTTCGCCCGCGGCCTGGCCCGTCTGGCCGGCGAGCAGGACTACACGCCCGCCGTGCTGGCCATCACCGGCACCAACGGCAAGACCACCGTCACCGCGCTCACCGGCCAGCTGCTCGAGCGCGCCGGCCGCAGCGTGGCGGTGGCCGGCAACATCGGCCCCACGCTGCTGGACACCCTGGCCGCGCGCATCGCCGCGCAGGACCTGCCGCAGGCCTGGGTGCTGGAGCTGTCGTCGTTCCAGCTGGACGAGGTCACCGGCTTCGAGCCCACCGCCGCCACCGTGCTGAACCTGAGCCAGGACCACCTGGACTGGCACGGCAGCATGGAGGCCTACGCCGCCGCCAAGGCCCGCGTGTTCGGCACCCAGGGCCCGATGGTGCTCAACCGCGAGGATCCGCTGGTCATGCAGATGCTGCCCGCGCCGGTGCGCCTGAAGGGCGGCAAGTTCGAGCAGCGCGCGCACGTCACCTTCGGCGGCGACATGCCCCAGCGGCCCGGCGACTTCGGCATCGAGGTGGTCAACGGCATGGCCTGGCTGGTGCGCGCGCACGCGGCCGACGAGACCCTCAAGCGCCGCCGCGGCGAAGAGCAGGAGATCCACATCCAGCGCCTGATGCCGGCCGACGCGCTGCGCATCCGCGGCCGCCACAACGCCACCAACGCGCTGGCCGCCCTGGCGCTGGCCAGCGCCGCCGGCGCCGCCCTCGGGCCGATGCTGTACGGGCTGCGCGAGTACCGCGGCGAGCCGCACCGGGTCGAGCCGGTGGGCATCCTGGACGACATCGAGTACTTCGACGACAGCAAGGGCACCAACGTGGGCGCCACCGTCGCCGCGCTGGCCGGCCTGGGCGCCGAGCGCAAGGTGGTGGTGATCCTGGGCGGCGACGGCAAGGGCCAGGACTTCTCGCCGCTGGCGCCCGCCGTCGGCCGCCATGCCCGCGCGGCGGTGCTGATCGGCCGCGACGCCCCGGCGATCCGCGCCGCGCTGCAGGGCTGCGGCGTGCCGCTGGCCGACGCCGGCTCGATGGACGAGGCGGTGCGCGCCGCCACCGCGCGCGCCCAGGCCGGCGACGCGGTGCTGATGTCGCCCGCCTGCGCCAGCTTCGACATGTTCCGCAACTACGAGCACCGCGCGCAGGTCTTCCGCGACGCGGTGCAGGCCCTGGCCGACGAGGCCGGCGTGCCGCTGGAGGGCAGCCTGTGACGGCGATCGCCCAACGCCTGGCCGGCCTGCGGGGCCTGTTCGCCCGCGGCGAGCGCGCGCCCGAGGTGCCGCTGCGCGGCCGCACCTACGCGGCCGGCTCGGCCCCCGTGCGCCTGTCGGGCTTCGACCAGCCGCTGGTGTGGGTGGCGGTGGCGCTGCTGGCCTTCGGCCTGGTGATGGTCTATTCGGCCTCGATCGCGCTGCCCGACAACCCGCGCTTCGCCCGCTACGCGCACCACCACTTCGTGCTGCGCCACGCGCTGTCGCTGGTGCTGGCCTTCGTGGCCGCGCTGATCGCCTTCCAGGTGCCGATCGAGCGCTGGGAGAAGCTCGCGCCCTGGCTGTTCGTGGCCTCGCTGCTGCTGCTGATCCTCGTGCTGGTCCCCGGCATCGGCAAGGGCGTCAACGGCGCGCGCCGCTGGATCAGCCTGGGCGTCATGAACTTCCAGCCCTCGGAGCTGGCCAAGTTCGCGGTCCTGCTCTACGCCGCCGACTACATGGTGCGCAAGATGGAGGTCAAGGAGCGCTTCTTCCGCGCCGTGCTGCCGATGGCGCTGGCCGTGGCGATCGTGGGCCTGCTGCTGCTGGCCGAGCCCGACATGGGCGCCTTCCTGGTGATCGCCGTCATCGCCATGGGCATCCTGTTCCTGGGCGGCGTCAACGCGCGGATGTTCTTCCTGATCGCGGCGGTGATGATCGTGGCCTTCGGCCTGATGATCGCGCTGTCCGACTGGCGCCGCGAGCGCATCTTCGCGTACCTGAACCCCTGGGACGAGAAGCACGCGCTGGGCAAGGGCTACCAGCTGTCGCACTCGCTGATCGCCATCGGCCGCGGCGAGATCTTCGGCGTGGGCCTGGGCGGCAGCGTCGAGAAGCTGCACTGGCTGCCCGAGGCGCACACCGACTTCCTGCTGGCGGTGATCGGCGAGGAGTTCGGCCTGGTGGGCGTGCTCACCGTGATCGGCCTGTTCCTGTGGATGACCCGCCGCATCATGCACATCGGCCGCCAGGCTGTGGCGCTGGACCGCGTGTTCGCCGGCCTGGTCGCGCAGGGCGTGGGCCTGTGGGTGGGCTTTCAGGCCTTCATCAACATGGGCGTGAACCTGGGCGCGCTGCCCACCAAGGGCCTGACCCTGCCGCTGATGTCCTACGGCGGCTCGGCGATCCTGATGAACGCGGTGGCCATCGCGGTGGTGCTGCGCATCGACTACGAGAACCGGGTGCTGATGCGCGGAGGCCGTCCATGAGCCGCAGGGCCGCTCCCAGGGCGAAGACCGCAGCGCGCAGCGCGGAGGTCTTCGCATGACGAGGACCGCACTGGTCATGGCCGGCGGCACCGGCGGCCACATCTTCCCGGGCCTGGCCGTGGCCGAGGCGCTGCGCGAGCGCGGCTGGCGCGTGCACTGGCTGGGCGCCCCCGGCAGCATGGAGCAGCGGCTGGTGCCGCCGCGCGGCTTCGCCTTCGAGGCGATCGACTTCGGCGGCGTGCGCGGCAAGGGCCTGGCCACGCTGGCGCTGCTGCCGCTGAAGCTGCTGCGCGCCTTCTGGCAGGCGCTGTCGGTGGTGCGCCGCGTGCGGCCCGACGTGGTGGTGGGCCTGGGCGGCTACATCACCTTCCCCGGCGGGATGATGGGCGTGCTGGCCGGCAAGCCGCTGGTGCTGCACGAGCAGAACTCCATTGCCGGCCTGGCCAACAAGGTGCTGGCCGGCGTGGCCGACCGGGTCTACACCGCCTTCCCGCGCGTGCTGCCCAAGGCCAGCTGGATCGGCAATCCGCTGCGCGCCGCGTTCCTGCAGCAGCCGGCGCCGGCCGAGCGCTTCGCCGGCCGCAGCGGCCCGCTCAAGCTGCTGGTCGTGGGCGGCAGCCTGGGCGCCAAAGCGCTCAACGAGATCGTGCCCCAGGCGCTGGCGCTGATCCCCGCGGACCAGCGGCCCCAGGTGCTGCACCAGGGCGGCGCCAGCCAGGTCGACGCGCTGCGCGCGTCCTATGCCGCCGCCGGCGTGCAGGCCGAGCTGGTGCCCTTCATCGACGACACCGCCTCGGCCTTCGCCGAGGCCGACCTGGTGGTGTGCCGCGCCGGCGCCAGCACCGTCACCGAGCTGGCCGCGGTCGGCGCGGCGGCGGTGTTCGTGCCGTTCCCGTTCGCGGTCGACGACCACCAGACCACCAACGCGAAGTTCCTGGTCGACGCCGGCGCCGGCTGGCTGGTGCAGCAGAAGGACCTGACGGCCCAGGCGCTGGCCGGCCTGCTGCAGGGCGTGACCCGGGCCGAACTCGAAACCCGCGCCACCGCCGCCCGGCGCGTGGCCAAGACCAGCGCGACGGCCGAGATGGTCGCCGCCTGCGAGGAGCTGGCGCAGCCATGAAGCACGCCGTCAAGCACATCCATTTCGTGGGCATCGGCGGCGCCGGCATGTCCGGCATCGCCGAGGTGCTGCGCAACCTGGGCTACACCGTCAGCGGCTCGGACCTGGCCGACAGCGCCACGCTGCGCCGGCTGCAGGGCCTGGGCATCACCACCTGCATCGGCCATGAGGCCGCGCACATCGCCGGTGCCGACGCGGTCGTCACCTCCACCGCGGTGCAGGCCGACAACCCCGAGGTGGTCGCCGCCCGCCAGCGCAAGATCCCGGTGGTGCCGCGGGCCATGATGCTGGCCGAGCTGATGCGCCTGAAGCAGGGCATCGCCATCGCCGGCACCCACGGCAAGACCACCACCACCAGCCTGGTGGCCAGCGTGCTGGCCGAGGGCGGGCTGGATCCCACCTTCGTGATCGGCGGCCGCCTGAACAGCGCCGGCGCCAACGCCAAGCTGGGCGCCGGCGACTACATCGTGGTGGAGGCCGACGAGTCGGACGCCTCGTTCCTGAACCTGCTGCCCGTGATGGCGGTGGTGACGAACATCGACGCCGACCACATGGAGACCTACGGCCACGACTTCGCGCGGCTGCAGGGCGCCTTCGTCGACTTCCTGCACCGCATGCCGTTCTACGGCACCGCGGTGCTGTGCGTGGACGACCCGGCGGTGCGCGCGATCCTGCAGGACGTGCAGTGCCCGGTCACCAGCTACGGCGTGAGCGAGGACGCGCAGGTGCGCGCCGTCGACATCCGCGCCGTGGGCCCGCAGATGCACTTCACCGCGCAGCGCCGCAACGGCATCGTGCTGCCGGACCTGCACGTGCAGCTGAACCTGGCCGGCCACCACAACGTGCTCAACGCGCTGGCGGCCATCGCCATCGCGGTGGAGCTGAACGTGCCCGACGCGGCGGTGTGCAAGGCCCTGGCCGAGTTCCGCGGCGTGGGCCGGCGCTTCCAGCGCTATGGCGACGTGGCGGTGCCGCAGGCCCACGGCGGCGGGCGCTTCGCGCTGATCGAGGACTACGGCCACCACCCGGTGGAGATCGCCGCGACGCTGGCCGCCGCGCGCGGCGCCTTCCCGGGCCGCCGGCTGGTGCTGGCGTTCCAGCCGCACCGCTACACCCGCACGCGCGACTGCTTCGAGGACTTCGTCAAGGTGCTGGGCCAGGCCGACGTGGTGCTGCTGGGCGAGGTCTACGCGGCCGGCGAGGCGCCCATCGTGGCCGCCGACGGCCGGGCGCTGGCCCGCGCGGTGCGCGTGGCCGGCAAGGTCGAGCCGGTGTTCGTCGACGCGATCGAGGCGATGCCGCAGGCGGTGCTGGACACCGTGCGCGACGGCGACGTGGTGATGTGCATGGGCGCCGGCTCCATCGGCGGCGTGCCGGCCAAGGTGGTGGAACAAGGGGGTGCTGCATGACCGCGGCCATCGATCCCAAGGCGCTGGGCAAGGTCGCCGTGCTGATGGGCGGCCGCTCGGCCGAGCGCGAGGTCTCGCTGATGTCGGGCGCCGGCGTGCTCAAGGCGCTGCAGGGCAAGGGCGTGGACGCGCATGCGTTCGACCCGGCCGAGCGCGACCTGTCGGAGCTCAAGCGCAAGGGCTTCAAGCGCTGCTTCATCGCGCTGCACGGCCGCTACGGCGAGGACGGCACCGTGCAGGGCGCGCTGGAGCTGCTGGGCATTCCCTACACCGGCTCGGGCGTGATGGCCTCGTCCATCGCCATCGACAAGGTCATGACCAAGCGGGTCTGGCTGGCCGAGGGCATCCCCACGCCGAAGTTCGTGCTGCTGCGCCGCGGCAGCTACCAGCCGGCCGACGTGCAGGCGCTGCCCGAGCAGCTGGGCCTGCCGCTGATCGTCAAGCCGGCGCGCGAGGGCTCGTCCATCGGCGTGGCCAAGATCACCGATCCCGCGCAGCTGCAGGCCGCGGTCGATGCCGCCGCGGCGCTGGATGCCGACGTGCTGTGCGAGCAGTTCGTCGCCGGCGACGAGGTCACCTGCCCGATCCTGGGCACGGGCGATGCCGCCCGCGCGCTGCCGGTGATCCGCATCGTGGCGCCCGAGGGCAACTACGACTACCAGAACAAGTACTTCACCGACGACACCCAGTACCTGGTGCCCTGCGGCCTGCCCGAGGGCGAGGAGGCCGCGATCCAGGCGCTGGTGACCCGGGCCTACCGGGTGCTGGGCTGCCGTGGCTGGGGCCGCATCGACGTGATGATCGATGCCGCCACGCGCCAGCCCTCGCTGCTGGAGATCAACACCTCGCCGGGCATGACCGGCCACTCGCTGGTGCCGATGTCGGCGCGTGCCGACGGCATCAGCTACGAGGACCTGTGCCTGCAGCTGCTGGCCGGCGCCGCGCTGGACCTGCAGCGCACCGAGCGCCGCCGCGGCGCGCAGGCCGCCGGGGAGGGCGCCGCCTGATGGCCACCGCCGCCATGCAACCGCCCGTGGACGTCAAGCTGATGAACGGCACCGCCAGCGTGCTGTTCGTCGCCTTCGGCGTGCTGCTGGCGGCCGCGCTCGGCGGCTGGGTGCTGCGCCACCCGGTGTTCTCGCTCGGCGGCATCAGCGTGCTGGGCGACACCGCCCACACCAGCCCGGCCCAGCTGCGCGCCAACGTGGCACCGCAGCTGCGCGGCAGCTTCTTCACGCTGGACCTGGCGGCCGCGCGGCGCGCGTTCGAGGCGGTGCCCTGGGTGCGCCAGGCGGTGGTGCGGCGCGAGTTCCCCAACCGCCTGAAGGTGGTGCTGGAGGAGCACAAGGCGGTGGCCCTGTGGGGCGACGAGGGCCGCATGGTCAACAGCCACGGCGAGGTCTTCGAGGCCAACGCCGGCGACGTCGAGGGCGACGACCTGCCGACGCTGCAGGGCCCCGACGAGGCGTCGGCCCCGCAGGTGCTGGCGATGTGGCAGGCGCTGGGGCCGCTGTTCGAGCCGCTGGACCTGGCGGTGGCGACGCTGGCGCTGACCGGCCGCGGCAGCTGGCAGGCCACGCTGGACACGGGGGCCGTGCTGGAGCTGGGGCGCGGCGAGCCGGTCGAGGTGCAGGCACGGGCGCAGCGCTTCGCGCGCACGCTCACGCAGGCGGCGTCGCGCTACGGGCGCAGGCCCGAGGCGGTGGTGTCGGCCGACCTGCGCTATGCGGACGGGTATGCATTGCGGATGCGCGGCGTGGGCACGGTGGATCCGGCCACGGCGGCCGCCAAACGATAAGAGGGACGAGATGGCGAAGGACTACAAGGACCTGGTGGTGGGGCTGGACATCGGCACCGCCAAGGTCATGGCAGTGGTGGGCGAGGTGATGCCCGGCGGCGAGCTCAAGCTCGCGGGCCTGGGCATCGCGCCGTCCAGCGGGCTCAAGCGCGGCGTGGTGGTGAACATCGACGCCACGGTGCAGAGCATCCAGCAGGCGCTCAAGGAGGCCGAGCTGATGGCCGACTGCAAGATCACGCGCGTCTACACCGGCATCACCGGCAGCCACATCCGCGGCATCAACTCCAGCGGCATGGTGGCGGTCAAGGACAAGGAAGTGACGCCGGCCGACGTGGCCCGGGTGGTGGAGACGGCGCGCGCGATCAACATCTCGACCGACCAGCGGCTGCTGCTGGTGGAGCCGCAGGAGTTCGTGATCGACGGCCAGGACGTGCGCGAGCCGATCGGCATGAGCGGCATCCGGCTGGAGGCCAAGGTGCACATCGTCACCGGCGCGCAGAGCGCGGCCGAGAACATCATCAAGTGCGTGCGCCGCTGCGGCCTGGAGGTCGAGCAGCTGATGCTCAACCCCCTGGCCTCGAGCCTGGCGGTGCTGACCGACGACGAGAAGGACCTGGGCGTGGCCATGGTCGACATCGGCGCCGGCACCACCGACGTGGCGATCTTCACCGGCGGCGCGATCCGCCACACGGCGGTGATCCCGATCGCCGGCGACCTGATCACCAGCGACATCGCGATGGCGCTGCGCACCCCGACCAAGGACGCCGAGGACATCAAGGTCGAGGCCGGCTACGCCAAGCAGCTGCTGGCCGACCCCGAGCAGCAGGTCGAGGTGCCCGGCCTGGGCGACCGCGGCCCGCGCATGCTGTCCAAGCAGGCGCTGGCCGGCGTGATCGAGCCGCGCGTCGAGGAGATCTTCTCGCTGGTGCAGCAGGTGATCCGCGAGTCGGGCTACGAGGAGGTGCTGTCCTCGGGCATCGTGATCACCGGCGGCAGCTCGGTCATGCCGGGCATGGTGGAACTGGGCGAGGACATCTTCCTCAAGCCCGTGCGCCGCGGCGTGCCCACCTACCGCGGCGCGCTGGCCGACATGATCGCCCAGCCCCGCGCGGCCACCGTGATGGGCCAGCTGGAGGAGGCGCGCCTGGCGCGCCTGCGTGGCATGAAGGTGGCGCAGAAGAGCGGCTCGATGAAGACCGCCTTCTCGCGCTTCAAGGATTTCATCGTGGGGAACTTCTGACCATGGCGCCCTGGCGACTGTGGCTGGCGCGCGGGAGTCCACCGCGCAGGAAGGAGCGATGGCGGTGCACCGATCCGCCCTCGTGAGCGTTCAGGATTTTCCAGATACCAACAACTGAAGTTTCGGCAACTGCAACAGGATTCAAGGAGAAAGAGATGCCTATCGAAATGATCGAAGTCGAAGAGTTCCACATGGGCACCCAGATCAAGGTGATCGGCGTGGGCGGCGGCGGCGGCAACGCGGTGGAGCACATGATCGAGCGCGCGGTCCAGGGGGTGGAGTTCATCTGCGCCAACACCGACGCGCAGGCGCTGTCGCGCACCGCCTCGCACAAGGTCATCCAGCTGGGCGGCAACGGCCTGGGCGCCGGTGGCAAGCCCGAGAAGGGCAAGGAGGCCGCGCTGGCCGCCGAGCACAGCATCCGCGAGGCCATCGAAGGCGCGCACATGCTGTTCATCACCGCCGGCATGGGCGGCGGCACCGGCACCGGCGCGGCGCCGGTGATCGCGCGCATCGCCAAGGAGATGGGCATCCTGACCGTGGGCGTGGTGACCAAGCCCTTCGACTGGGAAGGCGGCCGCCGCATGACCAACGCCGACGCCGGCCTGTCCGAGCTGGAGGCCAACGTCGACTCGCTGATCGTGGTGCTCAACGAGAAGCTGCAGGAAGTGCTGGGCGACGACATCACCCAGGACGAGGCCTTCGCGCACGCCAACGACGTGCTCAAGAACGCCGTGGGCGGCATCGCCGAGATCATCAACGTGCCCGGCCACGTGAACGTCGACTTCGAGGACGTGCGCACGGTGATGGGCGAGCCGGGCAAGGCCATGATGGGCACCGCGGTGGCCTCGGGCCCCGACCGCGCGCGCATCGCCGCCGAGCAGGCCGTGGCCTGCCCGCTGCTGGAGGGCATCGACCTGTCCGGCGCCAAGGGCGTGCTGGTGCTGATCACGGCCGCGCGTTCCAGCCTCAAGCTGAACGAGTCGCGCATGGCCATGAACACCATCCGCGCCTACGCCTCCAACGAGGCCCACGTCATCTTCGGCACCGCCTACGACGAGAGCCTGGGCGACGAGCTGCGCGTGACCGTGGTGGCCACCGGCCTGTCGCGCCAGGGCCAGCAGCGCCGCGCGCCCCTGCAGGTGGTGCCGGCCCAGCAGCTGCGCACCGGCACCGACAACGTGCCGTTCAACGTGCCGACGGTGAGCAACGCGGTGGGCGGCCCCGGCGCCATCGTCACCCAGGAGATGCAGCGCGGCGCCGCCCCGGCGGCCGACTACGCCGGCATGGCCGTGCCCAGCGTGTGGCGCACCAACCGCACCCAGGCCGCCGCCAAGGTCGACGCCCTGAGCTCGGGCGGCATGGACGACTTCGAGATCCCGGCCTTCCTGCGCAAGCAGGCCGACTGAGCCGGCAGCGGGGGATCGCCCGGGCGGGCGATCCCCCCGACGTCCTTTTGTCTGGACCGTGCGGCGGTCCAGCGCGACAATGACGGCCCAGCGGCACCAAGACCGCGAGGAGACCGCATCCATGCCGCAATTGCTCGTCTCGGTCGAAGGCGTGCAGGTCAAGCACCTGCACCTGTCCAAGGACCGCACCACCCTGGGCCGCAAGGCCGGCAACGACATCGTGCTGGACAACGCCGCCGTCAGCGGCCAGCACTGCGTGTTCGAGCTGCGCGGCCTGGCCGACGTGTACGTCGAGGACCTGGGCAGCACCAACGGCACCTTCGTCAACAACGTCAAGGTGCAGCGCCAGCTGCTGCAGGACGAGGACGTGGTCGCGGTGGCGGGCTTCCGCCTGCGCTACCTGGCCTCCTCGGGCGACTCGGGCTTCGGCGCCACCTCGGTCTTTCCGCACGGCGCTGCCCAGATGGCGCCGGCCTCCAACGCCCTGTTCCGCGTGCTCACCGGCAGCTCGGCCGGCCTCGAGGTGCCGGTGGTCAAGGCCGTGTCCACCTTCGGCAAGCCCGGCATCGCCGTCATCGCGGTCTCGCACCGCCGCAACGGCTACTTCGCGGCCCAGCTCACCGGCGAGCAGCCGGCGCTGCTCAACGGGCTGCCGCTGGGTGACGAGCCGGTGCAGCTGGCGCACGAGGACGTGATCCAGATCGGCGGCACCGCCATGCGTTTCCTGCTCGAGGGCTGAGCCGGTCCCGGCGCTATCCCGGCCATAGGCACGGCGCGGCCTGCGCGCGAGAGTGCCCACTTACAATCGAGGCTCCATGCTGAAGCAGCGCACCCTCAAGACCCTGACCCGCGCCGTGGGCGTGGGCCTGCACAGCGGCCAGCGGGTGGAGCTCACGCTGCGCCCGGCCGCCCCCGACACCGGCATCGTCTTCCGCCGGGTCGACCTGCCGCAGCCGGTCGACATCCCGGTCACCGCCGAAGCGGTCACCGACACGCGCCTGGCCTCCACCATCTCGGTGGGCAGCGCCAAGGTGCACACGGTCGAACACCTGATGTCGGCCTGCGCCGGCCTGGGCCTGGACAACCTGTACGTGGACATCACCGCCGAGGAGGTCCCCATCCTCGACGGCTCCTCGTCCTCGTTCGTGTTCCTGCTGCAGAGCGCCGGCATCGAGCTGCAGAACGCGCCCAAGCGCTTCATCCGCGTCAAGAAGCCGGTGGAGGTGCGCGAGGGCGAGGGCCCGGCCGGCAAGTGGGCGCGGCTGGTGCCGTACCACGGCTACAAGCTCAGCTTCGAGATCGACTTCGACCATCCGGCGGTGGACTCCACCGGCCAGCGCGTGGAGTTCGACCTGGGCAGCGGCAACTACCAGCGCGACATCGCCCGCGCCCGCACCTTCGGCTTCACCAAGGACGTCGAGATGATGCGGGCCAACGGCCTGGCCCTGGGCGGCGGCATGGACAACGCGATCGTCATGGACGACTACCGCGTGCTCAATGCCGACGGGCTGCGCTACGACGACGAGTTCGTCAAGCACAAGATCCTGGACGCCATGGGCGACCTGTACATCGTGGGCAAGCCGCTGCTGGCCGCCTACAGCGCCTTCCGCTCGGGCCATGCCCTGAACAACAAGCTGCTGCGCGCGCTGCTGGCCGACCGCGAGGCCTGGGAGATCGCCAGCTTCGACGACGAGCGCCAGGCGCCCGCCGGCTTCGCGCAGCCGGCCCGGGCCTGGTAAGCGGCGCACCCACCGCATGCTGCTGTTCCGCTGGGCCATCCTGCTGCTGCTGCTGGCGGCGGCCGTCTGCTTCGCCTTCTACGCCGGCACCGCCCGCCCGCACTACAAGCGCTGGGGCTGGGTGATCCTCAAGTGGACCCTGCTGGCGGCGTTCGGCTTCTTCGCGGTGCTGATCGCCGAGCGCGGCTTCTAGGCGGTGGCCGAGCGCCCGGGCTGCGCCGGCTGCAGCGACGCCAGCCAGGCGGCCAGGGCGCCGATGTCCACGGGCTTGGAGAAATGCCGGTCGAAGCCGGCCGCCTGCGAACGCGCCACGTCGGCCGGCTGGGCGTAGCCGCTGACCGCCGCCAGCCGGGTGTCCTGCAGCCCCGGCAGGTCCCGCAGCCGCCCGGCCAGCACATGGCCGTCGATCTCGGGCAGGCCGATGTCCAGCAGGCACACCTGCGGGCGCAGGCGCCGGGCCAGCTGCAGCGCCTCCGACGGCTTGTGCCGCACCCACACCCGGTAGCCCGCGTCCTGCAGCATCAGCGCCAGCAGCGCGGCCGCGTCCTTGTTGTCGTCGACGATCAGCACCGTGCCCTGGCCCGCGGCGGGCGGTGCCTCGGGCGGCAGGTCCTGCACCGGCAGCGGCGTGGTGGGCAGGCCCACGGTGAAGGTGCTGCCCTGCCCGGGGCCGTCGCTGTGCGCGGCGACCTCGCCGCCGTGCAGCTCGACCAGCGACTTCACCAGAGCCAGGCCGATGCCCAGGCCGCCCTGCGAGCGGTCGGCGCTGCGCTGGCCCTGCGCGAACATCTCGAACGCCGAGGTACACAGCTCGGGCGACATGCCGATGCCGTTGTCGCGCACGCGCACCGTGACCCAGTCCTCGCCGGGCAGCACCGCGAGGGCGATCTCGCCGCCCTCGGGCGTGTACTTGACGGCATTGCCCACCAGGTTCACCAGCACCTGCACCAGCCGCTTGCGGTCGCCCCGCACGTGGACGGCGCGCGCCGGCAGGGTGCGCGTGAGCGCGTGGTGCCGCGCGGCCGCGGCCGGCTGCACCTGCTCCATCGCCTCCTGCACCAGGTCGTCGACGGCCAGGATCTCCGGCTCCAGCTGCACCAGCCCGCGCGTGACGCGCGAGACGTCCAGCAGGTCGTCGACCAGCCCGGTCAGGTGGCGCGCCTGGCGAGCGATGACCTCGCCCAGGCGCGCGACCTGCGCGCCGTCGTCCTTGAGCCGTGGCAGCACCGCGGCCGAGGCCACGATGGGCGCCAGCGGGTTGCGCAGCTCGTGCGCGAGCATGGCCAGGAACTCGTCCTTGCGGCGGTCGGCCAGCTGCAGCGCCTCCTGGGCCTGCATCAGCTCGGAGACGTCGACCACGATGGCCGACAGCCAGGTCGGCCGGCCCTGCGCGTCGCGCTCGAGCTGCCCGCGCGACTGGATGTGGCGGACCGCGCCGCCGGGCCGCCGCACCCGGTAGGCCGAGGCGAAGGTGTCGCCGCCCTGCAGGGCGCTGTCGATGTCGCGCCGCAGGCCGGCGATGTCGTCGGGATGCACGGCGGCGAAGAACAGCTCGGCGGGCGAGCCGTGCACGGCCTCCAGCGGCACGCCGAACAGCCGGGCGAGGTTCTCGTCGGCGATCACCCGGTCGCGCTGCACGTCCCAGGTCACGGTGGCGATGTCGGCGGCGGCCATGGCCGCCACCGTGCGCCGGCGCGCGGTGGCCAGCTCCTGCTCCATGCGCTGGAAGTCGTCGATGTCGGTGCAGGTGCCCAGCCATTCGCGCGCGGCGCCCTGGCCGGCCGCGATGTGCGTCGCGCGCGCCAGCATCCAGCGGTACTGGCCGTCGGCGCGCCGCATGCGGAACCGGCTCTCGTACGGCTCGCCCGTGGCGACCGCGCGCAGCCAGGCCTGCTCGCCCGCGGCCAGGTCGTCGGGATGCACGAAGCCCAGCCACCCGGCGCCCGCCAGCTGCTCGGGCGTGGCACCGACGAACTCGCAGTAGCGGTCGTTCACGTAGGTGTTGCCCTCGTCGCCGGCCACGAACACCAGCTGCGGCAGCGCGTCGGTGATGGCCCGGAAGCGCAGCTCGGACAGCGCCAGCGAGCGCTGCGCCTCGTCGGCCTCGGTCACGTCGACGCCGACGATCATCACGCCGGTGGTGGCGTGGTCCTCCACCAGCGGCTGGATGGCCAGCGTGGCGATGCGGGTGCGGGGCTGGAAGTGCACGGGCGCGGCGCGCCGCACGCTGGCGCGGCCGGTGCGCACGACCTCGTCGAACGTGGCCTGCAGCTCCTGGCCGGTGCGCCCGGGCAGGACCTCGCGCAGGGTCTTGCCCACCACGTCGCGCCCGTGCAGCGCGCGGTGCGCGTCGTTGGACAGCACGTAGGTGTACTCGGGGCCCTTGAGCACCGCCATGAAGCAGGGCGCGTCCTTGAGCGTGCGGCTGACGAAGCCGATGCGTTCCTCGGCGATGGACTTGCTCACCACGTCGGCGGTGCGTTCGCCGCAGATGCAGAAGCCCCCCGCCACCGCGCCCGACGCATCGCGCACCGGCGAGACGCAGAAGTCGAACCACACCTGCTCGGGCCGGCCGTGCCGCTCGATGACGAACGGCGCCTCCTTGGCCTGCACGGTCTCGCCGCGAAGCACGGCGGCGAACATCGGCAGCACCTGGCCGGCGGCCTCGGGCCACACCTGCGCGAACGGCCGGCCGAAGGCCGCGGGATGCTTGCCACCGAGCACCGGCACGTAGGCATCGTTGTAGACCAGCACCAGCTCGGGACCGGCCACGACGTACATCGGCACGTGTGAGGCCATCAGCGTGTCCACCAGGCTCTCCAGCACGGGCGGCAGCGGCAGCGTGCCGTCGCGGCGGGCGGCCGACCACAGGCGGTGGCAGTCGGTGCTGGGCGAAGCGTGCATGGGCCGGTCGTGTGTCGTGCGGTGCCGCTCGCGGCGCGGGATGCGTGCGGACGGTTGCCGTTTGTACACGGCCGTTTCCGGATGAGTTGTCGCACGGCCGCCGCAGTCACCTCACCCGGATGCGTCGTGCGCGATCCGGTACAGCGTGGTGGGCAGCGCCAGCGACTGCCCCGGCTTGAACCACTGCATGTCGGGGATGCGCGAGTCGGTCAGGTAGACCGTGCCGTCGGGGCCGAGCGCGAAGGTGTCGGGCCAGCGCAGCGCCGGATCGTGCAGCAGCGTGCGCAGCTGCCCGCCCTCGCGCACCTTGACCGCCTGCTCCTCGACCGCGCTGACGTAGAGCCGGCCGGCGCGGTCGTACAGCAGGCCGTCGGCCGGCCCGTTGTCGCCCACGCGCTCGACCTGCGCGGCCAGGGCGTCGGCGGCCAGCGCCGCATCGCGCAGCGCCGCGGTCGGCACGCGGTACAGCGTGCGGCCCTTGATCGCCTGCCACACCAGCCACTGCCCGTCGGGCGTGAGCGCGACGCCGTCGGCCGAGAACTCGACCCCGCGCCCGTCGGTGCGGCGCAGCACCTGGCCGTCGGCGTGCACCTGCACGTCCGGCTCGGGCTGGGTGCTGGGATGGCCGTCGAGCACGCGGCGTGCAGTGCCGGTGGTCAGGTCCACCACCAGCAGCGCGCCGCGCGCGCCCGAGTCGGTGATGTAGGCATGCGCGCCGCCGTCGTCGAAGCGCACGTCGTTCAGGTAGCTGCCCTGCGGCGCGGCGTCCTCGCCGAAGGCAATGGTGCGCACGACCCGGTCGGTGGCCGCATCGACCTGCACGAGCTTCGGGCCGCCGGGCACCACGCGGTCCTGCGCCGGCGCGGCGGGGTCCAGCACCCACAGGCTGCCCTGCGCATCGGCCACCACGCTCTGCACGCAGACCCAGTGCGCGGCGGGGTCGAGTTCGTCCTTGCGGGCGTTGCGCCAGGCGTTCCAGCCGGCATCCGGGTAGGGGCGGGTGGTGCCGCCGGGCAGCACCTCGGCCACGGACACGGCCGTGTCCTCGGTCCAGCGCGGGAAGCAGACGAAGATGCGGCCGCCGGGCGTGACGGTCACGCCCGTGACCTGGTGGCCGAACTGCGCCACCGGCACCAGCCGGGCCTGGCCGGCGGCCGCCAAGGGCAGGGTGGCGGGATCGCCCGGCTCGACGCCAGGCTCGCGGTACTTGCTCATGGGAAGGCTCCGTGGGGCTGTCGGGACGCGCATGCTGGCCGGGGCGCGCCGCGGCGCCTGTCGGCCGGGCGCTCCGGTGCCTGCCATCCGGCAGGCGCGGCGGCGCAGGACGGCCGTCAGGGCGCGCGCTTGCGGAACACCGCCAGGTGCTGCCACGGCAGCACGTCCGGGGCCCGTTCCGGCTCCAGCGCATGGGGCGCCATCTCGCGGTGGATCTGCGCCAGCTCCATGGTGTGCAGCGGCTTGATCGGCACCGACGGATCGCCCGCGCGGTACTCCACCAGGGCCACGCGCCCGCCCGGCCGCAGGGCGCGCACCAGGTCCTGCATCACCTCGTGCGGGAACGCCAGCTCGTGGTAGACGTCCACCAGCAGCGCCAGGTCGACGCTGGCCGGCGGCAGGCCGGTGCTGCGCTCGGTCGCGCGCACCGGGCGCACGTTGCCCAGCCCCGCCGCGGCGGCCTGCTCCCGCAGCAGCCGCAGCATCTGCGGTTGCACGTCCACCGCGTACACCTGGCCGCCCGGCGCCACCAGCGGCGCGATGCGGCGCGTGTGGAAGCCGGTGCCCGCCCCCACGTCGGCCACGTCCATGCCGGGCGCCAGGCGCAGCTCGCGCAGCAGCAGGTCGGCGCCTTCCTCGCGCGCACGGCCCGCGCGCTCGAGCCAGGCGGCGCCCTGCCAGCCCATCACGCCGGCGATCTCGCGGCCCATGTACCAGCGCCCGGTGCCGTCGGGGCTGGGCGGGCGCTGGGTGTAGAGCGCCTGCGCCGCCGCCGGGCCGAGCCAGCCGCAGGCCAGGGCGGCCAGCAGGCGGCGGCGGGTCCACGGCGGGGTCACGGCTCGCCCAGCTGCGCCTGCAGCTGCGTGCGCCGTTCGTCGAACCAGGCCAGCAGGCAGGCACGGTCGCGGCAGCGCTGCTCGCGCTCGCGCCAGGCCCGCGCACTGGCTGCCTGGAACGCGGCCGCATCGGGCGCGGCGGCACGGGCCCGCTGGTGCAGCGCGCCCAGTGCACGGTCGAGCCGGGCCAGCTGCGCGTCGCCGCAGATCAGCCGCTCGTTGGTGGAGCGGGCGCGGGCGCAATCGAAGCTGGGCCGCGGCGCGGCCTCGGGGACCGCGGCGGCGCGGGACGGCGCCGGCGCTGCCGGCGCGCCCATGCGGGACGTGTCGTCGGCGGGCTCGGCCGGTGCAGCCACCGCCGGGGCGGCGGGCGCGCGACCCGTGCCCGTGGCCCCCGGCGCAGCGACCGCCCGGGCCGGGGCTGCCCCGGCTGCGGACACCTGCGCCTGGCGCAGAGGCCCCGGGCGTTCCCAGGGCAGTGTCCAGTGGCCGCCGCCCAGCAGCAGGGCGAACAGCAGGCCGTTGACGGCCACCGCCGGCAGCAGGCCCCGGCGCCAGACGCGTTCGCGTGGCGGGTCCAGGTCCAGGGTGGCGATCGCCGGGTCCATCGCAGGCGACGTTAGCGCGGGCGCGTGGCCGGCACGGCCGCCGCACACACCTTGCAGGGCCTGTGACCGAATGTGGCTGCTGCCGGGCCGCGCGGATCCGGGCCGCGTGGCTGGTCAGTGGCGGGCCACGCCGGCCACCAACTGCGCCGCCAGCAGCCACATGGTGCTGCCCACCAGGGCATCGAGCACCCGCCAGGCCGCCGGCCGCGCGAACAGCGGCGCCAGCCAGCGCCCGCCGAAGCCCAGGAGCACGAACCACGACAGGCTGGCCGCGCAGGCGCCGGCCAGGAACAGCGGCCGCCACTCGGTGGGCTGCCGCGCGCCCACGGCGCCCACCAGCAGCACCGTGTCGAGGTAGACATGCGGGTTGAGCAACGTGACCGCCAGGGTCTGCGCCACCACCCGGGCACGCGGCTGCGACGGCGCTGCAGCGGCGTGCAGCGCGCCCGGCTGCCACGCACGCCGCCAGGCCCCGACGCCGTACCAGCCGAGGAAGGCCGCGCCGGCCAGCGCCACCGCATCGAGCGCCGCCGGATGCCGGCCCACCGCCGCCGCCACGCCGGCCACCCCGGCGCCCATCAGCAGCGCATCGAAGCCGGCGCACAGCGCCAC
Source organism: Comamonadaceae bacterium (assembly GCA_027484575.1). Lineage (GTDB taxonomy): Bacteria > Pseudomonadota > Gammaproteobacteria > Burkholderiales > Burkholderiaceae_C > Ramlibacter. The sequence continues at coordinate 277,864 of JAIXSQ010000010.1, forward strand.
CACCACGCCCACGTGCTCGCGCCGCAACGCCTGGCGCAGCACGAAGGCGTTCTGGGCGCCGATGGCGACGATCAGGGAGCCGGCGAGGCCGAAGCCGGCGAGCAGGGTGGAGAGGGCGTCCATGCGGCGGATTCTGGGCCGCCAGCACGGCGGTTCGCCATGAAACCTGCTTCACGCGATGAAGCGCCGCTAAAGTCCGGCCCATGCTCGACGCCGCCCTGCTCGCCGCCATCGCCGCCGTGGTCCGCGAGGGCAGCTTCGAGCGGGCGGCCCGCAGCCTGGGCGTGACGCCATCGGCCGTGTCGCAGCGGGTGCGCCTGCTCGAGGAGCGGTTGGGGACGGTGCTGGTGCAGCGCGGCCAGCCCTGCACCGCCACCCCGGCCGGCGCGCGCATCTGCCTGCATGCCCAGGCCGTGGGGCTGCTGGAGGCGGACCTGCGCCGCGACCTGCCGGCCCAGGGCGCGCGCCCGGTCGAGGGCGACCCGCCCGTGCTGCGCATCGCCGTCAACGCCGACAGCGTGGCCACCTGGTTCCTGCCGGCCATGGCGCGCTTCGCACAGGACGGCGACGTGCGGCTGGACGTGCTGCTGGACGACCAGGACCACACCGCCGAGTGGCTGCGCCGCGGCCACGTGCTGGCGGCCGTCACCTCGTCGGCCGGGCCGGTGCAGGGCTGCCGCAGCCGCCGGCTGGGCCACCTGCGCTACGTGGCCGCCTGCAGCCCGGCCTTCCATGCCCGCTGGTTCGCCGGCGGCGTGACGGCCGAGGCGCTGCGGCGCGCGCCGGGCCTGCGCTTCAGCGAGAAGGACCAGTTGCAGGACCGCTGGGTGCGGCGCCTGTTCCGGCGCGAGGTGCCCTTCGCGGCCCACGGGCTGCCGTCGGCCCAGGCCTTCCTCGAAGCCGCCGTGGCCGGCGTGGGCTGGGGCCTGCAGCCCGAGCCCATGGCCCGCCCGCTGCTGGCCGACGGCCGGCTGGTGGAGCTGGTGCCCGGCAAGGTGATGGACGTGCCGCTGGCCTGGCAGGCGGTGCGGCTGCCGGTGCCGGCGCTGGACCGGCTGGGGGCGGCCGTGGCCGAGGCGGCGAAGCGGGCGCTGCTGCAGCCCTGACGCAGGGCGCGCCGGCGCTCAGCGCGCCCGGCCGGCCCGGTACATGCTGCTGGTGGTGCGCCCCGAGGGCGTGACCTGCGCGAGGCGCGCCAGCGAGCGGCCCGCGTGCGCATGCGCGATGGCCAGGCCCAGGGCGTCGGCGGCGTCGGGCCCGGGCAGGCCGGGCAGGCGCAGCAGCCGCTGCACCATGGCCTGCACCTGCGGCTTGGCCGCGCGGCCGCTGCCGGCGACGGCCTGCTTCATCTGCACGGCGGTGTACTCGGCCACCGACAGCTCGCCCGCCACCAGCGCCGTGATGCACGCACCGCGCGCCTGCCCGAGCAGCAGGGTGGACTGCGGGTTGGTGTTGACGAAGACGATCTCGACCGCCGCGCAGTCGGGCGCGTACTGCGTGCGCACCTGCCCGATGCCGTCGAACAGCACCTTCAGGCGCGCCGGCAGGTCGCCGCGGGGCAGGTGGGTGGTGGTGATGGTGCCGCTGGCCACGTAGGCCAGCTGCTGGCCCTGGACATCGATGACGCCGAAGCCGGTGGTCTGCAGGCCGGGGTCGATGCCGAGGATGCGCATGGGTGGGGCAGTCTACCTGTCGCCCGCCTCCTCGCAGCGCTCGCACAGCTGGACACCCAGCGTCTCGGCCATGCGTGCCAACTCCGCATCCGACTGCAGCCCGGCCACGACACCATCGAGGAGGGCTGGAAACCCGGGATCCCGTGCCAGCCGCTCGCCCCACGTGTGCAACAGCATGGCCTCGAGGAAGCCCCGGAGCGCGTGCATCCGCCGCTCGGTCGCAGGCGACGCGGGCGGCAAGTGGCGCACGCGCGCCATGGCCAGGGCGGCTGCTCGCTGCAGCGCGGTGGCATCGCTCGCGCGAGGGCCTGCGGCGCCCGCGGGTGCGGCCCGACGCTGCGCACCCGCGGCGGCGGCCGTGGCCGCACGAACCACCTGCGACGGCAGGAGGTGCGCGAACCGGCGGGTCGGGTCCAGGCCGCTCATCACGTCAGTGGAGGTGGTGCCCGTCGGCGTCGCTTCGCCGGGGCGTGTCGCCGGATGCAAGCCCGCTCTCGGTGGACCGTGGCAGCTCGCGCACCGCGGACAGCACGAGCCGGATGTCTGACGCGACCGGGTCGTCGGCCGGGGCGAGTGACAGCCCCTGCTCCCAATGCGCCTGTGCGGCGGCGTAGTCGGCACGCGCCAGTGCCGCGAAGCCGCGCACGTGGTGGCCGATCGGCGCTTCGTCTGGCAGGTCGTGCAACGGGGCCCACGTCACCAGTGCGGCGGCGGGCCGCCCGGCGCTGAACTGCAACAGCCCCAACTGGTAGCGGGCGAGATGGAAGCCGGGTGCGATGAGCACCGATTCGGCAAAGGCGGCCTCGGCCTCCGCCAGCCGCCCCGAAGCCGCCAGTTCGGACGCGACCAGGAAGGCGGGAAGTCCCGAGTGCGGCGCCACCTGCGCCGCCTGCGTGAACAGGCCGATGGCAGCGGGGGTGTCGCCCTGAAGGCCGGCTTGGAGGCCCTGCGCGACCAGAGTGCGAAAGCGTGCTTCGTCCATGGGACCTCCTGCATCGGCTCGACCAATAGATCGTGGCGATCCGCCAATGGTTTAGGCCCGTAAACAGTCCCGCGCCGCGGGCGATCTATTGCCCGTCAAGCCGGCACGGCGAGAGGGAGCGGTCATGGTGGCGCTGGTCAGCGGGAGCAGCCTGGGTCTCGAACTCACGTCGTGGCAGACGCTGGGCGCACGGGGCAGGATGGGGGCGGCGGCCTTGGGCAGCGGAGGCGATGCCGTGCACGTCAACGTGGCCACCGGCAACCTGGTTCTGCAGCAGGACGACCAGTCGCTGGCCGTGCGGGGGCCCGACGCTGCCTTGCTGCGCACCTACAACAGCCAGGGCCTGCTCGACGACGACAACGGCGACAACTGGAGCCACGGCGTGGCGCCCCGGCCGCTGGTGCTGGTCGGCAGTTGGGGCGCGGCGGGCAGCACCGTGCTGCGACGCACTGCCGACGGCGCCACGGCCGTCCACGCGTGGGATGCAGCGACGGCAAGCTACGTCACGACCGATGGCGGCGGGGCCCACGACGGCATTCGCTGTCTTGCGGACGGCACGCTCGAGTGGCGCGATGGCAGCAGCGGTGCCGTGCACCACCATGCCGGCAGCGGCGACCTGCGGCTGCTCGAGAGCCTGGACGCGGCGGGCAACGTGCTGCGCTACGTCTACGACGGCGCAGGCCGCCTCGTGCGCATGGAGGCCCCCGGCGGCGACGCCATCACCTGGGCCTGGGAAGGCGCCGACCTCCGCCAGGTGCGCACGGTGCAGGCCGACGGCCGCATCGTCGCCGACACGCGGTACGGCTACGACGGCGCGCACCGCCTGGTCTCGGTCATGCATGACCTGAGCCCCGCGGACGGCAGCATCGCCGACGGAGCCAGCTGGAGCACCGGCTACGACTACCTCGGCGAGAGCCGGCTGGTCAGCCGCATCGTCCAGTCGGATGGCAGCAGCCTGGCCATCACCTACGTGCGGGCCGGCGGGCGCGACCGGGTCGCCAGCTTGTGCGACGCCTTGGGCGCGGTCACGCGGTTCAGCTATGCCCTGGCCGACAACGGCCCGGGCTTCACGCTGGTGGCCGATCCGCTGGGCCTGGTCACGCGCTTCGATGTCGATGCGCAAGGACGCCTGGTGAAGGTCACGTCGCCATCGGTGGGGATACGCACACCCGTCCAGACTTTCGGCTACGACGGAGCGGGAAACCTCGTGTCGGCCAGCGACGGGACCGGACGTGTCCTGTCCTGGACCTACGACGCGGCGGGCAACCCGGTACAGCAGCGCGACGCCGCCGGGGGCCTGGTCAGCCGCAGCTTCGACGCGGCCAACCTGCTGGTCAGCGAGACCGTGTGGCTGGCCCCCGATCCCGACGGCGATGGGCCGGCGCTCGCGGGTGCTCCGGCCACGCGCTGGTTCGTCCACGACACGGTTCGGCGGCTCACACGCTTCGAGGTCGATGCGACAGGCGGCGTGACCGAGCACCGCCATGACGGGTTCGGGCAGCGCACCACGACCCTGGTCTACACGGCTGGCCGGTTCACGCCCGGCGCGCAGCCGCCGAGCCTCGCCGACCTGGAGGCCTGGGCAGCCGCCCAACCACGGGCGCAGGTCCAGCGCACCGACCTGTCCTACGATGCCCGGGGACAGGTGGCCCGGCGCATCACCTGGGCGCAGGTCGATGCGAACGGAGCAGGGGTGGCCGACGGGCGCGAGGCCATCGAGTCGTTCGTGCGGGACGCGGCCGGGCGGCTGCTGCAACAGGTGGGTCCGGGCGGCGCGTCGACCAGCTTCCTGCACGACGGGCTCGGGCGCGAGCTGGTCCGCACCGACGCTCGGGGCGCCACCACCCTGACGCAGCACGACGACGCCAGGCGCACGACCACGGTCACGCTGGCCAACGGACTGGTCACCGTCAGCACCCGCGATCTGGCCGGGCGGCTGGTGGCCGTCAGCGACAGCAGCGCTGCAGCCGGCCAGCTCGGCACCACGCGCCACGTCTACGACGCAGCCGGCCGCCTGCGCCTGCGCGAGGACCCCGCCGGCGTACGCCACTGGACCTTCTGGGACGACGCCGGGCAGTTGGCAGCCGAGGTCGACGGCGATGGCAGTTGCGTGCGCTACGGCCATGACGCCGCAGGACTGCTCACGGACATCGTGCGCTGCGCGTTGCCGGTCGACCTGGCCCTGCTGGCAGACGCATCGGGCACGCCGCGGTGGACGGCCATCGCGGCCAGCATCGCACCTGCGCCCTCCAGTGCCGACATGCACGAGTTGCGTGCCTACGACGCGGCAGGGCGGCTGCTGCGCACGGCGGTCGCCGTGGGGGTCTCCGGCCAGTACGCCGTCACGCAGCGGCAGTACGACGGCGCCGGCCGGCTCGTCGCGACCGTCGCCCATGCCCAGCTCGTGCAGGCCAGCCAGGTTGCGCCCGGCAGCATCGCGGCCCCGGTCGCCTCGACGCAGGACCGCGTCACGCGGGAGTTCCTCGACGCGCAGGGCCGCCGCATCGGCCAGCTCGATCCCGAGGGCAGCCTGTCCACCTGGACCTACGACCCGGCTGGCCGTTGCACGGGGCATCGGGCCTGGGCCACGCCGACCGTCGCCGCACTGCGTGCCACCGGGAGCCTGGCCGATCTGGTGCCCAGCGCATCGGCGCAGGACCAGCAGACACGGTGGTGGCACGACGCCGCCGGCCGCGTCGTCGGCGAACTCGACCCCGAAGGCTTCCTGACCGAGACGCTGCGCGACGACGCCGGCCGGGCGGTCCTGGTGGTGCGCTACGCCACACGGGTCGCACAGCCCGACGGCCTGTTGTCGCTGGCCGCCCTGCGTCCAGCGGCCACGGCCCAGGACCGCAGCACCAGCCGCACCTGGGATGCCGAGGGCCGGCTGCTCACCGAGACCGTGGACGGCATCACGACGCGTCATGCGTACGACGTGCTGGGTCGATTGGTGGCCACGGAGAAGGCCGCCGGCACCGACGAGGTCCGCACCCTGCTGGCGCGCTACGACGTGCAGGGCCGCCTGGTCGGGGAACTCGAGGGCGAGGGTGCGGCGCGCCTGACGGGCGGCCAGAGCGCGGCGGACGTGGACGCGATCTGGCGGCAGTGGGGAGTGCGCCACACCTACGACGCAGCGGGCCGTCGGCTGAGCACCACCGGTGCGGATGGCGGCACCCGCTGGTTCTACTACGCCGCCGACGGCACGCGCACGCACGTCGTGAACGCGCTGGGCGAGGTCGAGGGCTGGCGCTACGACGCCTTGGGGCGCCAGGTGAGCCGCCTGCTGTGGTCACAGCGGGTGCCGACCGCAGGATTGGCAGGGGGCACGCTGCCCGCGGAACTGGTGGCCACGCTGGCGACTGGTGGCGCGACGGTGGAGGCCTGGTCATGGGCTCGCGACGGATCGCTGGCCGGCAGCACCGACGCCGACGGCCTGGTGACCGCCATCGTTCGGGATGCCTTCGGGCAGGAGACCGAGCGCAGCCGGCAGGTGCGCACCGACCTCGTGGTCCGGACCACGCGCGCCTACGACCGATCGGGGCAGCTCGTCGCAACCACGGACGATGCCGACGGGATCGCCGCGCGCAGCGTCTACCGGCGCGATGCGTTCGGCCGCCCGGTGGCGAGCATCGATCCGGCAGGGGCCGAGACGGTGCAGGCCTGGGACCGGCTGGGACGCCTGGTCGTGGTGCAGGACCCGGCGGGCGGCCTGCGCAGCACGGCCTACGACGCGCACGGCCGGGTGCTCGTCGAGACGGATGCACTCGGGGGCCAGACGCGCCAGACCTGGGACGCCGCCACCCGCACGCTGCAGATCACCACACCCGAGGGGCTCGTCACCCGCACCACGTCGAACCGCCATGGACAGGTGGTGCGTGTGGTGGACGGCACGGGTGCCAGCAACACGTGGCGCTACGACCGCCAAGGACGCCTGCTGCAGGCCACCACGGCGGCGGGCGCGGTCACCAGGGCCTGGGATGCGGGTGGGCGCCTCGTCGAATCCGTGGACGCCGGCGGTGTCCGCACGTCCTATGCCTATGACGTGGCTGGCCGCACCCTGAGTCGCACCGTGGACCCCGGCGGCCTGGCCCTGACCACGCGTTGGACCTACGACGCGCGTGGCCGCCAGGTCACGGTCTGCGATCCGCGGGGCGTGACCACGACCTCGACCTACGACAACGCAGGCCAGCTCACCCAACAGGTGGTCGATCCCGGCGCGGGCGGCCTGAACCTCACCACGCGCTGGAGCTGGGACGCCGACGGCCGCCAGCTGTCGGTCACGTCGCCTGACGGCACGACGACGGTCACGCGCTACGACGCCCTCGGACGACGCGTGGCCGAGGTCGTCGACCCGGCAGGCCTGGCGCTGCAGACCTGCTGGCGCTGGTCGGCCGCCGGCCATCTCGTCGCGGTCACGGACGCCCAGGGCGCGGTGACACGGCACGTCAACGATGCTGCCGGCCGCCCTGTGTACGTGGTGGGCCCCACGGGCTCGGTGACCCAGACCGACCGGGACGCCGCGGGGCGCGTGGTGCGCACCGTCACCTACGCGCGTGCGATTGCGCTGGACACGCTGGGCGGGCAACCCTCGGCCGACCAGGTGCGTGGCCTGCTCGTGCTCGACGCCTCCGACCAGGTGGAGCACCGCGTGCTCGACGGCGACGGCCGGCTCGTGGCCACGGTGGATGGCAGCGGTGCCGTGGTCCGGCTGCGGCTGGATGCGGCGGGACGTGTCGTCGAACGCACGTCGTTCACGAACCGCATCGATCTCGCCACGTGGCGGGCGGGCACGCTCCCGGACCCCGCACCGGACCCCACGCGCGATGTCCGCCAGCGCACCGTCCACGATGCCGCCGGCCGGGTGCTCTACACCGTCGACGGCGTCGGTGGCGTGGTGGCGATGACCTGGGACCCGGCCGGCAGGCTGCTGTCGCGGACCGCGTACGCCACGGCACTGCCCGCGTCGGCGGCGGTCGATGCCGCAGCCCTGGGCGTGGCCGTGGCGTCGCTTGCCGCACCGGGCCGCGATGCAACGGAGCGGCACGGCTACGACGCCGCCGGTCGCCGCATCTGGTCGCTCGACGGCACGGGCGCCGTGACGCGCCGCCAGTTCGATGCTGCGGGCCACCTGGTGCGGGTCGTCCGCCTGGCCACGCCCATCGCGGCGGGTACCGACCCGGCCACGGCCGCCACGGGTCCCGGCGACGCGCACGAGATCCAGGCCTGGGACGCGGCCGGGCGGCTGGTGTTGCAGGTCGATGCCGGCGCCGCCGTGACCGAGTTCACCCGCGACGCCGCCGGGCGGGTGGTGCGCCAGCGGGCGCTCGCCACCCCGTTGGCCGGCACGATGGACAGCCTGCCCACGACGCTGCTGGCCCTGCGCGGTCTGCTGCGCTCCGATGCCGCCGATCGGCAACGCTGGCAGGGCTGGGACGCGGCCGGCCGGCTGGTCCTGCAAGTCGATGCCCGTGGCGCGGCGGAGAGCAGCGTCTATGACGGCGCGGGACGGCTGGTGCGGCGCACGGAGCACGCCCGCCTGCTGGCCACTGGCGGCCTGACCGCGGCACCGACGCTCGCCGAACTGCGCGCCCTGCTGGTCGCCGATCCGGCGGCTGACCGGACCAGCCGCCAGGTGTGGGACGCCGCCGGCCTGCTGCGGGCGGAGATCGATGCCGTGGGTGCCGTGCGCACCAGCGAGCACGACGGAGCCGGGCGGCTCGTGCGCAGCGTCCGTCGTGCGGCGCTCCTGGCCGACCCCGGGCAGCTGGTGGACCTGTCGTGGGTGACCCAGCTGTCCGTGGCCGCCGGCGACCGGGTGGAGCGGCGCGCCTACGATGCCGCGGGCCGGCTGTCCCGCGTGACCGATGCGCTCGGCGGGCTCGAGACCTTCCGCTGGGACGGCGCTGGCCGCCGGGTCGCGTTCACGAATGCCGCAGGCGCCACCTGGACGTACGAGCACGATGCGGCCGGACGCCTGGTCTGCGAGCGCTCGCCCGAGGTGGAGATCGCTTCCACGGTGGCCGCGGCCGGCGACCGTCTGGTGGCCGGCGCGGTGGAGCGTGCCAGCGTCCTCACGCTGCAGTCCTGGGATGTGCTCGGCCGGCTGGTCGCCCGGACCGAGGCCGCTGGCACGGCACAGGCCCGGACCACGCAGTACGCGTACGACGCCGCCGGCCGGCAGGTGCGCGTCGTCCACGCTCCGGTGGGTGTCTACGACCCAGCGCTGGACGATCTCTCGCGCAACGGGGTGGGCGCGCTGGCCACCCGCGCCGAGGTCGTCCGTGCGCTGGACACCCGCCAATGGTTCGATGCGCTGGGTCGGCTCGTGGCGTCCCGGGATGCCGGTGGTGCCGTGGTGCAGAAGGTGCACGATGCCGCGGGCCGCCTGCTGTACGAGGTCGATGCGCTCGGGCAGGTGACCGGGTGGCAGCGCAATGCGTTCGGCGAGGTGGTGGCCCTCACGCGATACGGCGTGGCGGCGGCATCGCTCGTGCGGCCGGCGCTGGGATCCGCGGCAGAGGCGGTAACCCGCGCCCAGGTGGAGAGCGCCCTGGCCACGCTCGCGCGCGACGGCGACCGCGCCCTGCGCACCAGCTACGACGCGGCCGGGCGGGTGGTCGAGGTGCTCGAGCCCGTGGCGCTCGTGCACGACCCCTCGGCCGATCCGGCCGCACGCATGGCCCAGGCTGGCCGCACCACCCGCACGCGCTACGACGCCTTCGGCCAGGTCGTCGAGGTCCGGCAGCTGCGCAATCCGGTCACGGACAGCTGGGCCGTGACGCTGCGCGACTGGGACCTGGCGGGGCGCGAGCGCGCAACGCTCGACCCCCTCGGTCACCTCACCGTCCGCCGCCATGACGCGGCGGGGCGCGTGGTGGAGGCGACCGAGTACGCGCTGCCCTTGCCCGCAGGCAGCTGGACCGGATTCGCCCGTGCGGAGCCCGTGGTCTCGGCCGAGGACCGCACGGTGCGCACCGACTGGGATGCCCTGGACCGGCGCCTCAGCGAGACGCGGGTGCAGGTCGAACACGGCACCGCATCGGACGGCACGGTGCGGCGCGCCGACCTGGTCACCCGCTGGACCTACGACGCCGTCGGCAACGTGCGTTCCATCACCGACGCGACGGGTGCCACGACCTGGCAGGCCCACGACGCGTTGGGCCGCCTGCGCGCCGTGGCCGCCCCGGCGCGTGCGGTGGGCCCGGGATCCGGCGTCACGCTGACGCCGGTGACCAGCTTCCTGCGGGACGCGTTGGGGCAGGTCGTCGTGCAGATCGAGCACGCGAACGCATCCGGCAGCGTTGCCGCCGGGTCGATCGAGCGGCCTGCGTCGTCGGCCGATGACCGGGTGCAGGTCAGTGCGTGGGACGGCCTGGGCCGCCTCGTGACCTCGACGGACGCCGCGGGGGCCAGCGTGCACCGCTCGTACGACGCCTGGGGCCGCCAGGCGAAGCAATGGCAGCAGGTCCGCACCGAGTCGGGAGCAGTGCGGACCGTGTACCAGCAGGACCGGTACGACGACGCTGGCCAGCTGGTGGCGTCGAGCAGTCCGGGGCCCGACCTGCTGTCGGGCATGGCGTCGGACCCGGTGGTGACCACCCGCAGCTACAACACCTTCGGCGAGCTCACCCGCCAGGTGGTCGGCAACGGCCCCGCCCAGGTGCACGACTGGGACGCGGCCGGCCGCCTGTGGCGCACCACGGGCGAGGACGGGGACCTGCGGATCCAGCTGTTCGATGCGCGGGGGGGCGTCACGGCCGAGCTGCGCGCTTCGGGGCGTGGTGGCGAGTCCGGGCTGCTCACGCTGCGCACCGCCGAACAGGCCGCGTCGACCCCCGGGCTGCGGCGCACCGACACCGTCAGGGATGCGCTGGGCCGCGTGGTGCGGCGGGTGCTGCCCGAGCGGGAGGACGCGCTCGCGACGCTGCAGCCGGGTGGCGTCCGCGCGGCCGCCTCCATCCTGTCGCGGGCACGGATGACCGATGACGGGGCGGGCTGGCGCTGGGCCGGGACCAATGCCGTGCAGGTGAGCACCGGTGGCGTCGCGCAGCTCGGCCCGGGCGACGTGCGCGTGGAGATCGCGTACCGCGAGCTGCAGATGCAGTCGGTCCTGCAAGGAGGTGCACTCGCGACCGTCTGGGTCCCCGGTGCCGTCCGGACCGCGAGCTCGGGCATCGTGTCCTCCGAGCAGGCGGCCGCCGGAGTCGAGGTGCGCTGGGCCGACCCCGGGATCGAGCGCGGTGGGTTGGCCGAGGTGCTGGAAGTGCGGCTCGCCAAGCGCGACCTCGCGGGCAACTGGCGCATGGTGCTGGAGCCCTCCAGCGGCGGTGGTGCGAGCACTGTGCTGCTGCGCACGCCCGACGATCCGCAAACGCGAGCGGTGCTGGAGCTGCGCGCCCAGGGCGGCTCTGCGGACGCCTGGGTGGACGTGCCCTTGATCGACTTCGGCCAGGCCTTGTTGTTCGACGCGCGTTTCCTGGGGCAGGGACGCTGGGACTACCGCAGCAGCATCGTGTCGGCGGACGGCAGCCGGTCGGCGACGGGCGCCGGCATCCTCGAGGTCGGGCCAGCGCAGCTGGCTGCCATCCAGCAGCCCATTGCGCCGTCGGGCGCCACGTTGGCCTGGCGCACGCCTTCCGATTGCCTGCAGGCGTTCCGCTGGCGACCGGTGGGCGACACCGGCGTCTGGCGCACCGCCAGCGTGTTGGAGGGCACCGATGGCACCAGCCGGGTCGACACCACGCTGCTGCCGGTGGGCAGCCACGACTTCGAGCTGCTGTGGACGCCGATCGGCTCCTCACAGCCCACCGCGCGTGCCACCGGCAGCTTCACGGCCGTCCCGCCGGAGCCTGCGCGCTGGGTGCCGGCTGCGTACGGCCATCCGCTGCCCTGGATGAACGCCACGCCCTGGACCGTGCCTGCGCCAGGCTCCACGTACTTCGACGGCACGACCACCCGGGCCGACACCGCCGGCGTGGCAAGGATCTCCTGGCCCGTGGTGCCGAACCCGATCTTCGCCTGGCGACCGCTGGGCGGGACCTGGGCGAACGCGCCCGTGGACCACACGTATGCCTCGTTGGGCGGCGGCTGGGCCTACCAATGCGCCCTCCTGCCCGTCGGCCTGCCGGCCGGCGTGTACGAAGTGCAGATCGTCTCGCATGCCAACGAGGGCGCGCAGGGCTCGGCGCACGTCGTGGTGAACGGCCCGTCCACGGGCATCCAGGCGATCACGTCGCCGCCGTACACGCCGGGTTACTGGGCTGCGGCGCAACCCGCGTCGTGTCGCCTCACCCTGACCACGCCGGCAACCGGCCCTGCAGTCAGCGGCAGCGCCGGGCTGGCCGTGTCGGTCCGTGACGCCAATGCCGCACCGGCGAGCCGCCGGCCGACGGTGGTGCAGCGTCTGGACCGCTGGGGCAACGTTCTGGAGGTCAGCGATCCCCGTTCGCAGGGGTGGTTGACCCGGTACCGCTACGACGCGTTCGACCGGCGCGTGCAGGAGACGCTCCCCGACGCCCAGGGCCTGCAGTCTGTCGCCAGCCCGGGCACCACGTGGGTCTACGACGGCCTGGGACGCCTGCTGGCGAGCCGCGATCCCCGGGGATTCGTGAACGGCCAGGTCTGGGATGCGGCGGGACAACTGGTGGAGGAGCGGCATGCCGACGGCGGGGTGGTCCGGCACCGCTTCGACGTGTTCGGGCAGCGGATCGCCACCATCGACGCCGAGGGCTGGTCCAGCGTCTTCTCGTACGACCTCGCCGGTCGCATCACCGAGCATGCGCGCGAGGAGCGCAGGGGCGATGCACCTCGCATGGTCGCCCGGTGGACCTACGACGCGTTGGGGCGCGCCTTGACCCAGGCCAATGGGGCCGGAGAGACGCAGCGGCATGCGTGGGACCTGCGTGGCAACCTCGTGCGGACGGTGCAGCCGATGGGTCAGGCGACGCGCACGGAATGGGACGCCTGGGGCCGCAAGGTGGCCGAGGTCGATCCGAATGGAGCGACGGCCACCTGGACGTATGCGGCTGCCACCGGGCTGCTGGTGGCGCACACCGACCTGGGGGGCAAGACCGTCACCTCGACGTACGACGCAGCCAGGCAGCTCGTGCAGCTGAGCGGCGGTGGCCGCTCCGTGCGCTACGCCTACGACGGCGCCGGCCAGCTGGTGTCGGTCATCGACGAGACCCTGTCGCAGCAGACGTCCTATGCCTACGACCTGGGCGGGCGGCGGGTGCGCGAGAAGACCGTGCAGCAGGGCGTGGTGTACCAGGACAACCACCTCGCCTGGGACGCACTGGGTCGACTGCGCGAAGTCGCGGATGGCCGTGCACGCGTGCGCATGGACTACGACGAGGCCGGCAACCGCACCCGCATCCGGACCGCCCACGCCTATGCCGGGGTCGGCGGGGACGTCGAGGGCAGCTCGGACCGGTACTTCCGCTACGACGCGATGGGCCGGCAGGTCGTGGTGGACGCGGTCAATCCGGACGGGGACCTGGGCGCGCAAGGCCACGCCCTGCGCTATGACCTGAACGGCCAGCGCACGGGCGACGCCTGGCTGGGCACGCGCGTCCAGACCATCACCGGCGAGGGAAGTTGGGTCGGCGGCGACGAGTGGAACCCACCGCTGTGGGTTCCGGCTCCGACGCGCTACGTCTCGACTCCCGGGCTGGTGCAGGAGGTGTACGCGTACGACGGACTGGGGCAGCTCACGACTGCGACGCGGGACGGCACCGTGCTGGATCGGCGCATCCACGACGCCGCGGGCCGGGTTCTGCGCTCCGGCCCGGATGCGCAGTCGCAGGCCTACATGGACCAGCTCAATGCCGGCCTGCCGCCCGAGCAGCGCAACGGCCTGGAGATGCGCCAGTACCGCTACGACGCCAATGGGCGGCTGCTGCACCTGCAGGTCCTCGGCAGCGACGGCGCACCGCGCAGCGACACCGCGTGGGACCCGGTCACGGCGGCACAGACCGGCAACTCGGGTGAATCCGTCGGCTACGACGCCGCGGGCAACGTGACCGGTTACGCGGTGTGGACGCGCGGTGCCCAGCAGGTCCGCTCCCGCTACGTGAACACACTGGTGCGGGGCGAGGGGTACCAGGTCGGCAGCGTGAGCGTCACCTCCGACTACCTGCTGCCCGGCGCGACCACGCACCGCTACGACGCCAATGGCTTCCTGGTCCAGACCACCGATGCGACGCAGTCGGCCAACAACCGGCAGATCGTCAACGACGTGGACGGACGCGTGCTCTGGGCGTCGCAGGCCGGCCGGGTGCAGCGGCAGCTCGTGGTCAACGGCGAATTGCTCGGCACGTACGGTGTCGCCGTCGATCCGCTCAACCCGTCCAGCGGCCGCGAGCGCACGCCGAACTTCGTGGACCGCACGAGCTTCGCCTTCGGATACGCGCCGATCAGCGCGGGCAATCCGGCCGCTGTGCCCGGCGCCCATGTCGTGCGCACCGGCGACACCCTCGAGAGCATCGCGCGCTCCGCCTATGGGGACGGGCGGCTGTGGTTCCGGATCGCCGAAGCGAACGGACTGCGTGGTGCCTCGGATCTGCGCGTCGGGCAGACCCTGACCATCCCGGCGGGCAGTGGGCCCGCCGGCAACGACGCGACGACCTTCCGCCCCTATGACCCCACGCGCGTCCTGGGCGACCTGTCCCCGGCGCAGGTGGAGCCGGAGCCCTTGCCGCAACCCGGCGACGGGAAGGGCGGCTGCGGCGGGATGGGCCAGGTGCTGATGGTGGCGGTGGCGATCGCGGTTACGGCGACGATCGGAGGGCCGGTGACGCAGTTCTGGCAAGGGGCATTGCAGGGCTCTCTCGGCGGAGCCGCCGGCCTTGGCGCCAGCGTGGCAACCGGGATCACCGTGGGCGCCGCCAGTTCCGCGGCTGCGCAGCTGGCGGGAATGGCCACCGGTGATGTCCAGCGGTTCAACTGGCGTGGCGTGGGGATGTCGGCGGTGAGCGGTGGCATCGCGCACGGGCTCGCGGCGGGAGCCCTGGGTCCCGGGATGACGGGCGCGTCACAGGGCATCACCGTGGGGCGCGCCATCACCACCACGATCGCGGCCCAGACCATCGGCGCGCTCACGGGACTGCAGTCGCGCTTCGATTGGCGTGCGGTTGCTGCCGGTGCTGTCGGTGCGGCGGTTGGCTGGGAGATGAACGAGGCGCTCGGGCTTACTACAGGCGGTGTGCCCCATGGTGAAGTTCAGGGGGCGGACCGCATTTGGCGGGCGACTGCCTCGGGGCTTGCTGCGAGCATGTCGTCGTCAGTTGCCACTGGGAGCCGACTGGATACCAGCGCGCTGATCGGGAACGCCGTGGGTGAGGCCCTAGGCTACGGCCTTGTCGGGGGGCTCCTGGACGATCCATTCACGTCGACTTTGTCTGTTCGTGAGCATCCGGAACTGGTTGGGTGGATTCAGTGCAGTGCCCGGCCCGGCTCTGAACTCGCGCGCGCCTTGCAAAGCAACTTGTATGACGATGTCGAACCAGCGCTCTTTGCCGGGATGAAGCTGGCGGATGCGGACCTGGATCCAGCAGTGCAGCGCATCCTTACGTTTCCTAGTGTCCGAGGAGGGCCGGTTGCGGTGCCAGTGGCACAAGCTGCCGGGCACATCTCCCTCATAGGACTCGTGGGCCGCGCCCTTGGTATTTCCGATGAGCGTTTGGGGCGTTTGATCGCGCACTCGCAGTTCCCGGATCAGAGTTCTGCCACGGACGCTTTTTCGAACGGAGTTCGATTCGCTGCTACTGCGTTAGATGACCAATACGCGCCCAGATTTGCTGCGGTGAGAGTCATGAGAGGTTTACATGCGCTCAATGGGCGATCTCTCGCAGAGAACCTCCAGACCTACTTGCTGATCATCTCTGCGCACCGGGACAACGATGTGGTTGTAGGCTATGCGTTACACGCTCTCGTCGACTCGATCTTCCATGCGCGCATGGTTACCGGGCCAGACGGTGTGGAGCGGCTAATCTCTTTCACGTCGCCGCTCGGCCATGGAGCGCATGGCAGTTCAACCGATTACGCCACGCCTCTGAAAATGAAGCTGGCCGCGGGAGCGGTGCTTGAAGGCTTGGCTCGAGCCAGCGGCATCGACCCCGGAGCAAAAGAGCGGACCGCAGTGTCGAACTACATAGAAGATGCGCTCACTCGCGCAGAGGTGAAGACGAAAGCTGAAGACTCCTTTATCTACCGAAGTGGAGGGACGCCGGAGGCCGACCGCGCGGCTAGATTTGAGCGAAACGTGCGTATGGTTGCAGACGACATTCTTGGCAAGACGGGGGCGATGCAGTTGGTGCGACCAGTAGACATACAGAACCCGTTCTTTGCACAACCAATCACGCGCGAGTTGACCATCAGCGAGGCACAGAGGTACCTTTCGACGAGGAGTGGCAAGCCCGTGTCGGCTCCTGTCGCCGAGCGGTTCACGGACGAAGCCATGATGGGCCTGGAAGTTTTTATGCTTTCCTATGAGACGTTGACGTCAGGTCGACGACCAGATCGACCGTTCCGAGCGAATGATTTGATTGATACAAAGGTATGGTCAGCGAGGCGGTTTTTGCCCAGTGGTCCTGTGCAGAGTTCGCGCTGGGTTGAGGCGGTTTTGGATCGGGCGCCCTAGCGGGTTCCGCGGAACAGTGGTCTAGTCTGAGGAGGCGAAGAATGCCCAATAGGCGTCGAAGGTCGGCTGCAGTCGTGGTGCTCGTCTGCACTTTATTGATGCTCTCCTTCAGTGGTTGGGCTCAGCAAGCGCAAACCCGACGATCGGAGGAGGAACTCATGTGGGAGGCGCTTGCCACCGCGAAGCGCTTATTGGCGATTTCAGATCAGTTCGCCTCCACTCGGCCTCACAAAGGGGCGAACACCCTGTCTTACGTGAACGACCTCAAGAAAGATGGCTTCACCTGTCGCCTGCAGTACCGCTCGCGATTTCACGTGAGTCGCGGTGCGAACTACGGAAGCATCAGCACAACCCCGCAGCCTGGTGTCGAATGCATGCGTGTCCCCTCCCGTATCCCCGAGTGCGTGGAGTTCAGGGTGGCTCTGATCGTCGCTTGGAAGAACCCGGAGATGAGAACGTTGCGTGATGCGATTCCGGAACTAGGGAACAGCGTCATCGAGAACGGATTCTTTCTGTGCGAGCAGGAGGCCACTACGCCGGAGATCCGAGCCAAGGTGGCTGATGGGATAGCCAATGGCTACGTCGTGATGATCGACTGACCTGGTGGTGGGCGGGGCTTCGCCCCGTCACTCCAGGCAGGTCGGGACGTTCACGCAAGCTTCTGTCGCCACGCCCCGATGCGCTCCTTCACGCGCTCCGTCCCAGTCCCCCCGCGCACCGTCCTCGCATTCACCGACCCCTCCAGCGACAGCACCCCATACACGTCCTGCTCGATGGACGCATGGAACCCTTGCAGGACGTCCAGCGGCAGTTCGCTCAGGTCCACCCCGCGCTGCGTCGCCTCCTTCACCGCATGCGCCACTGTCTCGTGCGCGTCGCGGAAGGGCAGGCCCTTCTTCACCAGGTAGTCGGCCAGGTCGGTGGCGGTGGCGTAGCCCTTGCGCGCGGCGGCTTCCATCGCCTCGCGGTTGACGGTGATGCCGCGCATCATGTCCGCGAAGATGCGCAGGGTGTCCTTGAGCGTGTCGACGGTGTCGAACAGCGGCTCCTTGTCTTCCTGGTTGTCCTTGTTGTAGGCCAGGGGCTGGCCCTTCATCAGGGTCACCAGCGCCATCAGGTGGCCCACCACGCGGCCGGTCTTGCCGCGGGCCAGCTCGGGCACGTCGGGGTTCTTCTTCTGCGGCATGATCGACGAGCCGGTCGTGAAGCGGTCGGCGATGCGGATGAACGCGAAGTTCTGCGACATCCACAGGATCAGCTCCTCCGACAGGCGGCTGATGTGCACCATCGCCAGCGTGGCCGCGGCGGTGAACTCGATCGCGAAGTCGCGGTCGCTCACCGCGTCCAGCGAGTTCTCGCACACGCCCTCCATGCCCAGCGCCGCCGCCACCGCCTCGCGGTCCAGCGGGTAGCTGGTGCCGGCCAGCGCCGCCGCGCCCAGCGGCAGGCGGTTGACGCGCTTGCGCACGTCGGCCATGCGCTCGACGTCGCGGCCGAACATCTCCACGTAGGCCAGCATGTGGTGCGCGAAGCTCACGGGCTGCGCCACCTGCAGGTGCGTGAAGCCGGGCAGGATCACGTCCACGTGCGGCTCGGCCAGGTCCAGCAGCGCCTTCTGCAGGTCCTGCAGCAGGCCCGACAGCAGGTCGATCTCGCCGCGCAGCCACAGGCGCACGTCGGTGGCCACCTGGTCGTTGCGGCTGCGGCCGGTGTGCAGGCGCTTGCCGGCGTCGCCCACCAGCTGGGTCAGGCGGGCCTCGATGTTCAGGTGCACGTCCTCCAGGTCCAGCTGCCACGCGAACTGGCCCGACTCGATCTCCTGGGTGATCTGGGCCATGCCGCGGCGGATGTCCTCCAGGTCCTGCACGGAGATGATCCCCTGGCCGGCCAGCATGCCGGCATGCGCCAGCGAGCCCTGGATGTCGGCCTGCCACAGGCGCTTGTCGAAGAAGACGCTGGCGGTGTAGCGCTTGACCAGGTCGCTGACGGGCTCGGAGAACAGGGCCGACCAGGCCTGGGACTTGGTGTCGAGTTGGGACATGCGGGAGGGGCCTGGACCGGCCGTGGGGGTTGGGCCCGGATGGGCCGGGCGGCGGTGTTCACCATAATCGGGTCAGCAACCCGACAGGGATCGATGGACGACTCGCGGATTTTATCGGCCTACCACGACCTGCCCGACCCGGCCGGCCGGCTGCGGCCGTCCCGCCCGGCGCGGCCCGTGGCGGCCCCGCTGTACGACGCCTGCCAGGTGGGCGTGGTGCTGCGGGCCCTGGTGGGCGTGCTGGTGGCGGTGGGCGTGGTGGCCGGCTTCGGCGCCCCCACGGCGGCCGGCTGGGTCGAGCAGGTGGCGCTGGCCAGCGCGGCGGCCGTGCCCGGCACGCTGGCCTGGCTGGTGGTGGCCTGCGCGGCCAAGGGCCTGCTGGCCCGGCTGCCGGCCTGGCTGCAGCATGCGGCCGGCGTGGCGCTGGGGGCGGTGGCCGGGCTGGGCGGCTGCGCCCTGCCGGCCGCCACCGGGCTGCTGCAGCCGGTGCCCTGGGCGGCCTCGGCCGCGGCCGGCGCCGCCTTGGCGGCAGTGGTGGTGGGCGCCATGGTGCTGCGCGCCAAGGGCCGGGCCCCGGCCGACACCACGGCCCGGCTGTCCGAGCTGCAGGCGCGCATCCGGCCGCACTTCCTGTTCAACACGCTCAACACCGCCATCGCGCTGGTGCGCGAGGACCCGGCCCGCGCCGAGGCGATCCTCGAGGACCTGAGCGACCTGTTCCGCCATGCGCTGGCCGACCCCGGCGCGGCCGTCACGCTCGACGAGGAGGTGGAGCTGGCGCGCCGCTACCTCGAGATCGAGCAGGCCCGCTTCGGCGAGCGGCTGCGCATCGAGTGGAGCATCGACCCGCGCGCCAGCCATGCGCAGGTGCCGCCGCTGTTCCTGCAGCCGCTGGTCGAGAACGCGGTCAAGCACGGGGTGGAGCCCAGCGAGCATGGTGCCGACGTGAAGGTGAGCACGCAGCTGCGCGGCACCACCGTGGTCATCAAGGTCACCAACACCGTGCCGGCCGGCCAGGGCCTGCCCGGCCATGGCCTCGCCCAGAACAACGTGCGCGACCGGCTCGCGCTGCTGCACGACGTGCAGGCCCAGTTCCGCACCATCCTGAAGGATGGCGTCTACCAGGTCCGGATGGAGGTCCCCGCATGACGCAACCGCTGCAGGTGCTCATCGTCGACGACGAACCGCTGGCGCGCGCGCGCCTGCGCACGCTGCTGGCCGACTGCCGCGATCCCGCGGTCGAGGTGGTGGCCGAGGCCGGCAACGCGCCGGGCGCCATGGACGCGTTGCGCCGCACGCCCTGCGAGCTGGTGCTGCTGGACGTGCGCATGCCCGGCGCCGACGGGCTGGCGCTGGCGCAGGCCCTGCGCGGGCTGCCGCGCGAGCCGGCGGTGGTGTTCGTCACGGCCCATGCCGAGCACGCGGTGCAGGCCTTCGACCTGGAGGCGGTCGACTACCTGACCAAGCCGGTGCGGCTGGAGCGGCTGCAGGTGGCGCTGCAGAAGGTACAGCGGCTGCGCGACGGCCAGCGCAACGGCGACGTGGCGGGGCGCGTGGAGACGCTGGTCATCCAGGACCGGGGTCGGACGGAACTGGTCCCGCTGTCGGAGGTGATCTATTTCAAGGCCGAACTGAAGTACGTCACGGTCCGCACGGCCTCGCGCAGCTATATCCTCGACGCATCGCTCAGCGAGCTCGAAGAGCGCCATGCCGAGTCCTTCCTGCGCATCCACCGCAACGCGCTGGTGGCCAGGCGGTCGGTGCGGGCCCTGGAGAAGCACGACGACCCCGAAGAGGGCGACGGCTGGGCGGTGCGGCTCAATGGTGTCGACGAGCTGCTGGCGGTGTCGCGGCGGCAGCTCAGTTCCGTGAGGGACGCGCTCACGCGCTAGCGGCACCCGGCCGGGGAGTGGGGACAGGCGAAAGGCGCGACGTGCAGGTCTCCATGAACGAAGAGCAACAGGTGCAACGGGTCCTCGACGAGGTGCCCGCGCCCGAATCCGTCGATCCCAAGGCGCCGCCGCACGTGGTGCTGCATGGGCATGCCGACCCGCGCAGCCTGGGCCTGGTGGTGCTGGCCACGCTGGCCGTGCTGGCCATCCTCAAGTGGGCCAGCGCCTTCTTCATCCCGCTGATGCTGGGCTTCGTCTTCTACTACGCGCTGGCGCCGGTGGTCGAGGCCATGGCGCGCTGGCACATCCCGCGCGCGCTGGGCGCGGGGGTGCTCATCCTGGGCATCCTGGGCGGCAGCGGCGCGGCCATGTGGTCGATGGCCGACGACGCCAACGAGGTGATCAACGCGCTGCCCTCGGCCGCCGAGCGGCTGCGCGACGTGATCCGCGACAAGATGCGCCGCGGCGACGGTCCGCTGCAGCCGGTGCAGCAGGCGGCGGCCGAACTGGCCAAGGCCGCCGACGCGCAGCAGCAGCCCGTGCCCCGGGGCGTGCAGCGCGTGATCGTCGAAAAGCCGCAGTTCGACATCCGCGAGCACCTGTGGAGCGGCACGGTGGGGCTGGCCACGGTGGTGGGGCAGGTGGTGCTGGTCACCTTCCTGACCTATTTCCTGCTGCTGTCGGGCGACACCTTCCGGCGCAAGCTGGTCAAGATCACCGGCCCCAGCCTGTCGCAGAAGAAGCTCACGGTGCAGGCGCTCGACGAGATCAACGCGCAGATCCAGCGCTACCTGCTGGTGCAGCTGCTGGCCAGCGTGGGCGTGGGCATCGCCACCGGCGTGGCCTTCGCCATGCTGGGGCTGGAGCATGCGGTGGTGTGGGGCCTGGCCGCGGGCATCCTGAACCTGGTGCCCTACGTGGGCTCGGTGCTGGTCACCATCGGCGCGGCGCTGGTGGCCTTCATGCAGGGCGGCGAGATCGAACTGGCGCTGATGGTGGCCGGCGCTTCGCTGCTGATCAACACCGTCGAGGGCAACCTGCTGGTGCCCTGGCTCACCAGCAAGGCCAGCCGCATGAACGCCGTGTCGGTGTTCATCGGCGTGCTGTTCTGGGGCTGGCTGTGGGGCGTGTGGGGCCTGCTGCTGGGCATCCCGATCATGATGGTGATCAAGGCGGTCTGCGACCGCGTCGACGACCTCAAGCCCGTGGGCGAGCTGCTGGGCACCTGACCGCGAAGGACACGAGCCATGATGGAACTGCTGACCGACCCGCAAGCCTGGATCGCGCTGCTGACGCTCACCGCGCTCGAACTGGTGCTGGGCATCGACAACATCGTGTTCATCTCGATCCTGGTCGACAAGCTGCCGCCCGAAAAGCGGCAGCTGGCGCGGCGCATCGGCCTGTTCATGGCCATGTTCCTGCGGGTGGGGCTGCTGCTGGTGCTGTCGTGGATCATCGGCCTGACCGCCCCGCTGTTCACGCTGCCGTTCCTGGGCCGGCAGGAGATCTCGGGCCGCGACCTGATCCTGATCCTGGGCGGGCTGTTCCTGATCTGGAAGGCCACCGGCGAGATCCACGGCTCGCTGCAGGGCGAGGAGGGCGGCCCCGAGGAAGGCATGGTCAAGGTGCGGGCCACCTTCGGCGCCGTGATCGTGCAGATCATGCTGGTGGACATGGTCTTCTCGCTCGATTCGATCATCACCGCCGTGGGCATCGTCGACGAGCTGCCGGTGATGATTACGGCGGTGGTGCTGTCGGTGGCGATGATGATGGTGTTCGCCGGCGCCATCGGCCGCTTCATCTCGGCCCACCCCACGGTCAAGATGCTGGCGCTGTCGTTCCTGGTGATGGTGGGCATGGTGCTCATCGCCGACGGCTTCGAGCACCACGTGCCCAAGGGCTACGTCTATTTCGCGATGGCGTTCTCCATCGCGGTGGAGATGCTCAACCTGCGGGTGCGCCGCCGCGCCACCGTGCCGCTGCGCGAGGGGAAGGCCTACGGCGAGCGGGCCGGGCAGCGCTGAGCGGCCGTCGCGGCATCGCGCCGCCGGCAGCGGCTCAGGCGGCGCCGTGCAGCGTGCTGCGGCCGCCCAGCCGTTGCGTCAGCTCGCGCGCGGCCTCGGCCACGGCCGAGGCGGCGGGGCCGTTCCAGGCGGCGGGCAGCCGCGACTCGTGGTCGGTGACGGTCAGCACCAGCACCGGGTTGCCTGCCAGGTCGTACACGGGCGCGCTGAAGGCGTTGACCCCCGGGATGGGGCTGCCCACCGCGCGCGCCGCCCCGTGCCGACGCACCTCCTGCACCACCGCGTCCAGCTCGGGCAGGCGCTTGCGCCAGGCCGCGGCCGACAGGGGCTCGCCCATGGGCCCGGCGATCGCCTGCTGCAGCCGCTCGTGCGGCATCGCCGCGGCGAAGGCGCGGCCCGTGGCGGTGTCGAAGATCGACAGCACGCTGCCCAGCCGCAGCGACACGTGCAGCGGCCGGCTGGCCTCGATCAGCCGCACCACGGTGGGCCCGAAATTGCCCCACACCGCCAGCGCCACCGCGTGGCCGGTGCGCGCGGCCAGCGCCCGCACCACCGGCTCGGCGGCGGCCATGGGCTGCAGCCGCTGCAGGCTGGCCAGCCCGATGTGCAGCGCCGCCGGGCCCAGGTCGTAGCGGCCGCTGATGTCCTGCTCGATCAGCCCCAGCCGGCCGTAGCTGACCAGGTAGGGGTGGGCGCGCGAGGGCGTCATGCCGGCGCGGGCCGCCAGGTCCTTGAGGCTGAGCGCGCTGCCGCTGTCGGCCAGGGCCAGCAGCAGGCGGCCACCGGCCTCGACCGACTGCACGGCCCGCTGGGCGCGGTCCTCGGCCGGCACGGCCGCGTCGACGGGTTCGGATGAGGTTCGCATGGCGTGAACGAGTTTGACATACGCAGACGGGCTGCCGTACATTCACCCACAGCGAAATGGTTCGCCATTCACGAATTGTTGCTTCCGCGCCCCGCGCGCCGACCGGGGCGCCCATCCACGGGATCCACGCCATGAGCACCAAGAGCTTCGCCTCCGCCGCCGACCTGGAGGAAAAGAAGGTCAGCTTCACCCAGCTGTCGGAACACGCCTGGGCCTACACCGCCGAGGGCGACCCCAACACCGGCATCGTGATCGGCGACGACGCGGTGCTGGTGGCCGACACGCAGGCCACCCCGGCCATGGCCGCCGACGTGATCCGCCGCATCCGCGAGGTCACCGACAAGCCGATCAAGTACGTGGTGCTCACGCACTACCACGCGGTTCGCGTGCTGGGCGCCAGCGCCTACCAGCCGCAGCAGATCCTGGCCAGCCAGGACACCTACGACCTGATCGTCGAGCGCGGCGAGCAGGACAAGGCCAGCGAGATCGGCCGGTTCCCGCGCCTGTTCCGCAACGTCGAGACGGTGCCCGCCGGCCTGACCTGGCCCACCATGACCTTCACCGGCAAGATGACCCTCTGGCTGGGCAAGCTCGAGGTGCAGCTGCTGCAGCTGGGCCGCGGCCACACCAAGGGCGACACCGTCGTGTGGCTGCCGGGCGAGAAGACGCTGCTGTCGGGCGACCTCGTCGAGTTCGACGCCACGCCGTACGCGGGCGATGCCTACTTCCAGGACTGGCCGCAGACGCTGGACAACGTCGCCGCGCTGCGGCCCCGCGCCCTCGTGCCGGGCCGCGGCGCCGCCCTGGTGGGCGAGGAGCAGGTGGCCGCCGGCCTGGCCGGCACGCGTGCCTTCATCAGCGACGTGTGGGCCAGCGTGCAGGCCGGCGTGGCCGCAGGCAAGGACCTGAACGCGGTCTACAAGGAGACCTACGCCAGGCTCAAGCCGACCTACGGCCACTGGGTCATCTTCGACCACTGCATGCCCTTCGACGTGACGCGCTGCTACGACGAGGCCACCCAGCACCGCGACCCCCGCATCTGGACCGCCGAGCGCGACCGCCAGATGTGGGAAACGCTGGAAGGCTGAGCGCCGCCGCCCGGGTCCGCGAGGAGACGCCCATGCAGCTGAACGACCTGCCGCCCGGCATCTTCCGTGGCGACGGCGAGGCCGTGCAGGCCATCGCCTTTCCCTACGCGCGCAGCGCCGACCAGGACGCCGCCACGCCGGCGCGGCATCCGGTGGTGGTCGTCGGCGCTGGGCCGGTGGGCCTGTCGCTGGGGATCGACCTGGCGCAGCGCGGCCAGCGCGTGCTGGTGCTGGACAACGACCACAAGCTGTCCACCGGCTCGCGCGCGCTGTGCTTTGCCAAGCGCACGCTGGAGATCTGGGACCGCCTGGGCGTGGGCCAGCCCATGGTCGACAAGGGCGTGTCGTGGAACGTGGGCAAGGTCTTCTTCCACGACGAGCAGGTCTACCAGTTCAACCTGCTGCCCGAGCCCGGGCACGCGCGGCCAGCCTTCATCAACCTGCAGCAGTACTACTGCGAGGCCTACCTGGTCGAGCGCGCGCTGCAGCTGCCGAACCTGGAGATCCGCTGGCACAACACGGTGCAGGGCGTGGCGCCCCGCGCCGACGGCGCCACGCTCACGGTCGGCACGCCTGACGGCGACTACGCGATCGAGGCCGCCTGGGTGGTGGCCTGCGACGGCTCGCGCTCGCCGATGCGCGGCCTGATGGGGCTGGAGAGCAAGGGCCGGATCTTCCGCGACCGGTTCCTGATCGCCGACGTGAAGATGGAGGCGGACTTCCCGACCGAGCGCTGGTTCTGGTTCGACCCGCCGTTCCACCCGAACCAGAGCGTGCTGCTGCACCGCGAACCCGACGACGTCTGGCGCATCGACTTCCAGCTCGGCTGGGATGCCGATCCCGAGGAGGAGAAGAAGCCGGAGCGGATCATCCCGCGCGTGCAGGCGCTGCTGGGCCCGGACGCCAGGTTCACGCTCGAGTGGGCCAGCGTCTACACCTTCGCCTGCCTGCGCATGGACCGCTTCGTGCACGGCCGGGTGGTGTTCGCGGGCGACGCCGCGCACGGCGTGTCGCCCTTCGGCGCCCGCGGCGCCAACAGCGGCGTGCAGGATGCGGACAACCTGGCCTGGAAGCTGGACTGGGTGCTGCGCGGCAAGGCACCGGCCACGCTGGTGGACAGCTACGGTCCGGAGCGCGAGCTGGCGGCCGACGAGAACATCCTGAACTCCACCCGTGCCACCGACTTCATCACGCCCAAGAGCGAGATCAGCAAGCTGTTCCGCAACCAGGTGCTGGAGCTGGCGCGCGAGCACGAGTTCGCGCGCCGCCTGGTCAACAGCGGCCGGCTGTCGGTGCCGGCCACCCTGCACGGCTCGCCGCTGAACACGCCCGACGCCGACGCCTTCGCGGGCCGCATGGTCCCGGGCGCGCCGCTGACCGATGCGCCGGTGCAGCGGCGCGACGGCAGCGCCAGCTGGCTGCTGCGCGAACTGTCGCCCGGCTTCACGCTGCTGGTCTTCGGCACTGCGCCGGCCTGGGCCACCGACCTGCCCGACGTGGCGGTGGTGGCGGTCGGCAGCGACCTGCTCGACGTGCAGGGGCTGGTGGCGGCGCGGCTGGACGCCACGCCCGGCACAGCCTACCTGCTGCGGCCCGACCAGCACGTGTGCGCCCGCTGGCGCCAGCCCAGCGCGGCCGCCGTGCGCGCCGCGCTCGCGACCGCCACGGCGCAGGCCCGGCCGGGGGAGACCACATGCCGCTGAACACACGCGCCCACCTGGCCTCGTACGACGACCTGTACGAGGCCCTCATCGGCGCCCACCAGGGCCTGACCACCGAGGAGAGCCACGCGATGAACGTGCGCCTGGTGCTGCTGCTGGCCAACCATGTGGGCGACCTGGACGTGCTGCACGAGGCGCTGCGCCTGGCGCGCGGCCGCCCCGCGGTTCCCGACCCGGACGCACCCGCCGCCGTCACGCCGGTCTCCCCCGCGCACGCGACGCGCTGAGCGCGCAGGTCCCGGCGCCGGCATCGTCATGCCCGCGCAGGCGGGCATCCACGGTCAGGCGCCGGCGCCGTCATGCCCGCGCAGGCGGGCATCCACGACCAGGCGCAGCCGCTCGTTCGCCGCTGCCCCGTTTTCGCTCAGCCCGTGTTGCGCAATCCGGCCGCGATGCCGTTGATGGAGATGTGGATGCCGCGGCGCACGCGCTCGTCGGCCTGGCCGGCGCGGTAGCGGCGCACCAGCTCCACCTGCAGGTGGTGCAGCGGGTCGATGTACGGGAAGCGGTGCTTGATCGAGCGGGCCAGGGCCGGGTTGCCGGCCAGCCGCTGGCGCTCGCCCGTGACCTGCTGCAGCGCCTCGACGGTGCGGTGCCACTCGGCATCCAGCGTGGCGTGGATGCGCTTGCGCAGCCGCGCATCGCCCACCAGCCCCGCGTAGCGCGAGGCCAGGGCCAGGTCGCTCTTGGCCAGCACCATGTCCATGTTGGACAGCAGGGCGCGGAAGAACGGCCACTGCCGGAACATCTTCTGCAGCAGCGCCAGCGATTCCTTGCGCGGGCGCGCCGGGTCGGCCAGGAAGGCCTCGACCGCCGAGCCGAAGCCGTACCAGCCGTTGAGGGTCAGGCGGCACTGGCCCCAGCTGAAGCTCCAGGGGATCGCGCGCAGGTCCTCGATGCGCTGGCTGGCCTTGCGGCTGGCCGGGCGCGAGCCGATGTTCAGCTCGGCGATCTCGCGGATCGGCGTGGCGCCGTAGAAGTAGTCCTCGAAGCCCGGGGTCTCGTACACCAGCGCGCGGTAGGCCCGCATGCTGGCCTGCGACAGCTGCTCGGCCGCGGCGTGGAAGGCGGCGGGCGCCGGCTTGGCCGGCTGCAGCAGCGTGGCCTCGAGCGTGGCCGCCACCAGCGTCTCCAGGTTGCGGCGGCCGATCTCGGGGTTGGCGTACTTGGAGCCGATCACCTCGCCCTGCTCGGTCAGGCGGATCTGCCCGCGCACCGTGCCGGGCGGCTGCGCCAGGATGGCCTGGTAGCTGGGGCCGCCGCCGCGGCCCACCGTGCCGCCGCGGCCGTGGAACATGCGCAGCCGGATGCGGTGCGGCAGGCTGTCGAACAGCGCCACCAGGGCCGAGCCGGCGCGGTACAGCTCCCAGTTGCTGGTGAAGATGCCGCCGTCCTTGTTGCTGTCGCTGTAGCCCAGCATCACGTCCTGCTCGGCGCCCGAGCGCTGCACCATGCCGGCGATGCCGGGCAGGGCGTAGAAGTCGCGCAGGATCGGCACCGCGTTGCGCAGGTCGGCGATGGTCTCGAACAGCGGCACGACGATCAGGTCGGCGACGGCGCCGTCGTCCAGCGTGCCACGCAGCAGGCCCACTTCCTTCTGCAGCACCAGCACCTCGAGCAGGTCGCTCACGCTCTCGGTGTGGCTGATGATGGCGTGGCGGATCGCGTCACGGCCATACAGGCCGCGCAGGCGCAGCGCGGCCTCGAAGATCGCCAGCTCCTTGCGCGCGTGGTCGGAGTACGCCGCGCCCACCACCCGCAGCGGCCGCGCGTCCTGCAGCAGCCGCACCAGCAGGGCGCGGCGGGCGGATTCATCGAGTGCGCCGTAGTCGCGCTCGACCCGGGCCACCGCCAGCAGCTCGGCCACCACGGCCTCGTGCTGGTCGCTGCTCTGGCGCAGGTCCATGGTGGCCAGGTGGAAGCCGAACACCTCGACGGCGCGGATCAGCGGCTGCAGCCGCTGGCCGGCCAGCGCGTCGGCATGCGTGGCCTGCAACGCGTCGCGGATGGTGACCAGGTCGGCATGGAAGTCCTCGGCGCTGCGGTACGGCTGCTGCGGCGCCAGCAGGTGGCGCGCGGCCTCGCCGCCGGTGAGCTCGCGCAGCGTGGCGGCCAGCCGCGCGTACATGAAGGCCAGCGCGCGGCGGTAGGGCTCGTCCTCGCGGTGGGCGTCGCGGTCGGGCGAGCGCTCGGCCAGCGCGCGCATCGCGTCCGGCACGTCCACCAGCATCGCGCTGAGCGACAGCTCGCGGCCCAGGTAGTGCACCTCGGTCAGGTAGTGGCGCAGCGCCACCTCGCACTGGCGGCGCAGGGCCTGCTCCAGCGTCGACGCGTCGACGTTGGGGTTGCCGTCGCGGTCGCCGCCGATCCACATGCCCATGCGCAGGAAGCTGGCCACCGGCTGCGGCCCCAGCTCGCGCTCCAGGCC
This sequence comes from Comamonadaceae bacterium, assembly GCA_027484575.1. Lineage (GTDB taxonomy): Bacteria > Pseudomonadota > Gammaproteobacteria > Burkholderiales > Burkholderiaceae_C > Ramlibacter. The sequence goes on from JAIXSQ010000010.1 coordinate 306,217, forward strand.
CGCGTACAGCTTGGGGATCTCGCGCAGGAAGGTGGCGTCGTAGTACGACAGCGCGTTCTCGATCTCGTCGGCCACCGTGAGCTTGGAGTAGCGCAGCAGCCGGGTCTTCCACAGCTGCATGACACGGGCGCGGACCTGCGCCTCGTTGGCGGCCAGCTCGCGCGGGGCCAGGGCGTCCTTGGGCAGGGCGCGGGCCTTGATCTCGTCGCGCTCGGCCAGCAGCTGCGCGATCTCGCGCTCGGCATCCAGGATGGACTGGCGCTGCACCTCGGTCGGGTGCGCGGTGAGCACGGGCGAGACGTAGCTGGCCGCCAGCGCCTGCGACACCGCCTTGGGGCCGACGCCGGCCCAGCGCAGGCGCGCCAGGGCGACCTCGATGCTGCCTTCCTGCGTGTCGCCGGCGCGCTCGTGCACCTGGCGGCGCCGGATGTGGTGGCGGTCCTCGGCCAGGTTGGCCAGGTGCGAGAAGTAGGTGAAGGCGCGGATGACGCTGACCGCCTGGTCGCCGCTGAGGGACTTGAGCAGCGACTTGAGCGCCTGGTCGGCGTCGGTGTCGGCATCGCGCCGGAACGCCACGGACAGCTTGCGCACCCGCTCGACCAGCTCGTACATGGCCACGCCCTCCTGCTCGCGGATCACGTCGCCCAGCAGCCGCCCGAGCAGGCGGATGTCCTCGATCAGGGGCTTCTCGTTCTCGCGCGCGCGCCGGGCCGGGGTGTCCGGCGTGGGGGTGGCCATGGGTTTGTCCGCTCCGTGGTGCTGATTTTTTGAGCAGTCCGGATGCTAGCATCGGCCTTCGCAGCGACCACTGACAGACAGGTGACGGATTTGAGTTCCATCGTGATTGCCACCCGCGAGAGCCGCCTGGCGCTCTGGCAGGCCGAACATGTGAAGGCCCTCCTCGAGGAGCAGGGCCACCAGGTCAGCCTGCTGGGCATGACCACCCGCGGCGACCAGATCCTGGACCGCAGCCTGAGCAAGGTGGGTGGCAAGGGCCTGTTCGTCAAGGAGCTCGAGGTCGCCCTCGAGGAGGGGCGCGCCGACCTGGCCGTGCACTCGCTCAAGGACGTGCCCATGGACCTGCCCGAGGGCTTCGCGCTGGCCTGCGTGATGGAGCGCGAGGACCCGCGCGACGCCTGGGTGTCCTCGCGCTACGCCTCGCTGGCCGAGCTGCCGCAGGGCGCGGTGGTCGGCACCTCGAGCCTGCGCCGGGTGGTGCTGCTGCAGTCGCTGCGGCCCGACCTGCGCATCGAGCCGCTGCGCGGCAACCTGGACACCCGGCTGCGCAAGCTGGACGAGGGCCAGTACGACGGCATCGTGCTGGCGGCCGCCGGGCTCAAGCGCCTGGGCCTGGGCGAGCGCATCCGCCAGGTGTTCGAGCCGGGGCAGATGCTGCCGGCCGCCGGGCAGGGCGCGCTGGGCATCGAGATCCGCAGCGACCGCGCCGACGTGGCGGCGGCGCTGGCGCCGCTGGCGCACCGCACCACCTGGCTGGCCGTGGCGGCCGAGCGCGCGGTCAGCCGCGCCATGGGGGGCAGCTGCTCGATGCCGCTGGCGGCGCATGCCACGCTCTCGGGCGAGGTGCTGCAGCTGCACGCGGCCTGGGGCACGCCCGACAGCGGCACGCCGCTGGTGCGGGTGCAGGCCGGCGGCACCGTGGGCAGCCTCGAGGAGGCCGCCGCCCTGGGCACCGAAGCCGCGGCCCGCCTGCGCGCCGCCGGCGCGCACTGAGCACGGTGGCCCCCGTCCGCCGGATCGTCCTGACCCGACCCTCGGCCGAGGCCCCGGCCTGGCACGACGCCCTGCAGGCGCTGGGCATCGCCGTGCTCGACCTGCCCCTGATCGCCATCGGCCCGGCCCCCGATGCGACGGCGCTGGCGCAGGCCCGTGCCGGGTTGCCGCAGTGCCGGGCCGCCATGTTCGTCAGCGCCCAGGCCGTGCGGGCCTATGCCGACGGCCTGGCCTGGCCGGCCGGGGTGCGCGCCTGGGCGACCGGCCCGGGCACGGCACGCGCCCTGCGGGCCGCCGGCGTGCCGGCCGATGCGATCGACGCGCCCGAGCCGCAGGCCGCGCAGTTCGACTCCGAGGCCCTGTGGGCCCGCGTCGGCCCGGCCGTGGGCCCGGGCTGGCGGGTGCTGGTGGTGCGCGGCGCCGATGCGAGCGGCGCGGTCGCGGGGCGCGACTGGCTGGCCCGCCAGCTCGAGGCCGCAGGCGCCCAGGTGGAGCAGGTGGCGGCCTACAGCCGCCTGCCGCCGGCCTGGGGCACGGCCGAGCGCGACGCCGCCGCAGCCGCGGCGGCCGACGGCAGCGCCTGGCTGTTCAGCAGCTCCGAGGCCATCGCCAACCTGCGCGCGCTGCTGCCAGCGCAGGACTGGTCGGGCACGCCGGCCATCGCCACCCACCCGCGCATCGCACAGGCAGCCCGCGATGCCGGTTTCGGCGTGGTGCGGGAGGCACGGCCCACGGCCGAGGCGGTGGCGGCGACCCTAGAATCGCCCCGATGAGTGCCGAGTCCGCCCGCGCCTCCGATGCGCAGCCCGGCCCCGCACTGGAGCCGACACCCCCCGACCTGCCGCCGCCGCCCCCACCCGGGCCGGCCCGCGCCGGCACGTCCACGCTCGCCTTCCGGGTGGTGGCGCTGGCCGCTGCCATCGGCCTGGGGTCCAGCGTGCTGCTGTGGCAGAAGCTGTCGACCATCCAGGAGCAGCTGGCGCGCCAGAGCGCCGACGCCGGCAGCAACGCCGTCGAGGCCCGCGCCGTGGCCAAGCAGGCCCAGGAGCTGGCGCGCGACATCGCCGCCCGCCAGGCCGTCACCGACACCAAGGTCAGCGAGGTCGCCCTGCAGCGCACCCAGCTCGAGGAGCTGATGCAGAGCCTGTCGCGCTCGCGCGACGAGAACCTGGTGGTGGACATCGAGGCCGGCCTGCGGCTGGCGCAGCAGCAGTCGCAGCTGACGCTCAGCGCCGAGCCCCTGCTGGCGGCGCTGCGCACCGCCGAGCAGCGGCTGGCCCGCGCGGGCGAGCCGCGGCTGCAGCGCGTGCGCACCGCGATCACCCGCGACATCGACCGCATCAAGGCGGCCGCCGTGGCCGACGTGCCGGGCGTGCTGGTGCGGCTGGACGAACTGGCCCGCGCGATCGACGAGATTCCGCTGGCCAACGCGGTCGGCCCCGGCGCCGCCCGCAGCGCCCAGCCCGGCGGCGGCACGCCGGAGCTGCCGCAGCCCTGGTGGGAACAGTGGTTCGGCGCGGTGCGCGAGGAGGCGCGGGCGCTGCTGCGCGTCTCGCGCATCGACCAGCCCGAGGCGGCGCTGCTGGCACCCGAGCAGGGCTGGTTCCTGCGGGAGAACCTCAAGCTGCGGCTGATGAACGCACGGCTGGCCCTGCTGGCGCGGCAGATCGATGCCGCGCGCGCCGACATCGGCACCGCCGCCGGGCAGCTGGGCCGCTGGTTCGATGCCAACGCGCGGCGCACGCAGGCGGCGCAGGCCACGCTGCAGCAGATGCAGGCGCAGCTGCGCAGCGTCGACGTGCCGCGCATCGACGAGACCCTGGCCGCGCTGGCGACGGCCGCCGCGGGCCGCTGAAGGGACGCGAGCCGTGCGCGCCGCCCTCTGGCTCCTGGTCCTGTTCGCGATCGCGGTGGCGATCGCACTGTTCGCCGGCAACAACCAGGGCACCGTCACGCTGTTCTGGCCGCCGTACCGCATCGACCTGTCGCTCAACCTGGTGCTGCTGCTGCTGGTGGCGGCCTTCCTGTTCCTGCATGCGGCGCTGCGGGCCTCGTCGGCGCTGTTCGACCTGCCGCGGCAGGCGCTGCGCTGGCGCACCCAGCAGAAGGAGCGCGGCATGCATGCCGACCTGCTCGATGCGCTGTCGCACCTGCTGGCCGGCCGCTTCGTGCGGGCGCGCCGCTCGGCCGAATCGGCGCTGGCCCGCGAGGCCTCGCTGCGCGAGGGCGGGGCGGGGCTGGCCAACGGCGCGCAGCTGCGCACCCTGGCGCACCTGCTGGTCGCCGAGAGCGCGCAGGCGCTGCAGGACCGCGCCGGCCGCGAGGAGCACCTGCGCCAGGCGCTGGAGCATGCGTCGGTGCGCGACGGCGCCGAGACCCGCGAGGGTGCGCTGCTGCGCGCGGCGCGCTGGGCGCTCGACGACCGCGACCCGCAGGCCGCGATCGGCTGGCTGCAGGGCCTGCCCACCGGCGTGGGCCGGCGCACGCTGGCCCTGCGCATGAAGCTCAAGGCGGCCCGGCTGGCCCGCCACACCGCCGAGGCGCTGGAGACGGCGCGGCTGCTGGCCAAGCACCGGGCCTTCTCGCCGGCCGCCGCCGAATCGCTGGTGCGCGGGCTGGCCATCGACCTGCTGCAGGGCGCGCACGATCCGGCGCAGCTGCAGCGCACCTGGGCCGGCCTGGAGCCGGCCGAGCGCGCGATGCCCGAGCTGGCGATCCATGCGGCGCAGCGCCTGGTGCTGCTGGGCGGCGACGCGGCGCTGGCGCGCGAGTGGCTGCTGCCGGCCTGGGAACGCCAGCCGCAGCTGCCCGACAGCCAGAAGGTCAAGCTGGTGCAGGCCCTGGAAGCCGGGCTGGGCTCGGTCGACGCGCCCTGGCTGGCCCGCATCGAGGCGGCCCAGCGCGCCAACCCGCGCGACGCCACGCTGCAGTACCTGGCCGGCATGGCCTGCCTGGAGCGCCAGCTCTGGGGCAAGGCGCAGCAGCTGCTGCGCCAGGCCGCCCTGGCCCTGCAGGACGCCACCCTGCACCGCAAGGCCCAGCGCGCGCTGGCCGTGCTCGCCGAGGAACGCGGCGACGCCGAGGCGGCCGCGCAGGCCTGGAAGCGGGCCGCGCAAGTCTGAGGGCGGGGAGGGCGCAGGGCCCTTGCGCCGTCATCCCCGCGAGCGGCGGCGATCCCGTCCCGTGCCTGCAACGTGCATGGGCCGTCGCAGGACCCCCGCGTGCGCAGGGGTGACGCGGCCAACTGACATGTTCGCGCGAGCGGCGCGCCAATGACGAAGGGGGCCTCGCGGCCCCCTTCGTCGTTCCTGCAGGCGCCGCCAGCGGCGCCCCCGGGCTCACTGCAGCGGCGGCTGCGCCTGCTGCTCGAACGGCAGCTTGAGCTCGGCCAGGTCGCGCCGGGTCTCGACCAGCACCAGCGGGCCTTCGTCCAGCACCACGACCGGCGGGCGCTCGCGCGGCACATGGACCGGCTTGGGCTCGGCAGCGATCGCGGCGCGCACGGCGGCCACCTTGTCGGCGTCGGAGTTCACCCACTGCAGGCCCGAACCCTGGGCGATGCGGGCCAGCTCGTCCATCGGCAGCTGGAACGGCTGCACCTTGGGCAGGCCGGCGCGGCCGTTGGCGGCCATCGCCGGTGCGGGTGCCGGTGCGGCAGGCGCCTGCACCGCGATCGGCGCGATGGCCGGCGCGGGCGCGGCCACAGGTGCCGGCGCGGCCACGGGCTCGGGCGCGGCGGGCGCCGCGACTGCCGCTGCAGCCGGCACGGCGGCCGGGGCGCTGGCCTCGTCGTCCTGCACGAAGGCCGTGCCGTAGCGCGGCTTGCGCTGCGTGGGCTCGTCCTCGCCGGCGGCCTCGGGGGCAGCGGCCGTGGACTGGCCTTCGGCCTCGGCCGGGGCTTCGCCCTCGCGGCCGGCGCGGTCGCCGCGGCGGTCACGGCCGTAGCGGTCGCGCGAGCGGCGCGAACGGCCCTCGCCTTCGCGAACCTCGCCGCCCTCGGCGGTCACGGGTGCGGCCTCGGCGCCTTCGGCCAGGGCTTGCACGGCGGTGGCCTGGCCTTCGACGACCTCGCCCTCGGTCACGACCTGCTCGCGCGGGCGGCGCTCGCCGCGCTCGCGGCGGCCTTCGCCACGTTCACCACGCTCGCCACGCTCGCCACGGGGCGGACGGTCGCCACGCGGGGCCTGCTGGCCCTCGGTGCCTTCGGGCAGCGCGCCACGGGCCTCGCCACCCTCGCGGCGCTCGTCGCGGCGGCCGCGTTCACCACGGCCTTCGCGCGGCTCACGGGCCTCGCGGGCTTCGCGGGCTTCGCGGGGCTCGCGCTGCTCACGGGGTTCGCCGCCGTTGCGGCCTTCGTTGCGTTCGCCGCGCTCGCCGCGCTCGCCACGTTCACCGCGTTCGCCACGCGGCGGGCGCTCGCGCCGGCCTTCGCCGTCGGCGGGGCGCTGGCCGTTGGCCTCGGCACCTTCCGCCACGGCGCCGTCGCGCCGCGGTTCGCGCTCGCGGCGGCCTTCGCCACCACGGCCCTCGCCGCCACGCCCGTTGCGGTCGCGGCCGCCACGGCCGCCGCGGCCACGCTCGCCACGGCCCTCGCGGCCTTCACGACCCTCGCGGCCTTCGCGACGCTCCTCGGTCTTGCCCCCGGCGGTGGTGCTGGCGGCGGCCGCCGGTGCAGGCGCCGCAGCCGGCGCGATGCCGAACAGGCTCTTGAACCAGCCGACGAAACCCGACTCGGCAGCCGGCGCCGCGGTGGGCGTGGGCGCCGGTGCGGGGGCCGGTGCGCGCGCCGGGGCGGGCGCCGCGGCCTGCGGTGCCGGCTCGGGCTTGCGCTCGGGACGCGGCTCGGCCACGGGCGCCGGCGCATCGGGCAGCACGCCCTTGATCACCGGCTCCTGCTTGTTGGCGCGCTCCTGCGAGCGGCGGGTGACCTCGGTGCGCTCCTCGACTTCCTCGGCCATCTTGTAGGTGGCCTTCATGCTGTCCAGGCGCGGGTCGTCGTGCTTGAGGCGGTCCAGCTTGTAGTGCGGCGTCTCCAGCGAGCGGTTCGGGATCATCACCACGTTGATCCGCTGCTTGAGTTCGATCTTGGCGATCTCGGCGCGCTTCTCGTTCAGCAGGAACGAGGCCACCTCGACCGGCACCTGCACGTGCACGGCGGCGGTGGAGTCCTTCATGGACTCCTCCTGGATGATCCGCAGGATCTGCAGCGCCGAGCTCTCGGTGTCGCGGATGTGGCCGTGGCCGCCGCAGCGCGGGCAGGGAATCGAGGCGCCCTCGGACAGCGCCGGTTTCAGGCGCTGGCGGCTCATCTCCATCAGGCCGAACTTGCTGATGGTGCCGAACTGCACGCGGGCGCGGTCCTGGCGCAGCGCATCGCGCAGGCGGTTCTCAACTTCACGACGGTTCTTGGATTCCTCCATGTCGATGAAGTCGATGACGATCAGGCCGCCCAGGTCGCGCAGGCGCATCTGGCGCGCCACTTCGTCGGCGGCTTCCAGGTTGGTGCGGGTGGCGGTCTCCTCGATGTCGCCGCCCTTGATGGCGCGCGCCGAGTTGACGTCGATGGACACCAGCGCCTCGGTGTGGTCGATCACGATCACGCCGCCCGAGGGCAGCTTGACCTCGCGGGCATAGGCCGACTCGATCTGGTGCTCGATCTGGAAGCGGCTGAACAGCGGCGCGTCGTCGCGGTAGCGTTTGACCTTGGCGGCATGCTCGGGCATGACGTGCGCCATGAACTGCTGCGCCTGGTCGTAGATCTCATCGGTGTCGATGAGGATGTCGCCGATGTCGTTGTTGAAGTAGTCGCGGATGCAGCGGATGACCAGCGACGACTCCTGGTAGATCAGGAACGCGCCCTTGCCGCCCTTGGCCGCGCCGTCGATGGCGTTCCACAGCTTGAGCAGGTAGTTCAGGTCCCACTGCAGCTCGGGCGCCGAGCGGCCGATGCCCGCGGTGCGGGCGATGATGGACATGCCGCCGGGGTACTCCAGCTGGTCCATCGCCTCCTTGAGCTCGGCGCGCGAGTCGCCCTCGATGCGCCGGCTGACGCCGCCGCCGCGCGGGTTGTTGGGCATCAGCACGACGTAGCGGCCGGCCAGCGAGATGAAGGTGGTCAGGGCCGCGCCCTTGTTGCCGCGCTCTTCCTTCTCGACCTGGACCAGCAGCTCCTGGCCTTCCTTGATCGCCTCGTTGATGCGCGCCTGCGAGGCGGACACACCCGGGGCGAAGTATTGCTTGGAGATCTCCTTGAACGGCAGGAAACCGTGGCGGTCCTCGCCGTAGTCGACGAAGCAGGCCTCCAGGCTGGGCTCGACGCGCGTGACGACGGCCTTGTAGATGTTGCCCTTGCGCTGCTCGCGCCCTTCGATCTCGATTTCGTAGTCGAGGAGCTTCTGTCCGTCGACGATGGCCAGCCGGCGCTCTTCGGCCTGCGTGGCATTGATCAGCATCCGCTTCATTGCGTCACCTTCTTGTTCTGACTCACATCCGGCCCGGGGACGGGCCCACGATGCACGGGCAGACGCGCGCGGCGAAACGGTGACGGAACGGGCCGGGGTGGCGCGTGCTGGACAGCCGGTGGGCTATGTCAGCAGGCGGCGTGGCGGCGCGTGGATGGGGGCGAGGCGGGGGCCGGCGCGCAGGGCCGCAGGGAACACTGCAACGAGCGGGGCGCGGGCGGCGTGCCGGGGCGGCGCAAGGCTTGCGCCCGACGGCATCAGCCATCGCCAGCAAACCAGGAGGAGCGCCATCAGCACGGAATGTCTCTCGCTTTGATCCGCCACCAGCGCGGGAGGCTGGTGGCTCGTAGTCCGGTTGGGTTTCGTCGGGGCGTCGGCGGCTCCGGCGCTGTCCGTCCACCGCGGCCCTCGGGCCCGCGGTCGGCGCGGCGACAACGACGTCGGCATCGACCTGCCAGCGTCCTGCATGCCTGTGGTGGACTAAACTCCAGCCAAATCAAACACTTACGGCAAGACGCTAGTGAAACGCATTATAGGGGCCGGCGCGGACGCGGCCTCGGCCGGAGTGCAGATGGTGACCATCGGCGAGGAATCCGATGGCCAGCGGCTCGACAACTTCCTGCTGCGCACGCTCAAGGGCGTCCCCAAGACCCATGTCTACCGGATCATCCGCAGCGGCGAAGTGCGGGTGAACAAGGGCCGGGCCGCGGCCGACACCCGGGTGGTGGCCGGCGACGTGGTGCGCCTGCCGCCGGTGCGCCTGCCCGAGCGGCCTGACCCGGCCGCCGCTCCCGTGCCCGGGCGCGAGTTCCCGGTCCTGTTCGAGGACGAGCACCTGCTGGCCGTCGACAAGCCGGCCGGCACGGCCGTGCACGGCGGCAGCGGGGTGAGCTTCGGCGTGATCGAGCAGCTGCGCCGGGCCCGGCCGCAGGCCCGGATGCTGGAGCTGGTGCACCGGCTCGACCGCGAGACCTCGGGCGTGCTGCTGGTGGCCAAGAAGCGCTCGGCGCTCACCCGGCTGCAGGACCAGTTCCGCGAGCGCGAGACCGGCAAGACCTACCTGGCGGTGGTCAGCGGCGCCTGGCCCGCCAACAAGAAGGTGATCGACCTGCCGCTGCGCAAGGACCTGGTGTCCGGTGGCGAGGCCGACGGCGAACGCCGGGTGCGCGTCACGACCCCGGACGATCCCGAGGGCCAGCGCTCCATCAGCCTGGTGAAGGTCGCGCGGCGCTGCGCCGGCTGCACCCTGCTGGAGGTGACGATCAAGACCGGCCGCACCCACCAGATCCGCGTGCACCTGGCCTCGCAGGGGCACCCGATCCTGGGCGACGACAAGTACGGCGACTTCGCGCTGAACAGGACGCTGCAGCGGCAAGGCCTCAAGCGCATGTTCCTGCATGCGTGGCGTTTACAGTTCGTCCATCCGGCCAGCGGCGAACCCATCGCCTTGCAGGCTCCCCTGCCCCCCGAACTCCAGAGCTTCCTCGATGCCCAGCCCGCGGCCGCGCCGGTTTGACCTGATCGCCTTCGACTGGGACGGCACCCTCTACGACTCCACGGCGGTGATCGTGCGCTGCATCCAGCGCGCGGTGGTCGACGTGGGTGGGCGCGAGCCCAGCGCGGCCGATGCGGCCTGGGTGATCGGCATGAGCCTGCAGCAGGCGCTGGCCCGTGCGGCGCCCGACGTGCCGCCGCAGAAGTACCCCGAGCTGGGGGCCCGCTACCGCCACCACTACCACCAGCACCAGGACGACCTGAGCCTGTTCGACGGCGTGCTGCCGCTGCTGCAGGCGCTGCGCGACCGCCACCATTGGCTGGCGGTGGCCACCGGCAAGTCGCGCCGGGGCCTGGACGAGGTGCTGGCCACGCACGAGCTCAAGGGCGTCTTCGACGGCTCGCGCACCGCCGACGAGACCGCCGGCAAGCCGCACCCGCGCATGCTGCACGAGCTGATGCGCGAGTTCGGCACCGAGCCCGCGCGCACGCTGATGATCGGCGACACCACGCACGACCTGGAGATGGCGCGCAATGCGGGCTGCGCCAGCGTCGCCGTCAGCTACGGCGCCCACGAGCCCGACGGCTTCCACGTGCTGGAGCCCCTGCACGTGGCGCATTCGGTGGCCGACCTGTCCGACTGGCTGCTCGCCAACGCCTGAGATCCCCGACGCCATGGCGCCCGACACCCTGGTTCCGCTGTGCAACGGGCGCGACCTGGTGGATGCCGGCCCCGCGGTGCCCTTCGACGTGGTCTACGCCGGCCAGACCTGCACCGCGTTCGCGGTGCGCTGGCAGGGTGCAGTCCATGCCTACCTGAACCGCTGCACCCACGTCGCCATGGAGATGGACTGGCAGCCCGGCCGCTTCTTCGACGACAGCGGCCAATGGCTGCTGTGCTCGACCCACGGCGCGGCCTACCGGCCCGACACCGGCGCCTGTGCCGGCGGGCCCTGCCGGGGCGGACTGGTCAAGATCGCCCTGACCGAGCGGGACGGCGTGGTGCACTGGCATACTGCCCACAACCTGCAACCCGTGGCCTTCTGAGCCCCCGCACTCCTCCATGAGCGATCCGTTCCAGCCCGGCACCCCGGACACCCCGGCGCCGTCCGTCCCGCCCTCCGCCGTCCGCGCCGAGCCGGCCGAGGCCCGGGCGGGCTGGGAGCGCGAGACGCTCGAGAAGCTGGTGTTCGCCACGCTCGACGAGCAGCGCCGCGCGCGCCGCTGGCGCACCGTCACGCGGCTGGCGTGGCTGGCGTTCCTGGTGTTCCTGACCTGGGCCCTGCTGTACCGGGGCGCCAGCTCCGCCACCAGCAAGAGCCTGCCGCACACCGCCGTGATCGAGATCAAGGGCGAGATCGCCGACGGTGGCGACGCCAGCGCCGAGGCCGTGGTGCCCGCCATGCGCGCGGCCTTCGAGGACGAAGGCGCCAAGGCCGTGGTGCTGCTGATCAACTCGCCCGGCGGCAGCCCGGTGCAGGCCGGCATCATCAACGACGAGATCCGCCGCCTGAAGGCCAAGCACGGCAAGCCGGTGTACGCCGTGGTCGAGGAGACCTGCGCCTCGGCGGCGTATTACATCGCGGCGGCCAGCGACAAGATCTTCGTCGACAAGGCCAGCATCGTGGGCAGCATCGGCGTGCTGATGGACGGCTTCGGCTTCACCGGCCTGATGGACAAGCTGGGCGTCGAGCGGCGCCTGCTGACCGCCGGCGAGAACAAGGGCTTCCTCGATCCCTTCAGCCCGATGACCGACAAGCAGAAGGCCTACGCCCAGACCATGCTCGGCCAGATCCACCAGCAGTTCATCGACGTGGTCAAGACCGGCCGCGGCAAGCGGCTGAAGGAGACGCCGGAACTGTTCTCGGGCCTGTTCTGGTCGGGCCAGCAGGCCATCGAGCTCGGCCTGGCGGACCAGCTGGGCAACCTCGACTTCGTCGCCCGCGAGGTGGTCAAGGCCGAGGAACTGGTCGACTACACCCGGCGCGAGAACGTCGCCGAGCGGCTGGCCAAGAAGTTCGGCGCCGCGATGGGCGAGGGCGCCGTGCGCGCCGTGCGCAACCTGCCGGCGCTGCGCTGAGCCGCCGCGCCCCGGCCTTCGTTCACGCCCCCAGCAGGAACACCGCGGGCAGGTCCAGTGCCGGTGTCGGCTGCTGGCGCCACTGCGCCACCGTGCGCGCCTGCACGCCGCCCTGCGGCAGCGTCAGCCCGGCCGCCACGGCCAGCCGGCTGGTGGGCTGCAGGGTCTCCAGCAGCGCCTGCCACAGCGCCGCGTTGCGGTAGGGCGTCTCGATGCACAGCTGGGTCTGGCCGGTGCGCCGGGCCAGCTGTTCCAGCTCGCGGATGCGCTGCGCGCGCGGGCCGGCCTGCTGCGGCAGGTAGCCCACGAAGGCGAAATCCTGTCCACCCAGCCCGCTGGCGGCCAGCGCCAGCAGCAGCGACACCGGGCCGACCAGCGGCATGACGGGGATGCCCAGCGCGTGGGCGGCCCGCACGACCGAGGCGCCGGGATCGGCCACCGCGGGCATGCCGGCCTCGCTCACCAGGCCCATGTCGTGGCCCTGCAGCGCGGCGGCCAGCAGGGGCCGCGCGTCGTAGCCGCCGGCGGCATGGTCGCCCTTCTTGTGCACCTCGCGCGGCAACTCGGTGATGGCCTGCTCCTGCAGCGGCACGGCCAGCGGCTGCAGCTCGCCCACGCGCTTGAGGTAGGCGCGGGTGGTCTTGGCGTTCTCGCACACCCAGTGCCGCAGCCGTGCTGCGACACGCAGCGTGCCGGCAGGCAGCACCTCGTCGAGCGGCACGGCCGGCGTGCAGCCGAAGTCCAGGGGCGCCGGCACCAGGTAGAGCGTGCCCGGCATCAGGGCACCTGCAGCCCGGCCGCGCGCAGCAGACGGCAGGTGCGGATCAGCGGCAGTCCGACCAGCGCCGTGGGGTCGTCGTTGCCGATCGACTCGAGCAGCGCGATGCCCAGGCCCTCGCTTTTGGCGCTGCCGGCGCAGTCGTAGGGTTGCTCGGCCCGCAGGTAGCGCTCGATCTCGGCGTCGCCGAGGTCGCGGAAGCGCACGTGGACAGGCGCCAGGTCCTGGCCGACGTAGCCGGTGGCCTCGCAGACCACGGCCAACGCGGTCTGGAACACCACATCGCGGCCGCGCATGCGGCGCAACTGGTCGGTGGCGCGCGCGTGGTCGCCGGGCTTGCCCAGCGGCTCGCCGTCCAGGTCGGCCACCTGGTCGGAGCCGATCACCAGGGCGTCGGGATGGCGCCGCGCCACGGCACGCGCCTTGGCCAGCGCCAGCCGGCGGGCGAGGGCGGCCGGCGCCTCGCCCGGCTGCGGGGTCTCGTCGACCTCGGGCGCTGCGACCTCGAACGGCAGGCCCAGCCGCTGCAGCAGCTCGCGCCGGTAGCGTGAGGTGGAGCCCAGGACGAGGCGGCGCGGCAGCATGGACGAGGCGCCGTTCTGCGGGGCCGGCGGGGTGGCGGAGGAGGCGGACATCGGCGGCGATTCTCTTACACTGCCCGCGATGTCACGCACCTTCAGTCCCGAGCGCCTCGACGTGCGCGCCTTCGCCGAGGACGGGGCGCAACTGGCCGGCGAGCTGCCGCTGTCGCGCCTGGCCCGGCTGGCCAGCGAGGCCCGCGACGGCGTGGCCGACGCGCTGGTGCGCTGGTCGGCGGCCGGCGAGCTGCGCAACCCCGGCCACGTGCAGCCGCAGGTCTGGCTGCGCCTGCAGGGCGACGCCCTGCTGACCATGACCTGCCAGCGCTGTCTCGAGGCGATGGAGGTGCCGCTGGCGGTGGACCGCGCGTTCCGCTTCGTGGCGGACGAGCAGACCGCGGCGGCCGAGGACGAGGAGGCCGACGAGGACGTGCTGGCGATCAACCGCAGCTTCGACCTGCTGGAGCTGCTCGAGGACGAGCTGCTGATGGAGGTGCCGCTGGTGCCCCGCCATGCGCAGTGCCCGGCCGACGTGCCCCTGTCGGTGCAGGACCCTGACTTCGAGGAGGCGGGCCAGCCCGAGAACCCGTTCGCCCGCCTGGCCCAGCTGCGCAACGGGGGCGGCGAACCGTCCTGAAGCGCTGGCCGCAAAGCTGGCTATAATCGCGGGCTTCGCGCCGGCAGGCCCAGCCTGTGCAGCGGGCGCGTGCCGTCCCACCCACCGTGTCAACCGCCCTGCGCACCTGAAGGCTTGCGCGCAGCGCAACGAGTTCCAGGAGCCCCAACATGGCCGTCCAGCAAAACAAGAAGTCGCCCTCCAAGCGGGGCATGCACCGTTCGCACAACGCGCTGACGGTGCCCGGCATCGCCGTGGAACCCACCACCGGCGAAACCCACCTGCGCCACCACATCAGCCCGAACGGCTTCTACCGTGGCCGCAAGGTGCTCAAGACCAAGAACGACGCCTGACGCCGCTGTTCCCAGCGCGCCTCGCGACCAGGCCCGGCGCTGCGTCCTGCAGCCCGGGCCTTTTTTGCTGCCCGCCGCAGCCATCCCGCCGGCCCGGTGCGCACGCGGCGCGCCGCACCCGCACGAGGCTCTACAGTTCACGCCATGACCGTTCTTGCCGTTGACTGCATGGGAGGCGACCTCGGCCTGCCGGCCACCCTGCCGGCCTGCCTGGCGTTCCTGGACGCCCATCCCGACGCGCGGCTGCTGCTGGTGGGCGCGGGGCCGGCCCTGCAGGGGTTCGCGCATCCCCGGGCCGAGATCGTCCCCGCCTCCGAGGTGGTCGCGATGGACGACCCGGTCGAGATCGCCCTGCGCCGCAAGAAGGATTCGTCCATGCGGGTGGCGATCCAGCAGGTCAAGGACGGCAAGGCGCAGGCCGCCGTGTCGGCCGGCAACACCGGGGCCCTGATGGCGCTGGCGCGCTACCTGCTCAAGACCACCGACGGCATCGACCGCCCGGCCATCGCCTATCCCATGCCCAACGCCCGCGGCGGTGCCACCACGGTGCTGGACCTGGGCGCGAACGTCGACTGCACCGAGCAGCACCTGCTGCAGTTCGCGGTGCTGGGCTCGGCCCTGGTGGCGGCGCTGTCCGGCAAGGAGCAGCCCACGGTCGGCCTGCTGAACATCGGCGAGGAAGTGATCAAGGGCAGCGAGGTGATCAAGCGGGCGGGCGAACTGCTGCGCAGCGCCGCCGCGGCGGGTGACCTCAACTTCCACGGCAACGTGGAGGGCAACGACATCTTCAAGGGCACCACCGACATCGTGGTGTGCGACGGCTTCGTGGGCAACGTGGCCCTAAAGGCCAGCGAGGGCCTGGCCGGCATGGTGGGCGGCTTCCTGCGCGAGGAGTTCTCGCGCAACGTGTTCACCAGGATCGCCGCGCTCGTGGCCTACCCGGTGCTGGCCGGCTTCAAGCGGCGCGTGGACCACCGCCGCTACAACGGCGCCGCGCTCCTGGGGCTGCGCGGGCTGGTCTTCAAGAGCCACGGGTCGGCCGACGCCTTCGCGTTCGGGCACGCACTCGAGCGGGCTTATGATGCGGCCCGCAACAATCTGCTCGACCGTGTCCAGTCGCGCATCGCCCATGCCCGGCCCCTGCTGGTCGGCGGCGAGGCGGCTCCCGAGGCGGTCGCCACCGAATGAGCCGCTACTCGCGCATCGCCGGCACCGGCAGCTACCTGCCGCCCCGCCGGGTCACCAACCAGGACCTCGCCGCCGAACTCGCCACCCGCGGGATCGAGACGTCGGACGACTGGATCGTCGAGCGCACGGGCATCCGCGCGCGGCATTTCGTCGACGCCGGCGTGAATGTCAGCGACCTCGCGGCCGAAGCCTGCCGCCGCGCGCTCGAGGCCGCCGGCCGCGAGGCCGCCTCGGTCGACCTGATCATCGTCGCGACGTCCACGCCGGACATGGTGTTCCCCTCCAGCGCGGCCATCCTGCAGCACAAGCTGGGCATCGCCGGCTGCCCCGCCTTCGACGTGCAGGCCGTGTGCAGCGGCTTCGTCTACGCACTCACGGTGGCCGACGCGATGATCCGCACCGGCAGCGCCAGCCGCGCGCTGGTGGTCGGCGCCGAGGTGTTCTCGCGCATCCTCGACTTCGACGACCGCACCACCTGCGTGCTGTTCGGCGACGGCGCGGGCGCGGTGGTGCTCGAGGCCTCCGACGAGCCCGGCATCCTGGCGACCGACCTGCATGCCGACGGCAAGCACGTGGGCATCCTGTGCGTGCCCGGCACCGTGGCCGGTGGCAAGGTGCTGGGGGACCCGTTCGTCAAGATGGACGGCCAGGCCGTCTTCAAGCTCGCGGTGGGGGTGCTCGAGGACTCGGCGCGCGCCACGCTGGCCAAGGCCGGGCGCACCGATGCCGACATCGACTGGCTGATCCCGCACCAGGCCAACATCCGGATCATGCAGGGCACGGCCAGGAAGCTGAAGCTGCCGCTGGACAAGCTGGTCGTCACCGTCGACCAGCACGGCAACACCTCGGCCGCCTCCATCCCGCTGGCCTTGGACGCCGCGGTGCGCGAGGGCAAGGTGCGGCGCGGCGACACCGTGATGCTCGAGGGGGTGGGCGGCGGCTTCACCTGGGGCGCCGTCCTGCTCGACTTCTGAAGCGCGGGCGCGCCGTGCCGGCGCCCGCCGATCCGATCCAACCGTTGATCGACACGACACCATGACACCGTTCGCTTTCGTCTTTCCCGGCCAGGGCTCGCAGGCCGTGGGCATGCTGGACGCCTGGGGCGACCATCCCGCGGTCGCGCAGGTGCTGGCCGAGGCGTCCGACGCCCTGGGCGAGGACCTCGGCCGCCTGATCAAGGAAGGCCCCAAGGACACGCTGGCGCTCACCACCAACACGCAGCCGGTGATGCTGGTGGCCGGCATCGCCGCCTGGCGTGCCTGGCAGGCCGAGGGGCTGCCGTCGCCGGCCGCCGTCGCCGGCCACTCGCTGGGTGAGTACACCGCGCTGGTGGCGGCCGGCGCGCTGTCGTTGGCCGACGCGGTGCCGCTGGTGCGCTTCCGCGCCCAGGCCATGCAGGAGGCCGTGCCCGTGGGCACCGGCGCCATGGCGGCCGTGCTGGGCCTGGATCCGCAGAAGGTGGTCGAGGGCTGCGCCGAGGCCCTGCGCTCCTTCGGCGCCGGCACCGCCGAGGTGGTGGAGGCCGCGAACTTCAACGACCCGGCCCAGACCGTGATCGCCGGCACCAAGGCCGGCGTCGACAAGGCCTGCGAGGTGCTCAAGGCCATGGGCGCCAAGCGCGCGCTGCCGCTGGCGGTGTCCGCGCCCTTCCACTCGAGCCTGATGAAGCCGGCCGCCGACAAGCTGCGCGAGCGCCTGGCTTCGGTGGCGCTGGTGGCGCCGCAGATTCCGGTGGTGAACAACATCGCTGCCGCGGTCGAGAGCGACCCGGCGCGCATCAAGGCCGCGCTGGTCGAGCAGGCCTACGGCGCCGTGCGCTGGGTCGACTGCATCCGCGCCATGCAGGGCCGCGGCATCGGCGTGGTGCTCGAGTGCGGCCCCGGCAAGGTGCTGGCCGGCCTGTGCAAGCGCATCGACCCGGCCCTCGTCGCCGGTGCGGTGTTCGATCCGGCCTCGCTGGCCGAAGCCAAGGGACTGCTGGGATGAGCACGAGCGAACAGTACAAGGGCCAGGTCGCGCTGGTCACCGGCGCCACGCGCGGCATCGGCGCGGCGATCGCGCAGGAACTCGCGCAGCGCGGCTGCACGGTGGTCGGCACCGCCACCACCGACGAGGGCGCGGCCAAGGTCAGCGCGGCGCTGGCGCCGCTGGGCGGCCGGGGCATCCGGCTGGACGTGACCGACGCCGCCGGGGTGGACGCGGCGGTCGACGCCGTCGTCAAGCAGCACGGCGGGCTGCAGGTGCTGGTCAACAACGCGGGCATCACCCGCGACATGCTGGCCATGCGGCTGAAGGACGAGGACTGGGACGCGGTGCTGGACACCAACCTGAAGGCCGTGTTCCGCCTCAGCCGCGCGGTGATGCGCACGATGATGAAGCAGCGCTACGGTCGCATCGTGAGCATCACCTCGGTGGTGGGCGCCTCGGGCAACCCGGGCCAGGCCAACTACGCGGCGGCCAAGGCCGGCGTGGCCGGCATGACGCGCGCGCTGGCGCGCGAGCTGGGCAGCCGCGGCATCACGGTCAACTGCGTCGCGCCTGGCTTCATCGCCACCGACATGACGGCTGCGCTGCCCGAAGAGCAGCACAAGGCGCTGATGGGCCAGATCCCCCTCGGGCAGCTGGGCCAGCCCGCCGACATCGCCCACGCGGTGGCCTACCTGGCCTCGCGCGAGGCCGGCTACGTGACGGGGCAGGAGCTGCACGTCAACGGCGGCATGTTCATGGCCTGACCCCAGGCCGCCGGCGGCCCCCGTTCGCGGCCGCCGGGGCGCAGGACGCCCGGTTGGGCGCCAACGCTAAAATCCGCGGATTCATTCACAACCCTCTGAGGGAACCCATGAGCGATATCGAAGCACGTGTCAAGAAGATCATCGCCGAGCAACTCGGCGTGGAAGAGTCGCAGGTCACCAACGACAAGGCCTTCGTGGCCGACCTGGGTGCCGACTCCCTGGACACGGTCGAGCTGGTGATGGCGCTCGAGGACGAGTTCGGCATCGAGATCCCGGACGAGGACGCCGAGAAGATCACGACGGTGCAGAACGCCATCGACTACGCGCTGGCCCACCAGAAGGGCTGACGGTCGATGCAACGCCGCCGAGTCGTCGTCACCGGCCTGGGCTGCGTCAGCCCGGTCGGCAACACGGTCGCCGAATCCTGGGCCAACCTGCTGGCCGGGCAGTCCGGCATCGACCTGGTCACCCAGTTCGATGCGTCCTCGTACGCGTGCAAGTTCGCGGGCGAGGTCAAGGGCTTCGACATCGGCACCTACATCCCCGAGAAGGAGGCCCGGCACATGGACCGGTTCATCCACCTCGGGCTGGCGGCGGCGCAGCAGGCGGTGGCCGACAGCGGCCTGGCCACGGGTGAGGCCCTCGATCCGGAACTGGCCACGCGCATCGGCGTGAACATCGGCTCGGGCATCGGCGGCCTGCCGATGATCGAGCAGACCCATGCCGAGCTGACCAACCGCGGACCGCGCCGCATCTCGCCGTTCTTCGTGCCCGCCTCGATCATCAACATGATCTCGGGCCACGTCTCGATCCGCCATGGGTTCAAGGGACCGAACATCGCGGTGGTGACGGCCTGCACGACGGGCCTGCACGCCATCGGGCTGTCGGCCCGCATGATCGAGAGCGGCGATGCCGACGTGATGGTCGCCGGCGGTGCCGAGTCGACCGTCTCGCCGCTGGGCATCGGCGGCTTCGCGGCCGCGCGCGCGCTGTCCACCCGCAACGACGATCCCAAGACCGCCTCGCGGCCCTGGGACAAGGACCGCGACGGCTTCGTGCTGGGCGAGGGCGCCGGCGTGCTGGTGCTCGAGGAGTACGAGCATGCGAAGGCGCGCGGTGCCCGCATCTACGCCGAGCTGGCCGGCTTCGGCATGAGCGCCGACGCCTACCACATGACCGCGCCCGACGTGGACGGCCCGCGCCGCGCCATGGTGGCCGCGCTGCGCAACGCCGGGGTCAATCCCGACCAGGTGAACTACCTCAACGCGCACGGCACCTCGACCCCGCTGGGCGACGTGAACGAGACCAACGCCATCAAGGCGGCGCTGGGCGACGCGGCGCGCAAGGCCGTCGTGAACTCGACCAAGTCGATGACCGGCCACCTGCTGGGCGGCGCCGGCGGCATCGAGTCGGTGTTCACGGTCCTGGCCGTGCACCACCAGAAGAGCCCGCCGACCATCAACATCTTCAACCAGGATCCCGAGTGCGACCTGGACTACTGCGCCAACACGGCGCGGGACCTGAAGATCGACGTGGCCGTCAAGAACAACTTCGGCTTCGGCGGCACGAACGGCACGCTGGTGTTCAAGCGGGCCTGATTTCCCGGTCCACTGCCATGCACGGCGCCCCATCGGTCACATGCCCGGTGGGGCGTTCTTCCTTGGGCGGCGGCCTGCTGCTCGCGGCGTGGGCGGCCGGCGCGTCCACCTGGGGCCTGTGGCTGGCGCAGGCCGGCTGGGGCTGGCGCCCCGCGGTCGGCCTGCTGGCCCTGGCCGGTGCGGCTGCGGCGGCGTGGGCTTGGTGGCGCGGCCAGCCGGCGGACGAGCTCGCCTGGGATGGCCAGCGCTGGCTGCTGGGCGGCGGCGAGCAGGGCCGGCTGGCGGTGGCGCTCGACCTGCAGGTGCTGCTGCTGGTGCGCTGGGACGGCGAGGCCGGGCGCCGCTGGCTGTGGCTCGAGCGCGGGGGGCAGCCCCACCGCTGGGCCGCCGTCAGGCGTGCTGTATATTCGCCCGCCGTGCCGCAAGCGCCCGGGGCCGCGCCGTCGGCCCGACCATGACCAAGACCCCCGACCCCGCGCCACAGGACTCCGACCAGTTGCTGGTGGCGCGTACCGTCGCCGGGGACCAGCGGGCCTACGAATTGCTGGTCATCAAGTACCAGCGGCGCATCGAGCGGCTGATCGGCCGCATGGTCCGCGACGTCGACCTGGTCGAGGACATCGCCCAGGAAACCTTCATCCGCGCCTACCGCGCCCTCGGGCAGTTCCGGGGCGAGGCGCAGTTCTACACCTGGCTGTACCGGATCGCCGTCAACACGGCCAAGAAGGCCCTGGTCGACCTCAAGCGCGACCCGGTGGTCTCCGAATCCGCGCTGCGCGGCCGGGACGACGACGATGAAACTTCCGTCGTGGAGAGCGAACTAACCAGCGCCGAGACGCCCGAGACGGTGCTGGCGGCCAAGGAGATCGCCGCCACGGTCAACGCGGCCATGGAGGCGCTGCCCGACGAGCTGCGCCAGGCGGTGACCCTGCGCGAGATCGAAGGGTTGAGCTACGAGGAGATCGCCGAGGCGATGAACTGCCCGATCGGCACCGTGCGCTCGCGCATCTTCCGGGCGCGCGAGGCGATCTCTGCCAAGGTCAAGCCCCTGCTGGAGAACCAGTCGGGCAAGCGCTGGTGAGCCGGCGGCAAGGAACGAGCGATGGACGAACGACAGCACTGCGATGAACTGCTCTCCGCACTGGCCGACGGCGAGCTGGCCGGCGACGACCTGGTGCAGGCCCTGCAGGCTGCGGGCACGCAGCGCGAGGCCCTGGCCACCTGGGAGGCCTACCACGTGATCGGCGACGCGCTGCGTTCGCGCGAGATCGGCGCCTGCAGCCCGGCGCCGCTGTTCCTCGAGCGCCTGTCGGCGCGCCTGGCACAGGAGCCCGGGTTCGCCGCGCCGGCGCTCGAGCCGGTGGCCGCGCCCCTGGTGCAGGCGCGCGGCGAAGCCGCCAACGACGGCAGTTTCCGCTGGAAGCTGGTGGCCGGTTTTGCCTCGCTCGCGGCCGTGGTGGCCGTGGGCTGGTCGGTGCTGGGCGCCGGCGCTCCGGGCGCGCCCGCGGGCCCGCAGCTGGCGCAGGGCGCGGCGCCCGCCGGCGTGGTGCAGGTGGCGGCACCGGG
The DNA here is from genome assembly GCA_027484575.1 of Comamonadaceae bacterium. Lineage (GTDB taxonomy): Bacteria > Pseudomonadota > Gammaproteobacteria > Burkholderiales > Burkholderiaceae_C > Ramlibacter. The sequence continues at coordinate 327,392 of JAIXSQ010000010.1, forward strand.
CGCGGGCGAACCGGCCGTCGCGACGGTCGTGGTGCAGGGGCAGGGCGGCCAGGCGATGCTGCGCGACCCGCGGCTGGACGAACTGCTGGCCGCGCACCGCCAGCACGGGGGCGCCTCGGCGCTGCAGATGCCGGCCGGCTTCCTGCGCAACGCGACCTTCGAGCATCCCGACCGCTGAGCCCATGCAGCGCCTGCGCTCCTCCGCCCTGCGCCTGATGCTGGCCGGCGCCGCCCTGGCCGGCGGCGGCGTGGCCGCCCAGACCCCGACGGCCCAGCCGGTGCCCGGCGCCGAGCGCGGCGTCACCGAGTGGCTGGTGCGCATGCAGGAGGCCTCGCGGGTGCGCAGCTACGTCGGCACCTTCGTCGTCTCCTCCAGCGCGGGCGGCATGTCCAGCGCGCGCATCTGGCACGTGGGCGATCCCGCGCAGCAGATCGAGCGCGTCGAGGTCCTGACCGGCGCGCCGCGCTCCACGTTCCGCCGCAACGACGAGGTCATGACCTTCCTCCCCGAGCACCGGCTGGTGCGGGCCGAGCGGCGCGAGGCCCTGGGGCAGTTCCCGAACCTGCTCAAGGGCGGCGACACCACCATCGCCGAGCACTACGCGGCCCGCCGGCTGGGCGCCGACCGGGTCGCCGGCTTCGATGCCGACGTGGTGCACCTGGTCCCGCGCGACGGCCTGCGCTTCGGCTACCGGGTCTGGAGCGAGCGCCGCTCGGGCCTGGTGGTCAAGATGCAGACCCTGGATGCCGAGGGCAACGTGCTCGAGCAGTCCGCCTTCTCCGAACTGCAGCTGGACGCGCCACTGCGCGCCGACCGGCTCGCGCAGATGATGCAGACGCCCGCCGGCTGGCGCGTGGAGCGCGCCGACGCGGTCAAGACCAGCCCGGCCGCCGAGGGCTGGGCGCTGCGGCAGCCGGTGGCCGGATTCAAGCCGCTCAGCTGCTACAAGCGGCCGGCGCCCGCCGGCACCGCCGACGGCGCGATCCAGTGGATCTTCTCGGACGGGCTGGCCTCGGTGTCGCTGTTCGTGGAGCCCTACGACCGCCAGCGCCACCTCAAGGAAGGCGTGATGGCCGCAGGCGCCACCCAGACCCTCACCCGCCGCATGGACGACTGGTGGCTGACGGCCGTGGGCGAGGTGCCGCCGGCCACGCTCAAGGCCTTCGCCCAGAGCCTTGAGCGCCGCCGCTGAGCCCCCATCTGGCGCGCAGCCGGCACGGCGCGTGAACCAAACGGCTGTGGCCGGTTCTGATGGACCAGCCACCCGGCAACGATAGGAACAAGAGGATCCCCATGCCCCGTCTGACCTGGACCCTGCGACGCTGCACCCTTGCCGTGGCGCTCGCCGCCACCGCGCCCGCGCTGCTGCTGCAGGCGCCCCCCGCCTTCGCCCAGTCGGCACCGCAGCCGCGCACCGGCCTGCCCGACTTCACCGACCTGGTCGAGCAGGTCGGGCCGGCGGTGGTCAACATCCGCACCATGGAGCGGGTGCGCAACGGCGGCGGCGCCAACAGCCAGGGCCCCACCGACGAGGAGATGCAGGAGTTCTTCCGGCGCTTCTTCGGCGCCCCGCTGCCCAACATCCCGCGCAGCCCGCGGCCGCCCCGTGGCGGCGGCGGCAATGGCAGCGCCGAGGAGGAGACGCCGCGTGGCGTGGGCTCCGGCTTCATCCTGAGCCAGGACGGCTTCGTGATGACCAACGCCCACGTGGTCGAGGGTGCCGACGAGGTGCTGGTGACGCTGGCCGACAAGCGCGAGTTCAAGGCCCGCATCGTGGGGGCCGACAAGCGCACCGACGTCGCGGTGGTCAAGATCGAGGCGGCCGGCCTGCCGTTCGTGAAGGTGGGCGACGTCAGCAAGCTCAAGGTGGGCGAGTGGGTGATGGCCATCGGTTCGCCGTTCGGCCTGGAGAACTCGGTCACCGCCGGCATCGTCAGCGCCAAGGCGCGCGACACCGGCGACTACCTGCCCTTCATCCAGACCGACGTGGCCATCAACCCCGGCAACTCGGGCGGCCCGCTGGTCAACCTGCGCGGCGAGGTGGTGGGCATCAACAGCCAGATCTACTCGCGCTCCGGCGGCTTCATGGGCATCTCGTTCGCGATCCCGATGGACGAGGCGATCCGCGTGGCCGACCAGCTGCGCGCCACCGGGCGCGTGCAGCGCGGCCGCATCGGCGTGCAGATCGACCAGGTGACCAAGGACGTGGCCGAGTCCATCGGGTTGGGCCGCCCGCAGGGTGCGCTGGTGCGCAGCGTCGAGGCCGGCTCGCCGGCCGACAAGGCCGGCGTCGAGGCGGGCGACATCATCACGCGCTTCAACGGCCAGCAGATCGACAAGGCCACCGACCTGCCGCGCCTGGTGGGCAACACCAAGCCGGGCACGCGGGCCACGCTCACCGTGTTCCGCCGCGGCGGCTCCAAGGACCTGGCGGTGCAGATCGCCGAGATCGAGCCCGAGCGGCCGCAGCGCCGCGCCTCGGCGCCCGAGGAGCGCCCCCGCGGGTCGGCCGCCGCGCAGTCCCTGGGGCTGCAGGTGTCGGAGCTGTCGGAGGCGCAGAAGCGCGAGCTCAAGCTCAAGGGCGGCGTGAAGGTCGACGCGGTGGCGGATGCGGCCGCGCGCTCGGGCATCCGCGAGGGCGACGTGATCGTGGCGATCGGCAACACCGAGGTGGGCAACGTGCGCGAGTTCGAGGCGGCGATCGCCAAGGCGGACCGCTCCAAGCCGGTGCCGGTGCTGCTGCGCCGGGGCGAGCTGGCCACCTACCTGCTGATCCGGCCGGGCCGCTGATCCGCGGGCCCCGGCGGGCCGCAAGTCCCGGCTCGCGAGTCGGGATTGCCGGCCTTCCGGCGCCTGGCCTGCGGCTCCGGACGCACCCCGTCCGATGGATGGTGGAACCCGTCAGCGGAGCGAAAAAGTTGGCGACTGCTAACTTCATTCGGTCCGTGCGAACCAAAGGATAGAATCTCGGCCCGGTTGCGACGCTTTCTTGCATAAGCGACGCCCCCGAACCCACGATGCGGGATGTCCAGAAGGGCTCCACGGCTGATCCACAGATCGCCCACAAGTTGTCCTGACAAGCCCGCCCGAACTCTGTTGATAAGCTGTGGATGGTTTTCTTGTTGTGGACCTGCAACGAGGCTCGGCGGTCCCCCTGCCGCATGGACGCCCGGGGCTTTTTGCCTACAATGAAGCTCCAACCATCGCAGTTGCCATAGATTGTTGGTTCAGGGCGCGTCGCCACTCGACGCGCCCTTTTTTCTTGGCTCAGTGCAAGCCGAATCAATCACTTAAGCGCTCCCGTTGATGAATCACATCAGAAACTTCTCGATCATCGCCCACATCGACCACGGCAAGTCGACGCTGGCCGACCGCCTGATCCAGCGATGCGGCGGGCTGTCGGAGCGCGAGATGGAAGAACAGGTCCTGGACTCGATGGACCTGGAGAAGGAGCGTGGGATAACCATCAAGGCGCAGACCGCCGCGCTGCAGTACACGGCGCGCGATGGACGCGTCTACAACCTGAACCTGATCGACACGCCGGGCCACGTCGACTTCTCGTACGAGGTGAGCCGCTCGCTGTCGGCGTGCGAGGGCGCGCTGCTCGTCGTGGACGCGAGCCAGGGCGTCGAGGCGCAGACGGTCGCCAACTGCTACACCGCGCTGGACCTGGGCGTCGAGGTCGTCCCGGTCCTGAACAAGATGGACCTGCCGCAGGCCGACCCCGAGAACGCGAAGTCCGAGGTCGAGGACGTGATCGGCATCGACGCCACCGACGCCATCCCCTGCTCGGCCAAGACCGGCATGGGCATCGACGAGATCCTCGAGGCCATCGTCGCCAAGGTGCCGGCGCCGCGTGGCGACGCCGACGGCCCGCTGCGCGCGATGATCATCGACAGCTGGTTCGACAGCTACGTCGGCGTCGTGATGCTGGTGCGGGTGGTCGACGGGACCCTGAAGAAGGGCGAGCGCATCAAGCTGATGGCCACCGGCGCCGCCTACGAGGCCGGCAGCCTGGGCGTGTTCACCCCCGGCAACCAGCCGCGCGAGCAGCTGTGCGCGGGCGAGGTGGGTTACATCATCGCGGGCATCAAGGAACTGCAGGCCGCCAAGGTCGGCGACACGGTCACGCTCGAGAAGAAGCTGCCGAACAACGCCGGCAGCGCCACCGAGCCGCTGCCCGGCTTCAAGGAGATCCAGCCGCAGGTGTTCGCGGGGCTGTACCCCACCGAGGCCAACCAGTACGACAGCCTGCGCGACGCGCTCGAGAAGCTCAAGCTCAACGACGCCTCGCTGCACTACGAGCCCGAGGTGAGCCAGGCCCTGGGCTTCGGCTTCCGCTGCGGCTTCCTGGGCCTGCTGCACATGGAGATCGTGCAGGAGCGCCTGGAGCGCGAGTTCGACCAGGACCTGATCACCACCGCCCCGTCGGTGGTCTACCAGGTGGTCAAGGGCGACGGCGAGATCCTGATGGTCGAGAACCCCTCGAAGATGCCGGAGCAGGGCCGCATCCAGGAGATCCGCGAGCCGATCGTCACGGTGCACCTGTACATGCCGCAGGAGTACGTGGGCGCGGTGATGACGCTGGCCAACCAGAAGCGCGGCGTGCAGCTGAACATGGCCTACCACGGCCGCCAGGTGATGCTCACGTACGAGCTGCCGCTGGGCGAGATCGTGCTGGACTTCTTCGACAAGCTCAAGTCCGTCAGCCGCGGCTACGCGTCGATGGACTACGAGTTTAAGGAGTACCGGGCCTCCGACGTGGTCAAGGTCGACATCCTGCTCAATGGCGAGAAGGTCGACGCGCTGTCCATCATCGTGCACCGCACGCAGGCCCAGTACCGCGGGCGCGCGGTCGCCGCCAAGATGCGCGAGATCATCAGCCGGCAGATGTTCGACGTGGCGATCCAGGCGGCCATCGGGGCCAACGTCATCGCCCGCGAGACCATCAAGGCGCTGCGCAAGAACGTGCTGGCAAAATGCTACGGCGGCGACATCAGCCGCAAGCGCAAGCTCCTCGAGAAACAGAAGGCAGGCAAGAAACGCATGAAGCAGATCGGCTCGGTCGAAGTGCCCCAGGAGGCGTTCCTGGCCATCCTGCAGGTCGAGGACTGATCCCGATGCCGACGATCACCGCCGCGGTCCTCGCGGCCTTCGCCGGCTATGCGCTGGCCTGGTACCTGGGGATGGTCGAGGGCAACTTCGCGCTGCTGCTGTTCCTCGCCACCGTGGTCACCGGCCTGTACTGGGTGGCCGAGCGCTTCTGGTTCCTGCCCCGCCGCCGCCAGGCCGCCGAGGCGATGGAGGCGCAGTCCCGCGAGCGCGCCGCGCAGCTGGCCGCCCAGGGCATCACGCAGACCGACCAGCCCGACCTGTCCCAGGCCCGCCAGCGTCTGCTGATGCAGCCCTGGTGGCTGGATTGGACGGCCGGCCTGTTCCCCGTGATCCTGGCCGTGTTCGTGCTGCGCTCGTTCCTGTTCGAGCCGTTCAAGATCCCGTCGGGCTCGATGATCCCCACGCTGCTGGTGGGCGACCTGATCCTGGTGAACAAGTTCACGTACGGCCTGCGGCTGCCGGTGATCAACACGAAGATCACCGAGGGCAACGCGCCCCGGCGCGGCGACGTGATGGTGTTCCGCTACCCGCCCAAGCCCAGCCTCGACTACATCAAGCGGGTGGTCGGCGTGCCGGGCGACGAGGTCGCCTACCTGAACAAGCGCCTGACCATCAACGGCCAGCCGGTGTCCAAGGAGGCGCTGCCCGAGTACCTGGACGAGGACTCGATGCGCTACTCGCGCCAGTTCCGCGAGACCTTCGAGGGACGCACGCACAGGATCCTGAACGACGACGAGCGCCCGGCCTTCATCCCCGGCGCGGAGGATTTTCCCCGCAAGGATCTTTGCCGCTACAGTGTCGAGGGCGTGGTGTGCAAGGTCCCGCCCGGCCATTTCTTCATGATGGGCGACAACCGGGACAACTCGCTCGACTCGCGCTACTGGGGCTTCGTGCCCGAGCGCAACATCGTCGGCAAGGCCTTCCTGATCTGGATGAACTTCGGTGACTTCAAGCGCATCGGGGCGTTCGAGTGACGTGCAACTGACCAACAACAAGCGAGGGGTAAAGATGATCCGCAGTCCCAGGACCCGCCAGACCGGCCTGTCCCTGTTCAGCCTCATCATCGTCGGCGCCATCCTGGCCGGCGTGGGCGTGCTCGTGGCCCAGGTCATCCCGACGGCCGTCGAGTACCAGGCCATCCTCAAGGCCGTCAACAAGGCCCGTGACGGCTCCAACCCGGTCGAGGTCCGCCAGATCTTCGAGAAGGCCGCGCAGATCGACGACATCAAGTCGATCACCGCCAAGGACCTGGAGATCACCCGCCAAGGCGAGCGGAACCTGGTCAAGTTCGCGTACAGCCGCGAGATCCACATGTTCGGGCCGGCCTACCTGCTGATCAAGTACAGCGGGCAGTCCCAGTAATCCCACGTGAATGGCGATGCAGCAGCCCTGGCCGCGTTGCAGGACCGCCTGCAGCATCGCTTTGCCCAGCCCCGCCTGCTGCAGCAGGCGCTGACCCACCGCAGCTTCTCGGCCGAGCACAACGAGCGGCTCGAGTTCCTGGGTGACTCGGTGCTCAACCTGGCGGTCTCGGCGCTGCTCTACGAGCGCCTGGCCACCCTGGCAGAAGGCGAGCTGTCGCGGGTGCGGGCCAACCTGGTCAAGCAGGACACGCTGCACGGCCTGGCCGTCGGCCTGCAGCTGGCGCCGCTGCTGCGCCTGGGCGAGGGCGAGACCCGCTCGGGCGGCCGCCAGCGGCCATCCATCCTGGCCGACGCGCTCGAGGCCGTGATCGGTGCCGTGCACCTGGACGCCGGCTTCCTGGCGGCCCAGGCCCTGGTCCACCGCCTGTACCAGGGCGTCGAGATCAACCCGCGCATGCAGGCCGCCGCCAAGGACCCCAAGACCGAGCTGCAGGAGTGGCTGCAAGGGCGCCGCCTGAAGCTGCCGGTCTACCAGGTCGAGGCGGTGCAGGGCGCCGCCCACCAGCAGACCTTCCAGGTCACCTGCGAGATCCCCGAACTCGGCCTGAGCGCCCGTGGCACCGGCCCTTCGCGCCGTGCCGGGGAGCAGGCCGCCGCCAGCGCCATGCTGCAGTCCCTGCCATCCCGACCCACGCCGTGAACCACCTTCCTTCCGATCCGCCCGATGCCCCCGACGAGGGCGCCGAGGCCATCCCCGAGCTGCCCCCCATCCCCGGGATGCCGCCGATCCCGCCGGTGGGCGGCGCCGCGCCGTCCGTGCCCGTCGACCAGCAGCGCTGCGGCCTGGTGGCCATCGTGGGCAAGCCCAACGTGGGCAAGTCCACGCTGCTGAACGCCCTGGTGGGCCAGAAGATCAGCATCACCTCGCGCAAGGCCCAGACCACGCGGCACCGCATCACGGGCATCCGCACCCAGGGTCCCACCCAGTACGTGTTCGCCGACACGCCGGGCTTCCAGACCCGCCACGCCACCGCCCTGAACCGCTCGCTGAACAAGACGGTGGTGGGCGCCGTCGGCGACGTCGACGTGGTGCTGTTCGTCGTCGAGGCCGGCCGCTTCACCCTGCCCGATGCCAAGGTGCTGTCGCTGCTCAAGCCGGGCATCCCCGCGCTGCTGGTGGCCAACAAGCTGGACACCGTGCACCGCCGTGCCGAGATCGCGCCCTGGCTGAAGGACATGCAGGAGCGCCACGCCTTCGCCGAGTTCGTGCCCATGTCGGCCAAGAACCCCAAGGACGTCGAGCGCCTGCTCGAGGTCGTGGGCCGCTACCTGCCGGCCCAGCCCTGGTGGTACGCCGAGGACGAACTGACCGACCGCAGCGAGAAGTTCCTGGCCAGCGAGACGGTGCGCGAGAAGCTGTTCCGCCTCACCGGCGAGGAGCTGCCCTACACCTCGACGGTCGTGATCGACAAGTTCGAGGAGGAGCCCAGCCCGCGCCACAAGCGCTTCGTGAAGATCGCCGCGACCATCGTGGTCGAGCGCGACAGCCACAAGGCCATGGTGATCGGCGACAAGGGCGAGCGGCTCAAGCGCATCGGCACCGAGGCGCGCCAGGAGCTCGAGAAGCTGATGGACGCCAAGGTGTTCCTGGAGATCTGGGTCAAGGTGCGCGCCGGCTGGGCCGACGACGAGGCGCGGGTGCGCAGCTTTGGCTACGAATAGGCGCACCGGCGACGAACCCGCCTACGTGCTCCACCGCTACGACTGGAGCGAGTCCAGCCTCATCCTCGAGGCCTACACCCGCCACCACGGCCGCATCGCGGTGGTGGCCAAGGGGGCCAAGCGGCCCAGCTCGAACTTCCGCCCCGTGCTGCTGCCGCTGCAGCCGCTGCGCCTGTCCTTCGGCGGCGACGGCGAGATCCGCACGCTCAAGGGCGCCGAATGGGTGGGCGGCCAGGTGATGCCCACCGGCGAGGCGCTGCTGGCCGGCTACCACTGCAACGAGCTGCTGCTGCGGCTGCTGGCCCGCGACGACCCGCATCCGCACCTGTTCGACGTCTATGCCGCCACCGTGCAGGTGCTGGCCTCCGGCCAGAGCGCGGTGCTCGAGGCCGCGTTGCGCGCCTTCGAGCTGCTGCTGCTGCGCGACGTGGGCCTGCTGCCCGGGCTGGATGCCGAGACCACCACGCTGGCGCCGCTGCAGGCCGCCCAGGCCTACGGGCTGGTGCCCGAGGCCGGCCTGGTCGCGCAGCCCGCCGAGGCGCAGCGCCCTGTGCTCGCCGGGGCGCAGTGGCTCGCGGTCGAGGCCGCGTTGCAGGACCCCGCGCCCTTCCATGCCACGCTGCGCGCGGTGGCCGAGATGCCGGCCCTCAAGCCGCAGTTGCGCCAGCTGCTGCACTACCATTGCGGCGTCTCCACCCTGCGCACGCGCCAGCTGATGCTGGACCTGCAATCGCTATGAGCTCCCCCCGCACCGCGCTGTCCGTCAACCTGAACAAGGTGGCCCTGGTGCGCAACACCCGCCACCTGGGCATCCCCAGCGTGGTCCGCGCCGCCTCCCTGTGCCTGGCCGCCGGCGCGCACGGCATCACCGTGCACCCGCGCCCCGACGGCCGCCACATCCGCGGCGACGACGTGCCCGCGCTGTCCGAGCTGGTCGCCCACCATCCCGGCGCCGAGTACAACATCGAAGGCAACCCCTTCCACAACCTCATGGACTTCGTGCGGCAGCTGCGGCCGCACCAGGCCACCTTCGTGCCCGACAGCGAAGGCCAGTTCACCAGCGACCACGGGTGGGACTTCCCCGCCGATGCCCAGCGGCTGCGCCCGGTGATCGCCGAATGCCGCGCACTGGGCGTGCGCGTGAGCCTGTTCATGGACCCGCGGCCCGACCAGATGGCCGCCGCCCGCGCAGCGGGCGCCGACCGCGTCGAGCTGTACACCGAGACCTATGCCCGCGCGCACGGCACCCCCGACGAGGCGCGCGTCCTGCACGGGTTCGCCGAGGCCGCGCGCGCCGCGCAGGCGGCGGGCCTGGAGGTCAACGCCGGCCACGACCTGAACCGCGCCAACCTGCCGGCCTTCCTGCGCGCCGTGCCCGGCGTGCGCGAGGTCTCGATCGGCCATGCCTTCGTGGCCGATGCGCTGGAGCAGGGCTACGACGCCACGGTCAGGGCCTACCTGGCCGCGATCACCGCCGCCTGACCGGGGCCGCCCGCGTGGTCCACGGCATCGGCACCGACATCTGCGACGTGCGCCGCATCCGGGCGGCGTGGGAGCGCCATGGCGAGCGCTTCGCCCGCCGCATCCTGGCCGACGGCGAACTCGCCACCTTCCACGCCCGCAGCGCCCGCTGGCCCGAGCGCGGCATCCGCTTCCTGGCCACGCGCTTCTCGGCCAAGGAGGCCTTCAGCAAGGCCGTGGGGCTGGGCATGCGCATGCCCATGACCTGGCGCGACTGCGAGGTGGGCCGCCTGCCCAGCGGCCAGCCGGTGCTGGTGCTGCACGGCCGCCTGAAGGCCTGGTTCGAGGCCCAGGGCCTGCGCGCCCACGTCAGCGTCACCGACGAGAGCGACTACGCCGCCAGCTTCGTGGTCGTCGAGCGAATTTCCTGAAGGATCCCATGAGCGAACACGCACCCCTGGTCATCGACATCGCCGGCACCGCGCTGACCGACGCCGACCGCCGCCGCCTGGCCCACCCGCTGGTGGGCGGCATGATCCTGTTCGGCCGCAACTGGCAGGACCGCGCGCAGCTGTCGGCCCTGTGCGCCGAGATCAAGGCGCTGCGGTCCGACCTGCTGGTGTGCGTCGACCACGAGGGCGGCCGCGTGCAGCGCTTCCGCACCGACGGCTTCACCCACCTGCCGCCCATGCGCGCCCTGGGCGAGCTGTGGATGCGCGATGCCCTGGCGGCCACCAATGCCGCCACCGCCACGGGCTACGTGCTGGGCGCCGAGCTGCGCGCCTGCGGCGTCGACTTCAGCTTCACGCCGGTGCTCGACCTGGACTGGGGGCCGTCGGGGGTGATCGGCGATCGCGCCTTCCACCGCGATGCCCGCGTGGCCTCGGTGCTGGCCAAGAGCCTGATGCACGGCCTGCTGCAGGCTGGCGTGGCCAACTGCGGCAAGCATTTCCCCGGCCACGGCTTCGTCGCCGCCGACTCGCACACCGAGGTGCCGGTGGACAAGCGCGCGCTCAAGGCCATCCTGGCCGACGACGCCGCGCCCTACGGCTGGCTCAACACGACGCTCACCAGCGTGATGCCGGCGCACGTGATCTACCCCAAGGTCGACAGCCTGCCGGCCGGCTTCTCGCCGCGCTGGCTGCAGGCCATCCTGCGCGACCGGCTGGGCTTCGCCGGCGCGATCTTCAGCGACGACCTGAGCATGGAAGGCGCGCGCCGCATCGGGGGCCGCACCGTCAGCTACACCGAGGCGGCCGTCGCCGCGCTGCAGGCCGGCTGCGACCTGGTCCTGCTGTGCAACCAGTCGGTGGGCGACGGCGAGCCGGTCGATGCCCTCATCGACGGCCTGGCCGAGGCCCAGGTCAAGGGCGGCTGGCGCCCCGATGCGGTGAGCGAGCAGCGCCGCCTGGCGCTGCTGCCCGTGGGCGAGGCCCCCGACTGGGACGCGCTGATGGTCCAGCCGCGCTACATGCAGGCGCTGCGCACGCTGCCCTGAGCGCGCCGCACGACCGCTGCGCGCGATCGTGGAGGCCCGCCTGCGCGGGCATGACGGACCAGAAGCTGTCGTCCCCGCGCAGGCGGGGACCCACGTTCAACCCCGCGCCGCCGCCCAGGCCAGCCCCGCCGCCACGCCGCCGAACAGGTCGCCCTCGACCAGCGGCACGCCGGGGAACTCGGAGCGCAGCCGCGCCTGCAGCGGCGCCAGCGCCGACGAGCCACCCGTGAGGTAGACCGCATCGGGCGCCTGCAGGCCCGCGGCACGCACGCAGTCCCGCGCGCACGCCGCCACCTGGCCCAGCAGGGCGTCCAGCTGCACCGCCATGTCGGCCGCGTCCAGCGTGGCGGCCAGCCCCGTCTCGACCTCGCCCAAATCGATGGTGGCGGCGCCGCCGCCCACCGAGCAATCGATCTTGGCCTGCTCGACCTCGGCCGCCAGCCGGTGTCCCAGCTTCAGGTCCAGCACCGCCAGCAGCCGCCGGTGCAGCGCCGGGTCGGCGAAGTTGGTGCGCAGCGCCCGCGCTTCGGCCAGCCGCCGCGGCGTGTACAGGAAGTTGATCATGTGCCAGGTGGCCAGCTCCATGTACAGCGGGCTGGGCACCGGCCGGCCGTCCGGCCCCGCATGCCCCAGGCCCAGCAGCGGCATCACCTGGCCCAGGTTGAGCCGGCGGTCGAAGTCGGTGCCCGCCACGTGCACGCCGGTGGTGGCCAGCACGTCGGGCCGCCGGTCGGGCAGGGCGATGCGCTGCGGCCCCAGCCGCACCACCGTGAAGTCCGAGGTGCCGCCGCCCACGTCCACCACCAGCACCACCTGCTCGCGGTCCAGCCGCCGCTCGTGGTCGAAGGCGGCCGCGATCGGCTCGAACTCGAAGGCGACGTCAGCGAAGCCCGCGGCCTCGGCCGCCTCGCGCAGCGAGGCCTGCGCCTGCGCGTCGCGCGCCGGGTCGTCGTCGACGAAGTGCACCGGCCGTCCCAGCAGCAGGCGCGGCGCCACCTCGCCCACGTGGGTGCGGGCGCGCCGCACCAGCTCGCCCAGGAAGCGGCCGACGATCTCCTGGTAGCTCACGTCGGTCCAGCCGACCGCGGTGCGCTCGCGCAGCAGCGCGCTGCCCAGCAGGCTCTTGAGCGAGCGCATCAGGCGGCCGTCGACGCCCTCGAGGTACAGCGCCATCGCCTCGCGGCCGTAGTGCACCGTGCGGTCCTCGGCGTTGAAGAACACCGCGGTGGGCAGCGTGGTGGCGGCACCTTCCAGCGGCAACAGCCTCGCCGCGCCGCCTGCGTCCACGCAGGCGACGGCCGAGTTGCTGGTGCCGAAGTCGATGCCGAGGGTGGGGACCCCGGCCATGCTCATTCGCGGCGCAGGGCCGGGAACAGGATCACGTCGCGGATGCTGGCGCTGTCGGTCAGCAGCATCATCAGCCGGTCGATGCCGATGCCGCAGCCGCCGGTGGGCGGCATGCCGTACTCGAGCGCGCGCACGAAGTCGTGGTCGAAGTACATGGCCTCGTCGTCGCCGGCGTCCTTGGCGTCGACCTGCGCGGCGAAGCGCGCGGCCTGGTCCTCGGCGTCGTTCAGCTCCGAGAAGCCGTTGCCGAACTCGCGGCCGGTGACGTACAGCTCGAAGCGCTCGGTCACCTCGGGCCGTTCGTCGTTGGCGCGCGCCAGCGGCGAGATCTCGGTGGGGTGCTCCATGATGAAGGTCGGCTGCCAGAGCTTCTCCTCCACCGTCTCCTCGAAGTACAGCACCTGCAAGCCGGCCAGTGTGCGGGTGGACAGGCGGTGCTTGTCCTCGTTCAGCCCCAGCTTGCGCAGCGCGGCCACCAGCCAGTCGCGGTCGTCGACGCCCGCGCCGGCGTCGGTGTGCTTGAGGATCGCCTCGCGGATGGTCAGCCGCTCGAAGGGCTGCGCCAGGTCCACGGGCTTGCCCTGGTAGGTCAGCTGCAGCGTGCCCACCGCCTGCTGCGCCGCGTCGCGCAGCAGGGCCTCGGTGAAGTCCATCAGGTCGCGGTAGTTCCAGTACGCCGCGTAGAACTCCATCATCGTGAACTCGGGGTTGTGGCGCACCGAGATGCCTTCGTTGCGGAAGTTCCGGTTGATCTCGAACACCCGCTCGAAGCCGCCCACGACCAGGCGCTTCAGGTACAGCTCCGGCGCGATGCGCAGGAACATCTGCTGGTCCAGCGCGTTGTGGTGGGTCGCGAAGGGCCGCGCGTTCGCGCCCCCCGGGATGGGGTGGAGCATCGGCGTCTCCACCTCCAGGAAGCCGTGCTGCACCATGAACGAGCGGATGCCCGAGACCGCCTTGCTGCGGGCGGCGAAGCGCTGGCGCGACTGCTCGTCGGTCATCAGGTCGACGTAGCGTTGCCGGTACTTCAGCTCCTGGTCGGCCACGCCGTGGAACTTGTCGGGCATGGGGCGCAGGCTCTTGGTCAGCAGCCGCACGGAGGCCACCTGCACCGACAGCTCGCCGGTGCGCGTCTTGAACAGCACGCCTTCGGCGGCGACGATGTCGCCCAGGTCCCAGTGCTTGAACGCCGCGTAGGCCTCCTCGCCGATCGCGTCGCGGGTGACGTAGATCTGGATGCGGCCGCTGGCGTCCTGCAGCGTCGCGAAGCTGGCCTTGCCCATCACCCGCTTGAGCATCATGCGGCCGGCGACCTTGACCGCCGTGCCCTCGGCCTGCAGCTGCTCGGCCGCCTTCTCCCCGTGCGTCGCCTGCAGCTCGGCCGCGCGGGCATCGGGCTTGAAGTCGTTGGGAAAGGCCACCGGCCCGCCCTGCTGCTGCGCGGCGCGCAGGGCCTTGAGCTTCTCGCGGCGCTCGGCGATGAGCTGGTTCTCGTCGGCGGCGGGGGCCGCGCTCGGCTGGTTGGGCTGGTCGGACATGGGTCGTGCTGGTGCGCGCGGGGAGCGCCGCGCGGAAAGGGGCCGCGGCGGGCGCGGCAAACCGGCGATTTTAGTGGGCCGCACCGTCCGGCCGGCAGGGCACCGTCAGTGGGCCACGCCCTCGCGCCGCAGCACCTTCCAGGCGGTCAGGGCCAGGATGCGCAGGTCCAGCGCCAGCGACCGGTGCTGCAGGTACCAGGCATCCAGGGCGACCTTGGTCGCGTCGGGCAGCTCGTCGCGGCCATTCACCTGCGCCCAGCCGGTGAGGCCCGGCATCAGGCGGTGGACGCCGGCTTCGGTGCGCAGCCGCACCAGGTCGTGCTGGTTGTACAGGGCAGGGCGCGGACCGACGAAGCTCATCTCGCCGCGCAGGATGCACCACAGCTGCGGCAGTTCGTCGAGGCTGCTGGTGCGCAGCAGGCTGCCGATGGGGGTGAGCCAGCGCGCCGGGTCCTGCAGCAGGTGGGTGGCCACCACGGGCGTGTCGACCCGCATGCTGCGGAACTTGGGCATGCGGAACAGCCGGTTGTCGCGGCCGACCCGGTCGGACCAGTACAGCACCGGCCCGGGCGAGGTCAGGCGCACCGCCAGCGCCGTCAGCAGCAGCGGCAGCGCCAGCGCCATGAGCAGCACCAGGGCCAGCAGCAGGTCCAGCGCGCGTTTCATGCGCCCCCTTCCGCCGCCGCGGCCCGTGCCAGGCCGTCGTCCAGCGTCCACGGCGGTTGCCAGCCGAGCAGGCTGCGCGTCGCTCCCGCGTCGACCTGCAGCGACCAGGCCAGGCGCTCGACCGCGGCCCGGCGCCCCAGGGCCGAGCCGGCCGCCCGCAGCAGCGGCAGGGGCACCCGCCACAGCCGCGCCCTGCGTCCCTGCGCCCTGGCGATGCGTGCCACCAGCGCCGGGGTGGACACGTCCTCGCCGTCGGCAGGCAGGACCACCTGTCCGGCGGCCGCCGGATGCACGGCGCACAGGGCGAGCAGGTCGGCGAGGTTGTCCACGCCCACCAGGCTGCGCCGGTTCTCGATGCAGCCCAGCGGCAGCGGCAGCCCGCGGGCGACGGCGCGCCAGAGCGCGCCGAAGTTGCCGGGCGCGCCGGGCCCGTGCACGAGCGGCGGCCGCACGACCACCAGGTCCAGCGCCGACGACGCGGCGATGGACCGCGCGGCGTCCTCGCAGGCCAGCTTGCTCACCGCATAGGGCTCGACCGGTGCGGGTGCGTCGTCGGCGCGGAACGGGCGCCCGGTGGTGCGCACGCCGTGCACGCCGATCGAGCTGACGAGCACCAGCCGGGGCACGCCCGCGGCCACGCAGGCCTGCGCCACCTGGCAGGTCAGCCGCAGGTTGGGGGCGAAGGTGGCCTCCAGGCCGCCAGCCGTGCCCTGGGCGGCGGCGTGCGCCACGGCCGCCAGGTGCACGACGGCGTCGCTGCCGGCCAGCATCGGCGCCAGCCTGGCGGCATCGGGAGGCAGCGGCCGCGTCTGCGCGGCGTGGGGCAGCGACCCGCGCCGGCTGAAGGCCAGCACGCGGGCACCGCGCGCCGCCAGGTGCGCCACCAGCGTGCGGCCAATGAAGCCGCCGGCGCCGGTCACGGCGATGCAGCGGCCCTCAAGCGCGCCCATCGAGGAGGCTCCGGTACAGGGCCAGCATGCGCTCGCGCATCGCGTCGATGCCGAACTCGCCGCGCACCCACGTGGCGGCGGCCGCGCCCAGCCGCGCCCGCAGCGCGGTGTCGCGGGCCAGCAGGTCGAGCGCGTCGGCCAGCGCGGGCACGTCGCGCGGCGGCACGGCCAGGCTGGTGCGCCCCTGCTGGTTCAGGTGGTTCACGCCGTTGCCCAGCTCGCAGACCACCGTGGGCTTGCCGCAGGCCAT
The DNA here is from genome assembly GCA_027484575.1 of Comamonadaceae bacterium. Classification (GTDB taxonomy): domain Bacteria; phylum Pseudomonadota; class Gammaproteobacteria; order Burkholderiales; family Burkholderiaceae_C; genus Ramlibacter. Next base: position 343,304 of record JAIXSQ010000010.1, read on the forward strand.
GGCTTCGGCCGACGCGATGCCGAAGGCCTCGGACGGCTCGACCGACGGCAGGCAGAAGTAGTCGCAGGCCTGGAAGGCCGCGGCCAGCACGGGCACCGTCACCTCGCCGGCGAAGTGCACCCGGCCCGACAGCCCCAGGGCCTGGGCCTGGGCCTGCAGCTGCGGCGTGAGCGGGCCGGTGCCCACCATCAGCAGCGCCGCCTCCTCGCGCATCCGCGCCAGTGCCTCGAGCAGGTAGGCGTAGCCCTTGTAGTACACGTGCCGGCCCACGGTCAGCACCAGCGGCCGCCCGGCCGCGAACTGCCGCCATCGCGCCAGGGACTGCGCATCGGCGTGCTCGGGCGCCAGGTGGGCGAAGTCGATGCCGGCGGGCACCTGCACCACCTTGTGCGCCACGTCGCGCTGGTGCAGCTGCACCGAGCTGGCGTAGTGGGCGGGGGTGAACACCACGATGCGGTCGACCCGCTCGAGCACCGCGCGCTGCACGTGCCGCCAGGCCAGCATCAGCCGGCGCTGGCGCACGATGTCGCTGTGCCAGCTCATCACCACGGGCACGTCGCGCGGGCAGGCCAGCGCGGCCAGGTCGCCCCAGGGGTTGGGGGCGTGGATGTGCAGCAGGTTGCAGCGGCCGCTGCGCAGCTCGCGCCGCACCGTCGGCAGCACGCCGGGACTCATCGTGACCGAGGCGAGCCGGCCCCACGACCTGGCGGCCAGCACCCGGTACGGACGGTCCTGGCCTGCGTTCTGGCCCTGGCCGGCCACCAGCGTGCACGGCGCGTGCGGCGCCAGCGCCTGCAGCAGGGTGTCCACGTGGCCCTCCACCCCGGCGTAGGGCGGGGGGACGTACTTGGCGACGTGCAGCGGGGCGATGCGCATCACAGCGGCGGATGCAGCCGGATGGAGCTCGCGTGCGCCAGCCAGCGCATCAGCGTGAAGTACCGGTTGGGGCCGAGCACGCGCAGCGCGATCCGGAACAGGCCTCGCAGGATGCGGGCCTGGCGCTCGAAGCGCGCCATGTCCACCGCCACCAGGCGCTCGGCCGGCCGCACGCCCGCTCCCATCAGCCGGTGGCGCTGCGCGAAGGCACGCAGCGCCGACCCCGGCGCGAACGGGTCTTCGTCCGGCGGGAAGTCGTGCAACGGGCTGGCGTAGAGCCGACGCAGCGTCGGCGACACGTAGTGGCCGTCGGGAAAGTAGTCGAAGCCGTAGGGCAGGCGCGAGAGCTCGTCGTGGCCGGCCTCGCGCACCGCCTGGGCATAGGCCGACAGCAGGTCCGCCAGGTCGGTGCGCTCGCCCTCGGCGAACCGCGTCTGGCGCTTGGCGATGGTCTGCGGCCGCTGCGGGTCGAAGCTGCTGAAGTGGAACAGCCGCAGCCTGCCGCCGCCGTTGACGGTCCAGCCGCCCTCGGCCGGGGCCAGCCGGCGCTCGTGCAGGTTCCACGGCGCCATGTTGACCCCGGGGTCCTTCAGGATGCGCACGCCGTCGAAGTAGCACGGCGCCAGGTTGATCCACTTCTGGTCGACGAACACGCCGCTCTGGGTTTCGTGGAAGCCCTCGCCCAGGCACCGGTCGGACCACCACTGCAGGAAACGCCGCGCCTCGTCGCAGGCCCGCACGCCGATGAACCCCAGGTTGAAGGCGCCCACCCGCAGGAACTCGACGTCGTCGGGCCGGTGGCCGTCGAGCACCGGGCTGGTCGCGGCGGGCGTGATGATGAGCGTGGCGTCGTCCAGGGCCGCATAGACCGGATCGAGCGTGTCCAGCACCCACGTGTCGGGGTCCAGGTACAGCACGCGCTCGTGGTCCTGCAGCAGCAGCGCCAGGCAATGCGGCTTGACGTTGGTGCTCAGCTCGATGACGTCGAACCGCAGCGCATGGGCGGGAAAGCGCGGCAGCCCGAGGTCCTCCGCCCAGACCAGGCCCGCGCCGGCATGCCGCGCGGCGAAGGCCTCGTCGCGCCGGTCGACCAGCACGATGAAGAAGTCGTGGTCGGGATGGCGACGCAGGAAGGATGCGCGCAGCACCAGCGCCTGCGCCATGTAGTTGCGGGCGCAGATGGTGAAGGCGGCGCGTGGATGGTGGCTGTCAAACGGCATGGCGTTCGCTGGCTGGTGCCGGGGTGGCGGGCACGGGCAGGGTGCGCACCAGCCGGGCCGGTGCGCCAGCCAGCACCGAGCCGGCGGGAAACGAGCGGGTGACCACCGCGTTGGCGCCCACCACGCAGTGGTCGCCCAGGGTCACGCCGCCGAGGATGCAGGCGCGGATGCCGATGAAGCAGTGCCGGCCGATGTGCACCGCCCCCAGGGGGGCCAGGGGCTGGCGCGCTGGGGCCACCGGCCCGGGGTCCGTGCCGTGCGCATGGTCGGAGATGAACACCTGCTCGCTCAGCAGGCAGCCCTCGCCCAGCGTGACGCGCTCGACCGCGGTGATGACGGCATGGCGGCCAATGCGGCAGTGGTCGCCGATCTCGATGCGGGGCCGCCATTGCTGGCCGGCGTACTGCTCGACCGCCGCGATCCAGCCGTGCGGCTGCACCACGACGTCGGCGCCGATGCGCACATGCGGTGCGCCCTGGACCCGGCGGGGCAGCAGCACCACGCTGCCACGGCCCAGGGCGCCGATGTGCGCGGGGCGTGGGTAGAGGGCGAGGGCGAGGCGTCGCAGGGCGCTCATGGTGGGGTGGATTGTGGCAACTGTTCAGCCGCCCCCTGCACGTGGCGCCGATGCCACCGGCCGTAGATCGCCAGGCCGATGGCGCAGTACAGCGCGAACGTGGCGAAGTACGCCACCGGCACGCCTTGGGGACCCAGCACCGGGATCAGCAGGTGCGACAGCAGCAGCACCGTGCCCGCGTTGAACACCTCGGCGCCGACGTACAGCCGCGTGCGCGCCTTGGCCAGCGCGATGTAGCCCAGGATGCTGCCCAGCGTGCGCAGCACGTCGCCGGCCAACTGCGCCGCCATCAGGTCCCCCATCGCCCGGAAGTCCTCGGTGAACAGCAGCCGGATCACCAGGTCGCGCAGCAGCCAGATCGCCAGGGCTGCCGGGACGAGCAGCGCCGCGAACGCCAGGAAGGTGGAGCGCACGTGCGCGTGCAGCGCCTGCGGCGTGGCCGCCTGCGACACGCGCGGGTAGTACCAGGACACCAGCACCAGCATGCCCAGCTGCAGCCAGGCATCGGACAGCTTGACCAGGCCCTGCCAGATGCCGGCCTGGTGCCAGCCGAGCGCATCGGCCTGCCAGGTGCGCAGCAGGACCTGCGCCAGCGGCATCGTGCACACGGCCACCACCACCATGCCGGTGTAGCGCAGCAGGTCGCGGTAGTGCCGGGGCTGCGCGCCTTGCAACCAGCCGCGCTGCAGGTAGCCCTTGCGCCGCACGCGCGCCGCCACGAACAGGACGGCCAGCGACGGCCCGAGCAGCAGGCCCCACATCGCGCCGGCCAGGCCGGCCCAGGCGACCAGGCCCGTGGTCAGCGCTGCGCCGGCGATCGCGGAGAGGGTCTGTGCCGCGGCGAGCCCCCGCACGTCCTGCCGGCCGTTGATGACGGCCGACAGCAGGTTGGTCGCGCCGATGGCGAACTGGCAAGCGGCCATGCCCCAGAACACCGGGGCGTAGGCCGCGGTGCCGAGCAGCCAGGTCGACAGCGGGCCGGCGCCGATCGCCAGCAGGGCCGCGAACAGCAGGCCCGTGGCCAGCCAGATCACGGCGGCAGCGTGCAGGTGCGGGGTGCCGGTGCCGCGGCCACCCTGCTGCTCGGCCACGTGCCGTGTCACGCCCAGGGCGATGCCGCCACCCGCCAGCGCGCTGACCAGCGCGATCATGCTCATGAACTGGCCGAGCTGCCCCAGGCCCTCGGTGCCGAGCACGAGGGCGATCACCTTCACCACCGCCAGGTTCGCGCCCAGCCGGATGGCGGTCGAGATCCCGAGCACGAGGCTGGCCCGAAGCAGTTCCATGGTGGTCGGCTGGCGGGGAAGGCGCCGGGCGCCCTCAGGCGCCGGCTCCGGCCGCTGCGGGCACGTGGACACCAGGCCGCGGCACGGCCACGGCGGACGGGTGGGGACGGTTCATCGGGCGGCTCCCGCCGGCGCCCGGTAGCGGCGGCGGAACAGCGCCTGCTGCGCCCGGCCCAGCACGCGGGTGGCCGCCCAGGCCGGGAACGCCAGCGCCCGGGGCAGGCGCGCGATCGGCCACAGCACCAGGGCGTACGCGGTGCTCGCGCGCAGCCGGCCCAAGGACCCGAGCAGGTCCTCGGCCACGAAGGCCCGGCCCGCGCTGCCGCGGCTGAGCCACAGCAGGCCGGGCAGGAACCACCAGCACAGGGTGGACAGGATGGGCCGCGCCAGGGCGCTGCCGGCCGGCAGTTCCTGCGCGAGGATGCGCGGCAGGTGGTCGCCGAACACCTGCACCAGGCGGTAGCCGCCGCTGTTGCCCGAGGTGGCCAGGATGCACGGCTGCGGGACGACCCACAGCCGCGCGTCCTCGCGCAGCAGCGGCAGGATCCAGCCCAGCTGCACCAGGCTCGTGCCCACGTGGCGGCGCAGGTCGCCGTGGGGCGCCAGCTCGCGCAGGCGGGCGCGGTGGACCACCATGCCGGAGATGAAGGTGATCCAGATGTGCACGTCGCGGGCGAACCGGTCGGCCGGCACCTGCACCGGTGTGATGGCGGCCAGCGGCGTGCCGTCGTCCCTGCCGTGCAGCACCGGCAGCCATTCGCTGCGCAGGTAGACCAGATCGGGACGCTGCGCCTGGAGCAGGCGCAGCACGGTGGCGAGCACGCCGGGCTTGGGCAGGTCGTCGTCGCCGAAGATCCAGAACCAGGGCGTCTCGACCCGGTCCAGGCAGAGGCAGAAGTTCATCTCCGGCCCCACGTTCTGCGGATGGCGCAGGACCAGGGTGCCGGGGTGCCGGGCGGCGAAGGTGTCCGTGACCTCGGGCGTGCGGTCGGTCGAGGCGTTGTCGCCGATCACCACCGCGATGCGCTCCAGCACCGCGGCGTCTTCCTGCGCCAACGTGTCCAGCAGCAGCGCCAGGTGCGCCGCGCGGTTGTAGGTCGGCACCACGATCGACAGCAGCCGTGTCATGGCCGCCCTCAGGGACGCAGCGTGGCTGCATCCAGCCCGCCCCAGGCGTTCAGGGTCGCCTGCGATCCCACGGTGCCGCAGACGCGCGGGTCCAGCGCGACGCCCCGCACCCGTCCTGCGTCCACTGTGCCGGCGACCGCCTCGCACAACCACGAACCGAAGCCACCGTCGGCCAGGTGGTCCTCGAGCGTCACCACCTGTCCCCACGGACGCACCTGGCCGCGTTGCAGCGGCTTGCTCCCCATGCTCCACAGCGGCAGGCTGTGGACCGCGTGCGAGCGCCAGGGTTGCATCTCCTGCAGTTCCATCGCGAACTGCAGGGTGGCCCCGGTGCTCAGCAGGGTGCCCGCCGGTGCGGAGTCCGCGGCATCCGCCACGTGCAGCCAGCGGCCGGGCTCGACCTCGGGCACCTGCGCGTGGAAGCAGGGCTCGCCCGCCTTGCCCAGCCGCAGGTACGACGGCTGCGGATGGTCCACCAGCCAGCGCAGGCAGGCGCGCACCTCCATCGGGTCGCCCGGCGCCGCGATCACCATGTTCGGGAAGCTGCGCATCAGCGCGTAGTCCTGCACGGCGTGGTGCGAGTAGCCCAGCGCACCGTAGGCCAGCCCGCCGCCCACGGCCACCACCGTCACGGGCAGCCGGTGGTAGTCGACGTCGTTGCGGATCTGCTCCGCGCAGCGGAAGGTCGGGAAGTTCGCGATGGAGTAGGTGAAGACGTGGTAGCCCTCGGACGCCATCCCGGCCGCCAGGCCGGTCATGTTCTGCTCGGCCACGCCCGCATTGACGAAGCGTTCGGGGAACCGGTCCGCGAACGGCTCGACCACGGACCAGCCCAGGTCACCGACCACCAGGGCGATCTGCGGGTGCCGCTGCGCCAGCTGCACCAGTTCGTCGATGAACGCGTTACGCATCGCCGGCCTCCGGGCCCAGTGCCGCCAGTGCCTGCGCCAGCTGGGCGTCGTCGGGCGACTTGTAGTGCCACGCCACGCTGTGCTCCATGAAGGGCACGCCCTTGCCCTTGACCGTGCGGGCCACGAGCAGGCCCGGCCGCCCCGGCTCCCACGGCGTGGCACCGAGCGCCGCGGCGAGCGCCTCGTGGTCGTGCCCGTCCACCTCGCGCACCGCCCAGCCGAAGGCCTGCAACTTGGACGCCAGCGGTTCCACCCGCAGCGTGTCCTCGACGCTGCCCAGGCTCTGCAGGCCGTTCGCATCGACGATGGCCACCAGGTTGTCCAGCCGGTGGTGCGCGGCGAACAGCATGGCCTCCCAGTTGCTGCCCTCGCCCAATTCGCCGTCGCTCAGGAGCACGAAGGTGCGCCAGCCGGCGCCGCGGCGCCGGGCCGCCAGGGCCTTGCCCGTGCCGAAGGGCAGCCCGTGGCCCAGCGACCCGGTGGAGAACTCCACGCCCGGCACGTGGTGGCTGACGTGGTTCATCAGGACCGAGTGGTCCGCGCCGTACCGGGCCAGCTGTCCGACGGGCAGGAAGCCGCGCTCGGCGAGCGTGGCGTACAGGGCGACGCAGGCGTGCCCCTTGCTCAAAATGAAGCGGTCCCGCTGTGGCCAGGCCGGGTCCTCGGGCCGCACCTGCAGCACCCGGGCATAGAGGACCGCCAGGATGTCGGCGATCGACAGAGCGCTGCCGATGTGGGAGGCGCGCGCGCCGTGCACCATGCGCAGCGCCTGGGCCCGCACGCGCCGTGCCAGCGCGATGCTGTGGGTCGTGCTCACCGGCCGGCCCCGCAGGCGGTGATGAGCGCCGCGTGCTTCTCGCGGTGCAGGAACGCGAAGTTGGTCTCCACCGTGTCGTCCGTCACCGTCGTGATCGGCGCCACGCCTGCGCCCCCGACGGCCAGGCAGGCGTAGCCCAGCGCGTCGAACCACGCCAGCATGTCGTTGGGGTGGTAGCCGAAGGGCCGCGACCACTTGCGCAGCAGCTCCGAGAACACCACCGGCTGCGAGCGCCTCAGCGTGGCCTCGGCCCCGCGGAACACGAGCAGTTCGGCGCCCTCGACGTCGCACTTGATGAAGTCGGGCGCGACGCCGGCCTGCTCGGCCCAGTCGTCCAGCGTCAGCGTGCGGCCTTCGACGGCGCTCGCGTCCGCGGCCCCGGCCACGTTGCGCATCGAGGCGTTCGTGCCGCCCGTGGGGCTGACGAAGAAGCTCGCCGGCCCGCTGCGCTCGGACAGCCCCACGGCGTGCGGATGCACCCGGTCGCCCAGTGCGTTGAGCGCGATGTTGCGCACCAGCCAGCCATGGGTGGCCGGGATCGGTTCGAAGGCGTGCACCACGGCCTGCGGCAGGCGCCGGGCCAGGCGCAGGGCATGCCAGCCGATGTTGGCGCCGATGTCCAGCACCACGCGCGCGTCCCCTGCGAGCAGGTCCATGACGCGCGTCTCGGCGGGCTCGTACTGGTCGAAGTTCATCACCTCCACAGGGGCGACCCGCGCCTCGTCGGGCGGCGCCATCAGCCAGAGGCCTTCCTCTCCGACCTGGAAGGCCAGGCCTTCGGGCGTGATGCGGATCTCGCGCACGTCGGTGCTGCGCACCACGTCGAGGTACGAGAACAACACCCGGTGCACGTCCAGTGCGCGGGCGATGTAGTCGGGCTTGGGAAGCGTCCCCTCGCGAAACTGCTGCTTCAGCGCTGCCAGCGTGGTCATGGGCGGTGGGCCTCCAGGGTGCGCCGGAAGCCCTGTTCCGGCGTGATCGCAGCGGTCCATCCGAGTGCGGCCAGGCGGCCGACGTCCGGGATCAACTGGCTGAACGTGCTGGGCAGGTAGCCACCCTGGGGTGGCTCGAAGCGGATCGATGCGGTAGAGTCGGGATCGCCCCCATCCAGCCGCACGAGCAGCCTGGCCAGTTCGGCCACGGACAGTTCGCCGTCCGGATTGGCCACGTTGTAGGGCCGGCCCGGCTCGCCGGACAGCAGCACGGTGAAGAAGCCGGCCACCGCATCGGAGACGTAGCAGAAGGCCCGGCGCGCGCTGCCGTCGCTGCGCATGACGATGGGGCGCCGTGCCAGCACGTCGAAGACGAAGTCGGCGAACACCCGCCCGTCGTCGGGCTGCAGCCCCGGGCCGTAGGTGTGGAAGGGGCGCACGATGTGCACCGGCAGCCCATGCTGGTGGTGCCAGGCCACGCACAGCGTCTCGCCGGCGCGCTTGGCCTCGGCGTAGCAGGCGCGCACGCTGGCCGGGTCGACGACGCCGTAGCTGTCCTCGGCCAGCCGCTCCTGTCCTGCCGTGCTGCCGTAGACCTCGGAACTGCTCACGAACAGGAACCCCTGGGGGCGGGGGCTGCGCGCCAGCGCCTGCAGCAGGGCTGCGGTGCCGACCGTGTTGGGCAGGAGCGTGCCCACCGGGTCGCTGCCGTAGTGGCGCGGGCTGGCCTGGCTGCCGGCATGCAGGACCCAGTCCAGCGGCCCGGTCTCGGGCACGCCGAGGGTGCCCAGGTCCCAATGCAGCCATTCGAGCGCCAGGTCGCCCGCGACGTCGGCGAGCCGCGCCCGTGCAGTGTCCAGGTGGCGCGCTGCGGCCACGACGCGCACCGGCGCATCGACCAGCCCCGCGCCGTGCAGCGCGAGCAGGGTGCGCACCAGCATGCCGCCCAGGAAGCCGCCGGCCCCGGTGACCAGCACGCGCGCCCCTGCCAGCCGCGCCCAAGGCAGCTTGCGCGCCAGCACGGCGGCGACGTCGCCGTCGCGAATGCGCTGCGGGGAACCGCCGGCCATCAGAAGCCCAGGCCGAAGAAGTCGCCGAGCCGGTCGACGACCCAGTCCAGGTGGCGCTCGTCCAGCCCCGGGTACACGCCGAGCCAGAAGGTCTGGTTCATGACCGTGTCCGTGCGCTGCAGGTTGCCGCTGACCCGGTAGTTGCGTCCTGCCATGTAGGGCTGGCGCGTGAGGTTGCCCGCGAACAGCAGGCGGGTGCCGATGCGGTGCTGGTCGAGGTAGGCGAGCAGGTCGCGCCGTGCCACGCCCGCCTCGGGCCGCAGCACCAGCGGGAACCCGAACCACGACGGGTCGGCATGCGGCGTGGCCTCGGGCAGGTGGAAGAACTGCGCCATCGGCTGCAGCCGCTCGAGCAGGTACGCGAAGTTGCGCTTGCGCGTGGCGATGAACTCGTCGAGCCGCTCCATCTGGGCCAGCGCGCAGGCGGCCTGCATGTCGGTGATCTTCAGGTTGTAGCCCAGGTGGCTGTAGATGTACTTGTGGTCGTAGCCCTCGGGCAGTTCGCCCAGCTGCCAGCACCAGCGACGCCCGCAGGTGTTGTCCTTGCCCGGCGCGCAGTAGCAGTCGCGCCCCCAGTCGCGGAACGACTCGGCGATCTGGCGCAGCTCGTCGTTGTCCGTGAACACGGCCCCGCCTTCGCCCATCGTGATGTGGTGGGCCGGGTAGAAGCTCAGTGTGGCGATGTCGCCGAAGGTGCCGACCTTGCGCCCGCGCCAGGTGGCGCCGAGGGCGTCGCAGCAGTCCTCGACCAGCCACAGGCCGTGCTTGCGGCACAGCGCGGTCACCACGTCGAGGTTGAACGGATTGCCCAGGCTGTGGGCCAGCATGATGGCCTTGGTGCGCGGGCCGATGGCCGCCTCGATCAGGTCGGGGTCGATGTTGTGCGTGGCCAGGTCGACGTCGACGAAGACCGGGACCGCGCCGAACTGCAGGATCGGGTTGACCGTGGTCGGGAAGCCTGCCGCCACCCCGATGACCTCGTCGCCCGGACGGATCGCGCGCTCGCCCAGCCGCGGGGAGGTGAGGGTCGAGAAGGCCACCAGGTTGGCCGACGAACCGGAGTTGACGGTCAGCACGTGCCGCACGCCCAGCCACTCGGCGAGCCGGCGCTGGAACATGTCGTTGAAGCGCCCGGTCGTGAGCCAGCCATCCAGGCTGGCCTCGACCATCAGTTCCAGTTCGCGCGGGCCCACCACCTTGCCCGACACGGGAACGGCGGACTCGCCCGGCCTGAAGGCCGGCGGCGCATGCGCGATCTCCGCGTACTGCCGCACCAGCGTCGCGATCTGGCGGCGCAGGGCGTCCGCGGAGGGGGAGGGGACGTCGACGTGCTGGATGCTGCCTGTCATGGCTGTGCCTTGGTGAGGTCGGCCGTGTAGGCCTGGATCTGGCGCAGGCAGAGCCCGCGCGCGTCGTCGCCCGCCCGCCAGGACCGGTGCCAGTCGGCCACCTGGGCCAGGGCGTGCGCGAGCGGCCAGCACGGTTGCCAGCCCAGGCGGACGCGCGCCAGCGTCGCGTCCAGCCGCAGGAGCTGCGCCTCGTGCGGTTGCGCCTGGGCGTCCTGCACCCAGCCCGCGCTGCCCGGCCAGTGGTGCGCCAGCGTGTCGGCCACCCAGCCGACCTGCCGGGCATCGCCCTCGACCGGGCCGAAGTTCCAGGCGCGTGCCCAGGCGTCGCCGCCCGCGAGCAGCCGCTGGGCGAGCAGCAGGTAGCCGGCCAGCGGCTCGAGCACGTGCTGCCAGGGGCGCACGGCCAGCGGGTTGCGCAGCACGGCCGGGCGCCCGGTTTCCCAGGCGCGCAGCAGGTCGGGCAGCAGGCGGTCCTCGGACCAGTCGCCGCCGCCGATGACGTTGCCGGCGCGCGCCGTGGCCACCGCGGGCAGCCCGGGCGCCTGCAGGAAGGAGCGGCGCCAGCTTGCCGTGGCGATCTCGGCGCAGGCCTTGCTGCTGCTGTACGGGTCATGCCCGCCGAGCGGCTCGTCTTCGCGGTAGGGCCAGGGCCACTCGCGGTTCTCGTAGCACTTGTCGGTGGTGACGTTGACGACGGCACGCACGCGGCCGCAGGCGCGCGCGGCCTCGAGCACGTGGACCGTGCCCATGACGTTGGTGGCGTAGGTGGCGACCGGGTCGGCATAGGAGGCGCGCACCAGCGGCTGCGCCGCCAGGTGGAAGATCACCTCCGGCTGCGCGGCATCGACGGCCGCCCGGACCGTCGCCAGGTCGCGGATGTCCCCGATGCGGCCCTGCATGCCGGCGTCCACCTGCGCGAGCTCGTGCAGGCTGGGCGTGGTCGAGGGCGCGAGCGCCAGGCCGTGCACCTCGGCTCCCAGCGACTGCAGCCACAGGCAGAGCCAGCCGCCCTTGAAGCCGGTGTGGCCCGTCACCAGCACGCGCCGGCCCTGCCACGCCTGCCTGGTCAGCGCCGCGGTCAGGCCCAGGTCTTCCAAGGTGCCGTGCCCCGCGTCCACAGGTCCTCCAGGTGCTGCTTGTCGCGCAGCGTGTCCATCGGCTGGAAGAAGCCGTCGTGCTCCCAGGCCATGAGTTCGCCGGCCTCCGCCAGCCGCGCGAGCGGCTCCTGCTCCCACACGCAGTCGTCGCCGTCGAGCAGCGACAGCACCCGCGGCGACAGGACAAAGAAGCCGCCGTTGATGCGGGCGCCGTCGCCCCTGGGCTTCTCGCGGAAGCGCAGCACGCGTCCGCCGTCGATGTCGAGCGCGCCGAAGCGGCCCGGCGGGTAGGTGGCCATCAGCGTGGCGGCCTTGCCGTGCGCCTTGTGGAAGGCGATCGTCGCGCCGATGTCCACGTCGCTCAGGCCGTCGCCGTAGGTGAAGCAGAAGGCGTCCTCGTCGCGCACGTGGTCCGCCACCCGCCGCAGGCGGCCGCCGGTCATCGAGGTCTCGCCGGTGTCCACCAGCGTGACCGTCCAGGGTTCGGCGCGGCGCTGGTGCACTTCCATGCGGTTCGAGCGCATGTCGAAGGTCACGTCCGACATGTGCAGGAAGTAGTTGGCGAAGTACTCCTTGATCACGTAGCCGCGGTAGCCGCAGCAGATCACGAAGTCGTTGATGCCATGGTGCGCGTAGCACTTCATGATGTGCCAGAGCACGGGACGTCCGCCCACCTCCACCATCGGCTTGGGGCGGATGGTGGTCTCTTCGGCGAGCCGGGTTCCCAGGCCTCCGGCCAGGATGACAGCTTTCATGGATGGACCCGTGCCTCAGGACGATGGCAGGAAGGCGTCCGCGTGGAACCGCCGCGGATCGAGGCCGGCGCCGACGAGCACGCTGCGCGCATCGTCGACCATCCGGGCCGATCCGCACGCATGCACCACGGCCTGCGCCCACGGAACGCCGGATTCTAGTGCCGCATGCTGCACCCAGCCGCGCCGGCCCTGCCAGGCGACGTCGGGCCGCGACACCACCGGGGTGTAGTGCAGGTCCAGCGGCAGCAGCCCCGGATCCCAGTACAGGTCGGCCGGGGAGCGGCCGCCCCAGGCCAGGTGGATGGCGGGCGGGCGTGCGGCCGCCGGCCGGGCCGCCAGGTCCTCCAGCATGGCCTTGACCGGGGCGATGCCGGTGCCCGTGGCCAGCAGCACGAGCGAGCGGTCCAGCGGCTCGCGCAGCACGCAGCTGCCCAGCGGTCCCTGCAGGCGCAGCAGGTCGCCCGGCCGGGCCGGGCCGAACCAGTAGGCGCTGAAGGCGCCCCCGGCCACCTGCCGCACGTGCAACTCGATGCCCGCACCGGCGGCGGGCGCGTTCGCGATCGAGTAGCTGCGCCGGATGCCGCCGGGCCCCAGCAGGTCCACGTACTGGCCGGCCAGCCAGGCCAGGGGCTGCTGGGGCGGCAGCCGCAGCCGCACGCGCCGCACGCCCGGCGCGACGTCCTCCAGGGCGTCGATCTTGCAGGGCAGCAGCCGGGCCGGCGGCAGGCGCAGGTCCGAGGCCTCGACGTCCAGGCGCACGGGCTCGCCGGCGACCGTGCGCACGCAGGTCAGGATGCAGCCGGCCTCGCGCTCGGCCGCGGCCAGCCCGGTCTCGCTGCCGGCCAGCGCGGTGCGGCCGGCGACCACGCGTGCCTTGCAGCTGCCGCAGCGGCCGCTGCGGCAGCTGTGCTCGAACACCACGCCGGCCTGCAAGGCGGCGTCCAGCAGCGATTGGCCGGGCGCTGCGTCGAAGGCCTGGCCGGCCAGCGTGGTGACGCGTTGCGCCGTCCCGCTCATGCCGGCACCTGCTGCGCGGGCTGCGCCCCGGGGATGCGCGCGCCGGGCACCAGCCCGGCCAGCGCGGCGCGCACCGCGGGCTCGCGGCCCTCGACGGCCGCCTGGTGCAGCGCCGAGAGGGCCTGCAGCAGCTGCGGCCATGCCATGCGCTCCTCGCGCGCCTGCATGATCCTCGGGTGCGCCGTCGGCTGCGGGTCGTCGCCGATCAGCAGCTCCTCGTACAGCTTCTCCCCGGGGCGCAGGCCGGTGAGGGTGATCTCGATGTCGCCCTCGGGGTGCTGGGCGTCGCGCAGGCGCCGTCCCGACAGGCGCACCATGCGCCGGGCCAGCTCGAGGATGCGCACGGGCTCGCCCATGTCGAGCACGAAGACCTCGCCGCCGCGCGCCATGGCGCCGGCCTGCACCACCAGCTGGGCGGCCTCGGGGATGGTCATGAAGTAGCGCGTGACCTCGGGGTGGGTCACGGTCACGGGGCCGCCGGCGGCGATCTGGCGGCGGAACAGCGGGACGACGCTGCCGCTGGAATCGAGCACGTTGCCGAAGCGCACCATGGCGAAGCAGGTGCCGTGCGGGCCGGCGGCCGGCAGGCCGAGCCACTGGGGCAGCGCCGGCGCCGGCTCGTCGGCCAGGGCCTGCAGCACGAGCTCGGCCACCCGCTTGCTGGCGCCCATCACATTGGTCGGGCGCACCGCCTTGTCGGTCGAGACCAGGACGAAGCGCTCGACCCGCGTCACGATGGCGGCGCAGGCCATCGCCAGGGTGCCGAACACGTTGGCGCCCACGCCCTCGGCCACGTTGTCCTCGACCAGCGGAACGTGCTTGTAGGCCGCCGCGTGGTAGATCGCATGCGGCGTCCAGCGCCGGCAGACCTGCACCATGCGGCTGGCCACGCGCACGTCGCCGAGCACGGGCACCAGCTCGCAGGCGCTGCCCAGGCCGGCGGCCAGCGCCTGCAGTTCGGCGTGCACGCTGTACAGGCCGAACTCGCTGTGGTCCAGCAGCACGAGCCTGGCGGGCGCGCTGCGCAGCAGCTGGCGGCACAGCTCCGACCCGATGCTGCCGGCCGCACCGGTGACCAGCACGGTGCGGCCGGTGGTGCTGCGCGCCAGCAGGTCCGGATCGGGATCCACCGGCGCGCGCGACAGCAGGTCCTCGACGCCGAGCTCCTCGAAGTCGCGCACGCTGACGTCCCCCGCGGCCAGGGCCGTCAGGCCGGGGATGGTGCGGATGTGCACGGGCAGCGCCGACAGCGACTCGATGATCGCGTTGCGCCGCTGCCGCGAGGCGCTGGGGATGGCCAGCAGGATGTCGGTGACGCCCAGGCGGTCGATCACCAGCGGCAGGTCGGCCGGACGGTACACGCGCGAGGCGTTGATCGTGCGCCCCACCTTGGCCGGGTCGTCGTCGACGAAACCGAGCAGCACGAACTCGCGCGTGCTGGACGTGGCCGCCGCGGTCTGCAGGCCGGCCGCACCGGCGCCGTAGATCAGCAGCCGGCGCGCCGCGCCGCGCGGGTCCGAGAACGCCAGGCGCGCCATGGTGCGGCTGGCGGTCACCAGCAGGCCGAACAGGATGGGCTGCAGGATGGCGACCGTGCGCGGCAGGTTGTCGTAGCCCTGGGACTGCAGCACGAGCACCACGGCCAGCAGCAACGCGGCGTACAGGGCGACGGCCCGCACGATGGCACCCAGCGCGGCCAGGCCGGTGTAGCGGAAGATGGCGCGGTACAGGCCGAACCGCACGAACACCGGCAGCGCCAGCGCCGGCGCCAGGCCGTACAGGATCCACTGGTTCCCCTGCGGGACGTTGGGCTGGTCGAAGCGCAGGCTGAAGGCCACCCAGGTCGCCAGCAGGGCCAGCACCAGGTCGAGCACGAACACGAGCAGCCGCTTGGCCGAGCGCGGCCAACCGAGGATCTTGGAGGTCATGGGTCGCTAGGTCGCGATGCCCGTCCTGGCCAGCAGGTCGCCGACCAGTTCGAGCCGCACCAGCGGATTATCCAACTCGAGCATGCGCTGCTTGAGCTCCGCCGGCATGGGCAGGAGTTCACACCAGCGGTTGGCCACCCAGCCGCAGTCGTCGTAATGCCACGGCGGCTGCAGCGGCATCTGGGCGGCGGGCGTGCCCTTGTCCTCGAGCGCCTTGACCAGGCTGGCTAGGGCGTCGGCCGTGCCCTGCAGGTCCTCGGGCACGGTCACGGCCTTGTCGGCCTCGACCTGCTCGACGTCGGCCACCCACAGGCCGTGGCGCAGCTGCTCGCGGCTGCGGATGCGAAAGCGCTGGGTGCCCGTCGCGCGGATCATCAGCAGGCCGGGGCGGGGCTGCTCGAGCGCCTCGATGGTGGCCAGCGTGCCCACGCCGGCGAAGGCCTCGGTGGCCGCACCGGGCAGCCGCACCTCGTGTCCCTGCACCAGCGACACCACGCCGAAGGGCGCGCCGGCGCGGTGGCAGCGCTGGATCATGTCCAGGTAGCGCACCTCGAAGATGCGCAGCGGCAGCAGGCCGCCGGGGAACAGCACGGTGCCCAGCGGGAACAGCGGGAGCGACTGCAGGGTGAGGGGGGAGCTCAAGAGAGGCAGAGGGGCACGAGGGCGCCGCTATGATCCCACGAAGGAGTGACGGCGGGGGCCCATGCTTTACCAAATCCTTTCCTTGCTGCTGGACGTGCTCACCGGCCTGGTCGGCGGTGCGTGCCTGCTGCGGCTGTTCATGCAGCGCCAGCGGGTGCCGTTCGGCAATCCGGTGGGGCGCTTCGTGTTCGCGCTGACCGACTGGCTGGTGCTGCCGCTGCGCAAGCTGCTGCCCTCGGTGGCCGGCTGGGACGTCGCCAGCCTGCTGGCCGCCTACCTGGTCGTGCTGGCCAAGGACCTGCTGCTGTGGGGCGCCTTCGGCCGGGGCGCGATCGGCATGGTGTTCCTGCTGTCGCTGCTCGGGCTGCTGCGGCTGGCCCTGTCGGCCATGACGGCGCTGGTGATCATCCACGCGATCCTGTCGTGGGTGCGCACCGACTCCCCGGCGGCCGACGTGATCGACCGCCTGGTGGCGCCGCTGCTGCGGCCGTTCCGCCGGCTGCTGCCGCTGGTGGGTGGCATCGACCTGTCGCCGCTGGCCCTGCTGGTGGTGCTGCAGGTCGCGTCGATCGTGCTGTCGTCGCTGACGGGCGTCTAGGAACGCGAACGGCGGGCCTGGCCCGCCGTTGTCCTTGCTGGCGCGTCGGCGCTCAGATCACCGCGTCGGCGGGCTGGCGCTGCAGCATCGCCAGCGCGCGGGCGATGCGGCCGCGCAGCTCGCGGCGGTCACAGATGAAGTCGACGCCGCCTTTCTCCTGCAGGAACTCGGCCCGCTGGAAGCCTTCGGGCAGCTTCACGCGCACCGTGGACTCGATCACGCGCGGGCCGGCAAAGCCGATCAGCGCCTTGGGTTCGGCGATCACCAGGTCGCCCATGAAGGCGAAGCCGGCGCTCACGCCGCCCATCGTGGGGTCGGTCAGCACGCTGATGTAGGGCAGGCCCTTCTTGGCCAGCCGGGTGAGGGCCGCGTTGGTCTTGGCCATCTGCATCAGCGACAGCAGGCCTTCCTGCATGCGTGCGCCGCCGGTGGCGGTGAAGCACACGAAGGGGACCTTCTGCTCGAGCGCGCTCTCGACGCCGCGCACGAAGCGCTCGCCGACCACGCTGCCCATGGAGCCGCCCATGAAGTCGAACTCGAAGCAGGCCGCCACCAGGCTGATGCCGTGGACGGCACCGCCCAGGACCACCAGCGCATCGGTCTCGCCCGTGTTCTCCAGGGCTTCCTTCAGGCGCTCGGGATAGCGGCGGCTGTCCTTGAACTTCAGCGCGTCGACCGGCAGCACCTCCTGGCCGATCTCCCAGCGGCCCTCGGCATCCAGGAAGGCGTCGAGCCGGGCACGGGCGCCGATGCGGTGGTGGTGGCCGCACTGCGGGCAGACGTTGACGTTCTGCTCGAGGTCGGTCTTGTACAGCACCGTCTCGCAGCTGGGGCACTTGACCCACAGGCCCTCTGGCACGCTGCGGCGCTCGGTCGGGTCCGTCGGTTGGATCTTCGGGGGCAGCAGTTTCTCGAGCCAGCTCATGCGGTGGGTGCTCCGGTGGAGGCGGGATTTTACGCGTCGAGGGACTGGCGGATGCCGCGCAGGAAGCCAGCGGCCACGGGCACCACCTGCTCGCGCGGCTGGCCTTCGAGCAGCTGCAGCAGCTTGGTGCCGATGACCACCGCGTCGGCCACGCGGCCGATGGCGCGCGCGGTCTCGGCGTCGCGGATGCCGAAGCCCACGCCCACGGGGATCTTCACGTGTTCGCGGATGCGCGGCAGCGCCTGCTCGACCGCCGAGGTGTCCAGGTGGCCGGCGCCGGTGACGCCCTTGAGCGAGACGTAGTAGACGTAGCCGCTGGCCACCCGCGCCACTTCCTGCATGCGCTGCGGGGTCGAGGTGGGCGCCAGCAGGAAGATGAGGTCCAGGCCGGCGGCGCGCAGGTCGGCCGCGAACTGGGCGCACTCCTCGGGCGGGTAGTCGACGATCAGCACGCCGTCGACGCCCGCCGCGGCGGCGTCGCGCACGAAGCCGCCGGCGCCGTGCGACAGGTCGTAGCGCTCGACGGGGTTGGCGTAGCCCATGAGCACGACCGGGGTGGTGGCGTCCGTGGCGCGGAACTCGCGCACCATGGCCAGCACCTCGCGCATGCCGATGCCCAGGCGCAGCGCGTGCTCGCCCGCCTTCTGGATCACGGGGCCGTCGGCCATGGGGTCGGAGAAGGGGACGCCCAGCTCGATCACGTCGGCGCCGGCCTCGACCATGCCGTGCATGAGCGCGGGCGTGACGTCGGCCTGGGGGTAGCCGGCCGTGACGTAGGGGATGAGCGCCTTGCGGCCCTGCTGCGCCAGGCGCTGGAAGGTGGCGGCGATGCGGCTCATCGCTGCACCTCGATCACCTGCTCGCCGCCCTTGACCGACTGGCCGCGGCAGCTGGGCCGGCAGTAGAACTCGGCGCCGCTGAGGTCGGCCACGGTGCCGATGTCCTTGTCGCCCCGGCCGGACAGGTTGACCAGGATGTGCTGGTCGCTGCGCATGGTCTTGGCCAGCTTCATCGCGTAGGCGATGGCGTGGCTGGATTCCAGCGCCGGGATGATGCCCTCGGTGCGGCACAGGTAATGGAAGGCGTCGAGCGCCTCGCGGTCGGTCACGCCCACGTACTCGGCGCGGCCGATGTCCTTGAGCCACGCATGCTCGGGGCCGACGCCGGGATAGTCCAGGCCGGCGCTGACGCTGTGGGTCTCGGTGATCTGGCCGTTGGCGTCCTGCAGGATGTAGGTGCGGTTGCCGTGCAGCACGCCCGGGCTGCCGCGCTGCAGCGACGCCGAGTGCTTGCCGCTGTCCAGGCCCTCGCCTGCGGCCTCGACGCCGATCAGGCGGGTGGACTCGAACGGGATGTAGGGGTGGAAGATGCCCATCGCGTTGCTGCCGCCGCCCACGCAGGCGACCACGGCGTCGGGCTGGCGGCCGGCCTGGCGCGGCATCTGCTCGATGCACTCGCGGCCGATCACGCTCTGGAAGTCGCGCACCATCATCGGGTAGGGGTGCGGGCCCGCCACGGTGCCGATGATGTAGAAGGTGTTCTCGACGTTGGTGACCCAGTCGCGCATGGCCTCGTTGAGCGCGTCCTTCAGCGTGCGGCTGCCGGACTCGACCGGCACCACCTTGGCGCCCAGCAGGTGCATGCGGTAGACGTTGGGGCTCTGGCGCTTGACGTCCTCGGAGCCCATGTAGACCACGCACTCCAGGCCGTAGCGGGCGCAGATGGTCGCGGTGGCCACGCCGTGCTGGCCGGCGCCGGTCTCGGCGATCACCCGCGGCTTGCCCATGCGGCGCGCCAGCATGGCCTGCCCGATCACGTTGTTGATCTTGTGGGCGCCGGTGTGGTTCAGGTCCTCGCGCTTGAGCCAGATCTGGGCGCCGCCCGTCTCGCGGCTCATGCGGTCGGCGTGGTAGACCGGCGAGGGCCGGCCCACGAAGTGCGCCAGCTCGTACTGGAATTCGCGCAGGAACTCGGGATCGTCCTGGTAGCGGGCGTAGGCCGCGCGCAGTTCGGCGATCGCGTGGGTCAGGGTCTCGCTGACGAAACTGCCGCCGTAGGGGCCGAAATGGCCGGCGGCATCAGGGTGCTGATAGGAGGGCATGGGCAGAACTTGCGAGGAGCACGTCGGCGGCACGCACGGCCGCGACGAACTGATGGATCTTGGCCGGGTCCTTGACGCCCTTGGCGCTCTCGACCCCGGAGCTCACATCAACGGCCAGCGACTTGCAGCGCGGCCGCACCTGCACGATGCCATCGGCCACGTTTGCAGCAGTCAACCCACCAGACAAGACGAGGTGAGCGTTGACGCTTGGTGGAAGTCGTGACCAATCGAAGACCTTTCCGGCCCCGCCGTAGCCGTCCACGTGCGCATCGAGCAGCAGCGCCTGGGCCAGGGGGTGCGAAGCCGCGAAGTCTACCAAGTCGAACGGAACGGCCGCATCCAGGGGAACGCGCGCGGCCCGCATCCAGGGCCGGCCCCCGGCCTGTTCGACGCACTGCCGCGGCGTCTCGTCGCCATGGAACTGCAGCACCGCGTGGGGCACCGCCGCGACGGCGGCCTGCACCTCGTCGGGCGTGGCGTTGACAAGCAGCAGCACCGGGGTGGCGTACGGCGGCAGGCGCCGCGCCAGGGCCGCGGCGCGGGCCGGCGTGACGTGGCGCGCGCTGCCGGGCCACAGCACGAAGCCGACCGCGTCGACGCCCGCCTCGGCGGCGCAGTCGACGTCCTGCTCGCGGGTGAGGCCGCAGATCTTGATGCGGGTGCGGGGCTGGGAGGGGCTGCCGGTGCTCATGGCAGCCAATCATAGGCAGGCGTGCGTGCCGGCAGCCCCCAGTGCGGCTCGTACACCGGGCCCAGGAAGTACAGCCCGTCGGGCGAGAAGGTGGGGGCGGCCGCATCGCGGTCGCGGGCGGCCAGCACCGCGTCGATCCAGGCCGGCGGCTGCTGGCCCGTGCCCACCACCAGCAGGCAGCCCATGAGGTTGCGGATCATGTGGTGCAGGAAGGCGTCGGCCTCGAATTCGAAGCGCCAGTAGGCACCGCGCCGGCTGATGTCCACCCGCGCCAGGGTCTTGACCGGCGAGCGGGCCTGGCAGGCCGAGGCGCGGAACGAGGTGAAGTCGTGCGTGCCCAGCAGGCGGGCCGCCGCGTCGCGCAGGGCCGCCTCGTCCAGCGGGCGGAACACCCAGCCCACGCGGCCGGCCTCCAGCGCCGGGCGCACCGGCGACTCCAGCAGCACGTAGGCGTAGCGGCGGCCGCGGGCGCTGGCGCGGGCGTGGAACGCGTCGGGCACCTGCACCGCCCACTGCACGGCGATGTCGGCGGGAAGGAAGGTGTTGGTGCCGCGCACCCACGAGAAGGGCGCGCGCGTGGCGTCGGTGTCGAAGTGCACCACCTGGTTCAGGCCGTGCACGCCCGCGTCGGTGCGGCCGGCGCACACGGTGGCGACCGGCCGGTCGGCGAAGCGGGAGAGCGCGGCCTCGAGGTGGTCCTGCACGGTGCGACCCGACGGCTGGCTCTGCCAGCCGTCGTAGGCCTGTCCGTGGTACGCGATGCCCAGGGCCCAGCGCATGCGCGCGGGGGCGGGGATCAGCCGATCTCCGCCAGGAACTTCTGGGCGCGGTTCTTCAGGTCGCCGGAGGCTTCGGCGATGACTTCCTGCGCCAGGCTGCGGGCACCGTCGGCGTCGCCGATGGCGTTGAACTCCTGGGCCAGCGCCAGCTTGGTGGCCAGCGGGTCGTCGGCGCCCAGGTCCATGCCGGCGGTGCTCAGTTCGGCGCCGGCGGTGGAGGGGCCGGCGTCGGCGGGCGCCGGCGCGGCCGCGCCCGGCAGGTCGAGCGACAGCGCGCCCAGGTCGAACTCGATCATCCCGGCGGACGGCGCGGGCGCTGCCGACGGTGCGTTGGCCATGATCGGTGCCGGGGCGGTCGGCGCCGGCTCGGACAGGTCGAAGCTCAGGGCGTCGTCTTCCGGCAGGCTGAGCGACGGCACCTCGAGCGACGCCGCCGGCGGCGTGGTCGCGGGCAGGTCGAAGCTCATGTCCAGCGGCGCTGCGGCCGCGGGCTCGGGCGCCAACACCGGCGCCGCGGCGGCGGAGGGCGTCGCGGCAGGCGCGGGATCGTCGAGCGAGAAGTCCAGGTCCAGGTCGAGGTCGACGCCGCCCGCGGGCTGGGACGCCTGCTTGACCGTGCTCAGGCTGGGGTCCACCGGCTGCACGGGCTGCGTGGCCAGGCTGGCGGCGCCCATCGCGGCGGCCGCGGCCGGCACCGGCTCGCTCGCGCCGCCGCGGTACAGCGGGTTGGACGGATCGAGGTCCTGGCCCATCTCGCACAGCCGGGCCCACTCGGAGCCTTCGCCCTGCGTGACCGCCTGTGCTTCACGGGCCACCTGCTCGAACGCGGCGGTGTCGCGGCGCTTGGCGTAGATCTCCAGCAGCTTGGCGTGGATGGCCACGCGCTGCGGGTTGATGCGCAGGGCCTCTTTCAGGATCTCCTCGGCCTGCAGGTCGCGGCCGTAGGCCAGGTAGACGTCGGCCTCGGCCACGGGGTCCACGTCGCCGGCCGCGTCGAGCTGGCTGGGCGAGTAGACCAGCGACGAGCCGGTGGCCGGGCCCTCGGCCGTGTCGACGCGCTGGCCGCCGCTGGCGCCGAAGAACGAGTCGGGCTGCAGCCGGCTCTCGAGGAAGGAGCTGTCGACCTGCGCGGTCTTGCGGCGCTGCCGCAGCTTCCACAATCCCAGGCCGGCCAGCAGAGCCAGGATGCCGCCACCGGCGGCGGGAATCAGCGGATCGGCCAGCAGCGAATCGACGAGGCTGGGCTCGGGCTCGGGCGCTGGCGGTGGCGGTGCCGCCGGCTTGGGCGCCGGGGCAGGCGCTGGCGCGGGGGCGGATGCGGCGGATGCGGCGACAGCCGCAGCATCGGCTGCGGCGGGCGCGGAGGCGGAGGCGGCAGCCTGCGGGGCGCTCGCCGGTGCAGCCGCCGCGGCAGCGGCACTGGCGGCCGGCTGGGCCGCCGAGGCAGGGACGGCGGCCGCCGTTGCGGCCGAGGCGGCAACGGCCGGGGCCGACGCCGGGCGGCTGGCCGATGCGGCGGCGGTGACGGGCGCTGCGGGCGTGGGTGCGGGCGCTGCCGTCGCGGCGGCCGAGGCGGGGCGGGTAGCGCCGGGGACTGCCGGCACGGGCAGGCCGCCGGTCGGGGCCGAGGCACCGGGGCGCGCCACGCCCGCGGCGGGCGCGGCCGAGGCGCCGGCCTTGGGCGCCGTCGCGGCCAGGCCCTGCAGTTCGGCCATGTTGCGGTTCAGCTCGGCCACCCGGGTGCCGGCATCCTGCGCGGCCCGCTGGCGGGCGATCTGGTCTTCGCTGGCCTTGCCCTGGACGGCTCCCTTGGACAGCGTGAGCTTGTCGGGCGCGGCGGCTGCAGGCTTGCGGTCGTCGACCTGTGCCTGCACCTGGCCCTTGGCCTCGCGGCCCGCACCCGGCGTGGCCGAGGCCGGCAGGCCTTCGGCCAGGCGCCGGCGGAATTCGTTGAAGTCGCGGCTCTGGGCCACCAGCACCTGGCTGGCCTCGGCCGCCGGCACGGCACCGGCCTGCTGCTCGCTGGGCAGGTTCAGCACGGCGCCGGCGCGCAGCCGGTTGACGTTGCCGCCGGCGAACGCGTCGGGATTGGTCCGCAGCATGGTGACCAGCATCTGGTCGAGCGAGATGGTGGCCGGCTTGTTCGCGGCGGCGATCCGGCCGGCGGTGTCGCCCGCCCGCACCGTGACCTGGCCACCTTCACCGGCAGCAGCCGGGGCTGCGGCGGCTCGCGCAGGCGCCGCGGGGGCGGCAGCCGCGGGCGCAGGCGCCGTCGGGCCGGTCGCACGTGCAGCCGGGGCGCGCGCCGGGGCTGCGGGCGCCGGCGTCGCCGTGCTGGCGCCCGGTTGTGGCGCCGCCTGGGCCGCCACGGGGGGCGGCGCCTGGCGCAGGGCCGGGGGATCGAGCAGCAGGGTGAAGTCGCGCACCAGGCGCCCGTTGGCCCAGGCGGCCTCGAGCAGCATGTCGATGAACGGATCGTTGAGCGGGCGATCGCTGCTCAGTCGCAGCACGTAGCGGCCGTCGGCGCGGCGCGCCAGGCTGACGGTGACGCCACTGAGCGCCGGATTGAACTCGACGCCCGCGGACCGGAATGCCGTCTGGGGGGCGACGCCGGCACGCAGCGTGGCAGCCTCTTCCGCCGTGATCTCCGGCACCTCGATCTCTGCCCGCAGGGGTTCGCCCAGCGCAGACTGCACCGTGAGTCGGCCGAGGGCGAGGGCTTGCGCATCCGTGGTCGACAGGCTGAGCGCGGCAGCGACGGCGACGGCCAGTGCGCTTGCCTGCCACTTCGACTTGGATGAGGTCCCCACTGCTCGTTCTGCAGGCAGTCTTGTTCTCTTCATGCGGGCGGTCGCCTTGCGGCGTGAATTGCGAAAAGGACCATAACATCAATGTCTTAGGGTGACAAGCTGAGACAAGGCTTGACGTTCGGACACGCAATTCCGCACACAAACCCCTGTCGAGCTTGTCGCTCTGCGACAACGAGCTGTAAGCACCTGCTACAGCTCGACGGTCCGCTGCCGGATCAGGCGTCCAGCAGGATGCGCAGCATGCGGCGCAGCGGCTCGGCCGCGCCCCACAGCAGCTGGTCGCCGATGGTGAAGGCGCCCAGGTACTCGGGGCCCATGGCCATCTTGCGCAGCCGGCCCACCGGGATGGTCAGCGTGCCGGTCACGGCCACCGGCGTCAGGTCCTTCAGGGTGGCCTCGCGGGTGTTGGGCACCAGCTTCACCCAGGCGTTGTCGGCCGCGATCATGGCCTCGATGTCGGCCAGCGGCACGTCCTTCTTGAGCTTGAAGGTCAGTGCCTGCGAGTGGCAGCGCATCGCGCCCACGCGCACGCAGAAGCCGTCGACCGGCACGCCGGCCGTGCCGAAGCCTTCACCCTGGCCCAGGATCTTGTTGGTCTCGGCGCCGCCCTTCCACTCCTCGCGCGAGACGCCGTTGCCCAGGTCCTTGTCGATCCAGGGGATCAGCGAGCCGCCCAGCGGCACGCCAAAATGCTCGGTCTCGCTGGCGCCCATGCCCTGCTGGCGGGCCAGCACCTTGCGATCGATCTCGAGGATGGCCGACTTGGGGTCGTCGAGCAGCGCCTTCACCTCGCCGTTGAGGGTGCCGAACTGGGTCAGCAGCTCGCGCATGTGCTGGGCGCCGCCGCCGGAGGCCGCCTGGTAGGTCATGGTGCTCATCCACTCGACCAGCCCGGCCTTGTAGAGCGCGCCAACGCCCATCAGCATGCAGCTGACGGTGCAGTTGCCGCCGACCCAGTTGCGCCCGCCCTTGGCCAGCGCGTTCTTGATGACCGGCAGGTTCACAGGGTCCAGCACGATGACGGCGTCGTCCTTCATGCGCAGGCTCGACGCGGCGTCGATCCAGTGGCCGTTCCAGCCGGCCGCCCGCAGCTTGGGGAACACCTCGGTGGTGTAGTCGCCGCCCTGGCAGGTCAGCACCACGTCGCACTTCTTCAGCGCCTCGATGTCGTAGGCATCCTTGAGCCTGGTCTCGTTCTTGGCCATCGCCGGGGCGGAGCCGCCGGCGTTGGAGGTCGAGAAGAACACCGGCTCGATGAAGCCGAAGTCGCCTTCGGCCTGCATGCGGTCCATCAGGACCGAGCCGACCATGCCGCGCCAGCCGACCAGGCCGACCAGCGGTTGTTGTGCGGAGAGTGCCATCGTCATGTGCCTTTCAATGTGGATCTGGGTCCCCCGGCTCGCCGGGAGCCTGGGGGAAAGGCACGCGACGAACCGGAGCTTGCTAGCTCTTGGTAATGGTGGTTTTGGTGATCGCGGCCACGACGGCGTCGCCCATGGCGCGGGTGCCGACCTTGGTGGTGCCTTCGGACCAGATGTCCGCCGTGCGCAGGCCCTGGGCGAGCACGGCCTGCACCGCGGATTCGATCCGGGCGGCGGCTTCGGGCTGGTTCAGGGAGTAGCGGAGCATCATGGCGGCGGACAGGATTGTAGCCAACGGGTTGGCCACGCCCTGGCCCGCGATGTCCGGCGCGCTGCCGTGGCTGGGCTCGTACAGGCCCTGGTTGCCCGCGTTCAGGCTGGCCGAGGGCAGCATGCCGATCGAGCCGGTGAGCATCGCCGCCTCGTCGGACAGGATGTCGCCGAACATGTTGCCGGTGACCACCACGTCGAAGAACTTGGGCTTCTTGACCAGCTGCATCGCCGCGTTGTCGACGTACATGTGGTCCAGCGTCACGTCGGGGTAGTCCTTGCCGACCTCGGTCACGACGTCCTTCCACAGCTGGAAGGTCTCCAGCACGTTGGCCTTGTCGACGCTGGTCACGTGCTTGTTGCGCTTGCGGGCGGCCTCGAACGCGACGCGGGCGATGCGCTCGATCTCCGGGCGCGAGTAGCGCATGGTGTCGAACGCCTCCTCGGCGCCGGGGAAGTGGCCGTCGGGGGCGGTTCGGCGGCCGCGCGGCTGGCCGAAGTAGATGTCGCCTGTGAGCTCGCGGATGATCAGGATGTCCAGCCCGGCCACCAGCTCGGGCTTGAGGCTGGAGGCATGCGTGAGCTGCTCGTAGCAGATGGCAGGCCGGAAGTTGGCGAACAGGCCCAGGTGCTTGCGCAGGCCCAGGATCGCCTGCTCGGGACGCAGCGCGCGCTCGAGCTTGTCGTACTTCCAGTCGCCCACGGCGCCGAACAGGATCGCGTCGGCGTCCTTGGCCAGCTTCAGCGTGGCCTCGGGCAGCGGGTGGCCGGCCGCCTCGTAGGCGGCGCCGCCCACCGGCGCGGTCTCCATCTCGAAGCTCAGGTCCAGCACGTTCAGGACCTTCACCGCCTCGGCGACGATCTCGGTGCCGATGCCGTCGCCCGGCAGCACTGCAATCTTCATGGGTGTCTTTCTCTTATCCGTGGAGGGTCTGGGCCAGCCAGGGCTTGGAGGCCAGGCGGGCGGCCTCGTACGCCTGGATCCTGTCCTTGTGGCGCAGCGTCAGGCCGATGTCGTCGAAGCCGTTGAGCAGGCAGTACTTGCGGAACGGCTGCACCTCGAAGGCGATCTCCGCCCCCTGCGGCTCCACCACCACCTGGCGCTCCAGGTCGATGGTCAGCTGGTAGCCCGGGAAGGCGGCCACCTCGTTGAACAGGCGGTCGACCGTGGCCTCGGGCAGCACGATCGGCAGCACGCCATTCTTGAAGCAGTTGTTGAAGAAGATGTCGGCGAAGCTGGGCGCGATCAGCGCCCGGAAGCCGTACTGCTGCAGCGCCCAGGGCGCGTGCTCGCGCGAGGAGCCGCAGCCGAAGTTCTTGCGCGCCAGCAGCACCGACGCGCCCTGGTAGCGCGGCTGGTTCAGCACGAAATCGGGGTTGGGCTTGCGGCTGGCCGGGTCCTGGCCGGGCTGGCCCGGGTCCAGGTAGCGCCACTCGTCGAACAGGTTGGGCCCGAAGCCGGTCTTGCGGATCGACTTGAGGAACTGCTTGGGGATGATCGCGTCGGTGTCGACGTTGGCGCGGTCGATCGGGGCCACCAGGCCCTGGTGCACGGTGAACTTGTCCATCACTTGTCTCTCTTGGCTGCGTTCTCGATCACCGAGCCGGCCTTCTGGATGTCCTGGCCGGCGCCCTTGATGGTGTTGCAGCCGGCGAGGGCGGCGCAGGCGGCGGCGAGCATGGCAAGCAGGAAGGTCTTCATCGGGATCTCTCCGAACGGCGGTGGGTCAGGCGAACTGGCGGATGTCGACGAAATGGCCGTGCACCGCGGCGGCGGCGGCCATCGCGGGGCTGACCAGGTGCGTGCGGCCGCCCGCACCCTGGCGGCCCTCGAAGTTGCGGTTGCTGGTCGAGGCGCAGCGCTCGCCCGGCTCCAGCCGGTCGGCGTTCATCG
Source organism: Comamonadaceae bacterium (assembly GCA_027484575.1). Taxonomy (GTDB): domain Bacteria; phylum Pseudomonadota; class Gammaproteobacteria; order Burkholderiales; family Burkholderiaceae_C; genus Ramlibacter. Next base: position 370,338 of record JAIXSQ010000010.1, read on the forward strand.
CCAGGCACATCGAGCAGCCGGGCTCGCGCCACTCGAAGCCGGCGGCCTTGAAGATCTCGTGCAGGCCCTCGCGCTCGGCCTGCTCCTTCACCAGGCCCGAGCCGGGCACGACCATCGCCACCTTGATGTTCTTGGCGACCTTGCGGCCCAGCTTCCTGACGACGGCGGCGGCCTCGCGCATGTCCTCGATGCGACTGTTGGTGCACGAGCCGATGAACACCTTGTCGACCACGATGTCGTTGACCGGCTTGCCGGGCTCCAGCGCCATGTAGGTCAGCGCGCGTTCGATGGCGCCGCGGCGGGTGGCGTCCTTTTCCTTGTCGGGATCGGGCACGCGGCCGTCGATGCCCAGCACCATCTCGGGCGAGGTGCCCCAGGTGACCTGCGGCACGATCTGCGTGGCATCGAGTTCGACCACGGCGTCGAACACCGCGTCGGGATCCGAGTGCAGCGTGCGCCAGTAGGCCACCGCCTGGTCCCAGGCCACGCCCGTGGGCGCGAGCGGCCGGCCGCGCACGTACTCGATGGTCTTGTCGTCCACCGCCACCATGCCGGCGCGGGCGCCGGCCTCGATGGCCATGTTGCACACCGTCATGCGGCCCTCGACCGACAGCGAACGGATCGCCGAGCCGCCGAACTCGATGGTGTAGCCGGTGCCGCCGGCCGTGCCGATGCGGCCGATGATGGCCAGCACCACGTCCTTGGCCGTCACGCCGCGGGCCAGCGCGCCCTCGACCTTGACCAGCATGTTCTTCGCCTTCTTGGCCAGCAGCGTCTGCGTGGCCAGCACGTGCTCGACCTCGCTGGTGCCGATGCCGTGCGCCAGCGCGCCGAAGGCGCCGTGCGTCGAGGTGTGCGAGTCGCCGCACACCACCGTCATGCCCGGCAGCGTGGCGCCCTGCTCGGGGCCCATCACGTGCACGATGCCCTGCTTCTTCGACAGGAACGGGAAGTAGGCGGCGGCGCCGAACTCCGCGATGTTCTTGTCCAGCGTGGTCACCTGCTCCTTGCTGATCGGGTCGGTGATGCCGTCGTAGCCCAGCTCCCAGCCGGTCGTGGGCGTGTTGTGGTCGGCGGTGGCCACCACCGAGCTCACGCGCCAGACCTTGCGCCCGGTCTCGCGCAGGCCTTCGAAGGCCTGCGGGCTGGTCACCTCGTGCACCAGGTGCCGGTCGATGTACAGGACGGCGGTGCCGTCCTCCTCGGTGTGGACGACGTGCTCGTCCCAGATCTTGTCGTACAGGGTGCGTCCCATGGCGGGTGGTCTCCGGCGCTGTCGCGTTGGGGTTGGGATTCTAGGGTCGGGTCCCGGCATGGCTGCCGGGCGTGGGGTCTTGCGCGGGGGCCTGCGCGCACAGGTGGTCGACGAGCAGGCGGGCGGTCACGGGCAGGGCCGCGAAGTCGCGTGCCAGCAGCAGGATCTCGCGCTCGGCCCAGTCGTCCAGCAGCGGCACCGCCTGCAGGGCGCCGACGCCCCGCAGCAGCGCGAAGGCCCGGTCGGGCACCAGGCCGATGCCCAGGCCCGCGGCGATCATGCGGCACATGGCGTCCAGGCCCGTGACCCGCACCCGCAGGCGCAGCGGCTTGCCCGCGACGCTCGCGGCGCGGGCCATGGCCAGGTCGATCGCGCTGTGGCCGTGCAGGCCGATCTGGTCGTGGTCCAGGGTGTCGGCGAAGCGCACCGCCGGCAGCGCGGCCAGCGGGTGGCGCTGCGGCACGGCCAGCAGCAGCCGGTCGCGCCGGTAGGGGCGCGCCTGCAGCGCGCCGATGCCGGCCTGCGGATGGCAGATGCCCAGGTCGGTGTCGCCGTCCTGGACGGCGCGCACGACCTCGGGGCTCAGGTGCTCCTCCAGGTCGATGCGCACCTGGCCGTGGGCGGCAGTGAAGCCGGCCAGGTCCTCGGGCAGGAACTGCACGATGGCCGACATGTTGGCGTTGATGCGCACGTGGCCGCGCACGCCCTGGGCGTACTCGCTCAGCTCGCCCTGCATCCGGTCCAGGCTGAGCAGCACCGAGCGCGCATGGTGCAGCAGCGTCTCGCCGGCGGGCGTGAGGTCCACGCCGCGCGCGTGGCGGTAGAGCAGGGGGGTGGCCAGGGCGGCCTCCAGATCGGCCAGCCGCTTGCTCACGGCCGACGCCGCGATGAACTCGCGGTCGGCGGCGCGACCGATGGAGCCTTCCTCGCAGACGGCCACGAACAGCTGCAGCGAGGTCAGGTCCAGTCGGCGCACGAAGCTGCGGTCGAGGGCAGGCATGGCGTCGTGGCTGGCGATGGCGACCGCAATTATTGGGCCGATTCCCGGCTCAGGCATCGCCATCCACGATGGGTGGGCCCGCTGCCGGGCAGGGGCCCGGCCATGAAAAAGGCCCGCACGGGGCGGGCCTGGGTGGCTGGCGGCGGGCCGGATCAGCGCTGGGCGATCGGCTTGACGTCGCGCTTGGCGGCGCCGACGAACAGCTGGCGCGGGCGGCCGATCTTGTACTCGGGGTCGCCGATCATCTCGTTGAGCTGGGCAATCCAGCCGACCGTGCGGGCCAGCGCGAAGATGCCGGTGAACAGGTTCACCGGGATGCCGATCGCGCGCTGCACGATGCCCGAGTAGAAGTCCACGTTCGGGTACAGCTTGCGCGAGACGAAGTACTCGTCTTCCAGCGCGATCTTCTCGAGCGACATGGCCAGCTTGAACATCGGGTCGTTCTCCAGGCCCAGCTCCTGCAGCACCTCGTGGCAGGTCTCGCGCATCAGCTTGGCGCGCGGGTCGTAGTTCTTGTACACCCGGTGGCCGAAGCCCATCAGCTTGACGTTGCTGTTCTTGTCCTTGACCTGCTTGATGAAGTCGCCGATCTTGGCCACCCCGCCGTTGCGCTGGATGTCCTCCAGCATGTTCAGCGCCGCCTCGTTGGCGCCGCCGTGCGCGGGGCCCCACAGGCAGGCCACGCCGGCCGCGATGGCCGCGAACGGGTTGGTGCCCGACGAGCCGCACAGGCGCACGGTGGAGGTCGAGGCGTTCTGCTCGTGGTCGGCGTGCAGGATGAAGATGCGGTCCATCGCGCGCACCAGCACGTCGTTGGGCTCGTACTCCTCGCAGGGCGTGGCGAACATCATGCGCATGAAGTTCGCGGTGTAGCTCAGCGAGTTCTTCGGGTAGATGTAGGGCTGGCCAACACCGTACTTGTAGGCCATGGCCACCAGCGTCGGCATCTTGGCGATCAGGCGGATCGCCGCGATCTCGCGGTGCTGCGGGTTATTGATGTCGGTGCTGTCGTGGTAGAAGGCCGACAGGGCGCCCACCAGGCCGGTCATCACCGCCATCGGGTGCGCGTCGCGGCGGAAGCCCCGCAGGAAGAACTGCATCTGCTCGTTGACCATCGTGTGGTTGGTCACGCGCGAGACGAAGTCGGTCTTCTGCTCGGCGTTGGGCAGGTCGCCGTACAGCAGCAGGTGGCAGGTCTCCAGGAAGTCGCACTGGGTGGCCAGCTGCTCGATGGGGTAGCCGCGGTACAGCAGCTCGCCCTTGTCGCCGTCGATGTAGGTGATCGTGGACTGGCACGACGCGGTCGACATGAAGCCCGGGTCGTAGGTGAACATGCCGGTCTGCGCATACAGCTTGCGGATGTCGATCACGTCCGGGCCGATGGTGCCCTGGTAGACGGGCAGCTCGACGCTGGGGCTGCCGTTGCTGAACGACAGGGTGGCTTTGTTGTCGGCGGGTTTCATGTCGGTTCCTTGAACTCTTCGGTCGGTCGGCGGGCGAGGGGTGCGCCCGCCCCATGCACTCAGCGGCTTCGCAGCAGCTCCAGCATCTCTCGCACCTCGGGACGGTCCAGCTCGCCCGAGGCCTCCTTGCGGCGCAGCAGCAGGTCCAGCAGGTCGTTGTCGGCCAGCTGCATCAGCTCCTCCAGCGCCAGCGCCTGCCGCGGCGTGGTGCGCGCCCCGTGGGTCGCGAAGTAGCGCTCGAGGAACAGGTCGTTCTCGAGCAGGCCGCGGCGGCAGCGCCAGCGCAGCTTGCCCAGCTCGTGTTCGTCGATCGCCGCTTCGGCCACGGTCGGTGTCAGACGGCCCGGCGGACCATCAGCTCCTTGATCTTGCCGATCGCCGCAGTCGGGTTCAGGCCCTTGGGGCAGACGTCCGTGCAGTTCATGATCGTGTGGCAGCGGAACAGGCGGTACGGGTCCTCGAGGTTGTCGAGGCGGTCGTTGGTCGCCTGGTCGCGGCTGTCCGCGATGAAGCGGTAGGCCTGCAGCAGGCCGGCCGGGCCGACGAACTTGTCGGGGTTCCACCAGAAGCTGGGGCAGCTGGTCGAGCAGCTGGCGCACAGGATGCACTCGTACAGGCCGTTGAGCTCCTCGCGCTCCTCGGGCGACTGCAGCCGCTCCTTCTCGGGCGGGATGCTGTCGTTGACCAGGTAGGGCTTGATCGAGTGGTACTGCTTGAAGAAGTCGGTCATGTCCACGATCAGGTCGCGGACCACCGGCAGGCCGGGCAGCGGCTTGAGGACGATGGGGTCCTTGAGCGTGCGCATGTTGGTCAGGCAGGCCAGGCCGTTCTTGCCGTTGATGTTCATCGCGTCCGAGCCGCACACGCCTTCGCGGCACGAGCGGCGGAACGCCAGCGTCGGGTCCTGGGCCTTGAGCTTCATCAGGGCGTCGAGCAGCATGCGCTCGTTGCCCTCGAGCTCGATCTCGACCGTCTGCATGTACGGCTTGGCGTCCTTGTCCGGGTCGTAGCGGTAGATCTGGAAAGTGCGTTTCTGCATGGTGGTTCGCTCGCGAATCTAGGGTCTGCGTGGTCGGCGCGGAAATACGTAAGACAACCTAGCGAATCAGAACGTGCGCACCTTCGGCGGCACCGACTCGACGGTCAGCGGCTTCAGGTTCACCGGCTTGTAGGTCAGCGAGTTGCTCTCGCTGTGCCACAGGGTGTGCTTCATCCAGTTGGCATCGTCGCGGCCCAGCGGCGCGACCGGGTCGTCGGCCGGGCGCTCGTAGTCGCTGACGGTGTGGGCGCCGCGGCACTCCTTGCGGGCGGCGGCCGACTCCATCGTGGCCTGGGCGCACTCGATCAGGTTCTCGACCTCCAGCGCCTCGATGCGGGCGGTGTTGAAGACCTTGGACTTGTCCTTCATGCCGATGGCGCCCACGCGCTCGCGGATCGCGGCGATCTTGGCCACGCCCTCGTCCATGCTGGCCTGGGTGCGGAACACGCCGGCGTGGCGTTGCATGGCCGCGCGGATGTCGTTGGCCACGTCCTGGGCGTACTCGCCGGACGCGGTGGACTCCAGGCGGTTCAGGCGCTCCAGCGTGCGGTCGGCGGCGTCGGCCGGCAGGTCCTTGTGCGACTTGTTCTTGTTGTTGAACTCGACGATGTGGTTGCCGGCGGCGCGGCCGAACACCAGCAGGTCCAGCAGCGAGTTCGTGCCCAGGCGGTTGGCGCCGTGCACGCTCACGCAGGAGCACTCGCCCACGGCGTACAGGCCGTTGACGATGGCGTTGTGGCTGTCGGCGGTCTGCACCACCACCTGGCCGTTCACGTTGGTCGGGATCCCGCCCATCTGGTAGTGGATGGTGGGCACCACCGGGATCGGCTCCTTGGTGATGTCGACGTTGGCGAAGTTCACGCCGATCTCGTAGACCGACGGCAGGCGCTTGTGGATGGTCTCCGCGCCCAGGTGGTCGAGCTTGAGGAGCACGTAGTCCTTGTTCGGACCGCAGCCCCGGCCTTCCTTGATCTCTTGGTCCATCGAGCGCGAGACGAAGTCGCGCGGCGCCAGGTCCTTCAGGGTGGGCGCGTAGCGCTCCATGAAGCGCTCGCCGTTGCTGTTCAGCAGGATCGCGCCCTCGCCGCGGCAGCCCTCGGTCAGCAGCACGCCCGCGCCGGCCACGCCGGTGGGGTGGAACTGCCAGAACTCCATGTCCTCCAGCGGGATGCCCGCGCGGGCGGCCATGCCCAGGCCGTCGCCGGTGTTGATGAAGGCGTTGGTGCTGGCAGCGAAGATGCGGCCGGCGCCGCCGGTGGCCAGCAGCGTGGTCTTGGCTTCCAGGATGTACAGGTCGCCGGTCTCCATCTCGAGCGCGGTCACGCCCACGACGTCGCCCTCGGCGTCGCGCACCAGGTCCAGCGCCATCCACTCGACGAAGAAGGTGGTGCGCGCCTTGACGTTCTGCTGGTACAGCGTGTGCAGCATCGCGTGGCCGGTGCGGTCGGCGGCGGCGCAGGCGCGCTGCACCGGCTTCTCGCCGTAGTTGGCCGTGTGGCCGCCGAACGGACGCTGGTAGATGGTGCCGTCGGGGTTGCGGTCGAACGGCATGCCCATGTGCTCGAGGTCGTACACGACCTTGGGCGCCTCGCGGCACATGAACTCGATCGCGTCCTGGTCGCCGAGCCAGTCGGAGCCCTTGACGGTGTCGTAGAAGTGGTAGTGCCAGTTGTCCTCGGACATGTTGCCCAGCGACGCGCCGATGCCGCCCTGGGCGGCCACGGTGTGCGAACGGGTCGGGAAGACCTTGGACAGGACGGCCACGTTCAGGCCGGCGCGGGCCAGCTGGAGCGAGGCGCGCATGCCGGAGCCGCCGGCGCCGACGATGACGACGTCGAAGCGACGGCGGGTGATGTTCTTGCTGCTGTACGACACTTCTTCAAACCCTCCAGAGCACCTGGATGGCCCAGCCGGCGCAGCCGGTGAGCCAGACGATCACGAACACCTGCAGCGCGAGCCGCACGCCGATGGGCTTGATGTAGTCCATCAGGACGTCGCGCATGCCCACCCACACGTGCCACAGCAGGGCGGCGATGACCGAGAAGGTCAGCACCTTCATCCACTGGGCCCCGAAGATGCCGGCCCACTTGTCGTAGCCGACCGGGCCGCGCGTGAGCAGCAGCTGCGCCAGGACCACCACGGTGAACAGCGCCATGAGGACGGCGGTCACGCGCTGGCTGAGCCAGTCGCGCATGCCGTAATGAGCGCCGACGACCGTGCGACGCGAACCGTAATTGACTGCCATATCTACGTGTCCTTGCTCGGGTATCAGTACAGGCCGAACAGCTTGGCGCCCAGCAGCAGGGTCAGCAGCACGCTGACGGCCAGCACGACCTTGGCGCTCTTGCCGCCGAACTGCTTGCTGGTGGCCGTGTGGCTGACGTCCATCCACAGGTGGCGCACGCCGGCGGTGAAGTGGTGCAGGTAGGCCCAGATCAGCGCCAGCACCACGAGCTTCATGAACCAGCCCGGAATGAAAGCAAGGCCGCTGTCGAAGGCGGCCTTGAAACGTGCGAACGAGATCTCGGAGGAGACGGAGGTGTCGAACATCCAGATGATCAGCGGCATCAGGATGAACATCAGCACGCCGCTGACGCGGTGCAGGATCGAGACGATCCCGGGCGCCGGCAGGCGGTAGCTGGGGAGGTCCGTCAGGGCGTTGATGTTGCGGAACTGCGGCCGGTCGGCCCGCTTCTGCGCTACGGTCATGGGGGTGAGGGCTTTCTTCTGAAGGCTCGGACGAAGTCCGACGCGGCAGGCGGCGGACAACCGGAAATTCTATTTCAACGCAACAAGCTGACACGCAGGTTGCAAGGTACCCGACAGTCCTTCTCGCGACTCAGCTGAGGTCATTGCGGTAGTGGCGGTCGTCGGTGCGGTACAGGCCCCGGCGCAGTTCCATCGGCACGTCGTTGTAGGTGAAGGCCACCCGCTCGACGCTCAGCAGCGGCCAGCCTTCGGGCACGGCCAGCAGCCGGGCCTGCTGGGCGTCGGCCGCCACGGCCCGCAGCTTTTCCTCGGCGCGCACCATGCGCACGCCGAATTCCAGCTCGAACATCGCGTAGGTCGGTCCCTGGTAGGCGGCCATCTGCTCGGTCGTCAGGCCCTTGAACGCGACGCCCGGCAGCCACAGGTCCTCGAGGATGGTGGGGCTGCCGGCGAACGACAGCACGCGCCGCACCTGCACCACCGGGTCGCCGGTGCGCAGCCCGAGGATGCGGGCCACCTCGGCGGTCGCGCGGGTGCGGCGGCAGTCGAGGATGGTGCGCTCGGCCGGTCCCTGCGCGTCGCGCTCGCCGGCGTCGGGCACCAGCCGCAGGAAGCGGTACTGCACGTGCTGCTCGGCATGGGTGGCCACGAAGGTGCCCTTGCCCTGGCGGCGCACCAGCAGGTTGTCGGCCGACAGCTCGTCGATCGCCTTGCGCACGGTGCCCTGGCTGACGCGGAAGCGCGCGGCCAGGTCCATCTCGCTGGGGATCGCCTCGCCGGGCTTCCATTCCCCGCCCTGCAGGCTCTGCAGGATCAGCCCCTTGATCTGCTGGTACAGCGGGCTGAACGCCGGCTGCGCGTGCGCTGCGTCGGCGGCGAGGCTGTCGTCCTGCGGGGGCGTGGAGGGCATGGGCGGGGTGGCTGCAGCCGGGGTGCTGCGGGGTGCGGATGATATCTTATATAAGACATAAGACAAATTGACCCGGACCGGCCCTGCGGGTACACTGTCGCCCTGTTCCGCGAGGGCCTCGCCCGCTCTGAGCCGCATGCCGCCGGGTGCCCGGCGGCCGGCCCGCCCGACCCAGGCTTCGCGCCGTTTCGCCAACCTTCCTTTCGGAGATCCCCATGAGCAAGAAGCCCGTCCGCGTCGCCGTCACCGGCGCCGCCGGCCAGATCGGTTACGCCCTGCTGTTCCGCATCGCCTCCGGCGAGATGCTGGGCAAGGACCAGCCCGTGATCCTGCAGCTGCTCGAGATCCCCGACGAGAAGGCCCAGAAGGCGCTCAAGGGCGTGATGATGGAACTCGAGGACTGCGCCTTCCCGCTGCTGGCCGGCATGGAAGCCCACGCCGACCCGATGACCGCGTTCAAGGACACCGACTACGCCCTGCTGGTGGGCGCCCGTCCCCGCGGCCCCGGCATGGAGCGCGCCGACCTGCTGGCCGCCAACGCCCAGATCTTCACCGCCCAGGGCAAGGCCCTGGACAAGGTCGCCAGCCGCGACGTCAAGGTGCTGGTGGTGGGCAACCCCGCCAACACCAACGCCTACATCGCGATGAAGAGCGCGCCCAGCCTGCCGCGCGAGAACTTCACCGCCATGCTGCGCCTGGACCACAACCGCGCCGCCAGCCAGATCGCCGCCAAGACCGGCGGCAAGGTCGGCGAGATCGAGAAGCTGACCGTGTGGGGCAACCACTCGCCCACCATGTACGCCGACTACCGCTTCGCCACCATCGGCGGCAAGAACGTCAAGGACCTGATCAACGACCAGGTCTGGAACGCCGACACCTTCCTGCCCACCGTGGGCAAGCGCGGCGCCGCCATCATCGAGGCGCGCGGCCTGTCGTCGGCCGCCTCGGCCGCCAACGCCGCCATCGACCACATGCGCGACTGGGCCCTGGGCTCCAACGGCAAGTGGGTCACCATGGGCGTGCCCTCCAACGGCGACTACGGCATCCCCAAGGACGTGATGTTCGGCTTCCCGGTCATCACGGCCAACGGCAAGTACGAGATCGTCAAGGGCCTGGAGATCGACGCCTTCAGCCAGGAGCGCATCGCCAAGACGCTCAAGGAACTGCAGGACGAGCAGGCCGGCGTCGCCCACCTGCTGTAAGCGCGGGGCGGCCTTGCACCCTCGCGACATCCTCCTCGGCGCCCAGGCGCGCACCGGCACCCTGCCGGTGTGCGACCACTACAGCGGCGTCGAGGCCCGGATGCGCAAGAGCCTGCAGATGCAGGCCGAGCTGGCCCAGGAGTTCGGCGCCTGCGTCGTCGACGTCACGCTCGACTGCGAGGACGGCGCACCCGTGGGCGGCGAGGCCGAGCACGCGGCGCTGGTGACCGAGCTGGCGCTGGGCGCCGCGCCCGGCGCCCGCGTCGCGGTGCGGGTGCACCCGGTCGACCATGCGTCCTTCGGCGCCGACGTGCAGGCCATCGTCGGCCGGGCCGGCCACCGGCTGTGCCACGTGATGGTCCCCAAGGTCGAGACCCCGGCCGACGTCGAGCACGCCGCCCGGGCCCTCGATGCCGCCGGCGCCCCGGCGCTGCCGCTGCATGCGCTGATCGAGTCGCCCGGCGCGGTACACCGCGCCTTCGACATCGCGGCGCACCCGCGGGTGCAGTCGCTCAGCTTCGGGCTGATGGATTTCGTCTCGGCCCACGGCGGGGCCATCCCGTCGCACGGCATGGGCGTGGCCGGCCAGTTCGGCCACCCGCTGGTGGTGCGCGCCAAGCTCGAGATCGCGTCGGCCTGCCACGCGCACGGCAAGGTGCCGTCGCACTGCGTGGTCACCGAATTCAAGGACCGTGGTGCCATGGCCGCCGCCGCGCGGCGGGCCGCCCACGAGTTCGGCTACACCCGGATGTGGAGCATCCATCCGGACCAGGTCCGTCCCATCCTGGAGGCCATGTCGCCCAGTGCAGGCGAGGTGGAGGAGGCGGTGCGGATCCTGCTCGCGGCGCAAGCCGCCGGCTGGGCCCCGGTCAGCCATGCAGGCCAGCTGCACGACCGGGCCAGCTACCGTTTCTACTGGCAGGTGCTGGAGAGGGCGCACCGAACGGGCACGCCGTTGCCCACCGAGGCCCGGGCGTGGTTCGCCTGAGGCCTCAACCGCACGAGGATCCCCGCATGCGTCCGCTCTCCACCGCCTGCCTCGCCGTCGCCCTGGCCTGCACGGCCCACGCCACGGCGCTGGCCCAGGCCCCCGCCAAGCCGGCCGCCAAGGCCGCGGCGCCCGCCAAGCGCGGCGCCGACGCGCTCGCCCCCGGCGCCCGCAAGGCCGTCGAGGAGCTCACCCCCATCGACGACGACCCCAACGTGCGCATCACCGAGGCCGACCTCGACGTGGCCCGCCAGGTGCACGTGGGCGACATGCCCTGCGAGCTGGGCGCCACGGTGCGCGTGCGCCCGGCACGGCGCGACGGCCTGTTCGTGGTCATGACCAGGGGCCACCGCTTCCTGATGCACCCCGTCGAGAGCCGCACCGGCGCGATCCGCCTGGAGGATCCCAAGCGCGGCGCCATGTGGCTGCAGCTGGGCAACAAGTCGATGCTCATGAGCCAGAAGCTCGGCCAGCGCCTGGCCGACGAATGCCAGAGCCCGCAGCAGCAGGCCGTGGCCGACGACCTCAAGCGCAACCCGCGCCCCAGCATCCTCGAGCCGATGCCGGCGCACGGCGGCGGCCACGGCCCGATGCACGGGCAGGGCGGCATGCCCTGCTGCCAGCCGGGCGCCCAGCCGCCGGCCGCTCCCCCGGCAGCGGCCGAGCCCGCCGCGCCGGCCGCCGGCGCGGCCCCCGGCACGCCCGCCAACTGACACCTTTCCACGACCGACTCAGAGACCCGCACGGAGAAGACCCCATGTTGCAAGACTACGTGAAGCATGTCGCCGAACGCGCCGCGCTCGGCATCCCGCCGCTGCCGCTGAACGCGAAGCAGACCGCCGACCTGATCGAGCTGCTGAAGAACCCCTCGGCCGCCGAGGCCGACTTCCTGCTCGACCTGATCACCCACCGCGTGCCGGCGGGCGTCGACGACGCCGCCAAGGTCAAGGCCAGCTACCTGGCCGCCGTGGCCCACGGCACCGAGAAGTGCATGATCATCAGCCGCGCCAAGGCGGTGCAGCTGCTGGGCACCATGCTGGGCGGCTACAACATCAGCCCGCTGGTCGACCTGCTGGACGACGCCGAGGTCGGCACCGAGGCGGCGAACGCGCTGAAGAAGACGCTGCTGATGTTCGACCAGTTCCACGACGTCAAGGAAAAGGCCGACAAGGGCAATGCCAACGCCAAGGCCGTGATGCAGAGCTGGGCCGATGCCGAGTGGTTCACCAGCCGCCCCGAGGTGCCGCAGTCGATGACCGTCACGGTCTTCAAGGTGCCCGGCGAGACCAACACCGACGACCTGTCGCCCGCGCCCGACGCCTGGAGCCGCCCGGACATCCCGCTGCACGCGCTGGCGATGCTCAAGAACAAGCGCGACGGCGCGCCCTTCCAGCCCGAGGAAGACGGCAAGCGCGGCCCGGTGAAGTTCCTCGAGGAGCTCAAGGCCAAGGGCCACGCCGTCGCCTACGTCGGTGACGTGGTGGGCACCGGCTCCTCGCGCAAGTCGGCCACCAACAGCGTGCTGTGGTGGACCGGCGAGGACATCCCCTTCGTGCCGAACAAGCGCTTCGGCGGCGTGTGCCTGGGCGGCAAGATCGCCCCGATCTTCTACAACACCATGGAAGACGCCGGCGCGCTGCCGATCGAGCTGGACGTCTCGGCGATGAACATGGGCGACGTGATCGAGCTGCGCCCCTACGAGGGCAAGGCGCTGAAGAACGGCGAGGTCATCGCCACCTTCCAGGTCAAGAGCGAGGTGCTGTTCGACGAGGTGCGCGCCGGCGGCCGCATCCCCCTGATCATCGGCCGCGGCCTGACCGCCAAGGCGCGCGAGGCCCTGGGCCTGCCCGCCTCGACCCTGTTCCGCCTGCCCCAGGCGCCCAAGGACAGCGGCAAGGGCTACACGCTGGCGCAGAAGATGGTCGGCCGCGCCTGCGGCCTGCCCGAAGGCCAGGGCATCCGCCCGGGCACCTACTGCGAGCCGCGCATGACCTCGGTGGGCTCGCAGGACACCACCGGCCCCATGACCCGCGACGAGCTGAAGGACCTGGCCTGCCTGGGCTTCTCGGCCGACCTGGTCATGCAGTCGTTCTGCCACACGGCCGCCTACCCCAAGCCGGTGGACGTGAAGATGCACCACGAGCTGCCCGACTTCATTTCCACCCGCGGCGGCGTGGCCCTGCGCCCGGGCGACGGCGTGATCCACTCGTGGCTCAACCGCCTGCTGCTGCCCGACACCGTGGGCACGGGCGGCGATTCGCACACGCGCTTTCCCATCGGCATCAGCTTTCCCGCGGGCTCCGGCCTGGTGGCCTTCGCGGCCGCCACCGGCGTGATGCCGCTGGACATGCCCGAGTCGGTGCTGGTGCGCTTCAAGGGCCAGATGCAGCCGGGCGTCACCCTGCGCGACCTGGTCAACGCCATCCCCCTGTACGCGATCAAGCAGGACCTGCTCACCGTCGCCAAGGCCGGCAAGAAGAACATCTTCTCGGGCCGCATCCTGGAGATCGAGGGCCTGCCTGACCTGAAGGTGGAACAGGCCTTCGAGCTGTCCGACGCCTCGGCCGAGCGCTCGGCCGCCGCCTGCACCGTGCACCTGAACAAGGAGCCGATCATCGAGTACGTGCGCAGCAACATCACGCTGATGCGCTGGATGATCGCCAACGGCTACGCCGACGCCCGCACCCTGGCACGCCGCATCGCCGCGCAGGAAGCCTGGCTGAAGAACCCGCAGCTGCTCGAGCGCGATGCCGACGCCGAGTACGCCGCCGTGATCGAGATCGACCTGGCCGAGATCCACGAGCCCATCGTGGCCTGCCCCAACGATCCCGACGACGTCAAGACCCTGTCCGACGTCGCCGGCGCCAAGATCGACGAGGTGTTCATCGGCTCGTGCATGACCAACATCGGCCATTTCCGCGCGGCCTCCAAGCTGCTCGAGAACAAGCGCGACATCCCGGTCAAGCTGTGGGTCGCCCCGCCGACCAAGATGGACCAGAAGCAGCTGACCGAGGAAGGCCACTACGGCGTGCTGGGCACCGCCGGCGCGCGCATGGAGATGCCGGGCTGCTCGCTGTGCATGGGCAACCAGGCGCAGGTGCGCGAGGGCGCGACCGTCATGTCGACCTCGACCCGCAACTTCCCCAACCGGCTGGGCAAGAACACCAACGTGTACCTGGGCAGCGCCGAGCTGGCCGCCATCTGCTCGCGCCTGGGCCGCATCCCCACGCGCGAGGAGTACATGGCCGACATGGGCGTGCTCACCGCCAACGGCGACAAGATCTACCAGTACATGAACTTCGACCAGATCGACGACTTCAAGTCGGTCGCCGACACCGTCGCCGCCTGAGGCGTGCGCGCCACGAGAAACGGCCCCCGCGGGGGCCGTTTTTTTTTGGGTCGGCGCCGCGCGCTCAGACCGGCACTTCCTTGTGCTCGCCCATGTGGGGCCGCTCCCCGGTGACCGCGGCCGCGGCCATCTTCACCAGCTGCGTGGCCTTGCTTTCCTTCACGTCCCAGTACTCGGCGTGGCGGATGTGCACCTCGACCAGTTCCAGGTCGGGGTCGGTGGGCCCGCCCGGGAACCAGGCCTTGGCCATGGGGTTGAACAGTGCCTCGACCTTGGCGCGGTCCTCGCTCACCACGGCCTGGCCGCTGATGGACACCCACACGTCCTTCTTGGGGTCCGCGTAGCTCACGTTCACGTTGCCGTCGGCCCGCAGCCGCTGGCCGACCTCGGTGGACTTGCTGACGAAGAAGTACAGCACGCCCTTGGGCCCGAGCTCCTTGTTCTGCGTGGTCAGCGGATGGGCATGCAGGCCGCCGTCGGTGTGGCGGTGGGTGAGCATGCCGAAGCGGGTGTCCTTGATGATCTCCCACAGGCGGTCGTGGGGGCTGGTGTCCTTGCTCATGCGGTGGGTCCTTCCATGCCGCGGTGGCGGCGTCGACCCGCATGGTCGGCGGGCCCGGGGCGGCGCCGCGTCAGTCCTTGGCACCGCCAGCTGTGCGGCCACTCCCACAGGGGGTGCCGGTTAGCATGCGCCCGCACTACGCAAGGGGATCCCGCGCATGTTCAAGTCCTTCTTCCTGTCGCGCCAGTGGTGGCCGTGGTCGCTGCTGGGCACGGCCCTGATCCTGCTGGCCACCTGGTACCGGGTGCAGCTGGACGTGCAGATCAACGAATGGTTCGGCACCTTCTACGACGTGGTGCAGAAGGCGCTGTCCAGGCCGGGCAGCATCACGCTGCCCGAGTTCTTCGGCCAGCTGTCCACCTTCGGCCGCATCGCCATGGTCTTCGTGCTGGTGGCGGTGGTGCTGGAGTTCTTCACCAAGCACTACATCTTCCGCTGGCGCCAGGCCATGAACGCCTGGTACATGGCGCACTGGGAGCAGCTGCGCCAGATCGAAGGCGCGGCCCAGCGCGTGCAGGAGGACACCATGCGCTTCGCCCGCATCATGGAGAGCCTGGGCGTCGAGTTCATGCGCAGCCTCATGACGCTGGCCGCCTTCCTGCCGATCCTGTGGACCCTGTCGGCCAAGGTCACTGAGCTGCCCTGGCTGGGCCCCGTGCCGCAGTCGCTGGTGTGGGTGGCCATCGCGTTCGCGCTGGCCGGCACGGTGCTGATGGCGGTGGTGGGCATCAAGCTGCCCGGCCTGGAGTTCCAAAACCAGCGGGTCGAGGCGGCCTACCGCAAGGAGCTGGTCTACGGCGAGGACGACCCCGGCCGGGCGCAGCCGGCCACCGTGCGGCAGCTCTTCGCCGACGTGCGCACCAACTACTTCCGGCTGTTCTTCCACTACCTGTACTTCGACGTGGCCAAGTGGTCGTACATCCAGTTCGGCGTGCTGGTGCCCTACATCGCGCTGGCGCCGACGGTGGTGGCGGGGGCCATCACGCTGGGGGTGATGCAGCAGATCGTGCGCGCCTTCGGCCGGGTGGAGAGCTCGTTCCAGTTCCTCGTGCTCAGCTGGAGCACCATCGAGCTGGTGTCGGTCTACAAGCGCCTGCGCGCGTTCGAGCAGCAGATCCGCAACGCGCCCCCGCCCGCGCGTGGCGTGGCCGGCACGGCAGCGTGAGGCCTTTGTGCGCCAGGGGACATTCACTGCGGGATGCCCCCAAGGCGTGACCGTCCAGTCTTCGCCACCATGCCCAGCTTCAGGCACTTTCCCTTCCCGGCGAAGGGCACCGCACATGAAGCTCATGAAGACCGAAACCGGCCAGCGGGTGCTGAAGGACCGCTCCGTGCCGCTGACGCCGCGCCAGCGTGCGGCGTTCATCCTCTTCGACGGCCGCCAGACGGTCGACCAGATCCTGGCGGCGACCGGCGCTGCCGGCGTGACGCGCGAGGACATCGACCACCTGGTCCAGCTGGGCCTGCTCGCCCAGGCCGCCGGCTCCGAGCCGGTCGCGCCCGCGGCGCCGCCCCAGGCCGCCAACGAGCCGGGCGCCGCCGCCATGGGCAGCTCGGGCCGTGACGCGCAGCAGCGCTACAAGGACGCCTATCCCATCGCGACCCGGCTGACGGCCTCGCTGGGCCTGCGTGGGGTGCGCCTGAACATCGCGGTCGAGGGGACGGCCAACTACGAGCAGCTGCGCGAGCTGGCCCCGCGCATCCGCGAGGCGGTCGGCGAGAAGGCGTTCCGCGATCTCGACCGCGCGCTGCACGACTGAGCGCGCCGCGCGCCGCGGGCGCGCTCAGGCGGCCAGCGTGCGCAGCGCCTCGGCCGTGGCGGCGTCGGCCGGCAGGAAGGTCTCTAGCGTCAGCTCCTGCACCGTGATGTCGGCGGCGGTGCCGAACACCGTCGTGGCCGACAGCAGCTGCAGCACCCGGCCATCGCCCAGCCGCAGGCTGACCGGCAGCCCCACCGCCTGGTGCGCCGCCTCGGCGTCGGGGCCCGCGGCGGGGCAGGGCAGGGCGGCCAGTTCGGCCCCCAGCGCGTGCAGCGCCGCATCCCCGCTGGCCTGGGCCTGCTGGTGCAGCCGCTCCAGCAGGTGGGCACGCACCTGCGGCAGGTTCACGATGCGCGGCGCCAGGCCGCCCGGATGCAGGGCCAGCCGCAGCACGTTGGCCGCCGGCCCCAGCAGGAACGGATCCACCCCCTCCAGCAGCAGCGGCAGCATGCGGTTGGCCGCCAGCAGGTTCCAGTGGCGGTCCGCCGCCAAGGCCGGCCAGGGCTCGTGCGCCGCCAGCAGCCGCTCGACGGCGCTGCGCACGCCGGCCAGCGCCGGGTCGTGGAACGGGCGCTCGCGGTACAGCGGCGCGTAACCCGCCGCCACCAGCATCGCGTTGCGCTCGCGCAGCGGCACCTGCAGCCGGTCGGCCAGCCGCAGCACCATCTCGCGGCTGGGCAAGGCCCGCCCCGTTTCCACGCAGCTCAGGTGCCGTGTCGACACCCCCGCCTCGCCGGCCAGGCCCTCCTGCGACAGCCGGCGCTGCCGGCGCCAGCGGCGCAGGTGGTCGCCGAAGGGCTGGGCGGTGGCGGAGGGCGGGGCGGCGGCGTGCAGCATGGCGGGATGCTACGGCGCGGCCGCGGCGCTTCCATGACCTGGCAGGTCATGGCCGGCGCGCACGGCGGTGCCGAGCATGGCGGCTCCCAACGACCCAAGGAGCCCCCCATGTCCCTCGCCACCTCGCCCCATTTCCTGCCCGCCGTGTTCGCCACCGACACGGCCGGCAGCCTGGCCGTCGGCCTCGCGCAACTGGCCGGCGGTGCCGCCCTGGCCGCGCACACCGGCCTGGATGCGCAGCTGCTGCTGGCCAGCGGTGCCTTCCTGCTGCCCTATGCGGCCCTGACCGGCTGGGCCGCCACCCGCCGCCCGGCGCCGCGTGGGCTGGTGGCCTTCCTGGCCATCGGCAACCTGGGCTGGGCGCTCGGCGCGTTCGCCCTGCTGGCGACGGCGGGCGCCGGCACCACCGTGTGGGGCCAGGCGCTGCTCGTGCTGCACGGCGTGTTCACGCTGGCGATGGCCGACCTGCAGTGGTTCGGGCTGCGCGGCCGGCGCGCCGGCGCTGCGGGGCACGCGGCCGCCTGAGCGCGGCCGTGCCGCGGGGGCGTTCTTGTAGGATCACCGGCTTTCCCCCGGATCCCACGAGAGACCCCCGCATGACCCGCGTCTACAACTTCAGCCCCGGCCCGGCCGCCCTGCCCGAGGCCGTGCTGCGGCAGGCCGCCGACGAGATGCTCGACTGGCACGGCAGCGGCATGTCGGTGATGGAGATGAGCCACCGCGGGCCGGAGTTCATGGGCATCCATGCGGAAGCCGAGGACCTGCTGCGCGAGCTGATGGCCATCCCGTCGAACTACAAGGTGCTGTTCATGCAGGGCGGTGCGATCGGCGAGAACGCCATCGTGCCGATGAACCTGATCGGCCGCACCGGGCGTGCCGACTTCGTGCACACCGGCGAGTGGTCGCGCCGCACCATCGCCGAAGCCGCCAAGTACGGCCGCGCCCAGGTCGCGGCGAGCGCCGAGGCCGGCGGCTTCCGCTCGGTGCCCCCCCGCGACACCTGGCAGCTCGATGCCGGCGCCGCCTACGTGCACATCTGCTCGAACGAGACCATCGGCGGCGTGCAGTACCACTGGCTGCCCGACACCGGCGACGTGCCGCTGGTGGCCGACATGTCCTCGGACATCCTGTCGCGGCCGCTGGACGTCTCGCGCTTCGGCCTGATCTACGGCGGCGCGCAGAAGAACGTGGGGCCCTCGGGCGTCACGCTGGTGATCGTGCGCGAGGACCTGCTCGGCCACGCGCTGCCCATCACGCCCGCGGCCTTCGACTACACCCTGCAGGCCGAGAACGACTCGATGTACAACACCCCGCCCACCTACGCGATCTACATCGTGGGCCTGGTGCTCAAGCACCTGAAGGCGCAGGGCGGGCTGGCCGCCATGGAAGAGCACAACCGCGCCAAGGCCAGGCTGCTGTACGACTTCCTGGACGGCAGCCGCTACTTCCGCAACGAGGTCGCGCCTGCCGACCGCTCGCTGATGAACGTGCCGTTCCACCTGCGCGACAGCGCCAGGGACGCCGAGTTCCTGGCCGGTGCCAAGGCCCGTGGCCTGGTCCAGCTCAAGGGCCACCGGCTGGTGGGCGGCATGCGCGCGTCGATCTACAACGCCATGTCGCTCGAGGGCGTGCAGGCCCTGGTCGCCTATCTGCAGGACTTCGAGCGGGCGCACGCCTGACCGCCGGCGGCCGCGGCCGCCGACGCGTCCTTGTCCTGCGCACGGTCATCCCGGCGGGCGGCAGAATCATCGCGCCCCGCCGCGGCGCAGCTGCCGCGGTCCTTGCACACCCCCACGGCAGGAGGACCGATGACCCACGCGTACGCCCGCACCCGCAAGAGCTTCCGCATCGGCCGCGAGAGCGCCGGCTTCTGGTCGCTGCCCGCGCTCACCGAGGAGTTCCCCGGCATCCGGCGCCTGCCGGTGTCGCTGCGCATCGTGCTCGAGTCGGTGCTGCGCAACTGCGACGGGCTGCGCGTCACCCCCGAGCACGTGCGCCAGCTGGCGCAGTGGCAGCCCAACGCGCCGCGCACCGAGGAGATCCCGTTCGTGGTCGCCCGCGTGGTGCTGCAGGACTTCACCGGCGTGCCGCTGCTGGCCGACCTGGCCGCCATGCGCAGCGCCGCCGCCCGCCTGGGCCGGCCGCCGGCGCGCATCGAGCCGCTGGTGCCGGTGGACCTGGTGGTCGACCACTCGGTCATGGTCGACCACTACGGCACCCGGGACGCGCTGGACCTGAACATGAAGCTGGAGTTCCAGCGCAACCGCGAGCGCTACCAGTTCATGAAGTGGGGCATGCAGGCCTTCAGCACCTTCGGCGTGGTGCCCCCCGGCTTCGGCATCGTCCACCAGGTCAACCTGGAGTACCTGGCCCGCGGCGTGCACCGCACCGCGGACGGCACCGTCTATCCCGACTCGCTGGTGGGCACCGACAGCCACACCACCATGATCAACGGCGTGGGCGTGGTTGGCTGGGGCGTGGGCGGCATCGAGGCCGAGGCGGCGATGCTGGGCCAGCCGGTCTACATGCTCACGCCCGACGTGGTGGGCTTCGAGCTGACCGGCAAGCTGCGCGAGGGCTGCACCGCCACCGACCTGGTGCTCACGGTCACCGAGCTGCTGCGCCGGCACAAGGTGGTGGGCAAGTTCGTCGAATTCTTCGGCGAGGGCACGCGCACGCTGTCGGTGCCCGACCGCGCCACCATCGCCAACATGGCGCCCGAGTACGGCGCCACCATGGGCTTCTTCCCGGTCGACGACAAGACCGTCGCCTACCTGCGCGGCACGGGCCGCAGCAAGGCGGAGACCGACGCGCTGGAGGCCTACTTCAAGGCCCAGGGCCTGTTCGGCGTGCCGCTGGCCGGCGAGCTCGACTACTCGCAGGTGGTGCGGCTGGACCTGGGGACGGTCGCCCCCAGCCTGTCCGGCCCCAAGCGGCCCCAGGACCGCATCGAGATCGGCCAGGTCGCCGCGCAGTTCCGCAGCCTGTGGAGCAAGCCGCCGGCCGACAACGGCTTCAACCAGCCGGCCGCCACGCTGCTGACCCGCCACCTGCTGCATGCCGGGGGCGAGGTGCCCGATGCCAAGGTGCCGTCCAACCCCCCGCTCAGGCCGGCGGCGCTCGTGTCCGAGACGGAGATGGAATACAACAAGCCGACCCTGGCGTCGGCGCAGCACGAGGCGCCGGCGGCCCCCGCGGCGCCGGCCTCGCCGGCCAACGTCACCATCGGCAACGGCGACGTGTTGATCGCGGCCATCACCAGCTGCACCAACACCTCCAACCCCGGCGTGATGCTGGCCGCCGGCCTGCTCGCGAAGAAGGCGGTGCAGGCCGGGCTGCGGGTGCAGCCGCACATCAAGACCTCGCTGGCGCCCGGCTCGCGCATGGTCACCGAGTACCTGGCCCGGGCCGGGCTGCTGCCGTTCCTCGAGCAGCTGGGCTTCGCGGTCGCGGGCTACGGCTGCACCACCTGCATCGGCAACGCCGGCGACCTGGCGCCGGAGATCAACGAGGCCATCACCAAGAGCGACCTGGTCTGCGCGGCGGTGCTCTCGGGCAACCGCAACTTCGAGGCCCGCATCCACCCGAACCTCAAGGCCAACTTCCTGGCCAGCCCGCCGCTGGTGGTGGCCTATGCGCTGGCCGGCACGGTGCTGCGCGACCTGATGACCGAGCCGGTGGGCCAGGGCCGTGGCGGCAAGGACGTGTGGCTGGGCGACATCTGGCCCACCAGCGAGGAGGTCCACGCGCTGATGAAGCACGCGATGGACGGCGACGCGTACCGGCGCACCTACGAGAAGGTCAAGGCCGACCCCGGCGCGCTCTGGCAGGACATCGAGGGCATCACCGGCGCCACCTATGCCTGGCCCACGTCCACCTACATCGCCGAGCCGCCGCTGTTCCTGGACTTCGACCCCGCGCCGCCGCCGCAGCGCGAGGCCGACGTGCGCGGGGCGCGGATCATGGCGCTGTTCGGCGACTCGATCACCACCGACCACATCTCGCCGGCCGGCTCGATCAAGGAGAGCTCGCCCGCGGGGCAGTGGCTGCTGGCGCACGGCGTGGCCAAGCCCGACTTCAACAGCTACGGCGCGCGGCGCGGCAACCACGAGGTGATGATGCGCGGCACCTTCGCCAACGTGCGCATCAAGAACCTGATGCTGCCGGCGCTGCCCGACGGCTCGCGCCAGGAGGGTGGGGTCACGCTGTACCGCGGGCCGGCGGGCGGCGCCGAGAAGATGTCCATCTTCGACGCCGCGATGAAGTACATCGCCGACGGCCGGCCCACGGTGATCTTCGCCGGCGAGGAATACGGCACCGGCTCCTCGCGCGACTGGGCCGCCAAGGGCACCTACCTGCTGGGCATCAAGGCCGTGGTGGCGCGCAGCTTCGAGCGCATCCACCGCAGCAACCTGGTGGGCATGGGCGTGCTGCCGCTGCAGTTCCGCGGCGACGACAGCTGGGAATCCCTGGGCCTGGACGGCTCGGAGACCATCGACGTGCTGCCCGACGCGCAGCTGCGGCCGCAGAGCGCGGCGCGGCTCGTGGTCACGCGCGCGGACGGCAGCCGGCGCGAGCTGGCGGTGACGCTGCGCATCGACACCGCGATCGAGGTGCAGTACTACCGCCACGGCGGCATCCTGCCCTTCGTGCTGCGCCAGCTGCTGGCGGCCTGAGCACGCGGCCGGGGGCGGCGCCACGGATGTGTTAAACATCCGGGCGTCACGCCATGCAAGCCGCCGACCCGGTCCGACACCCCGCGACGCCCGGTCCCGCCCGCGCGGGATGGCGCGTCGATCCCGGCCAGCGCCAGCCGCTGCGCAGCGGCCTGGCCCTGGTGGGCGCCTGCGCGCTGCTGCTGCTGGCCTTCGCGGCGGTGCCGGCCCTGCATTTCGAGCTGGAGACCGGCGCCAACCTGGCGGTCCACACCGTGCTCGAGCTGGCCTCGATCACCGCCTGCTTCATGGTGTTCGCCCTGGGCTGGGCGACCTTCGAGCGCGAGCGCGAGAGCATCGTGCCGCTGGTCAGCGCCGTGTTCCTGGCCGCCGGCGTGCTCGACGCCGTGCACATGCTCTCGTTCACCGGCATGCCGGCCCTGGTGACCCCCAGCGGCACGGGCAAGGCGATCTCCACCTTCCTGGCCGCGCGCGTGCTGGTCGTGCTGGCGATGCTCGCCGTGGCCTGCGTGCCCCGGCCGGTGGCCGTCGCCCCGCGCCTGCGCTGGCTGCTGCTGGCGGCCTCGCTGCTGCTGGCCATGGTCGTCGCGTGGGAGGGCCTGAGCGAGCCGGCCATCGCCGACCTGTTCTTCGCCCCGGGCCTGGGCCTCACGCCGCTGAAGATCGGCGTCGAGTCGGCGGTGATCGGGCTGCACCTGGCCGCGGCGGCCGTGCTGGCGGGCCGCCTGCACCGCCCCGGCAGCCTGCCGGCGGCCCACCTGCTGTGCGCCAACCTGCTGATGGCGCTGTCCGAGTTCTGCTTCACCCTGTATGCGACCCCCTTCGACCAGTACATCAACGTCGGCCACGTGATCAAGGTGGCTGCGTATGCGCTGGTGTGGCGGGCCATGTTCGGCGACGCGCTGCTCAAGCCCTACCAGGCCCTGGAGCAGGCGCGCGCCGCCCTGGCGGCCAACGAGGAGCGCTACCGGCTGGTGTTCGAGCACGACGTCGACGGCGTCTTCGTCGGCGACCGCGGCGGCCTGCTGCGCGACGCGAACCAGGCCGCCTGCCGGCTGCTGGGCACCAGCCTCGCGGGCCTGCAGGGCCGGCCGGGCACCGACTTCATCGACACCACCGACCCGCGCCTGGCGCCGCTGCTGCAGCAGCGCGAGCGCCACGGCCGCGCCGTGGGCCAGCTGCGCCTGCGCCGCGCCGACGGCAGCCCGTTCGAGGCGGACGTGAGCACCGTCGCCTACGACGACGCGGGCGGGCGCCCGCTGGCCAGCTGGAGCTTCCACGACCTGACCGAGCTGGTCAGCGCCAGGGACCACATCCGGCACCTCAGTGCCACGCTGGAGGAGCGGGTGCGCGAGCGCACCCGGCAGCTGGAGCACGTCAACCGCGACCTCGAGGCCTTCTCGTACACCATCGCGCACGACCTGCGCTCGCCGCTGGCCTCGATCGAGGGCTTCGGCTCGGTGCTGGCCGAGCGGTTGGGGCCGCAGCTGGGCGAGCGCGAGCGGCACTACCTGGACCGCATCCGCGCCGGCGCCGTCAGCATGAGCGGCATGGTCGACGGCCTGCTGGTGCTGGCCGGCCTGGCCCGCAGCACGCCCGAGCCGCAGCCGGTGGACCTCGTGCCCCTGGTGCACGAGGCCATGGACGCCCTGCGCGGGCTCGAGCCGGCCCGCCGGCTCGAGCTGGTGCTGCCCGAGCGCCTGCCCGTGCAGGCCGATCCCCGGCTGGTGCGGGTGGTGCTGGCCAACCTGCTGGGCAACGCCTGGAAGTTCAGCGCGGGGTGCGACCCGGTGCGCATCGAGGTCGGTCTGGAGCCGCAGCCGGAGGGGCCCGACGCGGTCTACGTGCGCGACCACGGCGCGGGCTTCGACGCCGACGGCGCGCAGCGGCTGGGCAGCCCCTTCCAGCGCTTCCACGGCCAGGGCGAGTTCGCGGGCCACGGGATCGGGCTGGCGACCGTCTCGCGCATCGCCGCCCTGCACGGCGGCAGCCTGTGGGCGCGCTCGCGGCCGGGCCAAGGCGCCACCTTCCTGTTCACGCTGGGCCACTGAAGCCGGGCCGGTGCCCCGCGGTGGGCACAATCGCGCGATGACCCAAGAGTTGCTGGTGGCCGGCGGCGGCATCGCCGGGCTGGCGGCCGCCCTGGCGGCGCGCCGGGCGGGCTGGGAGGCCCGCGTGTTCGAGCAGGCACCGGCGTTCGCCGAGGTGGGCGCGGGCATCCAGCTGGGTCCCAACGCGACCCGCCGGCTGCGCGCCTGGGGCCTGCTCGATGCGGCCCGGCTGCGTCCGCATGCACCGCCGCGGCTGCGGGTGCGCGACGCGCTGGACGGGCGCGAGCTCGGATGCCTGCCGCTGGGCGAGCGGGCCGCGGCGCGCTATGGCGCGCCCTACTGCACCGTGCACCGCGCCGACCTGCATGCCACGCTGCTGGAGGCCGCGCAGGCGGCCGGCGCACGCCTGCACGCGGGCCTGCGCATCGCCAGCGCCGAGGTCGGCGACGCCCTGGTGCAGGCCCGCACCGCCACCGGCGCCCTGGTCGAGGCCGAGGCGCTGGCCGTGGCCGACGGCGTGTGGAGCGGCCTGCGCGACGCCCTGGTGGGCGACGGGCCGGCACCGCCCACCGGCCATCTCGCCTTGCGCGCGCTGCTGCCGATGGCGGCGGTGCCGCCGGCGCTGCGCAGCCCGGACGTCGAGGCCTGGCTCGGGCCGCGCATGCACCTGGTGCGCTACCCGGTGCGTGGCGGCGAGGCGCTGAACGTGGTGGGCTTCATCGAAGGCCGCGCGGGCACCGCCGACTGGGACCAGGCTGGCGATGCCGGCGCGCTGCAGGCGGTGGCCGCGACCCTGCACCGCGACCTGCGCGCGCTGGTCGACGCCGTGCCGCAGTGGCGCCTGTGGCCGGTGCACGACCGGCCGCCGGTGGCCGGTGCGGCCGCCATGGCGCGCGGGCGGGCCGCGCTGCTGGGCGACGCGGCGCACCCGATGCGGCCCTACCTGGCGCAGGGCGCGGGCATGGCGATCGAGGATGCCGCGGCGCTGCAGCGCGTGCTGCAGGTGGCCGACGGCCAGGTGGTCGACGTGCCCACCGCGCTGCAGCGCTACGCACTGGACCGCTGGCAGCGCTGCGCGCGGGTGCAGGCCCGCTCGCAGCGCAACGGCCGCATCTTCCATGCCGACGGCCTGCTGCGGCTGGGCCGCAATGCCGCGATGCGGCTGGGCGGCGAGGACCTGCTGGACCTGCCCTGGCTGTACGGCGGCTGAGCGCGACCCACCGGCTCAGAGGTCGGTGCGCAGCTTCCACAGTTCGGGGAACAGCACCACGTCGAGCATGCGGCGCAGGTACGACACGCCGCCGGTGCCGCCGGTGCCGCGCTTGAAGCCGATCACGCGCTCGACGGTGGTGACATGGCGAAAGCGCCAGAGCCGGAACGCATCCTCGATGTCGGTCAGCTCCTCGCCCAGCTGGTACAGGTCCCAGTGCTGCCGCGGGTCGCGGTAGGCGATCAGCCAGGCCTGCTCGACCGCGTCGCTGGCGGCGTAGGGCCGGGTCCAGTCGCGGTCCAGGTGGCTGGCCGGCACCGGCAGGCCGCGCCGCGCCAGCAGCCGCAGCGCCTCGTCGTACAGCGACGGCGCCTCGAAGGCCGCGCGCACCTGGGCCAGCAGCTCGGGCCGGTGCGCATGCGGCTGCAGCATCGCGGCGTTCTTGTTGCCCAGCGCGAACTCGATGCAGCGGTACTGTGCGCTCTGGAAGCCGCTGGAATTGGCCAGGTACGGCCGGATCGCGCTGTACTCGGGCGGCGTCATCGTGGCCAGCACGTCCCAGGCATGCACCAGCTGCTCCATGATCCGCGAGACGCGCGCCAGCATCTTGAACGCCGGCTGCAGCTGGTCGGCCGCGACGGCCGCGATGGCCGCATGCAGCTCGTGCAGCATCAGCTTCATCCACAGCTCGCTGGTCTGGTGCTGCACGATGAACAGCAGCTCGTCGTGGCCGGGCGACAGCGGCTGCTGCGCCGACAGGATGCGGTCCAGCTGCAGGTAGTCGCCGTAGCTCATGGAACGGCTGAAGTCCAGCTGCGCGCCCTCGGCGTGCACGATGGCCTCGGGCGTGGGGGCGGGGGACGGGTCGTGCGCCATCACGTCACCGCCTGCGCGCGCTGGAAGCGCGCCTCGCGCCATTCGCCCGTGTCCAGCACCCGCCGCAGCTGCTCGACCGCCTGCCACACGTCGGCATGCGTGGTGTACAGCGGCGTGCAGCCGAAGCGCAGGATGTCGGGGGCGCGGAAGTCGCCCACCACGCCGCGCGCGATCAGCGCCTGCACGATCGCGTACGCGCCCTCGGCGCGCGCCAGGCTGACCTGCGAGCCGCGGTCGCCGTGGGCGCGCGGCGTCACCAGCGTGAAGCCCGCGTCGGGGCAGCGGGCCTCGACCAGGGCGATGAACAGGTCGGTCAGCGCCACCGACTTGGCCCGCAGGGCCGCCATGCCGCCCAGCGGCAGCGCCGCCTCCAGCGTCGCCAGGCCGGCGTCGAGCGCGGCGAGAGCCAGCACCGGCTGGGTGCCGCACAGGTAGCGGGCGATGCCCGGGGCGGGCCGGTAGTGCGGGGTGAACGCGAACGGCGCGTCGTGGCCCCACCAGCCGGCCAGCGGCTGCTCGCAGCGGTCCACGTGGCGCGGGTGCACCCAGACGAAGGCCGGGGCGCCCGGACCGCCATTGAGGTACTTGTAGCCGCAACCCACCGCGAAGTCGGCCTGCGCGCCGTGCAGGTCCACCGGCACCGCGCCGGCGCTGTGCGCCAGGTCCCAGACGGCCAGCGCGCCGGCCGCATGGGCGGCCGCCGTCAGCGCGGCCATGTCGTGCATGGCGCCGGTGCGGTAGTTCACGTGCGTCAGCAGCAGCACGCCCACCTCGCCGCGCGCCAGCAGCGGCTGCAGCTCGTGCGCCTCGGCCAGCTGCAGCGTGCAACCGTGCTGGGCGCACAGCGCCTGCGCGATGTACAGGTCGGTGGGGAAGTTGCTGCGCTCGCTGAGCACCACGCGTCGGCCCGGTGCGTTCCGGGCCCCCAGGCGCAGCGCGACCGACAGAACCTTGTACAGGTTGGCCGAGGTGGTGTCGGTGGCCACCACCTCGCCGGCGCGGGCGCCGATCCAGGGCGCGATGCGGTCGCCCAGCCGCGCGGGCTGGTCGAACCAGCCCGCGTCGTTCCACGCGCGGATCAGGCCCTGGCCCCACTCCTGCGCGGCGACCTGCTGCAGCCGCTGCGGCGTGGCGCGGGGCAGGGCGCCCAGCGAGTTGCCGTCGAGGTAGACGAGCCCCTCGGGCAGGGCGAAGAGGTCGCGCAGCGGGCGCAGCGGATCGGCGGCGTCGAGCGCCTGGCAGTCGGCGAGGGTGGGGGCGGCGGTCATGGGCGGCGAGGGCAGGAGGCAGGGTCCGGTCAGGGGCGGCGCAGCACGGCGCGCACGGGCGAGGCGTCGGCGGCGACCAGCTTCAGGGGCAGGGCGATCAGTTCGTAGTCGCCCTCGGGCACGTCGTCCAGCAGCAGGTTCTCCAGCACGGCCAGGCCGCGGCGGCGCAGCACCTGGTGCGCCGGCAGGTCCTTGCTGGCGGCGGGATCGACGCTGGCGCTGTCGGTGCCCACCAGCCGCACGCCGGCATCGGCCAGGCGCTCCAGGCAGGCGGGATCGAAGGCCGGCAGGGCGTGGTCGAAGCGGTCCAGCGGCATGCGCGCGTACATCCGCACCAGCAGGCGCGGCGGCAGGGCGTGCAGCGCGTGGGCGAGGTCGTCCCAGCCCACCAGCGGGCCGCGGCCGATGGCGTGCACCACGCGGCAGGGGCCCAGGTAGGCGTCCAGCGGCACCGCGCCGATGGCCGCGCCGGCCGGGTCGTAGTGCAGCGGTGCGTCGGCATGCGCGCCCACGTGCGGCGTGGTGGTGATCGCGCTCACGTTGACCGGGCAGCCCGGCGCGATCGTGGCCGCCCAGCGCTGGGCGTAGGCGGTGTCACCCGGGAAGACGGGGCTGTGCGGCCCGACCGGCGGCGAGATGTCCCAGAGCTGCGGCATGGCGCCGGAGTGTGGTGCGGCCCCGCGGGGCGTGGTGTCGGTTGCCTGCGACAGCGCGCGAAAAAACTTCAGGCCTCAAGCATCGGCGCGCGAGCGCCGGCTCAGCGGTGCAGCGCGTCGGCTGCCAGCGGGGGCAGGCCGTGGCGCGCGCGGGCGCGCCCGCAGCCGTCGCTGCCGGGCTCCAGCTCGCGGCAGGGGCTGGGCCGCCACTCGTAGATGCCGCAGGCCGCGCGCTCGCCGATGCGGCCGGTGAGCGCGGCGCAGCGCATCGGCACGTGGTCGGTGCCGCGCATGCGCCAGGTGCTGCCGGCGACTTCCACCGCCAGCCCATCGGGCACGGTGCCGCCTTCGCTGTCGAGCTCGTGCGCCGAGAAGTCGACCCGGAACGCGGCGCAGCAGGCGCCGCACGCCAGGCAGGGATGCGTGGAGGCCGCCCGCGGCTGCGGCGCGCCCGCCGGTGCGTCCATGGCGGGACCCGGGCTCAGCCGGCGACCTTGCCCAGCAGCAGGTACTCCATGAGCGCCTTCTGCACGTGCATGCGGTTCTCGGCCTCGTCCCAGACCACCGACTGCGGGCCGTCGATCACCTCGGCGGCCACTTCCTCGCCGCGGTGGGCGGGCAGGCAGTGCATGAACAGCGCGTCGGGCCGCGCCGCGCGCATCAGGTCGGTGTCGACGCACCAGTCGGCGAACGCCTGGCGGCGCTGCTCGTTCTCGGCCTCGTAGCCCATGCTGGTCCACACGTCGGTGGTCACCAGGTCGGCGCCGCGGCAGGCCTCGGCCGGATCGGCGAACACCTTGTAGCAGCCCCGGTCGGTCACGCCGGCCAGCTGCGGGTCGACCTCGTAGCCGCTGGGCGTGCTCACGTGCACGGTGAATCCCAGCAGCTGCGCCGCCTGCAGCCAGGTGTTGGCCATGTTGTTGCCGTCGCCCACCCAGGCCACCACCTTGCCCGCGATGGAGCCGCGGTGCTCGATGTACGTGAAGACATCCGCCAGGATCTGGCAGGGATGGAACTCGTTGGTCAGGCCGTTGATGACCGGCACGCGCGAATGCGTCGCGAAGGTCTGGATGCGCTCCTGGCCGAAGGTGCGGATCATCACCAGGTCGACCATGCGGCTGATCACCCGCGCCGTGTCCTCGATCGGCTCGGCGCGGCCCAGCTGGCTGTCGCCGGTGGTGAGGTTCACCACGCTGCCGCCCAGCTGGTACATGCCGGCCTCGAAGCTCACGCGGGTGCGGGTCGAGGCCTTCTCGAAGATCATCGCCAGCGTGCGGTCCACCAGCGGGTGGTAGCGCTCGTAGGCCTTGAACTTGCGCTTGATGTCGGCCGCGCGCCGGAACAGCCAGGCGTACTCGTCGGCCGTGAAGTCGCTGAACTGCAGGTAGTGCCGGATCGTCGCCATGGTCATTCCGCCAGGAAGGCCCGCACCAGCGGCGCCAGGATGCCGACGCATTCCTCGGCGTCGGCCTTGGTGAAGATCAGCGGGGGCAGCAGCCGCACCACGGTGTCGGCCGTCACGCTGATCAGCAGGCCCGCATCGGCGGCGCGGCCCACCAGCACGCCGCAGGGGCGGTCCAGTTCCATGCCGATCATCAGGCCCTGGCCGCGGATCTCCCGGACCGCCGGCAGATGGCCCAGCTCGCGCTGCAGCAGGCCGCGCAGGTGCTCGCCCACCGTGGCCGCATTGGCCAGCAGCCCGTCCTCTTCCATGATGCGGATGGTCTCCACGCCGGCGCGCATGGCCAGCGGGTTGCCGCCGAAGGTGGTGCCGTGGTTGCCCGGCTGGAAGATGTGCGCGGCCCTGGGCCCGGCCACCACGGCGCCGATCGGCACGCCCGAGCCCAGGCCCTTGGCCAGCGGCATCACGTCGGGCTGGATGCCGGCCCACTGGTGCGCGAACCACTTGCCGGTGCGGCCCATGCCGCACTGCACCTCGTCGATCATCAGCAGCCAGCCGCGCTCGTCGCACAGGGCGCGCACCTCGCGCAGGTACTCGGCCCGCATGCCGTTGATGCCGCCTTCGCCCTGGATGGTCTCGAAGAACACGGCCACCACGTCGGGGTTGCCCTCGGTGGCCCGGCGCAGCGCCGCGATGTCGTTCTGCGGCACGCGGATGAAGCCCTCGACCAGCGGGCCGAAGCCCTTCTGCACCTTCTCGTTGCCGGTCGCCGACAGGGTGGCGATGCTGCGGCCGTGGAAGGCCTTCTCGTAGACCACGATCTGCGGGCGGGCGATGCCCTTGTCGTGGCCCCACTTGCGCGCCAGCTTCAGCGCCGCCTCGTTGGCCTCCAGGCCGGTGGAGCAGAAGAACACGTTGGTCAGGCCCGACAGCTCGACCAGCTTGGCCGCCAGCTGTTCCTGGCCGGGCACGTGGTAGTAGTTGGAGCAGTGGATCAGCTTGGCCACCTGGTCCTGCAGCGCCGGCACGAGCTTGGGATGGCCGTGGCCCAGCGTGTTCACCGCGATGCCGGCCAGCGCGTCCAGGTACTCCTTGCCGTCGACGTCCCACACCCGGGCGCCACGCCCGTGCGACAGGGCGATCGGCACGCGGCCGTAGGTGTTCATCACGTGGGGCGAGGCAGCCTCGGTCATGGCACGAATCTCCGGGAGAAAGAAAAAGCGGCTCCACGCGTGAGCCGTCGAGGCGGGATTCTAGGCACAGGGCGTGGGTGGGCTGGTTGCCGATCCCGCATCGCTGCGATGCGCCGCGGCGACCCGCCGTCCGGGCCGGCCCGCGGGGCCGCGGCGGGGGTGCCAAGTCTTATATAAGATAGAATTGTTGTGCACTGCCGCATGGGCGATCCCCGAGGCAGCCGCGCCTTCCAGCCACGCCACCCGCCCGATGGTTCCCACCACCCCGACCCAGCTGCTGATCCAGGGCGTGACCCGCGATGGACGCACCTTCCGGCCCAGCGACTGGGCCGAGCGGCTGGCAGGCGTCATGAGCCAGTTCCGCCCCGGCGGTGCCCAGCCCGGCAGCCACCTGAGCTACTCGCCGTGGTGCGTGCCGCGCATCCTCGACGGCATCAAGACCGTGGTGGTCCACAGCGACCTGCGCCAGCACGAGCCCATGGCCTGGGACTTCGTGCTGAACTTCGCCAAGGACAACGACCTGGTGGTGGTGGAACAGCCCTCGGCCTGACCCGTCCGGGACGCAGCCGCGGGCCGCCCCGCGCTTTCGCCGCCACGCCAGGGCCACCAGCCCTCCAGCAACGAAAAAACCGCCCGAAGGCGGTTTGTTCGTTGCTGGCAGCGCACCCGTTTCAAACGCCGGGCTTCACGGGGAAGCCCGGGCGATGATCCTGGTGGGGATCAGGCGGCGGCAGCCGCGGTGGCCAGGCCCTTGACCTTGGCCGACAGGCGGCTCTTGTCGCGAGCGGCCTTGTTCTTGTGGAAGATGCCCTTGTCGGCGATCGCGTCGACGACCGACTGGGCCTTGGCGAAGAGCTCGGTGGCCTTGGCCTTGTCACCGGCGGCGACGGCCTTCTCCACGTTCTTCACCGCGGTGCGGTACTTGGAGCGCAGCGAGCTGTTCGCGGCGTTCAGCTTGACGTCCTGGCGGGCGCGCTTGCGGCCCGACGCCAGGCGGGGGTTCTTCTTCTTGGGTTTGGCAGATGCCATGGTGATGTCCTTGTGTGTCTGAGGATGTTGCCAGCAAAGCCCGCGATTGTAAGCGATCCGGGAAGGACGTCAGTGGACGCTCGCTACACTCGAGCCGGTGAGCCTGTTCAAAGCCGCTTCCACCGTCTCCGCCCTGACCCTGGCCTCGCGCGTGACGGGCCTGGTGCGCGACCTGCTCATGGCGGCCTTCTTCGGCGCCAGCGCGCTGACCGACGCCTTCAACGTCGCCTTCCGCATCCCCAACCTGTTCCGCCGCCTGTTCGCCGAGGGCGCCTTCAGCCAGGCCTTCGTGCCGGCGCTGGCGCACAGCAAGGTGCAGGACGGCGAGGCAGCGACCCGCGCCCTGGTCGACCACGTGGCCACCCTGCTGGCCTGGGCGCTGGCGCTGCTGTGCGTGCTGGGCGTGGCCGGCGCGCCGCTGCTGGTGTGGGGCATGGCCAGCGGGCTGCGGGCGCAGCCCCACGCCTACGAGGCCGCGGTGCTGATGACCCGCTGGATGTTCCCGTACATCGGCTGCATGTCCCTGGTGGCGCTGGCCGCCGGCATCCTGAACACCTGGAAGCGCTTCGCCCTGCCGGCGGCCACGCCGGTGCTGCTGAACCTCTGCATGATCCTGGCGGCCTGGCTGGGCGCGCCCTGGTTCCAGCGCCTGGGCATCGAGCCGATCTACGCCATGGCCGCGGGCGTGATGGCCGGCGGCGTGCTGCAGCTGGCCGTGCAGGTGCCGGCGCTGCACCGGCTGGGCCTGCTGCCGCGCATCGGCCTGGCCCGGGGCCGCCTGCGCGAGGCCTGGGCCGACCCGCAGGTGCGCCGCATCGTGCTGCTCATGGGCCCGGCGGTGCTGGGCGTGTCGGTGGCGCAGATCTCGCTGCTGATCAACACCCAAATCGCCTCGCACCTGCCCAGCGGCAGCGTCACCTGGCTGTTCTACGCCGACCGCTTGATGGAGTTCCCCACCGCGATGCTGGGCGTGGCGCTGGGCGTGGTGCTGATGCCCCAGCTGGCCGCCGCCCGCGGCGCCGGCGACGCGGCGCGCTACTCGGCCATGCTCGACTGGGGCCTGCGGCTGGTGGTGCTGCTGGCCGCCCCGGCCTCGGCCGCGCTGCTGGTGTTCGCGGTGCCGCTGGTGGCCACGCTGTTCCACCACGGCGCCTTCGGCGATGCCGACGTGCGCCAGGTCGCGGTGGCGCTGGCCGGCTACGGCGCCGGCCTGCTGGGCCTGGTGGGCATCAAGGTGCTGGCGCCGGGCTACTACGCCGCGCAGGACACGCGCACGCCGGTGCGCATCGCCATCACGGTGCTGGTGGCCACCCAGCTGATGAACCTGGCCCTGGTGCCCTGGCTGCAGCACGCGGGCCTGGCCCTGTCGATCGGCCTGGGCGCGCTGCTCAACGCCGGCTGGCTGATGGTCGGCCTGCGCCGCCGCGCCAGCTGGGTGCCGGCGCCGGGCTGGCCGCGCTTCCTGCTGCAGGTGCTGGCCGCCACCGCGCTGCTGACCGTCGGCCTGCTGTGGGCCGCCCAGGCCGTGGACTGGGTGGGCCTGCGGTCGCAGCCGCTGCTGCGCGCGGGGCTGCTGGGCGCGGTGCTGGCCGGCTCGGCCGTCACCTATTTCGGCGCGCTCTGGGCCGCGGGCGCGCACCCGCGGCAATTCCTCACGCGCTGACACGGTGCGCCAGCGCCGGCTTGCACCGCCGCGGCGCCGCAGGTACAACGATCCCGCCATGGCCCTGAACCTCGCCGTCCCCACCCCGCTCGAGTACTTCCGGGCCCTGGTGCAGGACGACGACCACTTCCCGCTGCTCGAGGCCGCCGCCAGCATCGCGCAGGACGAGTACCCCGAGCTGGACGTGCAGCAGGTGCTGGGCGACGTCGACCAGCTGCTGGCGCGCCTGAAGCGCCGCCTGCCCCAGGACGCCGCGCCGCTGCAGCGGCTGCGGGCGCTCAACCAGTTCTTCTTCCGGGACCTCTCGTTCGGCGGCAACGTCAACGACTACACGGATCCCGACAACAGCTACCTCAACGTGGTGCTGCGCACCCGCCGGGGCATCCAGATCTCGCTGGCTGTGCTGTGGATCGAGCTCGCGCAGGGCCTGGGGCTGCATGCGCGCGGGGTGTGCTTCCCGGGCCACTTCATGATCAAGGTCCAGCTGCCCAAGGGGCAGGTGGTGATCGATCCGTTCACCGGCCAGTCGCTCTCGCGCGAGGAGCTGTCCGAGCGGCTGGAGCCGTACAAGCGCCGCAGCGGGCTGACCGGCGACTTCGAGGTGCCGCTGGCGCTGTACCTGCAGGCGGCGCCGCCGCGCGACGTGATCGCGCGCATGCTGCGCAACCTCAAGGAGATCCACCGCGCGCAGCAGGACTGGCAGCGGCTGGTGCCGGTGCTCGACCGACTGGTGGTGCTGCTGCCCGAATCCTGGGGCGAGTGGCGCGACCGGGGCATCGCCCATGCCGAGCAGGGCCACGCGGCCGAGGCCGTGCGCGACCTCGAGACCTACCTGGCCAATGCCCGCGACGCGCTCGACATCGACGCGGTGGCCGAGCGCGTGGCCACCCTGCGGCGCGCGCGCAATCCCTGAGGCGCCGCCGCGGGGACCCGCGCCGCCGGACCTCGCCCGGCGCCCGGCCCGTGGCGCCTCAGCGCACCTCGACCGGAGCGCCCTCGCCCCGCGCCGCGATGGCGCCGATCACGTGCACCGACTCGCCCTGGGCGCGCAGCGTGGCCGCCGTCGCGTCGGCATGCTCGGCGGCGACCACCACCACCATGCCGATGCCGTTGTTGAAGGTGCGGTTCATCTCGTGGTCGTCGATGCCCGCGGTGCGCTGCAGCCACGCGAACAGCTCGGTGCGCGGCCAGCTGCCGGCCCGCAGGTGCGCCGCCGTGCCCTCGGGCAGCACGCGCGGGATGTTCTCGAGCAGGCCGCCGCCGGTGATGTGGGCCAGCGCCTTGACCGGGTGCTGCGCCAGGGCCGCCAGCACCGGCTTGACGTACAGGCGGGTGGGTTCCATGACCGCCTCGCGGAACGGCTTGCCGTCCAGCGTGGCGGGCAGGTCGGCGCCGGCCCGCTCGATGCACTTGCGCACCAGCGAGAAGCCGTTGGAGTGCACGCCGCTGGAGGCCAGCCCCAGCACCACGTCGCCGGCCTGCACGGTGGCGCCGGTGAGGATCTTGGACTTCTCGACCGCGCCGACCGCGAAGCCCGCCAGGTCGTACTCGCCGGCCGGGTACATGCCCGGCATCTCGGCGGTCTCGCCGCCGATCAGCGCGCAGCCCGACAGCTCGCAGCCGCGGGCGATGCCGCCCACCACGCGGGCGGCGGTGTCCACGTCGAGCTTGCCGCAGGCGAAGTAGTCCAGGAAGAACAGCGGTTCGGCGCCCTGCACCAGCACGTCGTTGACGCTCATGGCCACCAGGTCGATGCCCACGCCGTCGTGCATGCCCCACTCGAAGGCCAGCTTCAGCTTGGTGCCCACGCCGTCGGTGCCGCTGACCAGCACCGGCTCCCTGTACCGCTTGGGCACCTCGAACAGCGCGCCGAAGCCGCCGATGCCGGCCAGCACGCCCTCGCGCATGGTTTTCCTGGCCAGCGGCTTGATGCGCTCGACCAGTGCGTCGCCGGCGTCGATGTCGACACCGGCATCCTTGTAGGAGAGGGGGGAGTGGCTCATGGGCGGGGAGGGCAGGACCGCAGGGCGCGCCCGATAGAATTTGCAGGATTTTACCCAGCGGCCCCGCGCCGCCCCCGTCGTGTCCCCTGCGCCCGCGTGCGCCCCTGATGCAATTCACACCCACCCAGAAACGAGCCGCCGCCTGGGCGCTGATCGCCCTGCTGGCCCTGCTCGTGCTGCGCGCGCTCGGGCCGGTGCTCACGCCCTTCCTGGTTGGGGCGGTGCTGGCCTATGCCCTGACGCCGCTGGTCGACCGGCTGGACGAGGCCGGCCGTGGCCGCGTGCCGCGCGTGGTGGCGGTGGTCGCCGTCGGGCTGGGCTTCGTCGCGGTGCTGCTGTCGCTGGCGCTGCTGGTCGTGCCCATCGTCAGCCGCGAGCTGCCGCTGATGCGCGAGCAGGTGCCGGTGCTGCTGGCCTGGCTCGACCGCACGCTGCGGCCCTGGCTGGCTCAGTTCGGCGTGTTCGTCGCGCTGGACGTCGACAGCCTCAAGGCCCAGGGCCTGCGCTGGCTGCACCTGAACTACGAGGCCGCCGTCGGCCAGGTCCTGGCCTCGCTCAAGGTGGGCGGCAGCCTGGCCTTCACCCTGGCGTTCAACGCGGTGCTGATCCCGGTGGCGCTGTTCTACCTGCTGCTGGACTGGGACCGCTTCGTGCACCGCATCCTCGAGCTGGTGCCGCCGCGGGCCCGACCCGCGGTCGATGCCTTCACCCGCGAGGCCGACCAGGTGCTGGGCCAGTACCTGCGAGGCCAGCTGCTGGTCATGCTGCTGATGGCGGCGTTCTACGCCGCGGGCCTGGGCCTGTTCGGCCTGGACCTGGCCCTGCCCATCGGCCTGTTCACCGGGCTGGCGATGGCCGTGCCCTACCTGGGCTTCGGCCTGGGCCTGCTGATGGCGCTGGTGGCCGGCCTGCTGCAGTTCGCCAGCCTGAAGGCGCTGGTGATGGTGGCGGTGGTCTACGGCGCCGGCCAGCTGGTCGAGGGCTTCTGGCTCACGCCGCGGCTGGTGGGCGAGCGCATCGGCCTGCACCCGCTGGCGGTGATCTTCGCGCTGCTGGCCTTCGGCCAGCTGGCGGGCTTCCTGGGCGTGCTCGTCGCGCTGCCGGCCAGCGCGGTGCTGCTGGTGGCGATCCGGCGCATGCGCGACGGCTACATGGGCAGCCGCCTGTACACGGGCTGAGACGCGCACCATGAAGCAACTCGCCCTGCCCATCGCGCTGGCCCGCGTGCCCTCGCTGGACGACTTCTGCGCCGGCCCCAACGAGCCCGCGCTGGCGCACCTGCGCCTGTGGGCCGGCAGCCCCACCCGCTCGCCGGTGCCCACCTACCTGTGGGGCCCGCCGGCCAGCGGCAAGACCCACCTGCTGCAGGCGGTGCACCAGCTGCTGCGCAGCCAGGGCGCGCTGGTCGGCTGGATGGACGCCTCCATGCCCGAGCCGCCGTCCTTCGACGAGCGCTGGGCCGTGGTCCTGATGGACGACGTGCACCTGTACAGCGCCGTGCAGCAGCATGCGGCCTTCGCCTGGTTCGTCAGCGCGCAGGCGCTGCAGCGCGGCGTGCTGGCCGCCGGCGCGGTGCAGCCGGCCCACCTGCAACTGCGCGAGGACCTGCGCACCCGCCTGGGCTGGGGCCACGTGTACGGCCTGCAGGTGCTGTCCGAGCCCGAGCGCCGCGCCGTGCTGCGCCAGGAGGCCGACGCCCGCGGCGTGTTCCTGGGCGACGAGGTGATGGACTGGATGCTCACCCGCTTCTCGCGCGACCTGGGCAGCCTGATGCAGCTGCTCGAGCAGCTCGATGCCTATGCCCTGCAGACCCAGCGGGCGATCACGATCCCGCTGATCCGGTCGATGCTGGAAAACGAATGAAACTGGCGCTCTTCGATCTCGACCACACGCTGCTGCCGCTGGACAGCGACTACAGCTGGGGGGTCTACACGCAGGCGATCGGCTGGGCCGACCCGGTGGAGTTCAAGGCCCGCAACGAGCAGTTCTTCGCCGACTACCAGGCCGGCACGCTGGACGTGCATGCCTACGTGCGCTTCGCCACCGACGCGATCCGCCGCCACGGCCGGGAGGCCTCGCTGCGGGCGCGCGAGCGCTTCATGGCCGAGGTCATCGCCCCGGCCATCCGCCCGCAGGCGCTGGAGCTGGTGCGCAGCCACCAGCGCGCCGGCGAGCAGGTGGTGATCGTCACCGCCACCAACCGCTTCGTCACCGAGCCCATCGCCGCCGCCTTCGGCGTCGACGAACTCATCGCGGTGGACCTCGCCACCGGCCCCGACGGCTGGATCACCGGCGAGATCGCCGGCGTGCCGTCGATGCGCGAGGGCAAGGTGCTGCGCATGGATGCCTGGCTGGCCGCCCGCGGCCTGGCCTGGGACCGCGTGCAGGCCACCTTCTATTCCGACTCGATGAACGACCTGCCGCTGCTCGAGCGGGTCGACCATCCCGTCGCCACCAACCCCGACCCGCGCCTGCGGGCCGTCGCCAGCCAGCGCAGCTGGCGCATCCTGGACCTGTTCCCCCCGCACCCATGATCAAGCAATTCATCGACCGCCTGCTCGGCGCCGGCAGCGCCCGCAAGCAACCCAGGTTCGGCAAGCGCCAGGAGATCGGCCCGCAGGAGCACGGCATCGACCCGTCGCTGGTGGACGAACGCGCCGTCAACGTCGTGGCCACGCTGCAGCAGGCCGGCTACGAGGCCTACATCGTGGGGGGCGCGGTGCGCGACCTGCTGCTGGGCCTGCGGCCCAAGGACTTCGACGTCGCCACCAACGCGACGCCCGAGCAGGTCAAGGGCCTGTTCCGGCGCGCCTTCATCATCGGGCGGCGCTTCCGCATCGTGCACGTGGTGCACGGCCGCGGCCGCGAGCACGAGGTGATCGAGGTCTCCACCTTCCGCGCCTACATGGACAACACCGCGGCCGAGGCGGTGGCCGGCAACGAGAAGACCAGCCGCAACGAGCTGGCCGGCATGAAGCACGCGGTGGACGCCAGCGGCCGCGTGCTGCGCGACAACGTCTGGGGACCGCAGGAGGAGGACGCCACCCGGCGCGACTTCACGGTCAACGCGATGTACTACGACCCGCAGACCCGCACGCTGGTGGACTACCACGGCGGCATGAAGGACGCGGGCCGCAAGCTGCTGCGCATGATCGGCGACCCGGCCACCCGCTACCGCGAGGACCCGGTGCGCATCATCCGCGCCGTGCGCTTCGGCGCCAAGCTGTCGGCCCTGGGCTTCAGCTTCGAGAGCAAGACCGGCGCCGCGCTCAAGCCGTCGTTGCCGCTGCTGGCCGACGTGCCGCAGAGCCGCCTGTTCGACGAGATGCTCAAGCTGCTGCAGACCGGCCATGCGGTGGCCACCATCGCGCAGCTCAAGGCGCTGGGCCTGGAGCGCGGCATCTACCCGCTGCTGGACCTGGTGGTCGAGCGCTCCGGCCAGTCGTTCGTGCGCGCCGCGCTGGCCGACACCGACCGCCGCGTCGCCGAGGACAAGCCGGTTGCGCCCAGCTTCCTGCTGGCCTGCGTGCTGTGGGCCGACGTGCGCGACGGCTGGGCCCAGCGCCTGGCACGCCGGGAGCATCCGGTGCCGGCGCTGCAGGGCGCCATCGACGACGTGTTCGACGCCCGCATCGGCGACGTCTCGGGCCGCGGCAAGCTCGCGGCCGACATGCGCGAGATCTGGATGATGCAGCCGCGCTTCGACAAGCGCAGCGGCAGCGGCCCGTTCAGCCTGGTCGAGCAGCCGCGCTTTCGCGCCGGCTTCGACTTCATGCGCCTGCGTGCCGACGCCGGCGAGGTCGACGTGGTGCTGGCCGACTGGTGGCAGGAGTTCAGCACCGCCAGCGACGCGGTGCGCGAGGACCTGCTGGCCTCGGTGCGCGAGGAGCAGGGCCGCGGTGCGCGCCGCGTGCGCGTGGTGCGGCCCACGCCGCGGCCGCCCGAGGGCGGCGACGCGGGCGAGGGGCAGGCCGCCACGCCGGCGCAGGGCCCCCACGAGGACCTCGACGGTGCACCCGACGACGGCGCGGCCGGCGAGGGCGGCGCGCCCGCCAAGAAGCGCCGTCGCCGCCGCCGCAAGCCGGGTGGCGGTGCCGGCGGCCAGGGCGGCGAGGGCAGCGGGCCCGCGCCCGCCGGCGACTGAGCGCCACCAGGCCACGGCCGTGCGGGTCCCCGTGACCGCCTACGTGGGCCTGGGTGCCAACCTGGGCGAGCCCGCCGCGGCCCTGGCGCGCGCCTGCGCCGCGCTCGCCGCGCTGCCCGGCACCACGCTGGCCGCGCGCTCGTCCCTGTGGCGCAGCGCGCCCGTCGACGCCGGCGGCCCCGATTACCTGAACGCGGTCGCGCAGCTGCGCACCACGCTCACCGCGCCGGCCCTGCTGGCCGCGCTGCAGGCCATCGAGCAGGCCGGGGGCCGCACCCGGCCCCACCCCAACGCGCCGCGCACGCTGGACCTGGACCTGCTGCTGTACGGCGACGCGGCCATCGCCTCGCCGCGGCTCACGGTGCCGCATCCCCGCTGGCGCGAGCGCGCCTTCGTGCTGCGGCCGCTGCAGGAACTGGCGCCGCAGCTGGTGGGCGCCGCGATGCTGGACGCGGTGGCGGCGCAGCGCTGCGAGCGGGCCTGAGCCTCCGCTGCCTCACGGACCTGCGCGTCGTCATCCCCGCACGTCCTGTCATCACCCTGGGGCCACCGGCGTCATCCCCGCGAAAGCGGGGGTGACGCCAGTCGGTTCGCCGGCGGCGCGGCCGTCCACACGCCTCAGCGCTCGCTCCCCCCACGCTGCTGCGCCACCTGCAGTTCCGTCACCGCCGCGGCCCGGTGGCCCCAGCTGGTGCGCAGGTGCGTGAGCACCGCGGCGATGTCCGCATCCGACAGCACCAGCACGTACGGCGGCATGCCGTGGGGACGCGGGTGGCCGGCCGTGGCCGGCGGGAAGCCCCCGCCCAGCACCACCTGCACCAGGTTGGCGGTCACTGGCAGCAGCACGGCGCGGTTGCCCGCCAGCGGCGGGTAGGCGCCCGGCGCGCCCTCGCCCTGCTCGCCATGGCAGGCGGCGCAGTGCTCGCGGTAGATCGCCGCGCCGCGCGCCGCCACCTTGGCCTCCACGCGCGGCGGCTCGGCCGGCACCGGCGGTGGCGCGTGCTGGGGCAGGGCCTGCAGGAAGGCGGCCATGGCCAGCGCGTCCTCCTCGCTCAGGTGCTGGGTGCTGCCGGCCACCACCTCGGCCATCGGGCCCAGCACGGTCGCCGTCGCGGTGACGCCGGTGCGCAGCAGCCGCGCCACGTCCTCGGCCCGCCAGTGCGCCACCCCCGCCTCGGCCGGCGAGGCCAGCGAGGGCGCGTACCAGTTCTGCATCGGGATCAGGCCGCCCGACAGGTCCATCAGGTCGCTGCTGGCGCCCAGCGCGTTGCGGGTGGTGTGGCAGGCGCTGCAATGGCCCAGGCCGCGCACCAGGTAGGCGCCGCGGTTCCACTGCGCCGACCGGGCCGCCTCGGGGCGGTAGCTGCCGGGGCGGAAGTACAGCGTGCGCCACACCGCCAGCGCCGCCTGCGTGTCGTAGGGAAAGCGCAGCGCATGCGGCGTGTTGGGCCGTGCGACCGGGGGCACGCTGCGCAGCCAGGCGTACAGCGCGTCGGCGTCCTCGCGCGTGACCTCGGTGTAGTTCGGGTAGGGGAAGGCCGGGTAGAGCAGCCGGCCGTCGCGCGAGCGCCCGTGGTGCAGCGCGCGCCAGAAGTCGTCGGCGCTCCAGCGCCCCAGGCCGTGCACGGGGTCGGGCGTGATGTTGCTGGCGTAGACGATGCCGAACGGCGTGTCGATCGCGCGCCCGCCGGCGCCGGCCGCGCCGCCGCGGTCGGTGTGGCAGGCCATGCAGTTGCCCAGCCTGGCCAGGTAGGCGCCGCGCGCGACGGTGGCTGCATCGGTTGTCACCGCCCCGCCGCCGCGCGTGTCGTCCAGCGGCCCCCAGTTGGTCCAGCCGAGCCAGGCGGCCGCCAGCGCGAGCAGGCCCGCGGCGGCCCAGGCCGCCATGCGCAGGGGGCGGCTCATGGCTGCTGCCTCCCGGCGGGCAGCGAGGCGCTGCCGCAGGCCTGCGGGGGCGGGGCCGCCAGCCGCGCCACCGGCCTGGTCTCGGCCGGCAGCGGCTGCGCCGCGATCCAGGTCGCGACGGCGGTCAGGTCCTCGGCGCTCAGGGCCTGGGCCACCTGCGCCATGCAGTCGGGCGCATGCGCGCGCCGGTTGCCGGCGCGCCAGGCGCCCAGCTGGGCGTTCAGGTAGTCGCGCGGCAGCCCGAGCAGGCCGGGCGTGTTGGGCAGCACGCCGGTCAGGCGCTCGCCGTGGCAGGCGATGCAGGCGGGCACGCGGCTGGTGGCGTCGCCCTGCAGCGCGAGCTGGCGGCCGCGGGCCAGCACCTCGGGCGAGGCGCGCGGCGCCGGCGGCGCGGCATAGGGCAGCTCGAGCGACGCGAAGTGCTGCGCGATCTCCAGCAGGTAGGGCTCGGACAGCGGATCGATCAGCCGCGTCATCAGCCCGTAGTGGCGGCGGCCGTCGCGGAAGTTGAGCAGCTGGTTGTACAGGTAGCCGGCCGGCTTGCCCGCGATGCGCGGGTAGTAGCCGTCGGGACCGGCGCGCCCCTGCGCGCCATGGCAGGCGGTGCAGGCCAGGGTGCGCTGGGCCATGCTGTCCTCCACCCGGGGCGCGGCGGTGGCAGGGACGGGAGCGAGCAGGAGGGCGAGGGCGGCGGCGCAGGCCGCCCGGACGAAGCGATGCAGGGTCACGGCAGCCCGCGATCATGCACCACGGCCGTGCGGCTGCCGCGGCGGCCCGCCCATGCCCGACTGCCTCGCGCCGGCGTCCTACAGCCCCCCTGGGGCTGGCCGCCCAGCATGGCCGCATGGACCCGAACCGAGACCCCGACCACGGCGGCGCGCAGGGCGAGGGCGGCGACGGCGACCGCCCGGCGTGGACGCCCGACGTGCTGCCCCCGCATCCGCTGCCCGCGCCCGGCAGCGAGCCCGTGCCCGAAGGCAGCAACGCCACCATCCACCGGCCCGACCCCCGCGCGGCCGAGCATCCGGCGCGCGAGGACCACAAGCCGCGCGGCCCCTACGTGACCGGCAACACGTGAGCCGCCGGCGGCAGCACGACCAGGTCGCTGGCCGGGCAGGCCACGCAGGGCAGGATCCAGCCCTCGCGCCGTTCCTCGGCCAGCAGGCCGGGCCAGTCCACCGTGTAGCGCACCGTGCCCGCGGCCAGGCGCTGCAGGCAGCTGCGGCAGCTGCCGTTGCGGCAGGAGCTGGGCCAGGGCCAGCCGGCGGCCTC
Source organism: Comamonadaceae bacterium (assembly GCA_027484575.1). Lineage (GTDB taxonomy): Bacteria > Pseudomonadota > Gammaproteobacteria > Burkholderiales > Burkholderiaceae_C > Ramlibacter. The sequence continues at coordinate 412,760 of JAIXSQ010000010.1, forward strand.
GGCGGCGGCCAGCAGCGTGCGGTCTGCGGGCACGGCCAGCGGCATGCCGCCCTCGCCCAGCCGCACCTGCCACACTGGCGCCTCGCGCGCCGCGTCCCCCTTGCCGTCCTGCATGGCGCCGCATCTTAAGGAGCCTCCATGGCCTCGAGCTTCTTCGCCCTCCTCGACGACATCGCCACGCTGCTCGACGACGTGTCGGTGCTGACCAAGGTCGCGGCCAAGAAGACGGCCGGCGTGCTCGGCGACGACCTGGCGCTCAACGCCCAGCAGGTCACCGGCGTGCGCGCCGACCGCGAGCTGCCGGTGGTGTGGGCGGTGGCCAAGGGTTCGGCCGTCAACAAGGCGATCCTGGTGCCGGCGGCGCTGGCCATCAGCGCGGTGGCGCCGTGGGCGGTGCTGCCGCTGCTGATGCTGGGCGGGGCCTACCTGTGCTTCGAGGGCATGGAGAAGCTCGCGCACCGCTGGTTGCACGCCGGCGACGCCGATGCCCACCGCCGCGAGCTCGAGCGCGCGCTGGCGGACCCGCAGGTGGACGTGGTGGCGCTGGAGAAGGACAAGGTCCGCGGCGCGGTGCGCACCGACTTCATCCTGTCGGCCGAGATCATCGTGATCTCGCTGGGCACGGTGGCCGGCGAGCCGCTGCCCACCCGGGTGGCGGTGCTCGCCGGCATCGCGGTGCTGATGACCGTGGGCGTGTACGGCCTGGTGGCGGCGATCGTGAAGCTGGACGACCTGGGCCTGTGGCTGGCGCGCAAGCCCGGTGCCGCCGCGCGCCGGGCCGGGGCGGCCATCCTGCGGGGCGCGCCCTGGCTGATGAAGGGGCTGTCGCTGGCCGGCACCGCGGCGATGTTCCTGGTGGGCGGCAGCATCCTGGCGCACGGCGTGCCCGCGGTCGGCCACGCGATCGAGCACCTGGGCGAGTCGCTGCCCGCCGGGGCGCTGGTCGTGCTGCTGCTCGAGGCCCTGGTCGGCATGGTGGCCGGCGCGCTGGTCCTGGCCGTGGTCGAGGGCGGACGCCGCCTGGCCGGCCCGCGCGCGGCCGCCTGAGCCCCGCGCGCCGGCTTCCTACGCGGGCTCGCGCCGGCCACCGGCCCGGCACCGGGGGGGGCGGCACCCACGATCGCCGCCCATGAACCTGCCCGACTGGATCGACCTGCTGCAATGGCCTGCCATGGCACTGAGCCTGCTGGCCGCCTGGCTGGTCGCCTCCAACCGCAAGGGGCGGCGCAACTGGGGCTTCTGGGTCTTCCTGGCCAGCAACGTCGCCTGGACGCTGTGGGGCCTGCACGATGGCGCCTGGGCGCTCATCGTGCTGCAGGTGGCGCTGGCGGCGCTGAACGTGCGCGGCGTGCGCAAGACCGAGACGGACAGCGGCGCGGACGCGGGCGCCGCGGCGGGCAAGTCCGCGTCCGCGGCGCGCCCGGACCCCGCCGTCGGCCGCGGCTGACACGCGGCTGAGCCTGGCGCCCACCGGCGGGCCTGGCTCAGCCGGCGACCATCGGTTCAAGTCCTCCGACGGACTGCCGAAAGACCCGCCATGCGCCCGACCCTGACCCGTTTCTCCGACGTCCTCGCGGCGCTGCGCGCGCCGTCCCGCCCCACCGAACCGTCCGCCGCCGACGACCTGGCGCTGGGCATGGAGAGCGCGCTGCCCGCGCTCCAGGGCCTGCTGCCGCTGCCCGAGGCGGGCCTGCCGCCGGCGGTCCTTCCGGCGCCCCACTGAGTGCTTGCCTGAGCAGCAATTCGTGACAGGGACGGTCCTACAGCCTGTGCCGTGATCCACTCACGGGCCAGGGCCAGCCGCAACTCCAATCTCCGGACCAGCCGACACGGACGTGCCGGCGTCGTTCCAGCAACGCCCCCGACGGGCGAACCAATCAGGAGTTCAAGCGATGCGTGCTCTCAAAGCGACCCTCACCACCGTGGCTGCGGCCACGGCCCTGGCCATCGGTGGTTACGCGATGGCCCAAGCCAGCGGCAGTGGCGGCGGTGCCAGCGCCGGCACCAGCGGCAGCACCACCAACCCGAGCGGCCTGAGCAGCCCCAACCAGGGCACCACGGGCTCCTCCGGCTCCATGGGCAGCTCGGGCAGCTCCGGCTCGATGGGCAGCTCCGGCTCGTCGTCCACCACCGGCAGCAGCGATTCCAGCACCAGCGGCAGCACCGGCTCCACCGGCGGCATGGGCGCCTCGGGCTCCAGCAGCTCCACGACCACCAGCCCCTCGTCGACCACCCCGTCGACCACGACCACGACCACCACCACGCCCAGCGGCTCGTCCTCGACCACCACCCCGTCGTCGTCCTCGATGGGCTCGTCGGGCAGCACCGGCTCGTCCTCCATGGGCTCGTCTGGCAGCTCGGGCTCCTCGATGGGCTCCTCGGGCACCAGCGGCTCGGGCTCCTCGTCGATGGGCAGCGGCAACTCCTCGGGCAGCAGCATGGACAGCGGCAGCTCGGGCAGCGGCACCGGCGCCCGCGGTGCCCGCGCCGACCGCAACTGACGCGGTTTCCGCCAAGCCCTCGGGGGCGGGTCCGACAGGGCCCGCCCCTTTGTCCGTCTGCAATCCGTCCATGGCCTCCAACGACCCCCCCACCTCCCGCGCCTGGTGGACCGCCGCCATCCTCGTGGCCGCCGCAGCGGGCGGCTACGCCTGGGGCGTCCGCCACCAGGCCGCGCCGGCCGGTGACGCCTCGCCGTTCGCCGCGGCCGTCCCCGCGCAGCCCGTCGTTTCCCCCGTCGCGCGCCTGGCCGACCTGACGCCGGCCCGCATCGACGCCCTGCCGGCCACGCCGCCGCCGTCCTCGCCCGCCTGGATGGATGCGCCGGCCACGCCGGTGCTGGCGCAGTTCGGCCGCCAGCAACCGTCCGCGCCGGTGCGCCAACTGGCCGACTGGGCGTTGACCACCGGCGACGCGCCGGGCAAGGCCCTGGTGTTCGTCGACAAGCGGGCCGCCCGCGTGTGGGTGCTGGATCCCGCGGGCAAGCTGCTGGGCAGCACCGCGGCCCTGATGGGTGCGGCCGTGGGCGACGACGCCACCCCCGGCATCGGCGACAAGCCGCTGTCGCAGGTGCAACCCGAGGAGAAGACCACCCCCGCCGGCCGCTACGTGGCCGAGGCCGGCGTCAACGCCAACGGCGAGGACGTGGTCTGGGTGTCGTGGGACCTGGCGGTGTCGCTGCACCGGGTGCGGCCGCACCTGAACCCGGCCGAGCGCCGCGCGCAGCGCCTGGCCTCGGCCACCTCGGCCGACAACCGCATCTCCTTCGGCTGCATCAACCTGCCGCCCGCCTTCTACGAAGGCGTGCTGCGGCCGGCGGTGCTGCGGCACGGCGCCGTCGTCTACGTGCTGCCCGAGACGCGCAGCCTGCATGCGCAGTTCGGGGCCTGGGACGTGCGCGCGGCGGCGCTGCTGGCCGGCTGGGATCCGCAGGCCGGCCAGCCGCACGGCCGCGTGAAATAGGCCACGGCGTCCCCGCCTGAGCCACGCCTGCATGCCGCCTGCGGGCGGCACCTGCCCCCGCGCCCCTAGGATGCCGCGCTGGCCGGGCGAGCGCCATCGCGCCGCCGGCCCACGAGAGGCAGGGGATTGCACGTGAACTGGACACGACGGGCCGCGCTGGGCGCGGCCGCCGGCTGGATGGCCTGCGCCGCCGGCGGCGCCGCGGCCGCGCCCGCGCGCCTGCCGCGCGCCGAGCCGCTGTCGCCCGAGGCGCAGTCGCTGGTGGCCTGGGTGCGCCGCAGCGGCGATGCGGCGGGCCGGCCCTGGGTCGTGGTCGACAAGAAGGCCGCCCGCATGCACCTGCACGACGCCCGCGGCCGGCTGCTGGCCAGCACGCCGGTGCTGCTGGGCGCCACGCCGGGCGACCACAGCGTGCCGGGCGTGGGCGAGCGCGCCCAGGCCGGCCTGGTCGGCCCGGGCGAGCGCACCACGCCTGCCGGCCGCTACGAGACGCAGCCGGGCACCAACATCGACGGCGAGACCATCGTCTGGCTGGACTGGGATGCCGCGCTGGCGATCCACCGGCTGCGGCCCGGCCGCGCGCACGGGCTGCGCCAGGCGCGGCTGCACGGCCCCGACCCGCAGGGGCGGCGGCTGTCGCTGGGCTGCGTGGTGGTGCCGGTGGACTTCTACCTGCAGCGCGTCGAGCCGCTGCTGGGCAAGGCGCCCGGCGTGGTCTACGTGCTGCCCGAGGTGCGGCCGCTGCACGAGGTGTTCGCGCCGGTGTGAGCCGGCCGCGCCGCGCGGCTCCTCAGGTGGCGAGCCAGCGGTTCTCGGCCACCTCGCAGCCGCTGATGCGCCAGCTGGCATCGGGCTGGCGCTCCAGCGCGAACAGCGCCAGCCACGACTGCCCGGCCTGGTCGCGCACCTCCACCAGCTGCACCACGGTGCCGGGCTCGTCCTCGTCGGTCTCGGGCTTGTGGAAGGTGACCGACTGCGGCCGCACCACCATCGGGTAGGCGCCGCGCACCATCGCCAGGAAGCGCCCGGCGCTGCCCACCGCGGCCTGCACCGCCGGCGTGGCGGTGGCGAAGGCGCTGTCGGCATCGTCGAGCGCCAGTGCCGACAGCTGGGCCACGATCACCTGCCGCACCTGCTCGGCCTCGCCGTCCTCGAGCACGCCGCCCTGCGCCGGCAGCGCCAGCAGCAGGGCCAGGCACAGGGTGGCCAGGGGCCGCAGGAACCGGAACCGAACGCAGGGCATGGCGACCTCCGTGGGGCAGGAAAGGGGTGGCCCCCGGCGGCGCTGGACCATGGCCGTCCGTTTCCGTGCGGGGAAGGGCCGGGCCCGGTCGTGGGCACGCCGCCAGGGGCTGCGGACCACTGTGCGCAGCGCCTGCAGCCGTGGCCGCAAGCGCGTCCCCCGTGCGGCTGTAGGCGGCCGGCGCGCGGCCGGATCAGCGCGCCGGCGCGGCGCCGCCCAGGCGCTCGAGGATGGCCGCGCGGGTGTCGCGCAGTTCGGCCAGGTAGGGCTGGTGGTCGTCCTGCGCCAGCGTGTCCAGCAGCGCCAGCGCCTCGCGTGGCCGGCCCGCGTCGGCCAGCACCTGGGCCAGGTTGTTGGCCAGGATGGCCGAGCGCGGATGGTGGCCGCGTGCGGTGCGCAGCACCGCCTCGGCCTGCGCCAGGTCGCCGCGGGCATGCAGCAGGTTGGCCAGTCCCACGGCGGCGGGCAGGTTCTCGGGCCAGCGCCGCAGCAGCGTGGCATAGGCGGTCGCACCCGCCACGGGGCTGGCCACGCGCGCCATCGCCACCACGGCCTGCGTCCAGGCCTCCTCGGTGGCGGTGGCCGGGATGCGGTCGGGCGCGACCGTCACCACGGCCCAGGCGCCGCCGGGCGCCCAGCTGCGCTCGAAGGCGGTGAACGACATGGCGCGGCGCGGCTCGGTGCCCGAGCGCAGCAGCACCGTGCCGGTGGGGTAGTCGTAGCCGTTGACCACCGCGTAGTGCCAGCGGGTGCCCAGCGCGCCGATGTCCTGCAGCACCAGCACGGGATGGCCGGCGGCCACCTCGCGCAGCAGGTCGGCATAGCGCGGGGCCAGCACGTAGGGCACGCGGTCGTGGCGGCGCGCGGCGGCCAGCAGCTCGGGCTGCAGGCTGCCCTGGCGCCCGGGCAGCCAGACCTGCGCGACCAGCGGCTGCGGCGTGACTGCCACGCCGGCATACGCGAGCACGGTGGCCAGGGCCGCCGGGCCGCACTGGTGATCGTCCTGGGGAAAGAAGGGCACGCCGGCGATGGCCGCGCTCTGCGGCACGCCGGCCGGCCAGCCGGTGCGCAGGGCCATGGTCTGCGGCACCAGCGGCGCGCAGCCGGCCAGCGCGAGCAGCCCGGCCAGCACGAGGGCGGGCAGGGCGGCAGGCAGGCGCGGCGGACCCGTCACGGCAGCGGCACGGCGCCGGTCGCGCCGGTCAGCGGCGGAAGAAGAAGTACCAGACGGCCGACACCAGGATCACGGCCAGCAGCACGCCGCCTCCATCGGCCCCGGCCGGTGCCTCGCGCATGTCGCGGGCCAGCGCCGCGACTTCGGCATCGCTCAGGGCGGCCACCCGCTCGCGAGCCTGCTGCGGGTCCACGCCGAGGGCGGCGAGCTGGGTCGCGGTGTCGGCGCGGGCCATCACGGCGGCCACGAAGCCGCGGTCGCCGGCGGCCTGGCCGCCCAGGGCCTGCTCGGGGCTGATGAGTCCCGCCTGCGCGGTCTGGAACGACAGCGCCAGCAGCGACACGACGAGGGTGCGGCAGGTGAGCGAGCGGAAGGTCATGGCAGTCTCCTGTGGGCGGGTGGTGGGCGCACGGCGTGCGCTGCAGGCCATTCTGGCCATGCGGCCGCCGCCGTGGGGCGCCGGCCCCTGGCACGGCCGGGCCATCCCGCCAGGCGGTTCAGACCACGCCGGTGTCGCGGCGGATGGTGTCGCGGTCGCGGTGCTGGTGCCGGTCGAGCTTGCCGAAGGTGTGCTCCAGAGCGTGGATGAGCTTGGTGGTCGCGCCGCGGAAGGCCTCGTCCTGCGTGGGCGCGTGGTGCGTCACGGCCAGCGGGTCGCGGCCGGCCATGCGGGCCTCGAGCGTGCAGCGCTTGTCCTGCGCGCCCGCCCTGGCGCTGTTGGTGTCACGCAGCTGCACCTCGATGCGCGTGAGGTCCTGGGCGAAGCGCGCCAGCTGCTCGTTCAGCCAGTCCGTGGCCCAGCGCTCCAGGCTGTCCTTGTTCTCGATGCCGTTGCTCGTGTTGACCTGCACCTGCATGGGGGCTCCTTTCGATGGGTTGCAGTGTGGCCAGCCCCGGCGCCCGGCCCTGTAGGACGAAGGCGGCGCACCACCCGGGCGCGCACGGGCGCAGGGCGAACCGGGGCCTGGTCACAATGGCAGCCCCGCAGCCCGACCGAGCCGCCCGCCATGCAGCCCTTGCAGACCCTCGAGGTCGAGACCGCCCCCGATCCCACGGCCACCATCGTCGTGCTGCACGGCCTGGGCGCCGACGGCAACGACTTCGTGCCCATCGCGCAGGAGCTGGACCTCGCCGCGGTGGGGCCGGTGCGCTTCGTGTTCCCGCATGCGCCGGTGCAGCCGGTGACCATCAACGGCGGCTACCCGATGCGCGCCTGGTACGACATCCTGGGCACCGAGCTCGTGCGGCGCGAGGACGAGGCCGGCGTGCGCGCCTCGCGCGAGGCGATCGAGGCGCTGCTGGCGCGGGAACGCGAACGCGGCATCCCGGCCTCGCGCACGGTGCTGGCCGGCTTCTCGCAGGGGTGCGCCATGGCGCTGGTGACCGGCCTGCGCCACGGCCAGGCGCTCGCCGGCATCGCCGGCCTGTCGGGCTACCTGCCGCTGGCCGCCACCACCGCGGCCGAGCGCAGCGCGGCCAACCTGCGCACGCCCATCTTCCTGGCCCATGGCACGCAGGACGCGGTGGTGGTGCCGGCGCGCGGCGAGGAGTCGGCCGCGGCGTTGCGCGCCCTGGGCCACGACGTGCAGTGGCACGCGTACCCGATGGGGCACTCGGTGTGCATGGAGGAGATCCGCGACCTGGAGCGCTGGCTGCTGCAGGTGCTGGCGCGGCCCTGAGGGCCGGCGGGTCTCAGACCTCGCCGCCGAACTTCCTGGCCAGGTTGGCCAGGTACTTCTCGACCAGCTTCTCGAACTCGGCCTCGACCACCGGGGCGACCACCGCCTTCATCAGCGCCGGCAGCGGCACCGTGAGCGCGCCGTCGATCTCGAGCTGGAGGTGGGTGCTGGTCTTGTCGTCGCGGATGGTCCAGCTGCCGCCGACCTGGGCGTTGCCGATGCCCGGGACGGGCTTCCAGGTGACGGTGCCCTTGGCGCGGTTGCTCGCGTACTTGCTGGCGTACACGGTCTGGATGCCCACCTGCGGCGTGCCGACCTTGGCCATCTCCCACTGGTACACGCCATCGCCCAGGTCGGTGAGCTTGTCCACCTTGGGGAAGAAGGCCACCGAGGCCGGCACGTCCGACAGCAGCGCGAACACGTCGGCTGCCTTGGCCCGCACCGCGAGCTCGTAACCCATCGACACCGGCACCGTGATGGCCATCGTCCGTCTCCTGTGGTCGTCCTCAGCGCGGCCATTCTGCCAGCCCGGCGGCGCCGGGGCGCGCCAAGCAGGCGCCGCGCAAAGGTGGTACCTTCGGCGCCCCTGAGTTCGAGCCCGCCCGACCGAGATTCCCCCGCCATGAGCCGACTGCACGATGCCCTCCAGAGCCTGAGCGCAGCGCAGCTGCAGGGCATGCGGCGCGGCATCGAGCGCGAGAGCCTGCGGGCCACGCCGTCGGGCGCGCTGGCGATGACGCCGCACCCGCGCGCGCTGGGCGCCGCGCTCACCCACCCGCACATCACCACCGACTACAGCGAGTCGCAGCTGGAGTTCGTCACCGGCGTGCACGACAGCCCCGAGGCCTGCCTGGAGGAGCTGCTGCGCATCCACCAGGTGGCCGTGCGGGCGCTGGGCGACGAGATGTTGTGGGTCAGCAGCATGCCGTGCACGCTGCCGGCCGACGAGAACATCCCGATCGGCCGCTACGGCACCTCGAACGTGGGCCGCGCCAAGAGCGTCTACCGCATGGGACTGGCGCACCGCTACGGCCGGCGCATGCAGACCATCTCGGGCATCCACTACAACTGGTCGATGCCGGGCCTGGACAGCGAGCGCTACTTCGCGCTGATCCGCAACTTCCGCCGCCACGCCTTCCTGCTGCTGGTGCTGTTCGGCGCCTCGCCGGCGCTGTGCAGCTCCTTCGTGGCGGGCCGCCGGCACGAGCTGCACCAGCTGGCCGACGGCACCATGTACATGCCGCACGGCACCTCGCTGCGCATGGGACGCCTGGGCTACCAGAGCGAGGCGCAGGCCACGCTGGCGGTGAGCTACAACGGCCTGGACGGCTACGCCGCCTCGCTGCACGACGCGCTGACGCGGCCCTACCCGGCCTACGAGTCGGTGGGCGTGATGAACCCCGGCGGCGAGTACAACCAGCTGGCCACCACGCTGCTGCAGATCGAGAACGAGTTCTACGGGACCATCCGCCCCAAGCGCGTGATCTTCCAGGGCGAGCGGCCGCTGCACGCCCTGCGCGAGCGCGGCGTCGAGTACGTCGAGGTACGGCTGATGGACGCCGACCCGTTCGTGCCGGTGGGCATCAAGCCGCAGACGCTGCAGTTCCTGGACGTGTTCCTGCTGCACTGCCTGCTGGCCGACAGCCCGCCGGACACGCCGGCCGAGATCGCCGAGCTCGGGCGCAACCAGCACCTGGCCGCGGCCTTCGGCCGCCAGCCCGGGCTGAAGCTCGAGCGGGGCGGCCGCGAGATCGGCCTGCAGGACTGGGCGGCCGAGCTGCTGGACGGCTGCGCGCCCATCGCCGCCGCGCTGGACGCGCTGCAGGGCACGCAGGCGCACGCCGATGCCGTGCGCGCCGCCCGCGCCCAGCTCGACGACCCGGCCCAATTGCCCTCGGCGCGCGTGCTCGACGCCATCGTGCGCGAGCACGGCAGCTCGTTCATCGCCTTCGGCCGCGCGCAGTCGCAGCAGGCCAAGGCCCGCCTGCTGTCGCTGCCCTTCAGCGCGACGCAGCAGGCCCGCTTCGACCAGCTGGCCCAGGAGTCGCTGCAGGCCCAGAAGGACATCGAGGCGCGCGACACCATGCCGTTCGAGATCTACCGCCAGCAGTACGTCTCGCCCGAGCGGCTGGGGCTGGGGCGCCACGCCGTGGCCCCGGACCTCGCGACCGTCTGACATTCCGTGACATTGTTGCCGGGCGCCGCGTGCGCGCCTTGGCATGCTCGGCCGTTGTGAAGACTTCCCATCCCACGGTCCTGCCCATGAGCATCCGACGCACCACCTGCACCCTGCTGGCCGCGCTGCTGGCCACCACCGCCACCGTCCCCGCCTTCGCCGAGAAGCCCGAGTGGGCCGGCGGCGGCAAGGGTGGCGGCAAGCACGAGCACAAACACAAGGACAAGGACCGCGACGACGACCGCCGCGGCGGTGGCGGTGCCTACCGCCAGCCCACCCAGGGCCAGTGGTTCGGCAGCCGCGACCGCCAGGTGGTCTGGGGCTACTACGCGCCGCAGGTGCAGTCGCCCGCCAACTGCCCGCCCGGCCTGGCCAAGAAGAACAACGGCTGCCTGCCGCCCGGCCAGGCCAAGAAGTACGCCCTGGGGCAGCCGCTGCCCGCCGGCGTGGTGATGTACCCGGTGCCCAACCAGGTCCTGGTGCAGCTGCCGCCCGTGCCGGCCGGCCACAAGTACGTGCGCGTGGCCGCCGACATCCTGCTGATCGCCGTGGGCACCTCGATGGTGGTCGACGCCATCGGCGACCTGGGCCGGCTCTGAGCCGGCGCGGGCCCGCCGGCCCGCTGCCGCCCGCGTAGCGCACGCGACTGGCCGGTCGCCCCTGCTGCGCTACAGTCCCGCGCGTCGCGCGCCGGCACGTCCGCTGCCGGCGCTTCATCGTTCCCCACGGAGAGATCGGGCATGGCATTGGATTTCACGGGCCGCGTGGCCATCGTCACGGGCGCCGGCGGCGGCCTGGGCCGCGAGCATGCGCTGGCCCTGGCCGCGCGCGGCGCGAAGGTGCTGGTCAACGACCTGGGCGGCGCCGTCGACGGCTCCGGCGGCTCGGCCACGGCCGCGCAGAAGGTGGTCGACGAGATCCGCGCCGCCGGCGGCGAGGCGATCGCCAACGGCGCCTCGGTGACCGACATGGACGCGGTGCAGGCCATGGTGCGGCAGGCGGTGGACGCCTGGGGCCAGGTCGACATCCTGGTCAACAACGCCGGCATCCTGCGCGACAAGACCTTCGCCAAGATGGAGGTCGCCGACTTCCGCACCGTGCTCGACGTGCACCTGATGGGCGCGGTGCACTGCACCAAGGCCGTCTGGGCCCTGATGCAGGCGCGCAAGTACGGCCGCATCGTGATGACCACCTCGTCCAGCGGCCTGTACGGCAACTTCGGCCAGAGCAACTACGGCGCTGCCAAGCTGGCGCTGGTGGGCCTGATGCAGACGCTGGCGCTCGAGGGCGAGAAGCACGGCATCCGGGTCAACTGCCTGGCCCCCACGGCCACCACCCGCATGACCGAGTCGCTGTTCCCGCCCGACATGCTCGAGGCCTTCGGGCCGCGCAACGTCTCGCCGGCCATGCTGGTGCTGGCGCACGAGTCGGCCCCCACCCGGACCGTGCTGTGCGCCGGCGCGGGCGCGTTCGAGGCGGCGCACATCACGATGACGCAGGGTGCCTTCATCGGCACCGGCCCCGACGCCGATGCGCAGCTGGCCGCGCGGCTGGCCGAGGTGACCGCACGCGCGGGCGAGCAGGTGCCCGGCAGCGGCGCGGCGCAGGGCGCCAACGAGTACCGGCTGGCCAAGGGCGGCTGACGCCCGCCGCCCGCCCGGCCCTCAGAGCGGGCCGGGCAGGGCCTTGAAGCCCACCCAGGCCGCGCCGATCACGGCCTGCACCGGCACCGCCACGGTGCTGGGCAGGTAGAACAGCATCGACAGCAGCGGCGCATCCAGCGCGGTCTCCACCAGCCAGCCCAGCGCGAAGCACAGCAGGCCCCAGGCCAGCCAGCGCCGCATGTAGGTGGGCAGCCAGCGCGCCTGCTGCTGGTTGTGCCGCCAGGCCGCGGCGCGTTCGAACACGCTGCCGCGGGTGACGTCTCGGAACAGCCATCCGAAGAAGAAGTAGCGGTAGGCGAGGGTGCGGAAGGCGGTCTCGTGCACGATGCGTCCCCGGTGCGTCTGGCCCCCCAGTGTTGGGCCGCGCGGCGTGCCGCGGACGTAGGACTTGCACCAAGGCCCGCGTGCGGACCGCACGCGGGCGGCGGCTAGCATGGGGGCCTTCGCCCCGACGGATCCCGCGCATGTCCCGCCTGCCCCCGCTGCCTCCCGAGACGACCCCCGAACTGCAGCCGCACTTCGACTTTTTCCTGGGGACCCTGGGCTTCACGCCCAACAGCGTGCTGACCATGCAGCGCAAGCCCAGGCTGGTGCAGGCCTTCGCCCAGCTCAACGCCGCCGTGATGGATCCCGCCGGCGAGGTCGACCTGGGTTTCCGCCGCCTGGTGGGCCACCTGGCCAGCAAGGCGGCCGGCTGCCTGTACTGCCAGGCCCACACCCTGCTGGGCGCCGCCAACTTCGGCGTCAGCGAGGCCAAGCTGGCCGACCTGTGGTCGTACGCCCACAGCCCGCACTACAGCCCGCGCGAGCGGGTGGCGCTGGATTTCGCGCTGGCCGCGGCCGCGCAGCCCAACGCCGTGACCGAGGCGCAGTTCGCCGAGTTGCGCGCGCACTGGAGCGAGGGCGAGATCGTCGAGCTGCTGGGCGTGGTGGCGATGTTCGGCTTCCTCAACCGCTGGAACGACACCATGGCCACGCCGCTGGAGCCGGTGCCCACCGAGGTGGCGCAGCGCACCGTGGGCGCGCATGGCTGGTCGCCGGGCAAGCACGGGGGCTAGCGTCGCGCCGGGCCGGGGCCGGCGGCGTCAACCGCCGCAGCTGGCGCCGGCCGCCTTGCGGAAGGCGGTGCCGCGGGCCAGGGCCAGCTGCCCCTCGCCGTCGACCACCTTGAGCGCGTCGCCGGCCTGCTCGAGCACCAGCGCCCCCACGCGGGTCGACTGCGTGCGCAGCACGTGGCCCTCGATCGTGCCCTCGATGGCGCGCACCCGGTCGCGGCGCGCCAGCTCGCCATGGGCCTTCTGGTACTGCTGCGTCAGCCGCAGGCTGAACTCGCGCAGCAGGCCGCTGCCGCACCACAGGCCCTCGACGCGGGCCGGCACGGTCCACAGGTGGACCTTGCTCTTCTTCTCGCGGCCGACCTGCTTGTCGGGCACGTCCAGCACCACGGTGCGGTCGGGCGCCCAGTCGCCCAGGTCCCAGTCGTGCGAGACGATGCGCGCGCCCGGTGCCAGCTGCAGCAGCTTCGGGCGCAGCTGCAGGTTCACCTCGGGCAGCAGGTACATGGTCACCACCGTCGCCTTGGACAGGTCGGTGGCGAACAGGTCGCGCTCCTCGAAGCGCACCTTGTCGGCCACGCCGGCGTCCTGCGCGGCCTTGCGGCTGCGCGCCACCAGGTCGGGCACGATCTCCACGCCCAGGCCGGTGGCGCCGTGGCGGCGGGCGGCGGTGATCACGATGCGTCCGTCGCCCGAGCCCAGGTCGATCACGTGGTCGCCGGCCTTGACGTCGGCGATGCGCAGCATCTCCAGCGTGACGTTGTCGGGCGAGGTGATGAAGGGCACCTCCTCGCTGGGCTGGGCGGCGGCGGGGCCGCCCAGGGCGAGCAGGCTGGCGACGAGGGCAACGACGGGGGCAAGGGCAGGGCGCATGCGCATGGCCGGAACCTTAGCAGCCCCGCCGCCGCCGCGGTGCCACGCCAGGGCGCCGGCTCAGCCGGCCGTGCGCAGGTACAGGTGCAGCGCCCGCACGTCCACCTCGCTGAGCTCGCGCAGGGACTCGAAGGGCATGACCCGGATGGCGCTGCCATCGGGGCGCTTGCCGCTGCGGAACATCGCCAGCAGCGCCTCGGGCGTGGCGTAGGTCGCCAGGGCCGAGCCCGCGCCCGGGCGCAGGCCGGGGGCGGCCGGCCAGTCGGGCGGCGCGCCGGGGATCCTGCCGCCGGCCAGCTGCGGGCCGTGGCAGCCCAGGCACATGGCGGCCACGTAGGCGCCGTGCGCCACCGTCACGCCCTCGGCCACCGGCGCCGGGGGCGCCAGCGTGTGGTCGATCTTGGCGGCCGCATCCTGCATCACGCCGAAACCGTAGGCCAGGCGCGCGGGCAGCGGCAGCGTGACCTCGGCCCCGGTGCCGGTGGCCGGCGGCAGGGCCCGCACGTGCGCCACCAGCGCGGCCAGGTCCTGGTCGGTGAAGCGGTTGTAGTCCTCGCTGGGCATGATCAGCAGCGGCCGGCCCGAGGGCGCGACGCCGTGGCGGATCGCCCGCACCCAGTCCTCGGGCCGGTAGCCGGCCACCACGCCGCCGGTGCCGCCGGTGATGTTCGGGCCCTTGATGCGCAGGCCGGCGCCGTCGTCCACGAACACCCGGCCGCCGCCGTTGGCGCCGTGGCAGTCGGCGCAGCCGCGCGAGGCGTAGAGGTAGCCCCCGCGCTCCAGGGCCTGCGCATCGGCCGCGTACGCCACCGGCCGCACGTCGACGGCCACGGTGCGCGCGGCGCGGCGCTGCGCCAGCTGCAGCCCGGCCACCACCGCCGCGGCCAGCAGCAGCACCAGCACACCCAGGGCGATCGCGCCCCTGCGGATCCAGACGTTCATGAGGGTCTCCTGTGTCGGGTTAAGATGTGTGACACGTTCAAAAATGAACAGACACTTCAAAATTGAACTCTAGTCCCATTTCTGCGGCGACGTCAATGCCACCTTTGCCAGGGCCGGTGGCGGCCGCCTTCCAGGCCCTGCTGGCCGGGCCCAAGCGCGAGCGCACGCAGGCCCAGCTGTTGCAGGCATCGGTGCAGGTGTTCCAGTCGGTGGGCGTGTCGGCCGCGACGGTGCAGCAGGTGGCGCAGGCCGCCGGCGTGACCGCGGGCACCTTCTACAACCACTTCGCCACCAAGGACGAGCTCCTGGCCCGCCTGGCGGAACTGATCGGGGCCAGCCTGTGCCGCGCGATCCGCGACAGCGCCCAGGGCATCGAGGACGGGGCGTGGCGCATGGCCATCGGCCAGCGCCGCTACGTGGGCATGGGCGTGGAGAGCCCCGCCTGGGCCCTGCTGCTGATCGACGTCGTCGCCGCGGCGCCCCAGCTGGGCGAGGCGCTGGCGCAGGACGCGCTCGCCGACCTGCGGCTGGGCGTGCGGCAGAAGCGCTTCCGGGTGCCCAGCGAGGACGCCGCGCTCGACGTGATCACCGGTGTGTGCCTGGCCGCCACCCGCCGCGTCGCCGAAGGCCGCGCACCCGCGCGCCATGACGTGGCCACCGCCGCGGTGGTGCTGCGGGCCTTGGGCATGCCCCCGGACGAGGCGGCCGAGCTCGCCCGCCGCCCGCTGCCGCCCCTGCCCGCCTGAGGCAGGCACGCCGATTGCCCCACCGGCGGCATGCCCACCACGACCTTCCCCCATCCTCCGCGGCGCCGCAGCCTGCTGCTCGCCATGCCCGTCCTGCTGGCCGGCTGTGCCACCGGCTGGCGCGACCAGGTCGGCCGCACGGCCGTGCAACGCGACGCCTGGCTGCCGCTCATGCAGGCCGCAGGCGCCGGCATGGCCGCGGCCGAGGCGGGCCGGCTGGGGCTGGCGCGCGCCACCGATCCCGAGGTGCGCGACTTCGCCCAGGCGCTGGCGGCCCACCACGACGCCGCGCAGGCGCAATTGCAGGTGCTGCTGGCCGAACGTGGCGCGCAGCCGCCGGCGCAGCTGCCCGCGCGCGACGCCGTCCGGCTCGGCCGCCTGGCCCAGCTGCCGCCGGCCGACTTCGACCGCTGGTTCGTCGCGGCCATCGGCATCGACGACCAGCGCCGGGCCATCGGCCTGGCCGAGCAGGGCCTGCGCGAGGTGCGCGATCCGCAGCTGCAGGGCTGGTTCGCCGGGCTGCTGCCCGTGCTGCAGGCGCAGCTGACCCAGGCCCGGCAGCTGCACGCGCGCCTGTCGGCCTGAGGCCGCCGGCCGACGCCCCGCGCCGGGCCGGTGCCGGCGCGGCCGTGGCGGGCGGCGACAATCCGGGGTGATGCCCACCGTCCCGCCGCGCCTGTCGAACCCCTCCAACTTCCGTGACCTGGCCGAGGCCGTGCGCTCGGTGCCGCTGCAGCCGGGCAAGCTCTGGCGCTCGGACCACCTGGGCGCGCTGGACGCCCACGACGCCGAGCAGATCCGTGCGCTGGGCGTGCGGCGCGTGCTCGACTTCCGCGGCGTCCACGAGCGCACCTCGGCCGCCTGCCGGGTCGAGGGCGTGCAGGTCCATTCGCTGGCGATCGAGCCGACCATCGTGCAGGTGCTGCACGCGCTCACCGCCGCCGGCCACCGGCTCACCGAGGCCGACGTGGTGCAGCACATGCAGGACACCTACCGCGGCTTCGTGCGGCGCAGCGCCGACCGCTTCGCGCAGTTCTTCGGCCTGCTGCTGGAGGCCGACGTGCCCACCGTCTTCCACTGCACCGCCGGCAAGGACCGCACCGGCTTCGCCGCGGCCCTGGTGCTGCACGTGCTGGGCGCCGGGCCCGACGAGGTGATGCGCGACTACCTGCTGACCAACGAGCGGCTGCAGCCGCCGGCCGTCGCCTGGCGCGGCCTGGAGCCGCACGTGGCGCGGGTGCTGTGGGGCGTGCAGCCGGCCTTCCTGCAGGCGGCGTTCGAGGCGATCGAGGCCGACTACGGCGGCACCGACGCCTTCCTGGCGCAGGCGCTGGGCGTGCGCGAGGCCGAGCGCGCGCGGCTGCGGCAGCTGTACCTCGCGCCGGTCTGAGCCCCCGGCGGCGCGGGCCTCCTACGCCGGCTGACGCGGCGCGACGACAGCCGGGCCGGTGGCGCCGCCGCCAGCATGGGTGATTCCATTGCAGGAGTTGCCATGCCCGACCAGAACCGATCGAACGACGGCCGCCCGCGTCCCGACGCGAACCGCCCCAGCCCCGACGTGGAACGCGATGCGACCGACGGCCAGTCCGATGCGCGCGGCAAGGGCGCGACCGACGAGCAGGGCCAGGCGCCGCCGCGCGAGCAACGCGGCGAAGCCTATGCCGGCGACGGCCCGGCCAAGGTGGGCCTGACCAGCGACGACCAGCCCGACCTGGTCGCGCCCAGCGGCGTGAACGAGCGCGACCACGGCGCGGCCGACGACAAGCCCATGGGCGGCGGCAGCGTCAACCTCGACGACGACGACGAGGCCCATCCGCGCGGCAACACGGCGCGCACGGGTGGCACCTGGGCCGCGCAGGGCGGCGATGCCGGCCGGGTGGGCAAGGCGCCCGGTGCCGGGCTGTCCGGCACCAACGGCCCGAGCGATCACGACGCCAAGCGCGACCTGCCGCGCTGAACCGGGCAGCGCCCGTCGGCACCGGCATGGATGCGTTCGCCGTCTGGTCGGTGCTGGCGGGGCTGCTGCTGGTGCTGATGGCGCTGGCCAGCACCGTGCTGGCCCGCCTGCCCTTGTCCACCGCGATGCTCTACCTGGGCGTGGGGGTGGCGGTCAGCCCGGTGGGCCTGGACCTGGCGGCGGCCACGGTGCCGACCGAGGCCCTGCTGCTGGAGCGGCTGACCGAGGTCGTGGTGCTGGTGTCGCTGTTCACCGCGGGCCTGAAGATGTCGGCCGGGCTGGACGACCGCAGCTGGCTGCTGCCGCTGCGGCTGGCGACGGTGTCGATGCTGGTGACGGTCGCCTGCATCACCCTGATCGGCTGGGGCCTGCTGGGGCTGCCGCTCGGTGCGGCCGTGCTGCTGGGGGCCGTGCTGGCGCCCACCGATCCCGTGCTCGCGTCCGAGGTGCAGCTGCACGAGCCCGGCGACCGCGACCGCCTGCGCTTCGCGCTGACCGGCGAGGGCGGGCTGAACGACGGCACCGCATTCCCGCTCGTGATGCTCGGGCTGGGTCTGCTGGGCCTGCACGACCTGGGCGCGGGCGGCTGGCGCTGGCTCGTCGTGGACCTGGCCTGGGCGGTGGCCGCGGGGCTGGGCACCGGCGCCGTGCTCGGCTCGGCCGTCGGCCGCCTGGTGCTGCACCTGCGCCGCGAGCACAAGGAGGCGGTCGGGCTGGACGATTTCCTCGGCATGGGCCTGATCGCCCTGTCGTACGGCACCGCGGTGCTGCTGCACGCCTACGGCTTCCTGGCGGTGTTCGCGGCCGCCGTGGCCCTGCGGCGCCTGGTGCGGCAGCAGACGCCCGGCTCGCCGCCGGCGCCGGCCCAGCCGTCGGAGCCGCAGCCCGCGGACGACGCCCTGGCCGTGCATCCGCAGCACGCCCCGGCCTACATGGCCGGCGCGGTACTGGCCTTCAACGAGCAGCTCGAGCGCATCGGCGAGGTGGTGGCCGTGGTGGCCATCGGCACGCTGCTGTGGTCGGTGCGCTGGGACCTGGCCTCCTGGTGGTTCGTGCCGGTGCTGCTGCTGCTGGTGCGGCCGCTGTCCGTGGCGGTCGGCCTGGCCGGCAGCGGCGCCAGCCCGGCGCGGCGGGCGCTGATCGGCTGGTTCGGCATCCGCGGCATCGGCTCGCTGTACTACCTCGCGTACGCCATCAACCACGGCCTGCCGGCCCCGCTGGCCGAGCAGCTCACCGCCCTGACCCTGTCCCTGGTGGTGACCTCGGTCGTGGTGCACGGCACCTCGGTCACCCCGCTGATGGCGGCCTACGAGCGGCGCGCGCGGCGGCGGTGCTGAGCGGCGCCCCTGCCCGTCCTACATGGCCGGCAGAGGCAGGCTGACAGGGCCGGCCCGGCCCCCCGGCCTAGAGTCCCCGGGAGGGCGGCGACCGCGCCGCGGCCCACCGACGGAGGATCCCCCGATGACGACCACACCGGACGCGCTCGAGCTGCTCGATGCCGACCATGCCCAGCTGCTGCAGCTGTTCGCGTCGTTCCGCGAACTGTCGGCCCACGGTGCCGCCGGCCCGCGCCGCAAGGCGCTGGCCGAGCAGATCTGCCTGGCGCTGACCATCCACGCCCGGCTCGAGGACGAGCTGTTCTATCCCGCGCTGCGCGTCGCGGTGGGCGACGACGACCTGCTCGACGAGGCCGAGGTCGCGCATGCCGGCGCCCGCGACCTGATGGCGCAGGTGCTCGCGATGGCGCCGCAGGACGCGCTCTACGACGCCCGGGTGACGGTGCTGGGCGAGTACGTGCAGCAGCACGTGCGCTTCGAGCGCGAGCAGCTGTTCGCCTGCGCGCGGCGCAGCGGCCTGGACCTGGTGCGCCTGGGCCAGCGGCTGCAGGAGCGCCAGGCCGAGCTGCATGCCGTGCCGGAGGCCCTGCGCGAGGACTTGCTGGCGCAGGCGCTGGCCTGAACGCGCGGGCCCGCCGGGTGGCCCGCCTGAGCCATTGACGTGCGCCGGCCTGCGGTCCAGCCTGTCCTACAGGCTTCGCCAGCAGGAGACGACAGGCCCGGCGGGGGTCGGCCCGGACCATGCGGGTTTCCACCCACCAACGGAGTCTCCTGATGCACACCTCCCCCTTCACTCGCAGCGCGCTGGTCGCGCTGGTCGCCGCCACCTCCCTGGGCCTGGCCGCCTGCGGCCGCGGCGGCTCCGACAGCAGCGCCGGTGCGGGCGGCAGCGCCGGCGGCACCAGCAGCACCGCCTCGGGCGGCAGCGGCAGCACGGGCAGCAGCACCCCCGGCAGCAGCGGCACCGCCATGGGCTCGGGCACGGGCACCGGCACCAGCACCTCGCCCGGCGGCAGCTCCGGCAGCAGCACGGCATCGACCGGCGGTTCGGGCTCCGACAGCGGCGCCAGCGGCAGCACCTCGATGGGCGGCTCGGGCAGCGGCAGCACCGGCAGCAGCGGCGGCCTGTCGGGCAGCAGCGGTTCCGCCGGCCAGTCGGGCACGGCGGGCAACACCACCACCAGCCCCAGCGGCGCCACCAGCGGCAGCGCCACCAATTCGGGCAGCACGTCGACCGGCACGGGCGCCGGCAGCACCGGCGGCTCGGGCGGCAGCACCTCGGGCACCAGCCGCTGATGACGCGCCACGCGATGGCCGTGGCGGTGCTCGCGGCGGTCGCGCTGGCCGCGTGCCAGCGCGGCGCCGACACCGGTGCCACGGCCAACCCGAATGCGCCCGGCAGCCCGGGCAGCAGCGGCGTGGCCCGCCCGGCCACGCCGCAGGCACCCGACGGCCCGCCCGGCGGCCCCTCGGGCGTGGCCGGCTCCGCGCCGCACAGCGGGGCGTCGGGCGCCGACGCCGTGCCCGGCACGACGGGCCGCGGCACGGCAGACGCCAGCTCGCAGAGCACGGGTGCCGCGACGCCGGGCTCGGGCCTGAACGGTGGTCTGGGCGGCCGCACCGGCAGCACGGCCGCGATGGGCGCCGGACCGGCGGGCTCGCAGGGCGCGCCGCAGGGCTCGGCCAACCGCACCAACGACAGCACGACGGGCTTTCGCTGAGCGGCCCACCGATGCGCCAGAACGACGACGGCCGGGTCTCCCCGGCCGTCGTCACGTGGGCCCGCGCGCGGGCGGCGGCGTCAGCCGCGTGCCACCGGCCGCTTCGGGTCGCGGCACCACTCGCTCCAGCTGCCCGCGTACAGGCCGGCGGGCGGGTAGCCGGCCAGCTCCATCGCCAGCACGTTGGGCACCGCGCTCACGCCGCTGCCGCACTGGTGCACGACGGCGGCCGGGTCGCGCCCGGCCAGCAGCTGCTCGAACTCGGCGCGCAGCTGCGCGGCCGGCTTGAAGCGGCCGTCCTGCAGGTTCTCGCCGAACGGTCGGTTGAGCGCGCCGGGGATGTGGCCGGCCACGGGATCGAGCGGCTCGATCTCGCCGCGGTAGCGGGCCGGCGCGCGGGCGTCCACCAGGGTCTGCGTGCCGCCCAGCCCGGCCTCGACCTCGGCGGTCGTGACCAGCCGGCGCAGCGGCGCGCCCAGCGTGAAGTTGCTCTGGAAGTGCGCCGGCTCCTCGCCCGCCGCGACGGGGCCGCCCGCGGCCTGCCAGGCCTGCAGGCCGCCGTCCAGCACGGCCACGGCGTCGTGGCCGGCCCACTTGAGCATCCACCACAGCCGGCCGCAGAAGTTGGCGCCCTGGCGGTCGTAGACCACCGCCTGCATGTCGTTGGCGAAACCCACGCGCGACAGCCACATCGCGAACTTCTCGCGCGCGGGCAGGGGATGGCGCCCGCCCGAGGCGGCGTCGGCATGCGGATGGTGGCGGCCGTCGGGCTCGACCACGCCGGGGTCGGCCAGCGCGGTGTCCAGCGGCGCGAACACCGCGCCGGCCACGTGGGCCTGGTGGTACTGCTGCAGGCCGGCGCCGGCATCCATCAGGTCGAAGCTGCAGTCGAACACCATGTGGCGCAGGCCGGCGGCCTTCAGCTGCTGCAGTTCACGGACGGTGATCAGGTGCGTGTAGGCCATCTCAGTGTTCCTCGGCGGGTGCGTTGGGGGCGGCGCGCGAGCGCAGCACGGTGGCCGCGATCCCGCTGCAGACGATCAGCGCCATGCCCAGCCAGCCCAGCGGGTCCAGGTGCTCGTCGAACAGCAGCAGGCTGTACAGGGCGCCGAACACGATGCCGGAGTATTGCAGGCTGGCCACCACCAGCGTGGCGCCGTGGCTGTAGGCGCGGGTCATGCACAGCTGGCCCAGCGACGCCAGCACGCCCACGGGCAGCAGCCAGGCCGCATGGCCCCAGTGCCAGGGCGAGATGCCGGTGACGGCCATGCCGCCGGCACCGGCGACCATGGTGCCCACGGCGAAGTAGAAGACCGTGCGGGTCTCCGGCTCGCCCAGCCGGCCCAGCGCCATGACCTGCATGTACGCGAAGGCGGCGCCCAGCCCCGACAGCAGGCCCACCAGGCCGGCGAACAGCTGCTGCTGGTCGATGGTCGGGCGCAGCATCAGCACCACGCCGGCGAAGCCGGCCAGCACGGCCGCGGCCAGCGGCCCCTGGCGCAGCGCGCCTTCGCGCGGGTTCCAGGCCAGCAGCGCGCCGCCGACCAGGAAGGCGGCGATCCACACGCTGCTCATGTAGTTGAGCGTCATCGCCGTGGCCAGCGGCAGGCCCGCGATGGCATAGAACCATGCGCCCAGCGAGACCACGCCGATCGCGCTGCGCCAGGTGTGCATCCAGGGGTAGGCGGTGCCCAGCGACACGCCCTGCCGGCGCGCCAGCACCCACATGAAGGCGATGCCCAGCGCGCCGCGCCAGAACACCAGTTCGGCCGAGGTGAACCAGGCCGAGGCGATCTTCACGCACACCGCCATGCTGGCGAAGAAGAACGCCGCCAGCAGCATCCACAGGGCCTGCATCAGGCCCCCCGGCGCGGACGGGACGGGGGCAGGGCGGTCAGCCGGCCGCTCCCATGCGCTGCCGGTACCACTCGTGGAAGTGCTGCATGCCGTCCTCCATCGGGCTCTGGTACGGGCCGACCTCGTTGTCGCCGCGCCGCATCAGCGCGCGGCGGCCGGCGTCCATGCGCTCGGCGATCTCGTCGTCCTCGACGCAGGTCTCCATGTAGGCGGCCTGCTGGGCCTCGACGAACTCGCGCTCGAAGGCCGCGATCTCCTCGGGGTAGTAGAACTCGACGACGTTGAGCGTCTTGGTGGGCGAGACCGGGTGCAGGGTGGAGACCGTCAGGACGTGCGGGTACCACTCGACCATCACGTGCGGGTAGTAGGTCAGCCAGATCGCGCCGTGGCTGGGCGGCACGCCGTCGCGCCAGCCCAGCAGCGCCTTGTGCCAGCGCTCGTACACCGGGCTGCCCGCGCGGCCCAGCCGGTTGGCCACGCCCACGGTCTGCACCGAGTACTCGGACTTGAACTCCCAGCGCAGGTCCTCGCAGGCCACGAAGCTGCCCAGGCCAGGGTGGAACGGGCCGACGTGGTAGTCCTCGAGGTAGACCTCGATGAAGGTCTTCCAGTTGTAGTTGCACTCGTGCAGCTCGACGTGGTCGAGGACCATGCCGCTGAAGTCCAGCTGGGCTCGCGGGCCCATGCCGGCCAGGTCGGCCTCGATGTCGCGGCCGTTGTCCTGGAACAGCAGGCCGTTCCACGAACGCAGCGGGTAGTTGGCCAGGTCCAGGCAGGGATCCTGCGCGAAGTGCGGCGCGCCCAGCAGGGTGCCGGCCCTGGTGTCGGCGGCGCCGGCGCTGTAGGTCCAGCGGTGCAGCGGGCAGACGATGTTGCCGCCACCGCCGCCCTGGCCGCGCAGGTTGCCGCGGCCGCGCAGCATCACCGCCTGCCGGTGGCGGCAGACGTTGGACACCAGCTCGACGCCGCGCTCGGTGCGCAGCAGCGCGCGGCCCTCGCCCTCCTGGGGCAGGGCGTACCAGTCGCCGGGGTTGGGCACGGCCAGCTCGTGGCCCACGTACTTCGGGCCGCGGGCGAACAGGACGTCCATCTCGCGTTGGAAGAGCGCCTCGTCGAAGTAGCTGGAAACGGGAAGTTGGCTTGTGGCCTGCTGGAGCTGAAGACTTAAATCAGACATTTCACCTGACCTAGAGATCTCCCCCGATGAAGGGGCAGGTAAGCGCGTGGTTCCGGGGACGTCGGCGCAAAAGGGACGGGATTGTACCCGTCGGTCCCGCACCCACCCGGACCCCTAGAATCAGGGCCTTTGCCCCCTGAAGGATCCATGGCCGAGTCGACACAACCGCCCGCCAGCTACGAGGCAGCGCTCGAGGAACTCGAGCGCCTGGTGCAGGTGATCGAGTCGGGCCAGCTGCCGCTGGAGCAGCTGCTGTCCGGCTACCAGCGCGGCGCCGAGCTGCTGGCGTTCTGCCGCGGCCGGCTCGAGGCGGTGGAGCAGCAGATCCAGCTGCTCGACGAAGGCACGCTCAAGCCGTGGACGCCGCAGTGAGCCCCGCGTTCGCGCTGCACCCCTGGATGGCCGAGCGCCTGGACCGCGTCGAGCAGGCCCTGTCGCAGTGGGTGCCGGCCGATGCCCCGGCCGGCCTGGGCGAGGCCATGCGCTACGCGGTGCTGGACGGCGGCAAGCGGCTGCGCCCGCTGCTGGTGCTGGCCGCCGCCGAGGCGGTGGGCGGCCACGGCGGCGCCGCGCTGCGCGCGGCCTGCGCGGTCGAACTGATCCACGCCTATTCGCTGGTGCACGACGACATGCCGTGCATGGACGACGACGTGCTGCGCCGGGGCAAGCCCACGGTGCACGTGCGCTTCGGGGAGGCCGCCGCGCTGCTGGCCGGCGACGCGCTGCAGGCGCTGGCCTTCGAGCTGCTGGTGCCGCAGGACGCGTCCATCGCCGACGCCGTGCAGGCCCGCCTGTGCCGACTGCTGGCGCGCGCCGCGGGCCACGACGGCATGGCCGGCGGCCAGGCGATCGACCTGGCCAGCGTGGGCCTGGCGCTGGACGAGCAGCAGCTGCGCACCATGCACCGCCTCAAGACCGGGGCCCTGCTGCGCGGCAGCGTGCTGATGGGCGCCGCCTGCGGCGAGCCCGGCCCCGCCGCCACCGCCGCGCTGGGCCGCTACGGCGACGCGATCGGCCTGGCCTTCCAGGTGGTCGACGACGTGCTGGACGTCACCGCCGATTCCGCCACCCTGGGCAAGACCGCCGGCAAGGATGCCGAGCAGGACAAGCCCACCTACGTGTCGCTGATGGGCCTGGAGCGGGCCCGCGCGCATGCGGCCGACCTGCGCGACGAGGCGCTGTCCGCGCTGGCCGCGAGCGGCCTGGCCGACACCCGGGCGCTGGCCGCCCTGGCCCGCATGGTCGTCGACCGCGACAATTGAGGACACCGCCATGGCCCACCTGCTGCACTCCATCGACTCCCCGGCCGACCTGCGCCGCCTGCCCCGCGAGCAGCTGCCGCAGCTGGCGGCCGAGCTGCGCAACTTCCTGCTCGAGTCGGTCGCCCAGACCGGCGGCCACCTGTCGTCCAACCTGGGCACGGTCGAGCTGACGGTGGCGCTGCACTACGTCTTCAACACGCCGCACGACCGGCTGGTGTGGGACGTGGGCCACCAGACCTACCCGCACAAGATCCTCACCGGCCGGCGCGACCGCATGGGCTCGCTGCGCCAGCTGGGCGGGCTGTCGGGCTTCCCGCGCCGCGACGAGAGCGAGTACGACACCTTCGGCACCGCGCACTCGTCCACCAGCATCTCGGCCGCGCTGGGCATGGCGCTGGCTGCCCGCACCAAGGGCGAGGACCGCAAGGCCGTGGCCATCATCGGCGACGGCGCCATGAGCGCGGGCATGGCCTTCGAGGCCCTGAACAACGCCGGCGTCGCCGACGTCGACCTGCTGGTCATCCTGAACGACAACGACATGTCGATCAGCCCGCCGGTGGGCGCGCTCAACCGCTACCTGGCGCAGCTGATGTCGGGCCGCTTCTACTCGGCGGCCAAGGACCTGGGCAAGAACGTGCTGAAGGTCGCGCCGCCGCTGTTCGAGCTGGCCAAGCGCTTCGAGGAGCAGGCCAAGGGCATGGTGGTGCCGGCCACGCTGTTCGAGAAGTTCGGCTTCAACTACATCGGCCCCATCGACGGCCACGACCTCGACTCGCTGGTGCCCACGCTGGAGAACATCCGCCACCTCAAGGGGCCGCAGTTCCTGCACGTGGTCACGAAGAAGGGGCAGGGCTACAAGCTGGCCGAGGCCGACCCCGTGGCCTACCATGGCCCCGGCAAGTTCGACCCCAAGGTCGGCCTGACCAAGCCGGCCACCGCGCCCAAGCCCACCTTCACGCAGGTGTTCGGCAACTGGCTGTGCGACATGGCCGCCGCCGACCAGCGGCTGGTGGGCATCACGCCCGCCATGCGCGAGGGCTCGGGCCTGGTGGAGTTCGAGCAGCGCTTCCCCGAGCGCTACCACGACGTGGGCATCGCCGAGCAGCATGCGGTGACCTTCGCCGCCGGCCTGGCCTGCGAGGGCCTCAAGCCGGTGGTGGCGATCTACTCGACCTTCCTGCAGCGCGGCTACGACCAGCTGGTGCACGACGTGGCGCTGCAGAAGCTGCCGGTGCTGTTCGCGCTGGACCGCGCGGGCATCGTGGGTGCCGACGGCGCCACCCATGCGGGCGCCTACGACATCGCCTTCCTGCGCTGCATCCCGCACGTGAGCATCGCCTGCCCGGCCGACGAGGACGAGTGCCGCAAGCTGCTGACCACCGGCTTCCACCAGGACCACCCGGTGGCGGTGCGCTACCCGCGCGGCGCCGGCGCCGGCGTGGCGGCGCAGCCGGGGCTGCAGGCGCTGCCCTTCGGCCGCGGCGAGATCCGGCGCGAGCGCGCGGCCGAGGGCGGCATCGCCATCCTGGCCTTCGGCACGCTGCTGTACCCGGCCCTGGCCGCGGCCGAGCGGCTCGACTGCACCGTGGCCAACATGCGCTGGGCCAAGCCGCTGGACACCGAGCTGCTGCTGCAGCTGGCGCAGCGCCACGAGGTGCTGGTCACCGTCGAGGACGGCTGCATCCCCGCGGGTGCCGGCAGCGCGGTGGCCGAGGCGCTGGCCGCCGCCGGCGTGCTCAAGCCGGTGCTGCACCTGGGCATCCCCGACCTGTTCACCGAGCATGGCGACCCGGCCAAGCTGATGGCCCAGCTGGGGCTGGACGCCGCCGGCATCGAGGCCTCGATCCGCACCCGCTGGCCCGACCTGGTGCCGCGCGGCACGCCCTCGCTGAAGGTCGTGGGCTGAACGGCGCGGCCGCCGCGCCGCGCCCGTCACAAAGCTGAAGGTTTCCTGACGCTTTCGTGTTCACCTAAGTGCTACCTGATGGGCTCAAGGGTAAACCCCTGAGTACCAAAGTAGCGGCGTTCCTAGAATCGCGTGTGACAACTTTTTGTCACCCGAACCAAGACCTTCGCAGAAAGAGGAGTTGATTCATGGACCGTCGTTCCCTGGTCAAGGGTGCCGGGCTGGCCGGTGTGCTGGCCGCCGGCATCGCGCCTGCCGTGCACGCCCAGGCCGCCATCCGCTGGCGCCTGGCATCGAGCTTCCCCAAGTCCCTGGACACCATCTTCGGTGCCGCCGACGTCTTCTCGCAGAAGGTCAAGGCGATGTCGGGCGGCAAGTTCGAGGTGACCATCCACGCCGCCGGTGAGCTGATGCCCGCCTTCGGCGTGCTCGACGGCGTGCAGAACGCCACCGTCGAGGTGGCCCACACCGCCCCGTACTACTTCTTCGGCAAGAACGAAGCCTTCGCCCTGGGCTGCGCCATCCCCTTCGGCCTGAACAGCCGCCAGATGACGGCCTGGATGTACGAAGGCAACGGCCTGAAGCTGATGCGCGAGTTCTACGCCGGCTACAACATCGTCAACTTCCCCGGCGGCAACACCGGCGCCCAGATGGGCGGCTGGTTCCGCAAGGAGATCAAGACCGTCGCCGACCTCAAGGGCCTGAAGTTCCGCATCGGCGGCTTCGGCGGCAAGATCATGGAGAAGCTGGGCGTCGTGCCCCAGAACATCCCCGGTGGCGAGATCTACGCCGCGCTGGAGAAGGGCACCATCGACGCGGCCGAGTGGATCGGCCCGTACGACGACCAGAAGCTGGGCTTCAACAAGGTCGCGCCCAACTACTACTACCCCGGCTTCTGGGAAGGCGGCCCGCAGCTGGACTTCTTCATCAACAACAAGGCGTTCGAGGCCCTGTCGCCCGAGAACAAGGCGATCGTCGAGGCTGCCGCGGCTTTCGCGCACACCGAGATGCAGGCCCGCTACGACGCCCGCAACCCGGCCGCGCTCAAGCAGCTGGTGGGCGCCGGCACCAAGCTGCGCCCCTTCCCCAACGACGTGATGAACGCCGCGTTCAAGGCCTCGATGGACACCTACGCCGACCTGAACGCCAAGAACCCCGCGTGGAAGAAGATCTACGAGGACTACGCCAAGTTCCGGACCGACCAGAACCTGTGGTTCCGCTTCACCGAGGCCACCTTCGACCGCTTCATGCAGCAGCAGAAGCTCTGATTCCCGGTTTCCACTCGAGCTCCGACGCCGCGCCCAGCGCGGCGTTTTTTTTGGGGTTTTCCCGCATCGGCGGCGCCAGCCGCCTGCAAGCTTTCGTGTGCCCCGGGCCATGATGATCCGCGCCGGTTTCGCATCCAGATCCAAGAACCGAGGACTCCCATGGACCGCCGCTCCCTCCTGAAGAACGCCGGCATCGCCGGCATCGTCGCCGCGGGCACCGCCCCGGCCGTGCACGCCCAGGCCGCCATCCGCTGGCGCCTGGCCTCGAGCTTCCCCAAGTCGCTGGACACGATCTACGGCGCCGCCGAGGTGTTCTCGCAGAAGGTCAAGGCCCTGTCTGGCGGCAAGTTCGACGTCTCGGTGCATGCCGCCGGCGAGCTGATGCCCGCCTTCGGCGTGGTCGACGGCGTGCAGAACGGCACCGTCGAGGCCGCCCACACCGCCCCGTACTACTTCTTCGGCAAGGACGAGACCTTCGCCCTGGGCGGCGCGATCCCCTTCGGCCTGAACAGCCGCCAGATGACCGCCTGGACCTTCGAGGGCAACGGCCTGAAGCTGATGCGCGAGTTCTACGGCAAGTACAACATCGTGAACTTCGCCTGCGGCAACACCGGCGCCCAGATGGGCGGCTGGTTCCGCAAGGAGCTCAAGTCGGTGGCCGACCTCAAGGGCCTGAAGTTCCGCATCGGCGGCTTCGCCGGCAAGGTGCTCGAGCGCCTGGGCGGCGTGCCCCAGAACATCCCGGGCGGCGAGATCTACGCCGCGCTGGAGAAGGGCACCATCGACGCGGCCGAGTGGATCGGCCCGTACGACGACCAGAAGCTGGGCTTCAACAAGGTCGCGCCGTTCTACTACTACCCCGGCTGGTGGGAAGGCGGCCTGCAGCTGGACCTGTACATCAACAACAAGGCCTACGAGGCGCTGTCGCCGGAGAACAAGGCCATCGTCGAGGCCGCCGCCGCCTACGCGCACGTGGAGATGCAGGCCCGCTACGACGTGAAGAACCCGCAGGCCCTCAAGCAGCTGGTCAGCTCCGGCGCCAAGCTGCGCCCGTTCCCCGCCGACGTGATGACCGAGTCGTTCAAGGCCGCCAACGCCCTGTACGAGGAGCTGTCGGCCAAGAACGAGAACTGGAAGAAGGTCTACGCCGACCTGGCCAAGTTCCGCAGCGACCAGAACCTGTGGTTCCGCTTCACCGAGGCCACGTTCGACCGCTTCATGCAGAGCCAGAAGCTGTAAGCCGGCCACCGCTCCCCCGCACCGAAAGCCGCGCCCGCGGCTTTCGGCGCGTCTGGCGGATCGGTTCTAATGCCGGGCGCTGCAGCTTCCCGGCAGCGCCCGACAGAGACATTCCAAGCACAACAGGAGTACCCATCCATGGATCGCCGTTCCCTCATCAAGAACGCCGGCATCGCCGGCGTGCTCGCCACCGGCATCGCCCCCGCCGTGCATGCCCAGGCCGCCGTGCGCTGGCGCCTGGCCTCCAGCTTCCCCAAGTCGCTGGACACCATCTTCGGCAGCGCCGAGACCTTCGCCCGCACCGTCAAGGCGCTGTCGGGCGGCCGCTTCGAGGTCTCCGTCCACCCGGCCGGTGAACTGATGCCCGCCTTCGGCGTCGTCGACGCGCTGCAGAACGGCACGCTCGAGATGGCGCAGACCGCGCCGTACTACTTCACCGGCAAGGACCCGATCTTCGCCTTCGGCTGCGCCATCCCCTTCGGCCTGACCGCGCGCCAGATGGACTCGTGGATGGAGCATGGCAACGGCCGCAAGCTGATGGATGCCTTCTACGCGAAGTTCAACATGAAGAGCTTCAGCGCGGGCAACACCGGCACCCAGATGGGCGGCTGGTACCGCAAGGAGATCAAGACCGTCGCCGACCTCAAGGGCCTGAAGATGCGCCTGGGCGGCGGCCTGTTCGGCGAGAGCATGGCCAAGCTGGGCGTGGTGGCGCAGAACATGCCCGCCGGCGACGTGTACTCGGCGCTCGAGAAGGGCACCCTGGACGCCGCCGAGTTCGTCGGCCCGCACGACGACGAGAAGCTGGGCTTCTCCAAGGTCGCGCCGTTCTACTACTACCCCGGCTGGTGGGAAGGTGGCGCCGAGCTCGAGTTCTTCGTCAACAGCAAGGCCTACGAGGCGCTGTCGGCCGAGAACAAGGCCATCGTCGATGCGGCCACCGCCGTCGCCGCCCGCGACATGACCGCCAAGTACGACGCGCTCAACCCGGTCGCGCTCAAGCGCCTGGTGGGCAGCAAGGTGCAGCTCAAGCCCTTCTCCAAGGAGATCCTGGACGCCGGCTACAAGGCCGCGATGGAGGTGTTCGCCGAGCACGAGGCCAAGTCGGCCGACTTCAAGAAGATCCACCAGGACCTGCGCGCCTTCCAGCGCGACCAGCTGCTGTGGGCCCGCTTCTCGGAGTACCGCTTCGACAGCTACATGACCGGCGTGAAGCTCTGAGCCTCGCCGCTTCGGAAAAGGCCGCGCACCGCGCGGCCTTTTTCGTTTTTCGCGGCAGCGCCTGCACGGGTGCGGGTGCGCACGCGAGAATCGGTGCATGCCGCACCACGTCCCGCTCATCGCCACCATCGCCGCCGCCCTCGGGCTGGCGCTGGTGCTCGGATTCGTCGCCGCGCGCGCCCGCCTGCCGGCCCTGGTGGGCTACCTGCTGGCCGGGGTGCTGATCGGTCCCCACACCCCGGGCTTCGTGGCCGACGTGGCGCTGGCCTCCGAGCTGGCCGAGATCGGCGTGATGCTGCTGATGTTCGGCGTGGGCCTGCACTTCTCCCTGGGCGACCTGCTGGCCGTGCGCAAGATCGCGGTGCCCGGGGCGGTGGTGCAGATGCTGGTGGCCACCGGCCTGGGCGCGGGCCTGGCGCTGTGGTGGGGCTGGGGCCTGCCGGCCGCGGTGGTGTTCGGCATCTCGCTGTCGGTGGCCAGCACGGTGGTGCTGCTGCGCGCGCTCGAGAGCCTGGGACAGCTCGACAGCTTCAACGGCCGCGCCGCTGTCGGCTGGCTGGTGGTCGAGGACCTGGCCATGGTGCTGGTGCTGGTGCTGCTGCCCCCGCTGGCCGCCGCGCTGGTGCCCGGTGCCACGCCCGCGGCCCCGCAGGCCGGCGCGGGCGAGTCGCTGTGGGCTGCCCTGGGGGCCACGCTGCTGCAGGTGGCCCTGTTCGTCGCCCTGATGCTGCTGGTGGGCCGCCGCGTGTTCCCCTGGCTGCTGTGGCAGGTGCAGAAGGTCGGCTCGCGCGAGCTGTTCACCCTGTGCGTGGTGGCGGCCGCGGTGAGCATCGCCTACGGGGCGACCAAGCTGTTCGGCGTGTCGTTCGCGCTGGGTGCCTTCTTCGCCGGCATGGTGCTGCGCGAGTCCGAGTTCAGCCACCGCGCGGCCGAGGAGTCGCTGCCGCTGCGCGACGCCTTCGCCGTGCTGTTCTTCGTCTCGGTGGGCATGCTGTTCGACCCCCGGGTGCTGGTGGACGAGCCGCTGCGCGTGCTGGCGGTCACCGCGGTGATCGTGGTGGGCAAGTCGCTGGCCGCCGCGGTGGTGGTGCTGGTCCTGCGCTACCCGCTGAACACCGCGCTGACCGTCTCGGCCAGCCTGGCGCAGATCGGCGAGTTCTCCTTCATCCTGGTCAGCCTGGGCGCCTCGCTGGCGCTGCTGCCGGCGCAGGCGCAGAGCCTGGTGGTGGCCGGCGCCATCCTGTCGATCGCGGTCAACCCCTTCGTCTTCAAGGCCGTGGCGCCGCTGCAGCGCTGGCTGCTCGAGCGTTCGCAGCTGGCGCGCCGGCTGCATGCCCGCGCCGACCCGCTGGCCGAGCTGCCCATGGCCACCGAGGCGCGCTACCTGGCCCGCCAGGTCGTGCTGGTGGGCCACGGCCGGGTCGGGCGCGAGATCGCCGCCGCGCTGCAGGCCGCGGGCCTGCCCTACGTGGTGGCCGAGCAGAACCGCGAGATCGTCGAGCGGCTGCGCGCCGGCGGCGTGCCCGCGGTCGTGGGCGATGCGTCCGAGCCCGAGGTGCTGGTGCAGGCCCACATCGCGCAGGCCCGCATGCTGGTGGTGGCCACCGGCGACGTGCTGGGCGTGCGCCGCATGGCCGAGACCGCGCGCACGCTCAATCCGGAGATCGAGATCGTGGTGCGCAGCCACAACGAGGACGAGGCCCGGCTGCTCGAGCTGGAGCTGGCGGGCAGCCGCGTGTTCCTGGGCGAGCGCGAACTGGCGCTGGCCATGAGCCGCCACGTGGTCGCGCGCTGCGCCGGCTGAACGCCGGGGCAGCGCGCGGGGGCCCGAGGGGCAGGGCGCTCAGGCGGGCGCGTCGGCCTCGACCCGGAACACCGACACCGACTGCACCAGCACCGTGGCCTGGTCGCGCAGGCTCTCGGCCGAGGCGGCCGCCTGCTCGACCAGCGCGGCGTTCTGCTGCGTGACCTCGTCCATCTGCGTGACGGCGTCGGCCACCTGGCGCACGCCCTCGCTCTGCGAGGCCGAGGCCTGGCTGATCTCGCCGATGACGCCGGCCACCTCGCCGATGGCCTGCACCACCTGCTGCATGGTGCCGCCGGCGGCGTCGGCGATGCCGGCCCCCTGCTCGACGCGGCTGACGCTCTCGTCGATCAGCTGCTTGATCTCGCGGGCCGCCTCCTGGCTGCGCTGCGCCAGCGAGCGCACCTCGCCGGCCACGACCGCGAAGCCGCGGCCCTGTTCGCCGGCGCGCGCCGCCTCCACCGCCGCATTGAGCGCCAGGATGTTGGTCTGGAACGCGATGCCGTCGATCACGCTGGTGATCTCGGCCACGCGGCGCGAGCCCTCGTTGATCGCGCGCATGGTCTGCATCACCCGGTCGGCGGCCGCGCCGCCCTCGCCGGCGATCTCCTGCGCGCGGCGCGCCAGCCCGTCGGCCCGGCGCGCGTTGTCGGCGTTCTCGTTGACCGCCTCGCGCAGCTGCGCCATCGAGGCGGCGGTCTGCTGCAGCGCCGAGGCCTGGCGCTCGGTGCGGCCCGACAGGTCGTTGTTGCCCTGCGCGATCTCGCCCGTGGACGCGGCCAGCGACTGGGCGCTGCTGCGCACGGTCGACACCACGCCCGCGAGCGACTCCTGCATGCGGCGCAGCTGCGCCATCAGGCTGTCCTGGTCGCCGGCGCGCAGCCGGATCGGCACCGCCAGGTCGCCGGCCGCCACCGCGCCGGCCACCGCGGCGGCCTCGCGCGGCTCGCCGCCGAGCTGGCGCACCAGGCTGCGCACGAGCAGCGTGGCCAGCACCAGGCCGGCCAGGATGGCCGCGCCCAGGCCGGCGGCCTGCAGCTTGCGGGACACCTCGAACACCTGGTCGGCGGCATCGCCGGCCGCGCGTGCCGAGGTGAAGCCGTGGTCCAGCAGCTTGTCGATGGCCGCGATCGCCTCGTCGGCGGCCATCTTGGCCGCGCCGTCGCTGATCTCGTGCGCGTCCTGCTCCTTGCCGGACTTGCCCAGGGCCACCACCTTCTGCCAGGCCTGCTCGTAGGCATCCCAGGCCTTGCCGTAGGCGGCCAGCAGCTTGTCCTCGCCGGCATCGGCGGGCAGCGCCGCATGGGCGTCCATGGCGGCCTTGCGGGCCTTGAGCGCCGCCTGCAGCTTCTCCTCGTATTCCTCGCGGTAGCCGGCGTCGCTGGCGGTGCTGTGCTTCATCTCCCACTCGCGCGCCGTGAGCATGGCGGCGCGCGCGTGGTTCAGGTGCCCGATGGCGGGCAGCCAGCGGTTGGCGAGGTCGGCCGAGGCGTTGTGCACGCGCTCCAGCGCGAACAGGCCCACCATTCCGCTGGCCGCCGCCAGCACCAACACGATGCCGAAGGCACCGGCCAGGCGGGCCCGCAGCCCCAGGGACTGCCAGCCGGTGCGCAGGCGGTTCAGTCGCGCTTGCATGGTCGATCTCCGGTGGTGGGGGGCTTACTTCTTGTAGCCGACGTAGGCGACGCCGATCACCTTGCCGCCGGCGTCCTTGATCGGGTCGTAGCAGGTGTCGTAGGGCGAGCCCAGGATCTCGACCTGGCCGCAGAACTTCTGGCCCTTGGAGACGCTCTCGTAGGCCTTGTTACGGGCCAGCTGGGTGCCCACGCCGCGCTTGCCCTCGGGGGTCAGCACGTTGGTGCTCACGCGGGTGAAGTCCTCGCCGTCGCGCACGAACACGGTGGCGGTGGCGCCGGTGCTCTTCTTGATCTCGTCGACCACGTCG
This sequence comes from Comamonadaceae bacterium, assembly GCA_027484575.1. Lineage (GTDB taxonomy): Bacteria > Pseudomonadota > Gammaproteobacteria > Burkholderiales > Burkholderiaceae_C > Ramlibacter. The sequence goes on from JAIXSQ010000010.1 coordinate 446,468, forward strand.
TAGTTGTTGTTGATCTTGCGGGCGCCGAAGAACAGGGCCGGCACGGTCTTGTCGCCGACCTTGTCGGTGCCCTCGACCTTGGCCGCGCCGATCTTGGCCAGGCGGGCGTTGAGCGCGTCGAGCGCGGCTTGCGGCGATTCGTTGGCGGCGGCGGTGCCGGCGGCCAGGAGCGTGCAGGTGGCCAGGGCCAGGGATGCGAAGTGCTTGCGCATGGATCTTCTCCAGGAAGTCGGTCAACGACCGTGGTTGGGGGAACGGGGGCGGGGCGTGAACCTCCACACAACCTGTACTTTCGGTTGAGTTGATCCAGCGCAAAGCCCGAAAAGCGGCCGGAAGGCCCGCCGTCTCCGGCCGGAGGCCCGCCGGGCGGTGCTCCGGGGCGCGGTTAGCATGGCGCCCCTTCCGCGCGTACCCGCTCCCCGATGCACCCCGTCCTGTCCGCCCTGCTGCCCGTCGTGGTCCTGACGGCCCTGGGCCTGCTGGCCGGCCGCCTGCGATGGATCCGCCCCGAGGCCACGCGCGACCTGGCCAACCTGGTGTTCCTGGTGCTGTCGCCCGCGCTGCTGTTCCGCACCATGGCCGCCGCCGAACCCTCGCGGGTGCCGCTGCTGCCGGTGGCCAGCTACTTCGCCGCCTGCGTGCTGGTGTTCGCCGGCACGCTGCTGGTGCGCGGCTGGACCCGCGCCGCCGCGGTGCAGGGCCTGGCCGCGACCTTCAGCAACACCTTCATGGTCGGCGTGCCGCTGGTGAGCCTGGTCTGGGGCGAGGCGGGGCTCGCGCCGCTGTTCACGCTGATCTCGCTGCACGCCCTGGTGCTGCTGACGCTGGCCACGCTGGCACTGGAGCTGGCGCCCGGCAGCCGGCGCACCGAGGGCGGTGCGTGGCGGGCGGCCGCCCGTGCGGTGCGGCAGGCGGTGGTGCATCCCGTGCCGCTGCCCATCCTCGCGGGACTGGCCTGGGGGCAGACCGGCTGGGCGCTCCCGGCCGTGCTCGACAAGCCGCTGCAGCTGCTCGGGCAGGCGCTGGGCCCCATCGCGCTGCTGATGGTGGGCGTGTCGCTGGCGGGCATCCGCATCGGCGAGCGCTGGCGCGAGGCGCTGGTGCTGTCGCTGCTGAAGGTCGTGCTGCTGCCGCTGCTGGTGGCCGGCCTGGGCCTGGCGCTGGGGCTGTCGGGCCTGCCCTTCGCGGTGATGGTCGTGGCCGCCTGCCTGCCGATCGGTGCGAACGTGTTCCTGTTCTCGCAGCGCTACGGCGTGGTCGAGGACGAGGTCACGGCGGCGGTGGGGCTGTCGACGCTGTTGTCGCTGGCGTCGTTGTCGGTGGCGCTGGCGCTGCTGGCGGGCTGAGGCGGGGGGCGCCGTCGCGGCACGCCTGCCGCAGCAGCGCCACCAGCGCGTCGGGGTCGGCCGGCTTGAGCACGAAGCCGTCGAAGCCGGCCTGCTGCGCGCGGTGCCGGATGCCGGGCATCGCCCAGCCGGTGTGCGCGATCAGCAAGGTGCCGGGCCCGGACAGCGCGCGCAGCCGGCGGCCCAGCTCCAGCCCGTCGACGTCCTGCAGCCGCAGCTCGCTGAGCACCGCGTCGGGGCGGTGCGCCTCGAACAGCTGCGTGCCGTCGCGCGCGGTGGCGGCGGTGACCACGTCGAAGCCCGCGGCCTCGAGCAGCAGCGCCATGCTGTCGCACAGGTCGGGGTTCTCGTCGACGACGAGCACCCGCGGGCGGGCGGGCGGGGAATGGGACAGGGGAGAGGGATCGGCCATGACGGGCACCTCGGACGGTGCGCTGGCAGGATCCCCGCAACCACGGCCAGAGGCACGAGAGAGGCCGACGGGGTAAGTGCGCAGTGTACGCCCCTGAGCCATGCCGCGCCCGTCCATCGACGGACGAGTCGGCCCGCTACCATCCGGCCATGCCCATGGCCCCCGGCGATCCCACGCTCCCGCCCCACCTCGCCCCGGCCGTGCGCCAGGCCGAGCCGGGCCTGCTGTCGCTGGCGTTGATGGACGCCCGCAACCAGACGCTGGCCCTGCTGGCGCGCTGGGAGGAGGGCCTGGCGGCCGGCGTGCGCGTGCCGCCCGCCCCGGGCCTGGAGCTGCCGCAGTGGATCGCCGGCCACGTGGCCTGGTTCGCCGACTGGTGGATCGCCCGCAACACCCGGCGGGGCCAGGGCGCGGCCTGCCCGCCCGATGCGCCCCGGCTGCCGCCCACCGAGGCCGGCAGCGACCGCTGGTGGAACCCGCTGCTGGCGCCCCCGGCGCAGCGCCGCGACCTGCCGCTGCCCTCGATCGCCGAACTGCGCCCGCTGCTGCTGGAGCAGCTGGAGCGCACGCTGGACCTGCTGGAGCATGCGCGGCCCGACGACGACGGCCTGTACTTCTGGCGCGCGGCGCTGTGGCACGAGGACCAGCGCGGCGAGCAGCTGCTGCAGCTGGCGCAGGCCGTGGGCCTGCCGATGCCGGCCATGCCGCCGCCGCCCATGGCGGCGCGCGAGCCGCTGGCCCTGCCCGACACCCGCTGGACCCTGGGCGCCACCGGCGGCGGCTTCGCCTGCGACGTCGAGCAGGGCGAGCACGTGGTGCCGGTGCCCGCGTTCGAGATCGACGCGCAGCCGGTGGGCTGGGGCCAGTTCGTCGAGTTCGTGCTCGATGGCGGTTACGACCGTGCCGAGCTGTGGCATCCCGAGGGCTGGGCCTGGCTGCAGGCCGAAGCCGCCGCCGAGGGCCGGCGCGGCCCGCGCCATGTCGAGCAGATCGGCGGCGCGACCGGCGCGGTGCTGCAGCAGCTGTACGGCAAGCCGGTGCGGCGCGCGGCGCAGCAGCCGGTGCAGCATGCCAGCTGGTGGGAGGCCGACGCCTATGCGCGCTGGGCCGGCCGGCGCCTGCCCACCGAGGTCGAGTGGGAGGTGGCGGCGCTGCAGGGTGCGGGCCGGGGCTTCCGCTGGGGCGAGGTGTGGGAATGGACCGCGGGCACCTTGCGCCCCTGGGAGGGCCACGCGCCGGCGCCCTGGGCCCGCCACGGCGACTGGGACGCCGCGCCCGCGTTCGGCCGGGCCCGCGTGCTGCGCGGCGCCTCGTTCGCCACCCGCAGCCGCTGGGTGTGGCCACGCCGCCGCGCCTGGGCCCTGCCGGGGCGCGACGACCTGTTCGTGGGGTTCCGGACCTGCGCGGTGTGACCGCGGCGTCGGCCCGGCCCGATGGCGGCGGAAAGACACTGGAACCCGGCCTGCGCCGGGATGACGGGGTGGGGTCGGGGCCTCAGTCCCCGAACCGCCACCACGGCAGCTGCTCCGTCAGGCTCAGCACCTGGCCGGACAGCAGCGGCTCGTAGCCGGGGAGCACGCGCAGTGCGTGCTGCCAGGCGTCGGTGGCCAGCAGCGTGCGCAGGGCCTGCACGGGCGGCTCGTCGAGCACCGACTTCAGGCACACGAGGTAGTAGTCCTCCTCGAGCAGCGGCACGAAATCCAGGCCGCGGGCGCGGGCGGCCGGCTCGATCACCAGGCCGGCATCGGCGCTGCCCGAGGCGATGGCCTGCGCCACCGCGGCATGCGAGGGCTCGTCGCTGCCCCAGCCGTCGATGTCCTCGGGGTGCAGCTGCGCGGCCTGCAGCAACTGCTCGGCCACCAGCCGGGTGCCGGTGCCCAGCGCGCGGTTGACGTAGCGCGCGCCGCTGCGCGGCAGGTCGGCGAAGCCGGCCAGGCGCAAGGGGTTGCCCGCCGCCACCGCCAGCCCCTGGCGGCGCCGCGCGAAGCCCAGGATCTTGTGCCGGCCGGGCTGCAGCAGCGGCTGGTAGGCCTGCTGCGCGGCCGATCCGGCGGCCGGATGCGGCGGCGTGTGGAAGCCGGCCATGGTGCAGCGGCCCTCGTTGAGCGCGGCGATCGCGTCCACGCTGCCGCAAAAGCGGATGTCCAGGTGCAGGCGGGCGTGGTCGGCCGCCATGGCGCGCAGCCGCACCAGCGCATCGTCGTGGCTGGCGAACAGGGTCAGCACGTGCGCGCCGTCGTCGAAGGCGACCGCGAACGCGCGCTCCAGGTCGGCCTGCAGCGCCGCGATCTGCGGCGCCAGCCGCGCCTGCGCCTGCTGCTCGGCCCACAGCAGCTTGTCGCCGAACTCGGTCAGCCGGGCCGGCTGGCCCTTGTCCCAGACGATCAACGGGCGGCCCAGGTCGGCCTCCCAGCGCTTGAGCTCGCCCCAGACGTGGCGGTACGACTGGCCCAGCGCCTTGGCCGCACCCGAGATCGAGCCGGCCGCGCGCACGGCCTGCAGCAGCGCGATCAGCGGGTTGTGGATGCCGCCGCCAGTGCGCTGCGCGCCCAGGGCATAGGACAGGTCGATCGTGTGCACAGGAGCGCGAGTCTAGCTATGCAGGGCCGTTCATAAGGGGTGATGCAGACGACGCCGGTGGCGTGCGCTCGCTAGCATCGCCGCCCCATGAACGACTTCGCGGGCAGCGTGGCCGTGGCCCTGCGCCTGATCACCGAGCCCGATCCCACCCTGGCCGCCATCGTCGGCCGCTCCCTGGCCGTCAGCGCCAGCGCCTGCGCCATCGCCTGCGTGGCCGGCCTGGTGCTGGGCGCCTGGCTGGGCGTGGCGCGCTTCGCCGGCCGCACGGCGGTGCTGGCCGTGCTCAACACCGCGCTGGCCATCCCGTCGGTGGTGGTCGGCCTGGTGGTCTACCTGCTGCTGTCGCGCAGCGGGCCGCTCGGCTTCCTGGGCTGGCTGTTCTCGTTCCAGGCCATGGTGCTGGCGCAGGCGCTGCTGGTGCTGCCGGTGGCCGCCGCGCTGACGCGCCAGGCGGTCGAGGATGCCGAGCTGTCGCACGGCGAGCAGCTGGCCTCGCTGGGCGCGGGGCCGCTGGTGCGGGCGCTGCTGCTGGCCTGGGACGAGCGCTATGCGCTGCTGACGGTGCTGATCGCCTGCTTCGGCCGCGCGGTGTCGGAGGTGGGCGCGGTGATGATCGTCGGCGGCAACATCGACGGGTTCACGCGCGTGATGACCACGGCGATCGCGCTGGAGACCAGCAAGGGCGACCTGCCGCTGGCCCTGGCCCTGGGCCTGGTGCTGCTGGCGGTGGTGCTGCTGCTCAATGCCTTGGTGGTGCTGCTGCGCCGCTGGCGGCTGGCACGCGGGGATGCGGCCTTCGACCGGTCGGCGGTGGCGGCATGAGCGGCGGACCCGAGTCCGTCGTCCCCGCGCAGGCGGGCATGAACCCCGACGCCGTCGTCCCCGCGCAGGCGGGGACGCACGACCAGGCGCAGCGCCCGACCGTGGATGCCCGCCTGCGCGGGCATGACGAAGCCGTCCTCGCCCTCCACGACGTCACCGTCGGCTACGGCGCCGTGCAGGCCCTGGCCGCCATCCGCCTGCACATCGCTCCCGGCGAGCGGGTCGCGCTGATCGGGGCCAACGGCAGCGGCAAGAGCACGCTGCTGCGGGTGCTCAACGGCCTGGTGCGGCCCGCCCGCGGCACGGTGCAGCGCGACGCCGCGGCCTCGCAGGCCATGGTGTTCCAGCGGCCGTTCATGCTGCGCACCACGGCGCGCAACAACGTGGCCCTGGCCCTGTGGCTGCGCGGCACCCCGTGGCGGCAGGCGCGTGCGCAGGCGCTGGCCGCGCTCGACCGCGTCGGCCTGGGGTCGCTGGCCGAGCGCGGCGCGCGTGCCCTGTCGGGTGGCCAGCAGCAGCGGCTGGCGCTGGCGCGCGCCTGGGCGCTCCAGCCGCGCGTGCTGCTGCTGGACGAGCCCACCGCCAGCCTGGACCCGCATGCCAAGCGCGAGGTCGAGGCCCTGATGGAGGACTTCGCGCGCACCGGCATGACGCTGGTGTTCGCCTCGCACAACCTGGGCCAGGTCAAGCGCCTGGCCACCCGGGTGGTCTACCTGGAACAGGGCCGGCTGCTGGCCGATGCGCCCGTGGACCTGTTCTTCGACCGCCGCCGCCTGCCGGGCCTGTCGCCCGAGGCCGACCTGTTCGTCAAAGGAGAACTCGCATGATCCCCCGGCCCACCCGCCGCGGCCTGCTGGCCGCGCTGGCCGCGCCGCTGCTGGCCCTGTCCGCCGTCGCGGCGCAGGCGCAGCAGGCCATCACCCTGGCGTCGACCACCTCGACCGAGCAGTCGGGCCTGTTCGGCCACCTGCTGCCGGCCTTCAAGCAGGCCACCGGCATCGACGTCAAGGTCGTCGCGCTGGGCACCGGCCAGGCGATCGACATGGCGCGCCGCGGCGATGCCGACGTGCTGTTCGTGCACGACCAGGCGGCCGAGGAGAAGTTCGTGGCCGACGGCTTCGCCGCCCGCCGCTGGCCCGTCATGTACAACGACTTCGTGCTGGTCGGCCCCAAGGGCGATCCGGCCGGCGCCAGGGGCCGCGACATCGTCGAGGCGCTGAGGAAGCTGGCCGCCGCCAACGCGCCCTTCGTCTCGCGCGGCGACAAGAGCGGCACCCATGCGGCCGAGCTGCGCTACTGGCAGCAGGCCGGCCTGCAGGCCAAGGGCGGCGGCTACCGCGAATGCGGCTGCGGCATGGGCCCGGCACTGAACATGGGCTCGGCCGCCAACGCCTACGTGCTGGCGGACCGCGGCACCTGGCTGGCCTTCCGCAACCGCGGCGACCTGGTGGTGCTGGTCGAGGGCGACCAGCGCCTGTTCAACCAGTACGGCGTGATGGCCGTCAGCCCGCAGAGGCATCCGCACGTCAAGGCGGCGCAGGCCCAGCGCTTCGTCGACTGGGTGACCTCGCCCGCCGGCCAGCAGGCCATCGCCGCGTACAGGATCGGCGGCGAACAGCTGTTCTTCCCGAACGCCGCCCGCTGAGGTCAGGGCGCGACACAAGCCCCCACGGTCGCGCTTGTCCTACGCCAGTGGCCGCCCCGGTGCGTCCACACTGGCGGCTCTGCCGCTGCCCCCCGGGGGCCCGGCGCCGATCACGCCGATGGACCCCATGCAAGACCCCGACGTGCTGCAGCGCAAGCTGCGCCGCCTCGACTTCCTCCACCGCCTCGGGCAGAGCACCCGCCCGCTGACCGACCCCACGGACCTGATGGCCACCACGGCCCGCCTGCTCGGCGAGCAGCTCGGTGCCACCCGGTGCGCGTACGCCGACGTCGAGGCCGACTCCGACCGCTTCACCATCCGCGCCGACTGGTCGCAGCCGGGCGTGCCCACCAGCGCGGGCGAGTACCGGCTGGCGCTGTTCGGCTCGCGGGCGGTGGCGGACCTGCGCCAGGGGCGCCACCTGGTCGTGCGCGACGTGCAGGCCGAGCTCGCCGAGGACGACGGCGCGGCGATGTTCCGCGCGATCGGCATCCACGCGATCATCTGCGCCGGCCTGGTCAAGGACGGCCGCCTGGTGGCGATGATGGCCGTGCACCAGGGCGCGCCGCGCGACTGGACCGCCGACGACATCGCGCTCGTCGAGGAGGTGGTCGACCGCTGCTGGGCCCACATCGAGCGCGTGCGCGCGGTGGCGCTGCTGGAGGAGCAGGACCGCAACAAGGACGTGTTCCTGGCCACCCTGGCGCACGAGCTGCGCAACCCGCTGGCGCCCATGCGCTACGCGGCCGCGATGCTGGCGCTGCCCGACCCCGCGCAGCATGCGCGCGCCCGGGAGGTGATCGGCCGGCAGGTGGGCCTGATGGCGCGCCTGATCGACGACCTGCTGGACATCTCGCGCGTCAACCGCGGGCTGATCGTGCTGCAGCGAGAGACGGTCGACCTGGCGGTGCTGCTGGAGCGCGCGGTCGAGATCGCGCGCGCCGGGCTCGAGGCGGCCGGCCATGCCTTCGCGCTGCGGCTGCCCGCCGGACCCGCGCCGGTCCACGGCGACCCCGCGCGCATCGTGCAGGTGGTGGCCAACCTGCTGAACAACGCCGGCAAGTACACGCCCGATGGCGGCCGCGTCGAGCTCGCCGCGTGGACCGAGCCCGGCCTGGCGCTGGTGGAGGTGGCCGACACCGGCCTGGGCATCGCGCCCGCCGACCAGGAGCGGGTGTTCCAGATGTTCGCGCAGCTGCCGCACACGGCCGGCCGCGCCAAGGGCGGCCTGGGCATCGGGCTGGCGCTCGCCCGGCACCTCGTGGTGCTGCATGGGGGCACGCTCACGGTGGCCAGCGAGGGCGTGGGACGGGGCAGCCGCTTCCGCCTGGCCCTGCCGCTGGCCACCGGGGACGCGGCCGCCCCGGTCCCGGGTGCCGCGGCCCCGGGCGCGGACGCACTGCAGCCGCCGGACGCGGCCGGCCCCGGCACGCGGGTGCTGGTGGTCGAGGACAACGAGGACAGCCGGGCGACCCTGGCGGCCCTGCTGCAGGCGCTGGGCCACGAGGTGCGGGCGGTGCCCGACGGCCGCAGCGCGCTGGCGCTGGCACCCCGCTATGCGCCGCAGCTCGTGCTGCTGGACCTGGGCCTGCCCGACATCGGCGGCATCGCCGTGGCGCAGCAGCTGCGGGCGGGCCTGATGCCCGCGTCCAGCCGCATCGTGGCGCTGAGCGGCTGGGGAACGGCGGCCGATCGGGCCCGCACCCGCGCGGCCGGCTTCGACGACCACCTCGTCAAGCCCGTCGACCTGGCGCGGCTGCGGCAGGTGGTGGCTGCGTCCGCGGGCGGCTGACCGCCGCCTCAGCGCACCAGCCCGGCCGCCTTCACCAGGCCCCACACCCGCTCGCCGGGTGCCAGCCGCAGCGCATCGGCGGCGCGGGCGGTGATGCGCGCCAGCAGCGGGCTGCCGCCGCAGTCCAGCCGCACCAGCACCTGCGAGGGATGGCCGGCCGGCGCGACGGCCACGACCGTGCCCGCCAGCGCGTTCTGGATCGACAGCGCCTCGGGCTGCGGCGCGGCGCGGGCCAGGCTCACGTCGCGCGCCAGCACCCGCACCCGCACCGGCGTGCCCACGGCCAGCCCCTCGTCGCGCAGCCACAGCGCGCCCCCGTCGACCTCGACGCGGGCCAGCTGCCAGCGTGCGTCGACCTCGGCGATGCGCCCCTGCAGCAGGGCGGCGGCGTCCTCGTCCTGCGCCAGCGGCAGGTCGAGCCGGGCCAGCAGCGCGCGCGGCGTGCCGGCGGCCTGCACGCGGCCCCCGTCGAGCAGCACCAGGTGGTCGGCCAGCCGCGCCATCTCCTCGGGCGCGTGCGTGACGTACAGCATGGGCAGCTGCAGGCGCTCGCGCAGCCGCTCCAGCCAGGGCAGCAGCTCGCGCTTGCGGGCGGCGTCCAGCGCGGCCAGCGGCTCGTCGAGCAGCAGCAGCCGCGGCTGCGTGGCCAGGGCGCGGGCGATGGCCACGCGCTGGCGCTCGCCACCTGACAGGTGCTGCGTGCCGCGGTCCAGCAGGTGCGCGATGCCCAGCAGGTCGACCACCTCGTCGAGCGCGACCCGGGCCGGGCCGCGCGGCGCGCGCCGCTGGGCGTAGCGCAGGTTGCCGCGCACGTCCAGGTGCGGGAACAGGGCGGCCTCCTGCACCACGTAGCCCACCGGCCTGCGCCAGGCGGGCAGGAACAGGCGGCGCGCGTCGTCCTGCCAGGTGTCCTCGCCCACCCGCACGACGCCCGCGGCGCGCTCGAGCCCCGCCACGCAGCGCAGCACCGTGGTCTTGCCCGCGCCGGAGGGCCCGTACAGCACGGTGATGCCACGCGCGGGCAGCTGCAGGTCGGCGTCCAGCGCGAAGCCGGGGCGCTGCAGTGCCAGCCGCAGCTGCAGGCCGGCGGTGCCGTCGGCGTTCATGCGCCCAGCCGCGCGCCGCGGCGCGTGAGCAGCTGCAAGGCGAGCAGCACGACGAAGGAGAAGGCCAGCATGCCGGCCGACAGCCAGTGCGCCTGCGTGTACTCCAGCGCCTCGACATGGCCGTAGATCTGGGTCGACACCACGCGGGTCTGCGCGGGGATGTTGCCGCCGATCATCAGCACCACGCCGAACTCGCCCACCGTGTGGGCGAAGGTGAGGACCGCGGCGGTGAGGAAGCCCGGCCGCGCCAGCGGCAGCGCCACCGTGAGGAAGGCATCGAGCGGGTGCGCGCGCAGCGTGGCGGCCGCCTCCATCGGCGCGCGCCCGACCGCCGCGAAGGCATGCTGCAGCGGCTGCACCGCGAACGGCAGCGAGTACAGCACCGAGGCGACCAGCAGGCCCTGGAAGGTGAAGGGCAGCAGCCCCAGGCCCAGCGCTTGCGTCAGCTGCCCGCCCCAGCCCTGCGGGCCGAAGGCCACCAGCAGGTAGAAGCCCAGCACCGTGGGCGGCAGCACCAGGGGCAGCGCCACCACCGCGCCCACCACCGCGGCCCAGCGCCCGCGCGAGCGCGCCAGCCACCAGGCCAGCGGCGTGGCCAGCAGCAGCAGCAGCACGGTGGTGGCGCCGGCCAGCTCCAGCGTGAGCCGGATCGCACCCAGGTCGGCGGCGCTCAGGGGCATGGGCTGCGCCTGCTCAGGACGGCAGCTCGTAGCCGTGCGCGCGGATCACGGCGCGCGCCGCGTCCGTGCGCAGGTAGTCGAGCAACGCGCGGGCCGCGGGATTGGCGCGGCCCGGCGCGAGCAGCACCGCGTCCTGCCGCAGCGGTGCGTGCAGCTGCGCGGGCACCAGCCAGTGGGAGCCGCGGCCGATGCGGCCGTCGACCATCACCTGCGACAGCGCGACGAAGCCCATGGCCGCATTGCCCGTGGCCACGAACTGGTGGGCCTGCGCGATGCTCTCGCCCTGCACCAGCCGGGGGGCCAGCGCCTGGGCCAGGCCCAGGGCCTGCAGCGTCTGCAGCGCGGCGCCTCCATAGGGGGCCAGCCTGGGGTCGGCGATCGCGATCCGGCTGTCGCCGGGACGGCGCAGCACCGCGCCCTGCGCGTCGACCACCCCGGGCGCCGCGCTCCACAGCACCAGGCGGCCGACCGCGTAGGTCGCGCGCGTGCCGGGCACCGTGCGGCCGTCCTGTTCCAGCCGCAGCGGCGTCTCGTCGTCGGCCGACAGCAGCACCTCGAACGGGGCGCCGTTGCGCACCTGGGCGTAGAAGCGGCCGGTGGAGCCGAAGGCCAGCACCGCGGTGTGCCCGGTGTCGCGCGCGAACGCCGCCGCGATCTTCTGCATGGGCACCAGGAAGTTGGTGGCCACGGCCACCTGCACCTCGGCGGCGCCGGCCATGCTGCAGCCCAGGGCGAGCAGCAGGGCGAGCAGCAGGGCGGTCAGGGGGCGGGGCAGGCGCACGGTTCGCTATTCACGGATGGAATAGCGCCGCAGTGTAGCGGCACAATGCGGCCCATGCCCCGACGCCCCCGACTGCAGCTGGCCGGTGCCCTCGGCCACGCCGCCACCGACAAGCGGCTGGAGATCCTGCGCCGCGTGGGCGCCGCCGGCTCGATCTCGCAGGCCGCCCGCGAGGCCGGCGTCAGCTACAAGGCCGCCTGGCAGGCGCTGGACATGCTCAGCAACCTGGCCGGCGTGCCGCTGGTGGAGAAGGTGGTGGGCGGGGCGGGCGGCGGCGGCGCGCGCCTGACCGAGGCCGGCACGCGCCTGCTGGCGGCGGGCGAGGCGATGGCCAGCTCGCGCGCGCAGGTGCTGCGCCGGCTGGGCAGCGCCGGCGGGCATGCGGAGCTGGTCGCGGCCCTGACGCTGCGCACCAGCATGCGCAACCAGCTGCCCGCGACCGTCGCGCGGGTCGAGGTCCATGGGCCGCTGGTGCGGGTGGAGGTCACGCTGGCCGGTGGCGGCACGCTGGTGTCGCGAATCACCGCGGAGAGCGCCGAACTGCTGGGGCTGCAGCCGGGGCTGCCGGTGCTGGCGCTGTGCAAGGCGACGGCGGTGCGGGTGGAGCGGTCGCCGGGCGCGGGCGCGGGCGCCACGGCTGCCGACGGGAACGTGCTGCAAGGCAAGGCCACGCGGGTGGCGCGCGGCGATGCGGGCGACGAGGTGGCGGTGCGCGTGGGCGAACTGGCCGTGGTGGGCTTCGCCGCGGCGCGCAGCGGGCTGCGGGTGGGCAGCGCGGTGTGGATGGCCGTCGAGGAGTCGGGCGTGGTGCTGGCCCTGGCGGCTTGAGGCCGCGACCTGCCGCGGTGCGGTTGCGACGCACGCGCCGTATCGACCCAGACGCTGAGGAGTCCCCATGGCGGGCTGAAGCTCGGCCCTCTCGGACAGGCGGGACGTCCACGGCCGCCGCACCATCGCACCGAGCGTTCATCCACCGACCCCTCGGACTCCCCTGCAAGGCCATGCCCTCTACGGCGCCAACACCATCGTCGCGCCCGATGCCCGCACGATCGGCGCCTGCCACCTCGGCTCCAGCCGCTGCGTGCAGTGCCATCCGCCAGAGGTGGGATGCCGCCACACCGCATCCGGCTGGCAGACTTTCCGCGCCGCAGGACAGGCACAGGGAGGAACAGGGATGAACGGTTATGTCTGGAGGTTGGCCATCGCTCGGCGTGCTGGCCGTCACCACGCTGGTGGACGACGTCGCGCTGCGCTGGTCCTTTGGTTGGTACGCGCGGCTGGCCGCGCAGGGAACTGCCTGATGGCAGCGCCGGCCACCCTGCGCGCGCCGATCCGCTGGCGCCTGGCCACCGCCTGCCTGGCCCTGTGCGGCGCCAGCGCCGCCTACGGACAGGCGAGCGTCCCATCCAGCCCCGCGGCACCCGCGACGCCGGCCACCGTGACCACCGAGTCGCGCGATGCCGTGCTGGGCTACGTGGGCACCATGAACTTCGCGGTCGGCCGCGCCGCGGCCCACTGTCTGCCGCGGCTGGGCCGCGCCGACACCCCCCAGGCCTTCGTGGCGGCCTGGCAGCGGCGCAACGCGCGGTTCTTGGCGGCCACCGACAAGTACATGAGCGTCATGCTGGCCGAGGCCGAAGCGGCCGGCGGAGCCGAGCGCCGCGACGCCGTCCTGCGCCAGCTGATGGGGATGGTGCGCGCCAGCGCGGAGCAGGTGGTGGCCTCGTTGATGCGCGGCGACCCCGCGACGGCCTGCCAGCGGGTGATCGGGCTGATGGAAACGGCGGCCTTCGACATCGGCGAGACGTCGCCGATGTTCCGTGAGGTGCTGTCCCTGGTGCGGTGGGCCGAGCAGGACGCCACCCGCTGAACGCCCAGCCGCTAGCATGGGCGTCCGTCCCCACAGGCTGCCTGCCCATGTTCTCCCACGTGATGGTCGGCATCTCCGACTTCGACCGCGCCCTGGCCTTCTACCGGCCGGTGCTCGACACCCTGGGCATCGCGTTCCGCTTCGAGGACCGCAGCCGCCCCTGGGCCGGCTGGCAGTCCTCGCCGGACCCACGGCCGCTGTTCCTCATCGGCCGGCCGTTCGACGGCGGGCCGCCGCAGCCGGGCAACGGGCCGATGGTCGCCTTCCTGGCGCAGACCCGCGCGCAGGTCGACGCCGCGCACGCAGCGGCCCTGGCGCACGGCGGCCATTGCGAGGGCCCGCCCGGGCTGCGGCCGCAGTACCACGCCCACTACTACGGCGCCTACGTCCGCGATCCGGACGGCAACAAGCTGTGCGTGGCCTGCCACGCGCCCGCCTGATGGCGGACACCCCGCTGGCGGGCAACCGCCCCGCGCAGGCCGCGGTCGCAGCCCTGGCCCTGCTCGGTGCGATCGGCGCCGCGCTGGCCCTGGCCCATGGCGGTGTCGAGACCTCCCCCAGGCGCGGCGGCACGCCGACCCTCGTGCCGCTGGCGCAGGCCTGGGTGTTCGTGGGCGCGATGCATGCGATGTCGCTGCTGGCGGTGGTCGCCCTCGTGCGGCTGCGGCACCGCACGGCGCTGGCGCTGGGGCTCACGGTGGCGGCGCATGCCGCGCTGGTGGCGGGCGCGGCCTGGCTGGCCGGCTGGCGCTGAGCCGGCCCGGCCGGTGCGCGGCGCTCAGCGCTTGCGCCCGAGCTTGCGGTACACCGTCGCCCGGCTGATCCCCAGCACCCGCGCGGCCTCCATCACGTTGCCGCGGGCGTCATGCACCGCCTTGCGGATCAGCTCGGCCTCCAGGTCCTTCAGCGGCAGCCGCGCATCGGGCGCGGCGGGGCGGGGCGCCAGGCCGCGGCCGGGGCGCTGGGCCAGCACCTGCAGCGCGAGCCCGCTCCACAGCGGCAGCTCCTGCGGCCGCTCGTGCCTGGCGGCGTCGTACAGGCTCTCCCAGGGCGCGGCGAACAGTTCGCCCGCATGCACCCGCGGGCCGGCGGCCAGGCCCGACAGCATCTGGCGCGCGGCCGGGTTGGCACCGGCCACCCAGCCGTCGGGATCCAGCGCGAGCAGGCCGTCGTCCTCGTCGGCATAGGCGCGGCCCGGCCAGGCCAGGCGCAGCAGCAGGGCGTGGGGGCGGGCCAGCGTCAGCGCGTTGGCGATGCTGCGGGCCGACTGCGCGGCCAGGTGCTGCAGCTCGGGGCGCTCGGGCGCGTCGATGCCGGTGAGGTCCAGCATGCCGGCGCAGCGGCCGTCGGCGTCGAACACCGGCGCGCCGGCGCAGCTGTAGACGGCGGTGTCGTCGAAGAAGTGCTCGCCCCGGTGGAGCCACACCGGGTGCAGCTCGCGCAGCGCGGCGCCGATGGCGGTGGTGCCCACGGCCTGCTCGGACAGGTCGACGCCCACGCGCGCGATCACGGCGGCGCGCCGGTCGGCCAGGTCGACGGGGCCGTCGGTGCCGATCACCACGCCCTGCGCGTCGGTCAGGATGGCGAAGTAGCGGCTGTGCGCGATGGCGCGGGCCAGCCGCTGCAGCACGGGGCGGGCGGCATCCAGCAGTGCATGGTTGGCCTCGAGCGTGCGGCGCGCGGCCTGCGCCGGCACCAGGTCGAAGCCCAGCCGCTGGCCGGGCCGGTGGCCGGCGGCCAGGCAGCGCTGCCACGAGCGCTCGATCCAGCCGCGGTCGGCCCAGCCGCCGGGCAGCACATCCACGGCGCTGCGGCCCTCGTGCAGCACGGCCCGGCGCGCGGCCTCGATCTGCTGCAGGCGGCGGCCGGCCAGCACGGCAGCAGGGGCGAGGGCGGGGGCGGGCATGGCGTGGAAGCTCGGCGGTGGACGTCGGGGGCGGCGGCCGCAAGCGGCAGGCGCCGGCCCATTGTTCCATTTTGAGAATTTCGCACCTCGGGCCTCGCCCTCTCAGGGTTTCGCCTGAGAACCGCGGCCGGGCCGCTTCCAACAATGGCCCGGCCCCGGCGCCCCCGGCGGGTGCCGCCCAACCAGAGGAGACATGGCGATGCAGGTTCAACTCAAGGTCAACGGCCGCAGCGAGACGCTGGACGTGGCCCCCAACACCCTGCTGGTGACCGCGATCCGCGAGCACCTGCGGCTGACCGGCACCCACGTGGGCTGCGACACCGCGCAGTGCGGCGCCTGCACCGTGCTGGTCAACGGCAAGGCGGTCAAGTCCTGCAACACGCTGGCGGCCCAGCAGGCCGGCGCCGAGATCACCACCATCGAGGGCCTGGCCCAGGACGACGGCACGCTGCACCCGATGCAGGCCGCCTTCAAGGAGTGCCACGGCCTGCAGTGCGGCTTCTGCACCCCCGGCATGGTGATGAGCGCGGTCGACCTGTGCCGCACCCGTCCCAACGCCAGCGAAGCCGAGATCCGCGAGCAGCTCGAGGGCAACATCTGCCGCTGCACCGGCTACCAGAACATCGTCAAGGCCGTGCAGCAGGGCATGGCCGCCACGGCCGCGGCCTGACCGCCCCGCCAGCGAAGGAGACACGACCATGGGTGCATCCGATTTCGCCAACCTGCCGCACATCGGCGAGTCCGTCCGCCGCAAGGAGGACCTGCGCTTCCTGACCGGCGCCGGCCAGTACACCGACGACATCCTGATGGCCAACCAGAAGGCCGCGGTGTTCGTGCGCTCGCCGCACGCGCATGCGCGGATCCTGCAGGTGGACACCGCCAGCGCCGCCGGCATGCCCGGGGTGCGCCGCATCTTCACCGGCGCCGACCTCGACGGGAAGATGGGCGGGCTGCCCTGCGGCTGGCTGATCACCAGCACCGACGGCACGCCCATGAAGGAGCCGCCCCACCCGGTGCTGGCCATCGGCAAGGTGCGCTACGTCGGCGACCAGGTGGCGATGGTGGTGGCCGACACGGTGCAGCAGGCCAAGGACGCGGCCGAAGCCATCGTGGTGCAGTACGAGGAGCTGCCCGCCGTGGTCGACATGCGCAAGGCCGCCGCCGGCCCGGCGCTGCACGACGCGGCGCCCGACAACCACTGCTACACCTGGGCCATCGGCGACAAGGCGGCGGTCGACGCGGCCTTCGCCAGCGCGGCGCATGTCACCAGGCTGGACCTGACCAACAACCGCCTGGTGCCCAACGCGATCGAGCCGCGCTCGGCCATCGGCATGTACAACCGGGCCACCGACGAGACCACGCTGTACGTGGCCAACCAGAACCCGCACGTCGAGCGGCTGCTGATGACGGCCTTCGTGCTGGGCCTGCCCGAGCACAAGGTGCGGGTGATCGCGCCCGACGTGGGCGGCGGCTTCGGCTCCAAGATCTTCCTGTACGCCGAGGACGTGGCGCTGACCTGGGCGGCGCGGCAGATGAACTGCGCGATCAAGTGGACCGCCGAGCGCAGCGAGTCGTTCCTGACCGACGCGCACGGCCGCGACCACATCTCGCATGCCGAGATGGCGATGGACCAGGACGGCAAGTTCCTGGCCATGCGGGTGCACACCGACGCCAACATGGGCGCCTACCTGTCGACCTTCTCGACCGCGGTGCCCACCATCCTGTACGCCACGCTGCTGGCCGGCCAGTACACGACGCCGCAGGTCTACGTCGAGGTCGACGCCTGGTTCACCAACACCGCGCCGGTCGACGCCTACCGCGGCGCCGGCCGGCCCGAGGCCACCTACCTGCTCGAGCGGCTGGTCACCCGCTGCGCCTGGGACATGGGCCTGTCGCAGGACGAGATCCGCAAGCGCAATTTCATCACCACCTTCCCGTACCAGACGCCGGTGGCGCTGCAGTACGACGTGGGCGACTACCACGCGTGCATGGACCAGGCGCGCAAGCTCGCCGAGGTCGAGGGCTTCGCCGCCCGCAAGGCCGCCAGCGAGGCCAAGGGGCTCAGGCGCGGCCTGGGCTACAGCAGCTACATCGAGGCCTGCGGCATCGCGCCGTCGAACATCGCGGGGGCGCTGGGCGCGCGGGCCGGCCTGTTCGAGTGCGGCGAGATCCGCGTGCATCCCACCGGCAGCGTGACGGTGTTCACCGGCTCGCACAGCCACGGCCAGGGCCACGAGACCACCTTCGCGCAGGTGGTGGCCGCACGGCTGGGCATCGCGGTGGAGCAGGTCGACGTGGTGCACGGCGACACCGGCCGCGTGCCCTTCGGCATGGGCACCTACGGCTCGCGCTCCATCAGCGTGGGCGGCGCCGCGATCATGAAGGCGCTGGACAAGATCGAGGCCAAGGCCAAGAAGATCGCCGCCCACCTGCTGGAGGCCAGCGACGCCGACATCGAGTTCTCGGGCGGCGAGTTCAAGGTCAAGGGCACCGACAAGAAGATCCCGTTCGCGCAGGTGGCGCTGACGGCCTACGTGCCGCACAACTACCCGCTGGACAAGCTGGAGCCGGGCCTGAACGAGACCGCGTTCTACGACCCGACCAACTTCACCTTCCCGGCCGGCACCTACATCTGCGAGGTCGAGGTCGACCCGGCCACGGGCGTGGTGCGCATCGACCGCTTCAGCGCCGTCGACGACTTCGGCACCATCATCAACCCGATGATCGTCGAGGGGCAGGTGCACGGCGGGCTGGTGCAGGGGATCGGCCAGGCGCTCATGGAGAACTGCGTCTACGACGCGGAGACCGGCCAGCTGATGACCGGCAGCTTCATGGACTACGCCATGCCGCGCGCCGACGACGTGCCCTCGTTCCGCCTGGGCCATGTCTGCACGCCCTGCACCCACAACCCGCTGGGCACCAAGGGCTGCGGCGAGGCCGGCGCGATCGGCTCGCCGCCGGCCGTCATCAACGCCGTGCTCGACGCCCTGAAGGACCTGGGCGTCACCGACCTGGACATGCCCGCCAGCCCCGCCCGCGTCTGGGCCGCGATCCAGGCCGCCAAGGCCTGAGGCCCGAGGAGAACGAGACCATGTACGCCTTCACCATCGAGCGTCCCGCCAGCGCCGCCGCCGCGGCCCAGGCCGTCAAGGCCGGCGCCAAGCCCATCGCGGGCGGCCAGACCCTGCTGCCCACCATGCGCCTGCGCCTGGCCGATCCCGGCCAGCTGGTCGACCTGGGCGCCATCCCCGAGCTGGCCGGCATCTGCCGCGACGGCAACGCGCTGGTCATCGGCGCCATGACCCGGCATGCCGAGGTCGCGGCCAACGCCGAGGTGCGCCAGTCCATCCCCGGGCTGGCCGACCTGGCCGGCCAGATCGGCGACCGGCAGGTGCGCAACCTGGGCACGCTGGGCGGCTCGGTCGCCAACAACGACCCGGCGGCCTGCTACCCCAGCGCCGTGCTGGCGCTCAACGGCACGGTGGAGACCTCCGCCGGCCGCAAGATCGCGGCCGACGACTTCTTCACCGGCATGTTCTCCACCGCGCTCGACAACGGCGAGCTGGTCACGGCGATCCGCTTTCCCATCCCCAGGCGCTCGGCGTACATGAAGTTCCGCCAGCCCGCCTCGCGCTTCGCGCTGATCGGCGTCTACGTCGCGCAGACCGATGCCGGCGTGCGCGTGGCCGTCACCGGCGGCGGCAACGGCGTGTTCCGCCACACGGGGCTGGAGCAGGCGCTGAGCGCCAGCTTCACGCCGCAGGCCGCGGCCGGCGTCGCGATCGACGCGGGCGAACTGGCCGCCGACCTGCATGCCACCGCCGCCTACCGCGCCAACCTGATCTCGGTGATGGCGCAGCGCGCCGTCGCCAAGGCCCTGGGTTGACCGCGCCGCAGGCCCCCGCCGGCATCGACGCGCTGGTCGCCGCCCTGCGCGGCGCGGGCTACCACGCCGACCGGCGGCTGGCCACGGCCGCCTTCCTGGCCCTGAAGCTGCAGCGCCCGCTGCTGCTCGAGGGCGAGCCCGGCGTGGGCAAGACCGAGCTGGCCAAGGCGCTGGCGCAGGTGCTCCAGCGCGAGCTGATCCGGCTGCAGTGCTACGACGGGCTGGAGGCGCGCGACGCGCTGTACGAGTGGAACTACGCCGCCCAGCTGCTGCACATGCGCGCCGCGGAAGGAACCGAAAGCGTCGACCAGGTCGAGCGCGAGGTCTACCAGCCGCACTACCTGATCCGCCGGCCGCTGCTGCAGGCGCTGCAGGCGCCCGCGCCGGGCGCGGTGCTGCTGATCGACGAGGTCGACCGCGCCGACGAGCCCTTCGAGGCCTTCCTGCTGGAGTACCTGGGCGAGTACCAGGTGAGCATCCCCGAGCTGGGGCCGGTGCGCGCGGTGGTGCCGCCGGTGACCATCCTGACCAGCAACCGCACGCGCGAGCTGCACGACGCGGTCAAGCGCCGCTGCCTGTACCACTGGCTGGACTATCCCGACCGCGAGCGCGAGCTGGCCATCGTGCGCGAGCGCGTGCCCGGGCTGGGCGAGGCGCTGGCCAGGCAGGTCGCCACCTTCGTGGGCCGGCTGCGCGCGGCGCCCTTCGCCGACGCCTTCCAGCGCGCGCCCGGCATCGCCGAGAGCGTGGAATGGGCGCGGGCGCTGGTGGCGCTGGACACGCTGCAGCTGGATCCCGAGGTGGTGCAGGACACGGCCGGCATCCTGTTCAAGCAGCGCGAGGACGTGGCGGCACTGGCCGGCGACACGGTCGCGCAGCTGATCGCCCCCTCGATCGACGGCGCCTGAGAGGGGCCGCCCCGCCCATGCAGCTCGGCGACGCCCGCACCGGCAAGCTGGCCGACAACATCGCCGCCTTCGGCCGCGCGCTGCGTCGCGCCGGCGTGGCGGTGGACAGCGCCCGCATCGCGCTGGCCACCGAGGCCGCGGTGCTGGTGGGCGTGGAACGCAAGGGCGACCTGATGGCCGCGCTGGAAGCCACGCTGGTGGCCCGGGCGCAGGACCGCGCCGTCTTCGCCGAGCTGTTCGAGGCCTACTTCCGCGATCCCGACGTGGCGGCCAAGCTGCTGGCGCAGATGCTGCCGCGCGCCGACGGTGCCGCGGCGCCCGCCAAGGGCCGGCCGCGCGTGCGCGAGGCGCTGCAGCCGCGCGCGGTGGCGCAGGCGCAGCAGGCCCCGAAGAAGGACGAGACCATCGAGCTCGATGCCGCCATGACCGCCAGCGAGCGCCAGCGGCTGCGGCATGCCGACTTCAACGCGCTGGGCGCCGACGAGTACCGGCTGGTGGAGCGGCTGGCGCGCGACATCGCGCTGGCCCTGCCCGAGGTGGCGACCCGGCGCACCCGCGCCGGCGGCCGCGGCGCCGGACCGCACTGGACCCGCAGCCTGCGCGAGGCCGGCCGCAGCGGCGGCGAGCTGCTGCGCCTGCTGGAGCGGCGCCGCCGCCGCGCGCCGCTGCCGCTGGTGGTGCTGGTCGACGTCTCGGGCTCGATGGAGCGCTATGCCCGGCTGCTGCTGGCCTTCCTGCATGCGGCCACGCGCGGCCAGCCCGGACGGCGCGAGGTCTACGCCTTCGGCACCCACCTGACCGACCTCACGCCGGCCTTCCGGCTGGCCGACACCGACGCGATGCTGGCCGCGGCCTCGCAGGCCATCGACGACTTCGCCGGTGGCACGCGGCTGGGCGATTCGCTGGCGCAGCTGCGCCAGCGGCATGCGCGGCGGCTGGTGGGCGGCCGCAGCCTGGTGCTGCTGATCACCGACGGCCTGGACACCGGCGAGCCCGAGGCGCTGGCACGCGAGCTGGACTGGCTGCGGCTGCACGCCGGCCGCCTGCTGTGGCTCAACCCGCTGCTGCGCTTCTCGGGTTACCAGCCGCTGGCGCGCGGCGCCGCGGTGCTGCACCGGCACGCCCATGGCATGCTCGCGGTCCACGACCTGAGCCGGCTCGAGCAGCTGGCCACCGCCATCGCCGCCGTGCTGCGGCGCTGAGCGGACCCCACGCACACACACGACGACTCCCGAGGGACACACACATGGACATGCAAGGAAGCCGCGTGCTGGCGGCCACCCGCGAACAGGCCTGGGACGCGCTCAACGACCCCGAGGTGCTCAAGGCCTGCATCCCCGGCTGCGAGAAGGTCGAGCGCACCGGCGCCGACAGCTATGCCCTGGGCATGGCGGTCAAGGTCGGCCCGGTGGCCGCCCGCTTCACGGGCCGCATCCAGCTGCAGGACATGCAGCCGCCCGAGCGCTACACCCTGGTGTTCGACGGCCAGGGCGGCGCGGCCGGCTTCGGCAAGGGCACGGCCCAGGTGCAGCTGGCGCCCGCCGAAGGCGGCACCGAGCTGTCGTACACGGTGCAGGCGCAGGTGGGCGGCAAGATCGCGCAGGTGGGCCAGCGGCTGGTGGACGGGGTGGCCCGGCAGATGGCCGAGCAGTTCTTCCAGCGCTTCGAGACGCAGCTGCGCGAGCGGCATCCGGCGCCCGTGGCGGTCGAAGCGGCCGCGGGCGGCGACGCCGCGCCGGCGCCGTCCGCTGCTGCGACCCCTGCGGCACCGGCCGCGGGCGGCGGCCTGCCCACCTGGGCCTGGGTGGTGATCGCCCTGGCCATCGCGGGGATCGGGGCATGGCTGCTGCGCTGAACCGTATCGCGGCCGCCCTGGCCGGCGCGTTCGGGCTGGCCGGCCTGGCGGCCGCGCAGGTGGGCGGGCCGGCGCCGGCCCCGGCCGGGGCCGGGGCCGCCGAGCGCCAGCTGGCGCCGGTCACCATCACGGTCAACCGCGGCGTGGCGCAATCGGCCTTCGACACGCCGGCCTCGGTCGACGTGGTCGAGGGCGCGGTGCTGCGCGACGGCCAGCTGCGGGTGAACCTGTCCGAGTCGCTGGCGCGCGTGCCGGGGCTGGTGGTGCTGAACCGGCAGAACTATGCCCAGGACCTGCAGATCTCCTCGCGCGGCTTCGGCGCGCGCTCCACCTTCGGCGTGCGCGGCATCCGCCTGTACGTCGACGGCATCCCGGCCACCGCGCCCGACGGGCAGGGCCAGGTGTCGCACTTCGACCTGGCCTCGGCCGCGCGGGTCGAGGTGCTGCGCGGCCCGTTCTCGGCGCTGTACGGCAACGCCGCCGGCGGCGTGATCAGCCTGTTCACCGAGGAGGGCGGCCCCGACACGGTGCTGCAGCTGGGAACCGCCTTCGGCAGCGACGGCGTGCAGCGGCACCTGTCGCGGCTGTCGGGCCAGGAGGGCAGCGTGCGCTACAGCGTGGGCGTGTCGCACTTCGCCACCGACGGCTGGCGGCCGCAGAGCGGCGCGCAGCGCGACCTGGCCAATGCCCGGCTGGGGATCGACCTGGGCACGGGCACGAAGCTCACCGTGGTGGCCAACGCGCTGGCCATGCCCGACAGCCAGGACCCGCTGGGCCTGACGCGCGCCGAGCTGGGCACCAACCCGCGCCAGGCCACGCCGGTCGCGCTGCAGTTCAACACCCGCAAGACGGTGCGCCAGCAGCAGCTGGGCGCGTCGCTGGTGCACAAGCTCGACGCCGACGACACGCTGCAGCTGACGGCCTACGCCGGCGAGCGCGGCACCACGCAGTTCCAGTCGATCCCGGTGGCCACTCAGACCGCGCTGCCGGGCGCGCTGACGCAGCCGGGCGGCGTGATCGACCTGGACCGCGGCTACCACGGCCTGGATGCCCGCTGGGTGCACCGCACCCGCTGGGGCGGCACGCCGGCCACCGTCACGGCCGGGCTGTCGCAGGAGCAGGTCGACGAGGACCGGCGCGGCTTCCAGAACTTCGTTGGCACCGGCGCCTCGCAGGTGCTGGGCGTGCAGGGCGCGCTGCGCCGCGACGAGCGCAACCGCGCCCGCACCTCCGATGCCTACCTGCAGGCCGAATGGGTGCTGGGCCCGCGGTGGAGCGCGCAGGCCGGCCTGCGGCAGTCGCGCGTGGCGCTGCGCTCGCAGGACCGCTACATCGCCCCGGGCAACGGCGACGACAGCGGCTCGGTGCAGTGGCGCGGCACCACGCCGGCCGCCGGGCTGGTGTTCCATGCCAGCGACACGCTGAACCTGTACGGCTCGGTGGGCCGCGGCTTCGAGACGCCCACGCTCAACGAGGTGGCCTACCGGCCGAACGGCGCGCCGGGCTTCAACTTCGGCCTGCGGCCGGCCACCAGCCGGCAGTGGGAACTGGGCGCCAAGTGGCGGCCCGGCGACTGGGCCGTCAACGGCGCGCTGTTCCAGGCCCGCACCTCGGACGAGCTGGCCGTGCTGTCCAACACCGGCGGGCGCAGCGTGTTCCGCAATGCGGGTGCCACGCAGCGCGACGGCGTGGAGCTGTCGGCCGCCGGCCCGCTGGGCGGGGCCTGGTCGGCCCTGCTGGCGGCCACCGCCATCGACGCGCGCTACCTGGCCGGCGCCGCGGTGCCGGCGGGCAACCGCATCCCGGGCGTGCCGCGCCAGAGCCTGTACGCCGAGCTGGGCTGGACGCACAAGCCCTGGGGCATGACGGCCGCGCTCGAGCTGCGGCGCGTGGGCCGCATCGCGGTGGACGATGCCAACAGCGACTTCGCCGCCGCCTCGACGCTGGCCGCGCTGCGGCTGGGCTGGACGCAGCGCGCGGGCCGCTGGACGCTGCGGGAATTCGTGCGTGTCGACAATCTGGCCGACAAGGCGACCGTGGGGTCGGTGATCGTGAACGAGGGCAACCGGCGCTTCTTCGAGCCGGCCCCGGGGCGCACCTGGCTGGCCGGGGTCGACGCCGCCTACCGGTTCTGAGCCGGCGCACGCGCAAGGAGACAGGGATGGAAAACATCGACGTGCTGGTGTTGCGCACGCTGCGCGACTGGCGGGCCGCGGGCCGGCGCGCGCTGCTGGCGACGGTGGTGCGCACCTGGGGCTCCTCGCCCCGGCCGATCGGCTCGATCATGGCCCTGTGCGAGGACGGGCAGGTGGTGGGCTCGGTCTCGGGCGGCTGCATCGAGGACGACCTGATCTACCGCTACAGCCAGGCCTATGCCATGCGTGGCGCCCAGGCGCGCATGCCCTCGGGCCCGCCGGGCTTCGTCAAGTACGGCGTCACCGCCGACGAGGCGCACCGCTTCGGTCTGCCCTGCGGCGGCACGCTGGAACTGCTGCTGGAGCACGACCCCGATGCCGAGCTGTTGGCGCAGCTGGTGGGCCTGCTGGAGACGGGCCGGCTGGTGCGCCGCACGGTGCGGCTGGCCGACGGCGCGGTCACGCTGGCGGGGGCCGACACGCCCTCGGAGCTGCTGGCCGACGACACGCAGGTGACCAACACCTTCGGCCCCGAGTACCGCATGCTGCTGATCGGCGCCGGCCAGCTCACCGAGTACCTGGCGACGATGGCGCTGTTCAGCGGCTTCGCGGTGACGGTGTGCGACCCGCGCGAGGAGTACCGCCAGGGCTTCCACGTGGCCGGCGCGCGGCTGGTCACCGACATGCCCGACGACGTGGTGGCGGCCTTCAGGCCCGACCGGCGCAGCTGCGTGGTGGCGCTCACGCACGATCCCAAGCTGGACGACCTGGCGCTGCTGGAGGCGCTGGGCACCGAGGCGTTCTACGTCGGCGCGATCGGCAGCCGCCGCAACAACGACGCGCGGCGCCAGCGGCTGATCGAGCATTTCGGGCAGACCGAGGCGGGCCTGGCGCGTCTGCGCGGCCCGATCGGCATCTACATCGGCAGCAAGACGCCGCCGGAAATCGCGGTGAGCGTCATGGCCGAGATCCTCGCGGTCAAGAACGGCGTGCCCCTGCCGCGCGACCTGGACGTGGGCGCGGCCAAGGACCGGCTGGACATCGCCCACAACGACCCGGGGGCGCTGGTGTGCGGGGTGCGCGAGCGCTGAGCGGCGCCGCGCCCTGCGGCTAGCTGCGCCAGGGCAGCTCCAGGGCGCTGCCGTCCGGCAGCCGCACCGGGACCGGCGAGGCGGAGAACACGGCCGTCAGCCGCAGCGGCTGCGCGCCGGTGTTGACGATCCGGTGCGGCACGCCGGCAGGCAGCACCAGCGTCTGCGCGGGGCCGAAGGCGTGGCAGGTCCCGCCGACATCCAGTTCGCCGTGCCCCTCAATGCACAGCACGACCTCGTCGCAGTCGTGCGCATGCGGCGGGGTGGCCGCGCCCGGAGCCATGGCCTGGTGCCACAGGCTCAGGCCGTGCAGGCCCTGGTCGCGTCCGGCCCAGGTGGCGTGGTGGATCCCGGGGATGGGGGTGGCCGCGGGCTGCGGCTGGTCGATCACGTGCATGGCGTCTGTCCTTTGCTGGGTGGGGGAGGGGCACGTTGCGCAACGCGTGGCCGCAGTGTGGGCGGGCAAGCACCGATGCACAAGACACCGCAATGGACTGACATTGGCGACACCATGTCCTCAATCGCCGCCGTCCACGCCAGCAGCCTGCAGCAGATCGCCGCCTTCGCCGCCACTGCGCGCCACTGCAGCTTCGCGGCCGCCGCGCGCGAGTCGGGCTGCGCGCCGTCGACCCTGGCCAAGTCCGTGGCGCGGCTGGAGCAGCGGCTGGGCGTACGCCTGTTCCACCGTACCACGCGCCAGGTGAGCCTGACGCCCGACGGCGAGCGCCTGGCGGCCCGCTGCGAGCGCCTGCTGGCCGAGGTCGACGAGCTGCAGTCCGAGGCGGCCGGCGTGCGCGGCAGCGCCACCGGCGTGCTGCGGGTGGACGCGCCCATCGTGCTCGGCAAGCAGCTGGTGCTGCCGGCGCTCGGGCAGCTCGCGCGCGCCCATCCCGGGCTGGCCGTCGACCTGCGCCTGCAGGACGCCTATGCGGACCTGGCCAGGGAGGGGCTGGACCTGGCGGTGCGCGTGGGCGTGCTGAAGGATTCGTCGCTGGTGGCCCGCCCGCTGCTGCAGCATGCGATGGTGCTGGTCGCGAGCCCGGCCTACCTGGCGGCGCGCGGCACGCCGCGCCGGCTGGAGCAGCTCGCGCGCCACGACGCGCTGGTGTTCCGCCTGCCCTCCAGCGGCCGCGACCGGCCCTGGACCCTGCGGCGGCAGGGCGAGGCCGTGCAGCTGCAGCCCGCCGCGCGGCTGCGCATCGGCGACGGCGAGGCGCTGGTGGAGGCCGCGATGCAGGGCTTCGGCATCACGCAGCTGCCCGACTACTTCGTGCGCCGCCAGCTCGCCGACGGCACCCTGGTCGAGGTCCTGCCCGGCCTGCGACCGGCGCCGCTGCCGGTCTCCCTGGTCTGGCCGGCGGCGCGCCTGCTGCCGCACCGCGTGCGCCTGGCCATCGATGCGCTCGTCACGGCGACGGCCGGCTGGCGCTGAAAAGTTCTAAGCGGGCCCCGGGAAGTTCTAGTGGCTTTCCCTGCACGGCCCATCCATAGAATGGGCCGCTCCACGAGAGAGACAACGGGCGCCTCGCGACCCGTCAGAACCATGCAGCAGTTGACCAGCCTGTACCGCACGATGGTGCGGATCCGGGCCTTCGAGGACGCGGCCGAGGTCGCCAGCCAGGGCGGCGTCAGCGCCTACGGGCAGGCCGCCGACGGCAGCGCGCAGGTGCGCGGGCCGCTGCACCTGTCCACCGGGCAGGAGGCCGTGCCCGCCGGCGTGTGCGCGCACCTGCGCCGCGACGACTACCTCACCTCCACCCACCGCGGCCACGGCCACACGTTGGCCAAGGGCGCCGACGCGGGCCGCATGATGGCCGAGCTGTTCGGCAAGTCCACGGGCTTCAACGGCGGCAAGGGCGGCTCGATGCACATCGCCGATTTCTCGGTGGGCATGCTCGGCGCCAACGGCGTGGTGGCCGCGGGCCTGCCGATCGCGGTGGGCGCGGCGCACGCGCTCAAGCTGCGCGGCGGCGATGCGGTGACCGCCTGCTTCTTCGGCGACGGCGCGATCAACCGCGGGCCCTTCCTGGAGGCGCTGAACTGGGCCAGGGTCTACGGCCTGCCGGTGCTGTTCGTCTGCGAGGACAACCGCTGGAGCGCCACGACGGCCAGCAAGCCGATGACGGCCGGCGACGGCGCCTCGGCCCGCGCCGCCGCGCTGGACATCGCGGGCCTGCAGGTCGACGGCAACGACGTGCTGGCCGTGCACGCCGCCGCCGGCACGCTGCTGGCGCAGGTGCGCGGCGGGCAGGGACCGCGGCTGCTGCATGCGATCACCTACCGGGTCAAGGGCCACGTGTCGGTCGACAAGGCCGCCTACCGGCCCGCCGGCGAGCTCGAGGCCGCGCTGGGCACCGACCCCATCGCGCGGGCCCGGGCCCGGCTGCTGGAAGGCGGCGTGCCGGCCGGCGAGATCGAGGCCATCGAGCGCGCCGCGCGCGAGGAGATCGCCGCCGCGGTGGCCGCGGCCGACGCCGCGCCCTGGCCCGAGGCCGGCGCTGCCTACACCGACGTGCAGGGCACGGGGGAGGGCGCATGGCGGTGATGAGCTACGCCCAGGCCGCGGTGGCGGCGCTGGCCGGTGCGATGCAGGCCGATGCGCGCGTGGTCGCGCTGGGCGAGGACATCGGCCGCGGCGGCATCTTCGGCCAGTACGCCGGCCTGCAGCAGCGCTTCGGCGCGCAGCGCGTGGTCGACACGCCGATCAGCGAGGCCGCGATCCTGGGCGCCGGCGTCGGCATGGCGCTGGCGGGGCTGCGGCCGGTGGTGGAGATGCGGGTGGTCGACTTCGCGCTGTGCGCGATGGACGAGATCGTCAACCAGGCCGCCAAGAACCGCTTCATGTTCGGCGGCCAGGGCCGGGTGCCGCTGGTCATGCGCATGCCCAACGGCATCTGGGACGCCTCGGCGGCGCAGCACTCGCAGTCGCTGGAGGCCTGGTTCGCGCACCTGCCCGGCGTGGTGGTGCTGTGCCCGGGCACGCCCCAGGACAACCATGGGCTGCTGCGCGCCGCGCTCGATTGCGGCGACCCGGTCATCTACATGGAGCACAAGACGCTGTGGGGCGTGCAGGGCGAGGTCGACACCGCGCAGGCCATCCCCATCGGCCAGGCCCGCCACGTGCGCCGCGGCAACGACCTGACGCTGGTCAGCTGGAGCCGCCAGGTGCAGGCCTGCGAGGCCGCCTGCGAGGACCTGGCCGCGCAGGGCATCGGCGTGGACCTGCTGGACCTGCGCAGCCTGTGGCCCTGGGACCGCGAGGCGGTGCTGGCCTCCTGCGGCCGCACCGGGCGGCTGCTGGTGGTGCACGAGGCGGTGCAGGCGGGCGGCTTCGGCGCCGAGGTGGCCGCCACCGCCGCCGAAGCCACCGGCTGCCGGGTGCGGCGCCTGGGCGCGCCGCGCATCCCCGTGGGCTACGCGCCCGTGCTCGAGGCGCAGTCGCGCGTGACGCCGGCGGCCATCGCCGCCGCGGCCCGCGCGCTGCTCGGCTGAACGACGACCAGAACAACGCACCCCGACGATTTCCCGACGAGAGACCCGATGTCCCTGCACCACGAGACCGGCCAGCCGCTGCCGGAGGACCTGCCCGCCGACGATGCGCAGGACGAGTCCACCCGCATTCCCCTGGCCATCGAGGACTGGCTGACCGTCGTCGTGATGGCGCTGCTGGCGCTGATCACCTTCGCGAACGTGCTGGTGCGCTACTTCACCAGCCAGTCGTTCGCCTGGACCGAGGAGTTCTCGGTGTTCCTGATGATCGTGCTGGCGCTGGTGGCCGGCTCGGCCTCGGTGGCGCGCAACCGGCAGATCCGCATCGAGTACTTCAGCGACAACGGCCCCGAGGCCCGCCAGCGCCTGCTGGCGCGCTTCGGCGCGGCGATGGTGTTCCTGCTGTTCGCGCTCATCGCGGTGCTCAGCGTGCGGGTGGTCTGGGACGACTGGCGTTTCGGCGAGACCTCGCCGGGCATCGGCGTGCCGCAGTGGTGGTACACGGTCTGGCTGCCCGTCCTGTCGACGGCCATCGCCGGGCGCGCGCTGGGCCTGTTCATCCGCCGGGGGCGTGGCCGATGATCGCGACGCTGCTGTTCATCGCCTTCCTGGTGCTGCTGTTCGCCGGGGTGCCGATCGGCGCCGCGCTGGGCCTGGCCGGTGCCGTGTGCATCGCGCTGGCCAACCGCGACGCGCAGTGGTGGGGCCTGCTGGCCGTGCCGCAGAACTTCTACGCCGGCCTGGGCAAGTACCCGCTGCTGGCCATCCCCATGTTCGTGCTGGTCGGCTCGATCTTCGACCGCTCGGGCGTGGCAGCGCGGCTGGTGAACTTCGCGGTGGCCATCGTCGGCCGCGGGCCGGGCATGCTGCCGCTGGTGGCCATCGCGGTGGCGATGTTCCTGGGCGGCATCTCGGGCTCGGGCCCGGCCAACGCCGCCGCGGTGGGCGCGGTGATGATCGCCGCCATGCAGCGCGCCGGCTACCCGCCCGCGTTCGCGGCCAGCGTGGTGGGCGCCGCCGCGGCCACCGACATCCTGATCCCGCCGTCGGTGGCCTTCATCGTGTACTCGGTGCTGGTGCCCGGCGCGTCGGTGCCGGCCCTGTTCGCCGCCGGCATGGTCCCCGGCGTGCTGGCCGGCCTGGCGCTGATGGTGCCGGCGGTGTGGATGGCGCGGGCCCACAAGATGGGGGCGCTGGAGGCGCAGATGCCGCGCCCGCCGTTCTGGCGCAGCCTGCGCGAGGCCAGCTGGGGCCTGTTCGCGCCGGTGCTGATCCTGGGCGGCATGCGCGCTGGCTGGTTCACCCCCACCGAGGCCGCCGTGGTGGCGGTGTTCTACGGCCTGTTCGTGGGCATGGTGGTGCACCGCACGATCCGCGTGCGCGACCTGTTCGTGATCCTGCGCGAATCGGGCGAGCTGTCGGCGGTGATCCTGCTGGTGGTGTCGCTGGCCGGCATCTTCGCGTACTCGCTGTCCACGCTGGGCGTCATCGACCCGGTCACGCGCGCGATCACGAACTCGGGCCTGGGCGAGTGGGGCGTGCTGGGCCTGCTCATCCTGCTGCTGGTGACCGTGGGCATGTTCCTGGACGGCGTGTCCATCTTCCTGATCTTCGTGCCGCTGCTGCTGCCCATCATGCGGCACTACCAGTGGGACCCGGTGTGGTTCGGCGTGATCCTCACGCTGAAGGTGGCGCTGGGCCAGTTCACGCCGCCGCTGGCGGTGAACCTGATGGTCTCGTGCCGCATCGCCAAGGTGCCGATGGAAGCCACCGTGCGCTGGGTCGGCTGGATGCTGGCCTCGATGGCCCTGGTGATGCTGCTGGTGATCGTGTTCCCCGAGTTGGCCCTGTGGCTGCCGCGCCGCCTGGGCTACTGAGAGTTTTTTCCCGCGTGTCCAACCTGAAGGAGACAGACCGATGACGTTCCGCCGCACCCTGCTGGGCCTGGCCCTGGCCGCCAGCGCCCTGGCCGCCGCCACCACCGCCGTGCCCGCGATGGCGCAGGCCGCCTACAAGCCCGAGTACAAGGTCTCGCTGGTGCTGGGCCCGCCCACGCCCTGGGGCATGGCCGGCCAGATCTGGGCCGACCTGGTCAAGGAGCGCACCCAGGGCCGCATCAACATGAAGCTGTACCCCGGCGTGTCGCTGGTGCAGGGCGACCAGACGCGCGAGTTCAGCTCGCTGCGCCAGGGCGTGATCGACATGGCCGTGGGCTCGACCATCAACTGGTCGCCGCAGGTCAAGGAACTGAACCTGTTCTCGCTGCCGTTCCTGATGCCCGACTACGCGGCCATCGACGCGCTGACGCAGGGCGAGGTGGGCAAGCGCCTGTTCCAGGTGATCGACCGTGCCGGCGCGGTGCCGCTGGCCTGGGGCGAGAACGGCTTCCGCGAGCTGACCAACAGCAAGAAGCCGATCAAGTCGCCCGAGGACCTCAAGGGCATGAAGATCCGCGTGGTGGGCTCGCCGCTGTTCTCCGACACCTTCAGCGCGCTGGGCGCCAACCCGACCCAGATGAGCTGGGCCGATGCGCAGCCCGCGCTGTCCAGCGGCGCCGTGGACGGCCAGGAGAACCCGATGTTCCTGTTCACGGTGCTGAAGATGCACACCGTGGGCCAGAAGTTCGTGACCACCTGGGGCTACGTGGCCGACCCGCTGGTGTTCGTGGTGAACAAGGACATCTGGGCCTCGTGGACGCCGGCCGACCAGGCCATCGTGCGCCAGGCCGCCATCGACGCGGGCAAGCAGGAGATCGCCATCGCCCGCAAGGGCCTGGTCGAGGCCGACAAGCCGCTGCTCAAGGACGTGGCCGGCATGGGCGTGACCGTCACCTCGCTGTCGCCGGCCGAGCGCGAGGCCTTCGTCAAGGCCACCCGCCCGGTGTACGACAAGTGGAAGGCCACCATCGGCGCCGACCTGGTGACCCAGGCCGAGAAGGACATCGCGGCGCGGAAGAAGTGAGCACGCCTCGTCGTCCCCGCGCAGGCGGGGACCCACGCACCGGCGCAGCGCTTGATCGTGGATGCCCGCCTGCGCGGGCATGACGCTTCGGTTCCGTCGTCC
>JAIXSQ010000007.1 GCA_027484575.1 Comamonadaceae bacterium
GCGGGCCCGTGCCCGCGCCCGCGGCCGCCACGCCGGTGCCCGCCACCGGGTCGGCACCGGCGCCATCGCCGGGGCCCTGGCCCTCGGCCGGCCCGCCCGCGGCCGCGCGCGCGCCGCGTCCGGCCAGGGCCAGCATGGCCTGCGGCAGCAAGGCCGCAGCGTCGGCGGCCGGGGCCGCAGCGGCAGCCACCGGCAGGCCCGCACCGGCCTGCTCGGCAGCGGCCGGCGCTGCGGCGTCGGCCTGCGGCGCGTCGCCGGCCGCCAGCGCGGGGCCCGCACCGGCGCCGGCGCCCTCGCCCAGGGCCTGCAGCAGCGCCGCGAAGGCGTCCGCCGGGCCGGCCTCGGCGGCCCCCGCTGCCTTGCCGGGCTCCGGCCGCGCGGCGCCGCCCGCGCGGGCGGCGCCGGCATGGGCATGGGAAGGGGTGTGGGCGGACTTGGCGGTGGCGGTCGGGGTGCTCATGGCAGGGGGTCCTCGGTGCGGGTGGCGGCACGGGCCGCGAATTCGTCGGCCGCGTGCTGGTCGCGGCGCTGCTCGCGCGCGTGGCGCTGCTGCGCCTGGCGCCGGTCCAGGGTCTCGAAGGCGAGCAGGCGCTGCTGGCAGTCGGCCAGCAGCCGCTGCTGGTGCTCGGCCTGCAGGCGGCGGGCCTCCACGTCCTGCGTCTGCAGGCCGATCGCCTCGTCCAGCCGGCTCACGAACTGCTGGTAGTCGGCCATGCCGGGGCCGTCGCCACGGCCCAGCGCCGCCGGCGAGCGCGCCAGGCATTCCTGCCGGAAGGCCTGCAGCCGCTGCAGCGTGGCGCCGGCCTGCGCCTGCGCCTGCTGGGCCTGCCGCAGCCGGGCCGACTGGGCGTCGCGCGCGGCCTGCGCGCGCTCGATCAGCAGCGGCAGCACGGCGCGCATCAGCCCCAGCCTCCGGCCTGCGCCATCAGCGCATGCAGCTGCTGCACGCTGCCGGCCAGCGGCGCGCCCTCGCGCATGTCCTGCTGCAGGAAGGCGGCGATCTGCGGCTGCAGCCGGATCGCCAGGTCGGCCTGCGGGTCCGAGCCGGGCACGTAGGCGCCCACGGCCAGCAGGTCGCGGTTGCGCTGGTAGCGCGCCCACAGCGCCTTGAGCGCGCGGGCCGCCTGCAGCTGGCGCTGGTCGGTCACGTTGTGCATCACGCGCGAGATCGACTGCTCGACGTCGATCGCGGGGTAGTGGCCCTGCTCGGCGATGGCGCGCGACAGCACGATGTGCCCGTCCAGGATGGCGCGGGCGTTGTCGGCGATCGGGTCCTGCTGGTCGTCGCCCTCGGCCAGCACGGTGTAGAACGCCGTGATCGAGCCCACGCCGTTCAGGCCGTTGCCGGTGCGCTCGACCAGCGCCGGCAGGCGGGCGAACACCGAGGGCGGGTAGCCCTTGGTGGCCGGCGGCTCGCCCAGGGCCAGCGCCATCTCGCGGTGCGCCATCGCGTAGCGGGTCAGCGAATCCATCAGCAGCAGCACGTGCTGGCCGCGGTCGCGGAAGTACTCGGCCAGCGCGGTGGCATAGGCGGCGCCCTGCATGCGCATCAGCGGCGGCAGGTCGGCCGGGGCGGCCACCACGATGGCGCGCCGGCGGCCCTCCTCGCCCAGGATGTCCTCGACGAACTCCTTGACCTCGCGGCCGCGCTCGCCGACCAGGCCGACGATGGTCACGTCGGCACGGGTGTAGCGGGCCATCATGCCCATGAGCACCGACTTGCCCACGCCGGAGCCGGCGAACAGGCCCAGGCGCTGGCCGCGGCCGACGGTCAGCAGCGCGTTGATCGCGCGCACGCCCACGTCCAGCGGCTCGCGCACCGGGTCGCGGTCCATCGCGTTGATCGGCTCGCGCACCAGCGGCTCGTTGCGGGCGCCGAACACCGGCGGCCCGTTGTCCAGCGGCGCGCCGGAGGGGTCGACCACCCGCCCGAGCAGCGCCTCGCCCATGGGCAGGCGGCGCAGGTGCTGGCCGTGCGCGGGCTGCGCCGGCGCGCCCTGGCCATAGTGCAGGCCCTCGAAGGGATAGTGGATCGGCTCGACCCGCGCGCCGGGCGACAGGCCGGTGATGTCCCCGGTGGGCATCAGGTGCAGCCGGCCCTTGGCGAAGCCGACCACCTCGGCCTCGGTGCTGCGGTGGCCGTCGTGCACGCGGCAGACGCTGCCCAGCGGCAGCCGCAGGCCGGTGGCCTCCATCACCAGGCCGGAGACGCGCACCAGCCGTCCCGCCACGGCCAGCGGCACGCCGCCGGCCAGCAGGCCGCGGTGGGCCTGCAGGTGGTGGCACAGGCGTTGCGGAAGGGTCGGGTTCATGCGCGGGCTCCGCAGGTGGCGTCGGTCCCGCGCCGGCGGGCATTTAGGCGCGAGCGCCGCGCGAGATCGTGGGTCCCCGCCTGCGCGGGGACGACGGGCCCTGCCCCGTCATGCCCGCGCAGGCGGGCATCCACGGTCGGGCGCGGCGGCAGGTGCTGGGTCCCCGCCTGCGCGGGGACGACGGGCAGGTGCCGCGGGCTCATGCGAACGGCTCCTCGTCGCGGCCCAGCCGCGCCATCACAGCCTGCCAGCGGGCCTCGAAGCCGGCATCGGCGATGCCGGTGTCGCCCTCGACGCGGCAGCTGCCGGCCGGCAGGCCGGGGTCCTCGCGCACGCTGCAGTGGCCGGCCTGCACCGCCTCCAGCTGCGGCGCCAGCCGGGCGGCGTCCTGCGGGTTCAGGTGGATCTCCAGCGCGCTGGCGCCCTCGCCCAGCGCGCGCAGCGCCTCGCGGGCGGCAGGCAGCAGCGCCTCGGGGCCCAGCGACAGCTCGCGCCGCAGCACCTCGCGGGCGATGTCCACGGCCAGCGTGACCATGTCGCTGGCCAGCTGGGTCTCCAGCGACTGCAGGTCGCGCTGGAAGCCGTCGAGGATGCGGTTCATGCGCGCGGCCAGGTCGGCCGCGGCGCGCGACTGCGCCGCCTCCAGTGCCTGCGACCCTTGCTCGTAGCCCTGGTCGAAGCCCGCCCGCAGGCCCTGCTCGTGCCCGCGCCGGTGGCCCAGCGCATAGGCCTGGCGGGCCAGCTCGTTGGAGAAGTCGCGCGCCGACAGCCGCCGCGACGCCTGCGGCGCGGGCGCGGCCAGCGCCTGCAGGTCGACCAGCCGCGCGCCCTGCAGCGCCTCGGCCGGCGTGATCCGGCTGACCGGCGGCTGCGCGGCCTGCGCCGCCTGCGCGCCGGACTCAGACGAAGGCTTCATCGCCGCCTCCGCTGAGCATCACCTCGCCCTCGTCGGCCAGGCGCTTGACCAGCTTCAGGATGCCCTTCTGCTCGGTCTCGACATCCGACAGGCGCACCGGGCCGCGGCTTTCCAGGTCCTCGCGCAGCGTCTCGGCGGCGCGGCTGGACATGTTGGAGAACACGTGCTCGCGCATCTCGGGCTCGGCGCCCTTGAGCGCCACCACCAGCTGCTCGTTGTTCACCTCGCGCAGCACGCGCTGCATGCTCTTGTTGTCCAGCTTGAGCAGGTCGGCGAAGGTGAACATCTGCTCCTCGATGCGGGTGGCCAGGTCGGGGTCGTTCTCGCGGATCGCGCCGATCACCGCCGACTCCACGCTGGAGCCCAGGAAGTTGAGGATCTCGGCGGCAGTCTTGGCGCCGCCCAGCGGGGCCTTGCGCACGCGGTCGCCGCCGGCCAGCACCTTGGACAGCACGTCGTTGAGCTCCTTGAGCGCGTTCGGCTGGATGCCGTCCAGCGTGGCGATGCGCAGCACGACGTCGGTGCGGGTGCGCTCGTCGAAAGCCTGCAGCACGCCCGAGGCGTGGTCGCGGTCCAGGTGGACCAGGATGGTGGCGATGATCTGGGGGTGCTCGTTGCGGATCAGCTCGGCGATCGCACCGGGGTCCATCCACTTGAGGCTCTCGATGCCGCTGACGTCGCGGCCCTGCACGATGCGGTCGATCAGCAGGCCGGCCTTGTCCTCGCCCAGCGCGCGCTTGAGCACGTTGGAGACGTAGGCGCCGGTGTCGCTGACCAGCGAGCGCTGGGTCTCCACCGTGCGGCCGAAGCGCTCGAGCACCGAGTCGAACTCGGCGTCGGCGACGGTGGTCAGGCGGGCCATGCGTTCGCCGATGCGCTGCACCTCCTTGGGCGACAGGTGCTTGAACACCTCGGCGGCGTATTCCTCGCCCAGCGCCAGCAGCAGGATGGCGCTGGCCTGGATGCCTTCTTCCTCGGCGGCGGTCAGGGCGGCCATGGTGTGCTCGTTCCGTTCTCAGGCAGGGGTGCTGGTGGCCCAGCTGCGCACGACGTTGGCGACCGTCGCCGGGTCCTGCTTGGCCAGCTGGCGGATGCCTTCCAGCGAGTTGACGCGGGCCTGCTGGCGCGCGGCCTCGGCGGTGGGCAGCAGCGGCACGGCGTCGGGGTCCGGGGTGACCTTCACCCGCGGCGAGCCGTCGGCGTTGGCCTGCGCGCCCGCGGCGCCGGCCGGCGTGTTCAGGTCGATCGCGTCCTGCACCGTGGCCTCCAGGCGGCGCGCGGGCGGCGGGCTGCGCACGGCCTTGAGCGCCGGGCGCACGAAGCCCAGGATCACGATCAGGGCCAGCAGGGGCAGCGCCACCCAGGGCGCCAGCCGGATCGCCAGGTCCTGCACCTCGGGCTGCTTCCACAGGGGCAGCTCGGGGCCGCCGGCGACGGCGGTGGTGGTGAACGGCGCGTTGACCACCTGCACGGTGTCGCCGCGCTCCTTGTTGTAGCCGATGGCCTCGCGCACCAGCGCGTTGACCTGCTCGAGCTGCTCGGCCGGCAGGCCCGCGGCCTTGCCCGGCTTGCCGTCCGCGCCGGCCAGGGTCATGTGGTTGACCAGCACCGCCGCCGACAGGCGCTTGACGTTGCCGCTGGCGTTGCGGGTGACCTTGATGGTCTTGTCGACCTCGTAGTTGGTCACCGCGTCGCGCTTGACGCCCCCGGCGGCGGCGGCGCCCGTGCCGGTGGTCAGCGCGCCGGGCGCGCCGTTGACCGGCGAGGTGGGCGTGGCCGGCGGCTGGTTGGACAGCGCGCCCGGGCTGCCGCCCGCGCCGGCGCCACCGGCCCCCGGTGCCTCGGACAGCTGCTGGCTGCGCACGGCCGCCGGGTTGGTGCCCTGGTTGGGGCCGTAGGTCTCGGCGGTGGACTCGCTCTGGGTGAAGTCGATGTCGGCCGTGACCTGGGCGCGCACGTTGCCCGGGCCGACGATGGGCTCGAGGATCGCGACGATGCGCTGCTGCAGTGCCTGCTCGGACTGGCGCACGTACTGCAGCTGCGAGGCGTCCAGGCCGGCCAGCTTCTCGTCGGGGGCCTGCGACAGCAGGTTGCCGTTCTGGTCCACCACCGACACCGCCTTGGGCGTCATCTCGGGCACGCTGGAGGCCACCAGGTGGACGATGCCCGCGACCTGCGAGCGGTCCAGGTTGCGGCCGTTGTACAGCGTCAGCAGCACCGAGGCCGACGGCTTCATCTGCTCGCGCAGGAAGGCGGTCTGGTTGGGCAGCGCCAGGTGCACCCGCGCCGACTGCACCGCCGACAGCGCCATGATCGAGCGGGCCAGCTCGCCCTCGAGCCCGCGCTGGAAATTGAGCCGCTCCTGGAACTGGGTGGTGCCGAACTTCTGGTTCTCCATCAGCTCGAAGCCCACCGTGCCGCCCTTGGGCAGGCCCTGCGAGGCGAGCTTCATGCGCACGTCGTTGACCTTGTCCGACGGCACCAGGATCGCGGCGCCGCCCTCGGCGAACTTGTAGGGCACGTTCAGCTGCGCCAGCGCCCCCAGCACCGCGCCGCCGTCCTTGTCGGACAGGCTGGTGTAGAGGATGCGCCAGTCGGGCTGCCGGCCGGCACTGACCGCCCAGGCGATCAGGGCCGTCATGGCCAGGGTGGCGAGGGCCAGGCCGAACCTGCTGCGTGCGGGCATGGCCTGCAGGCGCTGGAACGGCTGGAAGGCCGGGACGTCGGTCGGGGCGGCGGTGGAGGGCAAGCGGGTGTCCATGGACAATACGGTTCGCCCGGCGATTCTTCCCGCAGCGTCCCTGCCGGCTTGCGGCGATATGCGGGGGTTTCGCGCCCCTTATCGGCCGCCGCAGGCAGAACTTGAGCCGTACAGTGCATCCACCCTCCCGACCAACGCCCCCGCGCGAGCACTGCCGCCATGACCATCCCGCCCGCCGGCTCCGGCCTGCCCACCCCGCTGCTCGACGCCCTGCGACGCAATGCGGCGGCGCGGGCCAGCCAGCCGGCCGCCGCGCCGGAGAAGGCGGCGGGCAGCCCCTCGTTCGTCAATGCGCTGGACCAGGCGCTCAAGTCCGTCAGCGCCGCGCAGGAAGATGCGAGCGCCAAGGCGGTGGCCTTCCAGCGCGACCCCTCCTCGGTCAGCCTCGAGGAGACGATGGTCGCGATGCAGAAGTCGCAGATCGGCTTCCAGTCGGCGCTGCACGTGCGCAACCGGCTGGTGTCGGCCTACAGCGACATCATGAACATGCAGGTCTGAGCGCGCCCGCCAGCCCGCCCGCGGCCCGGACCCTGCGCCGGCGGCCGTCCCCCCTTCCCGCCCGCCGCCCGTGCCGTCCGCCCTGCTGAACGCGCTGCGCAGCCTGCCCAACGCCTGGGCCGCCGTGCTGCTGGCCGGTGGCCTGGTGCTGACCGCCGTGGCCACCCGCACCAGCCTGGAAGCCACCCAGGCCGAGCAGCTGGCCGACTTCCAGATCCAGGCCGAGCGCCTGGAGGGCTCGGTCACCCGCCGCCTGGGCCGCGCCGAGTCGGTGCTGCGCCAGGCCGCGGCCGGCTGGGAGGCCGCCGGCGGCTGGGACCGGCCCGCGTTCCAGCACTACGTCGGGCAGCTGCGCCAGGCCGGCGAGCTGGGCGCGCTGCGCGGCCTGGGCCTGGTCGAGCCGGTCCCCCGGGCCGACCTGCCGCAGTTCGAGGCCCGCGAGCGGCTGGACGGCGCGCCCGACTTCCGGGTGCGCAGCACCGGCACCGCCGATCCCGTGCTGGTGATCCGCATGGCCGGCCCGGCCGACGCGGCGGCCGTGGTGCAGGGCCGCGACCTGGCCGACGACCCCGTGCGGCTGGCCGCGATCGAGGCGGCCATCGCCAGCGGCGACGCCATGCTGACCGCGCCGGTCATGCTGTTCGACGACCGCACCGGCCCCGCCCCGGGCTGGGTGATGTACCTGCCGCTGTACCGCCCGGGCGCGCCCGTCGACACGCCCGAGCAGCGCCGCGCGGCGCTGCAGCGGCTGCTGTTCGCGCCCTTCGACGCCCGCGAGCTGCTGTCCACCGTGCGCGGGGTGCAGGAGGAGCAGCTGGGCTTCCTGCTGTGGGACGGCTCGCCCGAGCAGGGCGCGCCGCTGTACGACAGCCGCACCGGCCAGGGCGGCGCGGCGCGCAGCGCGCGCACCCCCTTCAGCAGCGAGCGCTCGGTCTACACCGCCGGCCGCAGCTTCACGCTGCGGGTGTGGAACGAGCGCGAGCTGCACGGCAGCCTCGCCCAGCGCGGCCCCTGGGTGATCGCGCTGGCCGGCATGGCGCTGTCGCTGCTGGCGGCCATCGGCCTGCGCCGGCTGCTGCTGGTGCGCGAGGCCGCCGAGGCGCGGGCCCGGCGCGCCCAGCAGGAGCTGCGCCGGCTCGAGGAGCTGTCGCAGCGCACCACCGGCGTGGTGCTCGGCCTCGATGCGCGGCTGCGCATCCTGTGGGCCAACGCCGGCTACACGCTGCTGACCGGCTGGAGCGACACCGAGGTCGCCGGCCAGCCGGCCGCGCGGCTGCTGCGCTCCAGCGACGGGGAGCTGGAGCTGGCGCAGGCGGCCGACCGGCTGCGCCATGGCGCCAGCTTCGCGCGCATCGAGCTGCTGCTCGGTCGCAAGGACGGCAGCCTGTGCTGGCTCGATGCCGACATCCAGCCCGACGAGGACGGCAACGGCTTCCTGCTGACGGCCAACGACATCACCGCGCGCCGGCTGGCCGAGCAGAAGCTGGCCGAGAACGAGCACCTGATGCGGCTGATGACCGACAACGTCGCGGCCCGCCTGTCGTACTGGGACAGCGAGCTGCGCTGCCGGCTGGCCAACCGCACCATGGCGCGCTCGTACGGGCTGAAGGTGTCGCAGGTGCTCGGGCGCCACATCACCGAGATCATGCCGGCCGAGACCTGGGGCCAGATCGAGTCGCGCATCCGGCTGGCGCTGGCCGGCCAGCCGCAGCGCTTCGAGCGCACCCGCACCACGCCGGGCGGGCAGGTCATCACCTCGCTGGTGGACTACGTGCCCGACTTCGAGCACGGCCACGTGGTGGGCGTGTTCGTGTTCGGGCTGGACATCACGGAGCTGAAGCAGGCGCAGGAGGCGGCGCTGGCGGCCAGCCGGGCCAAGACCCAGTTCCTGTCGCACATGAGCCACGAGATCCGCACGCCCATGAACGCCATCCTGGGCATGCTGGCGCTGCTGCGGGGCACGCCGCTGGACGGACGCCAGGGCGACTACGTGGGCAAGGCCGAGCGCGCCGCGCGCTCGCTGCTGGGCATCCTCAACGACATCCTGGACCTGTCCAAGATCGAGGCCGGCAAGCTGCAGCTGGACCCGGTGCCGTTCCGCTTCGACGTGCTGCTGCAGGACCTGCAGTCCATCCTGGCCGGCGCCGCCGGCGGCAAGCCGGTGCAGCTGCGCTTCGACCTCGACCCGCAGGTGCCCGCCGTGCTGGTGGGCGACGACATGCGGCTGCGCCAGGTGCTGGTGAACCTGGGCGGCAACGCGGTGAAGTTCACGCCCGCCGGCGAGGTGGCGGTGTCGGTGCGGCTGGCCGGTGCCAGCGCCGGGCAGGTGCGGGTGGCCATCGAGGTGCGCGACACGGGCATCGGCATCGCCGCCGATGACCAGCACCGCATCTTCGACGACTTCAGCCAGGCCAATGCCGCCACCACGCGCGCCTACGGCGGCACGGGCCTGGGCCTGGGCATCTGCCGCCGGCTGGTGGCGATGATGGGCGGCGAGCTGGCGCTGGAGAGCGCGCCCGGCCAGGGCAGCCGCTTCCACTTCGAGCTGGAGCTGCCGGTGGCGCGGGCGGACGACCTGCCCGGCCTGC
The DNA here is from genome assembly GCA_027484575.1 of Comamonadaceae bacterium. GTDB lineage: Bacteria > Pseudomonadota > Gammaproteobacteria > Burkholderiales > Burkholderiaceae_C > Ramlibacter. Next base: position 9,076 of record JAIXSQ010000007.1, read on the forward strand.
CCCGCATTCCGGCGGCGCCGCAGCCGGCGCCCGGCGGCGCGGCGCAGCCGCTGGCCGGCCTGCGCCTGCTGGTGGTCGAGGACAACCCCGTCAACCAGCAGGTCGCGCAGGAGCTGCTCACCGGCCAGGGCGCCGAGGTGGTGCTGGCCGGCGACGGCGCCGAGGGCGTGCGGCTGTTCGCGCAGGCCCGGCCGCGCTTCGACGCCGTGCTGATGGACCTGCAGATGCCGGTGCTGGACGGCTACGGCGCCACCCGGGAGATCCGCGTGGGCCTGGGCGACCGCGACACGCCCATCGTCGCGATGACCGCCAACGCGATGGCCGACGACCGCGAGCGCTGCCTGGAGGCCGGCATGGACGACCACTTGCCCAAGCCCTTCGACCTGGCCGAGCTGGTCGCGGTCCTCGCGCGGCACGTGCGGCGCCCCCCGGCCGGCGCCGGTGCGGCGGTCCCGGCGCAGGACCCCGCGGCCACCCCCCCGGCCGCCACGGCGGCGCGCGCCGCCCCGGGCGAGGCCTGGTGGGACCGCGAGACGGCCCTGGCCCGCCTGGGCGGGGACGCGGGCCTGCTGGCGCGCATGCTCCCGGTCTACAGCGCCAACCTGCGCAAGCTGGGGACGCAGCTGCTGGCCGTGCGTGGCAGCCCGCCCGGGGCGCCGGAGCCGGCGCGCCTGTTCCACACGCTCAAGGGAACCGGCGCCACCATGGGTGCCGACCTGCTGGCGGCGCGGGCCGCCGCGGCCGAGCGCGACCTGCGCCAGGACCCGCGGGCCGATGCGGCCGCCCTGGCCGTGCCGGTGTCGCTGGCGCTGAACGCGACGCTGCTGGCACTGGAGCAGGAGCAGGGCGCCGAGCTGCGCATGGAGGCGCAGGTGCAGCCGGCCGACGGCCATGTCGCGGCCCGGCTGCACGGCTACAACACGGCGCTGGGCGCCGGCGAGGTGATGGAGCGCATCGCGCAGGCGGCCCGGGCGCAGGCCACCGACCGGGTGCTGCTCGACTACCGCGCCCTGGTGGGCATGCAGCCGGGCGCCGACCGCAGCGTGGTCGGGCAGCTGGCCGCCCGGCACCTGGCCGGCCTGCGGCTGGCCGTGGTGCTGCACCCCTGGCAGTACCACGGCGACTCCGAGCAGGCGGCGCGCGGGGCCGGCCTGGCGACCCGGGCCTTCTTCGACGAGGCGCCGGCCCTGGCCTGGCTGCAGGCCGACGAGGACCTCGGGGCCGCGCCTTAAGCCGTTTGCCTAAGCCGGTTGCGGCAGATCCCTATCAAGGGGCGGGGGTCGCTCCCTAACCTGCGGCGTGCTGCCCTTGCACATCCTGCCGCCCATGCGCGTCCTCCAGCGACTCCTGCCCTGCCTGTTCGCCTGTGCCCTGCTCGGCCCCGCCGCGGCTTCGGGCCCGTCCGCGCCCACCGCCGCCCGCCCCGACCCCGAACTGCTGGTCGACGGCCGGCTGCGCGCGCCGCACCAGCCGCTGCGGCTGGGGCTGGCGGCGCTCGACCAGCTGCCGCAGCACAGCTTCACCGCCGACACGCCCTGGTACCGCCGCCCGATCACGGTCAGCGGCCCGCTGCTGCGCGACGTGCTCGCCCTGGCCGGTGCCGACGGCACCCAGCTGCGCGCGGTGGCGCTCAACGAATACCAGGTCGTCATCCCGGTCGAGGACGCCCAGCGCCACCGGGTGATCGTCGCCACGCGCATGGACGGCCAGCCCATGCCGGTGCGCGACAAGGGCCCGTTCTTCGTCATCTACCCCTTCGACGCCGAGCCCCAGCTGCGCCAGGCCACCTACTACGCCCGCTCGATCTGGCAGTTGCGCCGCCTGACTGTCGAATGAAGCTGTGACCGAACCCGCGACGCCCACGTGAGACGCGCCATGACCGTCCTTCAGCACCAGCGCGGCCAGCAGCGCGTCCCACCCGTCGGGCCGGGGCGCTGCGCGGCGCATGCGCGCGTTGCGGCCCTTGGCCAGGCGGCCAGCCTGACCTGCGGACCGCGCCTTCGCCTGCGCCCCGCAGCACCCCGTCGCGGGCGCCGCCGGTTCACTCACAGCTTCTGATCCGCTGGACCCGCCATGCGCCTGCAGGCCACCCGGATCCTGACCGCCCTGGTCATCCTCAGCACCTGCCTGGTGCTGGTGCTGGCCGTGCTGGTGGGGCGGCAGATCGACCGCGCCACCAACGTCGAGAGCGACCGCCTGGGCTGGCGCGAATCGATCGTGGGCATGACCATGGGGCTGGAGCGGCAGTCGCTGCTGCTGCGCGCCGACCTGCAGGCCTGGCTGCGCCGGCCCGACGACGCCGCACTGGAGCGGGTGCGCGAGCGCTGGGAGCTGTTCGTCAGCCGCGTCCAGCTGGTGCGCGAGACCCGCGCCGGCGCCAGCTTCGCCACGGCCGAGCACGAACGCGTGCTGGCCCGGCTGGCCGCCATCATGGAACGGGGCGAGCCGCTGCTGGCGCAACCCGGCCCCGCCGGGGAGGCACTGGCCGCCGGCCTGCGCGAGCTGCTGGCCCTGGTCGAGCAGGCCGGCCCCGACATGCAGGGCTACACCTGGTCGGCCTCGGTGCAGACCACCCGCCGGCTCGAGCAGCAGTTCGCCGCCGTGCAGCAGCAGACGGTGCTGATCGGCGTGCTGGCCGGCGCGCAGCTGCTGCTCATGGCGCTGGTCCTGCAGGCCGCCCGGGCCGGCCGCCGCCAGGAGCGCCGCGACCGCGAGGCGCTGCAGGCGCTCAACGAGCAGCTGCAGGACGCCAAGGTGCAGGCCGAGGCGGCCGCCCGCGCCAAGAGCCAGTTCCTGGCCAACATGAGCCACGAGCTGCGCACGCCGTTCCAGGGCGTGATCGGCATGCTGCAGATCCTGCGCGGCTCGCCGCTGTCGCCGCAGCAGGGCCAGGTGGTGGGCTCGGCCCTGTCCTCCGCGCGCCACCTGCTGCAGGTGCTCAACGAGGTGCTGGACGTCTCGGCCATCGAGGCCGGCCGCATGACGCTGCGGCCGGCGCCGCTGCACACCCGCCGCCTGTTCGCCGAGGTCGAGGCGCTGGCCCGGCTGCAGGCGCAGACCAAGGGGCTGTGCCTGGAGGTGCAGCTGGAGCCCGGCCTGCCCGAGCGGCTGCAGGGCGACGCCATGCGGATCAAGCAGATCCTGTTCAACCTGCTGAACAACGCCGTCAAGTTCACGCCCTCGGGCGGCATCCGGCTCAAGGCCCGCGGCTACGAGCTGGGCGGCGGCGAGACGCTGCTGGTGACCGAGGTCACCGACACCGGCATCGGCATCGAGCCGGCGATGCTCGAGCGGCTGTTCCAGCGCTTCGAGACCGGCGACGGCAGCCTGGCGCGCCGCCACGGCGGCACCGGGCTGGGGCTGGAGATCTCGCGCACCCTGGCCCGCCTGATGGGCGGCGACCTCGTGGCGCACAGCCGTCCCGGCGAGGGCTCCACCTTCGTCCTCACGCTGCGGCTGGGCGAGGTGCCCGATGCCGACGAGGCGGGCGAGGAGTCCGGCTGGATGTCCCTGGCCGACGCCGGCGCGGTGGTGCCGGGCCGCCCGGCGCGCGCGTTGAAGGTGCTGGTCGCCGACGACCACCCGATCAACCGCCAGTACCTGCAGCTGGTGCTCGAGGGCCTGGGCCATGCCGCGACGCTGGTGGACAACGGCGAGGAGGCGGTCGAGGTGGCGCAGACCGACGACTTCGATGCGGTGCTGATGGACGTGCACATGCCGGTGATGGACGGGCTGGAGGCCACGCGCCGCATCCGCGCGCTGGGTGGCGCGCACGCGCGGCTGCCCATCCTGGCGCTGTCGGCCGACGTGGTGGCCGACGCCCGCGAGCGGGCGGCCGCCGCCGGGGCCACCGCCTTCCTGGCCAAGCCGGTCGACATGGAGCAGCTGCGCTCGGTGTTCGCGGCGCTCGCCCAGGGCGGCGCCGGCGCCGCCCAGCTCGCAGCCGCGGCACCGCCGCCACCCGCGCAGGCCGACGCCCTGCTGTCGGCGCGCTTCGAGGCCTTGCGCGAACAGCTGCCGCCCGACAGCCTGGCCGGGCTGGTGCGCCAGTTCTTCGGCGACGAGGCCGGCGCCTTGCGCGAGCTGCGCATCGCTGCCGGCGGCACGGAGCCGGCCGCGGTGCGTCTGGCCGCGCACAAGTTCAAGGGCTCGGCCCGCATGCTCGGCTTCGACGGCGTGGCGGCGGCGGCCGAGCGGATCGAGCAGTCCAGCCGTGCCGGCGGGGATCCGCAGCGGCTGCAGGCGCTGCTGGCCGCGCTCGACCGCGCGATCGCCGCCACCGCGGCCGAACCCGCGCTGGCCCGCCTGCTGGCCGAGCGGCAGGCCGCCTGAGCGGCCGTGCGCCTCAGGCCGCCAGCGGCCGGGCCAGGTACACGCCCTCGCGGCCGGGCACCGGCTGCAGCGTGGGCATCAGCACGGCGCAGTCCTCGGGCGCCTCGATGCGCAGGTCGCCGTCGGTGGCGACCAGCTCGCCCGCGCGGAAGGTCTCGAAGCCACGCAGCGGCCGGGTGAAGGCGAACTGCGGCGTCTGCACGACCACCGTGCGCAGCAGCTGGTAGCGCCGCTGCGGCGCGCGCGGCGCCGGCGGGCGCGGTGCGACCAGGCCGAAGTGCGCCAGGAAGTCCAGCGTCACCTCCACCGCCAGCGCGCCGGTGGCGGCGCGGAAATGCTGGCCGCACTCGGCCACCAGCGCGCAGCCCGCGCCTTCCCCCGGCTCGCCGTGGCGGCCGTGCTGGATCACCGGCGTGCCCGAGCCCAGGCCGTCGGGCATCAGCAGGTGCACCGCCGGCCGGCCGATGGCCAGCGCCACCTGCGCATTGCGGCCGAAGGCCGGGTACACCCAGAAGGGCTGCACGTCCTGCGAAGTCGAATGCAGGTCCAGGATGTGGTCGGCCGCGGCCAGCACCGGCCGCAGTTCGCGGGCGCGGCGCAGTTCGGGGCTGTCCTCGGTGCCGTCCAGCTGCTGCGCCGACCAGACGCGGTTGAGGTTGTGCACCAGCTGGCGGCTGGCGAACGGGCGGGCCGAGTCAAAGCTCTCGTAGGCGGCCACGTTGGCGAAGCTCACCGTCAGCGTGCCCACCAGCGGCCGCACGCCCTGGTCCAGCAGGTGGCAGGCGGCGACCATGCCGCAGAACTCGTTGCCGTGGGTCAGCGCGTTGACCAGCACGTGCGGGCCGGGCCGGCCGCTGTCGAAGCGGTGGACGTAGGCGATGCCGGTGTTGCCGGCGCGGTAGGCCGACAAATCGCGCGGCAGCAGTTCCAGCGGCGGCACGGGCGGCTCGGCCGCAGCGGCGGTGGCGGTGGCGGTGGCGGTCGGAGAAGGCGTCATGGGCGCCGATTGTCGGCCGCGCGGGACGGCTGCCCTGTGCCGGGCGCTACAGCGCAGCGGCCTGCGGCCCGAGCCGCCGCGCGGCGGGCAGCGTGAACCGGAAGGTCGCGCCCTCCCCCGGCCGTGCATCGGCCCAGATCCGGCCCCCGTGCCGCTCGACGATGCGCCGCACCAGCGCCAGCCCGATCCCGGTGCCCGGGAACTCGGTGTCGGCATGCAGCCGGCCGAAGGGCTTGAACAGCCGGCCCTCGGCCCACTGCGGCTCGAAGCCCGCCCCGTTGTCGGCGACCGAGAACACCAGCTCGCCATCGACCTCGTCGCAGGCCACCGCCACCCGGGGCTCGGCACGGCCGGCGCTGTACTTGAACGCGTTGGACAGCAGGTTGTGCCAGACCTGGCGGAAGGTGGCGGGATCGGCCTGCACCTGCGGCAGGGCCCCCAGGCTCACCTGCGCCTGCGGCGGCACCTGCAGTTCCTGCAGCACCTCGGCGACCAGGCGCCCCACGTCCACCGGCGCCTCGGCCATGGCGGCGCGTCCGGTGCGGGCCAGGGCCAGCAGGCCCTCGATCAGCGCGTTCATGCGGGTGGTGTTCGCGACGACGCGGGCACCCCAGGATTGCGCCCGCGCCAGGTCGCCGCGCTCCAGGGCCTCCAGCTGCGCCTGGGTGAAGCCCTCGATCGAGGCCAGCGGCGCCCGCAGGTCGTGCGCCACCGAGTACGAGAAGGCCTCGAGCGCGGCGTTGGCCGTGCGCAGCTCGGCGGTGCGCTCGACGATGCGCTGCTCGAGCGTGACGTTCAGCCGCTGCAGCGCGCGCTGCGCCTGGTGCAGCTCGGTCACGTCGGTCAGCGAGCCGTACCAGAGCACGCCATCGCCCTCGCGCTCGGGTTGGGCGGTGGCCAGCACGTCACGCTCGCGGCCGCTGGGCAGGCGCACCCGGTAGGCCATGGACACCGGGGTGAGCTCGCGCGCCGACCGCTCCAGGGCGGCGGCCACCCGGGCCTGGTCGTCCGGGTGGATGCGCTGCAGCGTGAGGTCGCCGTTGTCGGCGACCTCGGCCGGCTCCAGCTCCATCAGCTGGCGCACGGCCTCGCTGACGTAGGGCACGGTCTGGCGGCCGGCGGCGTCGCGCCGGAACATGAACACCACGCTGGGCACGTTGCGGCCCAGCTTTTCCACCTGCTCGCGCCAGCCGCGTTCGCGCTCGGCCAGCCGGGCCTGCAGCTGGGGCAGGCGTTCCAGCAGGTGGTTCAGGCCGTCGGCCACGGCCACCAGCTCGGCGGCGCCGGTGCGCGGCGCGCGCTCCCCCAGCTCGCCCTGGGCCGCGCCCTCGGCCACCCGGGCCAGCGCCGCCAGCGGCACGGTCACCTGGCGCGTGACCCGCAGCACCATCCAGATCACCAGCAGCAGGATGACCAGGCCCACCAGCGCCGTGCGCAGCAGCGCCTGGCGCGCCGGGGCGTACAGGGCGTCGGCCGGCATGCCCGCCGACGCGATCCAGCCCGTTCCCGGGACCGGCACCGACACCAGCATGCGGTCGACCCGGTCCAGCCCGGTGGCACGGAACAGGCGCCCCGTGCCGTTGGCCGCCAGGGCGGCGCGCTGCGCGGCCGCCAGCGGCTGGCCGACGTACCGGCCGGGATCGGGATCGCGGGCGACGACCACGCCCGCGTGGTCGATCACGGACACCGAACCCGCCTCGATCGGGGAGCCGGCCGCGATCTGCGACAGCAGGCCGGCCGGCAGCAGCAGCTCGACCGCCCCGGCGACCTCGCCGTCGGGGCCGCGCAGCGGATGCGCCACGCCGAAGATCCAGGCGTCGCCGTTGCTGGAGCGCTCGACAGGCCCGACGAGCACCCCGTCCAGGCCGGACAGGCTGCCCAGCCACGGCCGCGCGTCCGGCCGGCGCACCCCGCGGGTGCCGCCGCAGATCCGCCGGCCCCGCAGGTCGAAGGTCGTGACGTCCAGCACGCCGGCGCCCAGGCTGGCCAGCTCGGCGAGCAGGCGGTCGCAGCGGCCGGGGTCCAGGCTGGCCACGGACGGGCGCTGCGCCAGGCTCTGCACCATGGCCCCGTGCCCGGCCAGGAACACGCCCAGGTCGCGCGCGACGCTCTCGGCCGTGGCCCGCACCGCGCGTTCGGCCTGGTCGGCCTGGCCGCGTGCGCCCGTCCACAGGTGCCAGCCGAACAGGCCGGCCATCGGCAGCGCCGTCACGAGCACCAGCCGCGCCAGGATCGCCACGAGCGAGGTTCGCGCCGACGCCAGCGGAACGGGCCATGGCGCACGGGCCGGCCGCACCCAAGGCCGGCTGGCCGCGAGGTAGACCACCAGCGCCGACAGGGCCACGAAGGCCGCGGCCTTCCAGGACTGGAAGCGGGCGAGCGCGTCGGCCGCGAACAGCCGCTCGCCGAGGGCGTCGGACAGCAGGACCCAGGCCAGGCCAAGGACCAGGTAGATGCCGGCGGCCGCGAGCGCCCGCGCACGCGGGCCGGCCGGGAACCTCATCGGGCGGAAGGCGCCGGGCGGCGCGCGGGCAGCAGCATGCGGCGATTGTCGCCGCCGCGGGCGGCGCTCAATGCAGCGTGAACGAGCTGCCCATCGCCCACGCGGGCGGGTCCAGCAGCGCCGGCAGCGGCTCGCACATGCGGCGGATCTCGGCGTCGCGCTCGACGATCTGGCGCAGGATGCGCATGCGCTCGCCCTGCTCCTCGCGCGGCAGCGGTTGCAGCCGTGCCATCTCGGTCAGGCGGGCGATGACGACGGCGCAGGCGCCTTCGAGGCGGCAGACGCTGTCCCAGTCGCCGGCGCGGGCCGCCGCGAGCATCTCGCGGCTGGCGCCGTCCAGCGCCTCGTAGTGGCGCAGCAGGGCACTGGGGGCGCGGCCGTCCATGGTGGTGATGCTCCGCACGTCAGGCATGCAGGTCCGCATGCGCGTCGGGGCGCTTGGGGGCGATCTGGGCCCAGGCCGAGCGCAGGTCGCCCAGCAGGCGGGCCACCTCGGCCAGCGCCACGTCGCTGTTGTGCAGGTTGGCCAGGAACAGCCGCGAGACCATGTGCTCGTAGAGCGAGCGCAGGTTCTCGGTCATGGCCGGGTCGCCCCGGTCCTCGAGTGCGGCCTTCAGGCCCTCGTCGATGATCCGCATCGCCCGGGTGATGGTGCTGGTCTTGGTGGCCGTGTCACCGGTGTCGATCGCATGCCGCGCCTGCAGCACGGCGGCCAGCGCGCCGTCGTACAGCAGCATGACGAGCTGGTGCGGGTCGGCCTGCGACACCGCGGTCACGGTGCCGACGTTGCGGTACTGGTCGATGGGCGGGAGCTGGGAGGTGAACATGGCAGCGGTCCTTGCCCATCATTTCGGCGCCGGGCGCCGGGACTTGAGCGCCGCGCCCCGGGACTTCAGGCGCGGGCTGTCGGGGACGGCTCAGCCCAATCCGAGCGCGGACTTCATCTTGGCCATCTGGGCGTTCAGGGTGCTCATCTGGGAATCCAGCGCCTGGTACTGGGTGCGCAGGCGCACCTCGGTGCGCTCCAGCCGCGCCTCCATGGCGTCCTGCTGCTTCTTGTTGGCATCCACGGTGCGCCGGATGCCGGCCATGCGCGAGCCCACCGTGCCGTCGTCGGCCGACATGGCCTTGGCGAAGTCGCGCAGCCGCAGCGACAGCCCGCGCGAGTTCGGGTCGCTGCCGTCCTGGGCCCGGGTGAACAGCGCCGCCAGCTGCCCGGGCGCCTCCAGCGCCTTGGCGAAACGCGCCTCGTCGATCTTGAGCGAGCCGTCCTGCTGCAGGGCGATGCCCGCCGCCGCCAAGCTGTTGGGCGCCTGCAGGCCGGCCACCGCGCCGCGCACCATCCCGCGCAGCCCGTTGAGCAGCGACACGGCGGTCGAGTCCGCCTGCAGCGCCCCCCGGCTGGCGCCGCCGGGATCGGCCTGGGTCTGGTTGCGCAGCGTGGTGTTCAGCGCGTTGTAGGCGTTGACGAAGTCGGTCACGTTCTTGCGGATCCCGCTGTCCTGCACCGCCACGGTCAGCTGCACCGGCTCGGTGGTGGGCTGCCGCAGGGTCAGCGTCACGCCGTCCAGCACGTCCTTGGGGGTGTTCGTCGCGCTGGTCAGGGCCACGCCGTCGAGCGAGAACCGCGCGTCCTGGGCCGGCTGCGTCTGGGCCAGGCCACCGGCCACCGGGGTGGCCGGGTTCCAGGCCAGCGCCGACAGGCCGGCGGCGTCGGTGTTGTTGCCGTCCGCGTCGGCGGCCTCGATGCGCACCGAGCTGTCGGCACCGTCGGCGCCGCGCAGCACCAGGCGCGAGCCCTGGGCGTCGTTGACGATCGAGGCGGTCACCCCGGCCTTGGCGGCGTTGATCGCGTCGCGGACCCCGGCCAGCGTGTCGTTGGGCGCGGCGATCGTCACGGCCACGGGCGTGGCGCCGGCGCGCGGGGTGAAGCTGCCGTCGGCGGCCGTGGTGCCCAGCGTGACCGTCAGGGTGCCGGTGCCGACCGTCGCGGCCGACGTCGCGTAGCGTCCGCTCGCCAGGATCTGCGGCCTGGCCAGCTGGGCCACCTCGAGCGTGTGCGTGCCGGCGGCGGCGCCCGCGCCCGCCGTCGCGCTGGCCACGTCGGGGTCGCCGACCGTGGCCTGCACCGGCCGCCAGGCGTCGGCCGAGGACAGCCGGTCGGCCACGTCGCGCAGGTTCGACAGCTGGGACTGCAGCGTGCCGAACGCCGACAGCTTGGTCTGGAAGCTCGCGGCCTGCTTCTGCAGCTGCGTCAGCGGCTGCTTCTCGATCGTCATCAGCCCGTTGACGATGCTCGTCACGTCCAGCCCGCTGCCGATGCCGGTACTGCTCATCGCGGGAAGGGAGGACATGGCGTGCTCGTTCTCGGGTGGTCGATCCTGGGGTTATCGGCGCCGGGCGTCAGTTCCTGAGCAGCTGCATCACCTGCTGGGGCAGCTGGTTGGCCTGCGACAGCATCGCATTGCCGGCCTGCTGCAGGATCTGCGCGCGTGCCAGGTTGGCGGTCTCGGCGGCGAAGTCGGTGTCCATGATCCGCGAGCGGGCCGCGGTGACGTTCTCGGCCGCGATCTGGATGTTGGAGACCGCGCTCTCGAAGCGGCTCTGCACCGCGCCGAGTGTGGCGCGGGCGCCGTTGATCTGGGCCAGCGACGCGTCGGCCTGGCGGATCGCCAGCTGGGCGCCGCCGTAGGAGCTGATGTCCAGGGCGGCCATGTTGCCGCTGGTCGTGGCGGTGGTGGTGCCGGTGGCGAAGCCGATGTCGGCGGCCGCGCCGGTCCCGCCGATCACGATGTCGGCCGAGGACGTCAGCGTGATCTGGCCGGTCGAGGCGTCCATGAAGGCGCCGACGCCCGTCTGCTGCGACTTGGCGTTGATCGCGTCCACCAGCTGGGCCGCCCGCTGCGAGGTCGAGCCGACCGCGGCCAGCGCGCCGATGTCGACCGTGTTGATCGTCATCGAGCCGGCGGCCAGGGCGCCGTTGTTGGTGATGGTGCCCACGGCGACCGAGGTCGTCGCGTTGTTGACCACGCCCATGCCCGCCAGCGTGGCGTTGGTGATGCCCGAGATCTGGATGCCCTGCCCCGCATCGGCACCGACCTGGAACACGGCCGAGGTGAACGAGCCGTCGATCAGCTTGGTGCCGTTGAAGGTGGTCGTGTTCGCGACGCGGTCGATTTCCTGCTTGAGCTGCGCCACCTCGGCCTGCAGCGCGGCGCGGTCGGTGGAGTTGTTGGTGGCGTTGGACGACTGGACGGACAGTTCGCGCACCCGCTGGACCATCTCGCCGATCTTGCCGAGCGCGCCCTCGGCCGTCTGGGCCAGCGAGACGCCGTCGTTGGCGTTGCGCGCCGCGACGTTCAGCCCGCGGACCTGGGCGTTCATGCGCTCGGCGATGGCCAGGCCGGCCGCATCGTCCTTGGCGCTGTTGACGCGCATGCCGCTGGACAGGCGCTGGATGGTGGTGTTGAGCGCGGCCTGCGAGGTGTTCAGGTTGCGCTGGGTGTTCAGGGACGACAGGTTGGTGTTGATGACCGACGGCATGGCGGGACTCCAATCGAAAACGTGTTTTCAACCGGATCGCCGGGCCGGGGGCGCTTCGCAGCGCCTGTCCCGCCAGCTTCCGGAACGCCCTGCGCCATGGAAGGAGCCATGGCTGGCAGGATGTCCGTGACTGTGCATGCGCGCAGGACGTCGGCAAGCGCGGAGAAGCGGGCAGGACGCCGGCCATTTCCGGCCGCCGCCCCGCCCGCCCTGCGCGTGCGTCCGACTGTGCTGCCGGCCCTGCGGGGCCGGCGCGCGGTGGGTCAGCGCAGCAGGCTGAGCACCGACTGCGGCAGCTGGTTGGCCTGCGACAGCATCGCGTTGCCGGCCTGCTGCAGGATCTGCGCGCGGGTCAGGTTGGCCGTCTCGGCGGCGAAGTCCGTGTCCATGATCCGGGACTTGGCGGCCGTGATGCTCTCCGACTGGATCTGGATGTTGGAGACGGCGCTCTCGAAGCGGCTCTGGATGGCGCCCAGGTTGGCGCGGGCGGTGTTGATCTGCGACAGCGCGGCGTCGGTCTGGCGGATGGCCAGCTGCGCGCTGCCGTAGCCGGTCACGCTCAGGGCGGCCAGGTTGCCGCTGGAGGTGGCGGTCGTCGTGCCGGCGGCGAAGCCGATCGCCGTCGCCGCGCCGGTGCCGGCGACCACGATGTCGGCCGAGGAGCTCAGCGTGATCTGGCCGGTGGTGTTGTCCAGCGCCGCGCCCACGCCCGTCTGCTGCGACTTGTTGTTGATCGCGTCGACCAGCTGCGCCGAGCGCTGCGAGACCGAGCCGACCGCCGACAGGGCGCCGATGTCCACGCCGTTGATGGTCATCGAGCCGGCCGCCAGCGCGCCGCTGCCGGTGATGGTGCTGGTGGCCACCGACACGGTGGCGTTGTTCACCACGCCCATGCCGGCCAGGGTCGCGTTGGTGATCGAGGAGACGGTGATCTTCTCGTCGGCATTGGCGCCGACCTGGAAGATCGCCGAGGTGAACGAACCGTCGATCAGCTTGGTGCCGTTGAAGGACGTGTTGTTCGCCACACGGTCGATTTCCGACATCAGCTGCGAGACTTCCGACTGCAGCGCGGCGCGGTCGGTGTTGTTGTTGGTGGCGTTGGACGACTGCACGGCCAGTTCACGCACGCGCTGGACCATGTCGCCGATCTTGCCCAGCGCGCCTTCGGCGGTCTGCGCCAGCGACACGCCGTCGTTGGCGTTGCGGGCGGCCACGGTCAGGCCGCGCACCTGGGCGTTCATGCGCTCGGCAATCGCCAGGCCGGCGGCATCGTCCTTGGCGCTGTTGATGCGCAGGCCGGAGGACAGGCGCTGGATCGAGGTGTTGAGGGCGGCCTGCGAGGTGCCCAGGGTGCGCTGGGTGTTGAGCGAGGCGACGTTGGTGTTGATGACGGAAGGCATGTGCTGCTCCTGCAAATCGGGCCCACGTGGCCCTGGCATACCGCGACAGGTTCGCGGCCCGGCGGGGAGTTGCCCCGTTGCCCTCCGTCTTCGGCCCGCCCGGCGTGGCACTTGAGCAGCGCACGGCAGGTATTTTTTTGCGGCGCAGCCCTCAAGCCGCAGCGCGGATTGCCGACTTCCGCGCGCCGCATGCAGGCAGCTTGGCTGCACTGGCTGCAACAGGATGTACAGCGATTTCCGTGGTGGCCGCACGCGGTTGTGGCGCGGGTGCCTCAGCAGTGGCGCACAGCCGTTTCTCCTCTGGAGCACCACCGCGCCCCGGCACCCTTGATCTGTCGCAAGTGAGCCGTAAGCAAATTGCTGATGGGGTACGGGCGATCTTCTCATTCATGTTTTGTTACGGCCTCGCACACTTCCTTCACCAACCCGAACAAGCCACCTCCCAGGAGCAGCCAACATGCCGACCGACCAGATCGCCAGCGAGATCCGTGACCTGAACCTCTCGTACCTGATGCTCGCCCAGTCCATGCTGCGCGCCGACAAGGCCCAGGCCCTGTTCCGCCTGGGCATCAGCGAGGACGTCGCCGACATCATCGTCGCCATGTCCCCCCAGCAGCTGCTGCGCGCCGCCTCGCGCAACCTGATGCTGTGCGCGATGCGCTTCGACGACGAGATGGTCTGGGGCCTGCTGACCGACAAGCACAGCCCCCGCGCCACCGAGGACTCCACCGCCAGCCGCCTGCACGCCAGCGTGCTGATGGCCGGCCGCACCACCACGCTGACGGTCTGAGCACCGGCCGCAGCTGCAGGGGACGACGACCATGACCAAGAGCCTGATCGCCGAGAGCCAGGAACTGACCCGCGCGGTGCAGCTGATCAAGCTGGGCGCCCGCATGGCGGTGCTCGAGGCCGAGACCAGCCTGTCGCACGAGCGCCTGGTGCGCCTGCACCGCGAGGTCACCGGCCAGTCGCCGTCCAAGGGCCAGCTGCCCTACTCGACCGACTGGTTCATGGCCTGGCAGCCGAACATCCACAGCTCGCTGTTCATGAACATCCACGAGCGGCTGGACAAGTCGATCGCGCTGGCGCCGATCGACCTGCTGATGAAGGCCTGGGAGCTGTACCGCGAGGAGCTGCGCACGCTGGACGTCGAGCCCATGCTGTCGATCACCCGCGCCTGGCGCCTGGTCAAGTTCGTCGACAGCGACATGCTGTGCCTGACCGCCTGCACCCAGTGCGGCGGCCACTTCGTCACCCACACCCACGAGTGGGGACCGGGCTTCAAGCCCTATGTGTGCGGGCTGTGCGAGCCGCCGGCACGCGCGGGCAAGAGCAAGCGCGCCGGCGCCATCCACTGAAGCCGCGCGTTCGAAGGTTGGAAAAGAGGCCGGGATCCCGGCCTTCTTCGTTTCTGGAACACGTGAGTGGGCGCTCAAGGCCCGCCCTCCCCTGCCGACAATCTTCTCGTGCATCGCCGGCGTGTCGCCATCCGCATGCACCGGAGCCGCCCACACCATGTTCGTCCTGATCGGTTACGTCGTCGTCATCGCCTGTGTCTTCGGCGGCTACGCGCTGGCCGGCGGCAAGTTCGCCGTGATCATCAAGGCGGCCCCGGTGGAGCTGTTCATCATCGGCGGCGCCGCCGCCGGCGCCTTCCTGGTGAGCAACAGCGCCAAGACCATCAAGGCGACGGTCGCCTTCCTGCCCAAGCTGCTCAAGGGCTCCAAGTACACCAAGGCGCGCTACATGGAGCTGATGTCGCTGCTCTACGACGTGCTGGTCAAGGCCCGCAAGGAGGGCCTGATGTCCATCGAGGGCGACGTCGAGAAGCCCGAGGACAGCGCCATCTTCAAGAAGTACCCGCTGATCTCGGCCGACCACCACCTGATGGAGTTCATCACCGACTACCTGCGGATGATGGTCTCGGGCAACCTGAACGCGCACGAGCTCGAGAACCTGATGGACAACGAGATCGACACCCACCACCACGAGGCCTGCGTGCCCGCCGGCGCGATCCAGGCGGTCGGCGACGGCCTGCCCGCCTTCGGCATCGTGGCCGCGGTGCTGGGCGTGGTGAAGACCATGGCGTCGGTGGGCGCCTCGCCCGCGGTGCTGGGGCAGATGATCGCCGGCGCCCTGGTGGGCACCTTCCTGGGCATCCTGATGGCCTACGGCTTCGTCAGCCCGCTGGCCAGCCTGGCCAACCAGAAGGTGGACGAGGAGACCAAGGAGCTGCAGTGCATCAAAGCCACGCTGCTGGCCAGCGTGCAGGGCTACGCCCCGGCCATCGCCCTGGAGTTCGGCCGCAAGGTGCTGTATTCGACCGAGCGTCCCGGCTTCGCCGAGCTCGAGAGCCACGTCAAGGGCGCCAAGAAGGCGGCCTGAGCGGCCCGCCCCCAGCGCCACCGAGGACACGACCATGGCCAGCAGTTCCGGCAAGCTCCAGCCGATCATCATCAAGCGCGTCAAGAAGGGCGGCCACGGCGGCCACCACGGCGGCGCCTGGAAGATCGCCTATGCCGACTTCGTGACGGCCATGATGGCCTTCTTCCTGCTCATGTGGCTGCTGGGCTCCACCGCCCAGGGCGACCTGCAGGGCATCGCCGCCTACTTCCAGAGCCCGCTGAAGGTCGCCCTGACCGGCGGCTCGGGCTCGGGCGACAGCTCCAGCCTGATCAAGGGCGGCGGCCAGTCGCTCACCCGCACCAACGGCAACGAGCGCCGCGGCGAGGTCGAGGCCGACAAGCGCGCCTACAACCTGCAGGCCCTGCGCTCGGAGGTCGAGGCCCGCGACGCCGAGGTGGTCAAGGAGATGCAGCGGCGCGTCGAGGCCGCGATCGCGGCCAACCCGCGGCTGGCGGCCCTGGCCGCGCAGATGCGGCTGGACCCCACCGCCGACGGCCTGCGCATCCAGATCGTGGACGACCAGGGCCGGCCGATGTTCGACAGCGGCAGCGCCCGCGTGAAGGACTACATGCGCGAGCTGCTGCGGCAGATCGGCGCCATCGTCAACGAGTCCGGCGGCCAGGTCGTGCTGTCGGGCCACACCGACGCCTCGGCCTACTCGGGCGGCGAGCGCGGCTACTCGAACTGGGAGCTGTCCTCCGACCGGGCCAACGCCTCGCGCCGCGAGCTGCTGGCCGGCGGCCTGGCCGAGGAGCGCATCGTGCGCGTGCTCGGCCTGGGCTCGTCGGTGCCCTTCGAGCCCAAGGACCCGCTGTCGCCGCTGAACCGCCGCATCTCGATCCTGGTGCTGGGCCAGCTGGGCGCCGAACGCTGGGCCGGCGGCTCCGAGGTGCCCGTCTCGGAAGCCCAGGCCCTGGAAAACATCCTCAAGCGCCGCGAAGCCGCGGCGCCCCCGGCGCCGGCCGCTCCGGCCCCCGCCGCCCCTGCGCAACCCTCGCCTTCCAATGGAGTCCGCCCATGAGCACCCCCGCTGACCTCAAGTTCCTGATCGTCGACGACTTCTCGACCATGCGCCGCATCGTGCGCAACCTGCTGAAGGAGGCCGGCCACGCCAACGCCGACGAGGCCGAGGATGGCGTGGCCGCCCTGCAGAAGCTCAAGGGCGGCAGCTTCGACTTCGTCGTGTCGGACATCAACATGCCCAACATGAACGGCTTCGAGCTGCTGTCGGCCATCCGCGCCGAGCCCTCGCTGTCCAAGCTGCCGGTGCTGATGATCACCGCCGAGGCGCGCAAGGAGGACATCGTGATGGCCGCCCAGGCCGGCGCCAGCGGCTACATCGTCAAGCCCTTCACCAAGGCGACGCTGGAGGAGAAGGTCAACAAGATCCTGCAGAAGCTGCAGGCTCCCGCCTGAGCCGCCGGGAGGAACCCCAGATGGCCGACCTCATCGCCACCGAAGCACCCGTCGATCCGCAAGAGTTCTACCAGCGCGTCGGCGAGATCACGCGCACGCTGCACACCGCGCTGCGCGAGCTGGGCTACGACAAGAAGATCGAGACCAGCCTGTCCCACCTGCCCGATGCCCGCTCGCGCCTGAGCTACATCGCGCGGCTGACCGGCGAGGCCGCCGAGAAGGTGCTCAACACCGTCGACGCCGCGCAGGCCAGCCAGTCCGACCTGGGCCGCCGCGCCGCCGACCTGGAAGGCCGGCTGGCCGCCGGCGAGCCGCTGCCGGCCGAGGCCATGCTGGCTTTCGTGCGCGAGGTGCGCGCCGGCACCGAGCGGACCGCCGGCCAGCTGACCGACATCATGCTGGCCCAGGACTTCCACGACCTGACCGGCCAGACCGTGCACAAGGTGGTGAACGTCGCCGCCGACCTGGAGGAGTCGCTGCTCAAGCTGCTGCTCGAGGCCACGCCGCCCGCCCCAGCCCCGGCCGAGCGCGGCGCGCTCGACGGCCCGGTGCACGATCCGCGCCGCAACGACGTGGTGGCCAACCAGGCCCAGGTCGACGACCTGCTGGAGTCGCTCGGGTTCTGAGCGCTGCCACCGCGTGGCACCCGAGAAGGCGGCCGCTGGCCGCCTTCGCCGCTTTCAGGATTCCATCGACCCGGCGAACGCCTGCGCGAAGGCGGCGTCGCCGGCCGGCTCGTCGAAGCTGAGCAGCAACGGGTGGTAGGGATCCAGGCGCGCCCTGCCCTCCCACGGCACCAGGAAGTCCTGCAGCCGGCGCCGGTCGCCGGGCGACAGGTCGTGCAATTCCCAGGCGATCGGCGGGCTGGTGCGGCGGGTGATGCGCATGGCCCATGCTGGCCCGGCCCGCCGGCCGGGGCCCATCGGACGGGCGCCCTGGCGGGTGTCGGCGGCGCACCGACGGGGCGGGCAGGCGACGGGGCGACAGGACGGCGGACCATGGCGGCGCCCTTCCTGCCCACCACCTCACGGCGCCTGCACGCGGGCGGGGGTGGGCCGGGGCGGCGACTTTGGCTCGCCTCAGGAGCCGCCGCGGCCCACCCCCGACCGCGCGCCACGGACGGAGGCCGGACTGGATCCCCGCCTGCGCGGGGATGACGGAGTGGGGCTGGGACGAGGGAGTGGGGCGGCGATGTCGGAGGCGGGCGGGATGACGGCTCGGGGCAGGCGCGGCGCACCGGAGAGATACCCCCCTCCTCCCCCCTTCTTCCTCGCTTAAGTTTTCCGGCCGGCTCGAACAATGCCATGGACCCCCCAGTCCATCCGCACCCGTGTCCGACTCGTCCGAAACCAGCCGCGAAGACCGCCAGCTCGAAGCGTCCCAGCAACGCCTGGACAAGGCACGCGAGGACGGCCAGCTGCCGCGCTCGCGCGAGCTGGCGCACCTGGCGGCGGCCGGCTGCCTGCTGGCGCTGCTGATGGCCGGCGGGCCCTGGCTGGGCAAGGGCGCGCTGGAGATCGTCGGCGAGGGCCTGCGCTTTTCGCGCGAGGCCGTCTTCCAGGACCGCACCATGGGCCTGCGCCTGGGGACGCTGGGGCTGCAGGGCGCGGTGCTGGTCGTGCCTGTGGTCGGCGCCATCGCCGTGCTGCTGGCCGGCGCCGCCGTCGCCGTGGGCGGCTGGAACTTCACCACCAAGGCGCTGGAGCCCAAGTTCGAGCGCCTGGACCCGCTGGCGGGCTTCGGCCGCCTGGTCTCGCGCCATGCGCTGCTGGAGCACCTGCGCACCATCACCGTCTGCACCGCCCTGCTCGGCCTGGCCGGCTGGTGGATGCTGCGCCACCTGCAGGACCTGCAGGACCTGGGCCGCATGCCGCTGGCCGCCGGCCTGGCCGAGGGCTTCGCCTGGATCGCCACCGGCCTGTCGGTGCTGGCGGGCGTGGCCGCCGTCGCCGCGCTGCTGGACGCGCCGCTGCAGGTCTTCAAGCACAAGGCCGACCTGCGCATGACGCAGGACGAGGCCAGGCAGGAACACAAGGAAGCCGAGGGCGACCCGCACATGAAGGGCGAGCGCCGCCGGCGCCAGCGCGAGATGTCGCGCGGCCGGATGCTGGCCGCCGTGCCGTCGGCCAGCGTGATCGTCACCAACCCGACCCACTACGCGGTCGCCCTGCGCTACGAGGAAGGCGACACCGGCGCGCCGGTGGTGGTCGCCATGGGCGCCGACCACCTGGCGCTGAAGATCCGCGAAGTCGCCGCCGCCGCCCGCGTCCCCACCCTGGAGGCCCCGCCGCTGGCCCGCGCCCTGTACGCGCACGGCGAGGTCGGCCGCGAGGTGCCGGTGCAGCTGTACACCGCGGTCGCCCAGGTGCTGGCCTGGGTGTTCGCGCTGCGCACCGCCCGCCGCGCCCCGGCCGAGCCGGTGATCGAGGTGCCGGCCGGCATGGACCCGCACGAGGGCAAGGAGCTGGCTGAATGAGCGCCGTCGTGCCCGCCACCGCCTCGCCCGTCGCCGGCGGCCGTCCCGCCTGGCTGGCCGGCATGCCCGGCGCCCGCGCGCTGGGCGCGCCGCTGCTCATCGTGCTGATCCTGGCGATGATGCTGGTGCCGCTGCCGCCGTTCGCGCTGGACCTGCTGTTCTCCTTCAACATCGCGCTGTCGCTGGTGGTGCTGATGGTGGCCAGCTACACCAAGCGCACGCTGGACTTCGCGGCCTTCCCCACCGTGCTGCTGGTCACCACGCTGATGCGGCTGTCGCTCAACGTGGCCTCGACCCGCGCCGTGCTGCTCAACGGCCACACCGGCACCGGCGCCGCCGGCCAGGTGATCGAGTCCTTCGCCCACTTCCTGATCGGCGGCAGCTTCGCGGTCGGCATCGTGGTGTTCGCGATCCTGACCATCATCAACTTCGTCGTCATCACCAAGGGCGCCGGCCGCATCGCCGAGGTCTCGGCCCGCTTCGCCCTGGACGCGATGCCCGGCAAGCAGATGGCCATCGATGCCGACATGGCCGCCGGCAGCATCGACGAGAAGGAAGCCCGCAAGCGCCGCAACGAGGTCACGCAGGAGGCCGAGTTCTACGGCTCCATGGACGGCGCCTCCAAGTTCGTGCGCGGCGACGCCATCGCCGGCATCCTGATCCTGTTCATCAACGTGATCGGCGGCCTGGCCATCGGCGTGCTGCAGCACAACCTGCCGGTCGCATCGGCCGCCGAGACCTACGTGCTGCTGGCCATCGGCGACGGCCTGGTGGCCCAGGTGCCCGCACTGGTGATCTCGGTGGCCGCCGGCCTGATCGTCTCGCGCGTGGGCGAGGAGGACATCGGCAACCAGGTCGCCACCCAGCTGTTCGCCATCCCGCGCGCGCTGGGCCTGACCGCGGCCGTGGTCGGCGTGCTGGGCCTGATCCCGGGCATGCCGCACATCCCGTTCCTGCTGCTGGCCGGCCTGTTCGGCTGGGGCGCCTGGTTCCTGGCCAAGCTGGCCAACCGGCCCAAGCCGGCCGAGCCCGATGCCCCCGTGGCCGGCGCCAACCCGAACGGCGAGGCCAGCTGGGACGACGTCACGCCGGTGGACATCCTGGGCCTGGAGGTGGGCTACCGCCTGATCGCGCTGGTCGACAAGGCCCAGGGCGGCGACCTGCTGGGCCGCATCAAGGGCGTGCGCAAGAAGTTCGCCGGCGAGGTGGGCTTCCTGCCGCCGCCCGTGCACATCCGCGACAACCTGGAGCTGCACCCCTCGGCCTACCGCATCCTGCTGCGCGGCGTGGTGGTGGGCGAAGGCCAGGCCTTCGCCGGCATGTTCCTGGCGATCAACCCCGGCCACATCAAGGTGCCGCTGGCCGGCACGGTCACCCGCGACCCGGCCTTCGGCCTGGAGGCGACCTGGATCGAGGCGCGCCTGCGCGAGCAGGCCCAGGCCTCGGGCTACACCGTGGTGGATGCCTCCACCGTGCTGGCCACGCACCTGAACCACG
The DNA here is from genome assembly GCA_027484575.1 of Comamonadaceae bacterium. Taxonomy (GTDB): domain Bacteria; phylum Pseudomonadota; class Gammaproteobacteria; order Burkholderiales; family Burkholderiaceae_C; genus Ramlibacter. The sequence goes on from JAIXSQ010000007.1 coordinate 29,646, forward strand.
TCATGCAGAGCCAGGCCGCCCAGCTGCTGGGCCGCGCCGAGGTGCAGGACCTGCTGGACCACGCCAAGAAGTACGCCCCCGGCCTGGTGGAGGACACCGTGCCCAAGCAGGTGCCGCTGCCGGTGCTGCAGAAGGTGCTGCGCAACCTGCTGGAGGAGACCGTGCACATCCGCGACCTGCGGGCGGTGCTGGAGATCCTGGCCGAGAACGGCGGCGTGACCGATCCCGAGCTGCTCACCCGCGAGGTGCGCATCGGGCTGGCCGCCGCCATCGTGCAGGGCCTGTACGGCGCCCAGAAGGAACTCGGGGTGCTGGCCGTCGAGCCCGGCCTCGAGCAGGTGCTGGTGCAGGCGCTGTCGCCCCAGGCCACCGCCCCGCTGGACCCCGGCATGGCCGAGCTGCTGGTGCAGCAGGCCGCCGAGGCCGCGAAGGAACAGGAGGAGGCGGGCCTGCCGGCCTGCCTGCTGGTGCCCGACCGCATCCGCACGCCGATGGCGCGGCTGGTGCGGCGCAAGGCACCGCGCCTGCACGTGCTGGCGCATAGCGAGATCCCCCGCACCCACACCATCCAGATCCAACGCGTCATCGGAGTCGCACCATGAATGTGAAGCGCTTTGTCGGCAAGAACGCCCGTGAGGCCATGGCCCAGGCCCGCGCCGCCTTCGGCGAGGACGCCGTGGTGCTGTCCAACCGCCCGGTGCCCGGTGGCGTCGAGATCCTGGCCACGGCCGGTGCCGAGATCGGCAGCGCCGCGCGCCTGCCGGCCCCCGCCCCCGCGCAGCAGCAGGCCGCGGACGAGCCCGCACCGGCCCGCCCCCGCGCGCGCCCGGCCCGCGCCGCCGCCACGGCCCCGGCGGCGCCGGCCGCCGGTGACGACACCGCGACCATGAGCACGGTGTCGTTCCAGCAGTTCGTGCGTGAGCGCCAGCGCCAGGAGGCCGAGTCTGCCAAGCTGCGCGCCGCCGCCGGCCGCGCCGCCGAGCAGGTCGCCGGCATGCCCGAGCCGGCCGCGCCGGCGCCTGCCGCGCCCGCCGCCGCCTTCACCGCCCCGGCGCGCCGCACCGCGCCGGTGGAGCCCGGCCGCTTCGCCCGCGAGGCCCTGGCCGCCGCCGAATCCGACGCCGCCTTCGACCCGCTGCAGGGCATCGACTTCCAGGCCTCGCGCCCGCCGGTGGGCCCGGCCGCCTACAGCCGCATCGAAGGCGTCAAGGACCGCGACGGCAGCGAGGAGGTGATGGCCGAGCTGCGCCAGCTGCGCAACAGCATCAGCCAGCAGCTGTCGGGCATGGCCTGGTTCGACAGCGTGCGCCGCAGCCCCGCGCAGACGCGCCTGCTGCGCACCCTGCTGGGCAACGGCTTCTCGGCCACGCTGACCCGCCGCCTGGTGGAGAAGCTGCCCGAGGACCTGGGCGAGGCCCAGGCCGATGCCTGGCTGCTGAACATGCTGGCGCACAACCTGCGCACCAGCGGCGACGAGTGCATCCAGAACCGTGGCGGCGTGTACGCGCTGGTGGGCCCCACCGGCGTGGGCAAGACCACCACCACCGCCAAGATCGCGGCCAACTTCGCGCTCAAGCACGGGCCCGGCTCGGTCGGCCTGATCACGGTGGACACCTACCGCATGGCCGCCGGCGACCAGCTGCGCGCCTTCGGCAAGATCCTGGGCATCCCGGTGCACACCGCGCGCGACGCCGCCTCGCTGGCCGACCTGCTGGACCTGTTCGGCGGCAAGAAGCTGGTGCTGGTGGACACCGTCGGCGTGGGCCAGCGCGACCGCCGCCTGCCCGAGCTGTTCGCCGCCCTGCCCCAGCGCCGGCTGCAGCGCCTGCTGGTGCTCAACGCCGCGGTGCAGGGCGAGACCCTGGACGAGGTGGTGCAGGCCTACAGCAGCGGCCCCGGCACGCGCTGCGTCATCTCCAAGCTGGACGAGTCGGCCCGCTGCGGCGGCGCGATCGACGTCGCCATCCGCCACCAGCTGGTGGTCGAGGGCATCGCCAACGGCCAGCGCGTGCCCGAGGACTGGCACGCCGCCCGCGGCACGCTGCTGGCGCAGAAGGCGCTGATGCGGCCCTCGGGCAGCTTCGCGCCGGACGAGAACGAACTGGGCCTGGTGCTGACCATGCCGCCGGCGCCGGTGGCGGGAGCCTCGCGTGCTTGACCAGGGCAACGACCAGGCCGCCGGGCTGCGCCAGCTGATGGCGCAGGCCGCGCCGCTGGCCATGCTGGCCTTCCCGCTGGACGGCGGGCCGGGCGCGTGGATCGCCCAGTTGGCCCACGCGCTGCGCGCCCTGGGCCGCAAGCCCGTGGTGCTGGACGCCGGCCGCGGCACCGTGGCCGCCGCCTTCGGCCTGAAGCTGCGGCACGAACTGCTGGACCTGCTGCAGGGCAGCAGGCCGTTCGACGACGTGGCGCGCACCACCGACGACGGCGTGTGGGTGCTGCGCGGCGAGCGCGGCATCGACGCCTTCGTGGCCTCGGGCGCGCCGGCGCAGCAGCTGCTGGGCGGCTTCGCCCGCCTGTCGCAGGGCTTCGACGAACTGCTGCTGGCCATGCCGGCCGGCGAGCTGGCCTGCCTGGCCGCGCCCGGCCGCAGCGTGCCGGTGCTGGGCATGGACGTGGGCTCGCAGGGCCGCGTGGAGAGCTACGCCCTGCTCAAGCACATGGCCGGCGGCTTCGGTTACCGGCGCTTTTCCTGCGTGGTGCGCGGGGCCGACAACGCGGCGCACGCGGCCGAGGAGCACGCCCGCCTGGCCCAGGCCGCGCGCCAGTTCCTGGACACCGAGGTGCTGCTGGCCGGCTGGCTGCCGGCCGGCCCCGAGGGCCGCGAGGCCGCGCTGGCCCACACCGCCGACACCCTGCTGCGCACCGCGGCCACCCCCCTGCTGGCCGCCTGAGATTTCACGAGAGAGTCCCGCATGTACACCGCCAAAGGAACGCTGCAAGCCCCTGCCACCGCCGGCATCGAGGCCTACCTGCCGATGGTGCGCCGCACGGCCCACCGCATGATCGGCCGGCTGCCCGCCAACGTGGAGGTCGACGACCTGATCCAGGCCGGCGTGATGGGCCTGATGGAGGCGCTGGAGCGCTACGAGCAGGGCCACGGCGCGCAGTTCGAGACCTTCGCCATGCAACGCGTGCGCGGCGCGATGCTCGACGAGCTGCGCGGCACCGACTGGGTGCCCCGCTCGGTGCGCAAGCACCAGCGCGAGATCGCCGAGGCGGTGCACGCGCTGGAGCACCAGCTGCACCGCGCGCCCACCGACGGCGAGATCGCCAAGCACCTGGGCGTCACGCTGCAGCAGTACCAGGACATGCTGCTGGACGTGCGCGGCGCCCAGCTGGTCTACACCGACGACTACGAGGCCGACGAGGGCGAGACCCACTACCTGGACCGCCACGTGACGCCCGACGACAAGGCCGATCCCTCGGCGCAGCTGAACGACCGGCGCTTCCGCGAGGCGCTGGTGGCCGCGATCGAGGACCTGCCCGAGCGCGAGCAGTACGTGATGTCCATGTACTACGAGCACGACATGAACCTCAAGGAGATCGCCGCCGTCCTGGGCGTGACCGAGTCCCGCGTGTGCCAGCTGCACAGCCAGGCCGTGGCCCGGCTGCGCTCGCGCCTGAAGGCGTGGTGAGCGGCCAGGTCGAGGCCTTAGGCAACTTTCCCATGCAGTCGCGCCGATCGCAGCCGAAACAACGACGAGCGACCCCTCGGGACCGGCGTCACCGGTCCTGAGCACGACACAGCCCAGACGACGACACCAAGAAAGCACCTGCCATGCAACTCGTCCTTCGACCTGCCATCGCCCTGATGGGCCGGCTGCGCCTGACCGCCAAGTTCGCCCTGGTCGGCACCATCGTGTTCGGCCTGCTGCTGGTGCTGGGGGGGCTCGCGCTGTCCCAGCTGCACGACCGGGTGCAGCTGCTGCGGGCCGAGCGTGCCGCCGTGGCCGTGATGGGCGAGGTGGTCGAGTGGAACAAGGTGCTGATCGAGAACCGCCGCATCGCGATCACCGCGGCGCCGGGCGATGCCAGCGTGCGCGACCGGCTGGCGCGGCAGGCCGCGGTGGTGGAGGCCACCCTCCAGCGGCTGGAGGCCAAGGTGGCCGCGGGCAGCGACGTGTTCGACATGGCCAAGCCCACGCGCGGCCTGCGCGAGGGCTGGGAGCGGCTGCAGAAGGAACTGGCGGCGCTGCCGCTGGACGCGGATTTCACCAAGAAGGCCTTCGCGGCCCACGCGCCCGAGTACGGACGCCTGTACGAATACCTGCGCCTGCTGCACGGCGCCTCGGCGATGGCCTCCGAGACCGACGCCGACCTGGTCTACCTGGGCTGGGCCCTGGCCAACAACACCCCCATGACCGCCGGCGTCAGCGTGCGCATCGCCGCCTACACCACCATGAACATCGGCCGCGGCACCATCGCGCCGGCCGACCGGGTGTTCTACGAGGTCACCGACGCGCGCCTGGCCGACACCTTCGGCGCGGTCAAGATCCTGCTGGAGAGCGCGGGCAAGGCCAACCCGGTGGCGCAGGCGGGCATCGGCGCGCCGCTGGACGCCTTCAAGACCCGCTACGGCGAGTACCTGGCCTGGGTGCGCAAGCAGTTCATCGCCGCCGAGTCGCTGGGCACGACCGCCGAGCAGGCCCAGCAGGCCGCCCAGCCCGCCATCGACGCCGCCTGGGCGCTGGTCGAGGCCAACCGCGCCACCCTGGACAGCCTGCTGGTCGAGCGCCTCGCCACGGCGGCCCTGCACCGCAACCTGGTCGGCGGCGCGCTGCTGGCCGGCATCCTGGCCTGCCTGTGGCTGTGCGCCGGCATGGCGGTGGGCGTGCGGCGCACCCTGGCCGACGCCGGCAATGGCGTGCGTGCGATGGCCGAGGGCCGGCTGGGCCAGGTGCCCGCGCCCACCACGCGCGACGAATTCGCCGCCCTGCTGGTCGACCTGCAGACGGCCGACCAGGCGCTGGCGCGGATGATCGCCGCCGTGCGCGACAACGCCGGCTCGGTGGCCACCGCCTCCAGCCAGATCGCCCAGGGCAACACCGACCTGTCCAGCCGCACCGAGGAACAGGCCAGCGCGCTGCAGCAGACCGCCGCCTCGATGAAGCAGCTGTCCGAGACCGTGCAGTCCAACGCCGCCAATGCGCAGCAGGGCAACCAGCTGGCCGCCGACGCCAGCGAGGTCGCCGGCCGCGGCGGCCAGGTGGTGGGCCAGGTCGTGGACACCATGAAGGGCATCCACGAGAGCAGCCGCCGCATCGCCGACATCATCGGCACCATCGACGGCATCGCCTTCCAGACCAACATCCTGGCGCTCAATGCCGCGGTGGAAGCGGCCCGCGCGGGTGAGCAGGGCCGCGGCTTTGCGGTGGTGGCCAGCGAGGTGCGCTCGCTGGCGCAGCGCAGCGCGGACGCCGCCAAGGAGATCAAGCAGCTGATCACCGACAGCGTCGGCCGTGTCGAGCAGGGCACGCAGCTGGCCGACCAGGCCGGCAGCACCATGCACGAGGTGGTGGCGGCGATCGCCCGCGTGACCGCCCTGATGGGCGAGATCAGCGCCGCCAGCCGCGAGCAGAGCGCCGGCGTCGCCCAGGTGGGTGACGCCGTGCAGCAGATGGACCAGGCCACGCAGCAGAACGCCGCGCTGGTCGAGCAGAGCGCCGCTGCCGCCGACAGCCTCAAGGCCCAGGCCCGCCAGCTGGTGCAGACCGTGGGCGTGTTCCGGCTTCCCGGCGGCGATGCCGCGCCCGCACCGGGGCTCGCGCCCGCCCCCATGCCCGCGCCGGTCCGCATCGCCGCGCCCCGCGCCGCGGCCACCGCGGCGGCTCCAGCCGCGCGCACCGCGCCGGCTCCTGCCGCGCGCCCGGCGCCGATGCCCGCCGCGACCCGCAGCCCCGCGGCCGCGGCCACCCGGCGCGCGCAGCCCACGGCGCCCGCCCCTGCCCTGCCTGCGGCCCGCCCGCAGCCGAAGGCGGCGGTGGAGGCGGCCGGCGACGACGACTGGCAGACCTTCTGACCGGACGGGACGGCGCAGGGCGCGCTGAAGCGCCTGCGCCGATCCCACCCGGCCAGGGTGGCGCGCACGACGCAGCCGCCGCGGCGGCGTCGGCCGGCCCCGGCGCCGACGCGCCATGTTCCGAAGAGACAACAACGACCCGAGCCCCCCATGACACAACGCTGGATCCGCGACCTGCCGCTGCGCGGCAAGTTCCTCCTCATCGCCGCGGTGGTGACGCTGCTGTGGCTGGTGCCCGTCACGCTGCTGGTGCGCGACCAGCTGGCCGACCTGCAGGTGGCCCGCACCGAGGCCGCGGCCGTCGCGCCCGCCCGCTCCTTGCTGCAGCTGGTGCGGCTGACCCAGAAGCACCGCGGGCTGAGCGCCCAGTGGCTGGGTGGCGTGGAGGCGGCCGGCGCCAACCGCGCGCAGCGCGAGAAGGACATCGAGGCCGCCTGGGCCGCCACCGCCGCGGCCCTGCAGCAGGCCGGTGAAGCCGGCCTGGCCGAGCGGCTGGCCACCCTGGCCGGCGACTGGAAGCCGCTGCCGGCGGCCGTCGCCGCGCGCCAGGTGCCCGCGGCGGAGAGCTTCAGCCGCCACACCGCCATGGTGCAGGCGCAGCTGGACCTGCTCAAGGACCTGTCGCAGGCCTCGGGCATCGCCCGCCACCCGGTGCCCCACGGCTTCTACCTGCAGGCGGCCGTGCTCGACCACATGCCGGCGGCGGCCGAGATGTTCGGCCAGCTGCGCGCACGCGGCAGCCTGCTGCTGGCCCGCGGCGAGATCGGCAGCGTCGAGCGCGCCAAGCTGGAGGCGCTGGCCGAGCTCGGGCGGGTGCGCAACGCGCAGGCCCATGCCCTGCTCGAGCGCGCCGCCCAGGCCGATGCCCGCGCGCATGCCTCGGTCGCCGAGCCGCAGGCCGCGGCCGCCCGCGAGATCCAGTCGGTGCTCAAGCTGGCCAAGGACGAGATCCTGGAAGCCTCGACGCTGCAGTACGAGCCCGCGGCCTGGTTCGCCGCCACCACCAAGGCGATCGACAGCCAGTTCGCGCTGATCGACGCCGGCATGGCGCAACTGGAGCGCGACCTGCGCGCGTCGGTCGACGTGACCGGCACCCGCATGGCCGTGGTGTGCGGCCTGCTGCTGGCCCTGGCCGTCCTGGGCGGCTGGCTGCTGGCGACGGTCGCGCGCCAGACCCGCGGCTCGCTGATGCAGGCACTGGACGTGGCCGAGGCCGTGGGCGCCGGCCGGCTCGACGTGGCCATCCGCGCCGACGGCCGGGACGAGGCCGGGCAGCTGCTCGATGCCCTGGCCCGCATGGCGGCGCAGCTGCGCAGCGTGGTGCAGCAGGTGCGCCACAACGCCGACTCGGTGGCCACCGCCAGCGGCCAGATCGCCCAGGGCAACACCGACCTGTCCAGCCGCACCGAGGAGCAGGCCAGCGCGCTGCAGCAGACCGCCGCCTCGATGAAGCAGCTGTCCGAGACCGTACAGTCCAACGCCGCCAATGCCGAGCAGGGCAACCAGCTGGCCGCCGACGCCAGCGAGGTCGCCGGCCGCGGCGGCCAGGTGGTGGGCCAGGTGGTGGACACGATGAAGGGCATCCACGAGAGCAGCCGCCGCATCGCCGACATCATCGGCACCATCGACGGCATCGCCTTCCAGACCAACATCCTGGCGCTCAATGCGGCGGTTGAAGCCGCCCGCGCCGGTGAGCAGGGCCGCGGTTTCGCGGTCGTGGCCAGCGAGGTGCGCTCGCTGGCCCAGCGCAGCGCCGACGCCGCCAAGGAGATCAAGCAGCTGATCACCGACAGCGTGGGCCGCGTCGAGCAGGGCACGCACCTGGCCGACCAGGCCGGCGCGACCATGCACGAGGTCGTCGAGGCCATCGCCCGGGTGAATGCGCTCATGGCCGGCATCAGTGCCGCCAGCCGCGAGCAGAGCGCCGGCGTGGCGCAGGTGGGCGAGGCGGTCCAGCAGATGGACCAGGCCACGCAGCAGAACGCCGCGCTGGTCGAGCAGAGCGCCGCCGCCGCCGACAGCCTCAAGTCCCAGGCCCGCCAACTGGTCGAGGCGGTGGCCGCCTTCCGGCTGGTCGAGGGCGAGGCCGGCCCGCTCGCGGCCGCCGCCCCGCTGCCGCCGCCCCTGCCCGCCGTGCCGGTGCCGCGCGCCATGCCGGCGGCAACTCCGCGCGCGGCGGCGGCCCCGGCGCGCAGCGCGGCCGCCCCGGTGGCCCCGGTGGCCGCCAAGGCGGGCGCCGACGACGACTGGCAGACCTTCTGAGCGGCGGCAGGCTGCGGCCTGCGCCGACAGCCAGGCGGCGTGGCGGGCCGACAGCGCCCGCCACCGCCGCCGGCCACCCTGCTCCACCGAGGACGGCGCCCCGCGGTCCTGGCACAGGAGCAGCCATGGCCGAGATGAACGGCGACGACAACCCCACCCTGGATCCCCCCAAGCCGGCCCGCACCACCGGAGCGGCCGTCGGCGCCACCGCCGGCGCCGCCACCGGTGCGGCGGCAGGCATCGCCGGCGGCCCCGTGGGCGCAGCCATCGGTGCCGTGGCTGGCGCCGTGCTGGGCGCCACCGCAGGGCTGGCCGCCAGCGGCGACGACAGCGCGCCGGGCCCGTCGACGCCGGCCGCCACCAGCAGCGGCCCCCGCGCCGAAGGCGGCGGCAACGACGATCGGCCCGACGGGCGGGATCAGGCCGGCGCGCGCTCCGCCTGACCGCGCCGGCCGGCGCCGTCCAGGCGCGGCTGCCGGCCCAGCGTGAAGGCGATCCGTGCGCCGCCGCCGGGGCGCAGGCTGGCCCGCACCTGGCCGCCATGCTGCTCGACCAGCCGGCGCACGATGGCCAGGCCCACGCCCGAGCCTTCGAACTCCTGGGCGCCGTGCGCGCGGTGGAACAGGTCGAACAGGCGCTCGGCCTGGTCGGCCTGGAAGCCCGGGCCGTTGTCGGCCACCTCGAACAGCGGCACGCCGTCGGGCTGCTCGCTGCGCCACACCTCGACCAGCGGCTGCTCGACGCCGATGCTGAACTTGCAGGCATTGCCCAGCAGGTTGTCGAACACCTGCCGCAGCATCATCTCGTCGCCGCGCACCGGGCCCAGCGGCGCCACCGCGAAGCGCACCTGCGGCCAGCGCACCTGCAGGTCGGCCACCACGTCGGCCACCACGCCGTCCAGCGGCACCAGGCCGGGCTGCCAGTCCAGCTGCTGGGCCCGCGTGTAGTCGAGCAGCCGGTCGAGCATGGACAACAGCCAGCGGGCATTGCGTCCGATCCGGGCCGCCAGGTGGCGGTCGCGCTCGTCCAGGCCGGGGCGCTGGCCCAGCACGTCGGCGTAGCCCGCCATGGCCAGCACCGGGGTGCGCAGGTCGTGCGAGACGGAGTGCACGATCAGGCCCATGTCGCGGGCGCTGCCCTGCAGTTCGCGGGTGCGCTCCTCGACGCGCGCCTCGAGCTGGTCGGCCTGGGCCTGCACGACCTGCAGGCGCGCCTCGCGCTCGCGCAAGGCGTCCTGCTCCAGCCGCACCGAGCGCTCGCGCAGGTCGTCCAGGTCCTGCCGCACCAGGGTCGTGCCCAGCAGCAGCAGCACCAGCATCGTGGCCAGGGTGACGAACTCGTTGAACGGGTGCACCACCAGCTGCGGCTGCACGTTCCAGTGCAGCAGCGACCAGCCCAGGGCGCCGTAGCCCAGCAGCGCGGCCAGCGACAGGCCCGCCGCCGCGCGGAAGCCCAGGGTCACGGCGCAGAAGCTCACGCCCACCAGCAGGCTGCCGCCCTGGGCCACGCCGATGCGCGCGGTCAGCCAGTACAGCAGCAGGCTGGGCAGCACCATCAGGATGGCCGAGGCCAGCACCACCAGCCGCACGCGGCGGCCGCGCTGCAGGCGGCGGCGCAGCAGTTCGAGCGACAGCGTGGTGACCAGCGCCGTGCCCGGCGTGAAGGTGCTGCGGGTGTAGCCGGCGCCCAGGATGACCAGGTAGGCCAGCAGGACGAAGGCCACGGTCAGGCCGATCAGGTCGCTGGCCAGCCCGGCGATGCGGCTGTCCTCGTCGTCGACCAGCCACGCCGGCGGCGGGAACAGGCGCCGCACGAGGGGTCGGATCTGCATGGGGGACAACGCGTGGACTGCGGTTGAGCTGGGGAGGGCGACCCATTGTGTCAGCCGTGGCGCTGCCGCGCCATGCCCCGGCGCCAGGGGCCCGCAACCGGCCCCGGCCCGGGGCTCAGGGCGCCTCGGTGCGCACCGACAGCGGCTCCAGCGTGGCGGGGTCCAGCTCGATGCGCAGCAGCCGGGCCACCGGGCCGCTGGGCAGCTCGCGCGGGACCTGGCTGCGTTCGGGGTAGACGTTGCCCAGCAGCGGCCCCTCGCGCGGATGCCGCACCACCGGCAGCCAGCTGACCACCGGGCGCGGCTTGCGCCGGAACCGCAGGCCGGGCGCCGCCCGCACCAGCGTGGCCACGGCCACGCCGGGGTCCATGTCGGTCCAGCCGTCCTCGTTGGGCGTGACCTGCACCACCTCGCCGTCCAGGACGGCCCGGATCAGCTCGGCATTGGGGACGGCGGGGGACGGCTCGGGTTCCATGCGCCGCGATGGTGGGCCAGCGACGCGCCGCCCGGCGCGCCGCCGCAACGCCTCGAAGCACTCCTTGCGTCCGGATGCCGGCCGCGTTCACGCCGCCCGGGCGTCGCTGTGCCGGCGCAGCCGCTGGGACACCCGCTCGCGCAGGCGCCAGCGGGCCGCGTCGGTCAGCATGTGGCCGGCCCAGCGGTAGACGTTGTATTCCTGGACCGCGCTGCGCAGCGCCGCCATGCGCTCGCGCTGCTCGGCCGCCGGCATGGTCAGCGCCCGGTGCAGCGCATCGGCCACCTCCTCCACGTGGTAGGGATTGACCACCAGCGCCTCGGCCAGCTCGCGCGCGGCGCCGGCATAGCGGCTGAGCACCAGCACGCCCTGCTCGTCGTCGCGGGCGGCCACGAACTCCTTGCACACCAGGTTCATGCCGTCGTGCAGGCTGGTGACCACGCAGGCGTCGGCGGCCCGGTACAGCCGCTGCACCGCCTCGGGCCCGTGGTGCTGCGCCAGCAGACGCACCGGCGCATGCCCGCCGGTGGAAAAGCGCTGGTTGATCCGCTCGGCCACCGCATGGATGCGCTGCTGGAAGGCCTGGTACTCCTCCAGCTCGCCGCGGGTGGGCGCGGCCACCTGCACGAAGGTGAAGCGGCCCTGCCATTGCGGATGCTTTTCCAGCAGCCGCTCGACCGCGTGCAGCCGCTCGAGGATGCCCTTGGTGTAGTCGAAGCGGTCCACGCCCACGGCGATGCGGTGGTGCGCGGGGATGCCCAGCTGGGCGCCCAGCGCGCGCCGGCAGTCGGCGGGCGAGGCCCAGCCGCCCTGCTCCGCCGCCGTCGGCCAGGCGATGGAGATCGGGTAGGCCTCCACCAGCGTCTGCTCGCCGCGGAACGACACCGAGGAATGCTCGTGCTCGATGCGCGCCTCGAGGTTGCGGTCCACCGTCTCCAGGAAGTTCTTGCAGTGCCCCGGCGTGTGGAAGCCCATGATCGTGGAGCCCAGCATTCCCTCCAGCAGCTCCTGGGTCCAGGGGCAGATGCCGAAGGACTCGGGGTTGGGCCAGGGGATGTGCCAGAAGGTCAGGATGGTCGCGCGCGGCAGCCGGCGCCGCACCATGGCCGGCAGCAGGGCGAAGTGGTAGTCCTGCACCAGCACCACCGGGTCGTCGCTGCGGGCCTCGGCCACCACCGCGTCGGCGAACAGCTGGTTGACCGCCTTGTAGGCCTCCCAGTCGGACTCGCGGAACACCGGCCGCACGTGGGCCACGTGGCACAGCGGCCACAGGCCCTCGTTGGCGAAGCCGTAGTAGTAGCCCTGCTCCTGCTGCGGCGTCAGCCACAGGCGCCGAAGCCGGTACTCGGACTGCCCCGGCGGCAGCGCCACGCGGTCGTGCCGGTCCACCGTGTCGCGGTCGGCGCTGCCGCTGCCGTGCGCGATCCAGGTGCCCGAGCAGGCGCGCATCACGGGTTCGACCGCCGTCACCAGGCCGCTGGCCGGCCGCCGCACCACCACCTCGCCGCGCGCGTCGCGGTCGTGGATGTAGGGCTCGCGGTTGGACACGACGATCACCTCGTCGCCGCGCAACTGGCTGCGCAGCAGGGCCTGCAGCCGCGGCGCATCCCAGCCGCCCTCGTGCACGCGGCTGCGCCGCAGCTGGTCGTCCAGGTCGCGCAGCCGCTCGCGCAGTTCGGTGGCGATCGGCTCGAGCTCGGGCGACGGCGGCGCCATCGGCCGCAGCAGGCCCTCGCCGCGCAGCAGCGCCCGGGTGCCGCGGATCCAGCCGCGCCAGCTCAGCTGGGCCACCACCATGGTCACCAACGCCATCAGCACGCCCAGCCCGGTGACCAGCGCCACCAGCCAGCGCCGCGTGTCCTGGCTGCGGCGGTCGATGAAGCTCAGGTCGTGCAGCAGCACCAGGTGCCCCGTGGGCCCGGCCTCGGCCTGCACCGGATGCATGCTCAGGTGCACCGGCCCGCCCTCGATGCGCAGCCGCGGCTCGGGCTCGGCCGCCACCCGCGCCGCCTCCTCGCAGTCCAGGCTGGGGGGCATCAGCAGTGTGCGCACGGCCATGCGGCCGTCGGGCGCGCACCAGCCCATGGCGACCAGGCGCTCGTCCTGCACGGTGCGGCCGAACAGCGCCTGCAAGCGCCGCAGGTTCGCGTCCTGCACCGCCTGCGCGACGCTCTCGGACATGGAGTTGGCCACCAGCGCGCCGCGCAGGTTCAGGTCGCGCGCGAACCAGCGCAGCGTGAGGCGGTCCATCACCGGCACCGCCAGCCACGCGGCGGCGGCCAGGACCAGCACCAGGGGGACCAGGAATCGCAGTTGCAGGGGGAGTGACTTCATCGTGCCTTCGTGCGGGCCCGCAGGCCCGGGAACCCGCCCCTGCGGCGGGGAAGGCGGATTCTGGCGAGGAACACCGCGCGCCGGAGCGCGACAGTGCAACCGCAAGCAACCTTCAACCCGACGTTGGAGCGCGGCCGCGGGTTGTTCGGCCGGCCGCCAGCACGCGCGGCGGGCGGGGCCTAGGATCCGCCCGCCCATGCCCGCCCTCGCCGCCCCTGCTGCCGATCCCGTCGACGCCCCTGCGGCCACATGGCCCGACGGCCTGCCGCCCACCCGCGCGGCCGCGCTGGCGCGCATCGCCCGCGTGCAACCGGCCGCGTACGCCCGCACCCGCAACCACCTGGACGGTGCCGTCACCGGCCTGTCGCCCTACCTGACCCACGGGCTGGTCACGCTGCCCGAGGTCCTGGCCGGCGTGCTCGCGCGCGGCCCGCTGCCGGTGACGCACAAGCTGGTCGACGAGCTGGGCTGGCGCGCCTACTTCCGCCACGTGTGGGCCCACCGCGGCGACGCGATCCTGCAGTCGCTGCACGGCGGCCCCCGGCCCGAGGCCGCCTACGCCCGCACGCTGCCGGCCGACATCCGCGAGGGCCGCACCGGCGTGCCGGTGATCGACGAGGCGGTGCGCACGCTCCACGCCACCGGCACGCTGCACAACCATGCCCGCATGTGGCTGGCCAGCTACGTGGTGCACCTGCGCCAGGTGCACTGGCGCGCCGGCGCCGACTGGCTGGTGGCGCACCTGCTCGACGGCGACCTGGCCAGCAACCACCTGAGCTGGCAGTGGATCGCCGGCACGGGCAGCCACAAGCCCTACCTGTTCGACGCGCAGAACGTGGCCCGGTTCGCACCGCCGGCCTGGCACAGCCCGGGCACGGTGGTGGACCGGGGCTACGAGGAACTCGAGGCCATCGCGCACGGGCGCCTGCGCCTGGCCCATCCGCGGCCGCTGCCGCCGCCCGCGGGCCTGGCCGAACCCGTGCTGCTGCCGGCCCCGCCCGCGGCGCCCGGGCTGGACGCCCCCGGCCCCGCCGGCGCCGCCGGCCTGCAGGGCCGCCACGTCTGGCTGGTGCACCCCTGGGCGCTGCGGCCTCCCCCGCCCGGGCTGCCGCCGGGCACGCTGGTGCTGGGCGTCTACCCGCGCGAGGTGCACGCGGCCTGGCCCTGGCCGGCCGCGCGCTGGCACTGGGTGGACACGGCCATGGCCGCGGTCGCGCCCACGCGCTGGCTCGTCGATGCCGCGACGCTGCAGGCCGCGCTGGCCGGCGCGGCCTCGGTGCGCACCGCCGATGACCCGCACATCGGCGGCTGGCTGCCGCGCGCCGTGCAGCGGCTGCCTGCGCCGGCGCTGTTCCCGGCGGTGGACCGCCCGTGCAGCAGCTACTCGCAGTGGCGCACGCGCGCGCTGCGCGGGCTGCACGACGCGGGGGAGCTGCTGTGAGCACGACGCCGCAGGAGCCGGCCACCGACGACCGCCTGACAGTGCTGTACGACGGCGGCTGCCCGCTGTGCCGGCGCGAGATCGCCCATGTGCAGGGGCTGGCTGGGCGCCGGGGCGGCGCGGGCCTGTGCTTCGTCGACATCGCCGCGCCCGAGGCGGGCTTGCCGCCGGCCGAACGCGCCGCGCTGCTGGCGCGCTTCCACGTGCAGCGCGCCGACGGCGGTCGGCTGGACGGTGCGGCCGCCTTCGTGGCCATGTGGGAGCGGCTGCCCGGCTGGCGCTGGCTGGCCCGCGCGGCCCGGCTGCCCGGCGCGCTGGCGCTGCTGGAGCTGGCCTACCGCGGCTTCCTGCGGCTGCGGCCGGCCCTGCAGGCCGCGGCCCGCCGGCTCGAGCCCGCCCCCGGCGCCGCCGGCCTGACGCCGCACCTGGAGCGCGAGCTGCGCTCGGACCATGCCGGCGAGACCGGCGCGGTCTGGATCTACCGGGGCCTGGCCACCGTCGCCGGCTGGCGTGGCGACGTGGCGCTGGCGGAGTTCGCGCGCCGCCACGGCGCGACCGAGGCCGAGCACCTGCAGCTGGTCGAGGCCTGGCTGCCGCCGGCACGGCGCAGCCGCCTGCTGCCGGCCTGGCGGGTGGCCGGCTGGCTGACCGGCGCGCTGCCGGCGCTGGCCGGCCCGCGCGCGGTGCATGCCACCATCGCCGCGGTCGAGACCTTCGTGGACCGGCACTACCAGCAGCAGGTCGACCACCTGGTGGCGCACGGCGGGCCCGAGGGCCTGCTGCCGCTGCTGCTGCGCTGCCAGGCCGACGAATGCCACCACCGCGACGAGGCGGCGGCGCTGGCCGGCCCCCACCGGCCGTGGTGGCTGCGCGCCTGGTGCGCGCTGGTGGGCGCCGGCTCGGCCGGGGCGGTGGTGCTGGCGCGGCGGCTCTGAGCCACGGCGCGGCCGTGGCGGCGCGGGGCTGACTTACGATCGCGCCCCATGACCGAACCGACCGAGCGCCCCGCCTTCCCCGACCGCCTGTCCATCGACGCGCGCAGCCCCCACCACGTGGCGGCCATCTTCGCCCACGACGTCGGCATCCGCTTCAACGGCAAGGAGCGGCAGGACGTCGAGGAGTACTGCATCAGCGAAGGCTGGGTCAAGGTCCCGGCCGGCAAGACCGTGGACCGCAAGGGCAACCCGCTGATGCTCAAGCTCAAGGGGACGGTGGAGCCGTTCTACAAGTGAACGGCGCGCGGGGCGCGTGCCCCGCGACGCTCAGGCGCGGCCGTAGCCGCCGGCGCTGAGCACGCCACCGGCGGGCGTGCCGGCGCGGCCGTAGGTGCCGCGCAGCTGGTGGTCCTGCAGCCGGGCGCTGCCCGCGCCCAGGGCATCCAGCGATTGCTGCACGTCGTGCAGCCGGCGGCCCACCGCCACCTGGCTGGCCACGGCCTGCGCCTGCAGGGCGAGGATCAAGGGCCGCAGCGCCTGCGGCGCGTCGCCGCGCGGGGCCAGCCGCGCCAGGGCGGCCAGGTGCGGCCGCACCTGCGCGGCCAGGGCCGGCAGCGCGTCGGCATCGCCGTCGCGCAGGGCCTGGGATTGCCGGGCCAGCAGCCCTTCCAGGGCCACCAGCGTGCCGGCGAGGTCGTCCTGGATCACGCGCTGCGCGGCGCCAGCAGGGCCGCGGCGTCGGCGATCAGGCCGTCGGCGATCTTGCCGGCGTTGACGGTGAAGCGTCCCTCGGCGATGGCCGAGCGGATGGCATCGACCTTGGCCTGGTCGAAGTCACCGGCGCCGGCCGCGCCCAGCGTGCTGGCGGCGGCCGACACGTCCACCCGGTCGGTGGCCGGGGTGGCGGACAGCGGCCCGGTGGCCGAGGCGCCGCCCGCGCGGGTGCTGCGCAGCTGCGTGTCGACGGCGGTCGTGTCGTGGGTCGATCCGATCTTCATGGGGTTCTCCGCGGCCACGGGGGCCCGTACTGCACATCTTCGGCGTCCGGCCAGGATTCTGAAGGGCGGATAAGCGCCGGGTTCCCCCGGCATTTGCACCACCCCCGGCGCCGTCTCCCCCGGGCCTTCGGCAGGTGGCGCGGAAACTTTAGAGCGCGACCTCGACCAGCCGGCCCTCGCGGGCGGTGCCGGTCAGGATCTTGCCCAGTTCGGTGCGCACCCGCACCGGCTGGCCCTCGGCGGCGGCGCTGAGCGCCTGGCCCGAGGCGGTGACCGCGAAACCGGTGCCCGCGATGCGCAGGCGCACCGCATCGCCGATCTGCACCACCTGGGCGGTGCGCAGCAGGTCGGTGCGCAGCACCTGGCCGGGCGGCACGGCGCGCACCAGGGTGCGGCCGGCCAACTGGCCCAGCTCGCGCACCGGCAGGCCCGGCTCGCGGGTGAATTCCACCTCCTGCTCGCGCACCTCGGGCTCGGCCGGCGTGGTGCCGGCGGCCAGCGGCGCCTGGGCCACGACGGCCACGCCCCAGGCGCGCACCTGGGCCGGCACCATCAGCGTCCAGGCCGCACCCTCGACGCAGCGCACCCCCACCGCCACCCGCCCCCAGGGCCGCGCGCCGGTGGGCAGGAAGGCCTCGGTGCGGGCGCACGGCGCCAGCTCGGCACGCCCGGCCAGCGGCAGCAGCTGGATGTCCCAGCGCGTGAGCTGGGTGCCCTGGGCCTGCAGCGGCGCCGCCAGCACCTCGCGCAGCCGCGCCTCGGTGGGCAGGCCCGGCATCGCCGGGGCCGCGGGAGCGACCTGGGCGGCCGCGGGCGCGGCGGCACCCAGCGCGCAGGCCAGGGCCAGCAGGCCGCCGGCGAGGCGGCGGGACGGGAGCGGGCGGGCTGGGCAGGCGGAGCGGACGACAGGCACGGGGCGGTTCCGGGACGGTGGGAGGCTGGCACTGTAGGGCGCGGCCTCGCGCGGGCGCGGGGGCAAAAGACGCGACAAGCCCCCCTTTCTCCTTGCTTCAGTCCGGGCGGCCGCTGCCGATACTGCGCCGCATGCCGGGGATGGGCCCCGGCCGGAGTCGCCGCCATGAGCCTGTTCACCGCCGCCATCGACCGCCACGGCCAGGCGCTGGAGCTGCTGGCCCAGCGCCAGCGGGTGCTGGGCGGCAACATCGCCAACGCCGACACGCCGGGCTACAAGGCGCGCGACTTCGATTTCGCCGGCGCCCTGCGCGCGGCCCAGGCAGGCACCGGCGGCGCGATGCGCGCCACCGACCCGCGCCACCTGGCCACCGGCGGCGCCCCGGCCGGCGGCACGGCCGGCCCCGAGCTGAAGTACCGCGCCGCCGAGCAGCCCGCGCTGGACGGCAACACCGTCGACCTGGACCGCGAGCGCGCCGTCTTCGCGGACAACGCGGTGCGCTACGAGGCGACGCTGCGCTTCATCAATTCCAACGTGCGGACCATGCTGTCCGCCATCACGGGGCAATAGCCATGTCGCTGTTCAACCTGTTCACGATCTCGGGCAGCGCCGTCTCGGCGCAGAGCAAGCGGCTCAACGTCGTGGCCTCCAACCTGGCCAACGCCGACAGCGTCGCCGGCCCCGACGGCCAGCCCTACAAGGCCCGGCAGATCAACTTCGCCACCGAGCTGGCGTCCAACGGCGAGACCGCCGGCGTGCGCGTGTCCGGCATCACCGAGACCCAGGCGCCCGGGCGCCGGGTGCACGACCCGGCGCATCCCATGGCGGGCGAGGACGGCTACGTGACCCACTCCAACGTGAACGTGGTCGACGAAATGGTCAACATGATCTCGGCCTCGCGCTCCTACCAGAACAACGTCGAGGTGATGAACACCGCGCGCTCGCTGCTGGCCAAGACGCTGCAGATGGGCCAGGGCTGATTCCCGATTTCCCGCGAGGCACCGCATGACCACCGTCACCTCCCCCACCAGCACCGGCGCCACGGCGGCCGCATCGGCCGCCAAGGCCTCGGGCCTGACCAGCGCCGCCGACCAGCAGGACCGGTTCATGAAGCTGCTCGTCGCGCAGATGAAGAACCAGGACCCGCTGAACCCGATGGACAACGCGCAGATGACCAGCCAGATCGCGCAGATCAACACCGTCGGCGGCATCGAGAAGCTCAATGGCACCGTGCAGTCGCTGCTGGCGGCCTTCGGCGCGATGCAGGCGCAGTCGGCCACCGAGCTGGCCGGCCGCGGCGTGCTGGTCGAGGGCGACCGGCTGCAGCTGGCCAACGGCGCGGCCGTCGGTGGCGTGCAGCTGGCCGGCAAGGCCGATGCCGTCAACGTCGACATCCTGGATGCCGGCGGCAGCGTGGTGCGCACCCTGCAGCTGGGCGCCGCCGCCCAGGGCGGGGCCCGCAGCTTCGCCTGGGACGGCAAGCTGGCCGACGGCAGCGCCGCCCCCGAGGGCAGCTACCGCATCCGCGCCACCGCCATCACCGCCGGCAAGCCGGCCAACGTGCCCACGCTGGCCGGCGCCCTGGTGCAGTCGGTCAACGCACCGTCCGACGGCACCGGCGCGCAGCTGGACCTGGGCAAGCTGGGCCTGGTGCCCGTGACCGCCGTCCGTTCCTATTTCTGACCCCCACGAGGACCCCGCCATGAGTTTCCAGCAAGGCATCAGCGGACTGAACGCTGCAGCGCGCAACCTCGAGGTGATAGGCAACAACATCGCCAACGCCAACACCGTGGGCGCCAAGGTGTCGCGCGCCGAGTTCGCCGACATCTACGCCAACGCCGCCGTCTACCAGTCGGCCGGGGCGCCCGGCATGGGCGTGCAGGTGCGCGCGATCACGCAGCAGTTCGGCCAGGGCTCGATCCGCGCCACCGAGAACACCAACGACCTGGCGATCAACGGCCAGGGCTTCTTCGTGGTGCAGAAGCCGGGCGAGCTGGACCGCGCCTACACCCGCAACGGCCAGTTCCAGCTGGACAAGAACAGCTACATGGTCACGGCCGACGGCCTGCGCCTGAAGGGCTTCACGGTCGACCCCACGACCGGCCGCTCCACCGGCGTGCTCAGCGACATCCAGCTGCCGCAGGCGGGCATCCTGCCCAACACCACCAGCACGGCCAGGCTGGGCGTCAACCTGGACGCGCGCACCACGGCGCCCACCGGCAGCACGCCGGCCTTCGCCCTCGGCAACCCCGACTCGTACACCTCGTCGACCTCGATGACGGTCTACGACCAGCAGGGCAACGAGCACGTGCTGGGCACCTACTACCGCCGCACCGCCACCGCCAACCAGTGGGACGTCTACACCTCGCTGGACGGCGCCGCCGTGCCCGCGTTCACCACCGGCACCCAGCTGCCGGTGGGCCGCCTGACGTTCAATCCCGACGGCACGCTCAACGCCGCGCAATCGGGCACGCTCGATGCCACCGGCACCGCCATCGCCACCGCCGGCAGCGCGCTCGCGCTGCAGCTGCCCTTCCCCGCCGCGACCCTGCCGGTGCCGCCCTCGGTCTCGACCACCGTGGCGCCGGTGTCGCTGTCGTTCGCCAGCGCCACGCAGTTCGGCAGCGCTTTCGGCGTGACCGACGTCTCGCAGGACGGCTACGGCCCCGGCCAGCTGACCGGCTTCGTGGTGGACGCGCAGGGCACGGTGCAGGCGCGCTACTCGAACGGCCGCACCGTCGCCGCCGCCCGCGTCGCGCTGGCCGACTTCCAGAACGACCAGGGCCTGATTTCCATGGGCAACAACGTCTGGCGCGCCACCACCGTTTCGGGCACGCCGGCGATCGGCGAGCCGGGCACCGGCAACCTCGGCGTGCTGCAGGGCGGCGCGCTGGAGGACAGCAACATCGACCTGACCACGCAGCTGGTGGACATGATCACCGCGCAGCGCGCCTACCAGGCCAACGCGCAGACGATCAAGACGCAGGACCAGATGCTGTCCACCCTCGTCAACCTGCGCTGACCTGCCGCACGGCTGAACCGCCATGGATCGCCTGATCTACACCGCCGCCGCCGGCGCCCGCGCCCTGACGCAGCGCCAGGACGGCATCGCCAACAACCTGGCCAACGCCAACACGCCGGGCTTCCGCGCCGACAACGTGGCGTTCCGGGCGGTGCCGGTGCGCGGCGACGGCGACCCCACCCGGGTGGTCTCGCTGGAAGCCTCGGCCGGCTACGACGACAGCAGCGGCCCGATCCAGCAGACCGGCCGCGCGCTCGACGTGGCCGTGCTGGGCAAGGGCTGGATCGCGGTGCAGGCGCCCGACGGCACCGAGGCCTACACCCGCGCCGGCGCGCTGCAGGTGGACGACCAGGGCCAGCTCAAGACCGCGGCCGGCGCGCCGGTCACCGGCGAGGGCGGCCCGCTGACCGTGCCGGCCGGCACCACGGTGGCGATCGCCCGCGACGGCACCGTCACGGCCCGCGGCACCACCGGCCCGGCCCAGACGGTCGGCAAGATCAAGCTGGTGAACCCGCCGGCGGCCGACCTGCGCAAGGGCCCGGACGGCCTGATGCGCCTGGCCGGCGGCGAGGAGGCCCCCGCCGACCCGCAGGTGCGCGTCGCCTCGGGCGCGCTGGAGGGCAGCAACGTGAACGTGGTCGAGGCGATGGTCGGGATGATCGCCGCCGCCCGCCAGTTCGAGACCACCATGAAGCTGCTGCAGACCGCCGACCAGAACGACCAACGGGCCAGCCAGCTGCTCGCCCCGGCCCGCTGACCCGATCCCCGATTTCCCAGGAGAACCCCATGCTGCGCTCGCTCGACATCGCCAAGACCGGCCTGGAGGCCCAGCAGACCCAGCTGGACGCCATCACGCACAACCTCGCCAACGTCGGCACCACCGGCTACAAGAAGAGCCGCGCCGTCTTCGAGGACCTGCTGTACCAGAACCTGCGCCAGGCCGGCGGCACCAACGCCGCCGAGACCACGCTGCCCACCGGCCTGCAGCTGGGCAGCGGCGTGCGCACGGTGGCGACTTCGCGCAACTTCAGCCAGGGCGCGCTGAACCAGACCGGCAACCAGCTGGACATCGCGATCAACGGCCAGGGCTTCTTCCAGATCCAGATGCCCGACGGCAGCGCCGCCTACACCCGCGACGGCGGCTTCCAGGTGGACGCGCAGGGCCAGCTGGTGACCGCCAGCGGCTTCGCGCTGTCGCCGGCCGTGACCATCCCGCCGACCGCGCAGAGCATCACCGTCGCGCGCGACGGCGCGGTGACCGTGCAGCTGCCCAACAACCCGACGCCGCAGCAGGTGGGCCAGATCACGCTGGCGCACTTCGTCAACCCGGCCGGCCTGGACCCGCGGGGCGGCAACCTCTACACCGAGACCGCCGCCAGCGGCACCGCCACCACCGGCAACCCCGGTGCCAACGGCAACGGCCTGCTGACCCAGGGCGCGCTCGAATCGTCGAACGTGAACGTGGTCGAGGAGCTGGTGGCCATGATCCAGACCCAGCGCGCCTACGAGATCAACTCCAAGGCGATCCAGACCAGCGACCAGATGCTGGGCCGGCTGTCGCAGCTGTGAGCCGGGCCGCCGCCATGAGCCCCGCCCTCGCCTGCCGCCCGCTGCGCACGCTCGGCGTGCTGGCCGCCGCCGCCCTGCTGGGCGCCTGCGCCACCGTGACCACCCCGCCGGTGGAGATGCTCGCCACCGCGCCCATGGTGCCGCCGGCGCCGCCCACCGCGACGCCCACCGCCGGCGCGATCTTCAACGCCGCCGCGCACCGGCCGCTGTTCGAGGACCGCCGCGCGCGGCTGGTCGGCGACACGCTGACGATCCAGATCGAGGAGACCGTCACCGCCAGCCAGGCCTCGACCACCAAGCTGGACCGCAGCGGCAAGGCCTCGGCCAGCGTGTCCGCGATCCCGTTCGCCCCGGCCAGCCTGCTGGGCCGCATGGGCGTGGGCGGCGAGTCGAACGTGACCACCAACGGCGACGGCGCCACCAACAGCACCAACACCTTCACCGGCGTGATCACCGTCACCGTGCGGCAGGTGCTGCCCAACGGCAACCTGCTGGTCACCGGCGAGAAGCAGATCGGCGTGAACCAGAACGTGGACGTGCTGCGCTTCTCCGGCGTGGTCAACCCCGTGGCCATCCGCGCCGGCAACGTCGTCAGCTCCACCCAGATCGCCGACGCCCGCCTGGAGCAGCGCGGCCGCGGCGACGTGGGGCGGATCCAGGGGATGGGCTGGCTGTCGCGGTTCTTCCTGTCCGTCGCACCTGTATGACGCTCCCCCCCGATGCCGCCTTCGGCGGCCTCCCCCCCAGGGGGGCGGCACCTGCGGCCCGGCAAAGCCGGTTCCGCGCTGCCTGCTGGCCAGCCCTTCTCGGCGGGCTGGCGCTGTGCCTCGGCATGGCCCTCGCCACACAGGCTCGCGCCCAGACTACCTCGCCCCGCAGCGCAGCCCCCACGACCGTGGCCGCGGCCGCGCCGGCGGCGCCGGCCGGCGGGACCGAGCGCATCCGCGACCTGGCCTCGGTGGCCGGCGTGCGGGTCAACCAGCTGATCGGCTACGGCGTCGTCGTGGGCCTGGACGGCAGCGGCGACGCGACCAACCAGGTGCAGTTCACCGGCCAGAGCGTGCAGTCGCTGCTGTCGCAGTTCGGCGTGACGCTGCCGCCGGGCGTGAACCCGCAGATGCGCAATGTGGCCGCGGTGATGGTCACCGCCGCCCTGCCCGCCTTCGCGCAGCCGGGCCAGCAGATCGACATCACGGTCTCGTCGCTGGGCAACGCCCGCAGCCTGCGCGGCGGCACCCTGCTGCTGACGCCGCTGCGCGGCGCCGACGGCCAGATCTACGCGATGGCGCAGGGCAACCTGGTCATCGGCGGCGCGGGCGCGGCCGCCGGCGGCAGCCGCGTGGCCATCAACCACCTGCTGGCCGGCCGCGTGCCGGGCGGCGCGACGGTCGAGCGCGCGGTCGCCAACGCGGCGCTCGAGTCCGACACCATCCACCTGGAGCTGAACACCACCGACTTCACCACCGCCCGCGGCGTGGCCGAGGCGATCAACAAGCACTTCGGCAGCGAGGCGGCCGAGCCGCTGGATGCGCGCGTGGTGCAGGTCAGGCTGCCGGCCGGCAGCCGCGTGCGCCAGGTCGCCGAGATCGAGAACCTCGCGGTCGCGCTGGCCGCGCCGCCGGCGCGGGTGATCGTCAACGCGCGCACCGGCTCGGTGGTGATCAACCAGTCCGTCAAGCTCGGGCCCGTGGCCGTGGCCCACGGCAGCCTCTCGGTCACCGTCTCCAGCACGCCCGTCGTCAGCCAGCCCAACCCGCTGTCGCAAGGCCAGACGGTCGTGGGCGAGAAGGCCGACATCCGCATCTCGCAGGGCGCCGGCACGCTGTTCAACGTGCCAGCCAGCGCCGACCTGGCCGAGATCGTCAAGTCCCTCAACGCCCTGGGCGCCACCGCGCAGGACCTGATCGGGATCCTGCAGGCGATCAAGGCGGCAGGGGCGCTGAAGGCCGAGCTCGAGATCATCTGATCCTGCGCACCTGCGGCCCGTCGTCCCCGCGCAGGCGGGGACCCATGAACCACCGCAGTGGGTGAGCGTGGATCCCCGCCTCCGCGGGGATGACGGATGGGTGGGCGCCCCGGACCCGGTCCAGCGGGATTGCCTCCCAAACACCCCGCTTCTCCACGCACCGGCACCCTCAAGTCCGGCGCATCCTTGCCGGCACCGTCGCAGACCCACGACCACCGGCCATGCAGACCCAGCCCACCACCGCCCTCGCCACCGACCAGCGCTCGCTCGACGCGCTGCGCCAGCAGGCCGCGCGCGACCCGAAGTCGGCGACGCGCCAGGCGGCGCTGCAGTTCGAGGGGCTGTTCATGCAGATGGTGGTCAAGAGCATGCGCGATGCCACGCCCAAGGCCGATGGCCAGGACAGCAGCGCCGAGACCTTCACCGGCATGCTGGACCAGCAGTTCGCCAAGTCGGCCTCGGGCCGCCCGGGCGGGCTGGCGGACATGATCGAGCAGCAGTTGACGCGCCACATGCGCAACCTGCAGCCGGTCTCCCCCGAGAACCAGCCGGCCGCGGCCACCCCCGCCGCGCCCGCCGTCCCCAGCACCACCAGCCTGGGCCCGATGAGCGCCGGCGCCGGCAGCGCCCTGGCCCGCATGGGCACGCGGGCGCAGGCCTTCATCCGCGACATGCTGCCGCACGCCAAGGAGGCCGAGCGCGCCACCGGCGTGCCGGCCCACTACATCCTGGGACAGGCCGCGCTCGAGTCGGGCTGGGGCCGCGCCGAGATCCGCAACGCCGACGGCTCGGGCTCGTTCAACCTGTTCGGCATCAAGGCCACCGGCTGGAAGCGCGGCAGCACCGACCAGATGACCACCGAGTACGTGGCCGGCCAGCCGGTGCGCCAGAAGGCCGCCTTCCGCAGCTACGGCTCGTACACCGAGGCCTTCACCGACTACGCCCGCATGCTGGCGGGCAGCCCCCGCTATGCCCAGGCCGTGCGCGGTGCGGCCAGCCCCGAGCAGTTCGCCGGCGCCATGCAGCGCGCCGGCTACGCCACCGACCCGCAGTACGCCAGCAAGCTGGCCAGGACCATCAACACGGCCCTGGCCGTGCAACGCGCACTGGGCTGACGCATGACCTCCTCCCTGCTGTCCATCGGCAGCCGCGCCCTCAACGTCGCGCAGGGTGCGCTGTCGACGGTCTCGCACAACATCGCCAATGCCAACACCGACGGCTACTCGCGCCAGGACGCGGTGCTGTCCACCGCCGGCGGGCGCTTCACCGGCGCGGGCTTCTTCGGCCAGGGCGTGCAGATCTCCACCGTGCGGCGCAACTACGACCAGTTCCTCACCGGCAGCGTGCAGGCGGCCACCGCCACCAGCGCGGCCGATGCCGCGCGCGCCACGGGGCTGCAGTCGCTCGATGCGGTGTTCGGCGATCCCGAGCTGGGCATCGGCGCCTCGCTCGACGCCTTCTACGCGGCCGCCGGCGACCTGGCCAACCGGCCGGCCGACACCGCGACGCGGCAGGTCTTCCTGGGCCGCGCCCAGCAGCTGGCCCAGCGCACCTCCACCGTCGGCGCCCAGCTGCAGGAGCTGGTCGCCCAGGCCGACAGCAAGCTCAAGTTCGACGTCGTGCAGGTCAACACGCGGCTGGACGAGGTGCACAAGCTCAACGACCAGATCGCCCGCCTCAAGGGCACGGGCCAGCCGCCCAACGACCTGCTGGACCAGCGCGATGCGGCCATCACGGCGCTCAATGGCCTGCTGGCCGTGCGCACCGTGGAGCAGGACGACGGCTCGCTGGCCGTGTTCGCGGCCGCCGGGGCGCCGTTGCTGGTAGGCGCGCAGCAGTCGGTGCTGGCGGCGGTGCCCGACCCCTCGGTGCCGGCACGCACCGCGATCCAGCTGAAGGTCGGCGGCAGCACCCAGTGGATGGATGCGAATGCGCTGGGCGGCGGCAGCCTGGCCGGCACGCTGCGCCTGCGCGACCAGGACCTGGCGGCCGCGATCAACCAGGTCGGCCGCCTGGCCACCGTGGTGGCCGGCGCCTTCAATGCGCAGCAGGACGTGGGCGTCGACGCCACCGGCGCGCGCGGCCAGCCGCTGTTCACCGTGCCCGCGCCCACGGCCCGCGCGCGCGACGGCAACGCCGGCAGCGGCACCGTGGGCGTGTCGATCGCCGACGCCTCGGCCCTGCAGCCGAGCGACTACGAGGTGCGCTGGGACGGCAGCCAGTACGCCATCACCCGGCTGTCGGACAACCAGGTGACCACCGTGGCCAGCCTGCCGGCCACGCTGGACGGCCTGCGGCTGACCGGCACGGGCACCCCCGCCGTCGGCGACGGCTGGCGCGTCACCCCGCTGGCCGCCGCGGCCACCGGCCTGGCGGCGCGGCCGCTGGGCACCCGCGACGTGGCCACCGGCTACGCCGCCACCGTGCAGGCCAACGCCACCAACGCGGGCAGCGTCCGGGCCACGGCCTTCGCGGTGGGGCGCTACGACCCGGCCAACGCCGCCACGGTCACCATCACCTTCACCAGCCCGACCACCTTCGACGTCACCGGCGTGCCGGGCGGGCCGCTGACCAACCAGGCCTACACCCCGGGCGCGAAGCTGCCGCCCACCGGCGACTGGAACGGCTGGACGCTCACGCTGGACGGCACCCCCGCCGCGGGCGACGGCATGCGCGTCGGCGCCACGTCCTCGCCGGCCGCGGACAACCGCAACGCGCTGGCGCTGCAGGGCCTGGGCAGCGCCCCGCTGCTGGCCGGCGGCACCCTCAACCAGGCCTACGCCGCCCTGCTGGGCGACGTGGGCAACCGGGTCCAGACCGGCCAGGCGGCCGCCGACGTGTCGCAGGCGCTGCAGGCCGAGGCCGTGCAGCGGCAGCAGACCGTGGCCGGCGTGAACCTGGACGAGGAGGCGGCCAACCTGCTGCGCTACCAGCAGGCCTACCAGGCCTGCGCGCGCATCGTGCAGGCCAGCCAGACCCTGTTCGACAGCCTGCTGGCGGCCACCAGCCGCTGAGCGGCCGCACCGATCCCCCGGAGTCCCCCATGCGCGTGCCCACCCTGCAGACCTCACGCCAGCAACTGGATGTCATCTCCACCCGGCAGGCCGACCAGGCCCGCCTGCAGCAGCAGATCGCCAGTGGCGTGCGGGTGCGCTCGCCCGGCGACGACCCGGCGGCCGCGGCGCAGGCCGAACTGGCCCGCAGCAGCCTGGCGCGGCTGGCGCAGGACCAGCGCGCCACGCAGCTGGCCACCAGCCTGCTGAGCACCGCCGACGGCGCGATCGCGCGCGGGGTCGACCTGCTGCAGTCGGCCCGCGACGCGATGGTGGCGGCGGGCAACCCGGCCTACGGCCCGAGCGACCGGCAGGCGCTGGCCATGCAGCTGCGCAGCGCCCGTGAGCAGCTGCTGCAGCTGGCCAACACCACCGACGGCGCGGGCGGCTACCTGTTCGGCGGCCAGGGCACGGCCACCCAGCCGGTGGGCGGCTCGCAGACTCCCGCCTACCTGGCCCCGGCCGGCGAGCAGCGCATCGGCGAAGGCGGCGCGTACGACGCCACCGTCGACGGCCGCGCGGTGTTCATGGCCGTGCCCGCCGGCAACGGCGTGTTCACCACCGCCTCGGCGGCCGGCAACACCGGCACCGGCTGGATCGGCGCCGGCAGCGTCTACGACGCCAACCTGCTGACGGGCCGCCCCTACGCGATCACCATCGGCGGCACGGCAACCGCGCCCACCTACGCCGTCACCGACACCAGCACCACGCCGCCGGCCGCGGTCGCCAGCGGCGCCTTCGCCAGCGGCGCCGACATCGACATCGCCGGCCAGCGGGTGCGCATCGGCGGCACGCCGGCGCCGGGCGACAGCTTCACGCTGGCGCCGGCGGGCCAGCGCAGCGTGTTCGCCAACCTCGACGACGCGATCGCGCTGCTCGAGGCCCCGTTCGTGGGCCGGCCGGCCTACAACGAGCGGCTCGAGCAGGTGCTCAGCGGCGTGGACCGCGCCCTGGACGGCTTCAACCTGGCCCGCGCCCGGGTGGGCGAATCGCTCAAGGGCGTGGAGGCGGCCGCCAGCCAGAACGAGCTGTCCTCGATCGCGCAGACCGGCCGCAAGAGCGGCCTGGTGGACACCGACCTGCCCCGCGCCATCGCCGAGCTGCAGGCCAGCCAGACCAGCACCGAGGCCGCGCTCAAGGTGTACGCCAGCAGCGGCCGCAAGTCGCTGTTCGACCTGCTGGGCTGAGGCCCCGCGGGCCCGGCGCGCTCAGTGCAGCGCGTCGGCCACCAGGTGGGCCACGCCCGGCCCGGGCAGGTTCAGCAGCTCGGCGCCGGCGGCCCGCAGGTCTTCCTGCACCACCGGGTGCTGCCAGCCCAGCTCCAGGTGCCGGGCGATGCGCACCGCGAACCGCACCGTCTGCGCCGCCGAGCCGTTCTCGTCCAGCGCCCGGGCGGCCTCGCGCACGGCGCCGTGCAGGCCCCAGTCCTGCAGCAGCCGCCGCCCCAGCCAGCCCAGGTCGCAGCCCAGCAGCATCGTCTGCGCCTGCAGCGTGCGCAGCTGCGGCTGCTCGCGCAGCAGCCGCGGGATCGCGGCGGCCGCATGGGGCGCCTCGACCCACAGCAGGATGCTGGGGAAGTCGTGCAGCAGCGCCCCCTGGTGCAGCAGTTCGGCGTCGCCGTCGTTGCGGTGCACCGCGAAGGCGGCCGCGATCCGGGCCGACGCATGCGCGATGTCGATCGCGGCCCGCGCGCCGGCCAGCGCCGCGGGATCGTGCGCGAGCCGGTCCTCCAGCGTGGGCAGGTCGCCGAAGGCGCGGAAGAACGGCTCGATGCCGGTGAGCACCAGCGCCGAGGTCACCGTCTGCACGCGGTTGGACAGCCGGTCCCCCAGGGTCGACGCGACGTGCTGCAGGACCCGCAGGCACAGCAGCGGGTCGCGCAGCGCGATGTCGGCCAGGCGGTGGGCGTCGACCTCGTCCTCCCGGCCGGCCCAGGCGGCGATGGCCTCGCGGCTGGCCGCCAGCACGGGCAGCTGCCCGGGGACCAGGGCGAGCACGCGCTGGGCGATGACGTTGGGTCGCACGGCAGTCTCCATGGACGGAGTTTCGGCCCGGGCGGCGGAAACTGAAAACCCGGCGACCTTAGGCATACGCCCTAAGGGTGTCCCCTGTGCTGCGGCGAACATCGGCCGTTACCTGTTGTATCCATGAACATCCTGATCGTCGACGACGACGAGCTGGCACGGCTCTCCTTGTCCAACATCCTCGGCGCCGTCGAGGGCGTCACCGGCGTCGCGGAGGCCGAGGACGGCGAGCAGGCCTGGGAGCTGCTGGCCGGCGGCCTGCGGCCCCTGGTGTGCTGCTGCGACGTGCGCATGCCCCGGCTGGACGGCCTGGGCCTGCTGCGCCGCGCCCGCGGGCACGCCCTGTGGCGCGACCTGCCCTTCCTGCTGGTGTCCTCGGCCAGCGACCGTGCCACCGTGCAGGACGCGATCGCCATCGGCGTGGCCGGCTACATCCTCAAGCCCTACATGGCGGTGCAGACGCGTGCCACGGTGGCGCGCCTGCTGCGCGAGCAGCAGGCGGCCCGCGCCGAGGCGGCGTTGGCGACGCGCCGGCGGCTGGGCGTCGACCGCGCGGGCATGGCCCAGCTGCTGGGACGGCTGCGCGAAGACGCGGTGGGCGTGGCGGCGCAGCTGGACGCCGAGGGGAACGCCCCGGCCGCCGACCTGGAGCGGTTGCAGCGCGCCAGCGAGGTCCTGGGCCTGTGGCGTGCCGCCGCGCTGCTGGGGCAGGCCCGCGCCGGCGGTGCCAGCGCGGCCCCCGTCCTGGGCGAACTGGCCTGCCTCGTGGACGACCGGCTGGCCGAGCTCGCCCACGGGGCGCCGCTGGCGGCCTGACGGCAGATGGACAGCGGCCAACCGATCCTCGCCGCGGCGGACCGGGCCCGCCCCGCGGACGAGTCGCGGCGCCTGGAGCGGCTGGCGGCACTGCGCGTGCTGGACACCCCGCCCGAGCCGGTGCTGGACGGCTTCACGCGGCTGGCGGCCCGCATGGCGGGCATGCCGCTGGCCGGCCTGTCGCTGGTGGCCGGCGACCGGCAATGGCTCAAGGCCGCCTGGGGCATGCCCGCGGGCACCTCGCTGCCGCTGGCGGTCTCGTTCTGCGCCCACGCGGTGCGCGGCGACGGCGTGTTCGAGGTCGAGGACGCACGCACCGACCCCCGTTTCGCCGGCAACCCGCTGGTGACCGACGGGCCGCGGCTGGTGCACTACGCCGGCGCGCCGCTGCGCCTGCCCGGCGGCGAGCAGGTGGGCACCCTGTGCCTGCTGGACACCCGGCCCGGCCGGCTCACCGAGGGCCAGCGCGCGCAGTTGCAGGACCTCGCCGACGAGGCGGTGCAGGTGCTGCTGCTGCGCCAGCAGGAGCAGCACCTGCGGCACGAGCGCCAGCTGCTGGGCCACGACCTGCTCGCCCGCACGGCGCCGGTGGGCCTGTGCTGGCGCACGCTGGACACCGCGGTTGTCGAAGCCAACGACCAGTGGTGGCAGCTGCTGGGGGCACCGTCGTTCGGCGCGGTGGCCGGCCATGGCTGGCAACGGCACGTGCATCCGGACGACCTGCCCGGGCTGCTGGCCCTGTGGGGCCAGGCGATCGCGGGCGGGCGCCCGTGCGAAGGGAGCTTCCGCACCGCCCAACCCGGCGCACCGCGCTGGCTGCGTTTTCGCGCCGAGCCGGTGGTGCTCGAAGGTGGCACGCCCGGCTACGTCGGCTGCCTGACCGATGCGACCGTGCAGGAGCGGCTGCAGCGCGAGCTGCAGGCCAAGAACGACCTGCTCGAAGCCGTGATCGAGCACCTGCCCGCGGGCCTGACGGTGTTCGACGACCACCTGCGCCACGTGGTGAGCAACCGCACCGTGCGCGAGATGCTGCAACTGCCCGAGGCGCTGCTGGCGCAGCCGCACGCCAGCTTCCAGGCGCTGGCGCTGCACATCGCCCGGCGCGGCGACTACGGCAGCGGCGACCCGGCCGACCACGTGGCCGAGCGGATCCGCATCATGCGCAGCGGCGCCACCCACCGCGACGAGCGCCGCCTGCCCGACGGCCGGGTGGTCGAGATCCACGGCCGCCACATGCCGGACGGCCGCGTGGTCACGACCTACACCGACGTGACCGAGGCCCGGGCGGCCACCACCCAGCTGAAGGTCAGCCAGCAGCGGCTGACGCTGGCCCTGGACGCCTCGCAGCTGGGCCTGTGGGAGTACGACGCGACCACCGGCGAGCTGCAGCTGTGGGGGCGCTGGGCCGGGCTGCTGGGCCTGCCAGGCAACGCGGTGCTGCGCGACACGGCGGACGTGCAGCGGCTGCTGCCGCCCGAGGATGCCGCCCGGCTGCTGGAGGCGCGGCGCGCGCTGTTCAAGGGCGAGGTCCCCCGGCTGTCCATCGAGCACCGCATGCACACCCTGCAGGGCAAGACCGTGTGGCTGCACACGCAGGGGCAGGTCAGCCAGCGCGGCGCCGATGGCCGGGTGCTGCGGCTGGTGGGCACCTGCCAGAACATCACCCCGCGCCGCGAGGCCGACCAGCGCCTGCAGGACGCGCTGGCGGCCGCCGGCGAGGCCAGCCGCGCCAAGGGCGAGTTCCTCGCCACCATGAGCCACGAGATCCGCACGCCGATCAACGGCGTGATCGGCCTGACCCAGCTGCTGTCGCAGGCCGCGCTGCCGGCGCGCGAGGCGGGCTACGTCGGCATGATCGACAGCTGCGCCAAGTCGCTGCTCGGGCTGGTCGACAACATCCTGGACTTCTCCAAGATCGAGGCGAACCGCGTCACCGTGAGCGAGGCCCCGACCGACCTGCGCGCCCTGGTGCGCGAGGTGGCCGACGTGTTCACCGTGCGCGCCGCCGAGAAGGACATCGGCTTCAGCGCGCAGGTGGGCGCCCAGGTTCCCGGGCACGTGCTGGCCGACCGCGACCGGCTGCGCCAGATCCTGCTGAACCTGCTGGGCAACGCCTGCAAGTTCACCGTGCGCGGCAGCTTCCGCCTGGACGTGCGGGCCGATGGCGGCCAGCTCGCGTTCGCGGTCAGCGACACCGGCATCGGCATCGCGCCGGCCGACCAGGCGCGGCTGTTCACCCGCTTCACGCAGGCGGACTCGTCGGCCGCGCGGCGCTACCAGGGCACGGGCCTGGGGCTGGCGATCTCGCGCGAGCTGGCCCGCTTGATGGGCGGCGACATCGCCCTGGACAGCCAGCCGGGCAGCGGCTCGACCTTCACGCTGCGCCTGCCGCTGCAGCCGGTGCTGCTGCCGGCGGCGCCGGCGCCCGCCCCGTGCACGCCCGCGCCGGCGCCGGCGCGTCTGCTGCTGGTCGAGGACAACGAGGTGAACCGCCTGGTGGCCCAGGGCCTGCTCGCCGGGCTGGGCTACCACGCGGTCGACGTGGCCGAAGACGGGCTGCAGGCGCTGGAGGCCTGCGCCGCCGCGCCCTATGACCTGGTGCTGATGGACTGCCAGATGCCGGGCATGGACGGCTTCCAGGCCACCGCGGCCCTGCGCGCGCGGGGGCTGCGCATGCCCATCGTGGCCCTGACCGCGCATGCCATGGCCGGCGACCGCGACCGCTGCCTGCAGGCCGGCATGGACGACTACCTGACCAAGCCGGTCGAGCCGCGGCTGCTGGGCGAGAAGCTGGCGCGCTGGCTCGCCCCGGCATCCGCGCCCGGCGCGGGCGAGGCCGCCCCCGCGCCTGCCGCGGCCGACACCGCCGCTGGGCCGCCGGCCTGGGACCCGGCCGCGCTGGCCGAGCGCTTCCTGGGCAACACCGCCCTGTTCGGCCGGGCACGCCAGATCTTCCTGGCCCGCACCGCCGAGACGCTGGCCGAGCTGCTGGCGGCGGCGGAGCCCGCCGCGGTCGGCCGGCTGGCCCACAAGCTCAAGGGCTCGGCGGCGACGGTGGGCGCCCCGGCGCTGGCGGCGCTGTGCGCGGCGCTCGAGGCATCCCCGGTGGCCGGCGCGGCCCTGGACGGCTGGCGGCGCGAGGCCGAGGCGGCGCTGCAGGCCTGGTCGGAGGCGACCGCGCAGCTCGCCTGAGCCCGGGCGGTGCGGGCGCGGCCCCTGTCGTGCCGCGGCCACGCGCTCCCCCATGGCGGCAGGCGGGTCGCCGCCGGCATGGTAGAAGCGCGGCAGGCCCGCCAGAGGCCGTCCGAATCAGGGGGACTCACATGATCGACCTGCGCCGGCTGTTCCAGCGCGACGCGCGCGACAGCTATCCGTCCACCGGCATCGCGCCCGGTCCGCACCCCATCGCCGAACTGCAGGGCGAGTACGGCAACGTCGTGCGCGCCCTGTTCGCGCGCGCGGGCATCGCGCCGGCCGCGGTGCACCTGGACCTGCGCCACCTGGGCGCCGCGCCGGACGAGCGGCCGGTGTTCCTGGCGATGGTCCGCCTGATGGCCTGGGACCGCGCCTCGTCGCTGCGGCTGTCGCTGGGCCTGCCGCTGCTCGAGCGCTCGCTGCGCCGCCAGCTGCGCGGCAGCTGGCTGCTGGAGGTCAGCCACTTCGGCGGCCTGTGGCTGCATGCCTCGACCCCGCTGCAGGAGGACCCGGATGCCTTGCGCGAGCTGCGCGCGCTGGTGGTCTCGCTGGGCGCCGACGGACCCGGCAGCCCGCGGCTGGCCGACACGGCCTGGGGACCGCCCGGCTGACGCCGCGCCTCAGTGGGGCCCGTGCCAGCCCTGCGCCAGCCCGGTCACCAGGTGCACGATCTCGGCCTGGCGGCTCACCCCGAGCTTGAGCGACAGCGACTTGAGCTGGCTGCGCGCGGTGTGGATGCTGATGCCGCGCTGCTGCGCGTGGTCGGCCAGGGTGTCGCCCCGCGCCAGGGTGGTGGCCAGCTGGGCCTCGGCGGGGCTCAGGCCGTAGAGCTGCCGCAGCGCCGACGCCGGCGCCGCCGGCGTGCGCTGCTCCTTGACGAACAGGGCCAGGTGGCGGCTGCCGGCCAGCGGGTCGGGCAGCGCGACCACCGCCGCCTGCAGCCGCGGCAGCCCCGGCTTGCCGGGCAGCAGGAAGCACAGGTCCGACAGCGCCTCGCGCGCCGTCGCCGGGCGCGCATAGGCCTCGAAGCGCTCGCGCAGCTGCGGCGTGCGGAAGGTCAGCACGTCGCCTTCCAGGCGCAGCTCGGTCTGGGTCTCCAGCAGCGCGCGGGCGCACTCGTTCAGGTGCACCACCGTCGCGTCGGGGCGCAGGATCAGCACACCCTGCGCCATGCGGTCCAGCGTGTGCAGCACCGGGCCGACCAGCCGGCTGGCCTGCTGCAGCCGCTTGTGGCCGCCAAAGGCCGCATGCAGGTGCGGCAGCAGCGAGGCCAGCGCCTGCTGCTCGGCCGGTTCGAAGCGCGGCCGGGATTCGGGCCGGGTGAAGCTCACGCGCACCTGCGAGGCCGCATCGGCATGCACGATGCCGCCGACCACGTAGAACACGTCCACGTGCCGCAGCCAGCCCGACCAGTACTCGGTCGCCTTCAGGCGGCTGTCGGGAAACAGCTGCGAGGACAGCAGGATCGCGCCCGGCACCATCGCCTCGCTGGTGGCCCAGACGTTGCAGCCGGCGTAGTGGTCGAAGTAGCTGGCCAGCGCCTCGTCGCCGAAGCCGCGGTTGGCCAGCACCTGGGCCTGGCCACGCGCGGGAACGTCGTAGGCCAGCACGCCGGTGGCGCCCAGCTGCCGGGCGACGCCGTCCAGCGCCTCCTGCCAGCTCGTTTCGGACAGGCCGGCCTGGTAGATGCGGGGGACGAGATCGGCGGCGAAGTCAGTCATGGCTCAGGGACTGCCGTGTAACGCGGGACGACGCATGGTTACCTATTGTCACAGTCCCGGCCATCCAACCTTCGGCCGATGGCGCCTGCGGCCGCACGCGGGGCGGCTGCAGCGGGAGGAAGTCACACCGGCAGCACCGGATGCAGCCAGTCGGGCACCGGCGGCGGCGGGTCGGTCCGCCCCGCGCGCAGCGCCGCACGCAGCGCCGGCAGCACCTGCGCCGGCCGCTCGCCCAGGCCGCGCACCACGCACACGCCGTCGGCACCGCAGGCGGCGGCCTGCCGCACCTGCTCCGGCGCCAGGATGCCGCCGATGGCCGTGACCGGCGCGCCGGCCAGCCGGCACCACCAGGCCAGGTTGTCCAGGCCCTGCGGGCGCCACGGCATGTCCTTGGTGGTGGTGGGCCACACCGGCCCGCAGGCGATCGAGCGCGGGGCCAGGTAGCGCGCCCGGCACAGCTCCCACAGGCTGTGCGAGCTGATCCCCAGGCCGACGCCGCTGGCCACGAGCTCGGCCCGCCCCGCGGCGCCCAGGGCCAGCAGGTCGTCCTGCCCCAGGTGCACCGCCGGCGCCCCGAGCTCGCGCGCCAGCCGCCAGTGGTCGTTGACGACCAGGGTGGCCCCGGCCGCACGGCAGGCCTGCAGGCCCTGCGCCAGTTCCCCGCGCAGCCAGTCCTGCCAGGCGGCATCGGGCGCGGACGGCCGCTTGATGCGCAGTTGCACGGTCGCGACGCCGGCCTCGGCCACCGCGCGCACCCGCTCGGCGGTGTCGACGATGGCGTACAGGTCCAGCGGCGGCTGCCCGCCCGGCGGCCGCAGCGGCTGCACGTCCAGCGCCTCGTCCCAGCTGAGCTGCGGCAGCTCGCCGGCCGCGGGGGCGGCGATGCCGGCGCCCTGCAGGGCCGCGATGAGCAGCGCATCGGCGGCGACGTGGCCGGCGGCGCGGGCGCGGGCCGCCGCAGCGCGCGCGGCGCCGGGCTCGCACGGGGCCTGCCCGGCAGGCGGCACCACCCAGCCGCGCGCCTGCGGCGTGTCCAGCCAGTGCGCCCGGCGCGCCCCGGGAGCGGCATCGAGCAGCAGCACGCCGCCATGGCCGGCTGCGCGCAGCGCCGCGCCCACCCCGGGTGCTGCGCCGTCCACCCCGGCGGCGGCCTGTGCCTGGGCCAGCGGTCCGATCCAGTCCGTGCCGCTCATCGCATCACCCGCCCGCCGTCGACCAGCAGCGTCTGGCCCGTGACGAAACCGCCCCAGGCCGAGGCCAGGAACAGCACCGGGCCGGCCACGTCCTCGGGCCGGGCCAGCCGGCGCAGCGGCGTGGCCTGGGCCAGGGCGTCGCGGAACGCCGCCCGGGTGCCGGCGCTGCCCTCGGTGGGGTGGACCAGGCCCGGCGCGACGGCGTTGACGCGGATGCCGAACGGCCCCACGTCGGCCGCCAGCTGCCGGGTGTAGCCCACCAGCGCGGCCTTGGCCGTGCCGTAGTCGACATAGGCCACCGCGGGATCCTCGACCAGGTCGCTGGCGATGTTGACGATGGCGCCCTGCGCCCGCGCCCGCATGGCCGGCAGCACCGCGCGGCTGAGGTGGAAGGCCGCACCGACCGAGCCGGTGTACTGCCGCAGCATCGCGTCCCAGTCCAGCGCGTCGTGCGGCACGCGGCGCTCCGGGTCGAAGGCGTAAGGGGCGAAGGCGTTGTTGACCAGCACGTCGATGCGGCCGAACTCGGCCAGCACGCGGTCGGCCAGGGGCTGCGCCTGCGCCGGGTCGGTCACGTCGGCCTGCAGCGCCAGCGCGTCGCCGCCGGCGGCCACG
Organism: Comamonadaceae bacterium; assembly: GCA_027484575.1. Taxonomy (GTDB): domain Bacteria; phylum Pseudomonadota; class Gammaproteobacteria; order Burkholderiales; family Burkholderiaceae_C; genus Ramlibacter. The sequence goes on from JAIXSQ010000007.1 coordinate 66,031, forward strand.
CAGTCGCGCACCACCGCCTGCGCCGCCTCGGTGCGGCGCAGGTAGTTCACCGCCACGGCGGCGCCCTGCGCGGCGAACGCCCGCGCGATCGCCGCGCCGATGCCGCGCGAGGCGCCGGTGACCAGCACCACCTTGCCACGCAGGTCCATGTCGTGCGCCTGCATGTCAGCGTCCCGGCAGCAGGTCGGTCGCGACCACCTGCGCCATGTCCAGCCGGTTCTTCAGCAGCCCGATGCCGCGGTAGACGTCGGCCGCGCGCTGCAGCGACGCGGCATCGAGCGCCCCCAGGCCCTGCCGGCGGGTGAGCTCGGACTGGCTGGACGCGTTGCGCAGCTTGACGATCTCCAGCGCCAGCGCCGCATCGCTGCCGTCGATGGCGCGCAGGCCGGCCAGCCGCGCGGCCTCCTCGGGCTGGTCGATCATCCACTGCGCCGCATCGCGCCAGGCGCGCAGGAAGCGACGCAGCAGGTCCTTGCGCTCGCGCCAGTCCTGCTCGCGCACCACGTACAGGTCGCTGGAGACGGGCAGCCAGCGGCCCACCTCCAGCACCTCGACCTCGCCCAGCCCGCGGCGGCGGCCGATGGCCAGGCCGGTGTCGGTGGCGGCGGTCGCGTCCACCTGGCCCTGCATCAGCGGCGCGAAGTTGAGCAGGCCGGTGGGCACGACGGTGACGTCGGCCTCGGACAAGCCGGCCTGATGCAGCAGCACCTGCAGGTTGGTGCGGGTGCCGCTGGCCAGGCTGTAGACGCCGATGCGCTTGCCCTTGAGGTCCGCCGGCGTGCGGATGCCGCTGCCCTTCCTGGCGACCACGTTGAAGACGTTCTGCGGGTAGATGTCGAAGATCGCCTTGAGCTTCTCGCCGCGGTCCAGCGCGGCGAACAGCGAGGCCGGGTCGGTGAAGGCGACGTCGGCCTGCCCGGCCAGCAGGTTGCGCACCGCATCGCCGCCACCGGCGCCGGGCAGCACCTCCAGGGCCAGGCCCTGGGCCCGGTAGAAGCCCTTGTCGGCATCGACCAGCAGCGGCGTGATCTCGGTGATGGCCTTGCTCCAGCCGGCCACGGCCAGTCGGTCCAGGCGCCCGCCCGCGGCGGGCTGGGCGCGCAGCGCGGGAGCGGCCGTCGCAGCGGCGGCGGCGGCGAGGAACAGGCGGCGTCGGAAGGCGGTCATGCGTCGTCGTCGGAAGTTGGGAGGGTCAGGAATACGGGCGCAGCAGCCGGCGCTCGAGCGCCAGGGTGGCGTGGTAGGCGGCCAGGCCCAGGGCGGTGACCAGCACCAGGGCGGCGAACAGCAGCGGCGTGTCCATGCTGCCCTGGGCCGCGATCACCAGCGCGCCCAGGCCGGTGGTGGTGCCGATGAACTCGCCCACCACCACGCCCACCAGGGCCAGCACCACCGCGATGCGCAGGCCGGCCAGGATGGCGGGCAGGCCGGCCGGCAGCTTCAGCCGCCACAGCGTCTGCCAGCGGCTGGCGCCCAGCAGCCGGAACAGCTCCAGCCGCTCGGGCGGCACCCGCGCCAGGGCGGTGAGCGTGGTCTCCAGCAGCGGGAAGAAGCAGATCAGCGCCGTCACCACCACCGTGGGCAACAGGCCGAAGCCGCACCACAGCACCAGCAGCGGCATCAGCGCCAGCTTGGGCACGACCTGGCTGGCCACCACCCAGGGCAGCAGCAGCGCGCGGGCGCGCGGCAGTTCGGCAAGCACGATGCCGCCGGCCAGCCCCAGCCCGGCGCCGGCGGCCAGGCCCAGGCCCAGCGCGGTGCCCGTGGCCCGCAGGTGCGGCCAGAAGCGGCCGCTGGCCAGCCCGTCCCACAGCGCCTGCGCGACCTGCGAGGGCGGCGGCAGCACCAGCGCCGGGATGGCGAGCGCGCGGCAGGCCCCCTCCCAGCCCGCGAGCACCGCCGCCAGCAGCAACCAGGGGCCCAGCCGCCCGGTCATGCGGCCTGCTCCGCGAGGCCGGCGCCCTGCCCGGCCTCGAGCGCCGCCCGCACGGCGGCGCAGCAGGCACCGAAGGCCGGCGCGTCGTGCAGCGCGGGCCCGCGCGGGTCGGGCAGGCCCACGTCCAGCGTGGCCTGCAGCCGGCCGCCGGCCAGCACCGAGACGCGGTCGCCCAGGAACACGGCCTCGGCCAGGTCGTGGGTGACGAACAGCACCGTGGTGCCGCGCGCGCGCACCAGCCGGCGCAGGTCGGCCTGCAGCTCCTCGCGCGTGATCGCGTCCAGCGAGGCATAGGGCTCGTCCAGCAGCAGCAGGGGCGGCTGCAGCAGCAGCGCACGAGCCAGCGCGACCCGGCCCTGCTGGCCGCCCGAGAGCTCGCGCGGGCGGCGCCGGGCCAGGCCGTCCAGGCCGAGCTGGGCCAGCAGCGCGCGGGCGGCCGCGCGGTCGGCCGGCGTCGGCCGGCGGTGCAGCGAGACCGGCAGCAGCACGTTGTCCTCGGCGCTGAGCCATTCGAGCAGGGTGGGCGACTGGAAGACGACGCCCGCGGACGCGAGGCCGGCCGCGCCATCGGCGCGCCGCACCGTGCCCGCGGTGGGCGCGAGCAGGCCGGCGGCGAGCTTGAGCAGCGTGGTCTTGCCGCAGCCGCTGCGGCCCACCAGGCAGTGCACCTCGCCCGGCCGCAGCCCCAGCGCGATGCCCTGCACCACCGGCGGCTGGCCCGGCCAAGCGTAGGCCACGCCGTCGAGCACGAGGAAGTCGCCGGGGGCCGCCGCTGCGTTCATGCCGCGTCGTCCTGCGCGTAGGGCGCGTAGCGGTCGGCCGCCCGCTCGGCGGCGCCGTCGACCTCGACCCAGCGCACCAGGTCGGCCACGCTGCAGCCGCCGTCGTGGTGCCAACCGGGCTCCGGCTGCGCCATGCCGCCGATGGGCGCGATACGGGTCACGCCGGCGGCGCCCAGCCGCTGCGCCAGCCGCAGCAGCGCGGCCGGGTCGGCGGCCAGGCCCACGGTCTGCAGGAAGTCGCGCTGGGGCGCCAGAAGCGGCACCACGTCCTCGAGCGCCGGCACGGCGCACGCCAGCACGCAGCGGCGGCCCGGCGAGGGCTGCGGCGGCAGCGGCGCGGCCGACCACGCGACCGCCCAGCCGGCGTCGGCATCGCCCAGCAGCTGCACGCCCTCGCGCCATTCGAGGCCGGCGCGCCAGGCGGCCAGGGCCGCGGCGTCCTCCAGCGCGGGTTCGGCCCGCGGATGCTGCCGCTGCAGCGCCGCCAGCGCGCCGGCCAGGTGCTCGGCGAAGGCGCGCGGCGGCATGGCACCGCCCTGCTCCACGTACAGCACCTGCGGCGAGTAGCAGCCCTGCTGCTCGTGCCGCACGATGTCCAGCGCCGCCTGCCGGGCCAGCGCCGGGCCGCGGCGCGCATCCAGCGCGGCACGGCCGACCAGCGCCAGGCCCAGCTTGTGGCCGTAGCCGAGGAAGCGCACCGACGGCGGCACCAGCGCGCGCAGCTGGCGCAGCGTGTCCTGCCCGCCGTAGGCCAGCACGAGGTCGGCCTCCCGGAACAGCGCCGCGGCCGGCGCCTCGTCGGCGCCGGGCCACCAGGCGATGGCCAGGCAGTCGGCCAGCGGCGGATGCACGGCCGCGAGGGCCTGCGCGGCGACGGTGGCGAAGACGGGTTCGGCGCTGGGCAGCTTGCCCACCGTGCCGCCCTTGGCGAGCAGGCCGCAGGCCAGGCTCCACAGCGGCAGGCCGGGCGTGTTGCCGGCCCAGACATGCGCGGCCAGCGCCGGCCCGAACGCCCGCACCAGGCCGCCCTTGGCCGAGGGCTGGAAGGCGTCGAGCACCTTGGGGTTGGCGAAGTCGCCGGCCAGGAAGCGGTGCAGCTGCGGCCCGCGGAAGGCCTGCAGGTAGGCGGTGAGCGTGCGCTGCAGCAGCTCGGGATCGGTGCCGGTGACCACGGGCAGCAGGTCGTCGAGCGCGCGTCGCAGCGGGTCGGCGATGTCCAGCAGGCGGGCCACGGCGGCGTCGAGCAGGTCGACCACGGCGCTGGCCGGCAGCGGCTGCAGCACGGCGGCCGCGTGGGCGCGCACGTGGGCGGCGACCTGCCGCAGCTGCGCGGGCGTGGGCCGGGGCACGCGGACCTCGAGCGTGCGGCCGTGGGCGGCGAAGCGCAACACCTCGTGGGCCACCGCGTCCGCCGCGAGCCCGGGCAGGTGGCCGGCGTCCAGGTGCAAGGCCGCCATCACGCCGCCGCCCGCAGGAACTCCTGCACCGCCAGCGAGCAGCCGCGCGCCTGCGCGCCCTCGGCACGCCCCAGCAGCACGAAGCCGGCATCGGTCGCCACGCCCACGTCCTCGGTGAGGATGGTGCAGGCCGAGTTGAAGTTGGCCAGGTCGGTGTGGGCCAGCAGGCCGGGCTGCCCCGGCGGCAGCTCGCGGTCGCCGAGCGGGTCCAGCACCCGGGTGCGCAGCCAGTGCGGGCCCGACTTGGGGGACGGCAGCACCGCGTTGCCGGCGTCGTAGCACTGCGAGCTGAGCTCGGTCATGCCGTACATGTTGATGCACAGCGCGCGCGGCACGCCGAAGGTGGCGCCCAGCAGGGCATAGAAGGCCTCGGGCTCCAGCACGCGCGACTGGCCCTTGAAGCCACCGGTGTCGAGGATGCGGCTGCCGGCCGGCAGCGTGCAGCGCAGTCCGCGCTCGGCCAGCGCGTCCAGCAGGTGCACCAGGCTGAAGCTGGCGCCCAGCAGGGCCAGCGGCGTGCCGTCGCGCTGCGCGGCCTCCAGGGTGCGCACCACGCCGTCGACGTCCATGCCCGCGGGACCGACCCACGCGCGGCTGCCCGGGCTTCCGTGCAGGCGGACCGCCTGCGTGAGGTAGCGCGCCAGCGAGGAGTTCGGCAGCTGCTGCGCGTCGGGGAACAGCACCACCATCGGCAGGCGGTCGATGCCCTGCATGAAGCGCTGCGCGAAGGGACGCCGCATCGACAGGTCCCAGACCGCGAAGCTGGGGTGGTGGTTGCGGCCGCGCACCTCGCCGCGGGTGGTGCCGCTGGTCATGAAGATGCCGGCACAGTCCTGCGGCGGGATGCAGCTGAGCGTCGCCTCCTTGAAGGCGCCGATGGGCACGGCCGGGATCTCGCGCCAGCTGCCGATGCGCCGCGGCGTGATGCCGCGCTGGCGGCAGAAGCGCTGCAGCGGTTCGCTGTGGGCATGCTGGAAGGCGAAGACCTCGCGCGCCATCGCGTCGAACTGCGCCTCGTCGCACCCGTCCTGCGCCAGGAAGTCCAGCAGGCGCGCGACGAGCGCCTGCATCGCCGGCGGCAGCGTGGCACCGGTGCTCATGCCAGGGGCCGGGTGTGCATGGGCCGGGGCGCCCAGGCGTGGTTCAGCGGGCCGCTGCCGGCACCGGTGCGCACGGCGGCGCCGGCCTCGAGCGCGCCGCGCACGTAGGCCCGGGCGGCCTCGACCGCGTCGGCCAGGGCCATGCCGCCGGCCAGGCCGGCGGCGATGGCACTGGACAGCGTGCAGCCGGTGCCGTGGGTGTTGGCGGTGGGGATGCGCGGGCCGCGCCACCAGCGCGGCGCCTGGCCGGCGGCCAGCAGCAGGTCGGCCACGCCGTCGCCGGGCAGGTGGCCGCCCTTGAGCAGCACGGCGTTGGCACCCAGGTCGAGCAGGCGCCGGGCGGCCGAGGCCATGTCGTCCTCGGTGGCCAGCGGCCGGCCCACCAGCAGCGCGGCCTCGTCGAGGTTGGGCGTGACCAGCACCGCGCGCGGGAACAGCAGCCGCACCAGGCTGTCGACCGCCTGCGCTTCGATCAGGCGGGCGCCGCTGGTGGCCACCATCACCGGGTCCAGCACCACCGGCGCCAGGCGGTGGCGGTCGATGGCGGCGGCCACGCAGGCGATGGTCTCGGCGCTGTGCAGCATCCCGATCTTGGTCGCGTCCACGCCGATGTCGGTGGCGACGGCGTCGACCTGCGCGGCCAGCATGTCCAGCGGCACGCCGTGGATGGCGGTCACGCCCAGGGTGTTCTGCGCGGTCAGCGCGGTGATCGCGGTCATGCCGTAGCAGCCGAGCGCCGCGATGGCCTTCAGGTCGGCCTGGATGCCGGCGCCGCCGCCGCTGTCGGAGCCGGCGATGGACAGCACGCGCGGATAGGCGCGGGTGCGGGGGATCTCGGCGGTCATGGCTCTCCTTCGCAGTGGGCGACACACGCTCCGGAAGGAGATCCCCGGCCGGCGCGGCGCGGGCCGCACGGGCGGGAGCTGCTCTTCTTACGCCGGTGCGAACCGGTTCAAGTTCACGGGTCTGGATCTCAGCAGGCCATGCGGCCTGCACCCCGGAGCGGCGCGGATTGTGACACGGCGCGCCCATCCGGGCCGCTGCCGGCCCGGCCGTGCGGCCGGCCATGCCGCTGGCGCTTGACCGGCCGCAAACCGTGCGGCGGGCCGCCGCCGCACACTGGTTGCCCCCATCCACCGACCCGCGAGGTGTCCCATGCCCGCCTTCCAGCGCATCCTGGTTCCCGTCGACGGCAGCGAGCCGTCCGACCGTGCCCTGGCCACCGCACTGCAACTGGCCCGGGAAGGCGGCGGGCAGCTGCGGGTGGTGCACTGCTTCGACGACCTGGTCTACCTCACCGGATTCGAGGCCTCGGGCGACGTGCTGGTGCAGGCCCGCGCCCAGGCCGCCCAGGTGCTGGAGCAGGCCCGCGCCCGCGCCATCGCCGCCGGCGTCGCCTGCGATGCGAAGCTGCTGGACGTGCCGGGCCGCCGGCTGGGCGACGACGTGGCCCGGGAGGCGCTGGCCTGGGATGCCGACCTGGTCGTGGTGGGCAGCCACGGCCGCCGCGGCCTGGACCGGCTGCTGCTGGGCAGCGGCGCCGAGCAGGTGGTGCGGCTGGCGCCCGTGCCCGTGCTGGTGGTGCGCGACAAGCGCAGCGCCTGATCTCGGGGGCAAGGCCGCCCCTTTTCCGCGCATCGCCACCGCAGCCCATCCGCACACTCGCCCCGGGGACCGCTGCGTCCCTGCCCGCAACGGAGAGGACACAGGCGCGATGGCGTGGATGCACTGGTGGAGTCGGCGGCGGCCCGAGGCCGACGCCGTGCTGGCGGCCCTGCCGGTCGCCGGCATCGCCTTGCCCGACGCCGACGACGCGCCGGCGCCGGGCCCGGTGGCGGTCGGCGCCTCCGCCATCGCCGCCGGCCGGCCGCGCTACCTGGTCTGGCTGCTGCCGCTGCCGGCCACGCCCAAGCGGCAGGACCCGCGCGTGGCCGACCGCGCCCTGGCCGCGCTGGACGCCGCGCTGGACAGCCGCGACGGCTGGTCCCGGCTGGTCGGCCGGGCGCCCAACATCGTGCCGCGGCTGATGAACACGCTGCGCAGCCTGGCCTGGTCGCGGGCCGACGTGGCCGGGCTGATCGAGCGCGATGCCCTGCTCACCGCCGAGGTGCTGCGGCTGGCCCGCTCCAGCCTGTTCGCCCACCTGCTGCGCGGCCGCGCCCCCACGCTGTCGCAGGCGATCGACCTGCTGGGCAGCGAGGGCCTGCAGGACGCGGTGGCGCGGGTGCTGATGCACCCGCTGTTCGTGGCCGACGGCACCGGGCTGCGGGCCCGCGCGGCCACCCGGCTGCAGGACGAATCGGAGCGCTGCGCCCGCCTGGTGGTGGCGCTGGCGCCGCGCAGCGACCCGGTCGATGCCTACCTGGCCGGCCTGCTGCTGGGCGTGGGCTGGTCGGCCGTGCTCAAGGCGCTGGAGCTCGAGCGCATCGAGCCGGCGCTGCACCGCGGCCTGCTCGAGCGGCCCGACTTCGCGCAGGCCCTGCTCGGCCGGCGCGACCAGCTGCTGGGCCGGCTGGTCGCCGCCTGGAACCTGAGCGAGCCGCTGAACCGCCTGGCCCTGCTGCTGGACGACCCGGACCTGCCCGGCGTGGACGAGCCGCTGACCGGCGCGCTGCGCCAGGCACAGGACCTGCTGGTGCTGCGGCGGCTGCAACTGGGGGGCGACATGCCGGGCGGGCTGTCCGCGCCGGCAGGCCTGCCGGCGGCGGCGGTGACGGCCTACCTGGCCGACTGAGCCGCAGGCGGGCGGGGCCGCCGTGGGGGATGTGGTCGGAGCGAAAGGATTCGAACCTTCGACCCTCTGGTCCCAAACCAGATGCGCTACCAGACTGCGCTACGCTCCGTGAGCGGCGATTCTAGCCGTGCACCCGTCGCGGACCGCCGCACGCCCTCCCGTTCATCGCACGACGCCGCCGGCCGGCGGGCAGCCGCTGCTGGCCACGCCCGGCGGGCAGGTGCCCAGGGCCCCGGGCAGCGGCGACTCCATGCCGCGGTTGGGCGCGGCGCCGCCCGGCGCGGCCGGGCTGTTGGGCGGGGCGCCCATGGCGCCCGAACGGGTGCCGCTGGGCGTGTCGGCCGCATCGGGCCGCGCGCCGCGCAGCGCCGGGGTGGACCCCGGCTGGACGATGGCACCGCCACTGGCACCCAGGGCGCCCTCGGTGGTGGCGCCCTGCCCCGCCGGCGTGTCGGTGTCGGCGCCGGTGGTGCCCGTGGCCGGGTCGGTGCGACCGGGCACCTGCGCGACCGCGGCCGCGGTGCCCAGCACCAGGGAGAGAACGAAGAGCCTGCGCATGGGAGCCTCCTGCAACGAACAGGACGCCAGCCTCTGCCGACCGGGGCGTGGCGGCCAGCGGCCCGGGGCACCCACGCCCGTAGGACACGGGCCCGCCACACGCACGACGGCGGCCCGCAGGCCGCCGTCGCCACACCTTCACGCGGGACAGGCGCCCGCGCGGCTCAGAGCTTCACGTACTCGTAGGTGACCGGCTGGGCATTGATGCCGCGGTCGGGCGGCGCGATCCACGCGGCCATCTTGCCGGGCTCGGTCACGCGCTGCATCAGGCTCTTGACGAAGGCCTGGTCGGCCGCGGTGGGCAGCCACTCGTCCTTGCGGGCGTCGAACTCGGCCTGGCTGATCGGCTGGCCCTCGGGCGTGGTGGGAAAGCCCGCCCACACACCGACCGAGCGGCGGAACCGCGTGGACGGCAGCTTCAGCTCGAAGCCGACGCCGGCGCGCTTGATCGCCATGTTCCAGCGGGTCACGCCCACGTTGCAGTCCTTGACGTACTCCAGCCGCGTGACCTCGTTGATGCCGTTGCGCACGCTGATGGTCTCGGACTTCATCCCGCCCTGGCCGTCGGGCACCTGGATCTGCATCTCGGTGCCGGACTCCAGGTGGTCGGCGAACTTGGCCTCGTCGGGGCGGCCCTTGATGCCGTTGGCGAAGTAGTTGGCCGCGTTGGACGAGGCCTCGGAGCCGAACAGGTCCAGCGAGCTGGTGAACCAGAAGTTCAGGAAGCGCTGGATGGTGGGCAGGTCCACCACGCCGGCCTTGCGCAGGATCTCGACGTTGTCGGTGTCCAGCTCCTTCATCACCTCGAGCGTGCGCTTGATGACGCGGCCCACGCCGGTCTCGCCCACGAACATGTGGTGCGCCTCCTCGGTCAGCATGAAGCGCGTGGTGCGCGCCAGCGGGTCGAACGCGCTCTCGGCGAAGCTCTTGAGCTGGAACTTGCCGTCGCGGTCGGTGAAGTAGGTGAACATGAAGAAGGACAGCCAGTTGTCCATGGGCTCGTTGAAGGTGCCCAGGATGCGCGGCTTGTCCGGGTCGCCCGAATGGCGCTCGAGCAGTTCCTCGGCCTCCTCGCGGCCGTCGCGGCCGAAATGCGCGTGCAGCAGGTAGACCATGGCCCACAGGTGGCGGCCCTCCTCCACGTTGACCTGGAACAGGTTGCGCAGGTCGTACAGCGACGGCGCGGTGTGGCCCAGCAGGCGCTGCTGCTCGACCGAGGCCGGCTCGGTGTCGCCCTGCGTGACGATCAGGCGGCGGAAGGTCGAGCGGAACTCGCCGGGCACGTCCTGCCACACGTCCTGGCCCATGAAGTCGCCGAAGCCGATCTTGCGCTGCTCCTCCTTGTCGGCCAGGAAGATGCCCCAGCGGTAGTCGGGCATGGGCGTGTAGCCGTAGCTGGCCCAGCCCGAGGCGTCCACGCCCACGGCGGTGCGCAGGTAGACGTCCTTGGCGTTGAAGTCGCTCGGGCCCATCTCGTCCCACCACTTCAGGAAGGCGGGCTGCCAATGCTCCAGCGCGCGCTGCAGCTGGCGGTTGTCGGCCAGCTGGACGTTGTTGGGGATGCGGGCTTGCAGGTCGATCGTGCTCATGGGGTGCTCCTTCGGTGCGTCGTGCGTGCGGGGCGTCTCAGATGCGTTTCCAGTCGAACCGGGCCTTCTTGCCGGTGCCGAACAGCTTCAGCGCGCCCTCCTCGCCGACGGCGTTGGGGCGGATGAAGATCCAGTTCTGCCAGGCCGACAGCCGCCCGAACACGCGGGTGGCCATGGTCTCCTTGCCGGGGAAGCGCAGCGAGGCTTCCATGCCGGTCAGCGCGTCGGGCGAGAGCGAGGCGCGCTCCTCCAGCACCAGCCGGATCTCGCCGTCCCAGTCGATGTCGTCGGGCGCCAGCGTGACCAGGCCCAGCGCCAGCGCCCGCGGCGCGGCCAGGCGCTGGCCCTGCAGGGCGGCCAGCCCGTCGACCGTGGCCTGGTCCTCGCAGAAACGCGTCTGCAGGCGCGTCAGGCCGTTGACGGCCGGGTAGCGGCCGAAGTTGGCCGGCGACAGCTGCAGCACCGGCGCGGCCTCGGGGGTGTCGGGCAGGTCCAGCATGTAGATGCGGTCGCAGGCCAGCGCCAGTTCGTAGAAGGTGCCGGCGAAGCACGACCCCTGCTCGACCAGCGCGATCAGCGAGCGGCTGGTCACGTCCAGCCGGGCCAGCGTGCGGCGCAGCGCGCCGGTGGTGGCGCGCACCAGCCAGTGGCCGGCCAGCGCGCCCATCACGGCATCGGCCTGCAGCACGTGGGCAGCGTCGCCCTCCGTGCGGATCACCCAGGTGCCCACTTCCAGCTCGTTGGTGCGCAGGTTCAGGATCGCGTCGTCGAGCTCGCGGGCCACCTGCAGCGGCCACCAGGCGCAGCCGGCGGCCTCGATCGCCTCGGGCGTGGCCTCGACCGGCGCCGCGGGCGCCTTGACGGTCAGCGTGGCGATGCGGGTGTCGCGGTCCACGCGGGCATCGACGAAGCCGTAGTGGTAGCCGTGGGCATCGACCGTGGCCTGCAACGGCGCCAGCGTGATGCCTTGGGCCGGCCCGCTGCGGTCGGACTGCGCGCGCAGCGCCGCGATCTCGGCCTCCACCAGCGCGCCGAACTGCTGCGGCTTGGCATGGCCGTCGATCAGCTTCCAGTCCTTGGCGCGGTCGGCGCGCACGCCTTCGCTGGTGGTGCAGAAGATGTCGGCCAGGTCGCGCCGCACCTTGCGCTTGTCGGTCACGCGGGTCAGGCCGCCGGTGCCCGGCAGCACGCCCAGCAGCGGCACCTCGGGCAGGCTGACGGTGGAGGAGCGGTCGTCGACCATCACGATGCGGTCGCAGGCCAGCGCCAGCTCGTAGCCGCCGCCGGCGCAGGCGCCGGTCACGGCCGCCAGCGACTTCAGGCCGTCGTGCTGCGCGCTGTCCTCCAGGCCGTTGCGGGTCTCGTTGGTGAACTTGCAGAAGTTCACCTTCCAGGCGTGGGTGGACACGCCCAGCATGTAGATGTTGGCGCCCGAGCACCAGATGCGGTCCTTGCCCGAGGCGAACACCACCACCTTGACGGCCGGGTGCTCGAAGCGGATGCGGTTGAGCGCGTCGTGCAGCTCGATGTCCACGCCCAGGTCGTAGGAGTTGAGCTTGAGCTTGTAGCCCGGCTTGATGCCGCCCTCCTCGTCGATGTCCAGCGTCAGGCGGGCGACGTCGCCCTCGACCTGCAGGCTCCAGTGGCGGTAGCGGGCGGGCTCGGTGGCGAAGCGCACCAGTTCGCGTCCGTCCTGCTGGAACAGCAGCGGCTCGGTCATGGCATTCATGCGGTCTCCTTGGGTCGTTCGGTGGCGGCGGGCACGGCCCGCGCGAGGTCCTGCAGCGACTGCTGCAGGGTGCGCGCGGCGGTGTCCACGACGGCGTCGGCGCGGGCGTACAGCGGCTCGCGGCTGGCGAGGATGCGGCGGATGTCCTCCAGCGCCTCGCCGGTGGCGCCGCGGGTGGTGTCGAAGGGGCGCATGTCGCCCTGTGCCACCACGCGGCTCATGTGCTCCTCGGGGCTGGCCTTGAGCCAGACGCACCAGAAGCGGCTTTGCAGCAGGTCGAAGGTCTCGCGCTCGCTGACGATGCTGCCGCCGGTGGTCATCACCAGGCCGTCGGCATGGTCCTCGGCGATGCGCAGCAGCGCGCGGCGCTCGATGCGCCGCAGGCCGGCCTGGCCGTGCAGCAGCAGGATCTCGTTCATGCTGGTGCCGGCCTCGCGCTCGATCTCGCGGTCGAGCTCGACGAAGGGCACGCCGCGGCGCGCGGCCAGCTGCGCGCCCAGGGTGGACTTGCCGGCGCCGCGCAGCCCGATCAACGCCACGCGGCGCTCGCGGCCCTCGGTCTCGTCCAGGCCGAAGCTGCCGGCCAGCAGGGCATGGGCCGCATCGAGCTGGGCCTCGTCCAGCCGGGCCAGCAACTGGTGCAGGCGGGCCAGCGCGGGGCGCGGGGCGTCCTGCAGCAGTTCCAGGATGGTGATGTTCAGCGCGCGGGCGCAGGCCTCGAGCGAGTTGATCGAGACGTTGCCCTTGCCGGATTCCACGTCGGCCAGGAAGCGCTCGGACAGGCCCGAGTCGCGGGCCAGCTGCTTGCGGGTCATGCCGCGCCGCGCGCGCCAGGCCCGCACCCGCCCGCCCAGCTCGGCGAGCGTGGCGCGGCTGTCATGGTCGGGATGCGTCACGGGCAACATGGGGGCGAGGCGATCTGGCGGGTCGTTGATCTGCGTCAAGATTGCAGTATACTGCCGTCAACCGAGACGTCAAGCAATTTACTGCATGTGAGGCCCCGCATGAAGCTCAAGATCCTCGTCGGCACGATGACCAGCACCGCCGACTACGTCGCCCAGGCGATCCAGATGGACTGCGCCGACCTCGTGGACGAGATCGAGGTGCAGCTGATGGACGGCCTGGACATCGGCGCCTTCGACGAAGATGCGCTATATCTCATCTGCACCTCGACCTACGGCTCGGGCGACGTTCCCGACAACGCGCGCCAGCTGTACGAGTCGCTGGACGCCCAGCCGAAGTTCCTGGGCCACGTGAACTACGGCGTGATCGCGCTGGGCGACCGCACCTACCTGCAGACCTACTGCTTCGGCGGCCAGAAGTTCGACGAGCGCCTGCAGGGCCTGGGCGCGCAGCGCATCGGCGAGGTCTGGTGCCACGACGCCAGCGCCGGCACGCTGGCCGAGGAGGAAGGCACCGTCTGGTGCCGCCAGTGGCTGCAGCAGGCCCTGGCCGAGCTGGCCAGCCGCCAGGCGGCCTGAGCCTGCGGCACCGCGGGCCGGGAACCCGCACCACCACCGGCGCGCGAGAAGAACGAGGAGACACCATGCACCTGAGCCACGCCGACCACGGCAGCAGCCCGCCGCGGGTGGAGATCCCGCGCGACTACAACGCGGCGCACGACCTGCTGGAGCGCAACGCGGCGCGCTTCCACAAGCCGGCCTTCGTCGATGCATCCACCGGCCAGGTGCTCACCTACGGCCAGCTGCGCGAGCAGGCGCACCGCTTCGCCAACGCGCTGCGCGAGCGCGGCATCGCCCCCGAGGCCCGGGTGCTGGTGGCCATGCACGACACGCCCGAATGGCCCGTGGTCTTCCTGGGCTGCATCCTGGCCGGCGTGGTGCCGGTGGCGGTCAACACGCTGCTGACCGGGGCCGACTTCGGCTACATGCTGCGCGACTGCCGCGCGCAGGCCTTGTGCGTGTCCAAGGCGCTGCTGCCCACCTTCGAGCCGCTGGTGGGCGAGGTCGCCGGCCTGCGCCACGTGGTGGTGGCCGGCGACACCGGCGAGCGCTCGGTGGCCGGCTGGATCGCCGCGGGCAGCGACCGCCACACGGTGGCCTCGACCTGCAGCGACGAGCCCTGCTTCTGGCTGTACTCCAGCGGCTCCACCGGCGCGCCCAAGGGCACGGTGCACCTGCACTCCCACCTGGTGCAGACCGCCGAGCTGTACGGCCGCGGCGTGCTGGGCATCCGCGAGGACGACGTCGTGTACTCGGCGGCCAAGCTGTTCTTCGCCTACGGCCTGGGCAACGCCCTGACCTTTCCCATGGCCGTGGGCGCCACCACGGTCCTGCTGCCCTCGCGCCCCACGCCGGCCGACGTGTTCCAGGTGCTGCGCACGCACCGGCCCACCATCTTCTACGGCGTGCCCACGCTGTACGCGGCGCTGCTGGCCGATGCCCAGCGGCCCCGCCGCGAGGAACTGGCCCTGCGCGTGTGCACCAGCGCCGGCGAGGCCCTGCCGGCCGACATCGGCCGCCGCTGGACCGAGGCCTACGGCTGCGAGATCCTGGACGGCATCGGCTCGACCGAGATGCTGCACATCTTCCTGTCCAACCGGCCCGGCGCGGTCCGCTACGGCACCACCGGCCAGCCGGTGCCCGGCTACCGGCTGCGCATCGTCGACGACGCGGGCCGCGAGTGCGGCGACGGCGAGATCGGCGAGCTGCAGATCGCCGGCCCCAGCGCCGCGCTGATGTACTGGAACAACCGCGCGCGCACCAAGGCCACGTTCTGCGGCGAGTGGACCCGCAGCGGCGACAAGTACACGCGCGATGCCGACGGCTACTACACCTACGGCGGGCGCAGCGACGACATGCTCAAGGTGGGCGGCATCTACGTCTCGCCGTTCGAGGTCGAGGCCTCGCTGGCCACCCACCCGGCGGTGCTCGAGGCCGCGGTGATCGGCGTGCAGGACGACGACGGGCTGGTCAAGCCCAAGGCCTACGTCGTGCGCAAGCCGGGCGCCGACGTCGACGAGGCCGCGCTGCAGCAGCACGTCAAGGGGCAGCTGGCGCCCTACAAGTACCCGCGCTGGATCGCCTTCGTGCCCGAGCTGCCCAAGACGGCGACCGGCAAGATCCAGCGCTTCCGGCTGCGCGCGGCCGCCGCCGGCTGAGGCCCCGCGCCGTCCTTGGGGAAAGCCATGGTGCGGCGCAGCGGACATTCCGGTAGAAAGCTTCAAGCTTCAACGACCCACCTGGAGACCCACCGCATGACCACCCGCCGCCTCGTCCTGACCCGCAGTGCCGCCGTCGTCGGCGCCGCCTCGGTCGGCCTGCTGCTGCCGCAGATCGCGCGCGCGCAATCGAACAAGATCCGGGTGGGCTTCATGCTGCCCTACACCGGCACCTTTGCGCAGCTGGGCGTGGCCATCGAGAACGGCGTGCGCATGGCCATCAACGAGAAGGGCGGCAAGCTCGGGGGCCGCGAGATCGAGTGGTTCAAGGTCGACGACGAGTCCGAGCCGTCCAAGGGGGTGGAGAACGCCAACCGGCTGGTGCAGCGCGACAAGGTCGACGTGCTGATCGGCACCGTGCACTCGGGCGTGCAGATGGGCATCCAGCGCGTGGCCCGCGAGAGCGGCGTGCTCAGCATCATTCCCAACGCCGGCGTGCATGCGGCCACCCGCGCGCTGTGCGCGCCCAACGTGTTCCGCACCTCGTTCACCAACAGCCAGCCCACGCTCGCCCTGGGCAAGCCGATGATGGACAAGGGCCTCAAGCGCACGGTCTGGATCACCTGGAAGTACGCGGCCGGCGACGAGGCCTTCGAGGGCTTCAAGGAGAGCTACACCAAGGCCGGCGGCACCATCGTCAAGGAACTGGGCCTGCCCTTCCCGAACGTCGAGTTCCAGGCGCTGCTGACCGAGATCGCCTCGCTGCGGCCCGACGCGGTGGCCTGCTTCTTCGCCGGCGGCGGCGCGGCCAAGTTCATCCGCGACTACGCGGCCGCGGGCCTGAAGGACAAGATCCCGCTGTGGGGCTCGGGCTTCCTGACCGAGGGCGTGCTCGACGCCGCCGGCCCGGCCGCCGACGGCATCATGACCACGATGCACTACAGCGACTCGCTGGACACGGCGCGCAACCGCCAGTTCCGCCTGGACTACGCCAAGACCTTCAAGCTGCAGCCCGACGTGTACGCCGTCCAGGGCTACGACAGCGGCCTGCTGCTGGCCCAGGGCCTGGCGGCGGTCAAGGGCGACATGTCGAACAAGCCGGCGCTGTACAAGGCGATGGAGTCGCAGACCATCGACAGCCCGCGCGGCAAGTGGACCATGAGCCCGCAACACAACCCGGTGCAGGACATCTACCTGCGCCGCGTCGAGAACAAGGAGAACAAGGTCGTGGGCATCGCCGCCAAGGCCCTGGCCGACTCCGGCGCCGGCTGCAAGATGGGCTGAGGCACGCTTCTCGCTACGCAGGGAGGCACCCGCCTCCCATTTTTTTGCCTGCCGCGCAGCGCCGGGCGTCCGACGCCTCCCGATGGACCTTGCCAATTTCCTGATCCAGCTGCTCAACAGCGTCCAGTACGGACTGCTGCTGTTCATGCTCGCCGCCGGCCTGACCCTGATCTTCGGGATCATGGGGGTGGTCAACCTGGCGCACGGCAGCTTCTACATGCTGGGCGCCTACCTGGCCTGGGCGCTGACCCGCCAGATCGGCAGCTTCACGCTGGCGGTGGTGGCCGGCGCGGTGCTGGCCTTCGCCTTCGGCTGGGTGCTGGAGAAGCTGCTGTTCCGGCACTTCTACCACCGTGACCACCTCGACCAGGTCCTGCTGACCTTCGGCCTGATCTACGTCTTCGAGGAACTGCGCTCGATCGCCTGGGGCGACGACGTGCATGCGATCCAGGTGCCGCAGGCGCTGGCCGCCTCGATCCCGCTGACGGTGAACCTGTCCTATCCGGTCTACCGCCTGTTCATGTCCGGCGTCTGCATCCTGCTGGCGCTGGCGCTGTACCTGCTGATCTCGCGCACGCGCCTGGGCATGAAGATCCGCGCCGGCGCGTTCAACCACGACATGGCCGAAGCCCTGGGCGTGAACATCAAGCGCATCCACGCGGTGGTGTTCGCCATCGGCGTGGCGCTGGCGGCCATCGCCGGCATGATCGCCGCGCCCGTCTCCAGCCTGTACCCCAACATGGGTTCGCAGGTGCTGATCATGTGCTTCGTGGTGGTGGTGATCGGCGGCATCGGCTCGGTGCGCGGCGCGCTGATCGCCGCCCTGCTGGTGGGCGCCGTCGACACCTTCGGCAAGGTGCTGCTGCCGCAGGTGGCCGGGATGCTGGTGTACATGCTGATGGCGGCGGTGCTGCTGTTCAAGCCCGAAGGACTGTTCAAGCAATGAGCGCTGCCAAGGCCCATCTCGAGGCGCTGCCGCGCGGCCTGCAGGTCGCGCTGGTGCTGGCGCTGGCCGCGCTGGCGGCCTTCCCGTTCATGGCGGCGGACTTCTACGTGCAGATGGTCGCCCGCATGATGATCCTGGCGATCTTCGCGATGAGCCTGGACCTGCTGCAGGGCGTCACCGGCCTGGTGTCGCTGGGCCATGCGGCCTTCTTCGGCCTGGGCGGCTACGCGCTGTCGCTGGTGTCCTCCGATGCGGGGCCGGTGGCGCTGTGGTGGTCGCTGCCGCTGGCGCTGGCCGTCTCGGCGGCCTTCGCGCTGGTGATCGGCTTCTTCGTGGTGCGCACCCACGGCATCTACTTCATCATGGTCACGATGGCCTTCGCGCAGATGCTGTTCTACCTGGTGTTCGACAACAAGGAGCTGCGCGTGGGCGAGTGGGCGCTGAAGCTGGGCGGCTCCGACGGCGTGTACATCAACTTCAAGCCCGACGCGGTGCTGTTCGACCTGGAGAACAAGAAGGCCTTCTACTTCTTCACCCTCGCCTGCCTGGTCGCGGTGTATGCCTTCCTGCGGCGGCTGCTGTGGAGCCCGTTCGGCCGCGTGCTGGCCGGCATCCGCGTCAACGAGCACCGCATGCGGGCCCTGGGTTACGGCACCTTCGGCTACAAGCTCGCGGCCTTCACGCTGTCGGGCGCGCTGGCCGGCCTGGCGGGCTACCTGTGGGGCGCGCAGACCGGCTTCGTGAACCCCGAGCTCATGGGTTTCCACATGAGCGCGCACGCCATCATGATGGTCATCCTGGGCGGCATGGGCAACTTCGCGGGGGCTGCGGTCGGCGCCTTCGCGTTCGAGTTCCTGCTGCACGAATTCAAGGACCTGCCCTCGGTCGGCGGCTTCGACGCCGGCAAGCACTGGCAGCTGTGGATGGGCCTGTTCATCGTCGCCGTGGTGGCCTTTGCGCCGCGCGGCCTGCTGGGCGCCGCCGCGCGGCTGCTGCAGCGCGGGGAGCCGCGATGAGCGACGCGGTGCTGCTGTCGGCCCGCGGGCTGACCAAGCGGTTCGGCGGCCTGGCGGCCGTCAACGACGTGTCGCTGGACCTGTGGCGCGGCCGCATCCACGCGGTGATCGGGCCCAATGGCGCCGGCAAGTCGACCCTGACCAACCTGCTGTCGGGCGACCTGCCGCCCACCGCCGGCACGGTCACGCTGGACGGCGCCGACGTCACCGGCCGCGCGCCCGAGGCGATCGCGCGCGCGGGCCTGGGCCGCAGCTACCAGAAGACCAACATCTTCCTGCCCTTCACCGTGTGGGAGAACGTGCGGCTGGCCGCGCAGTCGCGCGCGCAGCACCCGGCGCGCTGGCTGCACCGGGCCACGGGCTTCGCGGCGACCAACGCGCGGGCCGGGCGCGCCCTCGAACTGGCCGGCCTGGCGCCGCGCCGCGACGCCATCGCCGGCACCATCAGCCACGGCGAGCAGCGCCAGCTGGAGATCGCGATGACGCTGGCGACCGAGCCACGCGTGCTGCTGCTGGACGAGCCGCTGGCCGGCATGGGCACGGCCGAGGCCGAGCGCCTGGTCGACCTGCTGCAGCGCCTGAAGGCCGACCACGCGATGCTGCTGGTCGAGCACGACATGGACGCGGTGTTCGCGCTGGCCGACCGGCTCACGGTGATGGTCAACGGCCAGGTGATCGCCAGCGGCACGCCACCCGAGATCCGTGCCGACGCCGGCGTGCAGGCGGCCTACCTGGGCGAGGAAGCATGAGTCCCCACGCTTGTCACCTCGTGGCCTGCGCTGCCCCCCGAGGGGGCCCGAGCCTCCGCGGGGCGGCCCTTCGGAGGCTCGACTGAGATGGCCGGCGAACTCCTGATCGACGCCCGCGGCCTGCAGACCTACTACGGCCAGAGCCACATCCTGCGCGGCATCGACTTCCAGGTCGCGCGCGGCGAGACCATCGGCCTGATGGGCCGCAACGGCATGGGCAAGAGCACCCTGCTCAAGACCCTGATGGGGCTGGTCAAGCCGCGCGGCGGCAGCGTGCAGGTGATGGGCCGCGACATGACCGGCCGCGCGCCCTACGAGATCGCGCAGCTGGGCATCGCCTACGTGCCCGAGGGCCGCGGCATCTTCGGCAACCTGAGCGTGGTCGAGAACCTGCAGATGGCGGCGCGGCCCGGCACCCGCGGCCAGCGCGACTGGACGTACGAGCGCGTGCTGGAGACCTTCCCGCGGCTGGCCGAGCGCCTGGGCCACGGCGGCCAGCAGCTGTCGGGCGGCGAGCAGCAGATGCTCACCATCGGCCGGGCACTGATGACCAACCCCGACGTGCTGATCCTGGACGAGGCCACCGAGGGCCTGGCGCCGCTGATCGCGCGCGAGATCTGGCGCATCTGCGGGCTGATCCGCGACTCGGGCATTTCCACGGTGATCGTGGACAAGAACTGGAAGCACGTCACCCAGCTGACGGACCGCAACGTCATCCTCGTCAAGGGCGAGGTGGTGTTCGCGGGCACCAGCGGCCAGCTGCGGTCCGATCCGCAGGTGCTGGCCCAGCACCTGGGCGTCTGAGCCCGCCCCGGGCGGCCGCGCACGCCCATGGACCTGCTGCTCGTGCTGGCCACCGCCCTCGTCGCCGGCACCGTGGGGGGCGTGGTGGGCACCGGCTCGTCGATGGTGCTGATGCCGGTGCTGGTGGTGGCGCACGGGCCGGTGCAGGCGGTGCCCATCATGGCCATCGCGGCCTTCCTCGGGAACCTGGGCCGGGTGCTCGCCTGGCGGCGCGCGCTCGACCTGCGGCTGGCCGGCGCGTTCTGCGCCACGGCGGTCCCCGGCGCGATGCTGGGCGTGCGCAGCCTGCTGGCGCTGCCCACCGGCGTGGCGGAGGCGGCGCTGGGCCTGTTCTTCCTGGCCCTGGTGCCCGCGCGGCGCCTGCTCGCGCGCCGCGCGTGGCGCCTGGGGCCGGCGCAGCTCGCGCTGCTGGGCGCGCCGCTGGGCTGGCTGACCGGCATCGTGGTGTCCACCGGGCCGCTGACCGTGCCGCTGTTCCAGGGCGCGGGGCTGCAGGGCGGCGCCCTGCTGGGCACCGAGGCGCTGGCCTCGCTGGCGGTCTATGCGGCCAAGGTCGGCACCTTCCGCGGGCTGGGCGCGCTGCCCGCCGACGTGGTGGCGCAGGGCCTGGCCGCCGGCCTGGCGCTGATGGCGGGCTCGTTCGCCGGCCGCGCCCTGGTGCTGCGCCTGCCGCCCGCGGGCTTTCGCCTGCTGGTCGACGCGATGCTGCTGGCCAGCGGCGGATCGCTGCTGTGGGTGGCGCTGCGCTGAGCGGCCGGATCGGGGCCCGATCCCGGCCGGTGCCCGGTGCGGCTCAGGCCGGCTCGGAGATCTCGATCAGGTTCAGGTCCGGGTCGCGCACGTAGACCGAGCGGATCCGGGAGGTGGCGCCGGTGCGCAGCACCGGCCCTTCGACGATGGGCCAGCCCTCGCCGTGCAGGCGGGCGATGACCGCGTCCAGCGGCACCGACGCGATGAAGCACAGGTCCTGCGAGCCCGGCACCGGCAGGTGGGCCTTGGGCTCGAACTCCGCGCCCTGCACGTGCAGGTTGATCTTCTGGCTGCCGAACCGGAAGGCCCGGCGCTCCACCGGCGGCGTGCCGCCGGTGAAGGTCTCCAGCCGCATGCCCAGCACGCGGGTGTAGAAGTCGACGCAGGCCTGCGGCCGGGCGGTGGTCAGGACGAGGTGGTCGAGGTGGTCGATCATGGGCGGGCCCGGTGGTGGCCGCAGTCTAGCGGCGGCATGCCGGGCCCCGCTGCTCAGAGCTTCGCGATCGACACCTCGGTGGACTTGACCAGCGCCACGACCTCGGAGCCCGGCTCCAGCTGCAGCTCGTCGACCGAGCGGGTGGTGATCACCGAGGTGACGATGCCCCAGGGGGTCTGCACGTCGACCTCCGACAGCACGTCGCCGCGCAGGATCTCCTTGACCTTGCCCTTGAACTGGTTGCGCACGTTGATGGCCTGGATCGCCATGGGATGTCCTTTCTGTGGTGGTGGAGGAATCGGGAATTCAGACGGCCCAGCGCAGGGCCTGGGCCACCAGCGGCCAGGCCGCCGGCGCAGCAGCGGGTGCATCGGGCTGGCGCAGCACGCGTTCGAGGATGCGCTGCTCCAGCGCCGCGCAGCCGGCATCGGCGCGGGTGCGCGGCCGCGGCAGGTCGATGCGCTCGTCCAGCGCGATGCGGCCGTCCTCGACCAGCACCACGCGGTCGGCCAGGGCCACCGCCTCGTGCACGTCGTGGGTGACCAGCAGCGCGGTGAAACCGCTGGCCCGCCACAGCCGCTCGATGAGGGCTTGCATCTCGATGCGCGTCAGCGCGTCCAGGGCGCCCAGCGGCTCGTCCAGCAGCAGCAGGCGCGGGTCGTGCACCAGCGCGCGGGCCAGGGCGACGCGCTGGCGCTGCCCGCCGGACAGGCGCGCCGGCCAGTCGCCACCGCGGTCGCCCAAGCCGACCTCGGCCAGCACCCGCGCGGCCCGCCCGGCGGCCGCCGGCCCTGCCAGCCCCAGCGTCACGTTGTCGTGGACCCGCCGCCAGGGCAGCAGGCGGGCGTCCTGGAACATGATCCGCGCGTCCCCGCGCAGGCCGTCGGCGGGACGGCCGTCCAGCAGCACGCTGCCCGCGTCGGCACGCTCCAGGCCCGCCACCAGCCGCAGCAGCGTGCTCTTGCCGCAGCCGCTGCGGCCCACGACGGCGACGAACTCGCCGGGTTCGACCACCAGCTGCGTCTCGTGCAGCACCTGGCGCGTGCCGTAGCGCTTGCCCAATCCGCGCAGTTCGATGCGCACGCCTGCGTTCTCAGCCATGGGAGCCTCCCGCGTAACCCGGATGCCAGCGCAGCCACCAGCGCTCGAGCAGTCGCGCGGCCACGTCGGCCAGCTTGCCCAGCGCCGCATAGAGCAGGATCCCCAGCAGCACCACGTCGGTCTGCAGGAACTCCCGCGCATTCATCGTGAGGTAGCCGATGCCCGCCTGCGCCGAGATGGTCTCGGCCACGATCAGGATCACCCACATCAGCCCGAGCGAGAACCGCAGGCCGACCAGGATGGACGCCAGCGCCCCGGGCAGGATCACGTCGCGGTACAGCCGCCAGCCCGACAGCCCGTAGCTGCGCGCCATCTCCACCAGGCCCGGGTCGACCCCGCGGATGCCGTGGAAGGTGTTGAGGTAGAGCGGGAAGAACACCGAGACCGAGATCAGGAACAGCTTGGCCGTCTCGTCGATGCCGAACCACAGGATCACCAGCGGGATCAGCGCCAGCGCGGGGATGTTGCGCAGCATCTGGAAGCTCGAGTCCAGCAGCGTCTCGGCCCAGCGCAGCGAGCCGGTGAGCAGGCCCAGCGCCAGGCCGAGGCTGCCGCCGATGGCCAGCCCCAGGAAGGCACGGCCGGCACTGACCTGCACATGCGTCCACAGCTCGCCCGAGGCGGCCAGCCGGGCTGCGGCGCGTGCCACCTCCACGGGGGCGGGCAGCACCCGGGCCGACAGCCAGCCCAGCGAGGCCGAGGCCTGCCAGGCCACCAGCAGCAGCAGGGGCACGAGCCAGGGCAGCAGCCCGGCCGCGGCACCGCGCAGCGCGGCCGCGGCACGCGGGCGCCAGGACCGTGCCGCCCCACCCTGCCGCCAGGGGTCGGCCGTCGCCAGCGCGGCCGCCTGAACGTCGGGGACGGCGGCACTCACAGCAGGCCTCCCGTCGCCGGCGGCGCTTCCAGCAGCTCCAGCAGATGGCCGGCCGGGTCGCGCACGTAGAACCGCGGGGCACCGGAGGCGCCGGCGACGGCGTCCAGCGACCAGCCGTCGGCCGCGAGCCGGGCCCGCAGCCCGGGCAGGTTGCGCACGCGCAGCGCCAGATGCGAGGCCCGCGCCGGCAGCGCCGGCCCGCTCACGGGCAGGAAGTCCAGCCGTTGCGGGCCGGCCGCGAAGCGCAGCGCGGCACCGCCGTCGCCGCGCCGCTCCTGCAGGCCGAGCAGTCCGGCATAGAAATGCCGCAGCAGCGCCTGCTCCCCGGCGGGCACCGGCAGCTGCACATGGTCGATCGCGAGGTTGTCCATCGGGTCGTCCTCCTCAGCTCTGCGACACGCGTGGCAGGTAGGCATTGGCCACCACCTCGCCGAACGGGCCGCCCGGCAACGCGCCCGGCAGCCGCTCGCGGGTGGCCCGCGGCAGCAGGGGGAAGACCAGTTCCGCGAAGCGGTAGGCCTCCTCCAGGTGCGGATAGCCCGAGAGCACGAAGGTGTCCAGGCCGAGCGCGGCGTAGTCCTGGATGCGGTCGGCCACCGTCTGCGGGTCGCCCACCAGGGCGGTGCCGGCACCGCCACGCACCAGGCCCACGCCGGCCCACAGGTTGGGGCTGATCTCCAGTTCGGCGCGGCTGCGGCGGCTGCCCGCCGCATGCAACTGCGCCATCCGGCGCTGGCCCACCGAGTCCATGTTGGCGAAGGCCGCCTGCGCGCGCGCCACGGTGGCGTCGTCCACGCGCGAGATCAGGTCCTCGGCGGCCTGCCAGGCCGCGTCCTCGGTCTCGCGCACGATCACGTGCAGCCGGATGCCGAAGCGCACCGTGCGCCCGTGCGCCTGGGCACGCCGGCGCACGTCGGCCACCTTCCTGGCGACCTCGGCCGGCGGTTCGCCCCAGGTGAGGTAGGTGTCGACCTGCTCCGCCGCGAGCTCGTGGGCGGCCTCGCTGGATCCTCCGAAGTACACCGGCGGGTAGGGACGCTGCACGGGCGGGTACAGCAGCCGCGCACCACGCACCTGCAGGTGCTCGCCGTCGAAGTCGTACAGCTCGTCGCCGTGGCTGCGGGCCAGGATCTCGCGCCAGATGCGGATGAACTCGGCCGACTGCGCGTAGCGCGCCGCATGGTCCAGGAAGACGCCGTCGCCTTCCAACTCGGCCCGGTCGCCGCCGGTGACCAGGTTGATCAGCAGCCGCCCGCCGGACAGCCGGTCGAAGGTGGCGGCCATGCGCGCGGCCAGCGCCGGCTGGTGCAGGCCGGGCCGCACCGCCACGAGGAACTTGAGCCGTCGCGTGACCGGCAGCAGGGAGGCGGCCACCACCCAGGGGTCCTCGCAGGAGCGGCCGGTGGGGATCAGCACGCCCTCGTAGCCGAGGCTGTCGGCCGCCTGCGCCACCTGGCGCAGGTAGTCGTGGTCGACGGCGCGTGCGCCCTCGGCGGTGCCCAGGTAGCGGCTGTCGCCATGAGTGGGGATGAACCAGAAGACTTGCATGCGAGAAACGGTCCTTTCGGGGATCAACGGGCGGTGGCAGCGGCCAGGCGAACGGCCTGCGGCTGCCAGACGATGTCGGCCACGCGCACGGGGCGCGGGATCAGGCCGAGGCGGTGGAAGGCGTCGGCGACGCGCTGCTGGTCGGCCACGGTCTGCGGCGACAGCGGCGCCACCGGCGAGCGCGGCCGGCGCTGCAGGAACAGGCTGACCACGCCGGCGTCCAGGCCGCTGAAGTCGGCGATGCGCTTGATCGCCTCGGGCCGGCGCTCCTGCACCAGGCGGTCGGCCCGCGCCAGCTCCTCGAACAGCAGCTGCACGACGTCCGCATGCCGCGTCACGAAAGACCGGGACGCCAGGTAGAAGGAGTTGTTGCCGCTGAGCGTGCGGCCGGTCGCGAGCACCCGCGGGCGCAGCGCCAGCTCGGTCGCCGCATAGAACGGATCCCAGATCGCCCAGGCATCGACGCTGCGCCGCTCGAACGCCGCCCGTGCGTCGGCCGGCGCCAGGTAGACCGGCTGGATCTCGTCCCAGCGCAGGCCGGCGGCCTCGACCGCGCGCACCAGCAGGTAGTGCGCGCTCGACCCCTTCTGCAGCGCGATGCGGCGGCCGCGCAGGTCGGCCAGCGTGCGCAGCGGGGACTCGGGCGGCAGCAGGATGGCCGAGCTGTCGGGCTTGGGCGGCTCGGCCCCGACGTAGAGCAGGTCCTTGCCGGCGGCCTGCGCGAACACGGGCGGGCTGTCCCCGGTGAGCCCGACGTCCAGGCTGCCCACGGCCAGGGCCTCGAGCAATTGCGGGCCGGCCGGGAACTCGATCCAGCTGACGCGGGTGCCGGGCAGGCGCTGCTCGATCCAGCCCGACTGCTTGGCGATCACCAGGTTGACGGCCGACTTCTGGTAGCCGATGCGCAGCTGCCCGGGGCCGCCCGGCACGGGCTGCGCGCGGGCGACGGTGGGCGGCAGTCCCAGGCCCCAGGCGGCCGCGGTGACGGCCAGCAGGGTGGCGAAGCGGCGGCGGGGCGGCACGGCGGCGATGGTTCGCATGGTCCGGGTCCTCCGCTCAGGCCAGGTCCACCGGCGCGGCATGCAGCAGGTTCAGCCGGCGCGGGATGAGCTTGAGCGACAGGAAGGTGTCGGCGATCTGCTGCTGCTCGGCCAGGATGTCGCGGGTGACCACGGCCGTGCCGTAGGCGGCGCGGTCGACGAAGGCCTGGGTGATCGCGCGGTCCAGGCCCAGCACCTGCGACAGCTCGGTCGCCGCCTCGGCCTTGTGCCGCGAGGCCCAGGTGTCGACCGCGTCGACTTCGGCGATGGCAATGCGCAGCACGTCCGTGTTGCGGGTGGCGTAGTCGCGCGAGGTGAAGTAGTAGCCGCGGTTGTGGGCCACGCCGGTGGCGTCGGCCAGCAGCCGGGCCTGCAGCGTCCTCTGCGCGGCGGCGTAGAACGGGTCCCAGATCACCCAGGCGTCGACCGCGCCGCGCTCGAACGCCGCGCGGGCATCGGGCGGCGGCAGGAACACCGACTGGACATCGCCGTACGCCAGCCCGTTCTTCTCCAGCAGCTTCGCGAGGAAGTAGTGGACGTTGGAGCCCTTGTTGTAGGCGACGCGCTTGCCCTTCAGGTCGGCCACGCTGCGGACCGGCGAGTCCTTGGGGACCACGACGGCCTCCAGCCGCGGGCGCGGCACCGTGGCGCCGGCATAGACCAGCGGCGCGCCGGCGGCCTGCGCGAAGATGGGCGGCGCCTCGCCCACGTCGCCGAAGTCGATCGCGCCGACGTTCAGCGCCTCCAGCTGCACCGGTCCGGCGTTGAACTCGGTCCAGCTCACGCCCACGCCCAGGGGCGCGAGCCTCTTCTCCAGCGTGCCGCGGCCCTTGAGGATGGACAGCCAGCCCTTCTGGTGGCCCACGCGCAGCACGCGGGCCGGCCTGGGCTGGGCATGGACGAGCGCCGGGGCGCCCAGGGCGGCCGCGCCGGCCAGCAGCAGGCTGCGGCGGCGCAGGTGGGTGGACAGGGTCATGGTGGCTCCTTGCAGGTCGGTCGGGTCGTTCGGGGACGCGCAGGCAAGCCGCGTCCAGCGCCGGGCCTGGCCCGGACGGCACGAACTGGAATCGGGAGGGGTGGGAGGCGGCGCGCCGCGGCGGGCGTCACGCCAGCGGCGGCGTCAGACGCTACATCGCACCTGCGCGAACGGCACCGGCGCGAAGCTGCCGGCATGCGCGGCCTGCGCGCCGGTCTCGGCCACCAGCGCGTCGACGGCATCGTCGAGACGGGTGGACAGCTCGGGGGCGAGCTGGTGCGCGCCCTCGGGCGTGACAACCACCTGGGCGTCGGTGGCATACACGCCCGGCAGGATCAGGCGCGCGCCCAGCGACTGCAGCACGGGCCGCAGCGCGTAGTCGAGCGCCAGCATGTGGTGCGGGCTGCCGCCGGTGGCCAGCGGCAGCACCGTCTTGCCCTTGAACGCGGACTGGGGCAGCACGTCCAGGAAGACCTTGAGCACGCCGCTGTAGGCCGCCTTGTAGACCGGCGTGGCCACCACGATCGCACCGGCCTCGGCGACGCGCCGCGCGGCCTCGACCACGTCGGGATGGCCGACGTCGGCCTGCAGCAGCGCCTCGGCGTCCAGCGTGCGCAGCGCCAGGCGGTCGGTGCGCACCACCCGCTCGCGCAGGCGCTGCTGCACGGCCGCGAGCAGGGCCGCGGAGCGGGAACGTTCGGAGGGGCTTCCGGCCACGAGGAGCACTGTCGTCATGCGGTGCACTGTAGGGACGAGGACCGTGCGAGGGAACGACAGAGATCTCACTTCGTTATCCGCATAAGCTGAGCGGCATGAGCTTGTGCGCATCAGCACATGCGCACAAGCTCATGCCCTACGCGTGCCGCGCGAAAAAAAGGCCGGGCAGTGCCCGGCCTGAAGCGATGCGCAAGCGGCCGTCACTTGCGCGTGTAGATCTGGTCGAAGCTGCCGCCGTCGGCGAAGTGCGCCTTGTCGGCCTGCGCCCAGCCGCCGAAGGCCTGGTCGACGGTGAACAGCGGCAGCTTGGGAAATTGTCTGGCGTACTTGGCCTGCGCCTTGGCCGACACGTTGGGCCGGTAGAAGTGCTTGCCGATGATGTCCTGCGCCTCCTCGGTGTAGAGGTACTGCAGGTAGGCCTCGGCGACGGCGCGCGTGCCCTTCTTGTCGACGTTGCGGTCCACCACCGTGACGGCCGGCTCGGCCAGCACCGACAGGGACGGCACCACCACGTCGAACTTGGCGCCGAACTCCTTCTCGAGCAGGAAGGCCTCGTTCTCCCAGGCGATCAGCACGTCGCCCATGTTGCGCTGGGCGAAGGTGATGGTGGAGCCGCGCGCGCCGGTGTCGAGCACCGGCACGTTGCCGTACAGCTTGCCCACGAACTCGCGCGCCTTGGCGTCGCCGCCGTACTTGCGCTTGGCGAACTCCCAGGCCGCCAGGTAGTTCCAGCGCGCGCCGCCCGAGGTCTTGGGGTTGGGCGTGATCACGTTGATGCCGGGCCTGGCCAGGTCGTCCCAGTCCTTGATGCCCTTGGGGTTGCCCTCGCGCACGACCAGGATGATGGTGCTGGCGTACGGCGTGGCGTTGTTCGGCAGCCGCTTCTGCCAGTCGGGCGCCACCCAGCCGCCGTTGCGCACCAGGGCGTCGGTGTCGCCGGCCAGGGCCAGCGTGGCGACATCCGCGTCCAGGCCGTCGATGATCGAGCGGGCCTGCTTGCCCGAGCCGCCATGCGACTGCTTGATGGTCACGTCCTGGCCGCTGCGGGCCTTCCACTGGCGCGCGAAGGCCTGGTTGATCTCCACGTAGAGCTCGCGCGTCGGGTCGTAGGAGACGTTCAGCAGGGTGACGGGGCCGGCTGCGCGGGCGGCCGGGGCGAGCCCGCCGAGCGTCCCGCCCAGGGCGGCGGCCAGGGGAAACTTGATAAAGTCGCGGCGCTTGGCCATGGAGATGCTCCTGTCGTGTCGACGATGGGCGCCGATTCTTCCGACCGGCCGACCGGGTGGGAACGACAGAGTTCTCACATCGATATCCGCATAAGCATTCGCCTGTATCCCATCCTGGAGTCGCCGTGGCGCGCACCGTCAACTGCATCAAGCTCGGCCGCGAAGCCGAGGGCCTCGATTTCCCGCCCTACCCCGGCGAGCTCGGCAAGCGCATCTACGACAGCGTGAGCAAGGAGGCCTGGGCCGCCTGGCTCAAGCACCAGACCATGCTGGTCAACGAGAACCGGCTGAACCTGGCCGACCAGCGCGCCCGCGAGTACCTCAAGCGCCAGATGGAGGCGCACTTCTTCGGCGGCGGCGCCGACGTGGCCCAGGGCTACGTGCCCCCGTCGGCCTGACCCTCGCGCCGTGGCCGGACCGGTCGCCGGATCGGCGCACGGCGTCGCACCGGGCGGGCCCTGGGCCGCGCAGCGCTGCTGGCGCGTGCTCGACACCGACTTCGGCCGCGGCCTCGGTTTCCTGCAGGCCTGGTCGCGGTGGCGCAGCGATCCGGCCCGCCCCGCCCTGCTGCACGTGGTCGCCTGCACGGCGCAGCCGCCGTCCCTGCAGGACATCCGGGAGGCTGCCACCGCTGGCGGGCTCGCACCCCTGGGCGACGCGCTGGCCGCGCGCTGGTGGGGGCTGGTGCCCGGCGTGCACCGGCTGGTGCTCGAGGACGGTGGCGTCCAGCTGACCCTGTGCGTGGGTCCCCTGCGGCCGATGCTGGGCGAACTGGACTTCGCGGCCGACGCCGTGGTGCTGGGGGGCGTGGACCAGGACCTGGCCACGCTCAAGGCCGTCGCCCGCCTGTGCCGGCGTGGCGCCTGGCTCGCGGCGCCGGGCGCCCGGCCCGGCCTGGCGCAGGACCTGCGCACCTGCGGCTTCGTGCCGGCGCCGGACACCGTGCCGGCACCGTCCTCTTGCGTGGCGTGCTACGAGCCGTCGTGGGTGCCGCGGCCCGTGCGCGCCCTGCCACAGCCGCCCGCGACGGCCGTCGTGGTGGGCGCGGGCCTGGCGGGTTCGGCGGTCGCGGCGAGCCTGGCGGCGCGCGGCTGCGCGGTGACGGTGCTGGATGCGGGCGCACAGCCGGCCGCCGGGGCCTCGGGCCTGCCTGCGGGCCTGCTGGCGCCGCATGCCACGCCCGACGACAACCTGCTGTCGCGGCTGGTGCGCGCCGGCCTGCGCCTGACGCTGCAGGAGGCCGCGCAGCGGCTGCGCCCGGGCGAGGACTGGGGGCCTGGCGGGGTGCTGCAACGGCGCGAGGACCTGCGTGCGCTGCCCGACCTGGGCCCGTTCGGCGCCGACTGGCAGCAAGCCCGCGACGACGGCACGCTGTGGCTCGCGCCGGGCGGCTGGATCAAGCCGGCGGCCCTGGTGCGTGCCTGGCTGGCCGAACCCGGCGTGCAATGGCGCGGCGCTGCCCGGGTGGCACGGCTGGACCGGGCGGCCGACGGATGCTGGCGCGCGCTGGATGCGCAGGGCACGGTGCTCGCGCAGGCGCCGTTGCTGGTCGTGGCGGCGGCGCTGGGGACGGGCCCCCTGGTGCCGGGCGCCCTGCCGCTGCATGCCGTGCGCGGCCAGGTCAGCCTGGGGCCGGCGGCCCCCGGACTGCCGTGGCCGCCGGCGCCCGTCAACGGCCACGGCCACCTGCTGCCGGCCGTGCCGCTGGAGGGCGGGCTGGCCTGGCTCTGCGGCGCCACCTATGGCCGCGGCGAGACCGCGACCGAGGTGCGCGCCGCCGACCACACGGCCAACCTGGACCGGCTGCACCGGCTTGCGCCCGCACTGGCGCAGGCGCTGGCCGGCGACGTCGCCGCCGGCCGGGTGCGGGCCTGGACCGGCGTGCGCTGCGCCAGCGCCGACCGGCGGCCGCTGGTGGGCGAACTGCAGCCGGGCCTGTGGGTGAGCACCGCGCTGGGCTCGCGCGGGCTGAGCTTCGCGCGGCTGGCCGCCGAGCTGGTCGCGGCGCGGCTGCACGGCGAACCGCTGCCGGTGCCGCTGCGCCTCGCGCGGGCGCTGGACGTGCAGCGCCTCGCGCGCGTGCACGCGGACCAGCCACCACCGGCGTGAACCGCCACCACCGGCATGTGCTCATGCCGGCGCGGAAACCCGCGCCGTTGCTGGCGCATATGCATATCCGGATAACGGCACAAGAAAAAGTTAGTTTGGATTCATAAGGGGCCCGCCCAGAATCGCGGCCCTGATGTACAAGTACACCGATTTCGACCGCCAGTTCGTGCGGGCGCGCGCGGCCCAGTACCGCGACCAGCTCGAACGCCACCTTGCCGGCCAGCTCAGCGCCGACGACTTCCGCCCGCTGCGCCTGCAGAACGGCTGGTACGTGCAGCGCTACGCGCCCATGCTGCGCGTGGCCGTGCCCTACGGCGAGATCTCCAGCCGCCAGCTGCGCGCGCTGTCGACCATCGCGCGCGAGTACGACCAGCCCGAGGCGGCCCTGCTGCGCGAGGCCCAGGACAGGCAGCTCGCGCTGGGCGAAGTGCCGGTGCGCGGCGGCGCGCCCGTGGTCACGCGGCTGAAGACCGGCTATGGCCACTTCACCACCCGCACCAACGTGCAGTTCAACTGGATCCCGCTGGACCGCAGTGCCGACGTGATGGAGCTGCTGGCCAGCGTCGACATGCACGGCATCCAGACCAGCGGCAACTGCATCCGCAACATCTGCACCGACGAACTGGCGGGCATCGCTCCCGACGAGCTGGCCGACCCCCGCCCGTTCGCGGAGATCCTGCGCCAGTGGAGCACGCTGCATCCCGAGTTCGCCTTCCTGCCGCGCAAGTTCAAGATCTCGCTGAACGGCGCCGCCGAGGACCGCGCGGCGCTGCGCTGGTACGACATCGGCCTGCAGCTGGTGCGCGACGCCGAGGGCGCGCTGGGCTTCCGCGTCTACGTGGGCGGCGGCATGGGCCGCACGCCGGTCATCAGCAGCCTGGTGCGCGAGTTCCTGCCCTGGCAGCACCTGCTCAGCTACGTCGAGGCCTGCATCCGCGTCTACAACCGCTACGGCCGGCGCGACAACGCCTGGAAGGCGCGCATCAAGATCCTGGTCAAGGCCGAGGGCCAGCGCTACGTCGACCAGGTCGAGGAGGAGTTCCGCGCCATCCAGGCCGCGGGCGCGCCGCACACCATCACCCAGGCCGAGGTCGACCGCGTGGCGGCCGGCTTCGTCGCGCCGCAAGTGCAGCCCGTGCGCAAGGACGCCCGGGTGCACGAGATCATCCGCGCCGATGCCGAGGCCGACCCGGCCTACGACCGCTGGCTGCAGCGCAACGTGCATGCCCACCGCGACCCGCAGCTGCGCGCGGTCACGCTGTCGTTCAAGCGCCTGGGACAGGCGCCCGGCGATGCCGATGCCGACCAGCTCGCGGCCGCCGCCGACCTGGCCGACCGGTTCTCGGCCGGCGAGGCCCGCGTCACCCACAGCCAGAACCTGCTGCTGCCCTGGGTCCACCACGACGACCTGCCGGAGCTGTACGCGGCGGCCCGCAAGCTGGGCCTGGCACGCCCCAACATCGGCCTGCTGACCGACATGATCTCCTGCCCCGGCGGCGACTTCTGCGCGCTGGCCAATGCCCGCTCGATCCCGATCGCCGAGGCGATCACGCAGCGCTACCAGGACCTGGACGAACTCTGGGACCTGGGCGAGATCGACCTGAACATCTCGGGCTGCATCAACAGCTGCGGCCACCACCACGCCGGCCACATCGGCATCCTCGGCGTCGACAAGGACGGCAAGGAGTGGTACCAGGTCACGCTGGGTGGCGCCGACGGCTCGCAGCTGTCGGGCGCCGCCACGCCGGGCAAGGTGGTCGGGCCGTCGTTCTCGGCCGCCGAGGTGCCCGAGGTCGTCGAGGCCGTGCTGGCCACCTACCGGCGCGAACGCCAGGTGGTGGACGGCCGCGCCGAGGCCTTCATCGACACCCTGCGCCGCGTGGGCATCGAGCCGTTCAAGGCCGCCGCCAACGGCGCGCGCTTCACCGAGCGGGAGGCCGCATGACCGCGCGGACCCTGGACATCCTGACCGCCGCGCAGTTCGCGGCCCTGGGCGACACCGGCGCGCTGCGCGTGGCCAACGACGTGGACGTCGAGGACCTGCCCCTCGCGGGCGTCACCGCGATCGAGCTGGACTTCCCGAAGTTCACCGACGGCCGCGCCTATAGCCAGGCCGTCACGCTGCGCCGCCGCGGCTTCGCCGGCGAGCTGCGCGCCACCGGCGCCGTGCTGGTCGACCAGCTGGTGCAGATGCAGCGCACCGGCTTCTCGTCGGCGGTGCTGCGCGAGGACCAGGACATCGCCCATGCCGAGCGCCAGTTCGCGCTGTTCGCGGGCTTCTACCAGGGTGACGCGCAGCAGCGCTCGCCGCTGTTCGCCCGGGCCTGAGCGATGGGCGCCATCGACCTGCACGCCCGGCCTTCGGCCGGCTACGACGCCAAGCTGCGCGCCACGCGCGAGCTGCTGGTGCGCGCCGCCACCGAGCACGCGCCCCTGACCCAGGCCAACAGCCTGGGGGCCGAGGACATGGTGCTGACGCACCTGGTCAACGCGCTGCAGCTGGACATCCCGGTGTTCGTGCTCGAGACCGGGGCGCTGCACGCCGAAACCTTGGACCTGCTCGAGCGGCTGCAGGCGACCTCGCGGGCGCCGGTGCGGGTGTTACGCCCGGTGCAGGAATCCGTCGTGCAGTTCGTCGCCCGCGAAGGGCAGGACGCGATGTACCGCAGCATCGCGCTGCGCAAGGCCTGCTGCCAGATCCGCAAGCTCGAGCCGCTGCAGCGCGCGCTGGAGGGGCAGCGCGCCTGGATCACCGGCCTGCGGCGCGAGCAGTCGGCCGGCCGCGCCGAGGTGCCGCTGGTGGACACCAGCGAGGCGCGCACCAAGCTCAACCCGCTGGCCGACTGGACCTGGGGCGACGTGTGGCACTACATCGCCACCGAGGGCGTCGACTACCACCCGCTGCACGACCAGTTCTATCCCAGCATCGGCTGCGCGCCCTGCACCCGGGCGGTCAGCCTGGGTGAGGACCTGCGCGCCGGCCGCTGGTGGTGGGAGGACGAGACTGCCAAGGAGTGCGGCCTGCACGTGAAGCAGGACGACGGCAAGCAACAAGGACAAGGAGTGGCGGCATGAACGCACGCGTGGAACCGCAGCTGCTGTCGCGGCTGTCCAACCGCCACCTGGACGCGCTGGAGGAGGAGGCGATCTTCGTGCTGCGCGAGGTGGCCGGCGCGTTCGAGCGCCCCACACTGCTGTTCTCGGGCGGCAAGGATTCGCTGGTGCTGCTCAAGTGCGCCGAGAAGGCGTTCGGCAGCGGCCGCATCCCCTACCCGCTGCTGATGATCGACACCGGGCACAACTTCCCCGAGGTGACGACCTTCCGCGACCAGCGCGCGCAGGAGCTGGGCGCCGAACTGGTGGTGCGCAGCGTCGAGGACTCGATGCGCCGCGGCACCGTGCGGCTGGCGCATCCGGGGGAGTCGCGCAACGTGCACCAGTCGGTGACGCTGCTGGAGGCGATCGAGGAGTTCCGCTTCGATGCGCTGATCGGCGGCGCCCGCCGCGACGAGGAGAAGGCGCGCGCGAAGGAGCGCATCTTCTCGCACCGCGACGGCTTCGGGCAGTGGCAGCCCAAGGCCCAGCGGCCCGAGCTGTGGACCCTGTTCAACACCCGGCTGCAGCCCGGCGAGCATTTCCGCGTCTTCCCGATCTCCAACTGGACCGAGCTGGACGTGTGGCAGTACATCGAGCGCGAGGCGATCGCCCTGCCGTCGCTGTACTACGCGCACCAGCGGCCGGTGGTCGAGCGCAAGGGCCTGCTGGTGCCGGTCACCGACCTGACCCCGCCGCGCGAGGGCGAACAGGTGGTCACGCGCACGGTGCGCTTCCGCACCGTGGGCGACATCACCTGCACCTGCCCGGTGGCCAGCACGGCGGCCAACGCCGGCGAGGTGGTGGCCGAGACGGTGGCCGCCGACGTGAGCGAGCGCGGGGCGACCCGCATGGACGACAAGACCTCGGACGCGTCGATGGAAAAGCGCAAGAAGGACGGGTATTTCTGATGGGGACCGCAACGACCTCGGAGGTGATCGTGGATCCCCGCCTGCGCGGGGATGACGCGGCGCACGATGCCGCGCTGGCTGGCGATCCGCTGGATCCCGGCCTGCGCCGGGATGATGAAGCGCAGCGCGATGCCGCGCTGCGCTTCATCACCTGCGGCTCCGTCGACGACGGCAAGAGCACGCTGATCGGCCGCCTGCTGGTGGACAGCCAGGCGGTGCTGCAGGACCAGCTGGCCGGCGTGCAGCGCGCGGGCGCCACCGACCTGGCCCTGCTGACCGACGGCCTGAGCGCCGAGCGCGAGCAGGGCATCACCATCGACGTGGCATGGCGCTACTTCGCCACCCCGGCGCGCAAGTTCATCATCGGCGACGCGCCCGGCCACGAGCAGTACACCCGCAACATGGTCACGGCCGCCTCGGCCGCCGACGCCGCCGTGGTGCTGGTCGACGCGACCAAGCTGCGCTGGCAGGACACCGGCCTGCAGCTGCTGCCGCAGACCCGCCGCCACGCGCTGCTGGTGCACCTGCTGCGCGTGCCCTCGGTGGTGTTCGCGGTCAACAAGCTCGACGCGGTCGAGGACCCCGCGCTGGCGCTGCGCCACATCGGCGATGCGCTGCGGGCGTTCTGCGCCTCGGCCGGCATCGTGCCCACCGCCGTGGTGCCGGTCTCGGCGCTGGAAGGCTGGAACGTGGTGCAGGCGCGGGCCGGCTGGGCCGGCTACGACGGCCCGTCGCTGCTGCAGCTGCTCGAGGGCCTGCCGGTCACCGCGGCCGAGGTCGACCAGGCGTTCGCCCTGCCGGTGCAGTGGGTGGAGAAGTTCTCCGCCTCGGCCGATACCTCTCAGGGCCGCCGCGTGTTCTGGGGCCGCGTGGCCGCCGGCCGCGTCGCGCCGGGCCAGCAGGTGCGGGTGATGCCGTCGGGGCAGGCGGCGGTGGTGGCGCAGGTGCTGGATGCGGTGCGCCGCCCGCAGGCCGTGGCCGCCGGCCACAGCGCCGGCGTCGTGCTCGACCGCGAGGTCGACGTCTCGCGCGGCGACTGGCTGCTGGCGGCGGACGCGCCCGAGGCGGTGCGCGAGCTGTCGGCCACCGTGGCCTGGCTGGACGACGAGCCGCTGGTGGCCGGCCGCGCCTACTGGGCGCTGCATGGCCACCGCTGGGTCAAGGCCAAGGTGCGCCGCGTGGTGCACCGGCTGGACATCCACACCCTGGCCGAGCAGGATGCCGACACGCTGGAGGCCAACGCCATCGGGCACGTCGAGCTGCTGCTGCAGGAACCGGTGGCCACCCGGACCTACGCGCAGGCCCGCCTGCCGGGCTCGCTGGTGCTGGTGGACACCGCCACGCACCGCACCTCGGGGGCGCTGCTGGTGCGTTGACGGACCCGGGGCAGCCCCGCCCTGCCCTGCAGCATCCCATGCGGCTGC
The DNA here is from genome assembly GCA_027484575.1 of Comamonadaceae bacterium. GTDB lineage: Bacteria > Pseudomonadota > Gammaproteobacteria > Burkholderiales > Burkholderiaceae_C > Ramlibacter. The sequence goes on from JAIXSQ010000007.1 coordinate 102,041, forward strand.
CGGGCTGCACACCCGCCGCTAAAATTCGGGGTTTCCCCCAGCGCTTTGAGCGAAGACTCATGACCCACGTCGTCACCGAACAATGTATCCGCTGCAAGTACACCGACTGCGTGGACGTCTGTCCCGTGGACTGCTTCCGCGAGGGGCCGAACATGCTGGTGATCGACCCGGACGAGTGCATCGACTGCGCGGTGTGCATCCCCGAGTGCCCGGTCAACGCGATCTATGCCGAGGAGGACGTGCCGGCCGACCAGGTGCAGTTCACCAAGCTGAACGCCGACCTGGCCCGCGCGCCCGGCTGGAAGAGCATCACCAAGCGCAAGGCCGCGCTGCCCGATGCCGACGAATGGAAGGACAAGCCGGGCAAGCTCGCCGAGCTGGCCCGCTGAAGAAGGAACCATGGAACCCCAACTCAGCCAAGAAGTGATCGACACCGCCGCAGCGCACGACGGCCCGATCGAGACCGACGCCGTCATCATCGGCGCCGGCCCGGTCGGCCTGTTCCAGGTCTTCGAGCTGGGCCTGCTGGAGATCAAGGCGCACGTCATCGACTCGCTCGCCTATCCCGGCGGCCAGCCGATCGAGCTGTATCCCGACAAGCCGATCTACGACATCCCGGCGATCCCGGTGTGCACCGGCAAGGAACTGACCGACGCGCTGCTCAAGCAGATCGAGCCGTTCGGCGCCACCTTCCACCTGGGCCAGACCGTGACCCAGGTCGAGAAGCAGGCCGACGGGCGCTTCTTCGTGGCCACGAGCAAGGGCACCCAGTTCCTGACCAAGACCATCTTCATCGCCGCGGGCGTCGGGGCGTTCGAGCCGCGCACGCTCAAGGTCGACGGGCTGGACCAGTTCGAGGGCAAGCAGCTGTTCTACCGGGTCAAGAACCCGGCCGACTTCGCCGGCAAGAACCTGGTGATCGTCGGCGGCGGCGACTCGGCGCTGGACTGGACGCTGAACTTCGCGGCCGAGGGCCCGAACAAGGCCGAGAGCGTGATCCTGGTGCACCGCCGCGACGGCTTCAAGGCCGCGCCGGCGTCGGTGGCGAAGATGAAGGAGCTGTGCGAGCAGTACGAGATGCAGTTCATCGTCGGCCAGGTCACCGGCTACGACGAGAAGGACGGCCAGCTCACCGGCGTGAAGGTCACGGGATCCGACGGCGTCACGCGCGTGGTGCCGCTGGACGTGCTGCTGGTGTTCTTCGGCCTGTCGCCCAAGCTCGGCCCGATCGCCGAATGGGGCCTGGCGATCGAGCGCAAGCAGCTGGTGGTCGACACCGAGAAGTTCTCGACCTCGGTGCCCGGCATCTTCGCGGTGGGCGACATCAACACCTACCCGGGCAAGAAGAAGCTGATCCTCTCGGGCTTCCACGAGTGCGCGCTGGCGGCCTTCGCGGCGGCCGCGATCGTGTTCCCCGAGAAGGGCAAGATCCACCTGCAGTACACGACGACCTCGCCCAAGCTGCACAAGGTGCTGGGCGTGGAGTCGCCGGTGTTCGACTGAGCACGCGCGGCGCGTGGCGACACGCGCGCACGCACGCCAAGGGCCGCGGGAGCGGCCCTTTTTCGTTCTATAATCTTGGGCTTGTTCCCCGATAGCTCAGTCGGTAGAGCGCCGGACTGTTAATCCGTAGGTCCCTGGTTCGAGCCCAGGTCGGGGAGCCACCGAACAAGCCTCGTTGACGAGGCCCGCCAAACCGGCGGAACGTCATCACCACCGACACCATTCCCCGATAGCTCAGTCGGTAGAGCGCCGGACTGTTAATCCGTAGGTCCCTGGTTCGAGCCCAGGTCGGGGAGCCAGAACGAAGGGCCCGCAGCGCACGTTGCGGGCCCTTGTGCTTTCAGGTCCTCACTTGGCGGCCGAGGCCGCCGCGACGGGCGTCGCCGCCCCCTGGTCCTTGCGGCGGATGATGGTCGCGCGGCGCTCGTCTTCCTTGTAGTAGTAGGCGCGCTCGCCGCCCTTCCAGGTGCCCAGCCACAGCATGTTGGCCGAGATCGCGTCGTGGTCGGTGGGCGAGAACGCGCGCTCGTAGGTCGTGACCACCCCGCGGTAAGGGGCCGACGGGTTCTCGAGCGCCTTCTTCAGGGCTGCCCCGCTGAGGTCGCCCTTGCTGTCGAACATGGCGCGCAGCAGCAGGTGGACGCTGTCGTAGGTCTGGGCCGCCGACATCATCGAGCCGATCGGGTTCTCCTTGGCCATGCGGCCGTAGGCGCGCAGGAAGGAGCTGTTGCGCTCCAGGAAGGTGTTGGGCAGCACGGTCTGCACCATCAGGGTCCCGTCGACCTTGCCACCCGACTTCTCGTAGGCCGAGGCGTGCGACAGGCCCCAGGGACCGAACTGCGGCACCTTCCAGCCGATGGCCGCGCGGGCGGCCGACAGCACGCCCGATTCGGGGCCGACGGTCCAGCCGATCAGGGCGTCGGCGCCCGAGGCGCGCGCCTGCTTCATCTCTTCCTCGAGGTTGGTGGTGCCGACCTTGAAGCGCACGACCGCCGCGGGCTTGAGGTTGGCGCGGCCGAGCGCGGCCTCGAGGTCCTTCAGGCCCGCATCGCCGTAGCCGCTGCCGTCGACCAGCAGCGCCACCTTGGACAGGCCGCGCTTGACGATCTCGTCGACCAGGAACTGCGTCTGCAGCTGGTCGCGTGCCGAGGTGCGGAAGACGTAGCTGTCGGCCGGCGGGAACTTGGCCGTGATGGCGGTGCCGGTGGCACAGGGCACGACCAGCACCGACTTGTTGTTCTGGAACACGTCCAGCGCCTTCATGGCCACGCCCGTGTTGCAGAAGCCGATGGTGGCGGTGACCTTCTCCTTGGTCACGAGCTCCTCGGCGATCTTCAGCCCCTCGTCGGGATTGGCCTTGTCGTCGCGGCTGACCAGCTCGAGCGGGCGGCCGAGATAGCCACCGACCTGGTTGATCTCCTGGACCGCGACCTCGGCCCCGACGCGGGCGCTGTTGCCCATGTCGGAGGAGCCACCCGTCAAGGGGAAGATCAGGCCGATGCGGATCGGCTTGGCGCCGCCCGTGGCAGCGGGTGCCTGGGCCGCGACCGGCCCGGACCAGGCGGCTGCGACCATCAGCAGCGCCAGGATGTTCTTGCTCACCATGCACTCACCCCTTGGTGGAATCACACAACACTTCCGTACGCATCATGCGGATGAGTCAGGTGCGGGCGCCATCGGGTTTTCCAGCAGCACCAACGCTGGGCGTATCCTTGCCGGCGATGCGTCTGCCCTGGCTCGAACCCGGCGATCCTTTCCCGCCCGCCGAACGCGCCTGGGGCGCCCGGCAACCGGCACCGGGCCTGCTGGCGGCCGGCGGCGCCCTCGACGTCGACACGCTGGAGCGCGCCTACCGCGGCGGCATCTTCCCCTGGTTCAGCGCCGGTCAGCCGATCCTGTGGTGGAGCACGGACCCGCGCATGGTGCTGTACTGCGCCGAGTTCCGGCTGCACCGGTCGCTGCGCAGGACGCTGCAGCGCTTCGTGGCCGATCCGCGCTGCGAGATCCGCATCGATGCCGATTTCGGCGCGGTGATCCGGGCCTGCGCCGGCGCCCCCCGCGAAGGCCAGGACGGCACCTGGATCGTGCCGGCCATGGTCCAGGCCTACGAGGCCCTGCACGCGGCCGGGCTGGCGCACAGCGTCGAGACCTGGATCGACGGCGAGCTGGCCGGCGGCCTGTACTGCGTGGCGATCGGCCAGGCGGTGTACGGCGAGTCGATGTTCACCCGCGTGCCCGACGCTTCCAAGATCGCGCTGGCGGCCCTGGTCGCGTTCTGCCGTTCGCACGGCATCGCGTGCATCGACTGCCAGCAGAACACCCGGCACCTGGGCTCGCTGGGCGCCCGCGAGATCCCGCGCGAGCAGTTCGTCGCGGAACTGCCACCGCGCACCGCCGCAACGGCCCCGGCGTGGAAATTCCAGCCCGTATACTGGCGCGCACTCCCGCTGTCGCCGCCCGAGCCCGCCGCGTGACGCACCTCAAGGACCTCCCGCTCCAGACCCTGCAGTTCTACGCGACGGCCCCGTACCCGTGCAGCTACCTGCCGGGCCGGCAGGCGCGGTCGCAGGTCGCCACGCCCAGCCACCTGATCCACAACGATGCGTACTCGGACCTCGTGACCAACGGGTTCCGGCGCAGCGGCATGTTCACCTACCGGCCGTACTGCGACGGCTGCCGCGCCTGCGTGCCGCTGCGGGTGCTGGCCGAACGCTTCGCGCCCGACCGCAGCCAGCGGCGCGCCTGGAAGCGGCACCAGGACCTGCAGGCGCGCGTGCTCAAGCTGTGCTTCGTGCCCGAGCACTACCAGCTGTACCTGCGCTACCAGAGCGGCCGCCATGCCGGCGGCGGCATGGACCACGACAGCATCGACCAGTACACCCAGTTCCTGCTGCAGAGCCGGGTCAACTCGCGCCTGGTCGAATTCCGCGAGACGCTGCCCGACGGCTCGGCCGGCGCGCTGCGCATGGTCTCCATCCTGGACGTGCTGGGCGACGGGCTGTCGGCGGTCTACACCTTCTACGAACCCGACGACGCGGCCAGCTACGGGACCTACAGCGTGCTGTGGCAGATCGAGCAGGCCCGGCGGCTGAAGCTGCCCCACGTCTACCTGGGCTACTGGATCGGCGAGAGCCCGAAGATGAGCTACAAGGCGCGCTTCGCGCCGCACGAGCTGCTGCTGGACGGCCGCTGGTGCGAGCAGCCGGCCTGAGGCTGGCGGGCCCGGTTTTCACAAGGTAAAATGTCCGGAACCATCCCGTTCCGATGAGAAAGCCCGCAGCCTCCGGCCAGCCCCCCACGCCCACGATCCAGGTCATCGAACGCATGTTCGCGCTGATCGACGTGCTCGCCTCGCGCGAGGAGCCGATCCCGCTCAAGGAGATCAGCGAGAAGACGGGGCTGCATCCGTCGACCACCCACCGCATCCTCAACGACCTGGCCGTCGGCCGCTTCGTCGACCGCCCCGAGCCGGGCAGCTACCGCCTGGGCATGCGGCTGCTGGAACTGGGCAATCTGGTCAAGGCCCGGCTGAACGTGCGCGACGCGGCGCTCACGCCCATGCGCGAGCTGCACCGCCTGATCCAGCAGCCGGTGAACCTGTCGATGCGCCAGGGCGACGAGATCGTGTACGTGGAGCGCGCCTACAGCGAGCGCTCGGGCATGCAGGTGGTCCGCGCCATCGGCGGCCGCGCGCCGCTGCACCTGACCTCCACCGGCAAGCTGTTCCTCGCCGCCGACGACCCGCAGCGCGTGCGCGCCTATGCCACGCGCACCGGCCTGCCGGGCCACACCCGCAACAGCATCACCCAGCTGCCGGTGCTCGAGCGCGAACTGGCCAAGGCACGCCAGTACGGCATCGCCCGCGACAACGAGGAACTGGAGCTGGGCGTGCGCTGCATGGCCGCCGGCATCTACGACGACCAGGGCAAGCTGGTGGCCGGGCTGTCGATCTCGGCGCCCGCCGACCGGCTGGACGAAGGCTGGCTCAGCCGCCTGCAGGCGACCGCCAAGGAGATCTCCGAGGCGCTGGGACACCGCGCCGAAGGCGCGCGCGCCGCGGCCTGACTGCGGCGGCCCGCACACAGGGCGCGGCACCAACGACAACGGCCCCTGGGGGGCCGTTGCTGTCTGGGGAACCGGGGACGTTCAGCCGTTGACGCGCGGCACCATCGTCGCCGTGGGCACCGGGGTCGGGTGGTGCGTCTCCACCCAGCGGCGCACGCGTTCGGCATCGGCGATGCGCGACAGCTTGCCGGCCGAGTCCAGGAACACCATGATCACCTTGCGGCCGGCCACCTTGGCCTGCATCACCAGGCACTGGCCGGCCTCGGAGATGTAGCCGGTCTTCTGCAGGCCGATCTCCCACTCGGGGCTCTTCACCAGCCGGTTGGTGTTGTTGTACTGCAGCGTGCGGTTGCCCACGGCGACCTGGTAGCCCGGCGAGGTGGAGTACTCGCGCAGCACGGGGTCTTGGTAGGCCGCGTTGACCAGCGTCGCCAGGTCCTGGGCGCTGGACTGGTTGCGGCTCGACAGGCCCGTGGGCTCGACGTAGCGCGTGTCCTTCATGCCCAGCAGCCGCGCCTTGGCATTCATCAGGCCGACGAAGGCCTGCAGTCCGCCCGGGTAGGTGCGGCCCAGCGCATTGGCCGCGCGGTTCTCGCTGGACATCAGCGCCAGGTGCAGGGCCTCGGCGCGCGTGAGCTGCGCGCCCACCCGCAGGCGCGAGCTGCTGCCCTTCTCGGTGTCCACGTCGTCCTGGGTGATGGTGATCACCTCGTCCATCGGCAGCTGGGCCTCGCTGATCACCAGGCCGGTCATCAGCTTGGTCAGCGAGGCGATGGGCAGCACCGCCTGGTCGTTCTTGGAGAACAGCACCTCGCGGGTGTCCTGGTCGATCACCAGGGCCACGCTGGACTTGAGCGCGAGTTCGTCGCTCGCGCCGTGCAGGCCGGCCAGCTGGCCGTACGAGGGGCGCGCAGCGACGACCACCACGGGCCGGCGCTTGCTGGCCACGACGGCCTTGGCGACGCGGGTTTTCTTGACGCCGGCCTTGCGCTCGGGAGCGGCTTGGGCATCGGCGGGAACGACGATGGCGGCAATGGCCAGGGCCAAGGCCGCCGTCAACAGGCGAATGGGGGAGATCACGGTGTTCGGCAGCGCGAGGGGCATCGAGGACTCCTTCCTGTGGCCCGGCCGGACGAGTCTACCTCAGCCGGCGAAAAGTGCGCAATATCAACGACTTAGGTGGCTTTCCTAAGGCGCTGCCGAATTATATGGACACAACCCTAACCTTGGGCAGCAAGCCGCTCAGCTTTACTTTGCAACTTGTTGAGGGCACTGAGGTAGGCCTTGGCCGAGGCGACCACGATGTCGGGGTCCGCGCCCACGCCATTGACCACCCGGCCGGCGTTCTGCAGCCGCACCGTGACCTCGCCCTGGCTCTCCGTCGACCCGCTGATGGCGTTGACGGAATACAACACCATCTCCGCCCCGCTCTGCACATGGGCCTCGATGGCCTTGAGCGACGCGTCGACCGGGCCGTTGCCTTCGGCGGCACCGCGCACCTCCTTGCCGGCGACGCTGAACACCACCTCGGCCTGCGGGCGCTCGCCCGTCTCGCTGTGCTGGCGCAGCGACACCAGGCGGTAGGTCTCCGCCTCCTGCGTCACGGTCTCGTCGCCGACGAGCGCGAGGATGTCTTCGTCGAAGATCTCGCTCTTGCGGTCGGCCAGTTCCTTGAACTTGGCGAAGGCCGCATTGACCTCGGCCTCGCTGTCCAGCTGCACGCCCAGCTCCTGCAGGCGCTGCTTGAACGCGTTGCGGCCCGACAGCTTGCCCAGCACGATCTTGTTGGCGCTCCAGCCCACGTCCTCGGCGCGCATGATCTCGTAGGTGTCGCGGGCCTTGAGCACGCCGTCCTGGTGGATGCCGCTGGCATGCGCGAACGCGTTGGCGCCCACCACCGCCTTGTTCGGCTGCACCACGAAGCCGGTGGTCTGGCTGACCATGCGGCTGGCGGGCACGATGTGGCGCGTGTCGATGCCGACCTCGAGGCCGAAGTAGTCCTTGCGGGTCTTCACGGCCATCACGATCTCCTCGAGCGAGCAGTTGCCCGCGCGCTCGCCCAGGCCGTTGATCGTGCACTCGACCTGGCGCGCGCCACCGATCTTCACGCCCGCCAGCGAGTTGGCCACGGCCATGCCCAGGTCGTTGTGGCAGTGCACCGACCAGACCGCCTTGTCCGAGTTGGGGATCCGCTCGCGCAGCGTGCGGATGAACTCGCCGTACAGCTCGGGCACCGCGTAGCCCACCGTGTCGGGCACGTTGATCGTGGTGGCGCCCTCGGCGATCACGGCCTCGAGCACGCGGCACAGGAAGCCCATCTCGCTGCGGTAGCCGTCCTCGGGCGAGAACTCGATGTCGGCGCACAGGTTGCGCGCGAAGCGCACCGACTGCCTGGCCTGCTCGAGCACCTGCTCGGGCGACATGCGCAGCTTCTTTTCCATGTGCAGCGGCGAGGTCGCGATGAAGGTGTGGATGCGGGCACGGGCCGCGCCCTTGAGCGCCTCGGCGGCGCGCGCGATGTCGCGGTCGTTGGCGCGCGAGAGCGAGCAGACGGTGGAGTCCTTGATCGCGTTGGCGATCGCCTGCACGGCTTCGAAGTCGCCGTTGGAGCTGGCCGCGAAGCCGGCCTCGATCACGTCGACGCGCAGGCGCTCGAGCTGGCGCGCGATGCGCAGCTTCTCGTCCTTGGTCATCGAGGCGCCGGGCGACTGCTCGCCGTCGCGCAGGGTGGTGTCGAAGATGATCAGCTGGTCGGCCATGTCGGTTGCTCCTGGGAATGCGTCACTTGGCGGGGGCGGTCTGGGCGGCGGCGTGCCGGGCGGCGCGGGCCCGCTGCACGCCCGAGGCGATGGCCTTGAGCGAGGCGGACACGATGTTCGCGTCGATGCCCACGCCGAACAGGGTGCGCTCGCCCACCCGCAGCTCGAGATAGGCCACGGCCTGGGCATTGGCGCCCGAGCCGATGGCGTGCTCGTGGTAGTCGAGCACCCGCACGGTCTCGCCCAGCGCGGCCGACAGGCCCTGCACGAAGGCGTCGATGGGCCCGTTGCCCTGGCCTTCGACGGCGAGCGCGCGGCCCTCGATGGTCAGCTGCGCGCTCAGGCGGGCGACGGTGCCCTCGCCCGCCCGCGCCTGCTCCACCACCGTGTGGCTGAAGGCGGACACGCTGTCCAGCCCGTACTCGCGCACGAACAGCGCGTGGATCTCGCGGGCGCTCAGCTCCTTGCCGCTGGCGTCCATCACGGCCTGCACGGCCTGGCTGAACGCGATCTGCAGCCGGCGCGGCAGCTCCAGGCCGTACTCGCTCTCGAGCAGGTAGGCGATGCCGCCCTTGCCCGACTGGCTGTTGACGCGGATCACCGCCTCGTAGCTGCGGCCCAGGTCCTTGGGGTCCACCGGCAGGTAGGGCATGTCCCAGATGTCGCCGTCCCTGCGGGCCGCGAAGGCCTTGCGGATCGCGTCCTGGTGCGAGCCGGAGAACGAGGTGTAGACCAGCTCGCCCACGTACGGGTGGCGCGGGTGCACCGGCAGCTGGTTGCAGTGCTCCACGGTGCGGCGGATCTCGTCGATGTCGCCGAAGTCCAGCCCGGGATGCACGCCCTGCGTGTACATGTTCAGCGCCACGTTCACCAGGTCGAGGTTGCCGGTGCGCTCGCCGTTGCCGAACAGGCAGCCCTCGAGCCGGTCGGCGCCGGCCATGACCGCGAACTCGCCGGCGGCCGTGCCGGTGCCGCGGTCGTTGTGCGGGTGGACCGACAGCACGATGCTGTCGCGGCGCGACAGGTGTCGGTGCATCCACTCGATCTGGTCGGCGAAGATGTTCGGGGTCGAGTGCTCCACCGTCGAGGGCAGGTTGACGATGCACCTGCGCTGCGGCGTCGGCTGCCAGACCTCGGTCACGGCGTCGACCACCCGCTTGGCGAACGGCAGTTCGGTGCCGGAGAACATCTCGGGGGAGTACTGGAACACCCACTCGGTGGCCGGCTGCTGCGCGGCCAGGTCGCGGAACAGGCGGGCATGGGTGACGGCGAGGTCCACGATGCCGTCCTCGTCCAGGCCCAGCACCACGCGGCGCATCACCGGCGCGGTGGCGTTGTACAGGTGGACGATGGCCCGCCGGGCGCCCTGCAGGGCCTCGAAGGTGCGGCGGATCAGCGGCTCGCGCGCCTGCGTGAGCACCTGGATGGTGACGTCGGCCGGGATGCGGTCCTCGTCGATCAGCTTGCGCAGGAAGTCGAACTCCACCTGCGAGGCGGACGGAAAGCCCACCTCGATCTCCTTGAAGCCGATCTTCACCAGCGCCTCGAACATCCGCAGCTTGCGGGCGATGTCCATCGGCTCGATCAGCGCCTGGTTGCCGTCGCGCAGGTCCACGCTGCACCACACCGGCGGGCGGGTGATCACCGCGTCGGGCCAGGTGCGGTCGGTCAGGCCCACGGGCCGCGAGGCGCGGTACTTGCTGGCTGGGTTGGTCAACATGGACATGGATCGTCTTTCGTCGCTTGTCGGGGGTGGGCCAGCAGCCTCGCCAAATGCAAACGGCCCGCTGCTGGTGCAAACGGGCCGTCGAGATGCTCGGGATGCGCGTGCGCTACCGTCTCCGCCCGTGGGGGGATAGCAGTAGGGCCAGGGCAAACGAGGTCATCGGCTCGCAATGTAGCACAGGTGCCCGGGGCGGCGCCTCAGTGGTGCAGCCCGCGCTCGTCGGGCTCCTCGGTCGAGGTGCTGATCATGCTGGTGGGCTGGCCCTTGGCCTTGCGCCACCCGTACAGCGCGTAGCCGGACAGGCCGTAGAGGCAGAACAGGACGAACAGCACCACCGGCGGGTCGATGTTGATCACGGCGATGCCCAGCGCGATCAGCACGATGGCCGCGAAGGGCACGCTCTTCTTCATCGAGACGTCCTTGAAGCTGTAGAACGGCACGTTGGTCACCATGGTCAGGCCGGCGTACAGCGCGAAGGCGAACATGACCCAGGCCACCTCGTAGCCCTTGACGTTGTAGTCGGTCATCAGCCAGATGAAGCCGGTCACCAGCGCCGCGGCCGCGGGCGAAGGCAGGCCCTGGAAGTAGCGCTTGTCGACCACCGCGGTGTTGACGTTGAAGCGCGCCAGGCGCAGCGCGGCGCAGGCGCAGTAGACGAAGGCCGCGATCCAGCCCCAGCGGCCCAGGCCCTTGAGGGCCCACTCGTAGGCGATCAGCGCGGGCGCGGCCCCGAAGGACACCATGTCGGACAGCGAATCCATCTGCTCGCCGAAGGCGCTCTGGGTGTTGGTCATGCGCGCGACCCGGCCATCGAGGCTGTCGAGGACCATCGCGATGAACACGCCCACCGCCGCCATGTCGAAGCGCTGGTTCATCGCCATGACGACAGCGTAGAAGCCACCGAACAGGGCCGCCAGGGTGAACAGGTTGGGCAGGATGTAGATGCCCTTGCGGCGCTTGCGCACCACCACGCCGTCTGCGGGCGATTCGTCGGAGTTGCCGGTGCCGTCGTGCATAAGGGCGAGAGTGTAAGGGGCGCAAAGGAAAGGCCGCCCGGGGGCGGCCTTGGTGGCCCGCGCCCCATGGAGGCGCGGGACTGGATCCCGGCTTTCGCCGGGATGACCTCGCCAAGTGGCCTGCGGCCACGCGCGAGGTCAGTTGCGGGTCTGGTCGACCAGCTTGTTCTTCTTGATCCAGGGCATCATGGCCCGCAGCTGCTCGCCCACCACCTCGATCTGGTGCTCGGCGTTCAGGCGGCGGCGCGACAGCAGCGTGGGGGCGCCGGCGCGGTTCTCCAGGATGAAGCTCTTGGCGTACTCGCCGGTCTGGATGTCCTTGAGGACACGCTTCATCTCGGCCTTGGTCTGCTCGGTGATCACGCGCGGGCCGGTGACGTACTCGCCGTATTCCGCGTTGTTCGAGATCGAGTAGTTCATGTTCGCGATCCCGCCTTCGTAGATCAGGTCCACGATCAGCTTGAGCTCGTGCAGGCACTCGAAGTAGGCCATCTCGGGGGCATAGCCCGCCTCGACCAGCACCTCGAAACCGGCCTTGATCAGCTCGACCGTGCCGCCGCACAGGACGGCCTGCTCGCCGAACAGGTCGGTCTCGGTCTCCTCGCGGAAGTTGGTCTCGATGATGCCGGCCTTGCCGCCGCCGTTGGCCATCGCGTACGACAGGGCCAGGTCGCGGGCCTTGCCGCTCTTGTCCTGGTGCACCGCCACCAGGTGGGGCACGCCGCCGCCCTGGGTGTAGGTGTTGCGCACGGTGTGGCCGGGGGCCTTGGGAGCGACCATCCACACGTCCAGGTCGGCACGCGGCAGCACCTGGCCGTAGTGCACGTTGAAGCCGTGGGCGAACGCCAGCGAGGCGCCCTGCTTGATGTTCGGCTCGACGTCGTTCTTGTAGACGGTGGCGATCTGCTCGTCCGGCAGCAGGATCATCACGACGTCGGCGGCCTTCACGGCCTCGGCGACCTCGGCGACCTTCAGGCCGGCCTTCTCGACCTTGGGCCACGACGCGCCGCCCTTGCGCAGGCCGACCACGACCTTGACGCCGCTGTCGTTCAGGTTCTGCGCGTGCGCATGGCCCTGCGAGCCGTAGCCGATGATGGCGACGGTCTTGCCCTTGATGAGGCTGAGGTCGCAGTCCTTGTCGTAGTACACCTTCATGGTCTTCTCCTGGGGTTGTTCCGTGTATCCGGACGGTGGGTTGAAAGGGTCAGACGCGCAGCACGCGCTCGCCGCGGCCGATGCCGCTGGCGCCGGTGCGCACGGTCTCGAGGATGGCGGTGCGGTCGATCGCCTCCAGGAACGCGTCGTTCTTGGACTGGTCGCCGGTCAGCTCGATCGTGTAGCTCTTCTCGGTCACGTCGATGATGCGGCCGCGGAAGATGTCGGCCATGCGCTTCATCTCCTCGCGTTCCTTGCCCACCGCGCGCACCTTCACCATCATCAGCTCGCGCTCGGTGTAGGGGCCCTCGGTGAGGTCGACGACCTTGACCACCTCGATGAGGCGGTTCAGGTGCTTGGTGATCTGCTCGATCACGTCGTCCGACCCGGTGGTCTGGATCGTCATGCGCGACAGCGACGGGTCCTCCGTCGGCGCCACGGTGAGCGATTCGATGTTGTAGCCGCGGGCCGAGAACAGGCCCACCACGCGGGACAGTGCGCCGGGTTCGTTCTCCAGCAGCACGGCGATGATGTGTTTCATGCTCGATTCCTCTTTTCGGTGCCCTCCCCCGTCGCCGGTAAGCGGCGGGCTCGGCAGCCGATAGATTCGTCTGGGGGATCCGCCGCGCGCGGGGCGCGGCGGGATGGGTCGCTCAGAGGTCCTCGGACCCCAGCAGCATCTCGGTGATGCCCTTGCCGGCCTTCACCATCGGGAACACGTTCTCCGTCGGGTCGGTGCGGAAGTCCATGAACACCGTGCGGTCCTTGAGCTTGCGCGCCTCGCGCAGGGCCGGCTCGACGTCGCGTGGGTGCTCGATCAGCATGCCCACGTGCCCGTAGGCCTCGGCCAGCTTCACGAAGTTGGGCAGCGCGTCCATGTAGCTGTGGCTGTAGCGGCCCTCGTAGTCGAGTTCCTGCCACTGGCGCACCATGCCCAGGTAGCGGTTGTTCAGCGCGATCACCTTGATCGGCGTGTTGTACTGCAGGCAGGTCGACAGTTCCTGGATGCACATCTGCACCGAGCCCTCGCCGGTCACGCAGTACACCTCGGAGTCGGGCTTGGCCAGCTTGATGCCCATGGCGTAGGGGATGCCCACGCCCATGGTGCCCAGGCCACCCGAGTTGATCCAGCGGCGCGGCTCGTCGAACTTGTAGAACTGCGCGGCCCACATCTGGTGCTGGCCCACGTCCGAGGTGATGTACGTGTCCACGCCGCGGGTCATGTTCGACAGCGTCTCGATCACGTACTGCGGCTTGATCACCTCCTGGTTGCCGCGGTCGTAGCGCAGGCAGTCGCGCTTGCGCCACTCGTCGATCTGCGCCCACCAGGCGGCCAGCGCCTGCGGGTCGACGCGCAGCGGCGACTCCTTGACCATCGCGATCAGCTCGGCCAGCACGTCCTTGACGTCGCCGACGATCGGGATGTCCACCTTGACCCGCTTGGAGATCGACGACGGGTCGATGTCGATGTGGATGATCTTGCGTTCGTTCTGCGCGAAGTGCTTGGGATTGCCGATCACGCGGTCGTCGAAGCGCGCGCCCACGGCCAGCAGCACGTCGCAGTGCTGCATCGCGTTGTTGGCCTCGATGGTGCCGTGCATGCCCAGCATGCCCAGGAACTTGGGGTCGTGGCCCGAGATCGCGCCCAGGCCCATCAGGGTGTTGGTGCAGGGGTAGCCGAGCAGGTCGGCCAGCTCGCGCAGCTCGCGGGTGGCCTCGCCCAGCACCACGCCGCCGCCAGTGTAGATGTACGGCCGCTTGGCCGTCAGCAGCAGCTGCAGCGCCTTGCGGATCTGGCCGCCGTGGCCCTTGCGCACCGGGTTGTACGAGCGCATCTCCACCTTGTCGGCGTAGCCGGTCCAGGCGGTCTTGTTGAAGGACACGTCCTTGGGGATGTCGACCACCACCGGCCCGGGACGGCCGCTGCGGGCGATGTGGAACGCCTTCTTCATGACGTCGGCCAGCTGCCGCACGTCCTTGACCAGGAAGTTGTGCTTGACGATGGGGCGGGTGATGCCCACGGTGTCGCACTCCTGGAACGCATCCAGGCCGATGGCCGCCACCGGCACCTGGCCGGTGATGATCACCATCGGGATGCTGTCCATGTAGGCGGTGGCGATGCCGGTGATGGCATTGGTGACGCCCGGGCCGGAGGTGACCAGGGCCACGCCCACGTCACCGGTCGCGCGGGCGTAGCCGTCGGCCGCATGCACGGCCGCCTGCTCGTGGCGCACCAGCACGTGCTGGATGGTGTCCTGCTTGTACAGCGCGTCGTAGATGTGGAGCACCGCGCCGCCAGGGTAGCCCCAGATGTACTGGACGCCCTCGGCCTGCAGGGCCTTGACCATGATCTCGGCGCCGCGGAATTCCTGCGGTGTGGAGGACGAGGGAGTGCCGGCCGTGGCGGCCGCCGCGGAGGAGATCTCCGCCTTGCTGATTTCCATGATCAACCTTTCCGGTCTCGAAAACGAACAACCTTGGGGTGCCCCTTGCCAGCCCTTGTGGGGCCGCGCCAGGACTTGAAGCCCTGGACCATGGACGGGCCGATTGCGCCGCCGGATCCGGACTCGTTTGCCTGATGACTTGCAGCGCGCATTATGGCATCCCGCAGGCAAGCCCCCGGCCAAGCGCATCCGTGCCGGTGCCATAATCCCGCCGCGCCGACCGGGGATGCCCGCCCGCAGCGCCCCCCAGAGCCACCACCGAGGCCCCTGCCCCCTTGGCCACCGAACGAGAACTCTCCGACTTCCTCAAGAGCGTCGAAAAGCGGGCCTTCAAGCGCTCGATCTACCACGTCCGCGACGAGGAAGCCGCTCTGGACATCGTGCAGGACAGCATGATGAAGCTCGCCGAGCACTACGGCGACAAGCCGGCCGGCGAGCTGCCGATGCTGTTCCAGCGCATCCTGTCCAACTGCACCCTGGACTGGTTCCGCCGCCAGAAGACCCGCAACGCCCTGTTCTCCAACATGACCGACTTCGAGTCGGCCTCGGAGGACGGCGATTTCGACCTGCTGGAAACTCTGGAGGTCGACGACGGCTCTCAGCAGACGGAGAGCGCCGAGGACACAACGCGGCGGGCGCAGATCTTGCGAGAGATCGAGGGCGAGATCCAGTCGCTGCCCACGCGTCAACGCGAGGCGTTCCTGATGCGTTACTGGGAAGACATGGACGTGGCCGAGACGGCAGCGGCCATGGGCTGCTCCGAAGGCAGTGTCAAGACGCACTGTTCCCGGGCGGTCCAGGCCCTCAGCAAAGCACTGAAGGCAAAAGGCATCTCACTATGAACCGCACCCCCACCGATCTGGCCCAGTCCCGGCAGCACCAGTTCGGCCGCCGTCTGGCGGCACGGCTCGATGCGGGCAGCGCCGACCTGCCCTACCACGTCACCGAACGGCTGCGCGCCGCCCGCATGCAGGCCGTGGCACAGCGCAAGCTCGCCACCGCCCAGGTGGTGGTGGGCAACGGGGGTGCAGCCAGCCTGCGCGACACCGGCGGGATGAGCCTTTGGCAGCGCCTGGCCTCGGCCCTGCCCCTGGTGGCCCTGGCCGCCGGCCTGGTCGCGATCCATGTCGAGCTCAATGACCAGCGCGCCCGCGAGCTCGCCGACGTGGACGCCGCCCTGCTCACCGACGACCTGCCGCCGGAGGCCTATGCCGACCCCGGCTTCCTGCAGTTCCTGAAATCCGACCGCTGACCGACGCACCCGGCATGCCCGTCCCCGGCCCGATCAAGCTCTTGGCCGCGCTGCTGCTGGCCGGTGGCGCCGCCGCCGCCCAGGCCCAGGCCCAGGGTCCGGCCGCGGCGCCCGGCACCGCCGCACCGGGCGTCCGCGCCGGGCAGCCGGCGGCCGGCCAGCCGGCCAAGCCCCGCCCCGACACCCGCCCGAGCTGGGCCGAGCTCACCGGGACGCAGCAACAGGCGCTGCGGCCATTGGCCGCCAGCTGGTCGGGCATGAGCGAGGCCCAGAAGCGCAAGTGGATCGCGCTGTCGTCCAACTACCACGCGATGCCGGCCGCCGAGCAGGCCAAGCTGCACAGCCGCATGGCCGAGTGGGTGGCGCTGTCGCCCCAGCAGCGGGCCCAGGCGCGCCTGAACTTCGGCGAGGCCAAGGGACTGGCGCCCGACGACCGCAAGGCCAAGTGGGAGGCCTACCAGGCCCTGCCCGAAGACGAGCGGCGCAAGCTCGCGGCCGGTTCGGTCGTGCGCACCTCGCCCACGGCACCTGCCCTGCGGCCGGTGCCGCCCCAGAAGCTCGCCACGGTGCCACGCAGCGGCGGCGAGACCAAGCAGCCGCGGATCGCGACGGGCCTGTCCCCCGAGCCTCCGGCGGCCCCGGTCACCGCCACGCCCACCGGCCAGCACTGAGCGCCCGCATGACCGACCGGCCGGACACGCCCGGCGGCGCCATCGCGCCAGCCCTGCCCGCACCGCCCCTGGCCCGCCGCATGGCGGCCTGGCTCTACGAAGGCGTGCTGATGTTCGGCGTGGTCGTGCCGGCCGGACTGCTGTTCAGCGTGGCGACCCAGATGCGCCACGGCCTGCAGCACCGCGCCGGCCTGATCGCCTTCCTGTTCGCCGTGCTGGCCCTGTACTTCACCTGGTTCTGGACCCGCGGCCAGACCCTGGCCATGAAGACCTGGCACACCCGGCTCGTGGACGTGCACGGCGGCCGCGTCAGCGCCGGGCGGGCGCTGCTGCGCTACGTGCTCTGCTGGGTGTGGTTCCTGCCGCCGCTGCTCTGGCTCAAGTTCCATCCCGCCGGCAGCGGATGGACCGTGGTCGGCGCGACCCTGGCCTGGGTCGCGGCCTGGGCCCTGCTCAGCCGGCTGCACCCGCAGCGGCAGTTCCTGCACGACGTCGCGGCCGGCACCCGGCTCGTCAGCGCCCCCCCTGCCCCGCCCCGCCGCTGACCCAGCCGGCGCGGCACCCGCGTGGTGGACAATCCGGGCATGTCGTTGCGGCCACCCGAAGCCTTGTCTCCACCCGTCAATCCCCAGAAGCTGCGCACCGGCCTCGACCGGCTCTGGCATGCCACCGGCTATTCCATCGCCGGGCTGCGCGCCGGCTGGGGCGAGACCGCGTTCCGCCAGGAGGCGCTCGCGGCCGTCGTGCTGCTGCCCACGGCGTTCTGGCTGGGCCGCAGCTGGGTCGAGGTCGCCCTGCTGGCCGGCTCGGTCCTGCTGGTCATGATCGTCGAGCTGCTGAACACCGGCATCGAGACCGTGGTCGACCGCGTCGGCCCCGAGTGGCACGACCTGTCCAAGCGGGCCAAGGACCTGGGCAGCGCCGCCGTCCTGCTGGCGCTGCTGCTGGCCGGCGGCATCTGGGCCGCCGCCCTCGTGACGAGGATGGCCGCATGAGCGCGCCACCCTTTTCCGTCTGCGTCTACTGCGGCTCGCGCCCCGGAGTCGAGCCCCGGCATGCCGAGGCCGCCCGCGCCGTCGGCCAGTGGATCGGCCAGCGCGGCGGCCAGCTGGTGTACGGCGGCGGCAACGCCGGCCTCATGGGCGTGGTGGCCTCGGCCACCCTCGCGGCCGGCGGCACGGTCGTGGGCGTGATCCCGCAGGCGCTGGTCGACAAGGAGTTCGCCAAGCGCGACTGCACCGAACTGCACATCGTGGGCAGCATGCACGAGCGCAAGCAGCTGATGGCCGAGCGGGCCGGCGCCTTCCTGGCGCTGGCCGGGGGCATCGGCACGTTCGAGGAGCTGTTCGAGGTCTGGACCTGGCGCCAGCTGGGCTACCACGACAAGCCGGTGGGCATCCTGGACACCGGCGGCTACTGGCAGCCGATGCTCGCCTTCCTGCGCTCGGCCGTGCAGGCCGGCTTCATGAACGAGTGGCAGATGGACCTGGTGCGCATCGGCGCGGAGCCTGCCGCGCTGCTGCAGGCCCTGGTGGATGCATCGCGGGGCCCCGCGGCGCCGCAGGACTTCAGCCAGATCTGAACCGCGCAGGGCGCAGCGGGCCGGGGCATGCGCAGCCCCGGGGTGCGGCGCTCAGACCGCCGACTCGTCCATCTCGCCGGTGCGGATGCGCACCACGCGCTCGACGCTGGTCACGAAGATCTTGCCGTCGCCGATCTTGCCGGTGCGCGCGGCCTTGACGATGGCGTCGACGCAGCGGTCGACGTCGTCGTCCTTGACCACCACCTCGACCTTCACCTTGGGCAGGAAGTCGACCACGTACTCGGCACCGCGGTACAGCTCGGTGTGCCCCTTCTGGCGCCCGAAGCCCTTGACCTCGGTGACGGTCAGGCCGGTCACGCCGCACTCGGCCAGCGACTCGCGCACCTCCTCGAGCTTGAACGGCTTGACGATGGCTGTGATCTGTTTCATGGGTGTCGTGTTTCTCGGAAGGGATGCGGCCGGTCAGGCGCGGAACTTGCCGGTAATAGGATAGCGCCAGTCCTTGCCGAACCCGCGGTGCGTCACCCGGATCCCCACCGGCGCCTGGCGGCGCTTGTACTCGTTGATGCGCACCAGCCGCGCAACCCGCTCGACGACCGCACGGTCGAAGCCCGCGGCCACCACCTCGTCGACGCCCTCGTCCTCCTCCATGTACCGCTGCAGGATCGCGTCCAGCACCTCGTAGGGCGGCAGGCTGTCCTGGTCCACCTGGTCGGGCCGCAGCTCGGCGCTGGGCGGGCGGGTGATGATGCGCTCGGGGATCGGGTTGGCGCCGGTGCCGTACGGATCGTTCGCATTGCGCCAGCGCGCCAGCCGGAACACGCTGGTCTTGAGCACGTCCTTGATCACCGCGAAGCCGCCGGCCATGTCGCCGTACAGCGTGCAGTAGCCGGTGGCCATCTCGCTCTTGTTGCCGGTGGTCAGCACGATGGAGCCGAACTTGTTCGACAGCGCCATCAGCAGCACGCCGCGGATGCGGGCCTGGATGTTCTCCTCGGCCGTGTCCTCGGGCAGCCCGGCGAACTCGGCGGCCAGCGCGGCCTTGAAGGCCTCGAACTGCGGGGCGATCGAGATCTCGTCGTAACGCACGCCCAGCCGCGCGGCCATGTCGCGCGCGTCGATCCAGCTGATGTCGGCGGTGTACGGCGAGGGCATCATCACCGACCGCACCTTGTCCTTGCCCAGCGCGTCGACGGCGATCGCCAGCACCAGCGCCGAGTCGATGCCGCCCGACAGGCCCAGCAGCACGCCGGGAAAACCGTTCTTGCCCACGTAGTCGCGCACACCCAGGACCAGCGCATCCCACAGCTCGGCCTCGGGCTCGCGGGTGGGCGCGATGGCGCCCCGCAGCGCGATCGCCGTCGCGCCCGGCTCGGCCACCACGCTGAACAGGTTTTCGCGGAACGAGGGCGCGCGGGCGGCCAGCACGCCGTCGGCATCGACCGCGAAGGACGCGCCGTCGAACACCACCTCGTCCTGCCCGCCGACCAGGTGGGCATAGACGATGGGCAGCCCGACCGAGCGGGCCCGGTCGGCCATGCGGGCCACCCGCTCGCCGCCCTTGCCCACGTGGAACGGCGAGGCGTTGATCACCACCAGCAGCTGCGCCCCGGCCTCACGGGCCAGCTGCGCCGGCTCGTCGAACCAGGCGTCCTCGCAGATCAGCAGGCCCACGTTCAGGCCCTCGCACTGGAACACGCAGCTGCCGCGGCCGGGCGTGAAGTAGCGGCGCTCGTCGAACACCTGGTAGTTGGGCAGCTCGCGCTTGGCATAGGTCTCGAGCACCTTGCCCTCGCAGACCACGCTGGCGGCGTTGAGCCGCCGCTGCACCTGCACCGAGCGGCTGCGCAGGTCGCCACCGACGGGGTGGCCGACCACGACGTGCAGGCCCTTCAACCCCGCGAGCTCGCGGGCGACGGTTTGAAGGGCATCATCGCAGGCGGCGATGAAGGCGGGACGCAGGTACAGGTCCTCGGCCGCGTAGCCGGAGATCGACAGCTCGGGCGTGAGCACCAGCCGGGCGCCTTGCGCATAGGCGCTGCGGGCCGCCTCGATGATCTTCCGCGCGTTGCCCGCCATGTCGCCCACCACGAAGTTGAGCTGGGCGGAACAGATGTGGAGAGCCATGTGTCGGCAGGAACTGCAGTGAACGGACGGGCCGCGGAGGGGGTGCCGGACGATTATGTCACCCGGGTGCTCGACGCACCGGGTGCCATTGGGGCATCCGAGTGGGACGCCCTGCTGGCCTTGCAGGACGCCCCCACGCCCTTCATGCGGCATGCGTACCTCGACGCGATGGACCGCAGCGCCAGCGCCGCGCCGCGCACCGGCTGGCAGCCGCAGTGGCTGACCCTGTGGCGCGGCAGCGTGCTCCAGGCCGCCTGCCCGCTGTACCTCAAGTCGCACTCGTACGGCGAGTACGTGTTCGACTGGGCCTGGGCCAATGCCTACGAGCAGCATGGCCTGGCCTACTACCCCAAGGGCCTGGTCGCCGTGCCCTTCACGCCGGTGCCCGGGTCCCGCCTGCTGGCCCGCGACGACGCGGCGCGCCGGGCGCTGGTGCGTGCGCTGCTCGCGGCGTGCCGCGCGCAGGGGCTGTCGTCGGTGCACCTGCTGTTCCTGTCCGAGGCCGACCGCCGCGCCTGCGAGGCCGAGGGGCTGATGGGGCGCCAGACGGTGCAGTTCCACTGGAGCCACCAGGGCTGGTCCGATTTCGATGCATTCCTGAGCAGCCTGGCGCAGGACAAGCGCAAGAAGATCCGCCAGGAGCGGCGCAAGGTGGCCGAGGCCGGCGTCGGCTTCCGCGCCCTCGAGGGCGCGGCCATCACCGAGGCCGACTGGGACTTCTTCTACCGCTGCTACGAGCGCACCTACCGCGAGCACGGCAACCCGCCCTACCTGCAGCGCGATTTCTTCCGCCGGATGGCCGCGCAGATGCCGTCGAACTGGCTGCTGTTCCTGGCCGAGCGCGCGGGGCAGCCCATCGCGGCCAGCCTCATCGGCCTGCAGCGCGACAGCGCCGGCCGGCCCGAGGTCGCCTACGGCCGCTACTGGGGCGCGCTCGAGCGCGTCGACTGCCTGCACTTCGAGGCCTGCTACTACCAGCCGCTGGCCTGGTGCATCGCCCAGGAGGTGCGGCGCTTCGAGGGCGGCGCGCAGGGCGAGCACAAGATGGCCCGGGCGCTCCTGCCGGTGCCCACCCACAGCGCCCACTGGCTGGCCCATCCGGCCTTCGCCGACGCGGTCGAGCGCTTCCTGGCGCGCGAGGGCGAGGGCATCGGGCGCTACATGGAGCACCTGCAGGAGCGCTCGCCCTTCCGCCAGGGCTGAGCCACGCCGGCGGGCATGAAAAAAGGCCGGGTCGCCCCGGCCTCGTGCCTGCCCGCCCCGTGGCGGCGGGCCGCCCGGGTCAGCCCTGGGCCTTCGCGTAGTTGGCGATGCCCTCCAGCACTTCCTGGCGGGCGGCCTCCGGGCCTTCCCAGCCCAGCACCTTCACCCACTTGTTGGGCTCGAGGTCCTTGTAGTGCTCGAAGAAGTGGGCGATGGTCTTCAGGCGCAGCGGGTTCAGGTCCTCGGGCTTCTGCCACTGGCTGTAGATCGACAGCACCTTGTCGACCGGCACCGCCAGCACCTTGGCGTCCTGGCCTGCCTCGTCTTCCATCTTCAGGATGCCGATGGGCCGGCAGCTGACCACCACGCCGGGGATCAGCGGCACCGGGGTGATCACCAGCACGTCGACCGGGTCGCCGTCGCCGCTGATGGTCTTGGGCACGTAGCCGTAGTTGGTCGGGTAGTGCATCGCGGTGGACATGAAGCGGTCCACGAAGATGGCCCCGGTCTCCTTGTCGACCTCGTACTTCACGGGGTCGGCGTTCATCGGGATCTCGATGATCACGTTGAAGGCGTCGGGAACGTTCTTGCCGGGGGTGACGTTGTCGAGGGACATGGACGAAGTGTGGTTGGAGTGATGGAAACCGGTCGGGATTAACCCTGATTTTACTTTCGCGGGCCTTGCTCCCCGGGCCGGCGTCCCTTGAGCTTGACGCGCCAGACCGTATAGTCCGCGCGTTGGCCAATCGCGCCTCCCGTGGTGGAGCGACGAGGAAGCAACGCAGCGGGGGCACCGCTCGCGTGGCGTCCCCTCCAAGCAAAGCAACGACAGGAGATACGTGCAATGACTGGCAACGCGGCGCTGATGTTGGCGCTTGTCTGCGGCCTGGCCGCAGTGGCATACGGGTTCTGGGCACGCAGCTGGATCCTGGCCAAGGACCCCGGCAACCCCCGCATGCAGGAGATCGCCGCGGCGATCCAGACCGGGGCGGCGGCCTACCTCGCGCGACAGTACAAGACCATCGCCATCGTCGGCGTGGTCCTCGCGATCCTCATCGGCATCTTCCTCGACGGCCTGACCGCCACCGGCTTCGTGGTGGGCGCGGTCCTGTCGGGCGCCTGCGGCTTCATCGGCATGAACGTCTCGGTGCGCGCGAACGTGCGCACCGCCCAGGCCGCCACCCACGGCATCGGCCCGGCGCTGGATGTCGCCTTCCGCGGCGGCGCCATCACCGGCATGCTGGTCGTAGGCCTGGGCCTGCTGGGCGTCACGGCCTTCTACTGGTTCCTGGTGGGCAACGGCAACCTCACGCCCGACCGCACGCTGTCCAAGCTGCTCAACCCGCTGATCGGCTTCGCCTTCGGCTCCTCGCTGATCTCCATCTTCGCGCGGCTGGGCGGCGGCATCTTCACCAAGGGCGCCGACGTGGGCGCCGACCTCGTGGGCAAGGTCGAGGCCGGCATCCCCGAGGACGATCCGCGCAACCCGGCGGTGATCGCCGACAACGTGGGCGACAACGTGGGCGACTGCGCCGGCATGGCCGCCGACCTGTTCGAGACCTACGCCGTCACGCTGATCGCCACCATGGTGCTGGGCGCCCTGCTCGTCGCCGGCGCGGGCGCCGCGCCGGTGCTGTACCCGCTGGCGCTGGGCGGCGTGTCGATCATCGCGTCGATCATCGGCTGCTTCTTCGTCAAGGCCTCGCCCGGCATGAAGAACGTGATGCCGGCCCTGTACAAGGGCCTGGCCATCGCGGGCGTGCTGTCGCTGGTGGCCTTCTACGGCGTGACCGTCTGGCTGATGCCCGACAACGCGATCGCCGCCAGCGGCTCGCAGCTGCGCCTGTTCGGCGCCTGCTTCGTGGGCCTGGCGCTGACCGGCGCGCTGGTGTGGATCACCGAGTTCTACACCGGCACCCAGTACGCGCCCGTGCGCCACATCGCCCAGGCGTCCACCACGGGCCACGGCACCAACATCATCGCGGGCCTGGGCGTGTCGATGCGCTCGACGGCCTGGCCGGTGCTGTTCGTCTGCGCCGCCATCATCGCCGCCTACTGGCTGGCCGGCCTGTACGGCGTCGCCGTCGCCGCCACCTCGATGCTGAGCATGGCCGGCATCGTGGTGGCGCTGGACGCTTACGGCCCCATCACCGACAACGCCGGCGGCATCGCCGAGATGGCCGAGCTGCCCGCCTCGGTGCGCGACGTGACCGACCCGCTGGACGCCGTGGGCAACACCACCAAGGCCGTCACCAAGGGCTACGCGATCGGCTCGGCCGGCCTGGCCTCGCTGGTGCTGTTCGCCGACTACACCCACAAGCTCGAGACCTACGGCCGCGCCGTGAGCTTCGACCTGTCCGACCCGATGGTGATCGTGGGCCTGTTCATCGGCGGCCTGATCCCCTACCTGTTCGGTGCGATGGCGATGGAGGCCGTCGGCCGCGCCGCCGGCGCGGTGGTGGTCGAGGTGCGCCGCCAGTTCCAGACCATCAAGGGGATCATGGAAGGCACGGCCAAGCCCGAGTACGGCAAGGCCGTCGACATGCTGACCACCGCGGCGATCAAGGAGATGATCATCCCGTCGCTGCTGCCGGTGGTCGTGCCCATCGTGGTCGGCCTGGCACTGGGCCCCAAGGCCCTGGGCGGCCTGCTGATGGGCACCATCGTCACCGGCCTGTTCGTCGCCATCTCCATGTGCACCGGCGGCGGCGCCTGGGACAACGCCAAGAAGTACATCGAGGACGGCCACCACGGCGGCAAGGGCTCCGAGGCGCACAAGGCCGCCGTCACCGGCGACACCGTGGGCGACCCCTACAAGGACACGGCCGGCCCCGCGGTCAACCCGCTGATCAAGATCATCAACATCGTGGCGCTGCTGATCGTGCCGCTGGTGGTGCAGTTCCACGGCGACAAGCCGGCGCCGGCCAGGGCCGAGACACCGGCGGCCGTCAGCGCTCCGGCACCGGCCAAGTGACGGCACCCGCCTGAACGAGCGAAGGCCCGCGCGAGCGGGCCTTCTTCATGGGGCGCGGGCCTTCAGCGTGCCGCGGTCAGGGCCCGCACCAGCGCCGCGGCCGGCTGCACCAGCTCGGTCAGGCGATCCAGCCGGTCCTGCTCGATGCACTCGAGCACCAGCTCGTTGATGCCACCCACCATGGCGGTCGCCATCGCCGGCGACAGCGCACCGCCCCCGCCGCCGTTGACCACCGACAGCACGAAGGCGGCCATCTCGGCGTTCACCCGCCGGCGGGCGGCCAGCCCTTCGGCCCCGAGCCCCAGGATCTCGATGTAGAGCGTGCGCAGCAGCACCGGGTTGGACGCCAGTCCCGCGAAGTACGCCGACAGCACGTGCTCGAGCTGCGCCTGCCAGGGCTGCCCCGGGTCCAGCGCGCCCTGCAGCACCTTCAGCGCGTTGTGGCTGGCGGCCTCGTACAACGCGACCAGGCAGCGGTCCTTGCCGTCGAAGTGTTCGTAGAAGGTGCGCCGCGACACGCTGGCCTCGCGCACCACGTCGGCGATGGTGGTCGCCGCATACCCCTTCTGCGCGACGGCATGCGCCATGCCTTCGAGCAGGCGGCTGCGGTGCTCGGACACCAGGACATCGGGCTCGGCCATGGCCCGCATTCTCCCTGCGACGTGCCGCGGTACTTGACAGTACCAAACCCGGTCCCCATGATCCCGCCATGACCGACCTCGCCGTGCGCCGCCTGCTCGTCGACATGGAGCGCCCCATCGCGCGCCACTGGTGCGCGGGCGACGCGTTCCGCAGCGCGCTGTTCAACGCCTTGTCCATGAGCTTCCCGGTGGGCGAGCAGTTCTTCATCGACTCGGTGCGCGGCGGCTTCAAGGCCCTGCCGCCCGGGGAGCAGGCGCGCTTCGCCGCCGAGGTCCAGGGCTTCGTCGGCCAGGAGGCCACGCACCGCCGGCTGCACGGCCTGTACAACGAGCACCTGGGCAAGCTCGGGCTGGTCAACCACTGGGAACAGCGCGCGCGCGAGCGCCTGCGCCTGCTCGAGGGCGTGGACATCCGCCACTGGCTGGCCATCACCGCGGCCAACGAGCACTTCACCGCGATCCTGGCCGACTTCATGCTGCACAACCCCGACCTGCTCGGCGACCAGGACCCGCGCCTGGCCACCCTGTGGCTGTGGCACAGCGCCGAGGAGTCCGAGCACAAGTGCACCGCTTTCGACCTGTACAAGGCCCTCGGCGGTGACGAGCGCTGGCGCCGCACCTGGTTCCGGCGGGTGACCTTCATCTTCCTGACCGACGCCGCGCGCCAGACCGTCGACAACCTGCGCCGCGACGGCACGCTGTGGAGCTGGTCGACCTGGAAGAGCGCGGCCAGCTACCTGTTCGGCCGGCGCGGCCTGGTGCGCCTGACGTTCAAGCCCTGGAAGCAGTACCTGCGCGCCGACTTCCATCCCGCGCAGCAGGACAGCAGCGCGTCCGACCGCTGGCTGCGCGAGCACCAGGACCAGTACGCGCTCGTGGGCCGCTGAGGCCGCCACGCGTGCACCTGCAGGGGCCTTCGGGCCCCTGTTTGCTTTCGGGTGACAACGGTCGGTTGCCGCAGAATGCGGCGCCATGCAACTGCACTACATCGGCAACACCGGCGTGCGCGCGAGCGGCGGCCGCACCCTCCCCGTCATCGACCCCTCCGACGGCCAGCCCTACGACGAGATCCAGCGCGGCACCGCCGAGGACGTGGACGCGGCGGTGCGCGCCGCCCGGCAGTGCCTGGACACGGTCTGGGGCCGGCTCAGTGCCGCCGAGCGCGGGCGCCTGCTGCACAAGCTGTCGGCCAAGGTCGCCGAGCATGCCGAGGAGCTCGCGGCCATCGAGCAGCGCGACTGCGGCAAGCCCACCCGGCAGGCCAAGGCCGACGCGCTGGCGCTGGTGCGCTACTTCGAGTTCTATGCCGGCGCTTGCGACAAGCTGCATGGCGAGACCCTGCCCTACCAGGACGGCTATGCCGTGCTCACCTGGCGCGAGCCGCACGGCGTCACGGGCCACGTGATCCCCTGGAACTACCCGATGCAGATCTTCGGGCGCAGCGTCGGCGGCGCGCTGGCGGCCGGCAACGCCTGCGTGGTCAAGCCCAGCGAAGATGCCTGCCTGTCGCTGCTGCGGGTGGCCGAGCTGGCCGCCGAGGTGGGCTTTCCGGCCGGCGCCATCAACATCGTCACCGGCTACGGGCACGAGGTCGGCGACGCGCTGGCCCGCCATCCGGGCATCGACCACATCAGCTTCACCGGCAGCCCGCGCGTGGGCACCCTGATCCAGCAGGTGGCGGCCGAGCGGCACTGCCCGGTCACGCTGGAGCTGGGCGGCAAGAGCCCGCAGGTGGTGTTCGCCGACGCCGACCTGGACGCGGCCCTCCCGGTCATCGTCAACGCCATCGTGCAGAACGGGGGGCAGACCTGCTCGGCCGGCTCCCGCCTGCTGGTCGAGCGATCGTTGTACGAGCCGCTGCTCGACCGCCTGGGCGGCCTGTTCGCCAACCTGCGCGTGGGGCCCGCGGCCATGGACCTGGACGTCGGCCCGCTGATCCGGGCCTCGCAGCAGCAGCGCGTGTGGGACTTCCTGTCCGACGCCCAGCACGCCGGCATCCCGATGGTGGCTCAGGGCCAGATCGTCGACGAGGCGCCCGAGACCGGCTACTACCAGGCGCCCACGCTGCTGCGCGACGTGCCGCCCGCCCACCGGCTGGCGCAGGAGGAGGTGTTCGGCCCCGTGCTCGCCGCCATGGCCTTCGCCGACGAGGACGAGGCCGTGGCGCTGGCCAACGGCACCCAGTTCGGCCTGGTGGCCGGCGTCTGGACCCGCGACGGCGGCCGCCAGCTGCGCATGGCGCGCCGCATCCGCAGCGGCCAGGTGTTCGTCAACAACTACGGCGCCGGCGGCGGCGTCGAGCTGCCCTTCGGCGGCGTCAAGTCCTCGGGCCACGGCCGCGAGAAGGGCTTCGAGGCCCTGTACGCGTTCACCACGCTCAAGACGGTGGCGATCCGCCACGGCTGAGCCGCGACGCGGGCAGATGACCTGGATCGCGGCGCCAGGGCGCTGCGCCCCGGACAATCGGGTCGCATGAGCCTGTCCTTCCTGCCTGCCCCCGTCCGGGGAGCGCTCTCGGCCGTCCTGCTCGGCCTGAACACCGTCGCCTGGTGCACCCCGCTGTTCCTGCTGTCGCTGCTCAAGCTGCTGCTGCCGTTGCGGTCGGTGCGGCGCCGCATCGACCCGGTGCTCAACGCCATCGCGGTCGGCTGGATCCGCTGCAACGGGCTGTGGATGGCGCTGGCCGGTCCCACCGCCTGGGACGTGGATGGCACCGCCGGCCTGCAGCCGGACGGCTGGTACCTGGTCAATGCCAACCACCAGTCCTGGGTGGACATCTTCGTGCTGCAGAAGGTGCTGACCGGGCGCATCCCGATGCTCAAGTTCTTCCTCAAGCGCGAGCTGATCTGGGTGCCGGTCATCGGCATTGCCTGGTGGGCGCTGGACTTCCCGTTCATGCGCCGCCATGGCCGCGAGGCGCTGCGCCGCAACCCGGCCCTGGGCCTGCAGGACGCCGCCGCCACCCGCAAGGCCTGCGAGCGCTTCGCGCTGGTGCCCACCAGCGTCACCAACTTCGCCGAGGGCACGCGGGCCACGCCCGCCAAGCGCGCCGCCGCGAAGTCCCCCTACCGCCACCTGCTGCCGCCCAAGGCGGGGGCGCTGGCCCATGCCATGGGCGCCCTGGGCAGCCGCTTCCGCAGCCTGGTGGACGTGACCATCGTCTACCCTGCCGGCGCGCCGACCTTCTGGGACCTGCTGTGCGGCCGCGTGCCGCAGGTGGTGGTGCGCGTGGCCGAGCGCACCATCCCGCCCGCGCTGTTCGATGGCGACGCCGGCACCGACCCCGCGCTGCGCGCGCAGGTCGCGCGCTGGCTGCAGGACCTGTGGGCCGGCAAGGATGCCCAGATCGACGCCCTGCTGGGCGGCACGGCGCAGGCGCCCGCGGGCTCCGCCCCCGGCACGATGGCGGACCCGGGCGCGCCAGCGCCACGCGCCTGAACCGCCATGCCGCACGACCTGCCCGCGACGGATCCCGTGGCCCCCGCCGCCGCCGCGCCCGAGCGCGTGCCGGCCGAGTGGGCCGCGGCGCTGATGCAGCAGCGCCAGACCATCCTGCCCAAGCGCCTGCATGCGCCGGGCCCCTCCGAGCCCGAACTGGCCCAGATCGTCGGGGCGGCCGCGACAGCGCCCGACCACGGGCAGCTGCTGCCCTGGCGCTTCGTGCGCGTGCCGCAGGCCGCCCGCGAGGCGCTGGCCGAGGTGTTTGAGCGCTCGCTGGCCGAGCGCGATCCGCTGGCCACCAGCGCGCAGCGGGCGCAGGCGCGCGAGAAGGCGCACCGCGCGCCCACGCTGCTGCTGCTGGTGGCCCGGCTGGCCGACGAGGCCGGCGGGCACGACGAGGTGCCGGTGGCCGAGCGGCTGCTGTCGGCCGGCTGCGCGGTGCAGAACATGCTGCTGATGGCCACCGCCCTGGGGTACGGCTCGGCGCTGACCAGCGGCAAGGCGCTGCAGTCGCAGCCGCTGCGGACCCTGTTCCGCCTGGGCGCCCACGAGCAGGCGCTGTGCTTCCTGTCCTTCGGCACGCCGTCGGTGCGCAAGCCGCCCAAGGTCCGGCCGTCCCCCTCCGCCTACTGCTCCGTGCTGGAGGTGCCGCGGTGAGCCCCGCCATTCCCCTGCAGCGGCTGGCCCCGGGGCCGGCCGGCGACGAGCAGCCGTTCGAGATGCTCGACGCCTGCCACGACCGCATGCAGCGCATGCTGGCCCTGCTGGCCCGGCTGCGCGCCCACGTGGCCGCGCACGGCGCCGACACCCAGGCCCGCGAGGCCGCGCGCGACGTGCAGCGCTACTTCGACCTGGCCGCGCCCCAGCACCACCTGGACGAGGAGCGCCACGTGCTGCCGGCGCTGCGCGCCAGCGGCGACCCCGGGCTCGCCGCCCTGGCCGACAGGCTGTCGTCCGACCACCGGCGCATGGAAGCCGGCTGGGCCGCCGCGCGCGTGCTGCTGGCGGCACTGGAGGCCGGATCCCTGGACCGCCTCGATGCCGCGCAGGAGGCGGTGCTGCAGGACTTCGCCGACCTGTCCACGGCCCACCTCGCGGCCGAGGAATCCGTCGCCTTTCCCGCGGCCCGGTGCGTGCTGGACGCCGCCGCGACCGCGGCCATGGCGGCCGACATGCGGGCCCGGCGCGGGCTGCGCTGAGCCGGGCTTGCCCGTGCCGCGCGCGGGCGACTGCGCCCGGCCGCGGCGGCCCCCCTGCGCAGCGGGCACAATCCCGCCTTCACCATGGCAGAGCGCGTCATCCCCCTCGTCGACCAGCGCATCAGCGGCCTCGCGGCGCCGCGGCCGGTGCAGCCCATTCCCGCCACCGGGCAGCTGGCCGACCGCCTGCACCGCCCGCTGCGCGACCTGCGCATCAGCGTCACCGACCGCTGCAACTTCCGCTGCAGCTACTGCATGCCCAAGGAGGTGTTCGACAAGGACTACCCCTACCTGCCGCATGCGGACCTGCTCAGCTTCGAGGAGATCACGCGGCTGGCACGGCAGTTCGTCGCCCACGGCGTGCGCAAGATCCGCCTGACCGGCGGCGAGCCGCTGCTGCGCAAGAACATCGAGATCCTCATCGCGCAGCTGGCGCAGCTGCGCACCGTCGACGGCCAGCCGGTGGAGCTGGCCCTGACCACCAACGGCTCGCTGCTCGCCCGCAAGGCGCGCGCGCTGCGCGAGGCAGGGCTGCAGCGCGTGACGGTCAGCCTGGACGGCCTGGACGACACCGTGTTCCGGCGCATGAACGACGTCGACTTCCCGGTGGCGCAGGTGCTCGAGGGCATCGCGGCCGCGCGCGAGGCGGGCCTCGGACCGGTCAAGGTCAACATGGTGGTCAAGCGCGGCACCAACGAGCACGAGATCCTGCCGATGGCGCAGCACTTCCGCGGCACCGGCACCGTGCTGCGCTTCATCGAGTACATGGACGTGGGCGCCACCAACGGCTGGCGCATGGACGAGGTGCTGCCCTCGGCCGAGGTCGTGCAGCGGCTGCACGCGGCGTTCCCGCTGCGGGCGCTGGAGCCCGCCGCGCCCGGCGAGACCGCCGAGCGCTGGGCCTACGAGGACGGCGCCGGCGAGGTGGGCGTGATCAGCAGCGTGACCCAGGCCTTCTGCGGCAGCTGCAACCGGGCCCGCCTGTCCACCGAGGGCAAGCTGTACCTGTGCCTGTTCGCCAGCCAGGGCTGGGACCTGCGGGCCCTGCTGCGCGGCGGGGCCGGCGACGAGGAGATCGCCAGCGCGGTGGGCGCCATCTGGCACCAGCGCGGCGACCGCTATTCCGAACTGCGGGGCCAGGTGCCCCCCGATGCCGGCGGCGCCCGCCGCCGGGTCGAGATGAGCTACATCGGCGGATGACCATTCCACGTGACGACATCACCGGCCTGCTGCTGGCCGGCGGGCGCGGCAGCCGCATGGGCGGCGCCGACAAGGGCCTGCAGAACTTCAACGGCATCCCGCTGGCGTTGCAGGCCATCCTGCGGCTGCAGCCCCAGGTGGGCGAGCTGATGGTCAACGCCAACCGCAACCTGGCGGCTTACGAGGCCTTCGGCGCGCCGGTCTGGCCGGACGCCCTGCCCGACTACGCCGGACCGCTGGCCGGCTTCCTGACCGGGCTGGAGCAATGCGCCACGCCCTGGCTGGCGACCGTGCCCTGCGACTGCCCGCTGTTCCCGCTCGACCTGGTGCAGCGGCTGGCCGAGGCCGCCGACGCGCAGGATGCCGAGATCGCGATGGCGGTGGCGCCCGAGGCCGATGGCCAGCTGCGCACCCAGCCGGTGTTCTGCCTGCTGCGGCGCGAACTGGTCGAGAGCCTGACCCGCTTCACGCAGGGCGGCGGCCGCAAGATCGACGCCTGGACCGCGCAGCACCGCTGCGTCGAGGTCCCCTTCGACCGCCCCGGCGACGACCCGCGCGCCTTCCACAACGCCAACACCATCGCGGAGCTGCGCGCGCTGGAGAGCAAGCGGTGAAGACGCTGGAGCAGATCGCCGCCGAGCTGCAGGGCTACGACCCGAACGCGCTGCCCGCCGGCCACGTCAACGACTTCCTGGCCCGCCTGGTCACCCCCGTGGCAGAGGTCGAGGAGGTGCCGACGCTGGACCTGCTGGGCCGGGTGCTGGCGCGCGACGTGGTCTCGCCGATCTCGGTGCCGCCCCACGACAACAGCGCGATGGACGGCTATGCCTTCGACGGCGGCCAGCTGCAGCCCGGCCAGGCGCTGCGCCTGCAGCCGGTGGGCACCGCCCTGGCCGGCAAGGCCTGGCAGGGCAGCGTGGCGGCCGGCCAGTGCGTGAAGATCATGACCGGCGCGATCATGCCGGCCGGCCTGGACACCGTGGTGCCGCAGGAGTTCACCCGCGACGCGGGCGACGGCTGCATCGAAATCCCCGCCGGCATCCTGCAGCGCGGCGACAACCGGCGCCACGCGGGCGAGGACCTGATGGCCGGCCGCCCCGCCCTGCGGGCCGGCGACCGCCTGGGCCCGGCCGCCGTGGGGCTGGTGGCCAGCCTGGGCCTGCCCACCGCCACGGTGCGCCGCCGCGTGAAGGTAACCTACTTCTCCACCGGCGACGAGATCCTCAGCCTGGGCGAGCCGCCGCGCGAGGGCGCGGTGTACGACAGCAACCGCTACACCGTGCGCGGCCTGCTGCAGCGCCTGGGCTGCGAGGTGCTGGACCTGGGCGTGGTGCGCGACGAGCCGGCGGCGCTGGAGGCGGCGTTCCGCCGCGCCGCCGCCGAGGCCGACGCGATCATCACCAGCGGCGGCGTGAGCGTCGGCGAGGCCGACTTCACCAAGGCCATGATGCGGCAGCTGGGCGACGTGGCCTTCTGGAAGATCGCGATGCGCCCGGGCCGGCCGATGGCCGTGGGCCGGATCGGCCGCTCGGTGCTGTTCGGCCTGCCCGGCAACCCGGTGGCGGTGATGGTCACCTTCCTGGCCTTCGTGCGCCCCGCGCTGCTGCGCCTGATGGGCTGCAGCGACACCGCGCCGCCGCCGCTGCTGCGCGCGCGCAGCCTGGAGCCGCTGCGCAAGAAGCCCGGCCGCACCGAGTACCAGCGCGGCATCGTCGCCCCCGCCCCCGATGGCGGCCTGCAGGTGCGCACCACCGGCAACCAAGGCTCGGGCGTGCTCAGCTCCATGGTCCAGGGCAACGGACTGATCGTGCTGCACCACGCGCAGGGCAACGTCGCCGTCGGCGACGAGGTCGACGTGATGGTGTTCGAGGGCGTCGTCTAGCGGCCCCGGCCGCAGGCCGTCAGGGCAGCCGCAAGGGCTGCTCGCTGCTGCAGCGCGCCACCACCCGCGCGAACCCCGCCGCATTGCGCCGCAGCAGCACCGCGGTGCGCTCGCCCACCGACCAGCGCCAGCCCTGCTCGGCGTTGTCGAACAGCAGCACGCCCGTGGGCAGGTTCGGCTGCACCAGCCGGCGCAGCGTGACCGCCTGGCCCTCCACCTGCAGCTGCGCCTGCACGCTGCCGTCGGGCAGGCGGGTCAGCGTGGCCGGCAGGGGCGGCCCACCCGCGCACGCGAGGGTGTAGGTGGCGACGTTGCTGCGCGGTGCCGGCACCGCGTCGGGGACCGGTGCGCCGGCCGGCGCCTGGGGTTGCGGCCCGGCGCAGCCGGCCAGCAGCAGGGCGCACAGCAGCAGGGGCGCGCCCAGCCCGTGCAGCGGCTGGGGCGGGGGGCGACGCGGGCGGCGCGTGGCAGGCGTGGGCATGGTCGCCGCGAGACTAGCACCGCGGCGCTTGACGCGCGCCAAGGGTCGCACCGGCCCGCGCTGCTACCCTCGCCGCCCATGCCACCTGCCGCCCCCGTCCACCGCGCCCTGCAGGGCAGCCTGCTGCGCCTGCTCGACGACGTGCAGGGCCTGCTCACGGGCTGTGCGCTCACCGCGCTCGCGCTGCTGCTGTTCCAGGGCGCGCACCTGGTGCCCGGCGGCACCGTGGGCCTGGCATTGCTGCTGCAGCGGGGCACGGGGTTGCCCCTGGCGGCGGCCTTCCCGCTGGTGGTGGCGCCCTTCTACCTGCTGGCGCTGTGGCAGATGGGCCGCGGCTTCACCGTCCGCACCGCGTTGTCGGTGGCCTTGGTCACCGCCTTCACCGCCGCCCTGCCCCACGGGCTGCAGCTCGCGCAGGTGCGGCCGTGGCTGGCCGGCGGCCTGGGGGGCCTGCTGGCGGGCGTGGGCATCCTCATCCTGTTCCGCCACCGCGCCAGCCTGGGCGGCTTCAACGTGCTGGCGCTGCTGGCGCAGCGCACGTTCGGCTGGAAGGCCGGCCTGGTGCAGGCGGGCCTCGACGCAGCGGTGGTCCTGCTCGGCGCGGTGCTGGGCGAGCCGCGGCTGCTGGGCTGGTCGCTGCTGTCCGTGCTGACGCTCAACCTGGTGCTGGTGGCCAACCACCGCGCGCGGGCCGGCCAGGCCTGAGCAGGCTCACTGGCGCGCGGCGTCGGGCGCGTCGGCGTTGACGCCGGGCGGCCGCGCGTTGCGGCCGGTCTTCACGTCCTCGCTGGCCGGCGCGGTGCCGGCCTTCTCGCTGCGCACCTCCATCGGCGGCGCCGGCGGCGGCGCCTGCTGGACCGTGGCGCCGGAGGGGCCCACCACCTGGCCGGCACCGCCGGTGGTGCCGCCCGAGCCCTGCGGGATGCCGGGCGTGCCCGCGGGGCCGGAGGTGCCGGGCTGCGTCGCCGTGGCCGTCGTGGCCATCACCTCGCCGCTGGTCTTGCCGCCGGCGGCGACGTGGCCCGGCGCGCCGGTGCGCTGCACCTGCCCCGCCGGCCCGGTGGTGCGCTCGCCGCAGCCGGCCAGCAGCAGCACCGCCACGGCGGCGGCCAGCGGCGCGGCGGCCCTGCTCACTGCCGGCCCTCCACCCGGTCGGCCCACAGGCTGTGGTGCATGCGGGCCCAGCCGGCGTCGACGGTGCCGTGGCGCATGCCCTCGTAGGCACCGGGCGTGCCCAGCGTGCCCAGATAGATGTGCCCGAGGGACGCGGCCGTGTACAGCGTGGCGCCCACCAGGTGCAGCACGTGGGCGACCTGCAGCACGTAGCGCGTCTGGCCGAACACGACGAAGTCCAGCACCAGCCCGGTCGCCCCCATCAGCAGGCCCAGGCCGACCACGCCGGCCCAGAACCAGGCCTTCTCGCCGGCGTTGAAGTAGCCGGCCGGCGGATGGGCGCCGCCGAGCAGCCCGCCGCCGCTGCGCGCCCAGGCCCAGTCGCTGCGGTCGAACAGGTTGTCCCGCACATAGGCGAAAAACATGGCCAGGCTGCACAGCACGAACAGCGGGCCGGCCACGTTGTGCACGTACTTCGACGCGATCGCCAGCCACGAGAACAGCGCGTGGCCGAGCAGCGGGATGAGCAGCTTGCCGAACAGCATCAGCAGGCCGGTGACGGCCAGCAGCACGAAGGTGATGGCGGTGGCCCAGTGGATGATGCGCTGGCTGCGGCTGAAGCGCTCGATGCGCTGGCCGGTCTGCGGCGCGGGCTCGGCCGGCCCGACCAGCATCCACAGCGCCAGGATCGCCAGCGCCGCGCCGGCCAGCACCACGCCCGAGGCGGTGGACAGCGGGCCGTTGCGCAGCACCCGCCAGCTGTTGCCCCCGCGCTGCAGGATCACGGCGGTCTCCTGCTCGGGGCGGCCGATGGGCGTGATCCAGTGCCGGTCGGCATGCACCTTGCCCGAAGCGGCATCGAACCAGCCCGGCCCGGGCACGTCCTTCTCGCGCTGCAGGATGGTCTGCTCCTCGGCATAGGCCGGCACCGCCTCCTCGTGCGGCACCGCGGCCGTGGCCGCGACGGCCGCCCACAGGGCCAGCAGCACCAGCAGCAGCTGGCGCATCAACGGCTTCATGGCTGGCCTCCCTTGTGGAACGTGCGCACGTATTCGTTCTGCCCGCGGTTGCGGTCCGCGATGCGGGCGTACCAGGACAGGCGGTCGCCATGGAACCACGCCTGCTGCGGCAGCTGGTCGGGCTTGCCGTCGTAGGCGCCGTCGCGCCAGGCGGGGTGCTGCTCCACCTCCAGGCAGCCGGCCAGCAGCACGGTGGCGGCCAGGACGAGCGCGGCTCTCATGTCGGCAGCTTCCCGGGCACGTTCTGGCTGGCGCCGGGGACCTGGTTGGTGCGCGGCCCGTCGCCGCGCACGCCCAGCTTGCCACGGGCACCGGGGTCGTAGGCGATCGACCAGCCCCACAGCTCGGGGCCGTAGCCGCGCGTCTCGACCCGGTGGCGGTAGATGTCGGCGATCACGTTGGCGTCGCCGCCCAGCAGGGCCTTGGTGCCGCACTGCTCGGCGCACGAGGGCAGCTTGCCCTCGGCCAGCCGGTTGCGGCCGTAGGTGCGGAACTCCTCGACCGAGCCGTCCTGGGCCGGCCCGCCGGCGCAGAAGGTGCACTTGTCCATCTTGCCGCGGTGGCTGAACAGCCCGGTCTCGGGGAACTGCGGCGCCCCGAACGGGCAGGCCAGCAGGCAGTAGCCGCAGCCGATGCACAGCTCCTTGGAGTGCAGCACCACGCCGTCGGCCGTGTGGTAGAAGCAGTCGACCGGGCACACCGCCATGCACGGCGCGTCGGTGCAGTGCATGCAGGCCACCGAGATCGAGGCCTCGCCCGGCTCGCCGTCGCGGATGGTCACCACCCGGCGGCGGTTCACGCCCCAGGGCGTCTCGTGCTCGTTCTTGCAGGCCGTCACGCAGCCCATGCAGTCGATGCAGCGCTCGGTGTCGCAGATGAACTTCATGCGGGCAGGCATGGCCGGCTCCTCATCCCAGCGCCGGCGCAGGGCGCAGGCGGCACAGGGAGACCTTGGTCTCCTGCATCATGGTCACGACGTCGTAGCCGTAGGTCCAGCCGGTGTTGGCGGCCTCGCCCAGCACGATCGGCGCGGCCCCCTTGGGGTACTTGTCGCGCAGGTCCTCGCCCATCCAGTGGCCACCGAAGTGGTAGGGCATCCACACCAGCCCCTGCGGCACGCGCGGCGTGACGAAGGCCTTGACCTTCAGCTTCGCGCCGGCGGGCGTCTCGACCCAGATGTCCTGGCCGGTCCTGACCGGCAGCTGCCCCGCGTCCAGCGGGTTGATCTCCACGAACATCGCCTGCTGCAATTCGGCCAGCCAGGGGTTGGAACGCGTCTCGTCGCCGCCGCCCTCGTACTCGACCAGCCGGCCCGAGGTCATGATCAGCGGGTAGTCCTTGGCGAAGTCCACCTGCTGCACGGACTTGAACAGCGTCGGCAGCCGCCACAGGGTCCTGCGGTCGTCGTAGGTCGGGAAGCGCGCCACCAGGTCGCGGCGCGGCGTGACCAGCGGCTCGCGGTGCACCGGCACCGGGTCGGGGAAGTTCCAGACATTGGCGCGCGCCCGGGCGTTGCCGTACGGGTTGCAGCCGTGCGCGATCGCCACCCGGATGATCCCGCCCGACAGGTCGGTCTTCCAGTTGCGTCCCTCGGCCTGCTGCTGCTCGGCCGGCGTCAGGTCGCCCCACCAGCCCAGCTTCTTGAGCAGCACGTGGTCGAACTCGGGATGCCCGAACGGCAGCTCGCTGTCCCGGGGGGCGCTGCCTTCGGCCGCCAGCAGGTCGCGGCCCTCGCGCTCCACGCCCCAGTTGGCACGGAAGCCCATGCCGCCGCGCTGCGCGGTGCGCGACAGGTCGTACAGCACCGGCGTGCCCGGGTGGCGCATCTCCGGCGTGCCCCAGCACGGCCACGGCAGCCCGTAGTAGTCGCCCTTGCACGGCCCCGACTCGGCCAGCAGCGTGGTCGGGTTGAAGGTGTGCTTGTTCTCCATGTGGGCCTTCAGCCGCTCGGGCGACATGCCCGAGTAGCCGATGGTCCAGATGCTGCGGTTGATCTCGCGCAGGATGTCCTCGATCACGGGCTCGTTGCGCACGACCTGGATGTTCTTGCACAGCTGCTCGGCGAAGCCGAACTTCTGCGCGAACAGGTACATGATCTCGTGGTCGGTCTTGCACTCGAACAGCGGCTGGATCACCCGCTCGCGCCACTGCACGCTGCGGTTGCTGGCGGTGCAGCTGCCCTGGGTCTCGAACTGCGTGGTCGAGGGCAGCAGGTAGACGCCGTCCTGGCGCCCGTGCATCGCCGCGGTCATCGTGGGATACGGGTCGACCACCACCAGCATGTCCAGCTTCTTCATCGCCGCCTGCATGTCGGGCAGGCGCGTCTGGCTGTTGGGCGCATGGCCCCAGTACACGACCGCGCGCAGGTTCGACGGCTGGTCGACCCAGTCGTCCTTCTCCAGCACCGCGTCGAACCAGCGCGAGACCGTGGTGCCGGGCTTTTCCATCAGCGCCTTCGAGGCGAAGCGCTTCTGCAGCCACTCGTAGTCCAGCCCCCACACGGCGGCGAAGTGCCGCCAGGCGCCCTCGGCCAGGCCGTAGTAGCCGGGCAGCGAGTCGGGGTTGGGCCCGACGTCGGTGGCGCCCTGCACGTTGTCGTGCCCGCGGTAGATGTTGGCGCCGCCGCCGGCCACGCCGATGTTGCCCAGCACCAGCTGCAGGATGCACAGGGCGCGCACGTTGGCCGTGCCCACGTGGTGCTGGGTGATGCCCATGCACCAGACCACCGACGAGGGCTTGTTCTTGGCCAGCATCTCGGCGGCCAGGCGCACGCTGGCCTCGGGCACGCCGGTGACGTCGCTGACCACGTCGGGCGTCCACTTGGCCACCTCCTTGCGCACGTCCTCGATGCCGTAGGTGCGCGCCTCCAGGTAGGCCGGGTCCTCCCAGCCGTTCTGGAAGACGTGCCAGAGCATCCCCCAGGTGAAGGCGATGTCGGTGCCGGGCCGGATGCGCACGTAGTGGTGCGCGAAGCGGGCGGTGCGGGTGAAGCGCGGGTCGACCACGACCATCTTGGCGCCCAGCTCCTTGGCATGCAGGAAGTGCAGCATCGAGATGGGATGCGCCTCGGCCGGGTTGGAGCCGATGAACAGCACGGCCTTGCTGAAGTGCAGGTCGTTGAACGAGTTGGTCATCGCCCCGTAGCCGAAGGTCTGCGCGACCCCGGCCACGGTGGTCGAGTGGCAGATGCGGGCCTGGTGGTCGCAGTTGTTCGAGCCCCAGAGGGAGACGAACTTGCGCAGCAGGTAGGACTGCTCGTTGTTGTGCTTGGACGAGCCGATCCAGAACACCGAGTCCTGGCCGGCCTGCTCGCGCAGTTGCAGCAGCTTGCCGCCCACCTCGTCCAGCGCCTGCTGCCACGAGATGCGCTGCCACTGCCCGCCCACCAGCTTCATCGGGTAGCGCAGCCGGTGCTCGCCGTGGCCGTGCTCGCGCACGGATGCGCCCTTGGCGCAATGCGCGCCCATGTTGATCGGCGAGTCGAAGGCGGCGTCCTGCCGCACCCACACGCCGTTCTCGACCACCGCCTCGACCGAGCAGCCCACCGAGCAGTGGCTGCAGACCGTGTGCTTGACCTCGCTGCCGGGCCGGGGCGACTGCGGCGCCTGCTGGGCCTGCGCCGGCTGGATCACCGCGCCCTCGTGGCCCGCCGCCAGCAGTGCGGCGGCGCCCGCCAGGCCGCTGCCGCGCAGGAAGGCCCGGCGGCTGGTGCCAGGGGTCAACGCGGCGCCGCGGCGCATCGGCGTGCGCGGACGCCCGGGGGCGGCAGGTGCGAGCTTGCGCAGCAGCGGCATGGCGGGACTGCGTCAGTAGCGCGCCAGGCGGTAGTACGCCCGCATGCGCTCGGTCTCGCGGTAGCCGGACGGCAGGTCCCGCGGCGCCGGCGCGTGGACGGCGACGGGCGCCGCGGCGACCGCGCGCGGCAGCAGCCCGGCGGCACCCGCGGCCGCCGCGGTGGCGCCCAGTCGGGCCAGCACGCCGCGGCGTGCGTGCGAGGTCGGGTGTGTGGTCATGCGCAGGGGCTCGCGTGGAAGGGGGCTCCCACGCTAGTCCCCGGGCGGCGGCTCCGCGTCGGACAAGGCCTCCTGCTCGCCGGCGACAAACGCGCAGGCGAACCGTGCGAGCGGCGCATAGAAGCCCGCCCGGGGGTGGTCGGCGATGTCCTGCAGGCAGCGGCCGGCCCAGGGCGCGATGTGGGCCTGCAGGAAGTCCCGCTGTGCCTGCCACGGGGCCTGGAGCACCAGGTGGCCCATGGCCTGGCACAGCGCGCCCAGGTGGTCTTCCAGCTCGCGCGTGTCGGCGCTGCGGGCCAGCCCCAGTGCCTGCAGGTCGCGGCGCAACCGGGCCAGCGACTGGTTCATCAGGGTGCCGTCGACGTAGCGCGAGGCATAGGGGTCGACGGCCGGGATGCCCAGCGCGACGAAGAGCGCGGTCCAGGCGTCGGCGACGTCCGCGGGCGGCTGCCGCGCGGCCTCCAGCACGGCGGCCCAGGCATGCTGCAGGGGGTCGGTGTCCGCGCCGGCGGCGGGAAGGGGCTGTTGCGCCAGCCAGCCGAGCAGGGCCGGGTCGGGACGCAGCAGCAGCCCGCCCAGCAGGGCCCACGTGCCGGCGCGTGCATCGCGCTCGGCGGTGTCTCCGGGCGTCAGGCGAACTCCCGCCGGGCCTGGTCGGCGAGCTCCTGGCGACGCATCACCAGGCGCGGCAGGTCGGGATGGAGGGGATCGATCTCGCGCAGGGCCCAGCCGTAGAAGGCCTGTGCGACCGAGAGGTGGAGCAAGCGGAGGATCTTCATGGCCCCATGCTCCGGGCAAACCGCAGAGCCAGCCGGTCGGCGCCTGCCTGAACCGTTTGTCGTCCGCGCCGGCCCCGGGCTGTCGGACGGAGCCGGCGCTCGCGCCGCACCCGCTGCGGTGGGCGGGGCGCCGGCGGATCAGTTGACCGGCTGCGGATGAGCCCGCAGCCTGCCGCTCACTTGGCCACCAGGTCGTGCCCGGCCGGCAGCGACTCGTCGGCCACGGCCTTGTTGGCCCCGGGCACCGCCTGCCGCGCGAACAGCAGGTACATGGTGGGCACCACGAAGATGGTCAGCAGCGTGCCCAGCGACATGCCGCCCACGATCACCCAGCCGATCTGGACGCGGCTCTCGGCGCCGGCGCCGTGGGCCAGTGCCAGCGGGATCGCGCCCAGCACCATCGCGCCGGTGGTCATGAGGATGGGGCGCAGGCGCAGCGAGGCCGACTCGACCACCGCATCGAGGGTCGAGCGCCCGTGCTCGCGCAGCTGGTTGGCGAACTCGACGATCAGGATGCCGTGCTTGGTGATCAGGCCGACCAGCGTGATCAGGCCGATCTGCGAGTACACGTTGAGCGAACCGCCCGACCACTTGAGCGCCAGCAGCGCGCCGATCATCGACAGCGGCACCGACAGCATGATCACCAGCGGGTCGACGAAGCTCTCGAACTGCGCCGCCAGCACCAGGAAGATGAACAGCAGCGCCAGCACGAACACGATGGCCAGCGCGCCCTGGCTGTTGCGGAACTCGCGCGAGGTGCCGTTCAGGTCGGTGGTGTAGCCCGGCTTGAGCACCCTGGCGGCGGTCTGGTCCATGAACTGCAGCGCCTGGCCCAGCGAGTAGTCGGCCGACAGGTTGGCCGTGATGGTGGCCGAGCGGCGCTGGCCGAAGTGGTTCAGCTCGCGCGGGCTGACGCTCTCGCTGACCTTGACCAGGGCCGACAGCGGCACCACGGTGTCGCCGCGGCCGCGCACGTAGATCGAGTCGATGTTCTCGGGCGTGGTGCGGCCGCTGGAGCGGCTCTGGATGATCACGTCGTACTGCTCGCCCTCGCGCTTGTAGCGCGTGACCTGCCGGCCGCCCAGCGCGGTCTCGAGCGCGCGCGCCACGACCTCGACGGCGATGCCCAGGTCGGCCGCCTTCTCGCGGTCGACCTGCACGCGCAGCTCGGGCTTGTTCAGCCGCAGGTCGACGTCGACGCCGACGATGCCCGGGTTCTTGGCGATCTCGTCCTGGAACTGCCGCACCACGCGGGCCAGGTTCTCGTAGCTGTCGGAGGTCTGGATCACGTAGTTCAGCGGCCGGTCCCGGAAGCCCTGGCCCAGCGACGGCGGCGTGATCAGGAACGCGTTGACGCCCGGCAGGCCGGCCACCTTGGGCTGCAGCTCGCGCGCGATCTCCAGCGTGGTGCGCTGGCGCGCTTCCCAGTCGACCGCGCGGTAGACGACGCTGCCCTGCGAGACGGTGGGGTTGCCGATGTTGGCGAAGATGCGGTCGAACTCGGGGTACTGCTGGCCCATGCGCTCGAGCACCTTGGCATAGCGGTCGGTGTAGTCCAGGGTGGAGCCGTCGGGCGCGTTGATGGTGGCCAGCACCGTGCCGCGGTCCTCCAGCGGCGACAGCTCGGACTTCATGGTCGGCCACACCAGCGCGATGCCCGCGGCGCTGGCCAGCATGACGGCCAGCACGATCCAGCGCGCCTGCAGCAGCCAGCCGGCGCCGCCGCCGGCACGGGCGGTGAGCGTCCAGCGCAGCGCGCGGCCGTAGCCGTCGGACAGCCGCGTGAGCAGCCGCTCCATCGTGCGGTCGAACCAGTTGGGGTTCGGGTTGTGGCGCAGCAGCTGGCTGCACATCATGGGCGTGAGCGTCAGGGCGACGAAGCCCGACACCAGCACCGCGCCGGCCAGGGCCAACGCGAACTCGACGAACAGGCGCCCGGTGCGGCCCGGCGTGAAGGCCAGCGGCGCGTACACCGCCACCAGCGTCAGCGTCATCGACACCACCGCGAAGCCGATCTCCCGCGCGCCCTTGATGGCGGCCGCGAACGGCTGCATGCCCTCCTCGATGTGCCGGTAGATGTTCTCCAGCATCACGATGGCGTCGTCGACCACCAGGCCGATGGCCAGCACCAGCGCCAGCAGGGTCAGCGTGTTGATGGTGAACCCCGCCAGCGCCATCATCGCGAAGGTGCCCACCAGGCTGACCGGGATGGTGACGATGGGGATGATCGAGGCACGCAGGGTGCGCAGGAACACGAAGATCACCAGCGCCACCAGCACCACCGCCTCGATGATGGTCTGGTACACGCTCTTGACCGAGCGGTCGATGAACAGCGAGTTGTCGTTGGCGACCTCGATGTTCACGTCGGGCGGCAGGTCCTGCTTCAGGCGCGGGATCATCTCGCGCACGCCCTGCGACAGCGTCAGCGGGTTGGCCGTGGCCTGGCGGATCACGCCGGTGGAGATGGCCTGGCGGCCGTTCAGGCGAACGCTGCTGCGCTCGTCGGCCGCGGCCTCCTCGACCGTGGCGACGTCGCGGATGCGCACGGGAAAGCCGTTGACGGTGCGGATCACGATGTCGGCGAACTGCGCCGGCCGCATCAGGTCGGTCTGGGAGCTGACGGTGAACTCGCGCTGCTGCGACTCGATGCGCCCGGCCGGCACCTCCAGGTTGCTGCGCCGCACGGCGTCCTCGACGTCCTGCGTGGTCAGGCGGTAGCCGGCCAGCTTGTCGGCGTCGAGCCAGACCCGCATGGCGTACTTGCGCTCGCCGAAGATGCGCACGTCGGCCACGCCGGTGACGGTCTGCAGCCGGGGCTTGACGATGCGGTTGACCAGGTCGTTGATCTGCAGCGGGCTGAGGCGGTCGCTGGTGAAGGCCAGCCAGATCACCGGGAAGGCGTCGGCCTCGACCTTGGCGATCACCGGCTCGTCGATCGCCTGCGGCAGGCGGTTGCGCACGCGCGAGGTGCGGTCGCGCACGTCGGCCGCGGCGGCGTCGGCATCCTTCTCGAGCCGGAAGCGCACGCTGATCTGGCTCTGCTCGGCGCGGCTGATCGAGGTGATGACGTCCACGCCGTCGATGCCGGCGATGGAGTCCTCCAGCGGCTTGCTCACCTGCGACTCGATCACCTCGGCCGAGGCGCCCTTGTAGGTGACGCTGACGGTGACGACCGGCTCGTCGATCTTGGGGTACTCGCGCACCGGCAGGCGGTCGAAGCTGACCAGGCCCACCAGCAGCACGAGCAGCGAGAGCACGGTCGCGAAGACCGGGCGCCGGACGGAGATCTCGGGCAACTGCATGGCGGCTCCCCCGTGGACGGGTCGACTCAGGGCGCCCGCGGGGCGCGGGCGGGACGGGCGGCGGCAGCGCCGGCATCGGCGATGGACGGGCCGC
This sequence comes from Comamonadaceae bacterium, assembly GCA_027484575.1. GTDB lineage: Bacteria > Pseudomonadota > Gammaproteobacteria > Burkholderiales > Burkholderiaceae_C > Ramlibacter. The sequence goes on from JAIXSQ010000007.1 coordinate 145,643, forward strand.
AGGGGTTGGGGCCGGCCGGCGCCTTGGCGGCCGGGGCGGGCACGGGCACGAAGCGGCCGCCGGGCTGCACGCCCGGGGCCGAGGCCGCGGCGGCCGGTGCGGCAGGCGCGCTCGCGGCCACCATGGCGGCACCCGGGGCGACGGGCGCGGCGGCGGCCGGGCCACCCGCACCACCCGCACCACCCGCGGCCGGCGCACCGGCGCCCTGCCCGCCCTGCGGTCCACCGGCGCCGCCGCGGTTGACGTCGACCACGCGCACCGGCGTGCCGTCGCGCTGGATGCGCTGCTGGCCCGCGACCACCACGGTGTCGCCCGGCTGCAGGCCCTCGACGATCTCGACCCGGCCGGGCCGGCGCAGGCCGACCTTGACCTCGACCCGCTGGGCCAGCTTGCTGTCCTGGTCGGGACCGTCGACCAGCTTGATCACCAGCTGCCGGTTGCCCTGGGGCACCAGCGCCTCCTCGGGCACGACCAGCGCCTTGTCGCGCTCGCCGAACACCGCGGTGACGCGCGCGAACATGCCCGGACGCAGCGCCATCTGCCGGTTGTCGATGCAGCCGCGCACGCCCACCGAGCGGCCGTTGGCATCCACCAGCGGGTCGATGGCCTGCACCTGCGCGTCCCAGCGGCGGCCGGGCACGGCGTCGGTCTGCACCAGCGCGGCCTGGCCGCGCCGCAGCTTGCCCTGGAAGCGCTCGGGCAGGCGGAAGTCGACGTACAGCGCGTCGAGGTCTTCCAGGTTGACGATGTCGGCGCCGTCCTTGAGGTAGTCGCCCACGTTGATGCTGCGGATGCCCGCGATGCCGTCGAACGGGGCCAGCACCTGCAGGCGGGCCGCGGTGGCCTCGGCCAGGGCCAGCTTGGCCTCGGCCACCTGCAGCGCCGCGCCGCTCTCGTCGACGCTGCGCTGGCTGATGAAGTTCTGCGCCACCAGGTCCTGGTTGCGCTTGTGGTTGGCGCGCGCGATCGACAGTTCGGCGCGCGCCTGCTGCACCTGTGCCTGCTGCAGCTGGTCGTCCAGCTGCACCAGCAGCTGGCCCTTGCGCACGCGTTCGCCGTCGCGGAACCCGATGCGCACCACGCGGCCGGCGACCTCGGGCCGCACCACCACGCTCTGGCGCGACCGCAGCGAGCCCACGGTCTGGGCGTCGTCGCTCAGGCGCATCACCTCGACGCGTGCGACCTCGACGGCGGGCGGGCGCGCGGGACCGGCCAAGCCGCTGGCCGATGCCGCGGGCAGGGCCGCGGCGGCGCCGGCCGCGACGCTGTCGGGGGCCTTGGCAGGCGCGCGGTGCTGCCACCACCAGGCTGCGGCGGAAGCCGCTGCGATGCCGGCGACGGCGACCAGGGTGTAGAGGGGCTTGGATGCCATGGGCGGGGACTGCGGACAGGATGGGACGGCAGGCCGATGGCATGCCAACGCGGCAATGTAACAGCGGGGACGATCCGGCACATGCGCGGATCCCCGCATGCCGGGGCGGTGCCGGCGGTCTTTGCGCCCGGTTTACACGGCGGGCGGCTTGCGCTGGCCCAGCGCCACCTCGACGCCCAGGTTGGCCAGCGCGTCCGCGCGCTCGTTGCCCGCATCGCCGTTGTGGCCGCGCACCCAGCGCCAGTCGATGGCATGGCCCGAGCCCTGCACCAGCGCATCGAGTTCCTGCCACAGGTCGACGTTCTTGACCGGCGTCTTGCCGGCGGTGCGCCAGCCCTTGGCCTTCCAGCCCGGCAGCCATTCGGTGATGCCCTTGAGCACGTACTGGCTGTCCATGTGCAGTTCCACCGCGCACGGGCGCTTGAGCGCCGCCAGCGCGCGGATCACCGCGGTGAGTTCCATCCGGTTGTTGGTCGTGCCCAGTTCGCCCCCGTACAACTCCTTCTCGGTGGGGCCCGACTTGAGCAGCACGCCCCAGCCGCCTGGGCCGGGATTGCCCTTGCAGGCACCATCGGTGTAGATCACGACCTGGTTCAACGCATCTCCTGGGTGGGCGCCGGCGCGGGGCCGGCGCGGTGGGTCCGGTTGGCCACCGGCACGGGCGCGGTGGCGATGGGTTTGGCGGCGCGCCAGGGGCGGCCGACCAGCTTGGGTCCGCGCACGCGCTTGGTCGCGACGATGCAATAGGCCGCACCGAGGATGGGCCACCAGCGCGCGCCGGCGCGGTCCATCCAGTCCCAGCGCGCCAGCCAGCGCTCGGTCTCGAGCGCGGGCCGCCAGCAGCCGAAGCTGCCGGCCTCGACCTCGAAGCTGAGCAGGCGCAGCCAGTCGCGCAGCCGGCGGTAGCCGATGAACTCGCCGGCGCTGGGCAGGTACAGCTGCCCGAAGCCCAGGCGCCGCGTCAGGTGCGCGCGGCCCTGGCGCAGGCCCCAGAGGCTGTGCGGATTCAGGCAGCTGATGACCACGCGCCCTTCGGGCATGAGCACCCGCTCGACCTCGCGCAGCGTGGCGTGGGGGTCGGCGTGCAGCTCGAGCGTGTGCGGCAGCACGACCAGGTCGAGGCTGTTGGCCTCGAACGGCAGCGCCGCGAAATCGGTCACCAGGTGCGGCTGTCGTGGCAGCGGCTGCGCGAGGGGCTGGTCGATCCCGAGCCAGCGGTGCGGCATGCGGTTGGCGGCCAGCGCATCCAGGCCGGGAAGCCCCAGCTGCAAGGCGTGGTAGCCGAAGACGTCGGCCACGGCGCGGTCGAACTGGGCCTGTTCCCAGGCCAGCAGGTAGCGCCCGGGCGGGGTCTCGAACCAGGCCTGCATTCCTATAATCCCGCCGCTCATGACCTTGACTCCCCTGCCCGCGTTCCAGGACAACTACTTCTGGGTGTTGCACGACGGGCCCCGGGCCCTGGTGGTGGATCCGGGCGATGCGCAGCCCGTGCTGGACTTCCTGGCGCGCACCGGTCTCCGGCTCGACGCGATTCTAGTCACGCACCACCACGCGGATCACACCGGCGGGGTCGCCGCGCTGGTGGCCGCCACCGGCGCGCCGGTGTGGGGACCGGCCGCCGAATCCATCCCGCAACCGGCCACCGGCGTGGGCGGCGGCGACACGGTCGGCGTGCTCGGGCTGTCCTTCCGCGTGATCGACGTCCCCGGCCACACGGCCGGCCACATCGCCTACTACGCCGAGCCCGCGGGCCAGGCGCCGCTGCTGTTCTGCGGCGACACGCTGTTCTCCGGCGGCTGCGGCCGCCTGTTCGAGGGCACGCCCGCGCAGATGCTGGCCTCGCTCGATGCGCTGGCCGCCCTGCCGGCCACCACCCGCGTGTGCTGCGCCCACGAGTACACGCTGTCCAACCTGCGCTTCGCGCGCGCGGTCGAGCCGGCCAATGCCGACCTGGCCGCCTACGAACGCGATTGCCAGGCCCTGCGCGCACGTGGTGAGCCCACCCTGCCGGCGCAGCTCGGCCGCGAGCTGCGCATCAACCCCTTCCTGCGGGTGCGCGAGCCCGCGGTCCGGCGCGCGGCGCAGGACCGCGGCGTGGCCGACCCGCAGGACGCGGTCGCCGTGCTGGCGGCGATCCGCGGCTGGAAGAACGAGTTCCGATGACCCGACCCTGGCACGTCCTGTGCGCGGCCCTGGCCGCGCTGTTGCTGGCCGGCTGCGCCAGCGCCCCGCGCGAGCCCGGCGAGTCGCCGCTGCCCGCGGTGGCCGCTTCGACCGAAGCAGCCACCGCCATGCCCGGGGCGCCCGCGCCCGAAGTGCGCGCACCGCGCGGCGGCAGCGCCGCCGGCGGTGGCCTGCTGCCCATCACGCCGGTGTCGACGGCCTCGCAGCAGGTCGCCGCGCTGCAGCCGCCGGCCGACCTGTGGGAGCGCATCCGCCGCGGCTGGGCCATGCCCACGCTGGACAACGACCTGGTGCGCCGGCACGAGCAGTGGTACGCCACGCGGCCCGACTACATGCAGCGCATGACCGACCGCTCGCGCAAGTACCTGTTCCACATCGTCGAGGAACTGGAGCGCCGCGGCATGCCCAGCGAGCTGGCGCTGCTGCCCTTCATCGAGAGCGCGTTCAACCCGCAGGCGGTCTCCAGCGCGCGCGCCGCCGGCATGTGGCAGTTCATGCCCGCCACCGGCCGCGACTACGACCTGAAGCAGAACTTCTTCCGCGACGACCGGCGCGACGTGCTGGCTTCCACCCGCGCTGCGCTGGACTACCTGCAGCGGCTGCACGGCATGTTCGGCGACTGGCACCTGGCGCTGGCCGCCTACAACTGGGGCGAGGGCAACGTGGGCCGCGCGATCGCGCGCAACCAGCGCGCCGGGCTGGGCACCAAGTACACCGACCTGGCGATGCCGGACGAGACCCGCAACTACGTGCCCAAGCTGCAGGCGGTGCGCAACATCGTGGCCAACCCCGACGGCTTCCGCGCCGAGCTGCCGGTGATCGCGAACCATCCGTACTTCGACACGGTGACCGTGCAGCGCGACCTCGACGTCGAGCTGGCGGCCCGCCTGGCCGGCGTGGACCTGGCCGACTTCCGCGCGCTGAACCCGCAGCTGAACCGGCCGGTGATCCTGGCCGCGGGCACCTCGCAGATCCTGCTGCCCTGGGACAACGCGCAGGTGTTCCAGCGCAACCTGGCGGCGTCGAACGCCGGCCAGCTGGCCAGCTGGACCGCCTGGCAGGTGCCGGCCACCATGAGCGTGGCCGAGGCGGCCCGCCGCGTGGGCATGAGCGAGGGCGAGCTGCGCAGCGTCAACACCATTCCGCCGCGCATGCTGGTCAAGGCCGGCTCGGTGCTGGTGGTGCCGCGCTCGCCGAGCCGGCAGGACGACGTGGCCGGCCACATCGCCGACAACGGCCAGCTCGCCCTGGCCCCCGAGGTGCAGCTGCGCCGCAGCACGGTCAAGGCGGGCAAGCACGAGTCGGTGGCCAGCATCGCCAGGCGTTACCGCGTGGCGCCGGCCCAGGTGGCCGAATGGAACGACGTGGCCGCCACCGCGGCCTTCCGCCCCGGCCAGGCGGTGGTGGTGTACCTGCCGGTGCGGCCGGCGGCGCCTCGGGCGCACGGCCCGGGCCACGGGCCGCGCGCGCAGGCTGTGCCCGCCCCCGCACGGCGCCAGGCTGCGCCCGCGGCCCGCAAGGCGGCGCCGGTGCCCGCGAAAACGCAGGCCAGGGTGCAGGCCAAGGCGCCGGCCAAGCGCTGAGGCCGGCGCGACGCGGCGGTGCCGCAGCGCCTCCGCCCCGGCGCTCAGGCCTTGAAGCGTTCCTTGGCCCGGCGGGCGAAATCGTTGGTGTAGGTGCGCGCCAGCGCGATGCGCTCGGGTCGCAGCACCGGGTCCCAGCCGGCCAGCGCGCGCAACGCGGTGCGCGCGCCCTCGTCGGGCACCAGGCCGTCGGGCGAGTAGGCCTCGCGCACCTTGGCAAAGGCGGCCACGTAGAGCGCGCGGTCCCCCTGCATGTACGACTCGGGCACGGTCTTGACCAGGTCGCCGGGCGCAGCCGTCTGCAGCCACTTGAGCGCATGCACCACCGCATAGGCCAGGGCCTGGCAGGTGGACGGGTTGCGCTGCACGAACTCGCTGGGCACGCACAGGCAGGCGGCCGGCAGCGGGCCGCCGAAGACGTCCCGGGTGCCCTTGACGGTGCGGGTGTCGCCGATGATCTTCACCTCGCTGCGCTGCTCCAACAGCGTCATGACGGGGTCGGTGTGGCTGACCGCATCGAGCTGGCCGGCGCGCAGGGCGGCCAGCGCGGCCGCGGGCCCGGACACCGGGACGTACTGCACCTCGCCCGGCCGCACGCCCCCGCGCCCGAGCAGCTGGGCGGCCACCATGCCGCCCCAGGTGCCGCCGGGCGAGACGCCGATGCGGCGCCCACGCAGGTCGGCCGGCGCGCTGTAGTGGGCCAGGGTGCGCAGCGACACGCCCATGGCCACCTGCGGCGCGCGGCCCAGCAGGACGATCGATTCGAGGGCCTGGCCACGGGCCTGCTGCGCGATGGCGGCGTCGTAGCCGCCGGCCATCAGGTCCGCGGCACCGGCCTGCAGCGCGGCGAGCGCGCGCACGGGGGTTTCGTGGTCGGCCAGGTCGACCTCGAGGCCTTCGGCCCGGAAGTAGCCCAGTTCCTCGGCCACGACCAGGCCCAGCCACTGCAGGCTGGACTTGCCGCCGACGGCGATGGTCAGGCGCGGGCGCTCGGGCCGCGCCTGCGCGCGCACCGGGGGCGCCGCAACCGCGGCTGCCAGGCCTCCCAGCAGGAGGCGGCGGCGGGTGATCCTGCTCGTCCTGCGCATGCGCCGGTGGTCCTGTCGTCGTCTGCAGCCACGGTACCGGGCACCGTTGTGCACCGCATCAGGAGGTTCCCCGTGCGGGTTTCCACCGGGCGGTGCGGATCAGCGCAGCGCCGACAGCAGGATGGCGACGTTGGCCAGCAGCGCGGCGACCCAGATGGCCGAGCGCACCGTGGCCAGGTTGGCCACGTACATCGCCACGTAGATGATGCGCAGCGTGACGAACAGCACGGCCAGCACGTCGATGCGGCCCTGCGGCGCGCCCAGCTGGTGCGCCGCGAGCACGGCGGCGAAGAAGAACGGCAGCGCCTCGAAGGTGTTGGCCTGCGCCGCATTGGCACGCGCGCGCCAGTCGCTCTGGCGGGCCAGCCAGCCGCGCGGGTCCTCGTTGTCGTAGCCACCCTGGCTGCGCGGCTTGCCGAAGCCGCCGGACTTGGCCAGCCAGGCGCAGGCGAAGGGCAGCAGCGCCATGGCCAGGATGCACCAGTGGGCGATGGTGAAGCGGTTCATGCGGGGTCTCTCCTCGTGGTGTTATCGTGATGCGCGCGCCGGCCCGCGCCGGCCGCCGCGCGAGTGCCGACCTCAGCGCCGGTCGACCAGCGCGTGGGCGATGGTGCCCAGGTCCACGTACTCCAGTTCGCTGCCGGCGGGCACGCCGCGCGCCAGCCGCGTGACCTGCAGGCCGCGCTGGCGCAGCGCCTCGCCGATCACGTGCGCGGTGGCCTCGCCCTCGGCGGTGAAGTTGGTCGCCAGGATCACCTCCTGCACCACCCCGTCGGCGGCCCGTGCGAACAGCTTGTCCAGCCCGATGTCGCGCGGGCCAATGCCGTCCAGCGGGCTCAGGCGCCCCATCAGCACGAAGTAGCGGCCGCGGAAGGCGCCGGTGCGCTCGAGCGCGGCCTGGTCGGCGGGCGTCTCGACCACGCACAGGCGCGTGGCATCGCGCTGCGGGTCACGGCAGGTGCCGCAGACCTCGTCCTCGGTGAAGGTGTGGCACAGGCTGCAGTGGCGCACGCGGGTGGCGGCCTGCTGCAGCGCCTGCGCGATCAGCTGCGCGCCCTCGCGGTCGTGCTGCAGCAGGTGGAAGGCCATGCGCGAGGCCGACTTGGCGCCCACGCCGGGCAGGCGGCGCAGCGCGTCGACCAGCGCCTGGACGGAGGTTTCGGCCACCCCGGCGTGCTCAGAACGGGAACTTCATCCCGCCGGGCAGGCCGGGCATGCCGGCGGTGAGCTTGCCCATCTTCTCCTGCGAGGTCTCCTCGGCCTTGCGCACGGCGGCGTTGAAGGCGGCGGCCACGAGGTCCTCGAGCATGTCCTTGTCGTCGGCCAGCAGGCTGGGATCGATCTGCACGCGACGCACGTCGTGCTTGCAGGTCATCGTGACCTTGACCAGGCCGGCGCCGGACTCGCCGCTGACCTCGATGGAGCCCAGCTCCTCCTGGGCCTTCTTGAGGTTGTCCTGCATCGCCTGGGCCTGCTTCATCAGGCCGGCCAGTTGTCCCTTGTTGAACATGTGCTCTTTCCTTTGATCGCCCTCACACGGGCTTGATGCTTCCGGGCACGATTCTCGCGCCAAAGTCGCGCACCATCTGCTGCACGAAGGGATCGGCCTGGATGGTCTCCTCGGCCTGCTTCTGCCGCGCCTGTGCGGCCGCGGCGTTGCGGCGCGCCGGGCTGTCGCCCACGCGGCCGATCTCCACCGACAGCTTGACCTCGTGCCCGGCGGCCTGCAGCGCGGCCTGCAGCCGCTCGCGCGTGGCGCCCTGGTTGAGCGACTCGCGCTCGACCCGCAGCAGCCAGTGCCCGTCGTCGCGCGCGACCAGCTGCGACTGCAGCGCGAGTTCGCGCACCAGGGCGCCGATCGCCTCGGCCGCGACCAGGCCCTGCACGATGGCATGCCAGGCGTCGCCCTCCTCGGTGGCGGTGTAGGTGGCCGGCGGCGTGGCCGGTTCGCTGCGCGGCTCGGGCGGCACGCGCACCGGCACGCCGAGCACCTGCTCCACCGCGGGGTCGGCCGGCGCGGCCGGGGCCGGCCGACGCTGCGGCGGCTCCACCACCGGCAGCACGCGGCCGGGCGGCAACGTGGGCGCGGGAGCGGCCGCCTGCGCGGGGGACGGCAGCGGCGCGGCAGCCACGGGCTGCGCGGGCGCCTGCGCGCTGCGCTGCGGCGGTGGTGCGGTGGGTGCCGCGGCGGCCTCGCGCGGGGGCGCGGCAGCCTCAGTCGATGACGGTGCGCGTGGCGGGGCGACAGGCGCGACAGGCGCCGCGGTCGCCGGCGCGGAGGTCACGGGCGCGGCCGGCGCGCTGTGCTCAGGCGCCCGCTGCGGCGCGTTCAGAGTTTTTTTTTCAGCCGCGGCGGCCTGGGCCGCCGGCTGGAAGGCCAGCAGCCGCAGCAGCACCATCGTGAGCGCGGCGTATTCGTCCGGCGCCAGGCCCAGTTCGGCGCGGCCGTGCAGCACCATGGTGTAGAGCAGCTGGCTCTGGTCGGCGGGCAGCGCTTGGGCGAGCCGCGCGATCTCGGCCGCGTCGGGGTCGGCCGGGTCCTGCGCGTCGGGCACCGCCTGCAACACCGCCATGCGCTGCAGCACGGCGGCCATCTCCTCGAGCGCGCCACCGGCCGACAGGCCCAGGTGCCGCAGGCCGTCGGCCACCTCGACCACCGTGCGGCCGTCGCCTGCAGCCAGCGCATCGACCAGCCGGAACACATGGCTGCGGTCGACGCTGCCCAGCATCTGGCGCACCGGCGCCTCGTGCAGCGCGCCGCCGCCGAAGGCGATCGCCTGGTCGGTGAGCGACAGCGCGTCGCGCATCGAGCCACGCGCCGCGCGGGCCAGCAGCCGCAGGGCGGTGGGCTCGGCCTCGACCTGCTCGCGCGCGAGCACGTCGGCCAGGTGGGCCTGCACCGTCTCGGGTGCCATCGGCCGCAGGTTGAACTGCAAGCAGCGCGAGAGCACCGTGACCGGCACCTTCTGCGGATCGGTCGTGGCCAGCACGAACTTGAGGTACTCGGGCGGCTCCTCGAGCGTCTTGAGCATCGCGTTGAACGCATGCCCGGTGAGCATGTGCACCTCGTCGATCATGAAGACCTTGAAGCGTCCCTGCACCGGCTTGTAGACCGCCTGCTCGAGCAGCGACTGCACCTCGTCGACGCCGCGGTTGGAGGCGGCGTCCAGCTCGGTGTAGTCGACGAAGCGGCCGCTGTCGATGTCGGTGCAGGCCTGGCAGGTGCCGCAGGGCGTGGCGGTGATGCCGCCGTTGCCGTCGGCCCCCTGGCAGTTGAGCGACTTGGCCAGGATGCGCGAGACCGTGGTCTTGCCCACGCCGCGGGTGCCGGTGAACAGGTAGGCGTGGTGCAGCCGCTGCTGCGTGAGCGCATTGGCCAGCGCCTGCACCACATGCTCCTGCCCGACCATCTCGGCGAAGGTCTTCGGCCGGTACTTGCGGGCGAGCACGAGATAGGACATCGCGTCGATTCTAAAGTGGCCTCCGGTGCGAACCCGGCCGTGCCGCTCGCCTACAATCGGCCGTGACGGGCCTCCCCGCATGGGGAAGCGGCCAACCGGGTCAGGTGGGGAACCAAGCAGCCCTAACCGTGGATCCAGTGCCGGGGGTAAGGCTCGTCACCCCTCTTCCCTGTCCAGACCGATCACGCCGGCCCTGCACCCTGCAGGCCGGCGCTGCCGCATGGCGCACGACGCAGTTGCCGGCACGCGCTGCCCAATCCTTGAGCAACGCGTCCACGGCCCAGTGCGGGCGCGGCCCCGGCGCGCGGCTCCACATGTTGTGCACAGGCTCGTCCACGGCAGGTGTGGGAAACGGCTGACACAGCCTGGCGGCGGGAAGCTTTCCCATGCCGCGAGCCGCAGAGGCAGACTGGCCGTCAGTCCACACGCAGGGAGCGGAAGATGGCACGAGGCAGCGGTCGCAAGTGGAGCCCCCGGGTCGCCCGCGCGGCTGCGGCCGCCTGGGCACTGGTGGCGGGGTGGACCCTGGCCGAGGAGCCCGGCGTCGCGGACCTGCGGCTGCCGGCACCGGGCCTGCTGCGCTCGGCGTCCTCGCTGCCCGCGATGCGGCTGCCCGCCACGCCGGCCCGCCCCGAGGTCCACGCACCGCTGGCCGACCTGGCCCGCAGCCGCGACCTGCCGCTGCACCGCGGCAGTGGCGAGTTGCCCGGCGCGTCGGTCGACTGGCGGGCCGGCCTGGGCCTGCAACTGGATCCCGGCACCCGCGTGGGCATCCGGCGTGCCAACGGCGGCACGCAGATCGTGCTGCGCAGCCAGTTCTGAAGCGGCGCGGCCTATCGCGGCCATAGGCAAGCCGGCGTCCGCCCCGCCGGAGCGGTCGAGCGCTTTCTGCCACAATCGAGTCCACTTCTGCGACCGGCTCCCGGCGAGAGAGAAAGGAAACCGTTCCATGGCCAGCGACCTCATCAAGCACATCACCGACGCCAGCTTCGAGACCGACGTGCTGCAAGCCGACAAGCCCGTGCTCGTGGACTACTGGGCCGAGTGGTGCGGCCCCTGCAAGATGATCGCGCCCATCCTGGACGAGGTCTCCGCCGCCTACCAGGACAAGCTGGTGGTGGCCAAGATGAACGTCGACGAGAACCGCGACGTGCCCGGCAAGTTCGGCATCCGCGGGATCCCCACGCTGATGCTGTTCAAGGGCGGCCAGGTCGCCGCCACCAAGGTGGGCGCCCTGAGCAAGGCGCAGCTGACCGCCTTCATCGACCAGCAGCTCGCGTGAGCTGCCGCGCGCCGGCCCGGGCCCGGCGCGTGCCTCGCACCATGCTCTGCCGTGGTGCGCGCGGGGCCCCAGGGCCCCGTTTTGCTGCATAATCCCCGTCCAACGCTGAACTGCCTTGCGGCAGCTGGCGCAGATCCCCGGTCTGAAGGCGCTTCCAGCCTTCGCCCAGACCTCCCCCCCGCCGACCCACAAGACAACCCCGGACCACGGGGGCACATCCCCAGTCGAGCCATGCACCTGAACGAACTCAAGGCACTTCACGTCTCCGAAGTCCTCAAGCAAGCCGATGAACTCGAGATCGAGAACACCGGGCGCATGCGCAAGCAGGAGCTGATGTTCGCGATCATCAAGAAGCGCGCGCGGGCCGGCGAGCAGGTGTTCGCCGACGGGGTGCTGGAGATCCTGCCCGACGGCTTCGGCTTCCTGCGCAGCCCGGACACCAGCTACACGGCGAGCACCGACGACATCTACATCTCGCCCTCGCAGGTGCGCCGCTTCAACCTGCACACCGGCGACATGATCGAGGGCGAGGTGCGCACGCCCAAGGACGGCGAGCGCTACTTCGCGCTGACCAAGTTGGACAAGGTCAACGGCGGGCTGCCGGAGGACAACAAGCACAAGATCATGTTCGAGAACCTGACCCCGCTGTTTCCGCGGGAGCAGATGCGCCTCGAGCGTGACAACCTCAAGGGCGAGGAGAACATCACCGGCCGCGTGATCGACATCATCGCCCCCATCGGCAAGGGCCAGCGCGCCCTGATCGTCGCACCGCCCAAGAGCGGCAAGACGGTGATGATGCAGAGCATCGCGCACGCCATCGCGGCCAACCACCCCGACGTGCACATGATGGTGCTGCTGGTGGACGAGCGCCCCGAGGAAGTGACCGACATGCAGCGCTCGGTCAAGGCCGAGGTGATCGCCTCGACCTTCGACGAGCCGGCCGCCCGCCACGTGCACGTGGCCGAGATGGTGATCGAGCGCGCCAAGCGCCTGGTCGAGCTGAAGAAGGACGTGGTGATCCTGCTGGACTCGATCACCCGCCTGGCCCGCGCCTACAACAACGTCGTGCCCTCGTCGGGCAAGGTGCTCACCGGCGGCGTGGACGCCAACGCGCTGCAGCGTCCCAAGCGCTTCCTGGGCGCGGCCCGCAACGTCGAGGAAGGCGGCTCGCTGACCATCATCGCCACCGCGCTGATCGACACCGGCTCGCGCATGGACGAAGTGATCTTCGAGGAGTTCAAGGGCACCGGCAACTGCGAGCTGCACCTGGACCGCCGCCTGTACGAGAAGCGCGTGTTCCCCTCGATCCAGCTCAATCGCTCGGGCACCCGCCGCGAGGAGCTGCTGCTGGCGCCCGAGGTGCTGCAGAAGACCCGGATCCTGCGCCAGTTCATGTACAACATGGACGAGATCGAGGCGATGGAGATGGTGCTCAAGTCCATGAAGGCGACCAAGAGCAACGTCGAGTTCTTCGACATGATGCGCCGGGGCGGCTGACCGGACACGGTCTGCTAGAATCTCGCGCTTTGCGGAAAGTAGCCCCGGACTGGCCGGGACCGGCTCCCGCACCGACCTGGAAGGATCACACCATGGCCAAAGAAGGCATCCACCCGAACTACCGCGACGTCCTGTTCGTGGACCTGTCCAACGGTTTCAAGTTCGTCACCCGCTCCTGCGTGAACACCAAGGAAATGGGCAAGACCGACGACGGCCGCGAACTGCCGCTGTTCAAGCTGGACACCTCCAGCGAGTCGCACCCCTTCTACACGGGCACCCAGAAGTCCGTCGACAACATGGGCGGCCGTGTCGAGAAGTTCCGCAACCGCTTCGGCAAGAACGCCGTCGCCAAGTAAGACGCCGCTGGGCGTCCACCGGCCAAGGGCAGCCCGGGCAACCGCGCTGCCCTTTGTCTTGCCCCGGCCGCCCGCCGTCCCCGCGCACCGCCGTCCCGCGTGAACCAGCCCACCCCGGCCATCGTCGCCCAGAGCGCCGTGCGGCGCCTTCCGCGCTGGGCCCTGCTGCTGTTCTGCGTGGCCTACGTGCTGCCCGGCCTGATCGGCCGGGACCCCTGGAAGAACCAGGACGTGGCGGCCTTCGGCTACATGCTGGAGCTGGCGCGGGGCCACACCAGCTGGCTCGCCCCCACGCTGCTGGGCCAGCCGCCCGAGGTCGACGGCCTGCTGGCCTACTGGCTGGGTGCCGGCGCGATCCGCGCAATGCCTTTCCTCGAGGCCGACCTGGCCGCCCGGCTGCCCTTCGGGCTGCTGCTGGCGCTGACGCTGGCCGCGACCTGGTACGCGGTCTACAACCTGGCCCGCACGCCGCGTGCGCAACCCGTCGCCTTCGCCTTCGGTGGCGAGGCGCGCCCGGCGGACTACGCGCGGGCGATCGCCGACGGGGGCGTGCTCGCGCTGATCGCCACCCTGGGCCTGGCGCAGCTGAGCCACGAGACCACGCCCGCGCTCGCGCAGCTGGCCTGCATGGCCCTGTCCTTCTACGGCCTGGCCGCCCTGCCCTTCCGCACGGCCGCGCCTGCCCTGGCCCTGGTGCTGGGCCTGCCCGGGTTGGCCCTGGCTGGCGCGCCGGTCATGGCGGTGCTGCTGGCGCTGGGCGGTGCCGCCCTGACCGTGCTCGACCACCCGGCCGAAGGCCGCAGCAGCCGCGGGCAGTGGCAATGGGCCGGCGGCCTGGTGCTGGGCGCGGTGGTGGTGGCAGGGCTCGCGCAGGCCCTGGACCTGTGGCGCTGGCGCCTGCTGCCGGCCGATGCCCGTGACTGGACCGCCGCCGGCCGGCTGGTGCTGTGGTTCACCTGGCCCGCCGGCGCGATGGCGGTCTGGACGCTGTGGCGGTGGCGCCGCCAGCTGGCATCGCGGCACGTGGCGCAGCCGCTGTGGTGCGCGCTGATCGCCCTGGGCGCGGCCCTGCTGACCCCCGTGGCCGACCGCTCGCTGCTGCTCGGGCTGCCCGCGCTCGCCGCCCTGGCGGCCTTCGCGCTGCCCACCCTGCGGCGCAGCGTGGCGGCGCTGATCGACTGGTTCGCCCTGCTCTTCTTCAGCGGCTGTGCCCTGGTCATCTGGGTCGTGTGGCTGTCGCTGCAGACCGGCGTGCCCGCCAAGCCGGCGGCCAACGTGGCGCGGCTGGCGGCGGGCTTCGAGCCCAGCTTCTCCCCGCTGATCTTCGCCCTGGCCCTGGCCGGCACGCTGGCCTGGGCGTGGCTGGTCGCGTGGCGCGTCGGGCGCCACCGCGCCGCGCTCTGGAAAAGCCTCGTGCTGCCCGCCGGTGGCGCGGCGCTGGGCTGGCTGCTGCTGATGACGCTGTGGCTGCCGGTGCTCGACTACGCCCGCAGCTACACGCCGGTCACCCGCGCCCTGGCCCAGTCGCTGGACACCCCGGGCTGCATCGAGGTCTTCGGCCTGCGGCGGGGGCAGCTCGCCGCGCTGCGGCTGGACCTGCAGCGCGAGCTGCTGCCCGCCGGCGCCCGGGCCCAATGCCCGTGGCTGGTGGTCTCGTCCGACCTGCAACCCTCGGCGGGCCTGGCGCTGGACCTGCGCGGCGCCCGGCTGGTGGCCACGGTGCGCCGGCCCACCGACCCGCGCGACAACCTGCTGCTGTACCGGCGCCCCGGCGCCGCGCGCTGACATGGCCGGCCGCGGCACCGAGCTGCGCACCATCGCCCGGCATGCGGGCACGGTCTGGGTGGGCCAGCTGGCCACCATGGCCTTCGGCGTCACCGACACGGTGATCGCCGGCCGCTACCAGGCCGATGCGCTGGCCGCGCTGTCGGTGGGCTCGGCGGTCTTCATCAGCATCTTCGTCGCGCTGTCCGGCGCGGTGCAGGCGCAGCTGCCGGTGTGGGCGTCGCTGCGCGGCGCCGGCCAGGACGAGGCGGTGGGCCGCTCGGTGCGGCAGGTGCTGTACCTGGTGGCCGCGGCCTGTGCGGTGGGATTGCCCGTGCTGCTGCTGCCCGGCCCCGTGCTCGACCTCGCCCAGGTGGCGCCCGCGCTGCAGGCGGGGGTGCGCGACTACCTGGCCATCCTCGCGCTCGGACTGCCGCCGGCGCTGCTGTTCCGCGCCTACTCCACGCTCAACCAGGCCCTGGGCAAGCCGGTGCTGGTCACCTGGCTGCAGCTGGCCTCGCTGGCGCTCAAGGTGCCGCTGTCGGTCTGGCTCACCTTCGGCGGCGCCGGCCTGCCGGCGCTGGGCCTGGCCGGGTGCGCGTGGGCCACCGTGGCCGTGAACTGGCTGCTGCTGGTGCTGGGCACGGCCATGCTGCGCTGGCAGCCGTTCTACCGGCCCTACCGGATCTGGCATCGGCCCGAGCGGCCCGATGCGCAGGCGCTGCGCGGCTTCCTGCGCCTGGGCGTGCCCACGGCGCTCGCGGTGGCGGTGGAGGTGACCTCGTTTACGCTGATGGCGCTGTTCATCGCGCGCCAGGGCGTGACCGCCTCGGCCGCGCACCAGATCGCGGCCAATGCGACGGCCGTGCTCTACATGCTGCCGCTGTCCCTGGCCCTGGCGACCAGCGCCCGTGTGAGCTGGTGGCTCGGGGCGGGCGAGCCGCGCCAGGCGCGCCTGGCGATGCGGGTGGGGTACCAGCTGGCCCTGGCGCTGGCCGGGGCGAGCGCGCTGCTGCTGGTGCTGGCCCACCGGCCGCTGGCCCACCTGTACGCCGGCGACCGCCCCGAGGTGGTCGCCGCCGCCGGCACCCTGCTGCTCTGGGTCGCGGCCTACCACCTGGCGGATGCGCTGCAGGCCATGGGCGTGTTCCTGCTGCGCAGCTGGGGGGTGGCCACGCGTCCGCTGGTGATCTACGGCGTGCTGCTGTGGGGCGTGGGCCTGGGCGGCGGCTACCTGCTGGCCTACCGCGGCCTGGGCCCGGTGCCCCCGCTGCAGTCGCCTGCCGCCTTCTGGGGCGCCGGCGCCTTCGCGCTGGCGCTCACGGCGGCCGCCTTCATCGCCCTGCTGTGGCGGACTGTGCGGCTGGCGCGTCCGCAGCCGCGCTGACCCGCATCCGGCTGGCCGGGAACTCGATCGCGAAGGTCGAGCCCTGCCCCGGGACGCTGTCGATGCGCAGCCGTGCGCCGTGGCGCTGCAGCACGTGCTTGACGATCGCCAGGCCCAGGCCGGTGCCGCCGGTCTCGCGCGAGCGGCTGCGGTCGACGCGGTAGAAGCGCTCGGTCAGGCGGGGGATGTGCTCGGCCGCGATGCCCGGGCCAGTGTCGCGCACCGTGAACTCGGCGCCGCCGTCGGCCTGCATGCGCCACTGCGCGTCGATGCGCCCCCCGGCCGGCGTGTAGCGCACCGCATTGGTCATCAGGTTGCCCAGCGCACTGGCCAGCTCCGAGGCGGCGCCCGAGACCTGCACGCCCTCGGGCGCGCTGACGTGCAGCTCCTGCGAGCGCCCCAGCACCGCCGACAGCGCGCGCGCCTCCTGCTCCACCTGCGCCACCAGCGCGGCGACGGGCACCCATTCGCCGGTCCCCGGCAACGGGCTGCCCTCCAGCCGCGACAGCGTCAGCAGGTCGCTCACCAGCGTCTGCATGCGCTGGGCCTGCTGGGCCATCAGCTCCAGGTAGCGCGCGCGGTCGGCCGCCTCCAGCGGCAGGTTCTGCAGGGTCTCGATGAAGCCGGCCAGCACCGTCAGCGGCGTGCGGATCTCGTGCGAGACGTTGGCGACGAAGTCGCGCCGCATGGTCTCGGCCTGCTCCAGCGCCGTCACGTCGCGCGACAGCAGCAGCTTGCGGCCTTCGGCGTAGGGATGCAGCTGCACCGACACGCGGGCCGGCCGGCCCGGGGCGCTGTCACGGCCCGGGATCACCACGTCGTGGCTGAAGTCGCCGGCCGCGCCGTAGGCGGCGAAGCCGGGATCGCGCAGCAGGTTGCCCACCAGCTGCTGCAGGTCGCGCTGCGGATCGATGCCCAGGTGCGCCGAGGCGGTCGCATTGGCCCATTCGATGCGCCCCTCGGGCCCGAGCAGCACCACGCCGTTGGGCGAGGCCTGGATCGCGGCCAGGAAGTCCTGCAGCCGGGCCTCGGCGGCATCCAGCTGCTGGTCGCGCCCACGCAGCAGGCGCCGCATGCGCTCGCCCATCTCGCCCCAGACGCCGGCGCGCACCGGCGTGTCGGGGCCTGCGCCACGGCGCAGCCAGCGCAGCGTGCGTCCGGCGCGCAGCAGGTCGAGCAGGAACCAGGCCACGCTGCCGGCCACCAGGCCGAGCTCGGCGCCGCGGTCGCCCACGAGCAGGTAGCCAGCCAGGCCGGCGCCGAGCTCGCAGAGCAGGAAGCTGAGGATGCGCCAGACCATGCGCGCGATGCTAGCCGGGGCCCGCCCGGCTCAGCCGGCCTTCAGTGCGGCCTGGGGCTGCGCCGTCAGCCGGTAGCCCGCGCCGCGCACGGTCTCGACCATCGCCCCGGCCTCGCCCAGCGCCTCGCGCAGCCGCTTGACGTGCACGTCGACCGTGCGCTCCTCGATGAAGACGTGGTCGCCCCAGACCTTGTCGAGCAGCTGGGCACGGCTGTGCACGCGCTCGGGATGCTTCATGAGGTGCGCGAGCAGCTTGAACTCGGTGGGCCCGACCTTGACCGGCTGGCCGCGCCAGTGCACCCGGTGGGTGCCGGCGTCGAGCGTGAGCTCGCCGATGGTGACCGCCTCGGTGGCCTGCTCGGGCGCGCGCCGGCGCAGCACGGCGCGGATGCGCGCCAGCAGCTCCTGGGTCGAGAAGGGCTTGGTGATGTAGTCGTCGGCACCCGCATCGAGGCCGGCCACCTTGTCGGGCTCGTCGCCGCGCGCGGTCAGCATCAGGATGGGGATGGCCTTGGTGCGGGCCGTGCCGCGCCACTTGCGCGCCAGCGCCAGGCCGCTCTGGCCGGGCAGCATCCAGTCCAGCAGGATCACGTCGGGCAGCACGGCGTCGAGCTCGCGCTGCGCCGCCTCGCCGTCCTCGGCCCAGATCGGCTGGAAGCCGTTGTGGCGCAGGTTGACCGCCACCAGCTCGGCGATCGCCGGCTCATCCTCGACCACCAGCACGCGGGGAACCGTCTTCATGGGAACTGCCTGCGGGCGCTCAGCGCAGCGCCGATTCGATGTCGGCCAGCGAGGCGTGGCGCACGTCCTCGCCCTTGACCACGTAGATGATGAACTCGGCGATGTTCTTGGCGTGGTCGCCGATGCGCTCGAGCGCCTTGGCCAGGAACAGCAGGTCCAGGCTGGGGGAGATCGTGCGCGGGTCTTCCATCATGTACGTGATGAGCTTGCGCACGAAGCCGTCGAACTCGGCGTCCAGCAGGTCGTCCTCCTTGAGGATCGCCAGCGCGGCCTGGGTGTCCAGGCGGGCGAACGCGTCCAGCGCCTTGCGCAGCAGGCCGCTGGCCAGGTCGGCCTCGACCCGCAGCTCGGAGGCCGGCAGGGCGCGGGCGGAGCCGCTGTCGATGATGGACTTGACCATGCGCGCGATCTTGGCCGCCTCGTCGCCCACGCGCTCGAGGTTGGCGCAGGTCTTGGAGATCGCCATCAGCAGGCGCAGGTCGCGCGCGGTGGGCTGCCGCCGCGCGATGATCGACGACAGCTCGCGGTCGATCTCCACCTCCATGTTGTTCACGCGCGGCTCGGTCTCCAGCACCTGCGTGGCCGCCTCGGCGTGGAAGTGCGACAGCGCGTACACCGCCTGGCGGATCTGCGATTCGACGAGGCCGCCCATCTCCATGACGCGCGAGGACACGCCATTGAGCTCGCTGTCGAACTGGGTGGAAAGGTGCTTGTCGGGCATGGTGCGTCTCCCTGGAAGCCGGGTCAGCCGAAGCGCCCGGTGATGTAGTCCTCGGTTTCCTTGCGCTTGGGCTTGAAGAAGATCTGCTCGGTCTCGCCGACCTCCACCAGGTCGCCCAGGTACATGTACGCCGTGTAGTCGCTGCAGCGCGCCGCCTGCTGCATGTTGTGGGTCACGATCACCACCGTGTAGTCGTGCTTGAGCTCGGCGATCAGCTCCTCGATCTTGGCGGTGGAGATGGGATCCAGCGCCGAACAGGGCTCGTCAAGCAGCAGCACCTCGGGCTTGATGGCGATGCCGCGCGCGATGCACAGCCGCTGCTGCTGGCCGCCCGACAGGCCCGAGCCGCTCTGGTCCAGCTTGTCCTTGACCTCGCCCCACAGCGCCGCCTTGCGCAGCGCCCACTCCACGCGCTCGTCCATGTCGGTGGCGCTGAGGTTCTCGAACAGGCGCACGCCGAAGGCGATGTTGTCGTAGATGGACATCGGGAACGGCGTGGGCTTCTGGAACACCATGCCCACCTTGGCGCGGATCAGCGCCACGTCCTGCCGGCTCGTCAGCAGGTTCTCGCCGTCCAGCAGGATCTCGCCCTCGGCGCGCTGCTCGGGGTACAGCTCGAACATGCGGTTGAAGGTGCGCAGCAGCGTGGACTTGCCGCAGCCCGAGGGACCGATGAAGGCGGTGACCTTCTTCTCGGGGATCTCGAGGTTGATGCCCTTGAGGGCGTGGAACTTGCCGTAATAGAAGTTCAGGTTCTTGACGGCGAGCTTGGCCGGGGCCTGGAAGGTGGCGCTCATGGGGCTCTCAGGTCTTGTTGCGGGTCAGCACGCGGGCCAGGATGTTCAGGCCCAGGACTGCCATGGTGATCAGGAACACGCCGGCCCAGGCCAGCTGCTGCCAGTTCTCGTAGGGGCTCATCGCGAACTTGAAGATGGTCACCGGCAGGCTGGCCATGGGCTCGTTCAGGTTCGACGAGAAGAACTGGTTGTTCAGGGCGGTGAACAGCAGCGGCGCCGTCTCGCCCGAGATGCGGGCGACGGCCAGGAGCACGCCGGTGACCACGCCGGCGCGGGCGGCGCGCAGCGTGATGCTCAGGATCACCTTCCACTTGGGTGCGCCCAGCGCGTACGCCGCTTCGCGCAGCGCCGAGGGCACCAGCATCAGCATGTTCTCCGTGGTGCGGATCACCACCGGCACCACGATCAGCGCCAGCGCCAGCACGCCGGCCCAGCCCGAGAACTGCTTGTAGCGCGCGACCACGGCCGCGTAGATGAACAGGCCGACCACGATCGAGGGTGCCGACAGCAGGATGTCGTTGACGAAGCGGGTGGTGGTGCCCAGCCAGCCGTGCACGTCGTACTCGGCCAGGTAGATGCCGGCCAGGATGCCGATGGGCGTGGCCACGAAGGTGGCCAGCAGCACCATCAGGAACGAGCCCCAGATCGCGTTGGCGATGCCGCCCACCTCGTTGGGCGGCGGCGTCATCTGGGTCAGCGCGGTCCAGGTCATGCCGCCGATGCCCAGGCGGAAGGTCTCCACCAGGATCCACACCAGCCAGAACACGCCGAAGGCCATGGCGCCCAGCGACAGGGCCAGCGCCACCTGGTTCACGCGCTTGCGCACGGCGTAGCGCTGCTCGCGCAGGCGGGCGGCGTCGGCCTTGCGCAGCAGGGTCTCGCCGGTGGGCTGGAAGTCGACGTGACGGGTCATTGCTGGACCTCCGCGCTGCGCGCTGCGGGATTCGCCTCGGGAACGGCCCGGCGGCTCATGCCTTGCGCCCCTCGCCCTTGCGCAGCCGCGACAGCAGCAGCTTGGACAGCGTCAGCACCACGAAGGTGATGAAGAACAGCACCAGGCCCAGGTAGATCAGCGCCGCCTGGTGGATGCCGCTGGCGGCTTCCGCGAACTCGTTGGCCAGGGCCGAGGTGATGCTGTTGGCGGGCTGGAACAGCGACAGCGAGTCGAGCTGGTTGAAGTTGCCGATGACGAAGGTCACCGCCATGGTCTCGCCCAGCGCGCGGCCCAGGCCCAGCATGATGCCGCCGACGACGCCGGCCTTGGTGTACGGCATCACCACCTTCCACACCACCTCCCAGGTCGTGGAGCCCAGCGCGTAGGCCGACTCCTTGAGCATGGGCGGGGTCACCTCGAACACGTCGCGCATCACGGCGGCGATGAACGGGATGATCATGATGGCCAGGATGATGCCGGCCGACAGGATGCCGATGCCCACCGGGGGCCCGGACACGAAGGCGCCGAGGACGGGCACGCCGGACAGCAGCGCCTGCAGCGGCTGCTGCACGTAGGTGGCCAGGATGGGGCCGAACACCAGCAGGCCCCACATGCCGTAGACGATGGAGGGCACGGCGGCCAGCAGTTCGATGGCCGTGCCCAGGGGGCGCTTGAGCCACGAGGGCGACAGCTCGGTGAGGAACAGCGCGATGCCGAAGCTCACCGGCACGGCGATGACCAGCGCGATGATCGAGGTGGCCAGCGTGCCGTAGATCATCACGAGGCCGCCGAATTCCTCGGCCACCGGATCCCAGACGCTGTTGGTGAGGAACCCCAGCCCGTACTTCTCGATGGCGGGCCAGGCGCCCACGACCAGCGACAGCAGGATGCCCGCCAGCAGGCCGAGGGTCAGGACCGCCGCGCCGCGGGCGGCCCAACCGAACAGCCGGTCGACCCAGGCATTGCCGAGCGCCGGCTTGCCGGCGGGGGGAAAACTCATCTTGCGCTCCTCGTCCCGGGCCAGCGGCTGGCCCGGAACCGGGAAGCTGGCCTCGCGGGCCGGGAGTGTAGAGGACACGCGGCCCCTCCTCGTTCTTTCTTCTTACTGGCCGGTCACTTCCAGGCGATGGGCTTGCCGGCGGCGTCCTTCAGCTCGGACGCCCACAGCTTCTCGACCTGCGCCTTCACGGCCGCGGGCATGGGCACGTAGTCCAGGTCCTCGGCGGTCTTGTCGCCGCTCTTGTAGGCCCAGTCGAAGAACTTGAGCGCGGTGGCCGCCTGGGCCGGCTTGTCCTGCACCTTGTGCATCAGGATGAAGGTCGCGCCGGTGATGGGCCACGACTGCGCGCCCGGCTGGTTGGTGAGGATCTGGTAGAAGCTCTTGGCCCAGTCGGCACCGGCCGCAGCGGCCTTGAACGCGCTGTCGTCGGGCGCGACGAACTGGCCGGCGGCGTTCTGCATCAGCGCATAGGTCAGCTTGTTCTGCTTGACGTACGAGTACTCGACGTAGCCGATCGAGTTGGGCAGGCGGCCGACGAAGGCGGCCACGCCCTCGTTGCCCTTGCCGCCAGCGCCGGTGGGCCAGTTCACCGCCGTGCCCTCGCCGACCTTGGACTTCCACTCGGCGTTCACCTTGGCCAGGTAGTTGGTGAAGATGAAGGTCGTGCCGGAGCCGTCGGCGCGGCGCACCGGGGCGATCGGCGCGTCGGGCAGGTTCAGGCTGGGGTTGAGCGCCTTGATCGCGGCATCGTTCCACTTGGCGATCTTGCCCAGGTAGATGTCGCCCAGGACCTGGCCGTTCAGGCGCAGCTGGCCGGGGGCGATGCCCTTGACGTTGAGCACCGGCACCACGCCGCCGATGACGGTGGGGAACTGGATCTGGTTCTTCTTCTGCAGGTCGGCGTCGCTCAGGGGGGCGTCCGAGGCGCCGAAGTCGACGGTCTTGGCGTCGATCTGGCGGATGCCGGCGCCCGAGCCCACCGACTGGTAGTTGATCTTCACGCCCGTGGCCTTGTTGTAGTCGGCCGCCCACTTGGCGTACAGCGGCGCCGGGAAGCTGGCACCGGCCCCGGTGATGTCCTGGGCCGAGACGGCGCCGGCGAACGCCACGGTGGCGAGAGCGGCGGTGCGAAGGATCGGATGCATGGGCTGGGTCCTCGGGGGTGGGTTGGATGGGATGGGCGCGATTCTGGGAAGCTTCCATGACAGTCCCGTGACAGCGCGATGTCCCCACGGCCGTGAAGCCCTTGACGTCGCCACGCCCGGTCACAGCCGTCACGTGGCTGTCACAAGCCCCGCACAGACTCGCGCCCCGTCGTCACAACCACGGAGAAGCACGATGCCCACCCGCCGCCTCGCCCTCGTCCTCGGCGCCGTCACGCTGGCACTTGCCGGCTGCGCCACCACGTCCGCCCCCGTGTCGGTCGCCGACACGATCGCACGCGATCCGCAGCTGTCGACCCTGGCCGGCCTGGTCCGGTCCGCCGGCCTGGCGGACACCTTGCGCGGCGCCGGTCCCTACACCGTGTTCGCACCGACCAACGACGCATTCAAGGCCGTGCCCGCCAAGACCCTGGAAGACCTGGGCAAGGATCCGGCCCAGTTGCGCGCCGTGCTGACCTACCACGTGCTGCCGGCCCGCGTCGGCGCCGCCCAGGTCACCGGCAACAGCAGCCAGAAGACGATCCAGGGCGCCAACGTGGCCGTGTCCAAGGCCGGCACCTTCGTGACCGTCGAGGACGCGATGGTGCAGACCGCCGACATCGCGGCCACCAACGGCGTCGTGCACACCATCGACCGCGTGCTGATCCCGCCGCGCCGCTGAGCCAGCCACCCCGCCCAACCGCCCGCGCCCTGCCGCGGGCTTCTTTTTTGCTGCGGCAGGCCACGCCGGCACGCTGCCACCCACTGCTATCCTGACCCCATGCGCGACGGCATCCTCCTGGCCGGCATCGACCTCGGCAGCAACAGCTTCCGGCTCGAGATCGGCCGGCACGAGCACGGCCAGGTACACCGGGTCGACTACCTCAAGGAAACGGTGCGGCTGGGCGCCGGGCTCGACGAGGAGCGCTGCCTGACCCCCGAGGCGATGCAAAGCGGCTGGGACTGCCTGGCCCGGTTCGGCGAGCGCCTCGCCGGGTTCGCCCCGTCGCAGGTGCGCGCGGTCGCCACGCAGACGCTGCGGGAGGCCCGCAACCGCGAGGCCTTCCTGGCGCGCGCCCGCGAAGTGCTGGGCTTTCCCATCGACGTGATCTCCGGCCGCGAGGAAGCGCGCCTGATCTACCAGGGCGTGTCCCACCTGCTGCCCCAGTCGGACGAGCGTCGCCTGGTCGTGGACATCGGCGGCCGCTCCACCGAACTGATCCTGGGCTGCCAGTACGAGGCCCAGGCCACGGAGAGCTGGCGGGTGGGCAGCGTCACCTGGTCGCTGCGGCACTTTCCCGACGGGCAGTTCAGCGACACCGCCTTCCGCAAGGCCATCGTCGCCGCCGAGGCGGTGCTCGACGAGGCCGTCGGGCGCTTCGGCCGCATGCACTGGGACCTGGCCTGGGGATCGTCCGGCACCATCGGCGCGGTAGCCGACATCCTGGCGGCAAGCGGCCGGCAGGCGATCACGCCCGAAGGGCTGGACTGGCTGCAGGCGCAGCTGGTCGCGGCACGCAGTGCCGACCGCGTGCGGCTGGACGGGCTCAAGGACGACCGCAGGCCGGTCATCGGCGGCGGGCTGGCCGTGCTGCGGGCGGTGTTCGACCTGCTGTCCATCGAGGAGATGCGGCCCGCCGACGGCGCGCTGCGCCAAGGCGTGGTCTACGACCTGCTCGAGCGCGAACACGGCAGCACCGACGTGCGCACGGCCACGGTGCAGCGGCTGGCGGCCCGCTTCGGCGTGGACCAAGCCCAGGCGCGCCGCGTCGGCGCGGTCGCGGTGCGGCTGCTGCGACAGCTGCGCCCAGGCGACGCGCCGGAGGTGCTGGGACGTGCCGAGCGCAAGCTGGGCTGGGCCGCGCAGCTGCACGAGATCGGCACGGCCATCTCGCACAGCGATGCCCACAAGCATGGCGCTTACATCCTCGACAACGCCGATGCCGCCGGCTTCGCCCAGCCAGAGCTGCACCGGCTGAGCCTGCTGGTGCTCGGGCACAAGGGCAAGCTGCGC
The DNA here is from genome assembly GCA_027484575.1 of Comamonadaceae bacterium. Lineage (GTDB taxonomy): Bacteria > Pseudomonadota > Gammaproteobacteria > Burkholderiales > Burkholderiaceae_C > Ramlibacter. The sequence goes on from JAIXSQ010000007.1 coordinate 170,266, forward strand.
AAGCTCGAGGCGGACTTCGGCGACGCGCTCTTCGTGCACCAGCTGCTGTGCCTGCGGTTGGCCGTCATCCTGTGCCACGCGCGGCGCGATGCGGAGCTGCGCGGGGTGCGGCTGCAACCTGGGCCGGGGGCGCACGTGGTCACCGCCGTCGTGCGGCCCGACTGGGCCCAGGCCTACCCGCAGTCGCAGCACCTGCTGCGCGAGGAGGTGCTGGCCTGGCAGAAGTCCCCCTGGACATTCGCCCTGGCCTGAGCGGGGCCGCAGGCCAGCCCGGCAGCAACGGTATAAACTGTATATACCGTTTCAGCAGACCAGGAGAGAGGACCCCGATGGCCACCCGCACCGCACGCAAGACACCCGCCCCGGGGGCCGATGCCCCCAAGGCCCCCAAGGCCCGCAAGCCCGCGGCCGCCCCGACCGGCCGGACCGCCCCGGCACCTGCGGCACCCGCCGCCAAGGGTGCGACCAAGCCGGTCCGGCCCGCCAAGGCCGCGCGGGCCGCCAAGCCCCCGAAGGCGGCCCAAGCCGCCAAGCCGCCGAACGTCGCCAAGCCGCCCAAGGCACCCAAGGCGCCGAAGGAAGCCAAGCCCAAGCTGGTGCGCGACAGCTTCACCATTCCCAAGGCCGAGTACGCCGTGCTCGCCGCGCTCAAGGACCGTGCCGCGCGCGCGGGTCACCCGGCCAAGAAAAGCGAGCTGCTGCGTGCCGGCGTCCAGTTGCTGGCCGCCCTGCCCGATGCAGGCTTCCTCGCCGCGGTGCGGCAGGTCGAATCGCTCAAGACGGGTCGGCCCGCCAAGGCCTGAGCCCGGGGCTCAGGGCAGCTCGGGCGACTGCACGGCCACCACGACCGATTGCAGGTCGCCGTCCCGCTCGCGCGTGCGCAGCCACCAGGCCGTGCCCTTGCGCACCGGGCAGCTGCCGTGCGCCATGCCCAGCAGGTGCGCGAGCGTCGCACCCAGCACCGGCTGGTGGCCGACCACCACCACCGGCTGGCGCGCCGCCGGCCACTGCGCCGTCTCCAGCAGCTGCGCCACGTCACCGTCGGGCGCCAGTTCGGGCCGCACCTTGTACTTGCGGCCCAGGTGCAGCGCCGTCTGCTCGCAGCGCCGCGCAGGGCTGCTCAGGATGCGGGCGCCTTCGGGCAGGCTGCGGTCGATCCACGCCGCCACCCGCGCCGCCTGCTTCTCGCCGCGGTGCGTGAGCGCGCGCTGCAGGTCGTCCAGCCCCTCCCGCTCGTCCTCGGCTTCGGCATGCCGCCACAGGATCAGGTCCATCGCACCACCTCCTGCGCGCCGAGCGCGCGGTACCGCTCCATCAAGGCCTGCTGCGCGCTCAGCCCCCGCGAGTCGGGCGCAGCCCGCAAGGGCCGGTAGCTGCCGTCCGGCTGCAGCTCCCAGGCGTCTGCGTCGTCGTGCAGGCCCGCCACCAGGCACTCGTCGACCAGCCGCTGCCGCAGCTGCGGGTCCGTGACGGGCCAGGCCAGCTCGATGCGCCGCAGCATGTTGCGGTTCATGAAATCCGCGCTCGACAGCCACAGCTCCTCCTCGGGACCTGCTGCGATGTAGAAGACCCGGGCATGCTCCAGGAAGCGGCCCACGATCGAGCGCACGCGGATGGTGTCGGTCACGCCCGGCAGCCGGGCCGGCAGCATGCAAGCGCCGCGCACGATCAGGTCGATCCGCGCGCCCCGCGCCCCGGCGCGCGCCAGCGCCTGCATCAACGGCTCGTCGGTCAGCGCGTTCATCTTGAGCACGATGCGCGCCGGCAGCCCCCGCGCGGCGGCCTCGCCGGCCACGTCGATCTTCTCGATCAGCCGGCGCTGCAGGTGGAACGGGGCCAGCAGCGCCTTTTGCAGCCTGGGCAGGCGGGTCTGGCTGGCCAGGTGCAGGAACACGGCCTCCACGTCGGCGGTCAGCGCCGCATCGGCCGTGAGCATGCTGATGTCGGTGTACAGCCGCGCGGTGCGGGCGTTGTAGTTGCCGGTGGACAGATGCGCGTAGCGCGCAAGGTCCCTGCCCTCGCGCCGCGTGACCAGCAGCATCTTGGCATGCGTCTTGAGGCCGACCACCCCGTACACCACCTGGGCCCCCACGGCCTCGAGCTGCTCGGCCCAGTTGATGTTGGCCTCCTCGTCGAAGCGCGCCTTCAGCTCCACGACCGCCATCACCTCCTTGCCCCGGCGCACGGCCTCGCGCAGCAGGTCCATCAGTGCCGAGTCGGTGCCGGTGCGGTAGATGGTCTGCTTGATGGCCAGCACGTCGGGGTCCTGCACGGCCTCGCGCAGGAAGGCCAGCACGCCGTCGAAGCTCTCGTACGGCTGGTGGATCAGCACGTCGCGCTGGCGCAGCTGCTCCCACAGCGACTGGCCGGGCAGCAGGCCGCGCGGGAACGACGGCACGTAGCGGGGGAACAGCAGCTGCGGCTTGTCCACCAGGTCGAGCAGCTGCTGCAGGCGCACCAGGTTCACCGGGCCGGGCACGCGGTACAGCGCCGCCGGCGGCAGGTCGAACTGCTGCAGCAGGAAGCCGGCCAGGTGCTCGGAGCAGGCGGCCGAGACCTCCAGCCGCACCGCCTGGCCATAGTGCCGGTGCTGCAGGCCCAGGCGCAACGCGGTGCGCAGGTTGCGCACCTCGTCCTCGTCGACGGCCAGGTCCGAATGGCGGGTGACCCGGAACTGCGAGAACTGCCCCACCTCGCGGCCGGGAAACAGCTCGTGCAGGTGCGCCCGGATTACGCTGGACAGGAACACGAAGGCCGCCTTGCCGTCGGCCAGCCGGTCGGGCATGCGGATCACGCGCGGCAGCACGCGCGGCACCTTCACGATCGCGATCTCGTTCTCGCGGCCGAAGGCGTCCTTGCCACCCAGCCGGACGATGAAGTTGAGTGACTTGTTGGCCACCTGGGGGAACGGGTGCGCGGGATCCAGCCCCACCGGCACCAGCAGCGGCTTGACCTCGCGCTCGAAGTAGGCGTCGACCCAGCGCCGCTGCGCGGGCGTGCGGTCGGCATGGGAGAGGATCTCGATGCCCTCGCGCGCGAGCGCCGGCACCAGTGCGTCGTCGAACAGGGCGTACTGCTGCTGCACCAGCCGCTGGGCCACCTCGCTGATGGCAGCGTAGCTGTCGACGGTCACGGCGCCCTTGCGGTCCCCCGCCTGCGCAGCCGTCAGGTGGGGCGCGGCGCGCACCTCGAAGAACTCGTCCAGGTTGGACGACACGATGCACAGGTAGCGCAGGCGCTCCAGCAGCGGCACGTCCTCGCGCCGCGCCCAGTCGAGCACCCGCTCGTTGAAGCCGAGGATGCTGTGGTCGCGGTCGAGGAAGGGCAATCGGGCCGGCGCGTTGCCGGCAGGGCTGGGAGACATCGGGCGCTCGTGTGACGCGGACGTGACGATTGCACAGCAGGTCTATGACCGCAGCGTGACAAGCCCATCGGCGTCCGGCCATGCGCGCCCCGGCCGGGCGGGCACCAGCGCCTGCGCGAAGATGCGGCTGGCCTGCGCCCAACTGAAGTCCTGCGCCCGCAGGCGGGCCTCGCGCCGCGGCACCGTGAGCGCCTGCATGCAGGCGGTGCCCAGGTCGGCATGCATGGCACCGCCCAGCGGCCGGCCGCCCGCGTCCGCCGTGCGGCCCAGCACCTCGAGCGGGCCGTCCACCGGGTAGGCGGCCACGGGCGTGCCGCTGGCCATCGCCTCGACCATCACCAGGCCGAACGTGTCGGCGTGGCTGGGGAAGACGAAGACGTCGGCGGCCGCATAGAGCCGCGCCAGCACGGGCCGCTCCAGCAGCCCGATCCAGTGCACGCCGGGGTGGGCGCGCTGCAGGCCGTCCAGCACCGGCCCGACGCCGCACACCACCTTGCTGCCCGGCAGGGGCGTGCGCAGGAAGGCCTGGATGTTCTTCTCGTACGAGACGCGGCCGACGAACAGCCACAGCGGCCGCGGCAGGTGCTCCAGCCCCGGGTAGGTGCCCGGCCGCGGCTGGAAGGGGAACAGGTCCAGGTCCACGCCGTGCGTCCAGGGCCGCAGGTTGCCGAAGCAGCGCTGCGACAGGGTGTCCAGCACGCTGCGCGTGGGCACCAGCACTCCCGAGGATGGCCGGTGGAAGCGGCGCATCAGGGCATAGCCCCACCCGAGCGGCACCCGCATGGCGGCCTGGGCGATCTCGGGGAATTTGGTGTGGAAGGCGGTGGTGAACGCCAGACCCTGCCGCAGGCAATGTCGCCGCGCGGCCCAGCCCAGCGGGCCTTCGGTCGCGATGTGCACCGCGTCCGGATCGAAGGCGGCCAGCCGCTCGGCCAGCGCCCGGCCGGGCCGCACCGCCAGGTCGATGCCCGGGTAGCCGGGGCACGGCCGGGTGCGGAAGCCTCCTGGCTCGACGACCAGCACCTCGTGCCCGGCGGCCTCGAGGTGGCGGCGCAGTTCCAGCAGCGTGGTGACCACGCCGTTGACCTGGGGCAGCCAGGCGTCCGTGACCAGCGCGAGCTTCATGCCGGCACCTGCACCGCCGCGGCGATGCTGCCGCCCTGCCCCGGCCGCGCACCCCAGTGCACGAGCGCCAGCCGCCCGTCGTGGTGCTCGACCAGTGCCGTGCGGCTCTCGACCCAGTCGCCGTCGTTGCAGTACAGCACCCCGTCGATGACGCGCATCTCGGCGCGGTGGATGTGCCCGCAGACCACGCCGTCGTGGCCGCGACGGCGTGCCTCGTGCGCGACCGCCTCCTCGAAGCCGGTCACGTAGTTCAGCGCGCGCTTGACCTTGTGCTTGGCCCAGGCCGACAGCGACCAGTACGGCAGCCCCAGGCGGGCCCGCAGGGTGTTGACGTGGCGGTTCATCTTCAGCGTGAACTCGTAGAGGTGGTCGCCGACGATGGCCAGCCAGCGCGCGCACTGCACGACGGCATCGAACTGGTCGCCGTGGATGACCCAGAGGCTGCGGCCATCGGCGGTCCGGTGCACGGCCTCGGTGGCGACCTCGATGCCGCCGAAGGCATGGCCGGCGAACTGGCGCGCGAACTCGTCGTGGTTGCCCGGCACGAAGACCACGCGGCAGCCCTTGCGCGCGCGGCGCAGCACCTTCTGCACCACGTCGTTGTGCGCCTGCGGCCAGTACCAGCGGCGGCGCAGCTGCCAGCCGTCGACGATGTCGCCCACCAGGTACAGCTGCTCGCTGGGGTGGTGCTTGAGGAAGTCCAGCAGCGCGCCGGCCTGGCAGCCGGACGTGCCCAGGTGCATGTCGGAGACGAACACGCTGCGGTACAGCGGGCGCTCCTCCTCGTGGCTGCCCGCCTGGGGCTCGAGCGTGCTCCAGCCGCCGGGGCCGACGCCCGCGGGGATGGCTCCGAGGGCGTCGAAGGCGGTGCGCATGCCTCAGGCGCCCAGGAAGTGCTTGCGGTACCGCGCCGGCAGGTCGCCGATGCGCATCATCATCGGCAGGTCGGCGGTGTTGAAGTCGGGATCCCAGGCCGGCGCACCCAGCACCTTCGCGCCCAGCCGCAGGTAGCCCTTGATCAGGGCCGGCGGCTCCACGCCGAGGTCGGCATCCAGCTGCTCGACCGGCAACGGCAGCCGCGGGCGCACGTGGTAGTCGATGGGGGCCAGATGGGTCTGGCGCAGCTGCTGCCAGATGCCGGCCGCCGCCGTGCCGCTGACCACGCCGTTGTGCAGCATCGGAATGCTCGCGCAGCCGATCATCACGTCCAGCCGGTTGCGCACCATGAACTCGGCCAGCGCGCCCCACAGGGCCAGGATGACGCCGCCATGCCGGTGGTCGGGATGCACGCAGCTGCGGCCCAGCTCCACCATGCGCTCGCGCAGGCCGCGCAGGCGGGTGAGGTCGAACTCGGTGTCGCTGTAGGTGCTGCCGGCGCGGCGAGCCTGCGCCGGGGTCAGCACGCGGTAGGTGCCCACCACCTCGCCGGTGGCGGCATCGCGCACCAGCAGGTGTTCGCAGTAGTCGTCGAACAGGTCGACGTCGTGGCCGTCCAGCGGGCTCTGCAGCCGCGCCCCCATCTCGCCCGCGAACACCAGGTGCCGCAGCCGCTGGGCCTGCCTCACTTCGTCGAGGTGCTGCGCCCAGGCCACCGACACAGGCTGCGCACGCGCGCCAGCAACCGCAGGGTCCGGTCGGTGAAGCGACCCCCGGGGCAGCGTGACCAGCGACAAGGGCAGCGTGGGGGTGGGCAGTTCGTTCATGCAGCTCTCCCGTTGAGGATGCGCCGCAGTGTCCGGAGCCGCGGTGAAACGCCTGTGGCACCGGCGTGGCAGTTCGATGACGGCGGCCGCCTCAGCCGGTGCCGCGCGACCAGTCGCACAGACGCTCGATGACCCAGTGCGGATCGTCCAGCGGCAGGTCGTGGCCCGCCCAGGGATGCAGGTGCAGCGGCAGCGACCACTGGTGCGCCAGGCGCTGCGAACTGACGGGCGCGACGAGGCGGTCGCCCCGGCTGGCCAGCAGCAGCAAGGGCAGCGCGGGCGGCTGCGCCGGGGCCCGCCACCGGGCGGCCGCCCAGAGCTGGCGCAGGACGTTGCCGGCGGCCACCGGCTGCGTGGCCGCGAGCCCGGCCCAGGCCTGCAGCGTGCCCTCGGGTGGGCGCTGTGCCGTCAGCGCGAGCACCAGGCGCTCGCGGGTCGCGGGCGGCGTGCCGGGCCACAGGCAGCGCGCCAGCACCGGCCAGGCGCGCGGCTGCAGGCGCTCCCAGGGCGCCGCCGCCGAGGCGGCACTGGTGTTGAGCACCGCACAGCCCGCGAAGGCCGACGGCCAGCGGCGGCAGGCCTCGAGCGCGACCATCGCCCCCAGGGACAGGGCCACCAGGCGAACAGGCCCCCCTGCCGGGAGCCGGCCGTGCAGGTCGTGCGCGAGGGCCTCGACACTCGACGGCGTCGCCTCGCGCCAGCGGCTCCCGTTGCCCGGCAGGTCGAGCACCGCGACCGGCGCGCCGCTGCGCGCGGCGAGCGCTTGCGGGAAGCCGCCCCAATGGGCGCTGCCGCGGGCCAGCCCGCGCAGCAGCAGCCAGCCGCCGCTCATGCCGGCGCCTCGCCCCACCAGCGCCGCCAGCCGGCCTGGTGGAAGGCGGCACGCTCGCCGGGCCCGGGCAGCCACAGGGAGGCGCCGGCGGCCGCGCGGACCAGGAAGTCGAGCAGCGCATGGTGGCGCCGCAGCACCCGCTGCTGCCGGTGCGCCAGCAGCGGGTTGAAGATGCCATGGCGCGAGAACAGCTGGCGCGGGTTCTTCTTGACCCACAGCCAGGACCCCATCTCCAGCGTCAGCGGCAGGAAGGTGCCGCCACGGCCAACGGACGCCAGCAGCAGGTGGTCCCAGAGGTCGCCATGCGCCAGGTACTGCCGGCACTGCGGCTCGACGAGGTAGGGGTGGTGGGGATGCGCGGCATCGAAGGCTTGCGCGAGCGCCTGCAGCTCGGCCAGTTGCGGCGGCGGCCGGCGGGTGTGGGCGAACGGGAACCAGAGCCGGTCGCTCAGGCCGAAGCCCGAATGGCAGTCCAGCGCGACGCTCAAGGGCCGGCCCAGCAGCTCGCGTTCGACCACCGCGCACAGCGCGGCGCTCTCGGGCTCCATCGGGGCGCCCGCCGGCCCGCGGTACCAGGGCAGGCCGGGCGTGATCCGCTGGCCGCCCACCAGCGGGGGCACCGGCGCGTCGGCATCGACCGGCGCGTTGCGCATCAGGTCGACGCCGGCGGGATTGGCCCGGGTGCCGCGCAGCATGCCGCCAGGGTTGACCAGCGGCATGAACACCAGCCGCACCTGCTCGAGCTGGCGGTGCAGGGTCACGTCCCAGCGCAGGCGCGCGACCAGGCCCTGCAGCCAGGCGATCACCACCTGCGCGCCGATGCGCTCCAGGCCGTGCACGCCGCCGAAGTAGCCCACCGCCGCTGGGGCGCGCGGGTTGCCCAGGCAGACCGCATGCACCGGCAAGGCCCTGGGGCCCGCCGCCAGTCGCGTCTCGACCTGCAGCCAGTCGCCCCCGGCCGCGATGGCGGCCTGCAGGTCCTGCAGTTCGGGCAGCACATCGCCGGTCGGGTCGGCATCGGTGGTCATGGTCCGCAGGCTAGCGCGCGCGCATGACACGCGTTTGTCACGGTGGCGGGCGAGCATGGCCGCATGCGCACAGCCCTGCCCTCCGCCCGTGGCGCCGCCCTGGCGCTGGCCCTGATCGCGGGCCTCGCCGAACTGCTGGCGTTGCAGGCCTGGCGCCTGCGCGACCGCCTCGCCGACCGCCGCTGAGCCCCGTCGCGCTGGCCAGGGGGGCCAGCTCAGACCGGCTCGAGCGCGCGGTGCGGGGCCGGGGGCAGTTCGACGCCGATCGCATCGCCCGCGGCGACGTCGCCGCCCTGCAGCACCACCGCCATCACGCCGGCCTTGCGCACCAGCGCGCCCTGCGCATCGCGGTCGAGCACGGCGGCCATCAGGCCCGGCTGGAAACGGTCGATCTGGCTGCAGGGATTGCGCAGGCCGGTGAGCTCCACCACCGCCTGGGTTCCCAGCCGCAGCCGCGTGCCGGCGGGCAAGGCCAGCAGGTCGAGGCCCCGCGTGGTGACGTTCTCGCCCAGTTCGCCGGGGAAGACGGCATGGTCGCGCGCGACCAGTTCGTCGAACAGCTCGGACTGCAGCAGGTGCAGCTGGCGCAGGTTCGGCTGGGTGGGGTCGCGGCGCACGCGCGAGCGGTGCCTGACCGTCGCGCCGGCATGCGCATCGCCCTGCACGCCCAGGCCGGCGAGCAGCGTGATCGCCTCCTCGGCATGCTTGCTGAAACCGTGCGTGCTGCTGCGGTGGACCGCGAGCACCCGGGCGTCGGCGGCCATCGGTGCTCAGCCCGCGCGGATCGCGTCGGCCAGCATGTCGGCGCCGTCGCGGGCCAGCGTGGCGTCCTCGGCCTCGACCATCACGCGCACCACCGGCTCGGTGCCGCTGGGGCGGATCAGCACCCGGCCCTTGCCCGCCAGGCGCTGCTCGAGCGCCTGCTGCGCGGCGGCCAGGCCGCGCGCCTGCTTCCAGTCCTGCCCGGCGGCCAGCCGCACGTTGACCAGCGTCTGCGGGTACAGCTGCAGGCCCTCGAGCGCCTGCGCGAGCGAGCGGCGGCCGCGCACGCAGGCCTGCAGCACCTGCAGCGCGCTGACCAGGCCGTCCCCGGTGGTGTGGCGATCCAGCGCCAGCAGGTGGCCGGAGCCCTCGCCGCCCAGCAGCCAGCCGCGCCGGTGCAGTTCCTCGAGCACGTAGCGGTCGCCGACCTTGGCGCGCACGAACTCGATGTCGCGCGCGCGCAGCGCGTTCTCGACCGCCATGTTGGTCATCAGGGTCCCGACGGCACCGGGCACGCGCTCGCCGGCGGCCAGCCGGTCGAGCACCATCAGGTACAGCAGCTCGTCGCCGTTGTACAGGCGGCCCTCGCCGTCCACCATCTGCAGCCGGTCGGCGTCGCCGTCCAGCGCGATGCCGAAGTCGGCGCCGCGCGCGCGCACCGCCTCGACCAGCGCCTCGGGGTGGGTGGCGCCGACGCCCCGGTTGATGTTCAGGCCGTCGGGCGCCACGCCGATGCCGTGCACCTCGGCCCCCAGCTCGTGGAACACCTTGGGCGCGATCTGGTAGGCGGCCCCGTGGGCGGCGTCGACGACGATCGACAGGCCCTTGAGCGTCAGGTCGTTGGCGAAGGTGCTCTTGCAGAACTCGATGTAGCGGCCGGCGGCGTCGTCGAGCCGGCGGGCGCGCCCCAGCTGGGCCGAGGCAGCCCAGGCCGGTGCCTCGTCGAGCGCGGCCTCGACCTCCTGCTCCCAGGCGTCGGGCAGCTTGGTGCCCTGCGCGCTGAAGAACTTGATGCCGTTGTCCTCGTACGGGTTGTGGCTGGCACTGATCACCACGCCCAGGCTGGCCCGCAGGGCGCGCGTGAGGTAGGCCACCCCCGGCGTGGGCAGCGGGCCCAGCAGCACCACGTCGGTGCCGGCCGAATTGAAGCCGGACTCCAGCGCGCTCTCGAGCATGTAGCCGGAGATGCGGGTGTCCTTGCCGATGACGACGGTGGGGCGCTCGCCGGTGCGCTGGAGCACGCGGCCCACCGCATGCGCCAGGCGCAGCACGAAGTCGGGGGTGATGGGCGGCTGGCCCACCGTGCCGCGGATGCCGTCGGTGCCGAAATAGGTCCTGCTCATGGTGTGGCTCCAGTGGTCTCCTGCCCGTGCATGGCCTGCCAGACCTGCAGCGCCGCCACGGTCTCGCGCACGTCGTGCACGCGCACGATGCGGGCTCCCCGCTCGACCGCCAGCACGGCGGCGGCGACGCTGGGCACCAGCCGGTCGTTGGTGGGGGCGCCGGTGGCATGCCCCAGCGACGATTTGCGCGACCAGCCGGCCAGCAGCGGATGGCCGTCGGCCAGCAGCTCGGCCTGCCGGGCCAGCAGCGCGAAGTTCTGCGCCGGCGACTTGCCGAAGCCGATGCCCGGGTCCCAGGTGATGCGCTCGCGCGCCACGCCCAGCGCGTGCAGGGCTTGGGTCTCGCGCTGCAGGAACGCCAGCACCTGGGGCACGGCATCACCCGCCATGGGCGTGCGCTGCATCGTCTGCGGCTCGCCGTGCATGTGCATCAGGCACACGCCGCAGGACGGGTGCGCGGCCACCGCCTCGCGGGCGCCAGGCTGGCGCAGGGCCCACACGTCGTTGACGATGTCCGCGCCCAGCGCGAGCGCGCGCCGCATGACCTCGGGCTTGTAGGTGTCGACCGAGACCGGCACGCCCAGGGTCAGCGCATCGCGCAGCACCGGCAGCAGCCGCTCGAGCTCCTCGGCCAGCGGCACCGGCGGCGTGCCGGGGCGGGTGGACTCGGCGCCCAGGTCCAGGATGTGGACGCCCTCTGCCACCATCTGCTCGCAGCGGCGCAGCGCGTCCTGCGGGGCGAGGTGCTGCCCGCCGTCGGAAAACGAGTCGGGCGTGAGGTTGACGATGCCCATCACCCGGGGCCGGGTGAGGTCGATGCGAAAGCGCGTGGTCTGCCAATGCATGGGAAGGCGGCATTGTCGCCGAGCCACCAGCGCCAAGGGCCCGCGAGGGGCCCTTGGGAACTGGTGCGGCCGGGCCGGGACCCGGCCGGCCGCTCAGGCGGCGGTGGGGGCGGGATCGGCCGCCACCGGGCTGCCGCCCGAGCCGCCGCCGGTGGGCGGCACGCGGGGCGTGAAGTCCTTGGGCGGGCGCGGGTCCTTGCCGGCCATGATGTCGTCGAGCTGCTCGGCGTCGATCGTCTCCCACTCGAGCAGCGCCTTGGCCATGGCGTGCATCTTGTCGCTGTGGTCCTCGATCAGCTTGCGCGCCAGCGCGTACTGCTCGTCGATGATGCGGCGCACCTCCAGGTCGACCTTCTGCATGGTCTGCTCGGAGATGTTGGTGGTCTTGGTCACCGAGCGGCCCAGGAACACCTCGCCCTCGTTCTCGGCGTAGACCATCGGGCCCAGCGCGTCCGACATGCCGTAGCGCATGACCATGTCGCGCGCCAGGTGGGTGGCCCGCTCGAAGTCGTTGCTGGCGCCGGTGGTCATCTGGTTCATGAACACCTCTTCGGCGATGCGGCCGCCGAACAGCATGCTGATCTGGTTCAGCATGTACTCGCGGTCGTAGCTGTAGCGGTCCTGCGCCGGCAGGCTCATGGTCACGCCCAGCGCGCGACCGCGCGGGATGATGGTGACCTTGTGCACCGGATCGCACTTGGGCAGCAGCTTGCCGATCAGGGCATGGCCCGACTCGTGGTAGGCCGTGTTGCGGCGCTCTTCCTCGGGCATGACCATGGACTTGCGCTCCGGGCCCATCAGGATCTTGTCCTTGGCCTTCTCGAAGTCCTGCATCTCGACGACGCGCGCGTTGCGGCGGGCGGCCATCAGCGCGGCCTCGTTGCACAGGTTGGCCAGGTCGGCGCCCGACATGCCGGGCGTGCCGCGGGCGATGATCTCGGCCTTGACGTCCTGGCCGATCGGGATCTTGCGCATGTGCACGTTGAGGATCTGCTCGCGGCCGCGGATGTCGGGCAGCTGCACGTAGACCTGGCGGTCGAAGCGGCCGGGACGCAGCAGCGCGGCGTCGAGGATGTCGGGCCGGTTGGTCGCGGCGATGACGATCACGCCCAGGTTGGTCTCGAAGCCGTCCATCTCGACCAGCATCTGGTTGAGGGTCTGCTCGCGCTCGTCGTTGCCGCCGCCCAGGCCGGCGCCACGCTGGCGGCCCACCGCGTCGATCTCGTCGATGAAGATGATGCAGGGGGCGTTCTTCTTGGCGTTCTCGAACATGTCGCGCACGCGGGCCGCGCCCACGCCGACGAACATCTCGACGAAGTCGGAGCCGGAGATCGAGAAGAACGGCACCTTGGCCTCGCCGGCGATGCCCTTGGCCAGCAGCGTCTTGCCGGTGCCCGGGGGGCCGACCAGCAGCAGGCCGCGCGGGATACGGCCGCCCAGCTTCTGGAACTTCTGCGGGTCCTTCAGGAAATCGACCACTTCCTTGGTCTCCTCCTTGGCCTCGTCGCAACCGGCGACGTCGACGAAGGTGACCGTGTTGTTGTTCTCGTCGAGCATGCGCGCCTTGCTCTTGCCGAACGAGAAGGCCCCACCCTTGCCCCCGCCCTGCATCTGGCGCATGAAGTAGATCCAGACCCCGATCAGCAGCAGCATGGGCCCCCAGCTGACCAGCAGGGTCATGAGCAGCGAACCCTCCTCGCGCGGCTTGACGTCGAACTTGACGCCGTTGGCGATCAGGTCGCCGACCAGGCCACGGTCGAGGTAGGTGGCGGTGGTGCGCACCTTGCGGTCATCGGTGGTGACCGCGACGATCTCCGTGCCGCCCTGGCCCTCCTGGATCACAGCCTGCTTGATGCGGCGGCCGCGCACCTCCTCGAGGAAGTCCGAGTAGCCCATCATGCTGGCGCCCGCGGCGCCGCGCGTGTCGAACTGCTTGAAGACCGTGAACAGCACGAGTGCGATCACGAGCCAGACGGCTACTTTGGAGAACCACTGATTGTTCAACTCGGACTCCGGGGGAAGACTGGGGGTCAGGTGCGCCCCATTCTAGGGGTTTCAAGGGGGAGCGCCATCGTCTGTGCCTAAGGGCGCGATCGGGGCGGCTGCGGCCTGCCGGCAGCTTGCCCGAGCCGCGCGTGGGGGGATCGGGCGATCAGCGGGGCGATTTCACGCCGATGCCCACCAGGAAGGTCTCGGACGACTTGTCGCGCGAGGCCTTGGGCTTCAGAGGCTTGACCACCCGGAAAGTTTCCTTGAACAACTTGACCAGCTGGCTGTAGCCGCTGCCGTGGAACACCTTGACCACCAGCGCGCCGTCGGGCTTGAGGTGGCGGCACGAGAAATCGACCGCCAGCTCCACCAGGTGGCTGATCCGGGCCGCATCGGCCGACGCGATGCCGGACAGGTTGGGCGCCATGTCCGAGACCACCACGTCCGCGGGCCGGCCGGCCACCAGCGCATCCAGCTGCGCCAGCACCGCGTCCTCGCGGAAATCGCCCTGCAGGAAGGTCACGCCCTCGATCGGCTCCATCGGCAGGATGTCCATCGCGATGATGGTGCCGTCCAGGGCGCCCACGGCCGCGCCTTCGGGCGACAGGCGCCGGCGCACGTACTGGCTCCAGGCGCCCGGGGCGCTGCCCAGGTCGACGACCAGGTGCCCGGGGCGGATCAGCCCGAGCGACTCGTCGATCTCCTTGAGCTTGTAGGCCGCCCGGGCCCGGTAGCCTTCCTTGGCCGCCAGCTTGACGTAGGGGTCGTTGACATGGTCGTTCAGCCATGCCTTGTTGACCTTCTTGCTCTTCGTCTTGACTTTCACTCTGTGTCCTCTGGGCCCCGGGGATAATACGGCCCCATGCCCGCTCTCGAATTGACCATCGCCGAACGCAAGGCGCACCGCGCCGACGCCCACCACCTCGATCCCGTGGTGATGATCGGCAACGACGGGCTCACCCCGGCCGTCGTGAAGGAAACCGACTCCGCCCTGAACGCCCACGGGCTGATCAAGGTGCGCGTGCTCGGTGACGACCGCGCCGCGCGCGACGCCATGTACCAGCAGCTGTGCGACCAGCTCGGCGCCGCCCCCATCCAGCACATCGGCAAGCTCCTGGTCCTCTGGCGGCCGCAGCCAGCCAAGGAGAAGGCGGTCGACGAAGACCGCAAGCCGGGCCCGCGCGACTACAAGGTGCTCAAGTACAGCAAGCGCGGCGGCCAGCGGCCCGAGGTGCGCAGCGTGCGGGTGCTGGGCAACCAGCGCCTCACGCCCGGTGGCCAGGTCAAGCGCGCCAAGCCCAAGCAGAAGTCGGTCAAGAAGGGCCGGCTCGACTGAGCCGACCGCCGCGGCCTCAGCCCGCGGCAGCCTCCTCCCGGGCCGGCACCGCGCCGGCCAGCTTCCACAGCGCCACCAGGGCGCAGCCCCACTGCAGCGCGAACAGCGCGGTGCCCACCCCGTGCCACAGCCGCAGGTTCTCGCGCGCCACGATGCGCGGCGCCACCGCGAACTCCTGCAGCAGCGCCAGCAGCGCTCCCGCCAGCACGAAGGCCAGCGCGCCGCCGGCCCAGTCCAGCCGTGCCGGCTCGCCGCGTCCGCGTTGCAGCAGCAGGAGCAGCAGCGCACACCCGACGGCCACCCAGGACTGGGCGGTGAACAGCCGGGCGGCGGCCTGGCCGGCCAGCGCCGGCGTGGGCAGCTGCGCGAACAGCAGCGGCACGGCCCAGGCGCCGATGGCCGTCAGGCTGCCCCACCACAGGGCTGCCGCCAGCACCGCCAGCCGTTGCCGTCCCGCGTGCATCAGACGTAGTGGACCGCGACGATCTCGTAGCGCTTGAGGCCGCCGGGCGCCTGCACCTCGGCGGTGTCGCCCTCCTCCTTGCCGATCAGCGCGCGCGCGATCGGGCTGGAGATGTTGATCAGGCCCAGCTTCAGGTCCGCCTCGTCCTCGCCCACGATCTGGTACTTGACCTGCTCGCCCGAGGCCTCCTCCTCGAGTTCGACGGTCGCGCCGAACACGACCTTGCCGCCGGCGTCCAGCTGCGAGGGATCGATGATCTGCGCGGCGGCCAGCTTGCCCTCGAGCTCGCGGATGCGGCCCTCGATGAAGCCCTGGCGGTCCTTGGCCGCGTCGTACTCGGCGTTCTCGGACAGGTCGCCCTGCGCACGCGCCTCGGCGATGGCATTGATGACCCAGGGCCGCTGCACCGTCTTGAGCTCGTGCAGCTCGGCCTTGAGCTTCTCCGCGCCGCGCTTGGTGATGGGGATGGTGACCATGGTTGCAGTCCGTCTGAATGGGAAAAAGCAAACCGCCGGCCGTTGCCGACCGGCGGTGTGGTTGTGGCTGGGATGATACCCAATCACGGTCGGCCGGCCGGGCCCGGAGCCCGTGGCCGGGCTGCGGGATTTCCCGGGCCGGCGCGGCCCGACGGCCGCGCTCAGGCCAGCTGCGCGTGCAGCTCCTGCACCGAGTAGACGTCGAGCTGGTCGACGTACTTCATGCCCTCGACGGCCGCCTCGGCGCCGGCGATGGTGGTGAAGGTCGTGACCCGGGCCTGCAGCGCCGAGGTGCGGATCGCGCGCGAGTCGGTGATCGCGTTGCGGCGCTCCTCCACGGTGTTGATCACCATGCAGATCTCGTCGTTCTTGATCATGTCGACCACGTGCGGCCGGCCTTCGGTGACCTTGTTGACGGTCCGGCAGGCGATGCCGGCGGCGGTGATGGCGGCCGCCGTGCCCTTGGTGGCGACGATCTGGAAGCCCAGCGCGGCCAGCTGGCGGGCGACCTCGACCGCACGCGGCTTGTCGCTGTTCTTGACCGTCAGGAACACCTGGTTGACCTTGTCGGTGGGCCGCGGCAGCTTGGTGCCGGCGCCCAGCTGGCTCTTGACGAAGGCCTCGCCGAAGGTCTTGCCCACGCCCATCACCTCGCCGGTGGACTTCATCTCCGGACCCAGGATGGTGTCCACGCCCGGGAACTTGACGAAGGGGAACACCGCTTCCTTGACGCTGAAGTACGGCGGGGTGACCTCGTCGCGGATGCCCTGCTGCTCCAGCGTCTGGCCGACCATGCAGCGCGCCGCCACCTTGGCCAGCTGGATGCCGGTGGCCTTGCTGACGTAGGGCACGGTGCGCGAGGCGCGCGGGTTGACCTCCAGCACGTAGATCACGTCCTGGCCGTCGATCTGCTGGATGGCGAACTGCACGTTCATCAGGCCGACCACGTTCAGCGCCTTGGCCATCGCCGCGGTCTGGCGCTTCAGTTCGTCGACCGTCGCCTTCGACAGCGAGTACGGCGGCAGCGAACAGGCCGAGTCGCCCGAGTGCACGCCGGCCTGCTCGATGTGCTCCATCACGCCGCCGATGAAGGTGCGCTGGCCGTCCGACAGGCAGTCGACGTCGCACTCGATCGCGTCGTTCAGGAACCGGTCGAGCAGCACGGGTGAGTCGTTGGACACCTTGACCGCCTCGCGCATGTAGCGCTCGAGGTCGCGCTGCTCGTGCACGATCTCCATCGCGCGGCCGCCCAGCACGTAGCTGGGGCGCACCACCAGCGGGTAGCCCAGCGCCTGGGCCTTCTCCAGCGCCTCGGGCTCGGTGCGCGCGGTGGCGTTGGGCGGCTGGCGCAGGCCCAGGGCGTGCAGCAGCTTCTGGAAGCGCTCGCGGTCCTCGGCGGCGTCGATCATGTCGGGGCTGGTGCCCACGATCGGCACGCCCTCGGCCTCCAGGCCCAGCGCCAGCTTCAGCGGGGTCTGGCCGCCGTACTGCACGATCACGCCGGCGGGCTTTTCCTTGTCGACGATCTCGAGCACGTCCTCGAGCGTCAGCGGCTCGAAGTACAGGCGGTCGGAGGTGTCGTAGTCGGTGGAGACCGTCTCCGGGTTGCAGTTGACCATGATGGTCTCGTAGCCGTCCTCGCGCAGGGCGAGCGCGGCGTGCACGCAGCAGTAGTCGAACTCGATGCCCTGGCCGATCCGGTTGGGGCCGCCGCCCAGCACCATGATCTTCTTGCGGTTCGTCGGCTCGGCCTCGCACTCGTCCTCGTAGGTCGAGTACATGTAGGCGGTGTCGGTCGCGAACTCGGCCGCGCAGGTGTCCACGCGCTTGTAGACCGGCCGCACGCCCAGCGCCTTGCGGCGCTCGCGCACCGCCTTGTCGGTGGTCTTGAGCAGCTTGGCCAGCCGGCGGTCGGAGAAGCCCTTGCGCTTGAGCAGGCGCAGCTGGCGCTCGTCCAGCGAGGCCAGCGCCTGCTCGCCCTTGTCGGCGGCCAGCTGGTCCAGCTCGAGCTCGATCTTCACGATCTCCTCGATCTGCACCAGGAACCAGGTGTCGATCTTCGTCAGCGCGTAGACCTCGTCGACGCTCCAGCCGGCGGCGAAGGCGTCGCCCACGTACCAGATGCGCTCGGGACCGGGCGTGCCCAGTTCCTTCTCGAGCAGCTCGCGGTCCTGGGTCTTCTCGTTCATGCCGTCGACGCCGACCTCCAGGCCGCGCAGCGCCTTCTGGAACGACTCCTGGAAGGTGCGGCCCATGGCCATCACCTCGCCCACCGACTTCATCTGGGTGGTCAGGCGGCTGTCGGCCTGCGGGAACTTCTCGAACGCGAAGCGCGGGATCTTGGTGACCACGTAGTCGATCGAGGGCTCGAAGCTCGCCGGGGTGGCGCCGCCGGTGATGTCGTTGCGCAGCTCGTCCAGCGTGTAGCCCACTGCCAGCTTGGCCGCGACCTTGGCGATCGGGAAGCCCGTGGCCTTGGAGGCCAGCGCCGAGGAGCGCGACACGCGCGGGTTCATCTCGATGACGATCATGCGACCGTCCTTCGGGTTGATCGAGAACTGCACGTTCGAGCCGCCGGTGTCGACACCGATCTCGCGCAGCACCGCCAGCGAGGCGTTGCGCATGATCTGGTATTCCTTGTCGGTCAGCGTCTGGGCCGGGGCCACGGTGATGGAGTCACCGGTGTGCACACCCATGGGGTCCAGGTTCTCGATCGAGCAGACGATGATGCAGTTGTCCGCCTTGTCGCGGACCACCTCCATCTCGTATTCCTTCCAGCCGACCAGCGACTCCTCGATCAGCAGCTCGCTGGTGGGCGAGGCCTCGAGGCCGCGCTTGCAGATGACCTCGAACTCCTCGGCGTTGTAGGCGATGCCGCCGCCGGTGCCGCCCAGGGTGAAGCTGGGACGGATGACGGTGGGAAAGCCCACGGTCTTCTGCACCGACCAGGCCTCGTCCATCGAGTGCGCGATGCCCGAGCGGGCCGAGCCCAGCCCGATCTTGGTCATGGCGTCCTTGAACTTCAGGCGGTCCTCGGCCTTGTCGATGGCCTCGGGCGTCGCGCCGATCAGCTCGACGCCGTGCTTGTCCAGCACGCCGTGGCGCCACAGGGCCAGCGCGCAGTTCAGCGCCGTCTGGCCGCCCATGGTGGGCAGGATCGCGTCGGGCTTTTCCTTGGCGATGATCTTCTCGACCGTCTGCCAGGTGATCGGCTCGATGTAGGTGACGTCGGCCGTGGCCGGGTCGGTCATGATCGTCGCCGGGTTGGAGTTGATCAGGATGACCTTGTAGCCCTCCTCGCGCAGCGCCTTGCAGGCCTGCACGCCGGAGTAGTCGAACTCGCAGGCCTGGCCGATGACGATGGGCCCGGCGCCGATGATGAGGATGCTCTGGATGTCTGTGCGCTTCGGCATGGCGGGTCTTATTTCTTCTTGGACTGGTCCATCAGGCCGGTGAACCGGTCGAACAGGTAGCCGATGTCGTGCGGGCCGGGCGAGGCCTCCGGATGGCCCTGGAAGCAGAACGCGGGCTTGTCGGTGCGGGCCAGGCCCTGCAGCGTGCCGTCGAACAGCGACACGTGCGTGGCACGCAGGTTGGCCGGCAGCGTCTTCTCGTCGACCGCGAAGCCGTGGTTCTGGCTGGTGATCGACACGCGGCCGGAGTCCAGGTCCTTGACCGGGTGGTTCGCGCCGTGGTGGCCGAACTTCATCTTGTAGGTCTTCGCGCCGGAGGCCAGCGCCAGGATCTGGTGGCCCAGGCAGATGCCGAACGTGGGGTAGCCGTCCTCCACCAGCTCACGGGTGGCGGCGATGGCGTACGCGCAGGGCTCCGGGTCGCCGGGACCGTTGGAGAGGAACACGCCGTCGGGCTGCAGCTTGCGGATCTCGGCGGCCGGGGTCTTGGCGGGCACGACGGTGACCTGGCAGCCACGCTCGGCCAGCATGCGCAGGATGTTCTTCTTGACGCCGTAGTCGAAGGCGACCACGTGGTACTTGGGCTGCTCGAGCTTGCCGTAGCCGGTGCCCAGCTGCCACTCCGTCTGCGTCCAGTCGTAGGGCTGGGCCACCGAGACGTCCTGGGCCAGGTCCTGGCCGGCCATGGCCGGCGCCTTGCGGGCCTCGGCCAGTGCCTGCTCGATCAGCGCCGGGGTGACCTGCTGGCCGGCCTGCAGCGCCAGGATGCAGCCGTTCTGCGCGCCGCCGGTGCGCAGGATGCGGGTCAGCTTGCGGGTGTCCAGGTCGGCGATGCCCACCGTGCCCTCGCGCCGCAGGTACTCGGACAGCGTGAGGCTCTTGCGGAAGTTGGAGGCGACCAGGGGCAGGTCGCGGATGATCAGGCCGGCGGCGTGGATCTTGCTGGCCTCGACGTCTTCCTCGTTGACGCCGTAGTTGCCGATGTGCGGATACGTCAGCGTGACGATCTGCCGGCAGTAGCTGGGGTCGGTGAGGATTTCCTGGTAGCCGGTCAGGGACGTGTTGAACACGACCTCGCCGCAGGTGGAGCCGGGAGCTCCGATCGAGGTGCCAAGAAAGACCGTGCCGTCGGCGAGCGCCAGGATGGCGGGAGGCTGGGACGCCTGGGACAAAAGCACTGGGTTCTCCGGATCGGTGTCGGGTACGCCCAAAACGCGGCCGACAGCGGAACGCTCTCGGTGTTGCTTTTGTTCGGGGGAGGGGCTGGCGCGGCGCTAGGCGTACGGGTTTGCGGGAAAGCCGCTGATTATAGCCCGCGACCGGGACCCAGCCTGACGCCTGGCTGGCCCGCGGCTCAGGCCGAGGGGGCGGCAGCGGCGTGCAGGCAGATCGCCGCGGCGGCCGCGACGTTCAGCGACTCCTCGCCGCCCGGCTGGGCGATGCGCACCGCCAGCGCGGCCCGGGCCGCCACCGCGTCGGACACGCCCTGCCCTTCGTGGCCCAGCACCCAGGCGCAGGGCCAGGGCAGCCGGGCGCGGTGCAGCAGCTCGCCGCCATGCGAGCTGGTGGCCAGCAGCGGCACGGCCAGCGCGTCGAGCAGCTCGGGCGCCGCCGCATCGAACAGCCGCAGCCCGAAATGCGCGCCCATCCCGGCGCGCAGCACCTTGGGCGACCACAGCGCGGCCGTGCCCTTGAGCGCCACCACCTGCCGGTAGCCGAAGGCCGCGGCGCTGCGCAGCACCGAGCCGACGTTGCCGGCGTCCTGCAGCCGGTCGAGCACCACCGTGGGCGCCTGCGGGTCGAGCACGGGGGCTGCCGGCAGGTCCAGCACGAACCCCATGGGCGCGGGGGACTCCAGGCTGCTCAGGGCGGCGAACAGCGGGTCGGCCAGCTCGATCGCCTGGGCAGCGGGCAACCGCCATTCGGGCGGGCAGGAGCGGGCGTAGACCGCCAGCTGCGGCTGCAGGCCCCGGGCCAGCGCGGCGCGGCACAGGTGGTCGCCCTCGAGCCACACGCGCTGCTGCTTGCGCCAAGCGCCGTTGTCCTGGGCCAGCTGGCGCAGCAGCTTGAACTGGGGATTGGCGGCCGACGCGATGGCCGTGGGGGCGGCGCTCACGCCGGATCCACGCTGACCTGCACGCCACCGCCCGGCTTCAGGGTCAGCGTGGCGGCGACCGGCGCGAAGAAGCGCCGGTGGTGCGGGCAGGCGCCGTGGGTGCGCAGCGCCAGCAGGTGCTCGGGCGTGCCGTAGCCCTTGTGCGAGGCGAAGCCGTACTGCGGGTATTCCTCGTGCAGCTGGGCCAGCAGCCGGTCGCGGTGCACCTTGGCCAGGATGGAGGCGGCCGAGATCGCCTTGACCTTGGCGTCGCCGCCGACGATGGCCTCGGCCAGCACGTCCAGGCGCGGCAGCGCGTTGCCGTCCACCAGCACCTTGGCCGGCTTGAGCCGCAGGCCCTCCACCGCGCGCTTCATGGCCAGCATCGTGGCCTGGTAGATGTTCAGGCTGTCGATCTCGGCCACGCTGGCCTGCGCCACCGACAGGCACAGCGCCTTCTCGCAGATCTGGTCGTACAGCCGCTCGCGCTGCAGGGCCGTCAGCTGCTTGGAGTCGTTCAGGCCGCGGATGCGGCGCGTGTCGTCGAGGATCACCGCGGCCGCGACCACGGGCCCGGCCAGCGGGCCGCGGCCGGCCTCGTCGACGCCGGCCTGCAGGCCCACCGGGTCCCAGGCCAGCGTGTGCTGGACGACGGGCGCGCGCCGGCGGGTGGCGGTCTCAGGACGAGAGGACCTGGTCGATGGCATCGGTGGCGAGTCGGGCGGTGTCGCGCTGCAGGCAGTGGTGCAGCGCGGTGAAGGTCTGGCGCAGTGCCGCCATTTTCGCAGGCGCCGCGAGCCAGTCGGCCACGGCGCCGGCCAGGCGGTCGGGTGTCGCGTCGTGCTGGAGCAACTCGGGCACGACGAACTCCCCGGCCAGGATGTTGGGCAGGCCCACCCAGGGCTGCAGCTGCTTGCGCCGCATGATCCACCAGCTGGCGGCCGGCATGGCGTAGGCGATGACCATCGGCCGCTTGAACAGCGCCGCCTCGAGCGTGGCGGTGCCGCTGGCGATCAGGGTCACGTCGCAGGCGGCCAGCGCCAGGTGCGACTGGCCGTCGAGGATGCGCAGGTCGGCCAGCCCGGCACGCCGGGCGGCCGCCTCGATGGCCGGGCGCAGGGCCGGCAGCGCCGGCAGCACGAACTGCAGCCGCGGCCGGTCGCGGCGCAGCTGCACGGCGGCCTGGAAGAAGCGGTCGGCCAGCGCGCGGATCTCCGAGTGGCGGCTGCCGGGCAGCAGCGCCACCACCTCGTCGCCGGGCGCCAGCCCCAGTGCCTGCCGGGCCGCCGCCTGGTCGGGCTCCAGCGGGATCACGCTGGCCAGCGGATGGCCCACGTAGGTCGCGGCAACGCCGTGCCGCGCCAGCAGCTCGGGCTCGAAGGGGAAGATGCACAGCACGTGGTCGCAGGCGCGGCGCAGGGTCTCGATCCGCTCCGGCCGCCAGGCCCACACCGACGGGCAGACGAAGTGCACGGTCTTCAGCCCCGCGCCGCGCAGGTCGGCCTCGAGCGCCAGGTTGAAGTCGGGCGCGTCCACGCCGACGAACAGCGGCGGCCGCTCGCGCAGCAGCCGCTCGCGCAGCTGCCGCCGGATGCCCACGATCTCGCGGTAGTGGCGCAGCACCTCGACGTAGCCGCGCACGGCCAGCTTGTCGTGCGGCCACCAGGCCTCGAAGCCCTGCGCCGCCATGCGCGGCCCGCCGATGCCGGCGGCCTGCAGGTGCGGCCAGCGCTGCCGCAGGCCCTGCAGCAGCAGCCCCGCCAGCAGGTCGCCGGACGCCTCGCCCGCGACCATCGCGACCCGGGGATCCATGGCCAGCCTCAGCGGACGATGCCGCGTTGGGGATTCACGCCGGCCAGGAAGCCCAGCATGCGCTGCACGTCGTCGGCCGCCTCGGGCGTGGCCTGCGCCAGTGCCGCGATGCGCTCGCGCGCCTGCTCCAGCGTCAGGCCCTCGCGGTACAGCGCCTTGTGCATGGCCTTGACGGCGCCGATGCGCGCCGGGGAGAAGCCGCGCCGGCGCAGGCCCTCGTAGTTCATCGAGCGGGCCCCGGCCGGGTGGCCTTCGCTCATCACGAACGGCGGCTGGTCGGCCAGCAGCACCGAGCCCATCGCGGTCATGCCGTGGGCCCCCAGGCGCACGAACTGGTGCACGCAGGTGTAGGCACCCAGGATCACCCAGTCCTCGACCACCACGTGGCCGGCGATCTGCGCGTTGTTGGCGAAGATGGTGTGGTCGCCCACCACGCAGTCGTGCGCGAGGTGGGTGTAGGCCATCATCCAGTTGTCGTTGCCCAGCCGCGTGACGCCGCCGCCCTGCACCGTGCCGATGTGGTACGTGCTGAACTCGCGGATGGTGTTGCGGTCGCCGATCACCAGCTCGCAGGGCTCGCCCGCGTACTTCTTGTCCTGGTTGATGGCGCCCAGGCAGACGAACTGGAAGATCCGGTTGTCGCGCCCGATGGTGGTGTGCCCCTCGATCACCGTGTGCGGTCCCACCGTGGTGCCGGCGCCGATGCGCACGTGGGGACCGATCACCGCGTAGGGGCCGACCTCGACCGAACTGTCGATCTGCGCCCCCGCATCGACGATCGCCGTCGGATGGATCGCCATGCGCGCCTCAGCCCACCTGCCGCATGGTGCACATCAGCTCGGCCTCGCAGGCGACCTCGCCGCCGACCGTGGTGCAGCCCTTGAACTTGTAGATGCCCGCCTTGGCGCGCTCGAGCGTGACGTCCATCACCAGCTGGTCGCCGGGCTCCACCGGCCGCTTGAAGCGGGCGCCGTCGATGCCGGCGAAGTAGTAGACGGTCTTGTCGTCGGGCGTGATGCCCTGGGTGGCGAACGACAGCAGCGCCGCCGACTGGGCCATGGCCTCGAGCATCAGCACGCCCGGCATGACCGGGCGGTGCGGGAAGTGCCCGGTGAAGAACGGCTCGTTGATCGTCACGTTCTTGATCGCGCGGATGCGCTTGCCCAGCTCCACCTCGAGCACGCGGTCGACCAGCAGGATCGGGTAGCGGTGCGGCAGGAGCTTGAGGATCTGGTGGATGTCCATGGTCGTCATCGGTTCTTCTCGAGGGCACGCACCCGCTCGCGCAGCACGTGCAGCTGCTTGAGCGAGGCGGCGTTCTTCTCCCAGCTGGCGTTGTCGTCCAGCGGGAAGATGCCGGTGTAGTGGCCGGGCTTGGAGATGGATCGCGTGACCAGCGAGAACGAGGACACGTGCACGTGGTCGGCGATGGTCAGGTGGCCCAGGATGCCGGCGCTGCCGCCGATGGTGCAGTGCGCGCCGATCGTGGCGCTGCCGGCGATGCCGGCATTGCCGGCGATGGCGGTGTGGCGGCCGATGCGCACGTTGTGGCCGACCTGGATGAGGTTGTCGAGCTTGACCCCGTCCTCGATCACGGTGTCGGCCAGCGCGCCGCGGTCGATGCAGGTGTTGGCGCCGATCTCGACGTCGTCGCCGATGCGCACCGCGCCCAGCTGCTCGATCTTCTCCCACGCGCCCTGGTGCGGCGCGAAGCCGAAGCCGTCGGCGCCGATCACCACGCCGGGGTGCAGCAGGCAGCGGGCGCCGATGCTGCAGCCCTCGCTGACCGTGACACGCGACTTGAGCACCGTGCCGGCGCCGATGCGGGCGCCGCGCTCGACCACGCACAGCGGGCCGATCCGGGCGGTGGGGTCGACCTCGGCGCCGGGGTCCACGACGGCACTGGGGTGGATGTGCGGGCCCGCGTCGACGGGGGCGCTGCGTGCCTTCCACCAGCGGGTGGCGCGGGCGAAGTACAGGTAGGGGTCGTCGGCGACGATGGCCGCGCCCCGGGCCAGCGCGGGCTCGCGCATGGCGGGGCCGACGATCACGCAGCCTGCGCGCGAGGCGGCCAGCTGCGGCTGGTAGCGCGGGTTGCTCAGGAAACTCAGCTGGCCGGGCCCGGCGGTCTCGAGCGGCGCGAGGCCGTCGACCGCCGCTTGCCGGTCACCGTGGAGCTCGCCGCCGAGCGAGTCCACCAGGTCGCCCAGACGCAGCTGCACGGGCGGTCAGCGGGCGGCGTTGAGCGCCCGGATCACCTTCTCGGTGATGTCGTGCTTCGGGTTGATGTAGACCGCTTCCTGCAGGACCAGGTCGTACTTCTCCTGCTCGGCCACCTGCTTGACGACGCGGTTGGCGCGCTCGAGGACCTGCTGCAGTTCCTCGTTCTTGCGCGCGTTCAGGTCTTCCTGGAACTCGCGGCGCTTGCGCTGGAAGTCGCGGTCCTGGTCGACCAGCTGGCGCTGGCGCTGCTGGCGCTGGGTCTCGGACAGCGTGGGCGCCTCGCGCTCGTAGCGGTCGGACTGGGCCTTGAGCGCCGCGCCCATGTCGCTGAGCTCCTTCTCGCGCTTGGAGAACTCCTGCTCCAGCTTGGCCTGCGCGGACTTGGCGGTGTTGGCCTCCCGGAAGATCCGGTCGGTGTTCACGAAACCGACGCGGAAGTCCTCGGCGTGCGCCGGCGCCACCAGGGCCAGTGCGCCGAAGGCCACCCACAGGAATCGTTGGCTGAGGGACGTCATCAGAAGGAGGTTCCCACTTGGAATTGCAATCTCTGGATTCTATCGCCCGGGAACTTGCGGATCGGCTGCGCGATGGCTAGCCGCAGCGGGCCCAGCGGCGACAGCCAGGAGATGCCCGCGCCGGCCGACGCGCGCAGTTCGTCGAAGCGCACCCGCTCGTTCTCGGCGAAGGCGTTGCCCACGTCGGTGAAGGCGAACAGCCGCAGCGACCGGTCGTTGCCGGCGCCCGGGAACGGCGTGAGCACCTCGAAGTTGAAGGTCACGCGCTTGGCGCCGCCGATGCTCAGGCCGGTGACGTCGCGCGGGCCCAGGGTCGACTGCAGGAAGCCGCGCACGGTGCCCAGGCCGCCGGAGTAGAAGTTCTTGAACACCGGGAACGGCTTGCCGTTGAGGCCCGCGCCCCAGCCCACGTCGGTGTTGAAGGCGACGGTGAACTGCTTGTTCAGCGGGATGTACTGCTGGAACTGGTAGCTGCCGCGCCAGTAGTTGTTGTCGCCGATGACGCTCACCTCGCCGCTGGCGCGCTGCAGGCGGCCGCGGGTGGGCGCCAGGGCGCTGTCGCGGCCGTCGCGCGCCCAGCCGACGGTGAACGGCAGCGAGGTGCTGGTGAAGCCGCCGACGCGGTCGGCGTAGGCCAGGTAGGCGGCCGGGATGTTGGTGCCGGGACGGATCTCGGTGTGCTCGAGCACCGTGCCCAGGAACACCGTGTCGAGTTCGCTGAACGGGATGCCGAAGCGCAGGCCCAGGCCGGTGGAGGCGAGCGAGTAGTTGCCGCCCTGGGTGTTGAACGGCTTGGCGTCGCGGTGGTACAGGTCGATGGTGCGCGAGACGCCGTCCTTGGTGAAGTACGGGTCGGTCGTGTTCAGCGAGATGACGCGGTTGTACTTGCTGGTGTTGACGTTCAGGCCCAGGTACTGGCCGGTGCCGAAGGCGTTCTCCTGCTGCACGCCGAAGCCCAGCGTGAGGTTCTCGTAGCTGGAGAAGCCCGCCGACAGCTGCAGCGTGCCCGTGGGCTTCTCGACCACCGAGACGTTCAGGTCCACCTGGTCGGGTGCGCCGGGCACCTCGGTGGTGTCGATGCTGATGTCCTTGAAGTAGCCCAGGCGGTCCAGGCGGTCGCGCGACAGCTTGATCTTGTCGCCGTCGTACCAGCTGGCCTCGTACTGGCGCAGCTCGCGCCGCACCACCTCGTCACGGGTGCGGTTGTTGCCGGACACGTTGACGCGGCGCACGTAGGCGCGGCGCTGCGGCTCGGCCACCAGCGTCAGCGCCACCAGGTTGCGCGCGCGGTCGATCTCGGGCCGCGCCTCGACGCTGGCGAAGGCGTAGCCGAAGCCGGCGAACAGGTCGTTGAAGGCCTTGGTGGTCTCGGCCACGCGGTCGGCGTTGTAGGCCTCGCCCGGGCGGATGCGCACCAGCCGGCGGAAGTCGTCTTCCTTGCCCAGGAAGTTGCCCTCCAGCCGCACGCCGCTGACGACGAAGCGCTCGCCCTCGGTGATGTTGATGGTGATGGAGATGTCGCGCTTGTCCGGCGAGATCGCCACCTGCGTCGAGTCGATGCGGAACTCGAGGTAGCCGCGGCTGAGGTAGTACGAGCGCAGCGTCTCGAGGTCGGCGTTGAGCTTGCTGCGCGAGTAACGGTCGCTCTTGGTGTACCAGGACAGCCAGCCGCCGGTGTCCTGGTCGAACAGGCCCAGCAGCGTGCCTTCGCTGAAGGCCTTGGCGCCCACCACGCGCAGGTCCTTGATGCGGGCCGGGTCGCCCTCGTTCACCGTGAAGGTGAGGTTGGTGCGGTTGCGCTCGGTGGGCGTGACGGTGGTGACCACCTCGGCGGCATACAGGCTGCGGCTGAGGTACTGCCGGCGCAGTTCCTGCTCGGCGCGGTCGACCAGCGCCTGGTCGTAGGGGCGGCCCTCGGCCAGGCCGATCTCGCGCAGCGCCTTGCGCAGCGTGTCCTTGTCGAACTCGCGCACGCCGGAGAAGTCGACGTCGGCGATGGTCGGGCGCTCCTCGACGACCACCACGAGCACGCCGCCCTGCACCTCCAGCCGGACGTCCTTGAACAGGCCCAGGCCGAACAGCGCGCGGATCGCGGCCGAGCCCTTCTCGTCGTTGTATTCGTCACCGATGCGGATCGGCAGCGAGGCGAACACCGTGCCGGGCTCCACCCGCTGCAGGCCCTCGACGCGGATGTCGCGCACGGTGAAGGGGTCGATTGCCCAGGCATGGGCCGCGAAGGCCGCGGCGATGACACCCGAGACGGTGCGCGCGCGCAGGCGCCGGAATTGTTTGTTCATCGATAGTGAGATCGCAGCGCGGCTGCGGCAGGGGTAGCGCCGGGCCGGGCGTTCGGTTATCCGATCAGGCGCGTGACGTCGTTGAACAGTGCGATGGTCATCATCAGCAGGAGCACCGCCACGCCTCCGCGCTGCAGCCGCTCCATCCACGCCTGCGACACGCTCCGCCCCGTCACCGCCTCCCAAAGATAATACATGAGGTGCCCCCCATCGAGCACCGGCAACGGCAGCAGGTTCAGCACGCCCAGGCTCACGCTGATCATCGCGAGGAACACCAGGTACTGCAGCAGCCCCAGACTGGCCGACTTGCCCGCGTAGTCGGCGATCGTCAGCGGTCCGCTGAGGTTCTTGATCGAGGCCTCGCCCACGAGCATGCGGCCCATCATCTTGACCGTCAGCAGCGACACGTCCCAGGTGCGCTGCAGCCCGAGGCCGAGGGCATCCAGCGGGCCGTGCCGCACCTGCGCCATCTCGGGCGGCGCGCCCACGTAGGCGCCGATGCGGCCGATCCGCCGCCCCTGCTCCAGCACGCTGTCGGGGGCGACGACGATGTCCAGCAGGCGGCCGCCGCGCTCGATGCGCCAGCCGGCGGGCACGGGCTGGCCACGCTCGCCCTGGGCGCGGATCCATTCGCGCAGCTGGGCGCCGTCGACGATGTCGGCCTCGCCGGCGCGCAGGACCAGGTCGCCCTGGCGCAGCCCGGCCCGGTCGGCCGCGCCGCCCGCCACGACCTCGCCCAGCACCGGCCGCGTGAACGGCGCGACGATGCCGATGCGCCGGAACAGCTGGGCATCGGCATCGGGCGCCTGCAGCTGCGACAGCGGCAGCAGCACCTCGCGGCCACCGCCCTGCCCCGTCGCCGCGGTGAGCGCCAGCCGCACGTCCTGCCCGTCGAGCGCGCCGCGGGTGAGCAGCCAGCGCACCTGCTCGAAGGACTGCACGGGCGCGAGCGCCTCGCCGTCGAAGGCGGCGCCCGCGACCAGCTCGCCCCCGCGCACGCCGGCCGCCTGGGCCAGCGAGCCGGCCACGGGCGAGCCCAGCACGGGGCGCGGCTCCATCTGCCCCCACCAGCCCACGGCCGCGTACAGCAGCACGGCCAGCACCAGGTTGGCCAGCGGGCCCGCGGCCACGATGGCGGCGCGCTTGGCCAGCGGCTGGTTGTTGAAGGCCAGGTGGCGCTCGGACGGCTCGACCGGCGCCTCGCGCTCGTCGAGCATGCGCACGTAGCCCCCCAGCGGGAAGGCGCCGATGACGAACTCGGTGTCCTGCCCCGGCCGCTGGCGGCGCGGCTTCCAGCGCACCAGGGTGTGGCCGAAGCCGACCGAAAAGCGCAGCACCTTCACGCCGCAGGCCACCGCCACGCGGTAATGGCCCCATTCGTGGACGGCGATCAGCAGTCCCAGCGCGACGACGAAGGCGATGGCAGTGGTCAGCATGGCGGCTCCTGGAGGGCCAGGATGCTAGGCCATGCGGCCGATGGCCGCACGCGCGCTGCGCCGGGCGGCCGCGTCCAGGGCCAGCAGGTCGCCCAGGCCCTGCAGGGCCGGGGGCGCCACGGCCTCGAGCGTGGCGAGGTTGACCGCATGGATCTGGTCGAAGCGGATGCGGCGGTCCAGGAAGGCGGCCACGCCCTCCTCGTTGGCCGCGTTCAGCACGGCCGTCGTGCCCGGCGCCGCCCGCAGCGCGTCCCAGGCCAGCTGCAGCCCGGGAAAGCGCTGGCGGTGGCCGTTGACCTCGAGCGACTCGAAGGTCATGGCCGAGAGGGTGGCGAAGTCCAGCGCCGCCGCGCCGGAGGCGATGCGCTCGGGCCAGGCCAGCCCGTAGGCGATGGGCACCCGCATGTCGGGCGTGCCCAGCTGGGCCACCACCGAATGGTCGCGGTACTGCACCATCGAATGGATGACGCTCTG
Source organism: Comamonadaceae bacterium (assembly GCA_027484575.1). GTDB lineage: Bacteria > Pseudomonadota > Gammaproteobacteria > Burkholderiales > Burkholderiaceae_C > Ramlibacter. The sequence goes on from JAIXSQ010000007.1 coordinate 199,797, forward strand.
CGGATGGATCACCACGTCCAGGCGTTCGGGCGGCAGGCCGAACAGGTAGCGCGCCTCGATCACCTCGAGCGCCTTGTTCATCATCGTGGCCGAGTCGACCGAGATCTTGCGGCCCATCACCCAGTTCGGGTGCGCGCAGGCTTGCTCGGGCGTGACCTCGCGCAGGCTGGCCGGGTCGCGGCCGCGGAACGGCCCGCCCGAGGCGGTCAGGATGATGCGGTCGACCCGCTCGGGCCAGGTGGCCGGGTCCTCGGGCAGGGACTGGAAGATGGCCGAATGCTCGCTGTCGATCGGCAGCAGCCGGGCGCCGCCCGCGCGCACCGCGTCGAGGAACAGCTCGGCGCCCACGACCAGCGCCTCCTTGTTGGCCAGCAGCAGGCGCTTGCCGGCGCGCGCGGCGGCCAGGCAGGAGGACAGGCCGGCGGCGCCGACGATGGCGGCCATGACGGTGTCGACGCCGTCGCCGGCGACCAGGGCGTCGAGCGGCGCGTCGCCGGCCAGCACCTCGGTGGGCAGCCCCTCGGCCCGCACGCGCTCGGCCAGCTGCCGGGCGGCGCCGGGGTCGGCCATCACCGCGTGGCGCGGGCGGAACCGGGCCACCTGTTCCAGCAGGGGCTCGATGCGCGAGCCGGCCGACAGCACGGCCACCTCGAAGCGGTCGGGATGGCGGGCGACGACGTCCAGCGTGCTGGTGCCGATGGAGCCGGTGGAGCCGAGGATGGCGAGGCGCTGCTTCATGGGCGTGCGTAGGAGGCCAGCATCAGCGCCAGCGGCAGGCTGGGCAAGAGGGCATCCACCCGGTCGAGCACGCCGCCATGGCCGGGCAGCAGGTTGCTCGAGTCCTTGAAGCCGGCGCTGCGCTTGACCAGCGACTCGACGAGGTCGCCCACGACGCTCATGGCCGCCAGGAACAGTGCGCCCAGGGCGAGTAGCCACCAGCCGGTGGCGGCCAGCCGGGTGTACAGGCTGGGCACGGCGGCGTCCCAGGCGCGGTCGCCCGCCACCCAGGCCAGTGCCAGCACCAGCACGCCGGCCATGCCGCCCCACACGCCCTCCCAGCTCTTGCCGGGGCTGATGCCGGGCGCCAGCTTCACGCGGCTGAACTTCAGGCCGAAGGCGCGGCCGGCGAAATAGGCGGCCACGTCGGCCATCCACACCAGCACGAGGATGGACAGCAGGAAGTTGATGCCGAGCGTGCGCGCCTGCGCGGCGGCCAGCCAGGCCAGCCACAGGGCGGCCAGGCCGCCGGCGAGCCGCAGGCTGCGGGGAATGCCGGGCCAGCCGGCCACGCCGCCGCGCAGCAGGGCCGCGCCGGCCAGCACCCAGGCGCCGCCCGCCAGCGCCCACAGCCAGGGCAGCGGCCGCTGCACCCAGCCGCTGGCCCAGGCGGCCGCACAGGCGGCCACGCAGAGGCCGCCGCACGCGATGCAGGCGATGGGGCTGCAGCCGTTCAGGCGCGCGTACTCCCAGGCGCCCGCGCCGATCAGCACCAGCACGATGCCGATGAAGGGCGTCGGGGTGCGCCAGAACAGCGCGGGCAGCAGCAGGGCCAGCAGCACCACCGCCGTGATCACGCGCTGCTTGAGCATGCGGTGATCAGGCGGCCTTGCGGGCGGCCGGCTGCAGCTGGTCGGACGTGCGGCCGAAGCGGCGCTCGCGCTGCGCGTAATCGGCGATGGCGGCATCGAGCGCGGCGGCGTCGAACTCGGGCCACAGCTTGTCGCTGAAGTACAGCTCCGAGTAGGCGGCCTGCCACAGCAGGAAGTTGCTGATGCGCTTCTCGCCGCCGGTGCGGATCAGCAGGTCGGGGTCGGGCACGTGGGCCAGCGCCATCGCCTGGTCGAGCGAGGCTTCGGTGATCGGCTCGCCGCGCGCGGCCAGGCGGGCGGCGGCCTGCGCGATGTCCCAGCGGCCACCGTAGTTGAAGCAGACGTTGAACTGCAGCCGCGTGTTGCCGGCCGTCTGGGCCTCGGCCTGCGCCAGGCCGTGGCGCACCTTGTCGGACAGCGCCGAGCGGTCGCCCACGAAGCGGATGCTGACACCCTCGGCCTGCAGCTGCGGCACCTCGCGCGACAGCGCCACGGCCAGCAGTTCCATCAGGCCCGAGACCTCGTCGGGCGGCCGGTTCCAGTTCTCGGAGGAGAACGCGAACACGGTCAGGACCTTGACGCCGCGCTCGGCGCAGTGGCGCACGCAGGCACGCAGGGCGTCGACGCCCTTCTTGTGGCCGGCCACCCGCGGCAGGTAGCGGCGCGTGGCCCAGCGGCCGTTGCCATCCATGACGATGGCGATGTGGTACGGGACGGTCGACATGGCGGCCACCGCGGTCAGACCGCCATGATCTCCTGTTCCTTGTGCTCGACCATCCGGTCGATCTCGGCGATGTGCCGGTCGGTGACCTTCTGCACGTCGGCCTCCGAGCGCTTCTGGTCGTCCTCGGACGCTTCCTTGTCCTTGACCAGCTTCTTGACGTGCTCGTTGGCGTCGCGGCGCAGGTTGCGGATCGCGATCTTGGCGTTCTCGCCCTCGCTGCGCACCAGCTTGGTCATCTCCTTGCGGCGCTCCTCGCTCATGGGCGGCATGGGCACGCGGATCAGGTCGCCCATCGAGGCCGGGTTCAGGCCCAGGTCGCTCTCGCGGATGGCCTTCTCGATCTTGGCCCCCATGCCCTTTTCCCAGGGCTGCACGCTGATCGTGCGGGCGTCGAGCAGCGCGACGTTGGCCACCTGGCTGATGGGCATCATCGAGCCGTAGTAGTCCACCTGCACCGTGTCGAGCAGCGCGGGGTTGGCGCGGCCGGTGCGGATCTTGGTGAGGTTGTTCTTGAACGCCGCGATGGACTGGTCCATCTTGGCTTCCATCGTCTTCTTGATGTCGGCGATGCTCATGGGACGGTCTCTCTGTTCGCTAGGGTTCTCAGGCGTACACCAGCGTGCCCTCGTCCTCGCCCATCACCACGCGCTTGAGCGCGCCGTGCTTGAAGATCGAGAACACCTTGATCGGCAGCTTCTGGTCGCGGCACAGCGCGAAGGCCGTGGCGTCCATGATGCCGAGGTTCTGGGCCATCGCGTCGTCGAACGTGATGCGGTTGTAGCGCGTGGCCGACGGATCCTTCTTGGGGTCGGCCGAGTACACGCCGTCCACCTTGGTGGCCTTGAGCACCAGCTCGGCGCCGATCTCGGCGCCGCGCAGCGCGGCCGCGGTGTCGGTGGTGAAGAAGGGGTTGCCGGTGCCGGCGGCGAAGATCACCACCTTGCCCTCTTCGAGGTACTGCAGCGCCTTGGGACGCACGTAGGGCTCGACCACCTGCTCGATGGCGATGGCCGACATCACGCGGGCGACCAGGCCCTGCTTGTCCATGGTGTCGGCCAGGGCCAGCGCGTTCATCACGGTGGCCAGCATCCCCATGTAGTCGGCGGTGGCGCGGTCCATGCCGACCGAGCCGCCGGCGACGCCGCGGAAGATGTTGCCGCCGCCGATGACCACCGCCACCTGAACGCCGCTGTTCACCACCTCGGCGATCTCCTCGACCATGCGCACGATGGTGGCGCGGTTGATGCCGAAGGCATCGTCGCCCATCAAGGCCTCCCCGGACAGCTTCAGCAGGATGCGCTTGTGGGCGGGGGCGGCGGGCATGCGGGAGGCTCCTGGTCGTGTGACGGTGGTCGAGTTTAGCGGCCCCGACGCGCCCCGAGAGCGGCCGGCGGGGCGGGATGGACCCACCCGGACGGGTGGGTCCGCAGGCGTCTTACGCGCCCTTGGCGGCGGCGACCTGGGCGGCCACCTCGGCGGCGAAGTCGTCCACTTTCTTCTCGATGCCCTCGCCCACCACGTACAGGGTGAAGCCCTTGACCGAGGTGCCGGCGGCCTTGAGCATCTGCTCGACGGTCTGCTTGTCGTTCTTGACGAACGGCTGGTTGAACAGCGAGACCTCCTTGAGGTACTTCTGCACCGAGCCTTCGATCATCTTGGCGGCGATGTCGGCGGGCTTGCCCGACTCGGCGGCCTTGGCGGTGGCGACGCTGCGCTCGCGCTCGATCAGCTCGGCCGGCACGTCGGCGCTGGTCAGCGCCACGGGCTTCATGGCGGCCACGTGCATGGCCACGTCCTTGGCGGCGGTCTCGTCGCCGTCGAACTCGACCACGACGCCGATGCGGGTGCCGTGCAGGTACGACACCAGCTTGCCGCCGCCTTCGAAGCGCTTGAAGCGGCGGAACGACATGTTCTCGCCGATCTTGCCGATCAGGCCCTTGCGCACTTCTTCCAGGGTGGGGCCGAAGCCGTCCTGGCTGTAGGCCAGCGCTCCCAGCGCGGCCACGTCGGCGGGGTTGTGCCTGGCGATCAGCTCGGCGGCGGCCTTGGCCATGGCCAGGAAGCTATCGTTCTTGGTGACGAAGTCGGTCTCGCAGTTGACTTCCAGCAGCGCGCCGGTGGTGCCCTCGATCGAGGCGGCGACGACGCCCTCGGCGGTCACGCGCGAGGCGGCCTTGCCGGCCTTGCTGCCCAGCTTGACGCGCAGGATCTCCTCGGCCTTGGCCATGTCGCCGGCGGCCTCGGCCAGGGCCTTCTTGCACTCCATCATGGGAGCGTCGGTCTTGGCGCGCAGCTCGGCGACCATGCTTGCGGTGATTGCAGCCATTTGTTCGAACCTTTCAGGAATCTGGACGGTAAAAAGGGGCCCGAGAGCCCCCTTGGATCGGCGCGCGCGCCGCTCAGGCGGCGGCGCCCTCCTGGACTTCGACGAACTCGTCGCTGCCTTCGGCGACGGCGCGGGCGACGTCATTGACGGCGGCGGCGCGGCCTTCCAGCACGGCGTCGGCGATGCCGCGGGCATACAGCGCCACGGCCTTGGCCGAGTCGTCGTTGCCGGGGATCACGTAGTCGATGCCCTCGGGCGAGTGGTTGGAGTCGACCACGCCCACCAGCGGGATGCCCAGCTTCTTGGCCTCGGACACGGCGATCTTGTGGAAGCCCACGTCGATCACGAAGATGGCATCGGGCAGGGTGTTCATGTCCTGGATGCCGCCGATGTCCTTCTCGAGCTTCTCCATCTCGCGGCTGAACATCAGCTGCTCTTTCTTGCTCATGGACTCCAGGCCGGCTTCCTGCTGGGCCTTCATGTCCTTCAGGCGCTTGATCGAGGTCTTGACCGTCTTGAAGTTGGTCAGCATGCCGCCCAGCCAGCGCTGGTCGACGAAGGGCACGCCGGCGCGGCGGGCCTCGGTGGCGACGATCTCGCGCGCCTGGCGCTTGGTGCCCACCATCAGGATCGTGCCGCGGTTGACCGACAGCTGCTTCACGAACTTCGCCGCGTCCTGGAACATCGGCATCGATTTTTCCAGGTTGATGATGTGGATCTTGTTGCGGGAACCGAAGATGAAGGGAGCCATCTTGGGGTTCCAGAAGCGGGTCTGGTGTCCGAAATGGACGCCGGCTTCCAGCATGTCGCGCATGGAGACTGCCATGGGGATCGTTCCTAGGTTGGGTCTAGAATCCGCGCCGCAATCACGGGCACCTGCTGGGGCGCCGCGACACCTGGTGGGCACGGATTCGCGATTTGTCCTGCCGTCCGGCTGGGCCCCACACCATGTGGGGCTGCCCGGCAAAACCGCGAGATTCTAGCACAGGCCCCGCCCCCGACCTCCTCATGCACGACCTCCTCGCCACCCGCGCGCTGATCGCCCGCGGGCAGTCCAGCCCGGCCGACGAACTCGCGCCCTGCCTGGAGCGCGCCGCCTCGGCGGCCCATGCCCACGCCTTCCTGCACCTCGATGCCGAGGCGGCCCGGGCGGCCGCCGCGCGGCCGGGCGTCGAACGCCTGCCGCTGGCGGGCCTGGCCGTCTCGGTCAAGGACCTGTTCGATGTCGCCGGCCAGCCCACCGCCGCCGGCTCGGCCGTGCTGGCCGGCGCGCCCCCCGCCGCTGCCGACGCCGCGGCGGTGGCGCGGCTGCGCGCGGCCGGCGCCGCGCTGCTGGGCCGCACGAACATGACCGAGTTCGCGTTCTCGGGCGTGGGCGTCAACCCGCACTTCGGCACGCCGGCCAACCCGGCCGACCCCGCCGTGCCCCGCATCCCCGGCGGCTCGTCCAGCGGCGCCGCGGTGTCGGTCGCCAGCGGCGCCGCCTTCGTGGGCCTGGGCTCGGACACCGGCGGCTCGATCCGCATCCCGGCCGCGCTGTGCGGCATCGTGGGCTTCAAGAGCACCCAGCGGCTGGTCCCGCTGGACGGCGCCCTGCCGCTGTCCACCACGCTGGACACCGCCTGCGCCATGACCCGCTCGGTGCGCGACGCGGTCGCGGTGCACGAGGTGCTGGCCGGCCGCACGGTCGCCCTGCCCGGCAAGCCGCTGGCCCAGCGCCGCTTCGCGGTGGTGCGCACGCAGTTGCTCGACGGCCTGGACCTGCACGTGGCGCGCGCGTTCGAGGCGGCGCTGCGGGTGCTGCGCGACGCAGGGGCCCGCCTGGAGGAAATCGACCTGCCCTGCATCGGCGACCTCGCCGGCCTGCAGGCCACGGGCGGCTTCACCGCGGCCGAGAGCTACGCGTGGCACCGCGACCTGCTGGCCGCGCACGGCGACGGCTACGACCCCCGCGTGCGCACCCGCATCGCGCGCGGCGAGGCGATCCGCGCCTGGGAGTACCTGGCGCTGCACCGGGCCCGCGCCGGGTGGATCGCCCGCATGGGCGACGCACTGGCCGGCTTCGATGCCGCCCTGTCGCCCACCGTGCCCATCGTCGCGCCGCCGATCGCCGAGGTGGCACCCGGCGCCGGGCGCGACGAGGCCTTCTTCCGCACCAACGCCCTGCTGCTGCGCAACCCCAGCGTGGTCAACATGCTCGATGGCTGCGGGCTGTCCCTGCCCTGCCAGCCTCCGGGCAGCCTGCCGGTGGGCCTGATGCTGTGGCACGGCGCGCTGCACGACGACACCATCCTCGACTGCGGCCTCGCCGTCGAGGCCGCCCTGGCCGCCGGCCGGGCCTGAGGGAGCACAGCCCACCGTGCGGATCGCCGTCATCGGCGCCGGGATCATCGGCGTCACCACTGCCTACGAACTGGCCACCGATGGCCATGCCGTCACTGTCTACGAGCGCCACGGCGCCGCCGCCGAGGAGACCAGCTTCGCGAATGCCGGCGTGGTCGCCCCGGGCTACGTCACGCCCTGGGCGGCGCCGGGCATGGCCGGCAAGGTGCTGCACTCGCTGTTCGCCCGCCACGGCGCCGTCAAGCTCGGCTGGCCGCTCACGCCGCAGGAGCTGGGCTGGATGTGGCGCTGGGCGCGCGCCGGCCGCCTGGAGACCTACCTGGCCAACCGCGCGCGCATGCAGCGGCTGGCCTTCTTCAGCCGCGAGCGGCTGCACTGGCTGGCCGACACGCTGCAGCTGTCCTTCGACCGCAGCCCCGGCTACGTGGTGCTGCTGCGCGGCGAGAAGGAGCGCCGGCTGGTCGAGCCCAGCCTGCAGGTGCTGCGCGAGGCCGGGGTCACCTTCCGCGAGATCGACCCCGCCGCCACCCGCGTGCTCGAGCCCGCGCTGAACCCGGACACGCCCTTCCTCGGCGCGATCCACCTGCCCGATGACGAGGTGGGGAACTGCCGCCAGTTCGCGCTGCTGCTCAAGGACGCGGCGCGCGCGGCGGGCGCGCGGTTCGTCTTCAACGCCGTGGTCGAACCGCTTGATGCGGCGGCGCCGGCGCGGCTGCGCGTGCGGCGCGCCGGCGAGGAGGACGCGCGCGAGGAACCGTTCGACGCCGTCGTCGTCTGCGCGGGCGTCGAGTCGGCCCGCCTGCTGCGGCCGGTGGGCCTGCGCATCCCGCTCGTGCCCGTGTGGGGCTACTCGGTCAGCGCGCCGATCCACGAACCGCTGAACGCGCCCCGCAGCGCGCTGATGGACGAGCGCTACAAGGTCGCGGTGACACGGCTGGGCCGCCGCGTGCGCGTGGCCGGCAGCGCCGAGATCGGTGGCAGCCCGGGCCACAAGCGCGCCGCGGCGCTGCAGACCCTGTACCGCGTGCTGCAGGACTGGTTCCCCGGCGCCACGCAGCTGTCCAACCGCAGCGTCGCGGCGCAGGAGTGGAAGGGCGCCCGGCCGATGCTGCCCGACGGTCCGCCGGTGCTGGGTGCCAGCGGCGTGCCCGGCGTGTGGCTCAACCTCGGCCACGGCTCCAGCGGCTGGGCGCTGGCCTGCGGCAGCGCCCGTGCCGTCGCCGACCTGATGTCCGGGCGCGCCCCGCTGGTGGACCTCGAGGGCCTGGGCATCGAGCGCCTGCAGGGCTGAGCCGCGGGGCGCGGCCCCGCTACGATGGCCGCATGCAACCGGTCACCCCCGATCGCGCCTGGCCGCTGCTGGACGTGCAGGCCACGCGCCACGCCGAGGCCCAGGCTGCCGCCGCCCTGCCCGCCCATGCGCTGATGCAGCGCGCCGGGCTGGCCGTCGCCCGGCTGGCCCTGGCGGTCGCGCCCCACGCCCGCCGCGTGTGGGTCGCCTGCGGCCCCGGCAACAACGGCGGCGACGGGCTCGAGGCCGCCGTCCACCTGCACGCCTGGGGCAATCAGGTGCAGCTGACCGTCGCCGGGGACCCGGCACGCTTTCCCCCCGACGCCGCGGCCGCCTGGGCGCGTGCGCAGGCGGCCGGCCTGCCGGTTGTCGGCGGGCCGCCGGCGGACTGGGACCTGGCCATCGACGCCCTGCTGGGCATCGGCAGCCGGCGCGTCCTCGACGGCGCGCTGGCCCACGCCGCCCGGGCGCTGCAGGCCGGCCCCCGGCCGGTGCTGGCGGTGGACCTGCCCAGCGGCCTGGATGCCGACCGGGGCACCGGCGCGGCCGTGCGCGCCAGCCACACGCTGGCCCTGCTCGCCCTCAAGCCCGGCCTGTTCACGGCAGGCGGGCGCGACGCCGCCGGCGAGATCTGGTTCGACGACCTCGGCGTGCCCGTGCCGCCTGCGCCCACCGCGTGGCTGGCCGGCCCGCCGCCTGCCACCGGGCGGCCGCATGCCTCGCACAAGGGCAGCTGGGGCGACGTGGCCGTGCTCGGTGGCGCACCGGGCATGGCGGGCGCCGCCGTGCTCGCCGCCGTGGCGGCGCTGCATGCCGGCGCGGGGCGGGTGTTCCTGGCCGCGCTCGACCCGGCCCTGGGCCCGGTCGTGCCGGGCTGGCCCGAGCTGATGCGGCGCGACGCGGCAGCCCTCGCGCTGGAGCGGCTGGCGGTGGCCTGCGGCTGCGGCGGTGGCGAGGCGGTCGGCCCCTGGCTGCCGGACGTGCTGGCGCGCGCGCAGGCCCTGGTGTTGGACGCCGATGCCCTGAACGCGGTCGCCGCCACGCCCGCCCTGCAGGACGCGCTGCGTGCGCGCGCCGGCCGGCCCACCGTGCTGACGCCGCATCCGCTGGAGGCCGCCAGGCTGCTGGGCAGCACGGTGGCGCAGGTGCAGGCCGACCGGCTCGCCGCCGCGCAGGCGCTGGCGGACCGCCATGCGTGCGTGGCGGTGCTCAAGGGCTCGGGCACCGTGGTGGCCACGCCAGGCGGTGCGCCATGGCTGAACCCGAGCGGCAACGCCCGGCTCGCCACCGGCGGCACGGGGGACGTGCTGGCGGGCCTGCTCGCGGCCCGGCTGGCCAGCGGCCTGGAGGCCGGGGAGGCGGCGCGCGCGGCCGTGTGGGCGCACGGGGCGGCCGCGGACGCCTGGCCCGCCGGCCGCGCGCTCACCGCCGGCGCCCTGGCGCAGGCGCTGCAGCCCTGAGGCGCGGCGCCGCGCCTTACCCGCGGCCCACGAAGGGCATCTTCGTGGCCATGACCGTGTGGTGCAGCACGTTGGCCTCCAGCGGCAGGTTGGCCATGTAGAGCACCGACTGGCCGACGATGGCCACGTCCATCAGCGGCTCGACGGCGATCTCGCCGTTGGCCTGCGGCACGCCCTTGGCCATGCGCATGGCCATCTCGGTGGCGGCATTGCCGATGTCGATCTGGCCCACCGCGATGTCGTGCCTGCGGCCGTCGAGCGACGCGGTCTTGGTCAGGCCGCTGACCGCGTGCTTGGTCGCCGTGTAGGCGATCGAGTTCGGCCGGGGGGCATGCGCCGAGATCGAGCCGTTGTTGATGATCCGGCCGCCGCGCGGGCTCTGCGCCTTCATCACGCGGAACGCGCACTGGATGGCGTAGAACATGCCGTTGAGGTTGGTGTCGACCACCGACTTCCACTGCGCGATCGTCAGCTCGTCCAGCGGCACGCCCGGCGCGTTGACGCCGGCGTTGTTGAACAGCAGGTCGACCCGGCCCCACTGCGCCACCACGCGGTCGAACAGCGCCTGCACCGACGCGGGGTCGGTCACGTCGGTGGGCACGGCCAGCGCGCGCGCGCCGGCGCCCGACTGCTGCGCCACCTCCTGCAGCGGCTCGGGGCGGCGCCCCGCCAATGCCACCTGCCAGCCGTCGGCCAACAGCGCCAGCGCGGCGGCCTGGCCGACCCCGCTGCCGGCGCCGGTCACGATGGCCACGCGTTTGCCCTTGTCCTTGTCCATGGACCTGTCTCCTCGGTTCTCGTCGTGATGGGATGCGGCGGGCGCCCTGCACCCGCCGCGGTCGCGATGCCGCTCAGCGGCGGCTCTTGCGCGTGCCCTTGCCCTTGTTGCCGCTGGCCTTCTTGACCGCGGTCTTCAGCGCATGGATGGACGCGCCGGCGGCGCTGCCGCTGCGGCCGGCCTTGCGCGATTCGCGCTTGGCCGCCGCCTTGCCCTCGCCGGCCGGCACCACGCCCTTGTCGCGCATGGCGCGCAGCTCCAGTTCTTCGCCCTCGCGCACCAGGCGGAAATCGATGCGGCGGCCGTCGAGGTCGACGCGGCTGACCTGCACCCGCACCCGCGAGCCGATGGCGTAGCGGATGCCGGTGCGCTCGCCGCGCAGCTCCTGGCGGGCCTCGTCGAACTTGAAGTACTCGCCGCCCAGCTCGGTGATGTGCACCAGGCCCTCGACGTACAGCTGGTCGAGCGTGACGAAGATGCCGAAGCTGGTGGCGGCACTGACCACGCCGCTGTACTCCTCGCCCAGGTGCTCGCGCATGTACTTGCACTTGAGCCAGGCCTCGACGTCGCGGCTGGCCTCGTCGGCACGGCGCTCGTTGGCGCTGCAGTGCAGGCCGGCGGCCTCCCAGGCCTGCACCTCGCGGGTGGGGGGCACCACGGCCTTCTTCGGCTTCTGGCCGGGGGCGGCCACGCGGGCCGCCAGCCGGCGGGCCAGCTTCTCGTGCGCCTCGCCCGGGGTGGGCAGCGTCGGCAGCTGGTAGTGCCCCTTGGCCAGGATCGCCTTGATCACGCGGTGCACCAGCAGGTCGGGGTAGCGACGGATCGGGCTGGTGAAGTGCGTGTAGGCGTCGTAGGCCAGGCCGAAGTGGCCGCTGTTGATCGGCGTGTAGATCGCCTGCTGCATCGAGCGCAGCAGCATGGTCTGGATCTGCTGCGCGTCGGGGCGCTCGCGCACGGCGGCCGAGATCTTCTGGAACTCGGCGGGCATCGGGTCGTCGCTGACCGACAGGCCCACGCCCATGGCCTTGAGGTAGGCGCGCAGGATGTCCTTCTTCTCGGGCGTCGGGCCTTCGTGCACCCGGAACAGGCCCGGGTGCTTGCCCTGCTGGATGAAGTCGGCCGAGCAGACGTTGGCCGCCAGCATGGCTTCCTCGATCAACCGGTGCGCGTCGTTGCGGGTGCGCGGCACGATCTTCTCGATGCGGCCGTTCTCGTCGCAGACGATCTGCGTCTCGGTGGTCTCGAAGTCGATCGCGCCGCGGGCGTTGCGCGCCAGCAGCAGCGCCCGGTAGACGTCGCTCAGGTTGAGCAGGTCCTGCACCCGGTCCTTGCGGCGCTGCGCCTCGGGGCCGCGGGTGTTGGCCAGGATGGCCGCCACCTCGGTGTAGGTGAAGCGGGCGTGGCTCCACATCACCGCCGGGTAGAACTGGTAGGCCTGGATCTCGCCGGTGGACGTGATCAGCATGTCGCAGACCATGCACAGGCGCTCGACCTCCGGATTGAGCGAGCACAGGCCGTTGGACAGCTTCTCGGGCAGCATGGGGATCACGCGGCGCGGGAAGTACACGCTGGTGGCGCGCTCGTAGGCGTCGACGTCGATCGCGTTGCCGGTCTCCACGTAGTGGCTCACGTCCGCGATGGCCACCAGCAGGCGCCAGCCCTTGCCGCGGCCCACCTTGGCGGGCTCGCAGTAGACCGCGTCGTCGAAATCGCGGGCGTCCTCGCCGTCGATGGTGACCAGCGGCACGTCGGTCAGGTCCACGCGGTGCTTGCGGTCGGCCGGCCGCACCTTGTCGGGCAGGCTGCGCGACATCGCGATGCAGGCCTCGGAGAAATCGTGCGGCACGCCGTACTTGCGCACCGCGATCTCGATCTCCATGCCGGGGTCGTCAATCTCGCCCAGCACCTCCTTGACGCGGCCCACCGGCTGCCCGTACAAGCTGGGCGGCTCGGTCAGCTCGACCACGACCACCTGCCCGGGCTTGGCGGTGCCGATGGCGCCCTTGGGCACCAGCACGTCCTGGCCGTAGCGCTTGTCCTCCGGCGCCACCAGCCACACGCCGCTCTCGTGCAGCAGGCGGCCGATGATGGGCTGCGGCGGCCGCTCGAGGATCTCGGTGACGCGACCCTCGGGCCGGCCCTTGCGGTCGTGCCGCACGATGCGTGCGCGCACGCGGTCCTTGTGCAGCACCGCCCGCATCTCGTTGGGCGGCAGGTACAGGTCGGTCTCGCCGTCGTCGCGGACCACGAAGCCGTGTCCGTCGCGGTGACCCTGGATCACGCCCTCGATCTCGCCCTGCAGGCCGCTCGCGCGTTGTTCTGAATTTTTGATGTTAGAATCCTTGTCTTTCCTGAAATGCCCAGGTGGCGGAATTGGTAGACGCACTAGTTTCAGGTACTAGCGGGTAACTCCGTGGAGGTTCGAGTCCTCTCCTGGGCACCAGACGATGATGATAAGCCGGCGCAAGCCGGCTTTTGTCTTTGTGGCCGGCGCACGTGCCGGCCGGATCGTCGGGCCGGCGCGCGTCAGACCGGCATCCCGACCAGGTCGTGCCCCTCGGCCGCAACGATGCGCGCCCGGGTGAACTCACCGACCTTGAGCTGCTTGCTGATCTTCTCGGGCGGCAGCAGCCGCACCGTGCCGTCGATCTCGGGCGCATCGGCGTAGCTGCGCCCCACCCCGCCCTTGCGGCCCAGCGCTGGCGCCGAGTCCACCAGCACCTGCATGGTCGCGCCGACGCGCCGCTGCAGCCGCTGCGCCGACACCTGCTCGGCCACCTCCATGAAGCGCGCGCGGCGCTCCTCGCGCACCGCCTGCGGCAGCATGCCCGGCAGCTCGTTCGCGGCCGCGCCCTCGACCGGGCTGTAGGCGAAGCAGCCCGCCCGGTCGATCTGCGCCTCGCGCACGAAGTCCAGCAGGTGCTGGAACTCGGCCTCGGTCTCGCCGGGGAAGCCCGCGATGAAGGTGCTGCGCACCACCAGCTCGGGACAGGCCGCCCGCCAGGCCTGGATGCGCTCGAGGTTGCGCTCGCCGCTGGCCGGCCGCTTCATGCGGCGCAGCACGTCCGGATGGCTGTGCTGGAACGGCACGTCCAGGTACGGCAGCACCAGCCCCTGCGCCATCAGCGGCAGCACCTCGTCGACGTGCGGGTACGGGTACACGTAGTGCAGGCGCACCCAGGCGCCGTGCGGCGCGGCCAGCTCGCCCAGCGCCTGCACCAGCTCCAGCATGCGCGTCTTCACCGGCCGGCCGTCGAAGAAGCCCATGCGGTACTTGGTGTCGACGCCGTAGGCCGAGGTGTCCTGGCTGACCACCAGCAGCTCCTTGACGCCGCCCTCGAACAGCGCGCGCGCCTCCTTGAGCACGTCGCCCACGGGCCGGCTGACCAGGTCGCCGCGCATCGACGGGATGATGCAGAAGGTGCAGCGGTGGTTGCAGCCCTCGCTGATCTTCAGGTACGCGTAGTGCTTGGGGGTCAGCTTGATGCCGGCCGCGGGCACCAGGTCGACGAACGGGTCGTGCGGCTTGGGCAGGTGGGCATGCACCGCATCCATCACCTCCTGCGTCGCATGCGGCCCGGTGACGGCCAGCACCGACGGATGCACCTCGCGCACCATGTTGCCGCCACCCTCGGCCGCGCGCGCGCCCAGGCAGCCGGTGACGATCACCTTGCCGTTGGCCGCCAGCGCCTCGCCGATGGTGTCCAGGCTTTCCTTGACCGCGTCGTCGATGAAGCCGCAGGTGTTGACGATCACCAGGTCCGCGCCCTCGTAGGTCTTGGACGTGGCATAGCCCTCGGCCGACAGCTGGGTGAGGATCAGCTCGGAGTCGGTCAGCGCCTTGGGGCAGCCCAGGCTGACGAAGCCGACCTTGGGCGTGGCCGGCGGGGAAACGGTAATCGCGTCGCTCATTGGCCCCGATTGTCCCAGAGCGCAGCCGCCGGGCCACCGCCCGCCCGCAAGGCCGCTGCAACGGAGGGTCGCGGGCCGCTCAGCGCTTGATCCCGAAGGCGCCGAGCATCTGCTCGGTCTGCTTCTGCATCTGCTCGAACATCGCCTTGGACTGTTCGGCGTAGTTGCCCACCACACCCTGCAGCATCGGGTTCTGCAGTGCCATGAACTGGGCCCACATCTCGGGCGTCAGCTGCTTGGACTGCTCGGCCAGGCGCGCCTGCAGGTCGGTGAAGGCCTGCACGTTCTTCTCGAGGTAGCTGCCCATGAAGCCCTGGGCCGCATGGCCGTAGAACCGGATGATGTTGGCCAGCGCGGCCTCGCTGAACATGGGCGCGCCGCCCGCCTCTTCCTCGAGGATGATCTGCAGCAGGATGCTGCGCGTGAGGTCCTCGTTGGTCTTGGCGTCGCGCACGACGAAGGGATGGCCCTCGAGCACCAGCTGCTTGACCTCGGCCAGCGTGATGTAGGTGGACGTGTCGGTGTCGTAGAGCCGCCGGTTCGGGTACTTCTTGATGACGCGCTGTACCGGCTGCTCGCCGGCACGGGCTTTCTTGCTCTGCACGAAGGCGACTCCTCCTGGTGCTCGGCCGGGGTGGCCGGGCTGCGCCGTGGATGGCTGCGCAGCGGATCGATTCTAGGAGCCGCCCCGTGGGAGCGGCCGGAGGTTTTCCCTAGCGGGCCCGCAACGACGAAGCCCCGCGTGGGCGGGGCTTCGAGCGGGCCACGGAGGGCCATGTCTGGTAGGCGCGATTGGACTCGAACCAACGACCCCCACCATGTCAAGGTGGTGCTCTAACCAGCTGAGCTACGCGCCTGGGGTCTGCTTCTTGCGAAGAAGCGGGAGTATAGCAGCACTGCGGCAGGTTCCCTCGCGCCGCGCACGCGCCGTCGCACCGGTGCCGCGCACCCGCCAGCCTGCCGTCAGCGACGCCGCGCCGAGCGCACGCCGGCCACGCCCGCCACCGCGCCCAGCACCCGCGCCAGCCGGCCCGAGTCCTGCGTCTCCACCGTGAACGTCATCCAGGCGGTGCCCTTGACCGATTGCGTCTGCACGCCGATCACGTTCATCTTCTCGCGCGCGAACACTTCGGAGATGTCGCGCAGCAGCCCCTGGCGGTCGGCGGCCTCGACCGCCACGTCCACCGGGTAGACCGCCGCCGCGTCCACCCGCGGGCGGCCCCACGCCACCGGCACGACGCGCTCGCCGCTGCGCGCGGCCATCTCGCGGAAGTTGCTGCAGTCGGTGCGGTGCACGCTCACGCCCTTGCCGCGCGTCACGAAGCCGGCGATCGCGTCCGGCGGTGCGGGCTTGCAGCAGCGTGCCAGCTGCGTGAGCAGCGAGTCGACGCCCACCACCAGCACGCCGCCGCCGCCCGAACGCTCGGGCGTGCGGGCCTTCTTGAGCAGCAGCTGGTCGTCCGGCGTGGGCGCCGCCCCGGGCGGGCGCAACAGGACCTCGATGTTGCGCAGCGAGTACTCGTCCTTGCCCACCACGAAGTACAGGTCCTCGGGCGACTTGAATCCCAGCTGGCTGGCCAGCTCGGCCTGGTTCATCGCCGTGCGGCCCTCGCGCTGCAGCAGCTTGTCGACCGCCTCGCGGCCGCGCCCTTCCGTCTCGTGGCGCAGCTGCTCGTTGAACCAGGCGCGCACCTTGGCCTTGCCGCGGTGGCTGGCCAGGAAGCCGAGGTCGGCATTGAGCCAGTCGCGCGACGGGCCGCCCTCCTTGGCGGCGACGATCTCCACGGTCTGGCCGTTCTGCAGCTGGGTGTTCAGCGGCACCATGGCGCCGTCGACTCGCGCGCCGCGGCAGCGGTGGCCCAGGTTGGTGTGCACGCTGTAGGCGAAGTCCACCGGCGTGGCACCCTGCGGCAGCTCGACCACCGCGGCGTCGGGGGTGAGCACGTAGATGCGGTCGTCGAACAGGCCCTGCGCCGAGCCGGCCAGGTCGCGCTCCCAGGCCAGCAGCTGCCGCAGCACGGCGATCTTGGCGTCGTAGGTCCCCGACGCCGACACCCCCGCGTAGCCCTTGGCGCCGGCCTCCTTGTAGGCCCAGTGCGCCGCCACGCCGTGCTCGGCATGCTCGTGCATCGCGCGGGTGCGGATCTGGATCTCGATCGGCCGGCCGCCCGCGTCGCGCACCACCGTGTGCAGCGACTGGTAGCCGTTCGGCTTGGGGCGGGCGATGTAGTCGTCGAACTCCGAGGCCACCGGCTCGAACTGCTGGTGCACCCAGGACAGCGCCGCATAGCAGTCGCGCACCTGCGGCACGATCACGCGCAGCGCCCGCAAGTCGAACACCTTGTCGAAGCCCAGCGACTTGCCGCGCATCTTGCGCACGATGCTGTAGATGTGCTTGGGGCGGCCCTGCACCTGCGCCTCGATGCCCTGGCGGCGCAGGTCCTCCTGCAGCCGCTGGCGCAGCCCCGCCATGTCGGCCTCGCGCTCGCCGCGCTTCTGGTCGAGCAGCCGTGCCACGTCCTTGTAGGTCTCGGGCTCCAGGAAGCGGAACGCCAGGTCCTCCATCTCCCACTTGAGCTGCCAGATGCCCAGCCGGTTGGCCAGCGGCGCGAACACCTGCAGCGATTCGCGCGCCACCGCGGGCGACGGCGGCTGCTTGCTGGCGGCGTGCCAGCGCAGCGTCTGCAGCCGCGACGCCAGCCGCAGCAGCACAACCCGCAGGTCGCGCGAGAACGCCAGCAGCATCTTGCGCACCGCCTCGGTCTGCACCCGCGGGTCGTCCAGCGGCCGCTGCTCCCCCGCCGCCCGCGCCTGCTGCTGCACGCGCACCAGCTGGTTGGTCGACACCGCGAGCTCGGCATAGCTGGGGCCGAAGGCCTTGGCGATCACGTCCTGCGGCTTGTGCAGGTGCGGGCAGGCGTACACGAGGTAGCTGGCGGCCTGCATCGCGGGCGAGCCGCCCAGCGCCTGCAGGATGGCGGCCACCGCGTCGGCGTGGGCCAGGGTGTTCTCGCCCGTGTCCAGCCGCTCGCCCGCGATCAGCGGCTCGGCGAAGGCACGGGCCCGCGCCAGGGCGTCGGCGTCTTGGGGAAGCGACTGCTCGGCCGCCGCCACCAGGCCGGACAGCGGCTCCTGCGCACCGGGGGCGGCCGGCACGGCCTTCATGGCGCGAGCAGGAAGCCGGCCACCGCATCGACCTGGTCGTCGGCCACCAGGGTGGGCGCATGGCCCACGCCTGCGAACTCCACCAGCCGCGCGCGCGGCCCGCGCCCGGCCATGGCCTGCGCCGTGGCGGCCGACAGCAGGTCGGAGTCGCTGCCGCGCAGGAGCAGCACCTGCGCCTGCAGCGCGTCGTACAGCGACCACAAGGCCGCCTGCCCCTGCACCGCCGCCTCGGGGGTCATGGCGCGGAAGGGCACGGCGATGGCCGGGTCGTAGTGCAGCTCGAAGCCGCCGGCCGGCACGGGCCGCAGCATGGGCTGCGACAGCGCCAGCCACTGGGCGCGGGTGTGCGGGCCGAAGCTGCGCGCGACCGCCCACAGCGCGTCGGCCGCCTCCTCCAGGCTGGCGTAGCGTCCGCCGCGGCCCAGGTAGGTGCCGATGCGCTCCAGCGCCGCCCACTCGACGACCGGTCCGACGTCGTTGAGCACCAGCCGCCGCACGGGCGCGGGCAGCGGCAGCCCGGGCGTGCCGGCCACCACCATGCCGATCAGGCCGCCCATGCTGGTGCCCACCCAGTCGAGCGTGGCCACGGGCGCCTGGCCGTGCAGTTGGCCCAGCAGCGCCAGCATGTCGGCCGCATAGGTCGGGATCTGGTAGCCCTGCGGGTCGGCCAGCCAGTCGCTGCGGCCGCGGCCCGCCACGTCGGGGCAGACGATGCGCAGCGGCAGCGCGCTGCGCGCCAGCAGCGCCTGCGCCAGCACGTCGAAATCGCGGCCCTGCCGCGCCAGCCCGTGCACGCACACCAGCACGTGCGCCGCCTGCGGGTCGCCCCATTGCGCGTAGGCCATGCGGTGGCCGCCGGCGGCATCGGGGCAGGATACGTAGTTCAGCGTAAAGGGCGGCATCGGGGATCGGCGGGATACTTTCGCGGCGCTGCGGCGGCTTGCCGCATCCTACCAACCGACACGGAGACAGACCCCATGCTCACAGGCAAGACCGCCCTCGTCACGGGCTCGACCAGCGGCATCGGCCTCGGCATCGCCAAGGCCCTGGCGCGGCAGGGCGCGCGCATCGTGCTCAACGGCTTCGGCGACGCCGCCGGCCCGCAGGCCGAGGTGGCCGCGCTGGGTGTCGAGGTGGGCTACCACGGCGCCGACATGAGCAAGCCGGCCGAGATCGAGGCCATGATGGCCTACGCCGCCGGGCGCTTCGGCCGCGTCGACATCCTGGTCAACAACGCCGGCATCCAGCACGTGGCCAAGGTCGAGGACTTCCCGCCCGAGCGCTGGGACGCGATCCTCGCGATCAACCTGTCCAGCGCCTTCCACACCACGCGCCTGGCCCTGCCGGCGATGAAGGCGGCCAACTGGGGCCGCATCATCAACGTGGCGTCGGTGCACGGCCTGGTGGCATCGGCCGAGAAGTCGGCCTACGTGGCGGCCAAGCACGGGATCGTCGGCCTGACCAAGGTCACGGCGCTGGAGACCGCCACCACCGGCGTGACCTGCAACGCGATCTGCCCGGGCTGGGTGCTGACCCCGCTGGTGCAAAAGCAGGTCGACGCCAAGGCCGCCGCCAACGGCTGGAGCAACGAGGAGGCCACCCGGCGGCTGCTGGGCGAGAAGGAGCCGTCGATGCAGTTCACCACCCCCGAGGAACTGGGCGAGCTGGCCGTGTTCTTCTGCTCGGCCGCCGGCAACAACGTGCGCGGCGCCTGCTGGAACATGGACGGCGGCTGGGCCGCCCAGTGACGCGACGCCGGCCGCGCGGGCCGGCCGCCACCGCCCTTCACGCGAGCCGCAGGGCGCGTTCGGCCGCCAGCCGGAACGCGCCCGCCTGGGCGTCGTAGTCCCAGCGCTCGGCCAGGCAGCTGCGGGCCTCGCGGCCGCGCGCCGGCCGCCACGCCACCAGGTTGACCGAGTTGCAGGTGCCGTGCCGCACACGCGACGACACCGCGGTGCCCGCCTGCAGCACCCAGGCCCGGCGCGCACCCGGCACGTCCAGCACGTACGGCAGGTGGATGTGCCCGCCCAGCACCAGGTCGGCACCGGCCGCGGCCCAGGTGCGCAGCGCGGGACCGCCGCCGCGCAGCAGGTCCTTCGCATCCTCCGGGCGGGCGACGGCGGCCGGCTGGTGCGTCACCACCACCCGCAGCTGGCTGCGTGCAGCGCGGCGCAGGCGGTGCGCCACCTGCTCGACCTGCGCCGCCGACACCTCGCCGTGCTTGTGCCGCCAGGGCCGCGTCGTGTTCACGCACAGCACCAGGAACTCCGGCGTGTCCAGCAGCGGCTCCAGCCGCGGCCCGAACGCCGCGAGGTGGCGCGCGTACGGGCGCAGCAGCCGCGTGGCCACGTCGAACAGCGGGATGTCGTGGTTGCCCGGCAGCGCCAGCAGCTGCGGCACCGCGAGGCGGCGGCAGAAGGCCTGCGCGGCCGCGAACTCGGCCGGCCGCGCGCGCTGCGTGATGTCGCCGCTGAGGACCGCGACATCGGGACGGCGCGCGTGCACCAGCGCCTCCAGGGCATCGACGACGGCCGGCTGCTCCGTGCCGAAGTGCGTGTCGCTCAGGTGCAGCAGCAGCGGCACGCGCGCTCCGTCCGGCTCATGCCACCGGCACCCGGTCCTGGGCCTGCGGCAGCAGCAGCTGCAGCGGGCGGGCGGCCACGGCAAAGCGCAGCGGCGGCCGCTGCACGCCCACCTCGCCGTCGGTCGCCAGCTTCAGCTTGCGCATGCCCAGCACCTGCACCTGCAGCGTGCGGAAGGCGAAGCAGTGCACCGCCTGCGCCTCGCCCAGCTGCCCCAGCGCGCCGCGCAGCGCCAGCCCCAGCAGCCGCCACCAGCCCACCGGACGCACCACGAGGGCCAGCAGGCGGCCCTCGCCCACCTGCGCCGCCAGCGCGGGATCGACGCCGAGCTGTTCGAACTGCAGCCGGTTGTTGCCCACGAACAGGGTCGGCGTGGTCACCACCTGGCGCTCGCCGTCCAGCTCGAACTCCAGCGCCAGCTGGCGGCGCCAGGCGAACAGCGTCTTCAAGCCCGACAGCATGGCCACCCAACGGTGGCGCCCCAACTGCTGCTTGAAGGCCTCGCGGTCCTGCAGCAACTGGGGGTAGAGCCCCAGGCTGGCATTGACGAGGAACAGCCGGCCATTGACCTCGCCGACCTGCACCGGCGACGGCGCCGAGCGCAGCAGGGCCCGCGCGGCGGTCTCCAGGTCCTGCGCGATGCCCAGGTTGCGTCCGAACAGGTTGAAGGTGCCCTGCGGCAGGACGCCCAGCAGGCAGTCGGCGTCCCAGGCGGCCTGCGCCACGGCATTGAGCGTGCCATCGCCGCCCACCGCCACCAGCACCGCGCCTGCCTCCCGTGCCTCGCGCGCGGCACGGGCAGCGGCCGCGGCCAGTTCGCCCGCATGGGCCAGCGGCACGAAGCGGTGGCGCCGGCCGCCGGCCGAGAACACGGAAGCCAGCGTGGCGCGGGTCTGGTCGGCATCGTGCGCGCCCGAGCCGGGATTGACCACGACGACCAGCTCCGGGCCGGCCGCGCAAGCGCCGGACCCGGCTGTCGCATCGTCTTCAGGATCGGCCCACATGGCCGCCGAGGCTGGGGCCGGTGCCCGGAGGGCTGCGTCGGACGCCGGCTAACGCAGCTGTACGGATCCGGAGACGGTGACCGCCACGCTGCTGCGCCCGGCCTCGACCGGCAGCGGCGCGTCGGCGCCTGCCGGCGCGGCCGCCGCAGCCAAGGCACGGAACCGCGGCTGCGGCCCGGGCGCCTCGCCGCCGCTCACGCTCACCTCGCGCAGTGCGTAGCCCGCGAATCCGAAGGCCTTGGCCAGCTCGGCCGCGCGCGAACGGAAGGCTGCCACGGCCTGGCCTTGCGCCGCCCGTTCGGCCTGCTCCTGCGCCGAGCGGCTGAGGCGAAACCCTGCCGAACGCACCGTGGTGCCGGGCAGCCGCCCGGCCAGCTGGGCGACGCGGGCCGTGTCGCTGCCCTCCACCACCAGCTCGGCCGTGCCGACCCAGCCGGCGATCCGGCCGTCGCGGTTCAGTCGGGGCGAGACGTTGAAGCTGCCGGTGGACACCTGCACGCCAGGCTGGGTGGCGCGGCGCGCCTCGGCCAATGCCGCCTCGAGCGCCGCCTTGAGCTGGGCCTGAACCTTGACGGCGTCGGCGCCCTCACGGCTGAGCTGCGTGACCACCACCAGCTCGTCCTGGACCACCTCGACGGTGGCGCTGGCCGACAGGCCCAGCACGTTCTCGGGCGGGGCGGCGACCTGCGCGGAAGCCAGGATGGGGGCGGCCAGCAGGGCCAGGAAACTGCGTCGGAGGAGGCTCATCGGAATGCAACGTGCGGCAACATGATCCGTTCACCGCCGAAAAGGGAAAGACTCCCAGCCGCCGCAACTTATGTAACAGACTGCAAAGGTCGCGGGGTCCGAGGGGTCCGGCCGGGGCAACAGCCCCCAGAATCCGGCTCTGTTACAAATACGATTTGGAGCATCATGACACAGGCTGCTTCCCGTACCGACAAGATCCTGGTGGTCGACGATGACGCCCGGATCCGCGACCTGCTGCGGCGCTACCTGACCCAGGAAGGCTTCGAAGTCATCCTGGCCGAGGACGGCAAGGCGCTCAACCGTCTGATGCTGCGCGAGACCGCCGACCTCATCGTGCTCGACCTGATGATGCCCGGCGAGGACGGCCTGTCGATCTGCCGCCGCCTGCGCGCCGCCAACGACCGCACGCCCATCATCATGCTCACCGCCAAGGGCGAGGACGTCGACCGCATCGTGGGCCTGGAGGTCGGCGCCGACGACTACCTGGGCAAGCCGTTCAACCCGCGCGAGCTGCTCGCCCGCGTCCATGCCGTGCTGCGCCGCCGGCCGGCGCAAGAGGCGCCCGGTGCCCCGTCCAGCGAGAACGAGGTGGTCACCTTCGGTCCCTTCGCCTTCGACCTGGGCGCCCGCACCCTGCGCAAGAACGGCGACGAGCTGCCGCTGACCACCGGCGAGTTCGCCATGCTCAAGGCGCTGGTGCGCCACCCGCGCCAGCCGCTGTCGCGCGAGAAGCTCGCCCAGCTGGCCCGCGGCCGCGAATTCGAGCCCTTCGACCGCTCGCTGGACGTGCAGGTCTCGCGCCTGCGCAAGCTGGTCGAGCTCGACCCGGCATCGCCCCGCTACATCCAGACCGTCTGGGGCGTGGGCTACGTGTTCGTGCCCGACGGCGCGGGCTGAACCTCCCGACACCCCGGGGCCGCACGCGGCCACCGCGCCGGCAGCCGCAGTCCGCTGCCCGACACACCACACCAGATGATCCGAGGGGCCAGCACCAGCATCGAAGCCACCGGACCGGCGCCGCTCGAGACGGCACCGGCCCCGCTCGAGATGCGCCCACGGCTGGGCCTGTCACTGTTCTGGCGCACCTTCTTCCTGCTGGCGCTGCTGCTGGTGGGCTCCATCGTGGCCTGGCTGCAGACCTTCCGCGCGCTCGAATTCGAGCCCCGCGCGGTGCAGACCGCCCAGCAGATCGCATCCTTGGTGAACCTCAGCCGCGCGGCGCTGCGCTACTCCGACGAGATCGCGCGCGTCTCGCTGATCAAGACCCTGGCCGAGCAGGAAGGCGTGCGCATCCTGCCCAGCAAGCCCAGCGACGTGTACATGACCATGGACACGGCGGACCTGGACGAACGAATCGCCGAGGAGCTGCTGCAGCGCCTGGGCCCGGGCACCGCGCTGGCCTCAGTCGTCAACGGCGAGAAGGGCCTGTGGGTTGGCTTCAAGATCGATGCCGACGGCTACTGGCTGCTGATGGACCGCAACCGCTTCAACCGCCTGGGCGGCAAGACCTGGCTGATCTGGCTGGTCACCGCGGCCGGCCTGTCGCTGGCCGGGGCCGCCCTGATCGCGCGCCTGATCAACCGGCCGCTCAAGGAGCTGTCGTTTGCCGCCAGCCGCGTGCGCGACGGCGACTTCGACGCCAGCCGGCTGGACGAGAAGGCGGTCACCAGCGAGATCCGCGAGGTCAACATCGGCTTCAACCGCATGGCCCAGCAGCTGGCCAAGATCGAGCAGGACCGCGCCGTGATGCTGGCCGGCATCTCGCACGACCTGCGCACGCCGCTGGCGCGGCTGCGGCTGGAGACCGAGATGAGCGTGCAGGACCCCGACGCGCGCGACCACATGGCGGCCGACATCGACCAGCTCGACGCCATCATCGACAAGTTCCTCGACTACGCCCGGCCCGACCACGCCGAACTCAAGCCGGTGGCGCTGCGCGATGTGATCGACGCCTGCGTCTACGCGGTGCAGGACCAGGGCGACATCCGCATCCGTGTCGACGTGCCCGCGACGCTGCAGGTGCTGGCCGACGAGGTCGAGCTCGCCCGCGTCGTGTCCAACCTGCTGGAGAACGCGCGCCGCTACGGCAAGACGCCCGAGACCGGCATCGCGGTGGTCGACATCGCCGCCAAGGCCCGCAACGAATGGGTGCTGCTGAAGGTGCGCGACCACGGCATGGGCGTGGCGCCCGAGGCGCTGCCCAACCTGGTCAAGCCCTTCTTCCGCGGCGACGCCGCCCGCACCGCCGCCACCGGCGCCGGCCTGGGCCTGGCCATCGTCGAGAAGACGGTGCAGCGCATGGGCGGCATCTTCGCCCTGGCCAACACCACCTCCGGCGGGCTGGCCGCGCACATCAAGCTGCAGAAGCCCAAGTCCGACGGCTCGCTCGAGCAGGCCGACGGCTCGGCCTTCGAGGACGACGCGGCCTAGGCCCTCAGGCCCGGCGCAGCAGCACCACCGCGCGGGCCTCGATCGACAGGCCCTGCCCCACCGGCCCCAGCTTCTCGGCCGTCTTGGCCTTCACGTTGACCTGGCCGGGCGCCAGCCCCAGCACCTGCGCGATGCGGGCCTGCATGCCGGGGATGTGCGGCGCCAGCTTGGGCGCCTGGGCCACGACGGTGCTGTCCAGGTTCACCACCGCCCAGCCGGCGGCGGCCACGCGCCGCATGGCCTCGGCCAGCAGCACGGTCGAGTCGGCGCCGTGGAACTGCGGGTCGGTGTCGGGGAAATGGCGGCCGATGTCGCCCAGCCCCGCGCCGCCCAGCAGCGCATCGGTGATCGCATGCAGCAGCACGTCGGCATCCGAATGGCCCAGCAGCCCCCTGTCGTGCGGCACCTGCACGCCGCCGATCACCAGCGCGCGGCCCGGCACCAGCGCGTGCACGTCCCAGCCTTCCCCGATGCGGATGTCCATCACGTCCTTCCGGCCAGCACGGCCTCGGCCAGGGCGAAATCCTCCGGCCACGTCACCTTGAAGTTGGTCGCGCTGCCCGGCACCAGCAGCGGCGCCAGCCCCAGTGCCTCGACCGCCGAGGCTTCGTCGGTCACCGCATCGCCACAGCGCGCCAGCGCCCGCTGCAGCAGGCCGATGCGGAACATCTGCGGGGTCTGCGCCAGCCACTTGCCCGATCGCGGCACGGTGGCGGCCACGCGGCCGCCGGCCTCGTCCTTGAGCGTGTCGGCCAGCGGCTGGGCCAGCAGCCCGCCCACCGCGTCGGGCAGGCAGGCGTCGACCAGGCGGTCCACCAGCGCCGGCGTGAGCAGGCAGCGGGCCGCGTCGTGCACCAGCACCCAGTCGTCGGGATCCGCACCGCGGCGCAGCAGCTCGGCCAGGCCGTTGCCCACGGTCGCCGCCCGCGTGGCGCCGCCGCAGCGGGCCACGGTCCAGCCAGGGCCGTCGCGCAGCTCGGCGTCCTCGGGCGCCACCACCACCAGCACGGTCGACAGCCGTGGCACGGCGGCCAGCGCCGCGAGCGTGTGCTGCACCAGCGGCCGGCCGGCCAGCGGTTCGTATTGCTTGGGGCCGGCGGTGCCGGCGCGGCTGCCTGTGCCTGCGCAGGGCAGCAGGGCATGGAGCCTGGGATTGGACGGATGGGCGGGCATGAAGCTGGGGCGGATTCTAGAATCCATGCCGCACACCCCCCGCCGCGGCGCGGGGGGTGTTTTGCATTGGCGCCCCTGCAGTCCTGCCCCTCCCCCTCGCGATGGATCTTCCCAAGCTCACCCCCGGCAAGCGCTACGCCCTGCCCCGCCCGCCCGGCTCGGCCGATGCCCTCTTGCTGGCCCGGCTGGCCCAGCGCGAGCAGGCCGCCGGCCGCGCCACCGGCATCGTCACCTCGGGCGCCGCCGATGCGCAGCGCCTGGTCGACGAGCTGGCCTTCTTCGCGCCGGGGCTGCGGGTGTGCCTGTTCCCCGACTGGGAAACGCTGCCCTACGACACCTTCTCGCCGCACCAGGACCTGATCAGCGAACGCCTGGCCACGCTGTGGCGCATCTCGCAGGGCGAGGCCGACGTGGTCGTGGTGCCCGCCACCACCGCGCTGTACCGGGTGGCACCGCCGGCCTTCCTGGCCGGCTACGCCTTCCAGTTCAAGGTCAAGCAGAAGCTCGAGGAGGCCAGGCTCAAGGCCCAGCTCACGCTGGCCGGCTACAACCACGTGACCCAGGTCGTCAGCCCCGGCGAGTACGCCGTGCGCGGCGGCCTGATCGACCTGTTCCCCATGGGCTCGCCGGTGCCCTACCGTGTCGACCTGTTCGACGACGAGATCGACTCGATCCGCACCTTCGACCCCGACACGCAGCGCAGCCTTTACCCCGTGCCCGAGGTGCGGCTGCTGCCCGGGCGCGAGTTCCCGATGGACGACACCGCCCGCGCGCGCTTCCGCAGCCGCTGGCGCGAGCTGCTCGAGGGCGACCCGACCAAGAGCCGCATCTACAAGGACATGGGCAACGGCGTGGCCACCGCCGGCATCGAGTACTACCTGCCGCTGTTCTTCGAGGAGACGGCCACGGTCTTCGATTACCTGGGCAGCCAGGCCACGCTGGTGCTGCACGGCGAGCTGGAGCCGGCGTTCCAGCGCTTCTGGCAGGACACCCGCGACCGCCACCGGCTGCTGCAGGGCGACCCCGAGCGGCCGATCCTGCCGCCCGAGGCACTGTTCCTGACCACCGAGCAGTTCTACGGCCGCGCCAACGACCACGCGCAACTGGCCCTGCGGCCGGGCACCGCCGACGTGGCCGACAGCGCGCTGTTCCAGCCGCTGCCGCCGCTGGGCGTGGTGCGCGGCGCCGAGGACCCGCTGGCCCGGTTCAAGCAGCACGTCGCCGGCTCGGGACGGCGGGCGCTGCTGCTGGCCGAGAGCCTGGGCCGGCGCGAGAGCCTGCTGGACTTCCTGCGCGCCAGCGACCTCGCCCCGCCCTCCTTCGACACGCTCGACGACTTCCTCGCCGCCGACGCGCCGCTGGGCATCGCCGCCGCGCCCGTGGCCGAGGGCTTCGCCTGGGTCGGCCAGGGCGTCGACCTGGTCACCGAGACCGAGCTGTTCGCCGCGGGCCCCACCACCCGCCGCCGGCGCAAGCAGGAGCAGGTCAGCGACGTCGAGGCGCTGATCAAGGACCTGTCGGAGCTGAACGTGGGCGACCCCGTGGTGCACGCGCAGCACGGCATCGGCCGCTACAAGGGCCTGGTCAACATGGACCTGGGCCAGGGCAGCACGGAATTCCTGCACCTCGAGTACGCCGACCAGGCCACGCTGTACGTGCCGGTCAGCCAGCTGCACCAGATCAGCCGCTACACCGGCGTGTCGGCCGACGAGGCGCCGCTGCACAAGCTGGGCTCGGGCCAGTGGGAGAAGGCGCGCCGCAAGGCCGCCGAACAGGTGCGCGACACCGCCGCCGAGCTGCTGAACATCTACGCCCGCCGCGCCGCCCGCGAAGGCCATGCCTTCCGCTACTCGCCGCAGGACTACGAGCAGTTCGCCAACGACTTCGGCTTCGAGGAGACCGCCGACCAGAACGCGGCCATCCACGCGGTCATCCACGACATGATCTCGCCCCAGCCCATGGACCGGCTGGTGTGCGGCGACGTGGGCTTCGGCAAGACCGAGGTGGCGCTGCGCGCGGCCTTCATCGCCGTCACGGGCGGCAAGCAGGTGGCGTTCCTCGCGCCTACCACGCTGCTGGCCGAGCAGCACTACCAGACGCTGGTGGACCGGTTCTCCAAGTGGCCGGTCAAGATCGCCGAGATGAGCCGCTTCCGCTCGGCCAAGGAGATCACGGCGGCGGGCAAGGGCCTGGAGGACGGCAGCATCGACATCGTGGTGGGCACGCACAAGCTCCTGTCGGGCAGCGTCAGGTTCAAGAACCTGGGCCTGCTGATCATCGACGAGGAGCACCGCTTCGGCGTGCGCCACAAGGAGGCGATGAAGGCGCTGCGCGCCGAGGTCGACGTGCTCACGCTCACCGCCACCCCGATCCCCCGCACGCTGGGCATGGCGCTGGAGGGCCTGCGCGACCTGTCGGTGATCGCCACCGCGCCGCAGCGCCGGCTGGCGATCAAGACCTTCGTGCGCAACGAGGGCCAGGGCGTGATCCGCGAGGCCGTGCTGCGCGAACTCAAGCGCGGCGGCCAGGTCTACTTCCTGCACAACGAGGTGGAGACCATCGAGAACCGGCGCCAGCGCCTGGAGGAGCTGCTGCCCGAGGCGCGCATCGCGGTGGCCCACGGCCAGATGCCCGAGCGCGAGCTGGAACGCGTGATGCGCGAGTTCGTGCAGCAGCGCTACAACGTGCTGCTGTGCTCGACCATCATCGAGACCGGCATCGACGTGCCCACCGCCAACACCATCGTGATCAGCCGGGCCGACAAGTTCGGCCTGGCGCAGCTGCACCAGTTGCGCGGGCGCGTGGGCCGCAGCCACCACCAGGCCTATGCCTACCTGCTGGTGCCCGACACCGAGGGCCTGACCAAGCAGGCGGCGCAGCGGCTGGACGCGATCCAGCAGATGGAGGAGCTGGGCTCGGGCTTCTACCTGGCGATGCACGACCTGGAGATCCGCGGCGCCGGCGAGGTGCTGGGCGAGCACCAGAGCGGCAACATGCTGGAGGTGGGCTTCCAGATGTACAACGAGATGCTGTCCGAGGCGGTCAAGTCGCTCAAGGCCGGCAAGGAGCCTGACCTGCTGTCGCCGCTGTCGGCCGCCACCGAGATCAACCTGCACGCGCCGGCGCTGCTGCCCGACGACTACTGCGGCGACGTGCACCTGCGGCTGTCGTTCTACAAGAAGCTGGCCACCGCCAAGACCTCCGACCAGGTCGACACGCTGATGGAGGAGATCGTCGACCGCTTCGGCAAGCTGCCGCCGCAGGCGCAGACCCTGGTGGACGTGCACCGGCTGCGGGTGCTGGCGCGGCCGTACGGCGTGGTCAAGGTCGACGCCGCCCCCGGCGTGAGCAGCATCACCTTCAAGCCCAACCCGCCGGTGGACCCGCTGCGCATCATCGAGCTGGTGCAGAAGCACCGGCACATCAAGCTGGCCGGCAACGACAAGCTGCGCATCGAGCGCGAGCTCAAGGAGCCCAAGGACCGCGCCCAGCTCGTGCGCGACGTGCTGCGACAGCTGGGGCAGCCGAAGGTGGCCGAGGCGGCGTGACCACGCCTGTCGCCCCGGCGCAGGCCGGGGCCCAGTGACTTTCGGGCAGCCGTCGCACGTCACTGGATCCCGGCCTTCGCCGGGATGACCGCTCACCCTGGGCTGCGCCCGATCAACCCCGTGGCCGCCCGCGCATGGCATCGTGCGCCCTCCCCCATGCCCCTGCTCGAGACCACCTTCGTCGTCGCCACGCTGGCGCTGGCCCTCGCCCTGCGCCCGTGGCGGCTGCTGGCCGGACAGCCCGCCCTGGCGACCCCGCTGCTGGCCACGCTGGTGCTGCTGCCGTGGCTGTGGGCGCTGCCGGCCCTGCACGCCATGCCGCTGCAGCTGCGCTGGTCGGGCGCGGCGCTGGTGCTGCTGATGCTCGGCTGGCCGCTGGCCGTGCCCGTGCTGGTCGCGGCCGCGGCGCTGGCCTGGGCGATCTCGCCGCTCACGCCGGCCCAGGCCGCCGCCGCGGCCGCCTGGCAGGGGGTGGTCCCGGCGACCCTGGCCGTGGCCGCCGGCGCGGCGGTGCGCCGCTGGCTGCCGGCCAACCCCTTCAGCTACACGCTGGGCCGGGCCTTCGGCGGCTCGCTGCTGGCGCTGTTCGGCGCCCTGCTGCTGCAGCAGGCGCTGGGCGGCACCCTGCCCCACGTCGAGCCCGGGCTGGGCCTGGTGGGCCGCTGGCTGATGGCCTGGGGCGACGCCTTCGTCACCGGCATGGTGGCGGCCGTCTTCGCCGCCTTCCGGCCGCAGTGGCTGGCGACCTGGTCCGACCGGCTGTACCTGGGCGCGGCGCAAGGCCGGTGAGCGCAGCGGCGACAATCGCCGCATGACTGCCCAGGACTACGCCCCCGGCCTGACCGTGCGGGGCTTCACCCCGCCGCTGGCGCTGGCCGGCTTCAAGCTGGCCGCGTTCGACATGGACTCCACGCTGATCAACATCGAGTGCGTGGACGAGATCGCCGACGCCGCCGGCCGCAAGGAGGAGGTGGCCGCGATCACCGAGGCCGCGATGCGCGGCGAGATCGCCGACTACAAGGACAGCCTGCGCCGCCGCGTGGCGCTGCTGCGCGGCGTGACGGTGGCCGACATGGAGCTGGTCTACACCCAGCGGCTGCAGCTGAACCCGGGCGCCGAGCGCCTGGTGCGCACGCTCAAGGACGCGGGCCTGAAGATCCTGCTGGTCTCCGGCGGCTTCACCTTCTTCACCGACCGCATCCGCGACCGGCTGGGCATCGACTACACCCGCTCGAACGTGCTGGAGATCGAGTCCGGGCCCAACTGCGGCCAGCTCACCGGCCGCATGGTCGACCAGCCCTGGGGCGACATCTGCGACGGCGCCGAGAAGCGCCGCATGCTGCTGCAGACCTGCGAGCAGCTGGGCATCTCGCCCCGGCAGGCGATCGCGGTGGGCGACGGCGCCAACGACCTGCCGATGATGGCCGAGGCCGGCCTGTCGGTGGCCTACCACGCCAAGCCCGCGGTGCGCGAACAGGCCATGGTCTCGATCGAGGCCGGCGGCCTGGACCGGGTGCTCGAGGTCCTGCGCTGAGGCGGCCGCGGCTCAGGCGGCCGAGGGCGCCTGCAGCTGCTCGAGCCGCTTGCGCTCGCTGATGTCCAGCAGCACCCACACGGTGCCGCGGCCCGGCCCGCCCTCCACCGCCTTGCCCGACAGCCGGATCCACACCGGCTGGCCGTCCAGCCGGCGGATCTGCAGCTCGCACTCGTAGGCCTCGCCGTGGGCGATCGCCCGCCGGACCTCGTCGCCCACCTGCAGGTACTGTTCGCGCGACAGGTACAGCGGCTCCATCGAATGCAGCGTGCGGCCGCGGGCGCCGACCAGGTCCACGAAGGCCTGGTTGGCCCACTTCAGGCGCCCGTCGTCGGTGAGGAACACGATGGCGATCATCGAGTTGGCCAGGATCACGTCGCGCTCGGCCAGCGCGTCCTTGAGCTGCTGCTGCGCGGCGGTCAGCGCGCCCACCATGGCGCGCTCGGCGGCGATGCGCGCCTGCGCCTGCAGCTTGAAGCGGCGCGCCACGTCCATGCGGTGGCCCAGGGCGAACGACAGCAGCACCATCTCCAGCGCCGAGCCGATCTGCAGGGAATGCGCGGTCACCGCGTTGGAGGGCAGCACGCCGGTGTTGTGCAGCAGCATGACGCCGGTGCCCACCAGCAGCATGGCCCAGGCGAGCAGGAACTGCCGCGCGCCCGCGACCTCGTCGCGCACCGCCCACCAGCCCACCACCACCATGGT
Organism: Comamonadaceae bacterium; assembly: GCA_027484575.1. Classification (GTDB taxonomy): domain Bacteria; phylum Pseudomonadota; class Gammaproteobacteria; order Burkholderiales; family Burkholderiaceae_C; genus Ramlibacter. The sequence continues at coordinate 231,108 of JAIXSQ010000007.1, forward strand.
CACGATGCTGGCCGGCGCCAGCACCAGCGTCATGCGCGAGGACGCCCAGTACGACACGGTGAAGGCCAGCAGCGCCGAGACCACCCAGCCGGCCGACATCGCGCGCATCACCAGGTCAAGCCGGGGCCAGCGCGTGCGGCTGCCCAGGAAGCTGCGGGCGAACTGCATGCCCAGCAGCGCGGCCAGCGCCAGCCCCACCGGCGTGGACAGCGAGTTCCAGCGGGTGGCATGCGGCCAGAGGAACTGCGCGCCCATGCCGTCCAGCGCGGCCTGGGCCAGCGCCATCGCGCCCACGAAGGCCACGTACCAGCCCCAGGCCGCCTCGCGCAGCGTGGCGAAGAGCAGCAGGTTGTAGAGCAGCAGCCCGCCGAGCAGGCCGAAATACAGGCTCAGCACGCCGTAGGCGACCTGGTCGTGGCGCCACAGCGCGGACGCGGTCCACAGCTGCAGCGGCACCACCACCGCGCCTTCGGACTCCACGCGCAGCAGCACGGTGACGGTCTCGCCGGCCGGCAGCCGCAGCGGGAACACGTGGTTGCGGTGGGCCACCGCGCGGGTGGTGAACGCCCGCGTGTCGCCGCCCACCAGCGGCACCTGCCCGTCGCCCACCCAGACCTCGATCTGGTCCAGCGGCGGGTAGCCCAGTTCCAGCAGCCAGTCCTCCGGCGCGCCGGCGGCCGCGCGCAGGGTCAGCTGCAGCCACCAGGCCGAGCGCGTCAGGCCGAAGTTCGAGCCGGCGGTGGCGGGGACCGGCGCGAAGCGCGCCTGGACCGCGGGGCCGCGGACCTCGGCGACGCCCAGCGTCCGCGTGGGGTCCTCCAGCGCCCGCAGGCCCGGCGTGAGGTCCAGCGGCGCGCTCTCCGGCGCGACCTCCACCACCGGCTGGGTGGCCCGCGCCGGGCACGCCAGCAGCAGCAACGCCAGCAGCAGCCACGCGAGCCAGGCCGGGTGGAGCCGCGCGCCGCTCATGCGCGCTCCAGCCGCGGGCGGCCCGCCTCGACCGCGAAGCGCGCCAGCGTCAGCAGCGCCGCGTCCTCGCGGGTGGCGTCGTCCAGGCCGCGCAGCGTGGCCTCGAGCCGGCCCGGCCGCAACTCCACGACGCCGTAGCCGCGGTGCAGCGCATCGGCGAAGACGAAGTGCGGGTTCTCGGCCAGCACCGCCGGCACCCGTTCCACGCGCCGCGCCTTGGAGGTGATGCTGGTGCCGCAGAACTCCACGCCCACCGCGGGGCTGTCGGGGCGCGCGGGCTCGGCCAGCACATGCCCCACCCAGTGCTCGTGCAGGTCGCCACCCAGCAGCACCGGGTTGGCCACGCGGTGCCGGCGCAGGCCGTCGACCAGCCGCTGGCGCGCGGCGGGGTAGCCGTCCCAGCCGTCGTTGGACAGCAGCTGCCCGGGCCCGGGCTGCAGGTCGCGCAGGCCGAAGACGGTCTGCTGCGCCAGCACGGTCCAGCCCTGGCCGGCCTCGCCGAAGGCGCCGTCCAGCCAGCGCTCCTGCGCCGCCCCCAGGCGGGTGCGCCCCGGGTCGGCCGCCTGCGGGCAGGCCGACGGGTCGAAGGGCTGGGTGCAGGCCTGCACGTCGCGGTACTGGCGCGCATCCAGCAGCAGCACGTCGGCCAGGCGGCCGAAGCGCACCCGCCGGTACAGCGGCAGCTCCGGCGCCGCCTGCCCCGCCAGCAGGGCGCGCGCGAACGCCGAGGCGCGCACCGGCATGTGTTCGTACCAGGCCTGGTAGGCCGCCGCCCGCCGCGCGGGGAAGTCGGCCACGGCGTTCAGGCCCCAGGGAAACGGATCGCCCGGGTGCAGCCCGGCATAGTCGTTCTGCACCTCGTGGTCGTCCCAGGTCAGCAGCCACGGGCAGGCCGCGTGCATCGCCTGCAGGTCCGGGTCGCTGCGGTGCAGGGCATGGCGCTCGCGGTACTGCGGCAGCGTCTTGACCCAGCCGGTGGTCGGGAAGCCGCGCACCGCGGCGGTGGCGTTCGGGTACTCGTAGATGTAGTCGCCCAGGAAGACCACGGCATCCAGCTGCTCGCCGCGCATGTGGCGCCAGGCGGCATAGCGGCCGTGCTCCCAGCGCTGGCACGAGGCATAGGCCAGCCGCAGCCGCCCGGGCTGCTCGCCCGGGCCCGGCAGCGTGCGGGTGCGGCCCACCGGGCTGGTCGCGTCGCCGGCCTGGAAGCGGTAGTGGTACCAGCGCCCGGGCGCCAGGCCGTCCACCTCCACGTGCACCGCATGGGCCAGGGCCGGATGCGCGATGGCCTCGCCGCTGCGCACCGGCTGGCGGAAGGCCTCGTCGTGCGCCACCTCCCAGCGCACCGGCACCGGCACGCGGCCACCCTCGGGCAGGTCACCGTGCGCGGGCAGCAGGCGGGTCCACAGCACCACCGAGTCGGCCTCGGGGCTGCCGCTGGCCACGCCCAGCGAGAAGGGTTGCGCCTGCCAGCGCGGGCTGCTGCCGCAGGCGGGCAAGGCGGCGCCCCCGGCTGCCGCCGCGGCCAGCAGCAGCAGCCGGCGCCGGTCGAGGACGGGGGGCGCGGCCATCGGCCGCGATTATCCCAAGGCCGGCGCGGCGCCTTCGGCCGCGCGGGCGCGCCGCACCCGCAGCAGCAGCGTGCCGACGATCACCAGGTTCAGCGCATTCCAGGCGATGCCGTTGACGAAGGCGGCGCGGTACGAGCCAGTGAGGTCGAACACCGCGCCGGACATCCAGCCGCCCAGGGCCATGCCCAGCAGCGTCGCCATCAGCACGGTGCCCACCCGGCGGCCCGCCTCGGCGGCCGGGAAGTGCTGGCGCACCACCAGCGCGTAGGCCGGCACGATGCCGCCCTGGAACAGCCCGAACAGGCCGGCCACCAGGTACAGCGAGGCCAGGCCGCCGGCCGGCAGGAACAGCAGCAGCGCGATGCCCTGCAGCATCGAGCCGAGCAGCAGCGTGCGCAGGCCGCCGATGCGGTCGGAGATCCAGCCCGACACCAGCCGGCTGACCACCCCCAACCCGAGCATCAGCGCCAGCATCTCGGCGCCGCGCGCCGGGCCGAAGCCCAGGTCGGTGCAATACGCCACGATGTGCACCTGCGGCATGGACATGGCCACGCAGCAGGCCACGCCGGCCACGCACAGCAGGCCCTGCGCGGTGCCCGGCGACAGGCCGAAGGGCCGCGCGCCCTCGGCCGGTGCGCCACCGGCCGGGCCTGCGGCCGCGGCGGCCGGCGCCGCCGGCGGACGCTGGCGCAGGGCGAAGGCCAGGGGCACGACGGTGGCCAGGCAGAACAGGCCCACGCCCACGTAGGTGGCGCGCCAGCCGGCCGTGGCCACGAAGTGCTGCAGCACCGGCGGCCACACCGCGCCGGCCACGTAGTTGCCGCTCATGCAGATGGCCAGCGCGATGCCGCGCCGGCGTTCGAACCACAGCGAGGTGTCGGCCACCAGCGGCGCGAAGGTGGCGCTGGTGCCCAGCAGCCCGATCAGCAGGCCGTGCGCGGCACCGAAGGCCCAGGGCCCCGGCGCCAGCCCCGCCCCGACGAAGCCGGCGCCCAGCCCCAGCCCGCCCACCAGCACCGGCACCATCACGCCGTGCCGGTCGGCCAGCCGGCCCATGAGGATGCCGCCCAGCCCGAAGCCCACCATGGTCAGGGTGTAGGGCAGCGAGGCGGTGCCGCGGCCGATGCCGAACTCCGCCTGCACCGGGGCCAGCACCACGGTCATGGAATACATGCCGGCGCCGCCGATCGTCATGAGCAGCAGCGAGACGGCCAGCCGCAGCCAGGCCTGCCGGGATTCGATCGCCGAGGCCGGCGCGGGCGTCGCGAGTGTGCGCTGGGACATGCCTGCATTGGAGCACCCGTGCAACCCGTCACGCGTCCCTGCACGGCTCAGGGCTTTCCAGCATGGGCAGGGGCCGCGCGCGGGTATGGTTCGCGGTTTTTCGACAGAGGAGGATCCCCATGAAGACACTGCGAGCCGCTGCCGCCGCCCTGGCGCTGGCCGCCGCCATCCCGCTGGCCCACGCCGCCCAGGTCGTGGTCGGCCAGGTCGCCCCGCTCACCGGCCGCGAATCCGCGGCCGGGCGCGCCTACGCAGCCGGGATGCAGCTGTATTTCAACGCCGTCAGCGGCAGCGCCGCCGCCGGCGGCCACAGCTTCAAGCTGGTGAGCCGCGACGACGGCGGCCGCGCCGAGGACACGGTGGGCGCCACGCGCAGCCTGCTGGCCGAGGACAAGCCGCTGGTGCTGGCCGGCTACTTCGGCAACCGCAACGTGGCCGACCTCGTGCAGTCGGGCGTGCTCGAGAAGGAACGCATCGCGCTGGTCGGCTACCGGCTGGCCGAGATCCGGCCCGAGACGCCCTGGGTCTACAACGTGCGCGCCGGCCTGCGGCAGGAGGTGGACAAGCTGACCGAGCACCTGGCCACCATCGGCATCACCCGCCTGGGGCTGGTGTACGAGGACGGCCCGGGCGCCGCCGCGCTGCTGGCCGCGGCCGACGAGTCGGCCGCCAGGGCCAAGGCGCGGGTGCTGGCCAAGGCGCCCTACGCGGCCGGCGGCAACAACGTCACCGCCGCGGTGGACGCCATGCTCAAGGCATCGCCGCAGGCCGTGATCCTGGTGGCCACCGGCGGCGCGGCCGCCGCCTTCATCGAGCAGTACCGCACCGCCGGCGGCGCGGCCCAGCTGTTCGCGCAGTCGGGCGCCGACATCGAGCAGATGTCGCGGCAGCTGTCGGAGGAGCAGATGCAGGGCGTGGCCATCGCCCAGGTCGTGCCCAACCCCTACCGCATCACCGTGCCCGTGGCCAAGGAACTGGCCGACATGGCCCGCGCCGCCAAGCTGGAGCAGCCGGTGAGCTACGCCCTGATGGAGGGCTTCCTCACCGCCAAGGTGATCGTCGAGGCCGCCCGCCGCCAGGGCGCGCGGCCCACGCGCGAAGGCATGGCCGCCGCGCTGGACGGAATGGAGCGCTGGGACGCGGGCGGCTTCCTGGTGAGCTTCCGGCCCGGCGTGCGCACCGGCTCGCGCTACGTCGAGCTCTCCATCGTCAGCGCCAGCGGCCGCATCCGCCAGTGAGCTGATCCGCGCCCCGGCGCGTCGGCGGTGGACGACAGCCGCCGGGGCCCGGGGCCGACCCGCGCGGCGCGCGCGCCTGCCCAGCATCGGGCATGGACCCGACCGCACCCGACGCCGCCGCTGCCGCCCGTGCCGGCCCCCGCCATTTCTCGATGCTGCGGGGCTTCCACCTCGCCGACTTCTTCACCCTGGGCAACGCGGCCTGCGGCGTGGGCGCCATCTTCCTGGCGATGCTGCACCTGGCCAGCGGCGACCTCGGGCACCTGTACGCCGCCGCCGCCCTGGCGCCGGCGGCGCTCGCCTTCGACGTGCTGGACGGCCGCATCGCCCGCGCCCGCCACCAGCACTCCCCGCTCGGGCGCGAGCTGGACTCGCTCTCGGACGTGATCTCCTTCGGCATGGCGCCGGCCGCCCTGGCCTTCGCCGCCGGCGCCCAGGGGGGCTGGGACGTGGCCGCCCTGGTGTTCTTCGTCTGCTGCGGCGTCAGCCGCCTGGCCCGCTACAACGTCACTGCCGACGCGATGGCCGGCCCCGGCGGCAAGGTCACGCACTTCGAGGGCACGCCCATCCCCACCAGCGTGGTGCTCACCGGCGTGATCGCGCTGGCCGCCTGGCAGGGCCGCATCGGCGATGCCCTGTGGGGCGGCGCGCTCACGCTGGGTCCCTGGACGCTGCATCCGCTGGTGCTGCTGTTCGTGCTGTCGGGCAGCGCCATGGTCAGCAAGACCCTGCGCATCCCCAAGCCCTGAGGCAGGCGGGCGCATGCTGAGCCTCGCGCTGCCTCGGCCGTTCCCCTGGACGCAGGGCCCGTTCGGGCCAGTGCCTGACCCGACGGGGCCAAGCGCGGCCTGCCATGGCCCGTCCGGTGCGGCGGCGGCCGGAACAATCGCACGGACACCCGAACAACCCTCCCCGATGCACGACCGCCTCTCCTGGGCCCAGGCCGCCTGCGCACGCGTCATGCGACCGATCGTGCGGCTGGCCCTCGGCCTGGGCCTCAAGCACCCGCAGCTCGAGACCCTGCTGCGCGACCTGCTGCTCGAGGAAGCCACCCGCCTGTGGCGCCGCCAGGGCGTGCCCGCGCCGAACATCAGCCAGCTGGCCGTCACCACCGGCCTGAACCGCAAGGACGTCACCGCCCGCGTGCGGCGGCCGCCCGACCCGCTGCCGCGCACCGAGCAGTCGGCCGCGGCCAAGACTTTCACCCGCTGGCTGCAGCTGGCCGGGGACGATCCCGCGCTGCTGCGGCTGCCGGTCGTCGCCTCCGACCAGGGGCTGTCGTTCGAGGACGTGGCCCGCGAGGCCAGCCGCGGCGACGTGCACCACCGGGCCGTGCTCGACGAGCTGATGCGGCTGGGCATGGTCAGCCGCGTCGACGCCCAGACGGTGACGCTGGCGGCCGAAGGCTTCGTGCCGGCCGCGGACCTGCAGGGCACCCTGGCCTTCCTGGGCGACAACCTGCGCGACCATGCGGCGGCCGCCGTGTCGAACGCGCTGGCCGAAGGCCCGCCGCTGCTGGAACGCGCGGTGTTCGCCGACGGCCTGGTCGAGGCCGACTGCGCCGCGGCCCACCAGCTGATGCGCCAGCGCTGGGCCAGCCTGCACCACGAACTGGTCGCGCTGCTGGGCGAGGCCGTGGCACGCAACGGCGGCGGGGGTCCGCGGCGCCTGCGGGTGGGCGTGTACCTGTACCACGGCGACCGCGAGGGACCCGACGCATGACGGGGCGGCGCGCCGGCAGGGGAGCGCGCCGATGAGACGGCGCGCCTGGCTGCAGGCGGGCCTGCTGCCCTGGCTGCTGCCGGTCGCCGGCTGCGGTGGCGGGGGCGGGCCCACGGCCGGCATCGGCTCGGGCGGCACGGGCATCGACCCCGGGGGCATCGGCTCGGGCGGCACCGGCGTGGTCGCGACCGCCGGCTTCGGCCCGGTCAGCGGCTTCGGCAGCATCGTGGTCAACGGGGTGCGCTTCGAGATCGACGACGCCCGGCTGCTGCTGGAGGACGTGGACCTGCTGCGCTTGGGCGTGACGGTGCAGGTCGACGGCAGCCTGGCCGCCTCGGGCACGGACGGCGTGGCGCGCACCGTGCGCTCGGCGGCGGAGCTGCGCGGGCCGGTGCAGTCGGCCGACGCGGCCCGTGGCCTGTTCGGGGTCCTGGGCCAGCAGGTGCTGGCCGACGCCGGCACGGTGTACGGGGGTGGCCTGCGGGGCCCCACCGACGTGCACGCGGGCGGCGTGGTCCAGGTGCACGGCCTGCCCGGCCCCGGTGGCGTGCTGCGCGCCACCCGCATCGAGCGCGCCGCGCTGGCCGGCGTGGTGCTGGCCGGCGTGGCCACCGACCTGCGCGTGGCCGGTGGTGGCGGCAGCCTGCGCATCGGTGCCCAGCCGGTGCGCTGGGCCGCCGGCGCGCTGGCGGCGCCCCTGCAGGCCGGGCAGCTGGTGCGGGTGCGCGCCGCCTCGGCCGCCGGCGAACTGCAGGCGACCCGCATCGAGCCCTGGACCGCCGGCGTCGCCGTCGGCACCCCGCCCGAGGGCACGCAGCTGACCCTGGCCGGCCTGCTGGTGGCCGGTCCGGCGGGCACGCTGCAGCTGCAGGGCTGGACGCTGCTGCTCGACCGGGCGCAGGTCAGCGGCGGGCCCAGCCGCGCCGTGGTTGCCGGCGCGGCCGTGGAGGTGCGCGGCACGGTGGCCGGCACGGCGCTGCGGGTGGACCGGGTGCGGCTGCGCGACGACGAGGACGGGCTGGCGGCCCCCGGCGGGCCGGCGGGCGCCGTGGCGGCCCGCTACACGGCCACCGGCCCCGTGGGCGCGCTGCGCAGCGCCGCGGACTTCCGCGTGCGGGGGCAGGACGTGGATGCACGGGCGGCAGTGTTCGCCGGCGGCACGGCAGCGGACCTGGCCAACGGCCGACAGGTGCTGGTGGAAGGCGACCGCGTCGAGGACGACGTGCTGGTCGCCGCGCGGGTCACGCTGCTGCCCTGAGGCGGCCGCAGCGCCGCGGCCTCAGCGGCCCGGCCCGCCCTCGGAGGCCTGGAAGCCCGGCCGCGTGGGCTCGAAGTCGGGCTGCATCTCGCCGTTGATGGCGGCATCGCGGATCGCGAACAGCGCCTTCAGGTCGTCCTCCAGCGCCTGCGGATCGTCCGACGGCTCCTCGGCAAGGGCAGCGGGCCGCATCGGCGCCATGGCCGCGGCCGGCGCCGCCACGGGCGCGGCCGCCGACCACCGGCCGGCCTCGGGCAGGGCACCGCCGGTGTTGGCGTTGATGCCCTCGAACTGCCAGGAGATGCTGAGCAGCCAGTCCCAGGCGCGCGGCTCGAACTTCTCGACCTCGGCCATGAAGCTGCTCTGGAACGCGGGGATGTAGGTCAGCAGGCTGGACTGGCCCTGGCGCACCACCAGCTGCACGTGGATGCTGCCCTTGCGGCGGGCGCCGACCGCCGGGAGGATGCGGCACTCGATCCAGTCGGACGGCACCGCGTGCCGCCGCATGGACTCGCGCAGCACCAGGCTCACCAGCTCGCGCCGGGTCGCGTCGCGCTCGGCCGCCTCGTCGGCGTCGTCGCTGGGCTCGAACCCGGTGGGAGGCAGCGAGGCGGGGCCGGTCGAGGCCTTGCCCCCGTCCTGCTTGAAGATCCTGTTGAGCAGACCCATGCGGGGATTATGGCCGCGCGGGCGGTGGCACGCCAACGCGGCGCCGCGCGCCCCCGGTTACTCGAGGAAGGCGGTGGTCAGGCGCACGGCGATGGTGTAGCCGCCCGGGCAGGGCTCGCAGCGCACCACCACCGCCTGGCAGCGCAGGGGGAAGCTGTGGCCATCCAGCAGGTAGTCGACCGTGACCTCCACCGGCTCGCCGGGCGCGTGCGCCCGCCGCGCGACGAACGACAGCCCGCTGACGCTGATGTCGCGCGTGACGCCGCCCTCGGCCCCGCTGCCCACGGCCACCGGCAGCTCCATGTCGAAACGCTCCGCGCCGCGCTGCTCCTCGCGCCGGCGCAGCGGCACCACCACTCTCGTCGGATCCACCGTACCCATGCCAAGCTCCCGCGGACTTGCCGCCCTGCCCTTCCACGCTAGGTGTGCCCACGGCCGCGCCGGCGTCGGCGGCGGCCGATGCACGCGTCAGCCGGTGCCGCCTTCCTGCGGCTCCAGGTCCGCGAACAGGGGCTCGTCGAGCGCGACCGCCACGTTCCAGCTCGTGCCGTGCCGCTCGACCCGCACCACCTTCCCCCGGCACGGCACGCCGTGCCCGCGCCCATCGAGCTCGTACTGCAGCTCCAGCGCGACCTGCGCCCCCACCGCCGGCGGCTGCGTGGTCTCCAGCAGCACCCCCGTGGCGCTGAGGTCGTGGCAGGCGCATGGCTGCCCGTCCATGGTGACCGGCAGCGCCAGCCCGAAGCGTTGCGCCGATCGCGGCCGCATCGTCACGTCCATCGCGTGTGTCTCCCTGTGTGCCGGGGTGTTCCCGTGCAGCCACCAGCGTAGGCAGGCACGCTGGCGCGGCCGTGTAGGACCGCGGCGTGACAAGACGTGGGATGCGTGACGAGATGCGACCATGCCGGCCGCATGGTGCTCAGTGGACCTGCCAGTCCAGGATGCGCGTGGCGACCCAGGTCTCCGCCAGGAAGCACACCAGCGCGGCCAGGAAGCAGGCCACCCCCAGCAGGAAGCTGCCGCTGGCGGCCAGCCCGGTGCGGCTGGCCTCGGTGGTCTCGCCCAGGAACAGCACGATGATGGTCAGGCCGATCAGCAGCGCGCAGCAGGTCAGCAGCGCGATGCTGCCGTTGGCCAGCCGGCCGCGCCGGCGCAGCTGCGCCAGTTCGACGATGGCACGCTGGCGGAACTGCGGGTCGGTGCTGGCCGAGGCCTGCGACTCCACCACCCGCGCGCGGTCGATGATGCGGGCCAGCCGCCCGGCCACCGCGCCGATCATCCCGGAGACGGCAGTGAGCAGGAACACGGGGGCGACCGACAGCTGGATCGCGTGGGTGATGGTGCCGGGATCGAGGGCCATGCGGCCGAGCTTACCGCCTGCCCGCCGCGCAGCCGGTCAGCCCAGGTGCCCGCGCGCCCACTGCACCACGTCCTGCGCCCGCGTCAGCGCGCCGGCCTGGCGCGCGAGCTCGCGGCCCCCGCGGAACAGCGCCAGCGTCGGAATGCTGCGGATGCCCAGCTGCGCGGCGAGCGCCGGCGCCTGCTCCGTGTCCAGCTTGGCCACCCGCACCTGCGGCTCGAGCAGGACCGCCGCCTGCGCGTAGGCCGGGGCCATCAGGCGGCACGGCCCGCACCAGGGCGCCCAGAAATCCACCAGCAGCGGCAGCCCGCCGCGGGTGCGTTCGCGCTCGAAGCCGGCCGCATCGAGCACCACGGGCTGGCCGGTGAACAGCGGCTGGTGGCAGCGGCCGCAGTCAGGGGCGCGGCCCAGGTCGGCGGCAGCGACGCGGTTGATGGCGCGGCAGGCCGGGCAGATGACGTGCGCAGTGTCCATGCCGCGCAGATGCGGACGGCCGCCGCGGCTGCAAGCGGCTGGCCCGACACCGGCGCGAGATCGGGGCAGACGGCACTCCATGGCCCGTTCGGACCAGCGGCCGCGGGCCTGTGGGAATTTGGTCCATCTGCCGGAGGCCGTCCTCCTACATGCACTTGCTCCAAAGCGGCAAGCGGCTGACCTATCCGCCGCCGGACCATGCGATCCGACGTGCAGAGACCGCGTCATCCACGCAATTCACTGGAGGCTCCCGAATGATGATCAGTACCCTCAGGACCACAGCCCTCGCGGCTGCCGCTGCCATGGCGCTCGTCGCCTGCGGTGGTGGCGGCGACGACGGCGGCGTCGTGGCCCAGAACCCGACCCCGACCGCTCCGGCCGGCGGTGGCAACCAGACGGGCGCCACCACCGCCACCTGGACGCGCACCGCGCTGGCGGCCAACACCTGGCACTGGACCGCGACGAACCCCAGCGGTTCGCTGATGGTCGCCACCGCCATTCCCGGCAACGTCTTCCTGTCCCGTGACCAGGGCGCGACCTGGGCCGCTCCGGCAGCCCTGCCCAGCGCATCCTGGATCTCGGCCGACGTGAGCGACGACGGCCAGACGATCTACGCGCTCGCCTTCAACGGCGGCATGTACCGCAGCCTCGACGGCGGCACCACCTGGGCCCGCGTCGACACCGCCTTCAACGCCGGCGAGAACCTGGCCTACGAGTCGGTCACCGTCTCCGCCGATGGCACCCGGGTGGTGGCCGTGGTGATGGGCGGCTCGGTCTACGCCTCCAGCAACGGCCGGGCCGCCACGCCGACCTTCGCCGCCGCCACCCTGGCCGGCGGTGGCGCGCTGACCAGCTCCTGGCGTGCCGTCGACAGCGACTCCACCGGCCAGCGCGTCGTGGCCGCCAGCCACGACGGCGACGTCTACGTGTCCACCAACGGCGGCACCACGTTCGCGCCGCTGGCGGTGACGGTCGGCGGCGCCGCGGTGCAGAACGGCTGGTACCGCCTGGCCCTCTCGCGCGACGGCAACACCGTGGCCATGGCCGGCAACGAGCAGTACGGCACGGGCGTCGCCGCGGCCGGCCGCAGCACGGGCCTGTACGTCGGCAACTTCGCGGCCGGCGCCTGGACCTTCGCCCGCGGCAGCAGCACGGTGGGCAACTACACCCGCGTGACCATCGCCAACAACGGCCTGATCGCCGCCACGCTCTCGGGCGCCGGCGCGACCAACACCGGCAACGGCCAGATCCTGCTGTCGACCAACAACGGCACCTCGTTCGCGCCGCTGAACACGCCCACGGGCGACACGGTGTGGCGCTCGATCGCGCTGACCGGCGACGGCAGCCGTGCGGTCCTGGCGGCCGGCACGTTCTTCGCCACGCCGGGCGGCCTGTACCGCGGCACCCGTCCCTGAGCGAGCCGACACGCTGTCACTCCCAGGGAGGGAGGCAGGAAGCCGGGCCACGAGGCCCGGCTTTTTTCATGGGCGCGCCGCTCAGCGCGCCGACACGCGACGCGGCGGCTCGAAGCGGTAGACCGTGTCGTTCAGGTAGCGCGTGACCTCGTCGACGTCGCCCGCGTCCCAGTCCAGCCGCGCCAGTGCCTGCCACCGCTGCACCTGGGCGCGCAGGCTGCCCCAGTCGCGCGCCAGGCGCTGCGCGCGCCAGTGCATCTGCGTGGTGTGGCACTCGACGCAGTGGGTCTCGTAGAGCAGCGCGCCACGGCTGGGCGGCGGCACGGCCGTCTGCGCGGCGGCAGGCCAGGCGGCGAGAGCGAACAGCAGGGGCAGCAGGCGCATGGCGACGTCCTCCGGGCGACGACCCATGCTAGGCCCGGGCGGACCGCGTTCATTGACCCGGCGCAAGCCGCGGCACCGCCGAAGGTGCCGCGTCACTGCAGGATGCGCAGCACCCGCCCCACCACGTCCTGCAGCAGCCGCGTCACGGGATCGCCCTCCTCCTGCGGCGGCTTGGGCCGCGGGCGCGGGATCTCGAACTCGGCCTGCGCGTCGATGCGCCGGCCGCGCAGCGCCTGCGTGAAGAACTCGCCGACCATCGGCAGGGCGCTGCGCGCGCCGGGGCCCCAGGCATCGCCCATGGTCACGGCCGGGTCGTTGAAGCCGACCCACGCGCCGGCCACCAGCTGCGGGTGCATCAGCACGAACCAGCCGTCGGCGTTGTCCTGGCTGGTGCCGGTCTTGCCCGCGACGTCGGCGGTGATGCCCCAGCGGCTGCGGATGGCGTTGCCGGTGCCGCGGTCGACCACGCCGCGCAGGGCGTCCACCAGCTGCAGCGCCGCCGGCCGCGGCATCGCCTGCTGCGAGCGGCCGGTGGCGAAGCCGTCCAGCACCTTGCCCTGGCGGTCCTCGATGCGCAGCACCAGCAGCGGCTCGCGGCGCTCGCCGCTGTGCGCCAGCGTGGCGTAGGCCGACACCAGCTCGTGCAGGCTGAGCGCGCTGGCGCCCAGGGCCAGCGCGGGGACCTCGGCCAGCGGGCTGTCGCGCACGCCCAGCGCCCGGGCCAGCTCGGCCACCCGGTGCGGCCCCACCCGCTCCATCACCTGCGCCGTCACGCCGTTGCGCGACTGCGCCAGCGCGTCGCGCAGCGCCATCGGCCGGCCGGTGGGCGGCGTGGCATCGCGCGGGCTCCAGATCTCCCCGCCCGGGCCGCGCAGGGCCACCGCCTTGTCGGGCAGTTGGTCGCCCGGGCGCATGCCCTCCATGAAGGCCGCGCCGTACACGAAGGGCTTGAAGGTCGAGCCGGGCTGCCGGCGCGCCTGCGCGACATGGTCCCAGGCGTCCTCGGCCCAGCCGCTGCTGCCCACCCAGGCCAGCAGGTGGCCGTTGCGCGGGTCCATGGCCAGGAAGCCGGCCTGCAGCGGCGCGCGCGCCCCCCCGGGCTGCGGCCGCCTGGCCGCCAGAGGCTGCAGCGCGCGCAGCTGGTTGCCCACGGCCTGCAGCGCGGCCTTCTGCAGCCGGCTGTCCAGGGTGGTGCGCACCACCAGGCCGTCGGCATGGATGTCGTAGCCGTTGCGGTCGGCCCAGCCGACCAGCCAGCGCCGCACGTGCTGCGCCGCGTGCGGCGCCAGCCCCGCGACCTCCTCCTGGCGCTCGAAGTCCAGCTTCAGCGGCCGGGCGGCCAGCGCCTGCGCCTGCGCCTGCGGCAGCACGCCGCGCCGGGCCATCTGCGCCAGCACCACGTTGCGGCGCGCGCGCGCCCGCTCGGGATGCAGCACGGGGTTGTAGTAGGTCGTGCCCTTGAGCATGCCCACCAGCGTGGCCGCCTCGAGCACGTCCAGCGCGCGCGCCTCCTTGTCGAAGTAGGTGCGCGCGGCCATCTCGATGCCCCAGGCGTTGTAGAGGAACGGGACCGTGTTGAGGTAGGTCTCCAGGATCTCGCGCTTGCCGTAGGTGGCCTCGATCTTCAGCGCGGTGACCAGCTCCTTGGCCTTGCGGTGCAGCGTGGGCGCGCGGCCGATCTCCTCGGGGAACAGGTTGCGCGCCAGCTGCTGCGTGATGGTCGAGCCGCCCTGGCGCCGGCCGTTGAGCGTGTGCCACACCGACGCCAGCGTGCGCCGCAGGTCGATGCCGTGGTGCTCCCAGAAGCGGTGGTCCTCGGTGGCCACCAGCGCCTGCACCGCGACCGGGGCCACCTGCTCCAGCGGCACCCAGCGGCGGTGCAGCCGCTGGAAGGTGGCCAGCACCACGCCGTCGGCCGACATCAGCACCGCCGGGTGCTCGGCGCGCGCCTTGCGCAGGTCGTCGGTCGAGGGGGTGAGCGGCACCAGCACCGCCAGGTACGCGACGGGGGCCAGGGCCAGGGCGGCGGCCAGCCGCCAGCGGTGGCGGCGCAGGGTGGCGGCCAGGCCGGCGAGCCGGGCACCGAGGGAGGACGGCAGGCGCATGGCCTGCGATCTTCACGGCAGCGCGGCGGTCGCCTGTATCGCCATGTATCCCCGCTGCGGCAGGGGCCGCTGCCTTGTCAATGCCGTCCGACATGGGCATGGTGCCGCCGTCCGCAGAATGCCCCGGCGCCATCCACCACCAGGAGCTCCATGCCCGTCGATCCGCAACGCAGCGCGCGCAGTGCCGCCACCGGCCTCCTCGTCCCCGCCACCACGGCGCCCCGGCGCCACGGCGTCGCCTTCCTGCGCGGCTTCCTGCGCAACCCGGGCCAGGTCGGCTCGGTGTGGCCCAGCTCGCGCTGGCTGGAGCAGCGGCTGGTGCAGCGCGCGGGCATCGCGCAGGCCCGCACCGTGGTCGAGCTCGGCCCCGGCACGGGGGGCACCACCGCCGCCTTCCTGCAGGCGCTGCCCGCCTCGGGCCGGCTGCTGGCCGTGGAGCTCGACCCCGGCTTCCACGGCCACCTGGCGCACACGCTGGACGATCCCCGCCTGCTGCTGGAGCTGGCCAGCGCCGAACGGCTGGCCGACCTGCTCGCGGCGCGCCGCCTGCCCGCGCCCGAGGCGATCGTCTCGGGCATCCCGTTCTCCACCATGCCGGCCGACGTGGCCGACCGCATCGCCGCGCTGGTGGCGCAGGTGCTGCGGCCCGGCGGCCGCTTCGTGGCCTACCAGGTGCGGGCGCACGTGGCCAGGTACACCGCGCCCCACCTGGGCCCGGCACGGCGCGAGTGGGAACTGCTGAACGTGCCGCCGGTGCGGGTGTTCAGCTGGACCAAGCCGGCCTGAGCCGGCACGGCACGCGCCCGCGTCAGCCGGCCACCGCACGCAGCGGCGGGCGCACCTGGTGCGTCGCCGTGTCGATGGTGCCCGTGGGCAGCTGGTAGGCGCGGTCGTCGAACAGGTCCACGCCCACCTGCAGCGACTCGAGCCAGTCGTAGAACGCCGCAATCGCGGCGCGGCCCTCGATGGGGGCGCCGTGCTGCGGCACCAGCATCGCCACCGGCAGCTGCCGCGCCATGCGCACCCACAGCCGCAGGATCTTGTTGGACACCATGTAGCGCCGGTGGAAGCCCTCCATCCGCGGCAGGTGCGGCGCCAGGTCGGTGACGGGCGTGCGCGCCTGCGCGCCCGAGACCATCGAGACGCCCAGGTCGCCGGTGAACAGGATGCGGCTGACCGGGTCCCAGAACTGGAAGTTGCCCTCGGCGTGCAGGAAGTGCGCCGGCAGCAGCCACAGTTCGCCGCGCCCCAGCGGCAGCCGGCCGCCCGCGTCGGGCACGCCGATCACGCGGCCATCGGTCTTGCCCACCTTGGTGAAGTGCGGCGCGAAGCGCTCCCAGATGCGCGAGATCACCAGCTTGGCCTGCGTCGAGGTCATCCAGCGGTCGAGCGACGCGATGATGTCCGGGTCGGCATGCGAGGCCAGTACGTAGCTCAGGCCTTGCGGCGGGAAGAAACGCGACAGCGACAGGAACAGCTGGTTGTAGGCCAGGTTGCCGCCCGGATCGAGGATCGCGCCCTGGCCGTGGTCGACGATGAGGAACTGGTTGGACTGCACGGCCTGCCCGTCCTCCTCGACGAGGTCGGTGTACATGAGGCAGGCGTGGTCCTGGTGTCGGAAGAGTTCGATCGGTGCCATGGGGTCCTTCGGTGTGTCGTCGGGGTGCGGCAGCTCAGGCCGGCTGCCGTGCGGCTGCGGCCAGCGCGGGCCAGGCCGCCTGGGGATGCGCGGCGTCGGCCAGCACGGGGACGTAGTGCAGTCCGGCCTGCAGGGCGGCCGCCGCGGGGGGCGCATGCGCCGCCGGGTCCGGCGCCACGCCCAGCAGCACGGGCGCCGGCGCGGCGCCGGCACAGGCCCGGGCGATGCGGCGCAGCAGCGCCAGGTCGGTTTCGGCGTCGCCGGACAGCAGCACCACGAGGTGGCCGGTGTCGGGCAGGAAGGCGCGCGTGAGCGGCAGGGCCAGCCCGCGCCGCGCCATCGCGACCACCCGCACCAGGCCCTGCACCGTGGCCAGGTCCACCAGGTCGGTGCCCACGTCCAGGTCCTGCGCGCCGGCGTAACGGCGGTGCACCACCGGCTGGCCGGCGCGGCGGGCCAGCCAGTCGACCAGCGCGAACGAGCCGCTGCCGCGCGCGGCCACCACCAGCAGCCGCCTGAAGGCCCCGGGCTCGTGCTGCCGCGCGGCACCGGCATGGCCGGCCGGCGTGGACAGCCGGCGCCACGCCGCCGGGGGCGTGGCCGGGCGGCCCGCCGCCTGCTCGGCGGCGAGCAGCGCCACCCGGCGGCCGAAATCCGCGGCCTGCTCGCGGCACTGCACGATCGCCATGGACCAGGGACCGGCGAGCAGCCGCGGCCCCTGGCTCGCATGCACCGTGCACAGGCCCGCATGGCGCGTGTCGTGCGCCAGCCGGGCCATCAGCGCCGCGATGGAGTCCGCGGGGCCTTCCTTCCACTGCACGAACCAGCCGGCCTGGTGCAGCAGCGCGGTGTGGATGCCCAGCGGCAGGTTGTGGCGCAGCGCGCTGGCGCGGATGCGTTCCATCTCGGCGTACACGGGCCCCGACAGCGTCGCGCGGCTGGCGTACAGCAGGCGCGCCACGCGCTCGTGCGGATCGGGGGGAGGCAGGGAGTCGTACTGCGAATCGCTCACCCCGGGATGTTCGGCAGCGCGGCGCGCCGCCGCTTGCGCGGCATCAAGCGCGGCCGCGGGCGCGGCGCCGCCGCCACCACAGCGTCAGCAGCACGACAGCCAGCAGCAGGGCCAGCAGCGGCAGCAGCACGCCACGCCAGCGCAGCGCGGCATCGGCCAGCAGCTGCCAGTTCCCGCCCACGGCGCGCACCGCCCACACCAGCAGCGGGATCTCGACCAGCGCGGCGCCACCGTCCCACAGCCACAGGTCGCGGTAGCGCAGGCGCAGCGAGCCGGCCGCGAACAGCAGCGCGGTGCGCAGTCCGGGCGCGAAGCGCACCAGCGCCAGGCAGGCGGGCCCCCAGCGCTGCACCCGCACCTGCAGGGCCAGCAGCCGCTGCGGCGGCAGCACGCGGGCGGCGGCGCGGTGCCGCAGCAAGGGCGCGCCGAAGCGGCGGCCCCAGTGGAACACCAGCGTGTCGGCCGCCAGGATGCCCACCCAGGCGGTGGCCACCAGCGGCAGCGGCTCCATCACGCCGCGCAGCGTCAGCGCAGCCGCGGCCACCAGCAGCAGGTCCTCGTTGACCGGCAGGCCGAAGCCGCTGGACAGCAGCGCGCCGAGCAGCAGCGCGTAGGCCGGCAGTCCCTGCAGGGCCTGCAGCGCATCGAGCAGCCGGTCCATCACGTCCATGCGGCCAGTGTGCCGCGCGCCGTCGTTGCGCGGCGCGCAACGCTCCGGTGCGCCCCGCCGGCTGTGTGCGGGCGCGGCGCCGGCCTACAGTGCGGGCCTGCCCCGAGGACCCCGCCATGGACCGCCTGCCCGCCCTGTTCGTCTCCCACGGATCGCCGATGTTCGCCGTCGAGCCCGGCCTGGCCGGCCCGCAGCTGGCCGCGCTCGGCCGCGCCTGGCCCCGGCCGCGTGCCGTGCTGGTGCTGTCGCCGCACTGGATCACGCGCGGCCTGCGCGTGGCCACCGCCGCGCGGCCCGAGACCATCCACGACTTCGGCGGCTTCCCGCCGGCGCTCTACCGCATCCAGTACCCCGCTCCCGGCGCGCCGGAGGTGGCGCAGGAGGCGCTGGCCCTGCTGCGGGCCGCCGGCTGGGAGGCGCAGGAGGACGCGCAACGCGGCCTGGACCATGGCGCGTGGGTGCCGGTGCGCCACCTCTACCCCGACGCCGACGTGCCCGTGCTGCAGGTGTCGATGCCGCACACGCTCACCGGCGCGTCGGCGGTGGCCCTGGGGCGCGCGCTCGCGCCGCTGGCCGCCACGGGCGTGCTGCTCGTCGGCTCCGGCAGCATCACGCACAACCTGGCCGACCTGAACCGCTGGGAGGACGTCGCCCCCCTGCCCTACGCGCAGGACTTCGTCGCCTGGGCGCGCGATGCCGTCACCCGCCACGACGGCGCCGCCCTGGCCGCCTGGGAGGCCGCCCCGCATGCGCAGCGCGCCCATCCCACGCCCGAGCACTACCTGCCCCTGCCGTTCGCGTTCGGTGCCGGCGATGCGCAGGCGCCGGCGCGGGTGATCGACGGCGGGATGACCTACGGGGCGCTGGCGATGGACGCGTACGTGTTCGGCAAGAAGTGACCGGCGCGCCTCACGGCGCCTGCAGCCGTCGTCCCCGCGCAGGCGGGGACCCACGCACCACCCCTGCGCCCGATCGTGGATGCCCGCCTGCGCGGGCATGACGAGGCCGCCACGGCACCCGGCGGCCGCGCCTCAGGGCTGCAGCGTCCCCAGCACCTGCAGCGCCCCGTCCGGGCCGCGCCGCAGCACCACGCCTTCGCCGGACGACGCGCCCAGGCCCGTCAGGGCGGTGATGTTGACCTGGTGGGTCACCACCACCAGCGTGCCGGGGCCGCGCCAGCCGGCCAGCAGCGCGCGGGCGCGCGCGGTCTGCGCATCGGCAGCCGCGCTGCCCTGCTGGAAGAAGCTGTTGAACACCGGCTCGTCGCGCACGGCGGCCTGCGGGAACGCCAGCCGCGCGGTCTCGCGCGTGCGGCACCACTGCGAGCTCCACACCGCGCCCACCTGCACGCCCTTGCCGCGCAGCAGCTCGCCCAGCCGGCGGGCCTGCGCGCGGCCGTCGTCGCTCAGGTTGCGCTGGGTCGGGCAGTCGTCCAGGCGGAAGCCCGGGGGATCGCCCACCCCGGGCGCCATCGCATGGCGCACCAGCAGCACGCTGCCCGGCTGCGCGAGCGCCGGCCAGGGATCGGCCGGCTGCGCGCAGGCGCCCGCGCCCAGCCATACGAACCCCAGTGCGAGCAGGTGGCGGCGCTGCATGGCGGCCCTCAGAGCGCCTGGGCCAGGCGGGCCACGCCTTCTTCGATCTTCGCCACGTCGGCGGTGGCGAAGGACAGGCGCAGCGTCGCGGGATCGGGGTCGCGGGCGTAGAACGGCGCGCCCGGCACGAAGGCCACGCCCTGCTCGATCGCGCGCTTGGCGAAGGCGGCGGCATCGGCACCCGGTGCCGTCAGGCGGGCCCAGAAGAACAGGCCACCCTGCGGCTGCGTGAAGGCCACCGCGTCGCCCAGCTCCCGCTGCAGCGCCGCGCCCATGGCCTGGGCGCGCTGGGCATAGACCTCGCGCACGTGCGCCAGCGTGGCCGGCATGCGGCCGGCGCGCAGGTACTGCGCCGCGGTGGCCTGGGCGAAGGTGCTGGTGTGCGCGTCGCTGAACTGCTTGCACATCGTGGCCTTGGCCAGCAGCTCGGGCGGCGCCACCAGCCAGCCCAGCCGCAGGCCGGGCGCCAGCACCTTGCTCAGGCTGCCGCAGTGCACCAGCCAGTCGCGCGAGCCGGGCACGGTGTGCGACAGCGCCAGCAGCGAGGGCGGCGGCGCGCGGTCGAACCACAGGTCGCCGTACGGGTCGTCCTCGACCACCAGCACCTGGTGGCGCACCGCCAGCTCCAGCACGCGGCGGCGGCGCTCCAGCGACAGCAGCGCGCCGCTGGGGTTGCCGAAGGTGGGGATCAGGTAGATGAACTTGGGCTTGTGCTCCACCACCAGCTGCTCGAGCCGCTCGACGTCGACGCCCTCGGCATCGACCGGGGCCGAGACCAGCTCGGCGCCGTACAGGCGAAAGCACTGGATCGTGGCCAGGAAGGTCGGGCCCTCGACGATCACCTTGTCGCCCGGGCCGGCCATGGTCTTGCCCAGCAGGTCCAGCGCCTGCTGGCTGCCGGTGGTGACGATCAGCTCGTGCGGCTGCAGGCCCTGCACGCCCTTGGCCTGCTCGAACGCGGCCAGCTGCTGGCGCAGCGGGTCGTAGCCCTCGGTGGCGCCGTACTGCAGCGCGGCGCCCGGCTCCTGCGCCAGGGCGGCGGCACTGGCCTCGCGCAGGCCCTCGACGTCGAACATCGCGCTGTCGGGAAAGCCGCCCGCGAAGGAGATGATGCCGGGCTTGCCCAGCAGCTTGAACAGCTCGCGGATGGCGGAGGTCTCGACGTTGCCGAGGCGGGAGGCGAAAGGCAGGGACATGGGCGTGGGAAGTGGTGCTGCGGACGCGCGCGCCGCCGCCGGCGCGCAGGCCCCGATTGTGGCGCGGCCGGCGCAGGCGAGCGCGCCGGTGGGTCGGCGCGGTCGCGCGCGGGCGGTGTCAGCGCGCGGGCGCGCGCCAGGCGGCGCCCTGCCGGCGCGCCAGGGCCAGCAGGTTGCCCATGGGCAGCTGCATGTCGGCCAGGTGCAGGCCCCAGTCGTCGAACACCCGGCCGACCGCCACCAGGTCGCCGGGCACGGTCGCCGGCCGGCCGGTGCCGGCCGCCGCGGGATCGGTGCCCACGGCCAGGTAGTGCGCGGCGCCGTCGCGCACGCAGGCCAGGCGCAGCAGCCCGGGCAGGTCGACGAAGGGCGTGTCCACCCCCGCCAGCCCCTGCTGCCAGTCGGCCGGCTGCGGCTGCCCCAGCAGGTTGGCGCTGCGCGGCAGCCAGGCCTGCACCGGCATGCCGCTGAGGGCGACGGGGTCGGTGCAGACCACCTCGGTGCCGGCTTCGCGCGCCCGGCCGAAGCGTGCGTTGCCCGGGGGCGGCGCGCTCGCGCGGAAGCTCGCCCAGCTCAGGAAGCAGCCCACCTCGTCCCCACTGCGGCACGGCGCCAGCCGCGCGAAGGTGCCGCCGGTGGTGCCACCGGCGGGCACCAGCACGTTCAGCCCGACGAGGTAGGCCGCGACCAGCTGGCGCTGCACCGGCTGGCCCTCGATGTCGCGCTTGAGCAGTTCGACGAGCATGCGGCTGCCCTGCGAATGGCCCACCAGCAGCACGCCGCGCCCGCGGTTGTCGTTCGCCAGGTAGTGGCGCCAAGCCGCGCGCACGTCCTGCACCGGCAGCTCGGCGTCGATGCCGGCGGGCTGGCCGCCCATCGCGGCCCGCAGCCCGGCCAGCGTCACCTGGCGGTACAGCGGCGCGAAGGGGCGGCACACCGAGGCGAAGGGCGCGAACTGCTGCGCCGCCGCGCGGCGCTCGCCCGGGCCGGCGGCCAGCGGGCTGTTGGGCGCCGGGTCCTCGGAGATGGTCGGGTAGACGTAGAAGCAGTCGAACGGCGCATCGGCGGCGGCGCGCAGCACCTCGGTCGACCGGCGGCCGGCGGCGTCGATGCGGGTCAGCGCCTGCGGTTGCGCGCACGGGTCGTCGCGGCCGGGCCGGCACAGCCAGGCCTCGGGAGCGTCCCAGGGCGAGGCGCCCGGCGCCACGGCGGGCGTGGGCGGCGCCAGCGGGGTGGCGATGGGTGTCTGGGCGCAGGCCGCGGCGACCCCGAAGGCCGACGCGAGCGTCACGAGCAGGCGGTGCATGTAGTCTCCTGGCCGGCCCTGGCGCGGGCCGTGCCGGATTCTGGCCGCCGGCCCGCGGCCAGCCCCGCGCGTGCGTGACAGCGCGCAGCGCGCGGCCGGCGCCTCAGTCCGGGCGGGTGCGCCCCCAGCCGTCGCGGCTGGGCCGCTCGCCGGGCGCGGCGGCCACGGCCCGCTCGACGCGGCCGTCGCGCGCCGACGCCGCCGTGCCGCCGGCCGCCGGGCGGGCGGCCGGGCCCTGGCCCTGGCCCTGGCCCTGGCCCTGCCCCTGCTCCTGCGCCTGCTGCGCCAGGTCGCGCGCCAGCTCGCGCAGCCGCGGCTGCTGCGGCCGGTGCACCACGCCGGGGCGGTCCTGCGGCGCGGGCGCGCCGCCATGCATCAGCCGCAGCGCCTCGTCGGCGCGGCCGTCGTCGGCGGCATCGACGCACAGCACCCAGCGGCCCTCGTGCACGTCGCGCGACCAGTGCTCGCGGTGAGCATGGCCGGTGCCCAGCATCCGGCCGAAGAAGTCGCCGATCGACTGCACCACCCGCGGGTCGACCGCGATCTCGCGCTCCATGCCGTCCCAGGCCCGCGGATCGATCCCCTCGCGCCGGGCGTGGTGGTCGCGGTGCTGCAGGTGGATGTCGTCGTCGGCGTAGCCGGCGGCCAGCAGGCGCTGGCGCGCGGCGCCGGCCGCGGCCTCGTCGGGATAGCTGCAAAGGGCGGTGTGCATGGCGGGGGCTCCTGTCGACTCCGGGCACCCGTGATAGCGCCGCGCTGCCGCGCTGGCCGTCGTCCCGCCCGGTCAGCCGCTGTAGGCGGCGGACGACCCCCGCGCGGCACGGCGCGTGGCGACGGCCGGCTGCGGCGGTGTCCGACGCGCCGCGCGCCGCCGCTGGGCCACGCTGCACCGGTGGTGTCCCCCAAGCAACTGCTGCAGCTGGCCGTGCAGGCCGTCAAGCAATGGTCGGCCGACTACGCGCCCAGCATGGGCGCGGCGATCGCCTACTACACCGTGTTCTCGCTGGCGCCGCTGCTGGTGATCGTGATCGCGGTCGCCGGCGCGGTGTTCGGCCGCGAGGCGGTGCAGGGCCAGGTGTCGGACCAGCTGGCCGGGCTGGTGGGGCCGCAGGCGGCGCAGATGGTCGAGGGCCTGGTGGCCGCGGCGAGCGACACCGACCGCGGCCTGGTGGCCGGCCTGGTGAGCGTGGCCGTGCTGCTGGTGGGCGCGACCACCGTCTTCGCCGAGCTGCAGAGCGCGCTGGACCGCATCTGGCACGTGCCCGAGCGCGCCAAGCCCTCGGGCCTGTGGGGCCTGCTGCGTGCGCGGCTGCTGTCGTTCGGCCTGATCCTGGGGCTGGCCTTCCTGCTGATGGTGTCGCTGGTGGCCAGCGCCGCCCTGGCGGCCTTCGGCAGCTGGTTCGGCGGCCTGCTGCCCGGCTGGGAGACGCTGCTGCAGCTGGCCAACGCGCTGCTGTCGGTCACGGTGCTGGCGCTGCTGTTCGCGATGATCTTCAAGTTCATGCCGTCCACCCCCATCGCCTGGCGCGACGTGGCGGTGGGCGCCCTGGTGACCGCCCTGCTGTTCGAGGTGGGCAAGGTCGCGATCGGCCTGTACATCGGCAAGAGCGGCATGGACGAGACCTTCCAGGCCGCCGGCGCGGTCGTGCTGCTGCTGGCCTGGGTGTACTACGCGGCCCAGATCTTCCTGCTGGGCGCGGAGTTCACGCGGGCATGGGCACAGGCGCATGGGTCCCGGCGGGACGCACCGGCGCCGTCGCCACCGCCCGGGGCACCGGCCGCAGCGCCGGGCGCGCCAGCGCCTGCACGGGCGCCGGCCCGGCCCTGAAGCGGCGCAGGCCGTCCAAGTCGAGCACGCGCACCGCGCCGTACTTGGCCACCAGCACGCCGGCCTCCTCCATCAGCCCCAGCGCGCGGTTGACGCGCTGGCGCGTGGTGCCCGACAGCCAGGCGATCTCCTGCTGCGTGAGCTCCAGCTGCGCGCCCACGCCCGGGTAGAGCACCGGGTTGAACAGCCACGCGAGGCAGCGCGCCACGCGGGTCTCGGGCTCCTCGAGCCGCTCGGCCTCGATCACCGCCATGAACTGCGCCAGCCGCTCGTTCAGCTGCGCCATCACGAAGCGGTTGAACGCGGAGCTCTCCTCGAGCAGCCACAGGAAGCTGGCCTTGGGCACCAGCGCGATGCGGGTGGGACGCATGGCCACGCCGTCGAAGTCCCAGGCCTCCGAGCGCAGCACCGGCCCCTCGCCGAACCAGGCCCCGGCCGGCATGCCGGTCAGCGTGGAGTGCGCGCCGGTGGGCGAGACCACGCTCATCTTCACCAGCCCGTCCATCACCCCCTTCCAGTACTGCACCTGGGCGCCGGTCTCGCAGACGGTGGTGCCCGCGGGCACGGTGCGCTCGCGCACCTCGCCGGCCAGGCGCTCGACCTGGGCGGGCGTGAGGGCACGCCCCCACGAGGTCGAAAGGATGAACGTCAGGGCAGTGTTTTCCATGAGAAGTGTTAACCCTTAAATGTCTGTGACGGTACTAATTTAAGCATTCCGGACTCCTAAAGTGCTACTCACCACACCAAAAGGCCACATTCACGGTGAGCTCATCCACGACCATGGACACGAAAGCAGACACCTTCCCGAAGTTGCTGATGCGCCATGCCGAGCAGCGGGGCGAGCGCCCCGCGATCCGGGAAAAGAGCCGCGGCATCTGGCAGACCATGAGCTGGCGCGAGCTCGCCGACGAGGTGCTGGTGCTGGCAGCGGCCCTGCACGAGAGCGGCTTCGCGCGCGGCGGCCACCTGGGCCTGGTGGGCGACAACCGGCCCCGGCTGTACGCCGCGATGTGCGCCGCGCAGCTGCTGGGCGGCGTGGCCGTGCCCCTGTACCAGGACGCGGTGGGCGCCGAGATGGTCGGCCCTCTGCACGCGGCCGACGTCAGCCACGTGTTCGCCGAGGACCAGGAGCAGGTCGACAAGCTGCTGGAGATCCTGCCCCAGTGCCCGCTGCTGGCGACCATCGTCTACGACGAGGACCGCGGCATGCGCCACTACCGCCAGCGCGAGCTGGTGAGCTACGAGGCCTTCGCCCGCAAGGGCCGCGACGTGCTCGACAGCCTGCGCGGCAACCTGCTCATCGAGCTGCAGCGCGGCAGCGGCGACGACCCCGCCGCGATGTTCTTCACCAGCGGCACCACCGGCCAGGCCAAGGGCGTGGTGCTGACGCACAAGGCGCTGATCGACCGCGCCGAGGCCGCCGCCCGCATGGAAGGCCTGCAGGACACCGACGTCGCCGTGGCCTACCTGCCGCCGGCCTGGATCGGCCAGAACATGTTCAGCTACGCGCAGCCGCTGGTGGTGGGCTACACCATCTGCTGCCCCGAGTCGTCCGAGACCATGCTGGCCGACATGCGCGAGATCGGGCCCACCTACTTCTTCGCGCCGCCGCGGGTGCTCGAGCAGCTGGTGACCGACGTGACGATCCGCATGGAGGACGCCGGCGCCCTCAAGCGCAGCCTGTACCAGAGCGCGCTGGCGCTGGCGCGCCGCGTCGGCGCCGACGTGCTGACCGGCAAGCCGGTGGGCCTGGCCGACCGCCTGAAGTACGCCGCCTGCGACCTGCTGATCTACGGGCCGCTGCGCGACGTGCTGGGCATGAGCCGCCTGCGCGTGGCCTACACCGCGGGCGAGGCCATCGGCGCCGACCTGCTGATGTTCTTCCGCGCGATCGGCATCAACCTCAAGCAGCTGTACGGCTCCACCGAGACCAGCGTGTTCGTCTGCGTGCAGCCCAACGGCGAGGTCAAGCCCGACACCGTGGGCCCCGCGGTGCAGGGCGTGGAGATCAGGTTCACGCCGCAGCGCGAGCTGCTGATCCGCTCGCCCGGCCTGTTCACCGAGTACTGGCGCAACCCCGAGGCCACCCGCGCGGCCAAGGACGCCGAGGGCTGGTTCCACACCGGCGACGCCGGCTACGTGGGCGACGACGGGCACCTGCGCATCATCGACCGCGTCAAGGACGTGGGGCAGCTGGCCGACGGCTCGCTGTTCGCGCCCAAGTACATCGAGAACAAGCTCAAGTTCTTCCCGTACATCAAGGAAGCGGTGGCCTTCGGCGCCGGCCGCGACCAGGTCTGCGTGTTCGTCAACATCGACCTGGCCGCCGTGGGCGACTGGGCCGACCGCCGCAACATCTCCTACACCGGCTATGCCGACCTGGCCGGCCGCGAGGAGGTGGGCGAGCTGATCGCCGGCTGCGTGGCCAAGGTCAACGAGGACCTGGCCCGCGAGCCCACCTTCGCCGCCTCGCAGATCGCCCGCTTCCTGGTGCTGCACAAGGAGCTGGACGCCGACGACGGCGAGCTCACCCGCACCCGCAAGGTCCGCCGCGGCCACATCGGCGAGCGCTACCGCGTGCTGGTCGACGCCCTGTACGGCCGGCAGCCCAGCGTGCGCATCGACGCCGAGGTGCGCTACGAGGACGGCCGCACCGGCACCCTCTCGGCCGACATCCGCATCCGCGACGCGCGCACCTACGCCGCACCGGCCGCGCCCGCCGCGCTGAAGCAGGCCGCCTGAACCCCCAGACCCGGAGCCAGCCATGACCGTCCAGTTGCACGACCACCCGAGGGGCTACGCCATCGGCGGGCCGATCATCCAGATGCAAGACATCTCGCTGTCGTTCGGCGGGGTGAAGGCGTTGACCAAGATCTCGTTCGACGTCAACGAGCACGAGATCCGCGCCATCATCGGCCCCAACGGCGCCGGCAAGAGCTCGATGCTCAACGTGATCAACGGCGTCTACCGCCCGCAGGAAGGCCAGTACACCTTCCGCGGCGAGAAGATCACCGGCATGACCCCGCGCCGCGCGGCGCACATGGGCGTCAGCCGCACCTTCCAGAACATCGCCCTGTTCAAGGGCATGAGCGTGCTGGACAACATCCTGGCCGGCCGCAACATGAAGATGCACGCCAACTTCCTCGAGGTGGCGTTCCACCTGCCGCGGGCGCGCCGCGAGGAGACCGAGCACCGCGAGGTGGTCGAGGAGATCATCGAGTTCCTCGAGATCGAGCACATCCGCAAGACGCCGGTGGGCCGCCTGCCCTACGGCCTGCAAAAGCGCGTGGAACTGGGCCGGGCGCTGGCCGCGCAGCCCGACGTGCTGCTGCTGGACGAGCCCATGGCCGGCATGAACATCGAGGAGAAGCAGGACATGTGCCGCTTCATCCTGGACGTCAACGACCACTACGGCACCACCATCGTGCTGATCGAGCACGACATGGGCGTGGTGATGGACATCAGCGACCGCGTCGTGGTGCTGGACTACGGCAAGAAGATCGGTGACGGCACGCCCGCCGAGGTGCGCGCCAACCAGGCCGTGATCGACGCCTACCTGGGCGTGCCGCACGACGAGCCGCCCGCGGCGGCCAACGACGCGACCGGCAAGGACCTGCTGGCAGCCTGAGGGAGACACGACGTGGCGCAATTCCAATTCTTCATCGAGGTGCTGGTGGGCGGCCTGCTCTCCGGCGTCATGTACGCGCTGGTGGCCCTGGGCTTCGTGCTGATCTACAAGGCCTCGGGCGTCTTCAACTTCGCCCAGGGCGCGATGGTGTTCTTCGCCGTCCTGACCTTCGTGGGCTTCATGGAGCTGGGCCTGCCCTTCTGGGCGGCGCTGCCCGTGACGGTGGGCGTGATGGTGCTGCTGGGCATCACCACCGAGAAGTACGTGCTGCGGCCGCTGGTCAACCAGCACGAGATCACGCTGCTGATGGCCACCATCGGCCTGACCTTCGTGCTGGAAGGCGTGGCGCAGCTGGCCTGGGGCGTGCAGGTGCGCCGCCTGGACCTGGGCATCAAGGACGAGCCCCTGCCCTGGCTGGCCGACAAGGCCGGCGTGTTCGTCAGCCAGATCGACATCTTCGCGGCCGTGGTCGCGGGCACCCTGGTGGCCGTGCTGGCCCTGGTGTTCAGCAAGACCAAGGTGGGCCGCGCGCTGCGTGCCGTGGCCGACGACCACGCCGCCGCGCTGTCCATCGGCATCCCGCTCAAGCGCATCTGGGCGCTGGTGTGGGCCATCGCCGGCGTGGTGGCCCTGACGGCCGGCATGCTGTGGGGCGCCCGCTCGGGCGTGCAGTTCGCCCTGGTGTTCGTGGCGCTCAAGGCCCTGCCGGTGCTGATCATCGGCGGCTTCACCTCGGTGCCCGGCGTGATCGTGGCCGGCCTGATCGTGGGCGCGGCCGAGAAGCTGGCCGAGGTCTACGCCGGCCCCTCCGTCGGTGGCGGCATCGAGAGCTGGTTCCCCTACGTGCTGGCCATCCTGTTCCTGCTGGTGCGGCCCGAGGGGCTGTTCGGCGAAAAGATCATCCGCCGCGTCTGACGGCCGAGGGAGACACGACATGCTTTACCGCGAAGCAGGCCAGTTCCGCAGCAGCTACGCCGAAGACCGGCAGATCCTCCCGCTCAAGCAGGACCGCATCGCGATGCTGGTCATGCTGGCCGTCGGCCTGGGCGTGATCCCGCTGATCGCCAACGACTACTGGCTCAAGGCGCTGCTGATCCCCTGGCTGATCTTCTCGCTGGTCGCCCTGGGCCAGAACATCCTGACCGGCTACGCCGGCCAGCTGTCACTGGGCTCGGCCGGCTTCATGGCCGTGGGCGCCTTCGCCTGCTACAACTTCATGCTGCGCATCGACGGCATGCCGTTCCTGGTGGCCATCGTGCTGGCGGGCATCACGGCGGCGGCGGTGGGCATCGCCTTCGGCCTGCCCTCGCTGCGCATCCGCGGGCTGTACCTGGCCGTGGCCACCCTGGCGGCGCAGTTCTTCATCGTCTGGGCGCTGGACAAGTTCGGCTGGTTCAAGAACTACGACCCCTCGGGCGTGATCACCGCCCAGAAGATCGAGATCCTGGGCTACAGCTTCGCCACGCCGCAGCAGAAGTACGTGCTGGTGTTCCTCATCGTCGCGGCGCTGGCGCTGCTGGCCAAGAACATGGCCCGCGGCAGCACCGGCCGCGCCTGGATGGCGGTGCGCGACATGGACGTGGCCGCCGAGGTGATCGGCCTGCCGCTGATGCGCACCAAGCTGCTGGCCTTCGCGATCAGCTCGTTCTACTGCGGCGTTGGCGGCGCCCTGTTCGCGTACGCCTACCTGGGCACGGTGGAGCCCTCGGCCTTCACCATCGACCTGTCGTTCC
The DNA here is from genome assembly GCA_027484575.1 of Comamonadaceae bacterium. Classification (GTDB taxonomy): domain Bacteria; phylum Pseudomonadota; class Gammaproteobacteria; order Burkholderiales; family Burkholderiaceae_C; genus Ramlibacter. The sequence goes on from JAIXSQ010000007.1 coordinate 260,164, forward strand.
GCATCCTGTTCATGATCATCATCGGCGGGGTCGGCACCATCCTGGGCTCGTTCCTGGGCGCGGGCTTCATCCTGCTGCTGCCCATCTTCCTGTCGGTGATCTTCCACGCGCTGCTGGGCGCCTCGGTGGACGCCAGCGTGACCTCGGCCGTCGAGCTGATCGTCTTCGGCGTGCTGATCATCGTGTTCCTGATCCTGGAGCCCCACGGCCTCGCGCGCCTGTGGCAGCTCACCAAGGACAAGCTGCGCCTGTGGCCCTTCCCGCACTGAGCGCCCGCCGTTCCCGTTCCCCCTTCCCCTTCCCACACCACAACTGCTAGGAGACGCGACATGACTTTGAACTTCGGCATCGGCCGCGCCCTGCGCGGCGCCCTGGCCGCCACGGCCGTGGCGGCGACCGCCCTGGTGCCCGCCGTGGCCCAGGCCCAGGCCAAGGAGCAGTACTTCGGCATCCCCAGCTACCGCGTCGGCCCCTTCGCCGCCGGCGGCACGGGCTTCTTCGGCGGGATCATCGACTACCTCCAGTACGTGAACATGAAGGAGGGCGGCGTCAACGGCGTGCAGATGACCTGGGCCGAGTGCGAGACCGAGTACAACGCCGCCCGCGGCGTGGAGTGCTACCAGCGCCTGCTCAAGAACGCCAAGGGCCAGCAGATGCACATCTTCGAGCCGCTGGCCACGCCCATCGCCTACGGCGTGCTCAACCGCGTCGACGACGACAAGGTGGTGCTGACCCAGTACGGCTACGGCCGCTCCGACGCCGCCGACGGCCGCGTGTTCCCCTGGGTGTTCTCCACCATGACCAGCTACTGGTCGCAGGCCTCGGCCATCATGAACTGGGTGGCCCAGAAGGAAGGCGGGCCCGACAAGCTCAAGGGCAAGAAGATCGCCCACCTGCACCTGGACTCGGCCTTCGGCCGCGAGCCGCTGCCAGTGCTCAACCGCCTGGCCAAGGAGTGGGGCTTCGAGCTGATCTCGATCCCCGTGGCCGCGCCCGGCATCGAGCAGCAGTCGCAGTGGCTGCGCATCCGCCAGGAACGCGCCGACTACGTGATCCTGTGGGGCTTCGGCGCGGGCATGAACTCCACCGCCATCACCAACGCCGCGCGCCAGAACTTCCCGCGCGACAAGATGATCGGCGTGTGGTGGGCCGGCTCCGAGGAGGACGTGATGCCCGCCGGCGACGCCGCCAAGGGCTACATCGCCGCGGCCAACGTGCCCTCGGGCAAGCAGTTCCCGCTGGTGCAGGACATCGAGAAGGTCGTCTACGGCGGCGGCAAGGGCAACCTGTCGGATCCCAAGCGCATCGGCAACATCTACTGGAACCGTGGCGTGACCGCCGCGATCTTCTGGGTCGAGGCCGTGCGCAACGGCCAGCGCATCGCCAACAAGGTTGGTCAGCCGCTCAACGGCGAGGAACTGCGTGCCGGCTTCGAGGCGCTGAACCTCACCCCCGAGCGCCTGAAGACGCTGGGCATCGAGGGCATGCTGCCGTCGTTCCGCCTGTCGTGCAGCGACCACGAGGGCGCCGGCGTGATCAAGCTGATCCAGTGGGACGGTGCCAAGTGGAACCTGATCACCCCGACCTGGGTCTCGTCGGACCGCAAGATGATCCGCGAGATGGTCGAGGAGTCGGCCGCCAAGTACGCGGTCGAGCAGAAGGTCACCCCGCGCAAGTGCTGACCCGCGGAGGCGGGGCGCCAGCCGGCGCCCCGCCGTCCACCACCGACAGACCTCCGGAGTTGCCATGTCTTCCGTGCTCGAAGCCTCCCATGCGTCCAGGCCGGCCTCGCCGGCCGAGGCGCCCATCCTCTCGGTCAAGAACATCGAGGTCATCTACGACCACGTGATCCTGGTGCTGCGGGGCGTCTCGCTCGAAGTGCCCAAGGGCCGCATCGTCGCCCTGCTGGGCGGCAACGGCGCCGGCAAGAGCACCACGCTCAAGTCGGTGTCCACGCTGCTGGGGGCCGAGCGCGGCGAGGTCACCAAGGGCTCGATCGAGTTCAAGGGCCAGCGCACCGACCAGCTCACGCCCGGCGACCTGGTGGGCATGGGCATGGTGCAGGTGATGGAAGGCCGGCACTGCTTCGGCCACCTGACGGTCGAGGAGAACCTGCTGACCGGCGCCTACACCCGCAAGCAGTCGGCCGCGCAGCTGCGCGACTCGCTCGAGCGCGTGTACCACTACTTCCCGCGCCTGAAGGTGCGCCGCGCCAGCCAGTCGGGCTACACCTCGGGCGGCGAGCAGCAGATGACGGCGATCGGCCGCGCCATGATGGCCAAGCCGCAGATGCTGCTGCTGGACGAACCCTCGATGGGCCTGGCCCCGCAGATCGTGGCGGAGATCTTCGAGATCGTGAAGGACCTGAACCAGAAGGAAGGCGTGAGCATCCTGCTGGCCGAGCAGAACACGACCGTCGCCCTGCGCTACGCCGACTACGGCTACATCCTGGAGAGCGGCCGCATCATGATGGACGGCCCCGCCCGGGCCCTGGCCGAGAACCCCGACGTCAAGGAGTTCTACCTGGGCCTGTCGACCGAGGGCCGCAAGAGTTTCCGCGACATGAAGTCCTACCGCCGGCGCAAGCGCTGGCTCTGAGGCTCGGGGGAGCCACACACCACATCCGTACCAGTTGTCTCTTTCGGGGAATCCACCCTGGATTTGGGCCGCCCTTGGGCGGCCCCTTTTTTTGGTTCCGATCCCGAAGACGGCGGCTGTCGCTTCGTCACCCCGCGGGGATCCAGGCCGCCGCGCGCAGCGCGGCATCATCACGGCCGATGTCCCCGCACCCCACCCGCCGCGCCGCCCTCGCCGCCCTCGCGGCCCCGCTGCTGCCCGCCTGCGCCACCACCCCGCCGCCCGCGGCGGTCGCGGCCGCCGTCGACCGCGCCGTCCGGCCGCTGCTGGCCGAGCACGCCATCCCCGGCCTGGCCGTGGGCGTGACGCTGGACGGCCGCCGCCACCTCGCCTGCCATGGCGTCACCGCGCCCGGCGGCTGGCGCCCCGTCAGCCCCGCCACCGTCTTCGAGCTCGGCTCGCTCAGCAAGCCCTGCACCGCCACCCTGCTCGCCTGGGCGCACGTGACGCAGCAGCTGTCGCTCGACGCGCACCCGGGCGAGGTCTTCCCCATCCTGCGCGGCAGCGCCGTCGACCGCGCCACCCTGCGGCAGTTCGCCACCTACACCGCGGCCGGCCTGCCGCTGCAGGTGCCCGACGGCGTGACCGAGGCGCGCCTGCTCGACTGGTTGCGTGGCTGGAGCCCGCCGTCCGCGCCGGGCACCGCCCGCCGCTACAGCAACCCCAGCATCGGCCTCGCGGGCCTGGCCGTGGCGCAGCGCCTGGGACGGCCGTTCCCCGCGCTGCTGCGCGAGGCCGTGCTCGCCCCGCTGGGACTGGCGCACACGCACGTCGACGTGCCCGCCGCAGCGGCCGACGACCACGCCTGGGGCACCGGCCCCGCCGGCCAGCGCATCCGCGTGAACCCGGGCGTGCTCGACGTGCAGGCCTACGGCCTGAAGGCCACGCCCGGCGACCTGCTGCGCTTCGTGGAGGCGCAGCTGCAGCCGCAGGCCCTGCCCGCCCCGCTGGCCGAGGCCATCCGCCTGACGCAGCGCGGCTGGGACCGGGTGGGCGCGATGGTGCAGTGCCTGGGCTGGGAAGGCTTCGGGCCGGCCGCGACGCGCGAGGACCTCGTGGCAGCCACCAGCGCGGCCATGGCGCTGGAACCCCACCCCGCCACGCCGCTGGCGGCCGACGACCCGGCGGCACGTCCCGCGCTGCTGCACAAGACCGGCTCGACCAACGGCTTCGGCGCGTACGCCATCGCCGTGCCGGGCCGCCGCGCCGGGCTGGTGCTGCTGGCCAACCGCAACATTCCGAATGCCGCGCGGGTGCAGGCGGCCTGGACGGTGCTGCGCGAGCTCGGCGTGGTCTGAACGTCGTGCCGGGTCGCCGGGCGCGATGCGGGCGGCTCAGGCGCGCGGCGGGTGGGCGTGGCCGTCGTGCACCGCGGAGCCGTGCCCGCCAGGCGCCCCGTGGCCGGCGTGCCCGTGGCGCAGCTCGCTGCGCGCATGCCGCAGCACGCTCACGCTGCCCTGCAACGCCAGCGCGCCCATCACCGCGGCCACCGCCAGGTCGGGCCAGGCGCTGCCGGTGCCGAACACGCCGGCCGCCGCGCCCAGCACCGCCAGGTTACCCAGCGCATCGTTGCGCGAGCAGATCCAGGCCGAGCGCATGTTGGCGTCGCCGTCACGGAAGCGCAGCAGCAGCAGCGCCACGCCCGCGTTGACCGCCAGCGCGGCCAGGCCGACCGCGCCCATGGTCAGCGGCTCGGGCGTGCCGCCGCGGCTGAAGGTCCAGGCGGCATGGGCGAGCACGCCGAGGCCGAAGGCGCCCATCGTGGCCGCCTTGGCCAGCGCCGCCCGCGCCCGCGTGGCGGCCGACAGGCCCAGCACCGCCAGGCTCAGCGCGTAGTTGGCCGCGTCGCCGAAGAAGTCGATCGCATCGGCCAGCAGCGCCACCGAGCCCGACGACCACGAGGCGCCGGTCTCGACCGCGAACATGCCGGCGTTGAACGCCAGCGCGATCCACAGCGCGCGCCGCCAGCGCGGGTCGGTGGCGGCGACGGTGGGGGTGTGGGAGCAGCAACGGGAGGACATGCCGGCCATTGGAAACCCTGGAGCGGGTCCGGGGTCAAGGGGTGCGGGCCGCCGCGTCCGGCCTCAGGCAGCGGACGGCAGGTCCGGGTTGAACGCCACCTCCCACAGGTGCCCGTCCAGGTCCTGGAAGTAGCCGGCCCAGCCGCCCCAGAACGCCCGCTGCGCCGGCTTGACGATGCGGGCGCCCGCGCGCTGCGCCTGCGCCAGCACCGACTCGACCTCGGCGGGCGAGCCCACGTTGTGCGCCAGGCACACGCCGGTGGTGCTGGTGGGCTGCACCGGCAAGCCGGTGTCGGCGGCGAGGCTGGTGCGCGGCCACAGCGCGAGTTTCAGTCCGCCGGCCAGCTCGAAGAAGGCCACCGCGCCGATGGCGAACTCGGCGCCCATCACGCCCTCGGTGGGCCAGCGCAACCCGTCGCGGTAGAAGGCCAGGGCGCGGTCGAGGTCGTCGACGGCGAGGGTGATCAGGCTGACGTGCGGCTGCATGGGAGACAGGTTACGCCCGCGTGCCGCCCGCTGGGAAGCGGGGCCGGCGAGCGCGGCGCGGCCGCCGGCGAGCCACAGCTGCATGTCTGCCTGCAGCGGCCCGCGGTGCCGGGTCTTCAGCGGTATTTCGCGGCCGTGATGAACTGGCCGAACGTCTCGCACCACACGATCACGGTCGTGTAGCGTGACGGGTCCACCGACGCCGGCAGGGGCAGCAGGAAGTTGTGGAACGTCTTGACGTCACCCACGCGAGCCATCGCTGGCTTGAGTCGGGCGAAGTCGGCCTCGGTCTCGACGAATTCGGGGGACAGGTAGAGCTTGTAGTCCGGGCCGGGCGCCAGTCGGCCCTGGAAGGCGACGAAGCCAGTCCCGATGGACACCGTGCCCTCGCCCCAATGCAGGGCGTCACTGTCTTTCAGGTCTCGATGGAAGCGCCCCTGGTAGCGAGCCGCCTGCGCCTGGCCGGCAACCTCGGCGTCCCCGGGGGCCTCGGGAGCGATGAGGATGGGAAACGCGTAGACCCCGAGCGCGAAGCCGGCGGCGGCCACCAGCAGGTGGGAGGCAGACAGGAGCAGCGTCTTCTTCATGGGTCGGCAGCAACGGGGTCGGTCGGCAGGGGCGGCAAGGGTCACGGACGCAGGGGTCGGCAGCTGCGGTGCCCACGGCGCTCGCATCGGCACCCAAGTGCACGGGCGCATTCTGGCCTCTCGCCGCCTCGTTGGCGCGGGCACCACTGCACCCCGGGTCCAACGGCCCAGGCCGCGTTCCAGGGGCGTTCACAGCCCGGCGGCGCCCGCAACAGCCCCCGCGCTCACCCCTAGACCGCGACCTCCAGCCAGTCCTGCACCGCGAACTCGCGGTCGACGGCGACCAGCCGGGCCGGCGGCGCGCTGGTAGGGGTCACCCGCTCAGAGGCCCCGCTCGACCTCGCGCTGGATGGCGTTGACCAGGCGGGCCAGTTCGGGCTCGTGCCCGTGCATGTCGAACTCGCGCGTGGCGATCAGGCCCATGCTGAAGGGACCCGGAGCGGGCTCGACCGGCTCGCCGCGCACGAACGCCAGGCACCAGCGCAGCTGGCGCAGGATCGAGATGGCCGGCTCCCAGCCCTGCTGCGCCAGTGGTTCGACCTGCGCGATCGCGTCGGCGATGCGCTCGGCCAGCGGCGACGGCATGGCAGCCCGCTCAGCCGTCGACCGGCTGCACGTCGAACTCGATCCCGCCCACGTGCGGCGCCATCGCGTTGTAGACGGCGCAGCCCACGACCACCATCACGTAGCCGAGCACGAGATAGATGAGCGGCACGCTCAGCATGAACAGCAGCGGCGGCGCCGCGCCGTCAGGTGCCGCCATCAAGGCCACCAGCATGAACGGCACGACGAAGACCAGGGCACCGACGGCCATCAGGATGGCGGCCACCTTGCCGTTCTGGTGGGGCGAGAACCGGGCGATCCGTTGCTTCATGCGGGGGCGCCTCCCTGCGCCCGTGGGTGGGGTGGGACTCGGTGGCGAGGGCTGCGGATCGTTCGAATCGACACGATCGTCGTGCGCAGTGGATCCGCAGCTTGCTCGTCGAGCATCGTCGATGGCTCTTTCGTTCTGCGCTCGAACGTAAAGGTGATCGGCGATGCGGCGAGGGGCCACGAGGTGGCGGGTGTCCCGCGGCGTCTAGCGGCACCTTCCCGCAACTTATCCGAGTCGGCCAAACTGTTAGCGGGCGACATTCGGATGGTTCCAGAAACCGCTTGAGGCATTTGACAGTTGTGCGTCCAAGGAATCCCAAGCGAAGCCTGCGTTTCTGACAATGAGACCCAAGAGTTCAACGAGCCGTTGCATGATTTCCATGTTCCGACGCACGTCGCCCCACTTGATCCCGAGCTTGCCGATGTCCACAAGTTGGTACTTATCTGCGACGAATCTCACCTCCGTGTGCGCAGAAACTTTGTCCCGCACGGTGAGGAATGCATGCATTGAAGGAGAACCAGCTAGGTTCTTCCACAACTCCTGCAACTCCGCATAGTGATCGCGGAATTGCTCTCGCCTCTCCAGGCGCTCCCGTTCTTCCATCCGCTTCAGCGCAGCGACTATGTCCGGGTCCTCCTGTTGGTCCGCAGAGGGGATGACCCAGATGGCGTATCGGTCCTCCAGTTCCCGCCGCATGGCGGGGTCATCTAGTGCGCCAACCAAGTTGCGAATGCTCGGCGTGCGCTTGTCACCGTCTAGGCTCAGCTTTGCGATGTCCTGCACGCAGGAAAGAAAAAGCGTGTTCTTCAGGATCTGGAAGCCCCGCACCTGATGCTCTGAGCCTCGCGCCGCAACTGTTTCACGGTTGAACAGCATCGGTTCCAAAAGGGCGTACTTTTCTCGCAACCCGATGAAGGCATCAAGAAGGTGACTGGCGTGGGCTTCTAGTTTTTCAACTTGGGAAGGCATCGCTCGATCTTGCCCGCTAACGTCGAATTTGACCGGCGCTAACCAGTAGCTCGCCGGAAGGTGCACAAACACCTGGACGCCTGGAGGCGCAATGCCGGTTCGTGTCCGAGTCGAACGCCCCGTTAGAGCTCACTGCTCGGAAGTTCCCTTCTTGGCGAAACGCCGGATCACTGCCTCGATGATCTTGGCCTCGATCTCAGTGAACTGAACTTCCTCACCCTCTTTGGTACGGCGAAGTTTGCTGCGGAGCCTTAGCAGGAGATACGACAGATACCCTGTACCCACCGCGGCTCCGCCCACCGCAATGGGCACGCCGATCGGGGTGGCCGGAAGGATACCCGCCGACATTAAGAAGCCAGTAAAGCCACTGGCACCGATGGTCGTCCCGAAGATGCCCGCGCTTCCGATGATTGCGGCAGTCGCTCCCGTGAGGGTCAGCGTCCCGGCGCCAAGCAGCGCGCCAGCGCCAGTAAGTAGAGAAGCTATAGCAGCCGTGCTCAGATATGTGCCCGCGACATAGCCGCTTGCACCCATCGTGACGATTACGCCGCCGGCGGCGTGCGGCACAAGACTACCCCCAGCGGCTAGTGCAGCGATAACTGGAACGAGTGGAAGCGGCATGACGACCTCGGATAAAACACAGGCGTGAGGTGAGCTCTAACGTCGGAGTTGACCGGCACGCAGCGGCATTGCGCTGCGAAGCGCACGCTCACGAGCACGATTCGCGGCGCAATGCTGCTGCGTGTCCCCGTCGAACGACCTGTTAGACCGCTGCATCCACGTTCCTCTTCCTCTGCAGTGCTTCCCGTACCAGCAACACAGTTAAGACCTGCAGAAGCACAGTGAGCCAAGCTCCGACGAGATAAGCGGAATCGACGCCCGCAGCACTGACTGCAGCCATTCCCCCGACCCACGCGAGCCCCAGGAAGGGGAGGGTCACGAGCACGCCAAAACCCTGCCAGAGGTCCGCCCAGCAAATTTGTCAGCGGAAAGATTGCTGAGTAGACCACTGCCATTAACAACTGCTGGCGAGTTAAGGAGAAAGCGGCTCTCCTTTGTGGTCTAACGTAATGTAGGCAGAGCCCGCAGAACACAACGACCGCAACTTCCGGATAACACCGGCCCGGACTTCGCCCCAAGTCCTTGTCGCACTGGCATGTTCCCGTGTCCTCCCTCCCCGAGCAGGTCGCCGTTTCCGCGACCTCGATCCCGGCAGCGGTGCCGCCAGCGCCTTCGACCTTCAGTCTGCCACCGCCGGCCTGCGCCACCCCCGGCGCCCTGCGCCGGCTCTCCCCAAAGTCCCATCTGCCTGCGGCGCGCCCGCAACAGCCCGCACGCTCACCGCTGGACCGCGACCTCCAGCCAGTACTGCACCGCGAACTCGCGGTCGATGGCGACCGGCTTGCCCTGGGCCACGATGCGCGTGCCGGTGGGCAGCACGCCCAGGCTCTTGCGGGCCTGGAAGTACGCGACGTCGTTGGCCGGCAGGCCATCGCGCAGCACCATGTTGGCCGAGACGGTGAAGCTCGACCCCGGCGTGATGCTGTCGGGGCCCTGGGCCGGCGGCGCGTTCGTGGCGGTCGACACGAGCTTGATGCGCGTCCAGGCCTTCTGCTTCCTGTCGTAGTCGCCGATCCACAGGTAGCCCTTCTGCGCCTGCACGGCCTCGACCGAGGCCAGCTGCGCGGTCTGGGTCGACACGGTCTGGCTCGCCTCGAAGATGTCCGACCGCGCCACGTCGGTCAGGGCCTTCTCGGGCGTCTGCTTCTTCAGTTCGTCCATCGCCTTGGCCAGCGCATTGACCTGCGCCGACAGCGAGGCGATCTCGCCCTTGGCGTCCTGCGTGAACTTGACGCCGTCCCTGGTGATCTCCGACAGCGCGCCGAACGGCACGCCCAGGATGAACTTGGCGCCGACCAGCGCGATGAAGATCGACAGGACGGCCAGGGGGTACTTCCAGAGCTCGATGACAGGGTGTGCGCTGTCGGCCATGTGATGCCCTCCCGGTACCGCGACCTGGGGTGCGGCCTCGCATCCCGGGGTACCGCGCGCCCAGTCTGCAGCGGGCGCGGGCGGCCGGCCATCCGGGTCGTCCCGCTCGGCCGGAAGGCAGAGCCGGTGCTGCGCGCCAGGCCGGCGGGCCGGGCGCGGGCACCGCTCAGGAGTGCACGCCCCGCCGCTGGCGCGCGCCGCGGCCCTGCGCCTGCAGCCCCTGCAGGATGCCGCAGGCCGCATCCGCCCCGTCGCCCGCGCAGGCCGCGCGCAAGGCCCGCAGGTCCTTCTCCAGCGCCTTCAGGTCCCGCACCCGCTGCGCCACGTGCGCGATGTGCGCATCCAGCACCGCGTTCACCTCGCCGCAGTCGGCCTGCGGCGCGTCCCGGTGCCGCAGCAGCAGGCGGATCTCGTCCAGCGACATGTCCAGGCCGCGGCAGGCGCGGATGAACTGCAGGCGCTGCAGGTGCGCCGCGTCGTAGTCGCGGTAGTTGGCCGCCGTGCGCGCGGGCGGGGGCAGCAGGCCCTCGCGCTCGTAGTGCCGGATGGTGTCCACCGCCGTCGCGCTGGCGGTCGCGAGTTCGCCGATCTTCATGCCGGCCATTCTGCGCCCGGTGGCTTGACGTCGATTCGTTATTTCATGGATACTTGAATCATGGAAGAAAGCGATGTCGTCCGCGCCCTGGCGGCGCTGGCCCAACCGGTGCGGCTGCAGCTGTTCCGCGCGCTGGTGGTCACCGGCCCACAGGGCCTGACGCCCGGCACCATGGCCGAGGGGCTGGGCATCTCGCCCAGCGCGCTGTCGTTCCACCTCAAGGAACTGCTCCACGCCGGCCTCGTCACGCAGGAGCGCGCCAGCCGCCACCTGATCTACCGCGCCGCGTTCGGCCGCATGAACGACGTGCTGGGCTTCCTGACCGACAACTGCTGCCAGGGCGCCGACTGCGCGGCCACGGCCCCCGCCGCCGCGCAGGCCTGCACGGACTGCTGAGCCCCACCCCCACCACCCCACCGGAGAGCCCCATGAAGCGCTTCCACGTCCACGCCCACGTCGCCGACCTGCCGGCGAGCATCGCCTTCTACAGCCGCCTGTTCGGCGCCGCGCCCACGCGCGTCGAGGCCGACTACGCCAAGTGGATGCTCGAGGACCCGCGCCTGAACTTCGCGATCTCCGCCCGCGGGGGCGAGCCCGGCATCGACCACCTGGGCTTCCAGGCCGACACCGACGAGGAACTGGCCGAGCTCAAGGCCCGCGCGCAGGCGGCCGACACGCCCATCCTCGAGGAAGGCACCACCACCTGCTGCTACGCCCGCAGCGACAAGCACTGGGTGACCGACCCGCAGGGCATCGCCTGGGAGCAGTACCGCACGCTGGGCGACATCCCGGTGTTCCGCCAGACGGCGCCGGCCGCCGCCCAGGCCGCGGCGCAGCCCGGGGCCGACGCCGCGTCGTCCACCGCAGCCGCCGCCTGCTGCGCCCCGCGCGGCAAGCCGGTGGGCGTGGCCGTGCGCGCCGCCGGCAGCAGCTGCTGCTGAGGGGCCGGCCATGGACCGTTCCCCGTACCAGGTGCTGTTCGTCTGCACCGGCAACTCGGCCCGCTCCATCCTGGCCGAGGCGCTGATGAACGCCATGGGCGGCGGGCGCTTCCGCGCCTGGTCGGCCGGCAGCCATCCCAAGGGCCAGGTGCATCCGCTGGCGCTGGACGAACTGCGGCAGCTGCAGGTGCCCGCCGACGGTGCGCGCAGCAAGAGCTGGGAAGAGTTCGCCGCGTCCGGGGCGCCGGTGCTGGACTTCGTCTTCACCGTCTGCGACCAGGCCGCCGGCGAGATCTGCCCGGTCTGGCCCGGCCAGCCGCTCAGCGCGCACTGGGGCATGCCGGACCCGGCCGCCGTCGAGGGCACCGAGGCCGAGCGCCGCCGCGCCTTCCGCGACGCGGCGGTGCTGCTCAAGCGCCGCATCGACCTGCTGCTGTCCCTGCCCGTCGAGCGCCTCGACCGGCTCTCCCTGCAACGCGACCTGCAAGCGATCGGCACCCGATGACCTCGCACATCCTCATCCTCTGCACCCACAACTCGGCCCGCAGCGTGCTGGCCGAATGCATGCTCAACCACTGGGCCCGGCGCCTGGGCCGCAACGTGCAGGCGCACAGCGCCGGCAGCACGCCCAGCGGCCGCATCAACCCGCATGCGCTGCAGGCGCTGGCCGAGGCCGGCGTGTCCACCGAGGGCGTGCACAGCAAGAGCTGGGATGCCTTCGCCGCCCCCGGCGCGCCGGCGATGCGGGCGGTGATCACGGTGTGCGACAGCGCCGCCGCCGAGACCTGCCCGTACTGGCCGGGCAGCCCGGTGCGGGTGCACTGGGGCTACCCCGACCCGTCCAACGCGCCCGAGGCCGACAAGCCGCGCGCCTTCGAGCTCACCCGCCAGGCCATCGGCTACCGCATGCTGCAGCTGCTGCAGCTGCCGCTCGAGACGCTGGACGACCGCGCGCTGCAGGCTGCGCTCACCGCCATCGGGCGCAGCTGAGATGGCGGCCGCCACCCCGCAGGAGCTGCCCCGCCGCCTGCTCGCGGAAGCGCTGGGCACCGCCCTGCTGCTGGCCGTGGTGATCGGCTCGGGAATCATGGCCGAGCGCCTGTCGGCCGGGAACGCCGGCGTGGCCCTGCTGGCCAACACGCTGGCCACGGTCGGCGGGCTGGTGGTGCTGATCGAGCTGTTCGGCCCGGTCAGCGGCGCGCACTTCAATCCCGCCGTCAGCGCGGTGATGGCCTGGCGGCGCGAGCTGCCCGCCGGCTGGCTGCTGCCCTACGTGGCCGCGCAGTTGGCCGGTGCCCTGGCCGGCGCGGCGCTGGCCAACGCGATGTTCGAGCTGCCGGTGCTGCACCTGGCCACCAAGCTGCGCGGCGGCGGCGGCCAGTGGCTGGCCGAGGCGGTGGCCACCTGCGGCCTGCTGCTGGTGGTGCTGCGGGCGCCGGCCTCGCGGGTGGCGGCGCTGGTGGCGGCCTACATCGGCGCGGCCTACTGGTTCACCGCGTCCACCTCGTTCGCCAACCCGGCGGCCGCCTTCGGCCGCATGTGGTCCGACAGCTTCGCCGGGATCGCGCCGGCCAGCGTGCCGGGCTTCGTCGCCGCGCAGGCCGCGGGCGCGGTGCTGGGCGTGGTGCTGCACCGGCTGCTCGGGGCCCGCGGCGACGCGGCCAGCCTGCAGGAGACCGGCAGCCACCCCGGCGTGGCCGACCCGCGCTGAGGCACGCACCGCGGGCAAGGTACAAACGGGCCCATGCCCGCCCCCGGCACCCGCCTCGTCCTCGCCCTGGGCAGCGCCCAGCTGCTGGCCTGGGGCTCCACCTACTACCTGCCCGCGATCCTGGCCGTGCCCATGGCCCGCGAGCTGGGCCTGGCGCCGTCGGCGCCGTTCGCGGCCTTCTCGCTGGCCCTCCTGGTCGCCGCGCTGGTGGGCCCGCAGGCCGGCCGCGCCATCGACCGGCATGGCGGCCGGCCGGTGCTGGCGGCCACCAGCGTCGTGTTCGCGCTGGGGCTGGTGCTGCTGGGCACGGCCCACGGGCCGCTGCAGCTGGCGCTGGCCTGGGCCGTGATCGGCGCCGGCATGGGCACCGGCCTGTACGAAGGCGCCTTCGCGGCGCTGGTGCGGCTGCAGGGCAGCGACGCGCGGCGCGCCATCACCGGCGTCACGCTGCTGGGCGGGCTGGCCAGCACGGTGGGCTGGCCGCTGTCGACCTGGCTGGAGCTGCAGGTGGGCTGGCGGGGCGCCTGCCTGGCCTGGGCCGCGATCCACCTGGCAGTGGCGCTGCCGCTGAACTTGTCGCTGCCGCGCGCGCTGCCGCAGGCCCCGCCGGCCGCCGCACCGGTGGCGGCCGCGCACGGCGAAGGCCGCGCGCCCTGGCTGCCCAGCGCCCTGCTCGCCTTCGTGTTCGCGGCCACCTGGTTCATCAGCACCGCCATGGCGGCGCACCTGCCGCGGCTGCTGCAGGCGGTGGGCGCGACGCTGGCCGCCGCGGTAGCGGTGGGCATGCTGGTGGGGCCCGCGCAGGTCGCGGCCCGGATCGCCGAGTACGGCCTGCTGCGGCGCGTGCATCCGCTGCTGTCGGCGCGGCTGGCGGCGGCGCTGCACCCGCTGGCGGTGGTGGTGCTGCTGCTGGCCGGGCCGCCCGCCGCCCTCGCGTTCGGGCTGCTGCACGGCGCGGGCAACGGCATCCTCACCATCGCCAAGGGCACGCTGCCGCTGGTGCTGTTCGGCGCCGGTGGCTACGGCCACCGGCAGGGGCTGCTGATGGTGCCCGCGCGGCTGGCGCAGGCGCTGGCCCCGTGGGCCTTCGGGCTGGCACTGGACCGCTGGGGCGCGGGCGCGCTGTGGCTGTCGGCCGGCGTGAGCGCCGCGGCGCTGTGCGCGCTGCTGGCCCTGCGGCCGGCGGGCGCGGCGCCGGCCCCGGCCACCGCCGCGCCCTGAGCGGGCTCAGTAGCCTGCGGCCAGGCCGTCGCGGCGCGAGTCCGATGCGGCCACGTAGCCCTCGACCTTCGGGTCGCCGGCGCGCCAGATGAACTGGCCGGCGCCGAAGTCCTGGTAGTTGTCGTTGATGACTTCCATCACGTGGCCGCGGCGCGCGAGTTCGGCCACGACCTGCGGGTCCATCTGCTGCTCGACGTTGATCTCCAGGCCCTGGTTGTAGCGCCAGCGCGGCGCGTCGCAGGCGCTCTGCGGGTCCTGCTTGTAGTCGAGCATGCGCACCAGGGTCTGCATGTGGCCCTGCGGCTGCATGTTGGCGCCCATCACGCCGTAGCTCATCACCGGCTGGCCGTCCTTGGTCAGGAAGGCCGGGATGATGGTGTGGAACGGCCGCTTGCCCGGCGCCACCTGGTTGATGCCGGGGTTCAGGCTGAAGGCATGGCCGCGGTTCTGCAGGCTGACGCCGTAGGTCGGCTCCACGCAACCCGAGCCGAAGCCCATGTAGTTGCTCTGGATGAAGCTGACCATCATCCCGTCCTCGTCGGCGGCCGTGAGGTAGATGGTGCCGCCCTTGGCCAGGTTGCCGGCGCCGAAGTCCTGCGCCTTCTTCATGTCGATCAGCTTCGCGCGGCTGGCCAGGTAGGCGTCGTCCAGCATCTGCTCGGGCGTGACCTCCATGGCCGAGCGCTCGGCCACGTACTTGTAGACGTCGGCGAAGGCCAGCTTCATGGCCTCGATCTGCAGGTGCTGCGAATCGGCCGAGTCCACCGGCAGGCTGGCCAGGTCGAAGTGGTTCAGGATGCCCACCGCCATCAGCGCCGCGATGCCCTGCCCGTTCGGCGGGATCTCGTGCAGCGTGTAGCCGCGGTAGTCCTTGGAGATGGTCTGCACCCACTCGGGCTTGTAGGCCGCGAAGTCGCTGGCCTTGAGGCTGCCGCCGTGCTCGGCCGAGAAGCGCTCGATGGCCTGGGCGATCTCGCCGCCGTAGTAGGCCTGGCCCTTGGTGGCCGCGATGGCGCGCAGGCCGCGGGCCGCCGACGCGAACTGGAACAGCTCGCCCACCCTGGGCGCGCGGCCGCGCGGCAGGAAGGCCTGCGCGAAGCCCGGCAGGCTGCCCAGCTCGGGGGTGGCGGCCTCCCACTTCTGCTGTACCACCACCGGCAGCAGGTAGCCGCGCTCGGCGATCTCGATGGCCGGCTGCAGCAGCTGCTCGAAGGGCAGCTTGCCGAAGCGCTCGGACATCGCCACCCAGGCCGCCACCGCGCCCGGCACGGTCACCGAGTCGGGGCCGCGCTTGGGCGGGTTGGCCTGGCCATCGCCGTACTTGCGGCGGAAGTACTCGGGCGTCCACGCGGCCGGCGCGCGGCCCGAGGCGTTCAGGCCGTGCAGTTCCTTGCCGTCCCACAGGATGGCGAAGGCATCGCTGCCCAGGCCGTTGGACACCGGCTCCACGATGGTCATCGTGGCCGCCGCCGCGATGGCCGCGTCCACCGCATTGCCGCCCTGCTGCAGGATGCGCAGCCCCGCCTGCGCGGCCAGCGGATGCGAGGTGGACACCACGTTGCGCGCGAACACCGGGATGCGGGTGGTGGGATAGGGATTGGTGAAGTTGAAGTGCATGGTGGTTCTCCGGGGCGTCGTCCCCGCGCAGTCGGGGACCCACGATCGACCGTGGCGCCTGTGCGTGGATCCCCGCCTGCGCGGGGATGACGGGTCAATGGGTCTCGAGGATGGCGGGCTCAGGGTCGCGGGATGAACGACGGCAGGTGCCTCACTCGGCCGTCAGCTTCCTCTCGTCGATGATCTTCTTCCACTTGGCGCGGTCGGCCGTGGCCATCGCGGCGAACTGCTGCGGGGTGCCGCCCACCGGCTCGATGCCCAGGCGGGACAGGCGGTCCTTCACGTCGGCGTCCTGCAGCGCGGTGCCCACCGCGGTGGCCAGCCTGGCCGTCAGCTCGGCCGGCAGGCCCCGGGGCCCGTAGAGGCCGAACCAGGTGACCGACTCCCAGCCGGGCAGCGTCTCGCTGATGGCGGGCAGCTCGGGCAGCAGCGGCGAGCGCTTGAGCGAGGTCATGGCCAGCGCCTTCACGCGGCCTTCCTTGATGTGCGGCAGCGCGCTGGGCAGCGAGTCGAAGATGGCATCGAGCTTGCCGCTGATCAGGTCGGGCATGGCCAGCGCCGTGCCGCGGTAGGGGATGTGCACCATGAAAACGCCGGCGGCCGACTTGAAGTACTCGGCCGTCAGGTGCACCACCGTGCCGTTGCCGCTGCTGCCGTAGTTCAGCTTGCCCGGGTTGCGGCGCGCGTGGTCGATCCATTCCCGCAGGTTGCGGCCCGGCGCGCCGGTGGGCACCACCAGGATGCTGGGCGCGTTGCCCACGTGCGAGACCGGCGTGAAGTCGGCCACCGCGTCGTAGGGCAGCTTGTTGCCCGCGAAGCTGGGGCCGATGCTGTGCGTGCTGCTGGTGGCCAGCAGCAGCGTGTAGCCGTCGGCCGGGGCCTTGGCCACGATGTCCGAGCCGATCGAGCCGCCCGCCCCGGGCTTGTTGTCCACCACGATGGTGGTGCCCAGCACCGCCCCCAGGCGGTTGCTGACCGCGCGGGCGAAGATGTCGGTGGCGCCCCCCGCGGGGAACGGCACCACCAGCCGGATCGGCCGCGACGGCCAGGCCGCCTGGCCGAAGGCCGGCAGCGCCGAGGCCGCGGCGGCGGCCACGCCGGCGGCCAGCACCGTGCGGCGCGGAAGGGTGCGATGGGAGCTCATGGCCCCGGATCATCCCGGCCCCGATCCACAAGGGCAAGCGAATTGTTCTTTCCCCACGCACAAGCGATCCTTTAGCATCGCCGGCATGTCGAGCATCCGCCTGCTGCGCACCTTCCTGGCCGTCGCCGCCGAGGGCTCGTTCGCCGCCGCCGCCCCGCGGGTGGCGCTGACGCAGGCCGCGGTGGGCCAGCAGATGCGCGCGCTCGAGGCCGAGTTGCGCCGGCCGCTGTTCGAGCGGCACGGCAAGTCGGTGCAGCTGTCCGAGGCGGCCCGCGCCCTGCTGCCGCAGGTGCACCAGATCGTCGCCGCCTGGGACCAGCTGGTGGCCAGCGCGCCGGCGGCCCAGCCCATGGCCGGGACGGTGCACCTGGGCGCCATCGTCTCGGCGGTGCGGCCGCTGCTCGAATCGACCCTGGCGCTCAAGGCGCGGCACCCCGGGCTGGACCTGCACGTGAGCGCGGCCAAGTCGGCCGACCTGGTGGCGCGGGTGGCCGGCGGCGAGCTGGACGCGGCGCTGGTGGTCAGCGACGGTAGCCGCGCCGACCCGGCGCTGGCGTGGACGGTGCTGTACGAGGAGCCGATGGTGCTGCTCGCCCCCGCCACCCTGGCCGCGGCGCCGGCGCGCGCGCTGCTGCAGCGCGAGCCCTTCATCCGCTTCGACCGCGGCGAGCACACCGGCGCGCTGGTCGAGCGCAGCCTGCGCAAGCTGCGGGTCAAGCCGGCGCCCTTCCTCGAGCTCAACGCGCTCGAGGGCATCGTCGAGCTGGTGCGCTCGGGCCTGGGCATCGCGCTGGTGCCGCTGCTGCGCGAGGCCCGCTGGCAGTCGGACGCGCGCCTGCGCGTGCTGGAGCTGCCCCAGCCCGAACGCCGCACCGTGGCCCTGGTGCGCAAGCGCGAGGCCCGGCATGCGGCCGCGATGGCGGCGCTGGTGCGCGAGCTGCGGCGGCGGCTGGGCCTGGCCGGGGGCGACTGAAGCCGTCCCCGCCGCTGTCGTCCCCGCGCAGGCGGGGACCCATGATCGCCCACCGCGCCCTGGCGTGGACGCCCGTCCCCCCGGCATGACCATGCCGACGCTCCCCGCCGAGTCGACCCGCACCGACCTGCGGCCGTGCGCCCGTCCGGCAGCGCCCGCGCCGTTCCCGCCCTGCAATGGGCCATGAACGACAACACCCTCTACAGCACCCGCGCCACCGTGGCCGGCGGCCCGCCCGGCACCGTGCGCAGCGACGACGGCAAGCTCACGCTGCGGCTGGCCACGCCGGGCGAGCTCGGCGGCACCGCCGGCGCCCAGGGCACCAACCCCGAGCAGCTGCTCGCGGCCGCCTATGCCGCCTGCTTCCACACGGCCCTGGCCCAGGCCGCTGCCGAAGCGCGCCAGCCGCTGCCCGCCGACCTCGCGGTCGACTGCGACGTCGGCCTGCGCCGGCGCGACGGCGGCTTCGCGCTGGACGTGGACATCGGCGTGCGCGCCGAGCGCACCGAGCCGTCGCGTCTGCAGCCGCTGCTGGACCGCGCGGTGGCGCTGTGGCCCCATGCGCCGGGCGTGCGGCCGCAGGTGCACCTCGCACGGGCCCAGCCGGCCTGACCCCACCCAGGAGAACCGCATGCCAGCCACCCAGGACCCGAACCGTCCGGCCGAGATCGAGACCAACCCCAGCCCGCAGGGGGACGGCCGTTACCCGCGCGAGCTGGGCGACGACGGCCTGCCCGTGCGCAACCCGCCGGGGCAGGCGCGCGAGGACCGCCGCGAGGACGAACCCCCGCCCCGTAGCGGCGGCCGCGCCAGCGGCTGAGCCCGCACGTGCCGACGCCGCCGGCCGGTGCCCTGGGGCACCCGCGCGGCGGCGTCGAAAGGGAAGGAGCGCCGGGGCTCGGGACCTAGCAGCCGTCCTTGCAGCGGAACTGCATGCGGCCGGCCAGGTTGAACACCCGCATCTGCGAGCGCGGCATGTGCTTGCCGCAGCGCAGGCAGCTGAGCGTCAGCCCGAACGATCCGGGGAACTCGCTGCCCGGCGTCTTCGATTCGTAGCGCAGGCCGCCGGGGCGGACCTTGGTCTTGACATGTTCGTCGTCGGCCATCGTGGTCTCCCTGGGTCTGCGCTGCGGTCGCGTCAGCGGCGCACGGGCGGACGGCGGGGGGCGCCGGTGCCGGGCGGTCGCCGCTCGGCCAGGTGGCGGAACATGATCCGCCCCTTGGTCAGGTCGTACGGCGACATCTCGAGCGTCACGTCATCACCCGCGATGATGCGGATGCGGTGCTTCTTCATCTTGCCGCCGGTGTAGGCCACCAGTTCGTGGCCGTTGTCGAGAATGACGCGGCAGCGCGAGTCCGGCAGGATCTCGGCGACCTTGCCGCGCATCTCGATCAGTTCTTCTTTCGCCATGGCGATCCTTTCATGCGTGCCGGGGCACGCAAGGTGTGTGGGGATGCACGACCGCCGTCGGCGGCCCGGCGCGAAAGACGGTCAATAGCCGCGGCCGCCGCCACCGAAACGGGGCGCGCGCGGCTCCATCGGACGCGCTTCGTTGACCACGAGGCCACGGCCGCCGACCTGCTGGCCGTGCATGCCGGAGATGGCGGCCTGCGCCTCGGCATCGCTGCCCATCTCGACGAAGCCGAAGCCCTTCGAGCGGCCGCTGTCGCGGTCCATCATGACCTTGGCGCTGTTGACGGTGCCGTAGGCGGCGAAGGCCTGGGCCATGTCGTCGTCGCGGAAGGAGTACGGCAGGTTGCCGACGTAGAGTTTGTTGCCCATGAGAAGGACTCCATGTAGGGAAAAGGAAGCGATGGAGCCCGGATGCGAATCCCAAAACCGTAGGGCATTGCGAGGCGAAGCTGACTGGACACCGCGAAAGACCGCGCAGGCTGCGCCCGCGCGACCCGGGATGATACGCGCTTGCGGCCCCGCGCAGGGGTCCGTGCCGCAAATGGGAGCGGCTGAGCGACTTGCGTCACGCCCGATGCGAGGTCCTTCGGGTCTGCAGGAACGGCGCGGCCGCGTGCACGTGCCGGATGCGGTCGTCCATCGCGCGCGCCGTTCTCCTGCGGAAAAGCGCGCGAGTCTACCCGCGTGCGGGCAGGCGGATGGCGGCACAACACGGCATGGACCAGCCCTTCTCGCCCGAGGACCTGCTGCTGCACCGGCGGCTGTCCAGCCTGCACGCGCGCCCCGACGCCGAGGCCGTGCTGTGCACGGTGCGCAGCACCGACACCGCGCACGACGGCCACGGCACGCGCCTGTGGCTGTGGCACCCGCGGCAGGACCGGCCGGTGGCGCTGGACCTCGGCCATGCGGGCACGCAGCAGGGGCCGGCGCTCGCGCCCGGCGGCACGCAGCTGGCGTTCGTGGGCGCGGCCGGCAGCACGCAGCAGGTGCACCTGGCCGCGCTGCCCGACGGCCTCGCGCGGCAGGTCGGCCGGTTCCCGCAGGGCGTGACGCAGCTGCGGTGGTGGCCCGACGGCCAGTCACTGCTGGTGACGGCCGCGGTGGCGGTCGACCCCGACGCCCACGGCGAGCGCCCGCCGGCCGGCGGACTGCCGCCGCGCGGGCCGCATGCGCCCGAGGTGGCCTGGCGCCTGCCCTACAAGAACGACGGCACCGGCTACCTGCTGGCGCGCGAGCAGCACCTGTTCCGGCTGCAGCTCGACGGCCGCGCGCAGCAGCTGACCGACGGCGACTTCAACGTGTTCGGGGCCGACGTCGCGCCCGATGGCCGCCGCATCTCCTACGTGCGCAGCAGCGGAGGGCGCTTCGCGCACCGCAGCGAGGTCTGGACCTGCCGCGCCGACGGCAGCGGCCACGCGCTGCTGTGCGACGGCCTGGCGACCGCGATGGAGCCGGTGTGGTCGCCCGACGGCACCCGGCTCGCCGTGCTGGGCGCGCGCGACGAAGGCGATGCCCGCACCGGGCTGTGGCTGCTGGATGCCGCCGCCCCCGGCGGTGCGCCGCGCCGGCTCGGGGGCGACGACGTCGAGACCGCGAGCTTCGCCCCGCAGTGGCTGCACGACGGCCGGGTGCTGCGGATCGTGCAGGCCTGGCACGGCCGCCACCGGGTGGTCACGCTCGACGCCGACGACGCAGGCGCGGCACCGCGCGTGCTGCTGGCCGGCGACCGCCAGTTCGGCGCCCATGCCGCCAGCGCGTCGCACCTGCTGGTGTCCACCGACGCGCCCACTCGGCCCTCGGAACTGCAGGCGGCCCGGCTCGACGGCAGCGGCGAGCGCACCTGCAGCGAGTTCAACGCCTGGTGGTCGCAGCGCACGCCCATCCGCTGCGAGGCCCGCACGTTCGACGTGCCCGATGGCGAGGGCGGCACCGAGGCCATCGAGGGCTGGCTGCTGCGCGGCCCGCACGACGGCCCCGCGCCGCTGCTGGACGACGCCCACGGCGGGCCGGCCGCCTATGCCCTGCTCGACTACGACACCAACGTCTACTGGCAGGTGCTGTGCAGCCTCGGCTGGGCGGTGCTGGTGCCCAACCCGGTGGGCTCGGCCAGCTACGGCCGCGGCTTCTGCGACCGGCTGCGCGGGCGCTGGGGCTCGCTGGACCTGCCGCAGCACCTGGCCGCGCTCGACCGGCTGCGCGCCGACGGCATCTGCGACGACCGGCTGGCGCTGGCGGGCAAGAGCTACGGCGGCTTCCTCACGGCCTGGGCGCTGGGCCATGCGGATGCGTTCCGCGCCGCCGTGGTGATGTCGCCGGTGGGCAACCTGGAGACGCACTTCGGCACGTCCGACGGCGGCTGGTACGCCGACCCGTACTACCTGGGTCCCGGGCAGGACTTCGACCGCCGCGAGGCGCGCCGCCTCTCGCCGGTGCAGGCCATCACGCAGGCACGGGCGCCCACGCTGTTCCTGCAGGGCAAGGCCGACGAGCGCACGCCGCAGTGCCAGTCCGAGGAGCTGTTCGCCAGCCTGGCGCGGGCGCGGCCGCAGCTGCCGGCCGAGCTGGTGCTGTACCCGGGCTGCGACCACCACTTCCTGAATGCCGGGCCGCCGTCGGTGCGCATCGATGCAGCGCACCGCGTCGTGCGCTGGCTGCAGGCGCACGTGCACCGCTGAGCCGCCCCGGGGTCCGGATGGCCCGGACGCGCCATGCCGGCGGGGCCGGCCACGCCCCCGCGGCCGGGCCAGCCTGCCTAGGATCGCCGCATGCGCCTCGTCGTCTTCGGCCTCACCGTCTCGTCGTCGTGGGGCAATGGCCACGCGACCCTGTGGCGCGGGCTGTGGCGGGCGCTGGCGGCGCAGGGCCACGAACTGGTGTTCTTCGAGCGCGACGTGCCGTACTACGCCGAGCACCGCGACTGCACCGGCCTGCCCGGCGGCACCCTGGTGCTCTACCCCGGATGGGACGCGGTGCGCGAGCGCGCGCGGGCCGAGGTGCGCGCCGCCGACGCGGTGCTCGCCACCTCGTACTGCCCCGATGCGGTCGCGGCGATGGCGCTGATGGCGCAGGCCGCGCGCGGCGTCACCGGCTTCTACGACCTGGACACGCCCGTGACCCTCGCCGCGCTGGACGGCGGCCAGCCCGTGCCCTACCTGGGGCCGCGCGGCCTGCGCGACGTCGACCTCGTGCTCAGCTACACCGGCGGGCCGGCGCTCGACGCCCTGCGCACGCGGCTGGGGGCCCGCCGCGTGCACCCGCTCTACGGCCATGTCGACCCGCAGGCCCACCACCCCGTGCCGGCGCACGCCGACTGGCGCTGCGACCTGTCGTACCTGGGCACCTGGGCCGCCGACCGCCAGGCCGCGCTCGACATGCTGTTCCTCGCGCCGGCGCGGCAGCGGCCACGGCACGGCTTCGTGATCGGCGGCGCGCAGTACCCGGCGGACTTCCCCTGGACGCCCAACCTGCGCTTCGTGCGGCACCTGCCGCCGCCCGACCACCCGGCCTTCTTCGCGTCCTCGCGGCTGACGCTCAACGTCACGCGGGCCGCGATGGCGGCCAACGGCTGGTGCCCGTCGGGCCGGCTGTTCGAGGCCGCGGCCTGCGGCTGCCCGCTGCTGAGCGACGACTGGCCCGGCCTGGCGGAGTTCTTCACGCCCGGCAGCGAGATCCTGCTGGCGCGCAGCACGGCCGAGGCGCTGCAGGCGCTGGACGCCGACGACGCCCAGCTCGCCCGCATCGCCGCCGCCGCGCGCGAGCGGGTGCTGGCCGAGCACACCAGCGCGCACCGCGCCCGCGCGCTCGTGGCGCTGCTGGACGCCGCCGCGCAGGGCCGCACCGACCCGGCGGGGGCCCTGCCCGCCTGAGGCCCGCAGACGCACCACCACCACGCCAAGGACGACACCGCATGTGGGGCATCATTCCCGCCGCCGGCATGGGCACCCGCCTGCAGCCGCTGGGCTTTTCCAAGGAGCTGCTGCCGGTGGGCAGCCAGCTGGTGGGCGACGTCGAGCGGCCGCGCGCCGTCAGCGAGTTCCTGGTCGAGCGCATGCAGGCCGCCGGCGCCACCCGCATCTGCTTCGTCGTCGCGCCGGGCAAGTCGGACATCGTCCAGTACTACGGCTCGCGCCGCGGCAGCGCCGACCTCTGCTACGTGGTGCAGCCGCAGGCCGGCGGCCTGTGCGACGCGATCTTCCGCGCCTGCACCCTGGTGCGGCCCGACGAGCCCGTGCTGGTGGGCCTGCCCGACACGATCTGGTTCCCCGAGGACGGCTACGCGCAGCTGCCGGCCGACACCCTCGCTTTCCTGCTGTTCCCGGTGGACCGGCCGCAGGCCTTCGACGCGGTGGTGACCGACGAGGACGGCGTGGTGCAGGAGATCCAGGTCAAGCACCCGGATGCCAGGACCAACTGGATCTGGGGCGCCTTCCGCATGCCCGGCCACGTGCTGCACGCGCTCGAGGCGCTGTGGCTGGAGCGCGGCAAGCAGGACGAGTACATCGGCACCCTGGTCAACGCCTGGATCCAGCGCGGCGGCCGCGCGCTGGGCGTGCGCGCCGGGCAGTCCTACGTGGACACCGGCACCGTGCACGGCTACCGCGAGGCGCTGGCGCTGCTGGGCCAGCGCCGGCGCGCGGTCCCGCCGGCGCCGCGCGGCCCCGACACCGTCTGCGGCCCGGCCGGCCAGCCGCTGGTGCGCCGCGCGCCGCCGGCGGCGCACCCGCTGCCGGGCAAGCTGCACACCCGCGCCGAGATCGAGGCACGGGTGCAGGCGCTGGGCGACTGGTTCCACAACATCGACCTGCTGGGCGTGCCCACGGCGCCGGCGCATTTCCTGGGCGACTTCCCGGCCGCCAAGTTCCGGCGCGTGCAGCACGTGCTGCCGGCCGACCTGCACGGCATGACGGTGCTGGACATCGGCTGCAACGCCGGCTGGTACAGCCTGGAGATGAAGCGCCGCGGCGCCGACCGCGTGGTGGGCATCGACCACGACGAGTACTGGCTGGCCCAGGCCCGCTACGCGGCCGAGGTGCTGGGGCTGGACGTCGAGTACCGCCGGCTGCCCGTCTACGACGTGGCCGCGCTGGGCGAGCGCTTCGACCTGGTGCTGTTCATGGGCACGGTCTACCACCTGCGCCACCCGCTGCTGGCGCTGGACCTGATCCATGCCCACGTGGCCAGGGACCTGCTGCTGTACCAGTCGCTGCAGCGCGGCAGCGCCGAGATGGAGCCGGTCGCCACCGACTACCCGTTCTGGGAAACCGAGGTGTTCGAGCGGCCGGGCTACCCGCGGCTGCACTTCGTGGAGCACAGCTACTCGCACGACCAGACCAACTGGTGGATCCCCAACGCGGCCTGCAGCGCGGCCATGCTGCGCAGCGCCGGCTTCGACCTGGTGGCGCATCCCGAGGAAGAGGTGTTCCTGTGCAAGCGCGGCGAGGTGCCGCCCGGCGCCGAGGGCCTGCGCGCGGTGCACCCGGCGCGGCCGCCCACCGGCGCGCCGGCCGCCTGAGGCGTGGACCGCCTCGCCCGCGCCGCCCGGGCGCTGGAGCGGCTGGCCGACCCGCACGCCGCGCTGCCGCCCACGCTGGTGGCGGTGGCCCATCCGGACGACGAGGTGGTGGGGGCCGGCAGCCTGCTGCCGCGCCTGCGCGAGGCCTGGTTCGCCTATGCCACCGACGGCGCGCCGCGCGACGGCGCCGACGCCGCGCGGCACGGTCTGTCGGTGGCGGACTACCGGGCCCTGCGCCGGCGTGAACGCCTGGCGGCCTTCGCCGCCAGCAGCATCGCTGCACCTCGGATCCTCGAGCTCGGCTGCGCCGACCAGCAGGCCCCGCACCACCTGGCGGGGCTGGCCTGGCAGCTGGCCGGTCTCTGCGACGTGCACGCCATCGACCTCGTCCTGACCCATCCCTACGAAGGCGGCCATCCCGACCACGACGCGACCGCGTTCGCGGTGCAGGCCGCGTCGGCCCTGCTGCGGCGCGCCGGCCGGCCCGCGCCGGTCGTGCTCGAGATGGCCTCGTACCACGCCGCACCGGACGGCCGCCTGCAGGCCGGCGCCTTCCTGCCGCATGCCGGCGCCGGGCCGGCGCTGGCACTGCCGCTGGACGCCGCGGCGCGCGCCCGCAAGCAGGCCCTGCTGGACTGCCACGCCAGCCAGCGCGAGACGCTGGCGCAGTTCCCGCTCGCGGCCGAGCGGCTGCGCGCCGCGCCGGCCTACGACCTCCTGGCCCCGCCGCATGCCGGCGCCCTGCTCTACGAGCGCATGGGCTGGGGCGGCTGGCAGGGCGGGCGCTTCCGCGCGCTGGCGGCCGCCGCCTGCACGGCGCTGGGCCTGGGGACACCGCCTTGGCCCTGACCGTGCTGGCCGTGGCCTACCCGTTCGCGCCGGTCTCGGCCGATGCGGTGGGCGGCGCCGAGCAGGTGCTGGCCGGCCTCGATGCGGCGCTGGTGCGCGCGGGCCACCGCTCGCTGGTGCTGGCGGCGGCCGGCTCGCGGGTGCGGGGCGAACTGCTGCCGCTGCCCCTGCCGGCGGGCGCCATCGGCGCGGCCGAGCGCAGCGCGGCTTGGCAGGCACAGCGCGCGGCCATCGTCGACGTGCTCGCGCGCGAGCCGGTGGACCTGGTGCACCTGCACGGCATCGACTTCGCGCAGGTGCTGCCGCCGCCCGGCCGCGTGCCGCTGCTGGCCACGCTGCACCTGCCGCCGGCCTGGTACCCGCCGGCAGTGTTCACCGACGCCCGCGCCGACCTCACGCTGCAGTGCGTCTCGCAGGCCCAGCGGCGTGCCTGCCCGCCGACGGCGCAGCCGCTGGTCGTGATCGAGAACGGCGTGCCGCTGCACCAGCTGGCCGCCCGGGTGCGCAAGCGGCCCTACGCCCTGGCCCTGGGCCGCATCTGCCCCGAGAAGAACCTGCATGCGGCGCTGGATGCCGGGCGGCTGGCCGGCATGCCGGTGCTGCTGGGCGGCCAGGTCTTCCCGTACGACGCGCACCAGCGCTACTGGCGCGAGTCGGTGTGCCCGCGGCTGGACCGCTGGCGGCGCTTCCTCGGCCCCCTGCCCTTCGCCCGCAAGCGGCGGCTGCTGGCCGGCGCGCGTTGCCTGCTGGTGCCCAGCCTCGCGCCCGAGACCAGCTCGCTGGTGGCGATGGAAGCCCTGGCCTGCGGCACGCCGGTGGTGGCCTACCCGGCCGGCGCGCTGCCCGAGATCGTCGAGCACGGCCGCACCGGCTTCCTGGTGCGCAGCCCGCGCGAGATGGCGCTGGCCATGCGCGCCTGCGACACGCTGGACCCGCAGGCCTGCCGCGCGGCGGCGCAGCGGCGCTTCGGCCTGGAGCGCACGGCGGCGCGCTACCTGGCGCTGTATGCGGAACTCGCCGCAGGGCACCCGGCCGATGCGCGCTGAGCCCCAGCCCCTGCTGGTGCAGCCGGTGCGCGATGTGCCCACGCTGGATGCGCTGCGGCCCGAGTGGGAGGAGCTGTGGCGGGCCTGCCGGGCGCCGGTGTTCTGCGCGCCGGCCTGGCTGCGCCCCTGGTGGGACCACGTCGGGCAGGGACAGCTGGCGGGCATCGCCCTGCGTGCGCCGGCCGACGGCCTGCTGGTGGGCTTCGCGCCGCTGTACCTGCACCGGGCGGATGACGGCGCGCGGCAGCTGCTGCCGCTGGGCATCGCGACCAGCGACCGTGTCGACGCCCTGCTGCGGCCGGGCTGGGAGCAGGCCGCCGGCGCCGCGCTGGTGCAGGCGCTGGCCCGCGAGGCACCGGCCTGGGACCGGCTGGATGCGCCCGACCTCGCGCCCGGCGCCACCCTGGCGGCGCTGCCCTGGCCGGCGCACTGGGCGGTCGACGCGGGGCCCGGGGCCGCCAATCCCGTGCTGGACCTGCCGGCCAGGCTGCCGCCGGCCATGGCGCAGGCCCTGGGCTACGCCCGGCGCCGGGCCGCGCGCGACGCCGATCCCGCGGTCGAGCGCGCTGCCGACGAGGACACGGCACGCGGCCTGCTCGCCGAGCTGGACCGGCTGCACGCGGCCCGCTGGGCGCAGCGCGGCGAAGGCGGCGTGCTGGGCGGCGACGGGGTGCTGCCCTGGCTGCACGCGGCCGTGCCGGGGCTGCTGCAGGCGGGCCTGCTGCGCCTGCTCGGCCTGCGGCTGCAGGGCGCCACGGCCGCCGTGCTGCTGTGCCTGGCCGACCCGCCGGGCTGGCCGCAGCGCCGCTGGAGCTACTGGATCGGCGGCTTCGATCCCGCCCAGGCGGCCTTCAGCCCGGGCACGCTGCTGGTGGGTGCCGCCATCGACGCGGCGACGGCCGAGGGCGCGCAGGCCTTCGACTTCCTGCGCGGGGACGAACCGTACAAGCGGCGCTGGGGCGCGCAGGTGCAGCGGCTCGCGCGGCTGCGCGTGCGTCCGCCCTGAGGCGGCGCGGTCAGTCGACGCGGGCCCCGGGCAGCACCGTGTGCAGCAGCGCCAGCATGCGCGCGCGGATGCGGCCGAGCGCCGCCGCGTCGTGGCCCTCGAAGCGCAGCGTCAGCACCGGCGTGGTGTTGGACGCCCGCACCAGGCCGAAGCCGTCGGGCCAGTCCAGCCGCAGCCCGTCGAGCGTGCAGGCCTGCGCGCCGTCGGACCCCGCCGCCTCGGCGGCCCGGGCCGCGAGGGCGGCGGCCACCGCGCGGGCCTGGGCGGCGTCGGCGCAGGGCACGTGCAGCTCGGGCGTGGACACGCTGTCGGGCAGGCCGTCCAGCAGCGCACCGGGATCGCCGTCGCGGGCCAGCACCTCCAGCAGGCGGGCGGCGACGTAGGTGCCGTCGTCGAAGCCGGGCCAGCGGTCGGCGAACACCACGTGGCCGCTGAGCTCGCCGCCCAGGGGCGCCTGCAGCGCGTGCAGCCGCTCCTTGAGCAGCACGTAGCCGCTGGGGGCCATCACCGGCCGGCCGCCGGCGGCGGCGATCGCCGCGGGCAGGCGCTGGCTGCTCTTGACGTCGAACACGATGGGCGCGCCCGGCTGCCGGGCCAGCACGTCGCGGGCCAGCAGCACCAGCCAGCGGTCGGGCCAGACGATGGCGCCCGAGGCCGAGACCACGCCCAGGCGGTCGCCGTCGCCGTCGAGCGCCAGGCCCAGGTCGGCGCGGTGCAGCTGCACGGCCGCGACCAGGTCGCGCAGGTTGCCTGGCCGCGAGGGGTCGGGATGGTGGTTGGGAAAGCGCCCGTCCACCTCGGTGTGCAGGCCCACCACCTCGCAGCCCAGCGCCCGCAGCACGGCCGGCGAGGTGGCGCCGGCAATGCCGTTGCCGCAGTCCAGCACCACCTTCAGCGGGCGGGCCAGGCGCACGCCGGCGGTGATGCGCGCCAGGTAGTCGGGGAAGACGTCGACGGCCGCGGCCCGGCCGCGCGCGACGGCGGGCAGCGGGCCCGGCCGCCCCATCGCCTCGCGCAGACGCTGCAGGGCCGCACCGTGCAGCGTGCGTCCGGCCAGCTGCAGCTTGAAGCCGTTGTGGTGGCGCGGGTTGTGGCTGGCCGTGACCTGGACGGCGCTGCGGGTGCGCGTGCTGGCCGCGAACCAGGCCATGGGCGTGGTGCAGGGCCCCAGGTCCAGCACGTCGACGCCCGCCTGCAGCAGGCCGTCGACCAGCGCGGCCGCCAGCGACGGGCTGCTCTCGCGGCCGTCGCGGCCGACGGCCACCGTCGCCTCGCCTTCCTGCCGCGCCTGGATGCCGACCGCGAGGCCCAGCGCCTGCGCGAAGGCCTCGTCGACCGTGTCGGGATGCACGCCGCGCAGGTCGTAGGCCTGGAAGACGGAGGGATCGGGGGTGAACGGCGGGCGCATGGACGGGCCATGCTAGGCAGCGCGCCAGTCGCCGGGGGACCGGTGACCCGAAGGGGCCAGCCGGCCCAGGTCACCGGATCCCGGCCTGCGCCGGGATGAGGCCTCCCGCCGCGTCAGGCCCGCGCAGGCGGGCATCCACGCCCGGGCGCAGCACTGGCTCGCAGGTCGCGCCGGCGCGGGAACGACGGGGTCAGGGGAGCTGCCGCCCCTCGACCATCCGCGCGTACCAGCCGCCCTGCGCCAGCAGCTGCGCATGCGTGCCCACCGCCTCGATGCGGCCCTCGCGCAGCACGACGATGCGGTCGGCGTCGGCCACGGTGGACAGGCGGTGCGCGATCACCAGCGTCGTGCGGCCGCGGGTCAGGCGGCGCAGCGCGTCCTGCACCAGCGCCTCGCTCTCGTTGTCCAGCGCGCTGGTGGCTTCGTCCAGCACCAGGATGGGCGCGTCCTTGAGCAGCGCGCGGGCGATGGCCAGCCGCTGCCGCTGCCCGCCCGACAGGCCGGCGCCGCGCTCGCCCAGCACGGTGGCGTAGCCCTGCGGCAGCGCGGCGATGAAGTCGTGCGCGTTGGCCGCGCGCGCCGCCGCCTCGACCTGTGCGGCGGTGGCACCCGGGGTGCCGTAGGCGATGTTGGCCGCGACGGTGTCGTGGAACAGGTGCACGTCCTGCATCACGGTGCCCACCTGCCGGCGCAGCGAGGCGCCGGTGACCTCGGCGATGTCCTGCCCGTCCACCAGCACCCGCCCCGCCGCGGGCGCATGCAGCCGCTCCAGCAGCGACACCAGGGTGGTCTTGCCGCAGCCGCTGGGGCCCACCAGCGCGACGGTCTCGCCCGGCGCCACGGCCAGGTTGATGCCGCGCAGCACCGGCCGGCCGTCGGCGTAGGCGAAGGCCACGCCCTCGAACGCCACCGCGCCGCGCGCCACCTGCAGCGCCGGCGCGCCGGGCCGGTCGGCCAGCGGGTCGGGGGTCTCGAGGATGGCGGCCACGGCCTCCAGCGACACGCCCGCGCGCCGCACCGTGGCATAGATGCCGGTCAGGCCCTGGATGGGCCCGAACAGGCCGCCGACGTACTGCAGCGCCGCCACCAGCGTGCCCACCGTGCCGTGGCCGCGCAGCACCAGCCAGGCGCCCAGGGCCGCCACCGACAGCCGGGCGGCCGCGGCCGACAGGCCCTGCAGCGCGGTGGTGGCGGCATCGCGCCGGGCGCCGCGGATCGCCTCGGCATTGCCTTGCGCGACGGCGGCCAGGAAGCGCTGCGACTCGGCCTGCTCCATGGCCTGGCCCTTGACGGTGCGGATGCCGCCCAGCACCTCGGTCCAGCGGCCGAAGGTGGTGGTCCAGTGGGCCAGCAGGCGGCGGTCGCGGGCGGCCTGCTCGGGGGCCGCCCGCAGGCCGATCAGGGCCGGCAGCGGCGCGAACACGAGCACGGCCAGCGCCAGCCGCCAATCGAGCTGCAGCAGCGCGGCCAGGGCCAGCACGAGGTAGGCGATGGCGGGCAGCGCCTTGAACGCCAGCTCGGTGATGGCGGCGACGAAGCCGGCGACGGCGGTGTTGACGCGGTTGACGGTGCCGCCCACGGTCTGCTGCTGGTGCCAGGCCAGCGGCAGCGCATGCAGCTGCCCGGTGACGCGGCGGCGCAGCGCGAAATCCAGGTCCAGCCGCACCCGCCAGCTGCGGCCCTCGAGCAGGCGGCCGAGCCAGACCTGCCCGACCTCGGCCAGCGCCACCAGCGCCAGCGCGGTGAGCACCGCGCGCACGGCGGCATCGGCCGGCGCGCGGTGGGCGGCGGTGGCCGCGGCGACCGCGCCGAGCGCGTCGACCAGGCCCAGCGTCGCCAGCGGCGCCGCGGCGCCCAGCGCCGCCAGCAGCAGGGCCAGCGCCAGCACCTTGGCGATGGGCGTGCCGAAGCCGGCCAGCCAGGGCAGCGCGCGCCGCACCAGCGCGCCGGTACGGGCCGGCGGGGGCAGGCGCTGGTCCTGCGGGAGGGAGTGGGCGGCGGTGGTCATGGCGTGCGCGGGTGGTGCGATTGCAGCGCCCCGGCGGCGCCGTGGCATGGGCAACTCAACGGTCCCCGCTAGGGATTTGGCCGACGCGACCGTGCCGGGGCGTCAAGTGCGCGTCAGGCTTCGGGCGCCGCGCGTGACGGGATGCGCAGGGTGGTGGCTGGGGGCGACGGGGGTGTGCGGTCTGCACGGGGAGCCGGCACCGTCATCCCGGCAAAGGCCGGGATCCAGTGACTTGGGGACTGCACCTGAAAGTCTCTGGGCCCCGGCCTTCGCCGGGGCGACGACGGGAGGCACCGCAGCCACCCCTCCCCGTCATCCCGGCGAAGGCCGGGATCCAGCGTCGTTGCGGCGCCCTAGCCCGCCGTCTCCCGCAGCCGCTGCTCCAGGTCGCGGATCAGCGCGCGGGCCTCGTCGCCCTCGGGGATCGGGCGGCCGCTGTCGCGCCACTGCACCGCGTCCTTGAAGCCGTGGACCTGCGCATGGCGGCGGAACCACAGGCCCTCGGGGTTGTGGCGGGTGATGCCGTCGAACACGGTGGCCAGCTGCTGCGATTGCTCGAGGCCCATGGCCAGCAGCACCTGGTTGACCACGATCTTGTGCATGGCGAGCATGCCGCGCGGCACGCCGGCGATGCGCTGCGCGAGCGCCAGCGTGGCGGTTTCGAGCCGGTCGGCGGGCACGGCCTCGTTGGCCAGGCCCCAGGCCGCGGCGGTGCGGCCGTCGATCACGTCGCCGGTGAACATCAGCTGCTTGGCCCGGGTGGGGCCGAGCCGGTAGGTCCACATGGCGGTGGTGGGGCAGCCCCACACCCGCGTGGGCATGTAGCCGATGCGCGCGTCGTCGGCCATCACCAGCAGGTCGCAGCACAGGGCGATGTCGCTGCCGCCGGCCACCGCGGCGCCGTGCACCTTGGCGATGGTCGGCTTGGCGCTGCGCCACAGGGCCATGAAGTCCTCGGTGGTGCGCTTCATCCAGGCGTAGTCGGCCATGGGGTCCCAGGGCTGGCTCTCCTGCTGGCAGGGATGCTCGGCGCGGCCCTGGCCGAAGTCGACCAGGTCGTAGCCGCCGCAAAAGCCCTTGCCGGATCCCTCGACCACGATCACGTGGATCGCCGGGTCGGCGTTGGCCCAGTCGACCGCGGCGCGGATCGCGCCGGGCATGGCGGCGTCGATCGCGTTCAGCCGCGCGGGCCGGTGCAGCACCAGGCGGGCGATGCGCGGATGGCCGGGATCGGGGCCGCAGCGCACCGGCCCGAAGTCGTGCAGCGCCGCCGGGTCAGTCGGCATAGACGCCGGCCTTGCGGATCACCGGGCCCCACTTGGCGATCTCGGCCTCCAGGT
This sequence comes from Comamonadaceae bacterium, assembly GCA_027484575.1. Taxonomy (GTDB): domain Bacteria; phylum Pseudomonadota; class Gammaproteobacteria; order Burkholderiales; family Burkholderiaceae_C; genus Ramlibacter. The sequence continues at coordinate 292,515 of JAIXSQ010000007.1, forward strand.
GGGTGCGCAGGCCGGCAGGGCTCATCTTGTCGGCCGGCACGATGTCGGCGTTCAGGTCGGCCAGGCGCTTCTTCACCTCGGGGTCCTGCATGGCCACGCGCAGGGCGGCATTGAGCTTGTCGAGCACCGGCTGCGGCGTGCCCTTGGGCGCGTACAGGCCATGCCACACCTTGACCTCGAAGCCCTTGAGGCCCTGCTCGTCCAGCGAGGGCACGTTGGGCAGCGCCTCCAGCCGCCGGGGCGTGGTGACGCCGAACACCTTGACGCGGCCGTCCTTGATCAGCGGCACGGTCTGCGTCGTCTGGTCGCACAGCAGGTCGACCTGGCCGCCCAGCAGCGCGTTCATCGCCGGGCCGGTGCCCGAGAACGGCACGGTGGTCAGCTCGGTGCCCACCGCGCTCTGGAACAGCAGCCCGCACAGGTGCGACACCGCGCCCAGGCCGGCGTTGGCCAGCGAGATCTTGTTGCCTTCGCGCTTGATGACGGCCTGCAGCTCCGGCAGCGTGTTGGCCGGGAAGTCCTTGCGCGCCAGCAGCGTCATCGGCACGTCGACCACCTGGCCGATGGTCTCGAAGTCCTTGAGCGGGTCGAACTGCAGCTTCTTGTACAGGGCCGGCGCGGTGCTCATGCCCATGTGGTGCAGGAAGACGGTGTAGCCGTTGGGCTGGGCCCGGGCCACGCGGGTGGCGGCGATGGTGCCGCCGGCGCCGACGGTGTTCTCGACCGTCACCGACTGCCCCAGCGAGCGGCCCATGGGGATGGCCATCATGCGCGCCACCACGTCCGTGGGCCCGCCGGCCGCGAACGGCACGACCAGGGTGACGGGGCGGTCGGGGAAGGCGGCCTGGGCGCCCGCGGCGAGCGAGGCGGCCGCGAGCGCGAGGGCGAGCAAGGGGCGGGCAAGACGCATGGGAAGGTGTCTCCGGATCGTTGTGGGCAGGGATGCCGCCCCCACGGTACCGCGCCCCCGCCCGCCCCGCACTCGGGATTGACCTTGATGCCGGCCCGCCCGGGCCGGGTGGCCTCAGGCCTTGCCGGCGTCGAACACCTCGCGCGCGGTGCGGAAGCTGTCGATGGCGGCCGGCACGCCGCAGTAGATCGCCGCCTGCAGGAAGACCTCGCGGATCTCCTCGCGCGTGACGCCGTTGTTGAGCGCGCCACGCACGTGCAGCTTGAGCTCGTGCGGGCGGTTCAGCGCGGTGAGCATCGCCAGGTTGAGCAGGCTGCGGGTGCGCCGGTCCAGCCCGGGCCGGTTCCAGATCTCGTCCCAGCAGTACTGGGTGACCAGCTCCTGCATGGGGCGGTTGAAGTCGTCGGCGCCGGCGATCGACTTGTCCACGTAGTCGCTGCCCAGCACGGCGCGGCGGGTGGCCAGGCCTCGTTCGAAACTGTCCTTGTCCATGGTGTTGCCTCTCGGGGATCGGAAGGGCCGCGATGGTGACGGCAGGCGGCCCCCCGTGCAAGCGCGCGCGGCAAGACCCCGGCTTCGGCGGCGCCGAAGGCTGGCCCATCCGTGCGGCTACCATCGCGGCCTTCCATGGATTTCGACCTGACCGACCTGCGCCTGCTGGTGGCCACGGCCGACGAGGGCAGCCTCACGCGCGCCGCCGCCGCCCGCCACCTGTCGCTGGCCGCGGCCAGCGCCCGCATCAAGGCCCTCGAGGGCCAGGCCGGCATCCCGCTGCTGTACCGCGAGGCCCGCGGCGTGCGCCTGACGCCGGCCGGCGAGGCCTTCCTGCACCATGCCCGCGCGGTGCTGCGCCAGTGCGGCCAGCTGCAGGGCGACCTGCAGGCCTATGCCGGCGGCCTGCGCGGCCACGTGCGGGTGTTCGCCAACACCACCGGCGTGACCGACGTGCTGCCCGAGATCCTGGCCGCCTTCCTGCGCGCCCACGCCCAGGTCAACGTGGACCTGCGCGAGAAGCCCAACCCGGAGATCGCCCGCGGCGTGCTTGACGGCCGCGCCGACCTGGGCATCGTCGCCGGGCCGGTGGACACGCTGGGGCTGCGCCGCATCCACTTCAGCACCGACCGGCTGGTGCTGGTGGTGCCGCGCGGCCATGCGCTGGCGCGGCGCAAGCGGGTGGCGTTCGCCGACACCCTGGCCTACGAGCAGGTGGGCATGCACGAGGGCAGCACGCTGCAGGCCTTCCTGCTGCACGCCACGGCGCAACTGGGCCGGCCGCTGCGGCTGCGGGTGCAGCTGGCCGGCTTCGACGCGATCTGCCGCATGGTGGGCGCGGGCGTGGGCATCGCGGTGGTGCCCGAGAGCGCCGCCGCCCGCCACCTGGCGCCGCACCGGCTGGTGCCCATCGCGCTGGAGGACGCCTGGGCCGTGCGCGAGCGCCACGTGCTGCTGCGCGAGCGCGAGGCCCTGCCCGCGCCGGCGCGCTCGCTGCTCGCGCTGCTGCTGGCGCACTACCGCGTGCCCGAGCCCGCCGACCTGCCCTGACCGACCCACCTCGCCGACCGATGAAGCAAGCCGACGTCACCCCCTTCTTCGCCACCCTGCAGGCGGCCAACCCGTCGCCGCAGACCGAGCTGGAATACACCAGCGTGTTCGAGCTGCTGGCGGCGGTGCTGCTGTCGGCGCAGGCCACCGACGCCGGCGTGAACAAGGCCACCCGCCGGCTGTTCCCCCGCGCGGGCACGCCGCAGGCCATCCTGGACCTGGGCCTGCCGGCGCTGGAGGACGCGCTGCGCACCATCGGCCTGTACCGCACCAAGGCCAAGAACCTGTACGCGACCTGCCGCATCCTGGTCGAGCAGCACGGCGGGCAGGTGCCGCGCACGCGCGAGGCGCTGGAGGCCCTGCCGGGCGTGGGCCGAAAGACCGCCAACGTGGTGCTCAACGTGGCCTTCGGCGAGCCGACCATGGCGGTGGACACGCACATCTTCCGGGTCTCCAACCGCACCGGCCTGGCGCCGGGCAAGGACCCGCTGCAGGTGGAGATGCGGCTGCTCGATCGCGTGCCGCCGGCCTACCTGGCCGATGCGCACCACTGGCTGATCCTGCACGGCCGCTACGTCTGCGTGGCGCGGCTGCCACAGTGCTGGCGCTGCGCGGTGCGCTCCTGGTGCGATTACCGCCCCAAAACGCCCGCGCCCGGGGCGTCCGGTGCATGAACGGATGGGCCGCCGCGGCCGAACCTGCTAGGGTGGCGCGCATGGAGCAGGGAGCGCAGACCAACGGGCGCGTGGACGGCAGCGGGGCCGCGGGCCCGGCCGACCACTACGCGGTGCTGGGCCTGCGCAGCGATGCCAGCGCCGACGAGGTGCGCAGCGCCTTCCGCCGGCTGGCCCGGCTGCACCATCCCGACAGCCAGGATGCCGAGCAGGGGCAGGCGTCCACCGACGCCATGGCCCGCCTCAACGAGGCCTATGCGGTCCTGAGCGACACCCACCGCCGCACCGAGCACGACCTGGCCCTGCGCCTGGCCCGCCGCGCGCAGGGCAGCCCACCGCCCCCCGCCCCGGCCCGGGCCGCCACGCGTGTCCGGACCCCGCGCTGGCTGGTCGCGACCTCGGCACTCCTGGTCGGTGGCGCGCTGGCCGGCTGGACGCTCTGGCGGCCGGTGGCCCCCCCGGCCGGGCCGCTGGCGCCGGCCGTCGCCGCCGACGGCGCCGCGGGCACGGCCGCGCCCGAGGACCAGCCCCTGCGGCTGGTGGCCACCCGCGAACTCGCCCGCCTGCCGGGCGCCGGCGGCGCGTCCGCCGCCCAGGCCCCCAAGGCCGCCACCACCGCCCAGGCCGCGCCCACCGTGGCGTCGTCGCGCTGAGACGGCCGCCGTGCTGCTGTCGGTGCTGGTGCTGTGCGTGGGCGCCTCGCTGGGCGCCCTCGCCCGCTGGGGGCTGTCCCTCTGGCTGAACGCCGGCACCCACTGGCTGCCCGTGGGCACGCTGGTGGCCAACCTGGCCGGCGGCTGGCTGATCGGCCTGCTGGTGGCGGTGTTCCAGGCCCATCCCCATCTCGATCCGGCCTGGCGCCTGGCGCTGGTCACCGGCTTCCTGGGCGCGCTGACCACCTTCTCGACCTTCTCGATGGAGACGGTGGGGCTGCTGCAGCAGGGCCGCCTCGGCCAGGCCCTCGCCCTGGCCGGGCTGCACCTGGCCGGCTCGCTGGCACTGACCTGGGCGGGGCTGCGCTGCGGGCAGGCGCTGGTGGGCACCGGGGCCTGACTAGAATCCGCCCCCGGGTGTCCGCCATGGTGGCGGGCAGGCAAGCGCGCAGGTCGGGCCGCCTCGCGGGATCCGCCACGCCATGCCCCAGCCCACCTCCACGCCCGTCCTCGTCCTGGCCGCCGTCCTGTTCGCGGTCGCCCTGGTCCACACCTTCGCCGCCAGCCGCATCGAGCGGCTGTCCCACCGCTACCCGCGCCACGCCGGCCTGTTCCACCTGCTGGGCGAGGTCGAGGTGGTGTTCGGCCTCTGGGCCATCGTGCTGGTGGCCGGCCTGGCCCTGCTGGCCAGCCCCGCGGAGGCCCTGGCCTATGCCGAATCGCGCCAGTACACCGAGCCGCTGTTCGTCTTCGTGGTGATGGTGGTCGCGGCCTCGCGGCCGATCGTGCATGCGGTGCTGCAGGCCACGCAGTGGCTGGCGCGCCGGGCGCCGGTGCCCACGCCCCTGGCCGCGGCCTGGCTGGGACTGGCCGCGGTGCCGCTGTTCGGCTCCTTCATCACCGAGCCCGCGGCCATGACCATCGCCGCGCTGATGCTCGCGCCGCAGGTGTTCCGCCCCGGCATGCCCGAACGCCTGAAGTACGTCGCGCTGGGCGTGCTGTTCGTCAACGTGTCCATCGGCGGCACGCTCACCTCGTTCGCGGCGCCGCCGGTGCTGATGGTGGCGGCCACCTGGGACTGGGACACCGCCTTCATGGCGGCCAACTTCGGCTGGAAGGCGGCGATCGCGGTGGTGGTCAACGCCACGCTGGCGGTCTGGCTGCTGCGCGGCCACCTGGGCCGCGAGGGGTCGACCGCGGGCGCCGACACCGCAACCCGCACCGCCATGCCCCTGGGCGTGGTCGCGGTGCACGCGGCCTGCCTGGCCGCGGTGGTGCTGCTGGCGCACCATCCGGTGGCCTTCCTGGGCGTGTTCCTGCTGTTCCTGGGCTACACCCAGGCCTATGCCCGCCACCAGAGCCCGCTGATCGTGCGCGAGGCGCTGCTGGTGGCCTTTTTCCTGGCGGGCCTGGTGGTGCTGGGGGGACTGCAGCAGTGGTGGCTGCAGCCGCTGGTGTCGGCAATGGGACCGACCACGCTGTTCTTCGGCGCCACGGCGCTGACCGCGATCACCGACAACGCCGCCCTCACCTACCTGGGCTCGCTGATCCGGGGCATCTCCGACGAGGCCAAGTACAGCCTGGTGGCCGGCGCGGTCACCGGCGGCGGCCTGACGGTCATCGCCAACGCGCCCAACCCCGCCGGGGTGGCGCTGCTCAAGCAGGGCTTCGCCGACGGCGCCATCGGCGCGGGCGGGCTGTTCGTCGGCGCGCTGCTGCCGACGCTGTTGGCGGGGGCGGCGCTGCTGCTGCTGTGACGCGGCGCGCGGCCGCCGCTCAGGCCTGCGTCACCAGCCGCTCGACGAGCGCATTGCGCGCCGCCCGCCCGCTGCCGGCGTCCAGCACCGGCGCCAGCGACTCGGCCACGATGAAGCCGTAGACCAGCGCCGCGCGCGAGCGCGCCTCGAGCACCGCGAAGCCCAGCGCGGAGAACAGCTGCGCGATGTGGGCCATGCGCGCGGCGTCGGCCTCGTCGACCGCATGGCGGGCCATGGCATCGCGCCGGGCCCAGGCACGGATCGCCAGCTCGATGCGCGCGGCACGCGCGGCCGCGCGGCCGCGGAACGGCAGCGACAGCACGTCGCGCAGCTGCTCGCGCGGGTCGGCGTGGGCGCGCTCCAGCCGCTCGGTCAGCTGCACGGTGGCGAAGTCGCGCCAGGCCTGCAGCACGCTGCGCAGCAGCGCCTCGCGGTCGCGGAAATGCCAGTAGAAGCTGCCGCGCGTCACGCCCAGGCGGCTGGCCAGCACGTCGATGCGCACGTGGTCGATGCCCTGGTCCACGAGCACCTCGGTGGCCGCACCGGTCCAGCTGTCGGGGGTGAGCGCGGCGCGCTGGGCCTCGGCGGCCGCCGCGCGCGGGCGGCGGGTGGAGGCGGTGGCGGCGGTCATGGCCGGCGATTCTAGGAGTCCATACGGGACTGCATGGACTGCGGGCAAACCATGAGTGCTGCCGCGCAGGGCCGACCGTACAGTCGCCCGCCAAGAACATACAGCAGTGTATGGGCCGCTGAGCCCACCCGACGATGCCCTGGACCTACGACGCCCCGCTGGCCGACATGCGCTTCGTGCTCGAGCACGTGCTCGACGCGCCGTCGGCGTGGGCGCGCTGCGGGCGCCATGCCGAGCTGGATCTCGACACCGCCGCCAGCGTGCTGGAGGAGGCGGCGAAGTTCGCCGCCGGCGTGCTGCTGCCGCTCAACGCCAGCGGCGATGCCCAGGGCTGCCGGCTCGAGGCCGGCCGGGTGCGCACGCCACAGGGCTACCGCGAGGCCTACCGGGCCTATGTCGACGGTGGCTGGGCCGCGCTGGCGGGCGAACCGGCCTGGGGCGGCCAGGGCCTGCCGCTGCTGCTCGATGCGGCGGTGCGCGAGATGCTCGCGGCCTGCAACCACGGCTGGGTGATGTACCCCGACCTGCTGCACGGCGCCTGCGAGGTGCTGCTGCACCACGGCAGCGAGGCGCTGAAGGACCGCTACCTGCAGCGCCTGGTCACCGGCCAGTGGCTGGCCGCGATGGCCCTGACCGAGCCGGGCGCCGGCAGCGACCTGGGCGCGCTGCGCACCCGGGCCGAGCCGCAGCCCGACGGCAGCCTGCGCCTGCGCGGCAGCAAGGTGTTCATCAGCGGCGCCGACCACGACCTGACCGACAACGTGGTCCACCTGGTGCTGTGCCGCCTGCCCGACGCGCCCCCAGGCAGCAAGGGCCTGTCGCTGGCGCTGGTGCCCACCGTGCTGCCCGACGGCTACCGCAACGCGGTGCACGTGGACGGCCTGGAGCACAAGCTGGGCATCCACGGCAGCGCCACCTGCGCGCTGCGCTACGAGGATGCCACCGGCTGGCTGGTGGGCGAGCCGCACCGCGGCCTGGCGGCGATGTTCCTGATGATGAACTCGGCCCGGCTGCACGTCGGACTGCAGGGGCTGGGCCACCAGGAGGTCGCGGCGCAGAACGCGCGCCGGCAGGCCGCCGAGCGGGTGCAGTTCGGCCGCCCCATCGCGCAGCAGCCGGCCATGCGCCAGGCGCTGCTGCGCGGCCAGGCGCTGGCCGAGGCCCACCGCGTCATCGCCTACCGCGCCGCCCTGGCGCTGGACCGCGCCGCCTTGCACGACGACCCGCAGGTGCGCGCTGCCGAGCAGCGCATGGCCGCCCTGCTGACGCCGGTGGTCAAGGCCTGCCTGACCGAGCAGGGCTTCGCCGGCGCCAGCGCCGCGCTGCAGGTCTGGGGCGGCTACGGCTACGTCGAGGAGACCGGCATCGCGCAGGTGCTGCGCGACAGCCGCATCGCCATGGTCTACGAGGGCACCAACGAGATCCAGGCGATCGACCTGATGCAGCGCAAGCTGCTGGCCGACGGCGGTGCGGGCTGGCAGGCCTGGGCCGCCGAGGCGCGGGCCGAGGCTGCGCGCTGCGAGGCCGCGGGCACGGACCCGGCACTGGCGGTCGTGGCCGCCGCGCTGCGCGGCCAGCTCGACGCGGCCGATGCGGCCCTGGCCGCGCTGGCGCGTTATGCGCACGCCGATGCGCAGGCGCCGCTGGCCCTGGCCGGCGACGTGCTGCAGGGCGTGCACCACGCGCTGCTGGCCTGGGCCTGGGCCGCCAGCGCGCGCGCGGCCGCCGGCCATCCCGACACCGCCTGGGCGCAGGCGCGCACCGCCCGCATGCGCTGGGCCGCCGAGTGGCTGCTGCCGCAGGGCCTGCTGCACTGGCGCCGCGTGGCCGACGGGGCGCCCGCCCTGCCTCTTGTATGCTGAGCTTTTCCCCACCCCACCTGAACACAGGAGACATCCCATGACCCTGCAACGACGCACGCTGCTGCAAGCCGGCGGCGCCGCCGCCCTGCTGGCCGGCATCGGCCGCGAGGCGCTGGCCCAGGCGGGCGGCGCCCAGCCCGCCATCGAGACGCTGAAGATCGTCACCGGCTTCGCCGCCGGCGGCACGTCGGACACCACCTGCCGACGCGTCGCCACGCGCCTGCAGGGCACCTGGGCCAAGACCGCGGTGGTGGAGAACCGCACCGGCGCGGGCGGCCAGATCGCGATCCAGTACATCAAGACCCAGCCGGCCGACGGCGCGACGCTGCTGCAGTCGCCCACGTCGATGTTCACGATCTACCCGCACATCTACAAGAAGCTGCCGTACGACCCGGTGGCCGACGTCACCCCGGTCACCCTGGCCTGCGTGTTCGACTTCGGCCTGGCGATCGGTCCGCTGGTGCCGGCCAACGTCAAGACCGTGGCCGAGTTCGTGGCCTGGGCCAAGGCCAACCCGACCCAGGCCAGCTTCGGCTCGCCGGCGGCAGGCTCCACGCCCCACTTCGTCGGCGCGCTGCTGGGCCTCAAGGGCGGCTTCGACTTCAAGCACGTGCCCTACCGCGGCACGCAGCCGGCCATGCAGGACCTGCTGGGCGGCCAGATCGCCTCGGTCAGCGGCCCCATCGGCGACCTGACCCAGCACCTGGCCAGCGGCAAGGTGCGCATCCTGGCCACCTCGGGTGCCAAGCGCAACCGTTTCGCGCCCGACGTGCCCACCTACACCGAGCAGGGCTTCGCCGAGCTGCAGCACAGCGAATGGTTCGCCTTCCACCTGCCGCCCAAGGCCGCGCCCGAGCTGGTCGCGCGCTTCAACGGCGCGCTGCGCAACGCGCTGGCGCAAAAGGACGTGGTCGACGGCCTGGCCACCTTCGGCCTGGAGGCCATGAGCAGCACCCCGGCCGAGCTGGTCGAGCTGCTCAAGCGCGACACGGCCAAGTGGGCGCCGATCGTCAAGCAGATCGGGTTCACGGCCGAGAGCTGACCGGCCCCCGCGCCCCCACCGAGCCCGGCACCCGCCGGGCTTTTTTTCGCCCGTCCGCCGGGCCGGCAGCCACGACGGCAGAGCTTGCGTGCGGCCAAGTCGTAACGCCCTGCATGAGCCATTGCGCCGGGGCCAGCGCGACGGTGGCATCTCGACAACATCCCACGGCCGAGCTTCACCGGGGTGCCGGCGGCGCCGGCCGATCCGCCGTTGAGTCCCGCCACGGCTGGGCGAGCGTCCGACGCATATGCAGGACGCGTCCTACACCGCCCCCAGCGCGGCCGGCACGCCGGCGTGACGGGCTGCACGAAAACCCCAAGCTCATGTTCCGTTACGCCTGAGACGGCTCTCCTACAGGCTCGTAGGACGCGGATGACACAGTGCGGTCTCCGTTCGCTGAGCTCACCTGCCAGACGCCACAGGCCAGCAGGGACGTGCGGTGGCCACGCCACCCGTGTCGAGCTTCAGCCCACTTGCCAACAGGTCTGCCGCAAGGCCGCCGCCCAGGCGGCCCCAGGACCGCCCTCTCAACAGGAGCGCTGAACATGAAACGACGTCTCTTCCTTTCCGGCTTCTCGGCTTCCGCGCTGGCCCTGGTGGGCTGTGGCGGTGGTGGCGGTGGCGCCGCCGGCGGCGATGCCGCGAGCGCGTCGATGGTCGCCGGTGCCGCGCCCGGCAGCTCGGCCGGCGCGGGTGCCTCGGCCGCCGCGACCGGTGCCTCGCTGCCCGCCAAGGTGCTGGCCACCTACTACACCGGCTGGGATGCCGGCAGCCTGCGCATCACCGACGTGCCGGCCGACTTCAACGTGATCTACCTCTTCCACGCCAAGCCCTCCGGCAACCCGGTGGGCGGCAGCTGGAACAACGCCGGCGACGGCAGCTTCGTGTTCGAGTACTACGGCGACGTGCCGGCGGCCGACATCCAGGCCGTGCGCGGCCGCGGCACCAAGGTGATCCTGACGGTGGGCGGCGCGCAGGCCGGCTTCAACTTCGACACCCGCGCCAAGAGCCAGAACTTCGTCAACAGCTTCCGCACCATCTTCGATCGGCTGGGCGGCGTGGACGGCTGCGACTTCAACAACTTCGAGGCCGGCATCGGCTCGTCGCCGGCCGAGATGGTCTGGATCGCCCAGCAGCTCAAGGGCCTGTACGGCGCCGGCTTCGCGATCACCGCGCCGCCGCAGCCCAACTCGGACCAGGACCGCGCGATGCTCAAGGCCATGGCCGACGCGGGCGTGCTGGACTGGGCTGCCCCCCAGTACTACGACTGGTCCGGCTTCAACGCGCCGGGCTTCATCAGCGGCCGCACCAACGACTGGGTGCGCGACCTGGGCGCCAGCCGGGTCATGGTGGGCCTGTCGGCCAACTATCCCAACGGCCCGACGCTGGACGACTGCGTGCGCGAGTGGAACGCGGTCAAGGCGGCCCACCCGGACGTGCGCGGCATGTTCTGCTGGAACGCGCTGCTGAACGTGCGCGGCGGCAACACCTGGGGCCGCACCATGAAGGGCCTGCTGTAAGCAGCGCCCCGGCCCGCGGCGCGGGCCACCTCCGCGCGCCACACGCGCCACACGCGCCACACGCGCCACACGCGCCACACGCGCCACACGCGCCACACGCGCCACACGCCACGCCCGCGCGCTGCCCACGCAGCCCGCGGGCGTTTGCCGTGCCCAGGCCGAGTCGCAGGGCTCCTACCACCGCTCGCCCCCGGGGCCGACAGCGGCGGCTGCACGTTCCTCCCAGAGTCGCCCGCTTCACTCACCCGATCCGAAGCGAAGCCTTTCCGTGCGCACCGATCCCGACCGCGACACCACCCTGCCCGTCACCGAGGAACAGCTCGACGTGCGGCGCGAGGTGGTGGACACCGGCCACGCCGTGCGCCTGCGCAAGCAGGTGGACGAGGTGACCGCGCTGGTGGACGAGGCGCTCACCGCCGAGACGGTGGACGTGCAGCGCGTGCCCGTGGGGCGCGTGGTGGACGAGCCGCCGCCGGTGCGTGTCGAGGGCGATGTCACGGTCGTGCCGGTGGTGCAGGAGCGCCTGGTCACGCGCAAGGAATTCGTGCTGGTGGAGGAGATCCACCTGCGCCGCCGCCGCGAGGTGGTGCGGGCGCAGGCGCAGGTCCCCCTGCGGCGCGAACGCGTGCTGATCGAGCGCCTGGACCCCGGCACCGGCCAGTGGCACGCCGTCGAGCCGGGCGACGACACGGCGGGTGAACCTCGCAACCCGATCCCCAGGAGCCACTGACCATGCACACCGTCATCGCCGCATTCGAGACCCAGGAGCAGGCGCAGCGCGCCGCCGAGCTGCTGCAGCAACGCGGATTCGACCGCTCCGACGTCCACATCGAGCACCAGGGCGGCAGCACGCCCTCGGCCGCGCAGGCGGCCCCCCGGCGCGAGGAGAAGGGCTTCTTCGCCTCGCTGTTCGGGACCGACGACGACTACGACCGCCACGGCGCCGGCTGGGACCGCGCGGTCGAGGGCGGCCGCTGCGTGGTGATCGCCGACGTGCACGACCCGGCGCAGGCCGAGCAGGCCGCCTCCGTGCTGCACGAGGCCGGCGCGATCGACGTGGACGACCACCGGCAGGACCGCCAGGGCCTGGCCGCCGGGGCCACCGAGGCGCGTGGCGAGACCTTCGGCCGCGAGGGCGTGCTCGACGTGGTCGAGGAGGAGCTGCAGGTGGGCAAGCGCCGCATGGAACTGGGCGGCGTGCGCGTCGTGCAGCGCGTCTCCGAGAAGCCGGTGCGCGAGGTCGTGCGCCTGCGCGAGGAGCATGCGGTGGTCGAGCGCCGCCCGGTGGACCGCGCGGTGGAAGGCGACCTCGGCGGCGCGTTCCCACGATCGAGGTGCGCGAGAGCGCCGAGCAGGCCGTGGTGGCCAAGCGCGCCCGCGTGGTCGAGGAGGTGCGCGTGGGCAAGCGGGTGGACGAGCGCGACGAGGTCGTCGAGGACACGCTGCGGCGCAAGGACGTCGAGGTGCAGCGGCTGGACGAGGAACGCGAGCGCGCCGTCGCCTCGGGCCGCCGCGAGCCCCTGGCCGGCGAGCCGCGCGACCCCGACGCCACGCCCCGCACGCCGGGCCGCGGCCGGCCCCAGTGAGCGGGGGTCTCGCCATGGCGAACGATCCCAAGGACACCCGGCCCACCGGCCAGCCCTGGCATGCCGCCGACGAGGACGGCCCGCCGCCCGGCCTGCAGCCCAGGGGCGCGCCGGTGGGCACGCACAGCCTGGCCGGCGGCGGCGCCGGCGTGGGCATGCCGGTGGCGCGCCCGCAGAACGCGGACCGGCCCGAGCGGGGCCGTGCCGCCGGTGGCGCGGAGGACAGCACGCCCGATCCGCTGGCCGAGCCGCGCGCCGGAGCCGGCAGCGGCATCCTCGGGCCCAAGCCCTAGGCCGGGTCAGCGGCGGGTGTCGCCGAAGCTGGGCTGCAGGGACCAGTCGGGCACGTCCGCCGGCGGGCCACGCCTGCCGGCGGCCGCGGCCTGCAGCTTGCCGGCGATGAGCTTGGCGGTCGAGCGCAGGCGCTTGAGCTCCCGCTCGCCGACATCGTCCTGCGCCGCGCGGCTGACGCAGCACACGGTCCCGAAGACCTGGCCGTCGCCGAGCACCACCGGCGTGCTGATGTAGGTGCCCACGGGCATGCGCCACGCGGGCAGCTCGCCCCGGGCGACCAGCGCCTGCGCATCGGGCAGCAGCTCGGGCAGCAGGCCGTCGACCACGCGGCGGCACCAGCTGTCCTCGAGCGGGTCGGCATGGCCCTCCGGGATCGACAGGTCCTCGGCCTGGTCGATGCGGCGCACCACCTGCTGGCCATCCTGGAATTGGGTCACGAACGCGATGTCCATGCGCATGCGCTCGCGCAGCAGCGCCAGCACCTCCTGCACCTGCGGCGCCAGCAGCGGGTCGGTGCCGTCGGGCGTGGCCACCAGCAGTTCGGTGATGCGGACGTCGAGGTCGTCGGGGGGCGTGCGGTCGAACATGCGGGCCAGTCTAGCGGCCGAATCAGCCGCCGACGGCCACGCAGGTGATCGGCAGCCGCCGGCCGACGTCGATGCTCAGCTGGTCGCCGCGTCCACGCAACGCGACAGGCGCGGTCCCGTACGCGAAGCCCGCGGCCGCTGGCTGCTGCGGCAGCTCCCAGCGGCTGCTGCCGCGCACCAGCACCGCCGTGCCCTGCTGCGGGAAGAAGCGCAGCTCGGCCGGCTGGCCGTCGTCGCAGCGGTAGCTGGCGGCGCGGGCGGGGGTGGGCTCGGCAGGCGGCCGCGGCGCGGGCACGCCCGGCGCCGGCGCCGCGGGCCGGGCCGTGGACGGGCTATCGGGCCAGGGCGGCAGCGGCGCGGCGCAGCCCGCGAGCGCGAGGGCCAGGACGGTGGCGGCGGTGCGACGGCTGGGGCGCATGGGACGGGTCCTCACGGCGGTGGCGATGCCGCCATTCTGGCGGGGCGCCGCCGGCTCAGGGCGCCAGCCCGCCCCAGCCGCCGCCCAGCGCCTGCACCAGCGCGACGGCCGCGACCTGGCGCGCGCCCTGCAGCTGCACCAGCGCCTGGCGCGCCTGCAGCGCGGTCTGCTGCGCGGTGATCACCTCGGTGAAGCCCACCTGCCCGGCCTGGTAGCGGTTGAGCACCTGCTGCTCGACCAGGTCGGCCGCGCGCGAGGCCTCGGCCCGCAGGGCCTGCTGCTCGGCCAGCAGGCGCAGCGCGACCAGCTGGTCCTCCACGCCCTGGAAGGCCACCAGCACCGCCTGCCGGTACTGCGCCACCGTGCGCTCGTAGCCGGCCCGCGCGGCCTCGACCTGGCTGCGCGCCAGCCCGGCGTTGAACAGCAGCTGCGTGCCCGCCAGCCCCAGCGACCACAGCGTGGTGGGCGCGCTGAACAGGTCGCCCACCGACACCGCGCTGGTGCCCACCGCGCCGGTCAGCTGCAGCCGCGGGAAGAAGGCGGCCTGCGCGATGCCGATCTGCTCGTTGGCCTGCGCCACGCGGCGCTCGGCCGCGGCCACGTCGGGCCGGCGCAGCAGCAGGGTCGAGGGCACGGCCGGCGGCACCGCCGGCACCTGCGGCATCCACTGCGGCAGCGGCGCCAGCGCGAAGCGTGCCGGCGGCTGCCCCACCAGCACCGCGATCGCATGTTCGAGCTGGGCACGCTGCTGCCGCTGCGCGGCCAGGCTGGCGCGCGCGTTGGCCAGCTGGGTCTGGGCCTGCAGCACGTCGGTGCGGGCGACCACGCCGGCGCTGTAGCGGTTGCCGGCGATCTGCAGGCCCCGCTCGAAACCGGCCACGGTGGCCTGCAGCAGCGCGATCTGGGCGTCGGCGGCGCGCAGGTTCAGCAGGTTGACGGCCAGCTCGCCCTGCGCCGCCAGCCGGGCGGCGGCCAGGTCGGCCTCGCTGGCCTGGGCGCCGGTGCGCGCGCCCTCGACGCCGCGGGCCAGCCGGCCCCACAGGTCGGGCTCCCAGGTGGCGCCGATCTGCAGGCTGTTGGCCGTGCGCGGGCCGGTCGAGAAGCCGGTGGAGGCGCCGCTGTTGCTGCTGTCGCTGCGGCTGGTGTTGGCGGTGCCGGTGATCGCCGGGAACAGCACCGCGCGCTGCTGGCCCACCAGCGCGCGCGCCTGCGCATAGGCGGCCACCGCGGCGGCCACGTTCTGGTTGGACACCTCCACCTGCGGCGCGAGCCGGTCCAGGTCGGCATCGCCGAAGGCCTGCCACCACGGACCCGGGGCGGGCTGCACCGCCGCCGTGGCCGGCACCCAGTCGCCGCCGCCTTCCTTGAAGGCCACGGGCGTGTCCACCGGCGGCGGGCCGGCGTAGCGCGGGCCGACGGCGCAGGCGGTGAGGGACAGGGCGAGGATCGCAGGGCCCCAGAGTCGCTGGGCCCCGGCCTTCGCCGGGGCGACGACGTTGGCAGTGTCATCCCGGCGCAAGCCGGGATCCAGTGACTTCCGCGGCGCGGAATGTGTCGACGCTCTCATGCAGGTTCCGGTTCATGCGAGCGCGCCAGCACGCGCTCATGGGGGCTGCGGCGGCGCAGCTTGTCCAGCAGCAGGTAGACCACCGGCGTGGTGATCAGCGTGAGCACCTGGCTGGCGACCAGGCCGCCGACGATGGCGATGCCCAGCGGGCGGCGCAGCTCGGCGCCTTCGCCGAAGCCCACCGCCAGCGGCAGCGCGCCCAGGATGGCGGCGATGGTGGTCATCAGGATCGGGCGGAAGCGCAGCAGGCAGGCCTCGCGCACCGCGTCCTGCGGCGACAGCCCGTGCGAGCGCTCGGCGTCGATGGCGAAGTCGATGATCAGGATCGCGTTCTTCTTGACGATGCCGATCAGCAGGAACAGCCCGATGAGCGCCATGATCGACAGCTCCATGCCGGCGATGCCCAGCGCCAGCACCGCGCCCACGCCGGCCGAAGGGAGCGTGGACAGCACCGTCACGGGATGCACCAGGCTCTCGTACAGCACGCCCAGCACGATGTAGATCACCACCAGCGCGGCCACGATCAGCAGCCACTGCTGGCCCTGCGACTCCTGCGCCGCCCGCGCCAGGCCCTCGAAGCTGCCGCGCACGTTCGACGGCACGGCGATCTCGGCCTCGGCCGCATGCACGGCCGCGCGGCCCTCGGCCAGCGTGCGGCCGGGGGCCAGGTTGAAGGAGATGGTGGTGGCCAGCTCGGCGTCCTCGTGCGCGACCGAGGCCGACACCGGCCGCTCGGCGAAGCGCGCGATGGCCGCCAGCGGCACCAGCACCGCCGGCGCCGACGACAGCGGCCGGCCGCTGCTCTGGTCGCGCAGGCCCGGGTTGACCGCCGCCGGGGCGGCCGGGGTGCTGCCCGTGGCGGTGCTGGTCCCAGTGCCCGTCGCAGTGCCCGTGCCGCCCACGGCCGGCACGGTCTGGATCGCCGCCGAGGTGATCGCGCCGGGCACCAGCGAGGCCGCCGCCAGGTTGCGCGCCGGCACGTGCACGTCGGCCAGCGACAGCGGGCTGCGGGCCTGCCAGGGCGCCACGCCCATCACCACCGTGTACTGGTTCAGCGCGTTGTACAGCGTGGCCACCTGGCGCTGGCCGAACAGGTTGTACAGCGCGTTGTCGACGTCGCGCGCGTTGATGCCCAGTCGCGAAGCGGTCTCGCGGTCGATCTCCACGTAGGTCTCGATGCCGTTCTCCTGCTGGTCGGTGTCCACGTCCACCAGCGCCGGCTGCCGCCGCATCGCCTCGGCCAGCCGGCGCGCCCACACCCGCAGGTCGGCCACGTTGTCGCTCTTGAGCGTGTACTCGTAGGTGCTGTTGGAGCCGCGCGCGCCCATGCGCAGGTCCTGCGCCGGCGACAGGAACAGCTGCACCCCGGGCACCCGCGCCAGCTGCGGCCGCAGCCGCGCGATCACCGCCTGGCCGCGCTCGCCCGGCGGCCGCTCGGACGCCGGCTTGAGCGTCACCGACACGAAGCCGCCGCCGGCGCGGCTGCCGCCGGTGAAGCCCACCACGGTGGCCACCGCGGGGTCGGCGCGGATGATGTCCACCAGCTGGCGCAGCTTGTCCTGCATGGCCTGGAAGGAGATCGCGCGGTCGGCCCGGATGCCGCCGAAGATCTGCGCCGTGTCCTGCTGCGGGAAGTAGCCCTTGGGGATCTTGGTGAACAGCAGCACGTTGATGGCCACCACCGCCAGCAGCAGCAGCAGCACCAGGCCGCGTGCCTGCAGCGCCCAGTCCAGGCTGGCCGCGTAGCTGCGCTGGGTCCAGCCCCAGGCGGCATCGAGCGCGCGGCCCACCCGGGTGGGCGGCCGCCGCTGCGTGCCGGGCCGCAGCAGCCAGGCGCACAGCATCGGCGTGGTGGTCAGCGACAGCACCAGCGAGATCATCACCGCGACCGACAACGTGACCGCGAACTCGCGGAACAGCCGCCCCACCTGCCCGCCCATGAACAGCAGGGGGATGAACACCGCCACCAGCGACAGGCTGATCGACAGCACCGTGAAGCCGACCTCGCGCGCCCCCAGCAGCGCGGCACGGAAGCGGTCCAGGCCGCGCTCCATGTGGCGCGAGACGTTCTCCAGCACCACGATGGCGTCGTCGACCACGAAGCCGGTGGCCACGGTCAGCGCCATCAACGACAGGTTGTTCAGCGAGAAGCCCAGCAGCCACATGACGGCGAAGGTGCCCAGCAGCGACACCACGGTGGCGATGGCGGGGATGACGGTCGCGCGCAGGCTGCGCAGGAAACCGCTGACCACCACCACCACCAGCAGCACCGAGATGGCCAGCGTGATCTCCACCTCGTGCAGCGCGGCCCGGATCGAGGTGGTGCGGTCCGAGGCCACGTCGATGCGGATGTCCGCGGGCAGCTGGTCCTTCAGCTCGGGCAGCAGCGCCTTGACGCCGTCGACCGTCTGGATCACGTTGGCGCCCGGCTGCAGGGTGATCGACACCACCACCGCCCGCTCGCCGTTGAACAGGCCCAGGGTCCAGAGGTTCTGCACCGAGTCGCCGACGCTGGCCACGTCGCCCAGCCGCACCGGCGCGCCGTTGCGCCAGGCCACCACCAGCCCGCGGTAGTCGGCCGCCTGCAGCCCGCCGCCGGCGCTGTTGCGGGTGTAGACCTGCCAGCGCTCGCCGCCCTCCTCCACCACGCCCTTGGGCCGGTTGGCGGCGGTGGACTGGATGGCCGCGCGCACGTCCTCGCTGGAGATGCCCCACTGGTTCAGCGCCTGCGGCGACAGCTCGATGCGCACCGCCGGCTGGGCGCCGCCGCCGATCTCGACGTCGCCGACGCCGGACACCTGCGAGACCTTCTGCTGGACGATGTTGGAGACCGCGTCGTAGATCTGGCCCGGCGTGCGCGTGGGCGAGGTCAGGGCCAGGATCAGCACCGGCGCGGCGGCCGGGTTGGACTTGCGCCAGGTCGGGTTGCTGCGCAGCGTGGCGGGCAGGTCGGCACGGCTGGCGTTGATCGCGGCCTGCACCTCGCGCGCGGCGGCGTCGATGTTGCGTTCGAGCTCGAACTGCAGGTTGATGCGGGTGGTGCCGTTGCTGCTGGTCGAGGTGATCTCGTTGACGCCGGCGATCGCGCCCAGCCGCCGCTCCAGCGGCGTGGCGACGCTGCTGGCCATGGTGTCGGGGCTGGCGCCGGGGATGCTGGCGCTGACCGTGATCACCGGGAAGTCCACCTTGGGCAGCGGCGCCACGGGCAGCAGGAAGAACGCGACGATGCCCGCCAGCGCCAGCCACAGCGTGAGCAGCACGGTGGCGACGGGGCGGCGGACGAAGGGCGCGCTGAGGTTCACGCCGGCGCCTCCGCGCGGCGCCAGCGCGCGCCCAGCCGGTCGAAAGCCAGGTAGACCACCGGCGTGGTGAACAGGGTCAGCAGCTGGCTGACCACCAGCCCGCCGAAGATCGCCAGGCCCAGCGGCCGGCGCAGCTCGGCGCCCTCGCCCCAGCCCAGCATCAGCGGCACCGCGGCGAACAGCGCGGCCAGGGTGGTCATCAGGATCGGGCGGAAGCGCAGCAGCGCCGCCTGGTGGATCGCCTCGCGCGGCGGCTTGCCTTCCAGCCGCTGCGCCTCCAGGGCGAAGTCGATCATCATGATCGCGTTCTTCTTGACGATCCCGATCAGCAGGATGATGCCGATGATCCCGATCACGCCCAGGTCCTGGCCGCTGATCCACAGCATGGCCAGCGCGCCCACGCCGGCCGAGGGCAGCGTCGAGAGGATGGTGACCGGGTGCACGTAGCTCTCGTACAGCACGCCCAGCACGATGTACACGCAGACCACGGCCGCCAGGATCAGCCACAGCTGGTTGGTCAGCGAGGCTTCGTAGGCGCCGGCCGCGCCCAGGAACTGCAGCGTCACCGCCGGCGGCAGCCCGATGTCGCGCGCGGCCTGGCGCACCGCCTGCACCGCCGCGCCCAGCGACACGCCCGGGGCCGGGTCGAAGCCCACCGTGGCCGCCGGGTACTGCGCCACCCGCGTGACCTGCAGCGGCGCGGGCTGCTCGACCACCCGCGCCAGCGCCGACAGCGGCACCGCGTCGCCGCCGCCGGTGCGCAGCAGCACGTTGCCCAGCGCCTGGGCCGAGGGCACGGCCTCGGGCCGGGCCTCCAGGATCACGCGGTACTGGTTGGTCTCGGTGAAGATGGTCGAGACGATCCGCTGGCCGTAGGCGCTGTACAGCGCATCGTCGATGGCCGCCACCGTCACGCCCAGCCGCGCCGCGGTGTCGCGGTCGATGTCCACCAGCAGGGCCGAGCCGGTGGCGCCCGCATCGGTCACGCCGGCGCGCAGCTGCGGCAGCTCGCGCAGGCGGGCGGCCAGGCGCTGGGCCCAGCCGTTGACCACCGCGGTGTCGGCGCCCTCGAGCGCGACGCGCAGCGGCGTGGGCCCGCTCTCGGCATCGATGGTCAGGTCCTGCACCGCCTGCAGCCGCAGCTGCACGCCCTCGACCTGCTCGCCGGCGGCCTGCAGCCGCTGCAGCACCGGCTCGACGTCCCCGCGGGCGGCCGCCAGGTTCACCAGGATGCGGCCGGTGTGCAGCATGGTGTTGTTGGCGGCATCGACGCCCACCACGCTGGACAGCGAGGCCACCGCCGGGTCGGCCAGCAGCCGCTGCGCCACGGCCTGCTGCAGCTGGGCCATGCGGGCGTAGGACACCGAGGGCGCGGCCTCGACGCGCACCTGCAGCTGGCCGGTGTTCTGCACCGGGAACAGGCCCTTGGGGATGGCCAGGTACAGCAGCACCGTGGCCACCAGGGTGGCCAGCGCCACCAGCAGCGTCAGCCCCTGGCGGTCGAGCACCCGCACCAGCGCCCGGTCGTAGGCGCCGACCACCCGGTCGGTCCAGCGCGCCAGCGCGGCCGTGGCGCCGCGGTCCTGCGGCTGGCCGCCGAAGCCCGCGGACAGCCAGCGCGCCGACAGCATGGGCACGAGCGTCAGCGAGACCACGGCCGAGATCAGGATGGTGACGGCCAGCGTGACCGCGAACTCGCGGAACAGCCGGCCCACCACGTCGCCCATGAACAGCAGCGGGATCAGCACCGCCACCAGCGAGACGGTCAGCGAGATGATGGTGAACCCGATCTCGCCCGCGCCGTCGATGGCGGCCTCGAACGGCCGCTTGCCCATCTCCAGGTGGCGGGCGATGTTCTCGATCATCACGATGGCGTCGTCGACCACGAAGCCGGTGGCGATGGTCAGCGCCATCAGCGACAGGTTGTTCAGGCTGTAGCCCAGCATCAGCATCACGCCGCAGCTGCCCACCAGCGACACCGGCACGGCCAGGCTGGCGATCAGCGTGGCGCGCGGGCTGCGCAGGAAGGCGAAGATCACCAGCACCACCAGCACCACCGCCAGCACCAGCTCGATCTGCACGTGCATGACCGAGGCCCGGATGCCGCTGGTGCGGTCGGACAGCAGCTGCACCTGCAGCCCGGCGGGCAGGCTCTCGCGCAGCTCGGGCAGGCGGCGCTGGATCGCGTCGACGGTGGAGATCACGTTGGCGCCCGGCTGGCGCCGCACCTCCAGCACCACCGCCGGCACCAGCCGCGCCTCGTCGCCTCCGGCCTTGCTGCCGGCCCAGGCGCCCAGGCGCACGTTCTCGGCGCTGTCGACGATCTGCGCCACGTCGCGCAGGCGCACCGGCGCGCCGTTGCGCCAGGTCAGCACCAGCCGGGCGTAGTCCTCGGCCTTGAGCAGCTGGTCGTTGGCATTGATGTTCCAGGCCCGCGTGGGCCCGTCGATGCTGCCCTTGGCCGCGTTGGCATTGGCGGCCGCGATGGCGGTGCGCACCGTGTCCAGCCCCAGGCCCGCGGCAGCCAGCGCGCGGGTGTCGGCCTGGATGCGCACCGCGGGCCGCTGCCCGCCCGACAGCGTGACCAGGCCCACGCCGGCCACCTGGCTGATCTTCAGCGCCAGCCGGGTGTTGACCAGGTTCTGCACCTCGGTCAGCGGCACCGTGTCGGAGGTGACCGCCAGCGTGAGGATGGGCGCGTCGGCGGGGTTGACCTTGGCGTACACCGGCGGCGCCGGCAGGTCCGCGGGCAGCAGCGAGGCGGCGGCGTTGATCGCCGCCTGCACCTGCTGCTCGGCCACGTCCAGCGGCAGGCCGAGCGTGAACTGCAGGGTGAGCAGCGAGGCACCGGCCGCGCTGGTGCTGGACATGCGGTCCAGCCCGGGCATCTGCCCGAACTGGCGCTCCAGCGGCGCGGTGACGGTCTGCGCCATCACCTCGGGGCTGGCGCCGGGGTACAGGGTCTGCACCTGGATGGTCGGGTAGTCCACCTCGGGCAGCGCCGCCAGCGGCAGCAGCCGCAGCGCCAGCAGCCCGGCCAGCACGATGGCCAGCATGAGCAGCGCGGTGGCGACCGGGCGCAGGATGAAGGGGCGCGAGGGGGTCATGCGCGCGCCCTCCCCCGGCCCGTCGCCCCCGCGCAGGCGGGGGCCCACGCACGTCCCGGGTGCAGGCGTGGATCCCCGCCTGCGCGGGGATGACGACGCGTGTTCCTCACTGCGCCGCGCCCCCGCCCTGCTGCATGCGCTCGCGCAGCATCCGCCAGCGCTCGACCGCCTGCGGCTCGCCGCGGTCCAGGGCTTCGAGAAAGCGCTTGCGGCGCTCCAGCTGCTCGGGGTCGCCGGCCACCATCGCGAGCATGCGCTGGCGCTGCTCGGGCGTCGGCAGGTCGGCCGCGGCGGACGGGGCCGCGGGCGCGGCTGGCCCGGCCGCGGTGCCTGCGGAACGGGCCGTGGCACGCGGCGACGCTGCCGCCACCGCCGGGCCCGGGGGTGCCCCCGGTGCCGTGGCCGTGGCGGGCGGCGCCGTGGACGGTGCGGCCGGCGCCCCTTGCGCGGCGGGACCGGGGGCCGGACCCGCCGGCGCGGCGCCGCCACCCGGCACCGAGGCCGGGCCGCGCGGCCGCTCGCCCGGCAGCAGCACGCGCGAGCCGTCGCGCAGCCGGTCGGCGCCGTCGGTCACGACCCGCTCGCCGGCCTGCAGCCCCTGCGCCACCTGCACCACGTCGGCGGTGGACTGGCCGCGCCGCACGGGCCGCAGCGACACGGTGCGGTCGGCATTGACCACGAACACGTGCTCGCCCTGCGGGCCCTGCCGGATCGCGGCCACCGGCACCACCACCGCGCCGGCGATGGTGCGCAGCTGCAGCTGCACGTTGACGAACTGGTTGGGGAACAGCCGGCCCTCCCGGTTGGCGAAGCGGGCCTTGGCCTTGATGGTGCCGGTGCTGGTGTCGACCTGGTTGTCCAGCGACAGGAAGCTGCCGGCCTCGAGCAGGCCGGCGCGGTTGCGGTCCAGCGCCCGCACGGCCATGCCGCCCGGCCCGCCACCGGCGCCGGCCAGCACGGCGCCGACCTGGTCCTGCGGCAGCGCGAACTGCACGTCGATCGGCGCCATCTGCGTGATCACCGCGACGCCGTTGGCATCGCCCGGCGTGACCACGTTGCCCACGTCCACCGGGCGCAGGCCGACCCGGCCGGCGATGGGCGCGGTGATGCGGGTGTACGACAGGTTCAGCCGCGCCGTGCCCTCGGCGGCCTTGTCGACCGCCACCGCGGCCTCCAGCTGGCGCACCAGCGCGGCCTGGGTGTCGACCTCCTGGCGCGCGATCGAGTCCTGCGCCAGCAGCTGCTGGTAGCGCTGCAGGGTGACGCGGGCGGTGTCCAGCTGGGCCTCGTCGCGCATGCGCTGGCCGGCGGCCTGCTGCAGCGCCAGCTCGAACGGGCGCGGGTCGATCTGCGCCAGCAGCTCGCCCTGGCGCACCGCCTGGCCCTCGCGGTAGAGCACCTGCTGCAGCGGGCCCGAGACCTGCGGCCGCACCCGCACCGTGGCCAGCGGCACCACGGTGCCCAGCGCCTCGAGCGTGACGCTCAGGTCCTGCTGCTGCGCCACGGCCACGCCCACCGTGGTGGGCGGTGCGCCGCGCGGCGCGCCGCCACCGGGGCCGCCCGGCCCGCCGGGCCCCATCCCCGGCGCGCCGGCCATGCCGCCGCCGGGGCGCGAGGCGC
This sequence comes from Comamonadaceae bacterium, assembly GCA_027484575.1. Lineage (GTDB taxonomy): Bacteria > Pseudomonadota > Gammaproteobacteria > Burkholderiales > Burkholderiaceae_C > Ramlibacter. The sequence continues at coordinate 315,587 of JAIXSQ010000007.1, forward strand.
CGCCCTGCGGGCCGCTGGCCGCCGCCGCCGGGCCGCCCGGTCCGCGCCCGCCGCCGTCGTCGGCGCCCGGGCCGGTGAACCACCAGGCCGCCAGGCCCAGCGCGGCCACGGCGAGCACCGCGACCGTGCCGCCCACCCAGCGGCCGGTGCGGCCGTACTGGCGGGGTGCGGGCAGGTCGGGGGCGGCGGGGCCGGTCGGCGCGGGACGGTCGGACGGGTCCTGGGGCATGGCAATCCTTGTTGTTGTGGCGTGCGGGGCGGCGCCGCCCGGCGGCGACGCAGCCCGGCCCGCAGTCTGCATGCGACGCATGTCAGGCCGCGGGCGGCCGTGTCGCCGGCGTGCAAAGGACTGTGTCGGCCCTGCAAAGCGCCGCCGGTGGCACGGCGGCCGCGAGCTTAAGGCAGCGGCAAAGGCCGCCCATCGGCCTGGGACAGCGGCGGCAGCCCCAGCAGCCGCGCCAGCGTGGGCGCCAGGTCCACCGGCTCGACCGGCGCCTCGACGCGGCCGGCCCGCACCCAGGGCGGCCCCCACAGCAGCAGCGGCACGCGCGCGTCCTCGTCCCAGGGCGAGCCGTGGGTGCTGCCGGCGGGCACCGGCACCCAGCCGCGCCGCAGCGCGTACTGCACCTCGCCCGAGCGCTGCGGATGCCAGCTGCGCCGCATGGCGTCGAACAGCGGCGCGCCGCCGCGGCTGCCGCTGGCCAGCTCGGCCGCGGTGTAGGCCGCCGCGATGCCTTCCTCGCGCAGCAGCGCGGCGCGCGCCCGCTCGGCCACCGTGGCCACGTCCAGGCCGCGCTCGGCCACCAGGCGCCGGCTCACCACCAGGCTCGAGGCCGGGCTGCCGGCCACCAGCGGCGTGGCGCCGCCGAACTCGGCGGCGAGCTGCGCGTTCACCCGCGCGACCACCGGCCCCAGCTGCACGCGCCGCCCGCCCAGGGCCTGGCCCTCGGGCGACTCGGGCGCATGGCTGAAGCCGTGGTCGGCGCTCAGGGCCGCGACCCAGCGGCCGGCGCCCACGCGCGCGTCGAGCGCGCGGAAGAAGTCCTGCAGCTGCGCGTCCAGCTGCAGCAGGTGGTCGTTGGACAGCCGCGACTCGGCGCTGTAGGCATGGTTGACGTAGTCGTGGCCCGACAGGCTCACGGCCAGCAGGTCGGGCACCGCGTCGGCGCCCAGGCCTTCGCCCGCGACCGCGGCCAGCGCGAAGTCCAGGCTGAGCTGGTCGACCACCGGGCTGCGCAGCAGCGCCTCGTAGAACGCCGGCCCGGGGGCCAGGTCGTCGGGCCCGCTGAAGGCCATGGGCAGGCGCCCCGCGCGGCCTGCATACCAAGGCTGGCCGTCGGCCAGGCCCGGCGCCTCGCCAGCGGGCGTGCGCAGCGCCTCCCAGCGGCGGCCGAACCAGCGGTCGGCCGGCCGGGCCGCATTCCAGGCCTGGACCCAGGCCGGGTGCTGCGCCATGTAGTACGTGGTCGAGGCGAACTGGCCGCTGGACGCCTGGTACATGTAGGCCGTGCCGGTGCGGCCGGCCGGCAGGATGGCGCCGCGGTCCTTGCCCGAGATGCCCACCACCTTGGCGGCCGGCTCGCGCGCGCGCAGCACGTCCCCCACGGTCTCCACCAGCAGGTTGCGCGGGCTGGTGCCGTCCAGCGGCCGGGTGGCGTGACCGATGTAACCGTGGCGCTCGTCGCCGGTGTTGTAGACCTGTGTGCCGGTGGCCGGCTCGAGCCAGTTGTTGCCCACGATGCCGGTGCGCCAGGGATAGGCGCCGGTGGCCAGCGCGGCATGGCCGGCGGCGGTGACGGTGAAGGCGTGGCCGTAGCGCGCCGCGCCGTAGGCGGCCCCGCGGTCCAGCAGCCGGGCCAGGCCGTCGGGGCCGTAGTAGGGCCGCAGCGCCTCGAGCTGCCGCTGCGGCAGGCCGTCCACCACCAGCAGCACGACCAGGCGGGGGCGCGCGGCCGGGGCGGCGGCCGCGACGTCGGTGCCCGGGGCCGGCGGCGCGCCGGCGCAGCCGGCCAGGCCCAGCACGGCCGCGGCGGCGGCGCCGCGCAACCACGCGCGGCGGCCGGGATGCGTGGGCGGGATCGCAGCGGGCGCGCGGAGGGGGCGAGGCGCGGGCGGGCGGCTCACCGCGTGATCACGCACAGCACGCTGCAGTGCGCGTGCTCGATCAGCGCGCCGGAGATGGAGCCGCGCCACCAGCGGGCGGCCCAGCTGTCCAGGTGCTTGTGGCCCACCACGATCAGGTCGGCCTCGACCTTGCGGGCGTACTTGACGATCTCGTCGACCGCCTCGCCGGTCACCACCTCGCCGCGCGCCGCGTAGCCGGCCTGCTCGAGCCGGCGGATGCCGTCGCGCAGCACGCCGTCGTACTTGGCGCGCTCGCGCTCCTCGAGCTCGACGTCGTAGACGCCGCCCTCGAGGCCGACGAAGCTCATCGCCGAGGGCATGACCGCGACCAGCACCAGCTCGGACTTGCCCCACAGCGCCAGTTCACGGCAGTCGAGCAGCGCCTTCTGGCCGGCATCGCTGCCGTCGTAGGCCAACAGGATCCTCTTGTACATGGCGGGGCTCCGCAGGGTGGCGATGGCCGGAGCATACGGCGCGGCGCGGCGGCCGGACCGAGGGTTTCCCACGCCACGCCGGGGCCCGGCCGGGCCCCGGCGGTCAGGCGGCGTTCAGGCCCGGTTGGACACGCCGGCGGACGAGAAGCTGGCCATCTCGCGCAGCACCGCGCAGGCCGACACGACCAGCGGCCAGGCCAGCGCGGCACCCGAGCCCTCGCCCAGCCGCAGCCCCAGGTCCAGCAGCGCCCGCGCCGGCGTCCGGGCGTCGGGGCCCAGGTGCCGCAGCAGCAGGCCGTGGCCGCATTCGCCCGAGCGGTGCGACCAGACGCAGCGCTGCAGCACGTGCGGCTGCAGCCGCGCGGCCACCAGCACCGCGGCGCCGGTGATGAAGCCGTCGACCACCACCAGCTTGCGGCGCGCCGCGGCCTCGAGCACCGCGCCGGCCATGGCCGCGATCTCGAAGCCGCCGAAGGCGGCCAGCGCGTCCAGCGGCGCGACCGCGCCGGCATGGCGGTCGAGCACGCGGGCGAGGATGTCGCGCTTGCGGGCGATGCCCGCATCGTCCAGCCCGGTGCCGGCGCCCACGCAGTCGGCCAGGTCGCTGCCGGTCAGCCGCGCCAGCAGCAGCGCGGCGGCCGAGGTGTTGCCGATGCCCATCTCGCCCAGCAGCAGCACGTTGCCGGGCAGCGTGGCCGCGACCTCGCGCCCGGCGGCGATCGCCTGCAGGCACTGCGCCGGCGTCATGGCCGGGCCGGCCAGCGCGTCGGCGGTGCCGGGCGCGACCTTGCGCAGCCACAGGCCGGGTTGCGCCTCGAAGGCATGGCGCACGCCCACGTCCACCACCGTCAGCGCCAGCCCGTGCTGGCGCGCCAGCACGCTCACGGCGGCGCCGCCGGCCAGGAAGTTGCGCACCATCTGCCAGGTGACGTCGGACGGGTAGGCCGACACGCCGTGCGCGGCCAGGCCGTGGTCGGCGGCGAACACCACCAGCTGCGGCCGGTCCGGGCGCGGCGCCTCGGTGCCCAGCACCAGGCCGACCTGCAGGGCGAGGTCCTCCAGGCGCCCCAGGGCGCCCACGGGCTTGGTCTTGTCGTCCAGCAGCGCCTGCAGCCGGGCGGCGAGCGCGGGGTCGTCGATGGGGTCGATGCGGGGAAGGTCGGTGAGGGTCATGCGATGAGGGACGCGAGCACCCCGGGGGCGAAGTGCGTGTCGATGAAATCGGCCAGGCCGTCGTAGACGGCGTCGGGGTCGGGCACGCGGGCGCCGAACAGCGCGCGCAGCACCCGCGGGTCCTCCAGCAGGCCGTGCAGGTAGACGCCCAGCACGTTGCCGGCCGGGTTCTGCCAGCCCAGGCCGCCGGCCAGCGCCACACGGGCGGCCGGCATGGCCGGGTCCTGGGCGCTGCGGCCGTGGTGGATCTCGTAGCCGCGCACCGGCACGCCCGACAGCGCGGCCCAGGGGCCGTGCAGCGGCGCGAACACCGCCTCGGTGCGCGCCACGGTCTTGGCCGGCTCGAACACCGTGACCAGCGGCAGCAGCCCCAGGCCGGGCGCGTTGCCGTCGATGCCGTGCGGGTCGACCAGCGCCTCGCCCAGCACCTGCAGGCCGCCGCAGATGCCCAGCACCCGGCCGCCGGCCGCCGCATGCGCGGCGACCGCACGGTCCAGGCCCTGCGCGCGCAGCCAGGCCAGGTCGCCGCTGGTGTGCTTGGAGCCGGGCAGCACCACCCAGTCGGCGCGGTCCAGGTCGGCCGGCGTGCGGACCCAGCGCAGGCGCACGCCGGGCAGCTGCGCCAGCGGCTGGAACTCGTCGAGATTGCTGATCCGCGGCCAGGCCACGATGGCGATGACGGGCCCCTCGCCGCCCGCGTCCGCGGACGCCGGACCGTACCAGCCGTCCTCCTCGGGCAGGCCGTGGCCGCGCCACATCGGCAGCGTGGCCACGGTGGGCACGCCGGTCAGCGCCTGCAGCTGCTGCGGCCCGGGGGCGAGCAGCGCGGGGTCGCCGCGGAACTTGTTCAGGACGAAGCCGCGCAGCAGCGCCTGTTCCTCGCGCGGCAGCAGCGCCCAGGTGCCGTGCAGGTGGGCGAAGGCGCCGCCGCGGTCGATGTCGGTGACCAGCAGGCAGCGCGCCTGCGCATGCAGCGCCACCCGCATGTTCACCACGTCGGCGTCCCTGAGGTTGATCTCGGCCGGCGAGCCCGCGCCTTCGATGACGACGACCTCGTGCCCGGCGCGCAGCCCGTCCAGCGCCTGCGCCAGCCGCGGCCACACGGCGGCGCTGCGGCTGCGCCAGTCCATGCGCGTCAGTGCCTCGTCGACCTGCCCGAGCAGCACCACCTGGCTGTGGGTGTCGCGCTCGGGCTTGAGCAGCAGCGGGTTCATGCGCACCTCGGGCTCGGCCCGCGCCGCGCGGGCCTGGAACCACTGCGCGCTGCCGATCTCGCCGCCGGCCACCACCCGCGCGTTGTTGCTCATGTTCTGCGCCTTGTAGGGCGCCACGCGCAGGCCCTGGCGCGCGTACCAGCGGCACAGCGCGGTGGCCAGCCAGCTCTTGCCGGCGCCGCTGGAGGTGCCCAGCACCATCACGCAGCGCGCGGTCACGACGTCGCCTCCCAGGCGGCGCGCAGCGCCTGCTGCGCGGCCGGCGGCTGCACCGACAGGCGCAGGTGCCAGGGCAGGCCGAACGAGGTGCAGTCGCGCAGCTGCACGCCGTGGGCGCGCAGCGCGGCCAGGCGCCGGGCATCGAACGGCGCGCGGGCGACGAAGTAGTTGGCGTCGGCGGGCAGCACGGTCCAGCCCAGGCCCTCGCACAGCGCGGCCTGCGCCTGCTTCCAGCGCCGCAGGATGGCCAGGCTGGCCTGCAGCCAGTCCTGCACCGCCGGTTCGCACCAGGCGCGCAGCAGGGCCACGCCCTCGGCGCCCAGCACCCACGAGGGCGCGAGCGCCTCCAGCGCGCGCACCGCCTCGTCGGCCCCGGCGGGCGCGACCGCGTAGCCGGCCCGCACGCCCGGCAGGCCCAAGGCCTTGTTGGGCGTCCACAGCGTCCAGGCAGCGGCCGGTGCGGGCGTGGCCGTGCCGGCCAGGCGCAGCGGCTCGTAGGCGCGGTCGACCACCAGCAGGCCTTCGGCCGTCACCGGTGCCGCCAGCCGCGGATCGGCCTGGCCCAGCGGGCTGGAGGGCTCGCAGGCCCAGGCCAGCGCCGGCCCCTCGGTGCCGCCGGGGGCCAGGCCCCAGGCCCGCGCCGCCGCGGCGTAGTCGCCGTACGCATGCGCCGGCAGCAGCACCCGCTGCACGCCCGCGCGGACGGCCCAGGCGGTACAGCGGGTGATGAACTCGCTGGCGCCGGCCGCCAGCACGATGCGGTCCGCGCCCACGCCGTGCCGCTGCCCCAGCGCCTCGCGCAGCGCCGCGTACGACGGATCGGGATAGCGGCTGCGGTCGGCGGCCTGCACCGCGGCCAGCGCCGGCGGGCACGGGCCGCAGGCATTGGCATTGGTCGAGAAGTCGTGCAGCGCCGCGCCCAGCGCGTCGGGCCCGCCGTGGATGCGCGTCATGCCGCCGCCCCCGGCGCCGGGGCCAGCGCCGGCGCCAGCAGCACGGCCGCGCCCAGCAGTCCCAGCAGGGCCACCACCGCGCCGGCCAGCCGCAGCGCCCGCGCCGTGTGCGGCGCCTGCGGCGGCGGCGCCGCGCCGTTGAGCGCGTACACGCCCGGCTTGGACAGGCGCACGCCCAGGGCCAGCGCCATCGCGCCCATCGGCCAGCCGCCGTTGGGCGACGGCGTGCGGCCGGCCTCGCGCCACAGGCGCGCCGGCGGCAGCCCGCCGGCCACCAGCGCCAGCAGCAGCGCCGTCAGGCGCGCGGGCAGCCAGGACAGCACGTCGTCGGCCCGCGCGGCCCAGCGGCCGGCCCAGGTCCAGTCCAGGCCGGCGCGCAGCCCGCGGTAGCCCCACATCGCGTCGGCGGTGTTGGCGTAGCGGTACAGCAGCGCGCCCGGCAGGCCGGCCAGCACGAACCACAGCAGCGGCGCAGCCACCGAGTCGTTCAGGTTCTCGGCCAGCGACTCGATGGCGGCCTCGCGCACGGCGGGCGCATCCAGCCGCATCACCTCGCGGCTGACCAGCCGGCCCAGCTGCCGCCGGCCCGCGTCGAGGGAGGTGCCCAGCGCCTGCTCGACGCCGGCGACCTCGTCGCGCAGCATGCGCCAGGCCAGCATGGGCTTGAGCGCCAGCGCCGCCAGCAGCGCCCCGGGCCCGGGCTCGAGCGCGGCCACGGCCAGCTGCAGCGCCAAGCCGATGGCGAGCACCACCAGCGCCCCGCCCCACCAGGCCAGCGCGCCGGCCACCAGGATGCGCCGCTCGCCGCCCTGCTGCGGCCCGCGCGGCGCGATGCGCGGGCCGATCCAGCCCAGGTAGCGGCCCATCCAGACCACCGGGTGCCAGCGCGCGGGCGGCTCGCCCAGCAGGCGGTCCAGCGCCAGGGCGAGCAGCACGGCGCCGGCGGCGACCCAGGGCGTCATCGGGCCTCGCCCGCGAAGGCGTCGACGGCGTCCGGCAGGGCCACCCAGCGGCCGGCCAGCGCGTGCACCCGCACGCGGCCGCCGAACACGCGGGCCAGCGCGGCATGCGTGGCGGGATCGGCGCAAGGACCGTGGTGCACCAGGCGACCCCCGGCCACCACCAGCAGGTCGTCGGCCTGCAGCGCCATCGTGAGTTCGTGCAGCACGCTGACCGCGGTGCCGCCGCCGGCGACATGGCGGCGGACGGTGGCCAGCCAGTCGGCCTGGTGCGGCGGGTCGAGGTTGGCCAGCGGCTCGTCCATCAGCAGCAGCGGCGCGCCCACGGCCAGCGCGCGGGCCAGCAGCACCCGCTGGCGCTCGCCGCCGGACAGCTCGCCCAGCGGGCGCGCGCGCCAGTCCCAGCACTGGGTCTCGCGCATCGCGGCCTCGACGGCGGCGTGGTCGGCCGCGCTCGCGCCGCCCAGCCAGGGCTGGTGCGGCAGGCGGCCGAGCATCACCACGTCGCGTGCCAGCAGGTCCTCGGCGCCGCCCTCGCCCTGCCCCAGCCAGGCCACGGTGCGGGCGCGGGCGCGCCCGGGCCAGTCGGCCGCCGGCCGGCCGAGCAGCCGCACCTGGCCGCCGTGCGGCAGCAGCTGCGCCAGGGCCTTGCACAGGGTCGTCTTGCCGGCGCCGTTGGGGCCGACGATGGCGGTCCAGCGGCCGGCGGGCAAGTCCAGGTCGACGCCCTGCAGCACCGGGCGGCCACCCAGCGCGACCGACAGGCCGCGGGCCTGGAGGGCGGGCGCGTTCAAGCCGCACCCTCCGCGCTGGCGTGCTGCGGGTTTCGCCTTGGGGCGGCCCGGCGGCTCATTCGGCACCCTCCGCGCTGGCGCGCTGCGGGATTCGCCTCGGGGCGGCCCGGCGGCTCATTCGGCACCCTCCGCGCTGGCGCGCTGCGGGATTCGCCTTGGGGCGGCCCGGCGGCTCATGCCGGCCTCCGGTGCATGCGCCACAGCAGGTAGCCGCCGCCCAGCAACGCGGTGAGCACGCCCACCGGCAGCTCCTGCGGCGCGAGCGCCCAGCGCGCCAGCACGTCGGCGCCCAGCAGCAGCACGCCGCCCACCAGCGCCGACAGCGGCAGCAGCCAGCGGTGCGTGGGCCGCGTGGCCGCGCGCACCAGGTGCGGCGCGACCAGGCCGACGAAGGCGATCAGGCCCACCTGCGCGACGGCGGCGCCGGTGGCCAGCGCCATCACGCCCACCAGCACCGTCCGGGTGGCGGCCAGCGGCACGCCCAGGCTGCGAGCGGTGGACTCGCCCAGCGCCAGCGCGTCCAGGGCCGGGCTGCAGGCCAGCCCGAGCAGCAGGCAGGCGGCGAACACCGCGGCCAGCAGGCCGGTGGCCGACCAGCCCAGGAAGCCCGTGGTGCCCAGCAGGAACGCCTGCATCGCCCGCAGGATCTCGGGATGGCGGAAGCCGACCAGGGCCGTGAGCGCACCGAACACCATGCCGACGATCACGCCGGCCAGCAGCAGCCGCAGCGTGTGCTGCACGCCGCGCGCCAGCAGCAGCGTGAGCAGCACCGCCGCCACCGCGCCGGCGAAGCCCGCGCCGGTCAGGCCCAGCCGCGCCGCCCAGCCCGCGGCCGCGGGCGAGGCGCCCAGCAGCACCAGCAGCACCGACACGCCGAAGGACGCGCCGGTGGCGCTGCCCAGCAGGTACGGATCGGCCAGCGCGTTGCGGAACAGCCCCTGCGCCACCGCGCCGGCCAGGCCCAGCAGCGCGCCGGCCAGCCAGGCGCCGGCCGATCGCGGCAGCCGGATCTCCCACAGGATCGCGCCGGCCGCGCCGCTGTCCCACAGCGGCTCCCAGCCCAGCGCACCCACCGCCGTGCCCAGGCCGACCAGCGCCGCGGACAGCACGGCCAGCAGCAGCGCCAGCGCGGCCGGTGCGCGCAACCCCGCAGTTGCCGCGGCCTGCAGGGTCGGCTCCACGGCGACGGCGCGCTCGCTCACCGGGCCCGCCCCGGCAGCCCGCCCTGCAGGCACTGCACCATGAGCTGCGCGGCCTCGGGCATGCGCGGTCCGGGACGCACCAGCACGTCGCCCTGGGCCGGCGTGAACGCGCAGACGCGGCCGTCGCGCAGCGCGCGGATGCGGTCCCAGCCCGGCCGCGCGCGCAGCAACGCCGCATCGCGGTCGGCCACCAGCACCACCTGCGGATCGGCCCGTACCACGAACTCGGGATTGAGCTTGGGAAACGGCCCCAGGCGCCCGGGCACCACGTTGGCCAGGCCGAGCCGGGCGAGCAGTTCGCCGATGAACGAGGCTTCGCTGGCCGCATACGGCGCGCCGTTGACCTCGATGTACACGGAGGTGCCGCGCAGCGCGGGCGGCAGCGCGCGTGCCGCCGCCTCGACGCCGGCGTCGATGGCCGCCAGCAGCCGCGGCGCCTGCCCCGTGCCCAGCAGCTGGTCGAGCTGGCCGGCCACGCGCTGCACGTCGGCCAGCGTGCGCGGCTCCAGCGCCACCACCTTCAGCCCCAGCCCCTCCAGCCGCGCCAGCACGCGCGACGAGGTGGCGGCCAGCACGAGGTCGGGCCGCAGCGCCACGATGCGCTCGATGCTGGCGTCCTCCAGCCCGCCGACCCGGGGCAGCGCCTGCACCTGGGCGGGGAAGTTGGAGTAGTCGTCCACCGCCACCAGCCGGTCGCAGGCGCCCAGGGCGCAGACCGTCTCGGTCAATGAGGGCAGCAGGCTGACGATGCGCCGCGGCGGCTGCGGCAGCGCCACGCGCGTGCCCCGGTCGTCCTGCACCTCGACCGCGGCCCGGGCGGCGCCCGCCAGCAGCGCCAGGGCCAGCGCGAACAGCAGGCCACGCAGTGCGCTCATGCGACGCCCTTGAGCGTCATCGGCAGGCCGGCCGACATCAGCGTGACCCGCTCGCAGGCCGCGGCGGCCTGCTGGTTCAGCGCGCCCAGCGCGTCGACGAACTGCCGCACGTCGCGCCCCATCGGGATCACGCCCAGGCCGATCTCGTTGGAGATCAGCACCAGCGGGCCGGCACAGGCGGCCACCGCCGCGGCCAGCGAGGCGGGCTCGGGCGGGCGGCCGGCCAGCGGCACCGCCGGCATCAGCAGCGCGGTGAGCCACAGCGTGAGGCAGTCCACCACGACCAACGTCCCGGGTCGGCTGTTCTGGCCGATGGCCCGGGCCAGCGCCAGCGGCTCCTCGACGGTGCGCATGCGCGGCACCCGCTCGGCGCGGTCGCGGCGGTGGCGGTCGATGCGCGCGCGCATCTCCTCGTCCCAGGCCTGCGCGGTGGCGATGTAGACGGCCTCGTGCGCGGCCGACAGGCCCAGCCAGGCGGCGGCCAGCTGCTCGGCGCGGGCGGTCTTGCCGCTCTTCTGGCCGCCCAGGATCAGCTCGCTGCGGGCGACGGTCAGCTCAGGCATGGCGCGCGTTCCACTGCAGCACGAGGCGGTGCAGCTGCTCCACCCCGTCGGTGAGCGCGGCGGGCCCGGGCTGCAGGATGTCGGCCGACTTGATCTCGTGCAGGGCGGCGTCGCGCACGGCGGGCACGTCCTGCCAGCCCGCGCGCGCGGCCACGCGCTCGGGACGGAATTTCTTGCCGCACCAAGAGCCGACAATCAGCTCCGGCGCGCGGCGCACGATCTCCAGCGGATCGGCCACGATGCGGTCCTTGCCCAGCGACTGGCGGGCCAGCTCCGGGAAGATGTCGTCGGCGCCCGCGATGGCGGCCAGTTCGCTGACCCAGCGGATGCAGCTGATGGGCGGCTCGTCCCACTCCTCGAACCACAGGCGCGGCCGGCGCGGCAGTGCGCGGCCCGCGGCCGCGATGGCGTCGAGCCGGGCGCGCATGCCGTCGAGCAGTTCCAGCCCGCGCTCGGCGCAGCCGACCATCGCCGCCACCTGGTACAGCACCGAGAAGATCTCGGCCACGCTGCGCTGGTTGAAGACGGTGACCTGCACGCCCTGGCGCACCAGCGCCGAGGCGATGTCGGCCTGCAGGTCGGAAAAGCCGAACACGCAGTCGGGCTCCAGCGCCAGGATGCGGTCGACCTTGGCGGTCAGGAAGGCGCTGACCTTGGGCTTCTCCTCCCGCGCCCGGCGCGGCCGCACCGTGTAGCCCGAGATGCCCACGATGCGTGCCTCCTGCCCCAGCAGGTACAGCCATTCGGTCGTCTCCTCGGTCAGGCAGACGATGCGGCGGGGGGCGAGGTCGTCACGCATGGGGGCTCGGGCTCGGATCGCTGGCTCGGGTCGCCGATTGTGCGGGCCGGCGGGCTCAGAGCCCGCTGTAGCGCAGTCCCACGTAGACGGCGCGGCCGGCGGTCGCGTAGTCGTTGAAGGGCGTGAACGCGCCGCGCTGCACCGCGTAGGTCTTGTCCAGCGCGTTCTGGATGCTGCCCGTCAGCGTCCACTGGCGGTCCAGGCGCCACGAGGCCCGCAGCGCCAGCAGGCCGAAGCCGGGCAGGCGCTGCGTGTTGGCCGCGTTGTTGTAGCGGGCCGCGAAGCCCTGCGCGCGCACGCCGAGGTCGAGCGCGCCGAAGCGGCGGCTGGCGTCCAGCAGCGCCGTGCGCGGCACCCGCCGCTGCAGCATGTTGCCGGTGGCGTCGTCGCGCGCGCTCAGCACGTCGTACTTGCCGCTGAGCGTCCAGTCGCCCGCCTGCGTGCGCCCGGCCAGGCTCAGGCCCTCGATCGTCGCCGTGTCGACGTTCTCGCTGGTGCTGATGAAGGTGGTCTGGTCGGTGACGATCTGGATCAGGCCGCGGATGCGGTTGCGGTAGGCCGTGGCCGAGAAGCTGGTGGTGCCACGGTCGTAGCGCACGCCGACCTCGGTGTTGCGCGAGGTCTCCGGCCGCAGCGCCGGGTTGCCCTGGTAGAAGTTCACCGGGTCGAACGGCCAGTACAGGTCGTTGAAGGTGGGCGCCCGGAAACCGGTGCCCGCGCTGGCGCGCGCCACCCAGCCTTCGGCGAAGCGGTAGCCGTAGCCGGCAGTGCCGGTGCTGGCGCTGCCGATGCCCTCGACCCGGTCGTGGCGCGCGCTGCCCTGGAACAGGTGGCGGCCCACCCAGGCCTGGTAGCCCAGGCTGGCGGCGTCGGTCTGCTGGCGGGTGACCAGCAGGTTGTTGGGCGTGTCGGCCCGCACCTCGCGCCAGTCGAGCGCGGCCACCAGCAGCCCGGGGCCGAGCTTGACGTCGTTCTGCCACGAGGCCTGGCGCTGCCGCGTGGCATAGCGCTCGCGCCGCGCCTGCGCGGTGGACGGATCGAACATCCACGAGCGCAGGTCGTCGCGGCCCTCGCCCAGCCGCAGCGTGCTGCTCCAGCCGTCCGTCATCCGCACGGTGGCGTAGGCCGAGGCCGAGGCCAGGGTCTGGCGCTCGCGGTTGTCGTAGTCGGCGGTGCAGTTGAAGGACGCGTCGCAGTTCAGGCCGTCCACGCGCTTGTCGCCTTCGGACTGCAGGTAGCTGGCGCCGATGGTGGTGCCCGGGGCGAGCTGGCGGTCCAGCGCCAGGCTGAGGTTGCGCTGGTGGTAGCTGTCGCGGTCGGGGTTCCACGAGTCGAACGGGCCGCCGTCGGCACGTGCACGGATCTCGCTGAAGCCGGCGCTGCGCTCGGCGCCGGCCTGCAGGTGGTAGCGGGTGTCGCCGATCGAGCCGCCGCGGCCCACCGAGCCGATCACCGTGCCGTAGCTGCCGACGGTGAGCGCGGCTTTGGTGGACGGCTGCGCGCCGCCGCGGCGCGTGAAGACCTGGATGACGCCGCCGATCGCATCGGAGCCGTACAGGCTGCTGGCCGGGCCGCGCAGCACCTCGATGCGCTCGATCTGCTCGAGCGGCAGGTGCTGCAGCGCCGTGCCGCCGGCGGTCGCCGAGGACACGCGCTGGCCGTCGACCAGCACCACCGCATGGGTGTTGCTGGTGCCGCGCAGGAACAGCGTGGTGAGCGCGCCGCGGTTGGTGTCCGGCGTGATCTGCACGCCGGGCAGCGTGGCCAGCAGCTCGGGCAGGCCGGTCAGGCCGCTGCGCGCGATCTGGGCGCGGTCGACCACGGTCACGTCGGCGAGCTGCTCGTCGACGCGGGTGGGCGTGCGGGTGGCGGTGACCACGGTCTCGCGCAGGGCGGGTGCCTGGGCGGATGCGTGGAACGGGAAGGCGGCGGCGAGCGCCAGCGGCAGCGCGGCCAGGCGCGCGCGTGCAGGGGTCGAGGTCATGGCAGGACGAAGCAAAGCAGCCCGGTGCCGGCCTCCCCGCCAGCGTTGGGCGAATGGCCGTGCGCCTTGCGGCGCGCGGCCTCCGTGTTGGCCGGTATCCGGGCTGGCGGTGACGACCCCATCGCCTTCCCAGCGCCTTGCGGCGCCAGTGGCGGTGGATGGAGCGGGGGACCCGGTGGATCCCCGACCGCTGACCGTTGCGGGGGCAGCGCAGGCTGGCGTCGCGCGGCGTGTGCCGGCTCGGCTCCCTGCTTCCCGTTGAACTGCGGCATGTGAACCACACCGCGAGCACCAACGGCGTGCATTCTAGGGGCTGCCGCGGAGCCACCCCTACAATGCCTCTCCCATGGCCAGCCCCGACCAGGTCGAGCAGATCGCAGAGCGCGTCGAGCGCCTGCTGGTGCGCTACGAGGAACTGCAGCGCACCAACGCGCTGCTGCAGCAGCAGGTCGAGGCCCTGACCCACGAACGCGACTCGCTCAAGTCGCGCCTGTCGGCGGCCCGCGCACGCGTCGACGCGCTGCTCGAACGCCTGCCCGACATCAACAGCGCCGCCGGCTGATGCCCTCCAAGCAAGTCGAAGTCCAGATCATGGGCCAGAGCTACCTGCTCGGCTGCCCCGAGGGCGGCGAGCAGCGGCTGCTCGAGGCCGTCGAGCGCGTGGACACCGCGATGTGCCGCATCCGCGATGCGGGCAAGGTCAAGGCCCGCGACCGCATCGCGGTGCTGGCCGCGCTGAACCTGGCCTTCGACGTGCCCGGCCCGGTGCCGGCGCCGCTGGCCGCAGTCGCCGCGCCCGCCCCCGCCGCGCCGGCGGGCGTGGCGATGGACGCCGAGCCCGACGCGCGGCTGGCCGCGCTGGTGGGCCGCCTGGACCAGGCGCTGGGCGAGGACGGCCGGCTGTTCTGAGCGCCGCGCGGCAGCCCCGCGCGGCAGCTTGTCAAGCCCATCGATCTTTGACCTCCAGGGTCAGGCTGTCTTGACCCTGTCGGGTCCCCCACGCACCGCGGGCGGCTCCTACAATGGCCCCGTCTGCAGTGCGTGCCGGGCTTTACATGTCCTTGAACCAATGCTCCCTGAGCACGGGCCTGGAACATCCCTGGCGAGCGTGATCGTCTCGCGTCAGATGAACCCAACGCCAGGTTGACCTCGCCCACCTGAACCCCGGTTCAGGCTGCCGGTCCGGTGGCATCTGCAGACACCCATTTCTCCGAAGAGACGGGACCGCTGGCGTCGCGACGCGGTCCCCTGGCAACGAACAACGACAACAGAGGGCGCGACGTGATCCTGCAACCCATCCTCATCGCCGAGCTGGCAGCGCTCGGCGTGGGCACCGGCTTTCTCGCCGGCCTGCTCGGCATCGGCGGCGGCATGCTGATGGTGCCGTTCCTGACCATCATCCTCAGCGCCCGCGGCGTGCCCGCGGACCTGACCGTCAAGATGGCGATCGCCACCTCGATGGCCACCATCATCTTCACCTCGGTCTCCAGCGTGCGCGCGCACCACAAGCGCGGCGCCGTGCGCTGGGACATCGTCAAGCGGCTGGCGCCCGGCGTCGTGCTGGGCAGTGCCATCGGCAGCCTGGGCGTGTTCGCGGTGCTCAAGGGCAGCGTGCTGGCCATCGTGTTCGGCCTGTTCGTCGGCTTCTCGGCCACCCAGATGTTCCTGGGCAAGAAGCCGGCCGCCTCGCGCCAGCTGCCCGGCACCGCCGGCACGGTGGCCGCCGGCGGCGTGATCGGCTTCGTCTCCGGCCTGGTGGGCGCGGGCGGCGGCTTCATCAGCGTGCCCTTCATGGCCTGGTGCAACGTCGCGATCCACAACGCGGTCGCCACCTCGGCCGCGCTGGGCTTCCCGATCGCGGTGGCCAACGTGCTGGGCTACGTGGCCGCCGGCGCCAAGCTGGACAACCTGCCGCCCTACGCGCTGGGCTACATCTGGCTGCCGGGGCTGGTGGTGATCGCGCTGGGCAGCGTGCTGACCGCGCCGCTGGGCGCGCGCGCCGCGCACGCGCTGCCGGTGGACCGCTTGAAGCGCGTGTTCGGCAGCATCCTGTACCTGCTGGCCGCCTACATGCTCTGGAAGGGCTTCACGAGCTGAGGCCCGCGGCGCTCCCCGCACCGGGGAGCGCCGGCATCCCGCCCGCGCGCAGCTGGCCGGCCAGGCTGGCCAGCACCTGCAGCACCAGCGCCGGCTGCGTCAGCTGCGGGAAATGCCCGCTGCGCCACGCCGTCACCTGCACCGCCTGCGGCGACAGCTGCGCCAGCAGCCGTTGGTGGGCCCGCTTGGCCCGCAGGCGCTCGGGCGGCACCAGCCACGGGGGCGGCTCGCGCCCGCCGCTGACCACGGCCAGCGGCACCGGCGGGAACGGGCCCGCCGCCTCCAGCTCGCGCACGCTCGCGTCCAGCGCCGCCATCTCGGCCTGCAGGTTGGGCCACAGCAGCCGCTGCGGCACCGACAGCAGCCGGCCCAGGACCGACGCGAGCCGCCCTTCCTGCCCGCGCAGGTGGCCGCGGTCGGCGGCATGCGTGGCCTCCAGCAGCACCACGGCGCCCACGTCCTGCGGATGGCGCCTTGCGTACAGCTGCGCATGCAGGCCGCCCAGCGAGTGGCCGACCAGCAGGTAGGGCGGTGGCAGCTGCAGCGCGGCCAAGGCCTCGCGCAGCGACTCCACCGCCACCGACGCCGACAGGGGCCGGCGCGGCGCGCTGCTGGCGCCCAGGCCGAAGCGGTTGCAGGCCACCACCCGGCCCAGGCGCGTGATCTTGGGGAACAGCCGGGCCCAGCTGTCGAGCGTCACGCCGGCGCCATTGAGCAGCACCAGCACCGGCGCGCCCTCGCCCGCCACCACCAGCTCCAGCGCGCCGTGGCGCGTGGCCACGCGCTGCGGCCGCGGCAGGCCGCCTGCCCGCATCGGCCGCTCAGGCGCCGCCGATGCCGACGGTCACCTTGCCCGTGCCCTCGCACTCCGGGCAGGCGCTGCCGTTCAGCATTCCGGTGCCACCGCAGGCGCGGCACAGGTCCTCGCCGGTGCCCGGCGTGCCGGGCGGCGCCTCGTCGCCCGGCGCCATCGGCGCGGGCGTGAGCGAGCTGCCGCTCATGGCGGGCTGGTCGGACGCCACCGCTGGCTGCGCCAGGTCGATGGACGCGCCGGGATCCTCCTCGCCGGCGACGGAGGTGCTCAGGTCCAGGGGGGCGCT
This sequence comes from Comamonadaceae bacterium, assembly GCA_027484575.1. Lineage (GTDB taxonomy): Bacteria > Pseudomonadota > Gammaproteobacteria > Burkholderiales > Burkholderiaceae_C > Ramlibacter. The sequence continues at coordinate 332,077 of JAIXSQ010000007.1, forward strand.
GCGTTCGTCGGCCATGCGGGCCTCGCGGTCGGTGGGGGTGGGCTGCGCGCGGCAGCGGTGCCACCGATGCTAGGCAGGGCCCGGCGCATGGCGCGTAGGACGGCAACGGGGGGCTCGGCCCGCCATGCCCGCGCAGGCGGGCATGCACGCTGAGGCGCAGCGGCGGATCGTGGGTCCCCGCCTGCGCGGGGACGACGAGACGGCCCCCGTCATGCCCGCGCAGACGGGCATCCACGATGAGGCGCAGCGGTGGATCGTGGGTCCCCGCCTGCGCGGGGACGACGAGACGCTCCCCGTCATGCCCGCGCAGGCGGGCATCCACGATGAGGCGCAGCGGGGGATCGTGGGTCCCCGCCTGCGCGGGGACGACGAGATGCCCCCGTCATGCCCGCGCAGGCGGGCATCCACGATCAGGCGCAGCGGTGGATCGTGGGTCCCCGCCTGCGCGGGGACGACGAGATGCCCCCGTCATGCCCGCGCAGGCGGGCATCCACGCTGAGGCGCAGCGGGAGATGGTGGGCCCGGCTCAGCGGCCCTGCCAGGCCGGCGCGCGCTTGCCGACGAAGGCCGCCACGCCCTCGGCGAAGTCGGCGCTGCCGTAGGCCGCGCGCACCAGGTCCTCGCCCTCGGGCAGGCCCTGGCGCAGCAGGCGGTTGAGCGCCTGCTTGGACACCCTCTGCGTCACCGGCGCCAGCGCGGCCAGGCGGGCGCACAGGGCGTCGGCCGCGGGGCCCAGCTCCTCGGGCGCCACGACCTCCAGCAGGTAGCCGGCCGCCAGCGCCTCGCCGGCGTCGATCAGCTCGGCCAGCAGCAGCAGCCGCTCGGCCCGCGGCCGCCCCAGGGCGGCGACCAGGCGGGCGACGTTGGCCACCGACAGGCAGTTGCCCAGCGTGCGCGCGATGGGCACGCCCAGCTTGGTGCCGGTGGACGCGATGCGGAAGTCGCAGGCGGTGGCGATGGCCAGGCCGCCGCCGATCGCCCAGCCCTCGAGCACCGCCACCGTGGGCATGGGCAGGTCCTCGAGCAGGGCCATGGCGGCGTCGATGCGGCGCTCGTAGGCCACGCCGTCCTCGCCGCCGGCGAAGGCCTGGAACTGCGCGATGTCGGTGCCGGCGACGAAGGCCTGCCCGCCCGCGCCGCGAAAGCGCACCACCCGCACCGAGGCGTCCGCCCGCAGGCGGTGGCAGATGGCCTCGAGCGCCTCGTACATCGGCCAGGTCATCGCATTGCGGGCCTGGGGCCGGTCGAAGGTGACGCTGGCGACGGCGCCTTCGATGGCGAGGTGGACGGCGCCGTCGCTCACCCGAACGCCCCGTCGGCGCGCAGCCGCGCCATCTCCGCGTCGTCGCAGCCCAGCTCGGCCAGCAGCTCCCGCGTGTGCTCGCCCAGCAGCGGCGGATGGCGGCGCACCTGCTGCGGCGTGCCCGAGAGCTTGACCGCGAAGCCGATGTTGGGCACCCGGCCCTCCACGGGATGGTCGATCTCCATGCGCATGCCGCGCGCGCGCGCGTGCTCGCTGCCGAAGGCCTCGGGGTAGCTCAGGATCGGCCCCGCCGGCAACCCGTGCTCCAGCAGCAGCGCGACCCAGTGCTCCTTGCCCCGGGTGAGGAAGGTGCGTTCCAGCTCCTCCTGCAGCTCGGCGCGGTGCTGCAGGCGCAGCGCGATGGTGGAAAAGCGCGCATCGGCCAGCAGTTCCTCGCGGCCCAGCACGCGGCACAGCTGCTCCCACAGCTTCTGGCTGTTGGCGCCCATCACGAAATGCCCGTCGGCGCAGGCCATGGCCTGGTACGGCGCGGTCATCTTGTTCGAGGTGCCCAGCGGCTGCGGCGGCTTGCCGGTGCCCCACCAGTCGCACACGTCCCAGACGGAGAAGGCCAGCGCCGAGTCGAACAGCGAGGCATCCACGTGCTGCCCCTGCCCGGTGCGCTGCGCGCCGGTGTAGGCGGCCAGCGTCGCGTACACCGCGAACAGCGCGCAGCCGATGTCGGCCACCGGCACGCCGGCCTTGACCGGCGGCCCGCCCGGATAGCCGGTGACGCTCATCACGCCGCTCATGGCCTGCGCCATCAGGTCGAAGCCGGGCCGGTCGGCCCAGGGGCCGGTCTGGCCGAAGCCGGAGATGCTGGTGTAGACCAGCTTGGGGTTCACCGCGCGCAGCTCGTCCCAGCCCAGGCCCATGCGGCGCAGCGCGCCGGGGCGGTAGTTCTCGACCAGGATGTCGGCATCCTTCGCCAGCCGCAGCAGCACCGCCCGGCCGGCCTCGGTCTTGAGGTCCAGCGCGATGCTGCGCTTGTTGCGGTTCATGTTCAGGAAGCCCAGGCTGTCGGCGCCCTTGAGCTTGAAGCCCATGGCGCCGCGCGTCTGGTCGCCGGTCCTGGGCGGCTCGATCTTGATGACGTCGGCCCCCATGTCGCCCAGCAGCATGCAGGCGTAGGGGCCGGCCATCACCTGGCTGATGTCGAGGACGCGCACGCCCTCGAGAGGAAGTGAAGTCATGAGGGGTGCGGCGAGGGGATGTCGGTGTTGGCGGTTGGCGGCTCAGGCCAGCGCCACCGCGGAACCGGCTTTGCCGGGCCGCTGGTGGCGCCCCCCGGTGGGGGGCTGAGGGCTGCGGCTCCGGGTCCGCCTGCGCGGACCCGGACAGCCCGAAGAGCCGCCGCCTGTGGCGGCGAGCCCTAACGGCCAGCCGCTTCGGGGGGCGTCAAATATCAACCTTCACCCCGGCGTCTTTGATCACCTTGGCCCACTTGGCCTGCTCGGCCTTCATGAACTGCGCGAACTTCTCGGTGCTGCCGCCGCCGTCCTCGGCGCCCGAGGCTTCCAGGCGCTCCATCACGTCGGGCATCTGCAGGGCCTTGTTGACGTCCTCGTTCATGCGCTTGGCCAGCGCCACCGGCATGCGGCCGGGGCCGACCAGGCCGTACCAGGTGGTGGCCTCGTAGCCGGGGAAGCCCGACTCGGCCATGGTGGGCACGTTAGGATAGGCCTTGACCCGCTGCTGGCGGGTCTGCGCGATCGGGATCGCCTTGCCGCTCTTCACGTGCGGCGTGGCGGCCGTCATCGTGTCGAAGCTGTACTGCACCGTGCCGCCGATCAGGTCGGTGAGCATCGGGCCCGAGCCCTTGTACGGCACGTGGATCGCCTTGACGCCCGCCTGCAGCATGAACATCTCCAGCGCCAGGTGCTGGGCCGAGCCGTTGCCGGCCGAGCCGAAGCTGATCTTGCCGGGGTTGCGCCTGCACAGCTCCACCAGGTCCTTGACGGTCTTGGCCGGCTGCTGGTCGTTGCAGATCAGCAGGTTGGGCGTCACGCCCACCAGCGCGATCGGCTGGAAGTCCTTCTCGGCGTCGTAGGGCGTCTTCTGCAGCCCCGGCACGATGGCGTGGCTGTTGATGTGCGCCATGTGCAGCACGGTGCCGTCGCCCGGGGCCTTCGCCGCGGCGTCGGCGGCGATGGCCCCGCTGGCGCCGGCGCGGTTCTCGACGATCACCTGCGTCTTCCACATCTCGGCCAGCTTCTGGCCGATCACGCGGGCCAGGATGTCCGTGCCGCCACCGGGCGCGAAGCCCACGAGGATGCGCACCGGCTGCGTGGGCAGCTGCTGCGCGCGCACCAGCGGCGCGGCCAGGCTGGCGGCGACGCCGGCGGAGAAGGTTCTGCGGTCCATGGGTGTCTCCTGTGTCGTGTCGTGGAAAGGAAAGCGCGGGATCTGCGGAACGCGTCATCACCCGAGGTCGATCGTGGGCCCCCGCCTGCGCGGGGGCGACGGATCGGGGCCGGCGGGTCAGCGCGGCGCCTGCACCGGCGGCGTGGGCGACGGCACCTCGGCGAAGTGGCGCATCGCCGCCTGCACGCCCGAGCCGGCCAGCGGCACGCCGGCCAGCGTCAGGCCCATCTCGCAGCCGGCCAGCGTGGCCATCAGGGTCAGGTCGTTGCAGTCGCCCAGGTGGCCGATGCGGAACATGCGGCCCTTGACCTTGCCCAGGCCGGTGCCCAGCGACATGTCGAAACGCTCCCAGATGCGCTGGCGCACCTGGTCGGCGTCGACGCCGGGCGGCATCACCACGCCGGTGAGCACGGGCGAGTAGACCGACGGGTCCTGGCACTGGATCTCCAGGCCCCAGGCGTTCACTGCCGCGCGCACGCCCTCGCCCCAGCGGCGGTGCCGCGCGAACACGCCCTCCAGCCCGCCGGTGGCCGGGTCGGTCAGCATGTCGATGGCCTCGGCCAGGCCGTACAGCAGGTTGGTGCTGGGGGTGTAGGGGAAGTAGCCGTCCTTGTTGAACGCCACCATCTCGTCCCAGGCCCAGAAGGCCTTGGGAAAGCGCGCGTCCTTGCTGGCGGCCAGCGCGCGCGGCGACAGCGCGTTGAAGCTGATGCCCGGCGGCAGCATCAGGCCCTTCTGCGAGCCGCTGACGGTGACGTCCACGCCCCAGGCGTCGTGCCGGTAGTCGGCGGCGGCCAGCCCCGAGATGCTGTCGACCATGAACAGCGCCGGATGGCCGGCGGCGTCGATGGCCCGGCGCACCGCGGCGATGTCGCTGGTCACGCCGGTGGAGGTCTCGTTGTGCACCACGCACACCGCCTTGATCCTGTGGCCGGTGTCGGCGCGCAGGCGCTCCTCGACCATGCCGGGCTGCACGCCCCGGCGCCAGCCCTCGGCGCCGGGCAGGCCGATGAACTCGGCCTGCAGGCCCAGCCGCGTGGCCATCTTGTGCCACAGCGCCGCGAAGTGGCCGGTCTCGACCATCAGCACCTGGTCGCCGGGCGACAGCACGTTGGCCAGCGCGGCCTCCCAGGCGCCGGTGCCCGAGGCCGGGTAGATCACCACCGGATGCTGCGTCTGGAAGATGCGCTGCATGCCCTCCAGCACCTTGCGGCCCAGGTGCGCGAACTCGGGGCCGCGGTGGTCGATGGTGGGCAGGCTCATGGCCCGCAGGATCCGGTCGGGCACCGGCGAGGGCCCGGGGATCTGCAGGAAATGGCGGCCGGTCGGGTGGAAGTCGAGGGTCAGCATGGCGGCAGATTTTGCATACAAATCCGGTTTTGGAAAGCGCGACGGCTGCCCTATCAGGGTTCATCCCGATCCGGTTTTGCATGCAAAATCCCGTCCCATGACTGCCGACGTGATTCCCCTGGGCCGCGGGACCCTGCACGAGCAGGTCGCCGCCCGCCTGCGCCAGCTGCTGATCGAGGGCCGCATCGCGCCCGGCGCCAAGCTCAACGAGCGGGAGCTCTGCGAGCAGCTGGCGGTCTCGCGCACGCCCCTGCGCGAGGCCATCAAGATGCTGGCCGCCGAGGGCCTGGTGGAACTGCTGCCGCACCGCGGCGCGATCGCGCCGGCGCTCGATGCCGAGTCCGTGCGCCACACCTTCGAGCTGATGGGCGGCCTGGAGGCGCTGTCGGGCGAGCTGGCCGCGCAGCGCATCACCGATGCCGAGCTGGCCGAGATCCAGGCGCTGCACTTCGAGATGCTGGCCGCCTACACCCGGCGCGACCTGTCGGCCTACTACCAGCTGAACGCCCGCATCCACCGCGCGATCAACGCCGCTGCCAAGAACCCGGTGCTGACCAGCACCTACGACCGCGTCAACGCCCGGCTGCAGGCGCTGCGCTTCCGCTCCAACCAGGACGGCGCCAAGTGGCAGGCCGCTGTGGCCGAGCACGAGCGCATGGTGCAGGCGCTGGCCGCCCGCGACGGCGCCGCCCTGCGCGCGGTGCTCGCCACCCACCTGGAGCACAAGCTCGACGTGGTGCTCGAGCAGTTGCAGGGCACCCCCGACTCCCCCACCGCGGCCACCGGCGCCGCAGCCACCGCCACCGACGCCCGATGAACGCTCCCCTGCCCCTGTCCGTCACCCGCGAGGCCACGAACCGCGCTGCCCAACGGGCCTACGACCGCGTCGCCGCCGCCTCCAACGAGGTCGCCGGCAAGCTGGCCCAGCGGCTGGCCGCCGAGACCCGCGGCGAGGTGCTGTTCAGCCCCGCCGACCGCGGCCGCTACGCCACCGACGCCTCGATCTACCAGGTGATGCCGGTGGGCGTGTTCGTGCCGCGCGAGGCGGCCGACATCCGCCTGGCCCTGGACATCTGCCGCGACCTGGGGGTGCCCATCGTGCCGCGCGGCGGCGGCACCAGCCAGTGCGGCCAGACCGTGGGCGCCGGCCTGGTGATCGACTGCAGCAAGCACGTGCGCGGCGTGCTGCAGGTCGATGCGGCCGCCCGCACCGCCGTGGTCGAGCCGGGGCTGGTGCTGGACCACCTGAACGCGCAGCTCAAGCCCCACGGCCTGTGGTACCCGGTGGACGTGTCCACCAGCGCGCAGGCCACGCTGGGCGGCATGGCCGGCAACAACTCCTGCGGCAGCCGCAGCATCGCGTGGGGCAACATGGTCCACAACGTGCTGGGCATCGACGCCTGGACCGCCGACGGCCGGCTGCATGCCTTCGGCCGCTTCGAGCACGCCGGCGGCTGGGCCCGCACCATGGGCGAGCAGGTGCGCGGCTGGGCGCAGGAGTTGGCCCCCGAGATCGACGCACGCTGGCCGCAGGTGCTGCGCCGCGTAGCCGGCTACAACCTGGACGTCTTCCGCAACCGCAACCCGCGGCCCTACACCGCCGACGGCGGCGTCAACCTGGCGCACCTGCTGGTGGGCAGCGAGGGCACGCTGGCGGTCACCCGCAGCCTGACGCTGCAGCTGGCGCCGCTGCCCCGCCACAAGGTGCTGGGGGTGGTGAACTTCCCCAGCTTCCGGCAGGCGATGGCGAGCGCGCAGCACCTGGTGCAGCTGGGCGAGGGCACGCTGACCGCGGTGGAGCTGGTCGACCGCACGATGATCGAGCTGTCGCTGGGCAACCCGGCGTTCGCGCCCATCGTGCGCGGCGCGCTGGTGGGCCGGCCCGACGCGGTGCTGCTGGTGGAGTTCGCCGGCGAGGACCGCACGGCGCTGCTGCGCCACCTGGACCGGCTGGTCGAGCGCATGGGCGACCTGGGCCTGCCCGGCAGCGTGGTGCGGCTGGAGGACGAGGCCGCGCAGAAGGCGCTGTGGGAGGTGCGCAAGGCGGGTCTGAACATCATGATGAGCCTGCGCGGCGACGGCAAGCCGGTGAGCTTCATCGAGGACTGCGCGGTGCCGCTGGAGCACCTGGCCGACTACACCGACGCCCTGACCGAGGTGTTCGCGCGCCACGGCAGCCGTGGCACCTGGTACGCCCATGCCTCCGTGGGCACGCTGCACGTGCGGCCCATCCTGGACATGCGCACCGACGGGGCCGCCCGGATGCGCGCGATCGCCGAGGAGGCCTCGGCCCTGGTGCGCCAGTACAAGGGCGCCTACAGCGGCGAGCACGGCGACGGCCTGTGCCGCGGCGAATGGGTGCAATGGCAGTTCGGCCCGGCGATCACCGAGGGCTTCGCCCGCATCAAGCGGCTGTTCGACCCGCAGGGCCTGCTGTGCCCGCAGCGCATCGTCGACGCGCCGCCGATGGACGACACCCGGCTGATGCGCTACTCGCCGCAGTACCGCGTGATTCCGCTGCAGCCGGCGCTGGACTGGTCGGCCTGGAACGTGCAGAACGACCCGGTGACCGAGGCCACCACCCCGCCCGGCACCGGCGGCGACCCCGCCGGCGGCTACGCCAAGGCGGTGGAGATGTGCAACAACAACGGGCACTGCCGCAAGTTCGACGCCGGCACCATGTGCCCCAGCTACCGCGTGACGCGCGACGAGCAGCACCTGACGCGCGGCCGCGCCAACACGCTGCGGCTGGCGCTGTCGGGGCAGCTCGGCCCCGAAGGCCTGGCCAGCGAGCCGGTGCGCGCCGCGATGGACCTGTGCGTGTCCTGCAAGGGCTGCAAGCGCGACTGCCCCACCGGCGTCGACATGGCGCGCATGAAGGTCGAGTTCCTGCACCACTGGCACGGCAAGCACGGCCGCAGCCTGAAGGACCGGCTGGTCGGATCCCTGCCCGACTACGCCCGCCACGCGGCGCGGCTGGCGCCCCTGCTGAACCTGCGCAACCGCATCTCGCTGCTGGCCCGGCTGGGCGAGCGCCTGCTGGGCATCGCCGCCGGCCGCAGCCTGCCGGCCTGGCGCCGCGACCACTGGTTCGCCACCGCGCCGCAGGGCACCGCCAGCGCCGCCGAGGTGCTGGCCGCGGGCGAGCGCGGCGTGGTGCTGCTGGTGGACACCTTCAACGGCTACTTCGAGCCCGGCCATGCCCGCGACGCGCTGGCCGTGCTGCAGGCCGCCGGCTATGTGGTGCACGTGGCCGCGTCGCAGCGTGCCGACGGCCGCCACCTGTGCTGCGGCCGCACCCACCTGGCAGTGGGCGACGTCGAGGCCGCCAAGGCCAAGGCGCGCGAGCTGCACGGCGCGCTGGCGCCCTTCGCCCGCGCCGGCCTGCCCATCGTCGGGCTGGAGCCCTCGTGCCTGCTGACCCTGCGCGACGAGCACCTGGCCTTCGGCCTGGGCGAGGACGCGCAGGTCATCGCCGGGCGCGCGCAGCTGCTCGAGGAATTCCTGGCGCGCGAGCTGGACGCCGGCCGCCTGGAGCCCTTGAAGGCCAGGCTGCAGCCGCTGGGGCGGCCCGTGCTGGTGCACGGCCACTGCCACCAGAAGGCCTTCGACGCGGTCACGCCGGTGCTGCGGCTGCTGGCGCTGGTGCCGGGCGCGCAGCCCAGGCTCATCGAGTCCAGCTGCTGCGGCATGGCCGGCGCCTTTGGCTACGACGCCGCGCACCAGCAGGTGTCGATGGCCATGGCCGAGCTGTCGCTGCTGCCGGCCGTGCGCGCCGCGCCCGAGTCCATCGTGGTGGCCGACGGCACCAGCTGCCGCCACCAGATCCACGACGGCGCCGGCCGCGAGGCGGTGCATGCGGCCAGCGTGCTGGCGCGGGCGCTGGGGCGCTGAGCCGCCGGGCGGCGGCGCTTGAGGCATCATCGGCCGTCGCCCACGCGCCGTCGCCGGCCGCCATGTCCACCGCCACCATCCGCTCCCTCCTGCCCTCCGACGAGCCCGCCTGGCGCCGGCTGTGGCAGGGCTATTGCGACTTCTACGGCATGCGGCTGCCCGAGGCGGTCACCCAGCGCACCTGGAGCCGCATCCTCGACCCCGACTCGGCCATCAGCTGCGTGATCGCCGAGCTCGACGGCCGCGTGGTCGGCTTCGCCCATTGCGTGGTGCACGAGGCCACCTGGGAGACGCAACCCGTGTGCTACCTCGAGGACCTGTACGTCGATGCCGCGGTGCGCCGGCGCGGCGTGGCGGCGGCCCTGCTGGACTGGCTGCGCGGCGCGATGCGGGCCGAGGGCTGGGCCCGCCTGTACTGGGTCACGCGGCGCGACAACGCGGCCGCGCGCGCGCTGTACGAACGCTACGTCGGGGTCGACGACGTCGTGCGCTACGTGCTGCGCGAGCCGTCGGCGCAACGCTGAGCGCCCGCCGCGCGCCCGCGGCCGCGTTGCGGCCTTACCGCTCAGCCACAAAAACACACACTGCCGCGCTCCTTGTCGCGTTGGGCGCCTCCTAGACTCCGCGCCCAGTCACGCACCGAGGGAAGGAGCCCGCCATGACCTGCCACGCCGGCCGGCCGCACGCCGTCGACCCCCGCACCCGGCCCCGCCGGCAGGCCCGCGACCCCGGGCGCTGAACCTCATCCGCGTGGCCCCGCGCCACGCTCATCCACGCACGGCCCGCGCCGTTGCGGCCCGTTTGATTCCTGCCGCGGCTTGCGGCTCAATCACCCGTCGGCACCCCCTGTTCCATCCCCACCGAGCACCGCCAGATCCATGAGCGAGTCCCTCCGCCACGACGGCCTGCGCACCGACGCCGCGCTGCTGTCCGGGCCCACGGCCCGGGCCCACGCGATCGCCGCCAGCGACATGGCCGCCGCCATCGCCGGCTTCGACTGGGCGGCCACGCCGCTGGGCCCCAGCCCCCACTGGCCGCTGGCCCTGCAGGCCGCGGTGCGGCTGCTGCTGGGCCTGCGCACGCCGGCGGCGCTGTGGTGGGGCCCGCAGCTGGTCGCGATCTACAACGACGCCGCCGCCGAGCTGCTCGGCAGCCGCCATCCCTGGGCGCTGGGCCGCAGCGCGCGGCTGGCCTGGGCCGAGCGCTGGGACGCCCTGGGGCCGCAGGCCGAGGCCGTGCTGCGCGAAGGCAGCACGGTGGCCGCCGGCCGCCTGCGGCTGCCCGGTGAGCCGGGCGGCGCCGAGCGCTGGCTGCGCTTCGACCTGAGCCCCGCCTTCGACGACGCGGGCGCGGTCGCCGGCGTGCTGTGCCAGTGCGCCGACGAGACCACGCAGGTGCTCGACGGCCGGCGCGCCGGCGCGCTGCAGGCGCTGTCGGCGGCCCTGCCCGGCCTGACCGAGGCGGCCGAGGGCCTGGATGCGGCCGACGCGGCCTGCGCCCGCGCCGCGACGGCCCTGGCCGGCGACGGCGAGGACCTGGCCTGGGTGCTGCTGTACCGGGCCGACGCGGCACAGGGCCAGGCCTGGCGCGCCGGCGCCGGCGGCCCGGCGCCAGTGGCGCTCGCACCGCCCGCCCAGCCGCTGGACGGCGGCCCCTGGCCGCTCGCGGCCGTGGCCGGGCACGGCGGCCCGCGCCGGGTGCAGGGCCTGCGTGCCACCGCCGGCACGCCGGCCACCGACGACGGCGCCGACGAGGCGGTGGTGGTGCCGGTGGGCGCGCCGGGCGAGCCGCCACTGGCCTTCCTCATCGCGGCGCTGCAGCCCTGGCGCGCGCTGCACGATGCCGACATCGCCTGGCTGCGCCAGTGCGCCGCCATGGTGGGCGGCGCGCTCGCACTGGCGCGCAGCGCCGCGCAGGACCGGCAGCGCGCCCAGGCGCTGGCCGAGCTGGACCGCGCCCGCAGCGGCTTCTTCGCCGGCGTGGGCCAGGAGCTGCGCACCCCGCTGTCGCTGGTGCTGGGGCCGCTGCAGGAGGTGCTGGCCGACCCGCAGGTGGACGTGCGCGCCCGCGGCGCGCTGCTGCTGGCGCAGCGCAACGGCCGCCGCGTGCAGCGGCTGCTCGATGCGCTGCTGGACTTCTCGCGCATGGAGGCCGGCCGCCTGCAGGCGCGCTTCCGGCCCGTCGACCTGGCCGCCTGCACCGCGCAGCTGGCCAGCTTCTTCGTCGCCGCGGCCCGCCGCGCGGGCCTGGCGCTGGAGATCGACTGCCCGGCGCTGCCGCAGCCGGTGCACGTGGACCTGGCGCTGTGGGAGCGCATCGTCTTCAACCTGCTGTCCAACGCGATCAAGTACACGCCCACCGGCCGCATCACGGTGCGCCTGCGCGGCACCGCCACCGGCGCGCGGCTGGAGGTGCGCGACACCGGCCTGGGCATCCCGCAGGGCTCGCTGCCGCGCGTGTTCGAGCGCTTCTACCGCGTCGAGGGCGTGCAGGGCCGCAGCATCGAGGGCAGCGGCATCGGGCTGGCGCTGGTGGCCGAGCTGGCGCGGCTGCACGGGGCCCAGCCGCGGGTGGAGAGCCGGCTGGGCGAAGGCAGCTGCTTCAGCCTGGAGCTGCCCTGGGGCTGCGCGCACCTGCCGCCCGGACAGGTCGACCACGCCCCGGCGGCGCCGGCGCGGCCGCAGCCCGAAGGCTGGCTGGAGGAGGTGGAGAGCTGGCTGCAGCCCGACGACGGCAGCGTGCCGGCGGCGCTGCACGAGCCGGTGCCCGCCGACGGCTGGCGCGCCCGCCAGGGCAAGGTGCTGGTGGTGGACGACTGCGCCGACATGCGCAGCTGGCTGGCCCGGCTGGTCGGGCGCGAGCACGAGGTGCGCACGGCGGCCGATGGCTGGCAGGCCCTGCAGGCCATCGCCGACGACATGCCCGACCTGGTGCTGACCGACGCGACCATGCCGCGCATGGACGGCGTGGCGCTGCTGCAGCGGCTGCGCGCCGACGCGACCACGGCCACGCTGCCGGTGATCCTGCTGTCGTCGCAGGCGGCCGAGCCGGCCCGGCTGCAGGCGCTGGACGCCGGCGCCGACGACGTGCTGCTCAAGCCCTTCCACGGCCCCGAGCTGATGGCGCGCATCGCCGGCCTGCTGCGGCTGGCGCAGGTGCGGCGCGACGCGATGGCGCGCGAGCAGGCGCTGCGCGGCGACCTCGAGCAGGTGATCGAGAGCATCGGCGAGGGCTTCGTCGCGGTCGACGCGCAATGGCGCTTCACCTGCGTCAACGCGGCGGCCGAGAAGATCCTGGGACGCCCGCGCGAGGCCCTGCTGGGGCGCAACTGGTGGGAGCTGTTCGACCGGCCCGGCGGCGCGCCGTTCGAGGCGGCGTTCCGGCGGGCGATGCGCGAGCGCGTGGCGCTGACGATCGAGGGACCGTACGACCCGCTGTCCGGCTGGTTCGAGGTGCGCGCCTGCCCGGTGGCCACCGGCGGCCTGTCGCTGTCGTTCCGCGACGTGCTGCAGTCGCGCCTGATGGAGCAGGCGCTGCGCGACAGCGAGCAGCGCCTGCGCGAGATGGCCGAGGCCATGCCGCAGATCGTCTACGTGACCACGCCCGACGGTCGCATCGAGTACATCAACCGCCAGTGGCACGCCTACACCGGGTGCATCGGCGCGGACGCCGGGGACCTCACGCGGGTCGTCCACCCCGACGACCTGCCGCCGCTGCTGGCCGACTGGGAGCGCGTGGCCGCGACCGGCGAGCCGCTGACCGCCGAGTTCCGGCTGCGCGGCGCCGACGGCGTGTACCGCTGGTTCCTCACCCGCAGCGTGGCCGTGCGCGATGCGCAGGGCCGCATCGCCCGCTGGTACGGCACCTCCACCGACGTGGACGATTCGCGCCGCAATGCGGAGGCCCTGGCCCAGGCGCATGCCGCGCTGCAGCAGGTCGAGCGGCGCAAGGACCAGTTCATCGCCACGCTGGCGCACGAGCTGCGCAACCCGCTGGCGCCGCTGCGCAACGGCGTGCAGCTGCTGGCGCTGGGCGGCGGGCCCGACGGCGGCGCGCGGGTGCAGGCCATGATGCGGCGGCAGATCGACCAGCTGGTGCGGCTGGTCGACGACCTGCTGGAGGTCTCGCGCATCACCTCCGGCAAGGTGGTGCTGCAGCGCGGGCCGCTGGAGCTGGCCGACGTGCTGCATGCGGCGGCCGAGACCGCGCGGCCGGTGGTGGAGACGGCGCGCCACTCGCTGCACGTGGACGTCGACGACCTGGCCGGCTGGCAGGTGGACGGCGACGCGCTGCGGCTGTCGCAGGTGTTCGCCAACCTGCTGAACAACGCGGCCAAGTACACCGAGCCCGGCGGCCACATCGGCCTGCGCGGCCGCATCGTGCACGGCCAGGCCGTGGTCGAGGTGCAGGACACCGGCGTGGGCCTGGGCGCGGACATGCTCGAGGAGGTGTTCCAGCCCTTCGTGCAGGTCGACCGCTCGGCCTCGCGGGCGCAGGGCGGGCTGGGCATCGGGCTGTCGATCGTGCGCAGCCTGGTGGAGCTGCACGGCGGCACGGTGCGTGCGCGCAGCGAGGGCCTGGGCCGCGGGTCGAGCTTCGAGGTGCGGCTGCCGCTGCTGCCGCGCGAGCCCGGCCGGGCGATGCCCGGCACGCCGGCGCCGGCCTGCGCGCCGCGCGCGCTGCACGGCCCGTCGGTGCTGGTGGTCGACGACAACCGCGATGCCGCCGACAGCCTGGGCTACATGCTCGAGATGATGGGCGCGCGGGTGCGGGTGGTGTACGGCGGGCCGGATGCGGTCGCCGCGGCCGAGGCCGAGCCGCCCGAGCTGGTGCTGCTGGACCTGGGCATGCCCGGCATGGACGGCTTCCAGGTGGTGCGGCGCCTGGCCGAGCTGCCGGCGCGCGCCCGCATGCAGGTCGTGGCCCTGACCGGCTGGGGCCAGAGCGAGGACCGCCAGCGCACGCGCGAGGCCGGCTTCGACGAGCACCTGGTCAAGCCGGCCGACCTCGACACGCTCGAGGCCCTGCTGGCGCGGGTCGGCCAGGCGGCCTGAACGCGTCGTCCCCGCGCAGGCGGGGGCGGTGGACCCACGATTCACCGCCGCGGCCGGCCGTGGGTGCCCGCCTGCGCGGGCAGGACGGTGCGGTGCCCGTCCTCCCGCAGCCCTGCCCTCACCCGCAGGACACCAGCGACCACAGGCTGGGCGTCCACTCCGGCGGGCTGTTCTCGTTCCAGGTCGTGCCCGAGGCCGGCGTGGCCACGTACAGCAGGCCGGCACGCAGCACCCGGTCGCCGGGCAGGTAGCGGGTGCTGGGGCTCCAGGCCGGCGCGGCGCAGGACGGCGGCGACGGCGTCGGTGCCGGCGTGGGTGCCGCCGTCGGTGGCGGGGTGGGCGCCGCGGTCGGCCCCGGCGTGGGCGCGGGCGTGGGCGCCGCGGTGGGCCCGGGCGTGGGCGCCGGGCTGCAGCCCACCACGCTCCAGTAGCTGGGCGTCCACTCGGGCGCGCTGTTCACGTTCCACACGCTGGCGGTCAGCGGCGTCGATTCGTACAGCAGCCCGTTGCGCGTGACCCGGTCGCCCGGCAGGTAGCGCGTGGTCGTGTTCCAGGCCGGCGCGCTGCACGGTGCCGGCGCGGGCGAGGGCGACGGCGTCGGGCCCGGGGTGGGCGACGGCGCGGGCGTGGGCGCCGGGGTCGGTGCCGGCGTGGGCACCGGCGTGGGCGACGGGGCCGGCGTGGGCCCGGGCGTGGGGGCCGGGGTCGGCGCCGGGCAACTGGCCAGCGACCAGTAGCTGGGCGTCCACTCGGGCGGGCTGTTCACGTTCCACACGCTGGACGACAGTGCCGTGGCCACGTAGACCACGCCGTTGCGCGTCACGCGGTCACCCGGCAGGTAGCGGGTGGTCGGGTTCCACTCGGGCGCGGCGCAGGGTGCGGGCGACGGCGCCGGGCCCGGCGAGGGTGTCGGGGTGGGGGTCGGTGCGGGCGTGGGCGGCGGCGCGCCGCCCACCGTGGCCGAGACCTCGGCCGAGGGTGCGCTGCGCGTGCTGCCGCTGGCGGCCACCACGCGGTACCAGTAGGTGCCGGCGGCCAGGCCGGTGTCGGCGAAGCTGGGCGAGGCCAGGCCGGCGCGCCAGGGCGTCGCGCCCTGCCCGCCCGGGCTGGTGCCGCGGTACACGTCGTAGGAGGTGGCACCGGCCACCGCATCCCAGCGCAGGTCGACGCGGCCCGTGCCCACGGTGGCCGCCAGGCCGCCCGGCGCGGCCAGGCCGCCCCCGGTGGCGAAGCGGTCCAGCACGTTGCGGGTAACCTGCTGCGCGATCGGGTCGACGTAGCCGCGGCCGCCGTAGTCGTCGACGCCCCAGGCCCACTGGATGGTGCCGGTGGCGAAGACCACGGCCCCCGAGGGCGCGGTGTAGGTCGCCATGTGCGAGACGCCGAACGGGTCGGGCGAGGCGCCCAGGGTCACCAGCCCCGGCGGCGAGTAGCCGTTGTCGAAGATCGCGTCGGTCTCGTAGCCCAGCAACCCGCGCAGCCGCGTGCCGGCCACCGCGCCGGTGCCGGCGAACACCCAGTGGGTGGGGTTGGCCACCACCACGTCGCCCTGCACCGGGTCGCCGTGGTACATGACCCCGACCAGCGCGTTCTCGGGCTGCGCCACCGGGTCGTTGACGCCGTACAGGCGCTGCAGGTCACGCCAGCGCACGGTGATGCGGCGGTCGTTGGAGGGGTCGCCGTCGCGCGCGTACGGATCCTCGGCCTGCGCGAAGTCCTTGTAGCCCACGACGTTGCGGTGCGCGCTGCCGTCGCGCCCCGGTTCCATGCGGATCTGCCAGTAGGTCTGGTTGGCCGAGAAGAAGCCCAGGTGCACCCCGGCCGCGCGCGCCTGCTGCACGCCGGCGCGCATCTCGTAGCTCCAGTACTCGTCGTGCCCCGCCACCACGAAGCCGCGCGCGCGCTGCACCAGCGACGGGTTGGCATGGACGTCGATGTTGGTGAGGTAGCCGACGTCGTAGCCCTCGCGCTCCAGGAAGCGGATGAAGTTGATCTCGTAGTTGAGCAGCTGGCCCGCCCCGGTGTCCGCGTAGGCCTGGCGCCGGTAGGGCCGGTTGAACGACACCTTGCGCGCCGCGCCGCCGGTGCTGTTGAACGCATAGAGCGACTTGCCGCCCCAGTTGTTGTAGGCCTGCCAGGTGGTGACGGCGTTCTGGAACAGCAGCGCGGGCGCGGCGCCGTCGTCGCGCACGGTGAAGACGATGTAGCTCTCGGTGCCGCTGCTGGGCGTGAGCTTGGCCAGGTACACGCCCGTGGCCCAGTCGCTGCGGTCGGCGCTGGCCGGGATGGTGAGCCGGTACGACTCGGCCCAGTCGGCCTCGACCAGGCCGGTCACCGGGTCGGGCGCGGGCTGCGGCTGGCGCACGCCGGGCAAGGTGACCGACAGCATGCGGCGCCCACCCGTGCCGCCGTACCAGCCGATGCGGTAGATGGTCAGCTGGTAGCTCGGTGCGGCGCTGCTGACGAAGAAGCGGATGGTCTCGCCGCGGTTGACGCTGGTGGCGCTGGCATAGCCCTCGACCGTCGGCGTGTCCGACAGGGCGGTGAGCTGCCAGCCGGCATCGCCGGGCTTGGCGTTCTCGCGCTGGATGACGTTCTGGGCCCAGGCACCGGGCCCCAGCAGGCCCGTGCCGACCACCACCCAGGCCGCGCCGATGCGCAGCCGCCGGAACCTGCCTGCCATCGTTCCCACCCTTCCCTGCGCCGCGCCGTGGCCGGCGCTGAACGTCGAGCCATTCTGGGCAGGCGCGGCCGTGGCGTGGCGCGGCTTTGGAAATTGTTTCCGGATGGGCAGTGCAGAGCCAACGCGGCGGCAGTGCCGGTGCCCCGGCGCGCACGGCGCGGAAATGCGGGGTGTGCAGGCGCTTCATCGCGCGATCGCCGCAGCCGGCGCGCCCGCATGCTGGCGGTGCAGTTCGGTCGCCGCGTGCCCCCAGAGGCGCCGGCGGATCCATCCCCACCCGGCGCCGCGTGCGCCGCACCCGACCGGAAAGGACGATCCCATGAACGCACACCGCCACCCCGCCGCCCGCCGCAGCGTCGAGGACCTGCCGCGCGACCTCTCGGTGCTGGTGCCCTGCCAGCGCCGGCTGGACCAGGGTGCCTGGGCAGGCCGCGCACAGGCCGCCCAGCGCGCCATCCCGACTTCGGTGTTCGCCCTGGCCGAGGGCGGCATGCAGCCGCTGGCGCGGCCCTGGTCGCGCGACGCCGTGGCCGCGGCCTGAACGCCCGCCGCGCAGTTCAGCCGGCCAGCCAGGCCTGGGCGGACTCGGGCCGCCAGAAGGTGCGCAGCTGCACGCCGGCCTCGGCGCCCACCCGCGCCAGCACGCCGGTGATGTACTCCTTGGGCAGCAGCACGGCGCAGCGCACGTCGGTCAGGAAGACCACGATCAGGCAGCCGAGGAAGAACTTGTCCGGCGGCGCCTGCGGGCTCATGGTGACGCCGCGCAGGTCCAGCAGCAGCCGGGCACTGCCCTGGCGGCGCATCTGCTCGACGCAGTCGATGATCCCCAGCCGGTAGCGGTCGCGGTCCCAGGCGCCGGCCCACGCCACCTCGGCCACGGTGCCCGCCTGCGGCGGCTGCGGATGCGGGGGAGCGACGAGCTCATCCATGGGGCCACTGTAGCGCAGCGGGGGCCGCGCGGGGCACGGGACCTACACTCGCGGCTCATCCTTGCGGCCAGCCGGCCCCGACCCCCGTGCCCGACATCGTCGTCCTGTTCTTCCTGCTCGGCCTGTTCGCCGCCCTGGTGCGCAGCGAACTGCGCCTGCCCGAGGCGCTCTACGAGACCCTGTCCATCTTCCTGCTGCTGGCCATCGGCCTGAAGGGCGGGCTGGAGCTGAGCAAGCAGCCGCTGGCCCTGCTGGCCCCGCAGGTCGCCGCCTGCGTGGCGCTGGGCCTGGCGATCCCGCTGGTGCTGGCGCCGGTGCTGCGCCGCGCGGCCGGGCTGGACGCCGTCGATGCGGCCTCGGTGGCCGCGCACTACGGCTCGGTCAGCGTGGTGACCTTCGCGGTCGCCCAGGCCTGGCTGCAGCGCCGCGGCGTGCCGCACGAGTCGCATGCCGCCCTGTGGGTGGCCGTCATGGAGGCGCCGGGCATCGTCACCGGCATCCTGCTGGCGCGGCTGGCCGGCGGCGCCGGCGCCGGGGGAATCCGCTGGGGCGAGCTGGCGCACGACGTGTTCCTGGGCAAGTCGGTGCTGCTGCTGGTGGGCGGGCTGGTGATCGGCGCCGTGATGGGCGATGCCGGCACCGCGCCGATCAAGCCGCTGTTCGTCGACCTGTTCAAGGGCGTGCTGGCGCTCTTCCTGCTGGAGCTGGGCCTGGTGGCCGGCGCCCGCCTGGGGGGCCTGCGCCGCCACGGGCTGGGCATCGCGGTGTTCGCGCTGGCGGTGCCGCCGGTGCTGGCCGTGGCCGGCGCGCTGGTGGGCCGCGCGCTGGGCCTGAGCCTGGGCGGCTGCACCCTGCTGGCCACGCTGGCCGCCAGCGCCAGCTACATCGCCGCGCCCACCGCGATGCGCATCGCGGTGCCGCAGGCCAACGCGGCGCTGTCGATCACGGCGGCGCTGGGCATCACCTTCCCGTTCAACATCCTGGTGGGCATCCCGCTGTACCACCGCATCGCGGAGGCCTTGCAGCCATGACACGCCATCCCAAGCAGCTGCTGGTGATCATCGCCGAGGCGGCGATCGAGAAGCGCCTGGTCGCCGACGCGATGCGGCTGGGCGCGCACGGCTGGACCGTGCACGACGTGCGCGGGGGCAGCGAGCACGCCACCCGCGAGGGCGACTGGGAAGCCGACCGCACGATCGAGCTGAAGGTGGTGTGCGACCGCAGCGTCGCCGACGCGATCGGCGAGCACGTGCTGGCCACCTATGCGCCGCACTACGGCGTGACGATGTACTTCACCGGGGTCGAGGTGCTGCGGCCGGCCAAGTACTGAGCCGCGCCGCGGGGCCGGGCGGCGGCCGCCCTACACTGCCGCCCATGACCGACACCCTCGTGGATGCCCTGCTCGCCGCCTGGCGCGGCGGCCCTGCCGCCGACGACCGGGCCCTCGCCCCCGCCCTCGCCTCGCCCGAGGACGCCTATGCCGCCCAGCACGCGCTGGTCGCCGCGCTCGACGGCCACGGCGCCGGCGCGCCGGTGCACTGGAAGTCCGGTGGCCCGTCGCGCGAGGGCCCGCTGACCCATGCCCCCCTGCCCGCCGCCGGCGTGCGCCCCAGCGGCGCGACGCTGGACGGCGTGCACCTGCGCCACCGCTGGATCGAGGCCGAGGTCGCGCTGCGGCTGGCACGCACCGTGACGGCCCAGGAGGCCGTCGGCCTCGGTGCGGACGGCGCAGCGGCGCTGGTCGAGGCGATGGCGGTGTCCATCGAGATCGTCGACTCGCGCTGGCAGTCGGCCCGCGCGGCGCCGGCGCTGCTGCGCCTGGCGGACCTGCAGTCGCACGGCGCGCTGGTGCTGGGGGCCTTCGTGCCCTGGGCGCCGCGCGACTGGGCGGCGCAGGTGTGCCGGGTCAGGATCGGGGCGGCCGGCTGGCAGGAGTTCACCGGCACGCATTCGCTGGGCGACCCGGCTTGGCTGCTGCCGCAGTGGCTGCGCCACGCCACCCGCCACGGGCAGGCGGTGCCGGCCGGCGCGGTGGTCACCACCGGCACCTGGTGCGGCCTGCTGGAGGCGCAGGCCGGCGAGCGGGTGGAGGTGGAGTTCCCCGGCATCGGCCGGGCGGCGGTGCAGCTCTGAGCGTCAGTTCGGCATCGCCGACCAGGACGTGGCCGGGTCGATGCGCGAGGGGTAGCCACCCACCGGAGGGCTGCCGGCCTGCGACAGGAAGCCCGTGAACGGCACCGCGCCGAACAGCCCGGCCGACGCCGGCGTGGCGGCGGTGCTGCGGCAGTACAGCGCGGCATCGGTGCGCGTGGCCGCGATGCCCAGGGCCGGCGAGGCGGTGTACGTGAACGACAGCTGGTTGGCCGTGCCCGACTGGCCGCGCGCCGGGTCGGCGCTGGCCTGCAGCGACAGCGTCTGCACGCCGCCGAGGGTGACCGTCAGGGGTGTGTCGACGTAGTCGCCGACCCAGGGGCCCGGCGCCGCGCACGTGCCCAGGTTGCTCTGCTGCGCGTAGGCATCGGTGCTCGTGCCGCCGGTGAACAGCGCGTCCCAGCTGAAGTAGTGGAAGGTGTAGCGCGAGCTGCCGTCCGGCAGGTCCAGGCACCGCACCAGGCCGTTCGTGGTGGCCGTGACGTCGGCCTGCTGGACGGCCGTGCACTGGAACGCCTGCGAGGACTGCAGCACGCCGCCGCTGGCCGTGAGCTGGCCGGCGGCCAGGCTGTCGGCGGTCCCGGCCACGGTGGCGGCGTCGCCGCCCACGTAGGCGGTCAGCCGCGCCAGCAGGGTGGCCAGGGCGCCGCTGGCCGGGTCGGCGGTCGGGCTGCTGCCCACGCCCACGCCGGTGGCGACCGCCGCATAGGCCGTGCCGAAACTGGCCCAGGACAGGGGCGCGCCGGCCCGGGTGACGGCGGCGGTGGTCAGCAGGGTGAGCGGTGCCGACACGCTGGCGCCGCCGGCCTGCACGACGGTGCGCAGGCGCGCGCTGCCCAGCGCGATCGAGGTGCCGCCGCCCGGGCAGGCACTGCCGTCGTACACCGCTTCGTTGCTGCAGTAGGTCCCGCCGGTGGCATCCAGCAGCAGGTCGCCGCTGGTGCCGGCCGGCAGCACCAGGCTGTAGCTGCCGTCGTTGCGCGTGACGACGCAGTTGCCCTGCAGCGCGGGCGCCGAGCCGGCCTGCGCAGGCACCGCGGCGCCGCGCCGATCGGCCTGGGCGTCGTCGATCCGCCACACGCAGACGGTGGCGCCGGCGGTCGGGCCCTTGTAGCTCTGGCCACTGAGGACCGGGCCGGCACTGCCGCCCCCCGCGCTGCTGCCTCCCCCGCCGCCACAGGCCGCCAGGCCGGTTGCGACGAGGACGGCGACGGCGGCTGCGGTGGCCGCCCGGCGATGCTGCTGCATGGAACGTTCTCCTGCCATGAAGCCCGGAACCCTAGCAGGGCCCGGCCGCACGGCAGTGGCGGCGGGCACCGGCGGGCGCGCGCCGGCGTGAGAAAGTCCTCGACCGTGGCGTCCGCGCCACCGACGCTCAGGGCTTGACGTAGTCGGAGACGACCTTCCACTTGCCGTCCTGGATCTGCGACATGCGCGAGACGTCGCTGCCCAGGCGCTTGGTGGCGGTGTAGGTCGCGCGGGCGCCGCCGAACATGTCGGGCTCGAACACCATGCCGTCCATGGCCTTGACGAAGGCATCGGTGGTCAGCGTGGGGCCGGCCTTCTGCGCCGCGCGGATGAACTGGTCGATGATGGTGTAGCCGTAGACCGAGAACACGGTGGGGTCCTCGTTGAACTTGGTCTTGTACTTGTTGGCCCAGAAGCGGATCGGCTGCGAGGCCTCGTCCAGGTACGGGTGCTGCACCGTCATCGTGGCGTACAGGCCGTCCATGGCCTTGCCGCCCAGCTTGTGGATCAGGTCGGTGTAGGCCGCGCTGGTGCCCATGAAGGTCGGGCTGAAGCCGGTCTTGCGCGCCTCGCCGATGGTGCCGATGGTCTCGCGGATGATGGTGCCCAGGGCCACGAAGTCGCAGCCGGCGTTCTTCATGCGCGCCACCTGCGAGGAGAAGTCGGTGGCGCCGCGCTTGAAGCTGGTGCGCTCGGCCAGTTCCATGCCGATGGACTTCAGGCCCGCCTCGGCGCCGCGCACGACCTCCAGGCCGAAGTCGTCGTCCTGGTAGATCGTGCAGACCTTCCTGGCGTTCTTCTCCTTGACCAGCTTGGGCAGCGTCATGCGCATCTGGTCGTAGTAGGTGGCGGCGAACGAGTACTTGAGCTTGTGGAAGGGCTCGTACATCTCGCGCGCGGCGGTGATGGGCATGAAGTTGATGACGCCCTTCTCGAACTGCACCGGCATCGAGGCCATGTTCTGCGCCGTGCCCAGGTGGCCGGCCATGATGAACACCTTGTCCTGGTTCACCAGCTTCTGCGCGGCCAGCACCGCCTTCTTGGGGTCGTAGCCGTCGTCCTCGACCAGCAGCTTGAGCTTGCGGCCGTGGATGGCGCCCTGCTCGTTCTGCTCGTCGATGCGCAGCTGCATGCCGTTGCGCGCCTGCTTGCCGTAGCCGGCCAGCGGGCCCGACAGGTCCTGGATGGTGCCGATCAGGATTTCGGTCTTGCTCACGCCCTGCTGCTGGGCGGCGGCCCCGCCGGCGGCCAGGGCCAGGGCGGCGGCGGTGGCGATCAGTCTGGTCTTCATGGTCGGGACTCCTTCAAGAGCGGTTGGGAACAAATGCGGCGCCGAGGTTCGGGCCCGTGCGGTGGTGCGTCAAGCTGGGGTTCGCCCGGTCGGGACCAGCCCGGAGGCCGGGGTCAGCGGTACATGGCCTCGATCTGCTCGGCGTACTTCTTCTCGACCAGCTTGCGCTTGAGCTTCATCGTGGGCGTGAGCTCCTCGTCCTCGGCGGTGAGCTGGCGGTCCAGCAGGAAGAACTTCTTGATCTGCTCGACCCGGGCGAACTTCGCGTTGACCTTGTCGACCTCGGCCTGCACCAGCTCCAGCACCTCGGGGGCGCGCGTCAGGCTGGCGTAGTTGGAGAACGGCACGTCGTGGTCCTGGGCGTACTTCTCGACGTTCTCCTGGTCGATCATCACGATCGCCACCAGGTAGGGCCGGCGGTCCCCGATGACCACCGCATCGGTGATGTACGGCGAGAACTTCAGCTCGTTCTCCAGCTCGCTGGGCGTGATGTTCTTGCCGCCGGCCGTGATGATGATGTCCTTCATCCGGTCGGTGATGCGCAGGTAGCCGTCGGGGTCCTGCACGCCCACGTCGCCGGTGTGCAGCCAGCCGTCGGCGTCGATGGTCTCGCGGGTCTTCTCGGGCTGGTTCAGGTAGCCCATGAACACGTTGGGCCCGCGCACCAGGATCTCGCCGGTGGCCGGCTCGATGCGCACCTCGTTGTAGCCGGCGGCCGGGCCGATGCTGCCGGGCTTCATGCGCGCGGCCGGCACGCCGGTAGCCGCGCCGCAGGTCTCGGTCATGCCCCAGACCTCGAGCATCGGCACGCCCAGCGCCAGGTACCACTTGACCAGCTCGGGCGAGATCGGCGCCGCGCCGGTGACCAGGAAGCGCGCGCGGTCGATCCCGATCAGCTTGCGCACGTTGGCCAGCACCAGCCAGTACGCGAGCCGGAACCGCGCCTTCAGGCCGCCGGGCACCGGCTGGCCCGCCAGCACGCGCTCGGCCACCTCGGTGCCCACGCCGATCGCCCAACGGTAGGCGCCCTGCTGCAGCCGGCTGGACTCCTTCAGGCCGATCATCACGCCCGAATAGAACTTCTCCCACACGCGGGGCACCGCGGTGAACACGGTGGGCGCGATCTCGCGCACGTTCTCCGGGACGGTCTCGGGGTTCTCGACGAAATTGAGCCTGGCCCCGGTGTACAGCGAGAAGTACTCGCCGCCCATGCGCTCGGCGATGTGGCACAGCGGCAAAAAGCACATGCACTCGTCGTGCTGGTCGCGCGCGATCAGCGTGTTGTAGCCGCGCACGGTGTAGACCAGGCCCGCGTGGCTGTGCATCGCGCCCTTGGGCTTGCCGGTCGTGCCCGAGGTGTAGACCAGGATCGCCAGGTCCTCCGGCCGGGTGGCGCGCACCCGCGCGTCGACCTCGCCCGGGTGCTGCGCGTTGTACGCCCGGCCCATCGCGCGCAGCGCGTCCAGGCCCAGCACGCCCTCGTCGCGCAGGTCGCGCAGGCCTTCCATGTCGAAGACCACGATCTTCGCCAGCCGCGGCAGGCGCGCGCGCACCTCCAGCGCCTTGTCCAGCTGTTCCTCGTCCTCGACGAACAGCACCGTGGTGCGCGAGTCCTCGCACAGGTACTGCACCTGCTCGGGCGCGTCGGTGGGATAGATGCCGTTGGACACGCCGCTGCACGAGAGCACCGCCAGGTCGGCCAGCACCCATTCGACCAGCGTGTTGGACAGGATCGAGGCGGTGTCGCCGCGCGCGAAGCCCAGCGCCAGCAGGCCGCCGGCGATCTCGCGCACCGCCTCGCCCACCTGCGTCCAGGTCCAGCTGCGCCAGATGCCCAGGTCCTTCTGCCGCAGCCACACGTCGGGACCGCGGTCGCGCACCGCGTTCCAGAACTGCTCCGGGATGGTCTCGCCCGCGAGGACGACCTCGGTGCGGGGCTGGATGTGGGACAGGTCCCAGAGGTTGCTCATGCCGCTCGCCTCACCGCCAGGTCTTCTTCTTCTTCCAGCGCCGCTCGCCGCGCACGCCGGCTTCTTTCATGCCCAGGTAGAACTCCTTGATGTCCTCCTTCTCGCGCAGGCGGGCACAGGTGTCCTCCATCACGATGCGGCCGTTCTCCAGCACGTAGCCGTAGTCGGCGGCATTGAGGGCCATGTTGGCGTTCTGCTCGACCAGCAGGATGGTGGTGCCGCGCTCGCGGTTGATGCGCACCACGATCTCGAAGATCTCCTTGGTCAGCTTGGGCGACAGGCCCAGGCTGGGCTCGTCCAGCAGGATCAGGTCGGGCGCGGCCATCAGCGCGCGCGAGATCGCCAGCATCTGCTGCTGGCCGCCCGACAGCAGGCCGGCGTCCTGCGCCGCCCGCTCGCGCAGGATGGGGAAGTAGCCGAACACCGCCTCCATCTCGCGCGCCACCGCGTCGCGGTCGCTGCGGGTGTAGGCGCCCATCAGCAGGTTGTCGCGCACCGACAGCAGCGGGAACACCTCGCGCCCCTCGGGCACGTGCGACAGGCCCAGCCGCACGATGGCGGCGGGATCGCGGGCCGTGATGTTCTCGCCCTTGAACTCCACCGTGCCCTTCAGCGGGTCCAGGATGCCGCTGATGGTGCGCAGGATGGTGGACTTGCCCGCGCCGTTGGAGCCCAGCACGGTGGCGATCTCGCCGCGCCGCACCTGCAGGCTGACGCCGCGGATCGCCTTGATCGGCCCGTAGGCGGACTCCACGTTGGCCAGCTTGAGCACCGGCACGTCGCCGTTGCGGGCGGAGGTGGTGGCGGGAGCGTCCGCCACGGCGGCCGGCGCGTTCATCGCACCGCCTCCCGCCGCAGCGAGGCCACGTCGTCGACGGAGCCCAGGTAGGCCTCGACCACGCCCGGGTGCAACTGCACCTCGCGCGGGCTGCCCAGCGCCAGCATCTCGCCCTGGTTCATCGCCAGCACGCGGTCGGACACCTTGGACACCAGGCTCATGTCGTGCTCGACCATCAGCACGGTGATGCCCAGTTCGTCGCGGATGTCCTGGATCCAGAACGCCATGTCGTCGGTCTCCTCGACGTTCAGGCCCGAGGAGGGCTCGTCCAGCAGCAGCAGCTTGGGCCCGGTGCACAGCGCGCGGGCCAGCTCGACCACCTTGCGCACGCCGTACGGCAGCCCCGCCACCATGGTGTCGCGGAAGTGCTGCAGGTCCAGCAGCTCGATCACCCGCTCGACCTGCTCGCGCGCGGCCAGCTCGGCCGCGCGGACCTTGGCGGTGAAGAACATGTCGGCCCACAGCCCGCTGGCGCGGTGCACGTGGCGGCCGATCAGCAGGTTGTGCAGCACCGTGGCGTGCTCGAACAGCTCGATGTTCTGGAAGGTGCGCGCGATGCCCAGGCCGGCGATGCGGTGCGGCGGCTGGGCGGTCAGGGGCCGGCCCTCGAAGTCGATGCTGCCGGTGGTGGGCGTGTAGATGCGGCTGATCAGGTTGAACACCGTGGTCTTGCCGGCGCCGTTGGGCCCGATCAGCGTGAACACCTCGCCGCGCCGCACGTCGAAGCTCACCTGGTTGACCGCCAGCACGCCGCCGAAGCGCACGGACAGGTCGCGGGCGGACAGGAGGACGTCGGTCATTTGAGTCGATCGCTCTTCTGGAACGCCTTCTGCCGCCGGAACATGCCGCGCCGGTAGAAGGGGAACAGCTGGAACCAGGTGCGCACCTTCAGCCAGCGCCCGTACAGGCCCAGCGGCTCGAACAGCACGAAGCCGATCAGCACGCAGCCGTAGATCACGGCCTTCAGGCCGGGGGCCTGGCCGATGGCGGCGGGCAGCAGGTCCTTGACCGCCGAGATCAGCTGCGGCAGGCCGATCAGGAAGATCGCGCCCAGGAAGGCGCCGTGCAGCGAGCCCAGGCCGCCGATCACCACCATCAGCAGCAGGTCGATGGACTGGATGATGTTGAACTGGTCGGGCGACAGGAACCGGATCTGGTGCGCGTAGAGGGCGCCGCCGATGGCCGCCAGCGCGGCCGAGATCGCGAAGCTCAGGGTCTTGTAGTACGCCAGGTGGATGCCCATGCTCTGGGCCGAGATCTCCGAGTCGCGGATCGCCACGAAGGCGCGGCCGGTGGGCGAGCGCAGCAGGTTCAGGCAGGCCAGCGTGGCCAGCACGGCGGTGCCCAGGCAGATGAAGTAGAAGCCGGTGCCGCTGTCGGCGGTCCAGCCGAAGGCCTGGGCCTGGCCGACCATCTTGCCGGCGTTGCCGCCGGTGACGCTCTCCCAGCGGGCGAACACCTCCTCGACGATGAAGCCGAACGACAGCGTGGCGATGCCCAGGTAGATGCCCTTGACCCGCAGCGCCGGCAGGCCCACCACCACCCCGGTGGCCGCGCCCAGCGCGCCGGCCACGCCCATGGCCAGGAAGAACGGCCAGCCCATCGCGGTGAGCACCGCCTGCGTGTACGCGCCGACGCCGAAGAAGGCCGCATGGCCGATGGAGAACAGGCCCGTGAACCCGGCCAGCACCATCAGGCCCAGGCCGACGATGCCGTAGATCAGGATGAAGTTCAGCTGCGCCAGCAGGTACTCCGACAGGATCCAGGGCGCGGCCAGCAGCGCCAGCACGAGCAGCCCGTACCAGAACTTGTGGCCTCCGTGCTTGGCCAGGCGCAGGTCCTGCGCGTAATCGGTCTTGAACAGGAACCGCATCGCTCAGACCTTCTTGCGCAGCTTCTCGCCGAACAACCCGTTGGGCATCACCACCAGCATCACCAGCACCACGATGTAGGCGGCGATGTCCTTGAAGCCCTCGGGCAGGTAGAAGCCGGACAGCGACTCGACCACGCCGATGACCAGCCCGCCCACGATGGCCCCGGGCAGGCTGCCGAAGCCGCCGACCACCGCGGCCGGGAAGGCCTTCAGGCCGATCAGCCCCATGTTGGCGTGCACGAAGGTGATGGGCGCCAGCAGCAGGCCGGCGATGGCCGCCACCGCGGCCGCCAGGCCCCACACCAGCCCGTTGAGCCGGCGCACCGGGATGCCCATGTAGTAGGCGGCCAGCTGGTTCTGCGAGGCCGCCTGCATGGCGATGCCGACCTTGCTGTAGCGGAACGCGGCATACAGCAGCCCGCACAGCAGCGCGGTGGCGCCGATCACCACCAGCTGGTCGGCGTTGAGCACCAGCCCGCCCAGGTTCCAGATCACGTCCTTGTAGGGCACCGGCAGGGTGTGGGTCTCGGTGCCGATGGCCGGGATCATGGTGATGGCCCCGCGCGCCACGTAGCCGATGCCGATGGTGAGCATCACGATCGAGAAGGCCGGCTGCCCGAGGATGGGACGGATCACCAGCCGCTCGAGCGCGACGCCGAACACCGCCATCGCCGCGATGGCGCTGGCCACCGACAGCCAGAACGGCAGGCCCAGCATGGTGGTGGCGGCCAGCCCGCCGAAGGCGCCGAGCATCATCAGCTCGCCCTGCGCGAAGCTCACCGTCTCGGTGGCTTTGTAGATGAGCACGAAGCCCAGCGCGATCAGCCCGTAGATGCATCCCTGCGCGATGCCGCTGATCACCAGTTGGAGGACTTGCACCTGCGGGGGACTCCGTCTTTCTTGCCTGCGTGTGTTCTGGCGCGGTTTATACGTTCGCATTCATCCGGCCCTGTACAGGGTTGCCCCTGACCTCAGGGTCAGTCCCGAGTCGCTCAAATCGGCCGCATGCAGCAGCAGGTGCGCGTCGAGCGCGAAGGACAGGTCACCGTCGTGACGCTGTCGCGGCCCGAAGTCCGCAACGCGGTCGATGCGCAGACCGCACGCGCGCTGCACGCCGCCTTCCTCGCCTTCGACGACGACCCCGAGGCGCGGGTGGCGGTGTTCCACGGCGACCACGGCCATTTCTGCGCCGGCTGGGACCTGCAGGCCGGCGCGCGGCTGGCGCAGGCCGGCGCCACCGCCTTCGACCACCTCGACTTCGACGGCAGCGACCCGCGGGCCCTCGGCCCCATGGGTCCGTCGCGGCTGCTGCTGTCCAAGCCCGTGGTGGCCGCGGTGGCCGGCGCCGCGGTGGCCGGCGGCATGGAACTGGCCCTGTGGTGCGACCTGCGCGTCATGGAAGAGGACGCCTGCTTCGGCGTCTACTGCCGCCGCTTCGGCGTGCCGCTCATCGACGGCGGCACGGTGCGGCTGCCGCGGCTGGTCGGCCTGGGCCATGCGATGGACCTGATCCTCACCGGCCGCAAGGTCGAGGCACCCGAGGCGCTGGCCATGGGCCTGGCCAACCGCGTCGTGCCCCGGGGCCAGGCCCGCGAGGCCGCCGTCGCGCTGGCCCAGCAGCTGGCGCGCTTTCCGCAGGCCACGCTGCGCGCCGACCGGCTCAGCGCCTACCGCCAATGGGACCTGCCCCTGCCGCAGGCGCTGGCGCAGGAATGGGCCGGCGGCCGCGCGGTGCTCGACGAGGCCCTGCGCGGGGCCGAGCGCTTCGCCAGCGGCGCGGGCCGGCACGGACGCTTCGACGACTGAGGCCCGCGCACCCATGGCCCCGCTGCTGCCCGAGCTGCCCGCCCTGCCCCACGTGTTCGGCCCCGAGCACGAGGCCTTCCGCGCCGCGCTGCGCGCGTGGGTGGCGCGCGAGGTCACGCCGCACGTGCACGCCTGGGACGAGGCCGGCAGCTTTCCGCGCGCGCTGTACCGGCGCGCCGCGCAGGTCGGCCTGCTGGGCATCGGCTACGAGGAGCGGCACGGCGGCACGCCGGCCGACGCGCTGTTCCACCTGGTGGCGGCCGAGGAACTGGCGCGCGCCGGCTGCGGCGGCGTCGGCGCCTCGCTGATGTCGCACACCATCGCGCTGCCGCTGGTGGCCCGGTGGGGCAGCGAGGCGCTGAAGGACCGCGTGCTGCCGCCGGTGCTGGCCGGCGAGCAGGTCGCCGCGCTGGCCGTGACCGAACCCGGCGGCGGCTCCGACGTCGCCGCGCTGCGCACCACGGCGGTCCGTGAGGGCGACCACTGGGTGCTGCACGGCGAGAAGACCTTCATCACCTCGGGCCTGCGCGCCGACTGGATCACGGTGGCCGCGCGCACCGAGCCGGCCAGCCGCGGCGCGCAGGGCATCTCGGTGCTGGTGGTGCCCGGCGACAGCCCCGGCCTGCAGCGCACGCCGCTGGCCAAGATGGGCTGGTGGTGCTCGGACACCGCGCACCTGCGCTTCGATGGCGTGCGGGTGCCGCTGGACCACCTGGTGGGTCCCGAGCACGAGGGCTTCCGGCTGGTGATGCAGAACTTCAACGCCGAGCGCCTGGGCATGGCCGCCAGCGCGATCACGCATGCGCAGGTCTGCTTCGACGAGGCGCTGGCCTGGGCGCGCGAGCGCCGCACCTTCGGCGCCCCGCTGGTCGAGCGCCAGGTGGTGCGCCACAAGCTGGTGGAGATGCAGATGGCCATCGACGCCGCCCGCAGCTTCGTGCACGAACTGGCCTGGCGCCTGCACCACCGGCACGGCGAGCCCGCCCAGCTGGTGGCCCGCACCTGCATGGCCAAGGTGCTGGGCACCCGCGCGATGCAGCTGTGCGCCGACCAGGCGGTGCAGATCCTGGGCGGCATGGGCTACATGCGCGGCACGGCCAGCGAGCGCATCTACCGCGAGGTCAAGGTCATGATGATCGGCGGCGGCTCCGAGGAGGTGCTGCTGGACCTGGCCGCCCGCCAGCTCGGACTCTGACCACCCGGAGCACCTCCCACCGCATGCCTGCCATCACCTCCACCCTCGCGACCCAGGGCGACGCCTGGGCCGCCAACCGCGACCACATGCTCGGCCTGCTCGCGCAGGTGCGCGCCCACGAGGCCCGCACCCGCGAGCGCTCGGCCGCCGCCGGCGAGCGCTTCGCCGCGCGCGGCCAGCTGCTGCCGCGCGAGCGGGTGGCGCTGCTGCTGGACCCCGGCACCGCCTTCCTGGAGCTGTCGACGCTGGCCGGCCTGGGCCTGGACACGCCCGACCTGGCGCGCAGCACCGCCGGCGGCGGCATCGTCGCCGGCATCGGCAGCGTCAGCGGCGTGCGCTGCATGGTCATGGCCAGCGACAGCGGCATCGACGCCGGCGCGCTGCAGCCCATGGGCCTGGACAAGCTGCTGCGCGCGCAGGAGCTGGCGCTGGAGAACCGGCTGCCCTACGTGCAGCTGGTCGAGTCGGCCGGCGCCAACCTGCTGGAGTACCGGGTCGAGGACTTCATCCGCGGCGGCAGCAGCTTCCGCAACCTGGCGCGGCTGTCGGCCGCGGGCCTGCCGGTGGTGACGGTCACGCACGGCTCGTCCACCGCCGGCGGCGCCTACCAGACCGGGCTGTCCGACCACATCGTGATGGTGCGCGGCCGCTCGCGCGCCTTCCTGGCCGGCCCGCCGCTGCTCAAGGCCGCGACCGGCGAGGTCGCCACCGAGGAGGAACTGGGCGGCGCCGAGATGCACACCCGCGTCTCGGGCCTGGGCGACTACCTGGCCGAGGACGACCGCGACGCGATCCGCATCGCCCGCAGCATCCTGGCCGGCATCGACTGGGACCGCGGGCAGCCCGCCCGCCCGCACGCGCCGCCGCTGCACGATGCGCAGGACCTGCTGGGCGTGATGCCGGCCGACCTCAAGCGCCCGGTCGACATGCAGCAGGTGATCGCGCGGCTGGTGGACGGCTCGGAGTTCCTGGAGTCCGGCGCCGACTACGGCAGCGCCACCGTGGTGGGCCATGCGCGCATCGCCGGCTGGCCGGTGGGCTTCGTGACCAACAACGGGCCGATCGACTCGGCCGGCGCCGGCAAGGCCGCGCACTTCATCCAGGCCTGCTGCCAGTCGCGCACGCCGCTGGTCTACCTGGTCCACACCACCGGCTTCATGGTGGGCCGCGCGCACGAGGAGGCCGGGATCATCAAGCACGGCTCCCGGATGATCCAGGCGGTGACCAACGCCACCGTGCCGCAGGTCACCATCCAGTGCGGCGCCAGCTTCGGTGCCGGCAACTACGGCATGTGCGGCCGCGGCTTCGCGCCGCGCTTCTGCTTCTCGTGGCCGAACGCGCGCACCGCGGTGATGGGACCCGAGCAGGCCGCCGGCACCATGCGCCACGTGACCGAGGCCGCGATGCGCCGCAAGGGCGCGGTCGACGAGGCGAAGCTCGATGCGCTGCACCAGGCCATCGTGCAGCGCTTCGAGTCGCAGATGAGCGTGTTCGCCACCAGCGCCCGGCTGCTGGACGACGGCGTGATCGACCCGCGCGACACCCGCGCCGTGCTGGCCGAGGTGCTGGCGATCTGCCGCGAGGGCGACGCGCGGCGGCCGCAGGCCATGCAGTTCTCGGTGGCGCGCCCCTGAGACCGACGAACGGGAGACGACGATGCAACTGACCCACGAGCACCAGCAGCTGCGTGCCACGGCCGTGCGCTGGATCACCGAGCAGGTCAACCCCCACGTGGACCGCTGGGAGCGCGAGGAGATCTTTCCCGCCCGCGAGGTGTTCCGCCAGGCCGGCGCGCTCGGGCTGCTGGGGCTGACCAAGCCCGAGGAGAACGGCGGCGCGGGGCTGGACTGGTCGTACGCCGCGGTGCTGGCCGAGGCGCTGGCCGAGATCGACTGCGGCGGCGTGCCCATGGCCATCGGGGTGCAGACCGACATGTGCACCCCCGCGCTGGCGCGGCACGGCAGCCCCGAGCTGCGCCAGGCCTGGCTGGCGCCGGCGGTCCGCGGCGAGCTGGTGGGCTGCCTGGGCGTGTCGGAGGTGGGCAGCGGCTCGGACGTCGCCTCGATCCGCACCCGCGCGCGGCGCGTGGGCGACGAGTACGTGATCGACGGCGGCAAGATGTGGACCACCAACGGCACCCAGGCCGACTTCTGCTGCCTGCTGGCCAACACCTCCGACGGCCCGGCGCACCGCAACAAGTCGCTGATCGTGGTGCCGATGGACGCGCCGGGCGTCAGCGTGGCCCGCAAGATCCGCAAGATGGGCATGCATGCCTCGGACACCGCGCAGCTGCATTTCGACGGCGTGCGGGTGCCGGTGCGGCACCGCATCGGCGAGGAGGGCATGGGCTTCATGTACCAGATGGAGCAGTTCCAGCACGAGCGGCTGTGGGGTGCGCTGAACACCAACGCCGGCTGCCGGCGCGCCATCGCCGCCACGATCGCCTACACCCGCGAGCGGCGTGCCTTCGGCCGCAGCATCCTGGACAACCAGGTGGTGCACTACCGGCTGGCCGAGCTGCAGACCGAGGTCGAGGCGCTGCACGCGCTGTGCTGGGCCGGCGTGGCGCAGATCGTGCGCGGCGAGGACGCCACGCAGCTGGCGACCATGGCCAAGCTCAAGGCCGGCCGGCTGGCGCGCGAGGTCACCGACAGCTGCCTGCAGTACTGGGGCGGCATGGGCTACACCGACGAGATGCCGATCTCGCGCATGTTCCGCGACATGCGGCTGGTGTCCATCGGCGGCGGCGCCGACGAGGTGATGCTGCAGATCCTGTGCAAGTTCATGGG
Source organism: Comamonadaceae bacterium (assembly GCA_027484575.1). GTDB lineage: Bacteria > Pseudomonadota > Gammaproteobacteria > Burkholderiales > Burkholderiaceae_C > Ramlibacter. The sequence continues at coordinate 364,815 of JAIXSQ010000007.1, forward strand.
CACGCTGCCGCGGGAGGGGGCGTGAGGGTGAGCGGGTCGGGCGCCGTGGCGGCCCGTGGGTCCCGGCCTGCGCGGGGACGACGCCACCTGGCCCCGTCATGCCCGCGCAGGCGGGCATCCACGACGGGGCGCAGTGGTGGACCGTGGGTCCCCGCCTGCGCGGGGACGACGACACCTGGCCCCGTCATGCCCGCGCAGGCGGGCATCCACGACGGGGCGCAGCGGTGGACCGTGGGTCCCCGCCTGCGCGGGGACGACGGGGCGGGGGTGGGCACGGATGTTTGACACCCTCCTGGTCGCCAACCGCGGGGGTCGCGCCGAAGGCGCGGGGGCGTGCGCACATGCGCAGCATGTGCAGCGCGCACCACATCGCAGGGCACGCGGAGCGTGCGACGGCGATCTCGCCGCGGGAGCCGGGCATGTTTGACACCCTCCTGGTCGCCAACCGCGGCGAGATCGCCGTGCGCATCCTGCGCACCGCCCACCGCCTCGGCCTGCGCACCGTGGCGGTCCACTCCACCGCCGACGCCGGCGCGCCGCACGTGCGCATGGCCGATCGCGCGGTGTGCATCGGCGAGCCGGCGCCCGCGGCCTCGTACCTGGACGTGGCGGCGATCCTCGAGGCGGCCCGCCGCACGGGGGCGCAGGCGGTGCATCCCGGCTACGGCTTCCTGGCCGAGAACGCCGGCTTCGCGCAGGCCGTCGGCGACGCCGGCCTGGTGTTCGTGGGGCCCTCGCCCGCCGCGATCCGGGCCATGGGCGACAAGGCCGGCGCCAAGGCGCTGATGCGCGAGGCCGGCGTGCCCTGCATCCCGGGCTGGCAGGGCGAGGACCAGTCGCCGCAGCGGCTGCTGCGCGAGGCGCAGGCCATCGGCTGGCCGGTGATGGTCAAGGCCACCGCCGGCGGCGGCGGCCGCGGCATGCGGCTGGTGCCCGATGCGGCGGCCTTCCCCGAGGCACTGCGCAGCGCCCAGTCCGAGGCCCGCAACGCCTTCGGCGACGCGACCGTGCTGCTCGAGCGCGCGGTCCAGCGACCACGCCACGTCGAGATCCAGGTGCTGGCCGACCGCCACGGCCGGGTGCTGCACCTGGGCGAGCGCGACTGCTCGGTGCAGCGGCGCCACCAGAAGATCGTCGAGGAGGCGCCCTCGCCCGCCGTCGACGCCGCGCTGCGCGCCCGCATGGGCGCGGCGGCCGTGGCCGCCGCCCGCGCGATCGGCTACGAAGGCGCGGGAACGCTGGAATTCCTGCTCGATGCGCGCGGCGAGTTCTTCTTCATGGAGATGAACACGCGGCTGCAGGTCGAGCATCCGGTCACCGAGGCGCTCACCGGGCTGGACCTGGTCGAGTGGCAGCTGCGCATCGCCCTGGGCGAGCCGCTGCCCTTCGCCCAGGAGGACATCCGCTTCGAGGGCCACGCGATCGAGGTGCGGCTGTGCGCCGAGGACCCGGCGCGCCAGTTCCTGCCCCAGGCCGGGCGCCTGCTGCGCTGGCGGCCGCCGGCCGACCTGCGCGTCGAGCACGCCCTGCACGACGGCGCGACCGTGCCGCCGCACTACGACTCGATGGTCGCCAAGCTGGTGGCGCATGGCCGCGACCGCGCCGACGCGCGGCGGCGGCTGGCCCGCGGGCTGCGCAGCCTGGTGGCGCTGGGCCTGCCCACCAACCAGGGCCTGCTGCAGGCGGTGCTCGACCACCCGGTGTTCGTGCGCGGCGAGGCCACCACGGCCTTCATCGGCGAGCACCTGGACACCTTGCTCGCCACCGACGATGCGGCCAGCGCCGGTGCGGCGGCCGCGGCCGCCTGGCTGCTGTCCACGCCGGCCGGCGGGGTGTCGCCGCTGGTGCCGGGCCTGCCCGCGACGCTGCACCTGGAGGTCGACGGCCAGCCGATGGCCGTGCGCGTGCTGCAGCGCAGCGACGGCTGCACCGTGCGCGTGGGCGACACCGAGCACCGGGTGCAGGGCGACTCGCTGGACGTCGATGCGGGCGAGGCCCGCATCACCCTCGACGGTGTGGGGGAACCCCTGTCGTTCGCGCGCGACGGTGCGGCCCTGTGGCTTCATCGGGCCGGCCGCGTGCACCGGGTGCAGGACCGCACCCGCGCAGCGGCCGTCCGCCCCGGTGCCGCCGGGGGCGACGGGGGTGTGCGGGCCAGCGGCGAGGGCCGCGTGGCGGCGGTGCTGGTGGGGGTCGGCGACACGGTGCAGGCCGGCCAGCCGGTGCTGGTGACCGAGGCGATGAAGATGGAGCACTTCCATGCGGCGCCGGTCGCGGGCATCATCCGCGCGGTGCATGCCGTGACGGGCATGCAAGTGACCGCCGGACTGCTGATGGCGGAGATCGAGCCGGTGGCCGCGGGCGCACCGGCCCCGGGGGGAGACAGGACCACATGATGCGAACGCTGTGCGCGGACTTGAGGAGCGAGTACGAGGAGTTGGCCAACCTCGTGGCTTCGCTCACGCCGCGCCAGTGGGAAGTGCCCACCGGCCCGGGCCGCACGGTCTGGGACGAGATCGCGGTGCTCCTCACCGACGACCTGGCGGCGATCGACGCGCTGCGCGACGCGCGTGCGTTCGCCCGCGACCTGCGCGAGTTCGCCGACCACGACGGCGAGGGCCCGCGCGGACGCACCGCCTGGGGCCGCGAGCTGTATGGCGAACTCGATGGCGCGACGCTGGTGGCCGAGTGGCGCCCGGTGGCGCTGCAACTGACCGAACGCCTGCTGCACTGCAGCGCCGACGACCCGGTGCCCTGGGTGGGCCGCCAGCTCACCGCGCAGGCCTTCGCCGCCCACCGCCTGGCCGAGTGCTGGGCCCATGCCCAGGACATCTGGGATGCGCTGCACCGCCGCCGGCCGCAGAGCGCGCGCCTGCTGCACATCGCCGGACTGGCCGTGGCGCAGCACGCGGCGACCTTCCGCGCCCGCGGCGAGGCCGCGCCGCCCGCCTGTCCCTACGTCGAGCTGCGCGCGCCCGACGGACAGCTGTGGCACTGGGGCACGCCGACGCTGGACGAATCGGTGCGTGGCAATGCGCTCGACTTCTGCCTGGTCGCGACGCGCCGCCGCCACGCCGCCGACACGCTGCTGGAGATCGTCGGGCCGGGCGCCACCGCCTGGATGGAGATCGTGCAGTGCTTCGGCGGCCCGCCGATCGACGGGCCCGGCCGCGGCGAGCGCCGCGTGCAGTACACCGACAACGGCGCCTGAGGCCGGCCCCACCGCGGGTGCCGGCCCGTGCGGGCCAGCGCGCCGCGGCAGCGCTGCGCGGCGCGTCTACCATCGCGCCCCATGCCCGCCGTCCCCTCCCCCCTGTTCTGGTCCGCCGTCACGCGCCTGGGTGAATCCGCCGTGGTGGCCGCCGGCACCCTGCTGGTGCTGGCCTGGCTCGCGCGGTCGGCCCGCCCGGCGGCCTGGGGCTGGCTGCTGGCACTGGCCACCGCCGTGGCCGTGACCACCGCGAGCAAGCTGGCCTTCCTGGGCTGGGGCCTGGGCAGCGCGGCGCTGGACTTCACGGGCGTGTCGGGCCACGCGATGTTCGCCGGTGCCGTCTACCCGGCGCTGGGCGCGGCGGCCCTGGCCGGTCGCGGCGCGCGCCTGCAGGCCGCCGGCGTCGGCCTCGGGATCCTGCTGGCGGTGCTGGTGGCGGCCTCGCGCGTGCACGTGCAGGCGCACTCGGTCTCGGAGGTGGTGGCCGGCTGCGCGGCGGGCCTGGCCGTGGGCCTGCTGGCCGTGGCCCTGGCGGCCCGCAGGCCACCGCGCACGGTCCCCGTGGCGGCCCTGGCGGCGGTGCTGGGCTGGGGGACCTTCACCCTGGCCTGGCAGCCCGAGCCGCTGGTGCCCACGCACCAGCTGGTGACGCAGCTGGCGCTGCAGATGAGCGGGCGCGAGCGGCCCTGGACGCGTGCCGACCTGCATGCGCGGGCCGACAAAAGAAAACCCCCGCTGCCTGCGCAGCGGGGGCTGAACATTGGCGCATGTTCAGGCCAAGCACTTCTTCCCACCTGAAGGGGAGCCACACGCCAACGCGACGGATTCTGCGCGCCGGCCCGCCGGCTGGCGAGCGTGCCCGCGCGGGCGCGTGGGGCATGCCCTGCCGGTCAGTGCGCGTTCAGGTGGCTTGGCACAGGACCGGCTGCGCGGGCGCGCCGAGGCAGAGCCGGCGGCAGCCCGCTACGATGCCGCGATGACCACCACCCTGAAGATCGACCTCGTCTCGGACGTCGCCTGCCCCTGGTGCGCCGTCGGCCTGGCGTCGCTGGAGACCGCCCTGCAGCGGCTGGCCGGCGAGGTCCAGGTGCAGCTGCGGCTGGAGCCGTTCGAGCTGAACCCGCAGATGGGCCCCGAGGGCCAGGACATCGACGAGCACCTGGCCCAGAAGTACGGCTCCACCCCCGAGCAGCGCGCCGCCAACTGGGAGCAGCTGCGCCAGCGCGGCGAGGCGGTGGGCTTCACTTTCCGGCCGGCCGGGCGCGGCCGCGTGTGGAACACCTTCGATGCGCACCGGCTGCTGCACTGGGCCGGCCTGCAGTCGGACCAGGCCCAGCTCGCGCTGAAGAAGGCGTTGCTGGGCGAATACTTCACCGAGGGGCGCAACGTGTCGGATGCGCAGGTGCTGCTCGATGCCGTCCGCGCGGCCGGCCTGGACGCCGAGGAGGCCGCGGCCGTGCTGCGCGAGGGCCGCCACGCCGACGAGGTGCGCGAGCGCGAGCGCCACTGGCAGTCGCTGGGCATCCGCGTCGTGCCCTCGTTCGTGATCCAGGACCGCCACCTCCTGCAGGGCGGCCAGCCGCCCGAGCTGTTCGAGCAGGCACTGCGGCAGCTGGCCGCCGGCGCTGCCTGAGCCGGACACGCCGCCGGGCGGACGTCGGACAGCGCCGACAACCGGACAGCGGCACGGCCGGCAGCGGCCACCGGGCCCGGGGCGAGCATGGCTGCCATGGACACCCGCTGGCAACCGCCCCTGCACCACCCCGCCGCGCACGATGCCGCCGGGCCCGAGGCCCGTGGCCTGTTCGCGGCCGGCTGGTGCGCCAGCCGTGACGAATGCCGGCTGGTGCACCCCGGCCTGGGCGAGGAGCAGCTGGTGGCGCCGGAGGTCTGGCGCGCGCTGAAGGCGCTGACCGACCGGGTGCCGGTGCACGTGTTGGAGCAGGCGCCCTGACGCAGGCACTCCGGCACGCGCCAGCGCGTGATCGTGGATGCCCGCCTGCGCGGGCATGACGCGTCCGGGCGTCGTCCCCGGGCCCTCAGGCGAACGTGCCCTTGTACTGCTCGCGCAGCAGGTTCTTCTGCACCTTGCCCATGGTGTTGCGCGGCAGCTCGGGCACCACGACCACCTGCTTGGGGATCTTGAAGTTGGCCAGCTGCGACTTGAGCGTGGCCGTGATGGTCGCCGCATCGAGCGTGGCGCCGGGCTTGGCGATCACCACGGCGATGCCCACCTCGCCGAAGTCCGGGTGCGGCACGCCCACCAGCGCGCTCTCGGCCACGCCGGGCAGTTCGTTGATGTGGCCCTCGACCTCGGCCGGGTAGACGTTGTAGCCGCCGCTGATGATCAGGTCCTTGCTGCGGCCCACGATGCGCACGTAGCCCTGGTCGTCGACCATGCCGACATCGCCGGTCCTGAACCAGCCGTCGGCGGTGAACTCCTCGGCGGTCTTCTCGGGCATGCGCCAGTAGCCCTTGAACACGTTCGGGCCCTGCACCTGGATGCCGCCGATCTCGCCCTGGGGCAGCACGCGGCCGTCGTCGCCGACGATGCGCAAGCCCACGCCCGGCAGCGGGAAGCCCACCGTGCCGCCGCGGCGCTTGCCGTCGCGCGCCAGGTAGGGGTTGGAGGTCAGCATCACCGTCTCGCTCATGCCGTAGCGCTCGAGGATGGTGTGGCCGGTGCGCTCCTGCCATTCGTTGAAGGTCTCCAGCAGCAGCGGCGCCGAGCCCGAGACGAACAGCCGCATCGAGCGCACCGCCTCGCGCGTGAGCGCCGGCTCGGCCAGCATGCGCACGTACAGCGTGGGCACGCCCATGAACACGGTGGCACGCGGCAGCGCCGCGATGACCTTCCTGGGGTCGAACTTGCCGAACCACAGCATGCGGCTGCCGTTGATCAGCGCGCCGTGGATGGCCACGAACAGGCCGTGCACGTGGAAGATGGGCAGCGCGTGCACCAGCACGTCGCCCGGCTGCCAGCCCCAGTAGTCCTTGAGCACGCGCGCGTTCGACAGCATGTTGCCGTGCGTGAGCATCGCGCCCTTGCTGCGGCCGGTGGTGCCGCTGGTGTACAGGATGGCGGCCAGGTCGTCGGCGCCGCGGCGCACCGCGCGGTGCGTGTCGGGCTGCACCGCCGCGCGCTCGAGCAGCGAGCCGGTGCGGTCGTCGCCGAGCGTGAAGACGTTGCGCGTGCCGGCCTGGAAGGCGATCTTGCTGACCCAGCCGAAGTTCTTGGGGCTGCACACCACGACGGCCGGCTCGGCATTGCCGATGAAGTAGGCGATCTCGCCCTGCTGGTAGGCGGTGTTCAGCGGCAGGAACACGTAGCCCGCGCGCAGCGTGGCCAGGTACAGCATCAGCGCCTCGACCGACTTTTCGACCTGCACCGCGATGCGGGCGCCGGGCTCCAGCTGCAGCGAGGCCAGCAGGTTGGCGATCATCGCGGTGCCGCGGTCGAGGTCGCGCCAGCTGTAGCGCAACTCGTCGTCGGTCTCCACGGCGACCTGGTCCAGGTCGGCGGGGAAGGCGGCGCGCAGCGCCGACCAGAGGTTGTGGTCGTCCGTTGTCTTCGGGGTCTTGTCGTTCTTGCTCATGGGAGGGCTCGTCGGGAAATCAGAACCGGGGCCGGCGCTTCTCGGTGAACGCGGCCACGCCCTCGCGGTGCTCGGCCGAGGGCGCGTAGGCATAGGCCGTGGCCAGCACGCGTGCGGCGGCGGCGGCGCGGGCGGGATCGGGGTCGTGGCGCTCGCGCAGCGCGCGCAGCACCTGCTTGTTCAGCCGCGCCGCCTGCGGCGCCAGCGCAGCGATGCGGCGGGCCAGGGCCAGCGCCTCGGCGTCCAGGTCCGCGTCGTCGGCCAGGTGCTGCACGAAGCCGCGCGCGTGCAGCGTGCCGGCGTCGAGCACCGCGGCCTCCAGCAACAGCTGGCGGGCGGTGGGCTCGCCGGCCACGCGCGCCACCAGTTGCGCCTCGTGCGGCGCCATCGGGAAGCCCAGCTTCGCGATCGGCGCGCCGAAGCTGGCGCCGCGCGCCGCGATGCGGATGTCGCAGCAGGCGGCGATCTCGACACCGGCGCCCATGCAGGCGCCGCGGATCGCCGCCACCACCGGCAGGTCGCAGTCGAGGATGGCCTGCAGCCCGCCCCAGACCTCGTCCTCGTGGAAGGCGGCCAGCGAGGCGGGCTCGAAGCGGAAGCCGGCGTACTCGGCGATGTCGCCGCCGGCGCAGAAGGCCTCGCCCTCGCCTTGCAGCAGCACGCAGCGCGGGCCGTCGTCGCGCTGCAGCGCCGTGAACACCTCGCGCAGCTGCACCCACATCGCGCGCGACATGGCATTGAGCTTGCCCGGGTGGGACAGCACCACCCGCGCGAGCGGGCCGTCGGCGTGCAGCTGGACGCGGCCCGTCATCAATCCAGCTTGGCGCCCGAAGCCTTGACCACGGCGGCCCAGCGCTTGACCTCGCTGCCGATGAAGGCGGCGAACTGCTGCTGGCTCAGGTTGGGGAATTCGGCGCCCTGCGACGCCCACACGGCCTTGATCTCGTCGGCGGCCATGCACTTGCGCACCTCGTCGACCACGCGCGCCTGCACGTCGGCGGGCGTGCCCTTGGGCGCCCACAGCCCGTACCAGGTGGTCACCGTGTAGTCGGGCAGGCCCAGCTCGGCGGCGCACGGCACGTCGGGGAAGGCCGCGTTGCGCTTGGTGCCCGAGACCATCAGCGCCTTGATCCGCCCGCCCTTGATGTGGCTGGCCGAGGAGCCCAGGCCGTCGAACATCATGTCGACGTTGCCGGCGATCAGGTCCTGCAGCGCGGGGCCCGCGCCGCGGTACGGGATGTGGGTGATGAAGGTGCCGGTCTGCTGCTTGAACAGCTCGCCCGCCAGGTGGTGCGAGGTGCCGCTGCCCGCCGAGCCGTAGTTCAGCCGGCCGGGGCTGCGCTTGACCAGCGCGAGGAAGGCCTTGAAGTCCGCGGCCTCGACGCGGCGCGGGTTGACCACCAGCACCTGCGGCACGCTGGCCACCAGCGACAGCGGGATGAAATCCTTCTCGAGGTCGTAGTCCAGCCGCGGGTACATCGACGGCGCGATGGTGTGGTGCACCGCGCCCATGAACAGGTTGTAGCCGTCGGGCGCGGCCTTGGCCGCCACGCTGGCGCCCACGGTGCCGCCGGCACCGCCCTTGTTGTCGATGATCAGCTGGCGGCCGGTCTGCTTGGCGAACTGCGCGGACAGCGGGCGCGCGAACGCGTCGGTGCCGCCGCCGGCCGGGAAGGGCACCACCATCATCACCGGCTTGGTGGGCCAGCCGGCCGCGCCCTGGGCGCGTGCGGACAGGCCCAGGGGCAGGACGGTCGCGGCAGCGGCGGCCTGCAGCAGGTGGCGTCGGGTGGGATGCGTCATGCGTGTCTCCTTGTGTGTGAGGCTTGGCGGGCGCGATTGTGGCCCAGCGTCCGGCTCAGTCCAGCAGGGATTCCACCTGCGAGGACACGGCCACGCGCCCCTGCGCCAGCATGGCCCGGTGGCGGTCCAGCCGCTTGAGGTCGTAGAGGTAGTTGACCATCAACCCGTACGACTGCTTGACGCCCTTGGGCGAGGGGTCGGCGGCCCAGTTCAGCCGCTCCACCCGCGCGCCGTTGCCCAGGTGGAAGCGCGCCACCGGGTCGCAGGGCTTGCCCTGCTCGAGCTCGCGCGCGAGGTAGCGCGCCGCCCACGCCAGCAGCTGCGCGCGCTGCGGCGACTTGGCCGGCAGGTGCAGCGGGTCGTCCAGCGCCTGCAGCAGGTCGGCCGGCGCGTTCTTCGCCATCCAGCCGCGCAGCCCCGGGATGGGCGAGAGCGTGCAGAAGGTCTTCAGGCGCGGGAATTCGTCCTTGAGCGTCTCGACCACGCGCTTGATCAGCGCATCGCCGAAGCTCACGCCCTTCAGCCCGGTCTGCGTGTTGCTGATCGAATAGAAGATCGCGGTGGTGGCCTTGGCCAGGTCCGAGGGCGCGGCGCCCTCGTCCAGCAGCGGCGTGATGCTGTCGCTGATGGCATCGGTGAGCGCGACCTCGACGAAGATCAGCGGCTCGCCCTCCAGCCGCTGGTGGAAGAAGCCGTAGCAGCGCCGGTCGCTGTCCAGCCGGTTCTTCACGTCGGCCCAGCTGCGGATGTCGTGCACCGCTTCGTACTTGATCAGCTTCTCGATCAGCGAGGCAGGCGAGTCCCAGCTGATGCGGCGCAGCTCCAGGAAGCCGACGTCGAACCAGGTCGAGAACAGCGACTCCAGCTCGGCGTCCAGGGGCAGCAGGCGCTTGTCGGCCTTGAGCCGGGGCAGCAGCTCGGCGCGCAGGTCCACCAGGAAGCGCATGCCGGCCGGAAAGCCCGAGAAGCGCTGCAGCAGCCGCGTGCGCGGCGACACGTAGGCGCGCCGCAGCCGGATCTCGGCCTGCGCCTCGTCGGGCGTGCCCAGCGCCTTCTCGTAGGCCTCGCGGGCCGCGCGCACCTGCGCCTGGTCGGGGCCGAAGTGCTCGCTCATCAGCAGCCAGCAGTCGTGCCGCTCCTCGGGCGAGGCGGCGGCGTACCAGGTGGCGAGCGCCTCGGCGCGGCGCGCGCCCTCGACCTCGCTGACACGGCCGTCGACCACGCCCTGCAGCTCGGCGAGCGTGCGCCGCAGCGCGCGCGGCGACAGGGCCTCGGGCCCGCGGCGCAGCGTGGCCTTCAGGCGCTCGCCCGTGCTGCGCGCGGCCGCCGACGGGGCCGGGGCCGCGGCGGCGGATGCAGCCGATGGCGAGGCCGGCGCGGACGCCGGTGCGGCGGCGGCGGCCGCACGGCCACCGCGGGAGAGCCATTCGCGCGCGCCCATCACGCCACCACCGTCGCGCGTTGCCGGCGTGCCAGCGCGCGCAGCGCGTCGCGCTGGCGCGTCAGGTGGGTGCGCATCGCGGCCTCGGCCCCTTCGGGGTCACGGGCCTTGAGCGCGGCGAAGACGGCCAGGTGCTCCGACAGGCTCTGGTCCAAGCGGCCGGGCGCGTGCAACTGCTGCAGCCGCGCGAGCTTGACGATCTTGCGCAGGTCGGTGATCACCTGCGCCAGCCAGCGGTTGCCGGCCAGGCGGATCACCGCCTCGTGGATCGCGAAGTTCGCGGCGTAGTAGTCGTTGATGCGCTTGCTGCGGGCGTGGCGCGCCAGCTTGTCGTGCAGCACCTCCAGCGCCTGCAGGTCGGCATCGGTGGCGTTGAGCGCGGCCTCGTGGGCGCAGCGCCCTTCCAGCAGCGCGATGACCGGGAAGATCTCGTCCAGGTCCTGTTCGGTCACCTCGGCCACGAAGCAGCCGCGGCGCGGCTCGTGGCGCACCAGCCCCTCGGCGGTGAGCACCTTCAGCGCCTCGCGCAGCGGCGTGCGCGAGATCGCCAGCTCCTGCGCCAGCACGGGCTCGTCGAGGAAGGCTCCCGGCGCCAGCTGGCCGTCGAAGATGCGCTCGCGCAGCTGGTCGGCGACCTCGGCATGCAGCGAACTGTGGACGATGCGCATGGGAACCCCCGCGACGGCATGGCGCCGTAATTACGCGTAATTATGGGAGGGATGAGGCAGGCGCGGGGGTCGGGCGAGGGTTTGTCCCTGAGGCGCCGATGCGACGCCCCCGTGACCTGTGACGGCCCGGGCCGGGCCGTCAGGCGGGCGCCGCCCCGGTCACCCGCGGCTGGCGCTGCCCCCACAGCCACAGCGCGACGCCGGCCACCAGCATCGGCACGCACAGCCATTGCCCCATCGACAGCCCGGTAGACTGCTGCAGCCACACCAGGTGCGCGTCCGGCTCCCGGAACCACTCGGCGACGAAGCGGAAGAAGCCGTAGCCGACCAGGAACATCGCCGACACCTGCGCCGGCCGGCGCTCGCGCCGCGCGTACAGCCAGAGCAGCACGAACAGCAGCAGGCCCTCGCCCAGGAACTGGTAGACCTGCGACGGATGCCGCGGGACCATGCTGCCGCTCTGCGGGAACACCATGGCCCAGGGCAGCGAGGCGTCGGCCGCCCTGCCCCACAGCTCGCCGTTGATGAAGTTGCCCACCCGGCCGCTGGCCAGGCCCAGCGGCACGCAGGGCGCCACGAAATCCATCACCTGCCAGAAGGGCTTGGCCCGCAGCCGCGCGTACAGCCACTGCGAGGCGATCACGCCCAGCATGCCGCCGTGGAAGCTCATGCCGCCCTGCCAGATCGCGAACACCTCCAGCGGGTGGGCCGCGTAGTAGCCGGGCTTGTAGAACAGGCAGTAGCCGATGCGGCCACCGGCGATCACGCCGACCACGCCGTAGAACAGCATGTCCTCGGGATCGCGCCGGCTCCAGGCGCCGGGGCCCGACACCGAGGCGAAGGGCTGGTGCGCCAGCCGCCGGTGCGCCAGCCACAGGAACAGGCCGAAGGCCGCCAGGTAGGTCAGCCCGTACCAGTGGACGGCCAGCGGGCCGAGCTGCAACGCGACCGGGTCGATCTTGGGATACATCAGCATGGCGGGCGATCCTACCTGCGGCCCGTGGCGGCCGGGGCCGTGCGGCCGGGCCCCGCGGCCTGCGCCTGGGCCCGGGCCTGGGCCTGCGCGAACGCGACGAAGCGGGCCAGCGGGGCTGCCCCCGCGCCGGGCCGCCACGCCAGGCTGGTCTCGGCCTGCGGCACGCGGCCGGCCGGCAGGGCGCGGTAGGCCACGCCCTGGCGCTGGAACTCGCGCACGCTCGCCGGCACCCAGGCCAGCCCCAGCCCGGCCGAGACCAGGTTGACGATGGTCTGCATCTGGATCGCTTCCTGCGCCACCACCGGCTCGCGGCCGGCCGCGTGGTACAGGGCCAGCACCGCGTCGTGCAGCGAGGGCAGGATGCGGCGCGGGAACAGCACCAGCGGCTCGGCCAGCACGCGGCGCAGGTCCAGCCGGGGGGCGGCGGCCAGCGGGTGCGCCTCGGGCAGCGCCAGCACCAGCGGCTCGCGCGCGACCACCAGGTGCTGCAGCCCGGGCGGCGCGAAGCCCGGCGAGTGCAGCAGGAAGCCCGCATCGACGTCGCCCCGCTCCAGCGCCGCCAGCTGCACGTCGCCGGTGGCCTCGACCAGCTCCAGCTGCACACGCGGGTGCTGGGCGCGGAAGGCCCGCACCCAGCCGGGCAGCAGCGTGAAGCCGGCGGTGGACACGAAGGCCAGCCGCAGCCGGCCCGACTCCCCGGCGGCGGCGGCGCGCGCCTGCGCGGGCAGCGCCCGGGCGCGCGCCAGCAACTCGTGCACCGGTGCCAGCAGCGCGGCGCCGGCCTCGGTCAGCTGCACGCTGCGCTTGCTGCGCTCGAACAGCCGCACGCCCAGCGTGGCCTCCAGCTGCGCGATCGCCTGCGTCAGCGGCGGCTGCGTCATGTGCAGCCGCGCGGCCGCGCGGCCGAAGTGCAGGGTCTCGGCCAGGGTGGCGAACTGGCGCCACAGGCGCAGCTCGACCAACGGGGGCTCGACCAACGGGGGAACGGCAGGCTCGCTCATACGCCGCACATATTAGACGGCCCGCAATTTCGGATTGGAACCAATCACACGGGCCGCGTATGCTCGCCCGGTTCCCCTCCCCCCAGACACCGACGGAGACCCCCATGGCCGAGCAACCGATCAAGCTGCACCTGCGCAGCGACAACATCACCCAGGGCAAGTCGCGCGCCCCCAACCGCTCCATGTACTACGGCATGGGCTACACCGAGGGCGACTTCGGCAAGCCCATGGTGGGCGTGGCCAACGGCCACAGCACCATCACCCCGTGCAACAGCGGCCTGCAGAAGCTGGCCGACGCGGCCGTCGAGGGCATCAAGGAAGCCGGCGGCAACCCGCAGATCTTCGGCACGCCCACCATCTCGGACGGCATGGCCATGGGCACCGAGGGCATGAAGTACTCGCTGGTCTCGCGCGAGGTGATCTCCGACTGCATCGAGACCTGCGTGCAGGGCCAGTGGATGGACGGCGTGGTCGTCATCGGCGGCTGCGACAAGAACATGCCCGGCGGCATGATCGGCATGCTGCGCGCCAACGTGCCGGCCATCTACGTGTACGGCGGCACCATCCTGCCGGGCTACTGGAAGGGCCAGGAGCTGAACATCGTCAGCGTGTTCGAGGCCGTGGGCCAGAACGCCGCCGGCAAGATGAGCGACGAGGACCTCAAGGCCATCGAGCAGCACGCCATCCCCGGCACCGGCTCGTGCGGCGGCATGTACACCGCCAACACCATGAGCTCGACCTTCGAGGCGCTGGGCATGTCCCTGCCCTACTCGTCGACCATGGCCAACCCGCACGACGAAAAGCAGAACTCGGCCAAGGAATCGGCCCGCGTGCTGCTCGAGGCGATCCGCAAGGGCCTGAAGCCGCGCGACATCGTCACCAAGAAGGCGATCGAGAACGCGGTGACGGTGCTGATGGCCACCGGCGGCTCGACCAACGCGGTGCTGCACTACCTGGCGATCGCGCACGCGGCGGAAGTCGAGTGGACCATCGACGACTTCGAGCGCATCCGCAAGAAGACGCCGGTGATCTGCGACCTCAAGCCCAGCGGCAAGTACATGGCCGTGCACCTGCACCAGGCCGGCGGCATCCCGCAGGTGATGAAGGTGCTGCTCAACGCCGGCCTGCTGCACGGCGACTGCATCACCATCACCGGCAAGACCATCGCCGAGACCCTGGCCGACATCCCCGACGTGCCGCGCGCCGACCAGGACGTGATCCGCACCGTCGACAAGGCGCTGTACAAGGAAGGCCACCTGGCCATCCTCAAGGGCAACCTGTCGCCCGAGGGCGCGGTGGCCAAGATCACCGGCCTGAAGAACCCGGCCATCACCGGCCCGGCACGCGTGTTCGAGGACGAGCAGTCGGCGCTGCAGGCCATCCTGGACGGGAAGATCAAGGCCGGCGACGTGATGGTGCTGCGCTACCTGGGCCCCAAGGGCGGCCCCGGCATGCCCGAGATGCTGGCGCCCACCGGCGCGCTGATCGGCGCCGGCCTGGGCGAGAGCGTGGGCCTGATCACCGACGGGCGCTTCTCGGGCGGCACCTGGGGCATGGTGGTGGGCCACGTCGCCCCCGAGGCCTATGCCGGCGGCAACATCGCGCTGGTGCACGAGGGCGACACCATCACCATCGACGCGCACAAGCTGCAGCTGGACCTGCACGTGGGCGACGAGGAACTGGCCCGCCGCCGCGCCGCCTGGAAGGCACCGGCACCGCGCTACACCCGTGGCGTGCAGGCCAAGTTCGCGTTCAACGCCGCCAGCGCCAGCAAGGGCGCGGTGCTGGACAACTTCTGAGGAAGGTGAGCGATCAACGCATGGCGGGGGCCGCACAAACCGCCAGGTTCGTGCGGTGCCCGCCGCGCGGCCTCAACGCCGCTTGTTGGGCGGCATGCCCAGCTTCTCGCGCTGCCGGGCGATGCGCTCGGCCTTGCGCGCGTTCTCGCGCTCGACCACCTTGCGCTTGGTGTAGCCCGACCAGTCGGCCCAGGACCACCACAGGACGGCCAGGCCGAAGGGCGCCAGCACGATCAGCCAGCTCCAGGTGGCGACCGCGCCGATCTCCAGGTACTTGAGGGCCAGCAGGACGAGGCCCAGGCCGAGGAACAGCATGCCAGTGAATCTCCGTTGCGCGCCGGCCGCCGAAAGCCCCGATGGATGCGGGGCGGTCAACCGCGCTGCCTACAATCGCGTTTCGGCAATGTACCCCAACCCCGAGAAGGACTGATCGCAATGAAACGTGCCCTGTTCGTGCTGGCTTCCGCCTTCGTCGTCGCCGGCCCCGTGCTGGCCGACCAGGCGCTGGCCACGTCCAAGAACTGCATGGCCTGCCACGCCGTCGACAAGAAGCTGGTCGGCCCGTCGTACAAGGACGTCGCGGCCAAGTACGCCGGCCAGAAGGACGCCGCCGACAAGCTCGCCACCAAGATCCAGAAGGGCGGCGCCGGCGTCTGGGGCCCCGTGCCCATGCCCGCCAACCCGCAGGTCAACGACGCCGAAGCCAAGAAGCTGGCGGCCTGGGTGCTCGCCACCAAGTGAGCCGACCCGCTCCCATGACGAAGGCCCGCTCGTGCGGGCCTTTTTCATGCGGCTTCCGCCGCGCGCCCGTGCGGCGGCCGGGTCATGCGGCGGGCGGCCTGCGTCCCAGCCAGCGTTCGGCGCCCTCGAAGGCGGCCTGCACCAGCAGCGCCAGCACCGCCGACGGGATCGCGCCGGCCAGCAGCTGGGCCCCGTCGTTGAGCGCCAGGCCCTGCGCGATGCGCTCGCCGTAGCCGCCCGCGCCGATGAAGGCGGCGATGGTGGCGGTGCCGACGGTGAGCACCGCCGCGGTCTTCACGCCGGCCAGGATCACCGGCGCGGCCAGCGGCAGGTCCACGTGCCGCCAGCGCTGCGCCGGCGTGAATCCCAGCGCCAGGCCGGCCTGCCGCAGCCCCGCGGGCACCTGCGCCAGCCCGGTGGCGGTGTTGCGCACGACGGGCAGCAGCGCATAGAGCGCCAGCGCGACCAGCGCCGGCACGGTGCCGATGCGGCCCAGCAGCGGGATCAGCGCGGCCAGCAGCGCCAGCGACGGGATGGTCTGCAGCACGCCCACCACCGCCAGCAGGGGCTGCCGCAGGCGCGGCAGGGCCGCCGCCGCCGCGCCCAGCGGCACGCCGACGGCCACCGCCGCGAGCACGGCGACGGCCACCAGCAGCAGGTGCTCGCGCGTGAGCCGGCCCAGGTCGTCGGCCCACAGCCGCTGCCACCAGCCGCCGCGGCCCGCGGCCGCCGGCGCGTCGGTGCGCCCGGCCACGAAGGCCGCCGCCACCTCGGCGTAGGGCCGGCCCTGCAGCTGCGCCTGCGCGTTCATTCCGATCATGGTCGCCACGTCGATGCGGCCCTGCAGCTGCTGCACCGCGCGCCAGGCGGCCGGCGCGCGCTGCGGCAGGTCGCTGCGGTACAGCAGCACGGCGTCGTAGGGGGGGAAGTAGGCGCGGTCGTCCTCCAGCACCACCAGCCCCAGCTGCGCGATGGCCGCGTCGGTGGTGTAGATGTCGGTCAGCGCGATGCGGCCCTGCGCCAGCGCGGCGTAGGCCACGCCGTGGTCGATGCCCACCGGCCGGTGCGGCAGGCCGTAGCGCGCCGCCAGCCCCGGCCAGCCGTCGGCGCGTCCCAGGAACTCGTGCGACAGCCCCACGGCCAGCTGCGGCTGCGCGCGCAGGTCCGACACGCGGCGCAGCGCCAGGGCCTGCGCCTGCGCCGCCGTGGTGGCCAGCGCGTAGCCGTTGGAGAACCCCAGCGGCACGCCCATGTCCAGGCCCATGGCGGCCAGCGCGCGCCGGGTCGCCTGCGGGTCCGCCGACTGCGGCAGCTGCAGGATCTCCGACTCGATGGTGCCCAGGTACTCCGGGTAGACGTCGATGGCGCCGGCCTTGAGCGCCTCCAGCACCACGGCGGTGTTGCCCAGCCCGGGCCGGTGCAGCGCCTGCGCGCCCGCGCCCTGCGCCGTGCGGGCGACGATCTCGCCGAGGATGTAGCTCTCGGTGAAGCGCTTGGAGCCCACCACCAGGCGCTCCGCCGCGCAGGCGGTGGCGCCGGTGGCGGCCAGCAGCAGGGGCAGCAGCCAGCGCAGCACGCGGCGCCGGCCCGCGGCCGCCACGTTCAGAGGCGTTCCGCCAGCTGCTCCAGGATCGCCGGGTTCTCCAGCGTGCTGGTGTCCTGCGTGATCGCCTCGCCCTTGGCGATGCTGCGCAGCAGGCGGCGCATGATCTTGCCGCTGCGGGTCTTGGGCAGGTTGTCGCCGAAGCGGATGTCCTTGGGCTTGGCGATCGGACCGATCTCCTTGGCCACCCAGTTGCGCAGTTCGGTCGCGATCTTCTTGGCCTCCTCGCCGGTCGGGCGGGGACGCTTGAGCACCACGAAGGCGCAGATCGCCTCGCCGGTCAGGTCGTCGGGGCGGCCCACCACGGCGGCCTCGGCCACCAGGTCGGTCTTGGCCACCAGCGCCGACTCGATCTCCATCGTGCCCAGGCGGTGGCCCGAGACGTTCAGCACGTCGTCGATGCGGCCGGTGATGCGGAAGTAGCCGCGGTCGGCGCTGCGCACCGCGCCGTCGCCGGCCAGGTACAGCTTGCCGCCCATCTCCTCGGGGAAGTAGCTCTTCTTGAAGCGCTCCGGATCGTTCCAGATCGTGCGGATCATCGACGGCCAGGGGCGCTTGACCACCAGCATGCCGCCCGAGCCGTTGGGGATGTCCTTGCCGACCTCGTCGACGATGGCGGCCATGATGCCCGGCAGCGGCAGCGTGCACGAGCCCGGCACCAGCGGCGTGGCGCCCGGCAGCGGCGTGATCATGTGGCCACCGGTCTCGGTCTGCCAGAAGGTGTCCACGATCGGGCAGCGCTCGCCGCCCACGTTCCGGTGGTACCACATCCAGGCCTCGGGGTTGATCGGCTCGCCCACGCTGCCCAGGATGCGCAGCGAGCGCAGGTCGGAGGCCTTGGGGTGCACCGCCTCGTCGGCCTCGGCGGCCTTGATCAGCGAGCGGATGGCCGTGGGCGCGGTGTAGAAGATCGTGACCTTGTGGCGCTCGATCATCTGCCAGAAGCGGCCGGCGTTCGGGAAGGTGGGGATGCCCTCGAAGATCACCTGGGTGCCGCCGGCGGCCAGCGGGCCGTAGGCCACGTAGGTGTGGCCGGTGATCCAGCCGATGTCGGCGGTGCACCAGAACACGTCGGACGGCTGCAGGTCGAAGGTCCAGTCCATCGTGAGCTTGGCCCACAGCAGGTAGCCGCCGGTGGAGTGCTGCACGCCCTTGGGCTTGCCGGTCGAGCCCGAGGTGTAGAGGATGAACAGCGGGTGCTCGGCGTTCACGGGCACCGGGGCGCACTGGTCGGACTGGCCGGCCAGCACCTCGTCGAAGGTCTTGTCGCGGCCGGCCACCATGTTGCAGGCGGTCGCCGTGCGCTGGAACACCAGCACCGACTTGAGCGTGTCGCAGCCGCCCATGCCGATCGCCTCGTCGACGATGGCCTTCAGCGGCAGCTCCTTGCCGCCGCGCATCTGGTAGTTGGCGGTGATCACGGCCACCGCGCCGGCGTCGATCACGCGCTCGTTCAGCGCCTTGGCCGAGAAGCCGCCGAACACCACGCTGTGCGTCGCGCCGATGCGCGCGCAGGCCTGCATGGCCACCACGCCCTCGATGGTCATGGGCATGTAGACGATCACGCGGTCGCCCTTGGAGATGCCCTGCGCCTTCAGCGCGTTGGCGAAGCGGCTGACGCGGGCGAGCAGCTCCTTGTAGGTGACGGTGGTGACCTGGCCGTCGTCGGACTCGAACACGATCGCTGTCTTGTTCTCGACCGGCGTGCCCATGTGCTTGTCGAGACAATTGGCACTGGCGTTCAATTCGCCGTCGTCGAACCACTTGTAGAACGGCGCACCCGATTCGTCCAGCGTCCGGGTGAACGGCTTGGTCCAGCGCACGTTCTCGCGCGCCAGCCGCGCCCAGAAGCCCTCGAAGTCGCGCTCGGCCTCCTGGCACAGCGCCTCGTAGGCGGCCATGCCCGCGATGCGGGCGTTGCGCACCGCCGCCTCGGGCGGCGGGAAGACACGGTTCTCGACCAGGACGGATTCGATGGCGCTCATGGGTTGTCTCCGTGGAGTTGGGTGACTCGAAATCGCGACGGACTGTCGGACCGGGCACTTACAAAGCACTGACTGACCGGCCAGGGGCGGCAAGCGGGGTTTTCCCGCGCAGTCAGGGGCGCTGCCTACAATCCGCGGCTTTTGCCGAGCTTGCGACCCACGATGGCCGACCCCAACCCGAACCAGCGCCCCGCCTCGCCGCTGCGCCCGCTGCCCAACCTGATCTTCGCCAGCCGCTGGCTGCAGCTGCCCCTGTACCTGGGCCTGATCGCCGCGCAGGCGATCTACGTCTTCCACTTCTGGGTCGAGCTGGTCCACCTGATCGAGGCGGCCTTCGGCAGCAAGACGGCACTGGACCAGCTGGTCACCAGCATCGGCTACAAGAGCACCACGCCGCTGACGTCGCTGAACGAGACGGTGATCATGCTGGTTGTGCTGGCGCTGATCGACGTGGTGATGATCTCCAACCTGCTGATCATGGTGATCGTCGGCGGCTACGAGACCTTCGTCAGCCGCATGAACCTCGAAGGCCATCCCGACCAGCCCGAGTGGCTCAGCCACGTGAACGCCTCGGTGCTCAAGGTCAAGCTGGCCACCGCCATCATCGGCATCAGCTCGATCCACCTGCTCAAGACCTTCATCAACGCCGACAACTACACCGACCGGGTGCTGGTGGCGCAGACCGTGATCCACATCACCTTCCTGCTGTCGGCCATGGCCATCGCGTACACCGACAAGCTGATGTCGGGACCGGCCGACGCCAAGCACTGAAGGCGCGGCGCCGCGGGCCTCACAGGCCCGCGTACCGCCCCGGCGCATAGGGCGCCGGATCCAGGCCCGGGGCGCGTCCGGCCAGCAGGTCGGCCAGCAGCTCGCCCGAGCCCATCGCCTGCGTCCAGCCCAGGTGGCCGTGGCCGGTGTTCAGCCACAGGCCCTCGCGGGCGGTCGGCCCCACCAGCGGCACGCCATCGGCGCTCATCGGCCGCAGCCCGGCCCAGGCGGTGCGGCTCCAGGCGGGCGCCCCGCCCAGCATGGGATACAGGCTGCCGGCGGCGCGCACCAGGGTGTCGATGCGCCGCGGCGCGATGCGGGTGTCGAAGCCGCAGAACTCGGCGGTGCCGGCGATGCGCAGCCGGTCGTCGCCCACCGGCACGATGGCCGCGTGCAGGTCCACGTCGATCACCGCCAGCCGCGGCAGCACGGGCGCCGGCGCGCCCGCTGCGGGCGCGAACGTGACCGAGTAGCCCTTGGCCGGCCGCACCGGCAGGTCGATGCCCAGGCCGCGCAGCAGCGGCGCGCCGTGGGCGGCGGCCGCCAGCACCACCGCGTCGGCCTCCAGGCGCTCGCCGGTGGTGGTGTGCACGCCGGTCACGCGCCCGCCCTGCGTGGCCAGGCCCAGCACCGGCGTGCGCCAGCGCAGCGCCACCCCCTGCCCGGCCAGCCAGGTCGCCAGCCCGCGGCAGTAGGCGAGCGCGTCACCGCGTTCGTCCTCGAGGTTGTGGATCGCGCCGGCGAAGCGCCCGGCCTGCGGCGCCAAGGCCGGCTCGAGGGCGACCGCCTCGTCGGCCGACAGCCAGCGGCGGCGCAGCCCCGCGGCCTCGAGCCGCCCCGACCAGCCGCGCGCCACCTGCAGTGCCTCGGGGGTGCGCAGCAGCACCAGCGAGCCGGTCGGCCGCCAGGCGTAGTCGATGCCCGCCTCGCGCACGGCCGCCATGCGCGGCAGGCCGTGCCGGGCCAGCGCCATGTTGGCCAGGCTGTGGGCCAGGTAGCGGGCGGGTGTGGCCTCGCGCAGGAAGCGCAGGCCCCAGCCGGCCAGCTGCGGCAGCTGCTTCAGGCGCACCAGGGCGGCGGCGTCCTCGTTGCCCAGGTCGCGCAGCAGCTGCCAGGCGATGCCGGGCGCGTTCCAGGGTTCGGGGAAGCTGGGGTGCAGCAGCGCGCCGTTGGCATGGCTGGCGCCCTGCCCCGGCCCGTCCAGCGCCTCGACCACGGTCAGGTCGCGCAGGCCGCGCCGGTGCAGCGACCAGGCGGCCGAGAGGCCGGCCAGGCCGGCACCGACGATCAGGATGCGCATGGGGCGCGATTGTGGGGGCGCGCCACGGGCGCGCCGCCGCGGGGCCTCACTCGCCGGGGAATTCCTCGGTGTCCACCTCCACGCGCGCCTGGGCGCCGTAGCGGTTGCCGCTGACGGTGCGCTGGTTCACGTGCGCCTCCAGCCGCGCCAGCAGCTCGGGCGACAGGCGCACGGCCTCGGCGGCGAGGTCCTCGCGCAGGTGCGCGACGCTGGTGGTGCCGGGGATGGGGATGATGTCCTGCCCACGGTGCAGCAGCCAGGCCAGCGCCAGCTGCGCTGGCGTGCAGCCGGCTTCGCGGGCCAGGGCCTGGTAGCCGGCCAGCAGCTGCTGATTGCGCGCATGGTGCTCGGGCGCGAAGCGCGGCATCGAGCGGCGGATGTCCTTGGCGTCCAGGGCCGCGGCATCCAGCGGGCCGCACAGGAAGCCGCGCGCCACCGGGGAGAACGCGACGAAGGCCACGCCCAGGGCGCGGCAGGCATCGAGCACCGCGATCTCGGGATTGCGGGTCCACAGCGAGTACTCGGTCTGCAGCGCGGCGATCGGGTGCACCGCATGCGCCCGGCGCAATGTGGCGGCCGACACCTCCGACAGCCCCAGCGTGCGCACCTTGCCCTGCTCGACCAGCCGCGCCATCGCGCCCACGCTGTCCTCGATGGGCACCTGCTTGTCCCAGCGGTGCAGGTAGTACAGGTCGATCACGTCGGTGCCCAGGCGCCGCAGGCTGTCCTCGCAGTTGCGCTGGATGGTGGCGGGACGGCCGTCGATCACGCGGCGCACCACGCCGCCGGCGCCGGTCACGCCCGCCATGCCGCCCTTGCTGGCCAGCACGATGCGGTCGCGGTGCGGCTTGAGGAACGGGCCCACCAGCGACTCGTTGGCGCCGAAGCCGTACAGGGCCGCGGTGTCGAACAGCGTGACGCCGGCGTCCAGCGCGGCCTGCAGCACCTGCCGCCCCTGCTCGGGCGAGGGCGGCGTGCCGTAGGCATGGCTGAGGTTCATGCAGCCCAGGCCGATGGCCGAGACCTGGAAGGGACCGAGTTGTCGGGTGTGCATGGAGGGATTGTGGCGTGGTGTGCGCCGTCGTTCGGGGGTGCTGGCGGAGGGGGGTGCGCGGGAGGGGGCACCCGGCCCGGCCTCCTGAGGCGAGCCAAAGTCGGCCGGGCCGGGCACCCCCACCCGCGTGGACGCCCTGGCGGGGGTCGTCATCCCGGCGAAGGCCGGGATCCAGTGACTTCGGCGGCGCGTGCCGCGGGCGCGGCGCTCCGCCTCAGCCCGCCGCCTGCAGCTGCTGCTCCAGCCGATGCAGCACCTCGTAGCAGGGCAGCACTTTCGCAACGCTCGCGTTCGGCTCGCGGCCCTCGCGGATGGCGGCGACGAACTCGCGGTCCTGCAGCTCGATGCCGTTCATCGACACATCGACCTTGGACACGTCGATCTTCTCGTCCTTGCCGTTGACCAGGTCGTCGTAGCGCGCGATGTAGGTCGCGGTGTCGCCGATGTAGCGGAAAAACGTGCCCAGCGGGCCGTCGTTGTTGAACGACAGGCTCAGCGTGCAGATCGCGCCGTTGGCGGCCTTGAGCTGGATGCTCATGTCCATCGCGATGCCCAGCGCCGGGTGGATCGGGCCCTGGATCGCGTGGGCCTGCACCACCGGGCTGCCGGCCTGGTACTGGAACAGGTCCACCGTGTGCGCGGCGTGGTGCCACAGCAGGTGGTCGGTCCAGCTGCGCGGCTGGCCCAGCGCGTTCATGTTGGTGCGGCGGAAGAAGTAGGTCTGCACGTCCATCTGCTGGATCGCGAACTCGCCAGCCACGATCTTGCGGTGCACGTACTGGTGGCTCGGGTTAAAGCGGCGGGTGTGGCCCACCATGGCGACCAGGCCGGTCGTCTTCTGCAGGTCCACCACGGCCTGGCCGTCGGCCAGCTTGTCGCACAGCGGGATCTCCACCTGCACGTGCTTGCCGGCGTTCAGGCAGGCGATGGCCTGCCCGGCATGCATCTGCGTCGGGGTGCACAGGATCACGGCGTCGACGTCGTCGCGCGCCAGCGTCTCGGCCAGCTCGGTGGTCGCATGGCCGATGCCGTACTTGGCGGCGACCTCCCGGGTCTTGTCCAGCTCGCGGCCGATCACGGAGGTGACCTGCACGCCGTCGATCAGCTTCAGCGCGTCCAGGTGCTTCTGGCCGAAGGCGCCGGCGCCGGCCAGGGCGATGCGCAGGGGCTTGGTCGTCATTGGTTGTTCTCCAGGATCAGGTGGCCCACGGCCGTGTTCGAGGCGGGCACGTGGTAGAAGCGGTGGCGCAGGGTCGGCGCGGGCCCGCCGGCGACGTCGGCCATCGCACCGCGGGCGATCAGCCACATCACCAGCTCGATGCCCTCGCTGCCGGCCTCGCGCACGTAGTCGATGTGCGGCACGCCGGCCAAACCCTCGGGGTCGGCGATCAGGCGGTCCAGGAAGGCGTTGTCCCAGTCCCTGTTGATCAGGCCGGCGCGCGGGCCCTGCAGCTGGTGGCTCATGCCGCCGGTGCCCCAGATCTGCACGTTCAGGTCGCCGTCGTAGCTCTCCACGGCCTTGCGGATCGCCTGGCCCAGCTTGAAGCAGCGCATGCCGCTGGGCACCGGGTACTGCACCACGTTGACCGCGAACGGGATGACCTTGACCGGCCACCGGGGCGTGTCGCCGCACATCAGCGACAGCGGCACGGTCAGGCCGTGGTCCACGTCCATGTTGTTGACGATGGTCAGGTCGAAGTCCTGCTGGATCACCGACTGCGCAATGTGCGCCGCCAGCTCCGGGTGGCCCTCGACGTCGGGCACCGGGCGCGGGCCCCAGCCCTCGTCGGCCACCTTGTAGCCGGCGGCGGTGCCGATGGCGAAGGTGGGGATGAAGTCCAGGCTGAAGGCGGTGGCGTGGTCGTTGTAGACCAGGAACACCACGTCGGGCGTGTTCTCCTTCATCCACTGGCGCGACGGCTCGTAGCCGGCGAACACCTTCTGCCAGTACGGCTCCTGGGTCTTGCCCAGGTCCATCGCGGCGCCGATGGCCGGCACGTGCGAGGTGTAGACGGAGGCGGTGATGCGGGCCATGTCAGGCACCTTCCTTCTTCGGTTGCGCGGTGGAGCCGTCGCGGCCCCAGCTGGCGGGGCGCCCGCCGCCGATCATCATGTCGCGGTACTGCTCCTCGCTCATGCCGGTCATCGAGCCGGCCATCTGCTGGAAGCTCTTGCCGTCGGTGGCGCCGATCTTGGCCAGGAAGTAGATGTTGCCGCCCAGCGCGATGCAGCGGTTCAGGTCGCGCGCCAGCACGGCCTCCTTTTGCGCCTCGGTCATGGGCCACTCGTCCAGGTAGGCGCGCTCGTCGGCCTTGAAGCGCTCGCGGTTGGGCGCCTTCATCAGCGACATGCAGAACTGGTTGAGCCAGTAGCCCAGGCGGCTCTGGTCGGCGTCGAAGATGGTCGTGCCGGGCACGTCCTTGTAGGGTTTGTCCAGGGGCATGGCGCCTCCTTTCAGCGGGTCAGCTCGGGCCAGTACAGCCGGGTGGGGTTGTCCACCAGCAGCTTGCGCTGCAGTTCGGCTGTGGTGGCGATGTGCGGGATGAAGTCCACCAGCAGGCCGTCGTCCGGCATGTGGTCCTTCAGGTTGGGGTGCGGCCAGTCGGTGCCCCACAGCACGCGGTCGGGGAACTGCTCGACCACGGTGCGCGCGAACGGCACCACGTCGCGGTAGGCCGCCTGCTCGCCCTGCAGCGCGGGCGGACCCGCCACCGACAGGCGCTCGGGGCAGCTGACCTTGCTCCAGACGTTGCCGTGCTCGCGCATGAACTTCAGGAACAGGCCGAACTCCGGGCCGTCCAGCGGCTTGCGCACGTCGGGCCGGCCCATGTGGTCGACCACCACCGTGGTGGGCAGCGCGGTGAAGAAGTCCCACAGCTCGGGCAGGTCCACCGCCTCGAAGTAGATCACCACATGCCAGCCCAGCGGGGCGATGCGGGCCGCGATCTCCATCAGTTCGTCCTTGGGCGTGAAATCCACCAGCCGCTTGACGAAGTTGAAGCGCACGCCGCGCACGCCGGCGGCATGCATGGCCTGCAGCTCGTCGTCGGTCACGCTGCGCCGCACGGTGGCCACGCCGCGGGCCATGCCGCCCGAGCGCTGCAGCGCATCGACCAGCGCCCGGTTGTCGGCGCCGTGGCAGGTGGCCTGCACGATGACGTTGCGCGCGAAGCCCAGGTGGTCGCGCAGCGCGAACAGCTGCTCGGCGCTGGCGTCGCAGGGCGTGTACTTGCGCTCGGGCGCGTAGGGGAACTGCGCCCCCGGGCCGAACACGTGGCAGTGGGCATCGACGCTGCCGGGCGGCAGCGCGAAGCGCGGCTTGCTCGGGCCGGCGTACCAGTCGAGCCAGCCGGGGGTCTTGGTGAAGTCGCCGGAAGTGGGCTTGGACATGCGGTTGCGTCCTCTGTCGATCGCGGGGGTCGCGTCAGTCGGGTTGGATGTTGGCCTCGCGCACCAGGCGCGCGTAGCGGGCGCGCTCGTCGCGCACCAGGGCGGCCAAGCGCTCGGTGGGGCCGGGCAGCACCTCGCCGCCGGCGGCGGCCAGGCGCTGCTGCACCTCGGGGCTGGCCAGCGCCTTCTGCACCTCGGCATGCAGGCGCTCGACGATGGGCCGCGGCGTGGCGGCCGGCGCGATGAAGCCGTACCAGACCGAGGCCTCGAAGCCGGGGAAGCCCGACTCGGCGATGGTGGGCACGTCGGGAAAGATCGCGGCGCGCGCGGGGCTGAGCACGGCCAGCACGCGCAGCTTGCCGGCACGCTGGTGCGGCAGCGCCTCCAGCGCGTTGACCGCCACCAGCGGCAGCTGGCCGCCGATCACGTCGGTCAGCGCCTGGCTGCCGCCGCGGTAGGGCACGTGCTGCAGGTCGATGCCGGCGGCGCGGGTGAAGAACTCCACCGCCATGTGCGGCGTGCTGCCGTTGCCCGGCGAGCCGTAGGCGACCGCGTTGGCCTTGCCCCTCGCGGTGCGGACCAGGTCCTGGATGGACTGGTAGGGCGAGCCCGGATGGGTGGCGATCACCACCGGCACGCGGCCCACCAGCGCCACCGGCGCGACGTCCTTCTCCGGGTCGAAGGGCGCAGGCTTGAACAGCGCCGGGTTGGCGGCCAGCGAGTTGGCCGTGAGCATCAGCGTGTGGCCGTCGGCCGGCGCCTCGATCAGCGCCCGCATCGCGATGTTGGTGCCGGCGCCGGGCCGGTTCTCGACCACGATGGGCTGGCCCAGCCCCGGGGCCATGGCCTGCGTGACGGTGCGCGCCACCAGGTCGACGGCGCCGCCGGGCGTGAAGCCCACCAGCACCTTCAGCGGGCGGCTCGGGAAGGCGGGCTGCGCCAGCGCCGGCAGACCCGCCGCGGCCACACCGGCAGCCGCGGCGGCTGCGGCGGACTGCAGCAGCAGGCGGCGGCTGAGGGTGGTGGATGCGGTCATGGCTCCCCCCGGAAGTTGCGGTCGGCGGACTGGTCGGACAGGCCGCGCAGAGCGGCGCGGGTGGCCATGGCCTGCAGCTGGCCCGAGGCCTGGAGCTGGTCGGCGAAACGCTGCAGCCACGGCATCGCCGCGCCGCGGCCCTGCGGGATCGCGATGGCGAGCTGCTCGGTGCCCCAGCGGCCGGGCAGCACCTTGGCGCCGGGCAGCTGGTCGGCCAGGTCGTGCAGCACGCCCTTGTTGGTGGCGAACGCGTCGACCCGGTGCGCCAGCAGCGCCTCGCGCGCCTGCGCCAGCGACGCCAGCGGCACGATGCGCGGGCCGCGCACCACGGCCGGCAGCGTGGCCTGCGAGGTGCTGCCCTGGGTCACGCCCACCACCCGGCCGGGGCGGTCGATCTCGTCGATCCGCTCGATGGACGACTCGGGCGGCACCAGGAAGCCCAGCTCCAGCCGCAGCAGCGGCGCGGTGAAGTCGACCTCGCGGGCGCGCTGCGGGCTGGCGTTGGTGAAGGTCACGTCGATCTCGCCGGCCTTCAGCCCGTCGATGACCTGCGCGACGCGCTGCACCTCGACCAGGCGCACCGGCACGCCCAGCGCGCGGCCCAGGGCCTGCCCCAGGTCGTGGGCGACGCCAGCGACCGCGCCCGTGCGCGGATCGCGCACCAGCGAGGTGGGGCTGCCGGGATAGACGCCGACGCGCAGCGTGCCCGTGGGCGCCAGCACGGCGCGCACGGCCGCGTCGGGTGGCGTGCCGGCGGGCGTGGCGCAGCCGGCCAGCCACAGCGGCAGGGCCAGCGCGAAGCCGGCGACGAGGCGGCGGCGGGTGGCGGCCATCGCGCTCAGTCGACGTAGCGCAGCCCGGCCTGGGCCAGCGGCTCGCGCATCTTGTACATGTCCAGGCCCAGCACGCCGGCGGCGAGCTTGGCGCGCTTGTCGCCCTCGTTGGCCTCGCGCTGGGCGGCGGCCTCCAGCGTCCGGGCGGCCAGCAGGCGCGGCACCACGACCACGCCGTCGTCGTCGGCCACGACCACGTCGCCGGGTTGCGTGATCATGCCGGCGCACACCACCGGGATGTTCACCGACCCCACCGTGGCCTTGATCGTGCCCTTGGCGCTGATCGCCTTGCTCCACACCGGGAAGCGCATCTCGGTCAGCGTCCTGACATCGCGCACGCCGGCGTCGATCACCAGCGCGCGGGCGCCGCGGGCCTGGAACGAGGTGGCCAGCAGGTCGCCGAAGTAGCCGTCGGTGCAGGGCGCGGTGATCGCCGCCACGACGATGTCGCCCGGCTGGATCTGCTCGGCCACGACATGCATCATCCAGTTGTCGCCCGGATGCAGCAGCACGGTGACCGCGGTGCCCGAGACCTGGGCACCGGCGTAGATCGGGCGCATGTAGGTGGCCATCAGGCCCACGCGGCCCATGGCCTCGTGCACGGTGGCCGAGCCGTACTGGGCCAGTTTGTCGGCGACCTCGCGGTCGGCGCGGGTGATGGTGCGATGGACGACGCCGAGTTCATGCATGGTGCGCTCTCCTGGTGCGGTTCAGTGGCCGCGCTGCGTCAGCAGCGCATCGAGGCGGGGGAACACGCGGCGCGCGTTGCCCTCGAAGATCGCGCGCTTGTCCTCGGCGCTCAGGAGGGTGCTGGCGTCGATGTAGCGCTTGGTGTCGTCGTAGTAGTGGCCGGTCTGCGGGTCGATGCCGCGCACCGCGCCGATCATCTCGCTGGCGAACAGCACGTTCTTGGTCGGGATCACCGTGTTGAGCAGGTCGATGCCCGGCTGGTGGTACACGCAGGTGTCGAAGTAGATGTTGTTCAGGACATGGTCCTGCAGCAGCGGCTTCTTCATCTCCTGCGCCAGGCCGCGGAACCGGCCCCAGTGGTAGGGCACCGCGCCGCCGCCGTGCGGGATGATGAACTTCAGCGTGGGGAAGTCCTTGAACAGGTCGCCCTGCACGCACTGCATGAAGGCGGTGGTGTCGGCGTTCAGGTAGTGCGCACCCGTGGTGTGGAAGCAGGCGTTGCACGAGGTGCTCACGTGGATCATCGCGGGCACGTCGTACTCGACCATCTTCTCGTAGATCGGGTACCACCACTTGTCGGTCAGCGGCGGCTCTTTCCAGTGGCCGCCCGAGGGATCCGGGTTCAGGTTGATGCCCACCGCGCCGTACTCGCGGATGCACTTCTCCATCTCGGGGATGCAGGTCTTCGGATCCACGCCCGGCGACTGCGGCAGCATGGCCACGGGCACGAAGTGGTCGGGGAACAGCTGCGCGACGCGGTGGCACAGCTCGTTGCAGATCGCGGCCCAGGTGCTGGAGACCTCGAAGTCGCCGATGTGGTGCGCCATGAAGCTGGCACGCGGCGAGAACAGGGTCAGGTCGTTGCCGCGCTCGGTCATCAGCCTGAGCTGGTTGGCGACGATGGACTCGCGGATCTCGTCGTCGCTGATCGACAGCTCCGACACCCGGGGCTTGAGGGCGGCGTCCTGGATGCCGGCGATCTGCCGGTTGCGCCAGGTCTCCAGCGCCTTGGGCGCCGTGGTGTAGTGGCCGTGGCAGTCGATGATCATGGGGTGGTGTCTCCTCGCAGGTGTGTGGGGTGCCTCAGGCCGGGTCCATGCCGTGCCGGCGCTTGGCCCCGGCGCAGGCCGCCGAGGCCAGGAAGTCCAGCGCCGCGCGCGCGGCCTGCGGCTGCGCGCAGGTGGCGGCGATGGCGCCTGAGAAGGTGGTGGTGATCTGGATGGCGGGCGGCAGCGGGCCCAGCACCGTGAGGCCGGCCACGTCCTTCAGCTCGCTGAACTGCTGGAAGCCCAGGGCCGCGTCGCCCTGCGCCACCAGCTGGCCCACGGGCACGCCGGGACGGGCCTGCACCAGCCGGTCCTTGAGCTGGGCGTCGATGCCCCAGCGCGCGAACAGCTGCAGCAGCGCGGTGCCGCTGGGGCCGGTGGAGTAGCCGATGGTGGGCGCCGCCAGCACCGCGGCGCGCACGTCGGCTTCGGTCGCGATGGCGGGCGTGGGCCCGCCGGCGCGCACCGCCACCGCCACGCCCGAGTGCACCAGGTCCACGCGCGGGCCAGTGCAGGCGCCGGCGGCCAGCAGCGTGTCCAGGGCGTCGGAGGCGAGCACCACGAGGTCGAAGGCCTCGCCGGCCTGCACGCGCCTGGCGGCGTCGACGCCGCCGACCGAGTCGAAGGCCAGGGGCGCCCCGCCCTGCTGCGCCCAGGTGCCGGCCAGGTCGGCCAGCAGCGCCTTGGTGGCCATGGACGAGATGCCGCGCAGGGGAGTGGTTGCCATGGCGGGCGATTCTGGAAGGGCCCTTTCCGGCCGCCAAGCCGGCGCACCCGCTATCAGCTAGAGCATTCGGGCATAGCTGCGGCCGGTCACTACACTTGCGGCATGGATCTGCGCCAGCTCGAATACTTCGTCCGGGTGGCCGAACTCGGCAGCTTCACGCGCGCCGCCATCGAACTGGATGTGGCCCAGCCGGCCCTGAGCCGGCAGGTGCGCCTGCTCGAGGTGGAGCTGCGCCAGACCCTGCTGGTGCGCAATGGCCGCGGCGCCGTGCCCACCGAGGCCGGCAAGACCCTGCTGGAGCACGGCCGCGGCATCCTGCACCAGGTGCAGCGCGCCCGCGAGGACCTGGGCCGGCTGCGCGGCGGCCTGTCGGGCCGCGTGGCCGTGGGGCTGCCCAGCAGCCTGGCGCGGGTGCTGACCGTGCCGCTGACGCGCGCCTTCCGCGAGGCCATGCCGGACGCGCGCCTGTCCATCAGCGAAGGCCTGTCGCAGGGCCTGGAAGCCGGGCTGTCCAGCGGCCGGCTGGACATCGCCGTCCTCTACAACGTCCAGCCCTCGCGCGAGGTCGAGGCCCAGCCCCTGTTCGACGAGGCCCTGCTGCTGGTGCAGGCCCGGCCGCCCGGCCTGCCCGAGGACCCGCCGCCCGGCCCCATCGCCCTGGCCGAGGTCGCGCGCCTGCCGCTGGTGATCCCGACCCGCCCGAACGCCATCCGCATGCACGTCGAGTCCTGCCTGGCCGCCATCGGCGCGCGGCCTGAGGTGGCGCTGGAGATCGACGGCGTGCCCGCCATCCTCGACCTGGTGCGCGATGGCGCCGGCAGCGCCATCCTGTCGCGCAACGCCCTGCTGCACGCGCCGCGGCCCGGCGACTACACCGCCCGGCCGATCGGCGAGCCGCCGCTGCGCATCCGCCTGTCGCTGGCCACCAGCGCCACCCGACCCGCCACGCCGGTGCAGGAAGCGACGCTGCGCCTGATCCGCGAGGCGGCAGGGCGGATGGTGGAGCGGGTCTGACGCGAGACCGGCCATGCGACCGCCCCGCGACCCTCCCCGCCCCATGCCCCGCCCCATGCCCCACGCCATGCCCCACCCCACCCGCCGCTCGCTGCTGCGCGCCGCCGTCGGCAGCGCCGCCACGCTCGCCCTGCCAGCCGTCGCCCAGTCCTTCCCGTCCAGGCCGATCCGCCTGGTCGTGCCCTTCACCCCCGGCGGCTCCAGCGACCTGCTGGCGCGGGCGGTGGGGCAGGAACTGGCGAAGTCGCTGGGCCAGCCGGTGGTGATCGACAACGTGCCCGGCGCGGGCGGCTCGCTCGGCGCCGAGCGCGTGGCGCGCGCGCCGGCCGACGGGCACACGCTGCTGATGGGGCACATCGGCACGCTGGCGGTCAACCCGGCGCTGTACCCCAAGCTCGGCTACGACCCGGTGCGCGACTTCGCGCCCGTGGCCTGGGTGGCCCGGGTGCCCAACATCCTCGCGATCCATCCGTCGGTGCCGGCGCGCACGCTGGCCGAGTTCGTGCAGCTGGCCCGCAGCCGGCCGGGCGCGATGAACTACAGCTCGGGCGGCAATGGCAGCGCGGCCCACCTGACGATGGAAGTGCTCAAGCTGGCCACGCGGATGCCGCTGGTGCACATCCCCTACCGCGGCGCCGCACCGGCCGTGGCCGACGTGATCGCGGGGCAGGTGCAGGCGGTGTTCACCGGTGCGCCGGCGCTGCTGCCACACGTGCGGGCCGGCAAGCTGCGGGCTGTGGCCGTCTCCAGCCCGAAGCGCATTCCCGCGCTGCCCGAAGTGCCCACCGTCGCCGAAAGCGGGGTGCCCGGCACCAAGGGCTTCGAGGCCGACCAGTGGTACGGGCTGGTCGCGCCCGCCGGCACGCCGGCCGAGGCCCTGCGGCTGCTCAACCAGCAGGTCAACCGCGCCCTGGCCAGCCCCGAGGTGCAGGCCCGGCTGGCCGGCGAAGGCGCCGAGCCCACGCCGGCCACGCCCGAGGCCTACGGCCGGCTGATCGCCGCCGAGGTGCAGCGCTGGGGGCCGGTGGTCAAGGCGGCGAACATCCAGCCCGACTGAGCCCCGGGGCTGCCCGTCCTGCCGCCATCAGGCCTGCGCCTCGATCGCTGCCCGGATCCGCTGCGGCGTCAAGGGCAGTTCGCGCACGCGCACGCCCAGGGCCTGCGCCACCGCGTTGCCGATCGCGGCGACCGTGGGGCCGAAGCTGGCCTCGCCCGCGCCCAGCGAGGGCTCGGTGCTGTCGGCCAGGCCCACGTCGATCGCCGGCACGTCCGAAAAGCGCATGATGGGATAGGACTCCCAGTCGCGGCTCGTGATGCCCTGCCGGTCGAACTGCACCGCCTCGAGCAGCGCCACGCTGGTGGCCTGGATCGCGCCGCCTTCGAGCTGCGCGGCGGCGCCGTCGGGGTTCACCACCAGGCCCAGGTCGGCCTCGACCACCAGGCGGCACACCCGCACCCGCTCGGCCACCTCGACCTGCGCCACCACCGCGCACCAGCCCCCGGTGCCCTTGTAGCGCGCGTAGCCCAGGCCCCAGCCCTGCCCCTCGCCGCCCGCGCGTCCCGGCGCCCAGCCCGCGCGCGCGGCGGCACGTTCGAGCACAGCCCGGCCCCGCGCGTCGTCCAGGTGGCGCAGCCGGAACGCCAGCGGATCGTCGCCTGCCGCCTGGGCGAGTTCGTCCATGAAGCCTTCGGCCGCGAACACGTTGAGCAGCGCACCCAGGCTGCGCAGGGCCGAGGCGCGCACGGCGGGGTCGAGCACGCGGTGCGCCACCACCCGCAGCGCCGGAATCGCGTAGCCGGGCACCGCGTTGCGGTCGGCGCCGCCGCCCATGGCCGCGCCCACGTTCATCGCCGGCAGCACCGGGAACGGCTGCGCCGTGTGCCAGCTGCCCAGCAGCGTGGGCGTGGGCGCGCGGCCCGGCCGGCTGCTGTGGCCGGGGCTCCAGAGCACGTGCGACCAGCGCACGATGCGGCCCTGCGCATCCAGGCCGGCCTCCAGCTGCGCCAGGCCGGCGGGGCCGAACGGCGCCTCGGTGAACTCCTGCGCACGCGTCCACTGCAGCCGCACCGGCCGGCCCGGCACGAGGCGCGCCAGCCAGGCCGCATCCCAGGCCACGTCGTCGGCGCCGTTGTGGCCATAGCAGCCCGGCCCCTGCGCATGCTGCACGACCACCGCGTCCTCGGGCAGGCCAAAGGCCAGCGCCAGGTCGCGCCGCAGGTTGTACGGCCCCTGCGTGTGCGACCACACCTGCAAGCGCCCCGCCTGCCAGTGCGCCAGCGCGGCCGAGGGCCCCATGGCGGCATGGGCGACGAAAGGCCGTGCGTAGGCCGCCTGCAGCGTGCGCACCTCGGCGCCCCCTGGCGGCCCGGCCGGCGCCGCGCGCTCGGCCACCACCGTGGTCTCGTGCGGGCCGCGCTGCAGCCAGCCGCGCAGGTCGGCGGGATCGGGCAGGGCCTCGGGTGTCGCCCAGTGCACCGCGGCCTCCAGCCGGCGCCAGGCCGCATCGGCCTGCGCGCCGGTGGCCGCGAGCAGGCCGAACTGCCGCCCGTCCTGCACCACCTGCAGCACGCCGGGCAGCGCCCGCACCGCGTCCAGGTCGGCCGACCGCAGCGTGCAGCCCGGGTGCGGCGGCCGCAGCACCCGGCCGTGCAGCAGGCCCTCGGGCGCGAGGTCGTGCAGGTAGCGGAAGTGCCCGGCCAGCTTGTCGGGGATGTCCAGCCGCGGCACCGGCCGCCCCACCACACCGCGCTGCGGCGCCGGCAGGGCCTGCCCCGTCGCCGCGCGGGCCAGCGCACCGCTGGCCTGCAGGTCCAGGTAGCCGCCCCCGTGCGCCGCGCGCAGCGCCCGCACCTCGCGGCAGACCTGCCGCAGGGCCGCGCCCGAGTGCTGCAGCGACAGGCTGCCCGAGGTCACGCCCTCGTCGGGATGGCTGCCGGTGCGGGTGGCGCTGGTACGCACCCGCGCCAGCGGCAGCCCCAGTTCGTCGGCCACCACCTGCGCCAGGGCGGTGAGGATGCCCTGCCCGATCTCGACCTTGCCCGACAGCACGGTCACGCTGCCGTCGGCCTCGAAGCGCAGCCACTGGTCCAGCCGCGGCGCGGCCTGCAGGCTGCCGGCGCTCACGGCGCCACCCCGCGGTCCGCCGCCAGCGCACGCGCGGCGCGCAGCACCGCACGCACGATGCGTGGGTGAGCCCCACACCGGCACAGGTGCGCATCCAGGCCCGCGCGCACCTGCGCCTCGGTGGGGTGCGGCAGCTGCTGCAAGAGCGCCGCCGCACCGGCCAGCACCCCCGAGGTGCACCAGCCGCATTGCAGCGCCTGCTCGGCGGCGAAGGCCTCGCGCAGGGCGCGGCCCTCGGGCAGCGCGCCGTGGCCCTCGACCGTCACCACCGCCTTGCCCGCGACCGCCCACAGCGGCGTGTCGCAGGCGGGCAGCGCGCGGCCGTCGACCAGCACGTGGCAGCTGCCGCACTGGCCCAGCCCGCAGCCCAGGCGGGTGGCCACGAGGCCCAGGTCCTCGCGCAGCACGTCGAGCAGGCGGGTGGCCGGGTCGGCGGCCGGGGCGCAGGGCGCGCCGTTGAGGGTGAAGCGGATCGGGGCGGTGGTCATCGTGTCTCCGCCCCCATGCTCTCACCCACTGCGCACCAGCGGCATCAGGGCAACCACCGCGCTGAGCGTGAAGAACGAGGCCACCGTCGTGCCCAGCTGGGCCGCGGCCGCCATCGCGTCGTTGCCGCTCTTCTGCGCCAGCACCGGGTAGATGCCCAGCATGGGCACCGCGGCCATCAGCACCACCGTCTGCTGAAGCACCTGCGGCATGGGCGGCAGCAGCAAGACGAGGCCCAGCGCCACGAGCGGGTGCAGCGCCAGCTTGCAGGCGGCGATCACCGCGGTCTCGCGCACCCAGCCGCGCAGGTGCAGCCCGGCCAGCGTGCCGCCGATCACCACCAGCGCCACCGGCGAGCAGGAGGCGGCCAGCAGTTCCACCGGCCGCTGCAGCGCCGCCGGGAGCCGCCACTGCAGCAGCGAGAACACGATGCCCACCAGCAGGCCCAGCACCATGGGCGTGCGCAGCAGGTTGCGCAGGGCCTGCCAGGCTGCCGCCCGCATGCGCGCCAGCCGGCCCGTGCCGGCGGCGCCCTCGCCGGCCTCCGACAGCGCCAGCGCCAAGGGCAGCAGCAGCAGGTTCTCCACCAGCATCGCCATCGCCAGGCCGACCGCGGCGGTCGAGCTGCCGAACAGCTGCGCCACCAGCGCCACGCCGATGAAGCCGCTGTTGGGACAGCTGCAGCCCATGCCGACGATGGCGGCGGCCGGCAGCGGCTTGCCGGCCCGGCGCGCCCACAGCAGCCCGGTCGCGAAAGCCGCCAGCCCGCCACCGGCGAAGGCGAGCAGGAAGGCGGGCTCGAGGATCTCGGCGAAGCGCCGGCTGGCCAGCGCGTTGAACAGCAGTGCCGGCAGCGCCAGCCGCAGCACGTAGCCGCCCAGCACCCGCATGTGCTCGCGGGCGAACCAGCCGGCGCGCACCGCGACCCAGCCCAGGGCCATCAGCAGGTACAGCGGCGCGGTGACCGCGAGGACGCCGCCCACCTCAGCGCGGCACGTCGCCGTCGGGCCGCGCCGCCCGCGCCGCGATCAGCCGGTCGGCGTAGTCCTGCCAGCGCGCGTCCTTGGGCAGCCCGGCGAACACGCCGGCGGCGGCCGCATCGGCCACCCACTGCTGCTTGTCGGCGATGGCCGCGGCCATCAGCGGCGGGAAGCCCGCCTCGCGCACGTTGGCCGCAGCCTCGCGCATCTCCTCGGCGCGGCGCTGGCCGTGCTGCACGACGCGGCTGAAGAAGTACGCGCCTTGCCTGTGCCAGTCGATCTGCGGGAAGGTCTCGGCCAGCGTGGGCAGCACATGGTCCTCGACGCCGTGAGCCCGGGCCGTCGCGTAGCTCTCGATGACGATCGCCTCCAGGCCCTTGATCATCACGCTGCGGCACAGCTTGATCGCGCTGGCCACGCCGATCGCTGCGGCCACGGGCCTGGCGTCCAGGCCCCAGCCGGCCAGCATCGGCGCCAGCGCCGCGGCCTGCGCGCCGCCCAGCAGCATGGGCACGCGGATGCCGTAGGGCGGCACCGAGGTCATCACGCCGGCCTCGACGTAGTGCGCGCCGGCCGCCTCGACCAGCGCGGCGCAGTCGCGCTTGGTGCCGGGCGAGGCCGAGTTCAGGTCGAGGAACAGCTGGCCCGGCCGCAGGTGCGGCGCGGCCTCGCGCGCCACGGCCAGCGTGTTCGAGGCCGTGACCGCCGAGATCACCAGGTCGCTCGCGGCGCACAGCGCGGCCATCGACGGCTGCGCCGCGATGCCGGCGGCCTGCGCATGCGCGGTCTCGGCGGCCGCGGTCGCCGGCTGCGCGAACTTGAGGTCCCAGGCGCTCACCTGGGCGATGCCGGCCTGGGCCGCGAGCCCCGCCGAGAAGATCTTGCCGACCTCGCCGTAGCCGACGAGCCCGATGCGCTGGATGGTCATGCGGTCACCTTCATTGCCTGGGAATCCTCGCCCGCTCGATCACCTCGGCCCAGCGGCGCACGTCGGCCTGCAGGTGGGCGGCCGCCTGCGCGGGCGTGCTGCCCTGCGGGTGCAGGCCCAGCTCCTCGAGCTTGCCGCGCACCTCGGGCCGGGCCAGCGCGGCCTGGATGTCGCGGTGCAGCCGCTCGACGGCGGCGGCGGGCGTGCGCGATGGCACGGCCAGTCCGTTCCACGAACTGGCGGCGAACTGCGCCAGCGCACCGCCGGACTCGCGCGCCGCCGGCACCTCGGGCAGCGTGGGCTCGCGCTGCGCGCCCAGCACGGCCAGCGGCCGCAGCGCGCGCGACGCGATCTGGCCGCGCAGGCCGCCCAGGATGTCGATGCCCACGTCGATCTCGCCGGCGCGCAGCGCGGTGACCACCGGTGGCGTGCCGTTGAACGGCACGACTTGGCCGTCGATGCCGGCCGTCAGCCGGAACAGCTCGGCCGCCAGGTGCTGGGTGGTGCCCACCTGCGGCGTGCCGATGTTGAGCTTGCCCGGGTTGGCGCGGGCCCAGGCCAGCAGCTCGGCCAGGGTGCGGAAGCGCCCGCCCTCGGCCGCGACGACCGCGAGGTTGAACGTGGCCAGCAAGGACACCGGCGCGAAGTCGCGCAGCGTGTCGAAGGGCAGCGCCTTGAACAGGGCGGCACTGACGGCGGTGCCGCTGGAGACCAGCAGCATCGTGTGGCCATCGGGCTCGGCCCGGGCCACCGCCTCGCCGGCCACCACGCCACCGGCACCGGGCCGGTTCTCGACCACCACCGGCTGGCCCAGGCTGGCCGCCAGCGCCTGGCCCACGGTGCGGGCCGTGATGTCGGCCGCGCCGCCGGGCGCGTTGGGCACGACCAGCCGCAGCGGCCGCGCGGGGAAAGTGGCCTGCGCCCGGGCGGAGACGGCGGACAGCAGCAGCGACGGCGCCAGGGGCAGCACGGCGGCACCGGCCAGCAGGCGGCGCCGCGTGGCGCGGTGCGGTGGGCAGGGGCTGGGCGGCATGGCGGGCGAGCTTAGCGCGCCACGCCCAGCAGCCGGTCCAGCAGCGCGGGCTCGCGCCGCAGCGCCTGCGCCGTGGACGCATGCACCACGCTGCCGTGGTCCAGCACCACGGCCTGGTCGCTGATGGCCAGGATGGCCTGCGGATGCTGCTCGACGATGATGGCCGACAGGCCTTCCTCGCGGGTGATGCGGCGGATGGCCTTGAGCAGCTCGTCGACGATGATGGGCGCCAGGCCCTCCAGCGGCTCGTCCAGCAGCAGCAGGCGCGGGTTGAGCACCAGCGCGCGGCCCACGGCCAGCATCTGCTGCTCGCCTCCGGACAGCTGCGTGCCCAGGTTGCCCTTGCGCTCGGCCAGCCGCGGGAACAGGCCGTACACGCCCTCGGGTGTCCACTTGCCCGGCCGCGCGACGGCGGTGAGGTTCTCGTGCACCGTGAGCGACTTGAAGATGTTGCGCTCCTGCGGCACCCAGCCGATGCCGGCGGCGGCGCGCTGGTGCGGCGCCAGCGTGTGCAGCGGCTTGCCGGCCAGGGCCATGCGGCCGCCGTGCTGGCGCGTGACGCCGGCCAGGGTGTTGATCAGCGTGGTCTTGCCGGTGCCGTTGCGGCCCAGCAGGGCCAGCGTGGCGCCCTCGTCCAGCGCGAACGACACGTCCTGCAGCACCACGGCCTCGCCGTAGCCGGCCGACAGCTGCTCGACCTTCAGCAGTTCAGCCATGGGCGGCCTCCTCGTGCGCGTCGGGGTCGCCGTGGGTCTCGCCGTGGCCCAGGTAGACCTCCTTGACACGCGGGTCGTTGGCGATGGTGTCGGGGTCGCCCTCGGTGAGCACGGTGCCGTTGACCAGCACCGTCATGCGGCGCGCGAAGCTGAAGACCAGGTCCATGTCGTGTTCGATCAGCAGCACCGACACGTCGGCCGGCAGCGCCGCCACGGTGCGCAGGATCTCGTCGCGCTCGCCGGCCGGCACGCCGGCGACGGGCTCGTCGAGCAGCAGCACGCGCGGCTCGCAGGCCAGCGCGATCGCGATCTCCAGCAGCCGGCGCTTGCCGTAGGCCAGGTGCTCGGTGGGCACGTCCATCACCTCGTCGAGGTGGAACTGCGCCAGCAGCTGCTCGCAGCGCGCCGCCACGGCCGCATCACGGCCCAGCGGCTGCCACCAGCGGCCGCCCTGGCCGCGCTGCTGCGACACCACCAGGGCCAGCGTCTGCAGCGGCGACATCGAGGCGAACAGCTGGTTGATCTGGAAGGTGCGCACCATGCCCCGGCGCACCCGCTGGTGCGGCGCGAGCGTGGTGACGTCCTGCCCTTCCAGCAGGATGCGGCCCTCGGTGGGGTCGAGCACGCCGGTCAGCAGGTTGACCAGCGTGGTCTTGCCGGCCCCGTTGGGGCCGATGAGGGCATGGCGGGCGCCGCGTTCCAGCCGCAGCGTGACGTTGCCGGTGGCGGTGATGCCGCCGAAGCGCTTGACCAGGCCTTCGGCCGCGAGCACGACATCGCTCATCGCGTGCCTCCGCGCTTGAACAGGGTCCAGGGCTTGAGCAGCCGGTCGCGGCCGACCAGCACCAGCACCACCAGGAACAGGCCGAGCCAGAAGGTCCAGTACTGCGGCGTGACGGCCGACAGCAGGTCCTTGGCGACGATGAACACCACCGAGCCCAGGATCCCGCCCCACAGCCAGCCGATGCCGCCGATCACGATCATCAGCAGCAGGTCGGCCGAGCGGTCGAAGGCGAACACGTCCAGCGAGGCGAAGCCGGTGGTCTGCGCCAGCAGCGCGCCCGCGGCGCCGGCCAGCGCGCCGCCGATGGTGTAGACCACCGCCAGCCGCTGCGCCACCGGGATGCCGATGGCCATGGCGCGCAGCCGGTTGTCGCGGATCGCCATCAGCGTGTGGCCGAAGGGCGAGCGCAGCAGGCGCCGCGCCAGCAGGAAGGCCACCAGCAGCACGGCCAGCGAGTAGTAGGCGGCGGTCTGGCCGGCCAGGTCGAACTCGAAGCGGCCGAGCAGCGGCGCCATCACCACGCCCTGCAGGCCGTCGGCGCCGCCGGTGAGCCAGTCGAGCTTGTTGGCCAGCTCGCCCAGGATCAGCGCCAGGCCCAGCGTGACCATCAGCCGCGTGAGGTCGGTGCCGCGCTGGATGGTCAGGCTGGCCACCGCACCCAGCACCGCCGCCGCGCCCATGCCGGCGGCCAGGCCCAGCAGCGGCTCGCTGCCCTGCAGGTGCTTGGCGAGCAGGGCCGCGGTGTAGGCGCCCAGGCCGAAGAAGGCCGCGTGGCCCAGCGAGACGATGCCGGTCACCCCCAGCAGCAGGTCCAGCGAGACCGCGAACAGCGCGGTGATCGCGATCTCGTTGATCAGGGCGGCGTGCCGCGGCAGCAGCACCGGCGCCGCGAAGGCCAGCAGCCACAGCAGCGGCTCCCAGGCGCGCCAGCGCGCAGCCTGCAGCAGCGACAGCCGGGCGCGCGCGCCGTCGAGTCGGGGATCGCTCATGCCTTGCCTCCCTGCCGCACGAACAGGCCCTGCGGGCGCAGCACCAGGATGACGATCATGAGCGTGTAGACGACGAAGGCGCCCATCTTGGGGATGTAGTACTTGCCGGCCACGTCGGCGATGCCCAGCAGCAGCGCGGCCAGCAGCGGGCCGGTGATCGAGGAGGTGCCGCCGACGGCGACCACGATCAGGAAATAGAACATGTACTTCAGCGGGAAGGTGGGATCCAGGCCCAGCACCTCGGCGCCCAGCGCGCCGCCCAGTCCCGCCAGGCCGCAGCCGAAGGCGAAGGTGGACAGGAACACCATGTTGACGTTGATGCCCAGGCCGGCGGCCACGCGCTGGTCGTCGACCGAGGCGCGCAGGCGGCTGCCGAAGCGGGTGCGCGAGAGCACGAACTGCAGCAGCACCGTCAGCGCCAGGCAGACGGCCACGATGAACAGCCGGTAGTGGCCCATGCCCAGGGTCCAGGCGCCGCTGCCGATCTCGGTGCGGCCGCGCAGCCACTCGGGCAGCTGCACGATCTGCTGGGTCGAGCCCACCGCGTAGTCGACCGCGGCCACCGCCATGAAGGTCAGGCCGATGGAGAACAGCACCTGGTCCAGGTGGGGACGGTGGTACAGCGGGCGGTACAGCGTGCGCTCGAGCACCGCGCCCAGCAGCGCCGGCAGCACGAAGGCGATCGGCAGGCAGGCCAGGAAGGGCACGCCGGCGCGCTGCATCAGCAGCACCGTGGCATAGCCGCCGGCCATGGCGAAGGCGCCGTGGGCCAGGTTGACGAAGTTCATCAGGCCCATGGTGACCGCCAGGCCCAGGGCGAGGATGAACAGCAGCATGCCGGAGGCGATGCCGTCGAAGAGGATGGTGAGCATGTCGGGTTCCGCGCGACGCCGCGGGACCGGACGTGCCGGGCCGCAGGCGTGCCCCCAGCAGGGGGGGAAGGCGCCGCGCAGCGGCGCTTCGGGGGGTTGCCGGTTACTTGGTCTTGCCGGGGTCCTTGACGTCCTTGAGCACGTCGAACTCGACGTTGTACAGCTGGCCGTCCTTGCGCTCGACCTTGCGCAGGTAGACGTTCTGCACGATGTCGCGGGTCTGCGCGTCGATGAACACCGGGCCGCGCGGGCTCTCGAAGATCTGGCCCTTCATGCCGTCCAGCAGCGCCTGGCCGCCGCCCTTGCCGCCGGTCTTCTTCAGCGACTCGTAGATCACGCGCATGCCGTCGTAGCCGCCCACGGCCATGAAGTTGGGCCGCAGGTTCTTGTTGGCCTTCTGGAAGGCCTCGACGAACTTCTTGTTGGCGGCCGAGGGATGCGCGGCCGAGTAGTGGTGCGAGGTGACCACGCCCAGGGCCACGTCGCCCATGTCGGCGAGCTGGTCGTCGTCGGTCACGTCGCCGGTGGCGATCAGGCGGATGCCGGCCTTGTCCATGCCGCGCTCGCCGAACTGCTTCATCACGGCGGCGCCCGCGCCCGAGGGCACGAACACGAACAGCGCGTCGGGCTTGAGGTCGCGCACCTTCTGCAGGAACGGCGCGAAGTCGGGGCTGCGCAGCGGCACGCGCAGCTTGTCGGCCACCTTGCCGCCGTTGAACAGGAAGCGCTCGCTGAAGAAGCGCTCGGCGTCGATGCCCGGGCCGTAGTCGGACACCAGCGTCACGACGGACTTGATGTTGTTCTTCGGCGCCCAGTCGGCCAGCGCCACCGACACCTGCGGCAGCGTGAAGCTGGTGCGCACGATCCAGGGCGAGGCCTCGGTGATGCTGGAAGTGGCCGCGGCCATCACCACCAGCGGCGTCCTGGACTGCGTGGCGATCGGCGCGACCGCCATGGCGCTGGGCGTGATGCCCATGCCGGCCAGCACGTCGACCTTGTCGTTGACCACCAGTTCCTGCGCCAGGCGGCGGGTCTGGTCGGGCACGCTGGCGTCGTCCTTGAGCACCAGCTCGACCTTGCGGCCGGCCACCGTGTCGCCGTTCTGCGCGATCCACAGGCGGGCGGCGGCCTCGATCTGGCGGCCGGTGGTGGCCTGCTGGCCGGTCATGGGCAGGATCAGGCCGATCTTGAACGGGGCCTGCTGGGCGAAGGCGGCGCCACCGGCCGCCAGCAGGGCGGCGCAGGCGGCAGCCTGGATCAGCGTTCTCTTGTGCATGGTCGTCGTCTCCTGGTGTGCACGGCCTGCGGCGCAGGCGGGCGGTAAGGGAAGGTCCCGGATTGTCGGCCGGGCCCCGGCACGGGCTAGCAGGGCCCGCCACTATCAGCTATGCGTTTTCGCGATGGCTCGACGGCCGATATCGAAATCTGCTGGGGTTTCAGGCGCGGCGACGGATCAGCCGCACGCCGGGCATGCGCTGGCCGTCGGCGCTGCGCACGGCCTCGCGCAGGTTGCGGCGGGCCAGCCGGGCGTGCTCGCGCATGATCGATTCGGCGCGGCTGCCCTCGCCGGCTTCGATGGCCTCGAGCACCTGGCGGTGCTGGTCCTGGGCCACCACCAGCATGTCGCGCCCGGCGGCCGAGCCCGCCTGCACGCCGACGAAGCCCGAGGGCGAGGCGAAGGGCAGCCGCATCACGCGCTCGAGCTCGCGCGCCAGCACCGGGCTGCCGGCCATCTCGGCCAGCAGCTGGTGGAAGCGGGCATTGAGCTGCACGTAGCCCTCGAAGGCCGCATCGTCCAGCGCCGGGCCGGCAAGGACGGCGTCGATGCCGTCGAGCACCTCGCGCGCCTCGGCCAGCAGCACCGCGGCGGCGCGCCGCTCGGCCGCCATGCGGGCCGCCAGGCCCTCGATGGTGCCGCGCAGCTCGATCGCGTCGGCCACGTCGCGCTCGCTGAAGGTGCGCACCGCGTAGCCGCCGCCGGGCAACTCCTCGAGCAGGCCCTCCTGCGCCAGCCGCAGCAGCGCGGCCCGGATCGGCGTGCGCGAGACGCCCAGCCGCTCGACCAGCGCCAGTTCGGCGATCCGGCTGCCGCCGGGCAATTCGCCCGCGAGCACCAGCTCGCGCAGCCGCTGCTGGGCCTTGACGGCCTGGGTGGGGGAGGTGTCGTCGGTGGTCATGGATACAGGCGCGAGTGTATGGACACTGATCACGCCTGCTTTCTCAGGGTTTACCCGCGACATTCACCAACCGCTTGCGACGGGCTGTATACAACGCGTATCCTGCGCGCCGTTTCGCTGTCACACCTCCCCGGAGTCCCGCCATGTTTCCCAAGAACGCCTGGTACGTCGCCTGCACGGCCGACGAGCTCGATGCGGTCAAGCCGCTGGGCCGCACCATCTGCAACGAGAAGATCGTGTTCTACCGGGCCGAGGGCGGCCGGGTGGCGGCGGTCGAGGACTGGTGCCCCCACCGCGGCGCGCCCCTGTCGCAGGGCAAGGTCTGCGACGGCCGGCTGGTCTGCGGCTACCACGGCCTGGTGATGGGTTGCGAGGGCAAGGCGGTGGCCATGCCCGGCCAGCGCGTGCAGGGCTTCCCGGGCGTGAAGGCCTACCCCGTGGTCGAGCGCCACGGCTTCGTGTGGGTCTGGCCGGGCGATGCCGCGCAGGCCGACCCGGCGACCATCCACCACCTGCACTGGGCCGACGACCCGGCCTGGGCCTACGGCGGCGGGCTGTACCACATCGCCTGCGACTGGCGGCTCATGGTCGACAACCTGATGGACCTGACGCACGAGACCTACGTGCACGCCAGCAGCATCGGCCAGAAGGAGATCGACGAGTCGCCGGTCACGACCAAGGTGGTGGGCCAGGAGGTGGTCACCAGCCGGTTCATGGAGAACGTGATGGCGCCGCCCTTCTGGCGCGCCAACCTGCGCGGCGCCGGCCTGGCCGACGACGTGCCGGTGGACCGCTGGCAGATCTGCCATTTCGTGCCGCCCAGCCACGTGATGATCGAGGTGGGCGTGGCGCATGCGGGCCACGGCGGCTATGACGCCCCCGCGGACAAGAAGGTGTCGAGCATCGTGGTGGACTTCATCACGCCCGAGACCGAGACCACCATGTGGTACTTCTGGGGCATGGCCCGCAACTTCCGGCCCGACGACGCAGCGCTCACCGCGCAGATCCGCGAAGGCCAGGGTGCCGTGTTCGCCGAGGACACCGCGATGCTCGAGGCGCAGCAGCGCAACCTCTCGGCCCACCCCGGCCGCCGCCTGCTGATGCTGAACATCGACGCCGGCGGCGTGCAGGCCCGGCGCATCGTCGACAAGCTGGTCGCGCTCGAGCAGCCGCAGAAGCTGGCGGCCTGATGGAACTGCTGCAGTTGCGCGTCTCGCGCAAGGCCGTGCTGGCCGAGGACATCGCGGTGCTGGAGCTGGCCCGCGCCGATGGCGCGCCCCTGCCCGCGACCGAGGCAGGCGCCCATGTCGAGCTGCACCTGCCCGGCGGGCTGGTGCGCCCCTATTCGCTGTGCCACGACCCGGCGCGGCCCGGGCGCTGGCGGCTGGGCGTGCTGCGCGAGCCCGCGGGCCGCGGCGGCTCGGCGGCGGTGCACGACGCGCTGCAGGAAGGCGACGTGGTCACCGCGTCCCTGCCGCGCAACCTGTTCCCGCTGGTGCCGGCGCCGCGCAGCCTGCTGCTGGCCGGCGGCATCGGCATCACGCCGCTGCTGGCCATGGCCTGGCAGCTGCATGCGACGGGTGCCGACTTCGCGCTGCATGCCTGCGCCCGCACGGCCGCGCGCGCCGCCTTCCGCGGCGAGATCGCGTCGGCGCCCTGGTCGGCGCGCGCGCACTGGCACCTGGACGACGGCCCGGCCGGGCAGCGGCTGGACCTGGCCGCCGTGCTGGGCCAGGCCGATCCCGGCACCCACGTGTACGTGTGCGGGCCGGCCGGCTTCATCGACGCCGTGCTGCAGGCCGGCCGCGCCGCCGGCTACGCCGAGGAGCAGCTGCACCGCGAGTACTTCGGCGCCGCGCCGCCCGCAGCCGACGCCGCCAGCGACGCCTTCGAGGTGCAGGTCGGCCGGGGCGGCCCGGTCGTGCCGGTGGCCGCCGGCCAGACCGTGGTGCAGGCCCTGGCCGCCTGCGGCATCGAACTGATGACCTCGTGCGAACAGGGCGTGTGCGGCACCTGCCTGACCGGCCTGCTGGACGGCCGGCCCGAGCACCGCGACCAGTACCTCACCGACGAGGAACGCGCCGCCGGCGACCGCTTCCTGCCCTGCTGCTCGCGCGGCGCGGCCGGCACGCGCCTGGTGCTGGACCTGTGAGCCCTCGCTAAGATCGCGCC
Source organism: Comamonadaceae bacterium (assembly GCA_027484575.1). Taxonomy (GTDB): domain Bacteria; phylum Pseudomonadota; class Gammaproteobacteria; order Burkholderiales; family Burkholderiaceae_C; genus Ramlibacter. Next base: position 409,761 of record JAIXSQ010000007.1, read on the forward strand.
CGATTTCGACAACCCGGAGACACCCGATGCTCAAGCTCCCCGCCCGCTACGACCATGTCGGCAGCTTCCTGCGCCCCAAGACCCTGCTGGAGGCGCGCGAGCGCAAGGCCAAGGGCGAGATCACGCCGGCGCAGCTGCGCGAGGTCGAGGACCAGGCGATCGCCGAGATCGTGAAGTTCCAGGAGGACGTGGGCCTGAAGGCGATCACCGACGGCGAGTTCCGCCGCACGTACTTCCACATCGACTTCCTCGAGCAGCTCGGCGGCGTCAAGACCGACATTCCGGTCACCATCCGCAAGCCCGACGGCACCGAGGAGCTGGCCCCGCCGGTGATCCGCGTGGTCGACAAGGTGGTGCATGCCAGGGACATCCAGCGCGCCGACTTCGAGTTCCTCAAGTCACGCATCGCCGCCGGCAGCACGCCCAAGGTGACCATCCCCTCGCCCACCATGCTGCACTTCCGCGGCGGCCGCGCGGGCATCAGCAAGCAGGCCTACCCCGAGCTGGACCCGGCTTTCTACGACGACGTGGCCCAGGCCTATGCCGACGAGCTGAAGTCGCTGTACGACGCCGGCTGCCGCTACGTGCAGATGGACGACACCAACCTGGCCTACCTCTGCGACGAGAAGATGCGCGAGGCGGCCCGCCAGCGCGGCGACGACCCCAACGAGCTGCCGCACCGCTACGCGGCATTCATCAACAAGGTGGTGGCGCGCAAGCCCGAGGGGATGCTGCTGGCCATGCACCTGTGCCGCGGCAACTTCAAGAGCACGCACGCGGCGGCGGGCAACTACGAGCCGGTGGCCGAGGCGCTGCTGTCGGAGATGAACATCGACGCGTTCTTCCTCGAGTACGACGACGAGCGCTCGGGCGACTTCCGGCCGCTGCGCTACCTCAAGCCCGGCAAGACCGTGGTGCTGGGCCTGGTGACCACCAAGTTCGGCCAGCTCGAGGGCAAGAACGACCTCAAGCGCCGCATCGACGAGGCCGCGAAGCACGCGCCGCTGGACCAGCTGGCGCTGTCGCCGCAGTGCGGCTTCTCGAGCACCGTGCACGGCAACAACATCGCCGTGGACGACCAGCGCCGCAAGCTGGCGCTGGTGGTCGAGACCGCCCGCGAGGTCTGGGGCGACTGAAAGCCCCGGGGGCCCGCCGCGCCGGCCCCGCCGCTCACTGCAACTCGAGCCCGACCTTCTTCGCCAGCGCGGCATAGCGCGCCACGTCGCGCCTGAACGTGGCCTGCGCCTGCTCGGGCGTGCCGATGGCGATGGTGTTGCCCTGCTTGGCCATCGCCTCCTTCGTGCCCGGGTCGGCGAACGCGGCAGCCACCGCGTCGTGCGCGCGCTTGACCGCGGCCGGCGCCATGCCCTTGGGACCGACCACCGCGAACCAGGCATCGACCGCGAAGTTGGCCAGGCCCTGCTCGGCGAAGGTGGGGACCTGCGGCGCCGCCGGCACGCGCTGCGGCGTGAGCAGGCCGACGGGCCGCAGCGCGCCGCTGGCCAGGTGCTGCTGCACGCTGTTGAGGCCCAGCACCGCGAAGTCGATCTGCCCGCCCAGCAGGTCGCCCACCATCTGCCCCACGCCCCGGTACGGGATGTGGCGGGCGTCGACGCCCGCCTCGTCCAGCACCATCGCGGCGGCCAGGTGCAGGATGGTGCCGTTGCCGCCCGAGCCGTAGTTGAACGCGCCGGGCTTGGCCTTGAGCTGGGCGAAGAACTCCCTGGCGCCCGCCACCGGCAGCTTCGCCGGATTGACCACCAGCACCATGGGCGTCGCGCCCACCACGGCGATGGGCGTGAAGTCGCCCGGCATGTCGAAGGGCAGCGACTTGAGCACGCCCGGCAGGATCACCGCATTGTTCGACACCATGCCCAGCGTGCTGCCGTCGGGCTGGGCGCGCGACAGCGCCTGCAGGCCGACCACGCCGCCCGCGCCGGGCTGGTTGTCGACCACGACGCTGGCCGCCAGCGCCTTGGCCAGCGCGGGCTGCGCCGCGCGGGCGATGGCGTCGACGCCCGAGCCGGCCGCATGCGGCAGCAGCAGCTTGACGGTGGCGGGCTGGGCCTGCGCCCGTGCCGCCAGCGGGGCGAGCGCGCAGGCGCACGCGGCGGCGAGCAGCGCACGGCGGGTGGTGGGGATGGGCATGGGATGTCTCCTGTCGTCGTTGTCGGTCGAGGCGGGGCGCTGCTCAGGCCACCGCGTGCCTGGCGCGCAGCGCGGCGATGTCGCCGGCCGCATAGCCCAGGCCGTGCAGCAGGTCGTCGGTGTGCTCGCCCTGGCGCGGCGGATCCAGCCGCACGCCGGGGCGCTGGCCGTCCAGGGTGAAGGGCAGCAGCGTGGCGCGCGCGGTCTGGCCGGCGCGCTCGCCGTCGGGCAGCCGCACCTCGGCCAGGCCGCCGGTGGCCAGCAGGTGCGGATCGTCGAACAGCTCCTCGGGCTTGCGGATCGGCGCGAACGGCAGGCCGTGGCGCTCGAAGAGGTCCGCCAGCTCGGCCGCGCTGCGCAGCGCCAGCCGCTCGCGCAGCACCGGCAGCAGCTGCGGGCGGGCCCGCACGCGCTGGTTGTTGGTCGCGTAGGCCGGCTCGGCCTTCAGGTCGGCGTAGCCGAGCGCATCGCAGAAGGTGAGCCACTGCGCGTCGCTGACGGCGGCCAGGAAGATCTGCTCGCCATTGCGGACGGTGAACACGTCGTAGACCGCCCAGGCCGAGATGCGGTTGGGCATGGGATCGGCCGGAACTCCGGTGATGGCGTACTGCAGCATGTGCTGCCCGACCAGGAACACGTTGTTCTCGAACAGCGCGCTCTGCACCTCCATGCCGCGGCCGGTGATGCCCCGCTGCACCAGCGCGCCCAGCGCGCCGATGGCGCCGAACATGCCGCCCATGATGTCGTTGACGCTGGTGCCGGCGCGCAGCGGGTCGCCCGGGCGGCCGGTCATGTAGGCCAGCCCGCCCATCATCTGCACCACCTCGTCCAGGGCGGTGCGGTGCTCGTAGGGCCCGGGCAGGAAGCCCTTGAGGCTCACGTAGATCAGCCTCGGGTGCGCGGGCGACAGGGCCGCGTAGTCCAGCCCGTACTTGCCCATGGTGCCGGGCTTGAAGTTCTCGGCCACCACGTCGGCGGCCAGGCACAGCCGGCGCGCGACCTCGGCGCCCTCGGGCTGGCGCAGGTCGATCGCGATGCTCTTCTTGTTGCGGTTGAACATCGGGAAGAAGCCCGCGCCCGCCCCCAGCAGGTGGCGGGTGCGGTCGCCCTCGATCGGCTCGACCTTGACCACCTCGGCGCCCATGTCGGCCAGCACCATGCCGCAGGTAGGGCCCATCACCATGTGGGTGAACTCGACGGCCTTCAGGCCGGCCAGCGGCAGGGGGGCGGTCATGCAGCCACCGCCTGCGCGTCCGTGCGCATGGACTTGGGAAGTCCGGCGCGCCAGATGCTGCCGTGCAGCGGCTCGCCGTCCAGCCACGCGCCCAGCCGGCCGCGCAGCGCCATCAGGCGGTCGAAGTCCACCCCGGTGGCCACGCCCATGCTGGCCAGCATGTAGGCCAAGTCTTCGGTCGCGACGTTGCCGCTGGCGCCCGGCGCATGCGGGCAGCCGCCGATGCCGCCCACGCAGGCGTCCAGCCGGGTGATGCCCAGCTGCAGGGCCGCCATGCAGTTGGCCAGGCCCAGGCCGCGGGTGTCGTGGAAGTGCATGGTGTCGAAACGATCGGGGCCGGCCACGCGCAGCACCTGCTCGCCCAGCCGCAGCACCTGCGCCGGATCGGCATAGCCCACCGTGTCGGCCAGGCTCACGCGTTCGGCGCCGGCATCCAGCACCTGCTGCACCAGCCGCACGACCTCGGCGTCCTCCACCCGCCCCTGCAGCGTGCAGCCGAACGCGGTGCTGATGCCCACCTCCAGCGCGGTGCGGCTGCAGGCGGCGTCGCGGGCGGCCCGGATGCGGGCGATCTCGGCCACGACCTCGCTGCGCGGCTTGCGCAGGTTGGCCAGGCTGTGTGCCTCGCTGGCCGAGATGGGCAGCAGCATGGCATGCGCCTCCCCGGCGATGGCGCGCTCGGCGCCGCGCAGGTTGGGCACCAGCACCGTGGCGTGCAGGCCCGGCAGGGTGCGGGCATGGGCCAGCACCTCGGCGGTGTCGGCCAGCTGCGGCATCAGCTTCGGGGGCACGAAGGAGCCCACCTCCAGCTCGCGCAGGCCGGCGTCCCAGGCGGCCTGCACCCAGGCCAGCTTGGTGGCGGTGGGCACGACCAGGCGGGAGATGATCTGCAGGCCGTCGCGCAGCGCGACGTCGCGGATGGTCACGCGGGCGGGCAGTGCGGTGGGCACGGGTTCGGTGGGCGGAGACGGCGGTCGGCCGGAGGTCGGTGCGGGCATGGCCCGAGTCTAGAATTTCCAGGCCGACACGGAAGCGCCCATTCGGAAGCGCTCGATGCCGGACCGGAACATCTGGCCACCCGCCCCACCCTGCCCCGCATGCGCGACCTGGACCTGACCACCCTGCGGCTGTTCGTCGCCACCTGCGAGAGCGGCAGCATCGCGCGCGCCGCCGAGCGGGCGCACCTGGTGGGCTCGGCGGTGAGCAAGCGGCTGGGCCAGCTGGAGCAGCAGCTGGGCACGCCCCTGCTGGCGCGCCGCCGCCATGGCGTGGTGCCCACGCCGGCCGGCCAGACGCTGCTGGAGCACGCGCGCATCCTGCTCGACGGCGCCGGCCGGCTGGCCCAGGACATGGCGGGCTACGCGGCCGGCGCACGCGGCCAGGTGCGCATCCTGGCCTCGGTGTCGGCGCTGTCCGAATCGCTGGCCGACGACGTGGCCGCCTTCCTGCAGCAGCCGGCGCACCAGGCGATCCAGGTCGACATCGAGGAGCGGGTCAGCCCCGAGATCGTGCGCGGCGTGCGCGAGGGCCAGGCCGCGCTGGGCGTGTGCTGGGACGCGGCCGACCTGGGCACGCTGCAGTCGCGTCCCTACCGGCACGACCACCTGGTGCTGGTGGTGCCGCCGCGCCACCCGCTGGCGCGGCGCAAGCGGGTGCGCTTTGCCGAGGCGCTGGCGTACGAGCACGTGAGCCTGCCGGTGAACACCGCCGTGCAGGTGATGCTGCAACGGCAGGCCGCGCAGCTGGGCCAGCCGCTGCGGCACCGCGTGGTGGTGAGCAACTTCGAGGCCGCGCTGCGCGTGGTGCGCGCCGGCCTGGCGGTCAGCGTGGTGCCGCGCGAGGTGGCGCAGCAGCAGGCGGTGGCCGACGGCCTGCCGCTGGTGGCGCTGGACGAGCCCTGGGCGCAGCGGCGCTTCGTGGTGTGCCTGCGCGACGAGGCCGGGCTGAGCCCGGCGGCGCAGGTGCTGCTGGCGCACCTGGTGGCGCGCGGACGGGCCCGGGGCTGAGGCCCGGCGCCCCGCGGCCGCGGCTCAGGCGTGGCCCTGGGGCGGCGTGATCTCCCAGTGCTGCAGCACGCGCTCGTGCGCGTCGACGCTCTCCAGCCGCACCCGGAAGCCCCACAGCCGGGCCACGTGCTTAACCACCTCGTCGGCGCCGTTGTCCAGCGGCCGGTCGTTGTGGCGGGTGTGGCGCAGGGTGAGCGAGCGGTCGCCGCGCAGGTTGACGTTCCACACCTGGATGTTGGGCTCGCGCCAGTTCAGGTCGTACTGGCGGGCCAGCGACTCGCGCACGCGCCGGAAGCCCTGCTCGTCGTGGATGGCCGAGACCACCAGCTCGCGCTGGCTGGCGTCGTCGACGATGGAGAACAGCCGCAGCTCGCGCATCAGCCGCGGCGACAGGAACTGGCCGACGAAGCTCTCGTCCTTGAAGTGCCGCATGGCGTAGTCGAGCGTCCTGAGCCAGTCGCCGCTGCCGGCGAAGTCGGGGAACCACTCGCGGTCCTCGGCCGTGGGATCGACGCAGATGCGCTTGAGGTCCTGGAACATCGCGAAGCCCAGCGCATACGGGTTGATGCCCGAGTAGCGGGGGTCGCCCACCGGCGGCTGGAACACCACGTTGGTGTGCGAGGACAGCACCTCCATCATGAAGCCGTCGGCCAGCTGGCCGCGGTCGTACATGGTGTTGAGCAGCGTGTAGTGCCAGAACGTCGCCCAGCCCTCGTTCATCACCTGCGTCTGGCGCTGCGGGTAGAAGTACTGCGCCACCTTGCGCACGATGCGCACCACCTCGCGCTGCCAGGGCTCGAGCAGCGGCGCGTTCTTCTCGATGAAGTACAGGATGTTCTCCTGCGGCTCCTCGGGGAAGCGCCGGCGCTTGGCCTGCTCCTGCTTGCCCGGCTGGCGCGGCAGCGTGCGCCACAGGTCGTTGACCTGCTGCTGCAGGTAGGACTCGCGCTCCTTGCGGCGCTGCTCCTCCTTGACCATGGAGATCTTCTGCGGCCGGCGGTAGCGGTCCACCCCGTAGTGCATCAGCGCGTGGCAGGCGTCGAGCACCGACTCGACCGCCTCGATGCCGTGGCGCTCCTCGCACTCGGCGATGTAGGCCTTGGCATAGACCAGGTAGTCGACGATGGACGAGGCGTCCGTCCACATGCGGAACAGGTAGTTGCCCTTGAAGAACGAGTTGTGGCCGAAGCAGGCATGCGCCATCACCAGCGCCTGCATCGGCAGCGTGTTCTCCTCCATGAGGTACGCGATGCAGGGGTCGGAGTTGATGACGATCTCGTAGGCCAGGCCCATGTGGCCGCGGCGGTAGCTCTTCTCGCTGGCGATGAACTGCTTGCCGTACGACCAGTGGCGGTAGTTCACCGGCATGCCCACCGAGGCGTAGGCATCGAGCATCTGCTCGGCCGAGATCACCTCCAGCTGCGACGGATAGGTGTCCAGGCCGTAGCCCTCGGCCGTGCGCCGGATGGCGTCGAAGTACTCCTCGATCAGCTCGAAGGTCCAGTCGCTGGCGTAGGGCAGGCGCGGCAGCCGCTGGGCGGCGGCGCCGGCGGGGGTGAGGATCGCGCTCATGGCCGGGACCTCATGCCGCCTGCCCCATCGGGCTCTTCTTGAACAGGTCGCGGAACACCGGGAAGATCTGCGCCGGCGTGACGATCTTCTGCATCGCGAAGTTGACGTTGGCGTCGCGCACCCGGGTGTACTCCTCCCAGAGGTTCTGGTCCTCGTCGGCCACCTGCACGTAGGCGAAGTAGCGGCACAGGGGCAGCAGCTTGCGGTCCAGCAGCTCGCGGCACTTGGACGAGTCCTGCTGCCAGTTGTCGCCGTCGGAGGCCTGCGCGCCGTAGATGTTCCACTCCTGGCCCATGTAGCGCTCGCGGATGATCTCGTGCATCAGCGTCAGCGCGCTGGACACCACGGTGCCGCCTGACTCGGTGGCGTGGAAGAACTCGTCCTCCTGCACCTCCTGGGCCTGCGTGTGGTGGCGGATGAAGACCACGTCGGTCTGCTTGTAGTGCCGGGTCAGGAACAGGTACAGCAGGATGAAGAAGCGCTTGGCCAGGTCCTTGCGGCTCTCGTCCATCGAGCCCGAGACGTCCATCAGGCAGAACATCACCGCCTTGCTGGTGGGCAGCGGCTCGCGGATGCGGTGGCGGTAGCGCAGGTCGAAGGGATCGAGGAAGGGCACGCGCGCCAGGCGGGCGCGCAGCTCGTCGATCTCCCTGGCCAGCGCGGCGCGCTCGGCCGCCGGCGTGTCGGGGCGCGCGTCCAGCAGCGCCAGGTGGGCCTCGGCGCGGCGCAGCTGGCGGCGGGCCTCGCCGCCCATGGCGATGCGCCGGGCCAGGCCCACGCGCATGGAGCGCACCACGTGCAGGCTGGTGGGGTTGCCTTCGGAGACGTAGCCGGCGCGGCGGGACTTCCACTCGGGCGCGTCGGCCAGCAGCTGGGTGCGCACCAGCCGCGGCAGCGCCAGGTCGTCGAAGAAGTAGTTCATGAACTCCTCCCGCGAGATGCGGAAGGTGAACTCGTCCTCGCCCTGCCCGTCGGGCGACGCGCCGCTGCCGCCGCCACCGCCCGAGCCGCCGCGCGGGCGCTGGATGCGGTCGCCGCGCAGGTACTCCTGGTTGCCCGGGTGCACCATCTCGCGCGTGCCGCCGGGGCCGTGGTTGAACACCGGCTCGGAGACGTCGCGCTTGGGCAGGCTGATGTCGGCGCCGTCCTCGATGTTGTGGATGCTGCGGTCACCCACCGCCTTGCGCACCGCGTCGCGGATCTGCTCCCGGTAGCGCCGCAGGAAGCGCTCGCGGTTGCCGATCGACTTGTTCTTGCCGGACAGCCGGCGGTCGATCACCTGGTGGAGCGCCGCGCGCTCCGGTCGGTCGTTGGCCACTGGGGAACTGCTCCGTCGCGTCCTGCCCCGGGGGTCAGGACGACTTTCTCACCCGCAGGTACCACTCGCACAGCAGCCGCACCTGGCGGTGGGTGTAGCCCTTTTCCACCATGCGGTTGACGAAGTCCTCGTGCTTCTTCTGCTCGTCGGCGCTGGCCTTGGCATTGAAGCTGATGACCGGCAGCAGGTCCTCGGTGTTGGAGAACATCTTCTTCTCGATCACCGTGCGCAGCTTCTCGTAGCTGGTCCACACCGGGTTCTTGCCCGAGTTGTTGGCGCGCGCGCGCAGCACGAAGTTGACGATCTCGTTGCGGAAGTCCTTGGGGTTGGACAGGCCGGCCGGCTTCTCGATCTTCTCGAGCTCGGCGTTGAGCGCGCCCCGGTCGAAGATCTCGCCGGTGTCGGTGTCGCGGAACTCCTGGTCCTGGATCCAGAAGTCGGCATAGGTGACGTAGCGGTCGAAGATGTTCTGGCCGTACTCGGAGTAGCTCTCGAGGTAGGCGGTCTGGATCTCCTTGCCGATGAACTCGGCGTACCGCTGCGACAGGTGCTCCTTGATGTACGACAGGTACTTCTGCTCGACCTCGGGCGCGAACTGCTCGCGCTCGATCTGCTGCTCGAGCACGTACATCAGGTGCACCGGGTTGGCCGCGATCTCGTTGCTGTCGAAGTTGAAGACCTTCGACAGGATCTTGAACGCGAAGCGCGTGCTGATGCCGGTCATGCCCTCGTCGACGCCGGCGTAGTCGCGGTACTCCTGGTAGCTCTTGGCCTTGGGATCGGTGTCCTTGAGGTTGTCGCCGTCGTAGATCAGCATTTTGCTGAAGATGCTCGAGTTCTCGGGCTCCTTGATGCGGGTGAGCACGGCGAACTGCGCCATCATCTTCAGCGTGCCGGGCGCGCAGGTGGCGTCCTTGAGCGAGGAGTTGCGGATCAACTTGTCGTAGATCTTGGTTTCCTCGGTCACGCGCAGGCAGTACGGCACCTTGACGATGTAGATGCGGTCCAGGAAGGCCTCGTTGTTCTTGTTGTTCTTGAACGCTTTCCACTCGCTCTCGTTGCTGTGCGCCATCACGATGCCGTCGAACGGGATCGCGCCGAAGCCCTCGGTGCCCTTGAAGTTGCCTTCCTGGGTGGCGGTCAGCAGCGGGTGCAGCACCTTGATCGGCGCCTTGAACATCTCGACGAACTCCAGCAGCCCCTGGTTGGCCAGGCACAGGCCGCCGGAGTAGCTGTAGGCGTCGGGGTCGTCCTGCGCGTAGCTCTCGAGCTTGCGGATGTCGATCTTGCCCACCAGCGAGGAGATGTCCTGGTTGTTCTCGTCGCCCGGCTCGGTCTTGGCGATGCCGCACTGCTTGAGGATCGACGGGTAGCGCTTGACGACGCGGAACTTGCGGATGTCGCCGCCGAATTCCTCGAGCCGCTTGACGGCCCAGGGCGACATGATGCGCTGCGTGTAGCGGCGCGGGATGCCGAACTGCTGCTCCAGCAGCGGGCCGTCCTCCTCGTTGGAGAACAGGCCCAGCGGCGACTCGTTCACCGGCGAGCCCTTGATCGCGTAGAACGGCACCTGCTCCATCAGCTGCTTCAGGCGCTCGGCGATCGACGACTTGCCGCCGCCCACAGGGCCCAGCAGGTACAGGATCTGCTTTTTCTCCTCCAGGCCCTGCGCGGCATGGCGGAAGTGCGAGACGACCTGCTCGATCGGCTCCTCGAGCCCGTAGAAGTCCTTGAAGGCCGGGTAGATGCGGATGCTGCGGTTGCCGAAGATCCGCGACAGGCGCGGATCGTGCCGCGTGTCCACCATCTCGGGCTCGCCGATCGCGGCGAGCATGCGCTCGGCCGCGGTGGCGTACACCAGCGGATCCTTGCGGCACGACTCGAGGTAGTCCTCGAGCGACATCTCCTCCTCGCGCGTCTGCTCGTAACGCGCCAGGAAGTTGCGAACCACATCCATGTGAGCCCCTTTCGCCACGCCGGCATCGCCAGCTTGCAACCGCAATGTGCGAGTCCACTGTATCGCAGCCACCCGGCAGAGGCACATGCCTGCTGTAGGTGGATGGCGGACCTCGGTGTAGGTGAACGGTAGGGGAAAAAAGTTCCGCCTGCAAAGCCCGCGCAGGGCCTCGTGCCAGCGCGCAACAGGCGTGTGCGGTGCTCGGGCTTCGGCTTGCGCGCAGGCGCGCGATGCGGCACAACGCGAAGCAGGTGCGGCCGCCGCGCGCCGCCTGCGCCAGGCACCGCGCTGGTGCCATGGCGCGCGGGCGGCGGGCTCAGGCCAGGCCGAGCAGGCGCACCGCGTTGCCCTTGAGGATGCCGGGCATCACCTCGGGCTTGAAGCCCGCCTCCTCGAAGTCCTTCATCCAGCGCTCGGGCGTGATCAGCGGGTAGTCGCTGCCGAACAGCACGCGGTCCTTGAGCAGCGTGTTGGCGTACTGCACCAGCTGTTTGGGGAAGTACTTGGGGCTCCAGCCCGAGAGATCGATCCACACGTTCGGCTTGTGCGTGGCCACCGACAGCGCCTCGTCCTGCCAGGGGAAGCTGGGATGCGCCATCACGATCTGCATGTCGGGGAAGTCGATCGCGACGTCGTCCAGGTGCATCGGGTTGCTGTACTCCAGCCGCAGCCCGCCGCCGCAGCGCATGCCCGAGCCGATGCCGCTGTGGCCGGTGTGGAAGATCGCCGGCAGCTTGTGCGCGTTGATCACCTCGTAGATCGGCCAGGCCATGCGGTCGTAGGGGTGGTAGCCCTGCACCGTGGGGTGGAACTTGAAGCCGCGCACGCCCTCCTGCGTGATCAGCCGCTCGGCCTCGCGCGCGCCCATCTTCCCCTTGTGGGGATCGATGCTGGCGAAGGCCATCATCATGTCGGCGTTCTCGCGCGCGGCCTGCGCGATCTCCTCGTTCGGGATCCGGCGGCGCCCCAGCTGCGCCTCGCTGTCCACCGTGAACATCACCAGCCCGATCCTGCGTTCGCGGTAGTACGCGATGGTCTCGGCGATCGTGGGCCGGCGGCTGTTGCGGAAGTACTTGTCCGCCGCGCGGTCGTACTCCTCGCCGTAGTTGTCGAACGGGTTCCAGCAGCTGACTTCGGCGTGGGTGTGGATGTCGATCGCGACCAGGTTGGCGTGGTCCATGGTGTCTCCGTCTTCGGGTTAGCCCGGGGGCTCCGGGCTTGCTTTTGATTATTTGTGATAACAATAATCGATGCAACTCCGAGGCCCTGACCCACACCCTGCGATGTCCCATCCCGACCTGTCCATCGAGCACCACGGCGCCGTCGCCGTGGTGCGCCTGAACCGCCCCGCCAAGCGCAATGCGCTGAACGACGGCCTGATCCTCGCCCTGCGCGAGGCCTTCCAGTCCCTGCCCGAGACCACCGGCGCCGCCGTGGTCGACGGCGCCGGCGAGCACTTCTGCGCCGGCCTGGACCTGTCGGAGATCCGCGAGCGCGACGCCGGCCAGGGCATGCGCCACTCGCGCATGTGGCACGACGCGCTCAACGCGCTGCAGTTCGGCCCGGTGCCGGTGGTCGCGGCGCTGCACGGCGCCGTGGTCGGCGGCGGCCTGGAGCTGGCCGCGGCCTGCCACGTCCGCGTGGCCGACGCCAGCACCTTCTACGCCCTGCCCGAGGGCTCGCGCGGCATCTTCGTGGGCGGCGGCGGCTCGGTGCGCATCCCGCGCCTGATGGGCGTGGCACGCATGACTGACATGATGCTCACCGGCCGCGTGTACGACGCCGCCGAGGGCGAGCGGGCCGGCCTGGCGCAGTACCTGGTGCCCGAGGGCACGGCCTTCGACAAGGCGCTGGCGCTGGCCACCCGCATCGCGCAGAACGCGCCGCTGACCAACTACGCGCTGATGCACGCGCTGCCGCGCATCGCCGAGCAGCCGGCCGACCAGGGCTACCTCACCGAGGCGCTGATGTCGGCCATCGTCCAGAGCGCCCCCGAGGCCAAGGAGCGCGTGCGCGCCTTCCTCGAGGGCCGCGCCGGCAAGGTCGCCAAGAACTGAGGCCCGGCCCCGACCAGGAGAATAACGATGGAGACGACCACCCCCACCGGCGCGCCGCGCTACCGGCCGCTGGCCTTCGGCGTCACCCGTGCCGACCTGCGCGCGGGCGACGCCGGCGTGCAGTACCTGCGCGCCGAGCAGCCGCTGCAGCCGCACGGCCACCGGCTGACCGACCGCCTGGTGCACTGGGCGACCACCGACCCGGAGCGCCTGTTCATGGCCCGGCGCGAGCGACTGGCCGACGGCCGCACCGGCGACTGGATCCGCGTCAGCTACGGCCAGGCGCTGCAGGCCGCGCGCAGCATCGGCCAGGCGCTGCTGGACCGCGGCCTGTCGGCCGAGCGCCCGGTGGCCATCCTCAGCGAGAACAGCCTGGAGCACGCGCTGCTCTCGCTGGGCTGCCTTTACGCGGGCATCCCCTGGTGCCCGGTCTCGCCGGCCTACTCCACGGTCAGCCAGGACTACGACAAGCTGCGCCACGTGCTGGACACGCTCACGCCCGGCCTGGTGTTCGCGGCCGATGGCGCCCGCTACGCCCGCGCGATCGCGGCCACGGTGCCGGCGGGCACCGAGGTGGTGCTGTGCACCGGCGAGGTGCCTGGCCGCACCCACACCCGCTGGCCGGCCCTGCTGGACACGGCGCCCACGCCCGCCGTCGACGCGGCCATGCAGGCCACCGGCCCGGACACCATCGCCAAGTTCCTGTTCACCTCGGGCTCGACCAAGCTGCCCAAGGCGGTGGTCAACACGCACCGCATGTGGTGCGCCAACCAGCAGCAGATGCGCCAGTCGATGCCGGTGCTGGCCGAGGAGCCGCCCATCCTGGTCGACTGGCTGCCCTGGAACCACACCTTCGGCGGCAACCACAACGTGGGCCTGGTGATCACCAACGGCGGCTCGCTGTACATCGACGACGGCAAGCCGACGCCGGCGCTGGTCCACGAGACGCTGCGCAACCTGCGCGAGATCGCCCCCACGCTGTACTTCAACGTGCCCACCGGCTTCGAGGCGATCGCCAACGCGATGCAGGAGGACGCCGTGCTGCGGCGCACCCTGCTGTCGCGGGTGCGGATGTTCTTCTACGCCGGCGCCGCGCTCGCGCAGCCGGTGTGGGACCTGCTGCACCGCCTGGCCGAGGCCGAGGTGGGCGAGCGCATCGTGATGGGCACCGGCCTGGGCATGACCGAGTCGGCGCCGTTCGGCATCTTCGTCACCAACCCCGAGGTCAAGTCCGGCCACCTGGGCCTGCCCTGCCCCGGCATGGACCTCAAGCTGGTGCCCACCGACGGCAAGGTCGAGGTGCGCTACCGCGGCCCGAACGTCACGCCGGGCTACTGGCGCGCGGCCGATGCCACCGCCGAGGCCTTCGACGAGGAGGGCTTCTTCAAGACAGGCGACGCCGTGCAGTGGATCGACGCGGCCGACCCGCACCTGGGCCTGCGCTTCGACGGCCGCATCGCCGAGGACTTCAAGCTCGCCACCGGCACCTTCGTCAGCGTCGGCCCGCTGCGCGCGAAGATCATCGCCGCCGGCGCGCCCTACGTGCAGGATGCCGTCATCACCGGCCTGAACCTGCACGAGGTGGGCGCCCTGCTCTTTCCCACGCTGGCGGTGCGCAAGCTCGCCGGCCTGCCCGACGGCGCGCCGCTGGCCGAGGTGCTCGAGAGCGATCCGGTGCAGCAGTGGCTGCAGCAGCTGGCGCAGCAGCTGGCCGCGCAGGCCACCGGCAGCGCCAACCGCATCGCCCGGCTGCACCTGCTGATCGAGCCGCCGTCCATCGACAAGGGCGAGGTCACCGACAAGGGATCGATCAACCAGCGCGCCGTGCTCAAGCACCGCGACGCGCTGGTGCAGGCCTTCCACGCGGGGCAGCTGCCCCACACCATCCAGCCACGAGGAGACCAGCGATGAACATCCAGGGACAGGCCGCACTCGTCACCGGCGGCGGCTCGGGCCTCGGCGAGGCCACCGCCCGCGAACTCGCCCGCCTGGGCGCCAGGGTCGCGGTGCTCGACGTCAACGAGGCCGGCGCGCAGAAGGTCGCGGCCGAGATCGGCGGCATCGCCGTGCGCTGCGACATCACCAGCACCGACAGCCTGCAGGCCGCGCTGGCGCAGGCGGCGGCCGCCCACGGGCCGGCCCGCATCCTGATGAACATCGCCGGCATCGGCACCGCCAGGCGCGTGGTGGGCAAGGACGGCAGCGCGGCGCCGCTCGAGGACTTCGCCCGCGTGATCCAGGTCAACCTGGTGGGCACCTACAACGCCAGCCGCCTGTTCGCCGCCGAATGCGCCAAGCTGCCGCCCCTGGACGGCGGCGAGCGCGGCGTGATGGTGTTCACCGCCTCCGTGGCCGCGTTCGACGGCCAGGTGGGCCAGCAGGCCTACAGCGCCTCCAAGGGCGGCCTGGTGGGCATGACCCTGCCGATGGCGCGCGACCTGGCGCAGCACGGCATCCGCGTGTGCACCATCGCGCCCGGCCTGTTCGCCACGCCGCTGATGCAGCAGCTGCCCGAGCCGGTGCAGCAGTCGCTGGCCGCCTCCATCCCCTTCCCGCCACGCCTGGGCAAGCCCTCGGAGTTCGCCGAGCTGGCCTGCCACATCGTGACCAACGGCCACCTCAACGGCGAGGTGATCCGGCTGGACGGCGCGCTGCGCATGGCGCCGCGCTGAGCCCGCCCGCCGACGCGCCGGGACCGACCTTCTTCCACCCACCCAGGAGACATCGCATGGGCAACCGCAGGCAGTTCCTCGCATCGGCCGCCGCCATCGGCGCGGCCGGCAGCTTTCCGCTGGCCGCGTTCGCGCAGGCCTTCGAGCAGGTGAAGATCGTCAACGGCTTTCCGGCCGGGGGCACCGCCGACACCACCAGCCGCCGCGTGGGCGAGAAGCTGGGCGGCACGGCGTACACGAGGAACGCCGCGGTGGTCGAGAACCGCCCCGGCGCGGGCGGGCGCATCGCCTGCGACACGGTCAAGGCCGCCGCCCCCGACGGCAGCACGCTGCTGCTGACGCCGTACTCGTGCATGGCGATCTATCCGCACATCTACCGCACGCTCAGCTACGACCCGTTCAGGGATTTCGTGACGGTGTCGATGGCCGCGGTGATGACGCATGCGCTGACGGTCGGCCCCATGGTGCCGGCCAGCGTGCGCACCGTGCGCGACTTCCTGGCCTGGGCCCGGGCCAACCCCGACAAGGCCAACTACGGCACGCCGGCGGCGGGCTCCACGCCCCACTTCCTGGCGGCGCTGCTGGGCCTGGGCAGCGGCGTGGACCTCAAGCACGTGCCCTACCGCGGCTCGCTGCCGGCCGTCACCGACATGATCGGCGGCACGCTGGCGGCCACCAGCACCCCCACCGGCGACGCGCTGGCCAACCACAAGGCCGGCAAGATCCGCATCCTGGCCACCTCGGGCAGCCAGCGCACCCCGTTCACGCCCGAGGTGCCCACCTATGCCGAGCAGGGCTTCCCGGAGCTGACCACCGAGGAATGGTTCGGCTTCTACGCGCCGGCGCGCACGCCGGCCAGCGTGGTGGCCAACGCCAACGCCGCGATCAACCAGGCGCTCAAGGACCGGGGCGTGGTCGAGTCGCTGGCCACCTTCGGCCTGGTCGCCCAGGGCTCCACCGCCGCCGAGATGGACCGCAGCCAGAGGGACGAGCACCAGCGCTGGGGGCCGCTGGTCAAGCGGGTCGGCTTCACCGCGGAGTCCTGAGCCGGGCATGGCCGCCGACCGCCGCACGCCGCCGCGCGACCTGCCGGTCGTCGAGACCGTCGATGCCTCGTTCCTCGAAGGCCTGCTGGGCTACAACGCCCGCCGGGCCTCGCTGGCGGTGATCGACGTCTTCCTGCGGCGCATGGCGCCCTACGGCCTGCGGCCGGTCGATTTCTCCGTGCTGTCGCTGGTGGTGCACAACCCGGGCATCACCTCGCGCCAGCTGTGCACCAGCCTGGGCATCCTGCCCCCCAACCTGGTGAACCTGGTGGCCGCGCTCGAGCGCCGCGGCCTGCTCGAGCGCCATCCCCATCCCCGCGACGGCCGCGCCACCGGCCTGCATCCCACGGCCGAGGGCCGGCGGCTCATGGACGAGGCCGAGCGCACGGCAGCCGCGCTCGAGGCCGAGACCGCCGCGCGCCTGTCGGCCACGGAGCTGCGCACCCTGCTGAAGCTGCTGCGCAAGGTCTACGCGGCCGACTGAGGCGGCCGTCCTACGGCACGGCGGCCACGGCCGGCCGACAGTGCGGCATGGCCGACCGATCCGACACCCGCGGCGTCCCCGACGCCGTGCCCTTCACCTTCCTGGCCGCGCAGGGGCGGCTGTACGCCCGCAACCCCGACGGCAAGACCATCGACCTGGGCACGCTCGCCCAGGAGTCCGGCCGCTGGCGGTGGCAGCTCGACGGCAACGGGCTGTCGGGCGAGGCGGGCTCGGCGCAGGCCGCGCTGCGCGACGCCGCCCAGCGCATGGGCTTCCTGTGGCTCGACGGGCAGTTCACCGCGGTGGCCGATGCCGGCAGCGTGGACCTGCAGGATGCGGTGCAGGCCGAGCTGCGGCTGGACCCGCTGGCCGGCGAGCGCATCCAGGACGCGCGGGTCTAGTCACGGCGGGCCGTGGAAAAAAAGACGGGCTGCGTTGCCGCAGCCCGTGCAAGCGGGGACGCTCATCCCGCGTGAACCAAGAAGAACTCGCAGCGGCGGCGCCGAGGCCGCCTCTTGCCAGGGTGCCGCCGCATCCATGCCATGCAGCTTGCGTGCCAGCCCCGCTCCCCGCCCGGCGGAAGGGCTCAGAAGGTCTGCCAGTCGTCTTCGCCTGCCGAGCCCGCGGACGCACCGGCCGACGGTGCGCGTGCGGCCGGCGCGGCAGCTGCCGCGGGGCGCGCCGCCGGGGTGGGCCCCGCGAGGGGTCGCAGCGCCCGGGCAGGCCGGGCCGGGGACGGGTCCGCCGGCGCTCGGGGCAGCGGGCGGGACGGCGGCGCTGCGAGCGGGCGTGCCGCCGCCTGCCCGTCGGCCAGCCGGAACACGCCCACCGCCTCCACCAGCCGTGCGGCCTGGTGCTTGAGGCTCTCGGCCGCGGCGGCGCTCTGCTCGACCAGGGCGGCGTTCTGCTGCGTGACCTGGTCCAGCTGCTGCACGGACTGGTCCACGTGGCCGATGCCCTCGGTCTGCTCGCCGGTGGCCGCGCTGATGCGCGCGATCAGGTCGGCGACGCGGCCGACCTGGTCGACGATGTCCTGCATGGTGCGGCCGGCGCGGTCCACTTGCGCGCTGCCGGCCTCGACCTTGCCCACGCTGTCGCCGATCAGCCCCTTGATCTCGCGGGCGGCATCGGCCGAGCGCTGGGCCAGGGCCCGCACCTCGCCCGCGACCACCGCGAAGCCGCGGCCCTGCTCGCCGGCGCGTGCCGCCTCCACGGCGGCGTTGAGTGCCAGGATGTTGGTCTGGAACGCGATGCCGTCGATCACGCCGATGATGTCGGCGATGCGCTGGCTGGCGGCGCTGATGTCCTGCATGGTGCCCACGACCTGGCCGACCACCGTGCCGCCTTCGCGTGCCACGGCGCTGGCGGCGCCGGCCAGCTGGCTGGCCTCGCGCGCGGTGTCCGCGTTGCTGCGCACGGTGGTGGTGAGCTGGCGCATCGACGCCGCGGTCTGCTGCAGGTTCGCGGCCTGCTGCTCGGTGCGCTGGCTCAGGTCGGTGTTGCCCGTGGCGATCTGCGTCGAGCCCGTGGCGATGCTGTCGCTGCTCTCGCGCACCTGCACGACGATGCCGCGCAGCGACTGCACCATGCGGCCCATGGCGGCCATCAGGTCCCCGATCTCGTCGCGGCTGTCGGCGCGCACGTCCACGGTGAGGTCGCCGCCGGCGATCGCCTCGGCCGCCGCCTGCGCGCGCCGCACCGGCAGCACCACCGAGCGCGTCAGCACCCAGGCCAGGCCGATGCCGGCCAGCAGCGCCAGGCCGGCGCCCAGGGCCAGCGCCAGCGTGCCCTGCAGCGTGGCCTGCTCGACGGCGGCCCGGGTCGCGGCCACCCGCATGCGCTGGTGCTCGGCCACCTTGTCCACGGCGGCCAGGTAGGACCGCGCGACGGGGAAGAACCGGGCGATCACCTCCGCGCCGACCGACTCGCCGGCCTCCTGGCGCTTGAGCAGGTCGTTGCGCAGTGCCTGGTAGGCATCCCGCTCGCGGCTGACCTCGGCCAGCAGGCGCTGCCCCTCGGCGTCGCCGGCCAGCAGGGCGTTGATGCGCTTGAGGCGCTCGGTCACCGTCGTGACCACGCCCTTCATCTCCTCGCGCACGCGGGCGACCACGGTGGCGTCGTTGGCGAAGAACACGACCCAGGTGCGCGCCACGTTGCTTTCGACGGCGCGTGACCACGCCTGCGTGTGCACCAGCATCTCGGCATCGTCGGTGCCCAGGCGGTCGGCGAGCGCGCGCACGGTGTGCAGGCGCTCGATGCCGACGGCCGCGCCGAGCAGGCCGGACAGGATCAGGACCGCGAAGCCGGCCGCCAGGCGGCGGCCGATGCGCAGGTCAGAGAGGAACCGCATGTCAGAAATCTCCTGGACCCGGCGGCGACGGCCACTGCAGGGCCGAGTGTCCGGGGCCGGACAGTGTTCTGCGGCGGCCGTCCGCGCGAGGCGGCGAGAAGCGGCGGCCGGGGCCGCCTTTTCCCCGCTTGCCCCCGCCTATGATCGGCCGCGACGACCAAGGAGACACCGTGCCCCGCTATCCCGCCCCCACCCTCGAGCAGGTGCCCGAGGACATCCGCGCCCGCATCCTGGAGGTCCAGGACAAGGCCGGCTTCGTGCCCAACGTGTTCCTCGCGCTGGCGCGCCGGCCGGCCGAATGGCGCGCCTTCTTCGCCTACCACGACGCGCTGATGACGCCCGAGACCGTGGGCCGCACCAGCGGCCTGACCAAGGGCGAGCGCGAGATGATCGTGACCGCCACCAGCGCGGCCAACCAGTGCCTGTACTGCGTGGTGGCGCACGGCGCGATCCTGCGCATCTACGAGAAGAAGCCGATGGTGGCCGACCAGGTGGCGATCAACCACCGCAAGGCCGACATCCCGCCGCGCCAGCGCGCCATGCTCGACTTCGCGCTGAAGGTCTGCCAGCGCTCGCACGAGGTGGCCGAGGAGGATTTCGCCGCCCTGCACGCCCACGGCTTCGACGACGAGGACATCTGGGACATCGCCGCGATCACCGCGTTCTTCGGCCTGTCCAACCGCATGGCCAGCTTCTCGGACATGCAGCCCAACCCGGAGTTCTACCTGATGGGGCGGGTGCCGAAAGGCAAGTGACGCCGCCCCGCCGTCCCCGCGCAGGCGGGGACCCACGATCCGCCGCCCTGCCCGTGCATGGACCCCCACTTCGCGGGGGGTGACGGGTGGGTGCAAGCGCTCAGAGCGCCCGCGGATCCGTCGCCAGCAGCATCCGCGCCATCGCCTCCAGGTCGCGCTGCAGCCGCGCCATGCCCGCGTGCGGCTGCAGCGTGCGCTCGTCCATGTAGAGCTTGCGGTTGATCTCCAGCTGGATGCTGTGCCGGTGCCGCGCCGGGTCGCCGTAGCGGCGCACCAGCTCCACGCCCTTGTAGGGGAAGTTCACCTCGGCCGAGTAGCCCAGGCCGCGCAGGAAGTCCGCGAGCCTGGCGCTGAGCCTGGGGTCGGCGGTCGTGCCGTCGCGGTCGCCGACCACGAAGTCGGCATGCGCCACCCCGGGGTGCTCGGTGGCGTGGCTGCCGGCCACGGCGGGCATGGAATGGCAGTTCAGGTGGATGCTCCAGCCGTGCCGCGCATGGGCCGCGTCGATGGCGGCGGCGACGGCCGCGTGGTAGGGGCGCCAGCAGCGTTCGATGCGCGCCTGCACCTCGGCCACCGACAGCTGCCGGTCGTACAGCGGCAGCCCGTCGTCGGTGCAGCGCCACACCAGCCCCTTGCCCAGCCGCACCTTGGACAGGCGGGCCGGGTCGGTCACCACCGGGCCGGGCCACGGACCGTCGAGCAGGGTCACGTCGACCTCGTCCTCGTCGCGGTTGGCGTCCAGGTAGCTGCGCGGGAACAGCGCCTCGATCCAGGCGATGCCCAGGCCGGGCGCGAAGGCGTAGAGCCGCTCCACGTGCGTGTCCTCGGCCGTGCGCAGCAGGGCCAGGTCGCAGGCGTGGCGGAAGTCGTCGGGGTAGGTGGTGCCGCTGTGCGGCGAGTCGAACACCAGGGGCGTGCGGCCCTCCACGGTGCGGATCGCGTCGGAAGCCATGGGATGGACTCTAACCGCCCGGCGGCCCACGGCAACCCGCGGCCCGCCTACGATCCGGGCCATGCGCGCGCGCACCCTCCAGGCCAACGGCCTGCGTTTCGAGGCGCTGGCCGACGGGCCGGCCGCCGGCCCCCCGGTCGTGCTGCTGCACGGCTTTCCCGAGTCGGCCGATGCCTGGTCGCGCATCGGGCCGGCACTGGCCGCCGGCGGCCTGCAGGTGCTGGCGCCGCACCAGCGCGGCTATGGCGGCTCCGACCGGCCGCCGGGCGTGGCCGCGTACCGGCTGGACCGGCTCGCGGCCGATGTGCTCGGCCTGGCCGATGCGATGGGCTGGGAGCGCTTCTCGGTGGTGGGCCACGACTGGGGCGGCATCGTGGCCTGGCACCTGGCCACGGTGGCGCCGCAGCGGCTGCACCGGCTGGTGGTGCTGAACGCGCCGCACCCCGCCACGCTGCGTCCCTATGCGCTGCGGCATCCCACGCAGGGCCTGCGCAGCGCCTACGTGCTGTGGTTCCAGCTGCCCTGGCTGCCCGAGGCCGTGCTGCGCGCCGACGGCTGCGCCCTGCTGCGCCGCGCCACCGCGGGCAGCGCCCGGCGCGAGGCCTTCCCGCCGCAGCTGCTGGCGCGCTACCAGGCCCAGTGGTTGGTGCCGGGCGCGCTCACCGCGATGCTCAACTGGTACCGCGCGCTGCCCGGTGGCCCGCCGACCCCGGCCACGCCGGTCGCGGTGCCCACCACCGTGCTCTGGGGCGGGCGCGACGCCTTCCTGGAGGCAGGGCTGGCCGACGCGGCGCTCGCCCTGTGCCCGCAGGGCACGCTGGTGCGGCTGCCCGGCTGCACGCACTGGCTGCACCACGAGGCGCCGGCCGAGGTGGCGGCGCAGCTGGTGCGGGCGCTGGCCTGAGCCCGCGGCGACAGCCTGCGCCGGCGCTGCGCGGCGGCGGGTTAGAGTCGCAGCCGCTTTCCCGACCCACCCCATGACGACGACACCCGCATCCCCGTCCCGCTGGCAGTTCTGGATCGACCGCGGCGGCACCTTCACCGACATCGTGGCGCGCCGTCCCGACGGCAGCCTGGCCACCCACAAGCTGCTGTCCGAGAACCCCGAGCAGTACCGCGACGCCGCCGTCGCCGGCATCCGCCACCTGCTGGGCCTGGCGCCCGGCGCGCCGATCACGCCGCAGCAGGTCGAGTGCGTGAAGATGGGCACCACCGTGGCCACCAACGCCCTGCTCGAGCGCAAGGGCGAGCCCACGCTGCTGGTGACCACGCGGGGCTTCCGCGACGCGCTGCGCATCGCCTACCAGAACCGACCGCGCCTGTTCGACCGCCACGTGGTGCTGCCCGAGCTGCTGTACAGCCGCGTGGTCGAGGCGCAGGAGCGCATGGACGCGCACGGCGCGGTGGTGCAGCCGCTGGACGACGCGCAGCTGCGCGGGCAGCTGCAGGCCGCCCATGCCGACGGGCTGCGCAGCGTGGCCATCGTGTTCATGCACGGCTACCGCTACACGGCGCACGAGGCCGCGGCCGCCCGCATCGCCCGCGAGGTGGGCTTCACCCAGGTGAGCACCTCGCACGGCACCAGCCCGATGATGAAGTTCGTCAGCCGCGGCGACACCACCGTGGTCGACGCCTACCTCTCGCCCATCCTGCGCCGCTACGTCGAGCAGGTCGCGGCCGAGATGCCCGGCGTGCGCATCTTCTTCATGCAGTCCTCCGGCGGCCTGACCGACGCCCATGCCTTCCAGGGCAAGGACGCGATCCTCTCGGGCCCGGCCGGCGGCATCGTGGGCATGGCCCGCACCGCGGCCCTGGGCGGGCACCAGCGCGTGATCGGCTTCGACATGGGCGGCACCTCGACCGACGTGTCGCACTACGCCGGCGAGTTCGAGCGCGAGTTCGAGACCCAGGTGGCCGGCGTGCGCATGCGCGCGCCGATGATGAGCATCCACACCGTGGCGGCCGGCGGCGGCTCCATCCTGCAGTTCGACGGCGCGCGCTTCCGCGTCGGGCCCGAGAGCGCGGGCGCCAACCCCGGGCCGGCCTGCTACCGCCGTGGCGGCCCGCTGGCCGTGACCGATGCCAACGTGATGCTCGGCAAGATCCAGCCGCGCTGGTTCCCCAAGGTGTTCGGCCCGAAGGCGGACGAGGCGCTGAGCCACGAGGCCGCCGCCGCGCAGTTCGCCGCCATCGCCCAGCGCACCGGCCGCGCGGCCGAGGACGTGGCCGAGGGCTTCATCGCCATCGCGGTGCAGCAGATGGCCAACGCGATCAAGAAGATCTCGGTGGCCCGGGGCTACGACGTGACGCGCTACACGCTGCAGTGCTTCGGCGGCGCCGGCGGCCAGCATGCCTGCCTGGTGGCCGACGCGCTGGGCATGACCCGCGTGTTCGTGCACCCGCTGGCCGGCGTGCTGTCGGCCTACGGCATGGGCCTGGCCGACCAGAACGTGATCCGCGAGCAGGCGGTCGAGGCGCCCCTGTCCGGGCAGGCCCTGCCCGGCATCGCGCGGCAACTGGACACGCTGGCCGCGGCCGCCAGCGAGGAACTGGCCCGCCAGCAGGTCAGCGCCGGCGCCGTGCGCGTGGCCCGCCGGGTGCACGTGCGCTACCAGGGCAGCGATGCGGCGCTGGTGGTGCCCTTCGGCGACGTGGCGACGGTGCAGGCCGGCTTCGAGGCCGCCTACCGGCAGCGCTACTCGTTCCTGATGCAGGGCAAGCCGCTGGTGGTCGAGGCGGTCTCGGTCGAGGCCGTGGTGGCCGGCGACGCGCCGGCCGAGCAGGCGCAGGCCGAGCAGCCCGAGCGCCCCGTGCCGCGCCGCGAGACCGTGCGCCTGTACTCGGGCGGCCGCTGGCACGAGGCCGCGCTGGTGGTGCGCGAGGACATGCGCCCCGGCGACCGGGTGGAGGGGCCGGCGATCATCGCGGAGAAGAACGCCACCACGGTGGTCGAGCCCGGCTGGCAGGCCCGCCTGACCGGCCTGGACCACCTGGTGCTCGACCGCCACGTGCCGCGCGCCGTGGCGCATGCGGCCGGCACCCAGGTCGACCCGGTGCTGCTGGAGGTGTTCAACAACCTGTTCATGAACATCGCCGAGCAGATGGGCCTGCAGCTGCAGAACACCGCCCACTCGGTGAACATCAAGGAACGGCTGGACTTCTCCTGCGCCCTGTTCGACGCCGACGGCCAGCTGATCGCCAACGCGCCGCACATGCCGGTGCACCTGGGCTCGATGGGCGAGAGCATCAAGACCGTGATCCGCGGCAATGCGGACACGATGCGGCCGGGCGACGTGTACGTGCTCAACGACCCGTACCACGGCGGCACGCACCTGCCCGACGTCACCGTGATCACGCCGGTCTACCTCGAGGACGACGCGGCCGGCCGGCCGCTGTTCTACGTCGGCTCCCGCGGCCACCATGCCGACATCGGCGGCACCACGCCCGGCTCGATGCCGCCCTTCTCGACCCGCATCGAGGAGGAAGGCGTGCAGATCGACAACGTCAAGCTGGTCGACCGCGGCGTGCTGCGCGAGGCCGAGATGCTGGCGCTGCTGCGCAGCGGCGCGCATCCCAGCCGCAACCCCGAGCAGAACCTGGCCGACCTGAAGGCGCAGGTGGCGGCCAATGCCAAGGGCGTGCAGGAGCTGCGCCGCATGGTGGCGCAGTTCGGCCTGGACGTGGTGCAGGCCTACATGCGCCACGTGCAGGACAACGCCGAGGAGTCGGTGCGCCGCGTCATCACCCGCCTGAAGGACGGCCGCTACACGCTGCCGCTGGACAACGGCGCGCAGATCACGGTGGCGATCCGCGTCGACGCCGCCAGCCGCAGCGCCGAGATCGACTTCACCGGCACCTCGCCGCAGCAGGCCAACAACTTCAACGCGCCCTGCGCGGTGTGCATGGCGGCGGTGCTGTACGTGTTCCGCACGCTGGTGGACGACGAGATCCCGCTGAACGCCGGCTGCCTCAAGCCGCTGAAGGTGACCATCCCCGCCGGCTCGATGCTCAACCCGGACCCGCCGGCGTCGGTGGTGGCCGGCAACGTCGAGACCTCCAGCTGCATCACCAACGCGCTGTACGGCGCGCTGGGCGTGATGGCGGCGGGCCAGTGCACGATGAACAACTTCACCTTCGGCAACGACCGCCACCAGTACTACGAGACCATCTCCGGCGGCACCGGCGCCGGCGGCCTGTTCGACGAACGCGGCCAGGCCTGCGGCGGCTTCGACGGCACCAGCGTGGTCCAGGCGCACATGACCAACTCGCGCCTGACCGATCCCGAGGTGCTGGAGTTCCGCTTCCCGGTGCGGCTGGACAGCTACGAGATCCGCCGCGGCTCGGGCGGCGCCGGCCGCTGGCACGGCGGCGACGGCGGCATCCGCCGGGTGCGCTTCCTGGAGCCGATGACAGCCAGCATCCTGTCCAACGGCCGCGTGCACGGCGCCTTCGGCATGGCCGGCGGCCAGCCCGGCGCGACCGGCCTGAACCGCGTGGTGCGCGCCGATGGCCGCGTCGAGGACCTGGGCCACATCGGCTCGGCGCAGATGCAGCCGGGCGACGTGTTCGAGATCCACACGCCGGGCGGCGGCGGGTACGGGGGCTGAAGGGACCCTTGCCTCGTCATCCCGGCGAAGGCCGGGATCCAGTGACTTCAGGCAACCACGGGCGCAACGACGCAAGTCGCTGGACCCCGGCCTGCGCCGGGGCGACGCGCTGGTCGCTCAGCGCAGCGCCGCCGGCCGCACCGCGTCGGCACGCGCCGGTGCCTTGCGCGCCTGCGGGCCCAGCGCCTGGGCACTCGCCTCCAGCTCGCGCAGCAGCGGCAGCTGCCGCTCGACCCAGGCCTTGACCGCCGGGTCGGCCACGGTGGCCAGCGCGCGCTCGTAGACCTCGATCGCCTCGCGCTGCTGGTCGCCGCCGATCCAGTCCATGTACTCGCGGTCGAGCCGGGCGCCCGCCATGCGCTGCAGCCTGTTCAGGCCCTTGCGGCTGCCGTCGTCCATCAGCGGGAGCGCCATCGCGCGGCCCTGCAGCAGGTGCAGCAGCTCGGCATCGGCGCCGCGGCGCAGTTCCACCACGTCGCTGGCCAAGGCCAGCACGCCGGTGTTCTGCGACCGGGCCAGCACGATGCGGCTGGCCTCGACGTCGATGCGGGCCAGCTGCGCCGCGGCCCGCAGGAAGGCGCGCGCCGCGCGCTCGTCGTCACCCAGCCGGCCCGCGGTGCGGGCGGCCTCGGGGGCGTAGACGGGTGTGCGGCGCAGCGGCCCGGCGGCTGCGCTCGCGGCCGCTCTGGGCGCCGACGCGGCGGCCCGCGCCGCGGGGGGCGATGCCGACGCGGCAGGCGCCGCCGGGGCGGGCTCGGGCCCCTGCGCGCGCGCCGCGCGGGCCACCCACAAGGCGCCCATCGCGAGCGCCGCACCCCAGATCAAGCGTCTGCCGTTCACAGTGACTCCCACGGGGGTGATCGTCGCATGGAAGCGGCGGCCGCCCGGGGCGCGGGGTGGTGGCCGCGCCACGGCCGGGTCGGTGCTGCGCCGGCTCAGCTGCCGGTGCGGTTGGCGCCGCTGCCGCCACCCGTGCGGGTGCTGGCGCCGCCGTGGTCGCCGCCGGCGCCCTTGGCGCCCGGGCCGCCCATGCTGGCGGCATCGCCGCCACCCTCGAGCTTGCGGGCCTGGGCCAGGTGGTCGCGCAGCAGCGGCAGCGTCTTGTCGACGAAGGCCTTCAGTTCGGGATCCTTGACGTCCTTGGACGCCTTCTCGAACTCCTTGACGTCCTTCTCGTGCGCCTTGACGCCGATCTCGCGCAGGAAGGCCTTGTCGAAGTCCTTCGCGTCCTTCTTGCCCAGGTCCTCGACCTCCTTGCGCATCGCGCGCGGCGGGCCGGGGGGCAGCTCGATGCTGCGGGCGTTGGCGATCTTGATCAGCTCGTCGTTGGCCTTGGTGTGGTGGTCCACCAGCATGCCGGCATAGCTCTTCACGTCGGGGCTGCGGGCCTTGGTGGTCGCCAGCTGGGCCGCCTCGACCTCGAACATGCCGCTGCCGGCGGCCTTCTCGATGAACTGCCGGTCGGCCTTGGCGACCTTGTCGTCCTTGCGGCTCTCGGACTGGCGGGTGCCGGTGGACGGCTGCGCGGCCGGCGCCGAGCGGCCGCCGGTGGCCGAGCTGCCGGCGCCGCCGGTGCCCGAGGGCGTCGCGCCGGTGCTGCCCGACTGGGCGTAGGCGCCGCCTGCGGCGAGCGCCAGGGCGATGAGGGTGGGGGTGAACTTGCGCATGGGGGACTCCTTGGTGCGTCTGGGTGGAAAGGCGGGGCAGCCCTGCGCGGCCCGGGCCGGCAGGGCTGCACGGATCAGGTGCGGCCGGGCGAGCCGGTCATGCTGGCCGAGGTGCCCGTGCCCGAGGCGCCGGTGCCCGAGCCGTCGCTGCTGGTGGGGCTGCCCCCGGGCACCGGCTCGCCGACAGGGGCGCCGGGCGTGCCGGCGGCCCCGGTCATCGAGCTGCCGGCCGCGCCCATGCCGCTGGAGCCACGCAGCGCGGCCATGTCGCCGGCACCGGCACCGCCTGCCGCGCTGCCGCCGGGCGCGGTGCCACGGCCGTCGTCGTCCTGGCGTCCGCGCGGTCGCTGGTCGGCCGCGCCGAAGTTGCCGCCGGTGGAACCCAGTTCGCCCGCGTCGGTGCGCACGCGGCTGGCGCGCCAACTGTTGAACTCCTCGCTGAACTTGCGGTAACGCTCGCGGCGCCAGTGCTCGTAGTCCTGGTCGAGGTTGCGGATCTGCTCCTCGCGCCAGGCGTGGTAGTCGGGGTCGTGGTGGGGCTGCCGCTGGCCATAGCCGGTCTGGCGGGCCATCTCGCCGCCGTGCGCGTCCTGGCTGCCCTGCCCTTGCTGGCCCTGGCGGCCGCCCCAGGCGCCGCCCTGGCTGCCCGCGCCGCCCTGGGCGAAGCTGCTGGATGTGCCGCCCTGGCCGTAGCTCGTGCCCATGTTGCCGTACGGGTCGCCGAACTGCTGGCCGTAGCTCTCGTCGTGGCCGCGCCAGCCGGGCTGGGCCGCGCCGCGGTTGCCCTGCTGCTGCGGCTCGGGCCGGCCCTGCCAGCCGCTGCCGGGCTCCTGCCGGCCCTGCGCCTGCCCGGCGCCCGACTCGCCCCACCAGCCGCCCTGGCTGCCGTCGTGGCCGCCGCGCTCGGGCCAGGCCGCGTCACGGCCGCCGAACTCGCGGCCCTCGCCGCCCCGCTCCCGGCCGCCGCCCTGCCGCTCGCGGCCGGGCGGCTGGCCACGGCCTTCGGCGTGGTGCTCGCCGCCATACCCGCCGTAGCCCCCGGAGCGCGCCAGGTCCATGTCGCCGTAGCCGCGCGCCGAGTCCCAGCCCCGCGTGTCGCGCGGCTGGCGCTGCGCGCCGCCGCGGTCCTGGCCCTGCGGTTCCCAGCGTCCCTGGGCCCGCTGCGGCTCGTCGTCCCAATCACGTGATGCCATTGCCTGAACTCCTTCGATGAAGCCAGGCAGGGCGTGGCCCTGCCTGCGAGCCGGTCATCTTGGGCAGGGGGGCGACGGCGCGGCTGTCGGCAGCGGCGCGCGGTGCTGTAGGCCCGGGCCGCAGCCGTGGCTGGGGCAGCCGGGCGTGGCCCGGCCGGGCGCGGACGGCTCAGTGCACGTGGACGCCGGCGCTGACGGCCAGCACCAGGCCGATGCCCACCGCCAGCCACAGCACCTGGGCCGCGGTCTCGCGGGCGCCCAGCCGCTTCTGCAGCTGCGGGATCAGGTCGGCCAGGGCGACGTAGACGAAGCTGCTGGCCGCCACCACCAGCAGGAACGGCAGCAGGCCGGCGAGCCGGTCGACCAGGAACCAGCCGACCAGGCCGCCCAGCGGCGTCACGGCGCCGGCCAGCGAGACCTTGGCCAGCGCCGCGCTGCGGCTGCCGGTGGTCTGGCGCAGCACCGCCAGGTCGCCGATGTGGTGCGGCACCTCGTGCGCCAGCACGGCCAGCGCGGCGACCACGCCCAGCCGCAGGTCGGCCACGAAGGCCGAGGCGATCAGGATGCCGTCGCCGAAGCAGTGCACGCTGTCGCCGGCCAGCACGGCCCAGCCGCCCGAGCGGGCGCCGTGGGCATGGCCGTGTCCCTGCCGGTGGTCGTGGCCGTGGCCATGCGCGTGGCCGTGGTCGTGGGCATGCGCATGGCCGTGGTGGGCATCGCCGCCGTGGTGGTGCTCATGCCCGTGGTGCCACAGCTCGGCCTTGTCCAGCAGGAAGAAGAACACCAGCGCCACCAGCAGCGTCGCGAACAGCGCGTGCGCATCCTCGGGACTCTCGAAGGCCTCGGGCAGCAGGTGCAGGAAGGCGGTGGCCAGCAGCGCGCCGGCGGCCAGGCTGAGCAGGTGCTGGGCACCGGGGCGGCGCCCGCCGTCCGGGCCCTGTCCCAGCAGGCCCAGCCCGGTCAGGGCGGCGGCCAGCCAGACGCTGCCGATGCCGGCAGCCAGCGTGGCCAGGAGGATCGCGATCAAGGTCATGCGGCGCTGCGCCCTCCCCCTCCCGGGCGGGGCGCCTGTGTGTCGTTGTCGTCTCGAGCAGAAGAAAGCCGCCCGCAGGCGGCTTGCCGGCGGGGCGCGCGCGCCGTCAGGCCACGCCGTTCGCCCGGAACCACGCCAGGGCGCGCTGCCAGCCGTCCTCGGCCGGGCCCTGGCGGAAGCTGGGGCGGTAGTCGGCGTGGAAGGCGTGCGGTGCGTCGGGGTAGACCACGAACTGCGAGGCCCGGGCGGCAGGCGAGCCGGCGGCCAGGGCAGACTTCATCTTATCAACCGTGTCCAGCGGGATGCCGGTGTCGGCCGCCGCATACAGGCCCAGGACCGGCGCGCGCAGGCCGCCGGCCACGTCGACGGGATGCCGCGGGGTCGTGGGCGTGGTCGCACCCACCAGCCGCCCGTACCAGGCCACGCCGGCCTTGACCGGGCCCTGCGCCGCGTACAGCCAGGTGATGCGGCCGCCCCAGCAGAAGCCGGTGATGCCGGCCCGGGACACGTCGCCGCCGTGGGCCGCGGCCCACGCCAGCGCGCCGTCCAGGTCGGCCATCACCTGGGCATCGGGCACCTTGGCGACCAGCTCGGACATCAGCCGCGCCAGCTCGCCGTACTCGGTCGGGTCGCCCTGGCGCGCGAACAGCTCGGGCGCGATGGCCAGGAAACCCGCACGCGCGAAGCGGCGGCAGGTGTCGGCGATGTACTCGTGCACGCCGAACACCTCGTGCACCACCAGCACCACCGGCAAGCCGGTGCGGCCGGCCGGCGCGGCGCGGTAGGCCGGCACCTTGAAGCCGCCCACGTCGTAGGTGATCTCGCCCACCGTCAGGCCGTCGGCGGGCGTGCGGATCGCCGTCTGCGCCACCGCCGCGCCGGCGGCGGCCGCGTAGCCGGCACCCAGCACCTTCAGCGCCGTGCGGCGCGACGGCCCGGCCTCGCCGGTGGTGCCGTGCGGCAGCAGGGAACGGAAGTCGGCGTCGAGGTCGGGGGTGCGCATCGGTGGGGTCTCCTGGTCGTGTGCTGCCTATGATCGCCGCTTTCCCTGCCACCCACATCCGAGGAGATCCCCATGCCCACCCTGCGCGTCGAACTGATGGAAGGCCGCACCCCCGAGCAGAAGAAGGCGCTGGTCGAGGCGCTCACGCAGGCCGTCTGCGACACGCTGGGCAGCAAGCCCGAATCGGTGGACATCCTGCTGTACGACATCCAGCGCCAGAACTGGGCCACGGGCGGGGTGCTCTGGTCGGAACGCCAGTGAGGTCCGGCGCGCCTGCCCGGGCGCTGCGCCAGCGCAGTCCGGCCTGACACCTGCCCGTGTCGCCCCGGCGCAGGCCGGGGCCCAGTGACTTTCCAGGGGCGTCGCCACGTCACTGGATCCCGGCCTTCGCCGGGATGACGGCCCCAGCGGATCAGCGACTCGCCACGCGCGCGACCCGCCACCAGTGCACCAGCGCCGACACGGCCACCGCCGCGAGCGCTGCGGCGACCGCGGCCAGCAGCGCGCCGGGCGGCGGCACGGCAAAGTGCAGCACCGCCCGCAGCCAGGGCACCAGGACCGCCGCGGCCAGCACGCCGGTGGCGATCGCCGCCACCCAGCCGAAGGCCCGCAGCCCGCTGCCGACCGCGCGCAAGCCACGCCCGCCCGAGGCGTTGAGCCACACCAGGCCCAGGTTGCCCGCCGTCAGGCCGACGATGGCCAGCGTGCGCGCCACGTCCTCGTGCAGGCCGGACTGCAGCGCCACCACGTAGCTGCCCAGCACCGCGGCCAGCAGCGCCCCGCCCTGCCACAGCCCTTCGACCAGCAGCGCAGGCCCCACCAGCCGCTCGTGCAGCGGCCGCGGCGGCCGCTCCATCAGGCCCGGCTCCTCGGGCGCCCCTTCGAAGGCCAGCGAGCACACCGGGTCGATCACCATCTCGGTCAGCACCACGTGCGCGGGCAGCAGCAGCGGCGGCAGGCCGGCCAGCACCGGCAGCAGCGCCACGCCGGCGATGGGCACGTGGATCGCGGTGATGTAGGTCATGACCTTGCGCAGGTTGTCCTGGATCCGCCGGCCGGCCCGCACCCCGCCGACGATGCGGCCGAAGTCCTCGTCCAGCAGCACGATCGCCGCCGCCTCCCGCGCCACGTCGGTGCCGCGCACGCCCATGGCGATGCCGATGTGCGCGGCCTTGAGCGCCGGCGCGTCGTTGACGCCGTCGCCGGTCATGGCCACCACCTCGCCGTCGGCCTGCAGCGCCTGCACCAGCCGCAGCTTCTGGGTGGGCTGCACCCGCGCGAACACCCGCACGCGCCGCACCGCCGCGCGCAGCCCGGCGTCGTCGAGCGCCGCCAGCTGCTCGCCGGTGAGCGCGCCGGCCGCCACGTCGATGCCGGCCTGGCGCGCGATCGCCAGCGCGGTGGCCGCATGGTCGCCGGTGATCATCGCCACCTGCACGCCGGCCGCGCGGGCCTGCGCCACCGCCTGCGGCACGCTGGGCCGCAGCGGGTCCTCGAAGCCCAGCAGCCCCAGCCAGGTGAAGTCGTGGTCGTGGGCCTGCGCCGGCGGCTGGCCGGGCGGCGCCACGCCCTGCGCGACCGCCAGCACCCGCAGCCCCTGCGCAGCCAGCTGCTCGACCTGGGCACGCACCTGCGCCAGCCGTTGCGGCGGCAGGTGGCACAGGTCGGCCACGGCCTCGGGCGCGCCCTTGGCCGCCACGTGGGGTGCGCCGTCCGGTCCGGCCCAGGCCTGCGACACAGCCAGCAGCTGCGGCGTCAGCGGGTACTCGTGCACCAGCAGCCAGTCGGCATGCAGGTGCTCGGCCATGCCGCGCGCGGCGTCGGCGGTGGCGACGATGGCGCGGTCCATCGGGTCGGTGGCGCCGCGGCGCGAGGCCAGCACCGCCGCCTCGAGCAGCGGGTGCAGCGCCTCGGGCAGCTCGCCGCCCTCGTCCAGCACCAGCTCGCTGCCGTCGGCCGCCACCAGCCGGCGCAGCCGCATCCGGTTCTCGGTCAGGGTGCCGGTCTTGTCGACGCACAGCATGCTGGCCGAGCCCAGCGCCTCGACCGCCGCCGGGCGCCGCGCCAGCACCTGCACCGAGGCCAGCCGCCACGCGCCCAGGGCCAGAAACACCGCCAGCGCCATCGGGAACTCCTCGGGCAGCATGGCCATGCCGAAGGCGATGCCGGCCAGCACGCCCTGCAGCCAGTCGCCGCGCTGCCAGCCCCACCACAGCACCAGCAGGCCGGCCAGCAGCGCGGCGCCCGCGCCCAGCCAGCGCACCAGGCGCGCGAGTTCCTGCTGCAGCGGCGTGGGCGCGGCGTCGATCGAGGCCAGCGCGCCGCCGATGCGGCCGACCGCGGTGGCGCCGCCGATCGCCCGCACCTGCGCCAGCCCGTGGCCGGCCACCACCAGCGTCCCCGCATGGACCAGCGGCGAGCCGTCGCCGCCCGGCTGCAGGCCGTCGAGCGCCTCGCCCGCCAGCGCCGGCCGCTTGTGCACCGGCACCGACTCGCCGGTGAGCAGCGACTCGTCGGCGGCCAGGCCCGTGGCCTCGCGCAGCACGGCATCGGCCGGCACCCGCTCGCCTTCGCCCAGCAGCAGCAGGTCGCCGGGCACCAGCTCGCGCGCCGGGATGCGCAGCACCGCGCCGTCACGCCGCACCCGCGCCTGCGGCGCGCCCAGCGCCCGCAGCCGGCGCAGCGCCTCTTCGCTGCGCCGCTCCTGCCACACCACCAGCGCGACCGTCAGCAGCGCGAAGGCGCCCAGCAGCAGGCCCTCGCCCAGGTCGCCCAGCAGCAGGTAGACCCCGGCGGCGACCAGCAGCAGCAGGAACATCGGCTCGGTGGCCACGCCGCGCGCGATCTGCGCCAGCCCGCGCTGGCCCGGCGGCGCGATCTCGTTCCAGCCGGCGGCGCGGCGGGCGGCCGCCACCGCCTCGGCCGTCAGGCCGCGCAGCGGCTCGGGTGCATCGGTCATGCGTCCATCGTAGGGGGCCGCGCCCTGCGCTGGATCAAGCCCGCGCGGGGCCCGCGCGGCCTAGCATGCCCGCCTGTTGTCATCCCAAGGGAGTCACCCATGCTCGACGGCAAGATCGCCCTCGTCACCGGCGCAGCCTCCGGCATCGGCCGGGCCATCGCCCTGTCCTACGCGGCCGCCGGGGCGCGCGTGCTGGTCTCGGACACCGCGCCGCAAGGCGGCGAGGAGACCGTGGCCCTGGTGCGCGAGGCCGGCGGCGAGGCCGCGTTCGCGGCCTGCGACGTGGCCGACGCTGCCCAGTGCGCGCAGCTGGTGGCGCGCGCGCAGGCGCTGTGGGGCCGGCTGGACATCGCCTGCAACAACGCCGGCATCGGCGGCGCCATGGCGCCCACGGCCGACTACCCGCTGGAGGCCTGGAACCAGGTGCTGGCGGTCAACCTCAGCGGCGTCTTCCACTGCATGAAGGCGCAGATCCCGGCGCTGCTGGCCGCCGGCGGCGGGGCCATCGTCAACATGGCCTCGATCCTGGGCGCGGTGGGCTTCGCCAACGCGCCGGCCTACACCGCGGCCAAGCACGGGGTGCTCGGGCTGACCAAGGCGGCCGCGCTGGAGTACGGCGCGCAGGGCGTGCGCATCAACGCCGTGGGCCCGGCCTTCATCCACACGCCCATGATCGCGGGCCTGGAGCAGGACCCGGCCACGCTGCAGGCGCTGGTGGGCCTGCATCCGGCCGGCCGGCTCGGGCGCCCCGAGGAGGTGGCCGCGCTGGTCACCTGGCTGAGCAGCCCGCAGGCCTCGTTCGTCACCGGCGCGTACTACCCGGTCGACGGCGGCTTCCTCGCCCGCTGACCTGGCCTGCCGCGGCCCCGGACGCGGGCCGCGCCCGGGTTTGCCGGCGGCGGCGGCGGTGACGCGACGGTTGCGCTACCGTTGCGCCCGCGCGGCACGCGCCGCGCAGCCACAACCACAGCGAGAGACACGCACATGCACCCGACCCCGTCCCTGCCGGCCCTGCTGGCCGGCGCCGCGCTGGCCCTGTCGGCCTTCGTCGCCCAGGCCCAGGCGCCCGCACCCGCCGCACCGGCCGCCGAGCCCTACGGCATCGCCCTGGAGGGCTACCCCTACCCCTACCCGGTGGCCTACCTGCCGGTGTCCATCGAGGGCCGGGCCCTGCGCCTGGCCTACATGGACGTGGCGCCCACCGGGCGGGCACGCAACCGCACCGTGGTGCTGTTCCACGGCCGCAACTTCCCCAGCAGCTACTGGCAGCCGGTGATCGCCGCGCTGGCGGCCGACGGCTACCGGGTGGTGGTGCCCGACCAGGTGCACTTCGGCAAGTCCTCCAAGCCCGACGAGCTGCCGGCCAGCTTCGACGTGATGGCCGCGCACACCGCCCAGCTGCTGGACCACCTGAAGGTCGACAAGGTCGACGCGGTCGCGCACTCCATGGGCAGCATGGCCGCCACCCGCTTCACGCGCACCTTCCCGGCACGGGTGAACCGGCTGGTGCTGGCCGGCCCGGTCGGCCTGGAGGACTACCGGCAGTACGTGCAGCCGGTGCCGCGCGAGCGGCTGGTCGAGCAGGAGATGAACCTCACGCCCGAGGCCTACTACACGCAGCTGGTCAACACCTACAACCCGCAGCTCACGCGCGAGCAGTTCTGGCCCTTCATCGAGGTGCGTGCCCGCACCATGGGCTCGGCCGAGTACCCGCGGTGGGTGCGCAGCTACGTCAACAGCTTCTACGCGATGTGGGGCCAGCCGGTGGTGCACGAGTTCCACCTGGTGCGCCAGCCCACGCTGATCCTGGTGGGCACCCGCGACCGCACCGCCACCGGCCGCGCCTTCGCGCCGCCGGAACTGCGCGAGCGCATGGGCCTGCTGGTCGATCGCGCCCGCGAGGTGGCCGCGCGCATGCCCGATGCCAAGGTGGACGTGTTCGAGAACTACGGCCACATGCTGCACCTGGAGGCGCCCGAGCGCTTCAACCGCGCGGTGCTGCAGTTCCTGGCGGCCAGCTGAGGCCGGGGCGGCCGCGGGCCGGCTCAGGCGCTCAGTCGTCGAAGTGGTGCCACTGGGCCTCGTCGAGCGCGGCGAGCGCCTCGTAGGCCAGCTGCAGCAGGCCGGCCTGCTGTGCCCACTCGACCTGGTCGCGCAGGCGCAGGCGCTTGGCCATGCTGGAGGTGGCGGCCCAGGCCGCGCCGGCGATGGGCGCGGGCAGCGGCGGCTGGGCCGCGGGGCCGGCCTGCGCGGCCAGCACCTTGCACAGCGCCGCCCAGGGCATGGGCATGGGGCAGGCGCGGTTGTTGCGCCGCGCCATCGCCATCACGTCGTCGAGCGTGGCGGTCCGCGAGGACCTGGGCGGGGCCGGCGGCAGCCCGGCGCCCGACATCGGCTGGGTGGCGGCCCATTCGGGACCGCCGGGCACCGTGGCGCCGGGGGGCTGGGTGGGGGCGAACGGCTTGTCGAGCGAGCGCTGGGCCTCCTCGAAGCGGGCCCAGGCCGAGGGGCTGTCCTCCTCGAGCGCCATGGGCGCGGTCGCGCGGTCCCCCGGGTACAGGGGATTGAACAGCGACTTGCCGGCCTTCTTGTCAGCGGACATGGTGGGGGATCATGCGGGGCAGCCTCGGGCCCGGTCAAGAGCGGCCCATCCCCCTGTCCGGGCTCGGGAGCACACCCGATGGCGCATCAATGGGCCTCTTCCCAGTTGGCGCCCATGCCGACCTCGGCCACCAGCGGCACCCGCAGGGCGGCCACGCCGGCCATCAGGCGCGGGATCTCGGCGCGCACCCAGTCGACCTCGTCCAGCGGCACCTCGAACACCAGTTCGTCGTGCACCTGCAACACCATGCGGGTGCGCCGGCCGGCGCGGTCCAGCGCCTGCTGCACCTGCACCATGGCCAGCTTGATCAGGTCGGCGGCCGTGCCCTGCATGGGCGCGTTGATCGCCTGGCGCTCGGCGCCGCCGCGGCGCGGGCCGTTGGGCGAGTTGATCTCGGGCAGGTACAGCCGCCGGCCCAGCACCGTCTCCACGTAGCCCTGGCGCTTGGCCGTGAGCTTGGATTCGTCCATGTACTGGCGCACGCCGGGATAGCGCTGGAAGTAGCGGTCGATGTAGGCGGCCGCGGCCTTGGTCTCGATGCCCAGGTTGCGCGCCAGCCCGAAGCTGCTCATGCCGTAGATCAGGCCGAAGTTGATCACCTTGGCATAGCGGCGCTGCTCGCTGCTGACCTGCTCGGGCGCGACGCCGAACACCTCGGCGGCGGTGGCGCGGTGCACGTCCAGGCCCTCGGTGAAGGCGCGGATCAGGGCCGGGTCCTCCGACAAGTGGGCCATGATGCGCAGCTCGATCTGGCTGTAGTCGGCGCTGGCGATCACATGCCCCGGCGGCGCGACGAAGGCCTCGCGCACGCGCCGGCCCTCGGCGGTCTTGACCGGGATGTTCTGCAGGTTGGGATCGTTGGACGACAGCCGGCCCGTGACCGCCACCGCCTGCGCGAAATGCGTGTGCACGCGGCCGGTGCGCGGATGCGCCATCTGCGCGAGCTTGTCGGTGTAGGTGCCCTTGAGCTTGGACAGCCCGCGGTGCTCCAGGATGCGCGCCGGCAGCGGGTAGTCCTCGGCCAGCTTCTCCAGCACCTCCTCGTCGGTCGACGGCGCGCCGCTGGCGGTCTTCTTGACCACCGGCAGGCCCAGCTTGCCGAAGAAGATCTCGCCGATCTGCTTGGGGCTGCCCAGGTTGAACGGCTGGCCCGCGAGTTCGTGCGCCTCCTGCTCGAGCTGCAGGATGCGCTGGCCCAGCTCGTGGCTCTGGCGCGCCAGCACCTGGCCGTCGATCAGCACGCCGTGCCGCTCGATGCGCCACAGCACCTCGCTGGTCTGCATCTCCAGCGCGTAGACCGCGCGCAGCTTCGCGTCGGCCTCCAGCCGCGGCCACAGCACGCGGTGCACGTCCAGGGTCTGGTCGGCGTCCTCGCACGAGTACTCGGCCGCCTTCTCCACCGACACCTGCGAGAACGGGATCTGGTGCGCGCCCTTGCCGGCGATGCTCTCGTAGTCGATGCCGGCGCGGCCCAGGTGGCGCTCGGCCAGGCTGGCCAGCCCGTGCGGCTTGTGCACCTCGAGCACGTACGACTGCAGCATGGTGTCGTGCACGTAGCCCTGCACCTCGATGCCGTGGTTGGCGAACACGTGGCGGTCGTACTTGACGTGCTGGCCCAGCTTGGGCCGCGCCGCGTCCTCCAGCCAGGGCCGCAGGCGCGCCAGCACCTCCTCCCGCGGCAGCTGCACCGGCGCGTCGCCGTAGCTGTGCGCCACCGGGACGTAGAAGGCCGTGCCCGGCTCGGTCGAGAACGACAGGCCCACGATCTCGGCCTGCATCTCGTCCAGCGAGCTGGTCTCGGTGTCCAGCGCCACCAGCGGCGCGGCCTGCAGGCGGGCCAGCAGGTCGTCGAAGGCGGCCCAGTCGAGCACGGTGGCGTACTGCAGGTTGGTCACCCGCGGCGGCGCCAGCAGCGGATCGGCCCCGGGCTCCAGCGACGCGGCGTCGGGCGGCGCGTCGTGGCCCAGCTGCTCGGGCTGCAGCGCATGCTGCTCCAGCTGGCGCGCCAGGCCCTTGAAGCCGTAGCGCTCGTAGAAGTCCTTCAGCCGCTCGGTGTCCTGCCCGCCGATGATGATGTCGTCCAGCGCCGGCAGGCCCGGGATGTGCTCGGCCAGCGCGCAGTCCTTCTTGATGGTCAGCAGCTGGCGGCCGGTGGGCAGCCAGCCCAGCGCCTTGCGCAGGTTCTCGCCCACCGCGCCCTTGACCTCGTGCGCCCGCGCCACCAGCGCGTCCAGCGAGCCGTACTCCTTGAGCAGCTTGACCGCGGTCTTGGGGCCCACCTTCTCGACGCCGGGCACGTTGTCCACGCTGTCGCCCACCAGCGCCTGGTAGTCGACCATCAGCGCCGGCGGCACGCCGAACTCGGCCTCGACGCCGGCCAGGTCGCGCACCTTGTCGTTCATGGTGTCGATCACGGTCACGCGCTCGTCCACCAGCTGCGACAGGTCCTTGTCGCCCGAGGAGATCACGGTGCGCAGCCCGTGCGTGCTGGCCA
This sequence comes from Comamonadaceae bacterium, assembly GCA_027484575.1. GTDB lineage: Bacteria > Pseudomonadota > Gammaproteobacteria > Burkholderiales > Burkholderiaceae_C > Ramlibacter. The sequence goes on from JAIXSQ010000007.1 coordinate 447,870, forward strand.
TGCAGGCCAGCGTGCCGATCACGTCGTCGGCCTCGACGCCGGGCACGTGCAGCACCTTCCAGCCCAGCAGCCGCACGACCTCGTGGATCGGCTCGATCTGCGAGCGCAGGTCGTCGGGCATGGGCGAGCGGTTGGCCTTGTAGTCGGGATACAGGTCGTCGCGGAAGGTCTTGCCGGGGGCGTCGAACACCACCGCCGCGTACTCGGCCCGCACGTCCTTGCGCAGCTTCTGCAGCATGTTGATCATCCCGCGGATCGCGCCCGTGGCCGGGCTGGCCGGGTCGCCCGGGATGGCCCGCAGGTCGGGCATGGCATGGAAGGCGCGGTACAGGTAGCTGGAGCCGTCGACCAGCAGCAGGGTCGGGGGCGGCGAAGCCGGGGTCTCGGTCATAGGGCGGCGATCCTACCTGCCGCCCGGCCGGGCCGACGCCGCAGCCGCCAGCGGCCGCGCCTCTACAATCCCGCCCCATGCTGCGCGCCGCCATCCCGACCCTGCTGCTGGCCTGCGCCGGGGCCGCGGCCCAGGTGCCCACCTTCCCGCCCGAGCAGCCCACCGAACGCACCGTCACCGAGGACGCGGGCGCCCGGGTCGAGGAGCTCAGGGTGGGCGGCCAGGTGCGCAGCATCAGCGTGCAGCCCAAGAACGGCGCGCCCGCCTACGAGGTCGACCCCGGTTCGGCCGCGCGCACCAGCGGCAGCGTCGACGAGCGCACCCAGCCCGTGGGCGGTGGCGGCCGGCGCATGTGGAACCTGCTGCGCTTCTGAGTCCCCCACCACCACCGACATGGCCGTCTTCACCGAAGTCCCGCAGGACCAGGCGCGCGGGCTGATGCAGCGCCTGGGCCTGGGCGAGCTGCACGCGCTGCGCGGCATCCAGGGCGGCATCGAGAACACCAACTACTTCGCCACCACCGACCAGGGCGAGTGGGTGCTGACCCTGTTCGAGCGGCTCACGCGCGAGCAGCTGCCGTTCTACCTGCACCTGATGAAGCACCTGGCGCTGCGCGGCATCCCGGTGCCCGACCCGCAGGCCGACCCGGCCACCGGCGACCTGCTGCACACCGTCTGCGGCAAGCCGGCCGCGGTGGTCAACCGCCTGCGCGGCGCCAGCGAGCTGGCCCCCCAGGCGTCGCACTGCGCCGCGCTGGGCGAGATGCTGGCGCGCATGCACCTGGCCGCGCGCGACTACGACCGCCTCCAGCCCAACCTGCGCGGGCTGGCCTGGTGGAACGAGACCGTGCCGGTGGTGCTGCCCCACCTGGACCCCGGCCAGGCAGCGCTGCTGCGCACCGAGCTGGCCTACCAGAACCACGTGGCGGCCTCCTCGGCCTATGCCGCGCTGCCGCGCGGGCCGGTGCATGCCGACCTGTTCCGCGACAACGCGATGTTCGACGCCGGCACGCTGACCGGCTGCTTCGACTTCTACTTCGCCGGCGTCGACACCTGGCTGTTCGACGTCGCGGTGTGCCTGAACGACTGGTGCATCGACCTGGCCACCGGCACCCACGACCCGGTGCGCGCCGACGCCCTGCTGGCCGCCTACGGCCGGGTGCGGCCGCTGGCCGCGGCCGAGCGGCGCCTGCTGCCGGCCATGCTGCGCGCCGGCGCGCTGCGCTTCTGGATCTCGCGGCTGTGGGACTTCCACCTGCCGCGCGAGGCCTCGCTGCTGCAGCCCCACGATCCCACCCATTTCGAGCGCGTGCTGCGCCAGCGCATCGACCATCCCGTGCAGGCCTGAGACGGCCCGCACCCTGCCGCCTCCCCCGTCATGAAACTCAACGTCGTTCCGCCGCGCACGGGCCTGCAGTGGGTGCGCACCGGCATCCGCACCTTCCTGCGGCAACCGCTCGCGCTGGTGGGCCTGTTCTTCATGTACATGGCGGTGGTGCTGCTGATCGCGCAGGTGCCCGTGCTGGGCCCGGTGGTTGGCGGCATGCTGGTGCCCGCCGCCACGCTGGGCCTGATGGCCGCCAGCGCCGAGGCCGAGCACGGCCGCTTTCCCATGCCCACGGTGCTGGTCAGCGCCTTCCGCGCCGGCCGCCAGCGGGCCCGGGCGATGCTGGTGCTGGGCGCGCTCTACACCGCCGGCTCGCTGCTGGCCACCGGCATCGCCGAGCTGATCGCCGGCGGTGGCGCCACGCCGTCGGCGGCGCCCCCGGGGCAGGTGGACGCCACGGTGCTGCTGGTGCTGCTGCTGCACACGCCCATCTTCCTGCTGTTCTGGCATGCGCCGGCGCTGGTGCACTGGCACGGCATCACGCCGGCCAAGAGCCTGTTCTTCAGCGCGGTGGCCTGCTGGCGCAACCTGGGCGCGATGGTGGTCTACGGCCTGGCCTGGCTGGGCGTGTTCCTGGCCGCCGGCGCGCTGATCAGCCTGGTGGGCGCCGTGTCCGGCTCGGCCGGCGTGCTCAAGGCGGTGATGATGCCGGCCGCGCTGCTGCTGGCGGCGATGTTCTCCACCTCGATCTGGTTCACCTTCCGCGACAGCTTCAGCGCCGACGCCCCCGCGCCGGCGCCCACCCAGGAGACCCCGTGATGACCCAGCATGCCCTGCAAGGCCGCAGCGAGGCCGACGTCCTGTGGTTCCGGCGCCGCTCGGTGCTGCAGGCGGGCGCGGCCTGGGTCGCGGCCGGCGGCTTCGGCGCCGCCCTGGCCCAGCAGCGCGGCAACGTGGTCGAGCTGCGCGGGGAGGTGCTGGCCAACGGCCGGGCGCTGCGCCCGCAGGACTGGGTGCAGACCGGCGACGAGCTGGTCAGCGGCCCGGGCTCGCACCTGGTGTTCGTGCTGGGCAACGCGGCGTTCCTGTTGCGTCCGCAGTCCCGGCTGGTCGTCGAGCGCGGCGACACGATCAACGCGGCCTCGGTGCTGCGCCTGCTGACCGGCGCGGTGGCCAGCGTGTGGAACCGCGGCGGGGCACGCCAGATCGTCACGCCCACGCTGACCGCAGGCATCCGCGGCACCGGCGTCTACACCGAGGTGTTCGCCGCCGAGGACAGCCGCACCTACTTCTGCAACTGCTACGGCGAGGTCGCGCTGGCCGCGGGCTTCGACCGCGCGCTGTCGCAGGCTGCGTACCACCAGTCGTTCTGGGCCGAGCCGGTGCCGCGCGAGGGCCGGCGGCTGCGCCCGGCGCAGGCGATCAACCACACCGACGAGGAACTCGAGTTCCTCGCCGCGCTGGCGGGCCAGCAGACGGCCTGGCAGCGCGCCGGCCGCAAGGGCGTCAAGGACGGCCAGGGCTACATGGAGCAGCGCCCGGCCGACGCGCACCCCGCGATGCGGCTGCGCTGAAACCCGCGCTGCGCCGCCCCGGCGCAGCGCTACAGTCGCTGGGCAGCCCTGCCCGCCCCGGTCCCACCGTGCCACGCCTGCCCCACCCCTTGCGCAGCCGCCACTTCCGCGGCCTGCTCGCGGGCACCGCCGTGCTGGTGGCGGTGCATGCGGTGGGCACGCTGGGCTATCACTGGATCGGCCGGCCGCAGGCCAGCTGGGTCGACAGCTTCTACATGACCTTCATCACCGTGGCCACCATCGGCTACGGCGAGGTCGTGGACCTCACGCACCATCCCTACGGCCGGCTGTTCACCGTCGCGATCGCCGTGGTGGGCATCGTCAACCTCAGCTACCTGTTCTCGACCTTCCTGGCCTGGCTGATCGAGTCGGACCTGAACGCCAGCTTCCGGAGACGCCGCATGGAACGCCAGATCGCCGCCTTGTCGGGCCACTACATCGTCTGCGGCGTGGGCCGCGTGGGCGGCAACGTCGCCACCGAGCTGCTGCGCACGCGGCGCCCGTTCGTGGCCATCGAGCGCGACCCGCAGGCGCTGCAGGCCTGGCTCGAGCGCCACCCCGACACGCCCCACCTGGCGGCCGATGCCGCCGACGACGACGCCCTGCGGCGCGCCGGCGTCACGCGCGCGGCCGGCGTGTTCGCGGTGACGGGCGACGACAGCCACAACCTGATGGTGGCGCTGTCGGTCAAGCTGCTGAACCCGCGCGCGCGGGTGGTGGCGCGGCTGCACGACGTGCGCAACGCCGACAAGGCGCGCCGCGCGGGGGCCGACGAGATCGTCTCGCCCGACTTCACCGGGGGCATGCGCATCGCCTCGGCGATGGTGCGGCCGCACGTGGTGAACTTCATGGACCAGATGCTGCGCACCGACGAGGGCCTGCGGCTGGACGAGGTGCGCGTGCCGGCGGGCAGTCCGGCGCGCACGGTGGGCGAGCTGGCGCCGCGCTCGCGCGAGTGGATCCTGGTGGCCACGCACGAGGAGGGCCGGTGGGCGTTCAACCCGCCCGACGACCACCGGGTGCGGCCGGGCGCCACGCTGGTGCTCATGACCACGCCGGGCGGGCGCGCCGAGATCGAGCGCCGCGTGGCGCAGGCCTGAGCACGCGCTGGTGTTTGGGCACGCGCCCAAATACCGCGGCACCGTGGGGTCGTCAGCCTCAGGCGGTGTCCGCTGACAGCGCCGGGCCGCGGCCGCTGGCTCAATGGGGCCACAGGACAGCGAAAGGAGACCCCATGTCCCACCAAGCCCTGATCCACGGCGACGTGAGCTTCCGTGCCGGCGACGGCATGCTGATGCCCATTCCCGACGGCCCGGTCGAGATCGAGATCGCCGACGACAGCGTCACCCTCGGCTGGATGGACGGCGACGATCCCGGCTCCGCCGCGATCACGCGCGACGAGTTCGAGCGCTTCGTGCGCGAAGGCAAGATCCGCGTGCTGGCCGAGACCTGAGCCGGCACCCACCCATGCGAAGGGGCCCCGCGGGGCCCCTTCGTCCGTGCGCCGCCGGGCGGCTCAGCGCATGAACAGCTTGGAGAACACGATGCCGACGGCGAAGGCGATGCCGACGGCCGCCAGCGGGCTGGTGCGCACCTGCTCGCGGGCCATGTCGCCGTACTCCTGCTGCCAGCCCATCACGCGCTCGGACGAGGTGCCCAGGGTCTGCTCCAGCTTGTCGACGGCCTGGTGCGCGGCCTGCGCCATGCGCTGCACGCGGTTGGCATCCGCCGCGCCGGTGGCGCCGGTGCCGGTGGCGCTGGTGCCGGACATGCTCTCGGTCGTGGGGAAGGGGGAGGTGGTCGTGGTCGTCTCGGGCATGGGGCTCTCCGTGTGGGGTGGATCGGGACCGGCTCGGCCGGCGGGCTCGGGCCATTGTGGGAAAGCCCAGCGTTGGCTCCCTGTCGGTGGCCGTTGCCGGCGCCTGTAGGACCGCGGCGCAGTGCCCCGCTCAGGCGACCCGCAGCACGCCCATCATCCCGCCCTCGTGGTGCTCCAGCACGTGGCAGTGGAGCATCCAGTCGCCGGGGTTGTCGGCGACGAAGGCCACCGTCGCCTCTTCCTGCGGTGCCAGCAGCACGGTGTCCAGCCAGGGCCGCTGGGCCACGTCGCGGCCGCCCTGCCTGAGCAGGCGGAACGCATGGCCGTGCAGGTGGATCGGGTGGAACCAGCGGGTGTCGTTGCGCAGCACCAGCTCGACGCTGCGGCCGCGTGGCACGGTCAGGAACGGCGCCATCGCGTGCCCCGCATGGCCGGCGTGGCCGTCGTGCGCCGCGCCCACCACCCCGTCGATGGCCCAGGGCGTGCCGCGCCGCGCCAGCTCCATGAACGGCACCTGGCGCCCGTCCAGCGTGGCGCTGTGCAGCGCGCCCATCATCCCGCCCTCGAAGGTCAGCACGTGGCGCAGCGCGCCCTCGGCCACCGGCTCGGGCACCGGGTTGGCCGCCAGCACCGGCACGCGGCCGTCGGGCGCGCGCAGCGGCTCGGCCGCATAGGCCAGCTCCAGCAGGTCGTACGCCGCGCGCGGGAAGAACACGTCGCCCACCGCGTAGCGGCGGCCGGGCTCGCCCACGGCTTCGAGCAGCAGGTCGGCGCGCATGCCGGGCCCCAGCACCACGCGGCCGCGCGGCGGCTCGTGCGGCACCACCGGATGCCCGTCCAGCGCCAGCACCAGCGGCCGGTGGCCGTCGAACTGCAGGGCCACGATGCGGGCGTTGGCCGCGTTGACCAGCCGCAGCCGGATCCGCTCGCCGCGCCGCAGCACCACCGGCTGCGGCAGGCGGCCGTTGACCGTGACCAGGTTGCCCAGCCGGCCGGCATGGGCCACGTCGTGCGGCTGCAGGAAGCGGGTGTCCAGCGCGCCGTCGGGTGCCAGCCGCCAGTCGTCGACCAGCCAGGTGAGTTCGCGGTCGAAGCCGGCCACCGGCTGCGCCTCGTCGACCAGCAGCACGCCGTGCAGCCCGCGCTCGACCTGCTCGCTGCCACGCAGGTGCGAGTGGTACCAGAAGGTGCCGGCATCGGGCAGGTCGAAGGCGTAGCGGAAACGCCCCCCGGGCTCCACGGGGGGCTGCGTCAGGCCGGGCACGCCGTCCATGGCGTTGGGCAGGCGCAGGCCGTGCCAGTGCACGGTGGTGGGCACCGGCAGCCGGTTGACGAACTCCACCTCGAGCCGCTGGCCCTGCCGGGCCCGGATCGTCGGCCCGGGCACGTCGCCGCCATAGCTCCAGGCCTGCACGGGCGGCTGCCCGGCACCCCGCAACGCGACCTCGGCCGGCTGTGCCACCAGCTGCACCCGCTGCGTGCGGCCGTCGCTGGCGGGCAGCGCGCAGGCCGACAGCAGGGCACCGGCGCCTCCCGCGGCCAGCAGCTGGCGACGCGAGAGCGCGGGGACGGCGGCGGGCGTGGACGGGGGCTGGCGGGGCGGCATGGCACGGATCTTAGGAGCGGGCGGTGCGCGCGTGCGCCGCCGCTAAGATGACCCGATGGCCCGCCTGAGCATCACCGACGTCGCCGGCATCGAGGTCGGCCACCACACCGACGACCGCCGCCCGACCGGCTGCAGCGTGGTCCTGGCCCGCGCCGGCGCCGTGGCCGGCGTCGACGTGCGCGGGGCCGCCCCCGGCACCCGCGAGACCGACCTGCTCGCGCCGTCCCACCTGGTCGAACGCGTCCATGCGGTGATGCTGTGCGGCGGCAGTGCCTGGGGCCTCGATGCCGCCGGCGGCGCAATGCGCTGGCTGGACGCGCACGGCATCGGCCTGCAGGTCGGGCCGGCCCGCGTGCCGCTGGTGCCGGCGGCGGTGCTGTTCGACCTGCACCTGGGCGACCACCGCATCCGACCCGACGCGCAGGCCGGCTGGTCCGCCTGCGAGGCGGCGTCGGCGGCGGCGCCGGCCGAAGGCAACGTGGGCGCCGGCGCCGGCGCGGCCATCGGCAAGCTGTTCGGCATCGGCCGGGCGATGAAGGGCGGCATCGGCAGCGCCGCGCTGCGCGTGGGCGGCGTCACCGTCGGCGCGCTGGTGGCCTGCAACGCGCTGGGCGACGTGGTCGACCCCGACACCGGCCGGGTGCTGGCGGGCGCCCGTGCCGACGACGGCACGCTGCTGGACAGCCGCCGCGCCCTGCTGGCCGGCCGCACGCCATCCCACCTGGTCGCCGGCGCCAACACCACCATCGGCGTGGTCGCCACCGACGCGGTGCTGACCAAGCCGCAGGCGCACCGGCTGGCCTCGGTGGCGCACGACGGGCTGGCGCGCGCGATCAACCCGGTGCACACCATGCTCGACGGCGACACGCTGTTCGCCTTGGGCACGGGCGCGAGCGGCCGGCCGGCCGAGATGCTGCTGCTGGCCACGCTGGCCGCCGAAGCGGTGGCACAGGCCACCGTGGCCGCGGTGCGGGCCGCGCGCGGCATCACGGCCGGCGGGCAGTTCCTGCCGGCGCTGGCCGACCTGCCCGGGGCCGGCGCGTGAAGGCGGGCGAACTCGCGGCGCGCCGGCTGGCGCTGCAGCGCACGCTGCGCTCGGCCCTGCTGTCGCTGCGCGATGCGCTGGTCTCGGGCGGGCCGCTGGTGCTGCTGGCCGCCGGCCTGCTCGTGGCCGCCTACGGGTGGCTCGATCCCACGCCGCCGAAGCTGGTGCGCCTGGCCACCGGCCCGGCGCAGAGCGCCTATGCCGGCTTCGGCGAGCGGTACAAGGCCGCGCTCGAGGCCGACGGCTTCGAGGTCACGCTGGTGCCCAGCCAGGGCTCGCAGGACAACGAGCGGCTACTGCGCGAGGATGCGGCCGACCTGGCCTTCGTGCAGGGCGGCACCGCCGGCGAAGGCCGCGACCCCGAGCCGGGGCTGCAGTCGCTGGGCTCGCTGTTCGTCGAGCCGCTGTGGATCTTCTGGCGCGAGGACGCCGCCCGCGCGCTGCCCGGCGGGCGGCTGGCCGCGCTGGCGCAGCTGCAGGGGCTGCGCGTCAACGTGGGCACCGAGGGCAGCGGCGTGCCGCGCCTGATGGCCCGGCTGTTCGACGCCAACGGCGTGGACCCGCGCCGCCTGCGGCTGTCGCGGCTGGAGCAGACCCCTGCCACCACGGCCTTCCTGGCCGGCCGGCTCGACGTGCTGGTGTTCGCCTCGGCGCCCGAGTCGCTGATGGTGCAGATGCTGCTGCGCACGCCCGGCGTGCGGCTGCTGGACATGCCGCAGGCCGAGGCCTATGCGCGCCGGCTGCCGTTCCTCACGCCGGTGGTGCTGCCGCGCGGCATCGTCGACCTGGCGGCCGACAAGCCGCGCGAGGACGTGCGGCTGGTGGCCACCACCACCACGCTGCTGGCCCGCGAGGACACGCACCCGGCGGTGCTGCAGCGGGTGGCGCAGGCCGCGCGCGAGCTGCACGGGCAGGCCGGCTGGTTCCAGCGCGCCCGCGCCTTCCCCACCGTCGCCCACGGCGAGTTCCCGGTCGCGCGCGAGGCCGAGCGCACCTATGCCGACGGCCCGGGCCTGCTGCACCGCTGGCTGCCGTTCTGGGTCGCCAACCTGGTCGAGCGCATGTGGCTGGCGCTCGGCCTGATCCTGGCCGTGCTGCTGCCGCTGTCGCGCGTGGTGCCGCCGCTGTATGCGCTGCGCATCCGCTCGCGCGTGTACCGCTGGTACGCGCAGCTGCGGGCGCTGGAGGACCGCGCCGCCCTGCCCGGCGCCGATCCGCAGGCACTGGGCGCCGAGCTCGAGGCGCTGGATGCGCGGGTGTCGCAGGTGGCGGTGCCGCTGTCGTACGCCGACGAGCTGTACGCGCTGCGCAGCGCCATCGCGCTGGTGCGGTCGCGGCTGCAGGCCGCCGAAGGCGCGGGCCCCGGCGCCGCCGCTGCCGTCCCCGCCGCCGTCCCCGCCGCCACGTCCCCGCCCTAGGCCGGCGGCAGCCGGTCCGACTGGACCTCGAGCGCGGCGAGCAGGGCCAGCTGCACGGCGCCGCCGCGTGCGGCCTGCACCGCATCCCCGGCCGCCGCCACCTGCGCGGCAGCGGCGTCGGCGCCCAGTGCCTGCAGGGCCGCCGCCAGGGCCTGCGCATGGGACGCCGCGCCCTCGCCGGCCGCCAGCAGGCTGGCCAGGTCCAGCGCCGCGGCCAGGGCGGCGTCGGCGCGCGCCGGATCGCCCACGGGCGGCAGCGGGCGCGGCGGCTTCGGCCCGCCACCGAGCGCCAGGGCCCGGCCCCGGCTGGCCTTGCTGCGGGTGCTGAGCCACAGCCCATGGGCCTGCACCCACACCCGCGCGGCGCGCACCACCTCGGCCACCGGACCCTGCAGTGCCTCGATCTCCAGCTCGCACACCGGCACGCTGCGCCCGCCCGCCAGGATGCGGCCTTCGTCCAGGGCGAGCTCGAGCCGGGCGGCGCCGTGCGGCTGCTCGGCGCGCAGGCGCTGCACGTCGGTCGTGAACACCGCGCCCAGCGCGACCGGCTCGCCTGCCGCGGCCGCCGCCTGCAGCGCCGCCCGGATGCGCGCGCCCAGCGGCGTGCCGTCGTGCCGCGCGAGGTCGGGCGCCGGCACGTCCCCGCCGGCGGGCACCGGCACCGGCGCGTCGTGTTCCAGCCGCTCCACCGCGCCGGCACCCGGCCCCTTGGCGGTCTGCACCCAGGCCTGCCCTTCCAGCCGCAGCCGCAGGGCCACGCCGGCGCGGGCCAGCGCCTGCGTGGGCGTGTCCAGGTACTGCGCCCGCAGGCGCAGCGCCTGCGGTGCCCGGGCCTGCAGCGCGGCGCGCACGCCCGCCAGGGCGGCGGGCGGGATGTCGAGCTTGAGTTCGAATTCGGTCACGGGGCGATTGTCCCCGGGCACCGTCAGCCGACGATGCGGCCGTCGGGCATCAGCAGGCTCTGCGTGACGAAGCCGGCGCTGCGGCGGCGCTCGTCGTAGGCGATGCGAAAGCCCCCGAGGTCATGCGGCGCGCGGCGCTGCAGCGCGGCGAGCACGCCGGCACGCGTGGGCGGCTCCGAGGCGGCCAGCACCTCGGCCGTGTAGCGCGCGGCGATCCAGCCGGCCAGCGACAGCGCCGCCGGCGGCTCGTCGAACAGCCGGCCCAGCGCCTCGCGGTAGGCCCGCACCACCGGCAGCGCCGCGCTGGTGACCGGCACCGGCTGGGTGGCGATCACGGGCGTGGAGCGGCCCTGGGCGACCTGCGCCAGCACCAGCAGGTTGACGTCGGCGAGCGCCACCACGTAGCGCTGGCGCTGCTGCCGCTCCAGCCCCTGCAGGAAGGCCAGCAGCTCGGGCGTGCCGCCCACGAACAGCAGCACGGCCGGCGTCCCCGGCGTCAGGCGCTGGCCCAGCCGCGCCAGCTCGCCGTCGGCCCGGAAGGCCTGCAACGTCAGCCGCAGCGCCGCCGCGGTGCGCTCGGTCTCCTCGCGGTGCAGCTGCCAGTCCTGGCCGGTGGCGTAGACCGCGCCGGCCTCCACGATCCCGACCCCGCTGAGCGACCTGAGCGCGTGCACGACCTGCTCCTGGCGGCCGGCGAAGATCGGGAAGGTGCGCGCATCGGGCTCCAGCAGCGAGTTCTGCAGCCAGGGCGCCACGTGCGCCAGGCCGGCATCGAGCGCGCCCAGCTGCGCGACGACGGCCGCGGCCGTGCGGTCGCCGACGCTGCCGGTCAGGGCCACGCAGGCCGGGTTGTCGCGCGCCTCCTCGATCGCCGCCCGCACAGCGGCGGCGCTGCCGTCGACCTCGAACACCAGGTGCTGCACCGGCCGGCCACGCACCCCGCCGCGCAGGTTCAGGTCCTGCCAGGCGGCGCGGGCACCGACCAGGAAATCCCGGGACACGTCCTGCTGGGCGGCGCTGGTGTCGACGATCTGGGCCACGGCCAGCGGCCGCGCGGCGCCGCGGGGCTGCGCGTGCACGGTGGCGCAGGCGGCGCAGGCCGCACCGGCGGCCAGCAGCCGGCGGCGGGAGGAAGCGGAAGTTGCCATGCCGCCGACTGTCGCGGCATGGCATGACAGCGTGGTGACGGCGCGCGGCCGCCGCCAGGCGGCGGGCGGGCGCTCAGGGCGCGTTGGTGTCGAAGCCGGCGTCGACGCCCGCCTCGTTGCGCAGCGCCGCACCGGCCACGGCGTCGAGCGCGCCGTCGACCACGCGGCCGGCGGCCACCGTGCGCAGCTGGCCGTTCTGCGCCATCGCGGCCGCCAGCTTGGGCGTGAGCGACTGGGTGCGCCCGCCGGGTCCGCTGAGCATCAGCAGCGTGCGGTGCGGGCTGACCCAGACCTGCCAACGGCTCCACTGGCCCTCGGCCGACTGCAGCTCGATCCAGCTGCCCGGCTGCAGGTTCAGCGGCAGCTCGGGGCCGTCGGTCATCGGCGCGGGACCGCTGCTGCCGCCCGGCTGGGTGGGCTGGAACAGCGGCTTGTCGGCACTGGGCAGCGAGTCCATGAAGCCGGTGCTGCGCGCCTCGTCCGGGGCCAGCCAGCCGTCCTCGGCCAGGGGATTGGGGCCCAGCAGCTGCTGCAGCTCGTCCTGGCCGGCCGCCAGGGCCGCCTCGTCGGCCGGCTGCGCCGGCAGGCCCTTGAGCGCGTTCTGGTGCAGCACCGCCAGCCGGTCCAGCAGGCGCCGGATCTGCACCTGCGCGTAGCCGATGGAGGCCAGGCCCTTGCGCAGGCTGTCCAGCAGCGCGGGCAGGTGGCGCGCCAGCCGGCTCGCGGCCGCGGCGGTGGTGTGCGGCAGCACGCTCCACAGCAGCTCGGGCACCACGGCCCGGAAGCCGCCCGGGTCGTCGTGGCCGCCGGTGTCGGCCAGCTGCGCGCGCGCGACGACCTGGGTCCACGGGCCCAGCAGGAAGGCGATGACCAGCGGCGGCGCCAGGGCCAGGTCGGTGCGGACCTCGATCTCGGCCGCGACCCGGCTGGCCAGCAGGTTGCGCTGCTCGGCCTGCAGCAGGGCCCGCACCGCCTTCTCGCGCTGGCGGCGCTCGCGGCTCTGGCCCCGGTTCCAGGTGTCCTCGAGCGTCTGCAGCGCGAAGTCGTAGGGCTCGGCGCCCTCCACGCGGGTCTCGACCAGCGCCTCGACCGCCTCGCGCAGCGGCGTGACGAAGGCATCGAAGCCGGCCTCGGACTCGGACTGCCAGGCCAGGCTGCGGCCGGTCATCTCGTCGAGCAGGCGGCGCGCGGGATGGCGCCGGTCGCTGAAGAAGCGCGGGTCGGCGATGGCCAGCCGCAGCAGCGCCGGCTCCAGCTGCCGCACGGCCGCGCGCACCGAGGGCAGCAGCCGCTCGTCGCCGGCGATGTTCTCGACCATCAGCGCCACCACTTCCAGCGCCAATGCCTGGCCCGGCCGGTGCACCTCGCCGCGCAGGGCCTCGCGCAGCTGGTCGGCGGTGCCGCCGGTGGCCTCGCGGCTGCGCAGCCGCTGCATCACGGACTCGATGCCGCGCATCTGCTGCAGCACCTCCACGGCCGCCGGCAGGGTCTCGGCGAACCCGCTGGGCGCGGCGCCGGCCACGGCCGGCTCGGGCGCCAGCGTGGCGCCCATGGCCACGCCGCCGCCGGTGTCGCCGGCCAGCAGGCGTTGCAGCCCGCGCACCGTCAGCAGGGGACTGGGCACGCCGGCGGGGCGCGGGCCGCCGGGCACGCCGGCGACCTGGCCGATGCCGGGCAGGGTCAGCCCGGGGACGGTCAGCCCCGGCGACCGGGCCCCGCCGCCGGCGCGTGCCGGCGTGGTGCCCTGCATGATCTGGAAGCCGGCCTCGCTGACACCCTGCGCGCGCAGGAAGGCGGTCAGTTCACGGTAGACCCGGGCCAGGTGCGGGCCCATGGCCTCGCCCAGGTACTGCAGCCAGCGCAGGCGCACCGGCTGCGGCACCGGGCTTTCCTTGAGCACCTGGCGCAGGCTGCGCACGTAGGCCTCGGGACGCAGCGGGTTGGCGTCGTTGCGCACGGCCCGCAGGCCCTGGGCGGCGCACACGAGGGCGTTGAGGGGCACCAGCTCGGCCTCGACCGCGACGAGCACCGACTGCTGCGTGCGCACGACCTCGACGCTCTCCTGGACCTTGTCGTCGTCGACCAGCTCCAGCTCGGAAAAACTCAGGAACGCGCTGTTGCTGCCGCCGCGCGGGGCCGGCGCGCCGCCCAGCGTCTGCGCGAACTCCTGCAGCAGCGCCTGCGGGTAGGCGGCGATCAGGCGCGCCTTGTGGCGTGACAGCAGGTCGATGGCCTCGTGCATCTCCTGCCGGTCGGCCTGCCGCATGGTCTGCTGCAGGCGCCGGGGCACCGAGTCCTCGACGTCGCGGATCACCCGCTCCATCAGGTCGCGGCCCTGCGCGGCGGCCTCCTTGACACAGGCCCGGTAGGCGGCTTGGGGAGAGGGGGCGGCGGAGGTCACGAAGGCGTCGGCACTGGGGCGGAAAGGGTGGCGTGCCCTTTATAGCGCAGCCGACCTGACGGATCGGGCGCTTCGCCTTGGGGATCTGCCCGGTGGCGGCGCGTGCCGCCACGCGGGGCGGCTTACTTGAGGGCCTTGAACCGCACCCGCTTGGGCTTGGCGCCCTCCTCGCCCAGGCGCTTCTTCTTGTCGGCCTCGTACTCGGCGTAGTTGCCGTCGAAGAACACCCACTGGCTGTCGCCCTCGGCGGCCAGGATGTGGGTGGCGATGCGGTCCAGGAACCAGCGGTCGTGGCTGATGACCATCACCGAGCCGGCGTACTCGAGCAGCGCGTCTTCCAGCGCGCGCAGGGTCTCGACGTCCAGGTCGTTCGACGGTTCGTCCAGCAGCAGCACGTTGGCGCCCTGCAGCAGGGTCTTGGCCAGGTGCAGGCGGCCACGCTCGCCGCCCGACAGCGTGCCGACCTTCTTCTGCTGGTCCTGGCCGTTGAAGTTGAAGCGGCCGCAGTAGGCGCGGCTGGCCATCTGGAACTTGCCGACGTTGATCATGTCCAGGCCGCCGGAGACGTCCTCCCAGACGGTCTTGTCGTTGCCCAGCTCGTCGCGGCTCTGGTCCACGTAGGCCAGCTTGACCGTCTTGCCCAGCTTGACGGTGCCCGAGTCGGGCTGCTCACGGCCGGCGATCATCTTGAACAGCGTCGACTTGCCCGCGCCGTTGGGGCCGATGATGCCCACGATGGCGCCGGCGGGGATCTGGAAGCTCAGGTTGTCGATCAGCACGCGGTCGCCGAACGACTTGGAGACGTTCTCGAACTGGATCACCTCGTGGCCCAGGCGCTCGGCCACCGGGATGAAGATCTCGTTGGTCTCGTTGCGCTTCTGGTACTCGATGTCGCTCAGTTCCTCGAAGCGGGCCAGGCGGGCCTTGCTCTTGGACTGGCGGCCCTTGGCGTTCTTGCGCACCCACTCCAGCTCGCGCTTCATGGCCTTGGCATGGGCTTCCTCGCCCTTCTGCTCGGCCTCCAGGCGCGCTTCCTTCTGCTCCAGCCAGGTGCTGTAGTTGCCCTTCCAGGGGATGCCGCGGCCGCGGTCCAGCTCCAGGATCCACTCGGCGGCGTTGTCCAGGAAGTAGCGGTCGTGGGTGATGGCCACCACGGTGCCGCCGAAGCGCGAGAGGAACTGCTCGAGCCAGTCGACCGACTCGGCGTCCAGGTGGTTGGTGGGCTCGTCCAGCAGCAGCATGTCGGGCTTGGACAGCAGCAGGCGGCACAGCGCCACGCGGCGCTTCTCGCCGCCCGACAGGGTCTTGATCACCGCGTCCCAGGGCGGCAGGCGCAGCGCGTCGGCGGCGATCTCCAGCAGGTGCGCGGAGTCGCCCTCGGCGCCGGCGGCCGAGATGATGGCCTCGAGCTTGCCCTGCTCCTCCGACAGCTTGTCGAAGTCGGCGTCGGGCTCGGCGTAGGCGGCGTAGACCTCCTCGAGCCGCTGCTTGGCGGCGGCGACCTCGCCCATGCCGCCCTCGACGGATTCGCGCACGGTCTGCTCGGGCTCGAGCTGCGGCTCCTGCGGCAGGTATCCGATCTTCAGGCCCGGCATGGCCATGGCCTCGCCCTCGATCTCCTTGTCGATGCCGGCCATGATCTTCAGCAGGGTCGACTTGCCCGAGCCGTTGAGGCCCAGCACGCCGATCTTGGCGCCGGGGAAGAACGACAGCGAGATGTCGCGCAGGATCTGCCGCTTCGGCGGCACGATCTTGCCGACGCGGTTCATGGTGTAGACGTACTGGGCCATGGGGGTGTTCTGCTGTGCTTGGGTGGGGGTGCGCACGGCCGGGCGGCCGCGGCGAAGGCGTGATTATCGGGGCTGGCGGCGGCGGGGGCGGGCGGCCCCGCCGCCGGCAGCGGCTTCACTGGCCGTCGAGGCTGTTCTTCAGCGCCGCCTGCGCGACCTGGTCGAAGGCGTCGTCGACCACGTTGCGGCCGGCCACGATGCGCAGCCGGCCCCGGGCGCGCAGGCGGTCGAGCGTGCGCCGCGACATCGAGTGCGCGGTGCCGGCCATCGAGGTGAACATGAACAGCGTGCCGTGCGGGCTGGCCCAGGTCAGCTGCACCCGCAGCCACTGGCCGTCGACCTGCAGGTCGGCCCAGGTGCCGGTGCGCAGGCCCGGCAGCGGGCCGCCGGCGGCGTCCCCGGCCTCGGGCGCGGGCAGGTCGGCCGGGTCGTCGGCGATCCAGCCCGAGTCCTGCGCGTCGTGCGCCGACAGCTGGAACGCGCTGTCGGGCGCGGGCTCGAGCACCGGCGCCTGGACGGCGCGCAGGGTCTCGGCGGCCTCCTGGGCCACCGCGTCGTCGCTGGCGGCCAGCTGGGGCTCGTGCAGCCTGCGCAGGTTGTCCAGGAAGGCCTGGGTGAGCTCGGGCGGCCAGCCCAGGCTGGCCAGGCCCTGGCGGATGCCGGCGGTCAGGCCGGGCAGCAGCTGCGCGAGCCGGCGCGCGCGGCCGCGCTGCGCGACCGACTCCTGCGCGCTCCACAAGAGGTCGGCCACGAGCGCGCGCCAGCCGTTGGGGTCGTCGGCGCCGTCGGTGCAGTCCATGCGGGCCTGCGCCACCACCTGCGACCAGGGCCCGCGCAGGAAGTCGAGCACGAAGGCGGCGACGGCCAGGCCCTCGGCCTGCGCCATGAACTCCTCGGCGAACTTGCCGGCCAGCAGCGCCCGCTGCTCGGCCTGCAGCAGCGCCCGGGCCGCGTCCTCGCGGCGCTGGCGCAGTGCGGCCTCCTGGCCGGCCCAGTGCTGCTGCAGGTGCTCGAGCAGCTCGCCGAAGGTGTCGGCGTCCACCACCTTGCTGCGGGTGACCCAGCCCACCGCGTAGCGCACCGACTCGAGGAAGCCCGCCCAGCCCTCGTCGGCCTCGGACTGGAAGCCCAGGCTGCGCTGGGTCAGCCGCTCGAGCAGCTGCCGCGCCGGGTGGGTGCGGTCGCTGAACACGCGCGAGTCCTGCGCCGCCAGCTTCTGCACCGCCGGCTCGAGCGACTGCAGCTCGCGCTTGTAGGCCGGCAGCAGGCGCTCGTCCTGCGCCAGCGTCTCGAAGAGCAGCCGCAGGACCTCCTCGCCCAGCTGGCGGCCCAGCCGCGGCCGGGGTTCGGCCGGTGCCTCGGCCAGCATGTCCACCGGCGGCGCCGGCGGGCGCGGGCGCTGCTCGAGCCGCTGGACCAGGGTGTCGACCTTGCGCAGCTCCTGCAGCATGGACATCGAGGCCGGCACGGTGTGGCCGAACTCGGGCTTGCCGGGCGGCGGGTCGAAGTCGCCGGCCAGCAGCTTGCGCAGCTTGTCCAGCGTCAGCAGCGTGCGCGCGACCGCGCCCGGCGGCCGCGCGGCCGCCCCGGCGGGCGGCGCGCCCAGGGGCTCGGCCGGCTCCACGCCGGTGGACTGCAGCCAGTCGGCCAGGTCGCGGTAGAGCTTGCGCAGCTGCACGCCCAGCAGGCCGCCGGCCGGGGCGATCAGCGCCTCGCGCACCGAGGCGTCGGGCAGCTGCGCGGCCAGCGTGGCCTGCAGCGCGCGCACCGCGACCTCGGGGCGCAGCGGGTTCAGCCCGGGCTGCACCGTGCGCCAGCCCAGCATGGTGCTGAGCAGGGCATCCAGCGGCGGCAGCACCTCCTCGGTGGAGAACTGCACCTCCTGCAGCGCGCGCGCGACCTCGATGCTCTGGTCGAGCTCGGCGTCGCCGAACAGCTGCAGGTCCTCGTAGCGCAGCACCTCGGTGGCGACCTGGTCCTTGCCGCCGCCTTCCCACACCAGCCGGGCGAACTCGGCGGCGAAGGCCTCGGCCACGGCCTGCTGGCGCGTGGCCAGCTCGAGCACCGCGGCCTTGATCGGGGCCTGCTTGAAGGCCGCCACCTGCTGCGGGCCGGGCGCGACGCCGCGCAGCAGTCCCTGCACCACCTGCACCATCAGGCCCGGCGCCTGCTCGAGCGCGGCGCCCAGGCAGTCGTGCAGCGTGGGTTGCAGCGCCGAGGGGTCGTCGGCGACACCGATGCGGAACTTGGACGGGACGGCCATGGAGAGGCCATGATGCCAGCCCGGCCGCAGGCTTCAAACCACGGGTGTCCGAACCGTGCGACAATCCTGGCTCCTCGCGGGGCAGCAGTCGATCCCGCAGGCTCAGCGTTCCGCTGGGGAGCCGCCGGGCATCCGGCATCCTGCTCCCGCCTCCAACCCCATCTGCCCGTCCCGACTGACGAGGCGCCGAGTGCGCCGCCGCGGGCCGATGCCTCGCGCCAGGTTGGCGCTTCCACACTGATGACGTTTGACGAACTGAACCTGGCCCCTGCCATCCTGAAGGCGGTCCACGAGCAGGGGTACGACACCCCCACCCCCATCCAGGCGCAAGCCATCCCCATCGTGCTGGAAGGGCACGACCTGCTGGGCGGCGCCCAGACCGGCACCGGCAAGACCGCGGCCTTCACGCTGCCGATGCTGCACCGGCTGTCCAAGGGCCAGAGCCGCACCAACAAGTTCGGCAAGGACGGCGTCGCCGCCCTGGTGCTCACGCCCACGCGTGAACTGGCCGCGCAGGTCGAGGAGTCGATCCGCACCTACGGCAAGCACCTGCCGCTGACCTCCACCGTCATCTTCGGCGGCGTCGGCATGAACCCGCAGATCGACCGCATCAAGCGCGGCGTCGACATCCTGGTGGCCACCCCCGGCCGCCTGCTGGACCTGCAGCAGCAGGGCCACCTGGACCTGTCCACCGTCGAGATCCTGGTGCTGGACGAAGCCGACCGCATGCTGGACATGGGCTTCATCCACGACGTCAAGAAGGTGCTGGCGCTGATGCCCAAGGACAAGCAGTCGCTGCTGTTCTCGGCCACCTTCAGCGACGAGATCCGCGAGCTGGCCAACGGCCTGCTGCGCGAGCCGCGCAGCGTGCAGGTCACGCCGCGCAACACCACGGTGCAGCGCATCACCCAGGTCGTGCACCCGGTGGGCCGCGCCAAGAAGAAGCAGCTGCTGGCCCACATCATCCAGAGCCACGACTGGAGCCAGGTGCTGGTGTTCACCCGCACCAAGTTCGGCGCCAACCACGTGGCCGAGTTCCTGAACAAGAACGGCGTCACCGCGATGGCGCTGCACGGCAACAAGAGCCAGGGTGCCCGCACCCAGGCGCTGGCCGGCTTCAAGAGCGGCGAGATCCGCGCGCTGGTGGCCACCGACATCGCCGCCCGCGGCATCGACATCGACGACCTGCCGCACGTGGTGAACTACGAGGTTCCCAACGTGCCCGAGGACTACGTCCACCGCATCGGCCGCACCGGCCGCGCGGGCAAGGAAGGCCAGGCGGTCAGCCTGGTGTGCCTGGACGAGGAAGGCTTCATGCAGGAGATCGAGCGCTTCACCAAGCAGCAGATCCCGGTGGTGACGGTCGAGGGCTTCGGCCCCGACGAGGGCGAGATCGCCGAGCCCATCGCCATGGGCCGCCAGACCCTGTGGGGCGGCGCGGGCAAGCCGCCCAGCCGAGACGTGATGGCCGCCGCCGCCAAGGCCGCGCGCCAGGAGATGATGCAGCGCATCCGCGAGAACAAGGCCGGGAACGGCGCCGCCGGCGGCGGCGGCAACGGCGGCCGTGGCGGCCAGCCGCGCCAGGACGGCGAGCGCAAGGCCCAGGGCGGCGGCAACGGCAACGGCAACGGCAACGGCGGCGGCAACGGCCAGGGCCGCCGTGGCGGCGGCAACGGCCAGGGCCGCGGCCAGCAGGCCCGTGGCGGCAACGGCAACGGCCAGGGCGGCCACCGTCCGCCGCGCCCGCAGCAGCCGCGACCGCCCCAGCAGCCGCGCACCGAGCGCACCGAGCGCGACTTCGAAGGCGAGGACCGCGACGACGACCGCATGCCGCGCAACCTGGACCCGCTGCGCACCTCGCTGCCCACCCGCCGCGACATGACCGGCGTCAAGCGCATGCCCACCGGCGGCCAGCCCGACCCCACCCGCACCAGCATCGACGCCCTGGGCGCCGGCCAGCGCCGCGGTGGCGGCGGTGGTGGTGGCGGCGGCGGCCGCCGCTACGGTCGCTGAGCCTTCCCGCTGGCGAGGCCTGCGGCCTCGCCGACCCGTCATGCCCGCGCAGGCGGGCATCCACGATCGCCCCGCCCGTGGTCCATCGTGGGTCCCCGCCTTCGCGGGGACGACGCCCCGGGCAGCCCTACACTGCCCCCATGCCCTCCCCCACCCGCACCGCCCTGCTCGCCGGCGCCACCGGCCTGGTGGGCCGCGAGCTGCTCGCAGGCCTGCTGGCCGATCCCTCGGTCGTGCAGGTGCACGCGCTGGTGCGGCGCCCGCTCGCAACCTCCCATCCCAAGCTGCACGCGCAGGTCGTCGATTTCGCCGCCCTGCCGGTGCTGCCCGCGGTGGACGAGGCCTACCTGGCGCTGGGCACCACGATCAAGGTGGCCGGCTCGCAGGCGGCCTTCCGCGCCGTCGACTTCGACGCCAACCTCGCGGTGGCCCGCGCGGCCGTGGCCGCCGGCTGCCGCCGCATCGGCCTGGTCAGCGCGCTGGGCGCCGACGCGCGTTCGGGCGTGTTCTACAGCCGGGTCAAGGGCGAACTCGAAGACGCGCTGGCGGCGCTGCCGCTGGACGCCCTGGCGATCGCCCGCCCCTCGATGCTGGCCGGCGACCGCCCGGCGCTGGGCCAGGCCGAGCGGCCCGGCGAGCGCTGGGCCCTGCGCGTGTCGGGCCTGCTCGGCCCGCTGCTGCCCGCGGGTGTGCGGCCGGTGCAGGCCGCCGACGTGGCCGCGGCGCTGCGCCAGGCGGTGTCCACGGCCCACGGCCGCGTGATGCTCGCCTCGGGTGCCATGCAGGGTGCGGCCGCCCGCGCGGCCCGCGCCGCCTGAACCGCCTGACCCCCCGCGTCAGTCCAGCGGCCGCGCCCGCACGGCCTCGTCCAGCCGCGCCTGCAGCCAGGCATCGCCGCCCAGCGCCTTGAGCGCATCGTGCTGCGCCTGCGTCAGGTGCACCGTGACGCGCACCAGCGGCGCCGCGGGCTGCGCGGGCGCCGGTGCGGGAGGTGGCGGCGCTGCCGCCTTCTTGCCCATGCCGAACATCGCGCCATGGTGGCGCGGCCGCGTGGCCGCCCGTGTCGGACGGCGCCGCTGCCGGGCCGCTCAGGCCCCGGAGACGCGCACGATCGCGTCGGCCCGCTCGTGCAGGTCGGGCAGCAGCTGCAGGCCCAGGCCGGGCTTGTCGTTCAGCGAGACCATCCCGTTCGCCACCGTCGGCAGCTCGGTCACCAGCTCCCGGTACCAGCCGGTGTAGAAGGCGCGCACGCTCTCCTGGATCATCGCGTTGGGCGCATGCAGCGCCAGGTGCGTCGAGGCGGCCCACACCACCGGGCCGGTGCAGTCGTGCGGCGCGATCGGCAGTTGCCAGGCATCGGCCATCGCGGCGATCTTGCGGGCCTGGCTCAGGCCGCCGCACCACGACAGGTCCAGCATCACCACGCCGGCCACGCCGGTCTGCAGGTAGTCCTTGAAGCCCCAGGTGTAGGCCAGGGTCTCGCTGGCGCAGATCAGCGCGGTGCAGTCCTGCGCGTACTGCCGGAGCAGGTCCAGCGAGTCCATGCGGATCACGTCCTCGTGCCAGAAGGTGTCGAACTCGCGCAGCGCCCGCGCGATCTTGCGCGCCATCGGCAGCCGCCACAGCGAGTGGAACTCGACCATGATGTCCATGCGGTCGCCCACGGCGCCGCGGATCTTGCGGAACGGCTCCAGCGCCCGGTCCAGGTCGCCGGGCGAGATGTAGTGCCCGTCGCTGGCCTCGGCGGCGGTGTCGAAGGGCCAGATCTTCATCGCCGTGATGCCCTGCTCCAGCAGCGACTGGGCCAGCTCGTCGGCGTGGTGCAGGAAGCCCTGCAGGTCCTCGTAGGGCCCGCGCGCATTGCCCAGGCCCCAGTTGGACGAGGTCTGGTTGGCCGTCGAGCGGATGTATTCGTAGCCCGCGCAGGTGTTGTAGACGCGGATCGCGTCGCGGCTCCTGCCGCCCAGCGCGGTGTGCAGCGGCAGGCCGGCGGCCTGCCCGAAGATGTCCCACAGCGCGATGTCCACCGCGCTGTTGCCGCGCGTCTCGACGCCCGAGCCGCGCCAGCCCAGGTAGCCGGTCAGGTCGCGGTTGCGCGCCTCGATCGCCAGCGGGTCGGTGCCCACCAGCCGCGGCGCGGCCCACTCGTGCAGGTAGGCCTCGACCGCGGCCGCGCCCATGAAGGTCTCGCCCAGCCCCACCAGCCCCTGGTCGGTGTGCAGCCGCACCCACAGGATGTTGGGGAACTCGCCCAGCCGGACGGTCTCGAGCTGCGTGATCTTCATGGGCGGGAGGCCGGGGTCAGTTGCCGCGGACCTTGCGCAGGTCCTGCACGACCACGTTGACGGCTTCCTCGCCGATCGCCGGGACGTTGCGGGCGTACACGGGCCGCACGCGCTCGAACATGCGCACGCGCTCGGCCGGCGTGATCTCGTTGACCTGCATGCCCTTGGCCTTCAGGCTGGCCAGCGACTTCTCGTTGAGCGCGCGGTTGGCGGCGCGCTGCACCTTCTGGCCCTCGATCGCGGCCTCGCGCAGCACGGCCTGCTCCTGCGGGTTCAGCTGGTCCCACAGCTTCTTGCTGTACAGGATCAGGAACGGCGTGTAGGCATGGCGGGTGACCGACAGGAACTTCTGCACCTCGTTGAACTTCGAGGTCTCGATGGTCACGAAGGGGTTCTCCTGGCCGTCGATGGTGCGGGTCTCCAGCGCGGTGAACACCTCGCCGAAGGCCATCGGCACGGCGTTGGTGCCCAGGGTCTTGAAGGTGTCCAGGAAGATGTTGTTCTGCATCACCCGCACCTTGATGCCGTCGAAGTCCTCGGCCTTGGTGACCGGCTTGCGGCTGTTCGTCAGGTTGCGGAAGCCGTTCTCCCAGTAGGCCAGGTTGACCAGGCCGGCCTCCTCCAGCTTCTTGTTGAAGTACTGGCCGGCGGCGCCGTCGAGCACCGCGTCGGCCTCGCGCTCGTTGGCGAACAGGAACGGCAGGTCGAAGGCGCCCAGTTCCTTGACGATGCCCACCAGCGGCGACGACGAGGTGCACACCATCTCCTGGGTGCCGGCGCGCAGCGCCTGCGTGGCCTGCAGGTCGCCGCCGGCCGAGCCGCCCCAGAAGGCCTGGATCTTCATCTTGCCGCCGGTCTTGGCCGCCAGCACTTCCTGCATCTTCTTGACGCCCACGCCGACCGGGTGGTCCTCGTTGACGCCGTTGGTGAACTTGATCGTGCGGTCCTGGAACTGGGCGAAGGCGGGGGCCGCCGCCAGCAGGGCGCCGGCCGCCAGGGCCACGAGGCTGCGTCGCTTGAACATGGTTGTCTCCTTGGTGTGGGTGGTGGTGGATGGAGGCGGGACCGGTCAGCGCATGAAGAACTTCAGCGGCACCAGGACCAGGTCGGGGAACAGGACCAGCAGGAACAGCACCGCGAGCTGGGCCAGGAAGAAGGGCATGACGCCCTTGAACGCGTCGTCCATGGAGATGCGGGCCACCCCGCACACCACGTTGAGCACCGTACCCACCGGCGGGGTGATCAGGCCGATGGCGTTGTTCATGATGAACAGCACGCCGAAGTACACCGGGTCGATGCCGGCCTTGATCACCACCGGCATCAGCACCGGCGTGAGGATCAGCACGGTGGGCGTGAAGTCAAGCGCGGTGCCCACCACGACGATGAGCACCATGATCACGAACATCAGCAGCGTCTTGTTGTCCATGAAGGGCTCGAGCAGCGCGGCCACCTCGGTGGGGATGTTGGCCACCGTGATCAGCCAGGCGCTGACCATCGCTGCGGCCACCAGGAACATCACCACCGCGGTGGTCTTGCCCGCCGCCAGCACCAGGCCGTAGAGCGCCTTGACCTGCAGTTCGCGGTAGACCAGCAGGCCCACCAGGAAGCTGTAGACCGCGGCCACCACGGCGGCCTCGGTGGGCGTGAACACGCCGAACTTCATGCCGCCCAGGATGACGATGGGCAGCGCGATCGCCCAGGAGCCGTCGGCCGTGACCTTCAGCCGCTGCAGCATGGGCATGCGCGGGGCCGGCTGCACGTTGTCGCGCCGGGCCACCCACCACCAGGTCGCGCCGATGGCGATGCCCATCATCACGCCCGGCACGATGCCGGCCAGGAACAGCTTGGTGATCGAGACGTTGCCGGCCACGCCGAACACGATCATGCCGATCGAGGGCGGGATCACCGGCGCGATGATGCCGCCGGCGGCGATCAGGCCGGCCGAGCGGTTCACCTGGTAGCCGGCCTGCTTCATCATCGGGATCAGCAGCGCCGCCAGCGCCGCGGTGTCGGCCACCGCCGAGCCCGACAGCGAGGCCATGATCACCGCGGCGATCACCGCCACGTAGCCCAGGCCGCCGCGGAAATGGCCGACCCAGGCCATGGCCAGGTTGACGATGCGGCGCGACAGGCCGCCGGCGTTCATGAACTCGCCGGCCAGCAGGAAGAACGGCACCGCCAGCAGCGGGAAGTTGTCGGCGCCGTCGACGAAGCGCTGCGCCAGGATCTGCGCGTCGAAGGCCGGCAGCACGTTGGTGGCCGTCAGGTAGGCCATCAGCGCCAGGCCGCACACCAGCAGGGCATAGGCGATCGGCATGCCGATCGCCATGGCGCCCAGCAGCGAGAACAGGAAGACGGAGACGGTCATGCCCGTGCCTCCTTGCCGGTGGACGGCGCGACCGCCTCGGGCGGCACGTCCTCGGAGTCGACCACCTGCACCAGCTCGTCGTCGGTGATGCGGCCGGTGGCCAGGCGCCACAGGGTGCGCAGGTTGAAGGCGGACATCACCACGCCCACCACGTAGCCGATGCCGTAGACCCAGATCATCGACAGGCCCACCACCGGCGAGACGTTGCTCACCTGCAGCCCGTGCATCTTGTACGTGCCCCAGAGGAACAGCAGGTTGCACCACAGCATGAGCAGCTCGGACAGCAGCAGGCACAGCTTCTTGCCGCCGCGCGGCAGGTGCTTGACCAGCGTGTCCACGCCCAGGTGGCCGCGCTCGCGCATGGCCACCATCGCGCCGATGTAGGTCAGCCAGATGAAGCAGTAGCGCGACATCTCGTCGGACACCGTGATGCCCGAGTTGAAGCCGTAGCGCAGCACCACGTTGCCGAACACCATCACCACCATGGCCACCATGGCCGCGACGATGAGGAACTCGAGCAGCTTGAAGAAACCGTCGACCGCCTTGTCCATCCTCTCGCTCCTCCGTCCTCGTTCAGCCCACGCGCAGCAGCGGCGGCGGCATGTCCAGCTTGGGCAGGCGCCGGCGCGTGGCCAGCACCTGCTCGATGTCCTCGCGGGCGCCGTCGATCAGCAGCGTGATCGCGCGCTCGGCATCGTCGGGGCGGCGCGTGGCCACCGCATCCAGCACCGCCCGGTGCAGCGGCAGCGACTGGCGCGGGCCGTCCTTGCGGGTGGTGGAGATCTCGAAGCTGGTGCGCAGCAGGGCGCCCAGCGCCTTGCTCATCTGCACCATCATGCGGTTGTGGCTGGCCCGCAGCAGGCCCTGGTGGAAGGCCAGGTCGTGCGTGACGTAGTCGCCGCCCTGCTCCACCGCCACCTTCATGCCGGCCCAGGCGGCCTCGATGTGCGCCAGGTCGGCCGGCGTGGCCCGCTGGGCCGCCAGGCGCACGGCCGCCGGCTCGACCACGCGGCGCAGCTCCTGCAGGTCGCGCAGGAACTCGCGCGTGAGGCCGGCCCGCGACTGCCACACCACCACCTGCGGATCGAACCAGTTCCACTGCTCGGCCGGCTGCACGCGGGTGCCCACCTTGGGACCGGTGGTCACCATGCCCTTGGCCACCAGCGACTTGACGCACTCGCGCACCACGGTGCGCGAGACGCCCAGTTCCTCGCCCAGCAACGGCTCGGGCGGCATGCTGCTGCCGGCCGGCCAGCGGCCGGCCACGATCGCCTCGCCGAGGTGGTCCAGCGTGTGGCCGTGCACGTTCTTGATCATGGTTTGTCCCGAATGGGCCGGCCAATCGTATGAACATAATACGTTTGAGTTTTTCAGGACTAACCCTATGCGCAGCACACCGAAGAAACGCCCCGAGGAGCTTCGTTCGCAACAGTGGTTCGGCCGGCAGGACCGCGACGGCTTCGCCTACCGCAGCTGGCTCAAGGGCAAGGGCATCCCGCACGACCAGTTCGATGGCCGCCCGGTCATCGGCATCTGCAACACCTTCAGCGAGCTGACGCCCTGCAACTCGCATTTCCGCACCATCGCCGAGCAGGTCAAGATCGGCGTGTACGAGGCCGGCGGCTTCCCGCTCGAGTTCCCCGTGATGTCACTGGGCGAGACCCTGCTGCGCCCGACGGCCATGCTGTACCGCAACCTGGCCAGCATGGACGTCGAGGAGTCGATGCGCGGCAACCCCATCGACGGCGTGGTGCTGCTCATGGGCTGCGACAAGACCACGCCCTCGCTGCTGATGGGCGCGTCCAGCGTCGACCTGCCGGCCATCGGCGTGTCGGGCGGTCCCATGCTGTCGGGCAAGTGGCGCGGCCAGGAGCTGGGCTCGGGCACCGGCGTGTGGAGCATGAGCGAGCAGGTGCGCGCCGGCACGCTCAAGCTGCAGGACTTCTTCGAGGCCGAGAGCTGCATGCACCGCAGCCACGGCCACTGCATGACCATGGGCACGGCGTCCACCATGGCCAGCATGGTCGAGGCACTGGGCGTGGGCCTGCCGGGCAATGCCGCCTACCCGGCGGTGGACGGCCGCCGCAACGTGATCGCGCGCAACGCCGGCCGACGCATCGTCGAGATGGTCCACGAGGACCTGGTGCTGTCGAAGATCCTCACCCGGCAGGCCTTCGAGAACGCGATCAGGACGCTGGCGGCCATCGGCGGCTCGACCAACGCGGTGATCCACCTGATCGCCATCGCCCGCCGCATCGGCGTGGAGCTCAAGCTCGAGGACTTCGACCGGCTGGCCAGCGAGATGCCCTGCCTGGTGAACCTGCAGCCTTCGGGCAAGCACCTGATGGAGGACTTCTGCTACGCCGGCGGCCTGCCGGTGGTGATGAAGGAGATCCAGGACCACCTGCACCTCGGGCAGATCACCGCCAGCGGCAGGACCGTGGGCGAGAACATCGCCGACGCGGTGAACTACAACACCGAGGTCATCCAGCCGCTGGCGCAGCCCTTCAAGGACAAGGCCGGCATCGCGGTGCTCAAGGGCAACCTCGCCCCGCGCGGCGCGGTCATCAAGCCCAGCGCCGCCACGCCCGCGCTGATGGTGCACACCGGCCGCGCGGTGGTGTTCGAGGACATCGAGGACTTCCACGCCCGCATCGACGACGAGGACCTTGACGTGGACGAGACCTGCGTGCTGGTGCTCAAGAACTGCGGCCCCAAGGGCTACCCCGGCATGGCCGAGGTGGGCAACATGCCGCTGCCGCCCAAGATCCTGCGCAAGGGCATCACCGACATGGTCCGCATCAGCGACGCGCGCATGAGCGGCACCGCCTACGGCACCGTGGTGCTGCACACCGCGCCCGAGGCCGCGGCCGGCGGCCCGCTGGCGCTGGTCAGGAACGGCGACCTGATCACCCTGGACGTGCCGGCGCGCAAGCTGCACCTGCACGTGGACGACGCGGAACTGGCCACCCGCCGCGCGGCCTGGACGGCACCGACCCCGCCGCTGGCCTCGGGCTACTGGAAGCTGTACGTGGACCACGTCAACCAGGCCGACGAGGGCGTGGACCTGGACTTCCTGGTGGGCAAGCGCGGCGCCTTCGTGCCGCGTGACAACCACTGACGCCGCAGCCGCCATGCCCCCCGGGCCCGTCGTCCCCGCGCAGGCGGGGACCCACGCCCCACCACCGTGCCTGACCGTGGTTGCCCGCCCGTGCGGGCATGACGCAGTCCCTCCCGTCGTCCCCGCGGATGCGGGGACCCACGTTCCACCACCGCGCCCGACCGTGGATGCCCGCCCGCGCGGGCGCGGCGGGGCACGCCCATGACCGCGCTCCTCGCCCTCGACTGGGGCACCACCTCGCTGCGCGCCGCGCGCATCGCGGCCGACGGCACGGTGCTCGAGGAGCGCCACCTGGGCGAGCGGGGCATCCTGCATGTCGAGCCCGGCGGCTTTCCCGCCGTGTTCGCGCAGGCCCTGGCCGGCTGGGACCCGGCGCCCGGCACGCGCGTGCTGGCCTGCGGCATGGTGGGCAGCCGCCAGGGCTGGGTCGAGGCGCCCTACTGCGCCTGCCCGGCCGGCGCGCCCGAGCTGGTGCGGGCGCTGGCCTGGATCCCCGAGGCCGCCCCCGGCGTGCGCCTGGGCCTGGTGCCCGGCCTGTCCACCGAGGACGCCGACGGCGTGCCCGACGTGCTGCGCGGCGAGGAGACGCAGGTGCTGGGCGCGCTGGACCTGCTGGGCATCGACGACGGGCTGTTCGTGCTGCCCGGCACGCACAGCAAGTGGCTCACCGTGCGGTCCGGCCGCATCACCGACTTCGCCACCAGCATGACCGGCGAGGTCTACGGCCTGCTGCGCCACCAGTCCATCCTGGCGCGCACGCTGCCGCCCGACGACGGCCCGCTCGATGCAGAGGCCTTCGTCGCCGGCGTGCGGCGCGCCCGCTCGGCCGGCGGCCTGCTGCGCAGCGCCTTCGGCGTGCGCGCCCTGTCGCTGTTCGACCGCCTGCCCGAGGCCGCCCGCCCCAGCCACCTGTCGGGCCTGGTGATCGGCGAGGAACTGCGCGTGCACCTGGCCGCCGCCGGCGGGCAGTCCCCCATCCTGGTCGGCAGCCCCGCCCTGGCCGAGCGCTACACGCTGGCGCTGCAGGCCCTGGGCCAGGGCAGCCGCAGCGTGCCGGCCGCCACCTGGCGCGGCCTGTGGCGCATCGCACGCGCCCTGGAGTCCACCCCATGACCCCCACCGACCCCGCCGCCCTGCTGCGCACCCACCTGGCGGCCTGCCCGCTGGTCGCGATCCTGCGCGGCCTCACACCCGCCGAGGCGCTGCCCGTGGGGCAGGCGCTGGTCGATGCCGGGCTGCGCCTGCTCGAGGTCCCGCTGAACTCGCCGCAGCCGCTGGACAGCATCGCGCAGCTGGCCGCCGCCTTCCCCCAGGCGCTGGTGGGCGCCGGCACGGTGCTCACGCCGGCCGATGTGCAGGCGGTGCACCGCGCCGGCGGCCGGCTGGTGGTGGCCCCGAACTTCAGCGAGGCGGTGGTGCGCCAGGCCGTGGCGCTGGGCATGGTCGCCCTGCCCGGCGTGGCCACGCCCACCGAGGCCTTCGCCGCCCTGGCCGCCGGCGCGCACGGCCTGAAGCTGTTCCCCGCCGAGATGGTCACGCCCGCCGTGCTCAAGGCGCTGCGGGCGGTGCTGCCGCGCGAGGCCCTGCTGCTGCCGGTGGGCGGCATCGCCGCGGCCCACTTGGCCGGCTGGCGCGCGGCCGGCGCCGATGGCTGGGGCATCGGCTCCTCGCTGTACGCCCCCGGCGTCGATGCGGCCACGGTGGGCGAGCGGGCCCGCGTGCTGGTCGCCGCCGCCGCAGGCACACTGCGGGCATGAGCCCGCCCGCCCCCGCCGCCACCCCCGAAGCCACCCCCGACCCCATCCGCTACGGCCTGCGCGGCCGCGTCTGCATCGTCACGGGCGGTGCCCAGGGCATCGGCGAGGCCTGCGTGCGGCGCTTCGCCGGCGAGGGCGCGCTGCCGGTCATCGCCGACGTCGCGGCCGCGCGCGGCCAGGCGCTGGCGGCGGAACTGGGCGCCCTGTTCGTGCCCTGCGACGTGGGCGACAAGGCGCAGGTCGACGCGCTGGTCGCGCAGGTGCTGCAGCGCCACGGCCGCATCGACGTGCTGGTGAGCAACGCCGGCATCTTCAAGTCCGGCGACTTCCTCGACGTGAGCGAGGCCGACTTCGACGCCGTGCTGCGGGTCAACCTCAAGGGCGCCTTCCTGGTGGGGCAGGCGGTGGCGCGCGCCATGGCCGCGCAGGCCCCGCGGGCCGACGGCAGCCGCGGCGCCATCGTGCACATGAGCTCGGTGAACGCCCGCGTCGCGATCCCCGCCATCGCCAGCTACAACGTCTCCAAGGGCGGCATCGACCAGCTCACCCGCGCGATGGCGCTGGCCCTGGCCGACCACGGCATCCGCGTGAACGCGGTCGCGCCCGGCACCATCGCCACCGAGCTGGCCGCGCGGGCGGTGCTCACCAGCGAGGAGCAGCGGCTGCGCATCCTGGGCCGCACGCCGATGAAGCGCCTGGGCACGCCCGACGAGGTGGCGCAGGCGGTGGCCTGGCTGGCCAGCGACGCGGCGGCCTACGTCACCGGCGAGGTGGTGGTGGTCGACGGCGGGCGGCTGGCGCTGAACTACACCGTGCCCGTGTGAACTCGGGGCGGCCGGCCGCACGGCTGTCGGCGCCCTCCTACAGGCCCAGCTGAGCCGTGGCGCGACACTGTCGCGTCCCCATGCAGTCCCATGACCACCCTTTCCTGGCGGGCGGCGGCGCCGCCGGCGCGCAGCTGCGTGCCCACGACTGGGCCGCCACCCCGCTGGGGCCGCCGGGCGACTGGCCGGCGGCGCTGCGCACCGTGGTCGCGATCCTGCTGGCGTCCAACCAGCCGATGTTCGTCGCCTGGGGGCCGGACAGGACGCTGCTGTACAACGAGCCGTACACCGCCATCCTGGGCCAGCGCCACCCCGGGGCCCTGGGGCGCGACTTCCTGGCCGTGTGGCACGACATCCGCGACGACCTCGCCCCGCTGGTGGCGCAGGCCTGGCGCGGCGAGCCGGTGCAGGCCGACGACATCACGCTGTGGATGGAGCGCGGCGGCCGGCGCGAGGAGACGCACTTCTCGTTCTTCTACTCGCCGGTGCGCGATGCCTCGGGCGCCGTGGCGGGCCTGTTCTGCGCCTGCACCGACACGACCGCGCAGGTGCTGGCGCAGCGCCGGCTCGCCGCCAGCGAGGCCCTGTACCGCGGCGTGCTCACGCACATGGCCGAAGCCTTCGCGCTGTTCGACCACGGATTCCGGCTGCTGGACGTCAACGAGACCGCCTTGCGGATGGAGGACGGCCGCACGCGCGCGCAGATGCTGGGCCGCACGCACTGGGACCTGTACCCCGGCACCGAGGACTCGCTGCTCGGGCGGATGTACCTGCAATGCATGGCCGACCGGCAGCCGCGCACCATGGAGCACCACTACCGCTGGCCGCACGGCGGCGAGAGCTGGCTGGAGGCGCGGGCGCAGCCGGTGCCCGAGGGCCTGGCGATCTTCTACCGCGACATCACCGCGCACCGCCGGCTCATGCGCGACCTGGCCGACTCGGCCGAGCGGGTGCAGCTGGCGCTGGACGCCGGGGCGATCGTCGGCACCTGGGTCTGGGACGCGACGGCCGACCTGCTGCTGGCCGACGCGCGCTTCGCCCGCACCTTCGGCCTGGACGAGCAGCGGTGCGCCACCGGGCTGCCGCTGGCCCCGGTGCTCGCGTCCATCCATCCGGACGACCGCGGCATGGTCGCGCAGGCCATCGAGGCGGCGGCCGGCGCGGGCGGCCGCTACCGCTGCGAGTACCGCGTCAAGTC
The DNA here is from genome assembly GCA_027484575.1 of Comamonadaceae bacterium. Classification (GTDB taxonomy): domain Bacteria; phylum Pseudomonadota; class Gammaproteobacteria; order Burkholderiales; family Burkholderiaceae_C; genus Ramlibacter. Next base: position 479,119 of record JAIXSQ010000007.1, read on the forward strand.
CGGCGACGGCTGGACCTGGCTGGAGGCCAACGGCCACGTGGAGACCGACGCCCGCGGGCACCAGCGCTTTCCCGGCGTGCTGATCGACATCAGCGCGCGCCGCCAGGCGCAGGCCGAGCGCGATGCGGCGCACGCGCTGCTGCGCACCATCGTCGACGCGGTGCCCGGCGTGGTCTATGCCAAGGACCGCGCCGGCCGCATGCTGGTGGCCAACCGGGGCACCGCCGAGCTGGTGGGCAAGCCGCCCGAGCGGTTCCTGGGCTGCACCGACCTGGAGTTCCTGGAGGACCCGGTCCAGGCACAGGCCGTCATGGCCAACGACCGCCGCATCATGGACAGCGGCGTGGCCGAGCAGGTCGAGGAGGACGTGCGGCTGCCCGACGGCACCCCCGCGCGCTGGCTGTCGACCAAGGCGCCGCTGCGCGATGCGGCCGGCCAGGTGATCGGGCTGATCGGCTCGTCGGTCGACATCTCCGAGCGCAAGCGCACCGAGGAGGCGCTGCGCGAGTCCGACCGGCGCAAGGGCGAGTTCCTCGCGGTGCTGTCGCACGAGCTGCGCAACCCGCTGGCGCCGATCCGCAACGGCCTGCACCTGCTCGAGCGGGCCCCGCCCGGCACGCCCGCGGCGCAGCGCGCGCTGCAGATCATCCGGCGCCAGTCCGACCACCTGGCGCGCCTGGTCGACGACCTGCTGGACCTCACCCGCATCTCCAACGGCAAGATCGCGCTGCAGCCGCGGCGGCTGGACCTGCGCGTGCTGGTCGAGCGCGCCGGCGCCGACTTCCAGCCCATGCTGGCCGAGTGCGGCATCGGCTTGCTGCAGCAGCCGGGCGACACGCCCGTGTGGGTCGACGCCGACGACACCCGCATCAGCCAGGTGGTGGGCAACCTGCTGCACAACGCGCTCAAGTTCACCCCGGCCGGGGGCTGCATCACCGTGGCCCTGCAGGCCTGCGGCGGCGAGGCCGTGCTCGAGGTGCGCGACACCGGGGCCGGGATGGAGCCGGCCTTCATCCCCGGCATGTTCGAGCCCTTCGCCCAGGGCGCCCAGACGCTGGCACGCAGCAAGGGCGGGCTGGGCCTGGGCCTGCCGCTGGTGCGCGGGCTGGTGCAGTTGCACGGCGGCCGAGTGGCCGCCCACAGCGACGGCTTGGGGCGCGGCGCGGTGTTCACCATCGCCCTGCCGCTGGCAGCGCCGGCGCTGCCGGACGACGCCGCCGCCGTGGACGGCGCCACGCCCGCGCACACGGCCGGGCGGGACGTGCTGATCGTCGAGGACAACCAGGATGCGGCAACCACCCTGGCGCAGCTGCTCGAACTGGAGGGGCACCACACCCGCGTGGCCGGCGACGGCGCCACGGCGCTGGCGCTGGCGCGGCAGCGGGCCCCCGACCTGGTGCTGTGCGACATCGGCCTGCCCGGCATGGACGGCTACGAGATCGGCCGGCGCCTGCGCGCCGAGCCGCAGCTGGCCGGCACCCGGCTGGTGGCGCTGAGCGGCTATGCGCAGCCCGAGGACCGCGAGCGCTCGCGCGCCAGCGGCTTCGACCGCCACCTGGCCAAGCCGGTCGACCCGCAGGTGGTGCTGGCGATGCTGGCGGCGCTGTGAGCGCTTCGCCATCCCCGCGCAGGCGGGGACCCACGGTCATCCCGCAGCGCCGCCTCGCGCCTGCCCGCATGCGCGGGCATGGCGGCCTGGCGCCCGCCCGTCAGACGTTCGCGACCGCGACCGCGCGCACGTTCAGGTAGGCCTCGAGCGCCTCGGGGCCACCCTCGCTGCCGTAGCCCGAATCCTTGATGCCGCCGAAGGGCAGCTCGGCCGAGGGCATGGCGGGCATGTTGACCCACAGCATGCCCACCTCGACGCGGCGGGTCAGCAGGTCGGCGTTCTTCAGCGACTTCGTGAACGCGTAGCCGGCCAGGCCGTACGACAGCCGGTTGGCCTCGGCGATGGCCTCGTCCAGCTGGGTGAAGCCGCGGATCGCCGCCATCGGGCCGAAGGGCTCGTCGTTGAACACCTTGGCGTCCAGCGGCACCTCGTCGAGCACGGTGGGCTGCCAGAAGTTGCCCGCATCGCCGATGCGCGCGCCGCCGGCCAGCACCTTGGCGCCCTTGGCGACGGCGTCCTGGGTGAACTCCTGCATCGCCGTCAGGCGGCGCGGGTTCGCCAACGGGCCCATCTGCGTGCCCTCGGCCAGGCCGTCGCCCACCTTGAGCTTGCTGGCCTGCGCCGCCAGCGCGGCGGCGAACTCGGCGCGCACGCTCTCGTGCACCAGGAAGCGCGTCGGCGAGATGCAGACCTGGCCGGCGTTGCGGAACTTGGCCGCGCCGGCCGACTTGACCGCCAGCGCGATGTCGGCGTCCTCGCAGACGATCACCGGCGCATGGCCGCCCAGCTCCATGGTCACGCGCTTCATGTGCTGGCCGGCCATCGCGGCCAGCTGCTTGCCCACCGGGGTCGAGCCGGTGAAGGTGATCTTGCGGATCGCCGGGTGCGGGATCAGGTAGCCCGAGATCTCGGCCGGGTTGCCGTAGACCAGGCCCAGCACGCCGGGCGGCAGGCCGGCGTCGTGGAAGGCGCGGATCAGCTCGGCGGGGCCGGCGGGGGTCTCCTCGGGCGCCTTGACCAGCATCGAGCAGCCGGCGGCCAGCGCGGCGCCGACCTTGCGCACCACCTGGTTGATCGGGAAGTTCCAGGGCGTGAAGGCGGCCACCGGGCCCACGGGGTCCTTGACCACCATCTGGCGCACCGCCAGGTTCCAGCGCGAGGGCACGATGCGGCCGTACACGCGCAGGCCTTCCTCGGCGAACCACTCGATGATGTCAGCGGCGGCCAGCGCCTCGCCCTTGGCCTCGGCCAGGGGCTTGCCCTGCTCCTGCGTCATCAGGCGGCCGATCGCCTCGGCGCGCTCGCGCATGAAGCCGGCGGCCTTGCGCATGACCTTGCTGCGGTCCGCCGGGGTCATGTCGCGCCAGGTGGCGAAGCCCTTCTGCGACGCGGCGATGGCCTTGTCCAGGTCGGCGCGGCCGGCATGGGCCACGCGGCCGATCTCGGCGCCCGAGGCGGGGTTGAACACGGCGAGGCTGCGGCCGTCCGCGGCGTCCTGCCACTGGCCATCGATGTAGAGCTGGGTGTTGGGGTACGTCATGGGGCAAGTCTCCTCTCGGGCAAACGCGCATTCTGGCCGAAACGCGCACGGTCCTGCCCGGGCCCGGGCCGCCAACGCGACGGTTGCCGCGCAATGGCCCGACCGGGCCAGCCCGCCCCACGGCCGACGCAGCGGCTCCTATAAAGAAGCTCCAAGAGCCAGCGGAGCAGTTCTTCCATGCGCAACTACAACGGACGCAGCCAGATCCTCGTCACCGGCGGGGCCGGCTTCCTCGGCAGCCACCTGTGCGAGCGCCTGCTGGCCGACGGCCACGACGTCATCTGCGTCGACAACTTCTACACCGGCACGCGGCGCAACATCGAGCACCTGCTGGACCACCCGCGCTTCGAGCTGCTGCGCCACGACGTGACCATGCCGCTGGTGGTCGAGGTGGACCAGATCTTCAACCTCGCCTGCCCGGCCTCGCCGGTGCACTACCAGCACGACCCGGTGCAGACGCTCAAGACCAGCGTGCACGGCGCGATCAACATGCTGGGCCTGGCCAAGCGCGTCAAGGCGCGCATCTTCCAGGCGTCGACCAGCGAGGTCTACGGCGACCCCGACGTGCACCCGCAGCCCGAGAGCTACTGGGGCCGCGTCAACCCCATCGGGCTGCGCAGCTGCTACGACGAGGGCAAGCGCTGCGCCGAGACGCTGTTCTTCGACTACCACCGCCAGTGGGGCGTGGACATCCGCGTGGCGCGCATCTTCAACACCTACGGCCCGCGCATGCACCCCAACGACGGGCGGGTGGTCTCCAACTTCATCGTGCAGGCGCTGCGCGGCGAGCCGATCACCATCTATGGCCAGGGCCAGCAGACGCGCAGCTTCTGCTTCGTCGACGACCTCATCGAGGGCTTCATCCGCACGATGCGGCTGGACGGCCCCATGCCGGGGCCGATCAACCTGGGCAACCCGCGCGAGTTCACCATGCTGCAGCTGGCCGAACTGGTGGTCGCCCTGACCGGTTCGAACTCACCCATCGTGTTCCGGCCGCTGCCCGCCGACGACCCGCGCCAGCGCCAGCCCGACATCACGCTGGCCCGCTCGGCCCTGGGCTGGGAGCCCAAGGTGCAGCTGGCCGACGGCCTGCGCCAGACCATCGCGTACTTCGAGCGGCTGCTGTCGGTCGAGCCGGCCGCGGCCGGTGCCTGAGGCGGCGGCCGATCCCGCCGCGCTCGGGGCGCGCTGGCTCGCGGCCATGCGCGCCGGCGACTGGGAGCGCGCCTGGCAGGCCAGCGATGCGCTCGAAGCCCCCCGGCGCGCCGGCGCGCCGCGCCAGGGCCACCACCTGACCTGGGACGGCACGCCGCCGGACGGCCGCGTGGTGCGCGTGCGCTGCGAGCACGGCTTGGGCGACACGCTGCAGGCCCTGCGCTTCCTGCCCGCGCTGGCGGCCCGCGCCCGCCGGCTGCACCTGATGGCCCAGCCGCCGCTGGTGCCGCTGCTGCAGGGCGTCCCCGGCCTGGGCGCGGTGCACGACGCCTGGCAGGGCGCCGCCAGCTGGCCCGCCGCCGAGGTCGAGCTGGAAGTGACCGAGCTGGCCTACGCGGCGCGCGCGCAACCGCAGGCGCTGCCGCCGGCCGACCCGGGCATCGGCGTGCGGCTGCCCGCCTTCGCGCTGCCCGGCGATCCGTCGGACCGGCGCCCGCGCATCGGCCTGGCCTGGGCCGCCAGCGACTGGGACCGCCGCCGCGACGTGCCGCTGGATGCGCTGGCGCCCCTGCTGGCCCTGCGGCACCTGCGCTGGCTGGGCCTGCAGCACGGCCCGGCGCGCGAGGACCCGCGGGTGGCCGCGTCGGCCATCGAGCCACTGTGGAGCCGCACGGCGGCGATCGCCGACTGCGCCGCGGCCATGCAGGCGCTGGACGCGCTGGTGCTGGTCGACGGCATGCCGGCGCACCTGGCGGGCCTGCTGGGCCGGCCCACCTGGCTGCTGCTGCAGCACACGGCCGACTGGCGCTGGGGCGACGCGGGCAGCCGCACGCCGTGGTACCCGTCGCTGCAGCTGGCGCGCCAGCCCGCGCCGGGCGACTGGGCCGGCGCGGTCGAGGCGGTGCGGGCGGCCCTGCTCGCCCGTTGGCCGACGCCCGCGCGCGGCACCGGCTGACCGCCGCGCTGGTCCGTGGCGGCCCAGCATCACGGCGTGTCCGCCCAGCAGCCTGCCCCCACCCCCGACGCGCCGCCACGCAGCGTGGCCGACGTCACGCGCGCCAACGTCGAGGCCATGCTGGCGCTGGACCGCATGCAGGGCGCGCGCAGCACGCTCACCGACCGCTTCGCCGACCGCGTGGCACGCGCCTGCGGGCACATCGGCTTCACCCTTGTGCATGCGGTGGCCATCGCGGCCTGGGTGCTGTGGAACACGCTGGGCCCGCCGGACCTGCGCTTCGATCCCTACCCGTTCATCTTCCTGGCCCTGTGGGCCTCGTGCGAGAGCCTGTTCCTGATGTCGTTCGTGCTGATCAGCCAGAACTACCAGGGCCGCGTGGCCGAGCGCCGCAACCAGCTGGACCTGCAGGTGAACCTGTTGGCCGAGCAGGAGAACTCCAAGATGCTGCTGCTGCTGCAGGACATCGCGCGCGAGGTGGGCGCGCTGCGCGGCCGCGACCCCGAGGTCGGCGCCCTGGTGCAGGCCACGCGGCCCGAGGCGCTGGCCCGGCAGATCGAGGAGGCCTACCGCGGCGGGGAGACCGGGGACGGGGACGCCGCGGCTGCGGCAGCGGCCGGGCGTGCCGCCGAGGCCGCCGCCGGCCGGCAGGAGCGGCCGGCCCGCCGCTGAGGCCTCAGGCGCCGGCGCGCTGGCCGTGCGGGGCCTGCGCCGTGCCCGGGCGCAGGCTGTTGCCCTGCACCGTCACCCGGCTGCCCACGGCGAGCGCCTCGTTGCGGCGCAGGGTGCGGCGGCTGCCGTCGTCCAGGCGCACCGTCACGTCGTAGGCCGTGCTGGCGCGCACGCGCTTTTCCACCTCGTGCCCGGCCACGCCGCCGCCGACGGCACCCAGCACGGTCAGGGCGGTCTTGCCGGTGCCGCCGCCGAACTGGTGGCCCACCACCGCGCCGGCCACCCCACCCGCGACGGCGCCCAGGCCCGAGCCCTCGCCCTGCACCTGCACGGCCTTGACGGCCTCGACGGTGCCGCAGCCGGCACAGGCCGGCGCACGGGCGGGCGCCGGTGCTGGCGCCTGCGCCAGCACCGCGGCGGTTGGGCCGCCAGCAGCGGACGCGCGCACCGCCTGCACCGGCTGCGCCGGCACCGGCCGGTCGGCATGGGCGCTGGCGACCGCCGTGGGCTGCTGCAGCGACTGCGCCACCAGGGCCGGCGCGGCCCGCTCGCCGGTGGCATGCACCACCAGCGCGCCCGCCAGGCCCGCGCACAGCAGGGACAGGCCGCCCAGCGCCGCCCAGACCGCGCGCGGGACCCGGGCCACGGGCAGGGCCACCACGCCCGGCACGGCGACGCTGCGGGAACTGCCCGCGGGCGGCAGGGGACCGGAAGGGATGAGGGATCGCATCGCAGGGCTCCTTGTGGCTCGACAGTGAGCGGCGGTTGTAGCCGCGGCCCCGTGTCACACGGCGCGTCCAGAGGTTGAAGTTGTCACCGGGTGTTCGCGGGGCGCACCCTGCACCCGCCGCGCTTAGGGATGCGCCCTGCCCCGCTTAAGCCAACGGCTGAGGCAGCCGTCGGCCGCCCCATCCACCATGGTCGCCATCCCCCGCGTTCTCCCATGCACATCCTGATCGTCGACGACCACGCCCTGCTGCGCGCCGGCATCGCCGCGCTGCTGCGGGGCACCGGCGAACCCGTGACGGTGCACGAGGCCGGCGACGCGGCCCACGCGCTGGCGCTGCTGCGCGAGCAGCCGGTCGAGCTGGTGCTGCTGGACATCTCCATGCCGCCCGGCCAGAGCGGCCTGGTGCTGCTGCAGGAGCTCCGGGCCCTGCAGCCACGGCTGCCGGTGCTGATGCTCTCGTCCCATGTCAGCGCCACCTACGCGCAGCGGGCCCTGGCCCTGGGCGCCGCGGGCTACCTCGTCAAGCACGTCCAGCCGGCCGAGTTGCGGCTGGCGCTGGAGGCGGCGCGCGCCGGCCGCCACCACCTCAGCCCGGAGATCGCCGCACTGCTGGCCGACGGCGCCTGCCCTGCCCCGTGTGCCGCCGACCCGCTGGCCGTCCTGTCGGGCCGCCAGCGCGAGGTGCTGCGCCTGATCGCGCAGGGGCTGAGCACCAAGGAGATCGCCCGCGCGCTGGGCTTGAGCCCCAAGACGGTGGACATCCACCGGGGCCACCTGATGCAGCGCGTGGGCTTGCACGAGATCGCCGGCCTGACGCGCCTTGCGGTGCGCACGGGCCTGGTCCCCGTCGAGGCCTGAGGGGCCGGCAGCCGTTCAGGCGCAGCAGGCGGCCAGTTGCCGCATCCGCCACCAGCCGGCCCCCACCTCGAGCTGCGTCACCGAGCACGGCGGCACGTCGAACGCGTGCAGGGCATCGACAGGCCACTGCGTCGCGCCGCAGGCGACGGCCTTGATGACGTCGGCATGCGAGGCGGCCAGCACCCGGCCGCCCGGGTGCGCCGCCTGCAGGCCGGCCAGCGCCTGCGCCGCGCGCCGCACCACGGCGACGAAGGCCTCGCCGCCGGGCACGGTGCCGCTGGCGCGGTGCGCGTTCCAGGCCTGCCACTGCGCATCGCCCGCCAGATCCTCGAAGCGGCGGCCCGTCCAGGCGCCGAAGTCGATCTCGTCGAGTTCTTCGACGACCGCCACCGGCAGGCCGCGGGCGGCCGCCAGCGGCGCGACGGTCTGGCGGGTGCGCGGCTGGGGGCTGCTGACGATGGCGTCCAGGCGTTCGCCCGCCAGCTGCCGCACCAGCGCCTGCGCCTGCTGCAGGCCCTGGGCATTGAGCTGCACCTGCGGCAGCCGGCCGGCCAGGCCGCGCCCCAGCCAGTCGTGCGCCGCATGGCGCAGCAGCAGGACGGTGGTGGGCGCGCCGTTCAAGCCAGGGCGGGCACGGACGGCTGGGCCGACACGCCCGCGCCCTGGGCGGGCGCATAGCGCCGCACCATGCGGGCGCAGAAGTCGGCGAACTCCTGCGGCACCTGCGGCGCGCTGGTGTGGTGCGGCTGCAGGCCGCGGTGCTCGGGCGTGAAGCAGAAGGTGACGGTGACGTCGAAGCCGTCGAGCGCGGCCATCTGGCGGTCGAACCAGGCGTCGGCGTCGGGCCGGTAGCTGTCGGCCCACGACAGGCCGGTGCGCAGCTTGGTCACGCCCAGGTCCTTCAGCCAGCGCACGGCGTCGTCGAGCCGGTGGTCCTCGTGGTGGAACCACTGGCAGATGCCCAGTTCGGGCGCGAACTGGTGGAAGGTGCGCGCGGCCAGCTTGGGGCTGCCGTCCTCGCGCAGCAGGCCCATGTGGAAATGGCGGTAGTAGCTGGAGCCCTCGGCCTCGCGGTGGCGCGTGGTGGCGGGCCAGGCCTTGGGCAGGTCCCACAGCGAGTACCAGTGGATGCGCGGGGCGCGGCCCACCAGCAGCTCGGCGGTGCGCTGCAGGCCCCAGGCCTGCACCTCCTCGGCGCCGAAGGTGGAGATGCCCACCTCGGTCACCCACACCGGCAGCGGCGTGACGGCCTGGATCTCGGCCAGCTTGTCGGGCCACTCGTTCAGCTGCCAGTGGTTCCAGTCCAGCGGGAAGCCGTGCACCGCCACCGCGTCCATGCGCTCGAGCGCGCCCTGGGCCTTGAGCAGTTCCAGGAATCCGGGGTCGATGGGCGAGATGCCGCCCAGCACGCGGGTGAGCTTCGGGCTCTCGGCCTGCACGGCCTGCGCGGCGAGCCTGACCATCTCGGCGTACTTCACCCAGCCGGGGTCCAGTTCGAGGTCCCAGTGGGACTTGTTGTTCGGTTCGTTCCAGAACTTGACGGCTTCGATGGGCATGGTGTGGGCGCTGCTCTTGCGGGTCGATCGTGTAGGGGGCCGGGTGGGCGCGGCCGGGGGGCGACCCGGCCCGCCTCCTGAGGCGAGCCAAAGTCGGCGGGCCGGGCCACCCCCCGACCACGCCCTTCAGGGCGCTGCGTTCGGCTCGGTCGTCGCAGCGCCGGGTTGGATGGGACTGGCGGTGGTGGAACCTGCGGTGGCAGGTTCCAGCGCCGTCGCATCCACGTCGCCGCGAATGAAGGCCTCGACGAGTTCGCGGGCCTCGTCGTCGGTGAACTGCAGCGGCGGCGACTTCATGAAGTAGCTGCTGGGGCCGTTGAGCGCGCCGCCGATGCCGCGGTCCAGGGCGAGCTTGGCGCAGCGGATCGCGTCGATCACCACGCCGGCCGAGTTGGGCGAGTCCCAGACCTCCAGCTTGACCTCGCAGGACAGCGGCACGTTGCCGAAGCCGGTGCCTTCCATCCGGATGTGGCAGAACTTGCGGTCCTCCAGCCAGGGCACGTAGTCGCTGGGGCCCACGTGCACGTTGCGCGCCTCCACCGGCTGGGCCAGCTGGCTGGTGACGGCCTGGGTCTTGGAGACCTTCTTGGAGGCCAGGCGGTCGCGCTCGAGCATGTTCAGGAAGTCCGCGTTGCCGCCGAAGTTCAGCTGGTAGGTGCGGTCCAGCCGCACGCCGCGCTTGCCGAACAGGTCGGTGAGGATGCGGTGCACGATGGTGGCGCCGACCTGGCTCTTGATGTCGTCGCCGATGATGGGCAGGCGGCGCTGGGCGAAGCGCTTGTTCCAGTACGGCTGCGAGGCGATGAACACCGGGATGCAGTTGACGAAGGCGCAGCCGGCCTCGAGCACCTGCTCGACGTACCACTTGGTCGCCATCTCCGAGCCCACCGGCAGGTACGAGACCACCACGTCGGTCTTCGTGGCCTTCAGGATGCCCACGATGTCGTCCGTGGGCAGCGGCGACTTGGGCACCAGGTCCTTGAGGTAGGTGCCCAGCCCGTCGTGGGTCATGCCGCGCGCGACGGTCACGCCCAGCGGCGGCACCTCGGCGAAGCGGATCGTGTTGTTCGGCTGCGCATGGATGGCCTCGGCCAGGTCCAGGCCGACCTTGTGCGCGCTGACGTCGAAGGCGGCGGTGAACTCGATGTCGCCGGGCAGGTAGCCACCCAGGTCCACGTGCATCAGGCCGGGGACGCTGTCGCCGGGCTGGGCATCGCGGTAGTGGTGCACGCCCTGCACCAGCGACGAGGCGCAGTTGCCGACGCCGATGAGGGCCACGCGGATCCTGGACATCGATCTCTCTCCCTGTGCGCCCTCGAACCAGGGCAGGGTCATCCTAGCCAGCCGCGCAACTGAGCCATGGCCCGCCATGGCCCGACCGGGCCGTTTTTTCCGTGGATGGGCTGGGTCTGCGCCCCACGGCTCAACACGCCGCTCCTACGATGCGTCGACACCTTCGACAGGCATTCCCACCCATGCAACACATCCTCATCACCGGGGGCGCCGGCTTCATCGGCTCGCACCTGGCCGACGCGCTGCTGGCCGCCGGGCACCGCGTCCGCGTGCTCGACAACCTCGACCCGCAGGTGCACGGCGACGAGCGCAAGCGCCCGGCCTACCTCGCCCCCGAGGTCGAGCTGCAGGTGGGCGACGTCTGCGACCGCGAGGCCATGCGGCGCGCGCTGCAGGGCATCGACGCCGTCTACCACTTCGCCGCCGCGGTGGGGGTGGGCCAGAGCATGTACGAGATCGCGCACTACACACGCACCAACAACCTGGGCACGGCGGTGCTGCTGGAGGCGCTGATCGCGCGGCCGGTGCAGCGGCTGGTGGTGGCCTCCAGCATGAGCCTGTACGGCGAGGGCCTGTACCGCGACGCCGGCGGCCGGGTGCGCGAGGGCGGCGAGCGCACGCTGGAGCAGCTCAAGGCGGGCGACTGGGAACTGCACGACGGCCACGGCGGCACGCTGCAGCCGGTGCCCACGCCCGAGAGCAAGGCGCCGGCCATCGCGTCGGTGTACGCGCTGTCCAAGTACGACCAGGAACGGCTGTGCCTGATGACCGGCCGGGCCTACAACATCCCGACGGTGGCGCTGCGCTTCTTCAACGCCTACGGGCCGCGGCAGGCGCTGTCCAACCCCTACACCGGCGTGCTGGCCATCTTCGCGTCGCGGCTGCTCAACGGCAGCGCGCCGACCATCTTCGAGGACGGGCTGCAGCAGCGCGACTTCGTCAGCGTCTACGACGTGGCCCAGGCCTGCCGGCTGGCGCTCGAGGTGCCCGCGGCCGCGGGCGAGGTGTTCAACGTCGGCAGCGGCAACCCGCAGACCGTCAACGCCATCGCGGCGCGGCTGGCCCGCGTGATGGGCAAGGAGGCGATCGCGCCGCAGGTGCTGGGCAAGTACCGCGTGGGCGACATCCGGCACTGCTTCTCCGACATCGGCAAGGCGCAGCGCGTGCTGGGTTACCGGCCGGCCGTCACGCTCGACGACGGCATGGCCGAGCTGGCGGCCTGGCTCGAGGGCCAGGCGGCGGTGGACCGCGTGGCCCAGGCCAGCGCCGAGCTGAGCGCACGGGGGCTGACCGTATGAGCGGCGACGCCTTGACGCTCATCACCGGCGGCGCCGGCTTCATCGGCTCGAACCTCGCGCACCGGCTGCTGGCCTCGGGCCGCAGGGTGCGCATCCTGGACACGCTGGCGCGGCCGGGCGTGGAGCAGAACCTGCAGTGGCTGCGCGAGCAGCACGGCGACCGGCTGCAGGTGGTGATCGCCGACGTGCGCGACGAACAGGCCGTCACGCAGGCGGTGGCCGGCACGGCCCAGGTGTTCCACTTCGCGGCCCAGGTGGCGGTCACCACCAGCCTGGACAGCCCGCGCGAGGATTTCGCGGTCAATGCGCAGGGCACGCTCAACGTGCTCGAGGCGGCGCGGGCGCGGCCGGTGCCGCCCTTCGTGCTCATGACCTCGACCAACAAGGTCTACGGCGACCTGGGCGACCTGGCGCTGCAGCAGCGCGGCGGGCACTGGGAGCCGGCCGAGGCGGCCGTGCGCGCCACCGGCGTGTCGGAGGCGCGGCCGCTGGACTTCCACAGCCCCTACGGCTGCTCCAAGGGCTGCGCCGACCAGTACGTGCTGGACTACGCGCGCAGCTACGGCCTGCCCACCACGGTGCTGCGCATGAGCTGCATCTACGGCCCCCGCCAGTTCGGCACCGAGGACCAGGGCTGGGTCGCGCACTTCGTGCTGCGCGCGCTGCGCGGCGAGCCGGTCACCCTGTACGGCGACGGCCGGCAGGTGCGCGACGTGCTGTACGTCGACGACCTGGTCGATGCCTTCCTGCTGGCCGAGCGGCACGTGGGGCAGGTCAGCGGCCGCGCCTTCAACATCGGCGGCGGCCCGGCCAACGCGATCAGCCTGCAGGACCTGCTGGACCGCCTGGGCGACCTGGGCGGCAGCCGGCCGGCCACCCGCATCGATGCCTGGCGCACCGGCGACCAGCGCTGGTACGTCAGCGACACCCGCGCCTTCACCCAGGCCACCGGCTGGCGCGCGCAGGTGCGCGCCGCCGACGGCATCGAGCGGCTGTACCGCTGGCTGCAGCAGCACCGCGTGGCCGCGCCGGCCCGTGCTGCGGCCGTGGCGGCCAACTGACCCATGACGACGAACGAGGGAGCACCACGCGCCATGCAAGCCTGCGTGATCACCGCCCCGGGCCAGGCCGCGCTGCAGGACGCGCCGCGTCCCGAGCCCGGCCCGGGCCAGGTCCTGCTGCAGCTGGAAGGCTGTGGCGTCTGCGCCTCCAGCCTGCCGGTGTGGGAAGGCCGGCCCTGGTTCCAGTACCCGCTGCAGCCCGGCGGCCCCGGGCACGAGGGCTGGGGCCGCATCGCCGCGCTCGGCGAGGGCGTGGCGGGCCTGGCCGTGGGCCAGCGCGTGGCCGCCCTGACCTACAAGGCGCATGCCGAGTACGACCTGGCCGATGCCGGCTCGGTGGTGCCGCTGCCCGCGGCGCTGGACGGCCGGCCGGTGCCGGGCGAGCCGCTGGGCTGCGCGGTCAACATCTTCCGCCGCAGCGAGATCCGCGCCGGCCAGACCGTGGCGATCGTGGGCATCGGCTTCCTGGGCGCGCTGCTCACGCAGCTGGCGGTGCATGCGGGCGCGCGGGTGATCGCGCTGTCGCGCCGCGCCGATTCGCTGGAGGTCGCGCGCCGCTTCGGCGCGGCCGAGTGCATCGCGCTGGACGACCACCAGCGGGTGATCGACCAGGTCAAGGCGCTGACGCACGAGCGCTTCTGCGAGCGGGTGATCGAGTGCACCGGCCTGGAGTGGCCGCTGCAGCTGGCCAGCGAGCTGTGCGCCATCCGCGGCCGGCTGGTGATCGCCGGCTTCCACCAGGACGGGATGCGCCAGGTCAACGTGCAGCTGTGGAACTGGCGCGGGCTGGACGTCATCAACGCCCACGAGCGCGACCCGCAGGCCTACATCGACGGCATCCGCGAGGCCGTGGCCCTGATGGAAGCGGGCGTGCTCGACCCCGCGCCGCTGTACACCCACGTGCTGCCCATGGACCGGCTGGGGGAGGCGCTGGAGCTGACGCGCACGCGGCCGGCCGGATTCATGAAGGCGCTGGTGACCGCATGAGCACCCTTCCCCGCCTCGGCTTCCTCGGCCTCGGCTGGATCGGCCGGCACCGCCTGCAGGCGCTCGTGGAGGCGCAGGCCTGCGAGGTGGTCGCGCTGGCCGACGCGAATGCCGACAGCCTGGCCCAGGCGCAGGCCATCGCCCCGCAGGCCGCCACCTGCGGCGACCTCGGCGCCCTGCTCGCCCACGAGCTGGACGGCGTGGTGATCGCCACCCCCAGCGCGCTGCACGCCGGCCAGTGCCTGCAGGCGCTGGAGCGCCGGCTGGCCGTGTTCTGCCAGAAGCCGCTCGCCCGCACCGCCACCGAGGCGCAGGGCGTCATCGACGCGGCGCGGCAGGCCGACCGGCTGCTGGGCTGCGACCTGTCGTACCGCCACACCGAGGCCATGCGCCGCATCCGCCACGACGTGGCCGAGGGGCTGCTCGGACAGGTGTACGCGGTGGACCTGGTGTTCCACAACGCCTACGGGCCCAACATGGGCTGGGCGCGCGACATGCAGCTGGCCGGCGGCGGCTGCGCCATCGACCTGGGCACGCACCTGGTCGACCTGGCGCTGTGGACCCTGGGCAGCCCCGCCGTGCAGCGGGTGGACAGCCAGCTGTACGCCCGCGGCCGCCGGCTGCCCGCACGGCCGCAGGACGTCGAGGACTTCTGCTTCGCCACGCTGGAGCTGGCCGGCGGCACGGTGGTGCGGCTGGCCTGCTCCTGGGAGTTCTCCGGTGGGCGCGACGCCATCATCGAAGCGCACTTCCACGGCAGCGCCGGGGGTGCCGCGCTGCGCAACCGCGACGGCTCGTTCTTCGACTTCGTGGCCGAGCGCTACCAGGGCACGCAGCGCACGCTGCTGGCCGAGCCGCCCGATGCCTGGGGCGGCCGCGCCGCCGTCGACTGGGCCCGGCGGCTGGGCGCCGGCGCACGCTACGAGCCGGCCATCGAATCGCTGCTGCCGGTGGCGCAGGCGCTGGACGCGGTCTATGGGCGCTGAGGCCGCCCGGGCACCGCGGGTTCTGCTGACGGCCGACACCGTCGGCGGCGTCTGGACCTATGCCACCGACCTGGCCCGCGGCCTGTCCGCGCACGGCGTGCAGGTGCACCTGGCCACCATGGGCGCGCCGCTGCGCGCGGCGCAGCGGGCCATGCTCGACGGCCTGGACGTGGTGGTGCACGAGAGCGACTGGAAGCTCGAGTGGATGGACGACCCCTGGGACGAGGTGGACCGCGCGGGGGACTGGCTGCTCGCGCTGGGGCAGCTGGTGCGGCCCGACCTGGTGCACCTGAACCAGTACGCCTTCGGCGCCCTGCCCTGGTCCGTGCCCACGCTGCTGGTGGCGCATTCCGACGTGCTGTCGTGGTGGCAGGCCGTGCACGGCGAGCCCGCGCCGGCGGCGCTGTGGGCCACCTACCGGCGCCGCGTCGCGCACGGGCTGGCCGGCGCCTCGCGCATCGCCGCCCCCACCCGCGCACTGCTGGCCACGCTGGCGCCCAACTACGGCGTGCCGGCCGGCGGCTGCGTGCTGCCCAACGGCCGCGACCCGTCGGCCTTCCGGCCGCTGCCCAAGCAGCCGGTGGTGTTCGCCGCCGGCCGCTTCTGGGACGAGGCCAAGAACCTCGCGGCGCTGGATGCCGTCGCGCCCGGCCTGCCCTGGCCGGTGCGGGTGGCCGGCGCGCTGGCCTCGCCCGACGGCCGCGAGCGCCGGCCCGCGCACGTGCGCGCGCTGGGCGAGCTGCCGCCGGCCGTTCTGGCCGCCGAGCTGGGCAGCGCCTCGGTCTACTGCCTGCCGGCGCGCTACGAGCCCTTCGGCCTGTCGGTGCTCGAGGCCGCCATGGCCGGCTGCGCGCTGGTGCTGGGCGACATCGCCAGCCTGCGCGAGACCTGGGGCGAGGCCGCGCTGTACGTGCCGCCCGACGACCATGCCGCCCTGCGCGCCGCGCTCCAGCGGCTGGTCGCGCGGCCGCACGAGCGCGAGCGCCTGGCCCGCGCAGCGCGCACGCGCGCGCAGCGCCTGACCCACCACGCCATGGCCCGGGCCTGCCTGGGCGCCTATGCCGGCCTGAGCCCCGCGTTCGCGGGGCTGGCCGAGACCGCATCGACCGAGGAACCCGCGTGCGCATCGTCCTGTTCGTCCATTCCCTGCTGAGCTGCTGGAACCACGGCAACGCGCATTTCCTGCGCGGCGTGTGCAGCGAGCTGCTGGCCCGCGGCCACGCGGTCGAGGTGCACGAGCCGCGCGACGCCTGGAGCCTGGCCAACCTGGTCGCCGGCCACGGCGAGGCGCCGCTGCGCGGGTTCGCGCAGGCCTACCCGCAGCTGGCCAGCACCCGCGACGACCCGGCCAGCCTGGACCTGGATGCGGTGCTCGCAGGCGCCGACCTGGTGCTGGTGCACGAGTGGAACGCCCACGACCTGGTGCGCCGCATCGGCGAGCACCGGCGCGACCACGGCGGCTACGCGCTGCTGTTCCACGACACCCACCACCGCGGCATCACGGACCCGGCCGCGATGGCGGGCTACGACCTGCGCCACTACGACGGCGTGCTGGCCTTCGGCGCGGTGCTGCGCGACCTGTACCTGCGCAACGGCTGGGCGCAGCGCGCCTGGACCTGGCACGAGGCGGCCGACACCCGCGTGTTCCGGCCGCTGGGTGCGCCGGCCGGCGCGCCGCAGCGCCAGGGCCTGGTGTGGATCGGCAACTGGGGCGACGACGAACGCACCGCCGAACTGCACGAGTTCCTGCTCGGCCCGGTCCGCGACCTGGGCCTGCCCGCCACCGTGCACGGCGTGCGCTACCCGGCGCAGGCGCTGGCCGCGCTGCAGGCGGCCGGCATCCACTACGGCGACTGGCTGCCCAACCACCGCGCGCCCGAGGTGTTCGCCCGGCACGCGGTGACGGTGCACGTGCCGCGCCGGCCCTACGTGCAGGCGCTGCCAGGCATCCCGACCATCCGCGTGTTCGAGGCGCTGGCCTGCGGCATCCCGCTGGTGTCGGCGCCCTGGGACGATGCCGAAGGCCTGTTCGAGCCCGGCGCCGACTTCCTGGTGGCCCGCGACGGCGCGCAGATGCGCGAGCACCTGCGCGCGGTGCTGCACGAGCCGGCCCTGGCCCGCTCGCTGGCCGAGCACGGGCTGGCCACCATCCACGCCCGCCACAGCTGCGCGCACCGGGTCGACGAGCTGCTGGCGATCGCCGCCGCGCTGCGCCCCGCCGCCGCCTCGACCGCCGCCGCCTCCGCATGACCCCCACCACCCCACCGCACGGCATGGACATCGCCTTCTTCGCCTCGAGCCTGGTCTCCGCCTACTGGAACGGCGCGGCCACCTACTACCGCGGCATCGTGCGCGCGCTGCATGCGCGGGGCCACCGCGTGACCTTCTACGAGCCCGATGCCTACGACCGGCAGAAGCACCGCGACATCGCCGACCCGCCCTGGGCGAAGGTGGTCGTGTACCCGGCGCAGACCGAGGACGAGGTGCTGCGCACCGTGGAACAGGCGCGCGGCGCCGACCTGGTGGTCAAGGCCAGCGGCGTGGGCGTGCACGACGCGCTGCTCGAGCGCGCGGTGCTGGACCTGCAGGGCCCCGCGACCACCGTCGTGTTCTGGGACGTGGACGCGCCGGCCACGCTGGACCGGCTGCACGGCGATGCGGCCGACCCGTTCCACGCGCTGGTGCCGCGCTACGACCTGGTGCTGACCTACGGCGGCGGCGAGCCGGTGCGCCGGGCCTACCGGGCGCTGGGCGCGCGCGACTGCGTGCCGGTCTACAACGCGCTGGATCCGTCCACCCACCACCCGGTGGCGCCCGATGCACGCTTTTCCGGCGACCTGGGCTTTCTGGGCAACCGCCTGCCCGACCGCGAGGCGCGGGTCGAGTCCTTCTTCCTGCAGGCGGCGCAGCGGCTGCCGCAGCGGCGCTTCCTGCTGGGCGGCAGCGGCTGGGGCGACAAGCCGATGCCGGCCAACGTGAACTACCTGGGCCATGTCTACACGGCCGACCACAACGCCTTCAACTGCACGCCGCTGGCGGTGCTGAACATCAGCCGCGAGAGCATGGCGCGCTACGGCTTCTCGCCCGCGACGCGGGTGTTCGAGGCGGCCGGTGCCGCGGCCTGCCTGATCACCGACGCCTGGGAAGGGCTGGAGCAGTTCTTCGCCCCCGGCCAGGAGATGCTGGTGGCGGCCAGCGGCGAGGAGGTCGCGGCGCAGCTGGAGGCCCTGACCCCGGACCGCGCCCGTGCGATCGGCCAGGCCGCGTTGCGCCGCGTGCTGGCCGAGCACACCTACGACCACCGGGCGGCGCAGCTGGATGCGGTGCTGGCGGGGCGGGATGCAACACCCGGGGTCGTCGCCCCGGCGAAGGCCGGGGCCCAGCGACTGTCCGCGGCCGCCGACCAGTCACTGGATCCCGGCCTTCGCCAGGATGACAGTGCCATGCATCGCGATGGCGACCTGGTTGCAAGGACCCCCGCATGACCCGCCTGTCCATCGTCTTCCTCGGCCTGTCCATCACCTCGTCCTGGGGCAACGGCCATGCCACCACCTTCCGCGCGCTGGTGCGCGAGCTCGACGCCGCCGGGCATGCGGTGACCTTCCTGGAGCGCGACCAACCCTGGTACGCCGCGCACCGCGACCTGCCGCAGCCGCCCTGGGGCACGACGCTGCTGTACGGCAGCCTCGAGGAGCTGCACGACCGGCATGCCGAGGCGGTGCGCACGGCCGACCTGGTGGTGGTGGGCTCCTACGTGCCCGACGGCGCGGCCGTGGGCGACTGGGTGCAGCGCACCGCACGCGGCATCCGCGCCTTCTACGACATCGACACGCCCGTCACGCTGGCACGGCTGGCCCGTGGCCAGTGGGACTACCTGCGGCCCGACCAGGTGGCCGGCTACGACCTGTACCTGTCGTTCACCGGCGGGCCCACGCTGCGCCGGCTGGAGCGCGAGTTCGGCTCGCCGCGGGCGCGGGTGCTGTACTGCTCGGTCGATCCGTCGCTGTACTTCCCCGAGCCCTGCGCGCCGCGCTGGGACCTGGGCTACATGGGCACCTACAGCGACGACCGCCAGCCCGGCGTCGAGCGCCTGCTGCTGCAGCCCGCGCGCGAATGGACCGCGGGCCGCTTCACGGTGGTGGGCGCGCAGTACCCGGCCGACATCGCCTGGCCGGACAACGTGCAGTACACGCACCACCTGCCGCCGGCCGACCACCGCGCCTTCTACAACGCGCAGCGCTGGACGCTGAACATCACCCGCGACGACATGAAGGCCGCCGGCTGGTCGCCCAGCGTGCGGCTGTTCGAGGCCGCCGCCTGCGCCACCCCGATCGTGAGCGACCGCTGGGACGGGCTGGAGACGCTGCTGCAGCCGGGCCGCGAGATCGTGCTGGCCGACTCGGCCGCCGAGGTGCTGGCCGTGCTGCAGGGCATGGACGAGGACGCGCGCCGCCGCATGGGCGAGCGCGCGCGCAAGCGCATCCTGGCGCAGCACACCGCGGCCCACCGCGCCGCCGAGCTGGTCGGCCACGCGCTGGACCTGCGCGCCGAGGCCACCGCCTGACCCGCCGCCCGCCACCCGGAGAAACACCCACCATGGCTGCAGTCCAGAGCCCGGCCCACGACCCCGCCCAGCTGCGCCGCGAGATCGACGCGCTCGGCCCGTGGTTCCACAACCTGCACCTGCCCGGCGGCGTGCAGACGCTGCCCGACAGCTTCATCGGCGGCGACTTCCCCGGCTTCAAGTGGCGCGAGATCGCGCCGCACGTGCCGCAGGACCTCAGCGGCTGGCGCGTGCTGGACGTGGGCTGCAACGCCGGCTACTACAGCTTCGAGCTGGCGCGCCGCGGCGCGCAGGTCACCGCGATCGACGTCGACGCGCACTACCTGAAGCAGGCGCGCTGGGCCGCGGGCGTGCTGGGCCTGGACCACCGCATCGACTTCCACCACATGGGCGTGTACGAGGTGGCCCGGCTGCCCGGCACCTGGGACCTGGTGTGGTTCATGGGCGTGTACTACCACCTGCGCTACCCGCTGCTGGCGCTGGACCTGCTGGCGCGGCGCACGCGGCGCCTGATGATGTTCCAGACCCTGACCATGCCCGGCGAGGAGGTGCATCCCGACACCTCGGACCGGCCGCTGGACCAGCGCGAGGCCTTCCTGGCGCCCGGCTGGCCCAAGATGGCCTTCGTGGAGCACAGCTTCGCCGGCGACCCGAGCAACTGGTGGGTGGCCAACCACGCCGGCTGCGAGGCGATGCTGCGCGCGGCCGGCCTGCGCATCCTGGGCCGGCCGGCCGGCGAGATCTACCTGTGCGAGCCCGACCCCGCGCCCCGCGCGCGCGACTGGGCCAGCGACCTGCTGGTGGGCTCGGCGCTGGAGGCGGTGCGCGAGGTCGCGCAGCCGCAGCCCCCCCGATGAACGCGGCGGCCGGCGCGGCCTCCCCGCTGGCCCTGGCCGATGCGGCCTGCCTGCTGCCCACGCCGGCGCTGCTGGCCCATGTGCGCGCCGCGCTGGCGCTGGCGCCCCGGCTGGTGCTGGTGGTGCGGCGCGCGACCGCCGCCCCTTCGCCCGCCTGCCCGTTCACCGCGCAGGACCGCTGGCGCTGGCTGCGCGACGCCCTGCCGGCCGACGACGCCGCGCGCATCGACCTGCTCCCGCTGCGCGAGCTGTACGACGCCGCGCGCGAGCTGCGGGCGATCCGGCGTGCGCTGCCGGCCGATGCCGGGCCGGTGCACTGGCTGCGTGCCGCCGCGCCGGGGCTCGATGCGCCGGCGCTGCCGCCGGGCTGGACGCAGCAGGTCGCCGCGTCGGACCCGGACGCACCGGCCGGCCAGGCCCTGGCGGCGCTGTACGCGGCCGAGGACCCACGGGCACAGCTCGGGCACTGGCAGGACAGCCTGGGGCCGGCGGCCACGCAGGTGCTGGCGGACTGGGTCACCGGCGGTGCGCCCGGCGAGTTCGAGCGCCTGCGCACCGACTGGCGCCAGATCGCGCACGAGCTGCGCGTGTGGTCGGCCGTGCCCTACCCCGTGGTCAAGGTCACGGTCGACACGGTGGTGCGCGCGGCCGGCCAGGTGCTGCTGGTGCGGCGCGGCCGGCCGCCCGGCCTGGGCCTGTGGGCGCTGCCCGGGGGCTTCCTGGAGCCGGACGAACCGGTGCTCGATGCGGCGCTGCGCGAGCTGCACGAGGAGACCGGGCTGCCGGTGCCGCTGGCGGACCTGCACGCGGCGGTGCGCGGCCAGCGCGCCTTCACCCACCCGCGCCGCAGCCAGCGCGGCCGCATCGTCACCTTCACCGTGTTCGTCGACCTGCCGCATGCCCAAGCGCCCCCGGTGCAGGGCGGCGACGACGCGGCCGAGGCGCGCTGGGTGCCGGTCGAGGCGCTCGCCGGGCTGGAGGCCCGGCTGCACGACGACCACTTCCTGATGCTCGACGCCTTCCTCGGGCTGCTGCCCGACTGAGTCAGGCCATCGGGGGCGGCGCGCCCCGCCACACCGGCCCGCGCAGGATGCCGTCGGGCCCCACGGCGCCCGCCACCAGGCTGGCGATGCTGCGCAGCACCCGGGCGTCCTCGGACTGCAGGCCCGGGCGCGCGCCGGTGCTGAAGCAGCACACCGTGCCCCAGACCGAGCCGTCGGCCAGCACGATGGGCGCGCTCAGGTAGCAGCCGATGCCCAGGCGCGCGGTGGTCGGCAGGCCGGCGGTGTCGGCGCAGGCCGCGGTGTCGGGCACCGCGGCAGCCAGCGCGCCGCGGGCCACCAGCCGGCAGTAGGTGTCGGCCAGCGGGTCGGCATCGCCGGCGCGCAGGGGACGTGCCAGGCCGCGCGTGTCGTCGACCAGCACGATGCGCCGGCTGTCGCCGTCGATCCGGCCGATGAAGGCCACCTCCATGCGCAGGGCGGCCCGCACCTGCGACAGGAAGGCCGCCAGGTCGGCGAGTTCGGGAAGGGAGGCCGCATCCGGCGTGGCGTGCGGCAGCCCGGCGAGCGGCGGCGCATCCGGCGGGAGTTGAGGGCGTGACTGCATGGCACCTCGGCACGGGGGAACGACCCCTCCGACTGTGCCAGCCTGGCCCGGGGCTGGCTGTCGGCGGGGTCCTACGCCGGATGCGGCTGCGCCGCGGGCCGCAGCGGCGCCTCGGGGATCGGCAGGTGCAGCAGCGTGGCGCCGACCGCCAGCGCGATGTCGATCCACCACACGAGGTCGTAGCTGCCCGTGGCCTGGAACACCGCGCCGCCCAGCCAGGCGCCCAGGAAGCCGCCGACCTGGTGGGTGAACATCACCACGCCGAACAGCATGGCCATGTTGGCGGGACCGAAGAAGCGCGCCACCAGGCCGGCCGTGGGCGGCACCGTCGACAGGAAGGTCAGGCCCATCACCGCCGCGAAGGCCAGCACCACCGGCCCGGTCTTGGGCGCCGCGAGGAAGGCCAGCACGGCCAGGGCGCGGGCCGCGTAGACCAGCGACAGCAGCGACTTCATGCGCCAGCGCCCCACCGCCCAGCCCATGGCCAGGCTGCCGGCGATGTTGGCCGCGCCCAGCACGGCCAGTGCCCAGCCGCCCCACACCGTGGGCAGGCCGCAGGCGGCCACCACGCCCGGCAGGTGGGTGGCCAGGAAGGCGACGTGGAAGCCGCAGACGAAGAAGCCCGCGGCCAGCAGCAGGAAGCCGCGGTGGGCGAGCGCGGCGCGCAGGGCCTGGCGCGCCGGCAGCGGCGCCGCGGGCGCGGGGGCCCCGGCCGCCGGCGCGGTGCCGGCGGCCGGCGGGCCGCCGCGCAGCACCAGCGCCGCGGGCAGCGCCAGCAGCACCACCAGCGCCAGCACCTGCAGCGCACCGGACCAGCCCAGGGCGCCGATGAGGGCGGCCGCGATGGGCGCGAGCAGGAACTGCCCGGTGGAGCCGCCGGCGTTGACCACGCCGGTGGCCAGGCCGCGCCGCTCGGCCGGGATCAGCCGCGTGGTCGCGGCCATCAGCACCGCCGGGCCGGCCATGCCGGCGCCACCGGCCGACAGCACGCCCACCGCGAGCACCAGGCCCAGCGTGGTGGTCATGAACGGGGTCAGCGCGGTGCCGATGGCCACCAGCACCACGCCGGCCACCAGCACCCGGCCCGCGCCCACGCGGTCGGCGATCGCGCCGGCGAAGGGCTGGGTCAGCCCCCACCACAGCTGGCCGAAGGCGAAGGCCAGGCTGATGCTGGCCAGCCCCAAGCCGGTGGCCGTGTTCAGCGGGCCGAGGAACAGGCCCATGCTCTGGCGCGTGCCCATGGTCAGGGCGAAGGTGCCGGCGGCGGCCAGCAGCACCAGCCAGACGGCGGCAGGCGCGGGGGAACGGGTGGTGGTCATGAGGCTTCCTCGTCGGCCGCGGGGGCCAGCAGTGCACTGCACTCGTCGAGCAGCGCATGCAGCGCCACGACCCGTCGCGGCCCGAGCGCCGCATTGAGCTGCTCCTGCGCCACGCGCCAGCGCCGCTGCGCCTCGGTGCGCTTGTCGCGGCCGGCGTCGGTGGCCTGCACCAGCAGGCTGCGCGCGTCGGGGCCGGGCCGCTGCGCGATCCAGCCGGCGGCCAGCAGCGGCTGCAGGTTGCGGCTGAGCGTCGAGGCGGACACGCGCATGGTCCGCGCCAGGTCGACCGGGCGGATCGGCCCGAGCTTGCAGACGTAGGACAGCAGCGAGTACTGGGTGCCCTTCAGCCCGGTCCTGCCCACCTCGGCGTCGTACAGCTGCGCCACCTGCCGCATCAGCTGCCGCAGCTTGAGGTTGGTGCAGCCTTGCGGCTTGACAGGGGCGTCCATGGGAGATTAGTGTATCTGCAACTGTTGTAGATGCAAGTGAAAGGATCGACGATGGCAGACGACACCCTGGCCCGCTGGCTGGCCGAGGAGGAGGTGCAGCAGCGCGTGTTCGAGGGGGGGCCGGGCCCCGGCGTGGCCACGCCGGACCAGGTGCAGGGGCTGTCGGGCCTGCAGACCATGCAGGCCATGCTGGCCGGCCGCCTGCCCTACGCGCCCATCGCGCGCACGCTCGACTTCCTGCTGGTGTCGGTGGATGACGGCGTGGCCGTCTTCCAGGGCACGCCTGGCCCGGCGCACCTGAACCCCATGGGCGGCATCCATGGCGGCTGGTACGCCACCCTGCTCGACTCGGCGCTGGGCTGCGCCGTGCACACGAAGATGCCGACGGGCCGCGGCTACACCACGGCCGAGCTGAGCATCAACATCGTGCGGGCCCTGGGGCCCAAGGCGCCGCGGGTGCGGGCCGAAGGCCGCGTGCTGCACGCCGGCCGGCAGCTGGCCACGGCCGAGGGCCGGCTGGTGGGCCCCGACGGCACGCTGTACGCGCACGCCACGACCACCTGCCTGGTGTTCGAGGCGCGCTGAGCGGCGGGGGCCGGGCGCACCTATCATCCCGGCCCATGCGCCTCCTCCACACCATGCTGCGCGTCGGCGACCTGCAGCGCTCCATCGACTTCTACACCCGCGTGCTGGGCATGCGGCTGCTGCGCACCACCGAGCGGCCCGAGCAGAAGTACTCGCTGGCCTTCGTGGGCTACGGCACCAACCCCGACCATGCCGAGATCGAGCTGACCTACAACCACGGCGTCTCCAGCTACGAACTGGGCACGGCCTACGGCCACATCGCGCTGGGCGTGCCGGACGTGTACGGCGCCTGCGAGCGGATCCGCGCCGCCGGCGGGGCCATCACCCGCGAGCCCGGCCCGGTGCAGGGTGGCAGCACGGTGATCGCCTTCGTGACCGATCCTGACGGCTACAAGATCGAATTAATCCAAAGAGCGACAAGCACTTAGCAATTCATCCGCGCCACATCCGTCAATTTCATGCCCGAGAAGGTCCTGCACCGCTGGTGGATGCCGCCCAGCCCATGGCGCCGCCGCGAGCACCTGAGCCCCCACCACATGGACGAGGAGACCGCGCGCCAGGCCGGCGCGCTGCGGCCTGAGCCGACCTCGCGCAGGGTGATGACGGACGTGGGCCACACCGATGGCGGCGGCGCCCCGCCGCCCGGCGAGGCCTGGAAAGAGAACGGCCCGCACTGAGGCGGGCCGGCCCCGTTATGGGCAGCCTGGCACCTAGTCAGCGCATGCGAAGGTGGCCACACGCGGGACCATCGATGCGGGCAGATTGGAATGCGCGGGCACCTCGCTGATCAGCCTGGCGGGCGCCTTGCCGCCACTGGCCAAGCAAGCCTTGTCGGCCTCCTCCTGAGGAAGCGAACCAATGCTCTGGTCATAGCGCAGGGACACGCGCTTGCCATCGGCGTACTGCACGACAGCACAGCCGGTAAGTACGAGCGGGGCGACAAGCAGGAGTGCGGCTTTCTTCATGCCCGCGACTCTAGCAACCAGCTCAGCCAAGAAAAAGCCCCCATCGGCACCGCCGATGGGGGTTGAAGTTCGAGCGAACTCGAACAAGGAGACGACCTTGCAATCCGTCAGGGCGGCGCGATCAGCGCGTCGTAGGAGCGCTCGCAGAGCTGGCCGGCGGTGCGGGCGGCGTCAGCGTAAGCAGCCAGGACTCCCGCGCGCTCGTCAGCGCGGCTGAGCACGTCGGCGAGCACTCCGATGGGATCGCCGGCTGCCGCGCCGCCGCCGGCAGGGGCAGGATCGCCGCGGGACGAACGCCCGGAGGCAGCGAAGGCGGCGAGCTGGGCGCGCAGCCGGTCAGCAGCAGCACGAGCGCCGGCAGCATCAGCAGCAGCACGAGCGAGATCCTGAGCATGGGCATCTTGAGCCTCCTGTTGCGCCCGGCGGCGGGCGGCTTCCTTGCGGTCTTCCTTGACCTGGTCGGCCACCACTTGGCGAGTCCACTCGGCGCGCACCTCGGCGCGCCCCTCCTCGCGCAAAGAGTCCTTCCACACTCCCACGGCCCAAGCCAGGCCGGCCCAGACGGCAGCTGCGAACAGCAGGCCGGCGATCCACGCCCAGCCGCGCAGCGACAGGCCCATCATGCGAGCACCCTCCTGCACAGCTCCGCGAGCTTCTCGCAGTGCGCCAGGCCGATCTCGCCGCCGTTCACGCGCCGGCGGATGCGCACCTGGTCGCCCAGCTGCACGTCGGGCACGCTGCCCTCCCACCACGCGATGGCGGCCTCGATCGCGTAGCGCGGGCCCTCCAGCAGGTTCGGCAGGCCCTCGAGGTCCTGCCCCATCAGCTCGCCCAGCCGGCGGTACGACGCGCGGCCGGTGGCCATGATCAGGCCGCGACCGCGGAACTGCCAGCCGTCGCCGGCCTGCACGTTGCCCATGCGGCCGCCATAGACGCGGTTGGCCAGCGCCTCGGGGTTGCCCGCGAAGGGAGCGGCCGCGGCCTCGCTTGGGAAACGGCCCGGCCAGACCTGGCAGATGCGCGCCGCGCTGTAGTCCAGGTCCTCAACCATCTTGCCCAGCATGCCGGTCTCGTGCAGGCACTGCGGCAGCCAGTCGAGCAGGTCCCTCAGGCCGGCGCTGAAGCGCCCGGGCTGCACCTCCGCAGCGAAGGGCTCGGCCCATTGGCTGGCCCTCAGCGACGGCACTCCCAGCTCCTGCAGCTTGCGGAACCAGTCGTCGGCCGACCAGAGCCTTGCGAAGGGCTCGACGCGGGTGTAGCCGCCGACCCGCATCACACCCGCCCCTGGTCGCCCGCGCCACGACCCGCGAAGGCCTCCGCCCGGGCCTCGAGGAACTTCGCCCCGAGGAACGACCCCAGGACCACGCTCGACAGCTTCAGCCAGACGTCGAGACCGGCACTGGTGGCACCGATGAACGCCACGATGCCGGCGAGCCAGCTGCCCAGCATGTGCGCCGTGCAGAAGAGCCACGGCTTGATCAGCGGCGCGTCCGGCGCCTGTCGCAGCTCGCGGTCGAGGCGAAGGACCAGCGCCGTCGCGCCCGAGAGCGTGGACAGCAGCATGGACACCCCCACCAGGGCCAGCGAGACCTGCACGCCGGCGTCGATGACGATCACGCCGGTGGCCAGCGCCGCAGGGGCCCACATGAGCAGGAGGAGCGCCCGCAGGCAGATCGAGATGTAGCGGGTGGTCATGTGCGGCTCCTGTGTCGCGAGAAGAGGTCGAAGAAGGCGATGGCCACGCTGACGGCCGCGTCCAGCCAGAAGGCCAGGAGCAGCGTCGTCATGCCCACGGCCGAGACGATCACGCCGGTGATCGAGACGAGCCCAAGGGCCAGCAGCATGTAGACCAGGTGCCGCCACCGGCGAGCGAACGGCAGGTTGATGTGGGCCGGCAGCAGATCGTTGACCACCACGTCGACCAGCGCCAGGCAGGCCAGCAGCCCCAGTGCGCCGACGCACAGCCACCCGGACGAGCCCGACATGGCCACCACGCGGTGCGCAAGCGCCTGCGGCTCGGTGCAGATGATCAGCACGTTGGCCAGCACGCTGAGCGCGACGTAGAGGCGCACCAGCCAATACCGCGGCATGGTGGGCCGCTGGGAGTACATGCGCGTTTCCTCGTACCAGGCGGGGCGGCGGTCTGCACGCATCGGGGCGTCTCCTCAGGCAGTGAGCAGCCGCAGCTGCTCGTTGGACAGCCGGCGGCTGTAGGTGCGGAAGTCGTGGATGTGCAGCAGCGGCGACTGGCCGTCGCTGTTCACTCCGAGCTGGCCGAGGATCACCCGCGACAGCGTCGGGTGCGTCTGGCTGTCGCCCGCGATCGGCCCGCCGTTCAGGCAGATGGACCGGCCGACGGCATCGCCGGCATAGGCGGCCTTCCCGCGCGCGCCCTTCGTGTAGGCGTTGGTGGTGTTCGGCGCCTGCGACCCGTTCCAGACCTCAAGCCGGCCGTTGGCGGGCTGGATCGCCAGCGCGATCGCGTTGTCGCCGGTCAGGCGGTTCCAGTCGGCGCGGTCGAACGGCAGCACGAAGTCGATCACCTGCGAGTGCGCCTGTCCGGCGGCGATCGTCGGCAGCGGCACCACGAACTCGTCGCGCGCCCGGGTCACGGCAGACCCGCTGGTCAGGATCGGGCTGGTGGGGAATGCCTGCTGCTCGAGTTGAGGGGCGGCAATTCGCAGAGTGACGTCGATCGTGGCGCCGTTTGGCACCGATGCATAGATGCCAGGGCGCAAGAATGCGGCCGAAGCATTCACAACGGGGACGGTCGACGTGAAGCGCGCCAGGGCGCTCGTTAGCGACGGGTTGAATGCCGTTTCCTGCAGGTAGTTCCCGGCGGCACCGTTCTCGATCAGCCGGAAAAAGAACACCGAGACGCCGAGAGATCCGGCGACTACGCGCAAGTAGACCGAGTTGGTCCACGTTTGCCCCTGCGCGGCAGCAACGATCGTCGCAGCCTCGAAGAAAACCTGCGCAGCTGTCGCCGCAGTAGCCGTCCCGCTCCATCGCACATCGAGATATGGAAGGCCGTTCTCGGTCCCGGTGCCGACAATCTCGGTGGCAATGCCAGTGGTGAGGTCGCCCTTCTGCCAGTTTGTGGGCGGCGTTCCGGGCGCACCGTTCACCGCGCCCGTCATGCTGTTGTTCCTGATCGCGTTCGTGCTGGCCGGCTCGCGCAGCCACGAAGGCAGGCCCACGGGCGACGGTACGCGCCGGATCTCGTTCGTGCCGTACTGACGCAGCGTGCCGGTGTTGTCGAACGCCCAGGCCGGGCTGGCCCGGGTGAACACCGACGCCGGGTCGATGAACCCGCGCCCGGCCACCCACAGCCGGTTCCCGATCACGTCCAGGTGCACGTCGGCGCCGTCCGCCGGGAACCCGCGCACCGGGCCGGTCAGCAGGCCGGGCGCCGTGCCCAGCCCCGCCCCCAACGCTGGTGCGCGCCGGCCGATGCCCTCCAGCGCCGTCGCGTGCGTGGCGATGCTGTGGGCGTGCCGGCGGCGGATGCCCTCGGACAGCTTGGCAGGCATCAGAACCGCTCGCTGAAGGCCTGGACGGTGATCGTGCGGGCTGCAGTCACCTGCGCCTGGTTGCGCACGCGCAGGATGGCGCCGCCCTTGAGCGGCAGCACCCGCTTGCCCAGGGCGTCCATCGGCAGGCCCGGCTGCAGTGCGGCGGCCAGCGCGTCGACGGCCGGCGTCGTGCCGTTCGTGCCGCTGCCGGCCGGCACGTTCACCGAGCAGAGCAGCAGGTCCGAGCCGCCGGTGTTCAGCAGCAGGTCGACCACCCGGGCCGAGGTGTCGTCGGAGACGATCTGCACCGCCTTGACCACCTCGTCGTCGGTGCCGGCGGTGAGCAGCGCCTTCAGGGTGCTGGCCGCGTCGGCGTTGGTGAAGGTCACGCCGCCCTGCTGGAGGGTCTGGGTGAGGTTCAGGGATGTGCTTTTGGGCATGGTTTGCTCCGATCAGAGGCCGACGAGGATGAGGTTCGCGGCGGTGCGGGCCGCCAGGGCGGCGTTCTGCGCAGCCAGAGCGCTGGCGGCCGCCGAGTCGAGGGTTGCAGGCGTCAGCGTGAGCACGTCGTGCAGTGCCACCGCCTGGTTGGGCACAGTCGCGATGCCGGTGAAGAGCAGCTCGCCGCCATAGGCATAGAGCTCGACGCGGTACTGGCTGCCTTGCGTGCCGCGCGCGTTGGGCCACAGCTGCGCGACCGCTTCGCCGTTCTGGTCGAGCGTGACCCGGGCCTGCTGCGGCACGACCACCCCGCCGTCGATGTCGGCGCGCGTGAGGGTGAAGACCGCAGTGCCACGGGGCACTGGGGCGCCGCCCAGCACCTGGCTGGCAGCGATTGAGACGTTGACGGTCTGCAGGATCATGGCGGCGTCCTAGATGTGGTCCCCGGTGGGGTCGAATGGGTCCAGCAGGGGCTCCATCCAGCGGGCGATACCCTGGCGCCACTGACCCAGCAGACCAGTCGGCTGCAGGCGGATGTACCGCTGCAGGCGGCCCGTCACGAGCTCGGAGGCCTGCGCGGGCAGCTGCAGGCACAGCACGGTGAACACGACCCAGTTCACCAGCAGGTCGAGCGCCAAGCCGAAGCCGGCGACGAACCAGGCCAGCCACCGCACGCGCGCCGGGAGCCGTTCGACGATGGGCAGCATCTTGGCCAGGTGCATGACTGCCAGGTAGAAGACCCAGAGGGCGAGCACCAGGGTGGCGAACCACACCGGCCAGCGCAGCCAGTCCCACACAGCCAGCAGCCACTCCACGGCCGCTGCGACCGCTGGCGGCAGGCCCGGGAAGTACAGGCCCAGCAGGTCGACCAGTGCCCAGAGCCCGACGGCCGTGTTGAGCACCCAGAGGACGCACCACACGGACGAAAGCGCGCCAGCCACCGCGGGCAGCAGGTTGCGCTTGAAGCCTTCCATCAGGAGGCCACCTCGCGGAACGCGGCCTGCACGTTCGCCGGCGCGGCCATCACCAGCTGCGCGTAGCGCGCCTTCACCGCCGCGCGGAATTGCGCTTCGGTCGTGGCGGCGGCCAGCGCCGGATCCTTCGTCAGGTCGAGCAGGCCCTGCCGGGCGGCCAGCACCGCCGCCACGGTCGTCTCGTCGCCGGCCGCCTTTGCGGCGAAGCCGATGCCCACCAGCGCGTCGAGGATGTCCTTCCGACGGTCGCGCGCCTCGCGCATCAGCGCGTCGCGGTTGAACGGGCCGACGGCAGCAACTGCAGCCAGCGCACGCGCTTCGGCTTCCTCGATCTCGACGGCGTCGGGAGGCAGCAGCTCGAGGCCGCCGCGCTCGAGGTCTTCGTCGCTCAGGGCGGCGACACGGTTGTCGGGGGTCTTGAAGTAGTGCATTAGCGGATCTCCAGCCAGCCAGCAAGGGCGCCGGTGCCGGTCTGCCCGGCCTGATAAGTGGCGCCCGGAGGAACGGGAACGGCGATCTGCGAGGTCGCGCCCGATGTGGGCTGGCCGGTGCCGTTGAAAGTGCGCGCGACGCCGTTCTGCGTGACGGTGATCGTTGCCGTCGTGCCAGTGCCGCTCGCGGTCAGGACGACATGCGCCCAGATCGTCCGGCCGGTCGTGTTGAAGTAGGCGGTGCCCAGCACACGCGAGCCGGTCACGTCTTGAGCGGTCTGGCCGACGCCGAAAGTCATCATGCTGCCGAACGCCTGGCCGCCGACCGACTGCACCAGCGAGGGCGGCGACGCATAGGTGCCGGCGGCGGCCTGCGTGTGGCGGATCACCCGCACCAGCCTGTACGGCAGATTCGAGCGCGCGGTGTTGCTGTACCAGACGTTCGCGGCACCGGCGGCGGCACTGATCGCGGTGGTCGAGATCAGCCCCGTCTCGTCCATCGGCAGGCCGCCTGCCATGTTGGCGACGGCGTACTCCAGCGCGCCGCCGTTGTTCATCACGGCCACTGCGTAGTCGGCCTGCTGACCGCTGACGGAACCCAGCGTGGCACCCGACGGGATCACCAGCGCGGCCGGCGTGCCCGTGACCTGCGTCGTCGCGCCCGAGCCGAGCGTGGTGGAGCGGAACGCAAGGGAGTACGCCTGCGCCACCACCGTCAGGGCGTTCGACGCCACCGTGTCGGTCGGGCCAGACTTCAGCACTGCCTCCACGTCCGTCGCGCCGATGGCGCCGATGGCAGCGCGGGCTGCAGCCTGCGTGGCACCGGTCAGCGTGACGATCCGCCAGTTCGTCGAGCCGGCCGGCAACTGCACCTCGGCCACGCCGCCCGCGCCGATGGTGATCGCACCGGTGCTGCCCTCGATAGTGTCGGTGCCGCCGCGCTGGACGATGACCGTGTTCCCGGACGAGTCGATCCGGCGAATCATGAACACCGCGTCGTCGGTGTCCGAGCCGCTGGTCGGCAGCGTCAGAGTGACGTTGGCCGACGTGGCGTCAACGAGCACGAGACCAGCCTGCGTAGTCAGAAGCGTCGAACTGGTGGTGATCGCCGAACGCGACGCATCGCTCAGTCCTGCGGTCTTGAGCGCGTTCCAGATCGCGACCAAGACGGTCTTGAGCTGTGCGCCGGAAAGCGTGGTCCCATTGACCGACGCGAGAGTTGGTAGCCTAGCCATCTGCGAGTCCCCCGATATCGAAAGTCACCCTGCCCTGCACCGCGGTGCCCGAGCCGTTCACCACCTGGACCAGCGGGCCCAGGCCTGGCGAGAAGTCCAAGACGCGCGGCGCCACTGCGCCCGAACCGTCCACGATGGGCGTGCCCTGCACCGTCTTGATCAAGATCCAGCTGCGCGCCGGCGTGCCGCTGGTCGGCGCCAGGCGCGTGCCATTGACGTCCACAAGGACGTTGCTGAAGGTCTGCCGCACATCGGGCATCACCAGCTGCGGCGTGAAGGTGTTGATGCGGCCCTGCACGCCGCCACCGACGACGCTCACCCGGAAGCGGATGCCCACCATGCGCTGCACCGAGGTGGCGCCAGGCCACGGCGCCCACGCGCCGGCGCTGCCGTACAGCTCGGATGCCGCGTAGACGTCCGCACTGCTGTACAGGTCGCTGAGCGCGTCGCCGTCGGTCTGGTACTCGATGGTCGCGCCGGGGCCCACGACCGACGCGCTCAGAGTCAGCGTGCCGCCACCGTAGGCCGGCGCAAAGGCCTGCGACACCCACTGCATGGCCGCGTAGGTGGTCGCATAGACGTCCGCCTCGCCATAGAGGTCGGTGAGCGCGTAGAGGTTGGACGAGCCGTCGACGTTGGCCACGACGGCCCCACCGCTCACCGAGCTGGCCGAGAAGGTGCCCGGGAAGCCCTCGGAGCCGTAGTCGCGGCTCTGCACTGCGTTGCTCGCATCCGGCTGGCCGAAGTCCAGCACGGTGGAGACAGGCGTGCTGATGTTGCCGGTCGTGTCCTCGGAGACCACCATGATGGTCTGCACCCCGTACAGGCGCGTGCTGATCGGCCAGGGGCCCGTGGTCAGCAGGTCGTTGTGCAGCGGCGTGGCGCGCGACCAGACGGCACCCGTGGCACCAGGGAACGCCCGGATGCGGTAGCCGGCAAGGTCGACGTCGGTGACGGCACCCCAGAACACGAAGCCCTGGGTCGCGGTCACGAAGCCGGGCGCGGTCGGAGCCTCGGTCTTGCCCAGCACGCGATGCGTGATCGTCGACCAGGCCCCCTGCATTCCGAAGCTCGACACGAAGCGAACCCGCAGCAGGATGGTCGTGCCGTCGATGGGCCCTTGCAGGATGTGGCCGGACGCATCGGCCGGCAGGTCGACGTTGACCCAGCGGTCCTCGAGATCCGTGGCCAGGCGCCACTGCAGCTGCAGGTAGCCGCCCGACAGCACATTGCGCAGGATCGTGGCCGTCCAGGTCACTTGGACGCGGGTGATGATCGTGCCGTCGCCGGCCCGTAGCAGCACGCCCGTGCCGCTGGCCGCGGCGAGGTTCTCCGGCGCCGTCGGCCGCGCGAACGGATCGCGCAGGTTGCTGGTGACCAGCTGGTAGTCCTGCGCGTTGAAGGTGCCGGTGTAGACCGCCGCGTTGTCCTCCGTCAGCACGAGCCCCACCGGCGCACTGGGCTCGAAATCCCAGTCGACGACGCGGAAGGACTTGAGCGCGAAGCCGAACTCGGTGTTGGCCACACGCACCCGGTCGCCCGGCTGCAGCCGCCAGCAGTGCAGGTGCGCCGGGTAGCGGATGGTCAGGCCCAGCCGGGCCCGCTCGACGGCGATGGCGGCCAGCTTCGTGCACTGCGCCGCCGTTGGGGTGAGCGGAAAATCCATGTCCTGCACGAGCGCCGCCCCGTCGGCCGACAGGTAGGAAGCCACGCTGTAGGGCGGCATGTCACCCGACACGCCCAGGCCGCCCGCAGCCACATAGCGGCCGCGCACGCCGTTGTAGCGGCCCTCGCGGGGGTTGCTGGCCTGGATCACCTCGATCGGCGCCGCCAGCGTGGTCTCGTCGGTCAGGTCCATGACCGGCGACGACCAGGCGCCGGCAATGATCCGCCACACTCCGGCCGAGAAATGCGAGGAGCCAGCCATGCAGTCCTCGAGCATGGTCTGGTTCGTCTCCCGGGCCTGGGCGGTGTCGACGACCCCGTCGCACGTGAATCCCTGGGCGTCGCAGGCGTTGGCAGCGGCAATGGCAGCCGCGCTGTCGATCTGCGACAGCGTTGCACCCAGGCCGAAGGAGCTGGCGATGTAGTCGGCCAGGCACAGCGCCGGGTTGTTCGTGTAGCCCCGGGTGCTCGTGCGGAAGTCCCAGATGTCGTTCTTGCCGCGCAGCCGGGCGCTGATGTTCGGCGGGCCGCCTTGGAAGCGCCCGAAGTTCAGGTCGAGGGTGACGACCGCGTAGGTGTAGCCGGACAGGCGATGAGCCGCCGTCCACTTGTCCGGCACCTGCGAGATCAGGAAGGCATCGGCGGTGTCCACGCCACCGGGCGACAGGTGCTTCTGCACGTTCACCCGGGCGCCGGCGTAGGCGTACTGGTAGCTCACGCGAACCACGGTGCCGGCCGCAAACTGCGTCTGGATCGTGGTGCCACCGATCACCTGACCGACATAGTCCTCGCCGCCGAACTGGACGGTCATCAGCGACCCGATCGTGCGCGACGTCGTCACCTGCCCGCTGCCATTCACGGTCAGCTGCTCGGTGATCGTGGCGTCGACACCGTTCTCGAAGAAAACGCCGGCGGTGCACCAGCCGTTCGCATCCAGGGCGCCGACCGGCTCGCCCTCGATGTAGATCTCGTCGATGGCCTGGCACGGGTGCGCCGCGAAGACCACGACCAGGTGCTTGTACTCGTCCTTGGCGCCGCTGCTCAGGATGGCGACCACCGAGCCACCCACCGGCGCCGGATTGCCGTAGACGACCTTCCAGCTGGACTCGTTGCTCAGGACGGTGACGTTGCGGTCCTGCAGGCTCGCGTTGTACTGGGCCCGGGCTGCAGCCTGAGCAGCCTTCTGCTTGCGCCGCGCCTGGGCGGAGCGGGCCACCGTGAGCCCGGCGACGATCGCAAACGCCTGGAAAGGCGTGAGGAAGCCCGCCACCTGTGCGCCGAACGTCGCCAGCGTCACCAGGGTGACGGGGTCGGCCGCCGCCGAGGTCACCGCCAGCAGCAGCATGATGCAAGCCGCGACCCTCAAACGCGCCATGCGACCTCCGCCATGTCCAGAGGGACGAAAGCCAGACCCGCGGCCGCAGGCGCAGCCACAGCGCTGCCGACGCAGATCCCGAGGCTGCTTCGCCCGTCGTGCCGCACCATCACGACGTCACCAGCTTGGGCCATGGGCCCGGGCAGCTCCTCGCCTAGCTGCTGGCCGACGGCAGCACGCAGGCCGCCGCGCGCCTCGAGCTCGCGGACGGCCGCGGCGGCCGTCTCGAGTCCGCGCACACCTCCCATGTGGTCCACGCCGCGCGCCAGCAGCACCCAGTCGGCGGCGAAGGTGCAGCAGTCGTGCACGCCCCAGACGAAGGGAGCCGCGGCGCGCTTGCCCACGAACTCGTCGAGCGACTCGTACCAGGCGGTGCTGTGACGCTGCAAGGTCATGCCGCTTGAAACCTCTTGGACAGCCACATCTGCGGCCGCGCGATCAGGTCGGCGACGTACTCGAAGCCACGCTCACCAGGAAAGCGCGACTGGTGCTGCGTGTCGTTCATGCGCAGGGCAGCAGGGTTGCGCCGCAGGTCGTAGCCAGCCGTGGCGCACTGCATGATGACCCGACCGACGTTGCCGTCCTCACGGCGGATCTTCACCACGTTCATCCAGCCTGAGAACCGCAGGACGGGCGCGCCGGTCAGCACGAAGTTGACGTCGGTCAGCGCCGTGTAGATGCGCACCGCCCTGCCCTGGTAGCCGCTGACGGAGCCCAGGGCCAGCCCGAGGTTGTTCGCGCTGACCTGCGAGAGCTCGAGGTCGACCGTCTGCATCTGGCCGTCCTCGCTCTCCTTCAGGGCCCCCACCGAGCCGAGATTGCCCAGGCCGGTGTAGGTGTTGCCCCCCACCACCACGTCGTGCGGCCAGTTCGTGTACCGCACCGTGCCGCCGGTGAAGTCCATCTCCACCAGCAGCACCACGCCGACGGCCGGCGCAACCGCCGCCGCGTCGAACTGGGCGTTCGTGGCCGCCGTCATTCCCAGCTCTCCACCAGATCGAGGGAGAAGTCACCCTGGAACGGCCGCGTGGCGGTCCAGCCGTTGTCGGTGGTGGACACACGCATCAGGCAGGTGGGCCTGTCGTAGACGATGGCCGAGCCATTAGCCACTGCGGCGCGCAGCGGCGGCTCGAAGGTCACCGTGCCGTTGCCGCTGGCGTCCAGCGTCACGTCGGCCTGCACGTGCAACAGCTGGCGGTTGGAGGCCGACTGGTTCACGCCCAACCAGTCACCACGCAGAATCGTGCGGCCCGCCTGGCCGACGCCGCACGCGATGGCCAGGCTGGTGACGCCGACCGCTGCGGCACCAGCGGCCGTCCACGTCCCGCGGGCCGTGCCGGCCGGCGCGACGTTCAGCAGGTCGCCGATCGCGAGCTGGTTCACCCGGCCGCGGAGGGACAGGATCAGCGAGCGCCACAGGGCCGCATCCGCAGCGGCCGAGCGGGTCTCGCCGATGATGGAGCAGCGCCACCGCGGCGGCCCGAGCACCCGCGACTGCTGGGCACCGGCATCGCCGCCGGCGAAGTTCAGGTCGAAGCGCAGCTGGCCCCAGTTCTGCTGGGCCACGCGCAGGTTGGTCGGGAATGCGATGACAGCCATGGGTCAGTCCACCAGAACGCCCTGCTGCCGCAGGTATCCGAGCAGCTGCTCGTTGTTGTTGCGCAGCGCCGTCTGCACCGCCTGCGAGACCTGCCCCTGGTCGGTGCGGCTGTCCACCTGCACCGTGGGCGCGAAGGTGATCGAAGCCGAGCGGCCGCCTCCGCCCAGGGCGCGCATCTGCTCGGGCGTGAAGACGCCCTCTCCGCGCTTGGCGATGATCGGGACCTCGTCACCGACGATGCCACCTGTGTGGAAGCGCGGAGCCCGATCGAACAGCCCCATGGAGACCAAACGCGAGCCTGCAGCACCTCGGCCAACGACACCGCCCGTGTGCATGATCCCGATGCTGGCCAGCACCTCATCGATGCCAGCATCCGGGTTGATGGTCCCGAACGCGCTGCTGCCTCCACCGCCTCCGAAGACAGAGCCCATGAGCCGCGCACCGACGCCACCGGCACCGAACAGCTGCGCCATGAGCGGCCGCACCACCTGGAGTCGGGCGAACTCCGCGATGATCGTGTCGACCAGGCCGCGGAACGACAGCTTGCCGGTGCTGACGAAGTCGACCAGCGAGTCCTCCATGGCGCCCAGCGTCCGGGTCGTGGCCTCGCGTGCCGCGTCGCCTTGGCGAGCCAGGTCGCGGTTGTAGTCGCGGACCGCGGCATCGACGCCGCCCTGCGCCGTGTAGCTCTCGCGGCGCAGCATGCCCTGGCGCTGGTCGAAGGCAGCACGGGCATCGGCCAGGGCGCGGGTGGCGTTGGCGCGCTCCTGCAGCACCCGCACCTCGTCCCAGCCCTCCTGCAGGGCCCGGGCCGTGATGGCAGCCTGCACGGCGCGCTCGCGGTTGTCCTGCTCGCGGGCGAAGCGCGCAGCCTCGATGGCCTCCGGCAGCTGGTTGACCAGCGAGAGCTCGAATTGCTGCTCGCGCACCACCTGCTCGATAGCGTCGAACGCGGCGTGGTGCGCATCCGTCAGGCGCTCCGAGGCCTCGGCCTGGGCCTGCTGCGCACGGGCGGCCTGCTCGACGTTCTGGGTCAGGCGCCGCTGCAGATCGATGGCTTCGGCCAGCGCCACGGCTTGACGCTTCTGCTCACCGGTGAACTTCGAGCCGGCAACCGACAGCTGCTCCTGCACCTCGGCGAGCTTGCTGCCCGTGCCGGTGCTGTTGGCATACTCCTTGGATAGCTGGCTCAGGAACTGCAGCGCCGCAGTCTCCTGCGCGCCGGATCCCCCCTTCGGCAGCACCGGAGCGTTGCCACGAGCCGCCGCGGCCTGCTCGCGAACAGAGCCGACGGCTCCCAGGGCCCGCGGATCGGCGGCCGTGCCGCGGCCGGCGCCGGCATACGAGGCGCCCATGAGCACGCGCCGCTGGTAGGCATCCAGCTCGGCCCGGGCCCGCGCAGCATCCTCGGTCACGGCCTGGCCGATCGCCCGGAACCCGTCGAAGTCCAGGCGCATCAGCGCGGCGATCTGCGCGGCGATGCCGCCAATCTCCTTGCCGATGCCCACCAGCACGAACTTGACGTCGCTGCCGACCACCACGACGGTCTGCAGGGCCGTGCGCAGGCCGTCGCCCATGAGCGAGACGGCCGATCCCGACTCCCGCGCTTCCAGGAAGGCCTCGGCCAGCTGGTTCAGCGAGGGCAGGAGCTCGGTGGCCAGCGCCACCTTGCTAGCTTCGAAGGACAGCTCCAGCCGCTTCAGGTTGTCG
This sequence comes from Comamonadaceae bacterium, assembly GCA_027484575.1. Lineage (GTDB taxonomy): Bacteria > Pseudomonadota > Gammaproteobacteria > Burkholderiales > Burkholderiaceae_C > Ramlibacter. The sequence continues at coordinate 517,112 of JAIXSQ010000007.1, forward strand.
TTGAAGTCCCCGGCTGCGGCCGCAGCCTCGCTGCTGAAGACCGCGCCCAGGCGCTGCGCCTCATCGCGCAGCTCGGCGATGCCTGCCGACCCCCTGTTCAGCAGCGGAATCATGGCCTCGCCCTGCTTGCCGAACACGGCAATGGCTAGGGCAGCCTTCTCCGGGCTGTCGCGGAAGGATGCGAACCGGTCCGCCAGCTCACCCAGCACACGGTCGCTGCTCTTGAGCGATCCGTCGGAAGCCTTGATGTCGACGCCGAGCGCCTTGAACGCGTCGGCCTGCTCCTGGGCGCCGCCGGCGGCGGCCGCCATGTTCACCGAGAGCTTGCGCAGCCCCACCGCCAGGCTGTCGAGCGGAGTGCCAGCCACCTCGGCCGCATACCGCAGGGCCGACAGTTCGCTGGCGGCAATGCCCGACTTCTCGGCCATGTCGTCGAGGCGGTCGAGCATGTCGATCGCGCTCTTGACGGTGGCGCCCTGGAACGCGGCCGCCAGCGCGAGGCCGATCGTGCCGAACCTGGCCGGCAGACTCGAGGCGACCTCGCCGAGGCCGGCCAGATTGCGCTTGGCCGACTCGACGGCCGCCTTCGTCGCGTCGACCGCGGTGAGGACGATCTTGGCTTCAGACACCCGTCACCTCCCGCCCGAGCGGTCCTCGTTGAGCAGCGACAGCGCGTGCCGCTCCATCAGCTGCACGCAGTCCACCACCTCCGGCCACTGCTCGCGCTCCACGCCGCAGACATCCAGCACGATGCGCATCGACTCGTACCGCAGCCCGACGAACCCGCCGAAGCCGGCCACGTTCCACTGGGTCAGCATGCGTCGGAACACGTGCACCGCTTGCACGTTGTCCGGCCACAGCGCGAGCCGACCATCGTCCAGCACCTCGGCCTCGTCCTGCAGGTGCACTCCGAAGGCGGCCAACGCCTGGCGGGTGGTGGATCCGTCGTCCCATCCCCGTACCAGCCGCGCGGCCGCCTCTAGGAGTTTTTTACGCGGCTCTCCGTGAGCTCGCGCAGGTAGGTTCGGAGGATGTCGCTGGCTGAGGCCGGGTAGGCCTCCAGCACGCGCTCGAGGAAGACCGCGTCGGCCATGTCGGCCGGCTTGTCGTCGGCATGCACGCCGGCAACCATCCGCTCGAGCATCTGGGAGTTCGACAGGCCCTGCGCGGCCAGGAACTCCTTGAGCTGGGTGGACGTCTGGTGGCGGAAGACCAGCCGCAGCGGCAGCTGGCCGCCGCCCGGCTGGGAGATCTGCACCGTCGCGGGAAAGGTGGGTTGGGGATCCAGTCTGAACACGTCGTCTCCTTCGGTCGCTCTGCGCGTCAGCGCACGCAGATGCGCAGTTCGTCGTTGCCCGAACTGGGCAGCAGGCGGGCCTCGTAGCCGACCAGGCGTTTGCCGTTCATCTCGGGCTTGCTCGGGTTGATCAGCTGCACTGCGGGAGCGAACAGCACGACCGTGTTGCCGGCCGCGGTGCCGTGCGTCAGCCCGAGCGACTGCACCGTGTTGGTCTTCACGGTGGACATGAGGCTGACCTCCTGCGCCGCGGTGAGGTCCAGCTGGAACGAGCCGGTGATGCTGCGGCCGGTGATCTCCACCGACTCGCCGCCCAGCAGGGGCATGTGGTTCACCACGTTGCCCACGTCCAGGTCGATGCCGCGCGAGGGGTACGGGGTGCCCGCCGACAGCGTGCCGGTCGTGTACGTGCAGCCCAGGGTGATGTCGCCGGTGTTCGCGTCGGTGATCGGCAGCGGGGTGCGGAAGCCGGTCAGCGTGGTGGACGGCAGCGCCTGCGAGGTGACACCGCCGTCGATGCCGGTGAACGTGAAGCTCAGGACCGGGCGCTCGGAGAGGCCGGCGCGGATCTGCACGGTGCCGCGGGCGCCCAGCAGGATGTGGCGCACACCATCATCGAACCAGTAGATGGTGACCGCTTCCTGGCCGGTGCTCACCGGGTTGTACTCGACGCGCTGCCCGGCGGTGACCACCGCGGCGAAGCCGCAGGCACGCAGCAGCGGATCCCAGGCCGGCGCAGTGCCCGCGCTGCCCGAACCGGCCAGCTCCACGTCGAAGCTGCACTGCAGGTTCGCGGTGCCCACCAGCTGCTCGCTGCCGCCGAAGTACGGGCGGATCAGGTCGCGGTCGATGTTCTGCGCGTTCAGCGGGTTGATCGACAGGTTCGACACCAGCATGGCGTTGGCAGCGCCCGTGGGCACGCTGTCGACGCCGTAGGTGGTCTCGATCTTGGCGAGGATGGCGGTGTTGCGGATGTAACGCTGCGGCATGGCGGGCTCCGGTGTCGGTCAGCTGTCCGGCGTCAGTCGCCGGTCTTGGGGGTCTCGGGGTCGGTCGCGGCGCGCTCGGGCGCGCTCGCGGTGCGCTCCTGCAGCTGCAGGGCACCAGCCTCGCTGCGCAGGTAGACGCCGCCCTCGGCGGGCAGCGCCTGGTCGGCCACCACGCCGGACTTCGGCGTGGGTTCGGCGGTGATCGGGGTCTTGGGCATGGCGACCTCAGGTCAGGGTGTTGGCGCCGGTGGTGTGAACCACCTGCACGGTCAGGGTTGCGCAGCCGGCCGGCATGGCCTGGGCCGCGTTGTCCCACTCGATGTCCTGCGGCATGACGTCCTGGGCCCGGCCGCCCAGAGACTTGTCGGCCATCAGGCGGGTATAGACGGCCTGCAGCAGGTCGTCGACAGCAGCGTCACCGGGCGTGGCCGCGGCCTCCGCGTAGCACTCGATCTGCACGTCGGTCATCCACTGGATGGGAGCACCCAGGATGGCCGTCCGCTCGGCCACGCTGCGACCCAGCCGCACCACCACCGCCTGGCTGTCCTGCTCGGCGATCGGGCGCATGCGACTGCGCAGCACCACCGGGCACACCGCAGGGCTCGACTGCAGGCGGGCCACGATGGCCGCGGCGATGTCACCGTGGGCGGTCGGCATCAGGCACGCTCCAGGAGCAGCAGGCTCCAGCCGGTTCCGTCCGGCTGGTGCTCCGCGATGGTGTAGTTGACGCCGCGCACCACGACGCCCTTGCCCACCGGCAATGCAGGCACGTCGGCAGTGCGAAGCTGCAGCACCGGCGCGGTGCTGGCCACGCCGCCGCCCGCGTTGGCCACGGCATAGTCGGCGTCGAAGATGGCCGTACCCGCGACCCCGTTGAGGGTCACGGCCTCGCCGAAGTCGGCGAGGAAGGCGGTCAGGTCTTCGACGAAGGGCACGGCAGCACCAGGCTCGGCTTACTTCTTCTTGGCGGTCTTGGCGGCGGCAGCCGAGGCGGCCTGCTCGAGCGAGGCCTCGGTGACCAGCCGGCACTTGCCCTGGCCGGCCAGTTCCATGGCCAGCGCACCGTCGACGTTGTCGATGGTCTCGCCGGCCTCGTAGTGCGTGCCGTTGATGCCGACGTTCTCCGTCAGCACGATGCTGACGGCCTTGGGATCGGGTTGTCCGAGCATGGGAATCTCCTGATGTGTGTGGTTGGGGTCTGGGCCCGGCCGCCGCCTGGCGGCCGGGTTCACTCAGCGACGACCGGTTAGGCGGTCAGCGCGTCGTCCATCACGGCGAAGTTCGCCGGGCGGCGGCAGCCCACGTCGGCGAAGGCGTTCACCAGCAGGCGGTTCATGCCGTTGGGCGCCTGGGTGATCTCGTCGAGGAGGATCTCGACGGCGCCGAAGGTGCCGACCACCAGCATGTCCCACATGGAGCCGAAGATCACCGACGAGCAGATGCCCGAGGCCGTGCCCTTGGTCAGGTTGTTGGGCACGTTGTTGGTCACCGCGGCGCGGTAGCCGTTCAGCGGGGTCGCGCCACCGTCCCAGATGAAGGGCAGGTTGGTCGCCTTCTGCGTGGTCTTGGTCCAGCCGCGGGTGCGGGTGTTGACCAGGTAGCCGGCGTTGACGTCGGGCTCGGCGTTCGCGTTGGCGCACGCGCTCTCCAGGCCGACGATGTGGCCCCAGTTGATCTGGGCGCCGTTGGTGCCACCGATCACCGAGCCGATGCCCGACACGTTGCGGATGCCGCGCGGGTTGGCGCCGGCGCCGGAGCCGTTGATGGCAGCGTCCTCGATGCGCACGGCGATCTCGGAGTTGAGGTCGCCGCGCAGCATCGGCTCGACAGCCATGGACGACTGGATCACCGCCTGCTTGCTGAACTCGATGAAGGTCGAGATGCGCTTGGGCGACATCGTGACCTTGCCGGTGTTCGGCTGGGTCTCGGCGGCCGCCGCGATTTCCGTCACGTAGGCGGCGGTGGAACCGACGGTCTTGCGGGGCAGGTCGATGTTGCTGGTCAGACCGTACAGCATCGTGACGCCCAGGTTGCCCAGCGCCAGGCGGTTGCGCAGCACGTCGGCGAACAGGTCCGGGCGCAGCTGCGTCTGCACCAGGTTGCCGGCCTCGGCCGCGGTGCCGACCGTGAAGTCACGCGACAGGACGTCGAACGGCACCAGCAGGCCTTTGGTGCCCATGCCGAACAGCTTGCCGGCGGCCTCGGACGCCTCGCGCTCGAGGCCAGCCTTCGACCAGTTGCCCTCGACCATGGCGGCGACGGCCCGGGCGACGCTGTACTGGCCGACCTCGCGGCTGGACAGACCGATGTGCGCACCGCGGGTGTCGCTGTGCTTGGCGGTCATCTTGGCGATGACCAGCTCCTGCACTTCCGCGACGCTCTTGCCCGAGCGGCAGGCATCCTGCACGTCGTTCAGCGTCAGGTAGCCGGCGTACTTGACGCCCAGCTCGACGATCTGGTCGCGGCGAGCCAGGTCGGCGTCGCGGTGGTCGGCCGACGGCGCGACCTGGGTGGGCTGCACCGCGGACTGCGGCGCAGCAGGGCTCTTGACGATGTCCGTCATGGTGCACTCCTGGTTGGAAGGTTGGAAAGGCGCGTAATGCCCGAAGTCCGCGGCGCTGCGCCCAACGCCGACAGTGGGATCTGCAGGGACGGAAACCATCGAGATCTCGAGGGGCTCCCAGTCGGTGACGCGGTAGGTGGAGACGCCTTCGCGCTCCTCCTCAAGCTGCATCGCATGGATGCGGTAGCCGACGGACACGTTGCGCAGCACGCCCTCGCGCACCAGCGTGAAGGCCTCCTCGGCGTCCTCGGTGCTGGCAAAGCGCACAGCGGCCCGGCAGACGCGGTCCTCGTCGATGCTCACGCTCTCGACGACGCCGATCAGCTCGTTGGGGTCGTGGTTGAAGAGCAGCGGCGCACCGCGCATCAGGCGGCCCATGCGCACGGAGTCCGGCGCGCAGTCGAGGATCTCGACGCCCCACCAGCGCTCATAGGGGTCCTCGCTGGCCCACGCCAGCTGCACGGTGCGGGCGCTCGCGTCGATGGACGACTCCACGGCCAGCAGCGCGCGGCGTTGCGGCTCGCCTTGGGCAGCTTGGGCACCGGCCTTGCGGCGCGTCTGCACTTCCGCCGGCACGCCGGCGACGATCTCGGTCATGGGGTGTCCTCCTGCATGGGGTCGAGGCCGGGGGCGGCCGGCGGGGCCGCACCGAGCACCACGGCGTGCTTGGCCAGCAGGTCGCGCTCGCGCGCCAGCTCGACCACGTTCTCATCGAAGTCGCCACCGACGGCAGCGACCACCTGGCTGCGCGTCGCGAAGCCGTTCTGCACGGCCTTCTCGTGCGCGTTCACTTCCTTGAGGGGATCCACCCACGCCCAGCCGCGCGGCTTGAACGTGGCGCCCTCCAGGAACTTCTCCAGCTTGGCCACGGGCAGCGCGCTGCCGTTGGGCAGGCGGATCGCGCCGGCCAGCAGCGCCATCTCCAGCCAGTCCGCGAAGATCGGCGCGACGAACTGCTCCACCAGCTGCCGCTGGTGGCCGCGCCAGGTGTCGCGCTCGGACAGCTCGCCGATTCGGGCGCTGCTGTAGTTCACGCCCTCGAGGTCGGCGCTCAGGTTGTGGTGCGCAACGTCCAGGCCGGCAGCCATGGCCCGGTGCCGAGCCTTGACGAACGGCGCGAACGCCTCGGTCGGATACGACGGGTCGTAGGCCTGAAACTCGTAGCCGGGCGGCAGCTGATCGAACGTCCCTGGCTGCGCGTCCATCAGCAGCTGGCCGTCGGCGTCCTTGCCGTCGGCCAGTGCATCCGCCCCCAACCCGGGGCCGGACTCCGCCTGCGTGAAGAACCCCATCTTGGACGCGCCCACGCGGGCGGCCACGACGGCAGACTCCTCGAAGCCATGCAGCATGTTGGCGCCCGACAGAACGGCGTGCGCTCGGGGCACGCCGCGCAGCTGCTCGGCGTCGAGAAAGTCGAAGCAGTGCAGCATCTCCTCGGCCGGCCGGCGCACGCGCTGCTGCGCGTTGACAGCCACCAGCGCCGAGTCGTTCGGGTTGTTCTCCAGCACCCAGTAGGCGACCACGCGCCCGGCAGGGTTGCGCTCGACGCCCATGCGCACCTCGTTGCCGTTGGACAGCTGGGCCCGGTAGGCATGGTCGATCCGCTCGACCGTCAGCAGCTGCACGGCGAAGCGGAAAGCGTTGTCGGCGCCGCGCAGGCGCCGGGCCGCCACCTCGCCATCGCGCCCCCACAGCTCGGCGACCAGGCGCGTCATGCCGGCGAACGACAGCTTGCCGGCAGCATCGCACCCACCACCGGGCCGGCCCCAGCGGTCCCAGGCGCTCTCGATGGCAGCGTTGGCCATGTCATCGAGCTGGAAGGCGAAGCTGCCGTCGGCCTGGCGCACGTACTCGCCCGATCGCATCTGCAGCATCACGCCGCCGGGACCGGCGACGTTGTCCCGGGTCAGGCTGCAGAACCGGCGCCCTTGCTCGGTGTTGCGCGCCCAGTTGCGGGCTCGGGCCCGCATGATCGGCAGCTGCGCCTCGAGCAGCGCGTTGATGCTGGTGTCGCTGGACAGCCAGCTGGCCGAGAGGCGACCGGTGTCCGCGGCGCTGAAGTTGCGGCCCACGCGCATCGGCCGCCCGGGCACGAAACCACCAGGGCCAAGGGCAGCGGCGCGTCGCAGCTCGCCGCTGCGTTCGCGCTCACGCTCCTCCCGCCAGCGCGACAGGATCGTCACGCCCGAGCGGTTGGCGGTGGCCGGCAGCGCGCTCACCTCAGATCCTCACCATGAGTGGCCGGCGCCCACCGGTTCTGCCGGGCAGCAAGCCGGCAGCAACATCCTCGGCGGTGGCCTCGGCAGCGTAGATGTTGCGCAGCCGCAGGAGCTCCGTGATCGGCGTGCGCTTGAGACTGCGCCCAGCGATCTGGTACTCCTCCTGGTCCATGGTGGCCCGGTTCTCGATCACGGCGCAGATGGCGTCGTAGACCTTGCGCGCATGCGATCGTGCGTCCACGTTGGACGAGCCATCCAGCAGCGGCAACACACGCAGCGGCTGCGAGCCAAGGGTGTAGCGCTCGAGCGCCGCACCCGCGCCGCGCTCGACCCACCACGTCAGCTGGTAGTTCCCGGCAGACCATGCCGCCGTGGCCTGGGCGGTAGCCGTGAGCTGGTGGTCGCCGCTGACCGCCGTGGCAGTCATCACCTGCCTGCCTGCGGCGTTGACCAGCGAGGCACGCAGCGTCCAAGTGGGGGACGGGTAATCGCCGCCCGACACCAAAACCGACAGGGTGTCGCCTGCGCGGAACTGGGACGGGAACAGCGGGTTCATGGGCCGCTACTGTTCCCGTTCGCGGCCGCACAGTTAATGCACTAGTCGTGCGGATCGCGCTCGCAAGTCGTTGATTCTTATAGGCCCCGCCGCACGATTGGGGGCCTAGTCGTGCGCCCGTTCAATATCGGGCAGCTCGCGCTTAATTTTCTGCACCAGGCGCTCCGAGCAGCGCAGCTTCGCAGCCACCACCGCGGGCGCCATCCCCGCCAGCAGCAGCTGCTCCACGCTGCGCCGGCGATCCTCCCGCGCGCCGCGCGGCGTCTTGGCGACGTAGAAGCACACGCGTCCACCGCCGTACATGGCCCTCAGGCAGTCCTCGATCACCGCCGGCAGGTGCTGCTGCACCGTCTGCTGGATCGCGGCCTGCATCACAGGGTGGGCCGCGGCGCGCGTGGCCAGGTCGTCGAAGCGCGTGATGGTGCGAGTGTCGGTAGCAGAGGTCATTTCCAGCTGGTGGCGAAGTTGGAGCGGGGCGCGCGGCCACGCCGGCCGGAAGCCGGCGGCGCGGGGCGCAGGAAGGGGTCGGCAGGCTTTGCGGGCGGTGCTTCGACCGGCGGCGCAACGGAGAAGAGGTCTGGCGCCAGCGCGCTCTCCAGCCGGCTCCACTGCTTGTCGGTGTAGGTGTGCAGCTCGAGCTGGTGGGTGCAGAACAGGGCGTAGACCGTGCAGTCCAGCACCTCGTTGCGGGCCCGCTTGGGGTTCACCCAGCGGAACTCGAGGCCGCGGGCTGTGCGCACCGGCAGCCGCGCCTCGGCGGTCAGCTGCTCGTAGAACGCCGGCGGCAGGTCCCGGCTGAAGTGCACGAAGCCCGGCCCGGGCTGCGTGACCTGCAGCCGGCCGTAGATCAGGTCCTTGGCGGTGTCGGTCCCCACGTACCAGAGCCGCACGCCGCGCTTGAGCACCTTGCCGCGCCAGTTCACGTCCTGAATCGTGGCCTTGCCCTTGACCATCTTCGATGGCTGCGGGTCGCCGCGCACGGCGAAGACGCGCCGGCGCTCGCGCATGCGGCAGAAGTTGTAGACCTGGTGCGTGAAGTGCCCGCCGGTGTCGACCGCCGCAGCCTCGATCGTCATTGTCTGGCCGCTGGCGTGGGGGTAGGCTCGCTGCAGCTCGGGCTCCAGCTTTTCCTCCCACTCCCTCTCGTCGGCCGGGTTGCCGTAGACCACGCGGTAGTCGACCACCCACATCTCCTCGCCGCGGCCGATGGCCCACACGACGACCTCCCACCGGTCGTCCTGTACGTCGACCCCAGCCACCAGCACCAGGCCGCCCTGGGGAACCGTGCGCAGCGGGTAGGCCTCGGCTCGCTGCGCGAGCGCGTGCTCGTCGGCCCGGTCCATCTGCACCTTCCAGTATTGGGCCAGGGTCTCGTTGACGAAGGTCTCCAGCGGCCCCGTATCTCCCTGGTCGGCCTTCGTCTTGGCCGCCAGGAACTCGCGCACGATGTCCACCCACTCGCGCTGCGGGCTGTAGGCGGTCCAGAAGTCGACGAAGGCGACGTGCCGGGGCGGCCGGCACGGCAGGCCGGCGGCGTCGAGCCAGGCGCCCGCGTGGTGGTCGTAGCGCCACCGGCCGCACTGCGAGATCCAGGCCGCCCCATCGTCCCAGATGCGCAGGTAGTCGGCCTGGCGGATAGAGCCGTGGCAGTGCGGGCACACGTGACGCACCGTCGTGGGATCGGAGCCGTCCCACTTGAACCCGTGCGCCTTGTCCTTGCCGCCCCACAGCAGCGGGTGCTCCACGCCGCAGTGCGGGCAGACCACGTGGTAGCGCATCACCGCCTCGGCCTGCTGCTCGCGGTGCTGGATGTGGCTGATGCCGTCGACGCGCACCGTGCTGCCGGCGATGAACTTGGGGAAGGCTGCGCCCTCGAGGCGCCCCTTGGCAGCGGCCATCGGATCGACCGACTTCTCGACGCGCTGGTCGAACGCGTCGGCCTCGTCCACCAGGGCCACGGCCACGGTGATCCGGCGGTAGGCCCGAGCGGCCTTGCCGCCGAGGAAGTGCGCCATGCTGCCCAGGAAGGTCTTGAGCTTGATCGTGTCTTCCTTGCCCGGCACCAGCACCGGCTTGATCGCCGCCACGTCGCGCAGCATCGGCTCGATCTCGGTCTTGACGAACGAGTCGCGGTCGTCGTCGGTCGGCTGCCAGATGGCCTGCTTGCGCCGGCGGTGCGCGGCGTTGTAGGCGATGAAGGCCAGCAGCATCTTCGTGTAGCCCACGCGCTTGGCTTTGCGGACCGTCACCTCCTCGATGTCGTCGTTGGAGAAGGCGTCCATGACGCCCACCTGGGGCGGGTAGGCCTTCCACTGCCCCTGCACGTGCGAGGCCTCCGCGCTCAGCCGAAACTCCTGCGCAGCCCAGGCCGACAGCCGCATGGGCGGCACCGCTCGCAGCGGCGCCAGGCCGGAGACCACAGCGTCGAGCGCAGCACGCAGCGTGGCAGGGTGGGCACGGGTCATGCCTGGTCGACCTCCTCCGGCTGGTCGTCCTCGGACTCACCGGCCAGCTGCTGCACCGCGAGCTGCCGGGTGTTGTCGACCCACTGGTTGCGCGCATCGGTGATCGCGCGCATCACCTGGTCGCGCGCGGCCTCGGGCAGGTCCGGGCACGCCTTCTTCAGCGCGCCGGGCAGCTGCTCGAAGCGCTCGGAGACAGCCTGGCTGGCGAGGGCCAGCGTCTCGGCCAGCAGCGCGATCGGCGCGTAGGTCTTGCGGGCGACCTCGTTCTTGATCTCGTGGCCGATGCGCTGCTCGCGGGCCAGCGCCGCGCGCTCCTGCACTAGGTCAAGGCCGCCGGCCTCGAGGCTGCCGCGCCCGGCAGCGACCTCGCGCAGCCGCTCGCAGTAGGCCAGCAGCAGCTCGTGCCCGGTGACCGGCCCGAGTGCCGCCGTCCGGATGAAGTCGCTCACGGCCTGCTGGCTCACGCCGACCAGTTCGCCGAATTGCGCCTGCGACAGCGGGCGGGAGAGGTCCACCACGCCTACCACACAACCCCCTTAGGAGCACCGCGCAACAGTCCGTTTCCGCGCTCGTTTCGACCCGTATCAGCCGGGCCCGGGGAGGGACCCACGCGCACCCCCACCCCCCTCGGCCGCACGGCGGCGCCCTCCGGCCAGGGGCAGCGGCTGCGCCCGTGACCCAGCGAGCCGCACAGCGTGCATCCGAGCCGGGTCATGCCTTGCCCTCGAAGCGACGCGTGAAGAAGCGCACCTCGGCTTCGAAGATGCGAGGGAAGTCGGAGGCGATCTTGCCCAGCACGCGTTCGTTGATCCGCTTCGTGTTGAACATCTGCGGGATCGCGATGGTCTGCACCGCCTTGATCGGCAGCCGCCCCTTGCCCTCGCGGATGAACACCGTGCGGCCCTTGTTGCCGATGAAGGCACCCGGGATCACCTTCTGCGGGCCGCTGCGCCGCACCTTGAAGCGCAGCTCGAGGGTCTTCGAACGCTGGGCACCACGCAGCGTGTACGTGCCACCCTCCCCCGCCTTCATGCGCTTGCGCGCCTGGGTGATGCTCACGCTGCGCTCGACGAACCGAATGAGGTTGAGTGAACGGCCGCGCTCCCAACGAGACTCCAGCATCGCCGTGAGCTGGAACGCACCGCGGGAGAACGAGGCGCGCACGATGCGCAAGGTCTTGTTCACCTCCTCGCTGGTGACGTTGAACTCCCGCACGATCTCCCGGCGCACTTGGGTCTTGGCCGCGTCCACCGTGCGGTTCATCGCGCGGGCCAGCGCCTGCTGGCCAACCTGCTCACGCAGGCCATCCAGGCGCCGCTGCACCTCGGGGAAGTTGGTGGCGATCTCCAGCCTCACGCTGCAGCCTCCGCCCGAGCGTGGTCGGCATGCAGCGCCTCGACCTGCTTGCGATAGGCCCGCTGGTACTCCCGAAGCTGGTCGTCCGTCCATGCCGAACCGAGGGCCGCAGTGCTGTACGGCATCCCCAGCTGGGCACCACGTTCACAAACCCCTTCGAACGTGCGCTGCCACCGGTAGCCAGCCCGCGGCGCCCTCTTCGGCGCCCGATTCACTGCAGCGCGGCCATGCCCCCGTGGTTCACGTTGTCCACCGCCCCCTGCGTGAGCGGGGGGAAGGGGGGGTATATGGTTCCTGATGGTTCCTGAAGATTCGGGTGACATAGCTGTGTCACCCGTCTCGCCTGATTTGTCACCCGTCTCGCCTGCTTTGTCACCCGTGTGGATAACGTTGTCCACAGGCGTGGGCCCCGCAGGCGGTGCCGAGACGGGTGACAGATTGACACCCGTTTGTCCGATCTCGCCGCCGGCGATCCAGGCAGGGTCGATGCGGTACTCGTTGGTGTCGCCTGGACGGCCCGAGGCCCTGCGGACGACCTGCAGCCAGCCCCGCTCGACCATGTTGGCGATCTGTCGCTGCACAGTGCGCTCGCTCTGCAGCGTCTTCCTGGCCAGCTCGGCAACGCTCGGCCAGATGCGGGTGCCGTCGTCGCGCGCGTGGTCGGCCATGGCCAGCGCGAGCAGGCGCTCGTTGCCACCTTCTGGGTAGCGGTCGAACACCATGGTCATCACCTTGATGCTCACGCGCGCGGCCCGCCCTTGCTGCCGGCCGCCCCATCAGCGCCAGCCGACGTTGCCGTGGGTCGAGACCTACAAATTTTGAGGGGACGAAAAAAAACCGACTCAGTCATGCGGCACGCAGCTCCCGCACGTGCGCCGGCCTGCTGGCTTCTTGCTCGCGCGCCACGGCTGCCATGACGGCCTGGATGGCCGCGACCAGTTCGCCGCCTTCGCGCTCGATGCGCCGCCGCTCGTTGGCGCTGATCGCGCCGTCCGCTTCGGCCTGAGCCAGCGCACCGGCGAACTCCCCGAACTCGCGCGCCGCTTCGGCCAAGCGCTGAAGTGACGGCTGCTCGCCAGCTGGCACTGCGGGCAACGGCAGCAGCAGCGCGCCGGCATTGGCGGCGGCGGCCGTCAGCGGCGCCAGGGCATCGCGCACGCCGGCAGCCTGGCACAGGGCAACGATCGTCTCTTCCTCGTCGACACCCAGCTTGTAGCCCTCCACGCCTGTGAGCTCCTTGCGCAGGGTGTCGGGGCGACGGTGCAGACGCGAGGCCAGCGCCTCGATGCCTCCGGGGTAACGACGGGCCAGTTGCAGACAGGCGTCCAGGCGGTTCATAGCCAGCTCCGGGTTGAATGGGGATGGATTGCGCAGCCAGCCCGCCTCACAGTGCGGCCTACGACGGAGGGCGATTGCATGGCAAGCACGAGACGACAGGCACGATCGGCGCGCAGGCTGCGCCGCTGGGCGCACACGCGCCGGCTGCTGCCAGCAAGTCGGTGGCTGCATTGACGATGCCGGCTGATGGGCGGGCCGCCCGCAACTTCGGAGAATGGAGCTTCCACACCACCACGCACCGAGGAAGGGGCACCCATGGAAATCAGGTTCTTGGTACCGGACTCACTGAAGTCCGTGTTTGCAGCTACGGGACTGCCGCTCCCAGAGGAGGTACCGACATGCCCGTTCGAGGTAGGAGACGTCATCGCGTGGGGCGCCCCGCATCCGCTAGCTGTCCGTGTCGTGCGCCGATGGCTCTCGCCCGGACACGGCGAGAAGCCGACGGCTTGGGTTGTGCAACTCGAAACGACTTCGCACCCGCTGGACGAGACCAACCTTCCAGGGCCTTCAGTTCAGCCAGGGTGATCCAAGGCGAGCCGGCGCTGCTTCGCCGCCTCCAGGCGATGGGTTGCTGCGGGCGCATCTCAGCCTCCCGCCGGCGCGCGCCGGTCCATGTCCGTGCCCGCATCGCGGCCTGGCCCGGGCGCTCGCCGGTCAGTCCCGGTGTATCCGGGAACGGTCACGGTGACAGCAGCCGTCGACACCGCTTCGCGGGTCTGCCCGGCCAGCTCGCGGATCAGCGCAAAGTACGACGCCTGGTCGGGCCGCAGCTCCTCGCACGTGACCGAGCCGCCGGTGAACTGCTCGATGTAGGGGCAGTGGTCGAGAGGGACGCGCTTTTTGCCGGAAAGCCATGCAGCCACCTGAGGCTGCTTAAGCCGAAGCTGGACAGCGAGTGCGGCCTGCCGGCCCCGCTGCTGTGACACCCATTCCTGAAGTTTCATACACCCCAATTATTAGCCACGGCGTATGCAGAAGGCAATAGCCCTGGCGCAGTTGGAATGGATAGCCGGCGACTATGTAATTCGGGTGATGCAAACCATCGACGAGACACGTCGGCAGCGACTCGAGGAACTGATCGTCCAGCACGGGTCAATTGCGAGCCTCAACGAAGCGCTCGGCTACGCGAGAACCGATGCGACGCTATCTCAGATTCGAAACCGCTCCCCGCACTCACGAACAGGGAAGCCTCGAACCATGGGCGACGACGTGGCACGCTCGATTGAGCAGACATTGAATCTGCCAGTCGGGTGGATGGACACCCCCCCAGGTCTGCAAGACCTCTCCGACCATCGGTTGGCACATGTCGTGAGGATCATGGAAAGCATGCCCGAGCACGTGCGAGACCAGGCCGTAAAAATCATTGCTACGCTTGCTGAACCGCCCCGCCAAGGCAACGGAACACACGGCTAGTCGCAGCCGAAGCGCTAACGACTAGATGGAAGGAATCAAGTGCTCGTACGACTGGCGTTCATCGCCGCCGTCCTCCCGGCAGCGGCAGCGGCTGCGGCCCAAGGCACTCAAGTGCTCGGGTTCGAACTGGGCGCGAGGTTGGATCTGCCGTTAGCGGCGTGCACCACGTTCGCCACTGGCAACCGCGAAGGCGGCTACTGCACCAGCTCTGCCCAACCCACCACTGGCGCGATCTCATCGCTTCGAATCTGGCCACCTCTGTCGATAGAGGGCCGCCGAGCACTAAGACTGCCTAGCTGGGTGAGCGTCACTGAGCCGATCGAGTTGACCCTGGACTCTGAGCAGCGTGTGGAGCAGGTGCAACTCCGGACCATCTCAGGACCGAGCAGCCAGCCACTCGTCGTCGACTCGATCTCCCCACGTTTCGGGCCGCCGCGATCAGCTGTCACCCGGGCAGCGCAGAACGCTTACGGAGCGACGGTGCAGATCACTCGCTACGAGTGGGCGAACGAAGGTCTCGTGCTCACTTTCGACTGCTCCCGGCTTGATCGGTGCAATCTGACTGTGGCCACAGAGGCAGCTCATCACCGGCGCGTCAAAGCTCAGCAAGATCGCCAGAACAGTGATCGTCTTTAGATACGATTACGCCAAGGCTATTGACAAGGATTAGCCTGAGGCTAATATTGCGCCCGTCATCAGGACGGAGCGCAGCATGCAGATCCACTCGGCGCGGCAAAGCGCCACTCAGCAGTCCGCCGGAAACCAACTTGCCCTGGCGGTCCTTCAGGCACCGGTAATCACCGCGCAGGCGGTCGACTTCCGCAAGGGAACCTGGACCTTCAGCCTGCCGGCCATCCCGGTGGGGCCGGGCGAGTACATCGTGGTGCGCGCCGCCGAGGCGCGCGGCGCGCTCGAGCGCGACCAGAACGACATCTACCTCGCGCCCTTGACAGGCACGCGTCGACTCGCCGCCGGCGGCGACCACATCGTCTGGCTGGCCGATGACGGCGCACGTGTCGAAGCGATCCAGCGGCGCTACTGCCCCGACAGTTGGCGGAACAGCCACGTGCATTGGCACCCCTCGCACTGGCGCGTGACGGAGAAGCGCACCGACGAACGCGGCCGCTCATGGGAAACCGACTCCGTCGTCCACGTCATGAACGACTTCGGCGACCTGGTGGAGGTGGCGGAATGAGCGCGCAGCACACGACGGGGCCGTGGGGGGTTTTCGAGGACATCGGCGGCGCGCTGGCCGTGCACGCCCGCGCCTTGGCGATCGCCAACGTGGTCGAGTGCGACGAGCAGCCCGGCGAGGTCTTCGAGTTCGGCCCGGTCAGCATGGCCAACGCCCGCCTGATCGCGGCCGCGCCGGAACTGCTGGAGGCCGCTGAAGCGAACAGCGGCATTCTGCAGGCATTGCTGGTGCACCTGCAGGGCGCCATCAGCGACAAGGTCTGCGCGGACATCCGCGAGCGGATCTCCGCGACTGATGCTGCCATCGCTAAGGCCACCGGGAGCGCAGCATGACGAACGCCTACGCGATCCGCCGCACCGGGCTGGCCCGGGTCACCGGCCGCCACCTGCACGCGGTGAACGAGCCTGTCTCGTTGCCCCTGCCGCTGCCTGCAGCACCCGCCATGCCGCGGCGCGTCGACGGAGAGCCCGAAGCCGTGCACCAGGCGCGTCTGGCCGCCGTCCGCCGCCTCGGCTCCGACTGGGTCCTGCACCCCGACTACATCTTCCGGCCGCGCCACAGCACCGATCCGCTGGTCTACGGGCCGGCCCGGGCCGCCTACCTGCACCTGGTTGCGCAGCTCGCAGCCGAGGCCCGCAGTCGCAATCCCGCCGCGTGCGCCGCCGCGCGCGTGCGCGCTGCCATCACCCACCGCGAGTGCTGAGCCATGAGCCACTGCACCGGCATGCTGGGACGACGCTGCACCTGCGGCCTCGTGCACGACACGGCACTCGACGCCGAGGAGCCGGGCGCAGCGGCGGGCCTGTTCCGCGCCCTGCCCTTCGCGTTGGCCGGCTGGGCTCTTCTGATCGTGCTGCCGGCGATCGGCTGGTGGCAGGCCGGCCTGCCCGGCGCGCTGTGCGGGGTGGTGATCGCAGTCACCACCTGCGTGCTCGCGACGGTGATCCTGATCGACGAGTGCATGGCTGACGACGCTCCCTCTGCCGCGGGTAAGGGGCCCGCCGAGCTGGACGAGCAGGTCGGCCACTGACGGAGATCCAGCCATGCCCACCGTCACCACCGGCACGTTCTTCCTTGCCCGCCAGCGCAGCGTCGAGACGGCGACCGGCCCGGATGGCCAGTTCCGTCTGCAGCTGCGCGTGGTGGACCGACAGGGCCCCGGCATCACGGAGCCCTATGTCGTCGTCTGGCGCGGCCCGGCCGCGCAGGAGTGGCATGGCCAGCACCGTGACGCACTCGTGCCGGGCCGCGGCCTGAAGTTGCGCCTGGTCAACCCGCGCACCCTGCTGGGCATCCACGCACCCGAGACCCACGCGAGCGTCGAGGCCTGCGATCTCGCCCCGCTGGCACCCAGCTGGCAGCCCACCAACACCAACAACCGGCCGGCGGCGACCCCCGCCGCCGGGTACTGACACCGAGGAGAGGGGCACATGCCCGGAGTGAAATTTCATCTGATCGGACTCTGCGGCTATGCCCAGGTCGGCAAGGACACCGTCGCCAGCCTGCTGCGCACGCATGCCGGCTTCCAGTCTCTGGCCTTTGCCGAGCCGCTCAAGGCCCAAGTGCAGGAGGCGTTCAGCGTCGAGCCGCTGGTGCTGCAGCGCCCGGAGTTCAAGGAGCGCCCGATGCACGAGCTCGCGCTGAGCCGTTGCACCGAGGTCGCGTTCATCAACGCCGCCCTGCGGGCGATCTTCGAGGCAGGCGGCGGGGCCGCGAAGAGCAGCGACGAGCTCACGAAGCCGCGCTCGCCGCGTCAGATCATGCAGTGGTGGGGCACCGAGTACCGGCGCGCTCAGGACCCCCTGTATTGGGTCCACCAGACCTCCAGCCGTATCGACTATGCGCAGCGCGTGCTGCGCCACCACAACCTGGTGGTGACCGACGTGCGGTTCCCGAACGAGGCCGAGGCCCTGCGCCGCCGCGGCGGCCTGCTCTGGCAGATCACCCGGCCCGGCCGCACCGGCGGCGAGCATGCCAGCGCCACTGACGGCACCGAGTTCAAGCCCGACGCGGTCATCAACAACAGCCACGACCTCAAGCACCTGCAGCAGCTGGTGCTGGGCGAGTACCGGGCACTGGACGCCGGCCTGGAGCGCGTCGAGGTGACCATCGCATGACGCGCGGCCGCCCTCAATCGGCGGAGCGCCAGGCCATCCAGGCCGCGCTCGCCGCCGCCGACGAGCCGCTCACAGCCGAGCAGATCGCCACGCGCAGCGGCGTGGCCGTGCCGGCCGTGCGGCAGCACCTTTCCAACATCTGCGCGCGCGGCGACGCGCATCGCGTGGCGTGGCGCTGCGGCCGGCGCACGTTCGCAGCGGGCCCCAGCCCGCACGCCGCCGCATCCTTCATGCCGGTGCGCCCGAGCACGGTCGATGGCATCTACGAGGGTCGCGAGCTGCTGCCCTACACCGGCCGGCCGGGCGCCATGCAGGCCTTCGACCTGCCCAGCTTGGTCAACGGCGTGCGGGTGGCACGGCGCCGGCCCCAGCTCGTCAGCACGGAGGCCTCGCCATGGGCGCTGTGAATCCCGCCGCGGTGATAACCGACGAGTGGCTGCGCGCCCGCACCAAGCCCGTGGGCGACTGCCTGGTGTGGCAGCTCAGCGCAGCGCACGGCACGCAGCCCACCACCAAGATCGGTGGCCGCAAAGGCCCGATGGTGCTGGTGCGCCGGGTTCTGTGGCAGCGCAAGCACGGACAGTCCATGCCCCGCCACGTGCTGGCAGGGGTCAGTTGCGGCACCCCGCTGTGCGTCCACGAAGACCACATCGTGGCGATCGACCGCAAGGAACTGCCAGACCCCGCGCCTGAGCCGCCGCTGAACCCACAGCTGCTGCACGCCATCGGGGAAGCCGACGAGCCCAACGAGGTGCTGGCAGCACGCATCCGCAGCACCGAGGCGGGCGTTGCAGCCCTGCGGCTGGCCAGCGCCTGGCGAGCCCCCATCCACCACCACGCCGTGGGCGCATAGCCGCGGCACCAGGAGCACACATGCGCAAGAGCACTCTTACCGTCGCCGCCATGTTCGGCCTGCTGGCCAGCACTGGCGCCTTCTTCCCACCGGGCGGATCGGTCGCACCGCCGGAGCGCACCGCGACGTCGAGCACGCCAGCCGGCGCCGAAAAGAACACCCAGGGCACTAACCGGTCGCCCGTCTCGACCGCCGCTTGGGACCGCTGGGGGCTGGGCATGCCGCGCAACCGGCGCAGCGGCTACCCCAACGGCCCCGGCTGGAGCAACCGCCACGTGCAGCGCATGGCGCGTAAGCGCCGCAACGCGCTACGCCACCGCAAATCCGCGCGCGGCCGGCGTTGAGGAGAAGGCCATGGACAACATCATCACCCTGACCCCCATCCCCGTCGGCGAGAGCCTGCCCGACGCCGATACCAACGTCCTGCTGTTCCTGGCCGATGGCACCAGCTGCGAGGGTTTCCTCGACGGCGTCTGGGAGGAAGTCGAAGGCCAGCCGCCGCTGTTCCGTGACGTGTGCGCCGATGCGCTGGACCGCGACGCGGTCACCAGCTGGTGCCCCATGCCGGAGGGCCCGCGCGCATGCTGACGCCCCAGTTCCTGCTCCCCATCCACGGCGAGCTGGTCGTGGACCTGTTCGCCGGCGGCGGCGGCGCCTCGACTGGCATCGAGCAGGCGATCGGCCGGCCGGTGGACGTGGCCATCAACCACGACCCCGAGGCGGTCAGCCTGCACCAGGCCAACCACCCGCAGACCCGGCACTACGTCAGCGACGTCTTCGCCGCGGCGCCGGCGGCCGTCACCGGCGGCCAGCCGGTGGCGATGCTGTGGGCTAGCCCCGACTGCACCTTCCACAGCAAGGCCCGGGGCGGCAAGCCGCACCGCGACCGAAACAAGGCCCGGCGCCGCCGCGCGCTGGCCTGGGTGGTGGTGCGCTGGGCGCGCGAGGCCCGGCCGCGCATCATCGCGCTGGAGAACGTCGAAGAGTTCCAGCACTGGGGCCCGCTGCTGAACGACGGCACCCCTTGCCCCGAGCGCCGCGGCACCAGCTTCGCGCGCTGGGTGGCCAGCCTGCGCAATCTGGGCTACGTGGTCGAGTGGCGCGAGCTGCGCGGCTGCGACTACGGCGCCCCGACGATCCGCAAGCGCCTGTTCCTGGTGGCCAGGTGCGACGGCCAGCCGATCGTGTGGCCGGAGCCCACGCACGGCGCCCCGGGCAGCCTGCCCGTGCGGGCGAAGAAGCTGAAGCCGTGGCCGGCCGCAGCCGACTGCATCGACTGGAGCATCGCCTGCCCGTCGATCTTCAAGCGCGAGCGGCCGCTGGCAGAGGCGACCATGCGCCGCATTGCCAAGGGCATCCAGCGCTACGTGATCGAGGCGGCCGAGCCCTTCATCGTGCCCGTCGGCTACGGCGAGCGCGCGGGCCAGCAGCCTCGCACGGCCAGCATCCGCCAGCCGCTGGGCACGGCCGTCGGCACCACGAAGCACGCCCTGGTCGCGCCTACGCTGGTGGGCATCGACAACGGCAGCAGCCCGGCCGGCAGCTGGAGCGCCGAGGCGCCGCTGCGCACCACCACGACCGAGAACCGGCACGCGCTGGTCACCGCCTTTCTGGCCCAGTTCAACAACAACCCGGGCGGCGAGCCGAACGTGGGCCGGCCGGCGACGGTGCCGCTGTCGACTGTGACCACCACCGGCAGCCAGCAGCAGCTGGTGGCCAGCACGCTGGTCAAGATGCGCGGCGACAACGTCGGCGGCCGCGTGGACGAGCCGCTGCACACGATCAGCGCAGGCGGCACGCACCACGCCGAAGTCCGGGCCTTCCTGACCACCTACTACGGCGTCGACCAGGACACCCGGATCGAGGAGCCCCTGCCGACCGTCACCACGCGCGACCGCTTCGCCGTCGTCATGGTGCACGGCCAGCCCTATGCCATCGTCGACATCGGCCTGCGCATGCTCACCCCGCGCGAGCTCTACACGGCCCAGGGCTTCCCGCGCGACTACGTGATCGACCGCGGCGCCGACGGCCGGCCGCTGACGAAGACCGCCCAGGTGCGCATGGTGGGCAACAGCGTCTGCCCGCCGCTGGCCCGAGCCATCGTCGCGGCGAACTACAGCGAGCGCCAGGCAGCGCGGAGGGCAGCTTGATGATCCGCGACTGGCTGATCGACTGGGCACTGCGGCGCGCCCCCGACTTCGTGATCGGCGGCTCCGAGCGCCCCTACCTGCGCCGCTGGTGGCTGCTGCCGCGCAACCCGCTGTTCAACGTCTACGTGCACCAGTTCCTGCGCAGTGACGACGACCGCGCCCTGCACGACCACCCGTGGGCGTTCAACGCCAGCTGGCTGCTGCGGGGCGAGTACATCGAGCACACCGTCGAGGCCGGCGGCATCAACGTGCGCACGCACCGCCAGGCCGGCGCGTTCAAGTTCCGCTGGGGTCCAGCCCCGCACCGTGTCGAGCTGCTTGAGGAACCAGCCCCCCAGCACCCGGACCACTGGATCTGCGGGCACCCGAACTGTGAGCAGTGCCGCATCCCGATGGGCACCTGCAGCCCCTGCTGGACGCTGTTCATCACGGGCCCGCGCGTGCGGCATTGGGGCTTCCACTGCCCCGACCAGGGCTGGATCCACTGGAAGCGGTTCACGGCGCCCCACGACAAGGGCGACATCGGAAAGGGATGCGAAGCATGACGAACCCCACCTGCCCCGATTGCATGGGCGAAGGCCTGATCTACGAACACTCCGGCTGCCAGGAGCTCGAAGGCCGGCCGTGCCGCTGCACCCGAGCGGCGCAGAGCGGCCAGGCGATCACCACCGTGCGTTGGTGCGACCCGTGCCGCAAGGGCGTGAGCGACACGTGCGCGAGCGCTGGCGGCACCTGCATGCTGGGGTTGTCGCGCGCGGCCGCAGCAGCCCCGCAGCCTGCCGCGCAGCGCAAGCCGCTGACGGACGAGCAGCTTTGGAGCAACGACGAAATCATGTCGCTGAACGCCGACTTCGGATGGCACCTGGACACCATCCGCATGTTTTGCCGCGCCATCGAACGCGCCCACGGCATCGGGGAGCAGCCTGCCGCGCAGGGAGAGCCGCAGGGCGCGGCGCAGGCAGACGAGATGGCCACGCTGCGCGAGGGGTGGCGCAAGGTCGCAGAGCACCGGCCCGCCGTGGCAGAGCCGCAGAGCGCAGCGCATCCGAGCAAGCACACCGACGCCGAGCACGCCGCATGGCTGGCCGACAAGATCGTGAGCGGCGGCGACTACGCCAAGGAGGCGGCCGACATGCTGCGCCGCTGGCCCGCGCAGGGCGCAGCGCGGGCGGTGGCGACCCTGCCCTACGACGTGAAGGTCGGCGGCGCCACGTTCCGCGAAGGCGTGGCGCTGGACACGTTCATCGAGGCGGCCCGGCGCTGGCACCGCGAGGCGTTCCCCGACGTGTACAACCTGACGCCCGAGCAAAAGGCGCACAACCTCGCAGTGCTGCAAGGTCGCGCCACCCCCACGCCAGCCGAGGACGGGCGGCATGCGGCGCAGAAAGGCGGTGCAGCATGAAGGCGGGAAGATTCGTTGATCCGTGGCGCGGGGATGGCGTCTTTGCCTCAGTGGGCCGCTGGACATTCGCCCTACGCTGGAGGTGGCACCTGTACTTCATCAAGCCCCCCGGCAAACCTGGCTATCGACGGCTGTACCTCGGCCCGCTCGAAATTGAGCGACGGCCAGCACCTTCCGCCATGCAGGCCAAACAGAAAGGCGGTGCGGCATGAGGTGCGAGCACTGCGGCCGACCCGCCGCCAAGGACCTGATTGTGTGCCGACGCTGCTGGCGCATGTTCAACGACGAGGACGCCGCCATGCAGGCCGCACAGGAGAAGCCGTGACCGACACGATCGACTCCCGCGAGTGCGCCGAGCTGCTGCGCTGCACGCCCGAGCAGGTCGAGGAGCTGGCCCGCAAGGGCGACCTGCCCGCCGTCAAGATCGGCCGCGGCTGGCTGTTCGTGCGGGCTGACCTGCTGGCCTACCTGGCCGAGAAGGCCCGCGAGGAAGCCCTGGAGCGCCGCAGCCGGCGCGAGGTGGTCAAGATGGCCCCGCGCGCGCCGCAGCCCGGCCGCCGGCGCAACGTCCCGCTGCCGCTGAACTAGGCGGCGTACAGCCGCCGCGCCAGGTCCTCGGCGCGGAAGCTGGCATACCGCTCGGCCATGGGGCTGCCAGGCGCCCAGCCCATGATCGCGCATACCTCCTCGCGCCGGTACAGCCAGCCGCCGGCCGCGTCCCGCAGCTCGAACCACCGGCAGGTCGCCTCGTGCCGCAGGTCGTGCTCGCGCAGGCCGTCGCAGTCGGCGTACTCGAAGGCGATGCGGAACCGGTCGGACAGCCGCTGCGTGCACTGCTTCTGCGTCAGGCCGCCGTCCTCCTCCAAAAAGGGGAACAGGTAGGCGCCCGGCTGCAGGTCGCGCTCGGCCAGGTAGACCTGCAGCGCGGCCACCACCTCCGGCCGCATGGGCACCTCGCGGAACGCCACCTTGCCCCGCCACAGCTTCGACTTCTGCGCCCGGATCACCCGGCCCTGCAGGTCCACCTGGTCGACGCGCAGCCGGTACGCCTCCAGCAGCCGCAGGCCGGTGTACAGGATCACGACGAACAGCGTGCGCAGGGCGTCACCGCCGCGCAGCTCGAGCGCGCGCTCGCGGTCCGGCCGGCACCAGCCGGACAGCACCCGCAGGATCCGCTCCTCCTCGCCCGGCTTGAGCCGGCGGTCGCGTATCACGTTCTCGCGCGGCCGCTTCTTCGCGGCCTTCACCGCCTCGCGGTCGATGTTGTTGTAGGCGCTGTAGCCCTTGGGCAGCAGCAGGCAGGGGTTCTGCACGCCGGCCTTGGGGTTCTTGCGCTGGTGGTAGCCGATCGCGCGGCTGAGCGCCTGGATGCGCTGGCGGATCGTGCTGGGCGTCAGGTTGGCCGTCACCTTCAGCCACCGCAGGTAGCCCTCCAGCCAGTGGAAGTCGGCGTCGTGCAGCAGCACCTTGCCCACCTCGTCGCGCAGGCGGTTCAGCGCGGGCGTCGCGGTGGGCGCCGGCTCGCCGCTGTTCTCCCAGGCCAGCAGCACCCTGGCCAGCGGGATGCTGCGCGAGGCCGGCGAGGTAAGGTACTGCTCGGGCGGCTGCCGGCCGGCGGCCTTCATCAGCTGCCACTGCGCCGCGTAGCCCTCGGCCTCGTCGCGCGTGTCGAAGGTGAAGGACTTGCGGCCGCCGGGCAGCGCCGGGTGCCGCAGCGTGATTTCCCACGAGCCGGAGGGAAGCTGCCGAGGTGTCGCCATCCCGCGATCCTACTCACTCGGATCGACAATTCCCGAATTACACCGCAGAGCATCCGTCATTTTTTGACGGATGACAGCCCATTTCAGCCGATCTGAGCCGATTTAGCACCGCCGCACATTTCCCAAGCCATTGATCTATAACGGTTTTCTTGTCTGCGCAATTGAACCCAGCGGCTACAAGATCGAGCTGATCCAGCGCACCGCCTAGTGCAGCGTGCAGGCCGGCGCGTCGCGTCGGCCGTGGACGACAGGCGCTCGCGCCGGCGAGTGACGTCAGGGGTGATGGCCGGCGGCTCCCAATGGGGCCGATCGACACCCCCAGGAGCTCCTCCCATGCGATCCCATGCGCGCCTGCTCGGCCATCCCCTCCACGCCATGCTCGTGGCCTTCCCGCTGGGCCTGCTGGCGTCCTCGGCCGTGTTCGACGTGCTGTTCCTGGCCACGGGCCGCCAGGCCATGGCCACGGTGGCGTTCTGGGCCATCGCGGCCGGGCTGATCGGCGGCACGCTGGCCGCGATCCCCGGCGTGATCGACTGGCTGGCCATCCCCGAGTCGACCCGGGCCAAGCGGATCGGCACCCTGCATGCGATCGCCAACATGGGCGTGCTGGGCCTGTTCGCGCTCAGCTGGATCGCGCGGGACGCCGACCAGCCGCCGACCCTGTTCCCGATGCTGTTCTCCTTCCTGGCGGTGCTGCTGGCCCTGGTCGCCGCCTGGATGGGCGGGGAGCTGGTGACGCGGCTGGGCGTGGGCGTCGACGACGACCGGCACCTGAACGCCTCCAGTTCGCTGCGCCGGCAGCCCTGAGGCCGGGTCGGCGGGCCGGGCGACGGCGGCCCTGCGGGCACAATGCCGCGTGCCCCCCTCCGTCCCGCCGTCCGCCCCCGCCCCCACCGCAGCACCTGCCACCGCCACCTGGACCGAAGCCGGCCAGCCGCGCCAGGCGCGCTGGCGCTCCGAAGGCGGCCGTGCCGTTCCCGCCCGCATCGAACCCGTCGAGGACACGCTCACCGCCGACCATGCCTTCCGCCTGGCCAGCGAGGGCACCGGGCTGCTGTGGCGCGGCGACTTCCAGAACGCACGCCAGCTGCTGCAGGCGCTGGGCCGGCGCCTGGACAAGCCGCCGCGCAAGCCGCTGCCGCCCCCGGCCTCGACCACCGAGGCCTTCCACCGCCAGCGCATGCTGCAGGCGCGCCGCGCGCACCTGCTGGGCCTGCTGCTGGTCGAGGTCGCGCCCGACCACACCGTGGCCCTGCGCCGCGCGCCCGACTTGCGCGCGGCCATCGACGGCGCCTGGGGACCGCCCGACGGGCAGCCCAGCCTGGTCGCGCTGCGTGAGTGCCTGGGGCTGGTGGGCGCGCACGAGTGGCGCAAGGCCGGCGTCGAGGTGCCGGCGCTGGGCGGCTCGCCGCCGCGGCGCATCCATGCGCACTACGGCGTGTTCGCGCCGGTGCGCGGCGAGTACCTCGACCTGGTGGCCGCGGCGCCGCTGCCCCCGGGCGCGGACTGCGCCTGGGACATCGGCACCGGCACCGGCGTGATCGCGGCGGTGCTGGCGCAGCGCGGCATCGCGCGCGTGGTGGCCACCGACCTGAACCCGCGGGCGCTGGCCTGCGCGCGCGAGAACGTCGAGCGCCTGGGCCTGGCCGGACGCATCGCGCTCGTCGAGTCCGACCTGTTCCCGCCCGGCACCGCCCCGCTGGTCGCCTGCAACCCGCCCTGGGTGCCGGCCAAGCCCAGCTCGGCGCTGGAGCAGGCGGTGTACGACCCCGACAGCCGCATGCTGCGCGGCTTCCTGGCCGGCCTGCGGGCACACCTGGCACCGGGCGGCGAAGGCTGGCTGCTGCTGTCGGACCTGGCCGAGCACCTGGGCCTGCGCAGCCGCGAGGCGCTGCTGGCCTGGATCGCGGCCGGCGGTCTGGCGGTGCGCGAGCGGCTGGACATCCGGCCTCGCCATCCCAAGGCCGGCGACCCGGCGGATCCGCTGGCCGCCGCGCGCGGGCGCGAGGTGACCTCGCTGTGGCGGCTGGTGGCCGCATGAGCACCCCGCCGCGCGCCACCGGCGCCCCCATGCCCATGCCCATGCCCATGCCCATGCCCATTCCCCTGCCCGACACGGCGGACGGCCGCAGCGTCGCCCTGTACTGGGATTTCGAGAACCTGCATGCCGCGCTGCTCGAGGAGCGGGAGCCCGGCGCGTACCGCAACCCCGACGGCCGCTTCCGCATCCAGGAGCCGCTGGTCGACGTCGACGCGGTGGTGCGGCTGGCCGCCAGCTGCGGACCGATCGCGATCCACCGGGCCTACTGCAACTGGCAGTTCTTCGGCCGCTACCGCGACGCCTTGCTGCACCACGCGATCGACCTGGTGCAGCTGTTCCCGCCCGGCGGCGCCGCCAAGAACGGCGCCGACATCCGGCTGTGCCTGGATGCGGTCGAGGACGTGCAACGCCACGCGCATGTGGGCACCGTGCTGGTGGTGGGCGGCGACAGCGACTTCATGCCGCTGGCCCAGAAGCTCAAGGCCGGCGGGCGCCGCGTGATGGGCGTGGGCACGCGCAAGGCCACCAACCGGCACTGGGCCGCCAGCTGCCACGCGTTCCGGTACTACGAGGACTTGGTGGCGCCTGCCGCCTCCCCTGCCCCCGCCAGCGCGGATTGACGCGTTGCCGCGCCGCGCCGCGGGCCTGGATCACGCCAGCCACCGGGCCACCGCGAGCCCGAGATGCGTGGCGGCGTGGGCCAGCATCGCGCACTCCAGCCCGCGCCGCCAGCAGAGCCAGCCGTAGACGAGGCCGGCCGCGCCATTCAAGGCCAGCGTGCGGGCCACGATGGGCGCGGTGGGCTCGATCACTTGCGCCAATGCGGGCAGGTGACCGGCAGCGAACAGCAGGGCCGCCACCACGATGCCGCACCAAGCCTGCAGCGGCGGCGCTGCCTCTCCCGCCGGCACCGCGGGACGCCGGGCGATCCATCCGACCCCGGCCATCACGGCGGCCATGCAGCCCCAGCGCGCCATCACCTCCTCGGCCAGGCCGCCGTACAGCACGCCGACCCACACGGTGGTGGCGCTCGCGGTGGACTCGGCCTCGCGCAGGGCGGCTTGCCACGGTGGCCCGAGCGCCGGGGCCAGCAGGCTGTCGGCCAGCCGGAGAGACGCAGCCAGCAGCGCGCCGGCCGCCAGTGCCAGCCCTGGCGCCAGGCGGGCCTGCGGATCGCCCGCCAGCCGGCTGCGCAGCCCGGCCCGGGCGGACAGCGCGGCCCCCATGGCGGCTGCCACCGTGAGCAGCACGAACGGCTGGGCGGCCAGCAACAGCCGCAGCGCGGGCTCGGGCAGGTCGGCCGGTGGCGGTGCGGCGGCCCGCAGTGCCACGGGCAGCGGCAGCAGCAGCAGCGCGGCGACGCCGGCCACGCCGGTGGCCCAGACCGGCAGGAAGCGCCGGGGCCACGACAGGCGGTTCGTCGGGAGACTGTCCGCGCGGGGTGGCAAGGATGGACGCCAGGGAGACCGCATGGCCATGCGCCGCCCCTCAGTCCAGCTTGCCGTGCGTGGCCAGTCGCGCACGCACCAGGCTACGCTCGTCGGCCGTGGGCCGGGGCGCGGCCACGCGCGCGGCGCGGCGCTCGCAGCCGGCCGCAACGTTCCGCAGGGCCTGGGCCGCGCCATGCAGGATGCGGGCGGCCGTGCGCCGGGCCGGGCTGGCGGCGTGCAGGAAGTCCGGGGAGGGAGACAGGGAGGTCATGGCAGGCAGCAGTGCGTGTTCGTGATGGCCGGATCCTCGGCCAAAATTGGAATGCCATGAAGGACCACTTCACGTGAACCGGGCAGACCAGTCGGCCAGACTGTTCGCCGCCGCCGTGTGGCGCATCGCGCCGGGCGCCGACACCCTGCGCGCGCAGCTGTACCGACAGCTGCGCGACGCGGTGGCCGAGGGCCGCGTGGCCCCCGGCGCCACCGTGCCGTCGACCCGCGCACTGGCGCAGGCGCTGGGCATTTCGCGCAGCACGCTGGTGGAGGCCATCGAGCAGCTGCGCATCGAGGGCTACCTGGAGGCCCGCCAGGGCGCGGCGACGCGGGTGGCCGCGCTGGAGCCGCGCCACCTGCTGCGAACGACCCGCGCCGCCGCGGCCGACGGGGGCAGCCGGCTGCCCCAGGCGCAATCCCCGCTGTGGGTGCAGGACGACCCGCCGACGGCGGTGACGCTGCGCGCCTTCCGGCCCGGGCTGCCCGACCTGCGCGCCTTCCCGTCCCGTGAATGGGCCACGCACCTGGGCCGGCGGGCGCGGCAGCCGGCCAGCCACGACCTGAGCTATGCCGACACCACCGGCCTGCCCGTCCTGTGCGACCAGATCGCCCGCCATGTCGCCCAGACCCGGCACGTGGTGGCCCGCCCGGAGCAGGTCATCGTGCTGCCGTCGGCGCAGTCGGCCTTCGACCTGGTGATGCGCTGCTGCACGGCCCCGGGCGACACGGCCTGGATGGAGGACCCGGGCTATCCCGGCGCGCGCATGCTGATG
Organism: Comamonadaceae bacterium; assembly: GCA_027484575.1. Lineage (GTDB taxonomy): Bacteria > Pseudomonadota > Gammaproteobacteria > Burkholderiales > Burkholderiaceae_C > Ramlibacter. Next base: position 545,302 of record JAIXSQ010000007.1, read on the forward strand.
CGCGCGCACCGCCTGCAGGTGGTCCCGGTGCCGGTGGACGCGCAGGGCCTGCGCCCGGACAGCGCACTCGCGCCGCCCCGGCTGGTCTACCTGACGCCCTCGCACCAGTACCCCACCGGCGCCACCCTGTCGCTGCAGCGGCGGCTCGAGATCCTGGACATCGCGCGCGCCAGCCGCGCCGCGATCATCGAGGACGACTACGACAGCGAGTTCCAGATCCGCGGCCAGCCGATCGCCAGCCTGCAGGGCCTGGACCGCCATGGCTGCGTGCACTACGTCGGCACGTTCTCCAAGACGCTGTCGCCGGGCCTGCGCTGTGCCTGGCTGGTGGTCCCTCCGGCACAGGTGCAGCTGGCGCGCACGATTGCCGCCGCAGCCGGGCTGGGCGTGCCCGTGCACGTGCAACTGGCCCTGGCCGACTTCATGGCCGACGGCGGCCTGCGGCGGCACGTCCAGCGCATGCGCGCCGAGTACGCCGAGCGGCTGGCGGCACTGGATGCCACGCTGCGGCGCGCAGGTGGCGGACGCATCGCGCCGGCGCTGCCGGCGGGCGGACTGCAGCTGTGTGCGGCGCTGGATGGCCTGCAGGACGTCGCCGCGGCGCAGGTGCTGCAGGACCAGGCCCTGCACGCGGTGCCGCTGTCGCCCCTCGTGCATGGCGATGAATGGCGCGGGCGCCAAGGGCTGCTGCTTGGCATCGGGCTGGTCGCTGGCAGCGAGGTGGTGCCGGAAGCCGAGCGGCTGTGCCGCGTCCTGCTGGACCTGCCGCCGACCGCGGGCCCTGCGCCCTGAAGGCCTGCCCGGCCGCGACGGGCACCTGCGCGTCCGGGTTTCAGCCGCCCGCCACGGGCGGCAACAGCCCCGCCGCCCGCAGCTTGTCCTTGCGGCTCGGGCGCCGCCCCTTGACGCCGCCGTTGCCGGGCGACGGCGGCGGTGGTGCCTCGGTCGGCTCGAAGCCCGGCACCACCTCCAGCGGCAGGTCCAGGCCGTTGCGCTGGGCGACCAGGCGCCAGTGCGCCAGGGCCGGCGCGGTGACGAAGCTCACCGCCAGGCCCTCGCGGCCGGCGCGGCCGGTGCGGCCGATGCGGTGCACGTGGTCGGCGGGCGAGCGCGGCAGGTCGTAGTTGACGACCACCTCCAGCGCGGGAATGTCGATGCCGCGCGCGGCCAGGTCGGTGGTGACCAGCACGTCCCAGCGCCCGTCCTGCAGGCCAGCCAGCATCTCGCGGCGCTGGCCCTGCGCCATCTCGCCGTGCAGCGGCACCGCGCGCACGCCGCGGGTGGCCAGCTTGCGGGCGACATGCTCGGTGGCATGGCGGGTGGCGACGAACACCAGCACCCGGGGCCAGCCCTGCGCGCGCACCAGGTGGCGCAGCAGCTCGGTGCGGCGCGCGGTGTCGACCGCGAGCGCGCGTTGCGTGATGGCCGGCGCCTCGCGCGGCTGCGGCGCGGCCTGCAGCCGCACGGGATCGCGCAGCAGGTCGTCGGCCAGCTGCTGCACCGGCGCGGGCAGCGTGGCCGACAGCAGCAGCACCTGGCGGCGCGCCGGCAGCGCGGCCAGCACCTGCCCGCGCTCGGCCGCGAAGCCCAGGTCGAGCAGGCGGTCGGCCTCGTCGAGCACCAGGGTCTCGACCGCGTCCAGCCGCGCCGCGTTGCGGCCCAGCAGGTCCAGCAGCCGCCCGGGCGTGGCCACCAGCACGTCGGCACCGCCGCGCAGCGCCAGCATCTGCGGGTTCACCGAGCCGCCGCCGTGCACCGCCACCACCCGCAGGCGCTGCGGCCCGGTCGCACCCAGCTGCTCGAAGACGCCGGCCACCTGCGCGGCCAGCTCGCGCGTGGGCACCAGCACCAGCACCCGCACGCGCCGGTAGCCGCGCGGGGGACCGGCCAGCAGGCGCTGCACCAGCGGCAGCGCGAACGCGGCGGTCTTGCCGGTGCCGGTGGGCGCCAGCGCGAGCAGGTCGGCGCCGCGCAGCACGGCCGGCACGGCCTGGGCCTGGATCGGCGTGGGATGCACGAGGCCGGCATCGGCGCAGGCGCGCTGCAGCGCGGGGGACAGGCCGAGCGCGGCGAAGCTCGGGGCGGTGGCGGGATCGGGCGTGGGCGCGGTCATGCGCGGGGGCCGCGGCGGCGGCAGGGGCAAGGGTGCACGGGCAAGGGGAGTCCGGTGGTCGAAGCCGGCATTGTCGGCGGGCACGGCCCGCCCGGGGCGCTAGAGTGCCGCATGGCCGGCTCCACGATCACCACAGCGCAGTACAAGCTGTACCCCTCGCCCCGCAACCCGCACCGCGAGATCTACCCGCACGAGGTGTTCGTGCCGCATCCCTACGCGCTGGTCGACCCGCCGAGCTACGACCCGCGCGGCAAGTGGTCGCTGTTCGCGGCGCACCGGCTGGCCGACGGCAAGAACGGCCAGCTGGTGACCTACGAGCTGGCGCAGGACGCCGAGACCTTCCGCCGGCGCTTCGTGCCGGACTGAGGCTCAGCGCAGCCGCCGCAGCCAGTCGCGGGCCCGCTCCACGTCGCGCAGCAGCAGGGCCTGCCGGCGCAGCAGCACCTCCTCCTCGCGCAGGCGGCGCACCTGTGCGGCCACCAGGCGGGTCGCCTTCTGCGGCTGCATGCCGATGCCGGCGGGCTCGCCGGTGGCCGCGCGGAACGCCGCCTCGAGCCGGTGGGCCTGGGTGCGCAGCTGCGCCACCTGGGCCTGCAGTTCGGCCACGACCTGGCCCAGCCCGCGTGCGTCGCTTGGCAGGTGCCGCGCCAGGTCGAGCTGGCCGACCTGGCGCTGCAGCGCCAGCAGCGCCTGCAGGTCGCCGGCCGCATGGGCCTGGTTGGCCTGCTGCATCAGCGCCGTCTTGCGCGCGCGCAGGTCCGCATCGGGCTCGCGGTCGGGATGCAGCGCGCTGGCCAGCCGCCGGTACACCTCGCGGGCCGAGCCGGTCACCGCCTGCGCGTCCTGGGCGCGCTGACGCTGCGCCGCTTCGGCGCGGCGCTGCGCGGCCTGGCGCTCGCGCCCTGCCGCCGCCTGCGCGGCCTGCCGTTCCCAGTCCCAGCCGTCGGCCGCATCGAGCGTCGCCTCCGCGCCCACGGGCGTGGACGGACGGGCCGCATCCGCCGGGTCGGCCGCCTCGGCCGGCGCCGCGGCGCGCGCACGCGCGCCGGCGCTGTCCGGCGCATGGCGGTCCAGCGCCTGCGCGGCAAGGGCATCGGGCCCCAGCGCCAGCACGGCAGTGGCGGCCTCGCGCAGCAGGTCCTGCAGCTGCGCGCGCTCGCCCCGGCTCCAGCCCGGCTGCAGCAGCGCCTCGTCCAGCGCCGCCACCCAGCCGCGCCAGGCGTCGTGCAGCGCGCGTTGCACCGGCTCGACCGCCTGCCACAGGCCTTCGACGGTGGCCTCCCAGCCGGCCACCGCCGCGCGCCAGTCCGCGGCCTCACGCACCAGGGCCTCGACCCGCGCCTGCTGCGCGGCGGCGTGCGGGTCGGTGGATGCGGGACGGGCCTGCGGCAGGGAGCGGTCGGTGGCGGGCATCGGCGCGGATTGTCCGCCGGCCGGCGGGCCGCCGCGGGCGTTCAGCAGGTCTTGATGCGGCCGCTGCGGTCGTACTGCACCGTCACGCCGCTGGGGAACTGCAGGTAGGCCACCCCGTCCACGCACGCGACGGCATGGCCGGTGACGTTGGCGGTGACCTTGCGCTCGAACCAGCCGCAGCCGCCAAGTCCCCCCGCGGCCAGGGCCACCACCAGCAGGCGCAGGCCGGTGCGGGCCGGGCTCAATGCAGCTGCCCCAGCAGGCGCTGCAGCGTCGACTGGCCCAAGTCCAGCTGCCGGTCGGCCTCGGGGTGCAGCGCGCCCTGCGGCGACAGGTGGTCCACCACCTCCGGCAGGATCTCGGCCATGCCCTGGCTGACCTCCTCGCGCGGGACACCGAGCTGGCGCGCCATGCCGTCCAGGGCGTCGTCGCCCATGACCTGCTGCACCGCCTCGGGCGGCAACTGGTCGTTCGCGCCGGTGCCGACCCAGGACGAGGCCGTCTGCCCGTAGCCCCGCTGGCCGAACTGCTGCAGCACGCCCTGCGCGCCGCCGCGGCTGCGCATCCACTGCATGGCCAGCGGCAGCAGCGCCAGCAGCAGGGCCTGGCGTCCGCCACCGGCGTCCAGGGGCCCGCGCCGGCCGGACATGCCCGGCTGCGCGAGACCGCCGCCACCGAGACCCCCGAGACCCCCGAGACCACCGAGGCCACCCAGCCCACCGAGGCCCGACGGGCCCCCGCCGCCCAGCACGCTGCCGAGGATCTGTCCGAGGAAGGGGTGGGCCATGGGTCGTCTCCGGATGCGGTGGAGGCCGCAGGCTAGGTGGCGCGCCCGGGTGCACGTGTCGTCCGCGGCCGCAGCGCGCCGTGGGCCGGGTCCGCGGCCCACCGGGCCGGTGCTTCAGTCGGGCGTGGCGCGCGCCGGCTGCGGCAGTTCCTGGGCCTGGCCCGGCTGCGGCGGGGGCTGCCCGGGATGCGGGGTGCGGCGCGGCTGTGGATCCTCGCGGCTGGGCGAGGGCTGCGGGTTGCGGCCCGGATCGGGCCTGTCGGACGGCGGGCTGCTGGCCATGGGGACTCCTGCGTGTCGGCCGATGCTGGGCCGTGGCGCGGCCGCTGGCTGTAGGACGCCGCAGCGACACGGCCGCGCTGGCGCGGCGCCGCTGGCCTTCAGGCCGACTGCAGGCCCCAGCGCAGCATGCGGGCAGCGTCGGCCACGGCCTGCGGGTCGGTGGCGATCGCCCGTGCAGGCACGGCGCCATCCAGCGCCGCGTTCGGCGCCGCGAACCAGCCCGCCAGTTCCCAGTCGTCGCCCGTCGGGCCCGGCTGTGCCAGTTCGGCGAGCACGCGCTGGACCGCAGGCAGCGGGGCGAAGGGCCCGCAGGCGAACTGGAACAGCGGCAGCCAGCGCTGCCCGCCCCAGTCGAAGGCGAGCACGCGGCGCTGCGCCAGCCAGCCGCGCACCGCCAGGGCGCCCTCGCCGCCGGTGGCGGCGCGGGCGTCCACCTCGGCGCGGCGGGCCAGCCCGCCGCAGCCGCGGTAGGCCGCCAGCAGGGCGAGGAAGTGTTCGTCGCGCGGCGCATCCGGCGCGGGCCGGGCGGCGTGCGGCGGCACGCGCGGGCCGGCCCCGCGCGCGCTGCCGTGCCAGGGCGGCTGGCGCCGCCCCTGGAGCGATGGTGCCGTGCTGCGCATGGCGGTCGCGCGTCGCGGGCGTGGCTGCTTACAGCAGCGGCATCTGCGCCTGCTGCAGCTGGGCGCTGCGCGCAGGCTTCTGCGCGTCGGCACGCACCTCGGCCCGGCTGCGGCCGGCAGCGGCCGCAGGCTGCTCGGGAACGCCGGCTTCACCGGTGACGATCGCGCCGGCACGCTGGGCGCGCACGGCCTCGGCGCGGACGTCGGCGAGGCGGGCGGTGGGGGCGGCGGCATCGGCCGATGCCGGGGGGAGTTCGCCGAAGGCGTGGGCGTGGCCGGCAGCCAGGGCAGCGGTGGCGACGAGGGCGGAGATCAGGCGGGTGTGCATGGCAAGCTTCCTTTCGTGGGTGGAGGGGTCCGCGCGTTCGCTGCCTGCCTGGTGGGCCGTGCACCGATCGCGTGGTTCCACTGTAGGAAGCCGCAGTTAGCCGGCCCTTAGCGCTTTCTTAGCCGTGAATGAGGCCGCCCCTCCAGCCTGCATCGGCTCGACGCGCGCCACCAGGCCGCTGGCGCCATCGCGGTTGCGCAGCACGATGCGCAGGCCGCAGCGCAGCGCCGCCGCCTGCGCGATCGACAGGCCCAGGCCGCTGCCTCCGCTGCCGGAGCCGGTGCCCGGGACGCGGAAGAAGCGGTCGAAGACGCGGCCCAGCTGCTCGGGCGGCACGCCCGGGCCCGAGTCGACCACCTCGATCACCGGCCGGCCGTCGTGGCCCGACAGGTGCACGTCCACCGTGCCGCCCTCGGGCGTGTAGCGCAGGGCGTTCTCGATCAAGTTGTCCAGCACGCTGCGGATGTCGGCGGCGCGGCAGGTGAGCGCGATCGACGTGGGCGCGCCGGCCTCGTGCACGAAGCCCAGGTCGATGCGGCGCTGGTCGGCCAGGGCGATCAGGCCGTCGATGCTCTCGTGCACCTGCGCCTGCAGGTCCACCGGCACCGGCTGCTCCTGCACGGCCGGCCCGTCGTGGCGCGACATCTTCAGCAGCTGGTCGACCAGGCGCTGGGCCCGCCCCACGCCGGCCTGCAGCTGCGCGAAGCTCTGGTCGCAGGCGCCGGGGGGCAGGTCGCGCCGCACGTTCTCCAGCTGCAGGGCCACGGCGGTGATCGGCGTGCGCAGCTCGTGCGCGGCGTCCTGCAGGAAGCGCTGCTGGCCGGCGAAGGCCTCGCGCAGCCGCGTGAGCAGGCCGTTGAACGACTGCACCAGCGGCGCGATCTCGCTGGGCACGCGCGTGAGCGGCAGCTCGGCGATGGTGTGCGCGTCCTGCCGCGCCGCGGCCTCGCCGATGCCGCGCACCTCGCGCGAGAGCTTGGCGGCCACGCCCCACAGGACGGGGATGGACAGCAGCAGCAGCACCAGCGCGTGCAGCAGTTCGGCCACGGCGCGCCCGGCGGCGAGCTTGCGGCGGAAGTCGTCGCTCTGCAGCACCTGCACGCGCCGGCCGTCGCGCACCGCGTCGGTGGCGTACACGCGCCAGCGGCGGCCGTCGGCCTGCACGTCGTGGAAGCCCTGGGACTGCACCATCACGCGCGCCGCGCCGCTCCAGGTGGACATCAGCAGCTGGCCAGAGGGGCTCCAGACCTGCGTGACGTAGCTGCCGTTGCGGTGCACGGCCGTCTCGTCCTGCGACCAGGCCGAGGGCAGCTCCTCGCGGGTGGACACCGCCTGCGCCAGCTGCTGCATCTGCTCGTCCATGAAGCCGCCCACCATCGCCATGTAGGACCAGTAGGTGTAGGTGCTCGAGCCCACGCCCACCACCAGGAACAGCGGCACCAGCCACATCAGCAGGGCATTGCGCAGCGAGCACATCGTGCCCTTCGGAAGGATGTGCATGTCAGGCCCTCCCGGCCTTGTCCGGCGCGGGAGCGGCCGCCACCCGCCAGCCCAGCCCGCGCACGTTGCGGATGGTGTCGGCGCCCAGCTTGCGGCGCATGCCGTGGATCAGGACATCCACGGCGTTGCTGCTGACCTCCTCGCCCCAGCCGTAGATGCGGCTCTCCAGCTGGTCGCGCGAGAGGATGGCGCCCGGTCGCTCCAGCAGGGCATGCAGCAGCGCGAACTCGCGCGCCGACAGCTGCGAGCGCTCGCCGCCGACCACCACCTCGCGCGTGCCCAGGTCGAGCCGGACCGCCTCGGTGCCGATCACCGAGTCGGCGCTGCCGTCGCGGCGGCGGATCACCGCCCGCATGCGGGCCAGCAGCTCGCGGAACTCGTAGGGCTTGACCAGGTAGTCGTCGGCACCGACGTCCAGCCCGGTGATCCGGTCCTCGACGCCGTCGCGCGCCGTCAGCACCAGCACGGGCGTGCGGTCGCCCGCAGCGCGGGCGCGGCGCAGCACGTCCATGCCGTCGCGCCGCGGCAGGCCCAGGTCGAGCAGCACGCAGGCGTAGCCGCCGTCGGCCATGGCGCTGCTGGCCAGTTCGCCCTCCTTGACCCAGTCGACCGACCAGCCGTTGGCTTCCAGGGCGCGGCGCAGGCTGTCGCCGATCATCTCGTCGTCTTCGACCAACAGGACTCGCATGGCGGGGCAGGAATGGACAGCAGGGGCAGGCGGGTGGCAACGCGCCGGGCGGACGCCGGCCAGCACACCCTAGCGCGGGCGACTTAGCTGGCGATTAGACCGTGGTGCCGACGCCGCCGCCGGCCGGGGCCTTGCCTGCGCCGCCTGGCGCGCCCACAGTGCCGGCATGCACCCTGCCCCGCCATCCGATGGTCTTAGCCCCTCGCCGGCGGCGCGCCTGCCCCGCATCCCGCTCGGCCGCGACGACCTGCGCGGGCTGGTGCGGCTGGCCGCCGAGGGCGTGGGCGGCGTCGCCGGCATCGTCGAGTCCATGCAGCTGACCATCGCGCAACGGGCCGTGCTGCGCTGGCTGCCGCTGCCGCCGGTGGCGGGCCGGCTGGGCGTGCCGGTCACGCGCGCCGTGCGGCTGGGCGCCGCGCTGGCCGGGCGCGGGCTCGACGCCGCGCTCGCGCGGCTGCCGGCCAGCGCCGGCATCCCACCGTCGCCGGCGCGCGAGGCCTTCGTCGCGGCGCTCAACGGCGTGCTGGGCGACCACCTGGCCGCCACCGGCAACCCACTGGCCATCGCCATGGCGCTGCGCAGCGGCGGGCGCGCCCTGGCCGGCCCCCCGCCGGACGCCGGCAGCCGGATCGCGGTGCTGGTGCACGGCCTGGGCATGAACGACCTGCAATGGGCGCGCAACGGCCATGACCACGGCGAGGTGCTGGCCGCGCTGGGCTGGACCGTGCTGCGCCTGCACTACAACAGCGGCCTGCACGTGTCGGCCAACGGACGCGCGTTCGAGCGCCTCCTCGATGCGCTGGTGGCCGGCTGGCCGGTGCCGGTGCGCGCGCTCGCGCTGGTGGGCCACAGCATGGGCGGGCTGGTCGCGCGCAGCGCGCTGCACGCGGGCAGCGGGCGTGCCTGGCGCCAGGTGCCCACCACGCTGGTGTGCCTGGGCACGCCGCACCATGGCGCACCGCTGGAACGCGGCGGCCGCTGGGCCGACCAGCTGCTGGCCTGGAGCCCGTACGCCGCGCCGCTGGCGCGCATCGGCCGGCTGCGCAGCGCCGGCATCACCGACCTGCGGCACGGCAACGTGCAGGACGCCGACTGGATGCCCCACCCGCCCGGCGGCGCAGGCCACGATGCCCGCGTGCCCACGCCGTTGCCGCGCGACCTGCGCTGCCACCTGGTGGCGGCCGTGCTGTCGCCCGGTGCCGGCGGCCGGCGCGGGGCCGCGGTCGGCGACGGCCTGGTGCCGCTGGCCAGCGCCTGGGGCCGCCACCCCGAGCGGCGGCTGGCGCTGCGCGTGCCGGCCGGCCACCGGCACCTGGTGCCGCAGGCCAACCACTGGGACCTGCTGGACCACCCGCAAGTGGCCGCCTGGCTGCGCGCGTGGCTGGGGCCGGCGTGAACGCCCACCGCCGCGGCCGGCTGCCACCCCCCTGCCCGCTGCGCGTCAGGCGCTGAGGTCAGTCCTGTCGAGGTGCCGAGATGGCGGGTCACCGTTGCGGGTGTTCGGCCGTTTCGCACCACGGCAGTGCGCCTACGCTCCTCTCCACAACCGTGCCTGGTTGAGACCGAGGAACTTGCCGTGAACCCCACCCCCCCCCGCATGACATTGGCCGCCCGCCTGGGCCTGGCCTTCGCCACCCTGCTTGTCCTGACCGTGGCCATCGCCGGCCTGGCGCTCACGCGCCTGGCCCAGGTCAATGCGACCGCCCAGGACATCGCCACCAACTGGCTGCCCAGCATCCGCGTGCTGGGCGAGATCCGCACGGTGGCCAACCAGATGCGCCGCGCCGAATCCGACCACCTGCTGTCCAACGACGCGGCCGAGATGGCGGGCATCGAACGGCGCATGGACGAGCTGCGCGCCACCCTGGACAGCAAGCTCGCCGCCTACGAGCCGCTGATCACCTCGCCCGAGGAGCGTGCCGGCTACCAGGGCTACCGCCAGCAGCGCGAGCTGTGGGACGCCCAGCGCAAGCCGATGTTCGAGCTGTCGCGCAACGAGCGCACGGCCGAGCAGGGCAAGCACCTGTTCCGCGGCGAATCGCGCGCCGCCTTCAACGCCGCGGCCGCGCAGCTGGGCAAGCTCGTCGAGCTCAACGACAAGGGCTCGCAGGTCGCGGCCGAGGCCGCCACCGCCGCCTACACGTCGGCACGCGCCTGGATGCTCGCGGTGACGGCGCTGGCGGTCGCGATCGCGGTCGCCCTGTCGGTGCTGCTGGTGCGCAGCGTCACGCGCACGCTGGGCGGCGAGCCCGAGGCCGCCGCCGAGCTGGCCCGCCGCGTCGCCGAGGGCGACCTGAGCGCGCCCATCACGGTGCGTGCCGGCGACGAGGCCAGCCTGCTGGCCGCGCTGCGGCGCATGCAGGACAGCCTGGCCCGCCTGGTGCACACCGTGCGCGGCAACGCCGATTCGGTGGCCACCGCCAGCGGCCAGATCGCCCAGGGAAACACCGACCTGTCCAGCCGCACCGAGGAACAGGCCAGCGCGCTGCAACAGACCGCCGCCTCGATGAAGCAGCTGGCGGCCACCGTGCAGTCGAACGCCGCAAATGCCGAGCAGGGCAACGCGCTGGCCACCACCGCCTCGACCGTCGCCGCGCGTGGCGGCGAGGTGATGGGTGAGGTCGTGGAGACCATGAAGGGCATCCACGAGAGCAGCCGCCGCATCTCCGACATCATCGGCACCATCGACGGCATCGCCTTCCAGACCAACATCCTGGCGCTCAATGCCGCGGTGGAGGCGGCGCGGGCCGGCGAGCAGGGCCGCGGCTTCGCGGTCGTGGCCAGCGAGGTGCGCTCGCTGGCGCAGCGCAGCGCCGACGCGGCCAAGGAGATCAAGGCCCTGATCGGCACCAGCGTCGAGCGCGTCGAGCAGGGCACCACCCTGGTCGACCGCGCCGGCGCGACCATGCAGGAGGTGGTCGACTCCACCCGCCGCGTGACCGCGCTGATGGCCGAGATCAGCGCCGCCAGCCGCCAGCAGAGCGCGGGCGTGGCGCAGATCGAGGAAGCCGTCGGCCAGATGGACCAGGCCACGCAGCAGAACGCCGCGCTGGTCGAGCAGAGCGCCGCCGCGGCCGAGAGCCTGCGGTCGCAGGCGCAGCAGCTGGTGGGCACGGTGGCGGTGTTCAAGCTGGCGGGCCAGCAGGAAGCCCTGCCCGCACCCCAGGCCCTCGCGGCGCCGGCCCACCGCACCGCCACCACGGCAAGGCCGGCGCCGGCCCGCCGGCCGGCCGGCATGCACCGCGGGTCCCCCGCCCCGGTGGCCGCCGCGGCCGACGACGCGGACTGGCGCGACTTCTGAACGGCGCGCGACGCGCGCACGGTGGCCCGCCCCGGGCCGCCGCTTAGGGCACTGCCCTAGCCCCCCTAGGCAAGCGCCCCCTGCGGGCACTGCCACGCAGGCCGAAGTCCCCGGTGAACGCCACCGGAAGCCTGCCCACCATGCCCGACCGACGCCTGCCCTTCGCCACCGCGGCGCGGGGCGCGCGTGCGTTCGGGGCGGCGCTCGCGCTGGCCGGCGCGGTGATCGCCGCCCCCCTTCCAGCGGCCGCTGCCCAGGCCTGCGACACGCCAGTGGCCGGCACGCAGCGCTGCACCGCCGGCATCGCCGCGCCCCTGCTGCCCGCCATCGCCCAGGTGCAACGGGCCAGCAACTGGTGCTGGGCCGCGGCGGTGAGCATGGTGCTGGGCCGCTACGGCGTGCAGGTGCCGCAGGAGCAGGTGGTGCGCGCGCAGTTCGGCGCCGCCGTGAACCTGTCGCTGCCGGCGCATGCGCTGCCGGCGCTGCTCACCCGTACCTGGCGCGACCTGCGCGGCCGCATGCTCGAGGCCACCGGCCAGCCGCTGCCGCCGCAGTCGCTGGCCGCGCTCGCGCCCGAGGTGCTCGAGGACCTGGCCGGCGGGCGTCCGCTGATCGTGGGGGCCCAGCGCCATGCGGTGCTGCTGGTGCAGGTGGCCTACGAGCGCGCCGCCGATGGCCGGCTGCGCCTGCTGGAGGTCCTGGTGCTCGACCCGGCGGCCGAGGGCGGCGGCCTGCGCAGCTTCAGCGCGCAGGAACTGCAGGGCACGCAGTCGCTGGCGCGGGTGCGGGTGGACGAGGAGGCGCGCCGCCTGGCGGCCGGGCCGTCGGTCACACCCGGCCCTGCCGACCAGCTGGCGGCGGCGGGCGCGACGCTGCTGCGCTGAGCGGCCGCCGCGCGGCTCAGGCGGCCGCGCGCGGCACGATGGCTACGGGCTGCTCCACCAGGCTGCGCGCACGCAGCTGGCCGCAGCCGCCGTCCACGTCCTGCCCTGCCGAGTGCCGCAGCTTGGTCAGCACGCCGCGCCGGTGCAGGTGGCGGGCGATCTCGGCGGCACGTTCCCACGACGGCCGGCGGTACGGCAGGCCGGGCACGTCGTTGTACGGGATCATGTTCAGCACCGCATGCCGGCCCTGGAGCACGCGCACGATGCCGTCCAACTCCTCGGCGGTGTCGTTCACGCCGTCCAGCAGCGTCCACTGCACCTGCAGCGGGTAGCCGGTGGCACGCGCGTAGGCGTCGCCGGCGGCGACCAGCTCGGCCGGGTCCCAGCGCGGCGCCCGCGGCAGCAGCCGGGCGCGCAGGTCGGCGCGGGTGGTGTGCAGCGACAGCGCCAGCGCGGGCTTGACCGGGCCCTGCGGCAGCCGCTGGAACACCCGCTCGTCGCCGACCGTGGAGACCACCAGGCTCTTGTGGCCGATGCCGCCGGCGGTGCCCAGCAGCTCGATGGCCTCCATCACGTTCGCCAGGTTGTGCGCCGGCTCGCCCATGCCCATGAACACCACCTTGCGCACCGGCCGCAGCGCGCGGGCCAGCGCGACCTGCGCCACGATCTCGGCGCTGCCGATCTGGCGCTGCAGGCCTTCGCGGCCGGTCATGCAGAAGGTGCAGCCGACCGCGCAGCCGACCTGGCTGGAGACGCACAGGCCGCCGCGCGGCAGCAGCACCGCCTCGCAGGCCTGGCCGTCGGACAGCCGCAGCAGCAGCCGCTCGGAGCCGTCCGCGCCGGGATGGCGCGAGACCAGCGTCACCAGGCCGGCCAGCTCGGCCGCCAGCTGCGGCAGGCCGTCGCGCAGCGTGCGCGGCAGGAAGTCGTCGATCGCGCGCGGGCCGCTGTCCTGCGGCAGGGCGTTGGCCCACAGGCGCAGCACGCGGCGGGCATGCGCGGGGCGGGCACCGAGCGCGGCCAGGCGCTCGTGCAGCTGGGACAGGTGGGACAGGGGCGGCACCCGGCGAGCTTACCTGCCCCGCCGCCTCCGGCGTCGCCCCCGCGCAGGCGGGGAGCCACGAGGGACAACCACGCTCGATCGTGGATGCCCGCCTGCGCGGGCATGACGGGGTGTGGCTCTTCGCTGGCGCGACGGCGGGGCGGTGTCGTGACGCCGTGCCGTCGTCCCCGCGCAGGCGGGGACCCACGAACGACCACCGCCCTCGACCGTGAATGCCCGCCTGCGCGGGCATGACGGGGTGTGGCTCTTCGCCGGCGCGACGGCGGGGCGGTGCCGTGACGCCGTGCCCGTCGTCCCCGCGCAGGCGGGGACCCACGAACGACCACCGCGCTCGACCGTGGATGCCCGCCTGCGCGGGCATGACGGGATCGGGGCGCCCGGTCGTGCCCGGGGATGGCGGCCCCGCGCAGGCCCGACAATCGCGGCCCGATGGACCTCACCCCCGACCTGCCCCGTGCCCAGGCCCGCATTGCGGCCTGGCAGGCGCGGCTGGCCGCCGCCGGACTCGCGCTGCGCCCGCCGCCGCCGCTGCCCACCACCTGCTGCGGCCGGGGCTGCAACGGCTGCGTCTGGGAAGGCTGGTACGCCGCCGTGGGCTGGTGGGAGGCGGACGCCCGAGACCTGCTGGAGGGCGCGGGCTGAGCGGCGCCGGCGCTCAGGCGTCGCTGCGGATGTTGCGCTGGCGGATGATCCCGCCGAACGTCGCGGTGTCCTGCTCCATGCGGGCGCGCAGCCCCTCGTGGTTGCTCGGCGTCGCCTGCCAGCCCGCGACGAGCAGCCGGTTGCGCGCCGCCTCGCCCTGGAGCACCTCGATCACGGCCGCCCCGAGCCGGTCGCGGACCGGCAGCGGCAGGCTGGCCGGGCCGGCCATCGCCGTCCACAGCTCCATGTCGGCGCCCTGCACGCCCAGGTCGCGCAGCGTGGGCTGCTCGGGCGCCAGCAGGCTGCGCTGCCCACCGGTCACGCCCACCGCCCGCAGCTTGCCGGCGCGCACGTGCGGCAGCGCCAGCCCGGGCGGCAGCAGCGCCGCGTGCAGCTGCTGGCCCAGCAGGGCCGTGATGATCTGCGGGTTGCCTTGGTAGGGCACGTGCTGGGCCTCCAGGCCCGCCCGCGCCTTCAGCAGCTCCATGCCCAGGTGGCCGGGCGTGCCGCTGCCGGGCGAGCCGTAGCTGGCGGCCGGCCCGAGCTGGCGCAGCCAGGCCAGGGCCTCGGCAGCGCCGGCGCCGGTGGCCGCGCTGCTGGTGACCAGCAGCATCGAGGTCGCGCCGATCAGGGCCACCGGCAGCAGGTCGCGCGCCGGGTCGTACGCCACCGCGGGGTTGAGCAGCCGCGCGATGGTCAGCTGGCTGTTGTTCATCACGCCCACCGTGTGCAGGTCGACGGCCTTGGCGACCTGGTCGGCCGCGATCGTGCCGGAGGCGCCGGGCCGGTTCTCGACCACCACCGGCTGGCCCAGCACCCGGGCCAGCGGCTCGGCGATCGCGCGGGCCGAGAGGTCCTGCACCGAGCCGGGCGGGAAGCCCACCAGCACGCGCAGCGGCCGTGCGGGCCAGGCGGCGGCCGGCTGGGCGGCACCGGGCAGGCAGGCGGCGCCCAGCAGGGCGGCGACCGCGTGGCGGCGGTTGGGGTGGCGTGGCATCGGCGCTCCGTTCAGTCGGCCGGTGCGGGTGGCGGCCATGCCGCCACTGTGCGCAGGCGGGCGCGCGAGGGCATCAGGGAAAGTGCGGTCCGGCCGGGGCGCGTCAGGCGCACCACAGGGCGATGCGGTGGCTCAGGTCCATCCACAGCGCCCAGCCCGCCGCACCGGCCAGCAGCACGCCCGCGGCGCGGGTGCCCCCGTCGCGGCGCAGCTGGTTGCCCCTCGCGCGCAGCCGCGCGAACAGCCAGGGGCCGGCGACCAGGCCCAGGGAGCTGGCGGCGCCGAACAGCGCCATCGCCGCCGCGCCCTCCAGCGGCCCGCCGGCCAGCGAGGCCACCAGCAGGGCCGACCACAGCAGGCCGCAGGGCATGAAGATCCACAGCGCGCCGGCGGTGAACACGCCGCCGCTGCGCAGCGCCAGCGGCCGGATGCGCATCCAGGCGCCGCGGCCGGCGTTGCCCACCCAGGCCGGCTGGCGCGCCAGCACCACCAGTGACAGCGCCCACAGCAGCACGACCAGGTGGAACAGGGTCCACACCGGCCGCAGGGCCGCGGCCTGCGCCGTGAGCCACTGGAAGCTGCTCACCGCGGCCGCCGCGATGCCACCGGCGGCCGTGTAGCCGGCCAGGCGGCCGGCCAGGAACTGCCAGCGCGCCGCCTGCGGCCGCGCCGCGGCCTGCGCCAGCCCCCCGCAGGGTGCGCCGCACATGGCGGCGCAGTGCGGCGCGCCGGCCAGCCCCATCAGCAGGGCGGTGGAAGCGAGGGTCAGGCCGAGCACGGGTCAGAGGATCCGGGAGAAGCGGGTGCGGTTGCGGTCGGCCTGCAGGTGCCTGTCGAAGACCATCGCCACCGCGCGCACGAAGTACCAGCCCTCGGGCGTCACCTCGACGCCCTCGTCGTCCAGCGTGACCAGGCCCTGGTCGGCCAGCGCGCGCAGCTGCTCGAGCTCGGCGGCGAAGTGGCTGCGGAAGTCCAGCAGCCACGCGGTCTCGACGGTCTCGAAGCGCAGCTGGCCCTGGCACATCAGCGCCATGATCACCGCGCGGCGCACCAGGTCGTCGCGCGACAGCTGCAGCCCGCGCACGACGGGCAGCCGGCCCTGGTCGAGCGCGTCACAGTACTCCTCCATGGTCTTGGCGTTCTGGCTGTAGGTGGTGCCCACGCGGCCGATGGCCGAGACGCCCAGCGCGATCAGGTCGCAGTCGGGCTGGGTGCTGTAGCCCTGGAAGTTGCGGTGCAGCCGGCCTTGGCGCTTGGCCACCGCCAGCGCGTCGTTGGGCAGCGCGAAATGGTCCATGCCGATGTAGTCGTAGCCGGCCTCCTGGAACACGCCCAGCGCCTGCGCCAGCATGGTCACCTTCTGCCCGGCCACGGGCAGGTCGGCCTGCAGGATGCGGCGCTGCGGCTTGAAGCGCTCGGGCAGGTGGGCGTAGCCGTACAGCGCGATGCGGTCGGGCCGCAGCTGCGCCACCTGCTGCAGCGTGCGCGCGAACGAGGGCGGCGTCTGCTTGGGCAGGCCGTAGATCAGGTCGACGTTGACCGACTCGAAGCCGATGCGGCGGGCCTCCTCGACCAGCGCGACCACCTGCTCGGCCGGCTGCACGCGGTGCACCGCCTTCTGCACCAGCGCATCGAAGTCCTGCACGCCGAACGACAGCCGGTTGAAGCCCATCGCGGCCAGCGCCTCGAGCCGGCCGGTGTCCACCGTGCGCGGGTCGACCTCGATCGAGTACTCGCCGCCGGGCGCGATCTCGAAGGCGCGGCGCAGCATGCCCATCAGCTGGTGCAGCTCGGCATCGGACAGGAAGGTGGGCGAGCCGCCGCCCAGGTGCAGCTGCGACACCACCGGGCGTTCACCCAGCAGGCCGGCGTGCAGGTCGATCTCGCGTTGCAGGTAGGCCAGGTACTGCGCGCCGCGGTCGTGGTGCCTGGTGATGATCTTGTTGCAGGCGCAGTAGTAGCACAGCGACTCGCAGAACGGGATGTGCACGTACAGCGACAGCGGCTGCGGCACGGTCGCGTGGCGCCGCTGCGCCAGCGCCTGCTCGTACTCGGCGCGGGTGAAGGCCTCGACGAAGCGGTCGGCCGTCGGGTACGAGGTGTAGCGCGGGCCGGGCACGTCGAAGCGGCGCAGCAGGTCTTCGGACACGGGGATCATGGGAGCGTCTCTTTCTCGTCGTCGCGCGTCAGCGCGCCACCAGCACGGGGATCTCGGCCTGGGCCACCACCTTGGCGGCCACGCTGCCCAGCAGCATGCGCGGCAGGCCGGTGCGGCCATGCGAGCCGACCACGATCAGGTCGCAGCCCTCGGCGCGCGCGGTCCCGGTGATGCCGGTGGCGGTGGCGACGTCCTCGGCGCGGCGCAGCTGCACGTCCACGCGCGGGCCGCCGGACTCGGCCAGGCCCAGCACCTTCGCGTGGGCGGCGGCCGCATGCTCCAGCGCCGCGCCCATGTAGGCCTGGATGCCCATGGGATTGGCCTCGCCCAGGCCCAGGTAGGGATAGGGATCCACCACGTACAGCGCCGTCAGGCGGGCGCCGTGCGTGCGCGCCAGGCCCACGGCCAGCTGCGCCGCATGCACGGACGCCTCCGATCCGTCGGTGGCCAGCAGGATGTGCTTGAACATGGCGTGCCTCGTGGGGGTGGCTGGGGTGCGGTGATGGTCGCCGCCCGCGCCGCCGGGCCGCTTGACGTGAGTCAACGCAGGCCGGTTGCGGCGCCGCGCGCGGTCCGCCGGGTGCCACCGCCCCGCTTGCGGCAGATCAAGGCCGCGGGCCGGCGGCGTTCCGACAATGCCGCGGTCCGACCCAGGAGATCGCCATGCCGCCCGACGCCGTCCAGTCCGCCCGCATCCGCCAGCAACTCGCGCGCCGCGAGGCCGAGCTGCAACAGGTCCTGCGTGCCCACACGGTGGAGGCCGCGCTGGAGGGCGGCGACGACCGCAGCGTCGCCGACTTCAAGGACATGGCCGTCGCCGAGGTGCAGGCCACGGTCGACGAGGTGCAGGCCGCCCATGCGGTGGCCGAGCTGCACCAGCTGCAAGCCGCCCGCGGCCGGCTGGACGACGGCAGCTACGGCCAGTGCCTGGACTGCGGCGAAGCCATCGACCCGCGCCGGCTCGCCGCCCTGCCCACCACTGCGTTCTGCCCGGCCTGCCAGCAGCTGCGCGAGCAGCGCGCCGCACGCCGGCCCTGAGCGCCGCCGGCCTCAGCCGCCCAGCCGGCTGAGCGCGAACGCGGCCAGGAAGCCGGCGGCCGTGACCAGCCCCGCGAAGTCGTGCGTGGTGGCGAAGGCCTCGGGGATCATCGTGTCCACCAGCATCGCCAGGATCGCGCCGGCAGCCACCGCCATCGTGGCGGCCACCAGGGCGTCGGGCACGCCCTGCAGCAGCGTGTGGCCGGCCAGCGCCGCCAACCCCGAGACGAAGGCGATGGCGCCCCAGACGCCGAACACGTAGCGCACGCTGCGCCCCGCCGCACGCATGCCGGCCGCGCTGGACATGCCCTCGGGCACGTTCGACAGGAACACCGCGGCCAGCATCACCACGCTGACGCCCTGCCCTTCGAGCAGGCCCACGCCCAGCACCATCGACTCGGGCACGCCGTCCAGCAGCGCGCCCACGGCGATGGCCAGCCCGCTGCCGGCCTGCGCCGCTTCGCTGGCCTGGCGCTGGTCCGACCGCTTGCGGTGCTTGGCGCCCCGCGCCGCCAGCCAGCGGTTGGCCAGCGTGTACGCGACGGCGCCGCCCAGGAAGCCGGCCGCCGTCGACGCGAAGCCGCCGCGCGCCTGCGCCTCGTCCATCAGCTCGAACGACAGGGCGGAGATCAGCACGCCCGCGCCCAGGGCCATCACGGCGGCCACGCCGCGTTGCGGCACGCGCGCGTACCAGCCGACGGCCGCGCCCAGCACCAGCGCGGCGCCTGCCACCCAGCCCCATCCCAGCGCCTGCATCCACCCCGGCATCGCGACCTCCTGTCGGCCCGGCCATTCTGGGCCGGCGGCGCGCGGCGCGGGGGCCGCGGCACGCCGCATGGCCCGGCCGGGCGGGCCGCGGCCGCGCTCAGAGCGCCGTGCGCAGCGACACCCGCAGGGCCCGTGGTTCGGCAGGGTGCAGGTGGCGGTCGTCGATGCCGCCGGCCGGCTCGCCGGGCAGGCGCGAGACATAGCGGTAGGCGATGTCGTCGGTGCGCCGGTTCGCCAGGTTGAACACGTCCAGCGCGAGCGCGGTCGCCGGCGTGATCTGGTGCTGCAGCCGCAGCGCCAGCAGCGTGCTCGCCGGCGCACGGTCGCTGCCGTCCTCCACCAGCACCCGCGCACCCACGTGGCGCAGCTGCAGCTGGGCGCGCCACGGCCCGGCCGGCGTGAACGACGCGCCCAGCCCGGCCACGCGCGAGGCCGCTCCCGGCACGAAGGGCCCGGCGGGATCGTCCTCGGTGTAGCGGGCCCGCGACCACGCCAGGTCGCCCTCCAGCCGCAGCCAGCGTGCGGCCTGCCAGCGCGTGCCCCATTCCACCCCGCGGCGCAGGCTGGCGCGGCTGGGCGCGGTCTCGCCGGCATCGCCCGCAAACACCAGCTCGGAGGCCAGCCGCAGCTGCCACAGCGCCACCGTGGTCTGCAGGGCCGGGGACCAGGCCTGGCGCCAGCCCAGCTCCTCGCCGCGGGTGCGCACCAGGGGTGGCACCGGCTCGGCCGGCAGGCCCCCGCGCGGCGTCAGGCGGGTGACGGCGCCGCGGGCGTCGTTGCTGTGGAAGCCACGGCCCGCATGCGCGTACAGCTCGGCGCCGGCCCAGGGGCCGAGCACCAGCGACAGCTTGGGCGAGGCGAGCGCGGCGCTGCGCCGACCCGCGTTCTCGGGCAGGCTGCCGGCCACGTCCAGCTGCAGCTGGTCGGCCCGCAGGCCGGCGATGCCGCGCAGCCAGCCGGTCCATTGCACCGTCGACTCGGCATGCAGGCCCAGGCTGGCCTGGCGCACGCGGCTGGCCTGCAGCAGCGCCGTCACCTGCCGCCCGGTGGTCAGCTCCAGCGCCACGGGATCGAGCCGGTCGGCCCGCCACTGCAGGCCCACCGTGGTGCTGCTCTCGCGGCCGGCCAGCAGGCCGTCCCAGCGCCGCGCCAGGGCACCGCCCAGCACGGTGCGCCGCTCGCGCTGCGCGAACTGGTCGCCGTCCACGGGGTCGTCCAGCGCGTACGTGAAGTTGGACCACAGGGCCAGGCGCGAGCGGATGGCGTACGCGCTGGCCTGCCACTGCCCGCCGGCGACCGGCTGGCGCCAACGCCAGGAGAGGCTGGCGCGGCCGCCCTGGCCCCCGTCGGTCGGGTCGACCGCGTCGTAGAGGCCCAGGCGCCCGTCGGCCAGCGCGCGCGCCGGCACCTGGTCGGTGGCCGTCCAGCTGGCGGCCGAGGCCATGCCCGTGAGCGACCACCGCCCACCGCCCTCGCCGCCCGACAGCCGCAGCACGCCGTTGGTGCGGCGCAGGCCCTGCGGCACGGTCCAGGGGCCGTCGTGGCGGGTCTGCTCCAGCGCGTACAGCAGGTCGCCGCCGCCCGCGCCGGTGCTGCCCGCCAGCAGCGCGCGCCGCCAGCCCCGCTGGCCGGCGCCCAGCTCGACCACGGGCCGCGGCAGGCTGTCGACCAGCGCGATGCGCGCCGAGCCCGCCGAGGCGAAGTCGCCGTCCTCGGCACGGTAGGGCCCCTTGCGCCAGTCGATGCGCGCGACCAGCTCGGGGATGAGGAAGTTCAGGTCGGTGTAGCCCTGGCCGTGCGCGTGCGTGGGCATGTTGACCGGCATGCCGTCGACCCAGGTCGCGAAGTCGGTGCCGTGGTCGAGGTTGAAGCCGCGTAGGAAGTACTGGTTGGCCTTGCCGTCGCCCGAATGCTGGGTGACCAGCAGCCCGGGCACGGTCTCCAGCAGCTCGCCGGGCCGCAGCAGGGGCCGCGCCTGCAGCTGCGCCCGGCCGACCAGGCCTTCGCTGGCGGCGTCGGCCCCGCTGCCGTCCGCGCCCGCGGGCCCGGTGACGGTGACCTGCGGCAGGGACGGGCCCTGGGCCTGCACCGCAGCGGCGAGGCCGGCCAGCAGCGCCGCCGCGCAGCGGCAGCGCGCGCTCACCGGGACAGCCACCAGCGGCCCGCGGCCACCGCCACCGCCAGCCAGAGCACGAGGATCACCGCGGCGCCCCACCAGCTGCGCGGCTTGCGGCCGGCCTCGGCCAGCCAGGCGTCCGCGCGGGAGCGGCACTCGGCGAGCAGGCCAGGCGGCAGCAGGCGCAAGGCCAGCCACATCAGCCCCGGCAGCAGCAGCACGTCGTCCAGGTAGCCCAGCA
Source organism: Comamonadaceae bacterium (assembly GCA_027484575.1). Classification (GTDB taxonomy): domain Bacteria; phylum Pseudomonadota; class Gammaproteobacteria; order Burkholderiales; family Burkholderiaceae_C; genus Ramlibacter. The sequence goes on from JAIXSQ010000007.1 coordinate 566,241, forward strand.
CCGGGATGAAGTCGGGCACCAGGTCGATCGGGCTCAGCGCATACGCCACCACCGCCACGCACAGCAGCCGCACCGCCCAGGGCGTGCGCGGGTCCCGGCTGGCGAACCACAGGGCCACGCCTTCGCGCTTGATGCCGCGCGCCCAGGTCCGCAGCCGCTGCAGCAGCCCCACCCGGCCGTCGATCCCGGTCACGAACGCTCCCCGGCCGTGGCGGGGCCGGGTCCGGCAACCAGGCTGTCGCCAACGGTGGGCGCGCGGCGGGCGGCCATGCGTGGGAGGTGCAGGGGCGGGTGCATCGGGCGGGTGCAGGCGGGTGGGGGCGGGGTCGCGACGGCCCGCATTCTGGCAGCGCCCGCGGGCCCGCTCAGTCGATCGCGAAGGCCAGCGCGACCGCGGCGGTCGCCAGCAGCCCGAGCGCCACCACGAACAGCGCCTCGGCCCAGCGTTCCTGCGTGGCCGTCCCCTGGCGGCTGCGCATGGCCGCGAACGACAGCACGGCGCTGGCCAGGAACAGCACGGCATCGATGGCCAGCGCCTTGTCGATCAGCAGGCCAGCGCCGCCGGCGCGGCCCAGGCGCCCGATGCTCAGCACCGTCATGCACACGCCGACCATGGTGGCCGCGGTGGGCAGGATGTGGGCCGACAGGCCGCGTGCGGTGTCGGGGTCGGGTCCGGGCGTCGGCGGCATTGGCTCGATCCTGCGCGGGCGCGCTTAAGTCGCGCTTAAGGGTGGCGACGACCACCGCGCCACAATCGCGCCATGCGCATCCTGCTGGTCGAGGACGACCCGATGATCGGCGAGGCCCTGCTCGACACCCTGCGCGCGGAGCACTACGCGGTGGACTGGGTGCGCGACGGCGCCGTGGCCGACACGACGCTGGCCACCCAGGCCTACGACCTGGTGCTGCTCGACCTGGGGCTGCCCCGGCGCGACGGGCTCGAGGTGCTGCGCGCCCTGCGCGCGCGCCGCAGCACGGTGCCGGTGCTGGTGGCCACCGCGCGCGACGCCGTGGGCGACCGCATCGCCGGCCTGGACGCCGGCGCCGACGACTACGTGCTCAAGCCCTACGACACGCACGAGCTGCTGGCGCGCATCCGCGCGCTGGTGCGGCGCAGCGCCGGCCGGGGCGAGCCGGTCTACAGCCATGCCGGCGTGACGCTGGACCCGGCCACCCGCGGGGCCACGCTGCACGGCGAGCCGGTGCGGCTGTCCGCGCGCGAATGGGCGGTGCTCGAGGCGCTGCTCGCGCGGCCGGGCACCGTGCTGTCGCGGGCCCAGCTGGAGGACAAGCTCTATGCCTGGAAGGACGAGGTGAGCTCCAACGCGGTCGAGGTCTACGTGCACGGCCTGCGCAAGAAGCTGGGCGCCGGGCTGATCCAGACCGTGCGGGGGCTGGGCTACGTGGTGCCGCGCCAATGAGCCTTGACGTGCCCGCCCCGGCCTTCTCGCTGCGCCGCCGGCTGCTGGCGCTGGTGCTGGCGGCCATCGCCGCAGCCTCGGTGCTGCAGGCCCTGGCAGCCTATGCCGGCGCGCTGCGCGAGGCCGACGCGCTGTTCGACGAGCACCTGCGCGAGGTGGCTGCCGCGCTGCAGCCGCAGTCGCGGCCCGGCAGCCTGGGGATGGAGGTGCAGATCTGGGGCGCCGACGGGGTCGAGCTGTTCCGCTCGCTGGATGCGCCGCCGCTGCCCGTGGTGCAGCTGGGCTTCTCCGACGTCGAGGTGGACGGCGCCCACTGGCGCGTCTATGCCCTGCAGCTGCCCGGCCACGTGGTGCGGGTGGCGCAGGACCGCGACGCCCGGCAGGCCCGTGCCCGCGGCATCGCCTGGCGCGCCGCGCTGCCGGTGGCGCTGCTGGCGCCGCTGCTCATGGCCGCGGCCTGGCTGGTGGTCTCGGGCGCGCTGGCGCCGGTCGAGCGCATGCGCCGCCAGGTGGCCGCACGTGCCGACGACGACCTCTCGCCGCTGCCCGAGCAGGGCCTGCCGCAGGAGGTGCAGCCGCTGGTTCAGGAGCTGAACCTGCTGTTCGGCCGCATCGGCGCCGCCTTCCAGGCGCAGCAGCACTTCGTGGCCGACGCCGCCCACGAGCTGCGCTCGCCGCTGGCGGCGCTCAAGCTGCAGGCCCAGGGCCTGCGGCGCGCCGCCGACGCGCCCACCCGCGAGGCCGCGCTCGTGCGGCTGGAAAGCGGCATCGACCGCGCGATCCGGCTGGTGGGGCAGCTGCTCGCCCTGGCGCGCGCCGACGCCGCCGCCGAGCCGCCGCAGGCGGTGGACCTGGAGGCCCTCGCGCGCGAGGTGGTCGCAGACCTGCTGCCCCAGGCGGGCGCCCGCCAGCTGGACCTGGGGCTCGAGGCCGCGCAGGCCCCGCCGCTGCGCGGGCAGCCCGAGGCGCTGCGCATCCTGCTGCGCAACCTGCTGGAGAACGCGGTCAAGTACACGCCGCCCGGCGGCCGCATCGACCTGTCGCTGCTGCGCGCGCCCCACGGCGGCGCGACGCTGGTGGTCGAGGACAGCGGCCCCGGGATCCCCGAGGCGGAGCGCGCGCGCGTGCTGGACCGCTTCCACCGCGCGGCCGGCACGGCCGGCCAGGCCGAGGGCAGCGGGTTGGGGCTGGCGATCGTGCAGGCCATCGCGCAGCACCATGGCGCGGCGCTGGTGCTCGACGCCTCGCCACGGCTGGGCGGGCTGCGCGCCGCCGTGCAGTTCCCCGCCGCGGCGGGCGCCACGGCTTAAGCGCCGCCTAAGCGGGGCGGGCCACAGTGCCCCCATCGACACCCTTCGATGGAGGACCCCGATGGACGATTCGACTTCCCGCACCACCGCCGCGCGCCTGCCGGCCGCCTGGGGCCGCCGCGCCGCGCCGCTGGTGCTGGCCATGGCCGCCGCCGGCTTCGGCGGCGCCATCGGCCACGGCCTGGCCCAGCACGGCGCCCAGGCGCAGGTGCCGGCGGCCGCCGCCACCACCGCCCCCGCGGCCCTGCCCGCGGCGGCCCTGCCCGACTTCGCGGCCATCACCCAGCGCTGGGGACCGGCGGTGGTCAACATCAGCGTCGACGGCATGCGCAAGGTGCGGGCCGAGGACCTGCAGGACGGCAGCCCCGAGGACCTGCAGGAGCTGCTGCGTCGTTTCGGCGGCGGCCGCGGCGGCGCGAAGGTGCCGCAGGTGCCGGTGCACGGCCTGGGCTCGGGCTTCATCGTCAGCGCCGACGGCCTGATCCTCACCAACGCCCACGTGGTGGCCGACGCGCGCGAGGTCACGGTCAAGCTGACCGACCGGCGCGAGTTCAAGGCCAGGGTGCTGGGCAGCGATGCGCGCACCGACGTGGCCGTGCTCAGGATCGAAGCCCGCGGGCTGCCCACCGTGCAGCTGGGCGACAGCCGCGCGCTGCGCCCGGGCGACTGGGTGCTGGCCATCGGCTCGCCGTTCGGCTTCGAGAACACGGTGACCGCCGGCGTGGTCAGCGCCACCGGCCGCACCCTGCCCGACGACAGCGCCGTGCCCTTCATCCAGACCGACGTGGCGGTCAACCCCGGCAACTCGGGCGGCCCGCTGTTCAACGCGCGCGGCGAGGTGGTGGGGATCAACTCGCAGATCTACAGCCAGTCGGGCGGCTACCAGGGCCTGTCGTTCGCCATCCCGATCGACCTGGCCGGCCGCATCCAGCAGCAGATCGTCGCCGGTGGCGGCAAGGTGCAGCACGCGCGGCTGGGCGTGGGCGTGCAGGAGGTGAACCAGGCACTGGCCGATTCCTTCGGGCTCGACCGGCCGGCCGGCGCGCTGGTCTCGCAGGTCGAGCGCGGCAGCCCGGCCGAGCGCGCCGGGCTGCGGCCCGGCGACGTGGTGCGCGCGGTCGACGGTGCACCGGTGGTGGCCTCGGGCGACCTGCCCGCCGCGCTGGTCACGCGCCGGCCGGGTGAGCAGGTGCGGCTGCAGGTGGTGCGGCAGGGCCAGCCGCTGTCGCTGGACGTGACGCTGGGCGGCAGCGGTGCCGAGGCGGCCGCCGCCCAGGCAGCCGATCCCGACGCCCGGCCCGCCGCCGCCAGCGGCCGCCTGGGCCTGGCGCTGCGCCCCCTGGACCGCGAGACGCAGCGCGCGCTGGGCCAGCCGGGGCTGCTGGTGGACGAGGTGCGCGGCCCCGCGGCCCGCGCGGGCGTGGAACCCGGCGACGTGCTGCTGGCCGTCAACGGCAGCCCGGCACGCAGCCTGCCCGAGGTGCGGGCCCTGCTCGACCATGCCGGGCCCACCGTGGCGTTGCTGATCCAGCGCGGCGACGCGCGGCTGTTCGTGCCGGTGCGCACCGGCTGAGCCCGCCCGGGCCGGTGCCGCACCGGCCCGGTCCACGGTCGGGCTGCAGGCGCCGCTAGCCTGCCGCCTGCGCGACACCCGTCCCGCCGCCGGCATGGGTGTTTTCCCTCGACGGTTCCGCTGTGCGGAACACGGCGCCGCTGTCGCGCTGGGTGCGCCGCGCAACGGCGCTAGATTGGCCCGCGGGGCGATGCGCGACAGCCGCACGCACCCGACGGAGCGCAACGACCCGATGGACCTCTTCCTGCAGCAAGTCCTCAACGGACTGACCCTGGGCGGCATCTACAGCCTGGTGGCCCTGGGACTCACGCTGGTGTACGGCATCCTGCACGTGCCCAACTTCGCCCACGGGGCCTTCTACATGGCGGGGGCGTTCGCGTCCTTCCAGCTCATGAAGGTCTGGGGCTTCCACTACTGGCTCGCGATGCTGGGCTCGGCCCTGGCGGTGGCGGTGCTGGCCACGCTGGCCGAGCGGCTGGTGTTCCACCCGCTGCGCAAGGCCTCGGGCCTGCATCCGATGATCGCGGCGATCGGCCTGCTGCTGTTCCTGGAAGCCGGTGCCCAGGCGATCTGGGGCGCGGACTTCCACCGCATGCCCACGCCCTACACCGGCATCCTGGACCTGGGCGGCGTGACCGCCCCGGTGCAGCGGCTGCTGATCATCGCGGCCGCCTTCGGCCTGATGGTGGTGTTGCAGCTGTTCCTGCGCCGCACGGTGATGGGCTCGACGATCATCGCGATGGCGCAGAACCGCGACGGCGCCTCGCTGGTGGGCATCGATCCCAACCGCGTGGCGATGCTGACCTTCGCGATCTCGGGCGTGCTGGCGGCCGTCGCCGCGACGCTGTACGCACCGATCAACCTGGTCTATCCCGCCATGGGCAACCTGGTGATCACCAAGGCCTTCGTGATCATCATCCTGGGCGGCATGGGCAGCGTGCCCGGCGCCATCGTGGGCGGGCTGATCATCGGCTTCGCCGAGAGCTTCGGCGCCTTCTACGTCTCGCCCGACTACAAGGACATCATCGCCTTCGCGCTGCTGGTGCTGATCCTGTCGGTGCGCCCCCAGGGCATCTTCAAGGGAGCGCATTGATGAAGCACCTGCTCGGCACCCCCGGCTGGCTGCTGCTGCTGGCCCTGGGCCTGGCCTTCCCGCTGATCGCCAGGAACGACTACCACCTGACGGTGATGTCCACTGCCTACATCTTCGCGATCGCGACGCTGGGGCTGAACCTGATCACCGGCTACACCGGCCAGTTCAACCTGGCGCACAGCGGCTTCATGGCCGTGGGCGCGTACACCGTGGGCATCCTGACCGTCGACCACCAGGTGCCGTTCTGGATCGCCTTCGCGCTGTCGGGCGTGGCCGCGGCGCTGCTGGGCGTGTTCGTGGGCATCGTCTCTCTGCGCCTGAAGGGCCACTACTTCTCGATCTTCACGCTGTGCGTGGGCTACATCATGTTCCTGGTGATCGAGAAGTGGGAGAGCCTCACGCACGGCACGGTGGGCATCATCGGCATCCCCGCGCCCACGCCGATCCTGGGCATCGCGTTCGACACGCCGCGCAACCTGTACTACCTGGTGTTCTTCTTCCTGGTGCTGGGCGTGTGGGTGATGCACCGCATCGTGCGCTCGCTCCTGGGCCGCACCTTCGTGGCCATCCGCAACGGCGACGACTTGGCCGAGGCCATCGGCATCGACCTGATGCGCAACAAGCTGCTGGCCTTCCTGCTGTCGGTGTTCTATGCCGGCCTGGCCGGCGGCCTGTACGCCGGCTTCGTGCGCTTTCTGGGTCCGGGCGTGGCCAGCGTCGAGCACACCTTCGACATGACCATGTACATGCTGGTGGGCGGCCTGGGCACGCTGCTGGGCCCGCTGCTGGGCGCGCTGTCGGTGCCCTGGCTGACGCAGTACCTGCAGTTCCTGCAGGAGTACCGCTTCATCGTCTTCGGCCCGATCCTGATCCTGCTGGTGATCTTCCTGCCGCACGGCCTCGTGGGCACCTGGCTGGGCTGGCGCGCACGGCGCGAGGCACTGGCACTCACGCCCGCCACGGCCCCCGCGCCCTCGCCCACCGTGGCGACGCCCGCCACCGGGAGCAGCCATGCTTGAGGTGCGCCAGCTCACCAAGCGCTACGGCGGCCTGGCCGCGGTCAACGACGTCAGCACGACCATCGAGGCCGGCAAGGTCAACGCGATCATCGGGCCCAACGGCGCCGGCAAGACCACCTTCTTCAACCTGCTGTCCGGCGCGGTGCGCCCCACCTCCGGGAGCATCACCTTCGAGGGCCGCGACATCACCGGCCTGCGCGCCGACCAGGTGGCGCGGCTGGGCATCGCCCGCACCTTCCAGACCACCACGCTGTTCGACATGGCCACGGTGGCCGACAACCTGATCGTGGGCCACCGGCTGCGGACCCGCTCGGGGCTGCTGGACGTGCTGTTCGATTCGCGCCGGCTGCGCGAGGAGGAACGGCTCTGCCGGGCGCGCGCCGAGCAGGCGCTGGACTTCGTCGGCCTGGGCCACATCGGCCACCGGCTGGCCGGCGACATCTCGCAGGAGGAGCGCAAGCGCGTGGCCTTCGCGCTGGCGCTGGCCACCGACCCGAGGCTGGTGCTGCTGGACGAGCCGGCCGGCGGCGTGAACCCCGAGGAGACGGTGGGCTTCGCGGCGCTGATCCGCAAGATGGTCGACCACGGCATCACGGTCTGCCTGATCGAACACAAGATGGACATGATCATGAAGCTGGCCGACAAGATCATGGTGCTGAACTACGGCGAGAAGATCGCCGAGGGCACGCCGGCCCAGGTGCGCGCCACCCCGGCCGTGATCGATGCCTACCTGGGGAGCGAGCATGCTGAGGCTTGAGAACGTCTCGCAGCATTACGGCAGCTTCCGCGCGCTCGACGGCGTGACGCTCGAAGCCAAGGACGGCGAACTGGTGGTGCTGCTGGGCGCCAACGGCGCCGGCAAGAGCACCATCTTCCTGACCGCCAGCGGGCTGCTGCAGCCCACCGGCGGCAGCATCCGGCTGCGCCACCAGGAGCTGGCCGGCCGCAAGCCTTCGCAGATCGTCGGCCAGGGCCTGGTGCTGTGCCCCGAGGGCCGCAAGCTGTTCCCGCAGATGACCGTGCTGCAGAACCTGATGCTGGGCGCCTACGTGCACCGCGGCGACAAGGCCGGCAACGCCAGGCGCCTGCAGGAGGTCTACGAACTGTTCCCCATCCTGGCCGAGCGCCGCGACCAGGCCGCCGGCTCGATGTCGGGCGGCCAGCAGCAGATGGTGGCGATCGGCCGCGCGCTGATGGGCCGGCCGCAGGTGCTGCTGCTGGACGAGCCCTCGCTGGGCTTGGCGCCGCTGGTGGTCAAGCAGGTGTTCGAGGTGATCCAGCGCATCAACCGCGCCGGCGTCACCGTGATGCTGGCCGAGCAGAACGCGTACGCGGCGCTGAAGATCGCGCACCGCGCCTACGTGATCGAGGGCGGCCGCATCGTCATGGAGGGCAACCCCGAGCAGATGCTGCACGACGACGCCGTGCGCAAGGCCTACATCGGCGCCTGAGCGCGCCGCTTCCGCTTCCCCCGCTTTTTCTCGCTTCTTCCCACCGCGACAAGGAGATCGACACATGCGCATGCCCCAGACCTTCAAGTGGCTGGCCACGGCCTCGGCGGCCCTGGCCCTTTCGTCCCCCGCGCTCGCGCAGGAGGTGGTCAAGATCGGCTACTCGGGCCCGCTGTCGGGCGGTGCCGCGCTGTACGGCAAGAACGTGCTCGACGGCATGAATCTCGCGGCCAGCGAGATCAACGCGCAGGGCCTGGAGGTGGCCGGCAAGAAGTACAGGCTGGAGGTCGTGCCGCTGGACGACAAGTACAACCCCAGCGAGACCGCCATCAACGCCCAGCGGCTGGTGCAGGAGCACAAGACGCCGGCCATCCTCACGCCGCACTCGGGCGGCACCTTCGCGCTGCAGACCACCAACGAGGCGCAGAAGTACCTGCTGCTGTCGTACACCAGCGTGCCGCAGGTGACCGCGCGCGGCAACAAGATGACGCTGCGCATCCCGCCCGAATTCACCTCGTACATCGAGCCCTTCGTCAAGCATGCGATGGGCAAGTACGGCAAGAACGTGGCGATCGCCAACGCCGACCACGACTACGCCAAGGCCTGGACCGCCGCCTTCAAGCCCGCCTGGGAGAAGGCCGGCGGCAAGGTGGTGGCCGAGAACCCGATGTCCTACAACCGCGCGACCGACTTCTACAGCGGCGTCTCGCGCGTGCTGGCGGCCAAGCCCGACGTGCTGTTCATCGGCGGCGCCAGCGAGCCCACCGGGCTGGTGGTCAAGCAGGCGCGCGAGCTGGGCTTCAAGGGCGGCTTCGTGATCATCGACCAGGCCAAGATGGACGAGATCGCGCAGGTCACCGGCGGCTACGCGCCGCTGGAGGGCGCCATCGGCGTGCTGCCGCTGATCGACGACCCGGCGCCTGATTCCAAGGCCTTCGTCGAGCGCTACCGCAAGGCCTACCCGGGCCGCACGCCCAGCTCCGAGGTGTCGCTGAACTACACCGCCGTGCACGCCACCGCGCTGGCGATGAAGCTGGCCGGCAGCGTGACCGACGCCGCCGCCATCCGCGCCAACCTGGACAAGGCCTTCAAGCAGCTGCCGCCGGCGCGCAACCCCAATGGCATCGACGGCGTCGACGAGCGCGGCGGCACCCTGGCCGACACCCGCGTGGGCGTGGTCGAGGGCGGCAAGGTCAAGGAGCGGGCGCTGAGCAGCTTCAAGTGAACGCGGCGCGCGCCACCTGAGGCGGGCTTCGTCCCGTCATGCCCGTGCAGGCGGGCATCCACGGTCAGGCGCTGCCGCCGATCATGGGTCCCCGCCTTCGCGGGGACGACGACGCAAGGGCCGTCATGCCCGCGCAGGCGGGCATCCACGCTCAGGCGCTGCCGTCGATCATGGGTCCCCGCCTTCGCGGGGACGACGACGCAAAGGCCCGTCATGCCCGCGCAGGCGGGCATCCATGCTCAGGCGCTGCGGTCGATCATGGGTCCCCGTCTCCGCGGGGACGACGACGCAAAGGCCTGTCATGCCCGCGCAGGCGGGCATCCACGGTCAGGCGCTGCGGTCGATCCTGGGTCCCCGCCTCCGCGGGGACGACGACGCAAGGGCCGTCATGCCCGCGCAGGCGGGCATCCACGGTCAAGCGCTGCGGTCGATCCTGGGTCCCCGCCTTCGCGGGAGGACAAGCGTGGTGCGCCGGTGCACCCTGCGCCGGATGCGTGAACGCCAGCCCGCCGTCTATCTCCTCGCCAGCAAACCCCAGGGGACGCTGTACGTCGGCGTGACGTCCGCCCTGGTGCAGCGCGCGTGGCAGCACCGCACGCACGCGGTCGCCGGCTTCACCGCGTGCCACCAGGTCGACCGTCTCGTGTGGTACGAGCTCCACGGCACGATGGAGGTGGCGATCTCGCGCGAGAAGCAGCTCAAGCGGTGGAACCGGGCCTGGAAGATCCGGCTGATCGAGGAGCGCAATCCCCGGTGGCGCGATCTGTGGGGCGAGATCCTCGGCGGGACGCCTGCGGAGTGACCGGATCGGGTGCGACCCGTGATGCACGCGCAGAGCCTGCCCGGCGGAGGCAGGGCGGCACACACGATCAGGCGCTGCGGTCGATCGTGGGTCCCCGCCTTCGCGGGGACGACGACGCAAGGGCCCGTCATGCCCGCGCAGGCGGGCATCCAGGATCGGGCGCGGTGCGTGCCATGGGGCCCCCGCCTGCGCGGGGACGACGACGCCGGGGCGCTCAGTCCAGCGAGATCTTCTGCTCGCGGATCAGCTTGTGCCAGCGCACGATCTCCGTGCGGACCAAGTCGGCGTACTGCTGCGGCGTGCTGGCCACCGGCTCGATGCCGAAGTCCACCAGCTTCTGGCGCACGGCCGGCGTGTTGATCGCGGCGGCCACCTGCTTCTGCAGCGCGGCCACGACCTCGGCCGGGGTGCCGGCCGGGGCGACCAGGCCCACCTGCGCGGCCGCCTCGACGTTCTTCAGGCCCAGCTCGGCGAAGGTCGGCACGTCGGGCAGCTGCGGCAGGCGGGTCGGGTTGGCGACCGCCAGCGCCCGGATCTTGCCGCCCTTGATGAAGCCGGCGCCCGCGGCCAGGTCCACCATCATCGCGGGCACCTGGCCGCCGGCCAGGTCCGACAGCGCGGGCGCGGCGCCGCGGTAGGGGATGTGCACCATGTGCAGCCCGGCGCTGACCTTCAGCAGCTCCATCGCCAGGTGGTGCGGGCTGCCCGCGCCGGCCGAGCCGTAGTTGACGCTGCCAGGCCTGGCCTTGGCCTTGGCGATGAAGTCCTTCGCGTCCTTCGCGTCGGAGCCCGGGCCCACCACCAGGATCATGGGGAAGCGGCCCATCAGCGTGACCGGCAGCAGGTCCTTCTCGGGGCTGTACGACAGCTTGGCGTACAGGGCCGAGTTGAACACCATGGTGCCGTTGTCGGCCGACAGGATGGTGTGGCCGTCGGGTGCCGCGCGCGCGACCTCGGCCGCAGCGATCGCGGTGTTTCCGCCCGGCTTGTTGTCCACCACCACGGTCTGGTTCACCTGCGTGGCCAGCTGCTGGCCGATGGTGCGGGCCAGGAAGTCCGAACCGCCACCGGCCGGGTACGGCACCACCCAGCGGATCGACTTGGACGGATAGGCCTGGGCATGAGCCAGGCCGGCGGCGGCCAGCAGCGCGGGCACGGCGAGCAGGCCGGCCAGGCGGCGACGGTTCAGCATGGGAATCTCCTGTTGTGCGGGACACCATGGCGCCAGCCATGACATTCGCGTCATCGTACTACGCTATGCGTAAACTCCGGGTGACCGGCCCGCCCGTGGCCCCGCACACACCACCGATGCCCCGCACGCCCCGCACGCCTCCTGCCCCGCCCGCGCCCCGCGTCGCCGACCGGCGCCAGCGGGTGCAGTCCGCCGAGACCGGCATGGCCGTGCTCAAGGCGCTGGCCACGCTCGGCGGCTCGGCCAGCCTGACGGCGCTGGCGGCTGCCATCGGCGAGAGCACGGCCAAGGTCCACCGCTACCTGGCCAGCCTGGCCCAGCAGGGCCTGGTCGCGCAGCACCCGTCGACCCAGCATTACCACCTGGGGGCCGAAGCGGTGCGCATCGGCCTGGCGGCGCTGCGCCAGTGCGACCCGATCCGGCTGGGCGAGGGCGCGCTGGTGCGCCTGCGCGGGCAGCTCGAGGCCACCTGCTTCATCGCCGTGATGGGCAACAAGGGCCCGACCGTGCTGCGCATCGAGGAGCCCACCCTGCCCGTCACGGTGAACATGCGTGCCGGCTCGGTGCTGCCGGTGCTGTGGTCGGCCACCGGCCGCGCGTTCCTGGCCTGGTCCGAGGACGCTCAGGTGCGTCGCCAGGCGCAGGAGGAGTACGCGGCCGCCACCCCCGAGCAGCGCGCCCACCTGGCCGGCCCGGACGCGATCGCGCGGCTGTGCCGGCAGGTGCAGGGCGACGGCTGCGCAATCGTGCACGACACCCTGCTGCGCGGCATCAGCGCCGTGGCCGCGCCCATCCTCGACGCGCACGGCCGCGTCGCGGCGGTGCTGACGGCGCTGGGCGCCAGCAGCGGCTTCGACACCCGGCCGGGCGGGCGCATCTGCCCGCAGGTCGTGCGCGAGGCGGCGGACATCAGCGCGGCCATGGGCTGGACGGCGCCTGCAGCCGGTGCTGCGCCCGCAGCGGCGCAGGCCGTGCCCTCCCCGGCGCCGGCCAGGGCGCGCCGCCGCGCCTGAGCGCAGCTACGGGTTAGCGCGTACCGGCAGATTACGCATAGCGCAATACGATCACGCAAAGCGAACCCAGGACCGCCATGCACGCCTCCCCGTCCCGCCCTGCCGGCACCTGCCCCGTCGACCACGCCGGCCAGGCCGGCGGCTGCCCGGTGAGCGCGCGCGCCGCCGCCTTCGACCCGTTCGAGCCGGCCTACATGCAGGACCCGCCGGCCTACCTGCGCTGGGCCCGCGAGCAGGAGCCGGTGTTCCACAGCCCCAAGCTGGGCTACTGGGTGGTGACGCGCTACGACGACATCAAGTCCATCTTCCGCGACCACGCGCGCTTCAGCCCGTCCAACGCGCTCGAGAAGATCACCCCGCCCGGCCCCGAGGTGCTGGACGTGCTGGCCTCGTACGGCTACGCGATGAACCGCACGCTGGTCAACGAGGACGAGCCGGCGCACATGGCGCGCCGCCGCCTGCTGCTGGAGCCGTTCACGCCGCAGGCGCTGCGCCACCACGAGCCGCTGGTGCGGCAGCTGGCGCGCGACTACGTCGACCGCTTCATCGACGACGGCCGCGCCGACCTGGTCGACCAGATGCTGTGGGAGGTGCCGCTGACCATCGCGCTGCACTTCCTGGGCGTGGACGAGGAGGACATGCCGCTGCTGCGCCAGTACTCGATCGCGCACACGGTCAACACCTGGGGCCGGCCCGACGCGCAGGAGCAGCTGAAGGTCGCGCATGCGGTGGGCAACTTCTGGCAGCTGGCCGGGCGCATCCTCGACAAGATGCGCGCCACGCCCGAGGGCCCGGGCTGGATGCGCTTCGGTATCCGCATGCAGCGCGAGCACCCCGAGGTGGTGACCGATTCCTACCTGCACTCGATGATGATGGCCGGCATCGTCGCAGCCCACGAGACCACCGCCAACGCCACCGCCAATGCGCTGCGGCTGCTGCTGCAGCACCCCAGCGCCTGGCGCGAGCTGTGCGAGGACCCGGCGCTGATTCCCAACGCGGTCGAGGAATGCCTGCGCATGTCCGGCTCGATCATCGCGTGGCGGCGGGTGGCGCTGACCGACGTGACCGTCGGCGGCGTGGCGCTGCCGGCCGGCGCGAAGGTCCTGATGGTGATGACCTCGGGCAACCACGACGAGGGCCACTTCGCCGATGCCGAGCTGCTGGACATCCGGCGCGAGAACGCGGGCGACCACCTGTCCTTCGGCTACGGCGCCCACCAGTGCATGGGCAAGAACCTGGCCCGCATGGAGCTGCAGATCTTCCTGGAGGAGCTCAGCCGCCGCCTGCCGCACCTGCGGCTGGCGCCGCAGCAGTTCAGCTACCTGCCCAACACCTCGTTCCGCGGCCCCGAGCACCTGCTGGTGGAATGGGACCCGGCGCGCAATCCGGAACGCGCCGACCCGTCCATCCGCGGCCGCGTGCAGCCGGTGCGCATCGGCGAGTCGGTGCGCCCCACCGCCGGCCGGCCGATGCGGGTGGTCGCGCGCCGCCCGGTGGCGCAGGACATCGTCGAGCTGCGGCTCGCGCCCGCCGACGGCCGCCCCGCCCCGCGCTGGCAGCCGGGCGCCCACATCGACATCGCCTGCGGCGACACCGGCCTGTCGCGCCAGTACTCGCTGGTGGGCGACCCGCAGGATCCGTCGGCGCTGGTGGTCGCGGTGCTGCGCGACCCGGCCAGCCGCGGCGGCTCGGCCTGGGTGCATGCGCAGCTGCGCGAGGGCGACCTGGTGCAGGTGCGCGGCCCGCGCAACCACTTCCGCTTCGACGAGTCCGCACGGCGTTTGGTGTTCGTCGCCGGCGGCATCGGCATCACGCCCATCATCGCCATGGCCCGCCGCGCGCAGGCGCTGGGCATCGACTACGTGCTGCACTACTGCGGCCGCTCGCGCGCCACGATGGCCTATGCCGCCGAGCTCGCAGCCCTGCACGGCGAGCGCCTGCGGCTGCACGTGGGCGACGAGGGCGGCCGCGCCGACGTCGCCGCCCTGCTGGGCCCGGCGCGCAGCGACACCCAGGTGGTCGCCTGCGGCCCGCAACGCCTGCTGGATGCGCTCGCCGACGCCTGCGCCTCCTGGCCGGCCGACGCGCTGCGGGTGGAGCATTTCCATGCCGCCCCCGGCACGCTGGACCCGGCGCGCGAGCAGGCCTTCGAGGCCGAGTGCCGCGACTCGGGCCTGGTGGTGCGGGTGGCCGCCGACACCAGCCTGCTCGATGCGCTGCGCGCGGCCAACATCGACGTGCCCAGCGACTGCGGCGAAGGCCTGTGCGGCTCGTGCGAGGTGCGCGTGCTGGCCGGGGCCGTCGACCACCGCGACGTGGTGCTCACCCGCGCCGAGCGCGCGGCCGGCGACCGCCTGATGGCCTGCTGCTCGCGCGCCGCCGCGGGCGGCCGGCTCGTGCTCGAACTCTGATCCCCCGGACACCCCAAGGAGCCTGTCATGAAGATCCGCCAGATCCACCACGTGGCCTACCGCTGCAAGGACGCCAAGCAGACGGTCCAGTGGTACCAGAAGTACCTGAACATGGATTTCCAGCTCGCCTTCGCCGAGGACCACGTGCCCTCGACCAAGGCGCCCGACCCGTACATGCACATCTTCCTGGATGCCGGCAACGGCAACGTGCTGGCCTTCTTCGAGCTGCCCAACGCGCCGGCCATGGGCCGCGACACCAACACGCCCGACTGGGTGCAGCACATCGCCTTCGAGGTCGAGTCGCTGGACGTGCTCGACCAGGTCAAGGCCCGGCTGCAGGCCGACGGCATCGCCGTCGTGGGCCCGACCGACCACACCCTGTTCAAGTCGATCTACTTCTTCGACCCCAACGGCCACCGGCTCGAGCTGGCGGTGGACACCAGCACGCCCGAGCTCAACGCCAAGGCGGCCGCGGTCAAATGGGAGATGCTGGAGGAGTGGAGCACGACCAAGCGCGCGCCGAAGCACGCGGCCTGGATGCATGCCGGGGAGCTGCAGGCGTGAGGCTGGACGAGACGCACGATCCCGCGCTGCGGTCCTGGGTGGACAGCGCGAACGCCCCGGGCACGGACTTCCCGGTGCAGAACCTGCCCCACGGCGTGTTCCGCCGGCGCGGCAGCAACGAGGCCTTCCGCGGCGGCGTGGCCATCGGCGACCAGGTGCTCGACCTGGCGGCCCTGGCGCGCGCCACGCCGTTCGACGGCCCGGCCGCGCGCGCGCTGCAGGCGGCGGCGCTGGAGCATCTCAACGACTACATGGCCCTGGGCCGGCCCGCCTGGAAGGCCCTGCGGCTGGCGCTGTCGCGCGCGCTGCGCGCCGGCTCGGCGCAGCAGCCGGCGCTGGCCGGCTGCCTGGTGCCGCAGGCCGACGTCGAGCACGCCCTGCCGGCGCGGGTGGGCGACTACACCGACTTCTACACGTCGATCCACCACGCCACCAACATCGGCCGCCAGTTCCGCCCCGACAACCCGCTGCTGCCCAACTACAAGTGGGTGCCCATCGGCTACCACGGGCGCAGCTCCAGCCTGGGCATCTCGGGCGAGGCCTTCCACCGCCCGGTGGGCCAGACCATGCCGCCGGGCGCGGCGCAGCCGCAGGTGGGCCCGTGCAAGCGGCTGGACATCGAGCTGGAGCTGGGCATCTGGATCGGCGCCGGCAATGCGCGCGGCCAGGCGATCCCGGTCGGCGAGGCCGAGGACCACGTGTTCGGCATCGGCCTGCTCAACGACTGGTCGGCGCGCGACATCCAGGGCTGGGAATACCAGCCGCTGGGCCCGTTCCTGGCCAAGAACTTCGCGACCACGCTGTCGCCGTGGATCGTGACGCTGGAGGCACTCGCGCCCTACCGCGCGCCGCTGGAACGCGCCGAGGGTGACCCGGCCCCCCTGCCCTACCTGGACGGCGAGGCCGTGCGCCAGGAAGGCGCGCTGGACATCGCGCTGGAGTTCGCGCTGCAGACCCCGCGCATGCGCGCCGCCGGCCAGCCCGCGGCGACCGTCAGCACCACCAACTACCGGCATGCCTACTGGACCGTCGCGCAGATGGTGGCGCACCACACGGTCAACGGCTGCAACCTGCAGCCGGGTGACCTGTTCGGCAGCGGCACGCTGTCGGGGCCCACGCTGGACCAGGCGGCAGCGCTGATCGAGCTGACCGTCGGCGGCAAGACGCCGGTGCAGCTGCCCGGCGGCGAGACCCGCACCTGGCTGGAGGACGGCGACACCGTGGTGCTGCGCGGCTGGTGCGAGCGGGCCGGTGCGGCGCGCATCGGCTTCGGCACCTGCACGGGCACCGTGCTGCCGGCGCGCGGCTGACGGCCCGCCCGGGGGCGCGGCTCAGCGCGTGGCGCGGCCGCGTCCCGCCGCGGCTTCCTCGATGCGCTGCACCGCGGCCAGCAGCCGCGGCCGCACCTCGCTGAGCAGGTAGCGCGGCGACAGCCTGGCCGCCGGCCCGCCGCAGCTGATCGCCATCGGCGGCAGCCCGTCGCCCGGGTGCACGGGGCAGGCGATGCCGTTGACGTCGGGCTGCCATTCGCCGAACGAGCAGGTCACGCCCAGCGTCTCCAGCTCGTGCAGGGCCCGCGCGATGCCCTGGCGCGTGTCGGGCCAGGCCGCCGGATCGCGCTTGCGCACCCGCTCCAGGAACTCCTCGCGCGCGCCGGCGTCGATCGCGCCCAGCCAGGCGCGGCCCATCGCGGTGGTGGCCACCGGGATGCGCGCGGCCACCTCCAGCGGGCGCTCGGGCGGGCGCGCGCTGCGGCAGGCCTCGACGTAGATCATCGACAGCCGGTCGCGCGCCCCGAGCGCGACCTCGACCTTGCACTGCGCGGCCAGCTCCTCCATCCACGGGCGCGCGACCTGCCGCACGTCCAGCCTGGCCAGCATCGCGCTGCCCAGCGACAGGCTGGCCGTGCCGAGGCGGAACTTCTGGCTGCCCTCCAGCTGGATCAGGTAGTCCAGCCGCACCAGCGTGGCGGTCAGCCGCGACACGGTGGACTTGGCCAGCCCGCAGCGCTGCGCGAGCTCCTGGTTGCCCAGCACGGAGTCGGAGCGGAAGCAGGCCAGCACCTCCAGGCCGCGGGCGAGCGCGGTGACGACATGGCGGTCGGCCGGCGGCCGCGCGGCGCGCGCGGCGCGGCGCGGAAGGGGCGCGGCGGGCATGCGGCGATTCTGCCGTGCGCACGCGCGCAGTCCTGCCGCCGCGGGGACGCGCAGCGCGCCGGCCCGCAGCCGCACGCTACAGTCGCGCCCTGCCCTGCCCCGCCTGCCTGTTGCCGCGATGACCGCTCCTGTTCCCGCCCCCGCCGGCACCACGTCCACCCTCGTGCTCGCCGCCACCGGTGCCGCGCCCTGGGCCGCGCTCGGCCCCGTGTGGCGCGGCCTGCAGGCGGACCTCGGCCTGCCCGCGCCGGCCATCGCGGTCGACGGCTCGGCCGGCTTGCAGCTGTGGATGCGGCTGGCCCAGCCGGTGCCGCTCGACGAGGCGCAGATCGTGCTCACGGCGCTGGCCGCCCGCTGGCTGGCGGACCGGCCGCCGGGCACGGTCGTCACCGCGCCGCCGCGCGAACTGCCGCTCCCGCCCCGCGAGGTGGCGCCCGGCCGGTGGTCGGCCTGGGTGGCGCACGACCTGGCGGCGCTGTTCGAGGACGAACCCTGGCTCGACCACCCGCCCGGCGCGCAGGCACAGCGCGAGCTGTGGGCCCGCTGCACGCCCATCGCGCCCGAGGCCTGGGCGGCGCTGCGGGCGCAGTGCGCGCCGGTCGCCGCACCGGTCCCGCCGGCCGCCACACCGGCCACCGCGCCTGCGGACCCGCGCGCCTTCCTCCAGTCCGTCATGCAGGACGCCACCGCGCCGCTCGCGCTGCGCGTCGAGGCCGCCAAGGCCTTGCTGGGACGCGGCGACTGAGCATGGATGCCCGCCTGCGCGGGCATGACGGGCCCGCGCCGTCGTCCCCGCGCAGGCGGGGACCCACGATCAACCGCCACGCCCGACCGTGGATGCCCGCCTGCGCGAGCATGCCGGGACCCCGCGCCGTCGTCCTCGCGCAGGCGGGGACCCACGACCGACCACCACGCCCGACCGTGAATACGCCTGCGCGGGCATGACGGGCCCCCCGCGCCGTCGTCCCCGCGCAGGCGGGGACCCACGACCGACCGCCACGCCCAACCGTGGATGCCCGCCTGGCCGGGCATGACGGGCCCCCCGCGCCGTCGTCCCCGCGCAGGCGGGGACCCACGATCGACCGCCCCGCCCAACCGTGGACGCCCGCCTGCGCGGGCGTGACGGGTCCCCGCGCCGTCGTCCCCGCGCAGGCGGGGACCCACGACCGACCACCACGCCCGACCGTGGATGCCCGCCTGCGCGGGCATGACGGGTCCCGCGCCGTCGCCCCCGCGCAGGCGGGGACCCACGACCGACCACCCCGCCCGACCGTGGATGCCCGCCTGCGCGGGCATGACGAGCCCCGCGCCGTCGTCCCCGCGCAGGCGGGGACCCACGATCGACCGCCACGCCCGACCGTGGATGCCCGCCTGCGCGGGCATGACAGGCCAGGCTCCCCGCTGCCGCGACAATCGCGCTCGCATGCAAGGCCGCCACTTCCTCCAGCTCGTCGCCCTGTCCGCGGTCTGGGGCGCGTCCTTCCCGCTGATCCGCACGGCCGCGCCGGCCTTGGGGCCGCTGCCCATGGCCTTCCTGCGCTGCCTGCTGGCGGCCGCGGTGCTGGCCCTGTTGCTGCGCGTGGCGGGCGAGCGCTGGCCGGCGCGGGCGCACTGGCCGCGCCTGGCGCTGCTCGCGCTGCTGACCGTCGTCGCACCCTTCGTGCTGTTCAATGCCGCCGGCCTGGTGCTGCCGGCCGGCTATTCGGCCGTGCTCAATGCCACCGCGCCGCTGTTCGGCGTGCTCGCCGGCGCACTGGCCGGCGAGGAGCGCATCACCGGGCGCAAGCTGGCCGGCTGCGCGCTCGGCCTGGCGGGCGTGGCCCTGCTGGTGCGGCTGGGGCCGGTCGCGCCCGACGGCCGGGTGCTAGCGGGCGTGGCCGCATGCGTCGCGGCCTCGGCCAGCTACGGCTTCGGTGCGGTGCTGATGAAGCGCGCCACGCTGCTGCACCATCCGCTGCCGGCGTCGGCCGCGGTGCACGTCGCCGCCGCGGCGGTGCTGCTGCTGCCCGCGGCCGGGATGGCGCCGTCGGTGCGGCTGGTGCCCGAGGCCCTGCTCGCGCTGGCCGTGCTGGGCACCTTCACCTCGGGCTTCATGTACTGGATCAGCATGCGGCTTTTGCGCGAGATCCCCGCCAGCGCCGCGACGTCCTCGGCCTTCCTGATCCCGCTGTTCGGCGTGACCTGGGGCGGGCTGTTCCTGGGCGAGCCGTTCACGCCGGGCATGGTGCCGGGCGTGGCGCTGGTGCTCGCGGCCGCGGCGCTGGTGACCGGCTTCAATCCGCTGCGGCTGGCGGCACGCCGCTGACCACGGCCGCGCTCGCGGTGACGGTGGCGGCCGCCGGCGGCTGCACCAACCGGTAGCCGGGCCGCAGCACCGAAGCCGACAGCAGCTGCAGCCGCGCATGCGCGATCAGCTCGGTGCAGCGGCTGCCCTGCGCGTACCAGACGCATTCGGCCTGCGCGGTGGCCTCGTCGGAGCCCAGCACCACCATCAGGCGCTCGCCACAGGTCACCAGGTCGCCCTCGAAGTAGCCCACGGGCGCCGTCGCGGCGCTCATCGCGCCGCCCCGGTCAGCGCCGCCTCGACCTCCAGCCGCAGCCAGGGTTCGTTGGTGTGGCCCGCCCGCGTGGCCACGTACAGCAGCGCCCCGTCGGGCAGGCGGCGGAACAGGCTCAGCCGGTCGGGCCAGCGCACCAGCCACTGCTGCGGCTGCTCGCCCTGCACACCGGTGCGCGGGCCCGCGCGCCAGGCCTCCAGTTCCGCCGCGTGCCGTGCGGCCTCGCCCGACGCGCCGCGCCAGCGCAGGACCGGCCGGGCGCCGGCATCGGGCAGCAGGCCGGCGGCCTCGACCCCGTCCAGGCGCAGCAGCGGCTCGAGCCACGCCGGGCCCGGACCCTCGGGCGCTGGCGGGTCCGCGGGCAAGCGCGCGACCGGCGGCGCGGATGGCGCCGGGACCGGCCCGGCCTTCTCGACCTTCTCGACCTTCTCGACCTTCTCGGCCTTCTCGGCCTTCTCGGCCGTCGTGGCCTTCTCGACCGCACGCGCGGCGCGCGGCGCAGGGACAGGCGCCGCGGGCATCCAGCCCACGATCTCCTTCCACACCCCGGTGCTGTCGGCCAGCGGGACCGCGCTCCAGTGCATCTGGCGCCCACGCTCGGCGAACAGGGCGTCGAGCGCCGGCTGGAAGCGCGCGGCGGTGCGGCCCAGGAAGCCCACCAGCGGCGTCGTCGCATTGGCGGTGCCCAGCTGGTCGAGCACCTGGCGCGCATAGGCCAGCACGCCGTCCTCGGTGGTGCCGCTGGCGAACAGCGCGCCGACGCCCAGGGGCGCGATGCAGCCCTGCATCCAAGGTGCGGCCAGCAGTTCGCCCGAGTAGTTCACCACGCTCAGCGGGCCGTGCGCGGGATCGTCGTGCACCAGCCACTCGATCAGGGCCTCGCGCTCGAAGCCCAGGCTGCCCAGCAGCCGCGTGCGTTGCAGCGGCACGCCCCAGCGGGCCTGCAGGTGCGCGACCAGCGCGCCCGACCACACGCCGCTCTGGCCGAACAGGCCCACGCGCGGCCGCGCGACCGCTTCGGGGCCGGGCTTGACCAGCCTGCGCACGATGGCCGCCGGCACGCCCCCGGGCCCGTCCGCGGGCAGTTCGCCGCGGCGCAGCGCCGCGATGGCCTCGGCCACCTGCGGGTCGGCCGCCGGCCGCGCCAGCAGGGCCATCGACCAGTCGTGCAGCATGTGCTCGCCGGGGCCCGAGTGCAGCATCTGCATGCGGCAGTGCCGGCGGTCGGCGGCGATGCGCGCGAGCAGGCCGCGCACGGCGGCCTCGCTGCCCTCGATCCACTGCAGGAAGAAGCTCTCGCCGCACACCAGCAGGCCGCGCAGCCCGGCGGCGCGGTTGCTCGCCGCCGACTGCGCCTGCAGCGCCACCAGCGCCGCGCGCACCGCGTCGGGGTCGGTGCCCAGCGCGCCGGGGGCGACCTCGCTGACGTAGACGGCGGACCAGGTCATCGTCGACACGCCACGCGCAGGCTCAGAACATCAGTTCCTTGTCGATGTCCAGCGTCTTGCGCCGCGCCATCGCGAGGTTGGCGCGCTGCTTGTCCAGCACGAAGTAGATGAACACGCCTTCCTTGCGGGCCGACGGCCGGATGATGTGGTACTGCTTGCCCAGCGTGATCAGGATGTCCTCGATCAGGTCGTTCAGGCCCAGGGCCCGCATCACCTTCATCTTGGCGCGCACCACCTCGGTGTTGCCGGCGGCGGCGACTTCCAGGTCCACGCCGGTGCCGATCGAGCCGAGCATCATGCCGCTGGCCGAATCCACCACCGCGGCGCACATCGCGCCATCGACGTTCATCAGGTCTTCGAGGGTCTGCTTGACGGAAGCCATGGTTGTCTCTCTTTCGTTGCTTGGTTGGGAACGCGGGTGCCCCTGCCGGGGCGGTCAGGCCGCGCGCAGGACGGCATGCAGCCGACCGACGCACGACTTCCAGTGCCGCCAGTCGACCGCGTCGGGCTCGGCCGAGACGGTCACCAGCAGGAGGTTCAGGGGACAGGCCACCAGCGTGAGGCGGCCGTCGGCGTGGATCAGCACCTGCGTGCGCAGCGTGCCCAGCTCGCCGAAGGTGCGGCCGTGCCGCAGGGTCAGGCGCCAGTGGTCGCTGGCGGCCTCGGCCATCAGCAGGGACGCGGCGTCACCGCTGGTCGCCCAGGGCAGCCCGCCCTCGAGGTCCAGCAGGGCGGCGCCGCGCACGCCCGGCACGGCCGCGACCGTGCCGACCTCACGTTCGATGGGGGCGCGGTTCACGCGGCGGGACGGGGGTGGCGGTGCATGCGCCCAGCATGGCGCGCCGCGGGCGGCGTGCACCGGCCGATGCGTGCCGGCACCGGCCGATCCGTGCCAAGCGGGGTCGCGTGCCGCGCAGGCCCGCGGCGGCGCGGGGCCTCAGGCCGGCAGCGCGTCGCTGGCGGGCAGCACCCCGGTGCGCTGCAGGGCCGCCAGCCAGTCCTGCAGCGCCGCCACCACCTGCCGCGGCACGGTCAGGTGCGGGCAATGGCCGCTGGCGCCCAGCACGCGCAGGCAGCTGTCGGGCATCTGCGACTGCATCGCCTGCCCCATGGCCAGCGGCGCGATCGGGTCGTCGTCGCATTGCAGCACCAGCGAGGGATGGGCCAGCGGCAGCAGCGCGCGGTGGTCGCCGAGGAAGGCCTCGCGGGCCAGCTGCGCGGCCGCGCGCGGGTCGGCGCGGCAGAAGCTGGCGACCAGTTCGGTGGTGACCGGGCCCCAGCGGTCCTGGCCCGCCACCAGCTGCGCCACGTCGGCGGCCCAGGCCTGCATGTCGCGCTGCTGGCCGGCCAGCAGGGCTTCGGCGGTGTCGTGGTCGAAGCCGCCGGGCCAGGTCGGCGTGGTGAGCATGCAGGCCGAGGGCGAGACCATGGCGTGCGCCACGATCGCCTCCGGGGCGATGGCCTGGGCGCGCAGGCCGACCATGGCGCCCACCGAGTGCCCCACCAGCACCACGGGCTGGTCCCCGAGCAACCGGGCCAGGCCGGCGATGTCCTGGGCATGCCCGTCCAGGCTGGCATGCCGCACGGGGTCGTAGGCGTCGGGTGCACTCAGGCCGAAGCCGGCCAGGTCGACCAGGGCGATGCGCCAGCGGTCGGCCAGTGCCGGCGCCACGTGGCGCCACATGGTCTGGTTGCAGCCGTAGCCATGCACGAACAGCAGGGTGGCCGGCCCACCGCCGAGCAGGCTCAGGTGGTGGCGGCGGCCGAGGGGCGTGGCGTCGGGGGTCACGGGCAGGTGCGCCGAGGGCGGGGTGAACCCATCATACGGCGGCGTTGGGCACGGATGAGTTGCATCGGCGACGAACCCGGTGACGGCGGCGTGACACGTGGTTACAGTGGCCGCCCAGTGATGACGGACGGTTTGGAGACTTGGGAGACCACGGCCGCGGCGCCGTTGCAGCGCCTGCTGCACTGGGCCGCCGCCTGGGCGGCGGCGCTGGTCCCCATGCAGGCGGGCTCGCCGGTGGCCGACGTCTTCGGTGGACGCCTGCAGACGCTCGCGCTCGGGCCCCTGGGGCTGGTGCGGGCCGACGCCGCACCGTGGCACGCGAACCGCCCGGCCCAGCCCGCCCGTGCGCAGCGCGGCGCGCCGCTGCTGCTGCTGGCGCAGTCGGCCCAGCCCTGGACGCTGCGGCACGGTGGGCACCTGATGCACCTGCGGCCCGGCGACGTGGCGCTGGCCGACACCGCCCAGGCCTTCGAGGCCCACTTCCCGCAAGGCTGCGGCCTGGTGGCCCTGCGCCTGCCGCGGTCGCTGGCCGGCCAGTGGCTGCCGGAGCCGGGCACCTGCAGCGGCCGGGTGGCCTGGCGCGACCAGGGCTGGGGCCGCACGCTGTCGGCGCTGCTGCTGCAGCTGGGCGACGACCTGCGCCTGGCGCGCGCCTACCCGGCCGGCCACCTGCCGGGCCATGTGGGCGCACTCGTCGCGGCCGCGTTCGGCGACGCCCCGGCGCCCGCCGCCACGGTGGCCGACGACCTCGTGGCCCGGTCCGAGGCCGTGATGCGCCAGCGGCTGGACGAACCCGGGCTGACGGCCGGCGCGCTCGCGCGGGCGCTGCAGGTGTCGCTGCGCACGCTGCACCGGGCGCATGCGGCTGCCGGCAGGCCGGTGGCGGCCGCCCTGCGCCAGCTGCGGATGGAGCGTGCCGCCGAACTGCTCGGCAACCCGGCGATGCGCGGCCTGGGGGTGGCCGCGATCGGGGCGCGCTGCGGCTATGCCGATGCGTCGCACTTCGCGCGCGAGTTCCGCCGCGCCTGGGGCATGCCGCCGGCCGCCTGGCGCCAGCGGCAGGCGGAACCCACCCTGCGCCTGGTGGCCTGAGCCGCCGCCCGCCCCCGGGACAACCCCAGCGCTGCGGCCCGCCGCGCCCCGGCACAGTGGCGCGATGCAAGCGACTCCCCAAGAGCCCGCGCCGCCCGGCACGGTGCGCATCGGCGGCGCCTCCGGCTTCTGGGGCGACAGCAGCCTGGGCCCGGTGCAGCTGGTGCGCAGCGGCGCCATCGACGTCCTGGTGTTCGACTACCTGGCCGAGCTGACCATGTCGATCCTGGCGGCGCAGCGGGCCAAGCGGCCCGAGGCGGGCTGGGCCACCGATTTCGTGGAGGTCGCGCTGCGCTCGGTGCTGCGCGAGGCGCGCGAACGCGGCATCCGCATCGTGAGCAATGCCGGCGGGGTGAACCCGCGCGGCTGTGCCGACGCGGCCCGGGCCCTGGCGCAGGAGCTGGGCGTGCCGCTGCGCATCGCGGTGGTCGAGGGTGACGACGTGCTGCCCCTGGTGCCGGGCCTGCGTGCGGCGGGCACCACCGCGCTGGACGGCAGCCCCCTGCCCGAGCAGCTCGCCACCGCCAACGCCTACCTGGGCGCGCAGCCGATCGCGCGCGCGCTCGATGCCGGCGCCGACCTGGTCATCACCGGCCGCTGCGTCGACAGCGCCGTCACGCTGGGCGTGCTGCTGCACGCCTTCGGCTGGCCGGCCGATGCCTGGGACCTGCTGTCGGCCGGCAGCCTGGCCGGCCACGTGATCGAGTGCGGCTGCCAGGCCACCGGCGGCCTGGCCACCGACTGGGAGCAGGTGCCCGACTGGGCCGGCATCGGCTACCCCATCGTGCACTGCGGCGCCGACGGCAGCATCGTGCTCACCAAGCCGGCCGGCACCGGCGGCCTGGTCACGCCGGCCACGCTGGCCGAGCAGCTGCTGTACGAGATCGGCGATCCGGCGCACTACCTGCTGCCCGACGTGGTGTGCGACTGGCGCCAGGTGCGCATGGAGGCCGACGGACCCGACCGGGTGCGCGTGACGGGCGCGCGCGGCCGCCCGCCCACCGGCCGCTACAAGGTCAGCGCCACCGCCATGGCCGGCTGGCGCGTGACGGCGCAGCTGACCATCCTGGGCATCGACGCCGCCGCCAAGGCGCGCCGCACCGGCGACGCGCTGCTGGCCCGCGGGCGCATGCTGCTGCAGGCCCTGGGGCTGCCCGACTTCGAGGCCACGCTGGTCGAGCTGCTGGGCACCGAGTCGGCCTACGGGCCCCATGCCCGCCGCCTGGACACCCGCGAGGTGGTGCTGCGCGTGTCGGCCACGCACCGCGAGCGGCGCGCGCTGGAAGCGTTCGCCCGCGAGTTCGCCGCGCCGGGCACCTCGTGGTCGCCCGGCACCACCGGCGCGGGCGGCCGGCCGCCGGTGCAGCCGGTGCTGCGGCAGGTGGCCTTCCTCGTCGACCAGGCGGCGGTGCAGCCCACGCTGCGGCTGGACGGTGCGGGCCCGGTGCCGGTCGCGCAGCGCCCGCCCCCGCCCGCCCAGGCGCCCGTGCCACTGGAGGCCGCCACGCCGGCCGTGCCGCCCGGCCCGCGCGCCACCGTGCCGCTGGTGCGCATCGCGCACGGCCGCAGCGGCGACAAGGGCGACACCTCCAACATCGGGCTGGTGGCGCGCAGCCCCGCGCTGCTGCCGGTGCTGCGCGAGCAGGTCACGCCGCAGCGGGTGCACGCGTGGCTGGCGCACCTGGTGCAGGGACCGGTGACACGCCACGACCTGCCCGGCCTGCACGCCATCAACCTGGTGTGCGAGCGCGCGCTGGGCGGCGGCGGCATGGCCTCGCTGCGCAACGACCCGCTGGGCAAGGGCATGGCCCAGCTGCTGCTGGACATGCCGGTCGAGGTGCCGGTGGCGCTGCTGCCGCCGGCCTGAGCGGCACGGGGTTGCGCGGGCACGACCCGGCGGGGCGCCATCCGTTGCGGACGCAACGATCTGGTTGCGTGCGCAACCATCAGGCGCCACAATCGCGGCTCCACCCCCGGAGACCGCCTTGGCCACCCGCCGCGCCCGGCCCGCCGCCGACGCCCTGCCCGCCCTGCCGCGCACGCTGACCTACCGGCTGCACCAGGTGCACAAGCTCACCGACCAGGAGAGCCAGCGCCGCTATCCGCTCGAGGCCGGGCTGTCGCTGGCCGATGCGCGCTGCCTGGTCACGGTGGGTGCGTTCGAGCCGCTGTCGGTCAAGGACCTGGCGCTGCGTGCCAACCTCGACAAGGGCCAGGCCAGCCGTGCCGCGCAGTGGCTCGCCGCGCAGGGCCTGGTCGCGAAGGCCGACCACCCCGGCGACGGCCGCGGCGTGGTGCTCACCCTCACCCCGGCCGGCCGCCGCACCGCCCGCCGTGCGATGGACTTCATCGCCCGCCGCAACGACGAGATCTTCGGCTGCCTGTCGGCGGCCGAGCAGGCGCAGCTGGGCGCGCTGCTCGACCGCCTGGTCGCCCACGCGCAGCAGCCCACCGACTGACACCCTCGCCCCATGCACCAGCCCGCCACCGAACCGCGCCCCTCGATCTACTACCCCTACCGGGTGCACCGCCCCTGGCTGCCCGGCGCGCAGCCCGCCCCGCCGCGCGCGCCCGTGGTGGTGGTGGGCGCCGGTCCCGCCGGCCTGGTCACCGCTCTGGGGCTGGCGCAGTTCGGCGTGCGCAGCGTGGTGCTGTCGGCCGAGCTGCAGGTCTCGCAGGGCAGCCGCGCGATCGTGTTCACCCGCCGCACCATGGAGATCCTCCACCAGGTCGGCGTGGCGCGGCGCATCGCCCAGCTGGGCCTGCCCTGGCGGCACGGCAACTCGCACTACCGCGGCCAGCGGGTGTTCCGCATGGAGGCGCCGCACGACGACGACCAGCGCTGGTTCCCGATGACCAACCTGCAGCAGCAGTACCTCGAGGAGGTGCTGCTGGACGCCTGTGCCGCGCAGCCGCTGGTCGAGCTGCGCTGGGGCAACAAGGCGGTGGGCCTGGCGCAGGACGCGCAGGGCGCCACGCTGACCGTCGACACGCCGGCCGGTCCCTACGCGCAGGCCGCCGACTGGGTGGTGGCGGCCGACGGCGGCCGCTCGGGCCTGCGCGAGCTGCTGGGCCTGACGATGGAGGGCGCCTCGTACGAGGGCCGCTTCGTGATCGCCGACATCCGCGTCGACCTGCCGCTGCCCACCGAGCGCATGGCCTGGTTCGACCCGCCCTGGAATCCCGGCAACACGGTGCTGATGCACCGCGAGCCGCAGGGCATCTGGCGGGTGGACTGGCAGCTGCCGCCGGGCCAGACCGCCGAGCAGGCCCTGCAGCCGCAGGCGCTGCGGCGTGCCATCGACGCGCAGCTGGCCATGATCGGCCACGCCGGCATCGCCTGGGAGCTCGACTGGTCCTCGGTGTACTCGGCCCGCACGCTCACCCTGCCCGACTACCTGCACGGCCGCGTGCTGTTCGCCGGCGACGCGGCGCACCTGCTGCCGATCTTCGGCGTGCGCGGTGCCAACACCGCGTTCCAGGACGCGCAGTCCCTGGGCTGGCACCTGGGCCTGGTCGCCTCGGGCCGCGCGCCCGCGTCGCTGCTGGCCAACTACAGCGCCGAGCGGGTGGGCGCGGCACGCGAGATCATCGAGGAGGCCGGCAAGAGCACCCGCTTCATGGCGCCGCCCTCGCGCGGCTTCCAGCTGCTGCGCGACGCGGTGCTGTCGCTGTCGCTGACGCAGGACTTCGTGCGGCCGCTGTACCACTGGCGCACCTCGCGGCCGCATGCGTACCTGCACTCGGCGCTCAACGCCAGCGGCGACGACGACGCGCTGTTCACCGCCGGCCCGGGCCGTGGCGCGCCGCCGGCGGACGTGCGGCTGGGACCCGACACGCACCTGCTGGACCGGCTGGGCCATGGCTTCACCCTGCTGCTGGCCGTCGACGGCGCCGCGGTGCCCGCCGGCGTGGCCGAGGCCGCCGCCGGGCTGCGCGCGCAGGGCCTGCCGCTGCAGCTGCTGGCCATCGGCCACGACGGCCCGGTGGCCGGCGCCGACGGCGTGCTGCCCGATGCGGACGGCCGCCTGCGCGCGGCCTGGGGCCTGCGGCCCGGCGCGGCCTGCCTGCTGCGGCCCGACCAGCACGTGATGGGCCGCTGGCTCGGCCTGGACCCCGCCCGCCTCCGCGCCGCCTTCGCGCCGCTGCTGGCCCACTGAGCACCACGCCGAGGACCCGCATGACCACCCCCACCCTCGACATCCCCGGCCTGGAGGCCGTCTACGACGCCCTGGCCACCGCCATCGACGCCGCGGGCCCCAGGGCCGAGCTGCTGCTGGTCAAGCTGGCGCTGCTGCAGGCGCGCGAGCTGGGCGATGCGCACCGCTTCGCCGCCCTGCTGCAGGCCGCCCAGGCCGACCTCTGAGCAGGGGGCGGCCCGGGCCTGCCCGACAATCGGGCCGGTGACTTCCCCTTCCCTCCACGCCGCCGTCATCGGCGGCGGCCCCGCCGGGCTGATGGCGGCCGAGCGGCTGCTGCACGCCGGCCACGCGGTCGACCTGTACGACGCCATGCCCTCGGTGGGCCGCAAGTTCCTGCTGGCCGGCCGCGGCGGCCTGAACCTCACGCATTCCGAGCCGCACGGCCCCTTCGTGGGCCGCTATCCCGACGCGCCGCCGGCCCTGCGCGCCGCGCTGGACGCGGTCGGCGGCCCCCAGGTGCGCGCCTGGGCCGAGCAGCTGGGCATCGCCACCTTCGTCGGCAGCTCGGGCCGCGTGTTCCCCACCGACATGAAGGCCGCGCCGCTGCTGCGTGCCTGGCTGCACCGGCTGCGCGCGGCCGGGCTGCGCCTCCACGTGCGGCACCGCTGGACCGGCTGGGACGCCGACGGCGCGCTGTGCTTCGACACGCCGGTGGGCCGGGTCGCGCACCGGGCCGCGGCCACGGTGCTGGCCCTGGGCGGCGCGAGCTGGCCGCGGCTGGGCTCCGACGGCGCCTGGGTGCCGCTGCTGGCCGCGCGCGGCGTGCCGCTGGCGCCGCTGCAGGCATCCAACTGCGGCTTCGACGTCGCGCCGATGCGGCCGGGCGCCGACGGCTGGAGCGCGCACCTGCGCGAGCGCCAGGCCGGCCAGCCGGTCAAGGCCGTGGCGGCGAGGCTGGCCGGCGATCCGCCGGAGGTTGCGCAGGCCGGCGAGTTCGTGCTGACCGACACCGGCGTCGAGGGCAGCCTGGTCTACGCCCACTCGGCCCGGCTGCGCGCCGCCATCGCGGCGCAGGGCCAGGCCACCTGGCTGCTCGACCTGCTGCCGCAGCACGCCCCCGGGCGCGTGCTGGCCGAGGTGCGGCACCCGCGCGGCGCGCGCAGCCTGGCCAGCCACCTGAAGGGCCGGCTGGGCCTGGCCGGTGCGAAGGCGGCGCTGGTGCACGAGGTGCTCACGCCCGCGCAGCTGCACGATCCGCAGGCCCTGGCCGCGGCCCTGAAGGCGCTGCCGCTGCGGCTGGCCCGGCCACGGCCGGTGGCCGAGGCGATCAGCACCGCCGGCGGCGTGCGCTTCGAGGCGCTGGATGCGCGGGCGATGCTGCAGACGCTGCCGGGCGTGTTCTGCTGCGGCGAGATGCTGGACTGGGATGCGCCGACCGGCGGCTACCTGCTGACAGCCTGCCTGGCCACCGGGCGCTGGGCCGGCGACGGCGCGGCGGCCTGGCTGGCCGCGCGCGCCTGAGCCCGCGGGCCCACGGTCCGTTCACTGTGGCCGCACGGCCGTGGGCAGCACCACCAGGCTGAACCACCAGCGGCCCAGGTCGCGGGTGATCTGCACGAAGCTCTCGAAGTTGACCGGCTTGACCACGTAGGAGTTGCAGCCCAGCGCATGCATGCGCTGCACGTCGACGATGTCGGCCGAGGTGGTCAGCACCACCACCGGGATCAGGCGCAGCGCGGCGTCGGCCTGCACGCGCTGCATCACCTCGTAGCCGTCCATGCGCGGCATGTGCAGGTCCAGCAGCACCAGGTCGGGCACCGGGGCGTCGGCATGGGCGCCCGTGCGCTGCAGGAAGTCCATGCAGGCCTGGCCGTCGGGCACCACGTGCAGGTCGACGGTCAGGCGCGCCTCCTCCATGGCCAGGCGCGTCAGCAGGACATGGTCCTCGTTGTCGTCCACCAGCAGCACGGTGGCCGGGCGGCCGATCTTCTCCAGGGGGCTGACGTTCATCCGTCGTTGTCCTCGCAGGCCAATGTGAACACGATCATGGTGCCGCCCTGGGGGCCGGCCTCGGCGACGATGCGGCCGCCGTGGGCCGCGACCACCTTGCGGCAGATCGCCAGGCCCAGCCCGGTGCCGGGCACCTTGGACTGCTGGTGCAGGCGGTGGAAAGGCTCGAAGACCCGCTCGCGCTGGTCGGCGGGAATGCCCGGGCCGTCGTCGGTGACGGTGACCGTCCAGTGCGTGCCGGCGCGCCAGGCCGCCACCCGCACCCGGGGCGCCCCGGGGCCGGCGTGGTACTTGAGCGCGTTGGCCAGCAGGTTCTGCAGCAACTGCAGCAGCTGGCCCCGGTTGCCGCGCACCACCGGCAGCGCCGGTGCGGCCTCGACGCAGGCCCCGCGCGACTCGATCTCGGCCGCCAGGTTCAGGCGGCAGTCCTCCAGCACCTCGCCCAGGTCGACCGGCGCGTCGGGACGCGGCTCGGTGTCGAAGCGCGCATAGGCCAGCAGGTCGGCCGTCAGCAGGTCCAGGTGCTCGGCCGCGCGCAGGCTGCGGGTGATCAGGTCGCCACTGGTGCCCGGCAGCGCATCGCCGTGCTGGCGCAGCACCAGCCCCAGGAAGCCGATCACGGTGCGCAGCGGCGAGCGCATGTCGTGCGAGGCCACGTAGGCGAACTGCTGCAGCTCGATGTTCCGCCGCACCAGCTCGTCCTGGGTGCGCACCCGCTCGCCGACGTCGCGGGCGATCACGCAGACGTGCACCTGGCCGTCGATGCGGGTGCTGGACACCGAGGCCTCCAGGTCGAGCACGCTGCCGTTGGCGGCCACCGCCCGCACCAGCACCCCGGTGGTGGCCAGCTGCCCCAGCGCCGGTGCGGCGGGCAGGCCCTCCAGCACGGTGTCCAGGATGCGGCCGCGCAACTGCGCCCGCTCGATGCCCAGCAGGCGCGCGGCCCCGGCGTTGGCCTCGACGATGCGGCCGGCGGCATCGGCCACCAGCAGGATGTCCAGCGCGTGTTCAAGCACCGCGGACAGCCAGGCCTGGGCCGTCTCGCGGCCGGCCTCGGCCGTGGTGGTGCGCCGCTGCATGGACTGCAGCCAGCCGGCGGGCGCCGACGGCTGCGCATCGGGCAGGGCCCGGGCTGGCGGCGGCGGGGGGAGGACAGACACGGAGAGCCCCATCATCCGTTGCACGGATGAGCTCGACAAGTGTGGAAACCCCGAGGGAGCAGGTCAGGTTGCGGTCGGGCGGGGTCCGGGGGGCAGCCGGGCGCCGCCACGCCAGGCCATCGCGGCGAACAGCACCCCCCCCAGCACCAGCAGCGCCGCGGCGATCCACAGCGCGCGGTCGAAGCCCGTGGCCGCATCGCCGCTGCGTGCGACCAGCCAGGCCGCCAGCGGCGGGCCGGCGATCTGGCCCAGGCCGTAGGCGGCCGTCAGCAGGCCCATGAAGGCGGTGGCCTGCTGCGGCCGCACGCGCCGCACTTCCTGCATCGCGAAGAAGGTGATCGCGGTGAACGGCAGGCCCAGCAGCAGGCTGCCCAGCGCGAAGCCGGCCAGCGTGGGGCTGACCAGGCTGGCGGCGACACCCGTGGCCTGCAGCAGGTAGCAGGCGGCCAGCCGCAGGCGCAGGTCGCCGTGCGGGCTCAGGCGCGAGGCCAGCACGGCACCGGCCATCACGCCGGTGCCGAACAGCGGCCAGAACAGGTCCAGCCAGTGCGAGGCCGGCAGGGCCTGGCGGGCGATCACCGGCAGGAAGGTGGCGGTGACGATGTAGCCGATGCCCGCCAGCCCGTAGGCCAGCGTGAGCAGCGCCAGCGTGCCGGTGCCGGCACGGGCGGCGGCCGGGGCCGGGGCCGGCACCGCGCCCGGCGTGGCGGGGGCGGCGGTCGCCGGCGCGCCGCGGCCCAGGTGGAACACCCGCCACACGCCGGCCGTCAGCAGCGCGGCCAGCACGCCGAAGGTGAGCCAGCCGGCCGCTGCCGGCGCCCGGGCCTGCACCAGCGCGGTGGCGGCCAGGCCGCTGGCGACGATGCCCAGCCCCGGCCCCACGTAGATCAGCGCGCCCATGGACGGCCGGCCGCGGCGCGCCAGCTGCTCCAGGCAGAAGCCCGAGGTGTGCAGGAACACGACCGCGCTGGCCACGCCGGCCGCAAAGCGCAGCGGCACCCACGCCGCGGTGAGCGGCACGGCCATGCCCAGCGTGAGCAGCACGGTGGCGGCCAGCCCGGCGCGCACCAGCCGCGGACCGTCGACGGCGGCAGGCCGGCCCAGCCGGCGCCACAGCCAGGGCTGGAAGGTGCAGCCCACGGCGCCGACCAGGTAGCCCAGGTAGTTCGCGCTGGCCAGCAGGCTGGCGCCGGTGAGGTCCACCGTGCGCTCGGCCAGCATCAGGGGCAGCAGGGGCGTGAAGGCGAAGCGGCCGATGCCCATCGCCACGCCCAGGGCGACCAGGCCCGCCAGGGCCAGCGTCACCGGCGAGGCCGGCGCGGCGGCGCGCACGCCACTCATGCGGCGGGGCGGCGCTGCGGCCTCACGCCTGCAGGCAGCGGGCGATGGCGGCCAGGTGCTCGGCGCCCAGCTGGTGCGGCTTCATCTCGTCCTCGGCCGCGGTCTCGTCCTCGTGCGCCTGCACCGCAGCGCGCAGCGCCTCCTCGCTGGCCCACTCCATGGTCTGGCCCTTGGGGCACAGGTGGCGCAGCGTGTGGTACCAGTAGTAGCCGTCGGCGCCGCCGAACAGCCGGTCGATGCCCGCCAGGTCGTTGGACTTGAGGCCGTTCTTCTTCAGGACCTCGTCGAGGATCTGGTGGGACAGGATGAAGGGCATGGATGGGATCGCGCGCTCGGCGCGCAGGGTCTCGGTGGGGGCGCGATTCTACGGGGCGGCCCTGCCGGTGGCGGCGCCTCAGCCGTTGAGCACGCGGGCCTGCGCGACCAGCTCGGCGAACAGCGCGTCCAGGGCCCGCGGCCGCATGCCGTAGGGGTCGAACGCCGCCGTCGGCGAGTACTTGAGCAGCAGCGCGCGGTTGGCCTCGCTCATGGGCACCAGGCCCATGCTCCAGCCGGTGTACAGCCGCTGCTCGATCTCGCCGAACTGCAGGATGGCCGGGTCGCGGTGCCGCGCGTCGAGCAGGATGCGGTGGTACAGCGCGTTCACCGCCAGGTGGTCGCCCTCCAGGCACTGCAGGAAGACGCCGTCGGCCATCACGAGCGCGCCGGTCACGCCCAGCGGCGCGTTGTTGCGCTGGGAGGCACGCACGATGTCCTTGACGTCGATCGGCGTGAGCGCGCCGGTGCTGCGGCTGGCATAGACGAGGCGGATCAGCATGGGCGGTGCAGGGTGGTCGTGTGGATGGGCCGCGGATCGTAGGCCAGCCGCGATCCCCGAGCGGCCTGCCCTGCCATCGCCCAGCCATCAGCGCCGCGCGAACTCCGGCTGGTCGAAGTGCGCCACGCGCGTGGGCCGCCCCAGCAGGCACAGCTCGCGGAACTGGTACAGCACCGCGCCGGTGGGCGCGGCGATCCAGCCCTGGCCCACGGGCATGCGCAGCACCGGCCGCTGCGGCTCGTCGCCCGCCTCGAGCATCGGGGCGTCGGGGCGCAGCAGTTCCGCCAGCGGGATGCGGTGCAGGCTCGCCACCTCCCCCGGGTCCGGCACCAGCGCGCGCGCCTCCCCCAGCCAGGCCACCACCGGGGTGATGACCCAGCCCGAGCGGGTGGCGTAGTCGTCCAGCAGGCCCAGCACCTCATGGGCCGGCAGCGCCAGCCCGACCTCCTCGTGCAGTTCGCGCCGCGCGGCCTCGGTCGCGGTCTCGCCGGCGTCGACGCTGCCGCCCGGCAGGGCCCACTGGCCGCCATGGCGGCGCAGGCCGGCCGCCCGGCGCGTCAGCAGCACGGCGGCCGCCCCGCTCCAGCCGGCGGGCTGCGCGATGCCGGCCAGCTGCGCGCCGGTGCCCTCGGGCAGCAGGCCGACGACGACCGCGGCGCGGCGCAGGCCGGGGGCGTCGAGGGGGGTGCGGGCATGGCCCTGCAGGGCGCGCAGCACGCGGCTGCGCAGGGTGTCGTCGTGGTTCACGGAAGAGGTCTTTCGGCGCAAGGGCAGAATCGCCGCCCATGCCAGACACCCATGATGCCCTGCACGCCCCGGTGCTGATCGCCGGCGGCGGCATCGGCGGCCTCGCCCTCGCCCTGACGCTGCACCAGGTGGGCGTGCCTTGCCTCGTCTTCGAGACCGTGCCGCAGCTGCAGCCGCTGGGCGTGGGGATCAACCTGCAGCCCAACGCCGTGCGCGAGCTGTTCGACCTGGGCCTGGACGAAGGCGCGCTCGACACCATCGGCGTGCAGGCGCGCGAGTGGGCCCTGGTGGGCCGCAACGGCAAGGACGTGTACAGCGAGCCGCGCGGCCGGCTGGCCGGCTACCGCTGGCCGCAGTACTCGGTGCACCGCGGGCAGCTGCAGATGCTGCTGTACCGGGCGGTGTGCGAACGCCTGGGCGCGGACACGGTGCGCCTGGGCCAGCGCGTGGTGGGCTACCGGCACGAGGACGGGCGCGTGGTGGCGACCGTCGAGGCGCGCGACGGCAGCCGCCGCGAGGCCACGGGCGCGCTGCTGGTGGCCGCCGACGGCCTGCACTCGGCGGTGCGCGCGCAGATGCATCCGCAGCAGCCGCCCATCCACTGGGGCGGCGCCATCATGTGGCGCGGCACCACGCCCGGCGTGCCGATCCGCTCGGGCGCCTCGTTCGTCGGCCTGGGCAGCCTGCGGCACCGCGTCGTCTTCTATCCCATCTCCCCGCCCGATCCGGCCACGGGCCTGGCCACCATCAACTGGATCGCCGAGATCACGGTCGACAACAGCCAGGGCTGGACCCAGGGCGACTGGAACCGGCGTGTCGCGGTCGAGGACTTCATCCACCACTTCGAGGGCTGGGACTACGGCTGGCTGGACGTGCCCGCGATGCTGCGCGGCGCCCGGGAGGTCTTCGAGTACCCGATGATCGACCGCGACCCGGTGCCCACCTGGGTCGACGGCCGGGTGGCGCTGCTGGGCGACGCGGCGCACGTGATGTACCCGGTGGGCTCCAACGGCGCCAGCCAGGCCATCGTCGACGCGCGCGTGCTGGGCGCGGCCCTGGTGCGGCACGGCGTCGGACCCGACGCCCTGCGGGCCTACGACGACGCGCTGTGCGCCGACGTCTCGGCGCTGGTGCTGCGCAACCGCGGCGCCGGCCCGTTCGGCCTGCTCGGGCTGGTCGACGAGCGCTGCGGCGGCGTGTTCGACGACATCGACGCGGTGATCCCGGCGGCCGAACGCGAGGCCTTCATGGCCCGCTACAAGGCCGCCGCGGGCTTCGCGATCGAGACGCTCAACGCCGCACCCCCCACCATCGCGCCGGGGGCGCGGGTGCAGGGCTGACGCAGCGTTCGCCGGCCGCGTGCCGCAGGCGCCGGTGACGGCGCGGCGTGCAGGACCGGCGGCCGCGTCGGCGGGCCGGCACAACGCGACGCGAGGCGCCGCGCGGAGCAACGCGACCGCAGGTGCTGCGCTATCCTGCCCCGCGTGAACCGACCCCTGCCCGAGGCCTGCGCGCCACGACAACCCCACCGGCTGCAGGCGCTGCTGGACGCCGGCCTGCTGGGGCCGCACGACCTGGCGCAGCTGCGCGCCCTGCCCGCCGGCCGCGTCGTCCTCGACGCGCTGGAGGCCGCCGCGCCGGACAGCCCCGCCAGCGAGACCGAGCAGCGCTTTCGCGAACTGGCCGACTCGGCGCCCGTGCTGATCTGGCAGACCGACCTGCACGGCAACGTGTTCGTCAACCGCGCCTACCGCGACTTCACCGGCAGGACGCTGGAGGCGCTGGTGGGCATGGGCTGGGTCGCGTGCGTGCACCCCGAGGACGCGCAGGGCTACGTCGACGCCTACGTGCGGGCCTACGCGCGGCGCGAGCCCTACGAGGCCCAGTTCCGCTTCCGCCGGCACGACGGCGAGTTCCGCTGGATGAAGACGGTGGGCCTGCCCCGGCACGAGGGCGACCGCTTCCAGGGCTACATCGGCTCGACCTTCGACATCACCGACATCAAGGCCGCCGAGCAGGCGCTGCAGGCGCGCCAGGCCTGGTTCGCCGAGGTGGTGGACGTGCTGCCGGGCAAGCTGTGGGTGACCGACGCCCAGGGCTGCTGCACCTACCTGTCGCGGCGCTGGTTCGACGTCACCGGGCAGACCCCGGCGCAGGCGCTGGGGCTGGGCTGGCTCGACGCCACCCACCCCGAGGACCGGGCGCGCACGCACGCGGCGTTCGCGCAGGCGCTGCAGGACCGCAGCGCCTTCGCCTTCGAGTACCGGCTGCGCACCCACGACGGCAGCTACCGCTGGTGCCAGGACAGCGGCGCCCCCCGCTTCGGAGCCGACGGCAGCTTCCTGGGCCACGTGGGGCAGGTCACCGACGTCAGCGAGCGCCGCCAGGCCGAGCTGGACCGTGCCCAGGCGCTGCAGGCGCTGTCCGAGGCGAACCGGCGCAAGGACGAGTTCATCGCCACGCTCGCGCACGAGCTGCGCAACCCGCTGGCGCCCATCCGCACCGGCGTGCACATCCTGCAGCGCGCCCCCGGCACGCCCGCCGCGCAGCGCGCGCTCGAGACCATCGACCGCCAGCTGGACCACACCGTGCGGCTGATCGACGACCTGATGGACCTGTCGCGCCTGAGCCGCGGCACGGTGACGCTGGACCGCCGCCCGGCCGAGCTGGCGGCGCTGGTGCGCGAGACCTGCGAGGCGCTGCGCCCGCAGCTGGAGGCCCGCACGCAGCGGCTGCGGCTGGCGCTGCCCGAGGCGCCCGTGTGGGCGACGGTGGACGCGCTGCGCGTGACGCAGGTGCTGTCCAACCTGCTGACCAACGCCTCGCGCTACTCGCCCGCCGGCACCGAGGTGTCCGTGGTGCTGCAGCCCGACGCGGCCGGCAGCAGCGCCAACCTGCTGGTGCGCGACCAGGGCCAGGGCATCCCGCCCGACAAGCTGGCCGCGGTGTTCGAGATGTTCTCGCCGCTGAACGCCGAGCTGGGCCGGCCCAGCTCGGGGCTGGGCATCGGCATGTCGATCGCGCGCAACCTGGTGGAGATGCACGGCGGGCGCATCCACGCCCACAGCGACGGGCTGGGCCACGGCTCGACGTTCACCGTGCAGCTGCCCTGCGACCCCGGCAGCACCGTGCAGGCGCCCGGCGCGCCCGGCGGCGGCGCACTGCAGGCGCTGCGCATCCTGCTGGTCGACGACAACGTCGATGCCGTCGAGTCGCTGGCCGATGCCCTGCGGCTGGGCGGCCACTGCGTGCTCGCGCTGACCGGCAGCGCGCGGGCGGTCGAGCGGGCGCTGGACTTCGGCCCCGACGT
The DNA here is from genome assembly GCA_027484575.1 of Comamonadaceae bacterium. GTDB lineage: Bacteria > Pseudomonadota > Gammaproteobacteria > Burkholderiales > Burkholderiaceae_C > Ramlibacter. The sequence goes on from JAIXSQ010000007.1 coordinate 603,885, forward strand.
GGTGGTGCTGGACATCGGCATGCCCGGCATGGACGGCCATGCGCTGGCGCGCGCGCTGCGGGCGCAGCCCGGCACCGCCGCGGCGACGCTGGTGGCGCTGTCCGGCTGGGGCGCGCCCGAGGACCAGCGCCGCTCGCGCGCCGCGGGCTTCGACCTGCACCTGACCAAGCCGGCCGCGGTCCAGGCCCTCGAGGACGCCCTGCGGCAGGTGCGCGGCGCCGCCGCCCCGCTGCCGGCCTGACCGGCCCGGGCCGGCCTGCACCCGCGCGGGCGCGCGCCGCTCAGCGCAGCGCCAGCCGCGCCAGCAGCTGGTGCACCGCGTCCAGGTCGACGCCGCGGGACAGCTGGCGGCTCACCGGCGCGGCCTGGCCCGACACCCACAGCTGCAGCTCGGCCTCCAGGTCGAAGGTGCCCGCGCCCTCGAGGGACCACTGGGTGATGCTGCGCCAGGGGATCGAGTGGTAGCGGCGCTTGCTGCCGGTCAGGCCCTGCCGGTCGACCAGCAGCACGCGGCGGTCGGTGAACACCAGCTGGTCGCGCACCAGCTGCCAGGCGCCCTGCACCGACTCGCCGGCGGCCAGCACCGGCGCCAGTTCGGCCTGCACCCGCTCGGCATCCACCGCCGAGGCATTGCCCAGCATCGCGTTGAACAGGCCCATGGCCGCTCCTTCCGTCCTCAGAGTTCGATCGCGTCGATCAGCCGCGTGGCACCCAGCCGCGCCGCGCCCAGCGCCACCAGCGGCTCGCCGGCGGCCGGCGGCTGCAGGTCGCTGCGCCGGCGCACGGTCAGGTAGTCGGGCTGCCAGCCGCGGGCCGCCAGCTGCGCGCAGGCCTGCGCCTCCGCGTCGGCGGCCGGCATGCCGGCGGCCACCCGTGCGGCCAGGTCGCGCAACGCGGCCTGCAGCTGCACCGCCTCGGCCCGCTCGGCCGGCGACAGGTAGCGGTTGCGCGAGGACAGCGCCAGGCCATCGCCCGCGCGTTCGACCTCGCCGGCGACGACCTCGATGGGCAGGGCGAACTGCCGCACCATGTCGCGGATCACCAGCAGCTGCTGGTAGTCCTTCTTGCCGAACACCGCCACCCGCGGCTGCACGCAGGCGAACAGCTTCATCACCACCGTGCACACGCCCACGTAGAAGCCGGGCCGGAACCGGCCCTCCAGCAGGTCGGCCAGCGCGGCCGGCGGATGCACCTTGCAGGTCTGCGGCTGCGGGTACAGCTCGGCCTCGTCGGGCGCGAACAGCAGGTCGCAGCCGGCCGCCTGCAGCTTCGCGGTGTCGTCGGCGAAGGTGCGCGGGTAGCGGTCGAAGTCCTCGTGCGGCAGGAACTGCAGCCGGTTGACGAAGATGCTGGCGACCGTGACGTCGCCCAGCGCCCGCGCCTGCCGCACGAGCGCGATGTGGCCGTCGTGCAGGTTGCCCATGGTGGGCACGAAGGCGGGACGGCGGAACGGGGCGAGCCGCTCGCGCAGCTCGGCGATGGTGTGGACCACGTGCATGGGCGCGGATTGTGCGGTGTCGCACGGCCGCAGGCCGCCAAATCCCTAGCCGGGCGGGGCGTCGTGGGGGATGCCGGTGGCCGCGCCGGACGGCCGCTGCGACAGCAGCCAGTCCATGGCCGCGTCCTCGCGCCAGAACTGGTGCACCAGCATGCCGGCGCGGGCGGCCACGCCCTCGCTGACATGGTTGATGCTCTCCTTGGTGGCCAGCAGCGCGATCCGTGCATCGAAGAAGTACACGACCAGGTGGCAGGCCAGCTGGATGCGCGCGCTGTCGGGCCGCGGCAGCGGCACGTCGCGCAGGTCCACCAGCAGCCGCGCCACCGGCCCGGCATCGGCCAGGCTGCGGCAGGCGCGGTGCAGCGCCTCGCGGGTGAGCGGACCCGAGAACTTCAGGGTGTGGTGGGCAGGCGGTGCGACGTCTTGGGACAGCATGGCGGCAGGGTCGGCAGCGCCGGCGGCGCGCCTGCATCATGCCTCGGGATCGGCGCCGATGCCGCCGTGGCGCTGTCCCCCATGTGCATGCTGGGCAGGCGCGTGGCCCCCCGGCGACGTCCTGGCGGGACCGTCCGGCGGATCGTTTCTAATACGCACCGCGCAGCCGCCGGCCTCCCGGGCCGGGGCTGCCACGCCGGGCCCGCGGGCCCGGCACCGGGCGCCCCGCTGCCCGCAACGCCTGCGGCATGCCGCCAGCCATCCTCGATCCGACCCGACCCGCGTTCCACCCGGTCCGCCGCCAGCCACCCGTGCAGTCCGCCTTCGGTCCCTCCCGCCTCGTGCGCCAGCTCGGCGCCTGGGTCGACGCGCCTGCCGCGCCGGCAGGCGCCGACTTCGCCGAGCGGCTGGCGCAGTCGCTGCACGTGGTCGAGGCGATCCAGCTGCAGGCCGCGCTGCAGGGCCTGCGCACGCCCGAGGGAGCCGCGCCCGCCCGGGCGCGCGCCGCCAGGGCCGCCGAGCTGGCCGCCGACCTGCAGCGGGTGCGCGATGCGCTGCAGGCGGCCATCGGCCGCGAGGTGCTACCGCCCGGCGGCGCCGGTGCCGACGATGCCACCGACGGCCCCTGGCGCCAGCGCCACCAGGCGCTGCAGCGGCAGATGGAGCAGATGGTGGGCGCGCTGCGCGGCCACGTGCGCGCGGCCCTGGCCCGCGGCACGGCGCACCAGCGCCGGCTGGCCGTGCTGGACGAGCTGCTCGAGCAGCTGCTGGCCCCGCGCGAGCAGCAGGCGCTGCCCGCCGCCGTGGCCGTGCTGGCCCGCCGGCACGCCCAGCTGAAGCAGGCGCACCGCGCCACGCTGCAGGCCAGCGGCGCCGGCGACGACCCGGCCGCCTGGCGCGCCCCCGGCGGCTGGCTGCACACCTACGCCCAGGACTGGCGGGCCGCGCTGGCGGCCGAGCTGGACCTGCGGCTCGATCCCGTGGCCGGGCTGCTCGCCTCGCTCGACGCCCCCGCCACGACCGACACGACGGACACCACCCCCGCATGAGCCGACACCTCTTCCACCTGGCCTTCGGCCTGGGCCTGGCGGCCCTGGCCTGGATCGCCGCCGGCTACGCCGGCACCAGCCCGCTGGCCCTGGCGATGACGGCCACGATCGCCCTGACCTTCCTGGCCGGCAGCCGCGAGCTGCAGCTGTACCGCCGCGCCACCGACGGCCTGGCCGCCGCGCTGCAGGAGACCGCGCCGGTGGTCGATCCGGGCGCCTGGCTGGCCCGCGTGCCCGCCGCCCTGCGCGAGCCGGTGCGGCTGCGGCTGGACGGCGCCCGCGTGGCGCTGCCCGCGCCGGCGCTCACGCCCTACCTGGTGGGGCTACTGGTGATGCTGGGCATGCTGGGCACCTTCCTGGGCCTGGTGGTCACCTTCCGCGGCACGGTGTTCGCGCTGGAAGCCTCGGCCGACCTGCAGGCGATCCGCGCCGCGCTGGCCGCGCCGATCCGCGGGCTGGGCCTGGCCTTCGGCACCTCGGTGGCCGGCGTGGCCTGCTCGGCCCTGCTGGGGCTGATGGCCGCGATCGCGCGGCGCGAGCGGCTGGAGGCCGCGCGCCTGCTCGATGCGGCCATCGCCGGCCCGCTGCAGGTGCATGCGCTGGCGCACCGCCGCCAGCAGGCTTGGGACGCGCTGCAGCGGCAGGCCGACGGCCTGCCCGCCGTCGTCGAGCGGCTCGACGCCCTGGTGCAGGGCCTGGAGCGGCGCGCGCAGGCGCTGGATGCGCAGCTGCTGGAGCGCCACGCGGCGCTCCAGCGGGACACCGCGCAGGCGCACGCGGCGCTGGCCGAGCGGGTGGGCCGCGCGCTCGAGGACAGCCTGGCCGCCGGGGCCCGCGCCGCCGGCGACGCGCTGGCGCCCGTGGTGGCCGGTGCGATGGCCCAGGTGGTCGGGCACGCCCAGGCGCTGCACGGCCGGCTCGAGGACAACGCCGCCGCGCAGCTGCGCCAGCTGGCCGGCGCCTTCGACGCCAGCGTGCAGCGCGCCGCCGCCGGCTGGGACGCCGCCCAGCAGGCCGGCGCCCGCGCGCACGAGGCCCAGACCGCCGCCGCGGCGCGTGCGCTGGGCGATGCCGCCACCGCGTTCGCGGCCCGCAGCGAGGCCCTGGTCGCCACGCTCGCGCAGCGCCTGGATGCCGACCGCACCGCCCGGGCGCAGGCCGAGCAGGCCCGGCTCGACGCGCTGCTGCAGGAGCTGCACGCGCAGGCCGCCGGCGTGCAGGCCGGCTGGCAGGAGGCCGCGCAGGCGGCGCTGGCCCGCCAGCAGGCCGTGTGCGACGCGCTGGAGCAGGCGGCCACCGACATCGCCGCGCGCACCGGGGCGCAGGCCGCGCAGGCGCTGGACGGTGCCGTCGCCCTGGTCACCCGTGCCGAGGCGCTGGTGCAGGACCGGCTGGCGGCCGAGGCGCGCTGGGCGGCGGGCCAGGCCGAGCGCATGGACGCCATGGCCGGGCTGTGGCGCAGCGAACTGGCCGCGCTGCGTGCCGAGGAGCAGGCCCGCGGCGAGGCCGCGGTCGCCCGGCTGGAGGCGCTGCGTGGCGACGAGCAGGCGCGCGGCGCCGCGGCCGTCGAGCGGCTCGACGCGCTGCAGGCCGCCGTCGCGCAGCACCTGGCCACGCTGGGGGCCGCGCTGGAGGCGCCGCTGTCGCGCCTGCTGCAGACCGCCGCCGAGGTGCCGCAGGCCGCGGCCGAGGTGATCGGCCAGCTGCGCACGCAGGTGGGCCAGCTGGCCGAGCGCGACAACCTCGCGCTGCGCGAGCGCACCGACCTGCTCGCGCAGCTGGGCCAGCTGCTGGCGGCGGTGCAGCAGGCCACCGACGGCCAGCGCAGCGCGGTGCAGGGCCTGGTCGACGCCGCCGCGCAGGTGATGGCGCAGGCCGGCGAGCGCTACGCGTCGCTGCTGCAGGCGCAGGCCGCGCAGGCCGGCGAGGTGGCCACGCAGGCGGCCGCCACCGGCGTGGAGCTGGCGGCGCTGGCCGAATCCTTCGGTGCCGGCGTGCAGGGCTTCCAGGCCGGCAGCGACCGCCTGCTGGAGGGCCTGCAGCGGCTGGAGCAGGCGGTGGCCGCCAGCAGCGCGCGCAGCGACGAGCAGCTGGCCTACTACGTGGCGCAGGCGCGCGAGGTGATCGACCTGAGCATCGCCTCGCAGCAGGGCCTGGTCGAGCAGCTGCGCCAGGTGCAGGCCGCGGTGCCGGAGCGCGCCTGATGGAACTCGACGACGGCCAGGTCGCCGACGCGGCGCAGGTCGCGCCCGTGTGGACCGTCTTCGGCGACCTGATGGCCGGGCTGCTGGGCGCCTTCGTGCTGGTGCTCGCCGGGCTGGCGGTGGTGCAGGCCGACCTGGCCACCAGCCTGCAGGCCGAGACCGCCAAGCGCCGCATCGAGGAGCAGCGCCGCATGGCGCTGGAGAAGGCGCTGGCGGTGCCGCTGGCCTCGGGCCGCGTGACCGTGGCCAACGGGCGCATCGGCATCAGCGGCAGCGTGCTGTTCGCGCCGGGCTCCGACCAGCTGCGGCCCGAGGGCCGGCAGCTGCTGCGCAGCCTGGTGCCGCCGCTGGGCGTGTACCTGGGCGAGCGCGGCGAGCTGCTGATGGTCAGCGGCTTCACCGACGACCGGCCGGTGCAGCAGGGCACCAAGCGCTACGAGGACAACCTGGAGCTGTCGGCGCAGCGCGCGCTCACCGTGGCCCGTGCGCTGATCGACGAGGGCCTGCCCGCCACCCAGGTGTTCGCGGCCGCCTTCGGCGCGCAGCAGCCGGTGGCCTCGAACGCGAGCGAGTCCGGCCGGGCGCTGAACCGCCGGGTGGAGATCGCGCCGGTGCCGCGGGCGCCGCAGGCCGCACCGGCCGGCGGCGACAGGCCATGAGCCGCACTGCCGCCTCACGGCGACTCCCGCTGCGCGCGGCCCGGGGGGCGCGTCCGTGAGCGGCGCGCCCTGCGCCGCCGCCGGCGGCCCGGCACTGGCCGAGGGCCTGCAGGCCTTGGAGCGGCTGCGCACGCTCGGCGCGGCCCGCGTGGACCCGACGGCGTTCGCGCGGCTGGACGCGCTGGCCCGCCGCCTGCCCGGCCAGCCCGAGGCGGTGCAGGCGCGCCTGCTGCCGGCCTTCACGCGCGAGCTGGCCGCGCTGGCGCAGCGCTGCGAGCGCGCGCAGGCCGAGCTCGACCAACTGGCCCGCCGGCTGCTGGGCGCGCGGCCGCTGCAGGCGCGGCAGCTGCGCCGGCTGCAGGCGCTGGGCGACGTGCGCGGGCTGCGCGAGGCCGAGACCGCGCTGCGGGCCGAGGCCGCGCGCGCGCCGCTCGCTGCGCTGGTGGACCATGCGCGGGCCGCGCGCCGCGCGCAGGCGCCGGGCTCGCCGCTGGAGGCCGCGCCCGGCACGCAGGACGAGCTGGCCAGCGTGCAGCGCTTCCGCGCCGCCTGGGAGCGCCAGCGCAGCCGCACCCGCGTGGCCGAGGCCGCGGCCCGCAAGCCGGCCAATGCCGGCCCGCTCAATTCGCACGTGCTGGTGCTGGAGCTGCTCGAGCAGCTCGAACGCAGCGCACCCGAGCTGCTGCGCCGCGTGGTCGGCCAGCTCGAGACCCTCCAATGGCTGGACGCCCTGCGCGAGGCGCCGGAGCCGGCCCGGGGCAAGCGCAAGCCGCGCTGAGCCCGATCCCCACGGACACCCACCGCATGCCCGCTTCCGACCGCCGCCGCCTGCTCGCCCTGCTGGCCGCCGGCTCCGCCCTCACCGCCCTGCCGCTCCGCCACGCGCGCGCCGCCGCCTGGCCGTCGCGCCCGGTGCGGCTGGTCGTGCCCTTCCCGGCCGGCGGCGGCACCGACATCGCCGCCCGCCTGCTGGCCGAGCGCCTGGCCCCGCGCCTGGGCCAGCCGGTGGTGGTGGAGAACAAGCCCGGCGCCTCGACCATCCTGGGCGTGCAGCAGGTGGTGGACGCGGAGCCCGATGGCCACGTGCTGCTGCTGTCCGGCTCCACCAGCTACACGGTCAATCCGGCGGTGCGCCCGCGCCTGCCCTACGACCCGTTCCGCCAGCTCACGCCACTGGCCCTGGTCGCGCGCGCGCCGCTGGTGCTGCTGGCGCAGGCCGCGGGGCCGCATGCCACGCTGGGCGCGCTGCTCGATGCGGCCGCGCGCCAGCCGGGAGTGCTGAACTACGCCACCTTCGGCCCCGGCACCGGGCCGCACCTGGTCACCGAGCTGGTGGCCCGCGCCCGCGGCGTGCAGCTGACGGCCGTGCCCTACAAGGGCAGCGGCGAGGCGCTGCTGGCGCTGGTGCGCGGCGACGTCGCGCTGGGCGTGGACACGCTGGCCGCGGCCGCGCCGCAGCTGCGCGCCGGCAAGCTGCGCGCGCTGGCGGTGGTGGCGGCGCAGCGCTCGCCGCTGCTGCCCGGCGTGCCCGGCTACGCGGAGCTGGGCCTGCTGGACGCGCTGTTCGAGGGCTGGTACGCGCTGGCCGGGCCCGCGGGGCTGCCCGCCGCCGTGCAGGACACGCTGCTGCAGCACCTGCGCGTGGTGCTGGCCGAGCCGGGCCTGCGCGAGCGCATGGCGCAGCAGTCGCTGGAGGCCACGCTGCTGGAGCCGGCGGCGCTGCGCGCACTGATGGACCGCGAGGTGGTGCGCTACCGCGCGCTGGCCGCGCGCACCGGCATCCGGCTCGACTGAGCATGCCCCAGGACGCGGACGCCGGCTTTCCGGACGGCAGCTGGCAGGCCCTGGGCCTGGCGGCCTACGACGTGGTGCTCGGCCGCGCCGCGGGCTTCCGCGCGCGCCCGGGGCAGCGCGCGATGGCCGCCGCCTGTGCGCAGGCACTGGCCGCCGGCGAGCTGGGCGACACGCCCGAGGAGCCCCGGCGCGCCGTCGCCGTCGTGCAGGCCGGCACCGGCGTGGGCAAGTCGGCCGCGTACATCACGGCCGGCGCGGCGATCGCCAAGGCCCGCGGGACCCGGCTGCTGATCTCGACCAGTACCGTGGCGCTGCAGTCGCAGCTGCTCGAGAAGGACCTGCCGGCGCTGTCGGCCGCCAGCCCGGTGCCCTTCACCTTCGCGCTGGCCAAGGGCCGCGGGCGCTACGTCTGCAAGGAGCGGCTGCTGCGCGAGGCGAAGCTGGAGACCGCGGCGCAGGACCTGCTGGACTTCGGCGAGCTGCCCGCCGGCGGCGGGCCCGCCGTGGCGCCCCCGCCGCCGCAGGCGGCGGACGAGGCCCGCGTGCGCTGGTGGACCGGCCTGGCCGACGCCTTGGCCACCGGCGGCTGGGACGGCGACCGCGACAGCCTGCCGGTGCAGCCGGCGCCCGGCGACTGGGAGCCGGTCGCGGCCGAGCGCCACACCTGCACCGCCCGCGCCTGCCCGCATTTCGACGACTGCGCCTATTACCGCGCGCGGCGCCGCCTCGCCGACGTGGACGTGATCGTCGCCAACCACGACCTGCTGCTGGCCAGCGTGTCGGCCCGGGTGCTGCCCGACCTGTCGCAGACGCTGCTGGTGATCGACGAGGCGCACCACCTGCCGCAGAAGGCGGTGGAGCAGTTCGCCGCCCACATGGACCTGACGCGGCTGCGCTGGCTGGAACGCGCCGGCCGCGTGCTGCCCGGTGTCGCCGGCGAGCTGCAGCAGGCCCTGCCGCCGGGCACCGAGGAAGCCGTGCCCGCCCTGCGCGCGGCCCTGCATGCGCTGGCCGCGCTGCTGCAGCGGCACGGTGACGAGGCCCTGGCCGCCAACGGCGTGCAGCGCCTGTCGGAGGCCATGGTCCACGAGGTGATGGGCGAGCCGCTGCGTGCGGTGGCGCGCGGCGCGGCGCTGCTGCTGGCCGCCGCCAGCGGTCTGGGCGGCGAGCTCAAGGCCCGCATGCGCGAGCAGCCCGGCGCCACGCGGCTGGCCGCGCTGTACGCCGCGCTGGGCGCGCTGGCGCCGCCGCTGGCCGCGGCGCAGGAGACCGCCGAGCGCCTGCTCACCGAGGGCGAGGACGCGCGCCGCACCGCCAAGTGGTGGACCGCCGAGCCCGAGGGCACCGGCATCGGCCTGCGCCTGCATGCCTGCCCCATCCTGCCCGGCGAGCTGCTGCGCCAGCACCTGTGGCCGCGGGTGCGCGCGGCGGTGCTGACCTCGGCCACGCTCACCAGCTGCGGCAGCTTCGACTTCTTCCTGCGCGAGGCCGGGCTGGCGCGCCACCCGGGCCTGCGCACGCTGGCGGTGGACAGCCCCTTCGACCATGCGCGCCAGGGCGCCATCGTCGTGCGCCGCACCCGCCACGCGCCGCGCGCGCTCGACGCCTTCCATGCCGAGGTCGCCTCGCTGCTCGCGCACGAGATCGCGCAGCTGCCCACCGGCGGCGGGCTGGCGCTGTTCACCTCGCGCCGCCACCTGGACCAGGCCGTCGACGTGCTGCAGGACCTGGACCCCGCGCTGCTGCGCGAGCGGGTGCTGGTGCAGGGCGCGCAACCGCGCGGGCTGCTGGTGGCCGAGCATGCGCGGCGCGTGCGCGCCGGCCGGCCCAGCGTGCTGCTGGGCCTGGCCTCGTTCGGCGAGGGCCTGGACCTGCCCGGCGACCTGTGCCGCCACCTGTGGATCGCCAAGCTGCCCTTCGGCAGTCCCGACGACCCGGTGGGCGAGGCGCGGGCGCGCTGGGTCGAGGAAGGCGGCGGCAACGCCTTCTCGGACCTGGTGGTGCCGGCCACCGGCGTACGGCTGGCGCAATGGACCGGCCGCGGCATCCGCAGCGAGACCGACACCGCCCGCATCACGATCTACGACAGCCGGCTGGTCGACCAGCCCTGGGGCCGGCGCCTGCTGGCCGGCCTGCCCCCCTACCCCGTCGAGGTGCTGCCCGCGCCCTGACACGGCCCCGAGACCCACCACCATGGATCCCTTCCTCCTGTCCCTCATGGCGCTGGGCGCCGGCTGGGTGCTGCGCGCCCGCGACCAGCAGCGCCGCATCGCGCGGCTGTCCACCCACCTGGCCGGCCGCGGCATCGAGCGCCACATCGAGGCGCTGGCCGACGGCTACCTGCGGGCGCTGGGCGAGCCCGACCCGCAGCGCGCCGCGGCGGTGTGGACCCTGCTGGAAGGGCACGAGCAGGCGCTGGCGCGCGAGGTGGCGCAGCTGGCGCGCAGCTTCGCCGACGTGCCGGCCGAGCAGGCCCGCGTCAGCCGGCTGCCGGTCTGGCTGCCCGGGGCCACCCGGTGGGGCCCCTGGTTCGACATGCGCGAGCTGCTGCAGCTGCATGCACGCGGCATCCGCCGCGCCGTCGACGTGCCGCGCGGCCAGGGGGCCGCGCAGGCCCGCGACCGCGCCTACACGGTCAGCGCGGAGATGCTGCTGCTGCAGCACGGCTGCCACTGGTACTGCCGCTCGCGCACCGTGGCCTCGGCCCGCATGGTCGCGCGCCACCGCACGCCGCATGCGCAGCTGCTGGCCGGCGTGAGCGGGCAAACGCGGTCGGCGTACCAGGCGCTGACCGGGGTGCGCTGAGGCTCCTGGCGCCGTCATCCCCGGCGTCCCGACGCCCAGCGACCGTCATCCCGGCGCAGGCCGGGATCCAGTGACGTGCAACGGCGCGGGCAAGACGCTGGAACCCCGGCCTGCGCCGGGGCGAGGACTCATGGAGCTATAGCTCATCAATAACCCATAGCCCGTCTTTATCGTCGGCATCCAGACAAGGCATTGGATCGCCGCGCCTGCCTCGGCCACAGTGGCAGCTCCCGAGACCCACCGAGAGAGCCCGACATGACCCAGCCCGCCACCTGCCCCTACGCCCACGGCGCCGTCGCCACCGCCGTCGCGGCCACCACCGCCGCGCGCAGCAACCGCGACTGGTGGCCCAACCAGCTGAACCTGGCGATCCTGCACCAGCATGCGCCGGCCTCGAACCCGCTGGGCGCGGACTTCGACCACGCCCATGCCTTCGGCCAGCTGGACTACGACGGCCTGAAGGCCGACCTGCGCGCGCTGATGACCGACTCGCAGGACTGGTGGCCGGCCGACTGGGGCCACTACGGCGGCCTGATGATCCGGCTGGCCTGGCACGCGGCCGGCACCTACCGCACGGCCGACGGCCGCGGCGGCGCCGGCACCGGCAACCAGCGCTTCGCGCCACTGAACAGCTGGCCCGACAACGGCAACCTGGACAAGGCCCGCCGCCTGCTGTGGCCGATCAAGCGCAAGTACGGCAACCACATCTCCTGGGCCGACCTGATGATCCTGGCCGGCAACGTCGCTCTCGAGTCCATGGGCTTCAAGACCTTCGGCTTCGGCGGCGGCCGCGCCGACATCTGGCAGCCCGAGGAGGACATCTACTGGGGCGCCGAGGCCGAGTGGCTGGCCACCAGCGACAAGGAAGGCAGCCGCTACAGCGGCGAGCGCGAGCTGGCCAACCCGCTGGCCGCCGTGCAGATGGGCCTGATCTACGTGAACCCCGAGGGCCCGGACGGCAAGCCCGACCCGGTGGCCTCGGGCCGCGACATCCGCGAAACCTTCGCCCGCATGGCGATGGACGACGAGGAGACCGTCGCCCTGGTGGCCGGCGGCCACACCTTCGGCAAGGCGCACGGCGCCGGCGATCCCAAGCTGGTGGGCCCCGAGCCCGAAGGCGCGCCGCTGGAGGCGCAGGGCTTCGGCTGGATCAACGCGCACGGCAGCGGCAAGGGCGCGCACACCACCACCAGCGGCATCGAGGGCGCCTGGAAGCCCAACCCCACCCGCTGGGACAACGGCTACTTCGACATGCTGTTCGGCTACGAATGGCAGCTCACGAAGAGTCCCGCCGGCGCGCACCAGTGGACGCCCAAGGACGTGAAGCCCGAGCACCTGATCCCCGACGCGCACGAGCCGGGCAAGAAGCATCCGCCGATGATGACCACGGCCGACCTGGCGCTGCGCTTCGACCCGGCCTACGAGAAGATCTCGCGCCGCTTCCACCAGGATCCGCAGGCCTTCGCCGACGCCTTCGCCCGCGCCTGGTTCAAGCTCACCCACCGCGACATGGGCCCCAAGGCGCTGTACCTGGGCCCCGAGGTGCCCGCCGAGACGCTGATCTGGCAGGACCCCGTGCCCGCGGTCGACCACCCGCTGGTCGATGCGCAGGACGTGGCGCAGCTCAAGACCCGCATCCTCACCAGCGGCCTGACGGTGGCCGAGCTGGTGGCCACGGCCTGGGCCGCGGCCTCGACCTTCCGCGGCTCGGACAAGCGCGGCGGCGCCAACGGCGCGCGCATCCGCCTGGCCCCGCAGAAGGACTGGGAAGCCAACGATCCCCCGCAGCTGGCCCGGGTGCTGGGCGTGCTCGAGGGCATCCAGCGCGACTTCAACGCGCAGGCCGCGGGCGGCAAGCGCATCTCGCTGGCCGACCTGGTCGTGCTGGGTGGCAATGCGGCGGTCGAGTCGGCGGCGCAGGAGGCGGGCCAGCCGGTGGAGCTGCCGTTCCGGCCGGGCCGCACCGATGCCAGCCAGGACCAGACCGACGTGCAGTCGTTCGCGGTGCTGGAGCCGCAGGCCGACGGCTTCCGCAATTTCCAGAAGCGCACGTACACCGTGCCGGCCGAGGCGCTGCTGGTCGACAAGGCCCAGCTGCTGACGCTGAGCGCGCCCGAGATGACGGTGCTGGTGGGCGGCCTGCGGGTGCTGGGCGCCAACAGCGGCGGCGCGCAGCACGGCGTGTTCACCCGCCGGCCCGGCCAGCTGACCAACGACTTCTTCGTCAACCTGCTGGACATGCGCATCGCCTGGGCGCCCGCACGCGGCCTGGACGGCCTGTACGAGGGCCGCGACCGCGCCACCGGCGCGCTGGTGTGGAGCGGCACGCGCGTGGACCTGGCCTTCGGCTCCAACTCGCAGCTGCGCGCGATCGCCGAGGTCTACGCGCAGGACGACAACGCCGGCAAGTTCGTGCGCGACTTCGCCGCGGCCTGGACCAAGGTGATGGAGCTGGACCGGTTCGACCTGAAGGCCTGACGTCCGTCGCCCCCGCGCAGGCGGGGGCCCAGGCTGCCGCGCGCAGCGCGGCGTCGTACGGCCGAACCGGCGCCGTCGCTGGATCTCCGATTCCTCGGTGATGACGCAGGGGGTGGGCAGGACGCCCACCCCCTGCCCCGGCCTGCTTAAGCAATCGTCCTATCCACCCGGCCCGCGATGGGCCGAAACCCGGGGGACTCCCTCGATTTCCCGGGCCATGGACCTCAAAGCACTCACCTTCCTCGTCGTGGACGACTTCTCCACGATGCGGCGCATCGTCATCGGACTGCTCAAGGAGCTGGGCGCCACCAACACGGTGGAGGCCGAGAACGGGCAGCAGGCGCTGGACACGCTGCGCATGCGCAAGGTCGACTTCGTCATCACGGACTGGAACATGCCCGTGATGACCGGCATCGACCTGCTGCGCGGCATCCGCGCCGACGATGCCCTGAAGAACCTGCCGGTGCTGATGATCACCGCCGAGGCCAAGAAGGAGAACATCGTCGAGGCCGCGCAGGCGGGTGCCGACGGCTACATCGTCAAGCCGTTCACCGCGGCGACCCTCGGAGAGAAGATGAGCAAGATCCTGCAGAAGAAAGGGCTCGCCGCATGAGCAACATGACCGACCACGCTGCCGCGGCGGAACTGGAGGACCTGCGCGTGCGCGTGGGCCACCTGACGCGGGAACTGCACGAATCGCTCAAGCAGCTGGGCGTGGTGCCCACGCTGTCCGACGTGGCGCAGCAGCTCCCGGACGCCAAGAGCCGGCTGCGCTACATCGCCGAGGTGGCCGAGCGCAGCGCCACGCGGGTGCTGGACAGCATCGACGCGCTGCAGCCGCAGGCCCAGGCCATGCGCGACGAGGCCGACGTCCTGCTGCAGCAGCTGCAGGGCGGCGGCGATGCCTGGCGCACCACGATGGCCGCGTTCCTGCTGAAGGTGCAGGCCAACTGCGAGTCCTCGCTGGCGCATTACCACGAGATGCTGATGGCGCAGGAGTTCCAGGACCTCACGGGCCAGGTGGTCAAGCGCACCGAGACCATCGTCAGCCACCTCGAAAAGCAGCTGGTGCAGCTGCTGGTGGACACGGCCGGACCCGAGGTGCAGCGCAAGGCCGAGGAGCTGGAAGGCCCGCAAGTCGAGGCCGGCAAGAGCGGCACCGTCGCCAACCAGGGCGAGGTCGACGACCTGCTGGCCAGCCTGGGGTTCTGACGCCCCGGCACCCCCGGACCGAGGCCGGCGCACGCCGGCCTTTGCACTTTCTTGATGCGCCCGCCGCCAGGCTTGATGCGGCGCAGACGCCTGCCGCGCCACGATCGGCGGGTCACGTCACAAGGAGGTGCGACATGGGAGATCTGCTGATGCTGGCGCTGATCGGCGCCGGCTGGTTCGCGCTGGTGGCGCTGGTCGCCGGCCTGCGGCGCCTGGCCCCGGCCGGCGCTGCGCGGAGGGACGGGCGATGAGCGACGCCGTGCTCTGGGGCACCGCCGGCGCCTGCGCCGTCGGCCTGTTCGCCTACCTGCTGTGGGCGCTGCTGCGCGCCGAGGAGTTCTGAGATGGACGCTTCGGCCTGGGGCCTGCTGGCCCTGTACCTCGTCCTGCTGGCGGCCGCCGCGTGGCCGCTTGGACTGTGGATGCACCGGCTGCTGGACGGCCGCCACCCGCTGTGGATGCAGCGCCTGGAGGCGCCGCTGCTGCGCCTGGCCGGTGGCCGCGGCGAGCAGGACTGGCGCGCGTACGCGCTGGCGCTGCTGGCCTTCAACGCGCTGGGCGTGCTGGCGCTGTACGCGCTGCAGCGGCTGCAGCACCTGCTGCCGCTGAACCCGGCCGGCATCACTGCGCCGACGCCGGATTCGGCGCTGAACACGGCGATCAGCTTCGTGACCAACACGAACTGGCAGGGCTACGCCGGCGAGGCGGGCATGAGCCTGCTGACGCAGATGGCCGGCCTGGCGGTGCAGAACTTCGTCTCGGCCGCCACCGGCATCGCCGTGGCCTTCGCCCTGGTGCGCGGCTTCGCCCGGCGCAGCAGCGCCACGCTGGGCAACTTCTGGGAGGACCTGCTGCGCAGCACGCTGTGGCTGCTGCTGCCGCTGTCGCTGCTGCTGGCACTGGCCCTGGTGCAGCAGGGCGTGGTGCAGAACCTCTCCGGGCCGCTGCAGGCCACGCTGGTGGAGGAGCTGGCCTACAGCCAGCCCAGGCTGGACGCGGCCGGCCAGCCGCTGCGCGACGCCGCGGGCCAGGCGCTGACCGAGACGGTACGCACAGGCTCGCAGACGCTGCCGATGGGGCCGGTGGCCTCGCAGGAGGCGATCAAGATGCTGGGCACCAACGGCGGCGGCTTCTTCAACGCCAACTCTGCGCACCCCTACGAGAACCCGACGGCGCTGAGCAACCTGCTGCAGATGCTGGCGATCTTCGCCATCCCGGCCGGGCTGTGCGTGGTGTTCGGCCGCGCGGTGGGCGACCTGCGCCAGGGCGCCGTGCTGCTGGCCGCGATGACCGTGATGTTCGTCGTCGCGGTGGTGGTGGCCACGGGTGCCGAGCAGGCGGGCAACCCGCAGTTCGCGGCGCTCGGCGCCGACGGCACCGCCAACATGGAGGGCAAGGAGCAGCGCTTCGGCATCGCGACCTCCACGCTGTTCGCGGTGATCACCACGTCCGCGTCCTGCGGCGCGGTCAACGCCATGCACGACTCGTTCACGCCCCTGGGTGGCATGGTGCCGATGGTGATGATGCAGCTGGGCGAGGTGGTGTTCGGCGGGGTCGGCGCCGGCCTGTACGGGATGCTGGTGTTCGCCGTCGTGGCCGTGTTCATCGCCGGGCTGATGATCGGCCGAACGCCCGAGTACGTCGGCAAGAAGATCGGCCCGCACGAGATGAAGCTGGTCGCCCTGGTGGTGCTGGCCACGCCGCTGCTGGTGCTGCTGGGCACCGCCGTCGCGGCCGTCACGCCCGCGGGACTGGCCGGGCTGGCCAACCCGGGCGCGCATGGCTTCTCCGAGATCCTGTACGCCTTCAGCTCGGCGGCCAACAACAACGGCAGCGCCTTCGCCGGCCTGTCGGCCAACACACCCTTCTACAACCTGATGCTCGGCGGCGCCATGTGGGGCGGTCGCTTCCTGGTGATCGTGCCGGTTCTGGCGCTGGCCGGCGCGCTGGCCGCCCGGCCGCGCCTGCCCGCCACCGCCGGCACGTTGCCCACCCACGGGCCGCTGTTCGCCGCGCTGCTGGTGGGCACCGTGCTGCTGGTGGGGCTGCTGAACTACGTGCCCGCGCTGGCGCTGGGCCCGGTGGTCGAGCACCTGCTGCTGTGGGCCGGGAACTGAGAACGACAAGGAGGAACGTCGCATGACCCGCAATCCCGAGAGCGTGCCCACCGGCACGCGGCGCGAGCTGCGCCTGCTGGAGCCGGCGCTGCTGGGGCCGGCGCTGCGCGCGGCCGTCGCCAAGCTGCACCCCGCGGTGCAGCTGCGCAGCCCGGTGATGTTCGTCGTCTACGTCGGCGCCGTGCTGACCACGCTGCTGGGCCTGGCCGCCGCGGCCGGCCTGGTGCAGGACGACGCCGGCTTCACCTTGGCGATCGCCGCCTGGCTGTGGTTCACGGTGCTGTTCGCCAACGTCGCCGAGGCGCTGGCCGAAGGCCGCAGCAAGGCGCAGGCCGCCTCGCTGCGCGGCCTGCGCCGCGACACCTGGGCCAAGCGCTACGCCGGCGGCAGCACCGCGCCCTGGCACGGCCGCCCCTGGACCACGATCGAGGCCGGCGCGCTGCGCAAGGGCGAGCTGGTGCTGGTGGAGAAGGACGACCTGATCCCGCTGGACGGCGAGGTGGTCGAGGGAGTGGCCACCGTGGACGAGTCGGCCATCACCGGCGAGTCCGCGCCGGTGGTCCGCGAGGCCGGCGGCGACTTCTCCTCGGTCACGGGCGGCACCCGGGTGCTGTCCGACTGGCTGGTGGTGCGCATCGGCGTCAACCCCGGCGAGTCGTTCCTGGACCGCATGATCGGGATGGTCGAGGGCGCGCGGCGCCAGAAGACGCCCAACGAGATCGCGCTGACCATCCTGCTGCTGGCGCTGACGCTGGTGTTCCTCGTCGTCACTGCGACGCTGCTGCCGTTCTCGCTGTACGCGGTGCAATCGGCGGGCGCCGGCCAGGTGGTGGGCGTCACCGCGCTGGTGGCGCTGCTGGTGTGCCTGATCCCCACCACCATCGGCGGCCTGCTGTCGGCCGTCGGCGTGGCCGGCATGAGCCGCATGCTGCAGGCCAACGTGATCGCCACCTCGGGCCGCGCCGTCGAGGCCGCCGGCGACGTGGACGTGCTGCTGCTGGACAAGACCGGCACCATCACGCACGGCAACCGGCAGGCGTCACAGTTCCTGCCCGCCGCCGGCATCGATGCGGCCCACCTGGCGCGGATCGCGCTGCTGGCCTCGCTGCCCGACGAGACGCCCGAGGGCCGCAGCATCGTCGCGCTGGCGCGCCAGCAGCGGGTGGACGACCGCCCGGTGCGGGGCGCCGTCGCCGTGCCCTTCACCGCGCAGACCCGCATGAGCGGCGTGGACCTGCCGCGCGAGGGTGGCGGCACGCTGGTGCTGCGCAAGGGCGCCGGCGATGCGGTGCGCCGCCACGTCGAGGCCCTGGGCGGCAGCCTGCCGGCCGAGGTCGCCCGCAGCGTCGACGAGGTCGCCCGCCGCGGCAGCACGCCTTTGGTGGTGACGGAGGGCTCGACCGTGCTCGGCGTCGTCGAGCTCAAGGACATCGTGAAGACCGGCATCCGCGAGCGCTTCGCGCAGCTGCGCCGCATGGGCATCCGCACCGTGATGGTCACCGGCGACAACCGGCTGACCGCCGCCGCCATCGCGGCCGAGGCAGGTGTCGACGACTTCCTGGCCGAGGCCACGCCCGAGGACAAGCTACGCCTGATCCGCGACACCCAGGCCGAGGGCCGGCTGGTGGCCATGACCGGGGACGGCACCAACGACGCGCCCGCTCTGGCCCAGGCGGACGTGGCGGTGGCGATGAACAGCGGCACCCAGGCGGCCAAGGAGGCGGCCAACATGGTCGACCTGGACAGCGACCCGACCAAGCTGCTCGAGGTGGTGGAGACCGGCAAGGCGCTGCTGATGACGCGCGGGGCGCTGACCACCTTCTCGATCGCCAACGACGTCGCCAAGTACTTCGCCATCATCCCGGCCATCTTCGCGGCCACCTACCCGCCGCTGGCCGCGCTGGACGTGATGGGCCTGGCGAGCCCGCAGTCGGCCATCCTGTCGGCCGTCATCTTCAACGCCCTGGTCATCATCGCGCTGATCCCCCTGGCCCTGCGCGGCGTGGGCTGGCGACCGGTGGGCGCCGCCGCGCTGCTGCGCCGCAACCTCGCGCTTTACGGCCTGGGCGGCCTGCTGGTCCCCTTCGTGGGCATCAAGGCCATCGACCTGCTGCTGGTGGCGCTCGGCCTGGCCTGAGCCGCACCCCTGCCGAACCAAGGAGTCTCCACATGTCCGACGTCACCCGCACCCTGCGTCCGGCCCTGGTGCTGTTCGCGCTCACCACCGCCCTGTGCGGCCTGGCCTACCCGCTGGTCACCACCGGCCTGGCGCAGGCATTGTTCCCGGCGCAGGCCGAGGGCAGCCTGCTGCGCCAGGACGGCCAGCTGGTCGGCTCGTCGCTGATCGGCCAGCCGTTCAGCGATCCCGGCCGCTTCTGGGGCCGTCCCTCGGCGACCGCGCCCATGCCCTACAACGGCGGTGCCTCCTCCGGCTCCAACCAGGGCCCGCTGAACCCCGCGCTGGCCGACGCGGTCCGCGCGCGGGTGCAGGCGCTGCGCGACGCCGATCCCGGCAACACCGCACCGGTGCCACTGGACCTCGTCACCGCCTCGGCCAGCGGACTGGACCCGCACATCAGTCCGCAGGCGGCCCGCTGGCAGGTGGCGCGGGTGGCCCGCGCGCGCGGCCTGCCGCCTGCCCAGGTGCAGGCGCTGGTGGACGCGCACACCGAGCAGCCGCTGCTGGGGCTGCTCGGCGAGCCGCGCGTGCATGTGCTCGCCCTCAACCTCGCGCTGGACGCCTCCCGGCGCTGACCCGTGGCAGCCGACCTGCCCCAGGCGCTCGCTGCGCTGGCCGCGGTGGTGCTGCCGCTGCTGCTGGGCGCAGTCCTGCTGCGCCACAGGAGCAGACAGGACAAGTCTCGCCCACCACCCCCTCCTGCAACCCACCGACGGCGGCCACCCCCAGCGCCCGCCGGCACCGACGACACACCTTGAACCCCATGTCACATCTTTCCCGACGACTTCGCGCCGCGCCGTTCCTCGTCGGCCTGTTCGGCGCCGCCGCCGGCGCGCACGCCCAGACGACCGGCACGCAGCCCGAAGCGCCCGCCTGGAGCTTCAACGCCGGCGTCGTCAGCGACTACCGCTACCGGGGGATCTCGCAGACCGCATTGCGACCGGCACTGCAGGCGGGCGCCGACCTCGCGCTGCCCGGCGGCTGGTACGCCGGCGGCTGGGCCTCGACGTTGCGCTGGATCGCCGACAGCGAGCCCGGCCTGCGCGGACCGCTGGAGATCGACCTCTACGCCGGCCGCCGGATGACCGTCGGCCCGCTCGGTCTGGACCTCGGCGTGCTGCAGTACTGGTACCCCGGCGCCACCCTGCAGCGCCTGACCGGAGAGCGCGCCGACACCACCGAGGTGTACGGCGGCGTGAGCGCCGGGCCGGTGACGGTCAAGGTCTCGCACAGCCTGACGCCGCTGTTCGGCACGCCGAACAGCCGGGGCAGCGGCTATCTGGACCTGACGGCCACACTGCCGCTGGCCGACGGCTGGAGCCTCGCGCCGCATCTGGGCGCGCAGCGCATCGCAGGCCTGGGCACCTACCGCGACTGGTCGCTCACGCTGCTGCGCGAGCTCGGAACCGGCTGGAGCGCCAGTGCCGCGGTGGTGGGCACGACCTGGAACGACCGCTTCGGTGCGCCTTACCTGCTGCCCGGCAGCGGAGGCCGAGACCTGGGCCGCACCGGGCTGGTGGTGAGCCTGAAGGCCACGCTGTGAGGCGGGGCCGATGCTAGGCTCGGCCATGTCCAGTCCGGCCGACGGCCGCCCCGATCCCGACGCCCTGCTCGCGCAGCTGCAGGCGCAGGAGCGCACCCGCGGCCGGCTGCGCATCTACTTCGGCGCCAACGCCGGCGTCGGCAAGACCTACGCGATGCTCAGCGCCGCCCAGCGCGAGCGCGCGGGTGGCCGCGACGTGGTCGCCGGCGTGGTCGAGACCCACGGCCGCACCGAGACGCTCGCCCTGCTCGAAGGGCTGGAGCAGCTGCCGCTGCGCCAGCTGGCCTACCGGGGCCGCAGCCTGCCGGAGTTCGACCTCGACGCCGCGCTGCAGCGGCGGCCGCAGGTGCTGCTGGTCGACGAGCTGGCCCACTCCAACGTGGAGGGCTCGCGCCATCCCAAGCGCTGGCACGACGTGCGCGAGCTGCTGGACGCGGGCATCGACGTGTGGACCACGTTGAACGTGCAGCACCTGGAAGGTCTCAACGGCACGGTCGGCGCCATCACCGGCATCCGCGTGCACGAGACCGTCCCCGACACGGTGCTCGACCAGGCCGACGAGGTGGTGCTGGTCGACGCCACGCCCGACGAACTGGTGGCGCGCCTGCGCGCGGGCAAGGTCTACCTGCCGCAGCAGGCCGAGCGGGCGGCGCAGAACTTCTTCCGCAAGGGCAACCTGATGGCGCTGCGCGAGATCGCGCTGCGCCGCACCGCCGAGCGGGTCGAGGACGACGTGCGCGTCTGGCGCGTCGAGCAGTCGGCCGGCGCGCCGGCGCCGGCCGGGGGATGGAACACCTCCGGTGCGCTGCTGGCCTGCGTCGGCCCGCGGTCCGGGGCCGAGCACACGGTGCGCTCGGCGGCCCGGCTGGCCGCGCAGCTCAACGTGCGCTGGCATGCGGTCTACGTGGAGACGCCGGCGCTGCAGCGGCTGGACGCAGGGCGCCGCGACGCCGTCCTGGCCGTGCTCCGGCTCGCGGCGGACCTGGGAGCCAGCACGGCGGTGCTGGCCGCCCCGGACGTCGCAAGGGCCCTGGCCACGCATGCCCGGGATGCCGGCTGCGCGGCCTTCGTGGTCGGTCGCGGCAGCCCCGGTTGGTGGCCCGCACTCGCGCCCAGGCTGGCGCGGGCGGCGCCGGAGCTGGACATCGTGGAGATCGCCCGCAGCGACAACGGCCGCCGCCTGGAGCGGCTGCTGCGCGGCGGGGCCGCCGGGTCCGGCGCCGACCTCGATCGTGGCGCGGCGGCGATTGCCCCACGCTGGCCCGGCTACGCCGTCGCGCTCGCCGCGACGGTCGCGATCACCCTGGTGGCCACGCCGCTGCACCGGCTGCTGGACCCGGCCAACCTGGTGATGCTGTACCTGCTGGGCAGCGTGCTGGTGGCCTGGCGCTACGGCCGCGGTCCCGCTGCCCTCTCGGCCTTGCTGAGCGTGGCGGCCTTCGACTTCTTCTTCGTCCCGCCCCGCTGGTCGTTCGCGGTCAGCGACGTGCAGTACCTGCTGACCTTCGCCGTCATGCTGGGCGTCGGGCTGCTGGTGGGCCAGCTCACCGCCGGCCTGCGCTTCACGGCCGAGGTCGCCGCCGGCCGCGAGCGCCGCACCGCCTCGCTGTTCGCCCTCGCGCGCGACCTGTCCGGCGCGCTGGAGGCCGGCCAGGTGGCGCAGCTCGGACAGGCGGCCGCCGTCGGCCATTTCGGCGGCGAGGCGCTGGTGCTGGTCGCCGACGCGCGCGATGCCCTGGTCTGGCCGGCCGTCGCGCCGGCAGGCCTGGAGAGCAGCGTGGCCGACTGGGTGCTGCGCAACGGCGAGCCGGCCGGCCTGGCCACCGCCACGCTGGCGTCGCAGCCCTGGCACTACGTGCCCCTGAAGGCGCCGATGCGGCTGCGCGGCGTGCTCGCCCTGCGGCCGGCATCGCCGCACTGGCTGCATGTGCCCGAGCAGGTGCAGCACCTGCAGACGCTGGCCCGGCAGGTGGCGATCGCGCTGGAGCGGGTGCACTACGTCGAGATCGCCCAGCGCGCGCTGGTGGACATGGAGTCCGAGCGGCTGCGCAACGCCCTGCTGGCGGCGATCTCGCACGACGTGCGCACCCCGCTGACGGCCCTGATCGGCATGGCAGAGTCGCTGCAGGCGGCGCAGCCGCCGCTGGCGCCGGCCCAGGCCGAGACTGCGCAGGCGCTGGTGCGGCAGGCACGTGCGCTGGCCACGCTGACCGGCAACCTGCTGGACATGGCCCGCCTGCAGAGTGGCGCCGTGGCCCTGCGGCTGGACTGGCAGTCGGTGGAGGAACTGGCCGACGGGGCGCTACGCGCGCTGCGCACCAGCCTGCCCGGGGTGCAGCTGCACACCGACATCCCTGCCGACCTGCCGCTGCTGCATGCCGACGCCATGCTGCTGCAGCGCGTCCTGGTCAACCTGCTGGAGAACGCCGCCAAGTACGGGGCGCCACCGATCGAGCTGCGCGCCCGTGCGCTGCCCGACACGCTGCTGCTGGCGGTGCGTGACCACGGCCCCGGCCTGCCGCCGGCCTGGGCCGGACGGGAGGCGCAGCTGTTCGACAAGTTCACCCGTGGAGAGACCGAGTCCGCACAGCCCGGCGCCGGGCTGGGCCTGGCGATCTGCAAGGCCATCGTGGAGGCCCACGGCGGACGCATCGAGGCCGCGAACGCCATCGGTGGCGGGGCAGAATTCAGGATTCATCTGCCGCGCCGACCACCCCCAGCCGCATGACACCCGCTCCCGTCGCAATCCTCGTCGAGGACGAGCCGCAGATCCGCCGCTTCGTGCGCGACGCGCTGCAGGCCGAGGGCTGGCAGGTGCACGA
Source organism: Comamonadaceae bacterium (assembly GCA_027484575.1). Lineage (GTDB taxonomy): Bacteria > Pseudomonadota > Gammaproteobacteria > Burkholderiales > Burkholderiaceae_C > Ramlibacter. The sequence goes on from JAIXSQ010000007.1 coordinate 626,680, forward strand.
GGCGGCCACGCTCCAGCGCGGCCTGGTCGAGGCCGGCACGCGAAAGCCCGATCTGGTGGTGCTGGACCTGGGCCTGCCCGACGGCGACGGCATCGACCTGATCCGGGACCTGCGCGGCTGGTCGCAGGTGCCGGTGATCGTGCTGTCGGCGCGCGCCGACGAGGCCGACAAGATCGCGGCGCTGGATGCCGGCGCCGACGACTACCTGGCCAAGCCCTTCGGCACCGGCGAGCTGCTCGCGCGTGCACGGGCCAACCTGCGCCGGCCACGTGGCGGCGAGGCGTCCGAGCCGGTGCTGCGCTTCGGCGAGATCGAGCTGGACCGCATCGCCAGGCTGGTGCGCCGCGGCGGCGTGGAGGTGCACCTGACGCCGATCGAATACCGGCTGCTGGCAGCCCTGGCTGCGCAGGCCGGGCGCGTGCTCACCCACCGTCAGCTGCTGCGCGACGTCTGGGGACCCGCGGCGGAGGACCAATCGCACTACCTGCGGGTGCACATGGGCCATCTGCGCCGCAAGCTCGAGGCCGAGCCCGCGCAGCCGCGGCACCTGCTGACCGAGACGGGCGTGGGCTACCGGCTGGTGCGCTGACCACACGCGCAGGGCGTGCTCACACCGCCAGCGCCACCAGGTAGATCCCCAGCATCACGAAGGCCAGCACGAACTTGGCCAGCATGCCGGCCAGCAGGCCGCCCCAGGTCGCCAGGCCCACGCGCACCGCGTCGCCGTGCTGCCGGCGGGCGATCCACTCGCCCGCGACCGCGCCCACGAGCGGCATGAACAGCACGCCGACCAGGCCCATGAAGATGCCGGCGACCGTGCCCAGCGCGGCGCCGACCACCGCCTGGCGGCTGGCGCCCGCGCGCTTCGCACCCAGCGCGGCGGCCACGAAGTCCATCGCCCAGGCCAGCACCGCCAGCACGGCCACCAGGGCCAGCGCGAACCAGCCCACGCGGCTGAAGTCGTCGATCCAGGCGCCGAGCACGATGCCCGCCAGCACGAGCGCGGTGCCGGGCAGGGCCGGCAGCACGATGCCGGCGAAGCCGGCGAGGATGAGGGCGGCGCTCAGCAGCCAGAGCAGGGTGGTGTCCACCCGGCGCATTCTGGCGGCGACGGGCGCGCGCAGGGGCCGCACCGGCCCCTTGGGGTCAGAGCGGCGCCTGCAGCAGCGCGCCCTTGTAGAGCACCGGCCCGGTGGGGCCGCTGCCCGCGGGCGCGCCGCCGCGCGGCTCCAGGCTGATGGCCAGCGCGGGCACGCCGCTGACGGCGGCCTGGTCGGCCGCGAAGCGCACCACCGGCTGGCGCTGCTCGAGCACGCCCAGCGAGCGCGGCGGACCGCCGGGCGCGAGCGCCCACAGCTGCAGCGAACGGTCGGCGCCCTCGTCGATCGCGCCCACGCGCTTGAGCGTCAGCCGCTGCTGGCGCGGATCGAAGGTGACCAGCACCTGCGCCTCGCTGCCCTCGCCCGCCAGCACGGCCACGTACTCGACCAGCGGCTGCGCGCGCAGCTGCGCCAGCTGCGTCTCGCGCTGGCCGACTTCGCGCCACAGCTGCACGCCCACCACCGCGACCAGCGCGGTGGCGGCGATGCCGGCCCAGGCGGTGCCGCGCCAGAAGGCCAGGCGGCGGCGCAGCACGTCGAGCAGCGGCTGGGCCGCCTGCTGCACCGCGGCGGTGGCCGCGGCGCGTTCGGCCTCCAGCGCCAGCGCGATGCGCTTCCAGACGTTGTCGCTGGGCGCCTGCGGCGGCTGCAGCTCGGTCATCGCGCCCAGGCGCTGCTGCCACAGCACCGCGGCCTGGCGCACGCCGGGACTGGTGCGGGCCAGCGCCTCGAAGCGGCGCCGCGCGCCGCCGCGCAGCGTGCCCAGCGCGTAGGCCGCGGCCAGCCGGTCCAGCAGTTCGGGATGGCGGTGCAGGTCCATCAGGCGAACCTCGCCATGCAGCCGCGCAGCTGCTCGAGCCCGCGGCGGATCCAGGTCTTGACCGTGCCCAGCGGCAGCTTCAGCTGGCCGGCCAGCTCGCTGTGGCTGAGATCGCGCAGGTAGGCCAGGCTGACCACCTCGCGCTGGCGGCCTTCGAGCTGGCGCAGGCACTCGTGCAACGCCCAGGCCTGCTCGCTGGCCAAGCTGGTGTCCAGCGGGTCGTTGCCCTCGCCCGGCAGCATCTCGGCCAGCGTGGCGTCGAGCTCGACGTGCGCATCGGCGCGCTCGGCCGTGCGCCGGCGCAGCAGGTCGAGCGAGCGGCTGCGCACGATCAGCCCCAGCCAGGCCATCGGCGGGCTGAGGCTGGCGCGGTAGTCGGCGGCCACCCGCCAGACGTACAGGTAGGCCTCCTGCAGCGCGTCCTCGGCCCAGTCGGGGTTGCCGGTCACGCGCCGCGCCAGGCCATAGAGCTTGGCGGAGGTCAGGTCGTACAGCCGCCGCAGGGCGGCCTCGCCGTCCGCGGCATCGCGGCGGCTGCCCAGTCGCTCGATCAGAGCGACGAGGGCGGCATCGTCGAGGTCTTGGGTCATGGGCCGGGGCATTGTCCACGCTGGAACAGTCCCCGGCGCACGGCGGCGCCGATCCCGAGCGAACTGCACGACCGATCCCACGGCCATCAGCCCGGGATCAGGACCTTGTCCACGACGTGGATCACGCCGTTGGACTGCAGCACGTCGCCGATGGTCACCACCGAGCGGCCGCCCTTGGCATCGGTCACCACCAGCTTGTCGCCGTCCATCGAGGCAGTGAGCGTGCCGCCGGCGGCGGTCTTGAGCACGGCCTTGCCGCCGCCCTCGCGCACCTGGCGCATCAGCGCCTGCGCATCCAGCTTGCCGGGCACCACGTGGTAGGTCAGGACCTGCGTGAGCATGGCCTTGTTCTCGGGCTTGAGCAGGGTGTCGACGGTGCCCGCGGGCAGCTGCGCGAAAGCCGCGTTGGTGGGCGCGAACACGGTGAACGGGCCGGGCTGCTTGAGCGTGTCGACCAGGCCGGCGGCCTTCACGGCGGCCACCAGCGTGGTGTGGTCCTTGGAGTTGACGGCGTTGTCGACGATGTCCTTGGTGGGATACATCGGCGCGCCGCCGACCATCTTCGTGCCCATGGCCGACGCGGGCGCCGCGCCCATCGCGCCGGTGGACAGCAGCGCCATGCGGGTGGTGGGCGAGGCGACCGCCATCTCGGCCTGCTGGGCGCAGGCGACGGTGGCGAGCAGGCCGCAGGCAGCGGCGGCGAGGGTGGTGCGGATCATGGGTGGAACTCCTGGAGGCTGTGGGTCGGTCAGGGCGGATGCACCATGCACCCGCCTGCCCTGGATACGCGGGCGTCGTGCCCGCGGATGCAAGACCCCGCGCTTCAGGCGGCCTTCCACACGATGTAGTCGGCCTGGTAGGTCACGGTCTGGCGCTGGCCCACGCTGCCGGCGGTGCAGGGTGCCGACGGCGCGACGCCGCCGCGGGTGGCCACGCGCTGGATGTAGGTGGTGCCGCTGAAGGCACCGGTGCCCATGGCGGGATTGGCCTTGACCAGCTGCAGCGGGATGTTGCCGGCACCGGCGGGCGCGACGGCGACCTGGGTGGCCGTGACCTTGGAGCCGTCGGCGCTCTCCCAGGTGGCCGGCGGGCCGTAGTAGCGGCCGACCTGGCGGCCCTGGCGGTCGTTCAGCGCCGCGTCGGGGCCGACGAAGACCCAGGTCGGCGCCGCGGCGCCGTCGGCCTTGCATTCGTAGGTGATCAGGCCCGTGCCCACCGTCTCCATCGCCACCTTGTGGCCGGCGGGCACCTGCACGGCGGCCGGCAGGGCGGACTGGTCGAAGGCCGGGCCGGCGGCCATGGGCTGGCCGGCGCAGGCGGTCAGCAGGGCAGCGCCGACGGCGGCGGCGGTGAGCGAAAGGATGCGGGTGGTGCTGGGCATGAGAAGGCTCCTGGTGAGGGGTGGATGGAGGCGCCATGAGCGCCCCAGCCTGTACGCACCGAATGGCCCGCCGGATGCAAAAGGGCTTGCGACCCACTCAAATGCGAACGATTCGCATTTGATACAGTCACGGATCCCACGAGCCAGCCAGCCGCCCCCGCGCGCCAGCCCGCCCGCCGAGCAGGTCCACGACCCGCCGTGCCGGTGGGCAGCCTGGCCGCCGCGCCGGGCCGCTCCCGGCGCCCGCCCGCCTTCATGGCGGCGCATGGCGATGGCCTGCCGGCGCCCTTCAGCAAGCACCGAGCCGTCACCAGGAGCCACACCATGAACAGCCCCACGCCTGCGCCGCGCATGCGGCCGCCCGCCCTGTCCACCTTCGCCGCCTGCCTGGCGGCCGCGCTCGCCAGCCCCGGCCTGCACGCCCAGGCCCCAGCACCCAGCCTGGGCGAGGTGCGCATCACCGGCGATGCGCCGGGCAGCTACGCCTCGCGGACCGTCGGCGTGGGGGCGTTCCGGGACCAGGACCCGCTGGACGTGCCGCTGACCAACAACGTGGTCACGCGTGAGCTGCTGGATGCGCAGCAGGCCCGCTCCCTGTTCGACGCCTTGCGCAACACGGCCGGGGTGACGCGCTCGCAACTGTCCGGCTCCACCTACGACAACCTGTCGATCCGCGGCATCCTGGTGGAGAACCGAGGCAACTACAGGCTCAACGGCAGCCTGCCGGTGATCAACCTCATCGACATCCCGCTGGAGAACAAGGAGCGCGTGGAGGTGCTCAAGGGCGCCTCGTCGCTCTACTACGGGTTGGTGCCGCCCAGCGGCATCGTCAACCTCGTGACCAAGCGTGCGGGCGCCCAGCCCGTGACCAGCATCGCGGCCTCGGTCAACCAGCACGGAGGCGCCGACGTCCATGCCGACCTCGGGCGCCGCTTCGACGAGGGCCGCATGGGCCTGCGGCTGAACGCCGTGAGCGGCAGGGTGCGGCCAGGCATCGACGGGGTCCAGGGCGACCGCGGGCTCGTCTCGGCGGCCTGGGACTGGCGGCTCTCGCCCACCGTGAGCCTGCGGGCCGACCTCGAGCACTACCGCAAGGACGTGAGCGAGCAGGCTGCCATCGCCAATCCCGTGGCCGTGGGCGGCGTGATCACCCTGCCGCCCGTGCCGGACAACCGCCGCAACCTTGCCGGCAGCTGGCAGCGCTACGACGCGCAGGCCACCAATGTCCTGCTGCGCGCGGACGTCGCCCTGGGCCAGGACTGGTCGCTGCTGCTGGAGAGCGGCCGCGCCGAGACCACCCGCGACCGGCGCTTCTCGCAGCTGAATGCCCTGGACGTGGCGACCGGCGCGGGCAGCCTGGCCATCTTCTTCGGCCAGGACCAGCGCTACACCAACCGCAACCACCGCGCCGAGACCACCGGGCGCTTGGCCACCGGCACGCTGCAGCACGAGCTGACCGTCGGCTACACGCACAACGAGCGCGAGGCGTACGCGGGCGACAGCGCGCCGACCGTCAACCTGCCGCAGAACCTGTATGCCCCGCGTGCCATCGCGCCGGTCGCGCCCGGCGCGTGGACGCCGGGCACCACCTCGACCATCGTCGACAAGGGCGTGTACGTGCTGGACCGGGTCGCGATCGGCGAGCGTTGGCAAGTGCTCGGCGGGCTGCGGTCGGCAGACTACGCCAACACGGGCGCGACCTCGCGCTACGAGGCGCGCAAGACCTCGCCGAACCTCTCGGTGCTGTACCGGCTGCGGGAGGACACCGCCCTGTACGCCAGCTGGCTGAAGGGACTGGAGGAGACCGGCACGGCCCCCGCCAACCGTGCCAACAACGGCGAGATCCTGCCGCCGGCGGTCAACACGCAGCGCGAGCTGGGCGTCAAGACGCGTGCCCTCGGCCGGTTGCTGACGCAGGCCGCCTACTTCGAGATCGAACGGCCGCAGACCACTGTCGATGCGGGGAACCGCTTCGTGCTGGGCGGCGAGAGCCGCTACCGCGGGCTGGAGCTGTCGTCCAGCGGGGAGCTGGGCCCGCGCTGGGCGATGGCCGCTTCGCTGCTGCTGATGGACGCCGAGATCGTGCGCACCGGCGCCGCCAACGCCGGCGAGCTGGGCCGCACGCCCGAGAACACCCCGCGCCGCACGGCCAGCCTGTTCGGCGAATACCGGCTGGCCTCGGTGCCAGGCCTGGCGGTCAATGCAGGCGCGTACCACGTGGGTCGGCGCGCCGTGAACAACCTGAACCAGGCCTTCGTGGGCGGCTACACCACCGTGTCCCTGGGCGTGCGGCAGGCCACCCGGCTGGCCGGCCAGCGCCTGACCCTGCAGGCCACGCTGGACAACGCGCTGGACAAGGACTACTGGGCCACTGCCGGCAACGGTCTGCTGGGCACGGGCGCGCCACGCACGCTGCGGCTGGCTGCCCGGGTCGACCTGTGATGCGCGCCGCGCTGCGTCGGCGCTGGGTGCAGGTGCACCGCTGGTGCGGGCTGACGCTGGGGCTGGTGCTGGCCCTGGCCGCGTTGAGCGGGGCGGCGCTGGTGGTGCTCAAGCCGCTGGACCGGGCATGGCATCCGCAGCTGTTCGAGGCTCCCGACGCCAGCCGTCCGGCGGCACCGTTGCAGGCGGCGCTGGACACGCTGCACGCCGCCTACGGCGAGGACGCGCGCTTGACGATCCGCCCGCCACGGGCGCCCGGCGAGACGCTGCGGGCGTACGTGGACGGCAGCTTCCACGGCGAGGCCTTCCTCGATCCGGCCACCGGCCGGCTGCTCGGCCAGCGCGGTGCGCACGAGGGCCTGTTCAACCTTGCCTTCGAAGTGCACAGCAACCTGCTGCTCGAGGACGCCGGCCGCGCCATGCTGGCGACCGTCGCAGCCAGCTACCTGGTGCTGCTGGCCAGCGGCCTGGTGCTGTGGTGGCCGTCCCGCTGGGGGCAGGCGCTGCGCGTGGCCTGGCGTGCCCCGGCCGCCCGCCTGGTGCTCGATGCGCACAAGGCCGGCGGCGCGTTGGCGGCAGTGCTGGTCGCGGTCTCCGTGGCCAGCGGCGCCTGGATGGCGTGGAAGCCCCTGCCCGCCTGGGTCAACCGCGTGGGCGGAACGCCCGCGCCCAGCTTGCCGCGCATCGCGGCCTGGTCGGGCGAGGCAGCGCCGCTGGACGCGATGGCGGCCCACCTGCACGCGTTGCGACCCGACGCGACCGTCGGCTACATCGTCGTGGCTGGGCGCGACCAGCCGGTGCGCTGGCGGCTGCGGCTGCCGGACGACCCCCATCCGAACGGTCTCACCTCGGCCTGGTTCCATCCCGGCACGGGCGCGCTCCTTGCGCTGCATCCCTGGCATGCACAGGCCGCCGGCACCCGGCACACCCGCTGGATCTATCCGCTGCACACCGGTCAGCTCGCCGGCACCCCGCACCAGGTGCTGGTGGCCGCCACCGGCCTGGCGGCATTCGCGCTGGGGGCGACCGGGTTGTGGATGTGGGCGCGGCGGCAATCCGCGCGGCGCGGTGCGCCGCCGGCCTAGCCCAGCACCCGGCAGCGGATCGTGCCGGGGATGTCGCACAGCGCGGCGGCGGACGCGTCCTGCAGCGTGCCCTCGACGTCGGTGACCACGTAGCCCACGTCGTCGCGGGTCTGCAGGGTCTGGCCGGCGATGTTCAGGCCGGCGCTGGACAGCCGCTCGTTCACCGCGGCCAGCATGCCGGGCAGGTTACGGTGGATGTGCAGGAGGCGGGCGCCGCGGTGCGGCGGCAGCGACACCTCGGGGAAGTTCACCGCCGACAGCGTGGCGCCCTGGTCGCACCAGCGGGCCAGCTTGGCCGCCACCTCGCGGCCGATGTTCTCCTGCGCCTCGGCCGTCGAGCCGCCGATGTGCGGCGTGAGCAGCGCGTTGTCGAGGCCCACCAGCGCCGAGGTGAAGGGGTCGTCGTTGGACGCGGGCTCGACGGGAAAGACGTCGATCGCGGCGCCGCCCAGGCGGCCGTCGCGCAGCGCCTGCGCCAGCGCCTCGATGTCGACCACGGTGCCCCGCGAGGCATTGATCAGGTGGCTGCCCGGCTGCATGCGGGCCAGCTGCGCGGCCCCGACCATCCCCGCGGTCTCGGGCGTCTCGGGCACGTGCAGCGTGACCACGTGGCTGAGCGCCAGCAGCTCGTCGAGGCTGCCCACCTGCCGGGCGTTGCCCAGCGGCAGCCGGGCCTCGATGTCGTGGAACACGACCCGCATGCCCAGGTGCTCGGCCAGCACGCCCACCTGGGTGCCGATGTGGCCGTAGCCCACGATGCCCAGCGTCTTGCCGCGCACCTCGTGCGAGCCGGCCGCGCTCTTGGTCCAGCCGCCGCGGTGCAGCAGCGCGTTCTTCTGCGGGATGCCGCGCACCAGCATCACCACCTCGGCCACCACCAGCTCGGCGACGCTGCGGGTGTTGGAGAACGGCGCGTTGAACACCGGCACGCCGCGCCGGCGCGCCGCGTCCAGGTCGATCTGGTTGGTGCCGATGCAGAAGGCGCCCACGACCTGCAGGTCGTCGGCCGCCTGCAGCACCTCCGCGGTCAGCTGGGTGCGCGAGCGGATGCCCAGCACGTGCGCGCCGGCCAGCGCCTCGCGCAGCGCGGCGCCGGACAGCGCGCCCTTGTGGGTCTCGATGCGGGTGTAGCCTGCGGCCTGCAGGGTCTCGGAGGCCGAGGCATGGATGCCTTCGAGCAGGACGATGCGCAACTGGTCGCGCGGGGGGAGCGTGAACTGCATGGCGGTCATTCTGGGACGCGGGTCGATGGCCGGGCCCCGGCAAGGTCAAGCGCCGGGGTTCAGGCGGTGGCGGGTGCAGGCTTGCGGGCGGCGCGGCGCGGCCTGGCGCGCTGCGGCGCCGTGGCGGCCCCGGCCGCCCCGGCGCGCTCCAGCGCCGCCAGGCTGTCCTGCAGCTGGTCCTCGGTGCCGCGCCCCAGCCGGGCCTGCAGCAGCGCCAGCACCGCCTGCTCGTCGGCCCGCAGGCCGTCCGCGGCGGCGGCGTCCCCGGCCTGCCGCTCGATGGCCAGCAGCAGCGCGCCTTCGCCGTAGGCCTGCAGCACCTCGGGATGCACGTAGCACTTGCGGCAGATCGTGGGCGTGTTGCCCAGCCGGGCGGCCACCTGCTCGATGGCAGCCCGCACGGTCCGCTTCATCGCCGCCTGGGTGTCCACCCGCTCGGCCTCCTGCAGCGCCAGCGCCGCCATCACCGTGCCGGCCCAGGTGCGGAAGTCCTTGGCCGTCACGTCGCGGCCGCTGACCTCCTTGAGGTAGTCGTTGACGTCGGACGAGCTGACCTCGTGCAGCGTGCCGTCCTCGTCCTCGTACTGGAACAGGCGCTGGCCCGGCAGGTCCTGGCAGGCCCGCACCACCTTGGCCACGCGGCGGTCGCGCAGCGCCAGGTTCCAGGCCTTGCCGCTCTTGCCCTTGAAGCGGAACTTCAGCTCGGTGCCGTCCACCGCCACGTGGCGGTTGCGCAGCGTCGTCAGCCCGTAGCTGCCGTTCTCCTTCGCGTAGTCGTCGTTGCCGACCCGGATCAGCGTGTTCTCCAGCAGGTGCACCACGGTGGCCAGCACCTTGGCCCGCGGCAGCCCGCGCAGGGCCATGTCGCGCGCGATCGCCGCCCGGATGGCCGGCAGCGCCTGCGCGAACGCGAGCATGTGGCCGTACTTGCTCTCGTCGCGCACCTCGCGGAAGCGCGGGTGGTAGCGGTACTGCTTGCGACCCTTCACGTCGCGGCCCGTGGCCTGCAGGTGGCCGTTGGCGCTGGGGCAGATCCACACGCCGGTCCAGGCCGGCGGGATCGCCAGCTGGCGGATGCGGGCCAGCACCTTGTCGTCCGTCACCTCGGTGCCGTCGGCCTTGCGGTAGCGCCAGCCGCCCTGCCCGTCCGGCTCGCGTGCCAGGCCGGGCTGCTCGTCGCTCACGTACCGCAAGCCGGCGGCGCGGGCGGCCTCCTCGGGATCGTCGGGGGACGGCGCGGTCGCCTGGGCGTCGGGGATGCGGTCGGGTTCGCGTGCCATCGGGCCATGCTCGCCGCAGGCGGCCCGGCAGAGCTGTAGGACGCGCCCGCGTGGCCGCGCCCCCGGCGGACGACAGGGCGCGCGCCGGGCCGGCGCCACACTGACGGGCCATGCCCACCGCGCCCGCACCGGACGACGAGGACCGCGGCTACCGCAGCCCGCGCACGGTGGCCGACGTCACGCGCGAGAACGTGCGCGCCATGCGCCGCCTCGAGCGGCTGGCGGCGGCCCACCGCAGCGCGGCCGACCGCGTGGCCGGCGCCGTGGCGCGCTGGTGCGGGCAGATCGGCTTCGTGTGGCTGCACGTCGCGCTGTTCGCCGGCTGGATCGCGTTCAACGCCTGGCCCGGCCTGCCCCACTTCGACCCCTACCCGTTCACCTTCCTGACGCTGTGCGTGTCGCTGGAGGCGATCTTCCTGTCGGCCTTCATCCTGATCTCGCAGAACCACGAGATGCGGCTGGCCGAGCGGCGCAACCAGCTGGACCTGCAGATCAACCTGCTGGCCGAGCAGGAGAACACCAAGATACTGGGGCTGCTCTCGCGCATGGCCCAGCACATGGGCGTGCTCGATGCCGACGGCGACCCGGAGATCGTGGCGCTGGAGCAGGCCACGCGGCCGGAGACGCTGGCGCGGCAGATCGAGCGGGCCTGGGGCGAAGAGGAGCGCGGGCGCCGGCGCTGAGCCCGCGCGCCGGCCCGCGGCGCCTCAGCGCGCCTCCCGGCTGGCCGGCTCCAGCCGGGTGTCGTCCTCGCGCCGCTCGACGCTGCGCGTGCCGCCCTCGCCGGCCATGCGCGACAGCCGCGCCTCGCGCACGAAGCGCTCCAGCGTGGTCTCGGCGATGGGCAGCAACGACACGGCGGCGCCGCCCGGATACGCCGGCGCCTGCGCATCGGCCGCGCCGTCCTCGCGCACCAGGGCCGGGTCGCACTCCGCGACCTCGGCCAGGTGGCGCGCCCAGGCGGCCTCGCTCCAGCCCTCGGGCGGGAAGAAGTTGTGCCCGCCCGAGGCGCCGTCCAGCAGCAGGTCCAGCACGCCGTCGACCAGGTCGGGGCCGTACACCGCGTGCCAGGGCGCGGAGACGGCACGCACCGGGCGGCCGGCCTCCAGCGCCTCGAGCAGCTGCACGGCGCGGGCCTGTGCGTCCCAGGGCATGAACACCGGGCCGGTGCGCGCGACCAGCACGCCGGGCAGCGACAGGCCCTCGGCCGACAGCCCCGGCCCGAAGGCCGAGGTGAACAGGGCGCAGGGCACGCCGGCCTCGGCGCACTGGCGCGCGACCGAGGTGCGCGGCCCGTGCGGGCAGCCCTCGCGGCGGCGCGGGCCGGCCAGGCCCTCGCGGTCGCGGGCGTCGAGCACGGCCCAGGGCCGCACGGTGGCCAGCGCGCCGGGCAGGTCGCTGCCGCAGCGCACCCAGGGCAGGCCGCGCAGTTCCAGCGCACGGGCAGTCAGCCGCGCGAGCGGCCCGTCGTCGGCCACCAGCAGCAGCGCCCCCTCGCCGGGGTCCGACAGCGGGCGTTCGTGGCGCGGGCGGTCCGACTCGGGCGTGTGCAGCAGGCGCTCGATGCCGCGCCACCAGCCCGGCACCTGCAGCGCGGGATGCGCCAGCTCCCCGCCGCCGGACAGCGCCTGCAGCAGTGGCACCATCAGCGTGGGACGGGGCGTGCCGCCGCGCACGTCCCACACGCCCGGCTCGTAGTGGCCGGCGAAGCGGGTCACCATGCGGTTCCAGTCGTAGGAGCCCAGCAGCGCCCAGGCCGTCACCGCGCGCAGGTCCACGCCCTCCGCGCGCAGCGCCTGCGCGCCGCGCCACACCTCCAGGAACCAGCGGGCCTGGGCCTCGCGGCTGGCACCGTTGTGGCATTCGGTGACCGCGATCGGCAGGCGGTAGCGCTCCCAGGCCTGGCGCAGCAGCGCGGGCAGGCCCAGCACGCCCTCGTCCCGGTTGCGCACCGCGTCGACGTCGACCAGCGGCACGCCGTTGTGCCGGCTGACGTTGCGGTCGGCCTGCGAGCGGTGCGGGTGGCGCTCGAGCCGGTGGTCCATGAAGCGCTCGCTGGACAGGTAGTGGTTGATGCCCAGCACGTCGGGCGGGCAGGGGTCGTCGGCGATGGCGCGCAGCCGCGCCTCCAGCCCATGGCCGCAGAGGCGCTCCCACAACGCATGCCCCGGCAGCACCATGCCGCACAGCAGGTCCCAGCCCATCCAGCGGCGGTGGTTCTGGAAGTCGGCCGCGTCCTGCAGCGGCGGCGTGGCATGGCAGTAGCCCAGGTCGTCGGTCTGCACCAGCCGGGCCTGCGGGTTCACGGCACGGATGGCGCGCATCGCCAGCCGCGTGGCATCGATTTCGTTGACCAGCGCGGTCCAGAACAGCCGCTCGTCGCAGGTGTGCGGGTACCAGAAGCCGTACAGGGCCGAGAAGCGCGCGGTGGTCAGCGGCTCGTTCACCGGCGTCCAGTCACGCACCCAGGGGTAGCGCTGCGCCACTGCCGCGGCGTGCGCGGCCAGGCCGGTGGCGAAGTCCGCATCCAGCAGGCTGGTGCCGGGCGGGCCGCTGCCGTGGTGGCAGAGCGTGAGGATGGGCTCCATGCCCAGGTCGCGCATCGCGGGCAGGCGCGCATCGGTCCAGGCGAACTCGCGGGTGGGGCCGCCGCCGGGCGCCATGCGCTCCCACAGGGCAGGGTAGCGCAGGGCCTGGATGCCGATGCCGGCAAACAGCGCCAGGTCGCTGTCGCGGGTCTCGTGCCCGTTCAGCAGGGTCTGGTCGTGCCAGCGGTCCTGCAGGCGGTTGACGGTGCATTCATGGCCGCCCCACAGGGCCAGGGGTGGCAGGTCGGGGGACGGGGAGGGTCGGGTCGCGTGCGCAGGGGAAGGGGGCATGGAGGGTGGAGGTGTTGTCCTGGGCGCATGCTCCCCGGCCCACCCGGGCCCTCCCTGTAGGACACGGTCGGCGATGGGCTGCCCGCGTCCGCCGCATCAGCGGGTGAGCACCCCCCAGAACTGCCGCGTGGCGGCCAGCCCCGCGGGGGTCCAGTGCCGCGCCGGCGACATCGCATCGAGCAGCAGCGCCTGCCGGCCGTCCTCCCCCGCCTCGCGCAGGCGCGCCTGCAGCAGGTCCAGGTCGGGATCGAGCAGCTCGTCGCCCGCGCCGCCGGTGGCGCCGGCCTGCCCGCTGTGCAGCAGCGCCCGGAAGGTGGCGCGGCGGCGCGGCTGCGCGGGCGGCTCGTCGGTGAACGGCACGCCGTCGGCCGCGGCCTCCCCGCGGATCCAGTCGTGCAGCACCTGCAGCTCGTAGGCCGAGAACACGCCGAACATCTCGGCCCGCGGTCCCTGCAGCAGGGTCCAGAAGCGGCTGGCCTCCACCGGCTGGCCGCGCCGGATCCAGCCCGCGTCCTGCAGGGCCTGCAGGAAGCCGGGCATGTCCTGCGGGGCGGCCAGCCAGTCGTTGACGCTGCGGCCGGCCACGCGGCAGTAGTCCGAGTGCGCGCCCTGCCCCGCGCGCGCCTTCTGCCGCAGGATGCGCAGCACCTCGGCCTCGGGGTCGAAGCCCTGGACGGCGTCCACGGTGCCCGGGCCCGCATTGGCCAGCCGGCAGCCGTCCTGCACCCGGCGCCAGAAGGCGCCGCCGTCGTCCTCGCGCGGCAGCAGGTCCAGCACCGCCTGGCAGGCGCGCCGGGCGTGACCGCTGTCGGCGTTGTCGACGGTCACGTGCAACTGGAAGTAGTAGGGATCCAGCCCCAGCTCGTTCAGCTCGTAGGCGGTGATCAGCAGGTGCAGCGGCAGCTGCTCGTAGCCCAGGTTGAAGCCCGCCACCTCGGGCAGGAACTCCGGCGCGTTCCAGCCCAGGGCGAGCTGGATCGCGCCCTGGCGGTACAGCGCGTCGTCGAGGCCGTCCAGCGGGTCGAGCGCATAGCGCGCCAGCAGGCTGCGATAGAGCACGACGTGGTTCTTGTCCAGCGCGCCCTCGCCCAGTTCCTCGACGTAGGTGCGCACCAGGTCGGCCACGCGGGGGCTGCGCCAGTGCGCCACCAGGCCGTACAGCCAGGCGCCGTCGACCAGCTTGGTGGGCGCGATCGCGCGCAGCGTGTGCAGTGCGTGCGCGCGGGTCGTGAAGTAGCGCCGCGGCGCGCCCTGCCGCCGCTCCTCGAGGTAGGCGGCATAGCGTGCGTGGACCGAGCGGGTGTTGGCCTCCATCCAGTCCAGCAGGCCGTCGGGCGTGGCCGGCAGGTCCACGGGCGTGGCGGCCAGGGCCCGGGCCTGGGCGCGCACGAAGTCGCGCGCCTCGGCCAGGGTGGCCTCGTCGGGGGTGCCGTCGGCCAGCCGGTGGTACAGCGCCGCGAGCGGGCGCTGCGGCGTGGCCAGGGCCGCCGTGCCGTCGTCGGTGCCGGGCGGCGGCTGCAGGTGCTGCCATTCCTGGCGTCCGATGTGCATGGTGCGAAGGCGGTGAGTTCTGATGCGTTCACTGTGGCCCGCGCCCGGGCCCGGTGCCATCAGGCACGGCCGCGCCGCCCCGTGGGACGGCTGCCTACGCCACGGCAGGCGCGGGCTGCGGGGTGGCGGCCACCGCGGCCGGGGACCACCAGCCCAGGGCCTGCAGCCGCTCGAGGCCGCCGTCCACCAGCCCCTGGCCGATGTCGCGCCGCCAGCGCAGGTTGGGCACCACCACGCCCTGCGCGAGCCGCACGGCCTGCGCCTGCGCGGCCGCGATGGTGGGGCCGGTGCCGGTGGCCACGCCGACGTAGCCGCAGGGGCCCGAGGTGACCAGCAGGCCGTGCTCCAGCGCCACCTCGGCGAACTGCAGCCGCTCGCGGTCGGCCTCGCCCAGCGTGGGCCGCAGGCACACCGGCAGGCCGCGGGCCAGCCGGGGATCGGGATGCCGCCAGGGGAACGGCGGCACCGTGAGCACGACGCCGCAGGCCCAGCCCGCCTGGGTGGCGAAACGGCCGCCCTGCCCGCGCAGCAGGCGCGCGAAGATCGCCTCCCAGGGCTCGGCGTGCAGGGCCTCGCAGATCGCGTAGCCCGGGTAGCCGAACCGGCTGGTGAACTCCAGCGGCCACAGGCCGTCGGCATTGGCGATCAGGTTCACGTTCAGGTAGCCGACGTAGCCGCCGTCGGCCAGCAGCGGCGCCAGCGGCGCCAGCACGGCCGAGAACAGGGCCTCGCTGCCGCGGTAGCTGAGCACCGTGCCCATCTCGCCCGTCAGCTCCCCCAGGTCCCCGGGGAACAGGTGCTTGTGCTCGAAGTCGATCACCGCCGGCTGCAGGAACTGCCGGCCGTCGAAGAAGGCGCCCACGCCCACCTCGATGCCCTGCACGTACGCCATCAGCACGAAGTCGGGCCGCTCGTGCGCGGGCTGCCGGGCCGCCGCCAGCTCCAGCACCGCCAGCAGGTCGCTGCCGTCGTCCATCTGGCCGACGAGGTTGCGCTGGCGCTCGGCCTGCGCGCCGTTGAACTTGAGCACCCAGCGGCCGCCGCGCCGGCGCACGAAGGCGGCGGCGGCACCCCAGTCGTCGAAGGCGTGCGTGGCCGCCGTGCGCAGGCCCGCGTCGCGCAGCACCTGCTGGCCGTGCGCGCGGTCGGCCTCGAGCCGGTCGCCGAGCGCACAGCCGCCGATGACGCGGAAGCCCTCGGCCCGCAGCGCGTCCTGCACCCCGCCCATGTCGGCCGACTCGAACAGCAGCAGCCCGTCGTCCCCGGCCTCGCGCACCCAGCCCAGCTCGCGCTGCCAGTCGGCGGTGCGGGCCAGCAGCCCGGCGTGGATGCACTGCGCCGCGGGATCGGCCACGTGCACGCGCACGGCGTGGCCGCGGCGCTGCAGGCCCAGGTACATCGAGGCGAGGTCGTTGCCGTGGCCGATGCCCAGGATGCGCATGGCGGGCCGGGGATTCACGCGGGCCGCTGCACCACCAGCGCGACCACCGCGATGCGCTCGGCGTCGGCGTAGGCCGGCTGGTCCAGTTCCTCGCCGAAGACGTCGGGGTCGAGCTCGCGCCAGCGCCAGTCCCAGCCCTGCGCCTGAAGCAGCGGCGCCAGCGCCGCGTGCAGCGGGTCGACGCCGCCGGGCGGCATCGCCACGCCGGTGTACAGCACCAGCCGCCCGCCGGGGGCCAGCTGCGGCAGGCCCTCGCGCACGATGCGCAGCGACAGCGCCTCGCCCCAGCGCCCACCGCCGTGGCGGTAGGTGCGCTGCGCGGCGTCGTTCAGGTAGGGCGGGTTGGCCACCACGAGGTCGAACGGCCCCTGGGCGGCGGCATACAGGTCGCCCAGGGCCACCGTGGCCGTGCAGCCGGCCAGCGCCGCGTTGGCGGCGGCGAAGCACAGCGCGCGCGGGTTGATGTCGGCCAGGACCAGGTCGGCGCCGGGGGCGTGCCGTGCGGCAGCCAGCCCGCCGGGGCCGGCGCCGCAGCCCACGTCGAGGATGCGGCTGCCCGCTGGCAGGGGCGCCCGGCCGAGCTCGGCCGCGACCAGGTCGGCGAAGCGGACGCTGTCGGGACCGAAGAACACGGCGTCGGCCTCGCGGGTGGGAAAGGCGCCGTGGGCGTACAGGGCGCCGTGCAGGCTCGAGAAGCGCACGCGGCTGCGCAGCAGCCCCGCCGGCCCGTCGGCCAGCAGGCCGCCCTCGCGCAAGGCCTGCATCGCCGGGCGCGGCAGCAGGCCCGGGGCGAACGGGCGGTTCCAGCCGAACACGTCGCGCAGGCCGCCCGCCACGCGGGCGCTGCTGCGGGCGTTCACCCGCGCGTGCGTGGCCGGGGTGACGGTGGTGAAGGCATAGCCGGTGGACTGCAGCCACCGGCCCAGCGCGATCAGCGCCTCGGTCAGCGCCAGCGCGGGGCCGGCCGGCGCGTTCACCGCGGGCCCCGCTCGCGCGGCGGCTCGTCGGCGGCGCGGCGGCGCGGTGCGTCCTGGGCCGGCTCGGCGGCATCGGGGGCGCGCGGGCGGCGGCGCTCGTTCCAGCCGGCGCTGGGCGGCCACAAGTCGCCGGCGGTCTCGGGGCGCGCTTGGCGGCCGCGCGTGCGCAGGGTGAACAGCGAACCGAAACTCATGGGGTCGGGAGGGCGCGGGCGCCCACGACGATGGACATGGCCGCACCTTGCGCGCACCGGCGCCGCGCGGCTGTAGGCCGCCGCCGTGTCCGGGCTCAGGCGGTGGCCCAGGCCGCGCCGGCCGGTGCGATGCCCGCCGGGCCCGCTTTGCCGGCGGCGGGCGCCTGCAGCGGCGGCCGCAACACCAGCACGGCGTCGGCCAGCGCATGGACCAGGGCGCGCCGGCGGCCGTCGATGGTGCAGGCCTGCCCCGGCTCGAGCACGATGTCTCGGGGATCGTTGTCCAGCGTCAGCCACAGCGCACCGCCGGTGGCCACGACCTCCCAGGCGCCCGGCGGCAGTTCGACCAGCGTGTGCCGCGGCAGGGCGAAGCGGCCGGCATGGGTGAGGTTCATGATCGCTCCTTGCATGCAATGAGCGAATCACTATAGTGAGCGTCACCCCCTTTCCATCACGGTGAATCTGCATGCCTTCCATGCACACGGCGCATGCGAACGACGACACCTCCCTGCCCCGCTCGCGCCAGCTGCGGCTGGACCTGCTGCACACCTTCGAGGCCGCGGCGCGCCACCTGAGCTTCACGGCCGCCGGCGCCGAGCTCGCCCTGTCGCAGCCGGCGGTCAGCCGCCAGGTGCAGCAGCTGGAGGCCTCGCTGGGAGCCGCGCTGTTCGAGCGCCGCCACCGGGCCCTGGTGCTGACCGAGGCCGGCCGGGTGCTGCAGCGCGCGGTGCAGGACAGCCTGGAGCGCCTGCGCGACGCGGCCGCCCGCGTGCGCGCCGGGGCGGCCCGCCGCCAGGTGACGGTGACCTGCACCCCGGGCTTCGCGTCGTTCTGGCTCATCCCCCGGCTGGCCGGCTTCACGGCCGCGCATCCCGAGGTGGACGTGCGCATCTCGGCCACGCTGGCCATGGCCGACCTGGACCGCGACGGCATCGACGTGGCCGTGCGCTTCGTGCCGCTGGCGCAGGGGCGCGGCCCGCGGCTGTTCGAGGAGGCGGTGCAGCCCATGTGCGCGCCGTCGCTGCTGCGCGATGCCGCGCGCCCGCTGCGCCGCCCCGGGGACCTGGCGCGCCACACGCTGCTGACGGTGGAGATGCGCGGCGCGCCGACCACCGCCGACTGGGAGCCATGGCTGGACCTGATGGGCCTGCGCGAGGTGACCATGGCCCACACGCTGCGCTTCACCCAGTACGCCGAGGCCGTCGCCGCCGCCGTGGCCGGCCAGGGCGTGGTGATCGGCCGGCTGCCGCTGCTGGCCGACCTGGTGCGGCGGCGCCAGCTCGTGGCGCCCTTCCGCAGTCCCGCCGCCTCGCAGCGCGGCTACTTCCTGACCCTGGCGCCGCAGGGCGCCGCCAACCCCGACGCGCTCGCCTTCCTGCAGTGGTTGCAGGGCCAGGCGGGCGGCGACACCACCCCGAGGAGCCCCTGAGCATGTCCAGCCTGCGCAAGACCATTCCCGTCGCCGCCGACCCGTCCGCCGCCTGGGAGGCGGTGCGCGACTTCGGCGGGCTGGCCACCCGGCTGGTGCCGGGCTTCGTGACCGACTGCACCGTGCCCGAGGACGGCGTGCGGCAGCTGACCTTCGCCAACGGCGCGCAGGTGCGCGAGCGCCGCATCGGCGCCGACGACGCGCTGCGCCGGCTGGCCTACACCACCGAGGGCGGGCGGGCCAGCCACTACAACGCGGCCGTCGAGGTGCTGCCCGCCGAGGGGGGCGGCAGCCTGCTGGTGTGGACCGTGGACCTGCTGCCCGATGCGCTCGCACCGGCGATCGGTTCGATGATGGACCTGGGTGCGCAGGCGATGCAGCGCGCCCTGGGCCGGCCCTGAGCGGCCGCGCGGGCGCTCAGTCCCGCGCCGCCGCACGGGCCAGCGCCCGCTGCAGCGCGCCGGCCACGTCGCCCAGCAGGTAGGGCTTGGCCAGCACCTCGTAGGGCACCTCGCCCGCGCGGGTCAGCTGCTCGCTGTAGCCGGTGGCCAGCACCACCGCCGTGCCGGGATGCTCGCGCACCACCGTGGCCGCCAGCTCAAGCCCGTTGCGGCCGCCGGGCATGACGATGTCGCTGAACACCGCGTCGGCCGGCTCCTCGCGCAGCCGATGCAGGGCCTCCTCGGCGCTGCCGGCCTGGCGCACCCGCCACCCCAGCTCGCCCAGCAGCGTGCCCACGAAGGCGGCCACGTCGGCGTTGTCGTCGACCACCAACACCGAGCGGTCGCCGGCGCGCACGGCCTCGTCGGCCGCGGTCCAGGGCACCGCGACGGGCCGGGCGCCGGCGGGCGCACGCGGCAGCAGCAGCGTGAACCGCGTGCCCTGCCCCGGGGTGCTGTGCACCTGCACGTCGCCGCCGGACTGCTTGGCGAAGCCGTGCACCTGCGCCAGTCCCAGGCCGGTGCCGCGGCCCTCGGGCTTGGTGGTGAAGAAGGGCTCGAAGACCCGTGCCAGCACCGACGGCGGCATGCCCTGGCCGGTGTCCTCCACGGTGAGGCAGACGTGCGCGTCGCCGTCGGCGGGCCCGGCCCCCACCGTCAGCACGCCGCCGCCGGGCATCGCGTCGCGCGCGTTCACCGCGAGGTTGAGCACCGCGGTCTCCAGCTGCGTCGGGTCGACCCGCACCGCCGGCAGGCCCGGCGCCAGCCGCGTGCGCACCTCGTAGCGCGCGCCCAGCGTGTGGCGCAGCAGCTCGGCCATGGCGGTCAGCCGCGCCTCGAGGTCCAGCACCTGCGGCCGCAGCGGCTGCTGGCGGGCGAACGACAGCAGCTGCCGCGTGAGTTCGCCGGCGTGCCGCGTGGCCCGCGCCATGCCCTCGAGCGTGCGCTCGCGGCGCGCGGCGTCCAGGCCCGGCATGCGCAGCAGCGCCAGGCCGCTGCCCACCACCTGCAGCAGGTTGTTGAAGTCGTGCGCGATGCCGCCGGTCAGCTGGCCCAGCGCCTGCAGCTTCTCGCCCTGGCGCATCGCCTCCTCGGCGCGCCGGGCCTCGTCGGAGGCGCGCAGCAGCCCCGCCGTGCGCTGCTCGACCAGCTGCTCCAGCTGCGCCTTGTCGCGCGCCAGCACCGCCTCGGCCTGCTTGCGCTCGGTGATGTCCACCGAGGCGCCCACCAGCCCGATCACCTCGCCCTGCCCGTCGCGGAACGGCGCCTTGGTCGACAGCCAGGTGCGCTCGGTGCCGTCGGCCGCCGCCAGCGTCTCCTCGAACTGCACCCGCAGGCCGCCGGCCATCACCTGCAGGTCGTGGGCGCGCAGGGCCGCCGTCTGCGGCGTGTCGCCCAGCATCTCGGCATCCGTGCGGCCCACCAGGGCGTCCAGCGGCTGCCCCAGCACCGCGGCGGTCGCCTCGTTGGCCACCAGCATGCGGCCGTCGCGGTCCTTGGCGTACACCACCGCGGGCACCGCCTCGACGAAGGCACGCAGCAGGCCGGTGGCCCGCTCGCGCTCGGCCTCGATGGCGCGGCGCTCCTCGACGTCGAGCAGCACGCCCGGAAAGCGCAGGGGGCGCCCCTGCGCGTCGTGCTCGACGCGGCCGTTGGCCTCGATCCAGTGCCAGCTGCCGTCGAGCCGCCGCACGCGGTACTGGTGGCTGTACGGGCCGCCGGTGGCCAGCGCGCCGTCGATCGCCGCGCGCAGCCCCGGCAGGTCGTCCGGGTGCACGTTGGCGATCACCTGCTCCAACCGCAGCGCGGTGCGGCCCAGCGCGGGATCGAGGCCGAAGGCACCGGCGAAGCTCTCGTCGATGCTCAGCGTGTCCTGCTGCAGGTCCCACACCCAGGTGCCCAGGATCGCGCCGGCCTCCAGCGCCAGCTGCACCCGCTCGGCCGCCAGCTGGGCCTCGCGGCTGCTGGTGGCCAGCTGCTGCTGCGCCAGCCGGCGCGCGGTGACCTCGAAGTTGAAGCCCACCATGCGCGCCGGCCGGCCGTCGTCGCCCGGCACCGACCGGCCGTAGCCGCCGATCCAGTGCAGCAGGCTGCCGTCGGGCCGCACGGTGCGGAACTCGTACTGGAACACGCCGTGCGGGGTGGACAGCGCCGCGGCGATGGCGGCCTCGAGGCCCGGCCGGTCCTCGGGATGGACCCGCGCCAGCGACGTGTGGCTGGTGGGCTGGCCCTGCGCCGGATCCATGCCGAACAGCGCGTACTGGCGCGCGTCCCAGGCCAGCCGGTCGGCCTGCAGGTCCCAGTCCCACACGCCCATGCCGCCGGCCTCCATCGCCAGCCGCAGGCGGTCGCCGCTCTCGGCCAGCGCGGCCTCGGTCGCGCGGGCCACCTCGATCGCCTCGCGCAGCGCCTCGACGGTCAGCGCGATGCCGGTCGTGACCGCCACGTAGACCGCGGCCGCCAGCCAGCCGCTCCTGCTGGACGGCGGCCAGCTGCGCTGGTCCTGCGGCAGGAAGAACAGCAGAGCCAGCGCCGCCGACAGCACGACCGCGAACAGTGCCGCCCGGCGGTCGGCCACGAAGGCCACCAGCAGCACCGCGGGCAGGAAGAACAGGAAGGGGTAGCCCTCGAGCCAGGCGTCCAGCCCCCGCCGCACCCAGAAGGCCAGCAGCACCACCAGCGCAGCGGCGCAGCATTGCAGGGGCAGGGGCAGCGCGCGCAGCGGCCGCGCCGCATCGAGCACGCGCTGCACCAGCCGCGCGCGCGCCTGGGGCAGGTGGGCCGCTGGCACGGCGGGACGAAGCGCAGGCATGGCCTGCCCATGCTAACGAGCGGACAACGCGACCGTGGCAGCCAGTTGTGCTGCGGCGCAACGGGCGCAACCGTGCGTGTGCCGCTCAGCCGGGCTGGCCCCCGGGTGCCCCCGCCGCAGCCGGGGCGGCGAGGCCCGGGCGCACCGTGGGCGCCGGGCCGGTGACGGCGCCCAGGCCGCCCAGGAAGAGCTCGGCCACCACCGGTGCCAGCGCCGCATGGTCGAGCGGGCCCTCGGGGCGCAGCCAGGTGTGCATCCAGTTGACCATGCCGAACAACAGCATGGTCAGCGGCTTGGCCAGCGCCGCCTCGCGCAGTTCGGGCCGCACCGCCGCGACCGCGTCGGCGAAGGCGGCCACCACTTCGCGCTCGCCCGCCAGCATGCGCTCGCGCAGGGCGGGCGGCAGGAAGCGCACCTCGGCGGTGAGCACCCGGTGCGCGTCCTGCGCGCCGGCATAGTGCTGCACCAGCTGCGCGATCAGCGTCGCCAGCCGCTCGCGCGCGCCGGCGCGGGGCGCCGGTGGCTGCGCGACCAGGGCCTGCAGCCGCTGCACATGGCCGTCGGCGATGGCGAACAGCAGCGCGTCCTTGTCGGGCCAGTAGTGGTACAGCGTCGCCTTGGACAGGCCGCAGGCCGCCGCCACCATGGCCATCGAGGTGCCCGCGTAGCCGCGGTCGGCGAACAGGCGCGCCGACTGCGCGAGGATGGCCTCGCGCTGGTCGTCGTAGCCGGCGTGGCGCCCGCGTCCCATGGGCCCGGCGCCCTCAGCGCTCGTCGAACGAGAGCACGACGCGGTCGGTCGTGGGATGCGCCTGGCAGGCCAGCACGAAGCCGGCCGCGACCTCGGCGGGCGCCAGCGCGAAGTTGCGCTCCATGCGCACCGCGCCCTCGACCACCTTGCAGCGGCAGGTGCCGCACACGCCCGAGGTGCAGGAGTACGGCACCTCCAGGCCCGCGGCCGAGGCCGCGTCGAGGATGCTGGGCTGGTCGCGCCGGAAGGTGATCTCGCGCCGCAGGCCGTCGCGCACGATGGCCACGCGGGCCTCGTCGGCATCGCCCGGCGCGGGCGCATGCAGCACCGCGCCGCCGGCGGCCGGCTGCTGCGGCACGCCGAAGCGCTCGACGTGGATCCGGTCGGCGGGCACGCCGGCGGCGCGCAGCGCGGCCTCGGCGGCGTCGTTCATCTGGAACGGCCCGCAGATGTAGGCCTGATCGACGGTGGCCGCAGGGACCACCGTGCGCAGGAAGTCCGCGACCTTGGCCGCATCGAGCAAGCCGGCGTTGAGCGGCGAGTCGGTGGGCTCGTCGGAGAACACGTGGTGCAGCACCAGCCGCGTCATCCAGCGGTCCTTCAGGTCCTCCAGTTCCTCCTTGAACATGGTCGACTGCAGGCTGCGGTTGCCGTACAGCAGCGTGCAGCGGCTGGCCGGCTCGCGCGCCAGCACGGTCTTGAGGATGGACAGGATGGGCGTGATGCCGCTGCCGCCGGCGATGCCCAGGTGGTGGCGCCGCGCGCGCGGCTCGATGGGCACGAAGAAGCGCCCCTGCGGCGCCATCACCTGCACCGTGTCGCCCTCGCGCAGCCGCTCGTGGATCCAGTGCGAGAACACGCCGCCGCGCACCTTGCGCACGCCCACCCGCAGTTCGCCGTCGTCGACGCCGGCGCAGATCGAGTACGAGCGCCGCAGGTCCTGGCCGTCGATGGTGGCGCGCAGCGTGAGGTACTGGCCCTGGGTGAAGCCGAACACCGGCTGCAGGTCGGGCGGCACGGCGAAGGTGACGACCATGCCTTCCGCGGTGTCGGGAACGATGCGGCGGACGGTGAGGGGGTGGAAGAGGGGTTGGGTCATCGCACGTCGTCATCCCGGCGAAGGCCGGGATCCAGTGTCTTCGCGCCCGACACCGTCATGCCCGCGCAGGCGGGCATCCACGCACGGGCGCGGCGGGCGATCGTGGGTCCCCGCCTGCGCGGGGACGACGGGGCGGGGCGTCATATCGGCTTGAAATGCTCGAACGGTTCTCGGCACGCCAGGCAGCGGTACAGCGCCTTGCAGGCCGTGGCCCCGAACGCCGACAGCCGCTCGGTGCGCGGGCTGTCGCAGCGCGGGCAGGCGATGGCGGGTGCGCGGCGCAGCAGGCGGACCGGCACGCCGGCCTCGGGGTCCACGGGGCCGGGCGGGGCGATGCCGTAGGCGCGCAGCTTGGCGCGGCCTTCGGGCGTGATCCAGTCGGTGGTCCAGGCCGGCGCGCGGCGCAGGCTGGCGCGCGCGGGGCCCAGGCCGGCGCCGTCGAGCGCGGCGAGCACCGAGGCCTCGATGACCTCGGTGGCCGGGCAGCCGGAATAGGTGGGCGTGAGCACGACCTCCAGCGTGTCGCCGGCCTCGTGCACCGCGCGCACGATGCCCAGGTCGACCACCGAGATCGCGGGCACCTCGGGGTCGGGCACGTCGGCCAGCACCGCCCAGGCCCGCTCGACGCGGGCGCTGGGGCCGGCGGCGCTCGCTGCGGTCACCACACGCCGCCCGGGAAGGCGCGCTGCAGGTGCTGCATCTCGGCCAGCAGGAAGCCCATGTGCTCGCCGTGGCGGCCCTGCTTGCCGGTGGACAGGAAGGGCGTGGGCGCGGGGGCCTGGACGCCGGCAGCAGCCAGCAGCGCGTCCATCTCGGCCTGCCAGCCGGCGCGCAGCGCGCCCCAGGCGGGGCCCAGGCCGGTGGCGGCCGCGTGCGCGTCGACCGCGTCGTCGGCGAACAACTCGGCCGTGTAGCGCCACAGCTGCGCCAGCGCGGCCTGCAGGCGGCGCTGCGACTCGGCCGTGCCCTGTCCCAGCCGCACCACCCAGTCGAAGGCGTGCTGCTGGTGGTAGCGCGCCTCCTTGCCGGCCTTGCCGGCGATGGCGGCCAGTTCGGCGTCGCCCGAGTCGCGCAGCCGCTCCCACAGCAGGCGCAGGAAGCAGGCCATGGCGGCGTTGCGCAGCACGGTGACGGCGAAGTCGCCGCGCGGCAGCTCGACCAGCGTGACGTTGCGGTAGTCGCGCTCCTCGCGCAGGAAGGCCAGCTGGTCCTCGTCCAGGCCCATGCCGTCCTGCGCGCCGGCATGCGTGAGCACGGCGCGGGCCTGGCCCACCAGGTCCAGCGCCATGTTGGCCAGCGCGATGTCCTCCTCGAGCACGGGTGCGTGGCCGGTCCATTCGGACAGGCGCTGCGCGAGCACGAGGCAGCTGTCGCCGATGCGCAGCAGGTACTGCACGGCGGGATCCTGCGAGACGGCGACCGAGGCTTGCATGGCGTCCGCGCTCACATGTGGTCGACCGAGGTCGGCAGCTTGTAGAAGGTCGGGTGGCGGTACACCTTGTCGGCGGCCGGGTCGAAGTACATGTCCTTGTCGCCGGGGTCGCTGGCCACGATGTGCTCGGAGCGCACCACCCACACGCTCACGCCTTCCTGGCGCCGGGTGTAGACGTCGCGCGCCAGCTGGATCGCCATCTTCGCGTCGCTCGCATGCAGGCTGCCGCAGTGCTTGTGGTCCAGGCCGCCCTTGGAGCGCAGAAAGACTTCCCACAGCGGCCATTCGGTCGCAGCGGGGGGAGTGGTGGTGTCGCTCATGCGGCCTCCTGCATCGCGGCCTGCGCCTGCTTCGCGGCATAGGCCAGCGCGGCCTCGCGCACCCAGGCGCCGTCGTCCCAGGCCTGCACGCGGGCCTGCAGGCGTTCGTGGTTGCACGGCCCGTGGCCGGCCACCACGCGCTTGAACTCGTCCCAGTCGATGGCGCCGAAGTCCCAGTGCTGGCGCTCCTCGTTCCAGCGCAGGTCCGCATCGGGCAGCGTGACGCCCAGCAGCCTGGCCTGGTCGACGGTGGCATCGACGAACTTCTGGCGCAGCTCGTCGTTGGAGACGCGCTTGATGCCCCACTTCATCGACAGCGCCGAGTTGGGCGACTGGTCGTCGGGCGGGCCGAACATCATCAGGCAGGGCCACCACCAGCGGTTCACCGCGTCCTGCACCATGTCCTTCTGCGCCTGGGTGCCCCGGGTCATCAGGGTCAGCAGGCTCTCGTAGCCCTGGCGCTGGTGGAAGCTCTCCTCGCGGCAGATGCGCACCATGGCGCGCGCGTACGGCCCGTAGGAGCAGCGGCAGATGGGCACCTGGTTCATGATCGCGGCGCCGTCGACCAGCCAGCCGATCACGCCCACGTCGGCCCAGGTCAGGGTCGGGTAGTTGAAGATCGACGAGTACTTGGCGCGCCCGGTGTGCAGCGCGTCCAGCAGCTGGTCGCGGCTGGTGCCCAGGGTCTCGGCGGCGGCATAGAGGTACAGGCCGTGGCCGCCCTCGTCCTGCACCTTGGCCAGCAGGATGGCCTTGCGCTTGAGCGTGGGCGCGCGCGTGATCCAGTTGCCCTCGGGCAGCATGCCGACGATTTCGGAATGCGCATGCTGGCTGATCTGCCGCACCAGCGTCTTGCGGTAGTGCTCGGGCATCCAGTCCTTGGCCTCGATGAACTCGCCCGCGTCGATGCGGGCGTCGAAGCGGGCCTGCAGTTCCTGCTCCTGCAGCGAGCGCACCGCCCGCGGGCCGGTCTCGGCGGGGCTGAGGCTGTCCATCGCCTGGGTGTACATGGGGGTCTCCTGCGGCTCAATTGCCGACCGATCGGTCGAGAATACGGGAGCGGTGGACCGGCTGGCAAGCACGGCAGCTCCGGGAAAACCCTTGATTGCCTGCGTGGCAGCGTCCGGCCGCGCTTCCCAAATGAGAATCATTCTCATATAGTGGCCGCCATGCCCACGACCCATCCCACCCCGTTCTCCGCCTCGAGCGAGTACCTGCTGGGCAGCGCCGAGGCGCTGCTGGCCGGCACGCTGGCCCTGATGACCGCCATCGCCCAGGGCTGCGGCGGCGAGCACCGCGCGGCGATGCAACGCAAGGTGCTGGCCAACCTGGCCGAGCTGGAGCACCACCCGGACGTCTCGCAGCAGTTCCAGGCCGTGAGCGCGCACCTGCAGCAGCACTGGGCGGCGCTGGCCGGCCAGGGGTCGACCGACCCGCGCCTGTGGCAGCGCGCGGCCGGGGGCGTGCAATGACGCCGGCCGTGGTGCGCGCCCGCGACCTGCGGACCCTGCTGGCCCACTACCGCTGGGTGCTGGGCTTCGAGCTGATGCAGGAGATCAGCGGCGTGCTGGCGATCGTGCGGCGCGGCGGCCTGCTGCTGCAGCTGTGGCAGGGCCGCGCGCACGGACCGCAGGTGTGTGCGGTGCCGCTGGGCGGCGAGGCCTGCGTGTTCCGGCTGCATGCGGAACTGGCCGCCGTGGCGCGCAGCGCACTGGTCGAGGATGCGCCGCGGCTGCAGGCCTGGGGCGCGTGGGAGTTCAGCCTCTGCGACCCCCAGGGCAACCGGCTGGTCTTCAGCCAGTGGGCGGTGCGGGGCGCCGAGGCCTGAGCGCCCACGGCTCCCCGGCGCCCGGCCGGTCAGCGCCCCAGCGCCTGCGCGTGGTGCGCCAGGTGCTCGGCGATGAAGCTGGCGATGAAGAAGTAGCCGTGGTCGTAGCCCTCGTGCAGGCGCAGCTGCAGCGGCTGGCCCGCCGCCTCGCAGGCGGCCTGCAGGCGTTGCGGCTGCAGCTGGGTGGCCAGGAAGGCGTCGGCCAGGCCCTGGTCGACCAGCAGCGGCGGGCAGCGGTGGCCGTCCTCGACCAGGGCCACCGCATCGCGGGCGCGCCAGGCCGCCCGGTCGGCCCCGAGGTAGCGGCCGAAAGCCTTCTCGCCCCAGGGCACCTGCGACGGCGCGCAGATCGGCGCGAAGGCCGAGACGCTGGCGAAACGCTTCGGATGCCGCAGCCCCAGCGTGAGCGCGCCGTGGCCGCCCATCGAGTGGCCCATCAGCCCCACGTGGTCGACGTCGGCCCCGAAGCGCTCGCTCACCAGCGGCAGCAGTTCGTCCAGCAGCCAGGTCTCCATGCGCCAGGCCTGCGACCAGGGCGGCTGCGTGGCGTCGAGCCAGAAGCCCGCGCCCTCGCCGAACTCCCAGTCGCCGGTCGCGCCCTCGATGCCGGTGCCGCGCGGGCTGGTGTCGGGCGCCAGCAGCACCAGGCCCAGCCGGGCGGCCTCCTGCTGCGCGGCGGCCTTGATCGCGAAGGTCTGCTCGTTGCAGGTCAGCCCCGCCAGCCACACCACCACCGGGCAGGCCTGGCCGGCCAGCGCCTGCGGCGGCCGGTACAGGCCGAAGCGCATCGGGCGGCCGTTGGTGGCGGCCGCATGCTCGTGGAAGCCCTGCACGCCGCCGAAGCAGCGGTGCTCTTCCAGCGTGGTGACGGCGTCCATCGCAGCGCCCTCAGAACACCACGACCGAGCGGATCGACTCGCCGCGCTTCATCAGCTCGAAGCCCTCGTTGATCTGCTCCAGCTGCAGGCGGTGGGTGATCAGCTCGTCGATCTTCAGCTTGCCGTCCATGTACCAGTCGACGATCTTCGGCACGTCGGTGCGGCCGCGCGCGCCGCCGAAGGCAGAGCCCTTCCACTGCCGGCCGGTGACCAGCTGGAACGGCCGGGTGGCGATCTCGGCGCCGGCCTCGGCCACGCCGATGATGATGCTCTGGCCCCAGCCCTTGTGGCAGCACTCCAGCGCCTGGCGCATGGTGGTGGTGTTGCCGATGCACTCGAAGCTGTAGTCGGCGCCGCCATCGGTCAGCTGCACGATCGCGTCGACGATGTTCGGATGGTCCTTGGGGTTCAGGAAGTGCGTCATCCCGAACTGCCGCGCCATCGCCTCGCGCCCGGGGTTCAGGTCGACGCCGATGATCTTGTCGGCGCCCACCATCTTCGCGCCCTGGATCACGTTCAGGCCGATGCCGCCCAGGCCGAAAACCACCACGTTGGCGCCGGCCTCGACCTTGGCGGTGAACAGCACCGCACCCACGCCGGTGGTCACGCCGCAGCCGATGTAGCAGACGATGTCGAAGGGCGCGTCGGGGCGGATCTTGGCCAGCGCGATCTCGGGCGCGACGATGTGGTTGGCGAAGGTGGAGGTGCCCATGTAGTGCAGCACCGGCTTGCCGTCCAGCGAGAAGCGGCTGCTGCCGTCGGGCATCAGGCCGCGGCCCTGCGTCGGGCGGATCGCTTGGCACAGGTTGGTCTTGCGCGACAGGCAGAACTTGCACTGGCGGCATTCCGGCGTGTATAGCGGGATGACGTGGTCGCCCGGCTTGAGCGAGGTCACGCCCGCGCCCACCTCGAGCACCACGCCGGCACCTTCGTGGCCCAGCACGGCCGGGAACAGGCCCTCGGGGTCGGCACCCGACAGCGTGTACCAGTCGGTGTGGCAGATGCCGGTGGCCTTGAT
Organism: Comamonadaceae bacterium; assembly: GCA_027484575.1. GTDB lineage: Bacteria > Pseudomonadota > Gammaproteobacteria > Burkholderiales > Burkholderiaceae_C > Ramlibacter. Next base: position 655,650 of record JAIXSQ010000007.1, read on the forward strand.
CTCCACCAGCACCTCGCCGGCACGCGGGCCCTCCAGGTCCAGGGTCTCGATGGTCAGCGGCTGCTGGGCCTGCCAGGCGACGGCGGCGCGGGTCTTCATGGGGGGACGTCCTCGGTGTTGGTGCGGCGCCTGCGAGCTTGGCACGGCTCGCCGCCACGTGGTGTTTCGCGGGTGTTTCCGCGGCGGGGGCGCGAGTGTAGGCGCAGCTCAGCGGGCGCGCTGGCGGCGGGTCGGCGCGGGCGCCCGCGGCGGCTCCAGCGGCAGCCGCGTGTCGGCCTTGACCTCCTTGAGCACCACGCTCGATCGCACGTGCGTCACGCCGGGCAGGCGGAACAGCGTCTCGTGCAGGAAGGCCTCGTAGCGCTTGATGTCGGGCACCAGCACGCGCAGCACGTAGTCGGCCTGGCCGGTGGTGGCCCAGCAGGCCACGATCGGCGCGCAGGCGGCGACGGCCTGCTCGAAGCGGCGCACGTCGTCCTCGTGGTGCCGCGTGAGGTTGACCTCGGCCAGCACCGCCAGCGACAGGCCCACCTTGTCACGGTCGACCAGCGCCGTGTAGCCGGTGATCACGCCGGTGGCCTCCAAGTCCTTGACCCGCTTCCACGCCGGCGTGCCCGACAGGCCGGTGGCCGCCGCCAGCTGCTGCACGGTCTGGCGGGCGTCGCGCTGCAGTTCGGCCAGCAGCAGCACGTCGTGGCGGTCGAGGTCGTTCATTCTTCGTCACCCTTGTTTTCGGGAATCGCATTCTCGTTCCTCGCGGGAACCCTGAGGAACAAAGAAAGCCTATTCGCCGGCGGCAGACGTACGCTCGTTCTCCATCCGTCGCTGCTGTCCGTGCTGCCATGACCACCCTCCTCGCCCGCCCCGACTACCGGCTCTCCGACGGGCTCGATGCCACCGGTGGCACGGTCTGGCTCACGGGCACGCAGGCCCTGGTGCGGCTGCTGCTGATGCAGCGGCAGGCCGACGCCGCCGCGGGGCTGGCGACGCAGGGCTTCCTCTCGGGCTACCGCGGCTCGCCGCTGGGCCTGGTGGACCAGGCGGCGTGGAAGGCGCAAGACCGGCTGCAGCGGGCCGGCGTGCGCTTCCTGCCTGCGGTCAACGAGGAGCTGGCGGCCACGGCGGTGCTGGGCACGCAGCGCGTCGAGGCCGACCCCGAGCGCACCTGCGACGGCGTGTTCGCCATGTGGTACGGCAAGGGTCCGGGCGTGGACCGCGCCGGCGACGCGCTCAAGCACGGCAATGCCTACGGCAGCTCGCCGCGCGGCGGGGTGCTGGTGGTGGCGGGCGACGACCACGGCTGCGTGTCGTCGTCGATGCCCCACCAGAGCGACCAAGCGTTCCAGGCCTGGCACCTGCCGGTGGTCTCGCCGGCGAACGTGGCCGAGATCCTGGAGTTCGGCCTCTGGGGCTGGCAGCTGTCGCGCTTCTCGGGCAACTGGGTGGGGCTGACGGCGCTGTCCGAGGTCGTGGAGAGCGGCAGCACGGTCGACCTGGACCTGCTGGCCGCCCGCCGCGCCGGCTGGCAGGACGCGGCCACGGTGCAGGCCGTCACCGGCTGGGCGCCGCCCGCCGGCGGGCTGCACGTGCGCTGGCCCGACCTGCCCTCGCTGGCGCTGGAGGAACGGCTGCATGCCAAGCTGGACGCCGTGCGGGCGTTCGCGCGCGTGAACCCGATCGACCGCGAGATCGTCGCCAGCGCGCAGGCCACGGTGGGCATCGTCACCGCCGGCAAGGCGCACCTGGATCTCCTGGAGGCGCTGCGCCGGCTCCACCTGGGCCTGGACGACCTGGCCGCGCACGGCGTGCGGGTGCGCAAGCTGGGCCTGAGCTACCCCGTCGAGCCCACCGGCCTGCAGGACTTCGCGCACGGCCTGCGCGAGGTGCTGGTGATCGAGGAGAAGGGCCCGGTCGTCGAAGACCAGCTGCGCGCGCTGTTCTACAACCGCACCGAGCGCCCGCTGCTGCTGGGCAAGCGCGATGCGGCCGGCGCGCCGCTGCTGCCCGCGGCCGGCGAGTTGCGGCCCTCGCGCCTGATCGGCCCGCTGGCCGCCTGGCTGGCCCGCCATGCCCCCGCGCTGGACCGGCGCGCGCTGGTGCCCGAGTTCACGCCGCCGGCCCTGCCGTCCAACGCGTCCGACGCGGTGCGGCGCCAGCCCTGGTTCTGCGCCGGCTGCCCGCACAACGTCTCGACCCAGGTGCCCGAGGGGTCGAAGGCCCGCGCGGGCATCGGTTGCCACTTCATGGCCAGCTGGATGGACCGCGACACCGAGGGCCTGATCCAGATGGGCGGCGAAGGTGTCGACTGGGTGTCGCACGCGATGTTCACCCGCGTGCCGCACGTGTTCCAGAACCTGGGTGACGGCACCTACTACCACTCGGGCTACCTGGCGATCCGGCAGGCCGTGGCCGCCGGCGCGACCATGACCTACAAGATCCTGTTCAACGACGCGGTGGCCATGACCGGCGGCCAGCCGGTGGACGGCACCATCAGCGTCGACGCGATCGCGCGCCAGGTCGAGGCCGAGGGAGCGAAGCAGGTGGTGGTGGTTTCCGACGACATCGGCAAGTACGACGCGCAGCGCGGGCGCTTCCCGGCCGGCACGGCCTTCCATCCGCGCGAGGACCTCGACGCGGTGCAGCGCCGCCTGCGCGACACCCCCGGCGTGACGGTGCTGATCTACGAGCAGACCTGCGCGGCCGAGAAGCGGCGCCGGCGCAAGAAGGGCCAGCTGGCCGCCCCGGGATGGCGGCTGGTGATCAACGAGCGCGTCTGCGAGGGTTGCGGCGACTGCACGGTGCAGAGCAACTGCGTGGCGGTGCTGCCGCACGAGACGCCGCTGGGCCGCAAGCGCCGCATCGACCAGAGCGCCTGCAACAAGGACGCGTCCTGCGCCCAGAGCTTCTGCCCGAGCTTCGTCACCGTGACCGGCGTCACCCCGCGCAGGCGCACCGGCGCGCTGAAGGCGCAGGCCGACGCGTTCCAGGCCCGCGTCGACGCCCTGCCCCGCCCGCCCGCGCACGCCTGGGACGGCCCCTGGGACCTGCTGGTCACCGGCGTGGGCGGCACCGGCGTGGTGACGGTGGGCGCGCTGGTGGCGATGGCCGCGCACCTGGAGGGCCGCAGCGCCAGCGTGCTGGACTTCATGGGCTTCGCGCAGAAGGGCGGCGCGGTGCTCAGCTTCGTGCGCCTCGCCGACCGGCCGCAGCAGCTGCACCAGGTGCGGATCGACGCGCAGCAGGCCGACGCGCTGCTGGCCTGCGACCTGGTGGTGGGCGCCTCGGCCGAGGCGCTGTCCACCTTGCGCCAGGGCCGCACCCGGGTGCTGGCCAACGTGCATGCGGTGCCGGTGGCCAGCCAGCTACGCGACCCGGACGCCGACCTGCGCGTGCCGCTGCTGCTGGACAAGCTGCAGCAGGCAGCAGGCGCCGGCCGGCTGGAGACGCTGGATGCGCAGGCGCTGGCCGGCGACTTCCTGGGCGACACCATCGCCGCGAACATCCTCGCGCTGGGCTGGGCCTGGCAGCGCGGCCTGGTGCCGGTGGGGCTGGAGGCGCTGCAGCGCGCGATCGCGCTCAACGGCGTCGCGGTGGCCGACAACCAGCTCGCGTTCTCGCTGGGCCGGCTCGCCGCCGAAGACCCGGGGGCGCTGGCCCAGCTGCGCCAGGCGCCCGCGCCCGTCGGCGCCGCGCTGCCGCAGGACGCGCCACTGGCCCAGCTGGTGCGCGACGGCATCGCGCACCTGACCGCCTACCAGGACGCCGCCTATGCCCGCCGCTACGCCGGCGTGGTCGCGCGCGTGCGCAGCGCCGAGCAGGCGCTGGGCGCCGACCCCTCGCTGCCGCTGGCGCGCACCGTGGCGCGCAGCCTGCGCAAGCTGATGGCGATCAAGGACGAGTACGAGGTCGCCCGGCTCTACACCGACGGCGACTTCCGGCGGCAGCTGGCCGAGCAGTTCGAGGGCGAGCCGGTGCTGCAATTCCACCTCGCGCCGCCGCTGCTGGCGCGGGCGCCGCATGGCCAGCGGCCGCGCAAGCTGCGCATGGGGCCGTGGCTGGAGCCCGTGCTGCGGGTGCTGGCGCACGGCAAGTGGCTGCGCGGCCACTGGTTCGACCCCTTCGGCCACACCGCCGAGCGGCGGCTGGAGCGCGCGCTGCTGCGCGACTACCTCGGCCGGCTCGACGCGCTGCTGCCGCAGCTGGACGCGCAGCGGCTGCCGCTGGCCTGCGAGATCGCGGCCGTGCCGCTGGCCATGCGCGGCTACGGACCGGTGAAGGCCGGGCAGGTCGAGGTGGCGCGCCGGCGCGAGGCCGAACTGCTGCACCGGTGGGACCCCGCGCGCTGGCCGCGCCCGCAGGGCGGCCCGGCCGCCGGCCAGTTCAAGGGGATCCGCGTGGCATCCGCCTGAGACGCAACCCTTTCTTCGGCAAGTCGAACGTCCACGCGCTTGCAGCAGCAATGAGCAGGCGTTAGGATGGACGCGCCAGAAAGGATCCCGTCCATGTCCGCGCGCCCCGCCCCACCCGCCGTCCGCCACACCCCGCAGGCCGACCCGGCCGCCGTGCTGACCAAGGCCACGTTGCGCGCGGGCGAGCTGCTGGGCCTGTCGAATGCGGCGATCGCCCGCACCGTGGGGCTGAGCGAGGCGACCCTGTCGCGCATGGCCTCCGGGGCGCGCAGCTTCGAGCCGGGCAGCAAGCCGGCCGAGCTGGCCCTGCTGCTGGTGCGGCTGTACCGCTCGCTCGACGCGCTGGTGGGCAACAGCGACCTGCAGCGCCGCGCGTGGATGGACAGCCCCAACGACGCCTTCGCGCAGCCGCCGCGCCAGGCCATTGCCACCGCCGAGGGCCTGGTGGCCGTGGTGCGCTACCTCGACGGCGCACGCGCCATCGCATGACGGCCGGGCCGGGCGCGCCGGCGGGCGGGGCGGGCTGGTCGCCCGCGTGGGTCGACAGCGCGGCGCCCGCGCGGCGCGAGCTGTGGCGGGGGGTGGAGGCGCAACACCAGGTCGCCACCCTGCGGCTGGTGGACGACCTGGACGAGCAGGCGGTGCTCGAAGGACTGCTCGAGGACGCCAAGCCGCCGCTGCCGCCGGCCGCGCGCGGCCTGCATTACCTGCTGTCGACCCCGTTCCGTTACCGGCCGCCGTGGCCCTCGCGCTTCCGCTTGCCCGAGCATGCGGGCGCCTGGTACGGCGCCGACACGCCGGCCACGGTGGCCGCGGAGCTGGCGGGCTGGCGCTGGCGCTTCCTGATGGACTCCGAGGCGCTGCGCGCCCAGGGCCTGGTGGCGCAGTTCACCTTTTTCCAGGCGCGCTTCGACGGGTTGGAGCTGGACCTGGGGCGCCCACCCTGGGCGGCCCTGCGCGACCAGTGGCGCGACCCCCGGGACCACGGGCCCTGCCAGGTGCTGGCCGCCCACCTGCGCGCGCACCGACCCCAGGTGCAGGCCGTGCGCTACGAATCGGCGCGGCTGGAGGCCGGCTGGTGCGCGGCGGTGTTCGATGCGCGCGCGCTGCGCATCACCCATCCCGACCGGCAGCAGACCTGGGTGTGCAAGGCCACCGCCGAGCGCGTGCTGTTCACCCGGCCGGGCGAGCGCCTGCAGTTCGAGCCGGCCCAGCTGCGGGTCGCGGCCTGACGCCGCGCGCGGGCCCGCGTCAGCGGAACACCGCGGGGCGCCGCTCCTGCGCGGCCCGCACGGCCTCGGCCTGGTTGGGGCTGCCGATCAGCGCCTGCTGCTCGCGCGACTCGGCCAGCAGCACCTCGGCCGCGTCCACCGGCGATGCGCCCAAGGCCAGCCGCTTGGCCGCCCGCACCGCGTCGGGATTGCGCGCCGCCACCTGCGCCGCCCAGGCGCGCGCGGCCGCCAGCGGATCGGCCTCGGTGCGGGTCGCCAGGCCCAGCGCCACGGCCTCTGCGGCCTCGATGACGCGGGCGGTGTAGACCAGGTCGCGCAGCACGTCGGCGCGCACCAACTCGGTCAGCAGCACGAAGCCCGCCATGTCGGGAACGATGCCCCATTGCAGCTCCATGACCGACAGCCGGGCCTGGGGATGCACCAGGCGCACGTCGGCCCCCAGCGCGAGCTGCAGCCCGCCGCCATACGCCACGCCATGCACGGCGGCCACCACCGGCACGGGCAGCATGCGCCAGCCCCAGGCTGCCTGCTGCCACAGGTTGGCCAGTCCGTGGCTGCGGCGCGTGATGTCGCCGAAGCCGGCCCCGCCGCCCGCCATGGCCGCGAAGCCGCTGGTGTCCAGGCCGGCGCAGAAGGCCCGCCCCTCGCCATGCAGCACGACGGCGCGCAGGCCGGGCTCCACCTGCAACCGGGCCTGCACGGCGGCCAGGGCCTCGAACATCGCCGCATCGAGCGCGTTCATCTTGTCCGGCCGGGCCAGCACGACCTCGGCCACGCCCTGCCCATCCATCGTCCATCGGATCCGTTCGTCGCTCATGTCCCGCCTTTCATCGCCGCATGCACCACGTTGGCGACCGGAGTGTGCCGGATCGCACAAGGACATCCCGGCCAGCTTGAAACATGCTGTTACGCTTTTGCCATGCGTGCCACGGACGTTCCGGGACTGACCATCGAGGACGGCGGCGAATCGCTGGCGCGGCACGGCGCGCCGGTGCTGCTCGGCTGGCTGCGGCAGCTGCTCGAGTTGCGGCTGCCGGTCCACGCCGACCCGCTGTACGAGGCCGGACTCGCGCTGGCCCGCAAGGTCTGGGGGCGCGAGACCGCCGATCTCGGCGAGGCGCTGGCGGGCGCGTCGGCCCGGCTGGACGGCTGCGGCGAGCTGCACGGTGCCCCGCTCGCGGCCCTGCTCTCGCACGCGACGGCGCTGCAGGCCTGGCTGGACGCGCACCGCAAGCCGATCCGCATGTCCCTGGTGGAGCAGCAACTGGAACGCGAGCGCCTGCTGCCGCTGATCGGGGTGGGTGAATCGTGGGTCGAGGCCGCCGCGCTCGCCTTGCGCAGGCAGGCGGCCGAGGCGGCGGTGGCGCGCCAGGCCGTGGAGGCACTGGGCCACCATGCGCACACCTCGGCCAGGCGGCTGGCCGGCCTGCGCGACGGCGTGATGGCCAGCCTGGAAGCGTGTGCGCTGGCCGAGCAGGTGCTCGGGGCGCGCGCGGTGCTGGCCAAGCTGGTGCTCGACGACGTGGCGCGGCTGGCACAACGGCTGGCGCATGCCGGCGAGCCTGCGCGCCTGGACGCCTGCGCCCGCGAACTGCAGGTGCTGCTCGCGCGCTGCCAGGGCCATGTCGCACGGCTGCGCGAGTCCGAGCGGTCGCTGCAGCGCCAGGTCACGCTGCTGTGCGACAAGCTGCAGCCGGGTGGGCAGCCACCGGCCGGCCGCGCCGCCGGCTGAGGCCGCTCAGCGCAGCAGCCGCGCGAGCGCGTCGCCCTCGAGCAGTTCCACCCCCGCGGACTTGGCCACCTGCCGTGCCTGCGGGGTGAGTTCGCCCAGGGCGACCCACGCGCCGTGGCCGATCCCGGCGCGCTGCATCGCATCGAGCAGCGGCTGCAGCGCCTCGGCGCCGTGGCGCGCGGCCTTCCAGCGACGCGCGCCCACCAGCACGCGCCGGCCGTCGCGCTCGAGCAGCAGGTCAGCGCCGGGCGGCGCGGGCAGCACGCTGTGACCCTCGCGCACGAAGCCGGCGCGCAGTGCCGCCTCCAGCTGCGGCCAGGCCATGCCGGCGGCCTGCGCCAGCAGCCGCTCGACCTCGGCCGGCGCCGGCAGCCCGCGCTGGCGCCAGAACGCCATCGCGGAGATCACGACGAAGGGCACGCAGGCCAGGCTGCCCACCACGCGCAGGTCGGGTGGCAGCAGCGCGCTGGCGACCGCGACGATCACCGCCGCCACCGCCAGGCTGACCCACCAGCGCCGGCGCAGCAGCACCGCGAACAGCGAGTTCTCGGCCATGCGCAGCTTCATCGCGCTCCCCCGGCGGCGGCCCTGCCGGCCACGTCAGTGGTGGTGGCCATGGGCGCCGTGGGCGTGGCCATGGGCGATCTCCTCGGGCGAGGCGGCCCGCACGTCCACCACCTGCAGCGAGAACCGCAGGGACTGGCCGGCCAGCTCGTGGTTGCCGTCGAGCAGCACCACGGGACCCTTGATCTTGACGACGCGGAACGGGCGCGGGTGGCCGTCGGGGCCGGCCAGCTCGAGCACCCCGCCCACCTTCACGCCCGGGGGGAACTGCGCCTTGGGGATCTGGATGGCCAGCGACTCGTCGCGCGGGCCGAAGGCCTCGTCGGGCCCCAGGTCGAGCGTGACCGCATGGCCCGGTTCCTGCCCCTCCAGCGCCTGCTCGATGCGCGGCAGCGCGTTGCCGTAGCCTCCGTGCAGGTAGGCCGAGGGTTCCTTGTTGTTCTCCAGCAGGCGGCCGAGCCGGTCGGCGACCTTCACCCGCATGGTGACGACGGTGTCCTTGGTGATCTTCATGGGCCCGCATTCTGCCCGGCCGGCGATGGCCGGCCGGCCCTGCGGGTTCAGCGGCCCGGCGCCAGGAAGCCGAGGCTGCCCAGGAAGCGCCGCAGCGCGGCGACGCACAGCTGCGGGTGCGACAGGTGCGGCATGTGGCCGGCCGCCGGCAGCAGATCGAGCCGGGCGTCGGGCAGCAGGCGCTGCATCGCCTGGCCCACGGACTGGGGCGCGATGGGGTCGTCGGCGCACTGCAGCAGCAGCACCGGCTTGACCAGCGCGGGCAGCCGGTCGCGGAAGTCGCCCTGGAAGGTCGCCCGCGCGAACTGCGCCAGGGCCACCGGGTCGGCCAGGTCGAATGCGGCGCGCAGTTCCTGCACCAGGTCGGGCCGGTCGGCGGGCAGCAGCTGCGCGGCCAGCCCGTGCATGAAGCCGCGCACGTCCAGGTCCAGCGCGGCCAGCATGGCGTCGAGCTGGGCCGGCTCGAAGCCGCCCTGCCAGCCCGGCAGGTTCAGGTAGCAGGGCGAGGGGGCGACCATCACGTGCGCGTCGAACAGGTGGGGCGCCTTCAGGTCGGCCAGCAGGCCCACCATGCAGCCGACCGAGTGCACGACCAGCACCAGCCGCCGGTCGCGCAGCCGCTCGGCCACCGCGATCAGGTCGTCGGCATGGCCTTCCAGCAGCGCATGGCGCCGGTGCGGGTCGGCGCCGCCGCATCCGGCCAGGTCGAAGGCCACGACCCGGTGCTGCGCGGTGAAGGCCGGCAACATGCGGCGCCAGATGCCCTGGTGGCAGCCCAGCCCGTGGACGAACAGCAGCGTGACCGGGCCGTCGCCGGATTCGGACACCCGGTGGCGGGCCCAGAGTGGATGATTCAAGGGGTGTGTCTCGTGCGAGGCTGGAGTCCCGGTGCGGGAGGCCTATGCTCGTCCCACCAGGCTGAACTTGTCATGACAAGTATCAAGCTTCTGCCCATCGATCCGTCAATTCCATCACGGACTGCCCGCGTTCCTGCCGCCATGACCGCCCCGACCACCCCCGACTTCCAGACCTTCGACGCGCTGCTGCGCCAGCATGCGCGCGCGCGCCCGCACCATCCGGCCCTGCTGTGCGGCGACGACCGCCTCGACTGGCAGGGCCTGGACACCTGGGCCGACCGCACCGCCTGCGCCCTGCAGCGCGATGGCGTGCGGCCCGGCCAGGCGGTGGCGCTGTGCGGCGCCAACTCGGTGGCGTACGCGGCCCTGTTCGCCGGCATCCTGCGCGCCGGCGCGGTGGCCGCGCCGCTGCCCTCGGGCGCGACCGCCGCGCAGCTGGCCGCCATGCTGGCCGACAGCGGCGCGCCGCTGCTGTTCGCCGATTCGGCCGTGCCGGCGCTCGATGCCGCCGTGCGCCGCATCGCGCTGGACGACCCGCAGGCGCTCGCGGCCTGGCTCGCCCCGGCCGGCAGCACGCCGCAGCCGGTGCAGCCCGCGCCCGACTGGCCGTTCAACATCATCTATTCCTCGGGCACGACCGGCACGCCCAAGGGCATCGTGCAGCCGCACGGCATGCGCTGGGCCCACATGGCACGGGCCGAGGCCGGGCGCTACGGGCCGGGATCGGTGACGCTGCTGGCCACCTCGCTGTGCAGCAACACCACCCTGGTGAGCTTCTTCCCGGCCCTGGCGCGCGGGGGCACCGTGGTGTTCACCACCGGCCGCTTCGATGCCGGCCGCTGGCTGGCCCTGGCACAGCAGGTGCGTGCCACCCACGCGATGCTGGTGCCGGTGCTGATCCAGCGGCTGCTCGACCATCCGGACTTCGACCGCACGGACCTGTCGTCCTTCGTCATGAAGTTCTGCACCAGCGCCCACCTGCCGACCCCGCGCAAGCAGGAGATGCTGCGCCGCTGGCCCGGCGGGCTGACCGAGTACTACGGCATGACCGAGGGCGGCGGCACCTGCGTGCTGGCGGCGCACGACTTCCCGGGCAAGCTGCACACGGTGGGCAAGCCGGCCGAGGGCCACGACATCCGCGTCATCGGCGAGGACGGCCGCGAGCTGCCGCCGGGCGAGGCCGGCGAGGTGGTGGGCCGCTCGCCCGCGGCCATGATGACCGGCTACCACCGGCAGGAAGGGCTGACGCGCGAGGCCGAGTGGCACGACGCGCAGGGCCGGCGCTACATCCGCACCGGCGACGTCGGGCGCTTCGATGCCGACGGCTTCCTGGTGCTGCTGGACCGGCGCAAGGACCTGGTGATCAGCGGCGGCTTCAACCTTTACCCCAGCGACCTGGAGGCGGTGCTGCGCGGGCACCCGGCGGTGCGCGATGCGGCGGTGGTGGGCATCCCCAGTGCCGAATGGGGCGAGACGCCGGTGGCCTGGGTGGTGCCCGGCCCGGACGCGCCGCCGGCCGAGGCGCTGCGCGCCTGGGCCAACGAGCGGCTGGGACGCACCCAGCGGCTGTCGGGCCTGCGCTACCTGGACACGCTGCCGCGCAGCGAGATCGGCAAGGTGCTCAAGCGCCAGCTGCGCCAGCAGTGGCTGGACGCCGACGCGGCCGCAGGCGCATCCGCAGCCCCACCGGCGCCATGACGATGGCCATGTGCTCGGCCGGCTCGCCGCCGCCGGGCGTGCCGACCTCCTCGATGTCGAAGCAGGCCAGCAGCATGGCCGCCGCCAGCTTGACCTCGGCCAGCGCCAGGTAGCGCCCGGGGCACATGCGCGGGCCGGCGCCGAAGGCCATCACCTGGCGCTTGGCCGAGCCCATGGCATGGACCGCGCCCGCGCCGCCCACCCAGCGCTGCGGGTCGAAGCGCTCGGGCTGCGCGAAGGTGCGCGCATCGAGCGCGGCCGGCCGCAGCAGGCACACCACGATCGCATCGCTGGGCACCAGCACGTCGCCCACCACCGTCTCGCGCAGCGACTGGGCCATCACCAGCGGACCCGCCGGCTTCAGGCGCAGCGTCTCCTGCACGCAGGCATCCAGCCAGGGCAGCTCGGCCAGCTGCGCGGCCGACTGCACGCCGGCGGCGCCGCCCAGCACGGTGTCGACCTCCTCGCGCGCCCGGGCGAGCGCCTGCGGATGGGAATGCAGCAGCCACACCAGCCAGGCCAGGGTGTTGGCGGTCGTGTCCTCGCCGGCCAGCAGCATGGTCAGCACGTTGCCGGCCACGTCCTCGTCGCAGACACCGCTGCCCGGCTGGTCGCGCGCGGCCACCAGGGCCTGGATCAGGTTGCGCGGCCGCTCACGCAGGGCCGGCTCGCGCTCCAGGTCCGTGCGGGTGCGGGCGATGAAGCCGGCCACGGCCTCGCGCAGCGCCTGCAGGTGGCCCTGCAGCGCGCGTTCGGCGCGCCGCTGCGCGGGCGTGCGCAGCCAGGCCGGCAGGTCCAGCGGCTGCAGCACGCGGGCATACAGCGCCGGCAGCACCACGTTGAGGTGGTCCTGGATCGCCTCGCCGCCGTCCTGCTCGAGGGTGCGCAGGTCGTGGCCGAAGGCCAGCCCCGTGGTGACGTCGACGGTGTAGCGGGTCAGCTCGGCCTGCAGGTCCAGCGACTGGCCGGCCGAGCGCTCCCAGCGCGTGCGCAGGCGGGCCGTCACGTCCAGCAGCGCCGGGAAATAGTCGCGGATGTGCGAGGGATCGAGCCCGCCCAGCACCATGGGGCGCTGGCGCCGCCAGGTCTCGCCGCCGGCCGAGAACAGGCCGAGGAAGCCGTAGGCGCGGGTGATCTCCTCCATCCGCCGCGAGCGGCCGAACTCGTCGGGACGGCGGCGCAGCACCGAGCCCACGACGTCGGGCGCGCTCACCACCAGGTAGCGCCGCGGCCCCAGCCGCAGCTGGTAGATGTCCCCGTACCGGCGGGCCCAGGCCTCCAGCTGCTGGTGAAAGCGGCCGCGCGGCACCTGCGGGGCGTTGCCCAGCAGCGGCCAGGGGGTGGGCCCCGGCAGGCTGTGCAGGGGGCGCGGGGCGGAGGTGCTGGTGGTGGCGAGTGACATGGCGCGGGGTGCATGCCGGCATCCGGCCGGCGTCCGACGCAGGGTGGTGCCTGGGTCCCGCAGGGCGCCTAGGGTTAACCCTTGACCACCACCTCTGGGGGAGGGAGGCCGGCGTGCCGGCCTCCAGCCGGGCGCAGGGCCAACGGCGCCCTCGCGCCGGGCCGGTCCACGGCCGGTGCATGATGGAGGGTGTTGCGATCCGAAGGAGTTTCCTGCATGCACCTGAACAACGAACACGAGGAAGAACAAGCCTCCGCCCCGTCCACCGCCGAACCGCGCAATGCCTTTCTCGAGGAGAAGGCCTTCAAGTCGCGCACGGTGATGCTGTTCGGCGAGGTGAGCGACCGCTCGGCGGCCGACCTCGCCCGCCGGCTGGTCGCGCTGGACGCCGAGTCCGACAAGCCGATCGACATGATCGTCTGCTCGCCCGGCGGGCACCTCGAGTCGGGCGACGCGATCCACGACATGGTCAAGTTCATCCAGGCGCCCGTCACCATGATCGGCACCGGCTGGGTGGGCAGCGCGGCCACCCACCTGTACCTGGCGGTTCCGCGCGAGCGCCGGGTCTGCACGCCCAACACCCGTTTCCTGATCCACCAGCCCAGCGGCGGCGCCGGCGGGCAGGCCACCGACATCGCGATCCACGCCAAGGAGATCATCAAGGCGCGCGAACGCATCGCCCAGACCATCGCCCGCGAGACCGGCAAGCCCTACGACCAGGTGCTGCAGGACATCGAGCGCGATCGCTGGCTGTCGGCCGAGGAGGCCATCGAGTACGGCCTGGTCGGCCGGATCGTCCAGAACAAGGCCGAACTCAAGCGCTGAGCGCGGCTGTCGCCAGACGCACGAAGGGCCCGGGGAGCGATCCCCGGGCCCTTCGTCCATCCGGGGCGCCCTCGGGCGCCCCGGCCCGGCGTCAGGACGCCGCCTTCTTGGCCTGCTTGGCGTCGGCCTTGGCACGCTTGATGTCGGCTTCGGCCTTCTCGTGCGCGGCCTTGGCGTCCTTCTCGCACGCCTTCTGCTCGTCGCCCTTCATGGGCTTGCACTTCTCTTTCGCGGCCTTGTAGTCGGCCTTGGCCTGCTTTTCCATGGCCTTGGTGTCGCTGCCCATCGAGGCGCTGCCACCGGTGCTGCCGGTGCTGCCGCTGGACATGCTGCTGCCGCCCGACGTGCCGCCGGTGCTGCTGCCGGACGTGCCGCCGGAGGTCTGGGCCATGGCCACGCCCATGGACAGGGCGGCCACGAGGGCGATCAGGGTCTTGGTCATTGAGGTACTCCTTGGTTGCCTGGGGGTTGTGCGGGCCGGTACTCCCGGCCCTGCCTGCATCCAACGCGCCACGACACCCCCGGGTTGTAGGACGGCAGCGCCAGTGCGCCTCAGCACCAGCGCGCGGGCCGCTGGAGTTCGCGTCGGGACGTAACAAGGCCGGCGCGCCGTCACAACCTCGGCCTGGGCAAGCCGCACGGCCCTGCGGCGCGGGCACCACGCCCGTGCCGCCGAGGCACGCGATTCATGACCCTGGCCCAGCCGTTCGCCGCGCTGGCTCGGCCATTGCGCCGCCGAGCTTCGGTAGTGCGGCCGCGCGCAGGAATGCGGGGTGAACACGGCCCTTCTTACATGCGTTGACGAACGTAGTCCTGCGCCCTACGCCGCTGTCGGACAACGCCGACATGATCCGCGCCTTCCGCTGAGGCACCGGTTCACGCGCCTCGGCTGTTGTCCACCCAACCACGGCAGTACACGCATGAAACGGCGCATCTTCATCTCCACCGGCACCGCCACCCTCGCATCCCTCGTCGCCGCCTGCGGCGGCGGTGGCGGCAGCGCCCCCGGCACCGACGTCGCGGCCGCCTCGGACCTCGAGGCCGAAGCCCGCCGCAAGCGCACCACCACCTCGCCGGCACCGGCCCCGGCGCCCGCGCCGGCGACCGACCCCGTGCAGAACACACCGGCGCCCAGCGGCTCGGGTTATGCCTTCGGCTCGCGCAAGGACCTGTCCGGCGGCCGCTACCCGTACGGCATCCAGCCCAACAACTTCACGGCGGCCCAGATGGACCAGCGCGTGGGCGCCTGTTACGACGCCTGGAAGGCGGCCCGCCTGCGCCGCGCCCCGGCCTTCTACGCCTCCAGCGGCATCTACGCCGGCCAGACCATCAGCGACGGCTGGTACGTGGCGTTCGGCAACGGCGGCTGCGTCTCCGAGGGCATCGGCTACGGCATGCTGATCACCGTGGTGATGGCCGGCTACGACGGCGGCGCCAAGGCGCTGTTCGACGGGCTGTTCCGCGTGGCCCGCGGCCGCCCCGCGTCCAACATGCCCACCACGGCGGGCGCCAACCGCTACCTGCACGAGTGGAAGCTCGACGGCGCGATGAACAGCGCCGGCGGCGGCTGGAACGCCTCGGACGGCGACCTGGACATCGCCCTGGCCCTGCTGATGGCCGACCGCCAGTGGGGCTCGGCCTCGGGCATCAACTACCGCCAGGAGGCGATCGCCACCATCAACGCGATGAAGGCAGTGAACTTCCGCGCCAGCGGCGAGCAGTACATGCCGCAGAACGTCAGCCGCACCAGCGACTACATGATCGGCCACTTCCGCTCCTTCAAGGCCGCCACCGGCGACACCTTCTGGGACCTGGCCATCGCCCGCTCGGCCGCGCTGGTGACCACGGTGACCAACGGGTACTCGCCGGCGGCGCGCCTGCAGCCCGGCTTCATCTACGACCCGGCCGGCACGCCGCGTCCCGACAACGTCGCCCACGTGGACGGCTCGGGCGTCGAGGGGCTGTACGACCAGAACGCGGTGCGCAACCCGTGGCGCTGGGGCACCGACTACCTGTGGTCGGGCGACGCCACCTGGGGCGGCTTCGCGCGCGACATCAACGCGACGCTCAAGGCCGACTGCGGCGGCAACCCCAACAACACCTGCTACCAGTACAACCTGAACGGCACGGGCGCCTCGGTGCGCTACTTCTCCACCACCGCCTGCGGCGGCATGCTGGTGGGCGCCATGTGCGATGCCGGCCAGCAGAGCTGGGTCAACCAGATCTTCAGCCAGGGCTCCACGGTGGGCGGCGGCTTCAGCACCGCCTACTACGAGAGCGAACTGATCCTGCTGCCGCTGATCGTGGCCTCGGGCAACTGGTGGCGCCCGTGAGGCGGCGCGCCTGATCGTGGATGCCCGCCTGCGCGGGCATGACGGCCCCCTCCCGTCGTCCCCGCCCAGGCGGGGACCCACGCATGACGACCATGCCTGGTCGTGGTGACCCGCCTGCGCGGGCAGGACGGCCCCGCCGGTGGGTCGTCCTCAGTGCAGCGCCTCGACGATGGTGACGTTGGCCATGCCGCCGCCCTCGCACATGGTCTGCAGTCCGTAGCGGCCGCGGCGTGCGCGCAGCACGCCCAGCAGCGTGCACATCAGCCGCGCACCGCTGGCCCCCAGGGGATGCCCCAGCGCGATCGCACCACCGTGCACGTTCAGCCGCGCCGGGTCGGCGCCGGTGGCCTTCAGCCAGGCCAGCGGCACCGGCGCGAAGGCCTCGTTGACCTCGTAGGCGTCGATGTCGCCGATGCGCAGGCCGGCCTTGCGCAGCGCCGCCGCGGTGGCCGCCAGTGGCGCCTCGAGCATCACCACCGGGTCGCCGCCCAGCACCGACAGGTGGTGGATGCGCGCCAGCGGCTTGAGGCCGTGCACCCGGACCGCCGCCTCGCTGGCCACCAGCACCCCGGCCGCGCCGTCGGCGATCTGGCTGGCGTTGGCGGCGCTGATCACGCCGCCTTCCTGCAGCAGCTTGACGCCGCCGATCCCCTCGGCGGTCGCATCGAAGCGGATGCCCTCGTCCACGCGGTGCGGCTCGGCGCCGGGCCCCTGCTCGCCGGCCTTCCAGGCCGCCACGGGCAGGATCTCGGCCGCGAAGGCACCCGCCTCGGTGGCCGCCTTCGCGCGGCGGTGGCTGTCCAGCGCGTAGGCATCGAGCTGCGCGCGGTCGAAGCCGTGCTTGCGCGCCAGCATCTCGGCGCCCATGAACTGGCTGAACTCGATGCCCGGGTAGCGCTGCTGCATCCGCGGGGACATGGAGGTGCCCAGGCCCGCCTTGCGGGGCAGCTCGCTGCTGGTGAACATGGGCACGCGGCTCATGCTCTCGACGCCGGCGGCGATCACCAGGTCCTGCGTGCCCGACAGCACGGCCTGGGCCGCGAAGTGCAGCGCCTGCTGCGACGAACCGCACTGCCGGTCGATCGAGGTGGCCGGCACCGACTCGGGCAGCCGCGAGGCCAGCACCGCATTGCGGGCCACGTTGGTCGACTGCTCGCCCACCTGGCTGACGCAGCCCATCAGCACGTCGTCGATGGCGGCCGGGTCCACCCCGGTGCGGTCGAGCAGGGCATCGAGCACCTCGGCGCCCAGGTCGGCGGGATGCCAGCCCGAGAGGCGGCCGTTGCGGCGGCCGGCGGCGGTGCGCACGGCGCTGACGATGTAGGCGGTGGACATGCGGGTCTCCTGGAGGATCGGCGGGGGCCCGGACACCGGCCCCTCTGCGCCGATCATCCGCGATCCCGGCCCTAGGGTGAACCCGGTGGGCCGTTGCCAGCCCAGCCGGTGCAATACGCCTTCCACCCAACGGAGACTCACGCATGCGCACGATCCGCACCGCCACCCTGCTGGCAACCGCCGTCCTGCTGGCCAGCTGCGCCAGCACCGGGCCCGGCCAGCCCATGGGCTTCTTCGTCACCAGCGTGGGCAGCGGCCGCGGCGCCGACCTGGGCGGGCTGGCCGGCGCCGACGCGCACTGCCAGAAGCTGGCCACGGCCGCGGGGGCGGGCGGCCGCACCTGGCGCGCCTACCTCAGCGTGCCCCCCACCTTCCCCTCCCAGGCGAACCCGGCGGGCGTCGCCGCGGTGAACGCGCGCGACCGCATCGGCAAGGGGCCGTGGCACAACGCCAAGGGCGCGCTGATCGCGCGCGACGTCGACCATCTGCACGACGGCAACCACATCAGCAAGGAGACCGCGCTGGACGAGCGGGGCAACGTGGTCCGCGGCCGCGGCGACACGCCCAACGAGCACGACATCCTGACCGGCTCGCGCGCCGACGGCACCGCCTTCGCGCCGCAGACCGACACCACCTGCAAGGCGTGGACCAGCAGCACCGACGGCTCGGCCATCGTCGGCCACCACGACCGCACCGGTCCCATGCCCGAGAACTGGGCCAAGTCCTGGAACTTCTCGCACCAGAGCGCCGGCTGCAGCCAGGAAGCCCTGGTGCGCACCGGCGGCAGCGGCCGCTTCTACTGCTTCGCGGCGAACTGACAGCGAAAAAAAGCCCGCCGGTTTGGAGCCGGCGGGCCAGTTGGGCAGCTGAGCCTGCCCATCCCCTTGAAGAACGTGCCGCGATGGTGCTGCCGCCGCCGAGCCAAAAGCTGTTTGCGGAAGTAACTCGTGCAGCAAGCCTTGTCGGGGCGGCCGGTGTTCTCACACGTGGTTGCGGTTCGCAGGGAAGATTTCACAGATCGGGCGCCGCCCGCGGTGACGGCGGGGCGACGCACCGGGCCGGCGGGCGTGGCTGGCCAGGCGCTCAGGCGGGCGCGAGCGCACCCGTGCCGTACCCCGGCGCCGCCTGCACCACCCCGCCCCGCTCGATGCGCACCGCGCAGTACTTGAACTCCGGGATCTTGCCCACCGGGTCCAGCACCGGGTTGGTCAGCAGGTTGGCAGCCGCCTCGGCATAGGCGAAGGGCAGGAACACCGCGCCCCGCGGCGTGCCGTCGTCGCGCCGCAGGTGCAGCGTGACGGCCCCGCGGCGCGAACGCAGCGTGGCCACGTCGCCCGGCGCCAGGCCCAGCGCCGCCAGGTCCTCGCCGTGCAGCGCCGCCGTGGGCAGCGGCTCGATGGCATCGAGCACCGCCGCCCGCCGGGTCATGCTGCCGGTGTGCCAGTGCTCCAGCTGGCGGCCCGTGATCAGCACGTTCGGGTACTCGGCATCGGGCGGCTCGGCGCCCGCCCGGTAGGCGGCTGGCACCAGCCGCAGGCGCCCGTCGGGCGTGGGGAAGCGGTCGCGGAACACCACCGGCTGGCCCGGGTCGTCCTCTGCGACACAGGGATAGGTCACCGCGCCCTCGCGCTCGAGCCGCTGCCACGAGATGCCGCCGATGGCCGCGTGCATGGCCTGGCGCATCTCCTCGTAGACCGCGGCCACCCCGGATTCGTCGCCGGGGTAGTCCCAGGCCAGGCCCAGGCCACGCGCCAGCTGCTGCAGGATCCACAGGTCCTGGCGGGCCTGGCCCGGCGGGTCGATGGCGCGCCGGCCCAGCTGCACCGTGCGGTCGGTGTTGGTCACGGTGCCGGTCTTCTCGGGCCAGGCCGAGGCCGGCAGCACCACGTCGGCCAGCCAGGCGGTCTCGGTCAGGAAGATGTCCTGCACCACCAGGTGGTCCAGGCTCGCCAGCGCCTGGCGCGCATGGGCCAGGTCGGGATCGCTCATCGCCGGGTTCTCGCCCATGACCAGCATGCCGCGGATGCGCGCCGGGTCGTCGGCGGGCCGCAGCGCCTGGCCCAGGATCTCCACCACGGTCAGGCCCGGGCGCGGATCCAGCGGTGTTCCCCACAGCCGCTCGAACCAGGCGCGCGCGGCGGCATCGTCGACCCGCTGGTAATTGGGCAGCATCATCGGGATCAGGCCCGCGTCGCTGGCGCCCTGCACGTTGTTCTGGCCGCGCAGCGGGTGCAGCCCGGCGCCGGGCTTGCCCAGCTGGCCGCAGATCGCCGACAGCGCGATCAGGCAGCGCGCGTTGTCGGTCCCGTGCACGTGCTGGCTCACGCCCATGCCCCACAGGATCATCGCGCCGCGTGCGGTGGCGAAGGCGCGCGCGACCTCGCGCAGCGTGTCGGTCGGGATGCCGCACACGGCGGCCATCGCCTCGGGCGTGCAGCCGCGCACCGCCTCGCGCAGCGCCTCGACCTCGCGGGTGCGCTCGCGCACGAAGGCCTGGTCGGCCAGGCCCTCGGCCAGCACCACGTGGATCAGCGCATTGAGCAGCGCCACGTCGGTGTCGGGCCGGAACTGCAGCACGCGCCACGCATGCCGGGCCATGTCGGTCGCGCGGGGGTCGGCCAGCACGACCTTCGTGCCGCGCCGCGCCGCGTTCTTCATCCAGGTGGCGGCCACAGGATGGTTGCTGGTGGGGTTGGCGCCGATCACCAGCACCAGCTCGGCCTCGGCGACGTCGGCCACCGGGTTGCTCACCGCGCCCGAGCCCACGCCCTCGAGCAGCGCGGCCACGCTGGAGGCGTGGCACAGCCGCGTGCAGTGGTCGACGTTGTTGGAGCCGAAGCCGGTGCGTACCAGCTTCTGGAACAGGTAGGCCTCCTCGTTCGTGCCCTTGGCCGAGCCGAAGCCGGCCAGCGCCTGCGGCCCGTGCGCGTCGCGCAGCCGCGCCAGGCCACCCGCGGCGAGCGCCAGCGCCTCGTCCCAGCTGGCCTCGCGGAACACGCTGCGCCAGTCCTCGGGCCGCGCGCGGTCCTGCCAGTCCTTGGGCGCGTCGGCGCGCCGCACCAGCGGCACCGCCAGGCGCTGCGAATGGTGCGCGTAGTCGAAGCCGAAGCGGCCCTTCACGCACAGGCGGCCGTGGTTGGCCGGGCCGTCGCGGCCCTCGACGGCGACGATGCGCTCGCCCTTGACCTGGTAGGTCAGCTGGCAGCCCACGCCGCAGAACGGGCAGACCGAGTCGACGCGGCGGTCCACCTTCTGCGATCCCAGCAAGGACCTGGGCATCAGCGCGCCGGTCGGACAGGCCTGCACGCATTCGCCGCAGGCCACGCAGGTGCTGGCGCCCATCGGATCGCCCAGGTCGAAGACGATCTGCGCCGCGTTGCCGCGCCGGGCCATCCCGATCACGTCGTTGGCCTGCTCCTCGCGGCAGGCCCGCACGCAGCGGGTGCACTGGATGCAGGCATCCAGGTTCACCGCCATCGCAGGATGCGACAGGTCGGGCGCGACGGCCTCGCGCCGCAGCGCCTGCAATGCGGGCCGGGGCTCCACGCCCAGGCGCGCGGCCCAGGCCGACAGCTCGCCGTGCTCACCGGCCCCGGGGCCTGCGGCCACGGCGGGGTCGGCGTCGTTCCACTTCTGGCCCCGCGCGGGCATCTCGGCCAGCAGCAGCTCGAGCACCAGCGCGCGGCTCCTGCGCGCGCGCTCGCTGTCGACCCGCACGTCCAGGCCCGGCGTGACGGCGCGGCAGCAGCTGGCCGCCAGCGCCCGCTCGCCGCCGACCTCGACCACGCAGGCGCGGCAGTTGCCGTCGGGCCGCAGCCCGTCGGCATGGCACAGGGTGGGGATCTCGCGGCCCAGCCGGCGGGCCGCCTGCAGCACGGTCTCGCCGGGGGCCGCCTGCGCCGGCGCCCCGTCGAGCAGGAAGTCGATCGCGGGCAGGTCAGATTTCATGGGGGAAGTGCGTGGTGACGCAGCGGATCGGGTTGGGGGCGGCCTGTCCCAGGCCGCAGATCGAGGCGTCGGCCATCACCGTGGCCAGGTCGGCGAGCGTCGCGGCGTCCCAGCGCGGCGCTTCCATCAGCCGCGCCGCCTTGTCGGTGCCGACACGGCAGGGCGTGCACTGGCCGCAGCTCTCGTGCGCCAGGAAGCGCATCACGTTCAGCGCGGCGTCGCGCGCGCGGTCGTGCTGCGACAGCACCACCACCGCGGCCGAGCCGATGAAGCAGCCGTGCGGCTGCAGGGTGTCGAAGTCCAGCGGCAGGTCGGCCAGGGCGGCCGGCAGGATGCCGCCGGAGGCCCCACCGGGCAGGTAGGCGTAGAGCTGGTGGCCCTCGGCCATGCCGCCGCAGTACTCGGCGACCAGTTCGCGCACGGTGATGCCGGCCGGCGCCAGCTTGACCCCGGGTTCGCGCACCCGGCCGCTGACGCTGTAGGCCCGCAGCCCCTGGCGGCCGTGGCGGCCGAAGCCGGCGAACCACTGCGGCCCGCGCTCGACGATGTCGCGCACCCAGTACAGGGTCTCCAGGTTGTGGGCCAGCGTGGGCCGGCCGAACAGGCCGACCTGCGCGATGTAGGGCGGCCGCAGCCGCGGCTCGCCGCGCCGGCCCTCGATGCTCTCGAGCATGGCCGACTCCTCGCCGCAGACGTAGGCCCCGGCGCCGCGGCGCAGCTGGAGGCGCGGCAGCGGGCACGGGGGGTCGGCCGCGAGCGCCGCCAGCGCCTGCTGCAGCAGCACGCGGGCGTGGTGGTACTCGTCGCGCAGGTACAGCACCACGTCGTCGCAGCCCACCACCTGGGCGGCGACGAGCACGCCTTCCAGGAAGCGGTGGGGGTCGCGCTCGAGCCAGGTGCGGTCCTTGAACGTGCCCGGCTCGCCCTCGTCGATGTTGACGGCCAGCCAGCGCGGGCCGGGCTGGCCGCGCACGATGCGCCACTTGCGCCCGGCCGGAAAGCCCGCGCCGCCCAGGCCGCGCAGGCCCGCATGCTCCAGTGCCTGCAGCACCGTCTCCGGGTCGACATGGCCGGCGGCCAGTGCGGCCGGCAAGGCATAGCCGCCGCCGGCGCGGTAAGTGTCCAGCGGCGTGGCCGTGGGCGGGCCCTCGTCGCCGCGGGTCACCGCGCGCCCGGCGAAATCGGCCGGCGCGAAGGCACCGCCGGGCTGCGGCGCCTGCGCGCTGCAGGCCGCGCGCCCGGTGGCCGCCTTGGCCGCGACCGCCTCGGCCGTGGCATGCACCACCACCTGCTGGTGCACGGCCACGGCGGGCGCCTGCTCGCAGCGGCCGATGCAGGGTGCGGCTTCCAGCCGCACCGCGCGGCCCAGCAGCGCCGGCAGCCGCGCCAGCAGGTCCTGTGCGCCGGCCAGGCTGCACGAGAGCCCGTCGCACACGCGCACGACCAGTTCGGGCACGTCGGCGCCAGCCGGCACGACGTGGAAGTGGTGGTAGAAGCTCGCGACTTCGGCCACCTCGGCCATCGGCCGGTTCAGCAGCTTGGCGAGCGCGACCAGGTGCGGCTCGCGCAGCGCACCCACCGCATCGTTGAGGGCATGCAGCTGCTCGATCAGCAGGTCGCGTGGCCAGCCCCCGGCAGGCATCGGGCCCAGCAGGGCGGCGACCTCGGCCAGGGCTGCCTCATCCGCTTGGCGGCCCTTGGGCCGCGCGGCACGGCGGATGCGCTCGCGCAGCGCGTCGGGGCTGGCCAGCACGGCCGTGTGGTTGGTCGCGGTCATCGGGCCGGCAGTGTCGGCAGCCGCCGCGCCCGGCGTCAAATCAGTTCGGGTGATGCGGCGATTCGGTGGCTGAATCGCGGCGACCGGCGTGGCTCAGGCAGTGGGGACGAGGGCGCCGGCATGGGCCGCCACCTCGGCCTGCCAGGCGGCGTCCTGCAGCAGGTCCAGCGCCGCCTGCAGCGCGCGCGACGGCCGCGCCCCCGCCGCGAAGAAGCCGATGGGCGTGCGCACCTCGGGATCCACCAGGGGCGCCGCGGTCAGCCCCGCCTGGCCGCGCACCGCGTCGACGAGCGCGCCGGGCAGCACCGCCGCCACGCCGCCGCTGGCCACGGCGACGGCGAGCGTCTCGACCGAGTTGGTCTCCAGCGCCGGCTGCACCGGGCGGCCGGCCGTGGCGAAGGCGTCATCGACGATGCTGCGGTTGTGCATCTCGGGCGTGAGCAGCACCAGCGGCAGGGCCGCGGCCTCGCGCCAGGACGTGGCCGCCTCGAAACGCAGGGGCGCCGCGTCCGCGCCGGCGCGGCGCAGCAGGTAGTAGTGCTCCTCGTACTGCGGCCACACCTGCAGGCGCGGCACGCTCCCCACCCGCTCGCTGTAGCCCAGCGCCAGGTCCAGCGACAGCTGCTCCAGGCCGGCCTCCAGCTGGGGCGAGGCCAGCGACAGCACCACCGGCACCAGGCCGGGATGGCGGGCCTGCAGCCGCGCCGCGAAGCGCGCCGCCACCGGGATGGCCGTGGGCACCGCGCCGATGCGCAGGCGGCCGCGCGGCGCCTCGCCGGCCAGTTCCTGCTGCAGCAGGGCGTGCTCGTGCAGCATGCGCTGCGCGGTGGACAGCACCCGCTCGCCCTCGGGCGTGAGCCCCGCGTACTGGCGGCCGCGCCGCACGATCGCGACGCCGAACTCCTGCTCCAGCGCCTTGAGCGCGTTCGACAGCGCCGGCTGCGTGACGTGGCAGGCGGCAGCCGCCCGCCCGAAGTGGCGGTGCGTGTCCAGCGCGACGAGGTAGCGCAGCGAGGCCAGCAGGTTCATGGGGCGGCGATGATCGCACGCCCCCGGCCCGCGACCCGGCGCGGGATCAGGCCGGCAGGCCCAGCGTACGGGCGAACGCGGGCCGCAGGGTGGCGTAGCAGCGCGCATAGGCCTGCGCACTGGGATGCACGCCGTCGCGGGCGAAGTAGCGGTCCGGGTCGGCCGAGAACGGGCAGTCGCCGCGCTCGGCATAGAAGCGCGCGTAACCGGCCCCCTCGGCCTGCACCACCTGCCGCAGCAGGGCGTCGACGCGGCGCGTGCGGGCGCTCATCCACCACGAGAACGGCGGCAGGAACAGCGGCGCCGAGCCCACGTTGGCCATGCCGGCCCACAGGACCTGCGCCGCCCGCGGCTGCAGCCGCCGCAGCAACTCCCGCGCATCGGCCGCGAGCACCGCGGCGCGCGTGTGGCGCAGCACGTCGTTGCCGCCGGCGAACACCAGCACCAGGTCCCAGTGCGCACCGGGCGGCAGGCCGCGCACCACCGCCAGCACGTCGGCCACGGTGGCGCCGCTGGCGCACAGGTTGCGCACCTCGGCGCCGGGCACGTCGCGGGCGAGCCGGGCGGCGATCGAATCGGCCGGATGGTCGCAGCCGACCCCCACGCCCGTGCTGTCGCCCACCAGCAGCACGCGGCGGGTGGGCGCCGGCGGCGTGCGGCCGAACACCGCCGGCGCCCGTGCGCCCCAGCGCCTGGCGGCCGCGACGCGGCGCGCCTGTTCCGCCCCGACGGCCAGCAGGGCACTGGCGGCCACGGCAAGCGCCGGCAACAACGGGCGGGGAGCGTGCGTCAGGTGCATGCGGCCAGCATCGCCGCGCGGCCTGCCCCCGGGCGGCGGCGCCCACCCCGGCCGGCTGTGCGCGGGCCGCGCCCGGCGCTGCCGGACCGCGCCGCGCCGCCGGGCCGTCCGCGGCGGCGCGGCATCAGCGCCGGCCTACAGCCCGGCCGCGGCGGCCGCCCTACGCTGGTGGCCCGCGCTTTCGAGGACTGCCGATGGCCCTGCCCCATGCCCAGCCGCTGGACATCATCAGCGTCGCGCCGCTGGCCGACGCACTGCACCAGGCGGTGAGCACCAGCCTGATCAAGACCGAGCGGCTGCAACTGCTGCACCTGGTGCTGCGCGCCCATGGCAACCAGCCCGAGCACCACGTGGACGACGAGTGCACGGTCCATTGCCTGGAGGGCGTGGTCGAGGTCGTCACACCCGGCGGCGTGCGCCAGCTGGTCGCCGGCAACGTGGTGCTGCTGCCGGCGCGCCAGCAGCACGCGCTGCGCGCGCGCACCGACTGCGCCGTGCTGGTGACGCTGCTGCTGGACCGGGGCGATGCGGCCCACGGCGGCGGCGGGGGCGCCCGGACACTGCGGGATCCGGCGTCCTGAAACGCCGAGGCCCCTGCGGATGCAGGGGCCTCGGGCGGGCCACTCCCGGCATGCGCCGGGGCGGCGTGCAGGGCTGGTCAGGCCAGTTGCTGGATCCCGGCGACCACCCAGCCGCCGCTGCCGTGGCGCGGCTTGCTCAGGTGCCAGACCTCGTCGAAGTCCTCGGGCACGGCACCCGCCGCGTGGCGGATGGTGCCGGTGAAGCGCACGCTGACCACGTAGTCGGCACCGCTCTCGTCGACCTGCAGCACCTGGGCGTCCAGGCCGTAGACCTCGGTGGTCTGCGGCGTGGGGTCCTCCCCGGCCAGGTCGGCCTTGACGATCTCCAGCATCTCGGGCGACAGCACCTCGCGCAGGCGCGCCAGGTCGCGGGCGTCGTTGGCCTGCTGCAGCGCCATGAACTGGGACTTGGCGTTGCGCGCGAAGCCCTCGGCGTCGAAGCCGGCGGGCAGTGCGGTCGCCGCCGGCGGCACGCCGCCCAGCGACGAGCCGATGCGGCTGCCGATCAGCGAACCGCTGCACGGCGCCTGGGGTGCGTCGTCGAAACCGGCGCGCTGCATGGACTGCGGCTGGGCACCGGCCGGCGCCTGCCAGCCGCCGCCGGCAGCGGCGCCCGACAGCGCGGGGCCGCCCTGCGCACCGGCGCGCTTGCGCAGCACGAAGCCGATCACCGCCATCACCACGACGGCGAGCAGCACCAGCATCATGATGTTGGCCAGTTCCTCGCCGAAGCCGAAATGCGAGGCCAGCGCGGCCAGGCCCAGGCCGGCGGCCAGGCCTGCCAGCGGGGCCATCCAGCGGCTGCGGTTGCTGGCCGGTGCGGCGGCGGCGGGCGCGGCCTGGTTGGCCGGCCGCGCCTGCTGGGCGGTGGCCGGCTGGCCGGGCGCGGCCTGGGGGTTGCCCTGGGACGGCGGGGTCTGCTGGCGCGACGGCGCGCTGATGTTCTCGCGCTGCATGCCGCTGGACTTGCCGCCGCCCAGCCGCTTGGCGGCCTCGGCGTCGGTGACGGCGGCCAGCCCGACGGCCAGGACGAGGGCCGCGAGGCCGAGGGTTCTGCTGAACATGGTGCGATACCTCCTTGAAGGACGCACAGGGTAACCCGGCGAACTGATCGTCAAAATCAGATTTGTCGCCGCATTCCTTCGGAAAAGTGCGCGTGGTGGCTCAGCCGGCCAGCGCCTGCCGCAGCAGCCCGCGGAACTCGGTCCAGAACGGCAGGCCGTAGCCCATGTGCCGCTGCGTCATCAGCGCGCACGCCAGGCCCTGCGCCGGGTCGATCCACCAGTGGGTACCGGCCATGCCGCCCCACTGCAGGTCGCCGGGCCGGTCGCCGGCGTCGCCGGCCGCCGGCTCGACCGTCACCGAGCCCACGAAGCTGTGGCCGCGGCCGTCCATCCGGGGCTCGCCCGGGAAGCCGATCCACAGGCCGGGCGGCAGCTGGTTGCGCCAGACGCCTTCCATGGCCCCGGGGGGCAGGACCGGTGCGCCGCCGCCGGCCAGCGCCATGAGCAGCCGCATCCAGTCGTCCAGCGACGTGACCATGCCTCCGCCCGGGTTCAGCCGCGCCACCGGCTGCAGGTAGGCACCCGGCCAGGGCAGGTGGTCGGCGCGGCGCAGGCCGGGCCGCGACGGGTCCTGCAGGTCGCCGATGTACAGCGCCGGCAGCCGCGCGCCCTGCCCCGGCGGCACCGTGAAGCCGGTGTCGTGCATGGCCAGCGGGTCCAGCACCAACGCGCGCAGCACCGCATCCAGCGGCTGGCCGCACACCACCTCGAGCAGGCGGCCCAGCACGTCGGTCGAGACGCCGTAGTGCCAGCCGCGGCCGGGCACGTCGCGCAGCGGCAGCGTGCCCAGCCGCTGCACCTGCTCGGCCAGCGTCAGCCGCGGGTCGGCCATGCCGGCCTCGCGGTAGGCGCGCGCCAGCAGCGTGTCGGGGTCGAGGAAGCCGTAGGTGAAGCCCGCCGTGTGAGTCAGCAGGTGGCGCACCAGCACCGGCCCGGGTGACGGGTCGGCCTCGTCCAGCGAGGCCGCGCCCGGGCGCAGCACGCGCAGGCCGCCCAGCTCGGGCAGCCAGCGCGCCACCGGGTCGTCGGCGCCGAAGCGGCCCTGCGCCATCAAAGCCAGCGCCGCGCAGGCGGTGACCAGCTTGGTGTTGCTGAAGGCACGGAACAGGTGGTCGGGGCGCATCGGCACGCCGGCCTCGCGGTCGGCCATGCCCAGGCTGCGGCGGGCCAGCACCCGGCCGCCCACGGCCACGGCCCAGGCCACGCCGGCCAGTTCGTCGTTGTCGATG
The DNA here is from genome assembly GCA_027484575.1 of Comamonadaceae bacterium. GTDB lineage: Bacteria > Pseudomonadota > Gammaproteobacteria > Burkholderiales > Burkholderiaceae_C > Ramlibacter. Next base: position 682,977 of record JAIXSQ010000007.1, read on the forward strand.
CGCCGCTGCAGGGCGGCGTCGATGGCGGTGCAGTCCATGGGGCTTGTCTCCTGGGTGCGACATTCTGGGACCCCGCCGCCCGGCCGATGGTCGCCTGGGCGTCCCCGGGGGAGAATGCGGCACGGTCGAGCTCCTTTTCGGCCGTTGCCCGCGTCCCCGCCCGCCCCACCATCCGCCATGGGATCCGACTTCGAGGACCTGTTCGAGCGCCTGCCCATCGGCGCCTACCGGGCCGCCCCCGACGGGCGCCAGCTGCGCATCAACGCCGCGCTGCGCCGCCTCTACGGCCACGGCGACGACGAGGCGTCGCTGCGCGACCTGCTCAGCGCGCCCAACGGCGCCTATGCGCGGCCGGGGCGGCGCGCCGAGTTCGCCCACCTGCTGTTCACCCACGGCCAAGTGGCGAACTTCGTGTCCGAGATCTGCATCCCGGGCACCGACGAGCGCCTGTGGATCGAGGAGCACGCCTGGCTGGTGCGCGCGGCCGACGGCACGCTGCTGCACTACGAGGGCACGGTCGAGGACATCTCGCGCCGCCACCGCGCCGAGGCCGCGCTGCAGCTGACGCTGGATAACGCGGGCCGCGGCATCATGCGCGTCGACGCGAGCGACCGGGTGGTGCTGTACAACCGGACGCTGCTGGAGCTGCTCGACCTGCCCGAGGACCTGCTGGCACGTCGCCCGCTGGCCTCCGAACTGGTGCGCCACCAGGAGAGCCGGGGCGACTTCGGCCCGGCCCACGAACTCATCCCGCCGGGGACCCGCGAGGAGTACCTGCGCGACCGTGCGCTGGCCGGCGGCGCCCCGCGGCTGATCACCGCCCGGTACCGCCGCCGCACCCGCGCCGGCCGCGTGATCGAGGTCGAGACCCGCCCGCTGCCGGACGGCGGCATGGTGCGCACCTACACCGACGTCACCGAGGACGTCGCGGCCCAAGAGGCGATCGAGGCCAAGAGCCAGGCGCTGCGCATCACCCTGGACGCCATGAGCCAGGGCATCCTGGCCACCGACGCCCAGGGCCGGCTGACGCTGTCGAACCGCCGCACGCTGGACCTGCTGCAGGTGCCCGAGGAGCAGGTCGCGCCCGGCCGCACCATGGGCCAGCTGGTCGACTACCAGACCCGCCGCGGCGACTTCGGCGACGGCTTCACCCTGGTCGGTCCCGAGGGGCGCGACTACGTGGCGGCCGGCGCGCGGACCAATGCGCTGCTCGCGCCGGAGACCTACCTGCGCCGCACGGCCGACGGCCGCTCGCTCGAGGTCCACACCCGTCCCCTGCCCGGGGGCGGCATCGTGCGCACCTACACGGACGTCACCCGCTACCTGCAGGCGCAGGAGGCCCTGGCGCTCAAGGAAGCGCAACTGCGCGCGCTGGTCGACAGCGTGCCCGACCTGGTCTGGCTCAAGGACCCCGACGGCACCTACCTGCTGAGCAACCCGGCCCACGGCGCCCACTACGGCCTGGCCGAGTCGCAGATCGTCGGGCGCACCTCGACCGCCCTGTTCGGGCCCGAGATCGGCGGCCGCTTCGCCGTCACCGACCGGCTGGCCATGGCCGCGGCCGACCCGGTGGTGTTCGAAGACCGGCTCGCCGACGTGCACGGCCAGCTGCGCGACTTCGAGATGGTGAAGGTGGCGATGCGCGATGCCGAGGGCCGCTGCATCGGCCTGCTGGGCATCGCCCGCGACATCACGCAGCGCAAGTCGGCCGAAGCCGCGCTGGTCGCGGCCAAGGAGACCGCCGAGGCCAGCGAGCGGCTCAAGGCCGAGTTCCTGGCGAACATGAGCCACGAGATCCGCACCCCGCTGAACGCCGTCATCGGCCTGAGCGACCTGCTGCTGGCCACACCGCTGGGGTCCACCCAGCGCCAGTTCGCGCAGTCGATCCGCACCAGCGGGGGCGCGCTGCTGGCCCTGATCAACGACATCCTCGACTTCTCCAAGATCGAGTCCGGCCACCTCGACCTCGAGCGCGTCCCGGTCGACCCGGCTGCCTGCGCCGAGACCGTGCTCGAGATCGCCGGCGCCGCGGCGCTGGCCAAGGGGCTGGAACTGCTGCTGTGGGTCGATCCCGAGCTGCCGGCGCTGGTCTGGGGCGACGCCACCCGGCTGCAGCAGGTGCTGCTCAACCTGGTGAGCAATGCCGTCAAGTTCACGGCCCAGGGCGAGGTGCTGGTCACGCTCGAGCGGCGCGACGCGCAGGGCGGCGCCCGCCTGCACCTGACGGTGCGCGACACCGGCATCGGCATCCCGGCCGACCGCATGGACCGCCTGTTCCAGGCCTTCAGCCAGGTCGATGCGTCCACGACACGGCAGTACGGCGGCACCGGCCTGGGCCTGGCGATCTGCCGCCGGCTCGTCGCGCTGATGGGGGGCGGCATCTGGGTGACCTCCGAACCCGGGCAGGGCAGCAGCTTCCACGTCGAGCTGCCCTGCGAGCCGGTGGCGGGCGCGGCCCCGCCGGCCGGGCCCGCGCTGCCCGCCGGCCGGCGGGTGCTGGTGGTCGAGCGCCATGCCGGCGCGCGCCGGCTGCTGGCCGAACTGCTGGCGTCCTGGGGGCTGCAGCCGCTGCCCTGCGCCAGCCCGGCCGAGGCGCTGGCCCTGCTGGCCGACGGCCCGCCGGCCGATGCCGCCCTGCTGGACGAGCGGCTGGGCGACGCCCTGCCCGGCCCGGCCGCGGCGCTGCCGCTGCTGTTGCCGCGGCCGGGCCTCGGTGCCGGCCCGTCGCCCGGTGCCGGCGGGCCGGTGCTGCACAAGCCGCTGCGCCGCCAGTCGCTGCGCGAGGCGCTCGCGGGCCTGCTGGGGCCAGGCGCGGCGCCGGCACCCGAGCGCGTGCCCGCCGCACCCGCCACCACGCCGGCCCCCAGCGTGGCCGGCCTGCGGGTGCTGCTGGCCGAGGACAACGAGGTCAACCAGATGGTGGCCGAGCACATGCTGCAGGCACTGGGCTGCGAGGTCGCCATCGTGGCCGACGGCCGGCAGGCGCTCGAGGCCGTGCAGGCCGCCGCCGCGGCGGGCCGGCCCCACGACGTGGTGCTGATGGACGTGCAGATGCCCGTGCTCGACGGCCTGCAGGCCACCCGCGCGCTGGTGCGCGACTGGGCGGCCGCGCAGCGGCCCTGGATCGTCGCGATGACCGCCAACGCGATGCACGGCGACCGCGAGAGCTGCCTGGCCGCGGGCATGGACGACTACGTCAGCAAGCCCATCCGCCAGAGCGACGTCGAGGCGGCGCTGCAGGGCGCGCTGCGCGGCCTGGCCGCGCGCCGCGCCGGCTGAACGCGGCCGACCGGATCCCTGCAACGCAACGAGGGGCCGGCGCCCTGCGGCACCAGCCCCTCGCGCATGCGGGATCCCGTCAGGCGCGTGCCAGGCGGAACACCCCCACCGCGTCGACCAGCTCGCGCGCCTGCTCCTGCAGCCGCAGGGCGGCCGCCGAGGTCTGCTCGACCATCGCCGCGTTCTGCTGCGTGCCCTGGTCCATCTGCTGCACCGCCTGGCCGACCTGGGCGACGCCGTCGCTCTGCTCGGTGCTGGCGGCGCTGATCTGGCCCATCAGCTCGGTCACGCGGCGGATGCTGCCCACCACGTCGGTCATGGTGGCGCCGGCCTGGTCGACCAGCTCGCTGCCCTGCTCGATGCGCTGCACGCTCTCGGTGATCAGGGCCTTGATCTCCTTGGCCGCATCGGCGCTGCGCTGCGCCAGGGTGCGCACCTCGCCGGCCACCACGGCGAAGCCGCGGCCCTGCTCGCCGGCCCGTGCCGCCTCCACCGCGGCGTTGAGCGCCAGGATGTTGGTCTGGAAGGCGATGCCGTCGATCACGCTGGTGATGTCGCCGATGCGGCGGCTCGCCTCGGTGATGCCCTTCATGGTCTCCACCACCTTGCCGACCACCTCGCCGCCCTGCACCGCCACGGTCGAGGCCTCGCGCGCCAGCGTGTTGGCCTCGCGGGCGTTGTCGGCGTTGTGGCGCACGGTGGTGCCCAGCTGCTCCATCGACGCCGCGGTCTGCTCCAGCGCCGCGGCCTGCCGCTCGGTGCGCTGCGACAGCTCGCCGTTGCCGCTGGCGATCTCCCCGCTGGTGGAAGCCACGCCCTCGGCACCGCGGCGCACGTGCGACACCACCTCGGCCAGGCTGCGGCGCATGCCGGCCAGCGCCTGGAGCAGCTGGCCGATCTCGTCGCTGCGCTGGGTGGACACCTCGGTGGCCAGGTCGCCCTGCGCGACCTGCTGCGCCATCGCGCAGGCATCCTGCAGCGGGCGGGTGATGGCGCGGGTGGCCAGCAGCAGCAGCACCGCCGCGACCGCGCCGGCGAGCGCCATCGAGCCGAGCGCGATCGCGGTCAGCCGTGCCACCGCCGCATAGCCGTCATCCGCGGTCGAGGCCGCCGTCTTGCGCTGCAGTTCGATCAGTTCGGCGAAGCCCTTGACCGTGGCTGCGCCCAAGGGCGTCGTGTGCTCGGCGCGGATCTTGGCGGCCTCCTCGGTGCGCCCGGCGCCCCAGGCCTCGCCCCACTTGGCGCGCCAGGACGCGTACTCGTTGAAGGTCTTGCGCAGGGCCTCGGCCCTGGACTTCTGCTCGGTGTCGGCCGTCAGGCCGATGAAGTCGCCCAGCGCCTTGTCGGCGGTGCTGCGCAGCTTGTCGCTGTCGCCCATCACCTTGGTCGTGGTCTCGGCGTTGTTGACGGCGATGATCTGGGCCACGCCCCAGCGCAGGCCCCACAGGGCACTCTGGGCATCGGCGAGCGCCGCCGTCTGCTGCGTGGTGTCGCGCACGGCCCGCAGCCGCTGCTCGGCGCCGCTGCCCAGCTGCCAGGCCAGGGCGGCGCTGATGGCCAGCAAGGCCACGATGGTGGCGAGGACGGCGTACAGCCGTTTGGAAATGGTCCAGGTCATGGCTCAGGTCCTTGGGTGATGGGGCCGCGCCAGCGACGCCCCGGTGGGTTCAAAAGCTCTTCCAGTCGTCATCGGCCCCTGCCGCGGCTGCGGCGTGCGGGGCAGCCGGCAGCGGCGAGGCCGCGGCCGGGGCGCGCGCCGGGGCCGGCTTGGCCACGGCTGATGGACGCGGCGCGGGCGCGGAGGACGGCACCGGTGCGGGCAGGAGAGCGGGCGCTGCGGCCGCGACCGCGGCCGGCGCACGGGCGCCCGTGCCGGGCGTGGGCGTGGGCGTGCGCAGGGCCAGCCGGAACACCTGGATCGCCTGCACCAGCTGCTGCGCCTGCTGCGACAGGCTCTGCGCGGCGGCAGCGGTCTGCTCGACCAGCGCGGCGTTCTGCTGCGTCGCCTGGTCCATCTGCGTCACGGCCTCGCCCACCTGGGCCACGCCGGTGCTCTGCTCGCGACTGGCGGCGCTGATCTCGCCCATCAGCTGCGCGACGTCGCGGATGGCCTGCACCACCTCGTCCATCGTGCTGCCGGCCTGGTCGGCCAGGGCCGCGCCCTGCTCGGCCTGCTGCACGCTGGCCGTGATCAGCGACTTGATCTCCTTGGCGGCGTCGGCGCTGCGCTGGGCCAGCGAGCGCACCTCGCTGGCCACGACCGCGAAGCCGCGGCCCTGCTCGCCGGCACGGGCCGCTTCCACGGCGGCATTGAGCGCCAGGATGTTGGTCTGGAACGCGATGCCGTCGATCGTGCCGATGATGTCGCCGATGCGGCGGCTGCTGTCGTTGATGCCCTTCATGGTGCTGACCACCTGCGAGACCACGTCGCCGCCGCGCGCGGCCACGTCCGTGGCCTGCGCGGCCAGGTGGTTGCCGCGCTCGGCGCTGGCAGCGTTCTGGTGGACGGTGGACGACAACTGCTTCATCGAGGCGGCGGTCTCCTGCAGCGCCGAGGCCTGCTGCTCGGTGCGGCCCGACAGGTCGCTGTTGCCCTGGCGGATCTGGCCGCTGGCCGAGGCGACCGACTCCGCGTTCTCGCGCACGTCCGCCACCAGCCGGCGCAGGCTGTCCTGCATGCGCGCCAGGGCCCACATCAGGCTGGCGGCATCGCCCGGCCGCACCGGGACGTCCACGCTCAGGTCGCCGTCGGCCACGCGGGTGGCCGCCTGCACGGCCAGGGCCGGGTCGCCGCCCAGCTGGCGCGCCACGGCCCGCATGGTCAGCACGACCAGCGCCACGGCCAGGGCGACGGCCAGCAGGCCGATGCCCGCCATCCAGGCCAGCGTGGCGTCGTGGGTGCGCGCGCCCTCGGCCACGGCCGCGTCGGTGCGCTGCTGGATCAGGCCCGTGAGCTTGTTGATCTCGTCGACCAGGCGCTCGAATTTCTTCAGCGACTCGTCCACGAACAGCGCCCGCGCCACGTCGCTGGTGGCGCTGCCGCCGCGCGAGAACTCGAGCAGGCGCTTCTGCACGTCCAGGTAGGTGGTGCGCGCCTTCAGGATGGTCTCCACCTGCGCCGACTGGGCCGCATCCAGCGGGTGCCGGCGCAGCGCCTCGACCTGCTTGTCCATGCGGACCCACAGCTCGTCCATCTGCTTTTCCAGGCTGCGCATCTCGTCCATGTCCATGGACAGCAGGTGGTTGGCCTCCTTGCGGCGCACGGTGTTGACCGAGCCGCGGATGTCCGCGACCTCGATGACCGCCGGCAGCCAGTCGCCGCCCAGCGACTGGGCCGTGGCATGGCCCTGGGCGATGCGCACCGTGGCGAACACCAGCAGCAGCAGTGTCAGCGCCGCGAGCGCGGCGAAGGACAGCACCAGGCGGCGCTGCAGCGTCATTCCGGTCCTGGCCGGGGTGGAACCATCCATCTCGGGTCTCCTGGGTTGCGCATGGCGGCATCGACTGACGCCACAGAGGCTGCGCAGTGTCAGACGGGTGTCAGTCGCGGGAAGCCCCGAAAAGACCGGGGAAGGTGCCGCTGATGGCTGGCGGCGGGGGCAAAGTCCGCAGGCGGACGGTTGGCAACGCCCGGCAGGAGAAAGGCGCACCGGGGTGGGGCGCGGCCGGCGCGTGGCGGCGTCAGGACCGCGTGCGCCCCCTGCGCTCAGGCGGCGGCCGCCTGACGCAGCCAGTCGTCCAGCGGCTGGCCCACCAGCGCGAACGCGCGGCCGAACCCGGCCACCAGGCGGGCCGCCTGCGGCTGCAGCACCAGCAGCTGGAAGTCGCCCAGCGTGAACAGCTGTGCCATGTCGGCAAAGCGCGCCAGGTACTGCGCCTGCGCCCGCTCCCAGGCCGGCGTGCCGCGCGCCAGGGCGTGCGCCGTGGCGTCGAGCGCCACCCGCGGCAGCGCATGGGGCGGCCAGGGGCCGGGGGTTTCGGCCGTCACCAGCAAGCCCACCCGTGGATGCGCCTGCATGTCGCGCGTGTGCGGCGACAGGCCGCTGACCAGCACCAGCAGGCCGGTCTCGCCGGGCGGCAGCACGAACGGCACCATCGAGGCGGCCGGCTCGCCCTGGTGCAGCGTGGCCAGGGCGGCGGTGGGGCGCTCGTCGAGCAGGCGGCGCAGCAGGCGGGAGGCGTCGGCATCCATGCGCGCGATTCTGGCCTGCCGTGATCGGTTAGGGTCGCACCCCGATGGACCACCCTGCCCTGCCCCCCACGACCGAGGACCCCGCGCTGCTGCTGGCGCATGCCGACACCCTGCACACCCCCTGCGGCGAGGGCCGCATGGTGTGGCGGCGCTGGGGCACGGGGCGGCCGCTGGTGCTGCTGCACGGTGGCAGCGGCTCGTGGACCCATTGGCTGCGCTGCATCGCGCCGCTGGCCGCGGCCGGCCGCGCGGTGTGGGTGCCGGACCTGCCGGGCTTCGGCGACTCGGCGCGGCCGCCCGGGGGCGGCGATGCCGATGCGGTCGCGCCGGTGCTGCACACGGGCCTGCAGGCGCTGTTCGGTGCCACGGCCGTCGACGTCGCGGCCTTCTCGTTCGGCAGCCTGGCCGCGGCCCTGATGGAGGCCGCCACGCCCGGCGCGATCGCACGGCTGGTGATCGTGGGTGCGCCCGCCCTGGCCCTGGAGCGGCCGCTGGCGCTGCGCGCGTGGCACCACCTGGAGGACGAGGCCGCGCGCCGCGCGGTGCACCGCCACAACCTGGGCGTGCTCATGCTGCACGACCCGGCAGGGGTCTCCGATGCGGTGGTGGACCTGCACGCGGCCAACATGGCCCGCGACCGCATGCGCACGCGCCGGCTGGTGCGCACCGACGCCATGGCCCGCGCGCTGCGGGCACTGCGCTGCCCGCTGGACGCGATCTACGGCGCGCACGACGCGCTGTACGCCGGCCACTGGGACCGGCTCGAGGCGCTGCTGCGCACGGTGCCCGCGCTGCGGGGGCTGCACATGGTCGATGGGGCCGGCCACTGGGTCCAGCACGAGGACCCGGCGGCCGTCCTGGCCCTGCTGCACAGGCTGCTGGGCGACCCGCAGGCAGGGGGGTCCGCGGGGGCGGGCGGCTCATCCGCTCCATAATGCGCGCCGCCGGCCCGAGGGGACGGCCGTCCACGGGCCACCGGCGCGCGGGCGTGCATCACATCACAAGGCAACACACGCAATGAACCGCATCGAACTGCTGGACAAGATCTCCGCCGCCCACGGCGTCAGCCGCGCCGAAGCCGGCCGCATCCTGGCCACCGTCCTCGACTCCATCGTCGGCGCCGTCAAGAAGGGCGAGTCCGTCTCGCTGGTCGGCTTCGGCACCTTCAAGCAGGTCGCCCGCGCCGCGCGCACCGCCCGCAACCCCTCCACCGGCGCCACCGTGAAGGTGCCGGCCGCCAAGCTGCCCAAGTTCACCGCCGGCGCCGCCTTCAAGGGCGCCGTGGACAGCAAGTTCGCCAAGCGCCAGGCCGACAAGGCCGCCGCCAAGCCCGCGGCCAAGAAGCCGGCCGCCAAGAAGGCCGCCGCCAAGAAGAAGTAAGCCACCCGCGCTTGCGACGCAACGGCCGCCTCCGGGCGGCCGTTGTCGTTGCGGGCCGCGCCGTCCGGGGTCGATCGTGCTGCCCGCCTGCGCGGGCACGACGGGCCACCGGGCGTCGCCCCCGCGCAGGCGGGGACCCGCCATCCGCCACCGCGCCTGGCCCGCGCCGCGCGCCCGCCAGGCTAGAGCCGCGCCAGCGCCCGCAGCTGCGCCGGCGTGGCCACCGGCAGGCCGAACCAGGCCAGGTAGGCCGGGATCATCTCGAACAGCATGTCGGTGCCCACCTGCACCGCGCAGCCGCGGGCCTGGGCCGCCGCCAGCAGCGGCGTGATCGCCTGCGACAGCACCACCTCACCGACCAGGCAGCCGGGCGACAGGCGGTCGGGATCGAAGGGCAGCGGATCGCCCGCCGCCATGCCCAGCGGCGTCGCGTTGACAGCGATGCCGCAGCCCGCCGGGTCGTCGCCAGCCTCCAGCGCCACCTGCGGGAAATGGCGCGCCAGCCGCGCGGCCAGCGCCCCTTGGGCCGAGGCATCGACGTCGTGCAGCCGCAGCGAGCGCACGCCGGCCGCGGCCAGCGAGGCTGCGATGGCCGAGCCCACGCCACCGCAGCCCACCACCAGCGCCTGCTGGCCGGCCGGGTCCACGCCGCGCGTGCGCAGCCCGCGCACGAAGCCTTCGCCGTCGAACATGTCGCCTTCGAGCACGCCGTCGGCCGCGCGCCGCACCGCGTTGCACGACCCCGCGGCCGCGGCCACCGGCGACAGCCGCCCGAGCAGCTCCACCACCCGCACCTTGTGCGGCATGGTGATGAGCGCGCCGCGGATGTTCTCCAGCGCGAACAGGCTGCGCAGCAGGTCCGCGAAGGCCGGCGGCCGGCAGCCGAAGGGCACGACCACCGCCTGCGCGCCGCTGGCGGCCAGCCAGGGGTTCCAGATCAGCGGCGCCTTGAAGCTGTGGGTGGGCCAGCCGATGTGCGCGATCAGGCCGGTGTGGCCGTCGATGCGCGGCAGCACCGCCGCGGCGTCGGCGGGCGCGCTCAACGCCGCGCCCTGTCCAGCTCGGCCTGCACCGCCGTCACGGTGGCCTCGATGCCGGCCGCGTGCTTGGCGATCACCGGCTTCATCTTCTCGCGCAGCTTGGCCGTCTCGGCCGCAGGCAGCTCGGTGACCTGCAGCCCGCCCTTCTTCAGCTGCTCGAGGATGCCGCCGGCGGCCTGGCGCGACTGCTCGCGCTGGTACTTCGCCGACTCGGCCGCCGCCTCCTGCAGGATGCGGCGGTCCTCGGGCGGCAGCGCGTCCCACAGCCGCCTGCTCACCAGCACCGACTGCGGGTTGTACTGGTGGTTGGTCAGCGTCAGGTGCTTCTGCACCTCGTTGAGCTTGGCGCCCTGGATGGTGGCCACCGGGTTCTCCTGCCCGTCGACGGCGCGCTGCTCGAGCGCGGCGTACAGCTCGGGAAAGGGCAGCGGCGTGGGATTGGCGCCCAGCGCCGAGACCCAGTCCACGTTGATCGGGTTGGGGATCACGCGCAGCTTCAGGCCGGCGATGTCCTCGACCCGGGCCACCGGCCGGCGGCTGTTGGTCAGCTGGCGGAAGCCCAGTTCGTAGAACGCCAGCCCGACCACGCCCTTGTCCTCGAGCTTGCCGTGCAGTTGGCGCGCGGCCTGGCTGTCCAGCAGCGCATCGGCCTCGCGCGGGCTGGTGACCAGGAAGGGGAAGTCGAAGACCGCGAAGTCCTTGACGATGTTGGCCAGGATGCCGGAATTCATCGCCGCCATCTCCAGCGTGCCGCCCTGCAGCATCGTGAGGTTCTGCTGGTCGCTGCCCAGCACGCCGCCGGCGAACACCTGCACCTTGAGCCGGCCGTTGGAGCGCTTGTCCACCAGCTCGGCGAAGCGCTCCATGCCCAGCACCACCGGATGGCCCTTGGCGTTCTGGTTGGCGAACTTGATGGTGCGCGTGGCCGGCGCCTGCGCGGCGGCGGGCAGCAGCACGGCGGCAGCCAGCGCTGCCAGCATTGTGCGGGCGAACAGGCGTCTCATGGCGGGGTCTCCTCGTGGTGGTCGTGGTGGTCGTGGTGATGGCAGTGCGCGGCGGCCGCCGTGCTGCCGCGCCCGATTCTGCCGCCGCCACGCGGGCCGCCGGGAGCCGCCACAATCGCGGGCTTCCCGCATGTCGCTCGCCCGCCTCGTCGCCTCCTTCGTCGGCCGCCACCGCGGCGCCTATGCCGCCTCGGCCGTGATGCTGGTGGGCATCGCCCTGCTCACGGTCTGGATCCCGCGCGAGGCCGGCCGGCTGGTCGACGCCCTGGTCGCCCGGCAGCTGGGCGGCTGGGCGCTGGCGCGCGAGCTGCTGGGGCTGGTGGCGGCGGGCCTGGGCGTGTATGCGCTGCGGGTGGGCTGGCGCATGCGGCTGTATGCCGCGGCCTGGCGGCTGGGCGTGGAGCTGCGCGCGCGGCTGCTGCGCCGCCTGGCGCTGCAGGGACCGGCGTACTTCCAGCGCCAGCGCACCGGCAACCTGATGGCGCTGGCCACCAACGACGTCGACGCGGTCGAGATGGCCGCCGGCGAGGCGGTGCTGGCCGGCTTCGACGGCACGCTGACGCTGGTGCTGGTCGTGGCCACGATGTCGCTGGGCGTGGACGCCCGGCTGGCCGCCTGCGCACTGCTGCCCTTCCCCGCGATGGCGCTGGCGTTCTGGTGGATCTCGCGCCACGTGCACGCCGCCTCGCGCGACGCGCTGGACCGCTTCGGCCAGCTCAACGACCAGGTGCAGGAGACGCTGGCCGGCCTGCGCACCGTGCGGGCGCTGGGGCTGGGCCAGCGCACGCAGGCGCAGTTCGCGCAGCTGGCCGGCCGCAATGCCGAGGCCGCCCTGCGGGCCCAGGCCTGGGAGGCCGCGTACGAGCCGGCGGTGGGCATGGCGCTGGCCGCCGCCACCACGCTGGCGCTGGCCATGGGCAGCTGGCTGGTGTGGCGGGGCGAGCTGACCATCGGCCAGCTCACCAGCTTCGGCCTGTACCTGGGCCAGCTGGTGTGGCCGATGTTCGCGGCCGGCTGGGTGCTGTCGCTGCTGCAGCGCGGCCAGGCCGCCTGGGCACGGCTGCAGCCGGTGCTGGACGAGCCGCCGGGCATCGCCGACGCCGGCACGGTCACCACGCCGCCGGCCGGCCCGCTGGTGCTGCAGGACCTGCGCTTCGCCTATCCCGGCCAGCCGCGTCCCGCGCTCGACGGCGTGTCGCTGCGGCTGGAGCCGGGCCGCACGCTGGGCCTGGTGGGGCCGACCGGCGCCGGCAAGAGCACGCTGCTGCGGCTGCTGCTGCGCCAGCACGCGCCGCAGGCCGGCCGGCTGGCCTGGGGCGAACACGACCTGCAGGCCTACACGCTGGCCGCGCTGCGCGCGGGCATCGCCTGGGTGCCGCAGGAGCCGTTCCTGTTCTCGGCCAGCATCGCCGACAACATCGCGCTGGCCCGGCCCGGGGCCAGCCGCGCGCAGGTGGAGCACGCGGCCCGGCTGGCCGCGCTGCACGAGGACATCGAGCGGCTGCCCCAGGGCTACGACACGCCAGTGGGCGAGCGTGGCGTGACGCTGTCGGGCGGCCAGCGCCAGCGGGTGGCGATCGCCCGCGCGCTGCTGCAGGACGCGCCGCTGCTGCTGCTCGACGACGCGCTGTCGGCGGTCGACACCGCCACCGAGGCGCGCATCCTGGCCCACCTGCGCCAGGCCCGCGTCGGCCGCACCGTCGTGATCGCCGGCCACCGGCTCAGCGCGGTGGCCGATGCCGACCACACCGTGGTGCTGCAGCACGGCCACGTGCTGGAGGAAGGCGACCACGCCGCCCTGCTGGCCCGCTCCGGCTGGTACGCGCGCCAGTGGCGCTACCAGCAGCTGCAGGCCAGCCTCGATGCCGCCTGACGCCATGGCCGACCTCGACGACCGCGCCACCCCCGCCGCCGGCCGCACCAGCCTGCGGCCGGCGGCGCGCCTGCTCACCGCCGCCGCCGCGCCCGAGCGGCGCCACCTGGCGGTCGCGATCGCCTGGCTCGCCCTGGCGGCGGGGCTGGAGGCGCTGGGCCCGCTGGCCGGCAAGGTCCTGATCGACCGCTACCTGCTGCCGCGCGAAGCCGCCGTCGCCGAGATCGCCGGGCTGCTGCTGGGCGCGCTGGCCGCCGGGCTGGTGGCCAGCTGGCTGCGCTACCGGCAGCTGCTGCGGCTGGCCGGGCTGGCGATGCGCTCGGTGCAGCGGGTGCGCGAGCAGGTGCATGCGCACGTGCTGCGGTTGCCGCTGGCCTTCTTAGACCGCGCGATCACCGGCCAGCTGGTCAGCCGCATCACCAACGACACCGAGTCGGTTAAGGCGCTGTACGTGCAGGTGCTGTTCGTCATGCTCGACAGCGTGATCGTGCTGGCGGGCGCCGCGGTGGCGATGCTGTGGCTGGACTGGCGGCTGCTGCTGGTGGTGGCCCTGCTGGTGCCGGCGGTGGGCGGCGTGGTGGCGCTGTACCAGCGGCTGTCGGCGCCCGCGGTGGCGCGCACCCGGGCGCTGCGCAGCGAGCTCAACGCCCACGTGGCCGAGTCGATCGCCGGCATGGCGGTGCTGCAGGCCACCGGCGCCACGCAGCGCTTCGACGCCCGCTTCGAAGCGCTCAACGAGGCGCACTACCGCTCGCGGCGGCGCGAGCTGCGCGCCAACGCCTGGCTGCTGCGGCCCATGCTGGACCTGCTGAACGTGCTGCTGCTGGCCGCGCTGATCGGCGCCTTCGGGCTGCGCAGCCAGGGCGGCACGTTGGGCGCCGCCGAGGTGGGCGTGCTCTACGCCTTCATGGCCTACCTGGCGCGGGTGGTGGAGCCGCTGACGCAGATCACCATGCAGTTCGCGCAGCTGCAGCAGGCGCTGGTGGGCGCGGCGCGGGTGCAGGCGCTGCTGGAGCAGCCGGCCGAGGCCGCGCAGCCGGGCGTGCCGGGTGCGGACCCCATCCCGCAGGGCGCCGTCACCATCGACGGCCTGCAGTTCGCCTACCAGGGCGGCCGGCCCGTGCTGCAGGACATCAGCCTCGCGCTGCCGGCCGGCAGCTTCACCGGCATCGTCGGCCACACCGGCAGCGGCAAGACCACGCTGCTGGCCCTGCTGCTGCGCTTCTATCCCGCGCCGCCCGGCACGGTGCGGCTGGACGGCACGCCCCTGGAGGCGATCGGCGAGGACCTGCTGCGCGCGCGCATCGGCCTGGTGCCGCAGGAGCCGTTCCTGCTGGCCGCCACGGTGCGCGAGAACCTCACCATGGGCCGCGACATCCCGCAGGACCGGCTGGAGGCCGCCGCCCGCGCCGCCGACGCGCTGGGTTTCATCGAGGCGCTGGAGCGCGGCTGGGACACGCTGCTGGGCGAGGGCGGCGCGCGGCTGTCCACCGGCCAGAAGCAGCTGCTGGCCATCGCCCGCGCGCTGGCCGGCGCCCCGCGCATCCTGCTGCTGGACGAGGCCACCGCGCACGTGGACAGCGACACCGAGCAGGTGGTGCAGCGCGCCCTGGCCCGGCTGCGCGGGCAGGTGACCGTGGTGGCGATCGCGCACCGGCTGTCGACGGTGCGCGACGCCGACCGCATCGTGGTGCTCAACCACGGCCGGCTGGCCGAGCAGGGCCGGCACGAGGACCTGCTCGCCATCGACGGCGGGCTGTACCGCCGGCTGTGGGAGCTGCAGCAGCTGGAGGACCCCGAGGCCGGCGCCGGGGCGCCGGACTGAAGCGCCGGCCTCAGGCGAAGGTGCCCTTGGCCTGCAGCAGCAGCCGCAGGGTGCGCTCCAGTTCGATGGGATCGACCGGCTTGGTCAGGTGCACGTCGAAGCCGGCGGCGCGCGCCGCCGCCTTGTCGGCTGCCTGGCCCCAGCCGGTGAGCGCGACCAGCGCGGGCGGATGGGCCGGCCGCGCGGCGCGGATGCGGCGGCACAGCGCGTAGCCGTCGATGTCGGGCAGGCCGATGTCCAGCACCACCAGGTCGGGCTCGTGCGCCTCGTGCAACAGCAGCGCCTGGGTGCCGTCGTAGGCCCGCAGCACGTGCAGGCCGCTGCCGGCCAGCAGCTCGGCCAGCAGGTCGCACGAGTCATTGTTGTCGTCGACCACCAGCACGGTGGCTTCGGCCCGCGGCGCCGCCGTGGCGGGCGGCGCGCCGGGCGCGGCCCCCGCCACCGCCTCGGCCAGCGGCAGGCGCAGCACGAAGCTGCTGCCGCGGCCCGGCCCGTCGCTGTGGGCCAGCAGGTCGCCGCCGTGCAGGCGCGCCAGCTGGCGCGACAGCGCCAGCCCGATGCCCAGGCCCTGGTTGCCGCCCAGGCCGCTCTTCTCCTCCTGCGCGAACAGGCCGAAGATGCGCTCGCGCGCCTCGGGCTTCAGGCCGATGCCGTCGTCGCGCACCTCCACCTCGGCCCAGCGGCCCTGGGTGCGCAGGGCCACCTCGATGCGGCCGCCGGGGGCCGTGAACTTGCAGGCGTTGTTCAGCACGTTCAGCAGCGCCTGCGACAGCCGGGTGGCATCGCCGCGCACCCACACCGGGGCCCGGCCCTTGTCCACCACGAACGTGCGGCCCGCCACGCTGCTGCGCACGGCCTCGGCGGTGCCGCCCAGGATCTCGCGCAGGTCGACCGTGGCCTCGCGCAGCTGCAGCGTGCCCACGCGGATGCGCGAGACGTCCAGCAGGTCGTCGACCAGCCGCGACAGGTGGGCCACCTGCCGCTCGATGGACTCGCGCGCGCGCACCAGCGCCGGCTCGGGCGGCGCGGCACGGCGGATGATCTCGGCGGCGGTGCGGATGGGCGCGAGCGGGTTGCGCAGCTCGTGGCCCAGGGTGGCCAGGAAGATGTCCTTCTGCCGGTCGGCCTCGCGCAGCGCGGCCTCGGCCAGGGTGCGCTCGGTGACGTCCAGCTGGGCCACGACCGCGCCCACCACCGCCCCCTGGCCGTCGAGCACCGGCGCCGCGCGCATGTGCACGATGCGGCGCGCCCCCGGCTGGTCGAAGGGCTCGACCTCGACCGTGCGCGCCACGGACTGGCCCGAGCGCAGCGCCACCGACAGGGGCCAGGCCTCGGGCGTGATGCGCTGGCCCGGCGCCGGGCCGTCGTCGCGCCACCAGCCGCGCCAGTCGCCCGGATCCACGTCGCCGGGGATGGGACCCCACAGGGCCCGGTTGGCCGAGTTCATGTGCACCAGCCGGCCGGCGCGGTCGAGCACCAGGATGCCCACCGGCGTCGCCTCGAGCGTGGCGTCGAGCAGGCGGCGCTGGGCGTCGAAGTCGGCCGCGGCGCGCTGGGCGTTGGCCTCGCTGACCATCAGCGCCCGCGCCGTCTGCACCCGGGCCTGCACGTCGACGGCGCTGGGGATCAGGTGGGTGATGGTGCCGTCGGCGTCGCGCAGCGGCGCCAGCTGGAAGTCGATGGTCACCAGCTGGTCGCCCTCCAGCCGCACCTCGACGTCGTAGCGGTCGACCACCCCCACCCGGGCCCGCTCGACCGCCAGCTTCAGCCGCTCCTGCACGGCCGGCGACCAGCTCCACCACCAGCAGTCCCAGAAGGGCTTGCCGATGAAATCCTCGCGCCGCAGGCCCGCGCGCTGCACCGGCGGCAGGTTGGCCTCCAGCAGCGTGCCCTGCAGGTCCAGCACGCCGACGAAGGCGTACAGGCCGTCGAGCACCCGCCGCAGGTGGGCCTCGCTGGCGCGCAGCAGCCGCTGCTGCTGCTCCAGCTCGCGCTGCGCCGCTTCGGCATCGGACGCACGCTGGGCGTCCTGCGCCGCGGCCAGCAGCACCTCGCGCAACTGCTCGACCTCGACAACGCGCAGCCCGGCGTGGAACGTGGGCCGGCTGCCCTGCCGCACCGCATGGCCCAGCGCCCGCAGCGGCGCCGACAGCCAGCGCGAGAACACCACGGCGACGATGGTGCTGACCAGCAGGGCCAGCAGCACCAGCGCCGACCAGGCGCCCGTCACCCGCATGGCACCGCCCAGCACCTGGGCCGGCGGGGCGGCCAGCCGCACGGTGTAGCCGCTGGCCGTCGCGACGTCGACCGACAGCAGGCCCTCCCCGGCCTCGGGCGGCAGCCGCGCGCCGGTGCCCGGCGCCCCCGGCCCGCGCCCGGCGACGACGCGGCCCGCCGCGTCGGCGACGACCACCTGGCGGCCGGGCCGCGCCTGGCGCAGCGGCTGCTCGAGGGCAGCCGCCGGGTAGGACAGCACGAGCGCATACACGACGCGGCCGCCGCGCACCACCGGCCAGCCCATGGCCATCGTCGGCCGGCGCACGTTCAGGCCGTAGTACACGCCGCTGTACGCCGGCCTGCCGGTCTGGAACACGTGGCGCGTGAGCCCCTGCGAGCTCAGGGGCAGGCGCTGGCCGTTCCACTCGGCCTCGCGCTGCTCGGCCTCGATCGTCCACAGGTTCACGCGGGCCTGCCCGTAGGGACGCGCCGTCATGAAGACCTGGTCACCCCCCGGCGCCACCAGGGCCACGAGGTAGCCCGGCCGGTCGGCCACGACGGCGGCCGCGAAGGCGTGCAGCCGCTCCCATTCCTGCAGGTCGAACGAACGCGAGGCGGCCAGCGTGCGCAGCTGCGCCAGGCCGACGTCGATGTCGCGGTCGACCGCGGCGGCCACAGCCTCGGCCTCCTCGCGCAGCGCGTCCTGCGCCTTGTCGCGCTCGCCGCGCCAGTGGGCCAGCAGCAGCAGGGCGGACGCGACGACCACCGGCAGCACCACGCAAGCCAGCATCAGGGCCATGGCCTGCCGCACCGTCCAGGACCGCCGGGCTGGGAAGAAACGCAAGGGACCTCCGGGCCGCGGCAGGGGCTGCCGCGGTGGACTCATCCTAGTCGGCGGGGCGGCAGACGCCAACGCGACAGCAGGCTGGTGGAATCCCCCATGCCACGTCGCCCGCCGCGGCACCGCCAGTCCCTATGCTCGACCGCATGGCCCTGGCACCCTGGACCCTGCACGGCGGCGTCGCCGCGATCACCGGCGCGGGCAGCGGCATCGGCGCCGCGCTGGCGCTGGAGCTGGCCGGGCGGGGCATGCACCTGGCGCTGGCCGACCTGCGGGCCGACGCGCTCGAGGACACGGCCCGGGCCGCCCGGGCCCGCGGTGCCACGGTGAGCACGGATGTGTTCGACGTGGCCGACCGCGCCGCCTGCGGGCAGTGGCCGGCGCGGGTGCTGGCCGCGCACGGGCGGGTGACGGTGCTGGTCAACAACGCCGGCGTCGCGCTGGGCGGCGACTTCACCGCGGTCGACGAGGCCGACTTCGACTGGCTGATGGCGATCAACGTCGAGGCGGTGGTGCGCCTGAGCCGCCATTTCCTGCCGCTGCTGGCGCGCGAGCCGGCCGCACAGCTGGTCAACGTCTCCAGCATCTTCGGGATCATCGCCCCGCCCGGGCAGACCGCGTACTGCGCGAGCAAGTTCGCGGTGCGCGGCTTTTCCGAGGCGCTGCGGCACGAGCTGGCGCATGCCGGCTCGCCGGTGGGCGTGACCGTGGTGCACCCGGGCGGGGTGCGCACCGGCATCGCCGTGCGGGCCCGGCTGGCGCGGGTGCTCACGCCCGAGCAGCGCGCGGTGGCCGAGGGCGGCTGGCAGGCGGTGCTCACCCTGCCGCCCGAAGCCGCCGCGCGCACCATCGCCGATGCGATCGCGCGGCGCGCGCCGCGGGTGCTGGTGGGCGCCGATGCGAAGCTGGCCGCCTGGCTGCACTGGCTGCTGCCGGTGCGCTACTGGTCGGTGCTGGGCCCGGCGCTGGCCGCCCGGCTGCGGCGCGGCGGCTGAACGGACGGGCGACGGGGAGCCACGCACGATGCAACGCCCCAGCTGGCAGGCCCGCATGGCGGCCTGGATCGTGCGCCGGCGCATCCGGCCGGCGCTGGGCGACCTGCGCGACGTGGCCCGGGTGCGGCGGGTGTTCGGGCAGCCGCTGCCCGCCCCGGGCGGCGTGCGCATCACCCGGGCCACCGTGGGCGGCATCGGCGGCGAGTGGGTCGAGCCCGCGCGGGGCGCCGCCGGCGCCACCCTGCTGTACCTGCACGGCGGCGGCTTCGTGGCCTGCGCGCCGCGCACCCACCGCGGGCTGACCGCGGCGCTGGCGCGGCAGGGCTGGCGGGTGTTCGTGCCCGACTACCGCCTTGCCCCCGAACACCCCTTCCCGGCCGCGATCGACGACGTGGTGGCGGCCTGGCAGGGGTTGCAGGCCGCGCTCGGGGGGCAGCCCGCGGCCGTGGCCGGCGACAGCGCCGGGGGTAACCTGGCGGTGGCGCTGATGCTGCGCCTGCGCGCGTCCGGCCAGCCGCTGCCCGCGGCCGCGGCCCTGTTGTCGCCCTGCACCGACCTCACCGGCGGCAGCCCGTCGCTGGTGGAGAACGCGGACCTGGACGCGATGTTCGACCCGCGGCACCTGCCCCGCTTCGCCGAGGCGTACCTGGGCCCGGTCGATCCCGCGCACCCGCTGGCCTCGGTGCTGCACGCCGACCTGGCCGGCCTGCCGCCGCTGCTGCTGCACGCCAGCCGCGCCGAGGCGCTGCGCGACGACAGCGTGCGCTTCGCGGCCAAGGCGCAGGACGCCGGCGTGACGGTGCACCTGCAGCTGTGGGACGCGGTGCCGCACGTGTGGCAGCTGCTGTGGTGGCTGCCCGAGGCCAGGCAGTCGGTGGCGCAGGCCAGCGCCTTCCTGAAGGATGCGGTGCGCGAGGCCGCCGCCGGACGCGCGCCCGTCGAGACCCTCGACGTGTGCATCGTGGGCGGGGGCCTGTCGGGCATCGGTGCGGCGGTGCACCTGCAGCAGCGGCTGCCGCACCAGCGCTGGGCCATCCTGGAGGCGCGCGACGCGATCGGCGGCACCTGGGACCTGTTCCGCTACCCCGGCATCCGCTCCGACTCGGACATGCACACGCTGGGCTACGCCTTCAAGCCCTGGCGCGCGGCCGAGGCGATCGCCGACGGGCCGGCGATCCGCCGCTACGTGCGCGAGACCGCCGACGAGCACGGCATCACGCCGCGGGTGCGCTTCGGCCACCGGGTGCTGCGCGCCGACTGGTCGAGCGACGAGGCGCGCTGGCTGCTGGAGCTCGAGGTCGCGGGGCCCGACGGCCCGCAGCGCCGCCGGCTGGCCGCGCGTTTCCTGTGGATGTGCGCCGGCTACTACAGCTATGCCGGCGGCCACCGGCCGGCCTTCCCCGGCGAGGACCGCTACCGCGGCAGGCTGGTGCATCCGCAGGACTGGCCGCGCGACCTGGACTGGGGCGGGCGGCAGGTGGTGGTGATCGGCAGCGGCGCCACCGCCGTCACGCTGGTGCCCGAGTTGGCCAAGGCCGCCGCCCACGTCACCATGCTGCAGCGCTCGCCCACCTGGATCGTCGCGCGGCCGGCCCGCGATGCGCTGGCGCAGGCCCTGGGCCGCGTGCTGCCGGCGATGTGGGCCTACCGCCTCGTGCGCGGCCGCAACATCCTGCTGCAGCAGCTGTTCTACCGGGCCGCCCGGCGCTGGCCGCGGGCCTTCGGCCGCCGGCTGCTCGCCATGGCGCGCCAGGCCCTGCCGGCGGGCTACGACATGGCCCATTTCACGCCGGCCTACAAGCCCTGGGACCAGCGCGTGTGCCTGGTGCCCGACGGCGACCTGTTCCGCGCGATCCGGCGCGGCCAGGCCAGCGTGGCCACCGGCAGCATCGAGACCTTCACGGAGGGCGGCATCCGGCTGCAGGGCGGCCGGGAGATCCCGGCCGACATCGTGGTCAGCGCCACCGGGCTGCGGCTGAACCTGCTGGGCGACGTGCAGCTGGCCGTCGACGGCCGTGCGGTCACGCTTGCGCAGTCGCTGGTCTACAAGGGCCTGATGTTCAGCGGCGTGCCCAACCTGGCGTCCACCTTCGGCTACACCAACGCGTCGTGGACGCTCAAGGCCGACCTCACGGCCGGCTGGACCTGCCGGCTGCTGGCGCACATGGCCCGGCGCGGCTGGGAGCGCGTGGTGCCGGTGCGCGGCCCGGGCGTGGCCGAGCAGCCGTTCCTGGACTTCAGCTCGGGCTACGTGCAGCGCGCGCTCGCGCTGCTGCCCCGGCAAGGCGTGCACAAGCCGTGGCGCCTGGACCAGAACTACCTGCTGGACCTGCTGCACCTGCGGTGGTCGCGGCTGGAGGACGGCGTGCTGCGCTTCGACCGGGCCGGCGCCGCGCCGCCGCAGGCCGCGGACCCGCCGCCCACGACCGGCACGGCGCCCGGCCCCGCGCCGCCCGCGCGCTGAGCGCGGCTCAGTCGCCGCCGGCGGCCCAGGCGGCCAGCAGCACCTCGAGCGTGCGGGCCTCGATCGGGCGGGCCAGGTGCACGTCGCAACCGGCGGCATGGGCCCGGCTGCGGTCGTCCTGGGCGTCCCAGCCGGTCAGCCCCACCACGCGCAGCCGCGCCGCCCGGGGCAGCGCGCGCAGCTGGCGGGCCAGCTGCGCCGCCGGCAGGCCGGGCATGGCCAGGTCGAGCAGCAGCACGTCGGGCGGGTCGGCCACCGCCAGCGCCAGCGCCTCCATGCCGTCGGCCGCCATCTCCACCACGTGGCCGGCGGCACGCAGCGCGCCCGCGAGCGCGCCCGCCGTGGGCTCGCCCACGCCCGCGAACAGCAGCCGCCAGCACCGGGGCGCGGGCGGCCGCGCGGCCGGCGGGTCGTCGTGCAGCAGCGGGAACGGCGCCTCGGCCAGCGGCAGCACCAGCGTGAAGGTGCTGCCCTGCCCCGGCCCGGCGCTGGCGGCCGTGACGCGGCCGCCGTGCATGCCGGCCAGCTGCCGCACCAGCGCCAGCCCGATGCCCAGGCCGCCCTGCGGCGGGCCGTCGGCCTGCACCTGCACGAAGATCTCGAAGATCCGCTCCAGCATGTCGGCCGGGATGCCCCGGCCCTGGTCCGCCACCTGCAGCACCGCCTCGGTCCCCTGGGCCGCCATCGCCAGCCGCACGGTCGCGCCGTCGGGGCTGTAGCGCGAGGCGTTGGACAGCAGGTTGGTCACCATCTGGCCCACCCGGGTGGGGTCCGCGTCGGCCCACAGCGGCTCGTCGGGCAGCGCCAGCTCCAGCAGCTGGCGGCGCGCCTCCAGCTGCGGTCGCACCGCCTCGACGGCGACCGCGCAGGCGGCCTGCAGCACGATGCGCTCGCGCCGCAGCTGCACCTGCCCGCGGCTGATGCGCGAGAGGTCCAGCAGGTCGTCGACCAGGTGCACCAGGTGCGCCAGCTGGCGCCGCATCATGGGCAGCACCCGCGCCATGGCCGGCGCGCTGCCGCCACGCTCGAGGATCTCGATGCCGTTGCGCAGCGGCGCCAGCGGGTTGCGCAGCTCGTGGGCCAGGACCGCCAGGAACTCGTTCTTGCGCCGCGCCTCCTCGGCCAGCGCGCGCCGGCCGGCCTCGACCGCGGTGTGGTCGTGCAGCACGGCCAGCACCTGCTGGACCGCGCCGTCGTCGCCGAACTCGGGCACCAGCTGCGCGGCGTAGTGGCGGCGGCGGCCGCTGCGCTCGAAGGTGAACTCCATCGCCCGCGGCGCGCCGGTGGCGAACACCTCGTCCAGCAGCTGGTCCCAGCGCCGCGCGTCGTCCTCCCCCATGCCGATCTCGCGCACGGTGCGGCCGACGAAGTCGGCGCGGCGCAGCCCCGGCTCGACGCGCTCGATCGCGGCATTGATGTAGGTGTGCCGGCGGTCGCGGCCGAAGCGCACCAGGATGTCGGGCGTGTTGTCGGCCAGGGTCCGCAGCTCGCGCTCGCGCAGCTGCAGCGCCTGCTGCACCTGCTTGAGCTCGGTGATGTCGATGGACACCCCGCACACGGCCCAGGGCCGGCCGGCCTCGTCCAGCAGCGGGAACTTGCTGGACAGGAACGCGCGCCAGGTGCCGCCCAGCACGGCCGACTCCTCGAGCACGACCGGCTCGCAGGCATGCAGGCAGGCCGCGTCGTTGGCCCGCAGCGTGGCCGCCACCGGCGGCGGGAACAGCGCCCCGTCCTCGATGCCGCCGGCCGGCAGGGCCGGCAGCCCCACCAGCTGCAGCCAGGCCTTGTTGGCCAGGAAGTAGCGTCCCTGCAGGTCCTTGGCGAACACCAGCGTGGGCGAGCCGTCGATCACCGCCTGCAGGAGCGCCTGCGCGCCGCGCAGCTCCTGCTCGACCTGCTTGGTGGCGCTGATGTCCACCACCATGCCGGTCACGCGCACCGCGGCGCCCGACGCGTCGCGCACGATGCGCGCCCGGTCGGCCACCCACAGCCAGCGGCCGTCCTTGTGGCGCATCCGGTACTGCACGTCGAACGACGCGCCCTCGCGCAGCGCCTGGGCGACCCGGGCCTGCACGGGCATGTCCTCGGGATGCACCAGCGACAGCCAGCCCCCCAGCGTGGGCGCGACCTCCGCGGCGTCCCAGCCCAGCAGGTCGCGGAAGGCGTCGGCCCGCAACGAGCGGTCCTCGCCCGGCAGGTACTCGTACAGCGCCGCCACCGCCGCCTGCTGCGCCACCTCGGCCCGCTCGAGGGCGCGCTGCAGGTCGACCTCGCCCTGCTTGCGCGCGGTAATGTCCAGCGCGGCGCCGATCACCTGCCGCACCCGTCCGTCGGCGCCGCGGTCGTAGGCCATGTCGCGGCTGTGCATCCACAGCCAGCGGCCGTCCGCGTGGCGCATGCGGTACTCGAAGGTCGCGACCTCGCCGTCGGCCAGCTGCAGCAGCCGCCCGACGTGGTCGCGAAAGCGCGGCTGGTCCTCGGGATGCATCAGCAGCGGCACCACCTGCTCGCCCATGGCCGCGATGTCGCCGGGCGTGCGGCCCAGCATGGTGCCCATCGCCTGGTTGCCCCAGACGTTGGCGCCGGTGTGCAGGTCGTGCAGGTACAGCACGCAGGGCGCCACGTCGGTGATGCGCCGGGTGAAGCGCTCCTGCAGGTCCAGCCGCTCCAGCGCGCGCTGGCGCTCGGTGACGTCCTGCACCATGCTGATCGCCCCGACGAAGCGGCCGGCGTCGTCGAACAGCGCGTTGTTGTGCCACTCGCAGACGATGCGCCGGCCGTCGCGGGTCACGTTGTCGTTGCGGCTGGTCACCAGCGGGTGGCCGGCGCGCAGGCGCTCGCGGTTGGCCAGCAGCCGCTCGGTGAACTCGGGCGGCACGAACAGCGCGGTCGCCTCCTGGCCCAGGGCCTCGGCCTCGGTCCAGCCGAAGATCGCCTCGCAGGCCGGGTTCCATTCGCGGATGCGGAACTGCGCGTCGTACACGATGCAGCCGATCGGCATGCACTGGCGCTGCAGCCGCACCTCGCGCTCGCGCCGGCGCAGCTCGCGCGCCATGCGCCAGCGCTCCACCGCGTTCTCGAGCACGCGCGCCAGCGCCGGCGCGCTGAGCCAGTCACGGCCGACGTAGTCCTGCGCGCCGGCGCGCAGCATGGCGCGGCCCTGGTCCTCGCTCTCCGGGCCGGCCAGCACCACCACTGGGCAGATCGGCAGGCCGTCGGCGCCGGCCAGCGCCTCGAGCACGCCCTCGGCGCCGTCGCCGGGCAGGTCGACGTCCAGCAGCACGCAGTGCGGCGGCTCGCCGCCGAGCACGCGCTGCAGCACCTCGCCGGCGGTGCCGGCCTCGTGCGCGCGCCAGCGGCCCGGCGCGTCCTGCAGCCAGGCACGCGCCAGCGCGCGGGCCGTGGCGCTGCCGCCGGCCACCAGCACGTGGCGTGGCCGCGCGGCGCACGCGGCCACGGCGTCAGGCATGGAGGCGGGCGCGGCCGGCGCGCGCGGGACGGGCCGCACGGCGCGGCGGCAGCAAGGACTGCTGGGGCACGGGACCTCCCATCGGGCTGCTCGGGCGCGGGCCTGTGCCGGCCCGGCGCATCCTCCGGGTGGAGGACCCGCGCACGCTACACGACGGGGGCCACGCCGCGCAACGGTTCTCCCCCGCACAGGGGACCCGCGGGACCACCGTCGCGTTGCATCGCGCGGCGCCTGCCGCGCCGAAGCAACTCAACCGGGAGGACGGCCCTCGTCGCCGCGCGCCTGGGTGACGCTGCCGCCGGGGGGCACGTCGTGCGTGACCCAGACGTTGCCGCCGATCACGGCGCCGCGGCCGATGGTCACGCGGCCCAGCACCGTGGCGCCGGCGTAGATCACCACGTCGTCCTCGACGATGGGATGGCGCGGCAGGCCCTTGGTGAGCGACCCGTCCTCGCCGACGTGGAAGCGCTTGGCGCCCAGCGTGACGTTCTGGTACAGCCGCACGTGCTGGCCGATCACCGCGGTCTCGCCGATCACGACGCCGGTGCCGTGGTCGATGAAGAAGCCGGGACCGATGGTGGCGCCGGGGTGGATGTCGATGCCGGTGCGGCTGTGCGCCGCCTCGGCCACGATGCGCGCCAGCAGCGGCAGCCCCAGCCGGTACAGCTGGTGCGCGACGCGGTGGTGGATCATGGCCAGCACGCCCGGGTAGCACAGCAGGATCTCGTCGACGCTGCGCGCGGCCGGGTCGCCCTGGTAGGCGGCCTGCACGTCGGTGTCGAGCAGGCGGCGGATGGCCGGCAGCGCGGCCGCGAACTCGGCCACCAGGCCGTCGGCGCGGGCGCAGACCTGGGCATCGGGCGGCGGCGCGTCGCGGTCGGCATGGCGCAGCTCGAGCCGGGCCTGCAGCGCCAGCGACTGCAGGGCGCTGGCCAGCGTGTGGCCGACGTAGAAATCCTCGGTGGCGTGGCGCAGCTCCGGCGGGCCCAGCCGCATCGGGAACAGGGCGCCCTTGAGCTGCTCGACCACGCAGACCACGGCCTGCGGCGACGGCAGCTCGCGCGCGCCGGTCTCGCCCAGGCGGCTGCGGCTGCCCCGCCAGTCGTCGCGCGCGGCACGCAGCTCGCGCACGACCTGCTCGAGGTCCAGGGGGGAAAGGGGGGTCGCGGATGTCATGGAGCGGGGAACCATACCGCAACGGCGAAAAAGGCGGCGGGTGGCACGCCGGATCCTGCAGCGGCTGCAAGGCCCGCCGCGCCACCCGCCCAAGCAGCCCCGCCCCCACGGCGGGGCAGATTCCCCCCTGATTCCCACTCTCCTTGTCGTTCCTTGCAGGCGGCGCTCACCCGTGCGGCGCGCCGAACAGGCGCGCCGGATCCAGCACCGGCACCGGCTGGCCGCCGTGGCGGAAGCACGAGCGCGCGATCCAGGGCCACAGGTCGCTGTCGGTGGGCAGCGCGCAGGCCTGCTCGTCCTCGACCATCGCCGGCGACGGCAGCGCCGCCAGCGCCAGCGCGCCGAAGGCGCTGCCGCGGCCGTCCCCGTCGGGCCAGGCCACCACCAGCGCCCAGCGCGGCGGGTTGGCCGGCCCGCTGCGCGGCAAGGCGCGCAGCAGCACGTCCAGGTCCAGCAGCGGGATGCGGCCGCCGCGCCAGGGCATCAGCCCCAGCGCGTAGTACGGCCCGCCAGGCACCGGCACGAAGGCGGGCGCCTCCACCACCTCGATGCAGGCATGCGGCGGCAGCGCGGCGCTGGCGTCGGGCCGGTAGGGCAGCAGCGTCGCGGTGCTGGTGGTGGGCAGGGCGGCAGCCATCGGCTCAGCGTCCCAGCGCATGGCGGCGCAGCCGCTGCGCGTCGCACAGGAAGGCCACCTGGCCGTCGATCTCCAGCCAGGCGTCCACCGGCGAGCCCGGCGCCCGCAGCACGGGCGGCAGGGGCTGCGGCACGGCCGGCAGCGCCTGCAGCAGCCGCGCCTCGTCCCAGCACCAGGCCAGCGGCGCACTGCCCTCGTCCGCTGCCTCGAACACGGTGTCGACGTAGCGGCCGGGCCGCACCCCGGCCAGCGGCTGCAGCTGTCCCGACAGGGCCAGCCTGGCCATGCCGTCGGCCTCGCCGCCGTGGCGGATGGCGCGCACGTCGGCCCGCGGCAGCAGCAGCCAGGCCGCGCCGGCGCGCAGCAGGATCCAGCCGTCCTCGGTGGTGGCGGCGGCGGCATGCAGGGGAGCGGTCATCGTGTCCTCGTCGGTGCAGCGCGTGGCGCGCGTCAGGCCGCCAGGGCCTGGCGCAGCGTCTCGAGCAGTTCCTCGTCGCGGTAGGGCTTGGTCAGGTAGGTGTCGACACCCGCCTCCTGCGCCAGCCGGCGGTGCTTGTCCTGCGAGCGCGAGGTGATCATGATCACCGGCAGCCCGCGCAGCGGCTCCTGCGCGCGGATGTGCGCCGTCAGCTCCACCCCGTTCATGTTGGGCATCTCCAGGTCGGTCAGCACCGCGTCGGGCCGGAACCGGCGCAGCGCCTGCACCGCCTCCATGCCGTCGCGCGCGGTGTGCGCCTGCCAGCCGGCGTCCTGCACCAGCTGCTGCAGCGTGTTGCGCACCGACAGCGCGTCGTCGACGATCAGCACGCCCTTGCGCGCGGCCTGCGGCGCGGCCGCGCCGGCCGCCACGCGCCGGGGCGCCGCCGCCGCCCCGGCGTGCAGCAGCTGCGCCAGGTCCAGGCTCACCGCCACCTCGCCGTCGCCCAGGATCGACAGGCCGGCGACGCCGCGCAGGTGGCGCGCGTAGCGGCCCGGCGGCTTGACCAGCAGGTCGCGCGCGTCCAGCAGCGCATCGACGCCCAGCGCATGCTCCTGGTCGTCCAGCCGCACCACCACCGCATGCAGCTCGCCATCGGGCAGCGGCGCAGCCTCGGCCAGGCCGGCCGCATGCGCCAGCCGCAGCGCCGGGATGACCTTGCGGCCCTCGCGGAACACGCTGCGCCCGCCCTGCATCTCGAAGCTGCCGACCCCGCGCGGCACCGCGCGCAGCACCTGCACCGCGGGCAGCGCGAAGCGCTGGCCGGCGGCCTGCACCACCAGCGACTGCACGGTGGTCATCGACGCGGCCAGCCGCAGCTCGATGGTGCAGCCGTCGCCGGCGCGCGTGGCGATGCGCACGCTGCCGCGCATCGCCACCGCGAAGTCGCGCACCACGTCCAGGCCGACGCCACGGCCGGAGACCTCGGTGACCTGGTCGCGGGTGGAAAAGCCGGGCAGCAGCACCAGCCGCGCCGTCTCCTCGTCGGACAGCTGGCGCGCCGCATCCAGCAGGCCGCGCTCGACCGCGCGCCGCCGCACCGCCGCCAGGTCCAGCCCGGCGCCGTCGTCGCGGCAGGTCACCACCAGCTGCTGGCCCTGGCGGCGGAACGCCAGCTGGATGCGGCCGGCCTCGGGCTTGCCCGCCGCGGCCCGCGCCGCCGGCGGCTCGATGCCGTGGTCCACCGCGTTGCGCAGCACGTGCAGCAGCGGCTCGGCCAGGCGCGCCAGCACCTCGCCGTCCACCAGCGTCGCGCCGCCCTCGATGGCCAGCTCGGCCAGCTTGCCCGTGGCCTTGGCGGTGGCGCGCACGGTGCGCTGCAGCCGCGAGGCCAGGCTGCCGACCTCGGCCATGCGGGTGCCCACCACCAGGTGCTGCAGCTCCTGCTGCGCGCGCCGGTGCTGCGCCTGCAGGCCGGCCAGCTGCGCCAGCTCCTCCTCGAGCCCCGCCGCCAGGGCGCGGGCGTCGGCGGCCTCCTCGACCAGCGCATGGGTGGTGCTGTGCAGCTCGCTGTACTGGTCCAGCTCCAGCGTGTCGAAGCCCTCGCGCTGGCCCCCGCCGCGCAGCGAGGCCAGGCCGCGCACGTCCACCAGCGTCTCCAGCTCGAACAGCCGGCGCTGCACGCGCAGGTTCTGCGTGACCAGCGCGCGGGCGCGCTCGAGCAGCGCCTTCGTGCGGGTCTCCATCGCGGCCACCTGCACGCCGGCCTCGCCGGTCACGCGGAACAGCGCGTCGATGCGCGCCAGGTTCACGCGCAGGGCCTGCCCGCCGGCGGGCGCCGCTCCCGTCGCCGGCTCGGCCGGCTGCGGCGCCGGCGCCAGGGCCTGCGGCCGCTGCGGCGGTGCGTCCTGCGGCGACTCGCCGCGGTCCAGCCGGTTGGCCAGGTCGAGCACCGCCTGCAGCACGGCCAGGGCCTGCTGCGGCGCCTCGTCGCCCGCGGTCAGGTAGCCCACCATCTGCTCCAGGCACCAGGCCGCATCCAGCAGGGTGTCGGCCACCGCGGGCGCGACCGCGCCCGGGCTGCGCTCCAGGTGTTCCAGGATGTCCTCGAGGTGGTGGCCCAGCGCGGCGATGCCGCGCACGCCCAGGATCGCGCCCGAGCCCTTGAGGGTGTGGGCCACCCGCTTGGCCGCCGCCAGGGTGTCGGCATCGCCGTGGCCGGCGGCCAGCCGCTGGGCGTGCGCGACCAGCAGGCGCACCTGCTCGGGCGCCTCCTGCTGGAAGCCGGCCAGCATGCGCTCGTCGGCATCCGCCGGCACCGCCAGGTCGACCTCCGCGGGCGTGGCCAGCACCGGGCGCAGCGGCTGGTCGGCGTCGCCCGTGCCCTGCACCAGCAGCGGCATCGCGCCCAGCATGTGCATGACCTTCAGCGCCTCGTCCTCCTCCATCGGCAGCGGGGCGGCGCGCAGGTGGTCCACCAGCCCGGCGGCGGTGGACGGGTCGCTGAGGTTGCGCAGGTGGTGCACCGTCAGCAGCGGCCACGCGCGCAGGAAGCCGACGACGGTGCCCCGGTCGGCGGGCTCCAGTCCCGGCAGCAGCAGGGTGTTGCCGGCCACGTGCTGGCACACCGCCTCCAGGCCGGGAAAGCCGGCCAGCGCGGCGGCCTCGCCCATGCGCTGGGCCTGGCCCGCGTAGAGGTCCAGCGCGTCCATGAACGCGGGCTCCTCCACCGGCGCGGTGGCCAGCATGTCGAGCGCCCGGTCCAGGTCGGGGATCGCCAGCTCGACCTCGGCCGCGAGGGCGTCGATCAGGTCGTTCAGCTTCATGGCGGGTGCCGGCCGGCTCAGGCGGCCGCGGGCGACAGCTTGAACACGTTCACCGAGTCCACCAGGCGGCGGGCGGAGTCCAGCAGGGTCTCGGTCTCGCGGTTCTGCGCCTGGATCTGCTCGGCGGTGCGCTCGGTGCTCTGGCCGATGCCCTGCACCGACACGAGCAGCTGCTCGGACACCTGCTGCTGGCGCTGCGAGGCCTCGGCGATGCGGCGCACCTGCTCCACCAGCGCGCCGGTGATCTCCTGCGTGCGGCGCATCTGCTCGCCGGCCTTGCGGGCCTGTTCGGAGCCCTGCACCACCTGGCCGATGGTGCGGTTCACCGTCGAGATCGTCTCGCTGGTCTCCAGCTGGATGTTCTGCACCAGCGTGCCGATCTGCTGCGTCGCGTTGCGCGAGCTCTCGGCCAGCCGCTGCACTTCTTCGGCCACCACCGCGAAGCCCCGGCCCGCCTCGCCGGCCACGGCCGCCTGCATCGAGGCGTTCAGCGCCAGCACGTGCGTGCGTTCCGAGATGGTGTTGATCAGGTTCACGATGCCCGTGATCTCCTGCGAGCGCTCGCCCAGCCGCTTGATGCGCTTTTCGGTCTCGGCGATGGTCTCGCGGATCGATTCCATGCCGGTGACGGTGCCGGTCACCGTCTGCAGCGCGGCGTCGGTCGCCACCGTGGCCTGCTCGGCCTGCACGTTGCTCTGGCGGGCCACCGTCACCACCTGCTGGGTCACCTGGGAGGCCTCGTCCAGCGCGCGGATCATCTCGGCCACGCTGCGGCGCTCCTCCTCGGCGGTGCGCGACACCATGTCGGCCTGCTGCTTCACCGTGCCGGACGCATCGGCCACCTGGCCGGCGATGCGGCTGACGCCCTGCAGCACCTTGGTGGTCTCGTCGGTCAGCTGGTTGATCGAGTCCGACACCGTGCCGATGATGTCCTGCGTCACCGGCGCGCGGGCGGTCAGGTCACGCTGCGACAGCTGGTTCACCGCCTGCAGGATCGAGATCACCGAGTTGTTCAGGCGCTCGTTCTCGGCCTCGGCGCGGCGCTTGTCCTCCAGCACCTGGCGCTCGGCCTCCACCCGGGCGTCCAGCAGGGCGTCGAAGTTGGCGGCCAGCACGCCCAGTTCGTCGGCGGTGCCCAGGCGGGCACGGGCCTCGGTGTCGCCCTGCGACAGGCGGTCGATGGTGGCCTGCAGCCGGGCCAGCGGCTTGTTGATCGCGCGGTTCAGCGTCCAGGCGACGAAGGCGCCCAGCAGCACCAGCAGCACGCCCAGCGCCGCCTGCACGTGGCCCAGCAGCGTGTCCCTGCGCAGCGCCGCCTCGGTGCGCTGCGCGTCGGCGGCCTCGGTGGCCGTCAGCAGTTCGGCCACGCCCTTGACCAGCGCGGCGCCGTACGGCGTGGTGGTCTTGGCACGCCAGGCCGCCGCCTCCTCGTTCTTGCCCTCGGAGATCAGCTGGAACCAGCGCGGGCGCGCCTCCTTGTACAGGTCGAAGTCCTTGAGCAGCTGCTGCGACAGCGCCCGCTCCTGCTCGGTCAGGCCCGGGCTGCGCACGTAGTCGTTGGTGGCGTTCTCGAATTCGCGGTACAGGGCCGGCTCGGCGTCGACGATCTTGCGGCGGTTCTCCTCGTCGGTCAGCACCAGGTACTGCGGGAAGCCGTAACGCAGCTCCCACAGCGCGGCCTGCGCGCGGCCCACCAGCGCCTCCTTGCCGCGGGTGGCGGCCAGCTGGCGCTCGCCGGTGGCCTGCACCTCGGCGACCACCGCCAGCGCGGCGGCCACCACCAGCAGCGAGCCGATGCCGGCCAGCAGCTTGGTGCGGATGGACCACTGGGGCAGCCGGTCGCGCCAGCTGCGGCGCGGTGCGTCGTCGTCGGGTGCGGCGGTGTGCTCGAAGCCGCTGGCGGTGCTGTCGTGTGCGTTCTGCATGGGGACCTCGCTCGGGTGTGGAGGGTGGGGATGGGGAGTCGGGGGGGCGGGCGGGCTCAGGCGGGCGCGAGCGCGTCCTCGACCGCCTGCAGCAGGCGCGGGACGTCGAGCTCGAACCACAGGCGCTCGCCGACCAGCGCCGCGCCGGCCACCAGGCCGGCCAGCGCGGGTGGAGCGGTGGCCGGGTCGGCGGCGGCATCGGCACCGAAGCGCAGGCGCTGCGGCAGGCCGTCGATGACGAAGCCGGCGGCGTCCTCGCCGTGGCCCAGCACCAGCAGCATCGGGCGGCCGGAACGGCCGGCGGCGGCCAGCGCGGCCCAGCCGGCCAGGTCGACCACGGGCACCAGCAGGCCGTGCAGGTTGGCGACGCCGCGCAGCCAGCCGGGCGCATGCGGCAGTGCCGTCACCGGCGGCAGCTCCGACAGTTCCTGCCCGTGCTCGAAGCGCACCAGCAGGCCGAGGCCGCCCACCTCGAAGGCCTGCATGGCGACGCCGCCGCTGGCGGCCGCCGCGGGCATGCTGGGCAGCACCGGTCGCTGCGCCGGCGGCGCCAGCGCCAGGCTGGGGGGCAGCAGCGGGGGCGGCTGCACGGGGGTGGCGGTGGGCATGGTCCGGCTCAGGCCACGTGGGCCAGGATCTGCTCGGGGCTGTAGGGCTTGGCGACGTAGCCGCGGGCGCCCAGCATGGTTCCCCAGGCGATGTCGGCCTTCTGGCTCTTGCCGCTGACGAACACCACCGGGATCGCGCTGGTGCCCGGCTCGGACTTGAGCCTGCGCGTCGCCGCGAAGCCGTCCATGTCGGGCATGTTCACGTCCATGAAGATCAGGTCGGGCCGGGCGCTGCGGGCCTGCTCCAGCGCCTGCTCGCCGCTGGCGGCCAGCAGCACCTGGTGACCGGCACCGGACAGGATCCGTTGCAGCTGCTCGCGGTCCAGCTGCGCATCGTCGACGACCAGCACGCGCTTCATCGGCGGGTCCTCCGGCTCAGACCGCCCGGACCTCGGCGAGCAGCTGCTCGTCGGTGTACGGCTTGGTGACGTAGCCCTTGGCGCCCAGCATCGAGGCCCAGGCCTTGTCCGCCTTCTGGTCCTTGGCCGAGACCATGATCACGGGGATGCCCTTGGTCGCCTCCTCCTTCTGCAGCGAGCGGGTGGCGGCGAAGCCGTCCATGCCGGGCATGTTGACGTCCATGAGGATGGCGTCCGGGCGGGCGCTGCGCACGGCGTCCAGCGCCTCCTGCCCGTTCTGCGCGGTGCGCACCTGGTAGCCGGCCGCGCCGAGCAGCTGCTCGAGGCGGGCGCGGTCGGCGGCGTTGTCTTCGACGACGAGGATGGCTCGGGCCATGGCGTTTCTCCTGGGAGGTGGGTGGGGAACGGGAACGCGGGAGCGGGACCTCAGGCCGCGAGGGCGGCCGGCACGGAGGGCTGCAGGTCGACGGACACGTAGGCCTGCAGGGTGTCGAACAGCTGGTGCGGGTCGACCGGCTTGGTCAGGTAGGCATCGCAGCCGGCCATCTTTCCGCGCACCAGGTTGAACGGCGAGGACTTGCTGGTGAGCATCACCACCGGCGGGGCCTGGCGGCCGGCCGCCTTGATCCGGCGGCAGGCCTCGAAGCCGTCCATGCCGGGCATCAGCACGTCCATCAGCACGCAGTCGACGGGCCCGGCGTCCAGGGCGGCCAGGGCCGCCTCGCCGCTGTCGGCCTCGGCCACGCGCAGGCAGCGCGGCTCGAGCACCGAGCGCAGGTAGGAGCGCACGGCCAGGCTGTCGTCGACCACCAGCACCTGGCGCAGGTCGCCGCGGGCCCGGGGCGCCGCCTGGGCCGACGGGCCGGCGGCGGCGGGGACCGCGGGCGCCGGCGCCGGCGCCGCCTGGGGACGGCTCTCCAGGGCGCGGAACAGCATCATCGGCAGGATCGGCCACTGCACGGGACGCGAGACCTGCACGTGGCCCGGCGCGACCGGCGCGCCGGCGGGCGCGTCGACCCAGATCACCGGCTTGCGCGCCAGCCAGCGGGCGCCGGCCGCCCAGCGCAGGGCGGCGGCATCGCGGCCGTCGACCATCAGCACGTCGGCGCCGTCCGCCTGGGCCTCGTCCAGCAGGAACAGGCGCGGCGCCCGGCGCTGCGACAGCATCACGGCGCCCTGCAACAGCTGCCGCTCGCCCGCGAAGCCACGCACGTGCAGGCGCAGGCCGTCGCCGGCGGGCTCGGTCGGGCGGGCGGTGGCGGCGGGGAAAAGCGGGGTGGCCATGGCTTGTTTCCTTTCGTAAGCAATGTAAGAACTGGCGAACAGTCGACCCATCCGTGGGATCCGCTGTCGGGCTGGGGCCGATTGCCGACCTGCTCATCCGTGAACACACTGAGTCCCGCTCCGCGATCGCCCCCAGCCGGATCCGCGCTGCCAACCCAACAATCACCGGCCTTGCGTCAGAACCCATGCCCGTGGTGCGCCGCCGTCTCTCCGCCATCGCTGCCCAGGACCAGGCGCTCGCCCGCGCCAAGCAGATCTACGACCTGGCCGCCGGCGCCAGCCGGCTGGTGGTCTGGGAGCACGACGTGCCGGGCAACCGCACCACGCTGCACGGCAGCGGCGGCGTGCAGCGGGCCACGCGTGAGTCGCTGTTCGCCAAGGTGCATCCCGAGGACGCCACCCGCGTCTCGGGCGCCACCGACGCGGCCTTCAGCGGCGTGGGCCCCCTGCACTGCGAGTACCGGGTGGCGCGGCGCGACGGCGGCTGGGCCTGGCAACGCGCGACCGCGGCGGTCGTCGAGGCCGATGCCGACGGCCGGCCGGTGCGGCTGGCCGGCACCTTCATGGACATCACCGCGCAGAAGAGCTACGAGCACACGCTGCTGGAGCTGAACCGGCAGCTCGGTGACCGCGACCAGCGCCGCGCGCGCGCACTGGCCTGGAGCGAGGCGCGTTTCCGCACGCTGTTCAGCTCGGCGCCGATCGGCATCGCCCTGCTGGACGCCCGGCTGTGCGTGCTGGAGCCGAACGCGATGCTCACCGGGGTGCTCGGCTACCCGCAGGACGCGCTGGTGGGCGTGGCCCTGCCGCTGCTGGCGGCGCCCGGCTACCGCGAGGCGGTGTCCCGCTGGGCGGCCCGGCAGGCGGGCCGGCTCGGCCCGATGCAGTCGCTGGAAGCGCAGCTGGTCGGCTACAGCGGCCAGCCGACCTGGATGCACCTGATGCTCACGCCCGTCGAAGGCGGGCAGGAGGCCAGCGGCCACCTGGTGCTGGCCGCCAAGCCGATCGACGACCGCAAGGCCGCGGAGCAGCGGCTGCGCGAGTACGCCTCCCAGGTGTCGGCCCTGTCGGGCCGACTGATCGACGCGCAGGAGGAGGAGCGCCGGCACCTGGCGCGCGAGCTGCACGACGAGATCGGGCAGGTGCTGACCGCGGTGCGCATGGCGCTGGGCCCGCCGCGGCCCGGCCAGGACGGCACCGACGCGTTCACGGTGCCGCGCGCCATCGTCGACGCGGCGATCGCCCGCGTGCGCACCCTGTCCTCGGGGCTGCGCCCGCCGGTGCTGGACGACCTCGGCCTGGCGGCGTCGCTGCGGGAACTGTGCGCCCAGCACCGCGAACGGGCGCGCATGGCGGTCGAGGTCGAACTGGTGGGCGACGACCGCCTGCTGCCGCCGGACCTGTGCCTGACCGTCTACCGCGTCTGCCAGGAGGCGCTCACCAACGTGGCCCGGCATGCGCGCGCCACCCGCGTGCAGGTGCGCTTCGGCACCGGGGCGGGCCACACGGTCATCGTGGTGCGCGACAACGGCGTCGGCTTCGACCCGCTGGCCGCGCCCGAAGGGCACCTGGGGCTGCTGGGCATGCGCGAGCGCGTCAAGGCCCACGGCGGCCGCCTCGACCTGGAAAGCGCGCCCGGCCAGGGCACGGCCGTGATCGCGAACTTCGGCGACCTGCCGGCGGCGGGCTAAGCCGGATGCGGCCGCAGCACCTCGCACACCGACGCGGCGTTCAGGAACGCCGCGACCGCCGCCGTCGGCAGGCCGAGCCGGTGCTGCATCTGCGCGGGCGTCAGGGGCGCCGCCTGCAGCAGCCGGCACAGCGCCGAGGCGACGAGGTCTTCGCCGATCGCCTGCAGGTCCGGCCAGCGCAGCAGCCCATAGCGCCGCGTGTCGTCCAGCCAGGTGCCCAGCCCGCCGGCCCGCGCGACCTCGGCGCCGTAGCGCCAGCACAGGCGCTCCAGCGGGACCCGGGCGCCGCGGGGGCCGGCGAGCAGCAGGGGCGTGCGGCAGGCCAGCTCGACGTGCTCGGCGCACAGCAGCGCCAGCAGGTCGTCCTCGCGCAGGCTGCCGGCCAGGTGCAGGCTTCCGGCCTCGACCACGGCGAGCGCCGAGCCGTCGGCGGCGCGCTGCAGCAGGCGGCGGCCCCCCGCCAGGCGCAACGCCCGCAGGACGCCGGCGTTGGCTTCGTACAGGGAGAGCGCGGCACAGCGGCGCACGAGGCGGGACGGTTGCATGGTGCCCGCAGCGTCGCAGGCCGGCGCCGATCCCGCCATCGGGGTGATCAGGGAGCCGCGGCTCCAGGGTTCCCGCGGCTTGCCCACGGATGGGCTGCATGATCGACACACACGAGGACCCCGCATGACCCGCGCCCCCGCACCCGTCCCCGATCCGGCCGCCGCCGCGCCGGCCACGCTGCGCGTGCTGCTGGCCGACGACCACCATCTGGTGCGCGCCGGCCTGCGGTCGCTGCTCGACGCCATGCCCGGCGTGCAGGTCGTGGCCGAGGCTGCCGACGGCGCCAGCGCCCTGCTGCTGGCCTTCGAGCACAGGCCCGACGTGGTGCTGACCGACATCGCCATGCCCGAGGGCGGCGGCATGGGCCTGCTGCGCGGCCTGCGCGCCCGCGAGCCCGACTGCAAGGTGGTGCTGCTGTCCATGTACGACCACGACGCATACGTGGCCGAGGCGATCCGGCTCGGCGCCTCGGGCTACCTGGTCAAGAGCGGCGCGGCCGAGGAGCTGGCGCAGGCGCTGCAGACCGTGGCGCGCGGGGACGTCTACCTGAGCCCGCGGGTGGCGGCCAAGCTGACGCAGGCCTTCGGCACCGGCCAGCCCGGGCTGACCGAGCGCCAGACCGAGGTGCTGCGGCTGATCGCGCGCGGCCAGTCGTCCAAGGAGGTGGCGCGGGCGCTGAACCTGTCGGTCAAGACCGTGGAGACGCACCGCTCGCAGATCATGGACCGGCTGGGCATCCGCGACCTCGCGGGCCTGGTGCGCTACGCGGTGCGGCGCGGGCTGGTGGATCCCGACGAATAGACGCAGCGCGCGCCGACTGCCGCGCCGCGCGCCGTCCTGCACCCGCTGCGGCATGGCCGCGCCACGCTGGGGACATCCCGCATCACCAGGAGTCCCCGCCATGCGAACCACCCCCCACCGCCTCGCCCTCGTCCTCGCCGCCGGCCTGATCGCCGGCACCGCCTGGGCCCAGGGCGCCCAGGACGCACGCAACGCGACCGCCCCCAACGAAGCACCCCAGGGCCCGTCGGTGGTCGAACGCGCCAAGAGCGCCGGCAAGCGCGTCGCCAAGGGCACCCGCAACCTGGCCCACAAGGGCAAGGACAAGCTCGACCAGGCGCGCCGCGACGACCGTGCCGACCCCGCGCAGGCCGAACGCAGCGAGCGCAGCATGGGCAACCGCGGCAGCGACGCACGCCGCCGCGGCACCTCGGGCAGCGGCACGCCCGCGGCCAGCGACACCACGCGCCAGCAGCGCATGGACGACGCGTACGGCAACTGGCAACGCGGCGGCACCACCACCCGCTGACGGGCACCGCACGGGCGGCCGCAGCGCCGCGGCCGGCCGTGCGCGCGGGCACCGGGCCGGCGCCGCGAACGCGACAGTGGGCGCTCCCCGCGCGCCCGCCTGCAGCCGTCACGGTCGTTGGGTAGACTGCGGCGCTTTGCCCGATCGGACACGCCGCCCATGCACGCGCTGCGCAAGCAACCGCCTCGCCTTCCCGCCCCCGCCCTCCCCCTGATCCTGCTGCTGGCCGCTGCCCTGCTGGCCGCCTGCGGCAAGTCCGACGCGCCCGCCGGACCGCCCCCGGGCGGCATGCCGCCGGCCGAAGTCGGCGTGGTCACGGTGCAGCCCGGCGAGGTCGGGCTGCTGTCGGAGCTGCCCGGCCGGCTCGAGGCCTCGCGCATCGCGCAGGTGCGGGCCCGCGCGGCCGGCATCGTGCAGGAGCGCCTGTTCCGCGAAGGCACCGACGTCAAGGCCGGCCAGCCGCTGTTCCGCATCGACCCGGCCACGCTGCAGGCCTCGCAGGCCAGCGCGCAGGCCACGCTCGCGCGGGCGCAGGCCAACCAGGGCCAGGCCCGGGCGCTGGCCGAGCGCTACAAGCCGCTGGCCGAGGCCAACGCGATCAGCCAGCAGGAGTACGCCAACGCGGTGGCGGCGCAGAAGGCCGCCGAGGCCGAGGTCGCCGCCGCCGAGGCGTCGGTGCGCACCGCGCAGATCAACCTGGGCTACGCGCAGGTGGTGGCGCCGATCGCCGGCCGCATCGGCCGCGCGCTGGTCACCGAAGGCGCGCTGGTCGGCCAGGGCGAGGCCACGCCGCTGGCGGTGATCCAGCAGCTGGACCCGCTCTACGTGAACATCACCCAGTCGGCCAGCGAGGTGCTGGCGCTGCGCCGCGCCGCCGAGCAGGGCAAGCTCAAGCGCTCGGGCGACGGCGGCACGCCGGTGCGCCTGGTGCTGGACGACGGCAGCACCTATGCACGCACGGGCAAGCTGCTGTTCGCCGACCTGCAGGTCGACCCGACCAGCGGCCAGGTGCAGCTGCGCGCCGAGATCCCCAACCCCGACCGGCTGCTGCTGCCCGGGCTGTACGTGCGCGTGCGGCTGGAGCAGGCGCGCATCGAGCGCGCGATCCTGCTGCCGCAGCAGGCGGTCACGCGCAGCGACCGCGGCGACACGGTGCTGGTGGTCGGCGAAGGCGGCCAGGTCGCGCCGCGCACCGTGAAGGTGGGCAGCGCGCAGAACGGCCAGTGGGTGATCACCGAGGGCCTGAAGCCCGGCGAGCAGGTGGTGGTCGACGGCGTGCAGAAGCTGCGCCCGGGCGCGCCGGTCAAGCCGGTGCCCTGGAGCGCGCCGGGCACCGCGCCCGCGCAGGGCGCGTCGGCGCCCGCGCAGGGCGCGTCGGCGCCCGCTCCCGCGGCTTCGGCCGCCCGCCCCGCCGCCTCCGCCGCGAGCCGCTGAGGGACCGCCAGGCATGGCCAAGTTCTTCATCGACCGGCCCATCTTCGCGTGGGTCATCGCGCTGTTCCTGATGGTGCTGGGTGGCGTGGCCATCCAGCAGCTGCCCATCGCGCAGTACCCGCCGGTGGCACCGCCGGCCATCGTGGTGACGGCCACCTACCCCGGCGCCTCGGCCCGCACGCTCGAGGAGAGCGTGATCACGGTCGTCGAGCAGGAGCTCAACGGCTCGCCGGGCCTGATCTACATCGAGTCGGTCACCCAGGCCAACGGCGTGGGCCAGATCACCATCACCTTCGAGCCCGGCACCAACCCCGACCTGGCGCAGGTGGACGTGCAGAACCGGCTGTCGCGCGCCACGCCGCGGCTGCCCGCGGCCGTGACGCAGCAGGGCGTGCGGGTCGAGAAGTCGCGCTCGAACTTCCTGCTGTTCGCGATCCTGTCCTCGGACGACCCGGCCTGGACACCGGTGCGGCTGGGCGACTACGCCTCGCGCAACGTGCTGCCCGAGATCCAGCGCATCCCCGGCGTGGGCCAGGCGCAGCTGTTCGGCACCGAGGCCGCCATGCGCATCTGGCTGGACCCCGACAAGCTGGTGGGCTTCAACCTCTCGCCGGCCGAGGTCAACGCCGCCATCCGGGCGCAGAACGCCCAGGTGTCGGCCGGCGCGCTGGGCGACCTGCCCATCGCCGACGGGCAGGCGGTCTCGGCCACGGTGGTGGTGCAGGGCCAGCTGACCGACGTCGAGCAGTTCCGCAACATCGTGCTGCGCGCCGGCGCCGACGGCTCGACCGTGCGGCTCAAGGACGTCGCGCGGGTCGAGCTCAACGCGCAGACCTTCGCCACCTCGGCGCGGCTGAACGGCAAGCCGTCCACCGGCATCGGCGTGCAGCTGTCGCCCACCGGCAATGCGCTGCAGACGGCCGATGCGGTGCGGCGCCGCATGGGCGAGCTGGCGCCCTACTTCCCGGCCGGCATGAAATGGGACATCCCGTACGACAGCTCGCGCTTCGTGCGCATCTCCATCACGCAGGTGGTCGAGACGCTGGTCGAGGCGGTGGCGCTGGTGTTCCTGGTGATGTTCCTGTTCCTGCAGAACTGGCGCTACACCCTGATCCCGACGCTGGTCGTGCCGGTGGCCTTGCTGGGCACCTTCGCCACGCTGCTGGCGCTGGGCTTTTCGATCAACGTGCTCACCATGTTCGGCATGGTGCTGGTGATCGGCATCGTGGTCGACGACGCCATCGTGGTGGTGGAGAACGTCGAGCGCATCATGGCCGAGGAGGGCCTGCCGCCGCGCGAGGCCACGCGCAAGGCCATGGGCCAGATCTCCGGCGCCATCGTCGGCGTGACCGTGGTGCTGGTGTCGGTGTTCGTGCCGCTGGCCTTCTTCGCCGGATCCACCGGCAACATCTACCGCCAGTTCTCGGCGGTGATGGTGGCCTCGATCGCGTTCTCGGCCTTCATGGCGCTGTCGCTCACGCCGGCGCTGTGCGCCACGCTGCTCAAGCCGGTGGATCCCGGGCACCACGAGCGCGGCGGCTTCTTCGGCTGGTTCAACCGCAGCTTCCGGCGCACGGCCGGCGGCTACGAGGGCTGGGTCGCCCGCATGCTGCGGCGCGCGCGCTGGTGGCTGCTGCTGTACGCGGTGATCGCGGCCGTGGCCGCGCTGGTCTACACCCGGCTGCCCACCTCGTTCCTGCCGCAGGAGGACCAGGGTTACATCATCGTCAACGTGCA
Source organism: Comamonadaceae bacterium (assembly GCA_027484575.1). Taxonomy (GTDB): domain Bacteria; phylum Pseudomonadota; class Gammaproteobacteria; order Burkholderiales; family Burkholderiaceae_C; genus Ramlibacter. Next base: position 723,505 of record JAIXSQ010000007.1, read on the forward strand.
GCTGCCGCCCGGCGCGACGCAGGAGCGCACCAGCGCCGTGATGCGCCAGGTCGAGGACTACATCCTCAAGCAGCCCGAGGTGCAGTCGATGGTGGCGGTGCTCGGCTTCTCGTTCTCGGGCCAGGGCCAGAACGCCGCGCTGGCGTTCGTGACGCTCAAGCCCTGGGACGAGCGCAAGGGCGACGGCGCCTCGGCGCAGGCGGTGGCCGGCCGCGCCTTCGGCGCGCTGTCGGCGATCCGCGACGCGTTCATCTTCCCGCTGTCGCCGCCGCCCATCCCCGAACTGGGCTCGGCCTCGGGCTTCAACTTCCGGCTGCAGGACCGCGGCGGCAACGGTCGCGAGGCGCTGATCGCCGCGCGCAACCAGCTGCTGGGCGCGGCCTCGCAGAGCAAGCTGCTCACGCAGGTGCGGCCCGACGGCCTGGAGGACGCGCCGCAGCTGCAGGTGGACATCGACCGCGAGAAGGCGCAGGCGCTGGGCGTGCCCTTCGACGCGATCAACGCCACGCTGTCGACCGCGCTGGGCTCGTCGTACGTCAACGACTTCCCCAACCGCGGTCGCCTGCAGCGGGTGATCGTGCAGGCCGATGCGCCGGCGCGCATGCAGCCCGAGGACCTGCTGCGGCTGAACGTCAAGTCCACCACCGGGCAGGCGGTGCCGCTGTCCGCCTTCGCCAGCACCCGCTGGGTGAACGGCGCGATGCAGACCGTGCGCTACAACGGCTACCCGGCGATGCGCATCTCGGGCTCGGCCGCGCCGGGCGCCTCCAGCGGCGCCGCGCTGGCCGAGATGGAGCGGCTGGCCGCCCAGCTGCCGCCCGGCTTCGCCTTCGAGTGGACCGGCCAGTCGCGCGAGGAGAAGCTGGCCGGCTCGCAGGCGCTGGTGCTCTACGGCTTCGCGATCCTGGCGGTGTTCCTGTGCCTGGCCGCGCTGTACGAGAGCTGGTCGATCCCGCTGGCGGTGATCCTGGTCGTGCCGCTGGGCGTGCTGGGCGTGCTCCTGGCCACGCTGGCGCGCGGCTATGCCAACGACGTGTACTTCCAGGTCGGCCTGATCACGATCATCGGCCTGTCGGCCAAGAACGCGATCCTGATCATCGAGTTCGCCAAGGACCTGCAGGCCCAGGGCAAGGGCGTGGTCGAGGCGGCGCTGGCCGCCGCCCACCTGCGCTTCCGGCCCATCGTGATGACCTCGATGGCTTTCGGCCTGGGCGTGCTGCCGCTGGTGGTCGCCAGCGGCGCCGGCTCGGCCAGCCAGCGCGCGATCGGCACCGGCGTGCTGGGCGGCATGCTCACGGGCACCGTGCTGGCGGTGTTCTTCGTGCCGGTGTTCTTCGTGGTGGTGCGTGGCATCTTCAAGGGCAGCGACCGCCAGCGCCGGCTGCATGCGCATGCCTTCGAGCCCGAGCTGCCGGCCGGCGCGACGCGCGGAGACCAGGTGTGAGAGCCCCGATGACCTTCCCCCTGCGCGCCCTGCGGCCCGCCGCGCTCGCCGCCGCCCTCCTGGCGGCCGGCTGCTCGTTCGTGCCCACGCTGGAGCGCCCTGCCCCGCCCGTGCCCGCGAGCTTCGCCGGCCTGCCCGGCGCGCCGGCCACGCCGGCCGACACGCTGCCGCCCGACTGGCCGCGGTTCTTCGCCGACCCGGGCCTGCAAGGCCTGGTCACGACGGCGCTGGCCAACAACCGCGACCTGCGGGTGGCCGTGGCCAACGTGCAGCAGGCACGCGCCCAGCGCGAGCTGCGCGAGGCCGAGCGGCTGCCGCAGGTGGGCGCGCAGCTGTCCGGCACGCGCCAGCCCAACACCGTCACCGGCCAGCAGTTCACGATCTGGCAGGCCGGGCTGGCGCTGACCGCCTGGGAGCTCGATTTCTTCGGCCGCCTGGGCGCGCTGTCGCAGGCGGCGCAGGCGCAGCTGCTGGCCACCGAGGAGGCGCGCCGGGCCGCCCAGCTCGCGCTGGTGGGCCAGGTGGCCACGACCTGGCTGAGCGTCGTCGCCGGCGAGGAGCTGCTGCAGCTGACCCGCGACACGCTGCGCACCCGCGAGGACAGCCTGCGGCTGGTGCGGCTGCGCTTCGACAACGGCGTGACCTCCGAGCTGGAGCTGCGGCAGGCGCAGTCGCTGGCCGACACCGCGCGCGTGGCCCTGGCCCAGCAGGAGCGCCAGCGCGCCACCGACCTGAACGCGCTGGGCCTGCTCACCGGCGTGGCGTTGGCGCCCGACTGGCGCAGCGGCACCCGGCTGGCCGACGTGCGCCTGCCCGAGCTGCCCGTGGGCCTGCCGGCGCAGGTGCTGGCCCAGCGGCCCGACGTGCGCCAGGCCGAGCAGCAGCTGGTGGCGGCCAACGCCAACATCGGCGCGGCCCGCGCGGCCTTCTTCCCGCGGATCACGCTGACCGCCGCCGCCGGTCGCGCCAGCCCCGACCTGTCCGGGCTGTTCGACGGCAGCGGCCGCTGGGCCTACACGGTCGCGCCCGCGCTGCTGCTGCCCATCTTCGATGCGGGGCGCAACCGCGCCGGCCTGGCCGGTGCGCAGGCCCAGCGGGACGTGGCGATCGCGCAGTACGAGCGTGCCATCCAGTCGGCCTTCCGCGAGGTGGCCGACGGCCTGGCGGGCCGGGCGACCTGGGGCGAGCAGCTGGACGCGCAGGGCCGCGTGGCCACCTCGGAGACGGTGCGTGCGCGGCTGAGCCAGATGCGTTTCGACGCCGGGGTCGCCAGCGCGCTGGAACTGCTGGATGCGCAGCGCTCGCTGTTCAGCGCGCGCCAGGCCGAGATCCAGGTGCGGCAGGCACAGCTGCAGAACCAGGTGCTCCTGTGGCGCACCCTGGGCGGCGGCTGGCGGGAGACAATGGCGCCATGACTTCCGAGACGACCTCCCTGCGCGTGCTGGTGATCGACGACAACGTCGATGCCGCCGATTCGCTCGCCGTGCTGCTGGACATGCTGGGGCATGCCACCAAGGCGCTGTACACGGGCGAGAACGCGGTGCAGGAGTGGCGCACCTGGGCACCCGACGTGGTGCTGCTGGACATCGGCCTGCCGGTGGCCGACGGCTACGAGGTGGCGCGGCGCCTGCGCGCCGAGGGCTGCAGCGCCCTGCTGGTGGCGCTGACCGGCTGGGGCAGCGATGCGGACCGCCAGAGGGCCCGCGAAGCGGGCTTCGACCACCACCTGACCAAGCCGGTGGAGCTCGAGGCGGTCGAGAAGCTGCTCGCGACCGCCCCACGGGCGCACTGAAGGCGCCGGCCGGCCGTCAGCGGCGGGGCGCGCCGTACGAGGTGGGGTTGCCTTCGCTGCCGCGCGGCGGCAGGTGCCGGAACATGATGCGGCCCTTGTTCAGGTCGTAGGGCGACAGCTCCAGCGTGACGTAGTCGCCGGCGATGATGCGGATGTGGTTCTTGCGCATCTTGCCGCCGCTGTAGGCCACCAGCGCATGGCCGTTCTCCAGCACCACGCGGTAACGCGAGTCGGGCAGCACTTCCTCGACGCGCCCGCGCATTTCGATCAGTTCTTCCTTGGCCATGCGCCAATTCCTTCGACACCAGTTGCTCGGATCGGGCCCGGAGGCCGCGACCACGGCGGTGGGTGTCCCGCAGGGCGGGAACCTGGACAGCCAGGGAAGTGGACGCGGCCGGCACGGGGCCGGGTGAAGCGCGGACCGCGGAACTGCCGGCGGCCACCACTGCAGGGCAGCCGGGCCACCCTGCAACGCCGGGGATTGTAAAGGGCCGGCCCAGCAGTCGCGGGCCGGCGGGACTCAGGCCGGCGGGACTTCGGCGGTGCGCAGCAGCGCGGCCACGGCGTCCTGCAGGGCCGGCGCATCGCCGCCGCGCCCCGCCTGCCGGGCCGTGTCCAGGGCATGTTCGGCCAGGCGCGCGGCGTCGCCCACCGCCGGCCGGCCGAAGGTCGCGGCCGAGCCGGCCAGCGTGTGCAGCAGCCGGTACAGCGCCTCCATCTGGCCTGCGTCGTCCGGCGCGCCGCGCAGCGCGTCGGCCGCCGCGCGCACCTCGGCCAGCCGCTGCGGCAGCAGGCCTTCCCACTCGCGCCGGATGGCCGCGAAGCGTTCGGCGAAGGAGGACGGCGCGGCGTCGGGCATGCGGGGGAAGGTACCACGGCGCGGTGGCCCGGCAGGGCCGCATGGCGGCGTCCTACAGCCCCGCCGCCCACGGCCCGCCTAGCATCCGCCCAACAGGGAGAAGCACGATGTCAGGCAGCCAGAACGACGCCGGCCACGGCCCGCACGAGCGGGTGGACGTCCAGTGGGAGTACGCACGCGCGGCCTGGGCGCGCCACTTCAACACCAGCGAGCGCGCACTGCGCGAAGCGGTGGCGGCCGTGGGCGACCGCGCCGACCGGGTGCGCGAGCACCTGGCCGGCCAGCGCCCGGCCCGTGCCGAGCGCCCGTCGGGCGCATGAGCCGCCGCGGGCTCAGCCGACGCCGATGGGCGCCGGCGTGCCCAGCACGATGCGGGTGAACAGCCTGTCGTAGCCGGGGTCGCGCACCGTGGCCGTCAGCGGGTCGCGACCGGCGGCGAAGCCCGCGTCCAGCTCGGCCCAGTCCTGCGGACCCAGCGAGGCCTCGGCCGCCGGCAGCAGTTCGGCCTCTTCGGCGCGCATGTGCGCGAAGTAGAACTCGCAGTAGGCGCGGGCGGCTTCCTCGAAAGGCGGCCGGCGCGACTCGCCGATCAACTCCCAGGCCAGCAGCAGGTGCTGCAGTTCGCGCACCCGGCCCTCGCCGGCCATGTGGTCGGCTTCCAGCCGCTCGATCACCGGCATCAGGTCCGGCCGCGCCCGCGCGAGCTTGGGAAACAGCAGGTTCGACTCGCTGGGGTGGTGCAGCTTCTCGGGGAACTCGTCGATGTAGAACAGCATGGCCCGCAGCACGTCGAAGAAGCGCTCGGGCTCGTCGCCGGGGCCGCGCTGCAGCATCAGCAGCAGCGAGCGCAGCACGGCGGCCACGGCGCCGTGCTCGTCGCGCAGGACCTGCAGGGTGCGGGGGCCCGCCATCACTGCACCCGCTGCTCGAAGGTGCGGGTCAGCGCCTGCAGGTCCAGGATGCGGATGTGGCGCTTGTCCACCTCGAGCAGGCCCTGCTGCTGGAAGGCCGAGAAGGTGCGGCTGACGGTCTCCAGCTTCATGCCCAGGTAGCTGCCGATCTCGGCACGGGTCATGCGCAGGTGGAACTCGCTGGACGAGTAGCCGCGCGCCTTCATGCGCTGCGAGATGTTCAGCAGGAAGGCGGCCAGCCGCTCCTCGGCGTTCATGCTGCCCAGCAGCACCATCAGGCTGTGTTCGCGCACGATCTCGCGGCTCATCATGCGGCCCATCACCATCTGCAGGCTGGTGCTGGCGGCCGAGACCTCGGCCAGCTGGCCGTAGGGGATGGAGCAGATCTCGGCGTCCTCCAGCGCGGTGGCGCTGCTGGCATGGCGGCCCTGCGCCAGCGCGTCCAGTCCCATCAGCTCGCCGGCCATGTGGAAGCCCGAGACCTGCTCGCGGCCGTCGGCCAGGGTCAGGCTGCTCTTGAAGGTGCCGCTGCGCACCGCGTAGATGTGGTGGAAGCCGTCGCCCTCGCGGTACAGGGTGGCGCCGGCCTTGACCTTGCGGCGGCCGAACTGCAGGCCGTCGAGCCGTTCCACGTCGTTGGTGGCCAGCCCGCAGGGCAGGCACAGGTCCTTCAGGTGGCAGGTGGAGCACTGCGTCTGCAGCGGCACCGGTGCCGCGCCGTGCAGCTCCCGGGACGAGACGAACTTCAGCGGGGAAGGACGGTTCTCGAGGGTGGCGGTGTGCATGGTGGGGAGCTCCTGGGGCTTCAATGGACGGGACGGGCGCCGGCGACGGCGGCGGGCAGCTGGTCGAATTCGCTGCTCTTGTCGAGGAAGCGGGTCGCCCCCTCGCCGAGGTAGCGCTTGCGGTAGGCAGGCGCCGAGTTGTTGGAGAAGACGACGAAGGCGATGCCGGGGCGGGCCTGGCGCACGGCCTTGAGCACCTGCAGCCCGGTGCCGCCCTCGAGCTGGACGTCCAGCACGACCACGTCGGGCTGGGCGTCGAGGATGGCGTCGATGGACGCCTGCGGGGTGCCGGCCTGCCCGACGATGTCCATGGCCTCGCGGGCGAGCATCTGGGCGACGCGCTCGCGGATGGCGCTGGAGTCGTCGACCAGGAAGACTTTCAGGGGCTCGGTGGCGGGGGACATGATGGACGTGACTGTGCCCGCCGTCGGACGCGTCCGACATCGGCGCGCGCTGATTGCCGGCATCGGACGGCTCCGGCCCGCGCCTAGGCGCCGGACCAGGCGGCCTCGGAAAAGTCCGAGGAACCCCGCACTTGGCCCGGTTCTCGGGGCATCGGCCGGGGGCCACCTGCCCCAGCATGCCGACTCCGGACGGGCGCGCGTGGTGCGCGCCTGCCGCCACCGCGGGATCGCCCTTGTCCACCTCCGTGCGCGCCCAGCCCAAGCCCCTGCTGCTCAGTGCCTGCGTGCTGGTCGCGGGGCTGGCGCTGACCATCGCTGCCTGCTCGGCGGCCCAGCGCGCGCTGCTGGCCGAGGCACGGGCCTCGTTCGTCCGCGTGGCCGACGGCCTCGAGGCGGAGATCGGGCGCCGCTTCGGCCGGGCCGAGTACGGGCTGAGCGGCCTGCGCGCCGCGTTCGCGATGACCGGCCGGCTCGACGACGCCGACCTGCGCACCTACGTCGCCAGCCGCGACATGACCCGCGAATTCCCGGGCCTGCAGGCTTTCAGCGTCGTCGAGCGGGTGCTGCCGGCGCAGCGCGAGGGCTTCGTCGCGCGTGCCGCGCGCAGCCATCCGGGCTTCGTCCTGCACACCACCCAGCCGGCCGGCCACGAACTGCTCGTGGTGCGCAGCACCGAGCCGCTGGCGCGCCACCCGCATTCGATCGGCGTCGACATCGCCCCCGACCCGCTGCGCGGCCCGGCGGCACGCGCGGCCATCGACGTGGGCAGCGCCACCATGACGCCGCTGCTGCGGCTGCATGCCGAGGGAGCCCGGGCCGCCCCCCAGGGATGGGTCATGTACCTGCCCGTCTACGCGGACCGTCCGACGAACGCACCGGCGCGGCGCGCCGCCCTGCGGGCCCTCGTGTCCGTGCCCCTGGCGGCGGACGACCTGCTCGGCCCCCTGGTGGATTCGCTGGGCGCACGCATGGGCTTTCGGCTCTGGGACGGCCACCGGGCCGACGGCGTCCTCGCCTTCGACGGCGTGCCGTCCTGGGAAGTGGCCGCGCCGTTCCGGATCGAACGCTCGCTGATGGTCGGCGAGCGGCTGCTGACGCTCGAACTGGTGGCCTTCGACACCCTGCTGCCGGCCACCAGCCGCATGCTGCCCTGGGCCGTGGGGCTGGTCGGGGTGCTGGCCAGCCTGGGGATCGCCCTGCTGACCCTGCTGCTGGGCCGGGGCCGCCTGCGCGCGCTGGCCGTCGCCGCCGCGGCCGGCGCCGACAGCCGCCGGCTGGGCTCCATCGTCGAGCGCACCTCGGGGGCGGTCTTCTCCATGGACGCCCAGGGGCGCCTGACCTGGTGCAACCGCGGCTTCACCGCGCTGGCTGGCCGCCCGCGCGAAGCCCTGGCCGGCCAGGACGCCCTGTCGGCGCTGGGCCTGGACGGCACGCGGTCCGCGCAGCGCAAGGCGGTGTGGGCCGACCTCGAAAGCCGGCGCGCGCACCGCTGCGAGCTGTCGCGCCCGCTGCCCAACGGGGGCAGCACCTGGATCGAGCTGGCGGTCGAGGCCCAGGCCGACGCCGCCGGGCGGTTCACCGGCTACACGGGCATCGCGCTGGACATCACCGCGCGCAAGCAGGCCGAGCTGCAGCTGTCCTCGCGCGAGCACATGCTGCGCACCATCACCGACAACGTCCCGGCGCGCGTGTCCTACTGGGACGCGCAGGGACGCTGCCTGTTCGCCAACCAGCGCTTCTGCGAGGTGCTGGGCCGCCCGGCCGCCGAGGTGGTGCTGCGCGGCCATGCGGAGCTGCACGCCGCCGGCGCCGCCGACATGCAGGCCCAGCGCGTGCACGAGGTGCTGGCCGAGGGCATGCCGCAGCAGTTCGAGCAGCTGGTGTGCGAGCCCGGCGGCCGCACCAGCGCCTGGCAGGTGCACTACCTGCCCGACGCCGGCGACGATGCCGGCATCCGCGGCTTCTTCGTGCTGGCCATCGAGGTCACGGAGCTCAAGCGCGCCCGTGACGCGGCGCTGGAGGCCAGCCGGGCCAAGAGCCGCTTCCTCAGCAGCATGAGCCACGAGATCCGCACGCCGATGAACGCGATCCTGGGCATGCTGACCCTGCTGCGCGGCACCGACCTGTCGGAGCGCCAGGCCGACTACGCGGGCAAGGCCGAGGGTGCGGCCCGCTCGCTGCTGTCGCTGCTCAACGACGTGCTCGACTTCTCGAAGATCGAGGCCGGCAAGATGCAGCTGGACTGCCACCCGTTCTCGCTCGAGAAGATGCTGGAGGACCTGTCGGTCATCCTGTCTGCGAACGTGGGCGACCGCGAGCTGGACGTGCTGTACGACCTGGACCCCCGGGTGCCCGACGCGCTCGTGGGCGACGACATGCGGCTGCGCCAGGTGCTGATCAACCTGGGGGGCAACGCGGTCAAGTTCACGCCCCGGGGCGACGTCGTGCTGCGCACCCGCCTGGTCGCGCTGCAGGACGGCCAGGCGACGATCGAGTTCAGCGTGCAGGACACCGGCATCGGCATGAGCGCCGAGCAGCAGGCCCGGCTGTTCACCGACTTCATGCAGGCCAGCGAGGACACGGCCCGCCACTTCGGCGGCACCGGCCTCGGGCTGGGCATCTGCCGGCGGCTGACCGAACTCATGGGCTCGCAGTTGCGCGTGGACAGCCAGCCCGGGCGCGGCAGCCGCTTCTGGTTCGAGCTGACGCTCCCGGTGCTGCGCGAGGCCGCGCCCGTGCCGGCGCCGCAGCTGGCCGGGATCGAGCGGGTGCTGATCGTCGACGACAACGAAGCGGCCCGCCTGACCCTGTCGGCCCTGGCCGCCAGCGAGGGCTGGCAGGCCGACACCGCCGCCGGCGGCCAGGACGCCCTGGCCCGGATCGCCGACGCAGCCGCCGCCGGCCGCCCCTACGACGCGGTGTTCCTGGACTGGCGCATGCCCGACGTGGACGGATGGCAGGCGACGCTGCGCATCCGCGCGCTGCCGGCGGGCACCCGCATGCCGCTGGTGGTGATGGTCACCGCGCACGGCCGCGAGATGCTGGCGCAGCGCCCGTCGCGCGAGCAGGCGCTGCTCGACGGCTTCCTGGTCAAGCCGGTCACGGCGGCGATGCTGCGCGCCTCGGTGGCGCGGGCGCGCGGCCAGGGTCCGGCCTGCGCAAGCGCCGCGGAGCAGCCGCCGGCCACGCGGCCCCTGGCGGGCCTGCGGTTGCTGGTGGCCGAGGACAACCCGGTGAACCAGCAGATCGCGCGCGAGCTGCTCGGCGGCCAGGGCGCACAGGTCGACGTGGTGGACGATGGCGAGGCCGCGCTGCGGCGCCTGCACGCCGACGCTGGCTACGACACGGTGCTGATGGACATGCTGATGCCGGTGATGGACGGGCTGGAGGCCACGCGCCGCATCCGTGCGGTGCCGGCGTTCGCGCGGCTGCCGGTGATCGCGATGACCGCCAATGCCCTGGACACCGACCGCGCGGCCTGCCTGGCCGCCGGGATGGACGACCACGTGGGCAAGCCGGTCGTGCTGGCCGAGGTGGTGGCGGCGATCCTGCGGCAAGTGCAGGCGCGCCGCGGCGCGCCCGCTGCGCCGGCCGCAACGGCCCCTGCGGCGCCGGACCCGGGGGGCGCCGGGGGCGGCGGCGAGGCCGGGGCGCAGCCGCTCCTGGACCGCGCAGCCGCGCTGGACCGGCTGGGCGGCGACGCGGCGCTGTACCAGCGCCTGCTGCCGGTCTTCCGCGCCAACCTGGAGCGCTCGGCCGGCGAATTGCGCACGGCCGCCGAGGCGCCGCCCCCCGCGCAGGACCTGGCCCGCGTGATGCACGCCCTCAAGGGCATGGCCGGCGCGGTCGGCGCCGCCCGGCTGGCCGGCGCGGCGGCCGACGCGGAGCGGCGGCTGCGCACAGGCGACGACGGGGCCTGCGCCCCCTGCGCCCGCACGGTCGCCGAGGTCGTCGACCGCACGCTGGCGGCCTTGTCGGCAGAACCCGCCACGACTTGAGGGCAGGAAATGGCGGCGGGGTCCGTAAAGGATTTGCCTACGCCGGCGCCGGCCCCAGCCCCTTCAATCGGACCCTGACCACGAGGCTCCGACATGACCACTGCACTGCCCCCCTTCCTGACCCACCAGGCCGGCGCCGCGCTGCAGGCGGCGCTGCGCAACCCGCTGCCCACCAGCACCTCGGTGCTGCTGGTGGAGGACGACCCGATCAACCAGATGGTGGTGGCCGCCTTCCTGCAGACGCTGGGCTACACCACGCTGCAGGTGGCCGGCAACGGCGTGCAGGCCGTGGCGCTGTGCCGCGAGCACGACTTCGGCCTGGTGCTGATGGACTGCCTGATGCCCGAGATGGATGGCCTGGAGGCCACCCGCGTCTTGCGCGCCGGCGGCTACGCCCGCCCCATCATCGCGCTGACGGCGCATGCCGACGCGGCCGACATCGCGCGCTGCCTGGACGCGGGCATGGACGGCCACCTGGCCAAGCCGGTGGACTTCCACCAGATGGCCGCGCTGCTGCGCCAGTGGCTGGGCGAGCCCCAGGCCGCCGCCGAGCCGCAGAGCGTCTACTGAACGGCCGCTCAACCGCAGCCCGCCCCGGCCGATAACAGGGCATGGGCTCCTTCGACCGCATCCCGCGCCTGTGGCGCAACTCCGGCGACGGCGCTGGCGCCGACCTGCAGGACGCCGCGCTGCTGGAGGCGCTGCCCGATGCGGTCGGCATCTTCGACACTGCCGGCCGCCTGCTCGGCGGCAACGGCCGCCTGCGCAAGCTGTTCGCGCTGACCACGGGCCAGCTGCTCGACGGCGTGGACATGGCGATGCTGGCCCGCCTGGCCCGTGCCGGCCAGCCTGCCGGCGACGTGCCGCCGCTGCAGGACACCGACGCCCGGCCCGGCGCCGACGGCCGCCGCGTGCTGCGGATGGTGCAGGGCCGCCCGGTGCAGGTCCACGCGGCCCGGGCCGAGGCCCGGGTGGTGCTCACGTTCACGGAGCTGGCCGGCAGCCAGGCGCCGGTGCTGCCCGCCCAGCACCTGCAGCGGCTGCTGGAGCTGGCCGGGGGCCCCGAGGGGGACGAGATCGCCTGGTGGGACGAGGGCCAGGCCCTGCGCCTGGCCAACGACGCCTTCGTGCGCAGCACCGGCCGCGCCCGCGCCCAGGCGCTGGACCAGCCCTTCGGCGCGCTCGTGGGCACTGAGCGCCGCCAGCAGCTGCAGCCGCGGCTGGCCGCGGTGCTGCGCGGCCAGCCCCAGCAGTTCGAGGAGCACCGCGCCCTGCCCGACGGCGGCGAGCGCATCTTCGAGCACCACTGGGTCCCCGCGCCCGATGCGGGCGGCCGCCCCGGCTGCTACGCGATCGGCCGCGACGTCACCGCCCTGCGCGCGGCGCAGGAGGAGGCCCGGCGCGCCGCCGACGCCCGCACGCACTTCGTCGCCAACGTGAACCACGAGCTGCGCACGCCCATGACCACCGTGATGGGCATGCTGGAGCTGCTGGAGCTGTCGGGGCTGGGCGGTGCGCAGCAGGCCCAGGTGGCGCGCGCGCAGTCGGCCGCGCGCCACCTGCTGCACGTGGCCGAGACCCTGGTCGAGTACGCCGACCTCGAGGGCGGCCGCATGCGGCTGGCCCCCGAGCCCTTCGAGCTGGACCGGCTGCTGCGCGAGATGTCGGGCACCCTGGCCGACGGGGCCGACGAGCGCGCGCTGGACCTGGTGTTCGACCTGGACCCGGCGCTGCCGCCCGCGCTGGTGGGCGACCACCGCCGCATCCGGCAGGTGCTGTGGCAGCTGGGCACCAATGCGCTGAAGTTCACCGAGGCGGGCCGCGTCACGCTGGCGGTGCGGGTGGTCTCGCGCGGCAGCGGCACGGTCAAGCTGGCCTTCAGCATCGAGGACACCGGCATCGGCATCGAGCCGGCCACGCTCGAGCGGCTGCAGACCGACTTCGGCCAGGCCGAGGGCGCCGCCCAGCGCCGCTACGGCGGCACCGGGCTGGGCCTGGCGCTGTGCCGGCGCCTGCTGCAGGCCATGGGGAGCCGCCTGCATGCGGCCAGCGTGCCGGGCCAGGGCAGCCGCTTCGGCTTCACGCTCAAGCTGCCGCTGGCCCCGCTGGAGGAGGCGCCGCCCTCCGGCGCCTGGCGGGTGGTCGTGGCCGACGCCTGCGAGCCGCGCCGGCGCGCCCATGCCCGCACCGCGCGGGCGCTGGGCTGGCGCGTGGCCGAGGCGGCCACGCGCGAGGAACTGCTGGAGCAGTTGCAGGCACCGAACCACCTGCAGGCCGCGCTGGTGGACACCAGCCTGGCGGGCGACGGGGCGCCGCTGGCGGCCGCCCTGGCCGCCGCGGGCGCGGCGGGCGCGGTGCCGGTGGTGGTCACCGGCGGGCCGTCCGTGCGCCTGCAATGGCAGGCGCTGTCGCCGCTGCAGCGCACGCGCATCGCCGCCTGCCTGCCACGGCCGGCCACCGGCGCGATGCTGGTCGAGGCCGTGGCCCAGGCCTGCGCCACGGGCGCCGACCAGGCGGGCGGCAGCACCGCCCAGCCGCTGGGCGGCCTGCGCCTGCTGCTGGCCGAGGACAACGCCAGCAGCCAGCTGGTCGCCAGCGAGTTGCTGACCACGCACGGCGCCCGGGTCGACCTGTGCGTGGACGGCCTGGACGCGCTCACCAGCTTGGTGGCCGGCGGTACCTACGACGCGATCCTGATGGACTGGCAGATGCCGAACATGGACGGCCTGGACGCCACCCGCGAGATCCGCCAGATCCACGGCTTCGAGCACATCCCCATCATCGCCCTGACCGCCAACGGTACGGTGGCCGACCGCGCGGCCTGCCTGGCCGCCGGCATGGACGACCACGTGAGCAAGCCGATCGACGTGGCACGGCTGGTCGAGGTGATCCTGCGCCACACCCGCCCCGGCTTCCGGCCCTCACGGTCGCCGCTGCCCGGTGCGGCGTCGCGGCCGGCGCCGCTGGAGCCCGTCCCCTTCGCGCCCAGCGCGCAGGCGGACATCTCGCCGCTGGACCTGGCGACCCAGCCGGGCTTCGCGCCCACGGAGTGCCCGGCGCCGCACACGCTGCCGGTCTTCCCCGACCTGCTGGACGAGATCGTGGCCGGGCCCGCGGCCCCGGCGGCCGCCCCCGTGGCAGCGGCGGCACCCGCCGCCCCCGCCAGTCCCGGGCTGCCCGTGCTCGACCAGGCCGGCGCCCTGCGGCGGCTGGGTGGCAACCAGGCGCTGTACCGCACCGTCGCCGGCCAGGTGCTGGCGGCGGCCGAGGTGCGGCTGGACGAACTGGTGCAGGCCCTGGTGCGCGAGGACCGCAGCGAGGCGCGCCGCGTGGCGCACACCCTCAAGGGCCAGGCCGCCACGGTCGGGGCCGAGGCGCTGGCGCAGGCGGCCGCGGCCCTGGAGGAGCAGCTGGCGATCGAGTTGCCGGCGCCGGACGAACGCGCCGTGCTGGCCCGGCTGGGTGCGGCGGTGCGCGCCACCCTGCCGGCGCTGCAGGCGGTGCTGGAGCCCAGCCGCGACGAGCTGGCGGCGGCGCTGCAGGCGCAGCTGGGGGCGTGAGGGTCGGGCGGGCCGCGCGGCGGCGCGCCCGCGGCTGCGGAAGGCCCCGGCGGGTCGCCGCCGGGTGGGGGGACTCAGGCGGCCTGCAGGGCCGCCTGGACGTGCAGCCCGCGCTGGGCGAGCGGCACCACGCGGCGCGGCTGGCGCTGCGCGTCCTGGGGTGCGGCGACACGGCGTGCCCGCAGGGCCAGCAGGCTGGCGGCCTTGTCGGCGGCGAACACCAGCGCCGGCAGCGGCAGCGGGTACGGGCCGACGGCGACCTTGGCCAGGGCCGGGGTGCCGTCCCAGGGATGGTCCGGGGGGCTGGCGCAGACCTTGGCGTAGCCGAAATGGCCCTGCGCGGTCTCGACCGTGTAGCAGGCCAGGTGGTAGCCGTGGATGGGACCGGTGATGCGTTCCATGATGCGACGCAGTCTGCGTCGGCCATGGGTCCGGTGAAACGCGGGTGAACGGCGGCGCAACCGCCCTTCTCGCGCGATCGGCCGGGGCCGGGTGCCGCGCCGGGCGCCCCGGCCGGCGGCCCTCAGCCGGTGACGACCAGCTGGTTGTCGACCGACTTGACGCCTTCGATCTTGCGCGCCAGGTCCTCGGCCTTGCGGCGCAGCGCCAGCGACTTGACCTCGCCGCGCAGCCGCACGTTGCCCTGCGTGGTGTCCACGTTGATCTTCAGCGCGCTCAGCTCGGGATCGCCGGCCAGCGCCGCCTTCAGGCGGGTGCCGATCGTGGCGTCGTCGACCGCCTGGCCGGCGGTGCGCTCGGTCACCTGCGTGCCGGGGAAGCCGGCGCAGCCGACGAGGGTGGCGCCGGCCAGGGCGGCGGCCAGCAGGTGGGCGGGAAGGCGGCGGGTCATGCAGGGCTCCTTGTTCGTTGTGCCTGGACCGCCAGTGTGGGCAGCGGCCGGGCCAGGACCTGTAGGAGCGTGCCGTCTCGCGGCGGCCGGCACAGCCGTCAATCGGCGTCGATCAGTCCGTGCTTGAGCGCGTAGCGCACGAGGTCGGTGTGGTTGTGCAGGCCCATCTTGCCCATCAGGTTGGCCTTGTGCGTGCTCACCGTCTTGACCGACAGGTGCAGCGCCGCGGCCACGTCGCTCACCGCCTCGCCGGCGGCCAGCCGCCGCATCACCTCGAACTCGCGGTCCGACAGGCTCTCGTGCGGGGCGGCCTGCACCGCCCCCATGGCGCCCAGGGCCAGCTGCTCGGCGACCTCGGTGCTGATCCAGGCGCCGCCGCCGGCGATCTTGCGCAGCGCCTGCTCCAGCAGGGCCGGCGCGCTCTCCTTGGTGAGGTAGCCGCTGGCGCCGGACTTGATGGCGCGCACCGCGTACTGGGTCTCCTGGTGCATCGACAGCACGAGGATGCGCAGCTTCGGCTGCTCGGACTTGGCCAGCTTGATCAGCTCCATGCCGCTGCGCCCGGGCATGGACAGGTCCAGCACCAGCACGTCGAAGCCGCCCTCGCGCACCCGCTGCATCACCTCGGTGCCGTCGGCGGCCTCGCCCGCCACCTGCATGTCGGCGACCTCGGCCACGATGCGCTTGAGGCCCTCGCGCACGATGGCGTGGTCGTCGGCGATGACGATGCGGATCATGCGGACGCCACCGGGATGCGGGCCTCGACGCGCGTGCCCTCGCCGGGGGCGCTGGCCACGCGGATGCGGCCCTGCAGCAGGTGCGCGCGCTCGCGCAGGCCCACCAGGCCCAGCGACTGCGGCTTGCGGGGGTCGGTGGTGCGGAAGCCCACGCCGTCGTCGTGCACGCTCAGCACCAGCTCGTCGCCCTCGTGCGCCACCTGCACCCGCACCGCGGACGCCTTGGCATGCTTGGCCACGTTGGCCAGCGACTCCTGCACGATGCGGAACACGCCGGTCGCATAGGGCTCGGGCAGGTCCAGGTCCTCGTCGACCTCGAGCGCGATGCGCACGCCGGTGCGCTGGCCGAAGCTCTGCGCCAGCCATTCGATGGCCGCGCCCAGGCCCAGGTCGTCGAGCACCAGCGGCCGCAGGTCGGCGGCGATGCGGCGCGTGGAGGCCACGGCCTCGTCCAGCATGGCCAGCATCTGCGCCAGCTTGGCGGCGGCGCCCTGCGGGTCGGCGGCGACGTTGTCGCGCACCCAGATCGTGTCCATCTTCAGCGCCGTCAGCGACTGCGCCAGCTCGTCGTGCAGCTCGCGCGCGATGCGCGACTTCTCCTGCTCGCGCACGCCGCTGGCCTCGGCCGCGAAGGCGGCCAGGTCCTCGCGCGCACGCACCCGCTCGGTCACGTCGCGCAGGATGGCGGTGAACACGCGGCCGTCGGGGGTGGCCAGCTGGGAGATCGAGGCCTCGAGCGGGAACTCGTCGCCGCTCTTGCGCAGGCCCACCAGCACGGTGCCGTCGCCCATGCGGCGCGAGGTGACGCCTGTCGCGGCGAAGCGCTGCACGTGCTCGCCGTGGCCGCCACGGTGGCGCTGCGGGATCAGCAGCTCGAGCTTGCGGCCCAGCGCCTCGGCCGCGGTCCAGCCGAACATGCGCTCGGCCGCGCGGTTGTAGAGCACGATCGTCTGCGACGCGTCGACCGACAGGATCGCGTCCATGGCCGAGTCGAGCAGGCCCGAGAGCCGGGCTGCCGTGACGTCGGGACGGGGGGAGGAGACCGGGGATGGCATGGAGGGACTGCGGGACTGGCCGAAATTACAGCACATGCCCGCAGCCCAGCCGCGTGGGGCCGCGGCCGCCGGGGGTCAGGGCGTGCTGTCGCGCAATCCGCCGTCGGCCCGCGGCACCGCCGCATCGGACACGCCCTGGCTGAGCAGCAGCGTGAGCGCGCTGGAGGCCGTGCAGGCGATCCAGAACACGAAGAACCCGGCGGCATAGGCCGCCTGGCGCGTCCAGGGCAGCTGGTGGCCGAACCACTGCAGCTCCAGCGGGTCGACCAGCGCGAACACCACCAGCTGCAGCACGCAGGCCGCCAGGAACCCCGGCCAGGCCACCCACATCAGCTTGCGGCCGCTCATGGCCGGGCCCTCACTGGTCCGCGGCCGGCGCGGCGCCGGCCGTGGGGGTGGCCGCGTGGTTGCGCGCCTGCGCCGCGGGCATCAGCGCGCGCTCGCGGGCCAGCTGCCGGTTGATCTCGACACCGCGCCGGTAGTAGTCCTCGGCCACCAGGCCGTCGGCGCCACGGGCGGCGATCACCGCGGTGACGATGGAGGCGACCACCACCACGGCCGGGCCGCCGAGCACCAGCCACAGGTGGCCGTGGCGCCACCAGGGGCGGGAGGGCTGGTCGGCCTGCGCCGGCGCGGGATGGTTGCTGGGCTCGCTCATGGCATCGTCTCCTTGGGATCGTTCAGCGGGGCACGAGGAACACGGACTTCTCGCGCACGTGCGCGTCGCCGCCGCGGGCCTCGATGTCGAAATGGATCGGGTGCGAGCCCGGCGTGGCCGAGCCGTAGGGGATCTGCAGCCGCACCGGCACCCAGCGCGACTCGGCCGGGCCGACCTGCACGTCCTCGTCCGAGGCCAGCTGCAGGCCGGGCAGGCCCTGGGCCGCGATCCGGTAGGTCTGGGTCTGCTCGGTGGCATTCATCACCTGCAGCCGGTACACGTTCTCCAGCTTGCCGCCGGCGACGATGCGCGAGAGCGCGGCACGGTCGCGCACGACGTCGACCTTCAGCGGGGTGCGCGCCACCAGGCTGGCTGCCAGCGCCAGGCAGATCACGCCCAGGATCGCGGCATAGACCAGGATGCGCGGACGCAGCACGTGGTGCACGATCTCCTTGCGCCCCCAGCCCTGCGACATCGCGTGCTGGGTGGTGAAGCGGATCAGCCCGCGCGGGTAGTGCATCTTGTCCATCACGGTGTCGCACACGTCGACGCAGCCGGCGCAGCCGATGCACTCGTACTGCAGGCCGTCGCGGATGTCGATGCCGGTCGGGCAGACCTGCACGCACAGGCCGCAGTCGATGCAGTCGCCCAGGCCCTTGGCCTTGAGGTCGTCGCCGCGGCCGCGGGTGCCGCGCGGATCGCCCCGGGCGGCGTCGTAGCTGACGATCAGGGTGTCCTTGTCGAACATCGCGCTCTGGAACCGCGCGTACGGGCACATGTACTTGCACACCTGCTCGCGCATGAAGCCGGCATTGCCGTAGGTGGCGAAGGCGTAGAAGAACACCCAGAAGATCTCCCAGCTGCCCATGCGCGTCTGCAGGAAGGCCAGGCCCAGCTCCGTGATCGGGGTGAAGTAGCCCACGAAGGTGAAGCCGGTCCACATGGCCAGGCCGCCCCACAGCAGGTGCTTGAACCACTTCTTGACCAGCTTCTCCAGCGAGAAGTCGGCAGCGTCGAGCTTGATGCGCTGGGGCCGGTCGCCCTCGACCTTGCGCTCGATCCACAGGAACATCTCGGTGTAGACCGTCTGCGGGCAGGCGAACCCGCACCACAGGCGGCCGGCCACCGCGGTGAACAGGAACAGCGACAGCGCGCTGACCACCAGCAGCCCGGTGAGGTAGATGAAGTCCTGCGGGTACAGCACGTAGCCGAACAGGTAGAAGCGGCGCGCCGCCAGGTCGAACAGCACCGCCTGGCGGCTGCCCGCCTCGGTCGACCAGTGCAGCCAGGGCAGGCCGTAGAACACCGCCTGCGTCAGCCACACGAAGGCCCAGCGCCAGCGCGCGAACAGGCCGGTGACCGTGCGCGGATGGATCTTCTTCTGCGCCTCGTAGAGCGACTGGCTCTGCTCGGCCGGGACGATGGGGATGACTTTCTGGTTCATGGGCAGCCGGCAGGACTGGTTGTCCACGCCGGTGCAGGGATGGTGCCGGCACGCGGGGAACGCGTGTTTGCGCCAGATCAGTGCCGGGCCCGGGCGGGCCCGCAAACGCGAACCCCGCAGGGCCCGTGGGGCGCTGCGGGGTCGGGGGCCGCGCGGGGCGGCCGGGTGGCGGCGAGTTACTGCGCGGCCTTGCCGACGGCCGGCTTGTTCGACAGGCCCCAGACATAGGAGGCCAGGACGTGGATCTGCGCCTCGGTGAGCTTGGCGGCCTGGGCCGGCATGACGTTGGTCTTGCCGTTGACGATCATGTTCACGATCGCCTGCTCGCCCCAGCCGTGCAGCCAGACATCGTCGGTCAGGTTGGGCGCGCCGATCGCCTGGTTGCCCTTGCCGTCGATGCCGTGGCAGGCCGCGCAGGCGCCGAACTTGGACTTGCCCAGCTGCGCACGCACCGAGTCGTGCGGGCTGTCGGACAGCGACAGCACGTAGTGCGCCACGTTCTTCACGTCGTCGGCGCTGCCCACGGCCGCGGCCATCGGGGGCATCGCGCCCTGGCGGCCGGCCTTGAGGGTCTCGGCGATCCTGTCGGGCGTGCCGCCGTGCAGCCAGTCGGCGTCGGTCAGGTTGGGAAAGCCCTTGCTGCCGCGCGCGTCCGAGCCGTGGCACTGCGCGCAGTTGTTCATGAACAGGCGCTCGCCGATGGCCATGGCCTGGGCGTCGCCAGCGACCTCCTCGGGCTTCTTGGCCGTGAACTGCGCGTACAGCGGCGCCAGCTCCTGGGTGGCCTTGGCCACCTCGGCGTCGTACTCGCCCCGGGAGCTCCATTTGAGGTTGCCCTCGTAGCTGCCCAGGCCCGGGAAGAACGCCAGGTAGCCCAGCGAGAACACCACCGTCAGCACGAACATCCACATCCACCAGCGCGGCATGGGGTTGTTCATCTCGGTCAGGTCCTCGTCCCAGACGTGGCCCGTGGTGTTGTCGGCGGTGGCCGCGATCTTCTTGCGGGCCGTGACCCACAGCAGGACCAGGCACGCCAGGATGCCGACGACGGTGATGCCGGCCACGTAGACCGACCAGAAGTTGCCAGTGAAGTCGCTCATGGCCTCAGTCCTGTTCGAAGGGGATGCGGGCCGCCTCGTCGAAGCGGTTCCGGTTGCTGCGGGTGTAGGCCCAGGCGGCGATGGCGATGAAGGTCGCCAGCGAGGCCAGGGTCGCCACGATGCGCATGGTGGTGATGTCCATGGTGATGCTCCCCGGTGTCACTTGAGCGCGAGACCCATGGATTGCAGGTAGGCCACCAGGGCGTCCAGCTCGGTCTTGCCCTTGAGCTCGGCGGGACCCTTGGCGATCTCCTCGTCGGTGTAGGGCACGCCGACGGTGCGCAGCGCCTTCATGCTGGTGGCGATCGTGTCGGCCGGGGCGGCGTTCTTCTCCAGCCAGGGGTAGGCCGGCATGTTCGACTCGGGCACCACGTCGCGCGGGTTGTTCAGGTGGATGCGGTGCCACTCGTCCGAGTACTTGCCGCCGACGCGGTGCAGGTCGGGGCCGGTGCGCTTGGAGCCCCACTGGAAGGGGTGGTCGTAGACGAACTCGCCGGCGACCGAGTAGTGGCCGTAGCGCAGCGTCTCGGCGCGGAACGGCCGG
The DNA here is from genome assembly GCA_027484575.1 of Comamonadaceae bacterium. Classification (GTDB taxonomy): domain Bacteria; phylum Pseudomonadota; class Gammaproteobacteria; order Burkholderiales; family Burkholderiaceae_C; genus Ramlibacter. Next base: position 743,646 of record JAIXSQ010000007.1, read on the forward strand.
ATCATCTGCGAGTGGCAGTTGTAGCAGCCCTCGCGGATGTAGACGTCGCGGCCGGCCAGCTGCAGCGCGGTGTAGGGCTTGACGCCCTCGACGGCCTGCGTCGTGGACTTCTGGAAGAACAGCGGCACGATCTCGACCAGGCCGCCGATGGCGACGACCAGCAGGATCAGCACGATCATCAGGAAGTTGCTGGTCTCCACCTTCTCGTGGGTGAAGCCCGTGGGGTTGGCGTTGTTGCTCATGTCGGTTTCCTCTGCGTGCTCAGGCGTGGGCCGGGGCAGGGACGTTGAAGCGCACGGCGCGGCCGTTGGCCACCGTCATCCAGGTGTTCCAGGCCATCACCAGCATGCCGCCCAGGTACAGCACGCCGCCGACCACGCGGATCACGTAGAAGGGATAGGTCGCCTTGACCGACTCGACGAAGGTGTAGGTCAGGGTGCCGTCGGTGTTGATGGCGCGCCACATCAGGCCCTGCATCACGCCGGCGATCCACATCGCGGCGATGTACAGCACGATGCCGACGGTGGCGATCCAGAAGTGCAGCTCGATGGCCTTGACCGAGTACATCTGCTTCTGGCCGAACAGGCGCGGGATCAGGTAGTACAGGCAGCCCATGGAGATCAGGCCGACCCAGCCCAGCGCGCCGGAGTGCACGTGGCCGATGGTCCAGTCCGTGTAGTGCGACAGGGCGTTGACGGTCTTGATGGACATCATCGGGCCCTCGAAGGTGCTCATGCCGTAGAACGACAGCGACACGATCATGAAGCGCAGCACCGGGTCGTCGCGCAGCTTGTGCCAGGCGCCCGACAGGGTCATCACGCCGTTGATCATCCCGCCCCAGCTGGGGGCCAGCAGGATCAGCGAGAACAGCATGCCCACCGACTGGGTCCAGTCCGGCAGCGCGGTGTAGTGCAGGTGGTGCGGGCCCGCCCACATGTAGGTGAAGATCAGCGCCCAGAAGTGGACGATGGACAGCCGGTAGCTGTAGACCGGGCGCTCGGCCTGCTTGGGGACGAAGTAGTACATCATCCCCAGGAAGCCGGCGGTCAGGTAGAAGCCCACCGCGTTGTGCCCGTACCACCACTGCACCATCGCGTCCTGCACGCCGGCATAGGCCGAGTACGACTTCATGAAGCCCGCGGGGATCGCGGCGCTGTTGACCAGGTGCAGCAGGGCCACGGCGATGATGAAGGCGCCGTAGAACCAGTTGGCCACGTAGATGTGGCGGACCTTGCGGGTGCCCACGGTGCCGAAGAACACGATCGCGTACGACACCCACACCAGCGTGATCAGGATGTCGATCGGCCACTCCAGCTCGGCGTATTCCTTGCCCGAGGTGTAGCCCAGCGGCAGGCTGATCGCCGCCGCGAGGATCACCGCCTGCCAGCCCCAGAACGTGAAGGAGGCCAGCTTGGGCAGGAACAGCGGCACGTGCGAGGTGCGCTGCACGCACCAGTAGCTGGTGGCGAAGAGGGCGCAGCCGCCGAACGCGAAGATGACCGCGTTGGTGTGCAGCGGGCGCAGGCGCCCGTAGCTGAGCCAGGGGATGCCGAAGTTCAGTTCCGGCCAGGCCAGCTGGGCCGCGATGAACACGCCGACGAGCATGCCCACCACGCCCCAGACGACGGCCATCAGCGTGAACTGCCGCACCACGGTGTCGTGGTACTGGACTGCTGGAGTGGATTGGTTCATTTTGGGAGACACCTTGATCGTGACCTTGGCAGTGTCACGGAGGCACCTCCCGGCAGCCTTGATGGAGGTCAAGCCTGCCGCAGGGCAGGCGTCGACGCCGTGCTCAGTCGTTCTCGAGGATGCGCTGGCCCTCGGCCTCGACGCCGTCGAACTGGCCGCGCCACACGGCCCAGGCCAGCGCGCCCAGGATCGCCAGGGCCAGCACGACGGACAGGGGCACGAGCAGGAAGAGGATGTCCATGGGAGCTTTCGCGAGATGTTCGTCCAGTGGCCGACTCAGGCCGGTGCGCGCGCGAGGCGCGCGGCATTGAGCACCACGGCCAGCGAGCTGGCGGCCATGCCCAGGCCGGCGGCCCAGGGCGGCATCCAGCCGGCCAGCGCCAGCGGCACGCACACCGCGTTGTAGGCGGCGGCCCAGGCGAGGTTCTGGCGCACGATGCGGCGGGTGCGGCGCGACAGCTGCAGCAGCAGCGGCAGCGCCGCCAGCTGGCCGCCGGGCACGATGAAATCGGCGCGCGATTGCGCGAGCGGCGCGCCCTGCCCCATCGCCACCGACAGGTCGGCGCGGGCCAGCACCGGGCCGTCGTTCAGGCCGTCGCCCACCATGGCGACGCGGTGGCCGGCCGCCTGCAGTGCCGCCACGTGGGCCAGCTTGTCCTCGGGCGACTGGCGCCCCTGCGCCTGCGCGATGCCGGCACGCGCGGCCAGGCGGTGCACCGCCGGCTCCCGGTCGCCCGAGAGCAAGGCCGGCTGCAGGCCCGCGCGTTGCAGGTGCATCACCGCGGCCGCCGCGTCGTCGCGCAGGCTCTCCTGCAGCGTGAAGCTCGCCATCCATCCCTGCGCGTCGGCCAGGTGCACCTGCAGCCGGTCGCCCGGCTCGCCCGGTGCGCGGGTCCAGTCGGCCGAGCCCAGGCGCAGGGCCAGGCGCGCGCCGTCCGCCGCGACGACGGTGCCGGCCAGTCCCTGCCCCGCCGTCTCCCGCAGGGCCTCGGCTGCCAGTGGCTGGCCGTCCCCCGCAGCGGCTGCGAGCGCGCGCGAGGCCGGGTGCAGCGACTGCCGCGCCAGCGCGGCGGCCAGTTGCAGGGCCAGCGCCGGATCGACGCCGGCGCGGGTGGCGGTGTCCGCCAGGTCCAGCCGGTCGCGCGTGAGCGTGCCGGTCTTGTCGAGCACCACCCGGTCGATGGTGGCGCCGGATTCCAGGGCCTCGAGGCGGCGCACCAGGATGCCCCGGCGCGCCAGGGCACCGGCGGCTGCCAGCGTGGCGGCCGGCGTGGCCAGCGAGAGCGCGCAGGGGCAGGTGACGATCAGCACGGCCACCGCGATGCCCAGCGCGCGGCCCGGCCCCTGCGGCCACCACCACCACGCGGCGGCCGCCGCGGCCAGCAGCACCGCCACCAGGAACGGGCCCGCGATGCGGTCGGCCAGCAGCGCCAGGCGGGGCTTGTCGACCGAGGCCTGCTCCATCAGCGCCACGATGCCCGCATAGCGGGTGTCGTCGCCCAGGCGCTCGACGCGCACGCGCAGCACGCCGGCCAGGTTGTGGCTGCCGGCGATGACGGCGTCGCCGGGCCCGCGCGCGAGCGGCTCGGACTCCCCGGTGAGCAGCGCCTCGTCGACGCGGCTGTCGCCCGCCAGCACGGTGCCGTCGGCCGGGAACGCCTCGCCCGGCAGCACCCGGATGCAGTCGCCCACGTGCAGGCGGCGCACCGCCACCCGCTCGGTGCTGCCGTCGGCGCGCTCGCGCTCGACGGTGGCGGGCAGCCGGCGCATCAGCGCCTCGAGCGCGCCCGCGGTGCGGTCGCGCAGGCGCTGCTCGAGCAGCCGGCCCGACAGCAGGAAGAACACGAACATGGTGACCGAGTCGTACCAGACCTCGTGGCCCAGGGGCCCGGTCGGATCCCAGGTGGCCGCGGTGCTGGCACCGAAGGCGATCAGGATGCCCAGCGCGACCGGCACGTCCATGCCGGCGCGGCCGTGGCGCAGGTCGCGCAGCGCCGAGGTGAAGAAAGGCCAGCAGGAGAACAGCACCACGGGCACCGTCAGCACCCACGAGGCCCAGCGCAGCAGCGCCTGGAGGTCGGGCGTGATGTCGCCGGGTTCGGCGATGTACGCGGGATAGGCGTACATCATCACCTGCATCATGCAGAAGCCGGCCACCAGCCAGCGCCACAGCAGGCGCCGCCGGGCCTGCTCGCGCGGCCGCGCCGCCAGCGCGTCGGCGGCGGGCAGGCCGCCGTAGCCGGCGCGGCCCAGCGCGGCCACCCAGTCCGACGGCCGGCAGGTCCCGGGGACCCAGGTGATGCGCGCGGTGGCGGTGCTGCCGTTGACCTGCACCGACTGCACGCCACGCACGCCGCCGATCGCCTGCTCGACCGTGAGCGTGCAGGCCGCGCAGTGCATGCCCTCGATGGCGACGTACGACTCCCACAGGCCGCCGGCGCCCGGCACCGGCCGGCTGAACGCCTCCCACTCGCCCGGCTCGTCGAGCGCCAGGGCGGCATCGGGCAGGGCGCGCGGCACGGGTGCGGCCGGCAGGGCAAGAGTCGCGGAGGGCATGTCGGGAAGGCTAGCGGGCCCGGCCGCCGTGCCCGTTGACACACGTCAAGCGGCACCCGCCCCACGTGCCGGCCATCGCGGCGCGGCGGCTTGACGCGGGTCAAGGGCGCGGCTGCCGGTGCGCCCTACCCTGCGGGGGTCGAACGATCATCCATGACGGACCACACCCCAGGAGGCCATCCATGTACGAACGCATCCTCGTCGCCACCGACGACAGCAAGCTGTCGCGCAAGGCGGTCAAGTCCGCCATCGGGCTGGCCAAGTCCACCGGCGCCGAGCTGGTCGCGCTGCACGTCGTGCCGCGCTACCCGGTGAGCTACTTCGAGGGCGCGGTCGCGATGGACCCGCGCGACGTGGCCAAGGTCGAGAAGGACTGGGCCGACAAGGGCCAGGCCATGGTCGACGCGGTCGCCCGCGACGCGGCCAAGTCCGGCGTCGCCGCCAAGGGCGCCATCGCGCGCTCCGACGCCGTGGCCGACGCGATCCTGTCGGCGGCGAAGAAGCACAAGTGCGACCTCGTCGTCATGGCCTCGCACGGCCGCCGCGGCATCAGCCGCGTGCTGCTGGGCAGCGAGACGCAGCACGTGCTGACGCACGGGACCATCCCGGTCCTGGTGCTGCGCTGATCCCGCCGGCACCGGCAGTCCGGCGTCCGGCCCCCCAAGCACACGACCACACGACCACACCCAAGGAGAACCGATGCGCATCGTCCTCGCCGCCGACGGCAGCAAGTACACCAAGAAGGCCCTGGCCTTCCTCGCCACCCACGAATCGCTGGCCGGCCCCGACGACGAGGTCGTCGTGGTCAACGTGCAGCCGGCCATGCCGCCGCGGGTGCGCAGCATGGTCGGCGCCTCGGCCGTCAACGGCTACCACGCCGACGAGGCGGCCAAGGTGCTCGAGCCCATCGAGAAGTTCCTGGCCCGCAAGAAGATCGCCTACCGCACCGAGTGGAAGGTGGGCGAGCCGGCCCAGCAGATCGTGCAGCTGGCCGACAAGGCCAAGGCGCACATGGTCGTGATGGGCACGCACGGCTACGGCATGCTCGGCCGCGCCGTGATGGGCAGCGTCGCCACCCGCGTGCTCGCCGAGGCCAAGGTGCCCGTGCTGCTGGTCAAGTAAGGCCCGCCCTGCCCTGCCCCCGCCGCGACACCGCGGCCGGGGCGCTCCCCCTACCATCCGGCCTCCCCCTGGAGCACGCGATGGATCCCCAGACTTCCCCGACTGCACGCCCGGTGGCCCTGGTCACCGGCTCGGCCACCGGCGTGGGCGCCGCCACCGTGCTGCTGCTCGCGCGCCGCGGCTGGGACGTGGTGGTGAACTACTCGCGCAGCGCCGACGAGGCGCGGGCCACGGCGCAGGCCTGCGGGGAGGCCGGCGCCGCCGTGCTGCTGCAGCAGGCCGACGTGGCCGACGACGCGCAGTGCCGCGCGCTGGTGGACGCCACCGTGGCGCGCTTCGGCCGCCTCGACGCCCTGGTCAACAACGCCGGCGTGTCGGTGTTCGGCGACCAGGCCCGGTGGGACGCGCTCGACGCCGCGGCCTTCGAGCGGGTGCTGGGGGTCAACACCCTGGGCACCTTCCAGATGGTGCGGGCCGCCGCGCCGCACCTGAAGGCCGCGGGCGGCAGCATCACCAACGTGTCCTCGGTGGCCGGGGCGCTGGGCATCGGCTCGTCGGTGCCCTACGTCGCCTCCAAGGGCGCGGTCAACGCCCTCACCCTGCACCTGGCGCGCGTGCTGGCGCCCGAGATCCGGGTCAACGCGGTCTGCCCCGGGCTGGTCACCTCGCGCTGGTTCGAGCGCGGTGTCGGCGCCGAGGCGGCGGCCAAGGGCCGCGCCGCCTACGAGGCCGGCGTGCCGCTGCAGCGCGCCAGCAGCCCCGAGGACGTGGCCGAGGCCATCGGCTGGCTGGTGACCGGCGCGGCCAGCGTCACCGGCGAGCTGCTGCTGCTCGACGGCGGCCTGCACCTGGGCCGGCGCTGAGCGGGCGGGCGCTCAGGCCGCCGCGCCCTCGACCCGGAACACCGACACGGCCTCCTGCAGCCGCGCGGCCTGCTGGCGCAGGCTCTGCGCCGCGGCCGCACTCTGCTCGACCAGGGCCGCGTTCTGCTGCGTGGCCCGGTCCAGCTGCCCGACCGCCGAGCCGATCTGCTCGATGCCGCCCTGCTGCTCGCCCGTGGACTCGCCCATGCGCCGGATCAGGCCCGCCACGCGCTCGACCTGCTCGACGATGTCGCGCATCGCCGCGCCCGCATGCTCGACCTGCGACGTGCCGGCCTCGACCTGGCCGACGCTGGCACCGATCAGCGCCTTGATCTCGCGTGCCGCGTCGGCGCTGCGCTGCGCCAGCGTCCGAACCTCGGAGGCCACCACGGCGAAGCCGCGGCCCTGCTCGCCCGCGCGCGCGGCCTCGACCGCCGCGTTGAGCGCCAGGATGTTGGTCTGGAAGGCGATGCCGTCGATCACGCCGATGATGTCGGCCACGCGGCGCGAGCCGGCGGCGATGTCCTGCATGGTCGCCACCACCTGGCCCACCGCCTCCCCGCCACGCGACGCGGCGGTGCTGGCGGCCCCGGCCATGTCCACCGCCTCGCGGGCGGTCGCGGCATTGGCCCGCACGGTGCCGGTCAGCTGCTGCATCGACGCGGCGGTCTGCTGCAGGCTGGAGGCCTGGGCCTCGGTGCGCTGGCTGAGGTCGTCGTTGCCGCTGGCGATCTGGCCGGCGGCGGTGGCGATCGCGTCGGTGCCCCCGCGCACGCTGCCCACCACGCGCGCGAGATTGCCGGTCATGGTGGTCAGGGCCTGGGCCAGCTGCGCGGTCTCGTCGCGTCCGCGGGCGTCCAGCCGGACCGTCAGGTCGCCGCCGGCCACGCGCTGGGCCACCTGCATGGCCTCGTGCAGCGGCACGGTGACCGAGCGGGCGATCAGCCAGGCGAACGCGGCGCCCAGCAGCACCGACACCCCAGCCAGCACGGCCAGCGTCGTGAGCGCCCACCGGTAGTCGCGGGCCGAGCTCTGCGCCGCGCGGTCGGCGATCTGGACGTTGTACTCCCAGAACTGGTCCAGCGCCTTCTGCGACGCATTGAACGCGGTGCGCGCGTCGCCGTACAGGATGGCCTTGGCCTCACCGAGCAGGCCGATGTCGCCGCGCACCTTGGCCGAGGCGTCGCGCATGCGCGGCCAGATCGCCTCGTAGGCCGCCGCCAGTTTCTGCACCTCCTGCCAGTTGGCACGGTCGGTGGCATCGGCCACCAGCGGCTCGTAGGCCTTGAGGGCGTCGCGGATCCCGGCGTGGGCCTTCTCGATGCGCTGCTCGAAGTCCTGCGCCTCCTTGGCGGTGGTGGACATCATGTGCTGCGACTCGATGCGGCGCACGTCCTGCAGGTGGCGGCGCACGTCGGCCACGACGCGCAGGGACGGCACGACCGAGGTGTTGACGAAGTTCACGTTGGCCTGGGTGCGGGAGAGCGTCCAGGCGCCCGTGGCGGCCGTGGCGCACAGCAGCAGGAGCACGAGGGCGAAGGCGGCCGCCAGTCGGCGGCCGATGGGCAGGGCACGGAAGAAGGACACGGCGGGCTCCGGTGGTTTCGCGATCCCCGCAGTGTCACGACTGACACCCTGGGCGAAGGCCCGATCAGCAGGCCGAAGACCGCGGTGTTTCACGCCGTTGTCACGGACCGCACGCCAGCGGTGCGGGCGCGCCCGGGCGCGGGGCGTCGCGGGCCGGCGGCCTCAGTCGAACAGTCGCCGCGCGACCAGTTCGCGCATGATTTCCGTGGTGCCGCCGTAGATGCGCTGCACCCGCGCGTCGGCCCAGGCGCGGGCGATCGGCAGCTCGCGCATGTAGCCCCAGCCGCCGAACATCTGCAGGCAGCGGTCGAGCACCGAGAACTGCATCTCGCTGGCCCAGGCCTTGAGGGCCGACGCCGTGGCGCTGTCCAGCCGGCCGTCGATGTGCCGGCACACGCAGTCCTCGGCGAAGGCGCGCGCGGCCAGCGTGTCGGACCAGCAGGCGGCCAGGCCGTGCCGCAGCACCTGCTTGTCGGCCAGGGGCGCGCCGAAGGCCTTGCGCTCGCGCAGCCAGTCGCGCGCCCACAGCACCGCGCCTTCCATCGCCGCGACGGCCCACAGCGCCACCAGCAGCCGCTCCTGCGGCAGCTCGGTCATCAGGTAGCCGAAGCCGCGCCCGTCCTCGCCCAGCAGCGCGTCGGCCGGCAGCAGCATGTCGTCGAAGAACAGCTCCGAGGTGTCCTGCGCCAGCATGCCCAGCTTCTCCAGCTTGCGGCCGCGCCGGAAGCCCGGCAGCGAGGTGTCCACCAGCAGCAGGCTCACGCCCTTGGCGCCCTTCTCGGGCTGGGTCTTGGCGGCCACGATCACCAGGTCGGCCAGCTGGCCGTTGGAGATGAAGGTCTTCTGCCCGGACAGCTTCCAGCGTCCGTCGGGCTGCTGCACGGCGCGGGTGCGGATGGCGGCCAGGTCGCTGCCGGTGTCGGGCTCGGTCATGGCGATCGCGCCGATCACCTCGCCGCTGGCCATGCGCGGCAGCCAGCGCTGCTGCTGGGCCGCGCTGCCGTAATGCACCAGGTAGGGCGCCACGATCTCGGAATGCAGGTGGAACACCGGGCCCGACAGGCCCAGCCGGCCCAGCTCCTGCGTGAACACCTGGCAGGCGCGGAAGTCGGCACCGGCGCCGCCCAGCGCCTCGGGCGTCGTCATGCACAGCAGCCCGGCCGTGCCGGCGGCACGCCAGACGTCGCGCGAGACCATGCCGTCGCGCTCCCACTGCGCGTGGTGCGGCGCGACCTGCTCGCGCGCGAAGCGCCGCGCGGTGTCGCGCAGCGCGGCCATCTCGGGGGAATCGTGGTCCTCGAACAGCGCCTCGGTCATGCGGCTCCAGCCTCGTCCTGCGATGCGGGCCGCGGCGCGGCCCCGTGCGGACGATGCTAGCGGCCGGCGGGGCGGACCACAGCAGGGGATGCCCGGGGCCGCAGCCCCGGGCGAAACGGCGGCTTCAGGCGGCCTGGTCCTCGACCTCGTGCTTCAGCTGCGAGGCTTCCTGGTGCGCCTTCTGGATCGCCTGCTGCAGCACCGGGTCGACCTGGCCGGCGGTGCGGCACAACTGCATCGCGCGGTCGGCGGTCTCCTCGACCTGCATCACGGCCTGGCGCAGCTGCTGCTCGTCCTGCAGCGTGCGGCCCTGGCGGGCCTGCTGGTGCAGCGATTCCACGACCTGGCGCAGCTCCTGCGGCACGTTGCCGCCGCGCAGCGCGTCCTTGGCGTCGTCGACGCAGTCCTCGATCCGGTCGAGGCGTTGTTGCAGTTCCTGCACTTGCATGGTGTTCTCCTGGAGGGGTGGGACAAGCCACGCAGGCTACGCAGGCCCCGCGCCCGCGCTGTCGGACGGGGCCGCGCGTGCGGCGTCAGGACTGCGCGGATGCGCGTGGCAAGGCGGCAGCCTCGCGTGCCAGCTGCGTGATGCGGTCCCAGTCACCCGTGCGCAGTGCGTCGGCCGGCGTGAGCCACGAGCCGCCCACGCAGGCCACGTTCGGCAGCGCCAGGAAGTCGCGCGCGTTCGCCGGGCCGATGCCGCCCGTGGGGCAGAAGCGCACCTGCTCGAACGGCCCGTGCCAGGCCTGCAGCAGTGCGGTGCCGCCGGCAGGGACCGCGGGGAAGAACTTCAGCGCGTCCCAGCCGTCCTCCAGCGCCATCAGGATCTCGCTGCCGGTGGCCACGCCGGGCAGCAGCGGCAGGCCGGCGTCTCGGCAGGCGCGCCCGATCGCCGGCGTGTAGCCCGGGCTGACCGCGAAGCGGGCGCCGGCCCGGGCAGCCGCCTGCGCGTCGGCGGCGTTGCGTACCGTCCCCGCGCCCGGCACGGCGCCGGGCACCTCGCGCGCGATCGCCGCGATCGCCTGCAGCGCCACCGGCGTGCGCAGCGTCACCTCCAGCATGCGGATGCCGCCGGCCACCAGCGCGCGCGCCAGCGGCACGGCCTGCGCCGCGTCCTGCAGCACGATCACCGGGATCACCGGTGCGTCGCGCATCACGTCCCGCGGCGCCAGCGCGCCGCCATCGATGCTTGCCATGTCTCAGTCCCAGGTGGTCGCGCCGGCCTCGGCGCTGCCCGCGTTGCGGCGGAAGGACGCGAACAGCTCGCGCCCCAGCCCGTGCCCCGAGGCCGCACGCTGCGCATCGGGCAGCCGCGCGGGCTCGCGCTTGATGAACTCCTCGTGCGGCACCAGCGCCGCCAGCGTGCCGGCCACGGCGTCCAGGCGCACGAGGTCGCCGTCGCGCAGGCTGGCCAGCGGTCCGCCGGCCGCCGCCTCGGGCGCGCAGTGGATCGCGGCCGGCACCTTGCCCGAGGCGCCGCTCATGCGCCCGTCGGTCACCAGCGCCACCCGCAGTCCCTTGCCCTGCAGCACCGCCAACGGCGGCGTGAGCTTGTGCAGCTCGGGCATGCCGTTGGCCTGCGGGCCCTGCCAGCGCACCACCACCACCACGCCCTGCGAGGGATGCTCGCGGCAGGCCTGCTCCAGCGCGCCCGAGGCGAACGCCGCGAGCACCGCCTCCTGCGTGTCGAAGATCCGCGCCGGCGCCTCGACCACGTGCCGGTCGGCGGGCACGGCCGACACCTTGATCACCGCGCGGCCCAGGTTGCCCGTGAGCAGCCGCAGCCCGCCCGTGGGGCTGAAGGGCTCGGCCGCCGGCCGCAGCACGGTGGGGTCGCCCGAGGCGCCCGGGTCGCGCCAGCGCAGGCGCCCGCCGGCGTCGCCCTCGGCCACGGCCGCGTGGGCCCGCAGGCCCTCGCCACGCAGCGCCAGCACGTCGGGGTGCAGCAGCCCGGCGTCCAGCAGCTCGCGCAGCACGTAGCCCGGCCCGCCGGCCTGCTGGAAGGCGTTCACGTCCGCCTCGCCGTTGGGGTACACCCGGGCCAGCAGGGGCACCGCCGCCGACAGCGCGGCGAAGTCGTCCCAGTCGATGCGGATGCCGGCCGACTTGGCCACCGCGACCCAGTGGATCAGGTGGTTGGTCGAGCCGCCGGTGGCCAGCAGCGCGGCCATCGCGTTGACGATGCAGCGCTCGTCCACCAGCCGGCCGATCGGCGTGTAGCGCCGGCCGGGCACGATCTCCAGCAGCGCGCGCACCGCCTCGCGGGTGAGCTGCTCGCGCAGGCCGTCCTGGGGCTGCACGAAGGCCGCGCCGGGCACGTGCAGGCCCATGGCCTCGAGCAGCATCTGGTTGCTGTTGGCGGTGCCGTAGAAGGTGCAGGTGCCAGGGCCGTGGTAGGCCGCCTGCTCGGCGGCCAGTAACTCGGCGCGCCCCACCTGGCCCTGGGCGGCCAGCTCGCGCACCCTGGCCTTCTCGCCGTTGGACAGCCCGCTGGGCATGGGCCCGCCCGGCACGAAGACGCACGGGAGGTGGCCGAAGTGCAGGGCGCCGATCAGCAGCCCCGGCACGATCTTGTCGCAGATGCCCAGCAGCAGGGCGCCGTCGAACACGTCGTGGCTGAGCGCCACGGCGGTGGCCATCGCGATCACGTCGCGCGAGAACAGCGACAGGTCCATCGCCGGCGTGCCCTGCGTGACCCCGTCGCACATGGCCGGCACCCCGCCGGCCACCTGGGCGGTGGCGCCCTGGCGCGCCGCCTCGTCCTTGAGCAGGTCGGGGTAGGCGGCGTACGGCGCGTGCGCTGACAGCATGTCGTTGTAGGCCGTCACGATGCCCAGGTGGGGGGCGCGCTCGGCCACCACCCGGATCTTCTGCGGCCCGGGCATGGCGGCGAACGCATGGGCCACGTTGGCGCAGCCGAGCCGGTCGCTGCCGCGCGGCCGTGCCGCCAGCGCTTCGACCTGGCGCAGGTAGGCCGCACGGGTCTCGGCGCTGCGGGCGCGGATGCGCTCGGTGACCTGCGCGACGGCGGGATGCAGGGGCATGGGGGGAACCTCGGTCGTGGCCGGGCGGCAACGCGCCGCGCCGGAGAGCGGGCATCCTACCGCCCACGCATGGCCGCGCTGGGCGGTGCCCGCCCGGGTCCGGACACGGGCCGGCCGCCCAGCGCTACAGTCACCGGCTGCGATGACCACCCTGCCCCCACCGCTGCGCGACCCGGCCGCCCTGCTCACCCAGGCGCTGCAGGACTGGGGCGGCCACGAGGACCTGTGGGTGTACGGCTACGGCTCGCTGATCTGGCGGCCCGAGTTCGACTACGCCGAGCGGCGTCCCGCCACGGTGCGTGGCTGGCACCGGGCGCTGAAGATGTGGAGCCGCATCAACCGCGGCACGCCCGAGTGCCCCGGCCTGGTCTTCGCGCTGCTGCCGGGCGGCAGCTGCCACGGCATGGCCTTCCGCATCCCGCGCGCCGACGGCGCGGCCGTGCTGACGCGGCTGTGGGCGCGCGAGATGCGGATGGCCGTCTACGACCCGCGCTGGCTGCCCTGCCACACGCCGCACGGCCCGGTGCGGGCGCTGGCGTTCACGCTGTCGCGCCGCAGCCCCAGCCACACCGGCGTGCTGGCGGACGACGAGTACCGGCGCATCTTCCGCGAGGCCTGCGGCCTGTACGGCACCACGCTCGACTACGCCCAGCGCACGCTGGAGGAGCTCGCGCGGCACGGCATCCACGACCGCCATCTCGAGCGCCTGCTGCGGTTGGCCCGGCACGCGTAAAGTGCGCGGTCCAGAACACACGGATCCCAAGGAGACACGCATGCACACCCGTTCCGCCCTGGCCGCCACGGCCGCCGTCCTGCTGCTGGCCGCCTGCGCCGGCGGCACCTCCGGCATGGCCGGCGGCCCCTCCGCCGCCGCCACCCTGCAGCCCACCAGCGGCAACACCACCACCGGCACCGTGCGCTTCGTGCAGCAGGGCGACCGCGTGCTGGTCACCGGCACGGTGCGCGGGCTCAAGCCGAATGCCGAACACGGCTTCCACGTGCACGAGAAGGGCGACTGCTCCAGCGGCGACGGCATGAGCGCCGGCGGCCACTTCAACCCCACCGGCGCGCCGCACGGCCAGCACGGCATGGGCACGCACCATGCGGGCGACCTGCAGAGCCTCAAGGCCGACGCCTCCGGCGTGGCCACCTTCAGCTTTCCCGCCACCGGCATCCGCGTGGGCAGCGGCGCGGCCGACGTCGTGGGCAAGGGCCTGATCGTGCACCGCGACCCGGACGACTACCGCACCCAGCCCACCGGCAACTCGGGCCCGCGCCTGGCCTGCGCGGTGATCGCAGGCGCCTGATGGCCAAGGCCGGCGACTGGGCCCCGCGCGTGCTCGCGCTGCTGCGCGCGGGCAACACGGCCGCGGCGATGGCGCAGATGAAGGTGGCGCCCTCGGTGCGCGACCTGCAGGCGCTGCAGGCCGCGATGGCCAAGGCCCAGCTGGCCGGCCGCTGGCGCGAGGTCGATGCCGTGCTGGCCGACAGCCTCCTGGAGCTGTCGGCCCCCCGCAAGCACCGGGCGCCCTGAGCGATCAGCGCTGACGGCGACTGCTCAGGCAGCTGTCAGCGCGACGAACTGCAGGTCCGGCGGGCGTCTCTTCGGCGCCTGGCCGCCGGCGGGCACGGGCAGAGTGCGGCTCCAGCGCGTGGCACGGCAGCCGCGCGCCAGACCAGGAGCCCCCCATGCGCCAGAACCTGCCGGTCACCCAGCGCGAGTTCGTCCTGCCCGAGGGCGAGACCCTCGTGTCGACCACCGACCTCGACAGCCGGATCACCTACTGCAACCCCGCCTTCGTGCGGGTCAGCGGCTACACCGAGGAGGAACTCCTGGGACAGCCGCACAACCTGGTGCGCCATCCCGACATGCCGCCCGAGGCCTTCCGCGACATGTGGGCCACGCTGCGGGCGGGCCGGCCGTGGTCGCAGCTGGTCAAGAACCGCCGCAAGGACGGCGACCACTACTGGGTGCTGGCCAACGTCACCCCGGTGCTGGAGAACGGCCGCCCGGTGGGCTACATGTCGGTGCGCACCGCCGCCTCGCGCGCCGAGGTCGAGGCCGCCGAGCGGCTGTACGCCACCATGCGCGAGGAACTGCGCGCCGGCCGCCTGCAGCACGTGCTGCGCGAGGGGCGCGTGCTGCGCACTTCCGCGGCGGCGCGGCTGCGCGAGGCGATGCGGCTGGGCCTGGACGGCCGCTTCGCGGTGGCGCTGGCGGCTCCCGCGCTGGCCGCGCCGGCCATCGCCGCGCTGCGCGGCCAGCTGGCCCTCGCGGGCGTGCTGGCCGCGGTGCAGCTGCCGCTGGCCGCACTGGCCTGCTGGTGGCTGCGCGCCGGCCTGAGCGTGCCGCTGGCCGGCGTGGTGCTGCGCGCCAACCGGATGGCCGCGGGCGAGCTCAGCGCGCGCCGCACCACGCAGGACGACGCGCTGGCGCCGCTGCACCGCGCGATCAACCAGCTGAACGTGAACGTGCGCGCGCTGGTCAACGACGTGCGCATGCAGGCCCGCCACGTCGAGGGCGCGGCCACCGAGATCGCCGCGGCCAGCCACGACCTGTCCTCGCGCACCGAGGCCCAGGCCGGCAGCCTGCAGCAGACCGCGGCGGCCGTGGAGCAGATCGCCGCGACCGTGCAGCGCAACGCCGACAACGCGGCCGCCGCCAACCACAAGGCCGGCGAGGCCGGCCAGCTGGCCAGCCGCGGCAGCAGCGTGGTCACGCAGGTGGTCGACGGCATGCACGAGATCCAGGCCTCGTCGGACAAGATCGCCCGCATCAACGGCGTGATCGACGGCATCGCCTTCCAGACCAACATCCTGGCGCTCAACGCGGCGGTGGAAGCGGCGCGGGCCGGGGAGCAGGGCCGCGGCTTCGCCGTGGTGGCCGCCGAGGTGCGCAGCCTGGCGCAGCGCAGCGCCGACGCGGCCAAGGAGATCAAGGCCCTGGTCGAGGGCAGCCAGCTCGCGGTGCGGCGCGGCGCCGACATCGCCGAGGGTGCCGGCGGCACCCTGGCCCAGGTCGTGACCGCGGCCACCGAGCTGGGCCGGCTGGTCGAGGGCATCACGGTGGCCTCGGCCGAGCAGTCCAGCGGCATCACGCAGGTGAATGCGGCGGTGGGCCTGCTGGACACCAACACGCAGCAGAACGCCGCCATGGTCGAGCAGACCGCCGCCTCGGCGCAGCAGCTGCGCGCGCAGGCGCGCGCGCTGGCCGCCGCGGTGCAGGTGTTCAAGGTCGCGGCCTGAGGCCGGGCGCGGGGCGGCCCCCGGTCAGCCGCCGCGTGCGCGCAGCAGGTCCTGCGCCGCGGCCAGGGCCTGCACCGTGTCGATGTCGGTCACCACGCCCGCATCGTCCACCGGCACCGGCGTGACGCGGTGCGCCTTCAGCACCGCCGCCGCGCCCTGCGGCCCCGCCAGGGCCGCCAGCGCCGGGCCGCAGCCGGCGGCAAAACCCACCGGGTGACCGCGCTCGCCGGCGTGCACCGGCACGGCCACGGTGGCGCCCGCCTGCAGCGCCTGGGCCACCGCGCGCAGCGTGGCCGGCTGCACCAGCGGCAGGTCGCCCGGCAGCACCAGCCAGCCCGGCGCCGCGCGCGTGGCCCGCACGGCGGCCGCGATCGAATCGCCCATGCCCGGATGGCCGGCATCCTCGAGATGCCACGGCAGGCCGCTGGCGCGCACGGCGTCCAGCGTGTGCTGCAGCACCGGCCGCCCGCCGAGCAGCGCCTGCAGCTTGGAGCCACTGCCGCCGGAGGCGAGGAAGCGCTCGCCCTTGCCGGAGGCGAGCACGAGCACGACGGGGGCGGCGGCGGGGTCCATGGGCTGCATTCTGGCGGGGCCGGAGGCGGCCGCCGCGCATGGTCGTGGATGCCCGCCTGCGCGGGCATGACGGGGACGGCGGGCATGCCGGCCCCGGCCCCGTCGTCCCCGCGCAGGCGGGGACCCACGCGCACCCGCCCACCGCCCGCCGCGCTTGACCCCCGGCAAGCACCGCCGGCCGCCGCTGGCGACAATCGGGCCATGAGCGCCGCCCCCCTGTCCCAGTCCATCGCCGACCTGCGCAAGAGCTACGAGAAGGCCGAGCTGAGCGAGGACGCCAGCCATGCCGACCCGCTGCAGCAGTTCGACCAGTGGCTGCGCGAGGCCGTCGCCGGGCAGGTGCCCGAGCCCAATGCCATGACCCTGGCCACGGTCGGCAGCGACCTGCGACCGAGCACCCGGCCGGTGCTGGTCAAGGGCTACGACGCGCGCGGCATCGTCTGGTACACCAACTACGCCAGCCGCAAGGGCCACGACCTGGCCGGCAACCCGTACGCGGCGCTGCAGTTCCACTGGGTCGAGCTCGAGCGCGTGGTGCGCATCGAGGGCCGGGTCGAGCAGGTCGACGCCGCCGAGAGCGACGCCTACTTCCACAGCCGGCCGCTGGACTCGCGCATCGGCGCCTGGGCCAGCCCGCAGAGCGAGGTGATCCACAGCCGCACGGTGCTGGTCACCAATGCCGCGAAATACGGCGCGCAGTTCCTGATGAACCCGCCGCGCCCGCCGCACTGGGGCGGCTACCGGCTGGTGCCCGACCAGTGGCAGTTCTGGCAGGGCCGCCGGAGCCGCCTGCACGACCGCCTGCGCTACACGCGGCAGGACGACGGCGGCTGGCTGCGCGAGCGGCTCGCGCCCTGAGCCGCCGGCCGCGGGGAACCCCGCGGCGCGCAGCGGGTCCACCCACCAGCTTCCACCCGAACGGATCCTTGCCATGACCCTGCCCACCCGCCTGTCCCGCCGCCGCTTGCTCGCTGCCGCCGGCGCACTGCTCGCCGCCTCGGCCGGCGTGCATGCGCAGAAGAAGCCCGAGGCCGTGCCCGTCGAGGTCTGGAAGGACGCCAACTGCGGCTGCTGCCAGGACTGGGTCGACC
Organism: Comamonadaceae bacterium; assembly: GCA_027484575.1. GTDB lineage: Bacteria > Pseudomonadota > Gammaproteobacteria > Burkholderiales > Burkholderiaceae_C > Ramlibacter. Next base: position 760,737 of record JAIXSQ010000007.1, read on the forward strand.
ACCTGCAGGCCAACGGCTTCGCCGTCACCGTGCACGAGGGCGGCAACCAGACCGTGCGCGCCCGGCTGGGCATCGCCACCAAGTACGGCTCCTGCCACACGGCCGTGGTCGCCGGCTACGCGCTCGAGGGCCACGTGCCCGCGCGCGAGATCCACCGCCTGCTCAAGGAGCGGCCGCAGGCCCTGGGCCTGGCGGTGCCCGGCATGCCCGTGGGCTCGCCCGGCATGGACGGCCCGGCCTATGGCGGCCGCCGCGATGCCTACGCGGTGCTGCTGCTGGGCCGTGACGGCTCGGCCCGCCCCTACGCGCGCTACGCCGCCGTGGGCGCCTGATCGCCTGGCCACACGGCCGTCAGCTGCGTCGCCCGGCCGCCGTCCACGCCTTCCTACAGGCCGCGCGCGGGGCTGCCGCCAGAGTGGCGGCATGCGCATCGCCCTGCCCACCCTGCTGGCCCTGCTGCTGCTCCTGCCCCAGGCGGCCGCGGCGTCGCAGCCGCGGCTGGCCGCCTGCAGCCCCTGGATGGCTGGCCCGGCCCTGCCGCGTCCGGCCGAGCCGCTGCGGCACGCGCTGGAATGGCGGCACGGACCGCGCACGGCGCAGGGCCGCGACCTCGGCCCGGGACTGCCGGCCCGCGACGGCGGGCTGCGCCAGGCCGGCGCCGAGCCGGCCGCCCGCGCCCCGACCACGTGTGCAGCCCAACCTTTGGTGTGAGCGCGAGCTGGCGCGAGGGTGCGCTGCAGTTGTCCACCTAGAATCCCGCACGCCGCCGGGCTGCGACCCGGTCCGGTCTTTGGCCACCGCAAAGGGCGTGCATGCAGCTGCTGGACAACATCAACAGTCTTCTCGGCGACGACCTGAAGAAGACGCTCAAGCCGCACTCGCGGCTGATGATCGCGGCCGCCTCGTTCTCGATCTACGCCTACGAGGCCCTGAAGGAGGAACTCGAATCGGTCGACTCGGTGGAGTTCATCTTCACCCAGCCCACCTTCGTGCCCGACCAGGTCACCGACGTTGCACGCAAGCAGAGCCGCGAGTTCCACATCCCCAAGGCCGAGCGCGAGCGCGACTTCTACGGCACCGAGTTCGAGATCCAGCTGCGCAACAAGCTCACCCAGCGCGCCATTGCCCGTGAATGCGCCGACTGGCTGCGGCGCAAGGCCACCTTCCGCTCCAACCGGGGCAGCGCGCCGATGCAGCAGTTCGCGGTGGTGCAGACGCGGGAGCCTGCGGCCGTCTACATGCCGCTGCATGGCTTCACGGCGGTGGATCTGGGGTACCGGCCGGGCAATGCGGTCTCGAACATCGTCAGCAAGTTCGACGAACCCTCGCACACCAGCACCTTCCTCAAGCTGTTCTACGAGATCTGGAACGATCCGCAGAAGCTGGAGGACGTGACCCAGCGCCTGTGCGACCACATCGCCTCGATCTACCAGGAGAACGCGCCCGAGCGCATCTACTTCCTAATGCTGCACAACATCTTCAGCGAGTTCCTGGAAGACCTCGACGAAGACGCACTGCCCAACGACCGGACCGGCTACCAGGACACCCTGGTCTGGCGCAAGCTGTTCAACTTCCAGCGCGATGCTGCCAACGGCATCATCAACAAGCTCGAGACGTACAACGGCTGCATCCTGGCCGACAGCGTGGGCCTGGGAAAGACGTTCACCGCGCTGGCAGTGGTCAAGTACTACGAGCTGCGCAACAAGTCGGTGCTGGTGCTGTGCCCCAAGAAGCTGGCCGATAACTGGCTCACCTACAACCGCAACCTCACCACCAACCCGTTCGCACAGGACCGCTTCAATTACGACGTGCTGTGCCACACGGACCTGCTGCGCACCAGCGGCGAGTCGTTCGGCACGCCGCTTAACCGGGTGAACTGGGGCAACTACGACCTGGTGGTCATCGACGAGTCGCACAACTTCCGCAACAACGACGCCTACAAGGACCGCGAGACCCGTTACCAGCGCCTGATGAACGCGGTGGTGCGCCAGGGTGTCAAGACCAAGGTCCTGATGCTGTCGGCCACGCCGGTCAACAACCGCTTCAACGACCTGCGCAACCAGCTCGCGCTGGCTTACGAAGGGCACTCCGGCCAGCTGGGCGACAAGCTGCGCACCGAGACCGAGATCGAAGAGATCTTCCGGCGCGCCCAGGCGGCCTTCAACGCCTGGTCGCGGCTGCCGGCCGAGGAACGCACGCCCGAGGCAATCCTGTCGGCGCTGGACTTCGACTTCTTCGAGCTGCTCGACAGCGTGACCATCGCCCGTTCGCGCCGTCACATCCAAACCTTCTACGACACGCAGGACATCGGCAGCTTCCCCACGCGCCTGCCGCCGCTGTCGTTCCAGTGCCCGCTCACGCAGCGGCCCGACGTTCCCGGCTTCAACGCGATCTATGCGCAGCTCACGCGGCTGCGGCTGGCCGTCTATGCCCCGGTCAGCTACATCCTGCCCAGCCGGCTGCGCAAATACGAGGCGCTGTACGACACCGAGGTGCGCAGCGGCGGCGGCACCCTGCGGCAGGTCGACCGCGAGCGCAGCCTGCAGGCGCTGATGACGGTCAACCTGCTCAAGCGCCTGGAAAGTTCGGTGGCCTCGTTCCGCCTGACCTTGCAAAGACTGAAGGCCAACCACCGCCGCACGCTAGCCGCCATCGACGACTGCATGGCGCGGGACATCGACGGCGGCTTCGACGACCTGGCACCCGGCCTGCTCGATGCCGACCCGGAAGACGACGAGACCTGGTTCGAGGACGACGACGGCCTCGCCACGGGCGGCCGCGTGCGCATCAGCCTGCGCGACATGGATCTGCCCCGCTGGCAGCACGACCTGCAGGCTGACCTGGACGTGATCGAGTCATTGCTGGCCGAGATGGCCAAGGTGGGCCCCGAGGACGATGCCAAGCTGCAGCACCTGAAGGCGCGAATCGAGGCCAAGCTGGCGAGCCCCATCAACGCGGGCAACCGCAAGCTGCTGGTCTTCACCGCCTACGCCGACACTGCGGCCTACCTCTACGAGCAGCTGGCGCCGCAACTGCTGCAGGACCACAGCGTGCACAGCGGGCTGGTGAGCGGCACGCAAGACCCCAAGGCCACCCTCAGGCTGGTCGATCCGCGCCGGCGAGGCGTGGACTTCCAGACCCTGCTGACGCTGTTCTCGCCGCGCTCCAAGGACAAGGCCCAGGTCCTGCCGGGGGAGCCCGGCGAGATCGACATCCTGTTCGCCACCGACTGCATTTCCGAAGGCCAGAACCTGCAGGACTGCGACACCGTCATCAACTACGACATCCACTGGAACCCGGTGCGCATCATCCAGCGCTTCGGCCGGGTCGACCGCATCGGCTCGCCCAATGCGCGCATCCAGCTGGTGAACTACTGGCCCGACATCAGCCTGGACGAGTACATCCGCCTCAAGGAGCGGGTGGAGAACCGGATGGTGATCGCCGACGTGGCCGCGACGGGCGACGACAACGTGCTGAGTGCGCAGGCCAACGACGTGGCTTACCGGCAGGAGCAGCTGCGCCGGCTGCAGCAGGAGGTGGTCGAGCTGGAGGACGTGCGAGCCGGCATCTCGATCACCGACCTGGGGCTGAACGACTTCCGCATGGACCTGCTCAACCACCTCAAGGCCGACGACGGCCTGCGCCGGCTGCCCAACGGCCTGCATGCGGTGGTGCCGGCCGACCCCGACAAGGGCCTGCTGCCCGGCGTGATCTTCACCCTGCGCAATCGCCACCCCGGCGTGAACGTACAGCAGCGCAACCGGCTGCACCCGTACTACTTGGTCTACATCGGCCAGGATGGCCAGGTGATCACCCAGCACACCGAGGTCAAGCGCCTACTGGACCTAGCGCGCAGCGCCTGCAAGGGCCGCGACGCGCCATTGCCCGGGGTGTGCGAGCCGTTCAACCGCGAGACCGACGACGGCCGCGACATGCGCCGCTACTCGGCCCTGCTGGACCAGGCCATCCGCAGCATGCTGCTGCATCAGGCCGAGGGCGAGGTCGACAGCCTGTTCACGCCCGGCCGCACCGCCGCCCTGGTGCAGCCCGCGGCCGGACTGGACGACTTCGAGCTGGTGTGCTTCCTGGTGGTGCGGGCTGCATGACGCCCGCGCACGACAGACCGCCCCTGCATGCCTGGCCCGCCCGCGCCGCCGTGGGCCGGGCGGTGGCCAAGTCCAAGGTGCTGGCGCATGTGCGCACCGGTGCGGCGGTTCGGCAGGCCTTCACCAGCCAGCTGGGGCAGATCGTCTGGTCGCACAAGCTCGCGCCCGAGACGGTGCAGCTGCCCGCCACCGCCCACGTGCCCGAGATCGAGGTCTTCCAGCTGGAGCTGAAGACGCCGACACTCGACGCCGAGGTGCTGCGCTGCATCGACCGGGCCATCCCGTTCCCGACTTTGTTCGAGCTGCACCACGGCACGCGGGTGCAGGCGGTCGCGGCCTGGAAGCGGCCCAGCGCCGCCGTGGCCGGCGCCTGGGTGTGCAGCGAGCACCATGCCGGCCCATGGTGCGATGCCGACACCGTGCGCCGCCCACTACCGCTCGCGCTGGACCTCGCCAGCCTCTATGAGCAGCTGCTACGCACCCTGCTGCCCTTGCCGGCACGGCTGCACGAGCCGCTCGAGGACCAGCTGGAGCGCATCGCGCAATGGCGCAGCGCCGACGCGGCCGAACGGCAGCTAGCCAGCCGCCTGGCGCGCGAACGACAGTTCAACCGCAAGGTCGAGATCAACGCCCAACTGCGCAGCGCCCGCGCGCTGCGCGACACCCTGGCGCACTGAGACGCCACGACGCCCCCCATGGACAAACTGAAACTCCACAGTCCCGACCTGACCCAGGCCCACATCGCGCAGCTGCGCCAGCTGTTCCCCCATTGCGTCACCGAAGCCCACGATGCGCAGGGCCGCGTGCGGCTGGCGGTGGACTTCGACCAACTGCGCCAGGAGCTCTCTCCCGTGCTGGTCGAGGGCCCGCAGGAGCGCTACCAGCTGAACTGGCCCGGCAAGCGCGAGGCACTGCTGCTGGCCAACGCGCCGATTGCCAAGACGCTGCGGCCCGACCGCGAGGAGAGTGTGGACTTCGACACCACCCGCAATTTGTTCATCGAGGGCGACAACCTGGAGGCGCTGAAGCTGCTGCAGGAGACGTATCTGAACCAGGTGAAGATGATCTACATCGACCCGCCGTACAACACCGGGCGCGACTTCATCTACGACGACGACTATGCCGAGGACGCCGAGAGCTACCTGGCCCGGTCCAACCAGGAGACGGCGACCGGCGAGAAGCTGGTCGCCAACACCGAGGCGAACGGCCGCATCCACTCGGACTGGCTGTCGATGCTGTACCCGCGCCTGAAGCTCGCCCGCAATCTGCTGCGCGAGGACGGCGTGATCTTCATCTCCATCGACGACAACGAGGTCGACAACCTGCGCAAGATCTGCACGGAGATCTTCGGGGACGAGAACTTCGTGGCGCAGATCATCTGGCAGAAGGTTTACTCACCGAAGAACTCCGCCGACTGGTTCTCTGAAGATCATGACTATGTGCTCGTGTACGCCAGGGACAAGAGCACTTGGCGTCCCAACAGGCTTCCCCGGACAGCTGAGATGGAGGCTCGCTACAAGAATCCAGACAACGATCCACGCGGCCCTTGGAAACCTGTAGATATGTCGGCGCGGAACAGGTACGACGCCGGGATCTATCCCGTCACTTCTCCATCTGGCAGAAAGATTGCTGGCCCTCCCACTGGCCGTTACTGGGGCATCGACAAGAGGAAGTTCGAGGAACTGAATAAGGACAACCGGATCTGGTGGGGGGCCGATGGGAACAATGCTCCGGCCATTAAGCGCTTTCTTTCTGAAGTAGCCGATGGCCGCACACCACAGACACTGTGGTTCTACGATGAAGTCGGGCATACCCAAGACGCGAAGAAGACGCTACTTAAGTTTGTCCCGTTCAAGTACACCGAGAACGTCTTGAACTCCGTCAAACCCGTCGAGTTGCTTCAGCGCATCCTGCAACTCTCCGCACCGGCCGATGAAGAGTGCGTGGTGCTCGACTTCTTCAGCGGCTCTGCCAGTACCGCCCATGCCGTGCTGAAGCAGAACGCCGAAGACGGCGGCCGCCGCCGCTTCATCGGCGTGCAGCTCGCGGAAGCACTGCCGCAACCCGAGCCCGGACTGCGGACGATCTTCGACATGGGCCTGACCCGGGTGCGCAATGTCGCCAAAGAACTGGGCGGGAGCACACCGGAGCAGGATCGCGGATTCCGCGTCCTGCGCATCGACACCTCCAACATGACCGACGTCTTCTACACCCCAGACGCGGTCACGCAGGAGCAGCTGTTCGACCAGGTCGACAACATCCGCCCCGACCGCACGCCCGATGACCTGCTGTTCCAGGTCCTGTTGGACTGGGGCGTGGACCTGGGCCTGCCCATCGCGCGCGAGACCGTCGCCGGCAAGACCGTTTTCTTCGTGGACCAGAACGCGCTGGCGGCCTGCTTCGACAGCGGCATCGACGACGCCTTCGTGCGCGAGCTGGCGCAGCGCCAGCCGCTGCGCGCGGTGTTCCGCGACACCGGCTTTGCGAGTGATAGCGCCCGCATCAACGCGCAGCAGCTGTTCGCGCGGCTGTCGCCCTCCACCGAGATGCGCACGCTCTGATGGACGTCGCCCGGCTGCAAGCCCTGCTCACCGACCTGCTGGCCCGCTGGGAAAGCGAGGTCGTCGAGTTCAAGCGCGCGGGCGACGGCTACGCCACCGGCGACATCGGCAAGTACGTTTCGGCACTGGCCAACGAAGCCAATCTGCGCCAGCAGGACCGTGCCTGGCTGGTGTTCGGCATCGACGACCGCAGCCGGCAGGTGGTGGGCACCGACTACCGGCCCGAGCCGCAGCGGCTGCAGTCGCTGAAGATGCAGATCGCCGACGGCACCGAGCCGGCGATCACGCTGCGCGACATTCATGTGCTGCAGCACCCGCAAGGCCGCGTGCTCCTGCTGGACGTGCCGGCTGCCCCGCAGGGCATGCCCATCGCCTGGCAGGGGCACTACTACGCCCGCGCCGGCGAGAGCCTGGTGCCTCTGGGTCTGGACAAGCTCGATGCCCTGCGCCGCCAGTCCGCTGCGCACGACTGGACCGCCCAGCAGGTGCCCGGCGCCAGCCTCTCTGATGTCGAGCCGCAGGCCCTGGCGCAGGCGCGTGCCTTGTACGCACGCAAGCACGCCAACCGGTTCAGCCCCGACGAGGTGGCCGCCTGGCCCGACGCACTGTTTCTCGACCGCGCCCGGCTCACGCAGGGTGGCGCGGTCACCCGCGCGGCGCTGCTGCTGCTCGGGCGGTCCGAAGCGGCGCACCGCCTGTCGCCCCACCCTGCGCAGCTGACCTGGAAGCTGGAAGGCCCCGAACGGGCCTACGAGCATTTCGCCCCGCCCTTCCTGCTGGCCACCACGCGCCTCTACCAGAAGGTGCGCAACGTGCAGTTGCGGCTGCTGCCCGACGACCAACTTGTGCCCGTCGAAGTCGCCAAGTACGACCAGCGGCTGGTGCTGGAGGCGCTGCACAACTGCATCGCGCACCAGGACTACGCCCGCAATGGCCGCGTGGTGGTGACCGAGTGGCCCGACCGCCTCGTTTTCGAGAACGAGGGCAGCTTCTACGAGGGGCAGCCGGCCGACTACGTGGATGGCACCCGGGTGCCCCGCCGCTACCGCAACCCGTTCCTGGCGCAGGCGATGGCCGAGCTGAACATGATCGACACGCTGGGCTACGGCATCCACCTGCTGCACGTGGGCCAAGCCAGGCGCTATTTCCCGATGCCCGATTACGACCTGGCCGAACCCAGCGCGGTGCGCCTCACCTTGCACGGTGCCATCGTCGATCCAGCCTACAGCCGGCTGCTGATGCAGCAGACCGATCTGCCGCTCGCCGACATCCTGGCGCTGGACCGGGTGCAGAAGCAGCTGCCCATCGACGACGAGCTGCTGCGGCGCCTGCGGCTGGCCGGCCTGGTCGAGGGCCGCCGCCCGCACCTGCATGTGTCGGCGCGGGTGGCGCAGGCCACGGGCGGGCAGGCCGACTACATCCGCACCCGGGCGCAGGACGACGCCTTCTACGCCCGGCTGATCACCGACTACCTGGCGCGCTTCGGCAGCGCACCGCGCTCGGAGATCGACAAGCTGCTGTGGCCCAAGCTGCCCGACGGCATGTCGCCGGCGCAGAAGCACAACAAGGTGGGCAACCTGCTGAGCAACCTGCGGCGCGCCGGTCGCATCCGCAATGCCGGCGCCCGCAAGGTGCCGCGCTGGGTGCTGGTGGCCGGCGTGCAGGATAACGACGGATAAATGCCGGATAAAACGGGCTGGCGGCTCAGCCAAGCCATTGATTTACAAGCGTTTTTATTCATTCCATGAAGCTCAGATTCAAGCAGCAGCGCTACCAGCTCGACGCCGTGGACGCGGTGGCCGATTGCTTCGGTGGCCAGCCGCACAGCGCCGGCCTGCGTTACCGGGTGGACCCGGGTCGCACCACGGACGCCGCCGGCCAGGCCCGCGCCGCGCTGGAGGTGCACGGCTTCAGCAATGCCGACTTGGCCCTCACGCCCGAGCAGCTGCTGCAGAACATCCACGCCGTGCAGCGCAGGCAGAACCTGCCGCTGTCGACCGCGCTGGTGCGCAGCGACATCAGCCGGGTGAACCTGGACGTGGAGATGGAGACCGGCACGGGCAAGACCTACTGCTACATCCGCACCATGTTCGAGCTGAACGCCCGCTATGGCTGGAGCAAGTTCATCGTGGTGGTGCCCAGCATCGCGATCCGCGAGGGCGTGCACAAGTCGCTGGAGATCATGGGTGAGCACTTCCTGCAGGAGTTCGGCAAGCGCGCACGCTTCTTCATCTACAACTCGCGCCAGCTGCACAACCTGGAGAGCTTCTCGTCCGACGCAGGCATCAACGTCATGGTGATCAACGTCCAGGCGTTCGCGGCCACCGGCAAGGACGCACGTCGCATCTACGAGGAGCTGGATGATTTCCAGTCGCGCCGTCCGATCGACGTGATCAGCGCCAACCGACCGATCCTGATCCTGGACGAGCCGCAGAAGATGGAAGGCGCCAAGACGCTGGAGGCGCTGCAGCGCTTCAAGCCCCTGGCGGTGCTGCGCTACTCGGCCACCCACAAGACGCAGCACAACAAGATCTACAGGCTGGACGCCCTGGACGCCTACAACCAGAAGCTGGTCAAGAAGATCCGGGTGCGCGGCATCACCGTGCGCAACCTCACCGGCACCACGGCCTACCTCTACCTCGATGCGATCGAAGTCTCGAAGGCAGCGCCGGTGGCGCGCGTCGAACTGGAAGTGCGCCAGGGCGGCGGCATCCGGCGGGTGCTGCGCAAGCTGGCGCGCAACGACAACCTGCAGGAATTGTCGGGCGGCCTCGAGCAGTACCGGGGCTTCGTCGTGGCCGACATCGACGCCCGCACGAACGAAGTGAGCTTCGCCAACGGCCATGTGCTGCAGGCCGGCGAAGCCACCGGCGACGTGACCGAAGCCACGCTGCGGCGCATCCAGATTCGCGAGACCATCCAGGCCCATTTCGAGAAGGAACGCGCGCTGTTCGACCGCGGCATCAAGGTGCTGTCGCTGTTCTTCATCGACAGCGTGGCCCGCTACCGCAGCTACGAGGGCGGCAACGAACAGCCCGGGGAGTACGCGCGCATGTTCGAGGAGGAGTACGACCGCGCGGTCAACGAGGTGCTGACCCTGGAGGACACGCCCTACAACCGCTGGCTGCGTGGCATCCAGGCCGCCCGCACGCACAACGGCTACTTCTCGGTCGACAAGCGCTCGGGCCGGCTGGTGGATCCGGAAACCGGCAAGCGCTCGAGCGAGGCCGACGACGTGGATGCCTACGACCTGATCCTGCGCAACAAGGAGGCGCTGCTGTCGTTCGCCGAACCCACGCGCTTCATCTTTTCGCACTCGGCGCTTCGCGAAGGCTGGGACAACCCCAACGTGTTCGTCATCTGTACGCTCAAGCACAGCGACAACACCGTCAGCCGGCGGCAGGAGGTAGGGCGTGGCCTGCGCCTGTGCGTGAACCAGCAGGGCGAGCGCATGGACGACCCGGCCACGGTGCACCTGGACAACGTGCTGACCGTGGTGGCGAACGAGAGCTACACGGACTTCGTCGCGGGCCTGCAGCGCGACATCAGCGAGAGCCTGTCGGACCGTCCGAAGCTGGCCAACGAGGCTTACTTCACCGGCAAGCGGCTGGCCACGGATGCGGGCGACATCGAGGTCACGCCGCCAATGGCGCGGCAGATCCACCGCTGGCTGGTGAAGAACGACTACGTCGACGACGGCGACCGGATCACGGACGCCTACCACGATGCGCGACGCGACGCTCAGCTGGTGCCGCTGCCGCCCGAGCTGGCCATGCACACGGCACAGATCCATGTGCTGATCGCCTCCGTCTTCAGCGAGAGCCAGTTGCCGCACACCGACGACGACCGTGCTGCCAAGACGAACCCGCTCAATGCCAACTTTGAGCGGCAGGAGTTCCGGGCCCTGTGGGACCGGATCAATCGAAAGGCGGCCTACACGGTGCAGTTCGACACGCCGGAGCTGGTGGGCAAATGCACCGCCGCGCTCGACCAGCAGCTGCGCGTGGCGCCGCTGCAGTACACGGTGGTGGCCGGCGAGCAGCAGGACACGACCACGCACGAGGCCCTGCAGCAGGGCGTCGCCTTTGCCGAGACGCAGCGACGCACCGACCTGCACCGTGCCTCGGTGCACTCGCAGGTGCGCTACGACCTGATCGGGCGCATCGCCACCGACACGCAGCTGACCCGCCGGACCGTTGCTGCCATCCTGGGCGGCATCAACAAGGCTGTCTTCGCGCAGTACCGCACCAACCCCGAAGACTTCCTGCAGAAGGCCGCCCGGCTGATCAAAGAGCAGAAGGCCACGGTGATCGTCGAACACATCGCCTACGACCTGACCGGCGAGCGCCACGACCTGAGCATCTTCACCCGCGAGAAGCCGCGCGAGGACTTCAGCAAGGCCGTCCCGGCCAAGCGCCATGTGTTCGATTACGTGTTCACCGACTCGGCAACCGAGCGCGACTTCGTGCGCGAACTGGACGTGAGCACCGAGGTGGTCGTGTACGCCAAGCTCCCCAAAGGTTTCTACATTCCGACGCCCGTGGGCAACTACAACCCCGACTGGGCGATCGCCTTCCAGGAGGGCAAGGTCAAGCATGTGTATTTTGTGGCCGAGACCAAGGGATCGATGTCCAGCCTGGAGCTGCGTGCCATCGAGAAGAGCAAGATCGATTGCGCTCGGGTGTTCTTCTCGAAGATCACCTCGGATCAGGTGCGGTATGACGTGGTCGAGACATACGCGCAGTTGCGCGATCTCGTGCTCTGCGCCTGACAACCATGGGACCATGAGGCCATGCGACTGACCTTCCTCGGGGGCGCCGGCACCGTCACCGGCTCGCGCTACCTGCTGGAGGCCGGCGGCCGGCGCGTGCTGGTCGACTGCGGCATGTTCCAGGGGCTCAAGCAACTGCGGCTGCGCAACTGGGACCGTTTCCCGGTCGAGCCGTCGACCATCGACGCCGTCGTGCTCACGCATGCCCACATCGACCACAGCGGCTACCTGCCCGCGCTGGCGCGCAACGGCTTCCGCGGCTCGGTGTTCGCGACCCGTGGCACCTGCGAACTGGCCGGCCTGCTGCTGCCCGACGCGGGCCACCTGCAGGAAGAGGAGGCGCTGTACGCCAACCGGCACGGGATCTCGCGCCACCACCCGGCCCTGCCCCTGTACACCGAGGACGACGCGCGGCGCGTGCTCAGGCAGCTGCGGCCGGTGGACTTCCATGCCGAGTTCGAGCCGGTGCCCGGGGTGCACATGCGCTGCATCCCGGCCGGCCACATCCTGGGCGCGGCCAGCGTGCACGTGCGCTGGGACGGCCGCACGCTGCTGTTCTCGGGCGACCTGGGGCGGCAGCAGGACCTGCTGATGCGACCGCCCGAGGTGCCGCCGGCGGCCGACCACGTGCTGGTCGAGTCCACCTACGGCGACCGCCTGCATGCCGAGGAGGACCCCGCCACCGTGCTGGCCGAGGTGGTCAGCCGCACCGCCGCGCGCGGTGGTGTCGTGGTGGTGCCGGCCTTCGCGGTCGGCCGGGCCCAGGCGCTGCTGTGGCTGATCGCGCAGCTCAAGGCGCAGCGCCGCATGCCCGACGTGCCGGTGTTCCTCAACAGCCCCATGGCGGCCGACGTGACGGCGCTCTACACCCGGCACGCGGACGAGCACCGGCTCGATGCGGCGCAGTGCCGCGCGATGGCGCACGCGGCCACCATCGTCAACACGGTGGAGGAGTCCGAGCGCCTGAACCAGCTGCGCATGCCGGCGGTGATCGTCTCGGCCAGCGGCATGGCCACCGGCGGCCGCGTGGTGCACCACCTCAAGGCCTACGCGCCCGACCGCCGCAACACCATCCTGCTGGCCGGCTACCAGGCGGCCGGCACCCGCGGGGCCACGCTGGCCAGCGGCGCGCGCGAGGTCAAGATCCACGGCGAGTACGTCAAGGTGCGCGCCGAGGTGGTGAGCCTGGGCTCGCTGTCGGCGCATGCCGACCGCCACGAGCTGCTGCACTGGCTGGGCCAGCTGCCCGCGCCGCCCAGGCAGGTGTGGGTGGTGCACGGCGAGCCCGAGGCGGCCGACCGCCTGCGGCTGGCCATCGAGGACACCCACCGCTGGCCGGCCCGCGTGCCCGAGCAGCTGCAGCAGGTGGACCTGTGAGGATGCGCCGGTGACCCCGCCGCTGCAGCCGGCCCCGGCCGCGCTGCGCGCGCGCCGCGCCGGCATCGACACCTACCAGGCGCCGGTCGTCTACCTGCGGGCCGACTGCCCGCTGTGCAAGAGCGAGGGCTTCGAGGCCCAGGCCCGGGTCGAGCTGGCGCACGGCAGCCGCACCGCCCTGGCCACCGTGCACCACGTGCTGGGCGACTGGCTGGGGACCGACGAGGCCGCGCTGTCCGAGGCCGCCTGGCGGCTGCTGGCCCTGCGCGAGGGCGACACGGTGGCGATCCGACACCCGCCGGTGCTCGACTCGCTGCGCCACCTGCGCGCCAAGATCTGGGGCCACCGGCTCGACTACCCGCAGCTGCTGGCGCTGATGCGCGACGTGGCCGCCGGACGCCTGTCCGACCTGCACCTGGCGGCCTTCGTCACCGCCTGCGCCGGCGAGCACATGAGCCATGCCGAGACGGTGGCGCTGACCCGCGCCATGGTCGACGTGGGCGAACGCCTGCAGTGGCCGTTCGACCCCGTGGTGGACAAGCACTGCGTGGGCGGCCTGCCCGGCAACCGCACCACGCTGCTCGTGGTGCCCATCGTCACCGCCTGCGGCCTGGCCATGCCCAAGACCAGCTCGCGCGCCATCACCTCGCCGGCCGGCACCGCCGATGCGATGGAGACGCTGGCGCCGGTGGCCCTCGACATCGCGGCCATGCGCCGCGTCGTCGAGCGGCACGGCGGCTGCATCGTCTGGGGCGGCGCGGTGGCGCTGAGCCCGGCCGACGACGTGCTGATCCGCGTCGAGCGGCCGCTGGACCTGGACGGCACCGGGCAGATGGTGGCCTCGGTGCTGTCGAAGAAGGCGGCCGCCGGCGCGCGCCGGGTGCTGATCGACATCCCGGTGGGCCCGACGGCCAAGGTGCGCAGCGCCGGTGCCGCCCATGCGCTGGCCAAGGCCCTGGGCGAGGTGGGCGCCGCCATCGGGCTGCAGGTGGAGGTGATGGCCACGGACGGCAGCCAGCCGGTGGGCCGCGGCATCGGCCCCGCGCTCGAGGCCCACGACGTGCTGGCCGTGCTGCAGCGCCGGCCCGAGGCGCCGGCCGACCTGCGCCAGCGGGCGCTGGCGCTGGCCGGGCGGCTGCTGCAGATGGGTGGCGTGGCCGCCTCCGAGGCCGAAGGCCTGGCGCTCGCGGCCGAGACCCTGGACAGCGGGCGGGCCTGGACGCAGTTCGCAGCCATCTGCGATGCGCAGGGCGGCCTGCGCGAACCGGGCACCGCCGCCCACACCCGCACGGTGGAGGCGCCGCACGAAGGCGTCGTCACGACGATCGACAACCGCCGCATCGCCATGGCCGCCAAGCTGGCCGGCGCGCCCACCGCCCCGGTGGCAGGCGTGCACATGGACGTGCGGGTGGGCATGCGGGTGGCGCGCGGCCAGCCGCTCTACACGCTGCATGCCGCCAGCCCCGGCGAGCTGGCCTATGCGCACCACTGGGTGCAGGGCCAGCGGGACATCGTGGCCCTGGGAGAGTCCGAATGAGTGCCGCGCCCGCCGCCCTGCGTCCCCTGCGCGTGCTGCCGCTGCCCGGCAGCGAGGCGGGCGCCGCCGACTTCGCGCAGGCCCTGCGTGCGGCCGGCGCCGACGACGTGGCCGTCGTGGGCGTCGAGCACCGGCGCTTCCCCGACGGCGAACGCTACCTGCGGCTGCAGGACGGCGTGGCCGGCGCGCGGGTGTGGCTGTTCGCGCAGCTGCGCGACCCCGACCCGCAGGCGCTGTCGCTGTGGTTCCTGGCCGACGTGGCCCGCGAGCTGGGCGCCACGTCGGTCGGCCTGGCCGCGCCCTACCTGCCCTACATGCGGCAGGACATCCGCTTCCGCGACGGCGAGGCGGTCACCTCGCGCAGCTTCGCCGCCTTCGTCAGCGCCCGCTTCGACGCGCTGGTGACGGTCGATCCGCACCTGCACCGCCATCCGGCGCTGTCGGCCGTCTACACCATCCCCGCCACCGCCGTGCCCAGCGCGCCGGCGCTCGCGCGCTGGATCGCGGCCGAGGTCGCCGACCCGGTGCTGGTCGGGCCCGACAGCGAGAGCGCGCAATGGGTGCGGGACGTGGCGGCGCGCATCGGCTGCCCGGCCCTGGTGCTGGCCAAGACCCGCCACGGCGACCGCGACGTGCAGGTGTCGGTGCCCGAAGCCGCCGCCCATGGGCACCGCCGGCCGGTGCTGCTGGACGACATCGTCTCCAGCGCCCACACCATGGCCCAGGCCGTGCGCCAGGTGCGCGCCGCCTGGCCGGGCGCACGGCCCACCTGCATCGGCGTGCACGCGCTCTTCGAGCCGGGTGCGCTGGAACTGCTGCGCGCGGCCGGCGCCGGGCGCGTGGCCAGCACGAACACGCTGCCGCACGAAACCAATGCGGTGGACGTGCTGGGCGAGCTGGCGCAGGCGGCGCTGGGGTCCGGGTCCCCCTGATCCGTCGTCCCCGCGCAGGCGGGGAACCACGTGTCACCGCAGCGCCCGATCGTGGATGCCCGCCTGCGCGGGCATGACGGAATCCCTGCCCCGTCGTCCCCGCGCAGGCGGGGACCCACGATCGACCGCGCAACCTGCGCTCAGGCGCCCATCACCACCGGCCCACCCTTGGCGATCGCGCGCTGCCAGGCCGGGCGCGCCGCCACGCGGTCGCGCCAGGCCCGCAGGTGGGGCAGCGTCCCCGGTGCCGCGACCCGCGTCAGCGCGGCCTCGACGGCGAACGACATCTGGAAGTCCGCCACCGTCAGGCGCTCGCCGGCGAACCAGGTGCAGCCGGCCAGCTCGGCGTCCATCAGCGCCAGCGCCTCGTGCACGTTCGGCTCGACCAGGCTGCTGCGCACCTGGCCGCAGAGCGCCCTGGCGATGGGCCTGACGAAGAAGGGCATCGGCCGGGTCGGGATCACGGTGAACACCAGCTGCATCACCAGCCAGTTCATCAGCGAGCCCTCGGCGAAGTGCATCCAGTAGCGGCAGGGCAGCCAGTCGGCGTCACCCGCCGCGGGCAGCAGCCCGGCCAGCTCGCCGCTGCGCGGGCCGTGGCGCTGCGCCAGGTACTCCAGGATCGCGCCCGACTCGGCCACCACCACGTCCCCGTCGGCCAGGATCGGCGCCTTGCCCATCGGGTGGACCTGCTTGAGCGCCGCCGGCGCCAGCCGCGTGCGCGCGTCGCGCTGCCAGGTCACCATCTCGTAGGGCACGCCCAGCTCCTCGAGCAGCCAGAGCACGCGTTGCGAGCGGGAGGTTTCCAGGTGGTGCAGGGTCAGCATGGCGGTGGCGCAACGGGTGGATGGAGGCGGCATTCTGCAACCTGCGCGGCCGGGCTTGACCCTGCCACGGTGGGAAGGTCGACGATGCAGGCCTGCACTCCCAGGAGCCTTCCATGATCGATCTCCACGTTCCTTCCATGACCTGCGGCGGCTGCGTGCGCGCCATCACCCGTGCCGTCGAGGCGGTCGACCCCGGTGCCCGCGTCGACGCCGACCTGGCCACGCGCCACGTGCGGGTCACGCCGGCGACGGGCAGCGCGGCCGCGTTCGAGGCGGCGTTGCGCCAGGCGGGTTACCCGGCGACGGCCAGCGTCGCGGCCCCGGCCCCGGCGCCGGCGCGCGCGCCGCGCAAGGCCGGCGGTTGCGGTTGCGGCTGCGCGCCGCGGGTCGTCGCAGCGCCACGCGCGGGCTGCTGCACGTGATGCCCGGCCCCCGCGCTGCCGGGCGGTGACAAGTCACTGGATCCCGGCTTTCGCCGGGATGACGACGGGGGGATGACGACGGGGGGATGACGACGGGGGGCGTCACGGCGGCGGCCGGCCTCACTTGATCTCGAACCGCAGGTTCCCGCTGCGCCCGTTGGGCAGCTTGACCGTGACCACGGCCTTGGTGCCGGCGGCCAGCGGCGCAGGGGAGGTGGCCGTGAGCTGGTTGGCGCCGGCCGGCGCGAACGCGAGCTCGCTCTTGTCCGCGCCGGCCAGCAGCGTGGCCTTGGCCGAGCCGCCCGCCATCGCGAGCGGCTCGCCGTGGTTGGTGACGTACAGCGTGAGCTGGCGACCCTTGGCGACCAGCTCGCCCTGGAAGGCGCCGGCCTCGGCGACCAGGCCGCCGTGCTGCGGCTGGCCATGCTTGGCATGCGCCTGCACGGCCGCCGGCAGCAGCAGGCCGGCGGCGGTGGCCGCGGCCAGCAGGATGCGGCGGACGGTGGTGATGGATGCTGGCATGGCGGAACTCCTGTGGACGTCGAAGGGAGGAGGGGACGGAATGGACGGAACCCGGTCGGCGCGGCGGCTCACGGGCCCTCCTCGGCCGCCTGCAGCCGCTCGGCGGCGCGGCGCCCGTGCCGGGCGAACAGCACCGGGGTGACGAAGGCGTCGAGCAGCGTCGCGCTGACGAGGCCGGAGAAGATCACGACCGCGACCGGGTGCAGGATCTCGGTGCCGGGCTGCTCGGCTTCGAACAGCAGGGGCGCCAGCGCCAGCGCGGCGGTCAGCGCGGTCATCAGCACCGGCACCAGCCGCTCCAGCGAGCCGCGCACCACCAGCGCAGGACCGAAGGCCTCGCCCTCGGCCCGCATCAGGTGCACCCAGTGGCCGACCTTGAGGATGCCGTTGCGGGTGGCGATGCCCGCCAGCGTGACGAAGCCCACCAGCGCGGCCACCGACAGCGGCTGGCCCGACAGCTTCAGGCCGATGACGCTGCCCACCAGCGCCAGTGGCACGTTGGCCATCACCAGCAGCGCCAGCGCCGGTGACTGGTAGCGCGTGTACAGCACCACGAACACCAGCAGCGTCGAGCCCAGCGCCAGCACCGCGATCAGCCGCGACGCCTCCTCCTGGGCCTGGAACTGCCCGCCCAGCGTGATGGCGTAGCCCTCGGGCAGGCGCGTGTCGGCGACGACCGCGCGGATGTCGGCCACCACGTCGCTGAGCGCGCGGCCCTGCGCATTGGCCGAGATCACGATGCGGCGGCGGCCGTCGTCGCGGGCGATCAGGTTGGGGCCGTCGCCCTCCTCGATGGCGGCCATCTGCGCCAGCGGCACCCGCCCGCGCGGCGTGTCGATCAGCACCTGGGCCAGGCCCTCGGGGCTGCGCGCCGCCTCGGGCAGGCGCAGCACCAGGTCGAAGCGCCGGCTGCCCTCGACCACCTGCGTGATGCGCGCGCCATCGACCAGCGCCTGCAGTTCCGCCAGCAGCTGCGACGACGACAGGCCGTAGCGCGCCGCCGCCGCATGGTCGACGCGCACCCGCACCTGGGGCGCCAGCACCTGCTTCTCGATCTCCAGGTCGGCCAGCCCGCGGATGCCCGCCAGCCGCGTGCGCAGCGCCGCGGCCTGCGTGCGCAGGGTGTCGAGGTCGTCGCCGACGATGCGGATCGCGATCTGCGCCCGCACCCCCGACAGCAGGTGGTCGAGCCGGTGCGAGATCGGCTGGCCGATGCTCAGCGCCGCGGGCAGCGGCGCCAGTGCGGCGCGCATGTCGGCGTACACCGCCTCGAGCCGGCGGCCGCTGCGCGCCAGGCCCACCTCGAGCTCGGTGACATGCACGCCCTCGGCATGCTCGTCCAGTTCGGCCCGGCCCGAGCGGCGTGCCACGTGCGTCACCTCGGGCACCGCGCGCAGGGCCCGCTCGGCCGCCGTGCCCACGCGGGTGGACTGCTCCAGCGTCACGCCCGGGTTCAGCCGCAGGCTGACCACCGCCGAGCCCTCGTTGAAGGGCGGCAGGAAGGTGCGCGGGAAGGTGGGCACCAGGGCCAGCGCGATCACCACGCCGGCGCCGGCCGCCGCCAGCGGCACCGCGGGCCGGTCGAGCGCGCGCTGCAGCAGCACCCGATAGCGCGCCTTCAACCCGGCCACCCAGCGCGGTTCCGCGTGCCCGATGCGCTCCAGACGCCGGCCGACGAAGAAGTACGCGAGCACCGGCGTCACCGTCACCGCCACTGCCAGGCTGGCCAGGATGGCGGCGATGTAGGCGATGCCCAGCGGGATGAACAGCCGCCCCTCGATGCCGGGCAGGGCGAACAGCGGCACGAACACCAGCGCGATCACCACTGTCGACCAGATCACCGCGCCGCGCACCTCCTGGCTGGCGTCGCGGATCACCGCCAGCACCGGCCGGGGCGTGGGGGACTGCGCATTGGCGCGCAGCCGCCGCACGATGTTCTCCAGGTCGACGATGGCGTCGTCGACCAGCTCGCCGATCGCGATGGCGATGCCGCCCAGCGTCATGGTGTTGATCGAGATGCCCAGCCCGCGGAACACCAGCACCGCCGCCAGGATGGACAGCGGGATGGCGGTCAGCGAGATCACCGTCATGCGCAGGTTGCCCAGGAAGGCGAACACGACCGCGGCCACCACCACGCCCGCGGCGAGCAGCTTGCCCTGCAGGTTGCCCACAGACGCCTCGATGAAGTCGGCCTGGCGGAAGGTGATGCGCGGGGCGGCCATGCCCGGCGGCAGCGAGCGCGCGGCCTCGGCCAGCGCCGCCTCGACCTGCCGGGTCAGGCGCACGGTGTCGGCCGCCGGCTGCTTCTGCACCGACAGCACCACGGCCGGTGCGCCGTCCAGCCCGGCGTCGCCGCGCCGCACCGCGGGACCGAAGGCCACCTGCGCGACCTGCGACAGCAGGATCGGCTGGCCGGTGGCCGCGCCGCTGCCCACGGCGATGCCGGCCAGGTCCTCCAGGCGCGCGGTGCGGCCCACGTGGCGGATCAGCACCTCGCGGCCGTTCATCGCCAGGAAGCCGCCCGAGGTGTTGGCCGCGAAGCCCACCAGCGCCTGCTGCACCTGCTCGATGGTGATGCCCAGCTCGGCCATGCGGCGGGTGTCGGGCCGCACCTGGAACTGGCGCACCTCGCCGCCGATGGGGATCACCTGCGCCACGCCGGGGATGCCCAGCAGCCGCGGGCGCAGCACCCAGTCGGCGTACTCGCGCACCGCCATCGGCGTGGTGCGCGCCGCGTCGATGGGCAGCGTCACCAGCAGGATCTCGCCCATGATCGAGCTGACCGGCCCCATCTTGGGCAGCACGCCGGCGGGCAGCGCGGTGTCGACCGCGGCCAGCCGCTCGGTGACGAACTGGCGCGCGCGGTAGATGTCGGTGCTCCAGCCGAAGCCGATGGAGAGGACCGACAGCCCGGCCGCCGACACCGACCGCACGCTTTCCACGCCCGGCAGGCCGTTCATCGCCGTCTCCAGCGGGAACGAGATCAGCTGCTCCACCTCCTCGGGGGCCATGCCGCCGGCCTCGGTCATCAGCGTGACGGTGGGCTTGTTCAGGTCGGGGAACACGTCCACCGGCGTGCGCGCGGCCTGCCACGCGCCCCACAGCAGCAGCACCAGTGCCGCGGCCAGCACGGGCACGCGGTGGCGCAGGCTGGCATCCAGGATGTGCCTGAACATCTCAGCGCACCTGGTTGAGCAGCGGCGCGCCGTCGGTCACGACGCGCTCGCCACCGGCCAGGCCCGAGGTGACGAGCACGCGCGCGCCATCCAGCGGCTGGGTGCGCACGCGGCGCGGCTCGAAGCGCTCGGGCGCGGCCTTGACCCACACCAGCGGCTCGTTGGCCGACGAGCGCACCAGCGCCGCCGCCGGCACGGGCACGCCTTCGGCCTGGGCCTTGAGCTGCACCGTCACGGCCACCGGCTGGCCCACCGCGAGCTGCGCCAGGGCCGGCCCCTGCGCGCGGAACTGCAACGGCAGGGCCTGCTCGCGCAGGCTGCGTCCCGCGCCCACGAAGGCCAGCGGCACCGCGCGGCCGGCCACGGCGATCGAGGCCGACGCGATCTCGCCGACCAGGCCGCCGCCGGGCGCGGTGGCCTCCACGAGCAGCCGCCGCGGATCGACGATCTCGAACACCAGCTCGCGCGCATCGACCACCTGCCCCGCGACCGCACGCGAGGACGCCACCACGCCGGCCACCGGCGCGACCAAGGCCTCGGTGCCGCTGGCCGCCTGCAGCGCGGCCAGCCGGCCCGACAGGCTGGCGACCTCGGCCTCGGCGGCCTCGATCTCCTTGCGCGGCACCGAGTCGGCCAGGCCGCGCAGCCGCTCGGCGCGCCTGAGCGCCAGCCCCTGCATCGCGCGCACCTCGGCCAGCTGCGCCCCCAGCGAGGCCCGGTCGGCCGGCGACAGCGACGGCCGCACCGTGGCCAGCACCTGGCCACGTGCGACGGCCTGGCCCAGCGCCGGGAAGCCGCCGGGGCCGGGCTCCAGCCGGCCCGCCACCATGGCCTGCACGCGGCCGCCGGCATTCGGGTCCATGGCCACCAGGCCGGGCAGCTCGATCGCGCGGCCGGCGCTGGCCTGGCGCACGGGTTCCGTGCGCAGGCCCAGCTGGCGCTGCGAGGCCTTGGGCAACAGGATCGCGCCATCGGGCAGGCGCTGCGGGGCGCCCGCCTCGGCCACCGGCGGGGCGGCGCCGTGGTCATGGCCTTCGTGCGCGGGCGCGGTGGTGGCCGCGACGGCCAGCGACAGCGCGGCGAGGACGGGGAGCAGGGGATGCGGTCGGGTCATGGGGACTCCGGGATCAGGGGGTGCGGCGGCGCGGCAGCAGGCGGCCGGCGGCATAGGCGATGGCGGCGGCCAGGGCCGCGGCAGCGGCCCACAGGCCCAGCCGGCGGCCGGACGGCGCCTCGTGGCCGTCGCCGGGCGCGGCCAGCACCAGCTCGCCGGCCAGCAGGTCGCTGCCGCCTTCGGCGGTGACGGTGGCCGTGACCGGGAGCGTGCCGGGCGCGGGCGCGGCGGGCAGCGTCGCGACCCAGGTGTCGCCCGCGGGCCGGGCCTGCAGCTTCACGTCGCCCAGCTCGAGTTCCAGCGTGCCGGCCGTCACCGGCGCATTGGTGGCCGCGCGGTCCAGCCAGAGCGTGAGCTGGCGGCCGCTGAGCACCCCGACCAGCTCGTAGGCATCGCTGGCCGCGGCAAAGCGCGGGGCGGCGGGGGTGGCGGGCGCGGTGGCCGCAGCCGCGGCGCCGTGGTCCTCGCCCTCGTGGGCGTGGGCCGGGGGCGCGGCGAACAGTGCGGCGGCCAGGAGGAGACCTGCCACGCGGGCGCGCCGTGGCGCCATGCCGTCATCCCCGCGCAGGCGGGGATCCAGGCCGGCGCCTCGCGGGTGCACGGGCCGCCGCTGGACCCCTGCCTGCGCGGGGGTGACGAGGTTTGTGACGGGGCAGGCGGCGACGGACGACGCGACCTTCACGCTCCGTTCCGCCCCAGCGCTCAGAAGGCTGCTCATGGCTCCACTCCCAGGGCGTGGTGGTAGCGCGCGAGGGCCAGGCCGGCCTGCTCGCGGGCGGCTTCGCGGGCCAGCTCGGCCTCGAAGGCCTGGCTGCGCACGCGCAGCAGGTCGGCCAGGCCGCGTTCGCCGGCACGGAAGGCGCGCTCGATCGCGTCGCGGGCCTGGCCGGCGGCCTCGGCCCGGCCGGCCTGGGCCTGGGCCGCGGCCTGCGCCGCCGCCAGGGCCAGCCGCGCACGGGCCCGCTCGGCATCGAGCTCGCGCTCGCGCCGCTGCAGTGCCACCTCGGCCTCGGCCAGCGTGGCCGAGGCGGCGGCCAGCCGCGGCGCGTTGCGCGCGTCGGTGTCCAGCGGCACCGAGACGCCGAAGCGGATCGTGTTGCGGTAGGGCGTGCCGTCCGCATCGCGGTCGAAGCGGGCGACGGCCGAGAGGGTGGGGTTGTCGCGCCGCGTGGCCGCGGCCAGGTCCAGCCGCGCCTGGCCGGCCTGAACCGCCTCGCGGGCGGCGGCCAGGGCCGGATGCAGGCCCGGGTCGGGCTCGGCCACGCGCGGCTCGGCCAGGGACCCCGCGGCGGTGCTGCCCGTCAGCCGCTGCAGCGCCACCTGCGCGGCGTCGCGGCGGGCCTGCGCCTCGAGCACTGCGGCCTCGGCCGCGAGCGACTCGGCCCGGGCCAGGGAGCGGTCGGCCGGTGCGAGGTCGCCGGCGCCCACGCGGCGGGCCACGTCGGCCTCGAGCGCGCGGGCCGAGGCCAGCCGGCCCTGCTGCACCCGCAGCTCGGTGGCCGCCAGCGCCAGCGCCCAGGCCGCCTCGCGCACCTCGCCCGCGAGCTGCCAGCGCGCCTGGCGCCGGCCGGCATCGAGCTGGCCGCGCTCGCGGTCCAGCACGCGCTGCTGGGCGGCGCGCTGGCCGGGCAGCCACACCGGGGCCGAGATGCCGGGCTCCAGCTCGTTCTTGCCACGCTCGCCGGCGCGGGAGGTGCCGGGCAGGCCGATGCCGGGCGGCAGGTCGCGCCGCACGTCCACGCCCACCGAGGGTGCGCCGGCGAACCACGACCGCGTGGCGCGGCCACGGGCGTCGAGTTCGGCCGCGCGGGCGGCATCGACCGTGCCCTGGCGGCCGAGCAGCCAGGCGCGCTCGACGAGGTCGGCGAGACCGGGCGGCTCGGTGGCCACGGCTGCGGCGGACCCAGGCGGCGGCGCCGGCAGCACCGGCGGGGCGGGCTGGGCGGCGACGCCCGCACTGGCGAGAAGGAAACAGGACAGGAGACGCATGGCTGGCGCTGGCATCGGTCCGTGAGGACGGGATGGTCGGCGGCGGGCCCGGCCCGCGCGGGCGCCCAGGGGCGCCGCGGGACACGGGCCGGCACGCGCGCCCGCGTCACGTGCGCAGGCGCGGCGGCAGCGTCAGGGACGGGGTCTCTGGCGTACCCGCCGGATCAGGCGGGCAGCGGCCGGGGCGGCCGGAACGGCCCCCCCGTGGTGTGCGACAGGGCCGGCAGGCCCTGCAGGCGCGGCGTGGCCTGCGAGGGCGGCACCTCGGGGAGGGCGGCCAGCTGCACGGGCAGCGAGGCGACCACGTGGCAGCAGGCGCCGAGGTCGGCGCTGCCGGCCAGGTCGGCGGGCGTTGCTGTGGTGCCATCGCCGGTCGCGGCGGGCGCGCCGGTGTCGGCATGGTGGTGGTGGTGCGCCGCCGTGGCGCCGTGGTCGTGCAGGTCGTGCGCGTCGGCGGGCGGCTGCGCGGCCGGGCCGTGGCCGGCGTGCGCAGCCTGGCCGGCCGGCGCGCACAGCGCCATGCTGGCCGCCTGCAGCGATTGCAGCGGCAGCAGCAGCATCAGGACCACGAGCAGGACGGTGCGCACGGCAGGCATTCTAGGAGCGTCGCGCGCCCCGGCCGCGGCCAGGGGCGTGCGCGGCTGGTGCATGCTCGCGGCCATGCCGATTCCTCCCGACCTGCTGCCCCTGCCGCCCGGGCTGGTCGCCGTCACCGGCGACGAGCGCACGGGCAAGACCACCCTGCTGCGCCGGCTCGCCGGCGACCTGCCGGCCGAGGGTCCGGTGCGCGCGGTGCCCGGCGCGCTGTGGCTGGACCCCGCCCTGCCCGGCCGCGACCAGGACACGGTGCAGGACGTCTGGACCACGCTGCAGGCCCGCTGCCCCGGCTGGGACGGCGGGCTGCTGGAGGACCTGGCCCAGGCGCTGGACCTGCAGCCGCACCGGCACAAGCCGCTGTTCATGCTGTCGGCCGGTTCGCGCCGCAAGGCCGGGCTGGCCGGCCTGCTGGCCGCGGGTGCACCGGTGACCTGCCTGGACCAGCCCTGGGCGGCGGTGGACCAGCGCTCGATCGCGGTGCTGCGCGAGGTGCTGGCCGATGCGGCCGCGCACCCGGCGCGCACCTGGGTGGTGGCCGACTACGAGGCTGACGCCCGGCTGCCCTGGGCGCGGGTGCTGGTGCTGGGCTGAGGCCACGGGCGGCTCAGGCGGGCTGGTAGCCGGCCTCGGCCAGCGCGTCGACGAAGCGCTCGCGCGGCTGCGGCGAATCGATCCGCGCCTGTTTGCCGGCCAGGTCGACCTCGACCCGGGCCTGCGGGTCGACCGCGTGGGCGGCCTCGGTGACGGCCTGGACGCAATGGCCGCAGCTCATCTGCGGCAGGGTGAACTCGTGCATGGGGTCTCCTGGAGGATGGGACGGTGCGTGAGCATGGAGCTTGCCACGGTGGGAAGGTCAAGCACCCGGCGCGCAGGGCCGGACTTGACGGCGCGCAAGCACGGACCCGCTTGACCTTCCCATGATGGCAAAGTGCACGATGCCGCCATGACCACCGCCACCACCCTGCCCCTGCCGCCCGCGGCCCCGTCCGCCGGCCCGCCCGTGCGCCTGCAGATCGAGGGCATGACCTGCGCCTCCTGCGTGGGGCGTGTCGAACGCGCCCTGAAGAAGGTGCCCGGCGTGGCCAGTGCCGAGGTGAACCTCGCCACGGAAGGTGCCGAGGTCTGCCTGCTGCCCGGGGGCACCGGCGCCGACGCCCTGCTGGCCGCGGTCGAGAAGGCCGGCTACCACGCCCGCGTGCTGCAGGACGAGGCGCCCGCGCCGCTGCCCGATGACGCGCTGCACGCGCTGTGGCCGGTGCTGGCGGCCGCCGCGCTGTCGCTGCCGCTGCTGGCGCAGATGGGCGCGATGGCGGTGGGCAGTGCGTGGCAGCTGCCGGGCTGGCTGCAATGGGCCCTGGCCACGCCGGTGCAGTTCTGGCTGGGCGCGCGCTTCTACCGCGCCGGCTGGGCCGCGCTGCGCGCCGGCAGCGGCAACATGGACCTGCTGGTGGCGCTGGGGACCAGCGCCGGCTACGGGTTGAGCGTGTGGCAGTTGGCCGTCCACGGCGGCGGCGGCCATGCGCCGCACCTGTACTTCGAGGCTTCGGCCGTGGTCATCACGCTGGTGCTGCTGGGCAAGTGGCTCGAAGGCCGCGCCAAGCGCCAGACCACCGAGGCGATCCGCGCGCTGCAGGCGCTGCGGCCCGAGACCGCGCGGGTGCTGCGCGACGGCACCGAACGCGAGCTGCCGATGGGCCAGGTGCGCGTGGGCGACCAGCTGGTGGTGCGCCCCGGCGAGCGCATCCCCGCCGACGGCGAGGTGGTCGAGGGCAGCAGCCATGTCGACGAATCCATGCTCACGGGCGAGAGCCTGCCGGTGGCCAAGCATCCCGGCGCCCGCGTGACCGGCGGCGCGGTCAATGCCGAGGGCCGGCTGCTGGTGCGCGCCACCGCGCTGGGCGTCGAGAGCACGCTGGCGCGCATCGTGCGGCTGGTCGAGTCGGCGCAGGCCAGGAAGGCGCCGATCCAGCGGCTGGTGGACCAGGTCAGCGCGGTGTTCGTGCCGGTGGTGGTCGGCATCGCGGCGCTCACGCTGCTGGGCTGGGGCCTGGCCACCGGCGACTGGGAACGCGCGATCCTCGATGCGGTGGCGGTGCTGGTGATCGCCTGCCCCTGCGCGCTGGGGCTGGCCACGCCGGCGGCCATCATGGCCGGCACCGGCGTGGCGGCCCGCCACGGCATCCTGATCAAGGACGCGCAGGCGCTGGAGCTGGCGCACAAGGTGCGCGTCGTCGCCTTCGACAAGACGGGCACGCTGACCGAAGGCCGGCCACGGCTGGCGCTGGCGGCCCCGGCCGCCGGGGCCGAGGCACAGCTGCTGCCCTGGGCCGCGGCGCTGCAGGCCGGCAGCGAGCATCCGCTCGCCCGCGCCGTGCTGCAGGCCGCGCAGGACCAGGGTCTGCACGCACCCGCCGCCAGCGGCGTGCAGGCCGTCGCGGGCCGCGGCCTGCAGGGCACGGTGGACGGCCATGCACTGCGCCTGGGCAGCAGCCGCTGGATGGCCGAGCTGGGCGTGGACACCGCCGTGCTCGCGGCGGCCGCGCAGGAGGCGCAGGCCGCGGGCCGCACCGTGTCGTGGCTGGCCGAGGTCCACGGCGGCGGCGCGCCGCGGCTGGTGGGCCTGCTGGCCTTCGGCGACACCGCCAAGCCGCAGGCCGCCGGTGCCATCGCCGCGCTGCGCCGCCAGGGCGTGCGCACGGTGCTGGTCTCGGGCGACAACGCCGGCGCGGCCGGCGCGGTGGCGCGCCAGCTGGGCATCGACGAGGTGCACGCCGAGGTGCTGCCGGGCGACAAGGCCGCGCTGGTCGCCTCGCTGAAGGCGGGCGGCACCACCGTGGCCATGGTGGGCGACGGCATCAACGACGCGCCCGCGCTCGCGGCGGCCGACGTGGGCATCGCCATGGGCACCGGCACCGACGTCGCCATGCAGGCCGCCGGCGTGACGCTGATGCGCGGCGACCCGGCGCTGGTGGCCGGCGCGATCGACATCTCGCGCCGCACCTACGCCAAGATCCGCCAGAACCTGTTCTGGGCCTTCGTCTACAACGTGGTCGGCATCCCGTTGGCCGCGGCCGGCCTGCTCAGCCCCGTGCTGGCCGGCGCCGCGATGGCCTTCAGCAGCGTCAGCGTGGTGAGCAATGCGCTGCTGCTGCGGCGCTGGAAGGGAGAGCTGCGATGAACGAGGCACCGTTCAACATCGGGGAGGCGGCCACCCGCTCGGGCGTGTCGGCCAAGATGGTCCGCCACTACGAGTCGCTGGGCCTGCTGCCGGCCGTGCAGCGCACCGAGGCGGGCTACCGCCAGTACGGCGAGCGCGAGGTGCACACCCTGCGCTTCATCCGCCGCGCGCGCGACCTGGGCTTCTCGATGGCCGAGATCGCCGACCTGCTCAAGCTGTGGCAGAACCGCCGCCGCTCCAGCGCCGACGTGCGCCGCATCGCGCAGCGCCACATCGCCGACCTGGAGCAGCGGCTGGCCGAGATGGAGCAGATGCGCCGCACGCTGCAGCAGCTGGTGGGCTGCTGCGCGGGTGACGAGCGGCCGGACTGCCCGATCCTGGACGAGCTGGAGCAGGGCCCGGCCTGAGAGCGAGCTGATGCCGGCTCAGTCCAGCGGCCGCGCCGCCACGCTGCGCCCGCCCACCACGAAGGTGCCGCCGCCCAGGTGGTGGATCGTGTGCAGGTCGGCGTTGTCCGCGCGCCAGTCCCAGTGCCCGTTCGCGAAGATGCGGTCGTCGGCCGCGGCGGCCACCACCTCGCCGAAGCAGGTGTCGTAGGCGTCCTGCGTGTGCGGCTCGGGGATCAGCCGGCATTCCAGCCAGGCCACGCAGCCGGCCTCGAGCACCGGCAGGCCCAGCACCGGGCCGGTGGCGGGCGCCAGCCCCAGCCGGTCGAACTTGTCGCCCTCGCGGCCGCTGCAGCTGCCGGCGGCGTGGCTGGCATCGAGCAGCGCGGCGCCGGGCACCACGAGCGCGAAGCGGCCCGACGCCTGCGCCAGCTCGCGCGTGAACGTGGCCTTGTCGATCACCACCGCGATGCGCGGTGGCGAGAACTCGACCGGCATCGACCAGGCCGCAGCCATGAGGTTGCGGCGCCCGCCATGGGCGGTGGTGACCAGCACGGTCGGGCCGTGGTTGACGAGCCGGCTGGCGTGGTGGAGGGCGATGGGTCGGAAGGCCATGGACGCGATTGTGGGCGCGCGGACGACAGCCGAGGCCCGGCCGCCGTGGTGCCATGCAGGCTCCCATCGCACGAGGACACCGCCATGCGCACCCGCCATCTCGCCACCGCCCTGCTGCTGGCCGCCGCCGCCGGCGCGGCCGTGGCCCAGCAGCCGTCCCGGGACCGCGAATCGCTGGGCCAGACGGCCGACCGCCAGTTCGACCGCGCCGAGAACGCCACCAGCCGCACCGTGAACCCGCCCCCGGGCGAGCCCTCGCTGGGCCAGAAGGCCGGCCGCGTGTTCGACCGCATGGAGGACGCCACCGCCCGCGGCGTGGACCGGGTCCGCGGCAGGGAACCGCAGGACACACGCGGCATGGGGCAGCGGGGCGCCCCCGAGACCGGCCGCTGAGCGTGGCCGACCGCGCGGCATGGTTGCTGCGCCGCGCCTATCATCCGCGCCCATGCGCACCGCGGTCGTCGTCCTGATGCTCGTCCTGCTGCCCTGGCGGCTGTGGGCGGCCGACGCCATGCAGGTCGGCATGGCCCAGGGCGTCGCAGCCGGCGCCTCCGCCGAGGCCCTGGCGGACATGCCCGCCGATTGCCCCATGCTCGCCGCCGCGGCAGGGGACGCACCGGACGGATCGGCCGTGCACTGCCCCGCCTGCCACCTGTGCGCCGCGACCGCCTGCGCGGCGGCGGTGGCCGGCCTGCCGCACGCGTCGCCCGCGGCGCCGCCCCCGGCCCTCGCGCCCCGCTGGGCCAGCGCCGCGCTGGCGCCGGACCTGCGTCCCCCGATCTCCTGACCGCATCCTGCGCCGCGCGCCGTGGCCCCGGGCCGTGGCGCAACCGCGCGTCCGCGCGCGATTCCAGGAGATCCGACATGCAACGCTGGCTGACTGCCGCCGTCCTCTGCGGCGCCGCCGCCGCCCATGCCACGCCCGTGGAATGGGTGCCCGCCACGGTGGTCCAGGTGGCCCCGGAGCGGGCCCGCATCACGCTCGACCACGCCCGCATCGGCAGCATCGGGATGGCGCCGATGGTGATGCCGTTCAAGGTCGACCGCGCCGTGGACCTGCGGCCGTTCCAGGCCGGTGACAAGGTCCGCTTCCAGGTGACGTCGCGCGACGGCCACCTGCAGGTGCAGGCGCTGGAGAAGGCGCCGTGAGGCCGGCGCGCGTCGCCGCCTGGGCGGCGGCCGCCGCGCTGGGCCTGCCGGCGCACGGGGCGCCGATGGGCTTCAAGCACAGCTGGATGGGCATGGCCGACCTGTCGCCGAACTGGCGCGAGGCCTTCGCCAACTACGCGTTCACCGCACGCGATGCCGTGGGCCCCTCGCTGCTGTCCATGCGCAGCGACGACGCCACCCGCACCCGCGAGCTGGCCGAACTCGCGTACACCCGGCTGCTGCGGCGCTGGAACCTGCCGCATGCGCAGGCCAACGTCTGGTTCATCGGCGGCCTGGGCACCGTGCGGGGCAACGACTTCCAAGGCGAGCGCGCCATGGCGTCGCCCGGCATCCAGGTCGACTACGAGACCACCCGCGTCTACGCGATGGCCTTCAGCCGGCTGTACCGCGCCGACGGCATCAACCACGACTACGCCGCGGTGCGGCTGGGCTTCTCGTTCCGCGAGGTCGACTACGACGAGGTGCAACCCTGGTTCGTCGTCGAGGCACGGCGCATGCGTGGGCTGTCCGAGACGACCGAGATCACGCCGATGCTGCGGCTGATCCACAAGCGTTACTTCGTGGAGGCGGGGGTCAACACCACCCGGCAGCTGCGCCTGAACCTCATGTACACCTTCTAGGAGACTCTCATGCGACACCTCATCCTGTCCTGCGCCCTCGCCGTCGCCGCCCTGCCGGCCCAGGCCGCCCAGAGCCTGATGGCCACCGTCAACGGCATGGTCTGCGCCTTCTGCGCCCAGGGCATCGAGAAGACGATCACCCGGATGGCCGGCACCAAGGCCGTGTTCGTCGACCTGAAGAACAAGGTCGTCCTGGTCGAGGCCAGGGAAGGCCGCACGCTCGACGAGAAGGCCATCGGCGCCGCCATCGTCGATGCCGGCTACGACGTCGTGAAGATGGAGCCCTCGACCCTGTCGGTCGAGGAGATGAAGGCGGCGGCCAAGGCCCGCCGATGAGCGCGGACCCGGCAACCACCCGCAAGGGGCTGTGGAGCGCGGCGGCGACGCTGCTGGCCACCTCCAGCACGCTGGTCTGCTGCGCGCTGCCGGCGCTGCTCGTCGCCCTGGGCGCGGGCGCTGCGCTGTCGGCGCTGGTGGCGGCAGCGCCGCAGGTGGTCTGGCTGTCCGAGCACAAGGAGGCGCTGTTCGGCGTCTGCGGCGCGGCGCTGGTGCTGTCCGGCGCGGTCCAGTGGCAGCAGCGCAGCGCCCCCTGCCCGGTCGAGCCGCACCTGCGCCGGGCCTGCATGCGCACCCGGGCCGCCGCGCGGCGGCTGTACGCCGCCAGCGTCGCCACCTACCTCGTGGGCGGCTGGTTCGCGTTCGTGCAGCCGCTGCTGGCCTGAGGCGGCGGCGCCGCCGCTCAGAACGCCACCCGAGCGCCCAGCCGCAGGCTCCGGCCCGGCAGCGGCACCCGGCCCGGCGCGCTCTGCGTGAGGATGGACGTGGCGCTGTAGCCCAGGCGGTTGCCCGCGTTGTCCAGCCTTGCGAACCACTGCAGCCGCGTGGGGCCCACGCGCTGGTCGTGCGTCAGGGCGGCGCTCACCAGGGTGTAGCCGGCCACCGGGCGGTCGCCGGTGGGCACGCGGTCCTGCCCGTCCCAGCGGTCCAGGCCCAGCCGTGCGCCCCAGCCGGCACGCGCCCAGGCCAGCGTGGCGCCCACGCGCAGCGGCGCGATGCGCGGCAGCGGCTGGCCGGTGGCCAGGTTGTCGCCCCGCACCAGGTCGCCGCGCAGCTCCAGGTCCACCGTGCCGCGGCCCGCGCCGCTCCACAGCCGCGTGCTGCCTTCGGCCTCCAGGCCGCGCAGGCGGGCCCGCACGCCCTGGTAGGCCAGCTCGGGCACGATGCCCGCCGCGCAGCCCGACTCGACCGAGGTGCCGTCGCCGCAGTCCGTCACGCCGGTGCCCGCGCCGTTGCCCTCGCGGTCGCGCTGCACGCCGGTGCCCAGCAGCGCGATGTAGTTGGAGAAGCGGTGCTGGAACACGCCCACCCGCAGCCGCTGCGGCCCCTGCGCCCACTGCAGCGCCGCGTCGACGCTGGTGGAGCGCTCCACGCCCAGGTTGCCGTTGCCCACCTCGTAGGCGCCGGTGGCCACGTGGGGGCCGTTGGCGTACAGCTCGTAGTCGCGCGGGGCGCGCGCGCTGCGGGCCAGGTTGGCGGTGGCGGTCCAGGCCGGCGTGAGCTTCCACAGCGCGCCGGCGGCCAGGCTCGATGGGCCGAAGCTGCGCGCCGCCGGCGTGAAGCGCGCCAGCACCGGGCTGCCGGGCGTGGCCACGTCCACCCATTCACGCCGCGCGCCGAAGCTCAGGCGGCCCCAGCCGGTGGGCAGCTCCTCGTGCAGGAACAGCGCGCGCGAGCGCGTGCGGCTGGGCGGCGCGAAGGCCTCGTCGCCCTCGGCCGAGAAGTCGGTGCGCTCGGCCTGCACGCCCACCACGCCGTCGAGCCGGCCGATGGGCGCATGGCGGGCCTCCAGCCGCAGGTCGTCCCCGTCGCTGCGAAAGCGCGTGCCGGGCTGGCCGGCGTCGAACTCGGTGTGGCGGTAGCGCTGGCTGGCGGCCTGCAGCTTCAGGCTGCGCAGCGGGCCCTGCAGGTCGCGCAGCTCGCCCTGGACGGCGGTGCGCTGCGAGCGCATGCCCAGCGTGACGGTGTCCTCGGCGACCGAGCCGTAGTCGGAGCGGAACTCGGCGACCGAGGCCCCCAGGTAGCCGCGGTCGAAGAACAGCGACGCACCCACGGCGCCGCCGCGGGCGTCGGCCTGCGAGTTGCACAGGCGCCGCGCCACCACCGGGCCGGCGCCGCGGTCGCAGGCCAGCGCGGCGGGCACGCGGGTCTCGCCGGCGCTGCGCTCGAAGGCGTCGACGTGCAGGCCCAGGCGCTCGGTGCCGCCCTCGACCAGCACGGCGGCATTGCGCGCCCGCGCGCCGCTGGACCAGCCCAGGTCGGCGCGCCCGCCCACGCCGGGCTGCGGCGCGCGCGGGATGCGGTTGTCGATCAGGTTGACCACGCCACCCAGGGCGCTGCCGCCGTACAGCAGCGCGCCGGGGCCGCGCAGCACCTCGATGCGCTCGACCGCGATCGGGTCGGCCGCCACCGCGTGGTCGTAGCTCAGGCTGGAGACGTCGTGGGTGGCGCCCCCGTTGGCCAGGACGCGGATGCGGTCGCCGTCGAGCCCGCGGATGACGGGCCGGCTGGCGTTGGGGCCGAAGTAGGTGCTGGACACGCCGGGCAGGCCCGACAGCGTCTCGCCCAGCGTGGGCTGGTCGCGCAGCAGCAGGCCGGTGCCTTCGAGGCGCTGCACCGGCGCGGCCACCTCGGTGGCGCCCAGCGGGTTGCCGGTGACGGTGACGGCGGGCAGGCTGCGCTCGGCCGGCGCGGGGGCGGCGGTGGGCTGGGCCGCGGCGGCGGCGGACAGGGACAGGAGGGCGACGGCGACGGCCGTGCGCGGGAACGGGAGGGACATGGGGACTTCACGGTGATCGGGGACACGGCGCCGGCGGCCCGGCCGTGGACGGCCGTGCGCTGCGGGCGCGACGGGGCGGGATCAGCGCGAGGCGGGCGGCCCGCGGGCGTCGAACAGCGCGGCCCAGCGGGCCAGCGCCAGGCCGGCCAGGGCCTGCAGCAGCACGGCGGGGGGCTGCAGCACGGGCAGCACCGGCAGCGCCAGTGCGCCGAGCAGGTCGCCGTGGGCCAGCTGGTCGACCAGCCGGCAGGTGGGCGCGTCGTGCGCGCCGAAGGGATCGTCGCAGTCGGCGGAGGCCTGCGCGGAGGTTGCGGCCTCGCCGGACGTTGCGGCATCGCCGGGCGTGGCGGCCTGCACGGCCGGCGCCTGCATCGCGGCGCCGTGGCTGCCCGCCAGCTGCGCATGCCGCACGCCATGCGCCAGGCCGAGCGCCTGCGCCAGCAGCAGGGCCGGCACGAGCAGCAGCAACAGGACGAGGCGCGAGGACATCGGGCGTGGGACGTGGGAGGCGTGAGAGCTTACTTGACCGGCACCGCGTCGCTCACGCGGTAGTACAGGCCGTAGGGATCGTCCTCGAGCACGGCGAACCGGCCCTCGACCACCACCGGGTCGAGCGTGTAGCGCACCGGCGTCTTCGTGCGCACCTCGACCATGCTCTCGGGTCCGCCGGGCGTGCAGAAGCCGCAGGTCAGCGGCACCGAGGACAGCAGGAAATGGGTCTGCCGCTCACCCGGCTCGAGCGGCATCATGAAGCCCTGCACCCGCTGCGCCTTGGCCTGCAGCGACACCTGCTCGGGCTGGAACTGCGGCAGCACGCGCTTGCCCACCAGCCGCGTCTTGACGCTGGTGAGCACCGGCCAGGGCACCACGTCGGGCCGCTGCGGCAGCGGCGCGAACGGGCTGTTGGGGCTGTGCACGCCGGGGCCGGTGCCCATGGGGACCGGCGGCTGCGCGGCAGCCCCGGCCGCGGGCGCCGCGGATCCCGCGGGGGCCTGCGCGGCAGCCGGCAGGGCCAGCGCGGCGGCGCCGGCCAGCAACAGGGAAGGCAGCAGACGGTGGTGCATGGTCATCTCGCGTGCAACAGGTGGGCGGGGTCGACCCGGTAGGCGCCCCAGGCGGGCAGCAGCGCCGCCAGCAGCGCGGCGACGGCGGCCAGCAGCGGCACCGCGGCCAGCTGCGCCAGCGGCAGCGACTGCAGGTCCAGGCTGGCCAGCGGCAGGCTGCCCCGGGCTTCCAGCAGCGAGCCTACCAAAGCCGTCAAGGCCCAGCCGGCGGCTACGCCCACCGCGCTGGCCAGCAGCGCCAGCCACAGGGCCTGGGCCAGCAGCACGCCGGCGATGCGGCGCGGCGGCGCGCCCAGCATGCGCAGCATGGCCAGGTCGGCACGGCGCTCGCGCACGGCGGTCCACAGGGCGATGAACACCGACAGCATCGCGGCCAGCAGCAGCACGCCGGCGACCGCACGCAGCACGTCGGTGCCCACGCCCAGCAGCCGCAGCAGGCGCGAGACCTCCAGCGCGGGCGAGGCCGCCTGCAGCGCGGTGGTGGCATTGACCTGGCGCGGGAAGCTCACCGCGGCCAGCGGCGTGGCGTAGCGCACCAGCGCCATCGAGACCTCGCGGGTGTCGGGTGCGGGTGCGGGTGCGGGTGCGGGTGCGGGTGCGGGTGCGGGTGCGGGTGCGGGTGCGGGTGCGGGGGTGGCGGGCCGGGCCTGGCCGGTCGCCGGCGCGGCCTTCGCCCGGTGCGCATGGCCGTGGCCGTGGTCGTGGTCGTCCTTTGCGGCTGCTGGCGGCCCGCTGGCCGCGGCAGGCGCCGGCCCGTGCCCCGCGTGCAGGTCCCACACCGACTCGAGGGAGGTGAGCACCAGCCGGTCGGCCACGCAGCCGCAGGGCGCGAGCACGCCGGCCACGGTGAAGGGGTCGTGGTGGTCGGCGCCGCCGCCCAGCCCGTGGCTGGTGGCGAACGCCTGGCCCACCTGCCAGCCCGTGGTGCGCGCGACCTGCGCGCCCAGCACCGCCTGCATCGGCGCCTGCCAGGCGGCGCCCGCGGCCAGCTGCAGCCGGAAATGCGCGAGGTAGTCGGGCGTGGTGCCCAGCACGCGGTAGCCCGCGGCGCTGTCGCCCATGGACAGCGGGATCACCTGCGCCACCTGCGGATGGCGGGCCAGTGCCTGCACCTCGGCGAGCTTCACGTTGCCCGGCGCCACGTCGACCTGGAACACGCCGGCCAGGATCAGCTGCATGGGGCTGCCCTTGGCGCCGACCACGGCGTCGATGCCGGCCAGGTCGCGCTGGAGGGCCCGCTCCACCCGCGCGCCGGCCAGCAGCACGAACGTGATGGAGGCCAGCCCCAGCGCGAGCAGCACCATGTTGAGCACGGCCTGCAACGGGCGTGCCCAGAGCCAGCGCCAGGCGAGCACGGCGACGTTCATGCCGCCTCCGCCTGCGGCTGCAGGGACAGCACCTGCGCGCCGTGCAGCGCCTCGCGCACGCGCCGGTCGTGGGTGGCCACCACCAGGCTGGCACCGCAGCGCGCCGCGGTGGACTGCAGCAGGCCCAGCGCGCTGGCGCAGGCCGCGTCGTCCAGGCTGGCGGTGGGCTCGTCGGCCAGCAGCAGGCGCGGGCGCAGCAGCACCGCGCGCGCCAGGGCCACCCGCTGCGCCTGCCCGCCCGACAGCTGCGGCGGCCGGCGCGCGGCCAGCGCCTGCACGCCCAGGGCCTGCAGCGCGGCATCGATGGCCCGCGCATCGCGCGGCAGGCCCGCGGCGAAGTACGCGAGCGCCAGGTTGCCCGCGACGTCCAGGTCGTCGGCCAGGTGCAGGCGCTGGGGCAGCAGGCCGACCGTGGCGGCGCGCCAGCGGTCGCGGGCGGCGCCGCGCAGGGCCGCGAGGTCCTGGCCGGCGACGACGAGCGTGCCGGCCCGCGGCGTGAGCAGACCGGCCACCAGCGCCAGCCAGGTCGACTTGCCCGCGCCGCTGGGGCCGGACAGCAGCAGCGTGCCGCCCTGGGGCAGGTCGACGTCGGGGAACGCAAGGCCGGGGCGCCCCGGCCAGCCGCCGACCAGGCCGCTGGCGCGGATCACCGGGCCAGCTGCGCGAAGGTCTTGCGGAACTTCGCGACCTTGGGCGCGGCCACGGCCATGCAGTAGCCCTGGTACGGGTTCTTCTCGAAGAAGTCCTGGTGGTAGTCCTCGGCCGGCCAGTAGGCGGCCAGTGGCACGATCTCGGTCACGATGGGCCGGCCGTAGGCGCGCTCGGTGGTCAGCTCGGCGACGATCGCCTCGGCCTCGGCGCGCTGCGCATCGGTGGTGAAGTAGATGCCGCTGCGGTACTGCGTGCCCACGTCGTTGCCCTGCCGGTTCAGCTGGGTCGGGTCGTGCACCGCGAAGAAGATCTCCAGGACCTGCCGCGTGCTGATGAGGGCCGGGTCGTAGGTGAGCCTGACCACCTCGTTGTGGCCGGTGGCGCCGGTGCACAACTGCTCGTAGCTGGGCTGCTCCACGTGCCCGTTCGCATAGCCCGACTCGACGTCGGTGACGCCGCGCACCTGCACGTACACCGCCTCGGTGCACCAGA
Source organism: Comamonadaceae bacterium (assembly GCA_027484575.1). Lineage (GTDB taxonomy): Bacteria > Pseudomonadota > Gammaproteobacteria > Burkholderiales > Burkholderiaceae_C > Ramlibacter. The sequence goes on from JAIXSQ010000007.1 coordinate 797,047, forward strand.
AGCAGCCGCCGCCCAGCACGATGGTTTCCATGTCCGACTCCAGCTCTCGACGCTCGCCAAGCCGCCGACTGTAGCGGCCTGCCGGGCGTCCCGTGCCCCGTCGGTACCATCGCCCCCATGCTGTCCGGCGAACTCAAGCCCCTGCTCACCGCGCTGGTGCTGCCGCCGGCGGGGCCGATCCTGGTCGCCGCAGCGGGCCTGCTGCTAGCGCGGCGTCGGCGCGGCGCGGGCCTGGCCCTCGCCGCGATCGCGCTGGGGGGCCTGTGGGCGCTGTCCAGCCAGGCCGTCGCGCTGCGGCTGGCCGACACGCTGCTGCCCCTGCCGGCGCCGGTCACGCCGGCGCAGGTGCGCCAGGTGCAGGCGGTGGTGGTGCTGGGCGGCGGCGTGCTGCCCTGGGCGCCCGAGTACGGCGCAGCGCAGCCCAATGCCCACACCGCCGCCCGGCTGCGCTATGGGGCGTGGCTGGTGCGGCAGACCGGCCTGCCGCTGGCCTTCGCGGGCGGCGTGGGCTGGTCCGCCGCAGGCACCGGCTTCGCGCCCGAAGCGCAGGTGGCCGGCGCCTACCTGCAGGAACTGGGCGTGCCCCTGCGCTGGGCCGACGACGCCTCGCGCGATACGGCCGAGAACGCCAGCCGCATCCACGCGCTGCTGGCGCCGGCCGGCGTGCGCCGCATCGCGCTGGTGACCGACGCCTGGCACCTGCCGCGGGCGGTGCACCACTTCCGCGCCGCCGGCTTCGAGGTGCTGCCCGCGCCCACCGGGCTGCCGGTGGCGCAGCACCGGCCGCTGCTGACCTGGCTGCCCTCGTCCGAGGGCGCGCAGCTGGCCCGGCAGGTGCTGCGCGAACGGCTGGGCCTGGCGCTGCTGTGACCGGGCGGGGTGGCCGCCGCGCTTGTGCCGTCTGCAGCCACCGGGTACATTACTAACCAGTCAGTCATTAGCACGATGGTGTCACCTCCCCCCCCTGCCCGCGCCGACGCCGCGAGCGCCGACGAGCCGGTCAGCCGGCGCGAGCGGCGCAAGGAAGCGCGCCCGGGCGAACTGCTGGATGCCGCGCTCGACCTGTTCGTCGAGAAGGGCTTCGCCGCCACCCGCTCCGAGGAAGTGGCGGCGCGTGCCGGCGTGTCCAAGGGCACCCTGTTCCTGTACTTCCCGAGCAAGGAAGAGCTGTTCAAGGCGGTGGTGCGGGCCAACATCTCCGGCCGCTTCGACGAGTGGAACCAGGAGTTCGAGAGCTTCCAGGGCACCGCGGCCGACCTGGTGCGCTACTGCATGCAGAGCTGGTGGCAGCGCATCGGCGCCACCCGCGCCAGCGGCATCACCAAGCTGATCATCAGCGAGGCCCGCAACTTCCCCGAGCTGGCGGCCTTCTACCAGCAGGAGGTCGTGCGGCCCGGCACCGCGCTGATCCGGCGCATCCTCGAGCAGGGCGTGGCCCGCGGGGAGTTCCGGCCCATGGACCTCGACTACGCCGTCTATTCCATCGTCGCGCCGATGATGTTCCTGATCATGATGAAGCACTCGCTGGGCGCCTGCTCGCCCCAGGACTACGCCATGGACCCGGCCCGGTACCTGGACGTGCAGGCCGACCTGCTGCTGCGCGGCATTGCCGCGGAGGGCGCGCGATGAGCCGGCGCGTCCGCTGGATCCTGCTCGCGCTGGCCGTGCTGCTCGTGGCCGGCGGCAGCTGGCGCGCGTACAAGGCGCGCCAGGCCCGCATGGCCCAGCCGGTGGCGACCACCGAGGCGGTGGCCGAGCTGGCCGCCACCGACGTGCTGCGGCTCGCGCCGGTCGAGCTCACGCAGGGGCTGCAGGTCTCGGGCGCGCTGCGCGCGGTCGACAGCGCCGTGGTCAAGGCCCGCGTGGCCGGCGAGTTGCAGGGCCTGGCGGTGCGCGAGGGCGACGCCGTGGCCGCCGGCCAGGTGCTGGGCCGCATCGAGCCCACCGAGTCGCAGGCCAGGCTGCGCCAGGCGCAGCAGCAGGCCGACGCGGCCAGGGCGCAGATCGACATCGCCCAGCGCGCCTACGACAACAACAAGGCCCTGGTCGACCAGGGCTTCATCAGCCGCACGGCCCTGGACACCTCGCTGGCCCAGCTCAACGCCGCCAGGGCCAGCTGGGAGGCCGCCGCCGCGGCCACCGACGTGGCCCGCAAGTCGCTGGACGACACGGTGCTGCGCGCACCCATCGCCGGCACCGTGGCCCAGCGGCTGGCGCAGAACGGCGAGCGGCTGCCGGTGGATGCCAAGGTGGTCGAGATCGTCGACCTGCGCCGCCTGGAGATGGAAGCCACGCTGAGCGCGGCCGACTCGGTGCAGCTGCGCGTGGGGCAGGCGGCACGGCTGCAGGTCGAAGGCGTGGCCCAGCCGGTGGCTGCCAAGGTGGCCCGCATCAACCCCAGCGCCCAGGCGGGCAGCCGCAGCGTGCTGGCCTACCTGTCGCTGGACCAGGCGGCCGGCCTGCGCCAGGGCCTGTACGCGCAGGGCCGCATCGCCACCGGCGGCCAGCGTGTGCTGGCCGTGCCGCTGTCGGCACTGCGCACCGACAAGCCCACGCCCTACCTGCAGTTGGTCGAGGGTGGCCGGGTGGTGCACCGCGCGGTCACGCCGGGTGCCCGCGGCGAGGCGGGCAACGAGCCCTGGGTCGCGGTGGACGGCGTCGCGGACGGCGCGATGCTGGTGCGCGGCCAGATCGGCCCGCTGCGCGAAGGCACGGCGGTGAAGTTCACGGGCGGCGAGCCGGCCGCCACCCGGCCCGCGCCCTGACGCCATGTGGTTCACCCGCGTCAGCCTGAAGAACCCCGTCTTCGCCACCATGCTCATGCTGGGCCTGGTGGTGCTGGGCCTGTTCTCGCTGCAGCGCCTGCAGGTCGACCAGTTCCCCAACATCGACTTCCCGGTCGTGGTGGTGCAGACCGAGTACCCGGGCGCCTCGCCCGAGGTGGTCGAGAGCGAGGTCACCAAGAAGGTCGAGGAAGGCGTCAACGCCATCGCCGGCATCAACACCCTGACCTCGCGCAGCTACGAGGGCCAGTCGGTCGTCATCATCGAGTTCCAGCTGCACATCGACGGCCGCAAGGCCGCCGACGACGTGCGCGAGAAGGTCGCCGCGATCCGCCCGACCTTCCGCACCGAGGTCAAGGAGCCGCGGGTGCTGCGCTTCGACCCGGCCAGCCGCGCGATCTGGTCGCTGGCCGTGCTGCCCGACCCCAAGGCCGCCCGTCCCATGAGCCCGGTGGAGCTGACCAACTGGGCCGACCAGGTGCTCAAGAAGCGCATCGAGAACGTGCGCGGCGTGGGCTCGGTCACGCTGGTGGGCGCGAGCAAGCGCGAGATCAACCTCTACCTGGACCCGCAGGCCATGGAGGCGCTGGGCGTCACCGCCGACCAGGTGGTGGCGGCGGTGCGCAGCGAGAACCAGGACGTGCCGGTGGGCGCGCTGCGCTCGGCCGCCCAGGAACGGGTGGTGCAGATCGATGCGCGCATGCAGCGGCCCGAGGACTTCGGCCGCCTCATCGTCGCGCGCAAGGGCGGCACGCCGGTGCGGCTGGACCAGGTGGCGCGGGTGTCCGACGGCGCGCAGGAACTGGAGAGCCTGGCCCTGTACAACGGCCAGCGCACCCTGCTGCTGACGGTGCAGAAGGCGCAGGACGAGAACACCATCGCCGTCATCGACGGGCTGCGCCGCACGCTGGCCGAGATGCAGGCCCAGCTGCCCCCGGGCGTGACGCTGGCGCCGATCCAGGACGCCTCGCGGCCGATCCGGGTCGCGGTCGACAACGTGCGCCGCACGCTGGTCGAGGGCGCGGTGCTGACGGTGCTGATCGTCTTCCTGTTCCTGAACTCCTGGCGCTCGACCGTCATCACCGGGCTGACGCTGCCGATCTCGCTGATCGGCACCTTCCTGTTCATGCATGCCTTCGGCTTCACGGTGAACATGATCACGCTGATGGCGCTGTCGCTGTGCGTGGGCCTGCTGATCGACGACGCGATCGTGGTGCGCGAGAACATCGTGCGCCACGTGCAGATGGGCAAGGACCCCTACACCGCGTCACTGGAGGGCACGCAGGAGATCGGGCTGGCCGTGCTGGCCACCACGCTGTCGATCGTGGCGGTGTTCCTGCCGATCGGCTTCATGCAGGGGATCATCGGCAAGTTCTTCCACGAGTTCGGCATCACCATCGTCGCGGCGGTGCTGATCTCGATGTTCGTGAGCTTCACGCTCGACCCGATGCTGTCGTCGGTGTGGCACGACCCCGAGATCGAGGCCCACGGCAAGCCGCGCCAGGCGCGCACGCTGTATGACCGCACCATCGGCCGCGTCACCGGCTGGTTCGACCGCGCCACCGAGCGGCTGGCCGACGGCTACCAGTCGCTGCTGCGCTGGTCGCTGGCGCACCAGGCCGCCACCATCGCGATCGCGGCCGGCATCTTCGTGCTGTCGGTGGTGATGGTGCCGCTGCTGGGCACCGAGTTCGTGCCCAAGGCCGACTACTCCGAGACCTCGGTCAGCTTCAACACGCCGGTGGGCTCCTCGCTGGAGGCCACCGAGGCCAAGGCGCGCCAGGTCGAGGCCATCGTGCGCGAGTTCCCCGAGGTGCGCTACACGCTGGCGACCATCAACACCGGCACCGCGCAGGGCAAGATCTACGCGTCGGTCTACGTGCGGCTGGTCGACCGGGCCGAGCGCGCGCGCAGCGTCGACCAGATGTCGGTGGTGCTGCGCCAGCGGCTGGCCCAGGTGCCGGGCATCACGGTCACCCACGTGGGCCTGCTCGACTCGGTGGGCGGCAACAAGCAGGTCGAGTTCTCCATCCTCGGCCCCGACCTGGGCGAGCTCGAACGCCTGTCCAAGCTGGTGATGGAGAAGGTGCGGCCGATCTCCGGGCTGGTGGACCTGGACTCCAGCGTCAAGCCCGACAAGCCGACCGTCGAGGTCCAGGTGCGGCGCGACGCCGCCAGCGACCTGGGCCTGTCGGTGGGGCAGATCGGCGGCGCGCTGCGCACGCTGGTGGCCGGCCAGACGGTGGGCAACTGGCGCTCGCCCGACGACCAGACCTACGACGTCAACGTGCGGCTCGCGCCGCAGGCGCGGGTGGCGCCCGGCCAGCTCGAGCGCCTGCCGTTCGCGCTGGGTGCCGCGGCCGACGGCAGCTCGCGCATCGTGCGGCTGGGCCAGGTGGCCGACGTGCGCGAGGGCACCGGCCCCAACCAGGTCAACCGGCGCGACCTCACGCGCGAGGTCGCGATCAACGGCAACGCCTCGGGCCGCTCGGCCGGCGAGATCTCGCGCGACATCGGCAGCGCGCTGGCGGGGGTGAACTTCCCGCCCGGCTACCGCTGGCAGTTCGGCGGCTCGACCAAGAACATGGCCGAGTCGTTCGGCTACGCGGTGTCGGCGCTGGCGATGGCCATCATCTTCATCTACATGATCCTGGCCAGCCAGTTCAAGAGCTTCCTGCAGCCGCTGGCGCTCATGACCTCGCTGCCGCTGACGCTGATCGGCGTGGTGCTCGCGTTGCTGGCCTTCGGCTCCACGCTGTCCATGTTCTCGATCATCGGCATCGTGATGCTCATGGGCCTGGTCACCAAGAACGCGATCCTGCTGGTGGACTTCGCCATCCGCGCACGCGAGGACGGGATGGCCCGGGCCGACGCCCTGCTGCTGGCCGCCCGCGTGCGGCTGCGCCCGATCCTGATGACGACCCTGGCCATGGTGTTCGGCATGGTGCCGCTGGCCTTCGCCCTGTCCGAAGGCTCCGAGCAGCGCGCGCCGATGGGCCAGGCGGTCATCGGCGGCGTGATCACCTCCTCGCTGCTGACCCTGGTGGTGGTGCCGGTCGTCTACTGCTGGCTCGACGACCTGGGCCAGTGGCTGCGCCGCCGCGCCGGCGTGGCCGCGCCCGCCGCCGGAACCAACGCGACCGCCGGCGGGGCCGGGGCGCAGGCCGCCCCGGCTTCTAGAATCGGCCGCTTGCCCCATCCGTGATCCCCTTCCAAGCCGTCCCCGCGCCATGACCGTTCCCGTCGACCAACTCCGCTTCAACATGATCGAGCAGCAGATCCGTCCCTGGGACGTGCTCGACCTCCGCGTGCTCGACCTGCTCAAGGTCGTGCGGCGCGAGGAGTTCGTGCCCCCCGCGCACCAGGGCCTGGCCTTCGTCGACATGGAGATCCCGCTGCGCGGCACGCCCGAGCAGGCCCGCGCCAGCGGCCAGATCATGCTGGCGCCTCGCGTCGAGGCCCGGCTGGTGCAGGACGTGAACCCACAGCCGCACGAGCAGGTGCTCGAGATCGGTGCGGGCTCGGGCCACATGGCCGCCCTGCTCGCCGGCCTGTGCCAGCGCGTGATCACCCTGGAGATCGAGCCCGAGCTGGCCCGCATGGCGCAGGCCAACCTGCAGCGCGCCGGCGTGCGCAACGCCGAGGTGCGCGAGGCCGACGGCGCCAAGGGCCTGGCCGCCGAAGGTCCGTTCGACGTGATCCTGCTGTCGGGCTCGGTCGCGCAGGTGCCCGACGCGCTGCTGCAGCAGCTCAAGCCGGGCGGCCGCCTGATGGCCATCGTGGGCGAGGAGCCCATGATGCGCGCCACGCTGGTCACCCGCACGACCGGCGGCACCACCACCGCCCAGCGCTGGGACACGGTGGCGCCGCGGCTGGTGCATTTCGCCGAACCCTCAAGGTTCAGCTTCTGAGCATGATCGACCAGGTCCGCCCCGCCGATCTCGACGCCTGGCTCGCGGCCCAGCAACGCCCCGGCGTGGTCCTGGACGTGCGCGAGGACCCCGAGCTGCGCGCCGCCAGCGTCACGCCCGCCGGCTTCACGCTGGTGGCCATCCCCATGGGCCAGGTGCCCGCGCGGCTGGCCGAGCTCGACCCCGACACGCCGGTGGCCTGCCTGTGCCACCACGGCGCGCGCAGCATGCGCGTGGCGATGTACCTGGCCGGCAACGGCTTCGGCACCGTGGCCAACATCGCCGGCGGCATCGACGCCTGGTCGCTCGAGCGCGACCCCGCGGTGCCGCGCTACTGAGCTGTGACCGAGCATTCCCCGACAAGCAGAAAGACGGACATGACCCCCCTGCGGCTGATTCCCCTGGCGGCGGCCCTCGCCGCGGCGCTGGGCGCACTGCCCGCGCGCGCGCAGAGCCTGCTGGAGCTGTACGACGCGGCCCGCGCCTACGACGCCGCGTTCCAGTCGGCACGCGCGCAGTACGACGCCAGCGCGGCGCGCGCCGAGCAGGCCCGTGCCGGCCTGCTGCCGCAGGCGGGGCTGTCGGCCGCCGCCACCCGCACCGACCTGACCAGCAGCACGGCGGCGGGCACCATCGACCGCGGCTTCACGACGCAGAACCCTACCCTCAGCGCGTCGCAGCCGCTGTACCGGCCGGGCAACCTGGCGGCCTGGGAGCAGGCCAAGCGCCAGGTCGACGTGGCGCAGGCGCAGCTGACCACCGCGGGCCAGGACCTGATCCTGCGCGTGAGCCAGGCCTACTTCGACGTGCTGGCCGCGCAGGACACCCTGGCGTTCGTGCGGGCGCAGAAGCAGGCCGTGTCCGAGCAGCTGGCCTCGGCCCGCCGCAACTTCGAGGTGGGCACCGCCACCATCACCGACACCCGCGAGGCGCAGGCGCGCTTCGACCTGGTGAGCGCGCAGGAGATCCAGGCCGAGAACGACCTGCGGGTGCGGCGCCTGGCGCTGGAGACCATCACCGGCCGCACCGGCGCGCAGCCGTTGGCGCTGGCCGTGCCGCTGGCGCTGCCCACGCCCGAGCCGGCCGATCCCGACGCCTGGGTGACGCAGGCCGAGCAGGCCAGCCCGTCGATCCTGCAGGCGCGCCGCAACGTGGAGATCGCCGAGCTGGAGACCGAGCGCGCGCGCGCCGGCCACAAGCCCACGGTGGACCTGGTGGCCTCGTATGGCGTGCAGCGCAACATCGGCGGCACGGCCGTCACGCCGGTCACCAGCCGGGCCACGGCCAGCACGGTGGGCGTGCAGTTCAACCTGCCGCTGTTCGCCGGCTTCTCGACCCAGAACCGCATCCGCGAGACCCTCTCGCTCGAGGAACGCGCCCGCGCCGACCTGGAGGCCACGCGCCGCAACGTGGCGCAGCAGACCCGCACCGCCTACCTGAACCTGGTCTCGGGCAACGGGCAGGTCAAGGCGCTCGAGGCGGCCGAGGCGTCGAGCCAGCTCGCTCTGGACGCCAACCGGCTGGGCTACCAGGTGGGCGTGCGCATCAACATCGACGTGCTCAACGCGCAGAGCCAGCTGTTCCAGACCAAGCGCGACCTGGCGCAGGCCCGCTACAACCTGCTGCTGGGCCAGCTGCGCCTGCGGCAGGCCAACGGCACGCTCACGGCCGACGACCTCACGCGGCTGAACGCGCTGCTGGCATCGGGCCGCTGAGCGCGGCCGCGCAGGCGGCGGCATCCGCGGCGGCGCACAGCGGGTCCCACGCGGGGCCCGGCGGCGCCACGATGCGCAGTCCCCCGGGCAGTTCCACCCAGGCGGCGTGCAGCCACAGCCGCTGCACGCCCAGCCAGGCCGCCACGGCGCGGTTGTGCGCGCCCTTCCCGTGGGTGCTGTCGCCCACCAGCGGGTGCGCCAGCTGCTTGAAGTGCCGGCGGATCTGGTGGCGCCGGCCGGTCAGCGGCTCGACCGCCACCAGCGCATAGCGGCTGCGCGGATGGCGCGCATCGACCTGGAACGGCCACTCGAAGCAGGCCAGCCGCCGCCAGCGGGTGCAGGCCTCCAGCAGGGGCTGGCCGGCCGAGGGCAGCTCGGGGTCGCGCGCCAGGGGCTGCGCCGTCTCCCCGTGCGGCGCGGGCCAGCCGCGCACCAGCGCCAGGTAGCCCTTGCGCACCTCGCCGGCCATGAAGGCCGCGCCCAGCCGCCGCGCCGCATCGGGGTGGCGGGCCAGCAGCAGCACGCCGCTGGTCGCCTTGTCCAGGCGGTGCAGGGGCGCCAGCTGCGGCTCGCCGTGGGCCGCGCGCAGCAGGTCCACGGCATTGGTGGCGGCATGGGCGTCGAGCCGGCTGGCGTGCACCAGCAGGCCGGCAGGCTTGTCGACGGCCAGCAGGTCGGCGTCACGGTGCAGCACCGGGAGCGCCGGCAGCGCGGGAGCCGTGGCGGGCGTGGAAGGGGGGAGGGACACCACCGGAATGGGGGAGAGCCGGACCGGCGGCCTCAAGCCCGGGGCGACGGGGCCGATGAACCGGGAACCATGAACCGACGCATTGTCCGCCAGCTCGCGATCGACGACGACGACGACGAGCCCCTGCCCGGGCGCAAGCTGTCGCCGGTCGAACTGCACCAGGAACGCATGCTCTGGCTGCAGGAGAGCCCCAGCGCCCTGGCCCGGCGCATCCCGGTGTCGGTGTTCGCGCTGGCCGACCTGGCCCCCGAAGACGTCGCGCCCCTGCATCCCTGAGGCCCGTCCTAGGGCTGGGCCCCAAGCCCCTTAAGCCGATTCCCTAAGTCGCCTGACGGATGGGCTCGCACAGTCGAGCTGCGCCATGGTGACCCTGCTCCCCGCCACCGACCTGCCCGTGCTCGACGTCCAGACGGCCGTGCGCCGGCTGGGCGGCAGCGTGCGCGCCTGGGACAAGGCCGCCCTCGCCTTCCTGCAGATGGCCGACACCCAGGCCGGCCAGCTGCGCGCCGCCGCCCACGCCGGCGATGCGACGGGGGCCGCGCGGCTGGCGCATTCGCTCAAGGGTGCGGCCGGCTGGATCGGCGCCCGCCAGCTCGAGGAAGCGGCCCGCCAGGCCGAAGCGGGGCTGGCCGCGACCGGCGGGCCGGCCCCGGCACCGCAGGACCTGCTGGGCCGGCTCGACGCCGCGCTGCAGGACGCCGTGGCGGCCCTGCGCCCGCACCTGGCCCAGGCGGCCTGAGCCCGCGGCGCGCGGCCACAATCGGCCGCATGCCCACCCTGCAGTACCTCGACTTCGAGTCCTCCGACGACGGCACCGGCGTGGCGACGCTCGATGCGCTCGCCAACGTGGCCGCGCAGCACCTGGACGCGCTGTGCGCCGAGGTGGCGCAGCTTCTGGACTGGCTGCAGCGGCACCACGGCGCGCCCGGCCCGCTGGAGGACGGTGCCGCCTGGGACCATGCGCTGTCGGCGCAGCGCGAGCAGGTGCAGCCCTTGCGGGCCGACTGGGACGGGGCCGGCCTGCAGCTGGCCGCCGCGGGCCCGGCGCAGCCGCCCCGCACCACGCTGTCGCTCACGCTGACCGGCAGCCCCGCGCTGTGCGCCGAGGTGCTCGCCGCCTTCGGCGGCGACTGACCGCTCAGCCGCCGCGGCGCACCCAGCCGCCGCCCACCGGGCGCAGGAACGGCCGGCGCAGCAGGTGGCGCAACGCCAGGCACAGGGCCGCGGCCCCGGTCAGCACCAGCGCCCCGTGCAAGGCGGCCGCCAGGCGCAGCCGGGTCGGGTCGGGCTGCGCCGCACCCGCCGAGGTCGCGGCCTGGCCGCACGGCCCCGGCTGCACCGCGACGCTGCGGCGGCCCTGCGCATCGAGCAGTTCGGTGCGGCAGCCGGCGCCGGGCGCGGGTGCCTCCGGTGCGCCGAGCAGCGCCAGCGCATAGGCGGGCGCGTGGCCCCGGCCGCGCCAAGGCTCGGCGGTCAGCAGCAGGGCCACGGCGAGCACCACCGCGCAGCATCCCAGCCACAGGGCGGCGTACCAGCGGAAGCCCCGCGGGCTCATCGCACGGCGGGCCGGTTCGGCATGGCACGACGGGCAACGCCGGGCGCGACGCGGCAGGTCGGCGTGGCAGAAGGGGCAGCAGGTGGCGGCGGCGGGCATCGGTGGGACAGGCTCGGCCGGGCCACTGTAGCAAGCAGGCAGCGCGACCGTGGCCTCCGTGCGGCCCGGCCGGCGCGCTCCTGCGGCATGATGGGCTGCACGCCCCTCCCGTGCCGCCCGGCGCGGTCCTTGCAGGCCCGCCACACACGCCCTTGCCGTCCATGCCACGACCCGCCCTCCTGCGCGCCGCGCGCCTGCTCGCTGCCCTGGCCGTCACGGCCCAGGCCGGCGCCGCCCTCGCCCAACGTCCGCCGGAACCGCTCTGGGAAGCCGGCGTGGCCGCCGTCGCCGTCAGCCAGCAGGCCTGGCCCGGCGCCCGGGAGCAGGCGCAACGCGGCGCGGTGCTGCCCTGGCTGATCTGGCGGGGCCCGGTGCTGCGCGCCGACCGCGACGGCGCCGGCCTTCGGGCCTGGCGCACCGACCGCATCGAACTGGACGTGGGGCTGGCCGGCACGGTCGCCGGGCGCGGCGACACGGGCGGCATCCGCGCGGGACTGCCCGCGCTGGGCACGCTGGTGGAGGCGGGGCCGCGGCTGCGGGTGCTGCTCGGGCCCGAACGCGAGGGCGTGCGCTGGCGCCTGGACCTGCCGGTGCGGGGCGTCTTCGACCTCGACGACCGGCTGGCCCACCGCGGGCTGGCCTTCCAGCCGGCGCTGGTGCGCCAGCAGCGGCTGGGGGGCGGCTGGAGCTGGAGCGCCACCGCCGGCGTGCTGCTCGCCGACCAGCGCCTGGCGACCCTGTGGTACGGGGTGCCGGCGCCGCTGGCCACGCCCGAGCGGCCAGCCTGGGAGGCGCGCGCCGGGCTGGTGGCCTGGCGCACCGGCGCCACGTTTTTCCGCGAGCTGGGCCCCGACTGGCGGCTGTTCGGCTTCGTGCGGCTGGACAGCACCGCGGGCGCCGCCAACCGCGGCAGCCCGCTGCTGCAGCAGGAGCTGGGCTGGTCGGCCGGCGCCGGCCTGGCCTGGACGGGGTGGCGCTCGCAGCGCCCCGCCGCCGACTGAGCGGCTTACCAGGCCGCCAGCCGCTGCACGACGCTGGACACGCGGGGGCTGCCCAGTCCGGTGGCCAGGTCGTAGCCGCCGGTGGCGTTGCAGGTCACGCAGCTGCCGTTCGCGCCGGTGGTCACGTCCAGGAAGCCGGCCTGGTAGACGGTCGGATCCAGTGCCACGCCGCGGTACAGCCCGTCGTGCACGCCGGCGCCGGCCAGCAGACTGCGGCCCGCGGCGCTGCGCTGTGCGTTCGCCAGCGCGAGCACGCCGGCCCACACGGGGGCCGAGGCGCTGGTGCCGCCGGCGGCGTACCAGGTGGCGTTGCCGCTGCTGTTGGTCGACAGCACCAGGAAGCCGGTCGCCACGTCGGCGTTGAGCGCCACGTCCGGCGTCATGCGCCGCTGGGGCGCGGTGCAGCCTGCCGAGGCCACGCCCAGGCCCTGCTGGTACGCCGGCACCGCGCGGAAGCTGCTGGCGCCGCCGCCGCTGCCCGACCAGGTGCTCTCGCTGCGGGCGGTGCCCGTCCAGTTCAGCGTGGTGCCGCCGACCGACAGCACCGTGGGCACGGCCGACGGCCAGAACGTGGTGCCGTTGTTCCAGCCGTCGTCGCCGGCGGCCGCCACGTAGCTCATGCCGCTGGCGGCGAAGGCGTCGTCGTAGGCGCCGAAGAAGCTGCGGTCGCCCGTGCCGAAGCTCATGGAGACGATGCCCGGGCCCATCCGGTTGGCCAGCCGCACGGCGCCGGCCATCGAGGCCACGTCCGGACCCTGCGCGGCCACCACGACGATCCGCGCCAGCGGGGCCGCCGCATGGGCCAGCTGCGTGTCCATCGCCTCCTCCATCGACCAGGCCGCGTTGGCGCCCGGGACGGCGGCGATGTTGCCGGCCGCATCGGCGCCGACCACCGAGAAGGTGCACTGCGCCGGCGGCGCGCCCAGCGGCAGCGGCGTGCCCGCGCCCACGCTGACCTCGGTGCAGGCGGGCAGGCCGAACTGCTGCGCGGCCTGGTTCAGCAGGGCCAGCGTGCGGGGCTCGTGGTAGGCCACGACGATGTAGAGGGTCTGGCCGGCGCCCAGCTCGCGCTGCTGCTGCGCGCCCAGGCCGCTCCAGCTGCCCGGCAGTGCCGGGAAGCCGTAGGCGGCGCGGAATTCCTGCGGGCTGTAGGGCGCGACGTTGCCGCTTGCGCCGCTGAGCGGCACCACGGTGGGCAGGGCGGTGGCGTACAGGGGCCGCACCTGGGCCAGCTGGGCGGCCTGGGCATCGGCCGCGGCCAGCGAGGTGGCCTGCGGCGCCAGCGCGTCGCAGGGGCCGGCCGCGCCACTGGCGGGCGCCGGCGAGGACAGCACGCCCTGGGGCAGCTGGCTGCCGCCACCGCCGCCGCCACCGCCGCCACAGGCGACGAGGGCGAGCGCGGCCAGCGCCGCGGCGCGGCGCGCGAAGATCATCGTGTTCATAGGTTGGACCCCGAATGCGTTCGGTGACCCGTCGCCGTGGCGGCGGGCTTGCCCTGTCGGGCGGTCCACCGGGTGCTGGCCAGCTTCAGGTGGATGGGCTGGAGTGTTCCCCGGGGGGCCCTCGGGCCATGGCTCGACAAGAGGGGGGAACCCGGGGGTTTTCGCGCTCAAGTTCCGGCGCCGCGGCGCGTGCCGGCACCGCCGGCGCGCGCCGCGGACGCCTTCGTGCAGGAATTCACGCGAGTTGTGACAAGGCGTATCAGGCGCGCGCGCCCCGCCCCCAGAATCCGCCCAGCCGTCCCCACCCGCCCACCATGCCCCGCTCCCCCGCCCCGATCCCCGACTGCAGCGACACGCTGCTCGACCGGCTGCGCGACAGCCAGGACGCCCTGCTGCACGCTTATGCACAGCTGGAACGCGCCCTCGCGGACGACCTCGGGGCCGAGCCGCTGATGCGCCGCTGCCGCCAGGCCCAGGCCAGCCACCTGCTGGCGGGCTCGGCGCTGGCCGACGTCATGCAGCTGGCCCACACCCGCCAGCTGCAGGCGCGTGCCGAGGGCGAAGACAGGCCCTCCCTCTTCGTGCGGACCTCGGCATGAGCCGCTGGTGGCCCTGGGCACGCCAGCCGGCGCCGCGCGACGCGCTGCCGGCCGTCGTGCAGCGGGACATCGCCAAGGTGCTGGCGGCGGCCGGGGCCCTGCGCGGCCTGGGGCGCGACGACGGCCTGGCGATCGCGCGGCTGATGCGCCTGCGCGAGGCCCGCCCCGGCACGGTGCTGGCGCGCGAGGCCCAGGCGGGCTCGGCGCTGCTGCGCGTGGTGCTCGAGGGCGAGGCGCGCATCGAGCGCACCCCCGGTCCCTTGGACACGCCGGCAGCCGGGCTGGCCCGCCGCGGCGCCGTCTTCGGCGAGCAGGGGCTGCTGGAGGCCGGCGCGCGCTGCGCCACCGTCATCGCCCTCACGCCGATGCGCCTGGCCGTGCTGGACCGGGGCGACCTGGAGCAACTGGTCACGCACGCCCCGCGCACCGCCTGTGCCCTGCTGGGCGCCATGCTGCACGCGGCAGGCGAGCACCTGCAGGACGCCGACCGGCGGCTGCGCGTGTTCTCGGGCATGCAGCGTGCGTGGCAGGAGATCGACGCGCCGCAGCCGGCGGCGGCGGCGCCCGCCGCCCCGCACGGCGCCGGCGAACTGCGCGGCCTGGGCGTGCCCATCGTCTGAGCCGGCCATGCCCCGCACCCGCACCCTGCTAGCACTGGCCGCCGGCCTGCTGCTGGCCGGCGCACCGGCCCTGGCCCAGGACGCCGCCGGCACCGTCAAGACAGTGCGCGGCCCGGCGCGCATCGTGGCCGGCGATACCGTGCGTGCGGCCGTGCCGGGCGAGGCGCTGCGCCCGGGCGAGCGGCTGGAGACGGGGCCCGGCGCCCAGGCCGGCCTGACCCTGGCGGACGGCACGCTGCTGGCCGTGGGACCGGACAGCCGGCTGGTGCTGGAACAGTCCACCTACGACCCCACGACGCGCGCCGGCAGCCTGTGGCTCGGGTTGCTGCAGGGGTCCCTGCGCATGGTCTCGGGACTGCTCGCACGCACCGATCCCGCCTCGGTGCGGATCACGACGCCGACCACCGCCATCGGCATCCGCGGCACCGACGTGATCGTCGAGGCGCCGCAGGAGCCACGGCCGTGAGCCGGCGGTCCGCGTCCACGCTGGCCGGCCTGTCGATGGCCGGACTGCTGGCCGGCTGTGCCGGGCCGGCGGCCCGGGTCGTGCTGCTGCCGCAGGTCGACGGCGGCGCGTCGGCCGTGGTGGTCACGCCGCGCGGCGGCCAGCCGCTGCTGCTGGACCGTCCCTACGCCGCGGCCGAGGTCGGCCGCGATGGCCGGGCGCAGGCGCGCCAGCTCGACGCCACGGCGGTGGCGCAGGCCTACGGCCCGCTGCTGCAGGCGCTGCCGTCGGCCCCGCGCAGCTTCACGCTGCCCTTCGAATCGGGCGGCGCCCAGCTGGCGGCCGGCGGCGCCGAGGTGATCGAGCGGATCCTGGCCGAGGTGGCCCGGCGCCCGGTCGCCGAGCTCGACGTCATCGGCCACACCGACAGCCGCGGCAGCGTCGAGCAGAACGATGCGGTGGGTCGCCAGCGTGCCGCGGCCGTGGCCGAACTGCTGGTGGGCCGTGGCCTGCCGGCGGCCCGCATCGCCGTGCAGAGCCGCGGCGAGCGCGAGCCGCTGGTGCCCACGCCCGACGAGACCGACGAGCCACGCAACCGGCGCGTCGAGGTGCGGGTGCGCTGAGGCGGCGGCGCCGCGACCTGGCGTCGTCCCCGGCCGCGTCCTGCCGCGCCGCGCCCCCGCCGGCGGCGCCGCGCGCCACCATGGCGCGATGCAAGACGTGTCCCACCCCACCGCGCAGCCCGTGCTGCGCGACAACCCGGCGCAGCAGCGCTTCGAGGTCCTTGTCGACGGCGAGCTGGCCGGCTTCGCGGCCTACGCGCTGAAGGACGGCGCGCTGGTGTTCACCCACACCGAGGTGCGGCCCGAGCACCAGGGCCGCGGCCTGGCGGCGCGGCTGGCCCGGCACGGGCTGGACGAGGTGCGCCGGCGCGGCCTACCTGCGCCGCCATCCGTCCGACGCCGCGCTGGCGCAGCCGCCCGGCTGAGCCGGGCCGCCACGGCGCTCAGGCCGCGTTGGCGACCTCGGTGCGCACCACGGCCAGGTGGCCGGCCAGGCCTTCGACGCACGCCACCAGCGCGGGCAGGTCGCCCGTGGGTGCCTCGTCCTCCAGCGTGCGGGCCTGCGATGCCGCCCAGCGCAGCCCGCCCAGGGCCAGGCCGCCGGCGGCGCGGTGCGCCAGCGCGCGCAGCCGCTCGCGGTCGCCGCGGGCCAGGGCATCGCGCATCTCCTGCACGGTGCGCCGCTGGGCTGCCAGGAACTCGGGGAAGAGCTCGGCCCACTCGGGCTCGATGCGCACCACGTCGTCGGGGCCGGCCTCGGGCAGCACCGGCGCCGTGCCGGTGCGCGGCGCGGCGTCCTGCAGCTCGCGCAGGGCGGCCCAGAGCGCGTCCCGGCTGACCGGCTTGACCAGGTAGCGGTCGGCGCCGCTGGCCAGCGCGCGCTGGCGGGTCAGCTCGTCGTCGTGCGCCGAGGTGACCACCACCGCGCAGCGCGGGCTGGACTCGCGCGCCTCGCGCTGGCGCAGCCAGGCCAGCACCGGCAGGCCGCCGATGCCGGGCATCTCGATGTCCAGCAGCAGCACCTGCGGCGCCGCGGCGCGGATCGCGTCCATGGCGGCCTCGCCGCTGGCGGCCACCCGCACCGTGAAGGTGGGCGCCGGCAGGTAGCGCCGCATCACCAGCCGGGTGAACTCGTCGTCGTCGACCACCAGCACGTGGCGCGGCTGCAGCTCGTCCACGCCCACCGCGGGCGGCGCGGGCAGCACGCGCGGCTGGGCCGGCAGCTGGGCCGCGCGCAGCAGCGGCTGCAGCTGCAGCTCCAGCGTGGTGCCCTCGGACGAGCCCGTGTGCAGCAGCAGCTCCCCGCCCTGGGCGCGCGCCATCAGGCGGGCCGAGTAGGTGCCCAAGCCGGTGCCGCCGGTCTTGCCGGTGCTGGTGTACTTGTCGAAGAAGCGCGGGGCCAGCTCGGCCGGGACCACGCCGGGGTTGTGCACCGTCACGCGCACCGGCTCGCCCGGCAGCACCTGCACGGTGACCGTGCCGCCGGCGGGCGTGGCCTCGATCGCGTTCTTCACCAGGTTGGCCAGGATCGAGTAGCACAGCAGCTCCTCGGCCCGCGCATGCACCGGGGCCCGGGGGCCGGGGTCGCGCAGGGCCACGCCGGCCGCGTCGGCCTGCGGCAGCAGGTCGGCCAGCACCCGCGCCAGCAGCTCGCGCAGGTCCACCGCCTGCGGCCGGAAGTCGTAGCTGCCGGTCTCCATGCGGTACAGGCCCAGCGACAGGTTGACCATGTCGAGCATGCGCAGGCCGGCGCGCTCGACCACGCTGGCCATCTCGCGCTGCTCGATCGCCAGCCGGCTGTCCTCCAGCAGCAGGCGGCTGGCGCCCAGGATGCTGTTGAGCGGCGTCTTCAGGTCGTGGCGCGCCATGCGCTCGACGTCCTCGCGCAGGCGGGCGTTGAGCTCCAGCGCGCGGCTGCGCTCCTCCAGCTGCATGGTGCGCTGCACCCGGCGCGCCAGCACCACGGCGGGCGACAGCAGGAACAGCGCGAAGCCCACCGGCATCCAGCGCCGCTCGGGACCGGCCAGGTCGATCAGCAGCAGGTCGGTGGCCAGCGCCAGCAGGGGCATGGCCATGCCCACCAGCAGCACCCAGGCGTCCAGGCGCGCGCGCCACTGCGCCAGCAGCATCACGCCGGCGACGTAGATGCCGATGACCACCGCCAGCAGCTGGCCCGGGATGGCGATCTGCGAGTACACCCGCGCCGGCGTGGCCACCACCAGCACCGTCGAGGCACCCGCCAGGCCGAGCACCAGCCACAGCGCGCTGCGGTGGACCTCGCCCGGGAACAGGCCGCGCACCGTCATGAAGAAGGTCGCCATCGCCACCAGCCAGGCCAGGTACTCGATGCGCACCAGCACTTCCCAGTCGACCAGCGCGGGGCCCAGCCGCAGCAGCAGCCGGCCGCCCGTCACGTCGGCATAGACCGCCATGGCCACGCAGAACAGCGCGAACAGCGGCGCCACCCGGTCGCCGCGCCGCACCAGCGAGAACACCACCGCCAGCAGGGCCGCGACCAGGTAGGCGCCCAGCAGCAGCACGTCCTGCACCAGCCGGCCCTCGCGCGAGGCCGCCAGCGCGTCGGGATGGCCGACCTGCACCGGCCGCACCATGCCGCCGGCGCGGTGCGACCAGTTCGCCACGTGGGCGGTGATGCGCAGCGGGCAGGCGAACTCGCGGCTGCTGGCGATGCGGTTGGGCACCGCGGCCCGGGTCTCGGCCGCGCTGGGCCCCGGCCGTCCGTGCTCGGCCACGAGCACGCCGTTGACGTACAGACGCATCGCGGTGCGCTGGTTGGCCGTCTGCAGGGCCATCCGGTCGCCCGGCGGGCAGTCCACCAGCAGCCGGTAGCTGCCCCAGCCGTCGGGCCCGGGCGCCTTGCCGGCCACGGGCCACTGGTTCCAGTCGCCCGGCGCCCAGGCCAGCGCGCTGCGGGCCGGCAGTTCGAGCCAGTGCGGATCGACGAAGCGCTCCCAGTCGACCACCCACTCGCCCTGCAGGTCCACCGGGCCGGCGGTGCCGGCCGGCAGCACCAGCACGCCCGCCAGGGCCTGGGGCCGCAGCCCCTGCGCCTGGCCCGGCGCCGGCGTCTCCAGCGCGGCGGCCGCAGCGGTGGCCAGCAGCAGCCAGGCGGCGAGCAGGAGGCGGGCGTAGCGCATGGGCGACGAGTGTACGGGGGCCATTTGTGGGCCGGTCCCAACGCGACAGCAGCTTTTCGGGGGATTGCCACGACAGCCCAGCGCCACAATCGCCGCTCGCCTGAACCCGACCATGCAGACCGCACCGCCCGACGATCCGCTCTGGACCATTGTCTACGTCAGCAGCGCCAGCTACGACTTCACGCCGCTGGACCTGGAACGGCTGCTGGCCAGCGCCCGGCTGGCCAACGATGCCGCCGGCATCACGGGCCTGCTGCTGTACTGCCACGGCAACTTCATGCAGCTGCTCGAAGGCCCGCGCAGCGCCGTGCAGGCGGCCTTCCGCCGCGTGCGCGGCAGCCGCGAGCACCACGGCATCATCGAGCTGCTGGACGAGCCGGTGCCCGCACGCGCCTTCGCGGGCTGGTCCATGGCATCGGCCGGCATCGGGGCCGAGCAGTTCCACCAGCTGGCCGACGCGGCCGACGCCACCCGCCGCCAGCTGCTGCTGGACTTCTGGCAGGCCAACCGCTGAGGCGGCCCCCGGCCGCCGTGCTCAGCCGGCCGGCGCGCTGAGCGGCCAGTCCAGTTCGACCTCGCTGCCCTGCCCCCGCCCCGGGCTGCGCGCCCGCACGGCGCCGCCGTGCATCTCCACCAGGTGGCGCGTGAGCGCCAGGCCGATGCCCAGCCCGGTGTGGCCGGCCAGCCCGCTGTGGCTCTCCTGCACGAACAGGTCGAACACCCGCGGCACGAGGTCCGCCGGCATGCCCTGGCCGGGGTCGCGCACCGTCACCCGGGCCCAGCCGTCCACCCGGGCCACCTCCAGCGCGATGCGGCTGCCGGGCGGGCTGAACTTGCTGGCGTTGTGCAGCACGTTGCCCATGCACTGGATCGCGCGGGCCACGTCCAGCCGCACCGGCAACGGGCCCGGCGGCACCTCGATGAGCAGGTGCTGCCCCGCCGCCTGCAGTTGGGGCAGCCAGGTCTCCACCGTGCCCTCGATGGCGTCGTGCAGGTCGACGTCCTCCAGCCGCAGCGACATGCGCCCCGAGCGGATGCGCGAGAGGTCCAGCAGGTCGTCCACCAGCCGCGCCAGCTGCGCCGACTGGCGCTCGATGATCTGCGCCGCCCGGGCCAGGCGCTCGTCGCCATGGGTGGACAGCCGCACGATCTCGCCGGCCGAGCGGATGGGCGCCAGCGGGTTGCGCAGCTCGTGCGCCAGCGTGGCCAGGAAGATGTCCTTCTGCCGGTCGGCCTCGCGCAGCGACTGCTCGATGGCGCGCTGCTCCGTCACGTCGGTGTTGGTGCCGAACCAGCGCAGCACGCGGCCCTCGGCGTCCTTCAGCGGCAGCGCGCGCGACAGGAACCAGCGCCAGCTGCCGTCCTTGCCGCGCATGGGGAAGGTGTCCTCCCAGACCTCGCCGGCGGCCAGGTGGGCGACGAACTTGGCGGTCACCTGCTCGAGGTGGTCGGGGTGGTGCACCGACTTCCAGCCCCAGCCCTGCATCTGCTCGAAGGTGGTGCCCGTGTAGTCGTACCAGCGCTGGTTGTACCAGGTGATCGCGCCGTCGGGCTCGGCCATCCAGGCCAGCTGCGGCAGGTTGTCGGCCACCAGCCGGAACCGCTCCTCGCTGTCGCGCAAGGCGCCCACCGCACGGACGCGCTCGCTCACGTCCACCGCGCCGGCCACCAGCGCGACCACGCGGCCCTCGCCGTCGCGCAGCGGCTCCAGCTGCAGGTCCAGCGTGGCCTCGCCGGCGCGCACGTCCTCGCGCACCGTCTCGCCGGCGGCCGCGCGGTCCACCAGCGCCCGGGCCCGCGCCCGTGCCGCGGCATCGCCGGCCCAGCCGACGCTGTCGCTCCACGGCCGCCCCAGCACATGCTCGCGCCGCTGGCCGGCCGTCGCCAGCGGCACCCGATTGACCTCGACCACCCGCCCCGCCGGGTCGAGCAGCCAGGCGTTCACCTGCAGCCCGTCGAGCACCTGCCGCAGCCGCTGCTCGCCCTCGGCCAGTGCCAGCCGCGAGGCCGCCACCCGCGCCATCGCGCGGCGCAGCAGGTGCAGCACCACGCAGTCGACCACCAGGATGGCCGCGAAGAAGACCAGCGCGATCAGGTCGGGCACGGCGAGGTCGAACGACGCCGTGGGCGTGACGAACCAGTACCACGCGGCGACCACGCTGGCGGCCGACGCGAGCAGGCCCGGGCCCAGGCCGGCACAGTAGGCGGTGACCAGCACCGCCGGGAAGAAGGTCAGGAACGGGTAGCCGGTGGGCGGCAGCAGGCCGATCAATGCGAAGCGCCCCCACAGGGCGAGCACGAAGGCGGCGGCCGAGAAGCCATACCGCAGCACGGCGGGTTGGCCGTCCAGGGTGCCAGGCAGCTCGTGCGGGCGGGGCAGGTCCGTCAAGGCGGTGGTCGGGAAGGAGAGGACGCCGGGAACGCGCGCGGGGCGCACGGCCGGCAGGGCCGGCGGATTGTGCCCGACGGCTCCACCGGCACGGCGTGGCCGGTGCACCGCCTGCGCCCGTGACTTCGGTCATGGTGCGAGGGGCACGCACGCACCGTGCTGGCCCGATCGCGCCATCCCCAACGCCACGGCACGCCCCAAGATGCGGACCAAGCAGTCGTTCGCGGAGTCCCCTTGCCCTCGCAGTTGCAGTCCCCCTCCGCCCCACCGGGCGCATGCGCGCCCGTGCCGGTCCACCATCCCGATCCAGCCGCCGCCGGGTACTCACTACTCGACGACTTCCTGGCGGCCGCGCGCGCCGAGACCGGCCTGCCCCTGGCCGACTGGGCGGCGCTGCATGCGTGGTCCGCCGGCCAGTGGCGCACGTTCTGGGGCCTGTTCGCACGCTGGCATGCCCAGGCCGTGCCGTTGCAGGGCGACACGGGCACGGTGTGCGAGGGCGACGCGATCGCGACCGCCCGTTTCTTTCCCGGCGCACGGCTGAACGCGGCCGCCTGCCTGCTCAACGACACGATCGCACCCGACACCGCGCCCGCGCTGGTCGCCGCGCATGCCGACGGCAGCCGCGTGGCCTGGACGCGCGGCGACCTGCGCGCGCGCACGGCCGCGCTGGCGGGCGGTCTGCAGCGGCTGGGGCTGGAGCCGGGCGACCGCGTGGTGGCGGTGCTGCGCAACGACGAGTCCGCGGTGCTGCTGGCGCTGGCCGTGATGGCGCTGGGCGCGACGCTGGCGACGGTCGCGCCCGACCTCGGGGCCGAGGCGGTGCTCGAGCGCTTCGCGCCGCTGGGCCCGGTGCTGTTCGTCGCCCACGCGGCGCCGCGGGCGGGCGACACCGGCACGCCGCTGGCCCAGCGGGTGCAGGCCGTCGCGGCCGGGCTGCCGCGGCTGCGCGCGCTGGTGCTGCTGGACGGCGCCGCCAGCCCGCCGCCGGGCGTGCCCGCGGTGCCCCTGGCGGCCCTGCAGGACGGGCCGCCGCTCGCGCCGGCGCACTGGCCGCTGCTGCCCTTCGACCACCCGCTGTGGATCCTGTTCAGCTCGGGCACCACCGGGCGGCCCAAGTGCATCGTGCACGGCGCCGGCGGCACGCTGCTGGAGCACGGCAAGGAGCACCGGCTGCACTGCGACCTGCGGCCCGGGGACACGCTGTACTTCCACAGCAGCTGCAGCTGGATGATGTGGAACTGGCAGCTCACCGCCCTGGCCAGCGGGGCGTCGCTCGTGACCTGGGACGGCCCGGTCGCCAGCGTCGACACGCTGTGGGCGCTGGCCGCGCGCGAGCGCGTGACCGTGTTCGGCACCAGCCCGCCCTACCTGCGCATGTGCGAGGACGCGGGGCTGGAGCCGGGGCGGGCCTGCGACCTGTCGGCCCTGCGCGCGGTGCTGTCCACCGGCTCGGTGCTGCAGGACGCGCAGCACCACTGGTTCGCGCGCGCGGTCGGCGACCTGCCGCTGCAGTCCATCAGCGGGGGCACCGACATCCTGGGCTGCTTCGTGCTCGGCAATCCGCTGCTGCCCGTCCATGCCGGCGAGGCGCAATGCCTCAGCCTCGGCCTGGACGTGCAGGCGCGCTCCGACGACGGCCAGCGCGCCGAGACCGGCCAGCTGGTCTGCGCCAATCCCTTCCCGTCGCGGCCGCTGGGCTTCTTCGGCGATGCCGACGGCAGCGCCTTCCACGCCGCCTACTTCGCGCGCCATCCCGGGCTGTGGAGCCACGGCGACCTGGTCAGCATCGGCGCGCACGGCGGCGTGCGGCTGCACGGCCGGCTCGACGGCGTGCTGAACGTGCGCGGCATCAAGGTGGCGCCGGGGGCGGTCGAGCAGGCGCTGGCCGCCGACCCGCAGGTGGCCGAGGCCCTGGTGGTGCAGCGCGCCGACGGCACGGTCGTGGGCCTGCTGGTGCTCGCCGCCGGTGCCGTGCTGGACGGCACGCTGGCGGCGCGGCTGCGCACCGCCGTGGCCACGCGGCTGAGCGCCGCCCACGTGCCGGACCGCCTGCTCGACGTGCCGGCCCTGCCGGCCACGCACAACGGCAAGCTCTCGCATGCGGCCGCGCGCGCCGCCCTGGGCGACGGCGGCCCCGTGCACCTGGCGGCGCTGCGCAATCCCGGGTGCCTGCAGGCCATCCGCTCGCACCCGGGACTGCAGGCGCCATCGGGCCCGCTGGGCACGGCGGACCGCCAGGCACCGCTGCTGGACCAGCTGCAGGCCGCCTGGGACGGCCTGTTCGGGATCGCGGGGCTGGGACCGCAGGCCGACTTCTTCGGCCTGGGCGGCAGCTCGCTGCTGGCCGCGCGGCTGATGGCGCGCGTGCGCGAGCTCACCGGCCGGGCCCTGCCGCTGTCGACCCTGCTGCAGGCTCCCACGCCGGCGCGGCTGGCCGCCCTGCTGCAGCAGCCGGCCGACGCGGCGCCCGGGCTGGCGCTGCTGCGGCCAGGGCACGGCCCGGCGCTGGTGCTGGCGCCAGGCCTCAGCGGCACGGTGCTGGAATGCCGGCAGCTCGTCGCCGCGCTGGCCACGGGCCGGCCGGTGTGGGCCCTGCAGGCCCCGGGCGTGGACGACGGCCGCGCGCCACTGGCATCGGTGCCGGCGCTGGCCGCCTGGTACGCGCAGGCGGTGCTGGCGGCCCAGCCGCCCGGGCCCCTGCTGCTGGTGGGCTACTCGCTGGGCGGCACGGTGGCGCTCGAGCTGGCACGCCAGCTGCAGGCGGCCGGCGTGGCCGTGCAGCGGGTGGTGCTGCTGGACAGCTACGTCGCGCGCGACCTCGGGGCGGTGCGGCGCACCGTCTCGCGGCTGGAGCGCGGGATGCGCACGCTGCTGCGCCTGCACGGTCCGCAGCGGCGCGCCTGGCTGGGCGGCACGCTGGCACGGCTGCTGGGCGGCACGGCCCGGCGGCCCGGCGACCTGCCCGCGCCCTCGGGGCTGTCGCCCGCGCAGCAGTCGGTGTACGACGCGGGCTGGACAGCGCTGCGCAGCTGGCGGGCCGCGCCGCTGGAGCAGGTGCCGGTGACCTACGTGCGCTGCGAATTGCCGCTGGGCGGGCACGACGACCCGCTGCCGGTGTGGCGCAGCGTGGCGCGCGCGGGACTGGGCGTGGTGCGCCTGCCCGGCGGCCACCTGGACCTGGTGGGCGCCCAGGCGGCCACGGTGGCGCGCCTGCTCGATGGGCTGGCCGGTGAGCCGGCTGCGGCCCCGGCGGCCGCGGGCGCGGCCCTGCCGCGCGGCCCGGTGGCGCCGGCCTGAGCGGCCGGCGCGGGCGTGCTCAGCCCTTGTTGACGACGGCCTTGAGTGCCGACGAGGGGGAGAACTTGACCGACTTGGCCGCCGCGATCGTGATGGTCTCGCCCGTCTTGGGATTGCGGCCGGCGCGCTCGGCGCGCTCGGAGGGCTTGAAGGCGCCGAAGCCGGCGATGGCCACTTCGCGGCCGTTGCCCAGCTCGTCACTGACGATGCGGATCAGCGCGTCGAGGCTGCGGGCTGCCGAGGCCTGGGTGGTGTCGGTGGCATCGGCGAGGGCCTGGACGAGTTCGGTCTTGGTCATGCGTGGGGGTTCCTGCGTGCTGGAAAAAGCGGCGCAGTGTAGTGCACCGGCGGGCCATCGCGGCGCGGCCGCGCCATCGGTCGCAGCGCGGCGACGGCCGCGCTTGCAACCCGGCCGGCCGGCGCCATCTGCCCGGGCATGTGGAAACGTCTGTCCCTGCTGTGGACGCTGGTGCGCGGCGACGCGCGCCAGCTGTGGGCCGCGCTGCGGCATCCGGCCGCGCCCGGCTGGCTCAAGTGGGGCACGGCGCTGGTCGCGCTGTACCTGCTGTCGCCGGTGGACCTGGTGCCCGACTGGATCCCGTTCCTGGGCGCCATCGACGACCTGGTGCTGGTGCCGCTGGCGATCCGCTGGCTGCTCGACCGCCTGCCGCCCGAGCTGGCGCGCACGACCGCGGGGCGCCGCTGAACGGGCCGCGGCGCGGCCCCGTCCCGCTCACTTGGCGAACAGCGAGGCCATTTCCTTGAAGGCCTTGAGCTCGATCGCGTTGCCCGAGGGATCGTGGAAGAACATGGTGGCCTGCTCGCCCACCTCGCCCTTGAAGCGGATGTAGGGCTCGATCACGAACTTCGTGCCGGCGCCGCGCAGGCGCTCGGCCATCACCTCCCACGCGGCCATGTCCAGCACCACGCCGAAGTGCCGCACCGGCACGCCGTGGCCGTCCACCGCGTTGGTCGCGTTGGCGCCGCATTCGGAGGGCGCCAGGTGCGCGACGATCTGGTGGCCGTGGAAGTTGAAGTCGACCCACTCGTCGCTGCTGCGGCCCTCGCTGCAGCCGAGCAGTTCGCCGTAGAAGCGGCGCGCCTCGGCCAGGTCGCGCACGGGGAAGGCCAGATGGAACGGGGGCATGGCGGTGGTGGTCATGCCCGTGATTCTGCGGCACCGGGAAGGCCGCGCCGGCCGGGTGTTGCCCGGGGTGCGCGCCGCACGCCGGCGCGTGCTTCGTCGTTCCGGCCAAAGCCGCAACCCGGTGACTTTCAGACGCCCCAAACGGCGAAGGCCGGCACTTGCGTGCCGGCCTTCTTGTGTGGTGCCCAGGAGAGGACTCGAACCTCCACGGAGTTACCCGCTAGTACCTGAAACTAGTGCGTCTACCAATTCCGCCACCTGGGCTTTCAGGAGCCTTGCAGTATACACAACGGCAGGGCCTTCCCGACGAGCCGCGCGCGAAAAGTTGCGGTGCGCACCCTGAAAAAAAGCGCCCGGGGTCACCGGGCGCAAGGGTTCCAAGGAGAAGGGAACCGAGAGGAGAACTTGCAGCTGGATCATGGCGCCGCGGCCACGCCGCGATGCCGCGAACAACGCCGTCAGTTCTGCCCATCTCGCGCGTTCACCTCAGGCCCCCTCGGGCCGCACGCCGGCGCGCGCGATCACCGGCTGCCAGCGGGCGCGCTCCTCGCGGATCCAGGCGGCGAACTGCGCCGCGCTGTTGCCCACGGCCAGCGCGGTCTCGGCCCCCAGCTTGTCGGCCACGGTGGTGCTGCGCACCGCGCGCACGGCCTCGGCCTCCAGCCGCTCGAGCTGCGCGCGCGGCTGCGAGCGCGGGGCGAGCAGGCCGTACCACTGCGTCATCTCGAAGCCCTTCCAGCCCTGCTCGGCCACCGTCGGCACGTCGGGCAGCTGGGGCAGCCGCTGCGCGGTGCCGGTGGCGATGCAGCGCAGCTTGCCGGCACGGATGAACGACAGCAGCGCGGGCGCGCCGACCGAGGCGGCCTGCAGGCGCCCGGCCATCAGGTCGGCCAGCATCGGGCCGGTGCCGCGGTAGGGCACGTGCACGACAAAGGTGTTGGTGGCCATCTTCAGGTACTCCATCGCCAGGTGGCCGGCGCTGCCGTTGCCGGCCGAGCCGTAGTTCAGCTGGCCCGGGCGCGCGCGGGCCAGGGCCACGAACTCGCGCAGGTCGCGCACCGGCAGGTCGGGATGCACCACGTACAGGCTGGGCACCTTGGACAGCAGCGTCAGCGGCGCGAAGTCGCGCTCGGCGTCGTAGGGCAGCTTCGGGAAGATGAAGGGATTGACCGCCAGCGTGCCGATGTGGCCCAGCACCAGCGTGTGCTGGTCGGTGGCATGGGCGACCTCCTGCATCGCGATGTTGCCGGCGGCGCCCGGCTTGTTCTCCACGTAGACGTTCTGGCCCAGCCCGCGGCCCATCTCGGTGGCGACGGCACGGGCGACGATCTCGGAGCTGCCGCCCGGCGCGAAGGGCACCACCAGCCGCAGCGGGCGGCTGGGCCAGTCGGCCGCGCGGGCCGCCAGCGGCCAGGGCGCCGCGGCGGCGGCCAGCGCGCCGAGCGCGGCGCGACGGGAGACGGGATGCAGGGAATCGGGCAGGCGACGGTCGATGGGCGCGGGCACGGGGCTCTCCGGAACGTGGATGCGCCGATGCTGGCCCCCGGGGCTGTCAGGCCGCTGTCACCCGGGTGCGGCGGGGCCGCCGCGCTTGCGCCACACTCCTGCCCCGCCATGACCGAGTCCACCCTGCTGAGCCTGCCCGGCGGCGCCAGCACCGCCGCCCTCGTCGACCTGCCCGATGCCGCGCCCCGGGCGGCCTGCGTGCTGGCCCACGGCGCCGGGGCCGGGATGCACCATGCCTTCCTGGCCGCCGTCGCCCACGGGCTGGCCGCACGCGGCGTCGGGGTGCTGCGCTTCAACTTCCCGTTCATGCACCAGGGCAGCAAGCGGCCCGACCCGCCGGCCGTCGCCCAGGCCGCCCTGCGCGCCGCCGTGCAGTCGGCCGCGCGCCGCTGGCCGCAGCTGCCGCTGGTGGTTGCGGGCAAGTCCTACGGCGGCCGCATGGCCACCCAGGCGCAGGCTGCCGAGCCGCTGCCCGGCGTGCGCGGCCTGGTGCTGCTGGGCTTTCCGCTGCACCCGGCGGGCAAGCCCGACACCGCACGGGCGGCCCACCTGGCCCAGGTCGGGCTGCCGATGCTGTTCCTGCAGGGCACGCGCGATGCGCTGGCCGAGGCGACGCGCATGCGGGGCGTGCTCGACGGACTCGGCCCGGGCGCGACCGTCCACTGGATCGACCAGGCCGACCATGCGTTCCACGTGCCGGCGCGCAGCGGCCGCACCGATGCGCAGGTGCTGCAGGGGCTGGTCGACGAGGCCGCGGCCTGGGTGCTGGCGCGCTGAGCGGCCGGCCCGTCCCGCAGCGGCCGCTGCGCCGTCAGTGCCGCGGGTCCGCGGGATTGGCGGCACCCGGGGGCATCGGCGGCTCGATGGCCGAGGTCAGGTCCTCCAGGGGCGCGGTCTTGGGCAGGTGGGCATAGAAGCCCGAGGCCCGCGTGCGGGCCCGGTCGGCCGGCGCGCTGTAGCCGCTCCAGGCGATCAGGCGCGTGCCCGGCGAACTCTCGTGGAACAGCGCGGCGGTGGCGAAGCCGTCGATCTCGGGCATGCCCAGGTCGAGCACCGCCACGTCGGGCCGCAGCGCGCGCGCGGCCTCGGCGGCCTCGCGCCCGTTCGCGAACGCGTGCACCGAATGGCCGAGCAACTCGAGCAGCTGCGCCAGCGTGTACGACGCGTCCGGGTTGTCGTCGACCACGAACACCCGCAACGGGACAGTGACTTCGAACATGGGTGCGAGCATCGCAGCGATGCGGGCGCGGGCCTGTAGTCGCAGGTCGCGCGCGCCCCGCAAACCAGTCCTTCGGACCTATAGTGACGAGCCGCCTCCGGCCATCACCATGACGCCGCCCCTCACCGACGATGCCCGCGTGAACGCAACGGCGGTGCCCATCGGCTGGGAGTCCACGCCGCTCGGCCCGCCGGGCGCCTGGCCGGTGGAGCTGGCGGTGCTGGCGCAGCTGGTGGCCGGCGACCGGCAGCCCGCCGCGCTGGCCTGGGGGCCGCAGCTGCTGGTGCTCTACAACGACGCCTGGTCGCGCTGCCTCGCGCCCGGCCAGCACCCCCGCCTGCTGGGCCGTCCCCTGGCCGAGACCTGGGCCGGGCTGGGTCCCGGCTGCGAGCCGCTGCTGCCGCGCGTGCTCGCCGGCGAACCGCAGCGCCTGGATGCGCCGCCGCTGTGCCGCGAAGGCCCGTGCAGCGCCCGCCTGCAGCCGGCACGCGACGCGCAGGGCCGCGTGCAGGGCGTGCTGCTGCAGCTGCAGCCGGCCGCGCTGCCCGAGCCGCTGCGCTCGCGCTGGGCCATCCACCAGGCCCTGGTGCAGAGCATGGACGAGGGCTACTGCGTGGTGCGCGTGCTGTGCGGGGACGACGGGGCCGCGCGCGACTGGATCTTCGTGGACACCAACCCCGCCTTCGCGCAGCACGCGGGCGTCGCGGGCAACGTCGTGGGGCGGCGCGCCAGCGAGGTGCTGCGCCGGCTGGAGCCGCGCTGGCTCGAGATCGTCGGCCGCGTGGCCGGCGCGCTGCGCCCCGAGCGCTTCGTCGAGCACTCCGACGTGCTGGGCCGCTGGTTCGACGCCTATGCCTTCCCCATCCCCGGCAGTGCCGGGCTGGTGGGCATCGTGCTCACGGACATCAGCGGCGAGCGCCGCCTGCTCGATGCCGAGCGGCGCGCGCGGGCGCGGCTCGAGTCCGTGTTCGCCACCATGGGCGACGCGCTCGTGCTGCTCGACCGCGACTGGACCATCACCGGCGCCAACCCCGCCGCCGAGCGGCTGCTGGGCATCGCACGGCCCGAGCTGGTGGGCCGGCCGTTCTGGCCCGCGTGGCCGCGGCTGGAGGGCAGCGGCGCCCAGCCCGACCTGCACGCCGCGATGGCTGGCGGCATGCCGCGGCTCATCGAGCTGCACGACGCGCAGGCCGGCCAGTGGCTGGAGCTGCGCGCCTTCCCCAGCCCCGAGGGCCTGGCGCTGTACGCCCGCGACATCACCGACCGGCGCCAGCGCGAGGCCGCGCTGCAGGTCAGCCAGGCCCGGCTGCAGGCCATCCTCGACCACACGCCGGCCGCGGTGTTCCTCAAGGACCGCGACGGCCGCTACGTCTACGCCAACCCGGCCGCGCTGCAGGTGCTGGGCCTGCCCCCCGCGCAGGTGCTCGGGCGGCGCGACGTGCAGCTCTTTCCCCCCGCGCTGTGCGCAGGCATCGAGGCGACCGACCGGGCGGCCTGGGAGGACGGCCAGCCGGTGCAGTTCCGCGACCGCATCGCCACCGCGCAGGGCGAGCGCTGGTTCATCGCGGTCAAGTTCGTGCTGCGCGGCCTGGCCGGCGACAGCCCGGACCTGCTGTGCGGCATCTCGGTGGACATCAGCGCCGAGCAGCTGGCACGCGAGCAGCTCGAGCGGCAGGCGCACGAGCTGCACATCGCCCAGGACCGGCTGGCCATCGCGCTGGAGGCCGGCCGCATGGGCGTGTGGGACTGGGACGTGGCCAGCGGCCGCGCCCACTGGAATCCCGGCATGTACGAGCTGCTGGACCTGCCGCCCGGCGAAGGGCTGGCCGAC
This sequence comes from Comamonadaceae bacterium, assembly GCA_027484575.1. Taxonomy (GTDB): domain Bacteria; phylum Pseudomonadota; class Gammaproteobacteria; order Burkholderiales; family Burkholderiaceae_C; genus Ramlibacter. The sequence continues at coordinate 827,078 of JAIXSQ010000007.1, forward strand.
ATCGGCGCGCTGCGCGAGCGCGTGCACCCGGACGACCGCCCGGTGTGGGAGGCCGCCAACGCCCGCGCGCTGGCCCAGGGCGGCGAGTTCCACCTGGAGTTCCGGCTGCTGCTGCCCGACGGCCGCGTGCGCTGGCTGGTGGGCCGGGGCCGCGCCGTGGGCGACGGCAGCAGCGCGCCGGGGGGCACGCCCCAGCGCATGCTGGGCGTCAACTACGACGTGACCGCCTGGCGCGAGGCCGAGGCGCGGCTGCAGCAGATGGACCGCCGCCGCAACGAGTTCCTCGCCATGCTCGCGCACGAGCTGCGCAACCCGCTCGCGCCGCTGACCAACGCGGTCACGGTGCTCGAGCGCACGCTGGAGGACCGCGAGCGCCACCAGCCGATGCTGGCCATCGCGCGGCGCCAGATCGCGCAGCTGGCGCGGCTGGTGGACGACCTGCTGGAGGTCTCGCGCGTCACCCAGGGCCGCATCGAGCTGCGCAAGGAGCGGCTGCAGGTCTTCCAGGCCGTGCTGCCGGCGCTGGAGACGGTGCGCGAGGCGGCACGCGAGCAGGGCCAGCAGCTGACCTTCGACGTGCCTCCCGGGCTGGAGCTCGAGGCAGACCCGGCGCGGCTTGTGCAGGTGCTGGCCAACCTGCTGAACAACGCGGTGAAGTACACGCCGGCCGGCGGGCACATCCACCTGTCGGCGCGCGCCGACGAGGCCGCGCGCATGGCGGTGTTCGAGGTCGCCGACGACGGCCTGGGGATCGATGCGGACCTGCTGCCGCGCGTGTTCGATCTGTTCTCGCAGGGCACCACCACGCTGGACCGCGCCCGCGGCGGCCTGGGCATCGGCCTGTCGCTGGTCAAGCGGCTGGTCGAGCTGCACGACGGCAGCGTCGCCGCGGCCAGCGCCGGGCCGGGCCACGGCTCGACCTTCACCGTGCGGCTGCCGCTGGCCGAGCGGCGCGCGCCCGAGCGCACGCTGCCGGCCGGGCCGCCCGAGGCCGCGCTGCCGCCCACCGACGTGCTGCTGGTCGACGACAACCTCGACGCGGCGCGCACGCTGGCGCTGCTGCTGCGGGCCGACGGCCATGCGGTGCGGCTCGCGCACGACGGCGAGGCGGCGCTGGCGCTGGCGGACGCGCAGCCCCCCGCGCTGGTGCTGCTGGACATCGGGCTGCCGGGCCTGGACGGCTACGAGGTGGCGCGGCGGCTGCGCGCCCGGCGGGCCACGCGCGATGCGGCGATCGTGGCCATCAGCGGCTATGGCCAGGCGGCCGACCGGGCACGTGGGCGCGCCGCGGGCTTCGACGCCCACCTGACCAAGCCGGTCGACCTGCAGACGGTCTACGCGGCGGCGCGGCGCGTTCTGGCGCAGCGGCGGCCGCCCGCCTGAGGCGGGGCCCGCAACCCCGGGGCGCTCAGGCCTTCTTCGCCGCCGCGGCCGAGGCTGCCTTGCGGTCGGCGGCCACCTTCTGCGCGCTGGGCCGGCTGCCCACCAGCGCCATGTAGGGCTTGAGGTCCAGGCCGCCGGCGGCCAGCAGGTCCTCGCCGTACGCCGCCTTGGTCGCCATCGACACCAGCGGCAGGCTCACCCAGGCGGCGCAATCGGCCAGGGTGAAGGCCTCGCCGGCGATGTAGGGCGAGAACCTGGCCAGCTGCCGGAAGGCCTGGATGCGCGACTCGAGGTCGCGGCGGATGCGCGCCAGGTTGGACTCGGACAGCGCCGGCTGCCCGAAGAAGGCCATGCCGTACAGCTGGCGCGCGGTCATCTCCAGGTGCCAGTCGACGAAGGTCGCCAGTTCCCGCACCTTGGCGGCCTCGTACGCGTCGGCCGGCAGCAGGGCCGGCTGCGGGTGCGTGGCCTCGATCCACTCGACGATCACGCTGCTCTCGCACAGCGTGCGGCCGTCCTCCAGCCGCACGAACGGGATCTTGGCCAGCGGCGAGGCCGCGCGCACCGCCGGGTCGGTGCTGCCGGTGGCCGTGTAGACCTCCTCGAACGGAACGCCCTTCTCGAGCAGGGCGAGCTTGACCTTGTTGTAGTAGTTCGAGACGGCGAAGCCGTGCAGGGCCAGGGTCATGGGAGGTCTCCGGGAGGTGGACGTGTGGGCGCGCAGTGTAGGCAGGGCCGCGGGCGGGCCCTGGCACGCGCGCGACTGCGCGCCACCTGGCCGGCACCCGTCCGAATCGCCCGCAGGGCTAGGCAATCCGCGCCTTCAACGGCGAGCCTGCGCTGCCGACAATGCGCGGCCCATGCGCACCGTCTCCCCTGCCCCCGCCGAACTGGCCGACGCCGCCGCCACCGCCGGGGACGCGCGCATGGACGACGACTTCCTGCGCCAGGACAACGCGCTGGTCGCCGTGCTGCGCTGGGCCTGGCTGGCCGTGCTGGCCTGGGTGGCGGTGATCGCCCTGGTGCGCTGGGCCTGGGCCGCATGGGCCTGAGGACGCGCCGCCGCCTGGCGGCGCTGGGCGCGGCCTGGCTCGCCGCCGCCGGTGCGGTGCTGCCGGCCCGGGCGGCAGGATCCGCTCCAGCCAACGCCTGCAGCGCCGCCGCCGAGTCGCCGCGCCTGCTGCGCTGCGTGCACGGGCTGCCCAGCCAGGCGGTGCTGCCGCTGCTGCAGCGCCAGCGCGCCAGCCGCTGGTGCTGGGCCGCGGCCCTGAGCATGGCGCTGCGGCCGCTGGGCATCGAGGCGAGCCAGGAGGCCCTGGTGCGCCTGTGGTACGGCAGCGCGGTCAACCAGGCGCTGGAGCTGGCCCACCTGCCCCGGCTGCTCGATCGCGAGTGGCGCGACGGCCAGGGACGGCCGGTGCGGCTGCAAGCGGTCCCCGTGGCCGCGGACGCGGCCGGGCTGATGGCCCCGGGCGTGCTGGACGACCTGGGCGACGGCCGCCTGCCCCTGGTGGCCCTGGCGGGCCACCTGGTCGTGCTGACCGAGGTGCTGTGGGAACGCCAGGCCGACGGCACGGCCACGCTGCTGCGGGCGGTGGTGGCCGACCCGGCCGCGGCCGACGGGCTGCGCAACCTGCGCCCCGAGGAGGCCGCCACGGCCCGCGTGCTGCGTCTGCAGCCGATGGTGCAGTCGGTGGCCGCCGCGCCCTGAGGCGGCGGCAACGCGTGCGCCTCAGGCCGCGCGCGCGTCCAGGGCGGCTTGCATCAGGCCCAGCATGCGGTCGACCTGCACCGGCTTGGGCATCCAGACCACGTTGGGCGGCAGGCCGCCATCCCGCGCGACGGCATCGGGCGACAGCGCGCTCAGCGCCACCACGCGCACGTGGCGGTATTCGGGCTTGACGTGCAGCCACCAGGCCAGGCGGAAGCCGTCCACAGGCATGCTCAGGTCGGTGATGACGATGTCCGGCGGCTCCAGCTGCTGCAGCACCGCGACGGCCTGCGTGGTGTCGCCGGCGGTGCAGATGCGCGCGTCGGGATGCGCGTGCCCCACCAGGTGCTTCAGAAAGGTCAGCATGACCAGGTCATCGTCGACCAGCAGCACCCGCAGCGGCCCGTCCTGCGGCAGGGCGGCGGTGAAGGTCGTGCCGCCGGCCGCGACACTGGCCGGGGCCCGGACGACCGGCAGCGGGGCGGACCGGGCGGCAGGCTCCCACGACCGCGGCGGCTCCGGCGCCGGTGCCGGTGCGCGCGGCTTGACCGCCAGTTCGTGCTGCAGCGCGATGACCGACTCGCGCAGGATGCGGCGGTGGCCGCCTGGCGTGCGGATCGCCTGCAGGCGTCCCGACTCGATCATCCGGTACAGGGTGGTGCGGGCCACGCCCAGCATCTGGCCGGCCATGCCGATGCTGACGTACAGCGGCACGATGCTTCGCGCGGTCTCCGGGCGGGTGGCGAGTGCGGGCATCACGCGGCCTCCGACGGGGTGGACAGCGGGCCGTAGGCCAGCACCAGCGCATGCTCGACCGTGTCCAGCTCGCGCTCGGCGAGCGTCACGATGTCCAGGCGCGAGACGCGCCGCATCAGGAAGGCGTGCTCGGCGGCCGACAGCGCGTCGAGGGCGCGTTCCGCGGCGACGAGCTGCAGCGCGCCTCGCAGCCGCACCAGCTGGTTCTGGAAGGCGGCCGCGGATTCGCGCGCGGTGCGCGCGAGGTCGCGCCGCAGCGCCGGCGCCTGGGTGAGGAAGGCGACGGCGATCTCGCGCCGCAGGGGCTCGACGTCGTCGAGCCAGCCGGCCGGTGGCTGGGGGCTGAGGACCGGCGCCGTCGGGCTGAAGGAAGAACGGAGGTTCATCTCGGCAGGGCTGATTGGCTGATGGACTGGTGGATGTCTCGTGCCGGACGGCACGCGTTCGGCAAACGGACTGAACCGTTTGCCGATCTGATTATTTCATCACTTTAATTTTTTTTGTCATATTAATATGCGTTTCAGGACGGCGCGGGCCGTGCCGCTTGCCGCCCGCCACCCCCGTGCCCGCGCGCCCCGGATCGCCGCAATCCCTGCACCCGCGCGGCGCGGCAAGGCAGCCGCCCCAACCGGTCCCGGCAATCCGCAGCGCCCCAGGTCGACAGGAAACTGTCCGGAAACACCGCAGAGACTGCACAATTGCGTTGCTTTAACCAAGCCGACCACCTTCCCGATCGGCATTTCACCTAACAGGATCCATCCCCTTGGGCCGCCCCCGTTCCTCCCAGAGTCCTGCTGCCACCCGCTACGTGGGCACCAAGGATGCCGCCGCCATCCTGGGCGTGTCGGTCAGCACCGTGCAGAAGATGGTCGGCAATGGCCAGTTGCGCGCCTGGACCACGGCGGGCGGGCACCGCCGCATCGACATCGAGGACCTGCGCGCGGCGGCGCCCCATCCGGCCGCGGTGCCTGCGGGGGCGCCCGCGGCCACCGCCAGCGCCGGCCCGCTGCGGGTGCTGCTGGTCGAGGACAACGCGGTGGCCGTGCGGCCCATGGTCCGCCTGCTCGAGCGCTACGGCCCGCGCGTGACCACCGCAGTCACCGGCGATGCGGCCCAGGCCCTGCTGCAGATCGCCGAGCAGGCCCCCGACCTGCTGGTCACCGACCTGGTGATGCGGCCCTTCGACGGCTTCCACCTGCTGCGCGTGCTGGCCGGCTCCCCGCGGCTGGCGGCGCTGCGGATCGTCGTGGCCACCAGCCTGGACGACGCCGAGATCGCCGAGCGCGGCGGGTTGCCGCTGCCTGCGCTGGTCTGGCGCAAGCCCGTGCATCCCGAGCGCCTGGGCGGCTACATCGACGCCCTCCTCGGCCCAGGCGCCTGACGCGCCGCAGCCACGCCGGCGCCGCCTGTCCGTGCAGGGCGTCACGGCGACGTGCCCGGGGGGCCACGCCGGCCGGCCGCCGAACTGTGGCCAGGTGTCACGACACTCCCCCGGCTTGCACCTGCCGCGCCACCATGCGGCCAGGAGACTCAGCCCGGCGAGGGGATTCCGACATGCGACTGACCGATCTCTGGCCCTGGGGCCGCCACGCGCCCGCCGCGCGCCTGGACGTCCCGGCCTCCTCGACCTTCCACGCGTCACAGCACAGCGCGGTCGTCACCAGCCAGTTCGCCACGGCAGCCTCGGTCGACCCGCGCCAGGTGTTCCGCATCCGCAGCGACCTGCTGCGCATCGCCCTGCGGGACGTGACCGCGCTGTGCGGCATCCCGGCGGGCTGGATCGAGCTGCGGCCCCTGGCGGCCACCAGCAGCCAGTCGAAGGAGGCCACCGTGCAGGCGCGCCTCGTGCTGCGCGCCTGGCGGCCTCTGGTGCTGCAGCATGCGGCCGCGATCGAGCAGCTGCTGCGCCAGCGCGTCGCCGTGCTCGATCCGCAGTCGGTGCAGTGGCTGTCCGGGGTGCTTTGGCAGCTGGCGATCCCGGCCGACACGCCGATGGAGCCACTGCCCGGCCCGGCTGCCTGGACCCGCGGCACGGCGCCGCCGCCGGCGCGCGAGCAGGCCGCCGCTGCCACGCCCGCGGCAGCACGCTGACCTGCGCCGAGCGCAGCGCCGCTCAGGCGGCCAGCCGGAACCGCCCCACCCGGTCCAGCAGCTCGCGCGCCTGCAACCGCAGGCTGTCGGCCGCGGCGGCGCTCTGCTCGACCAGCGCCGCGTTCTGCTGCGTCGCCTGGTCCATCTGCTGCACGGCGGCACCGATCTGCGCCACCCCGTGGCTCTGCTCCTGGCTGCCGTTCGCGATCGTGGCCATCAGCGCCTCGACCCGCCCGATCGCGGCGACCACGTCCCCCATGGTGCCGCCGGCCTCCGACACCAGCGTCGCGCCGGCCTCGACCCGTCCAACGCTGGCCGCGATGAGGCCGCGGATCTCGCGCGCGGCATCGGCGGCGCGCTGCGCCAGCGTGCGCACCTCCCCGGCCACCACGGCGAAGCCGCGGCCCTGCTCGCCGGCCCGCGCCGCCTCCACGGCCGCATTGAGCGCCAGGATGTTGGTCTGGAAGGCGATGCCGTCGATGGTCGCGACGATCTCCGTGACCCGCCGGCTGCTGTCCTCGATGTCGCGCATCGTCGCCACGACCTGGCCCACCACCTCGCCACCGCGGCCCGCCACCTGGGTGGCCTCGCGCGCGAGGGTGCTGCCCTGGCTGGCTCCCGCCGCGTTCTGCTCCACGGTGCCCGCCAGCTGCTTCATCGAGGCGGCCGTCTGCTGCAGCGCGCTGGCCTGCTCCTCGGTGCGGCTGGACAGGTCGGTGTTGCCCTGCGCGATCTGGCCGCTGGCCGCGGCCACCGACTCCGCGTTCTGCCGCACCCCGGCGACGATGCCGGCCAGGTCGGTGCGCATGGTTTCCAGCGCCCGCAGCAGACGGCCGGCCTCGTCGCGGGCGCCGTCGTCCTGCACGGCCAGGGTCAGGTCGCCCGCGCGCACCGCCTCGGCCAGGTCCACGGCCAGGCCGATCGCGCGGTTGGTGCGGGCGACGATGCGTGCGGCCAGCAGCCCGGCCACCAGGCCGACGCCCAGCAGCAGACCGGCGAGCCAGGCCAGCCTGTGCAGTACGGCAGCACCGGCGTCGCCCAGCTCCTGGGCGAGCGCGTCCATGGCCCGGGCGCTGGCCTCGAAGTTGGCATCGACCAGCCGCGTGCTCAGGGCCCACCAGGCCGCCGGGTCGATCGGCTGGCCACGGTCGGCCAGCACGCCCGCCGCGAGGACGGCCTCGAACTCGCGCCGCACGGCGGCCTCGGCGCCCAGCGCGGCGGCCACGGGTTGCATCAGGGCCGGCGACTCCTGCGCGACCAGGTCCAGCGAACGGCGGGCCGCCTCGTACCGTTCCAGCGCCTGGGCCTGCAGCAGGCGCAGGCGCAGTCGGTTCGCCTCGACCTCGTGCCCGGACAGGACGAGCCAGCCGAGCGTGCGCATCTGGCCGAGCTGGTCGGTCAGCCGTGGCAGGTCGGTCAGCACCGCCAGCTGCAGGTAGTAGCCCGCCGGCTCCGGGTGCAGCACGATCCCGCTGGCGTTGGCCACGTCCTGCAGCAGGCCCAGCAGCATCCGCACCAGCGCGCCGTGGCGCTCGAAACTCTCGGCGGGGGAAAGGCGGGCGGCCTCGACCTCGCGCGCCAGCGCCTCGACCCCCGAGGCCACGTCGGCCAGCCGTTGCGCCAGTGCCGGCTGCCCGGCTGACTGCAGGCTGGCCTGCGCCTTCGCGAGGGCGGCCGCCACGTCGGCCTGCCTGGCTTCTCGCGGCTGGGCCGAGTCAGTCTCGCCCGCCAGGAGCCGGGTCGCCAGTCCGCGGTGCTGCTGCAACAGCCGCACGGCGGGCAGCAGCGCCTGGGCCGGCGCGACGCCCTGCAGCTCCGCCTGCGCGAAGCGCCAGGCCGCCAGCTCCTGGCGCACCCCGGTCGCGGTGGGGACGGCCACCAGCGCCAGCGCAGCCGCCGCCAGCAGCATGAACTTGCGGCGCAGCGACAGGTCGTCGATCAGGCCGAGCAGGCCTCGGCGTGGGGGGGCAGTTGCCGCCAGGAGGGGGGAAGTCATCGCATCGCTCCGGTTGCTGCGCGCTGGCACATCCGGCCAAGCGCGCCGTGTGGGGACCGGGGTGTGTCGGCAGCCGACGCCCCTGGACGTGTCACTTGAATTTGACACAAACAATCAAACTGACGATTCCTGCAAATACTCTAGGGCCTGCACCCTATCTGACCGCCAACCCGATCGTGTCAGAACAGGCACCATGGTTCGTCAGGGCACCTGCATCCCAAGCCTCGAAAAAGCGGCCGATCCTTCCGTCTTTCCCCCGTCACCGGCGCTGTGCCGGCGCAGCCCGGACGGCCGCTCGCCTGACGGCGCGGCCCGCCGACAGCGCCTGCCTCGCCGCCCTCAGGCCGTCGCCTGCCCCTTCCATCCGCACACCACCCGGCGTCAGCACGACACCGCCGGGCGGGTCACATGCGCATCTCACCTTTAAATGATGTAAATTAGTTTCTCTGATTACATTGATTCACGCTTCGCCTTCCGGCAAGCGCCAGGTCCGGCCCGCGCCCCCATGAACCGCATCCACCGCTCCCTCTTCAACGCCCGCCTGGGCACCACCGTGGCCGTCCCCGAGACCGCCAGCAGCCAGGGAAAGGCCGCGGCAGCGACGGCGCCGCTGGTGGCTGCCAGCCTGTTGCTGGCGGCCGGCGCCGCCTGGGCCCAGGCGCTGCCCACCGGCGGGCAGGTGGCCGCCGGCCAGGGGGCGATCACCCGCGCCGGCAACACGCTGACGGTGCGCCAGGACAGCGACCGGCTGGTCACCACCTGGCAGAGCTTCGACGTCGGCGCGGGCGGCCGGGTGCAGTTCCTGCAGCCCTCGGCCGCATCGGCGGCGCTGGCCCGCGTGCTGGGCGGCCAGCCGTCCACCATCGCCGGCAATCTGCAGGCCAACGGGCAGCTGTTCCTGGTGAACCCGGCCGGGGTGCTGTTCGCGCCAGGCGCGCAGGTGGATGCGGCCAGCCTGGTCGCCTCGACGCTGGCGATGTCCGACGCCGACTTCCTGGCAGGCCGGCTGCGGCTGGCCGGTGACAGCACCGCCGCGGTGGTCAACCAGGGCGTGCTGCGCGCCGCCACCGGCGGCCACGTGGCCCTGGTGGCCGCGCGCATCGTCAACGACGGGCGCATCGAGGCGCCGCAGGGCGGCGCGCTGCTCGGCGCCGGCCAGGACGTGACGCTGGACTTCGGCGGCAGCACGCGGCTGCGCGTCGACCGCGGCGCGCTGGCCGCCGAGATCGCCAACGGCGGCGCGGTGGTGGCCGACGGCGGGCTGGTGCACATGAGCGCCCGGGCGGCCGGGCAGCTGGCCAGCGCAGTGATCAACACCACCGGCACGGTGCAGGCCCGCACGCTGGCCACCGGCCGCAAGGGCGAGATCCTGCTGATCGCCGACATGGAACGCGGCACGCTGCAGGCCGGCGGCCGCATCGACGCCAGCGCACCCGACGGCGGGAACGGCGGCTTCATCGAGACCTCGGGCGCCCACGTGGCCACGCTGCCGGGGCTGGTGGTCGACGCCGGTGCCGCCCGCGGCCAGGGCGGCCAGTGGCTGGTCGACCCCTACGACTACACGATCAACGCCGCCGCCGCCACGACCATCGCCAACGCGCTGGACCTGGGCACCGGCGTCACCGTGACCACGGCCACCCAGAACGCCGGCTACGGCAGCGGCACCAGCGGCAGCGCCGGCGGCGACATCACCGTCGCCAGCGCAATCGCCAAGACGTCGGGAGGCAATGCCTCGCTGGTGCTGCGCGCCGACCGCAGCATCGTGGTGAACGCGCCGATCACGTCCACCGGTGGCGCGCTGGACCTGACCCTGAGCGCCGCCAACGCCGCCACCGGCACGCTGGGCGGCGTGAACGTCAATGCCAACCTGTCCACCAACGGCGGCAGCCTGCTGATCGGCGGTGCGGGCGGCAGCCTGGCCGCAGGCAGCACGTCGAACGGCATCGGCTACGCGCTGAACATCGACGCAAGCGCGCCCGCGGTGCGCATCGGCACCAACGTGTCCATCGGCACGGCCGGCGGCGCCATCACCATCAACGGCCGCAGCAATGCGACCACCTCCTCGTACACCGGCGTGCGCGCCGGCATCTACCTGATGTCCGGCTCGACCATCGATTCGGGCGGCGGCAACATCAACCTCAGCGGGATCAGCGCGGCCGACGACAAGATGTTCGGCTTCGCGGTCGAGGGCAACTCCGGCACCGTGACCACGGTGCGCACCTCCAGCACGAGCGGCACGCTGGTGGTCGACTCGCGCAACACCCTGGATCCGCTGGGGGCCTTGGGCCTGGTGAACAACGGCAACCAGCAGCGCATCCAGTTCTGGGCGCCGTCGGTGGCGCACCTGCTGTTCATGATCAACGGCCAGAACAAGCTGGCGGTGTTCACCCAGAGCCCGCCCTGCAACCCCGGCTACCCGAACTGCGGCACCGTGGTTATCCCCGGCGGCAACCAGAGCTACACCTCGGCCGGCTACAACGTCAAGGCCATGGCGATGAACCCGATCTACGTGACCACGGGCAACGGCACCAAGGTCTACGACGGCGCGAGCGACGCCACCGGCGTCGGCCTCAGCGCTCTCGGGGGACCGGTCGGCTTCACGGTGGGCCAGCTGGGCAGCCTGGTGTTCCGCACCGCCAGCAAGAACGTGGGCAGCTACACCACGCTGGCCGGCGACCCGGCCAACCCGGTCACCTACAGCGCCGGCGGGACCAGCTATGCGGTGTCGTACTTCAACCAGGGCACCTACAGCATCACGACCCGGGCGCTGTCGAACATCGCGGCCACCGACAAGGTGTACGACGGCACGCGCACGGCGGCCGTGACGGCCACCGGCCTGGTCCCCGGAGACAACGTGCAGGTGCAGGCCACCGGCCAGTTCACGCAGGCGGACGTGGGCAGCGGGATCACGGTGAACGTCACCGGCGTGTCGCTCGCCGGCACCGACGCGGGCAACTACACGCTGCCGGCGTTCAGCAGCCTCAGCACCACGGCCAGCATCACGCCGGCGCCGTTGCGGGTGACAGCCAACGACGCCACCAAGACCTACGACGGCGCGCCCTGGAGCGGCGGCAACGGGGTGACCTACGCGGGCTGGGTGAACAACGAGGGCACGGCCGTGCTGTCCGGCACGCTGGCATTCGGCGGTGCCGCGCAGGGAGCGACGAACGCGGGCAGCTACGCGCTCACGGCCAGCGGCCAGACGGCGGCCAATTACGCACTCACCTTCGTGCCGGGCACGCTCACCGTCGCACCCGCCACGCTCACCTACACCGCCACCGCGGCCAGCCGCACCTACGGCGCGGCCAACCCCGCGCTGGCCGGCAGCGTCGCCGGCTTCGTGGGCAGCGACAACGCGTCCAACGCGCTGACCGGCACCGCCACGTGGACCACCACGGCGAC
>JAIXSQ010000014.1 GCA_027484575.1 Comamonadaceae bacterium
ACCAAGTACCTGATCAACCCGACCGGCCGCTTCGTCATCGGCGGCCCGCAGGGCGACTGCGGCCTGACCGGCCGCAAGATCATCGTCGACACCTACGGCGGCGCCTGCCCGCACGGCGGCGGCGCGTTCTCGGGCAAGGACCCGTCCAAGGTCGACCGCTCGGCCGCCTACGCCGCCCGCTACGTGGCCAAGAACATCGTGGCCGCCGGCCTGGCGCGCCAGTGCCAGATCCAGGTCGCCTACGCCATCGGCGTGGCCAAGCCGATGAACGTGACGGTCTACACCGAGGGCACCGGCGTGATCCCCGACGACCAGATCGCCGCGCTGGTCAACGAGCATTTCGACCTGCGTCCCAAGGGCATCATCCAGATGCTCGACCTGCTGCGCCCGATCTACGAGAAGACCGCCGCCTACGGCCACTTCGGCCGCGAGGAGCCGGAGTTCTCGTGGGAGAAGACCGACAAGGCTGCCGCGCTGCGCGCAGCGGCCGGGCTGAAGTAAGCCACCCGTCGCCCCGGCGGAAGCCGGGGCCCAGCGACTTGCGCCGACGCCGCGCAGTCACTGGATCCCGGCCTTTGCCGGGATGACCGGCACCCCGTCCCCACGGGGCTGCCGCACTACTGCACCACCGTCCCCTGCTGCCGCACGACCTCCTGGCGCTTCATCGCCACGTAGGTCGCGCGGTCCATCTCGTGCAGCTGCCGCGGCCAGCGCTCGACCGCGTCGAACCAGGCCTGGATGCGGCGCTCGGCGCGCTGCGCCGGCGGGGCCTCCAGCGCGTCCAGGTAGGCGTCGATCGCCAGGTAGTGGCGCATCGCGTTGCGCTCCACCGCCCCGCGCACGCCGCCCACGTAGGCCGGCCGCCCGGCCGCATCGCGCCCCGCCTCGCTGAAGCCCACCTTGTCCGCACCCGCGGTCGCCAGGTAGGCCTGCATCGCCAGCCGCCCCGACAGCCCGTAGCCGTACGTGTATTGCAGCCGCAGGAAGGTGCGCCCGCCCTCCAGCGGGATCGCCGACACCCCGATGCGGTAGTCGCGCGTGCCCACCGGCCCCTCGGGCGCCAGCAGCTGCAGCGCCAGGTGGTCGGGCTGCGCCGCGACCGTGCGCCAGGCGAAGGCCAGCCGGTAGGTCTTGTCCAGCGGCTGGTCCCACTTGCGGCCCACCCGCACCACCAGCTCGGTGCCGCCATCGCGCGGCCGCGCCTGGCAGTACTTGGTGTTGAACGGCAGGATCAGGATGTCGCACCAGGCCGCCGGCTGCGACAGCGCGTCGCGCACGGCCTCGAACGGATGCGCCAGCACCGCGTGCACCTCGCCCTCGAGCCGCTCGGGCGACTCGCGCGAGGCGATGTGCAGCGGGTGGCCGTAGCCGTTGCTCGCCAGCGCCTCGCGCAGCTGGGCATGCCGTGCGCGCAGCTCGGCGCCATCGGCCCGCGCGTCGCCGCCGGCGAGCGCGGCACCCGCGGCCAGCGCCAGGGCGGCACGCCAGTGCCATCCGCGACGACGAACGATCAGGAAAGCAGCCATGCGCCCCAGCCTGCGGCGGCACGCCCGGCCGCGCCGTAGGACCCGCCTGCAAGCCGCCCTGCGACGGGCGCAGCCCGGCTGTCGGTTGTCCTACACCCGGTCCCCGGTTTCGCTGACCGAACAGCCGCGCGCCACTCCCAACGATGGGCGGGATTCCCTCCCATCCCCGACCACACACCCACAGGAGTTGCCATGGCAGACGAACGAGACCTCAACCGCGATCCGCTGACCGACGAGCCCGGTGCGCATCCCGTGGGCACGGGCGTGGGCGCCACCGGCGGCGCACTGGCTGGCGCGGCAGCCGGCACCATCGCCGGGCCGATCGGCACGATGGTCGGCGGCGTGATCGGCGCCGTCGTCGGCGGCCTGGCCGGCAAGGCCGCGGCCGAGGCGGTCAACCCCACCGCCGAGGAAGCGCACTGGCGCGAGAACTACACCGGCGAGCCGTACTACGAGCAGGGCCGCAGCTTCGACGACTACGCCCCCGCCTACCGCCACGGCGTGGAAGGCCGGCTGCAGCACGAGGGCGACTGGGACCAGGCCGAGCCGCGCCTGGGCGCCGACTGGGACCGCGCGCGCGGCAGCTCCAGCCTGGGCTGGGACCAGGCCCGCCACGCCAGCCGCGCCGCCTGGGACCGTGCCGAGCGCCAGCGCGGCGGCTCGCATGCCATGGGCAGCGACACCGCGGTCGTGCGCTCGGCCGACCTGGCCGGCGGCCGCATGGGCAGCGGCGGCACCGACATGGCGGGCGCCAGCATCGGCACCCGCGGCGAGGGCAGCGATGCCGCCATGCGCGGCTCGTCCACCGAGCGCGGCTCGGGCACGGCGACCGGCACCGCCGGCACCGTCGGGGCCTTGCAGAGCGCCGGCAACGACAGCGGCAGCCGCTCCGACGTCATCGACGTGCTGCAGGACCTGGTGGAGACCTGCAAGGACGGCGAGCACGGCTTCCGCGAGAGCGCCGAGCAGGCCCGGCGCCAGGACCTCAAGTCGATGTTCCTGCAGCGGGCCGACGCCTGCCGCCGCGGCGCCGAGGAACTGAACGACCAGATCCGCCACCTGGGCGGCACCATCGAGACCAGCGGCAGCGCCCTGGGCACGGTGCACCGCGGCTGGGTGGCGGTGAAGTCCAAGCTCAGCACCTACGACGACAAGGCCGTGCTGGAGGAATGCGAGCGCGGCGAGGACAACGCGCTGGCCCGCTACCGCAAGGCCCTGAAGTCCAACCTGCCGGACAACATCCGCCAGCTGGTCGAACGCCAGCTGCAGGGCGTGCAGCGCAACCACGACGAGATCAAGCGACTGCGCGACCAGGCGCGGCAGGACGACCAGCAAGGCGGCACGGCCACGACCCTGGGCAGCAGCCCCGGCATGACCTCGGGCCAGCCCACGCAGGGTGCCATGGGCCTGACGGGATCGACCCTGGGCTCCGGCGGGCCCGCGCAGCAGCAGGGCCTGGGCAGCCAGGGCCAGGGCTCGCAGACCTCGTCCATCGAGCGCGGCACCGGCACCGCCACCGGCGTGGCCGGCACCGTGGGCGCCATGCAGAGCGCCGGTGACGACTCGGGCAGCCGCTCCGACGTGGTCGACGTGCTGCAGGACCTGGTGGAGGTCTGCAAGGACGGCGAGTACGGCTTCCGCCAGAGCGCCGAGCGCGCGCAGCGCCAGGACCTGAAGTCGCTGTTCGAGCAGCGCGCGCAGGACTGCCAGCGCGGCGCGCAGGAGCTCAACGAGCACATCCGCCGCTTCGGCGGCACGACCGAGGACTCGGGCAGCGCCCTGGGGGCGGTGCACCGCGGCTGGGTGTCGGTGAAATCGGCCTTGAGCACCAACGACGACAAGGCCATCCTCGAGGAATGCGAACGCGGCGAGGACAACGCGCTGGCCCGCTACCGCAAGGCGCTGGCCAAGCCGCTGCCGGCCGAGTGCAAGGCACTGGTCGAGCGGCAGCTGCAGGGCGTGCAGCGCAACCACGACCAGATCAAGATGCTGCGCGACAGCACCGCGCGCGGCTGACCCGGGCCGTGGCCGACGACGACCGCCCCGACGCCGAGCAGGCGCTGCGCACCTACCGGGCCAAGCGCCGGTTCGATGCCACGCCCGAGCCGGCCGGGGGCGGCCGTCCCGACGAGGAACACCGCAGCTTCG
Source organism: Comamonadaceae bacterium (assembly GCA_027484575.1). GTDB lineage: Bacteria > Pseudomonadota > Gammaproteobacteria > Burkholderiales > Burkholderiaceae_C > Ramlibacter. The sequence continues at coordinate 3,675 of JAIXSQ010000014.1, forward strand.
TGGTCCAGAAGCACTGGGCCACGCGGCTGCACTACGACTTCCGGCTCGAGCTGGACGGCACGATGAAGAGCTGGGCGGTGCCCAAGGGCCCGAGCTACGACATGCGCGACAAGCGCATGGCGATGCCCACCGAGGACCATCCCATCGCCTACAACCGCTTCGAGGGCACGATCCCCAAGGGCAACTACGGCGCGGGCGAGGTGATCGTCTGGGACAAGGGCACCTGGGTGCCGCTGGAGGATCCGCACCGGGGCCTGCGCGAGGGCAAGCTCAAGTTCGAGCTGCGCGGCCACAAGCTGCACGGCCACTGGACGCTGGTGCGCATGAAAGGCCGCGGCAACGGCCGCGAGGACCCCTGGCTGCTGATCAAGGAGCGCGACCCCTGGGTGCGCGACGCGACGGCCTACAGCGTGGTCGACGAGCGGCCCGAGAGCGTGGGCGCGCTGGACGACCGGCCGGCGCAGCCGCCGGTGCCGGGCGAAGACGCGCCGGCAGCGGCCGCGCCCGCATCACGGCAGCGCGGCGCCCGAGCCGGCGCCAAGGCCAAGGCCACGGCCGCCACCGTCCAGGCGCAGCCCGCCGCAGCGGGCCCGCCTGCCGGCGCCGTGCCCGCGCCCCTGCCCGCCGACCTCGCGCCCCAGCTGGCGACGCTGGCCACGGAGCCGCCGCGCGAGGCGGCCGGCTGGCTGTTCGAGATCAAGTTCGACGGCTACCGCATGCTGGCCCGCGCCGAGGCCGGGCAGGTGCGCCTGCTCACCCGCAACGGGCACGACTGGACGGCGCGGCTGGGCGCGCTGCGCGACGCGCTGCAGGCCATGGACCTGCCCGACGGCTGGTACGACGGCGAGATCATCATGCCCGGCCCCGAGGGCCAGCCCTCGGACTTCCAGGCGCTGCAGGGCGCCTTCGACAGCGCGCGCACCGCCGACATCGTCTACTGGCTGTTCGACCTGCCGTACTGCGCCGGCCAGGACCTGCGCGGCTGCACGCTGGACGACCGCCGCGCCGTGCTGCGCCGCATCGTCGAGCGCAAGCCGCAGCCGCGCGTGCGCTTCTCCGAGGCCTTCGACGCCGCGCCGCAGGACGTGGTCGCGTCGGCCTGCAGGCTCGGGCTCGAGGGTGTGATCGCCAAGCGCCGCGACGGCGGCTACGCCAGCCGGCGCTCGGCCGACTGGCTCAAGCTCAAGTGCGTGCGCCGGCAGGAGTTCGTCATCGCCGGCTGGACCGATCCCAAGGGCTCGCGCACCGGCCTGGGCTCGCTGGTGCTGGCCGTGCACGACGCGCAGGGCGCGCTGCAGTACGCCGGCAACGTGGGCACGGGGTTCGACGAGCGCACGCTCGCGACGCTGCGCGAGCGGATGCAGGCCGTCGCCACGGAACGCACGCCACTGGCCGCCACCACCGGCGTGCCCCGCGGCGTGCACTGGGTGCGGCCCACGCTGGTGGCCGAGGTGGCCTACGGCGAGTGGACCCGCGAGGGCCGGGTGCGCCATGCGGTGTTCCACGGCCTGCGCGAGGACAAGCCGGCCACGGCCATCACCCGCGAGCAGGCCCGGGCCGCGCCCGGCACGCCGGCGACCCCGGCCGGGCGCGGGCGGCGCAAGGCGGCGGCTGCGGCACCGGCGGCACCCGGGGTGGACGGCGGCACCCTGCCGCCCGACCTGAAGGTCACGCATCCCGAGCGCGTGGTCGATGCGTCCACCGGCACCACCAAGATCGCGCTGCTGCGCTACTACGCGCTGGTCGCGCCGCTGATGATGGAGCACCTGCTGCGCCGCCCCGTGGCCCTGGTGCGCGCGCCCTCGGGCATCGACGGCCAGCTGTTCTTCCAGAAGCACCTGGAGCGCTACCGGATGCCGGGGGTCGAGCCGCTGCCGGTGGCGGTCTTCCCCGGCCACCCGGCGATGCTCGAGGTGGCGCAGCCGCTGGGCCTGCTGTCGGCCGCGCAGATGAACGTGGTGGAGTTCCACACCTGGAACGCCACCGCCGATGCGCCGATGCAGCCCGACCGCATGACCTTCGACCTCGACCCCGGCGAGGGCTCGACCTGGGCGCAGATGCAGCAGGCGGCCGAGCTGGTGCGCGCCTTCCTCGCCGAGCTGGGCCTGCCGGCCTGGCTCAAGACCAGCGGCGGGAAGGGCCTGCACGTGGTGGTGCCGCTGCAGCGCGCCTTCGGCTGGGACGCGGTCAAGGGCTGCTCGCAGGCCATCGTGCAGCACCTGGCGCGCACCCTGCCCGACCGCTTCGTGGCCAAGAGCGGGCCGCGCAACCGCGTCGGCCGCATCTTCATCGACTACCTGCGCAACGGCCAGGGCGCCACCACCGCCTGCGCCTGGTCGGCGCGCGCTCGGCCGGGGCTGGGCATCTCGGTGCCGGTGGCCTGGGACGAGCTGCGCCAGCTGCGCAGCGGCGCGCACTGGACCGTGGCCGACATCCACCAGCGGCTGCCCGTGGGCAACCGGCCCTGGGACGGCTACGCCGCCAGCGCCGTGCCGCTGCAGCCCGCCATGGACCGCCTGGGCTGGTCGCCCGGCTGAGCACATGACGACCACCTGCTGGCCCCGGACCCTGTGGATCGTGCGGCACGGCCAGAGCGCCGGCAACGTCGCGCGCGACCTGGCGGAGTCCGCCGGCGCGCACGTGATCGACATCGCCGAGCGCGACATCGACGTGCCGCTGTCGGCCCTGGGCGAGCGCCAGGCCCATGCGCTGGGCCAGTGGTTCGGCCGGCTGCCCGCGCACGAGCGGCCCGAGGTGATCCTGACCTCGCCCTACGTGCGGGCCCGCCAGACGACGAAGCTGCTGATGGATGCCGCCGGGCTGGATCCGGCCCACGTGCGGCTGCGGGTGGACGAGCGGCTGCGCGAGAAGGAGTTCGGCATCCTGGACCGGCTCACGGTGGCCGGCATCCGCGCCCTGCATCCGGAGCTCGCCGCGCAGCGGCGGCACGTGGGCAAGTTCTACTTCCGCCCGCCGGGCGGCGAGAGCTGGTGCGACGTCATCCTGCGGCTGCGCAGCGCGCTGGAGATGGTCACCCGCGAGCATCCGCGCCAGCGCGTGCTGGTGGTGGCGCACCAGGTCATCGTCAACTGCCTGCGCTACCTGGTCGACGGGCTGGACGAGGCGCAGATCCTCGCGCTGGACCAGCGCGCCGACGTGCCCAACTGCGGCGTGACCTCCTGGCGGCTGGACGGGGACGCCGACGTCCTGCGCGGCGACCTGGTGCACTTCGTCGCGCCGCTGCAGCAGGCCGGCGAGACGGTCACCACCGACCCCGACGCGCACGTCGCGGCCAATCCCTGAGCATGGACGCACCGCGCACGCTCGACGCCGCGGCCCTGCGCGGCTGGCCGCTGCCGGCGCTGGACGACACCGCCGACAAGGAGGCGCGCGGCCGCCTGCTGGTGGTGGCCGGCAGCCGCGAGATCCCCGGTGCCGCCGTGCTGGCCGCGACCGCGGCGCTGCGCGTGGGTGCCGGCAAGCTGGCCATCGCCACCGCCGAGTCGGTGGCCGCTTCCATGGCCTTCGCCATGCCCGAGGCGCGCGTGATCCCGCTGCCCGAGACGCCGGCCGGCGGCCTGCGCGCCGAGGCCGTGGACCGGCTCGCCAGGAGCCTGGAAGGCGCGCGGGCCCTGCTGGTGGGCCCGGGGCTGATGGACCGTGCGGCCACCTGCGCGCTGGTCGCCGCGCTGCTGCCGCTGGCGCGCGGCAAGGCGGTGGTGCTGGATGCCCTGGCCATGGATGCGGCCGTGCACCTGGGCCGCTTCGACGAGCCGGTGCTGCTGACGCCGCATGCCGGCGAGATGGCGCACCTCACCGGGCTGGACAAGGACGCGGTGCAGCGCGATCCGCAGGCCGCGGCCGCGCAGGCCGCCTGCCGCTGGAACGCCGTGGTGGCGGCCAAGGGCCCGGCCACGTTGATCGCCGCGCCCGACGGCGGCCTGTGGCGGCACGTGGGCGGCAACGCGGGCCTGGCCACCTCGGGCTCCGGCGACACCCTGGCCGGTGCCATCGCCGGCCTGGCCGCCCGCGGCGCCCCGCTGGCGCAGGCCTGCGCCTGGGGAGTGGCGCTGCACGCGCGCGCCGGCGAGCAGCTGGCCCAGCGCGTTGCGCCGGTGGGCTACCTCGCGCGCGAGATCGCGGATGCGATGGCGGGGGTGCTGCGGGACCTGCAGGCGTGAGCCCCGGTCATCCCGGCGCAGGCCGGGATCCAGCGACTTCGCTGCGGCCGTCAGAACGTCACTGGGCCCCGGCCTTCGCCGGGGCGACGCGCCGAAGGGGCGCCATCGTCGCGCGCCCTCTCGCCACCCCGCGAAGGCGGGGATCCACGCACCACCGCCGCGCCCGATCGTGGATGCCCGCCTGCGCGGGCATGACGGGCCGCTGGCGCGCCGCAGCCGCTCCTGGGCCTCCCCACCGTCATCCCCGTCACGCCGTCATCCCCGCGAAGGCGGGGATCCACGCATCACCGCCGCGCCCGATCGTGGATGCCCGCCTGCGCGGGCATGACGGGCCGCTGGCGCGCCGCAGCCGCTCCGGGGGCTTACCGCCGTCATCCCCGTCACGCCGTCATCCCCGCGAAGGCGGGGATCCACGCACCACGACAGCGCCCCATCGCGGACCCCGCCTGTGCGCGGGCGACGTCGCTGCGCCTCAATCCGCCCGGAACCCCGTGCGCTTGACCACCGGCGCCCAGCGCCTGGTGTCCTCCTGCATGGTGCGCGAGAGGTCGGCCGGCGTGCCGCCGCCCACGTCCAGTCCCAGGGCCGCGAAGCGCTCGCGCACCTCCGGCAGGGCCAGCACCTTGTTGACGGCGCGGTTCACCGCCTCCACCTCGGCGGGCGGCGTGCGCGCGGGCGCGTACATCCCGAACCAGCCCTGGCCGACGATGTCGGCATAGCCCTGCTCGCGGAAGGTCGGCACGTCGGGGAAGACCTTGCTGCGCGCCGCGCCCGAGGTGGCCAGCACCGTGACCTTGCCGGCCTTGGCGTTCTGCTGCCACTCCATCACCACGTCGATGCCGGCCGGCACGTGGTTGCCCATCACCGCCGACTGCAGCGCGGCGCCGCCGTTGAATGGCGCGTGCACCATGTCCACCCCGATGCCGGTGCCGATCATCTCGCCGAAGAAATGCGGCAGGCTGCCCGGCGCCGGCGAGCCGAAGCTGGCCTTCTGCGGGTTCGCCTTGAGCCAGGCCACGTACTCCTTCAGGTTCTTCGCCGGCACCTGCGGGCCCACCGCCAGCGCGAATCCGAAGTCGCAGAGCCGCGTGACCGGCGTGAAGTCCGCCACGGGGTCGTAGGGCAGCTTGCTGAACACCAGCGGCGCCAGCACCGGCACCACCACCGGCGTGACCATCACCGTGTTGCCGTCGGCCGGCGCGGACTTCAGCAACTCGGCCGCCAGCCGGCCGCCGGCGCCCGGCTTGTTGTCGACCACGATCGGCCGCTTGAGCTCGTCCTTGAGCTTGTCGGCCACGATGCGCGTGACCACGTCGATGGACACGCCCGCCTGGAAGCCCACCAGCACGCGCAGCGGCCGGTCGTTCTGGGCCAGCGCGGCCGGGGCCGCGAGCGCGGCGGATGCCAGGGCCAGGCCCTGCAGCAGATGACGTCGTTGCATGGATCTGTCTCCTCTCGCCTTCAGGCGCTGTAGTGCATGAACCGGGTGTCGTGGAAGGCTTCCAGGCCCTCGATGCCGGACTCGCTGCCGTGGCCGCTGTCCTTGCAGCCGCCGAACGGCGCCTCGGGCACCGAGACGCCGATGCCGTTGACCGCCAGCGCGCCCACCTCCAGCCGTTGCGAGACGGTGTGGATGGTGCGCGCGGAATCGGTGTAGAGGTAGCCGGCCAACCCATAGTCGCTCCGGTTGGCCAGCGCGATCGCCTCGTCGACGGTGTCGAAGGGCTGGATGCAGGCCACCGGGCCGAACGGCTCCTCGTGCAGCGCGGGCGTGTCCGCGGGCGGCTCGACCAGCAGCGTCGGCGCCACGAAGCACCCGTCCACCGGCGCGTCGCCGGCCAGCACCCGGGCGCCGGCCTGGCGCGAGCGCGCGATCAGGTCGCGCACGGCCGCCTGGCGGCGGGCGTTGGCCAGCGGGCCCATCGTGGTCGCGCCGTCCAGGCCGTGGCCCAGCCGCAGCCCGCGGGCCGCCGCGTCGAAGGCATCGACGAAGCGCCCGAGCAGCGGCCGCGCGACGAGGAAGCGGGTGGGCGCCAGGCAGGCCTGGCCGGCGTTGCGGAACTTGTGCTGCGCCAGCAGCGGCACCACCCGGTCCAGGTCGGCGTCGGCGCAGACGATGGCCGGCGCATGCCCGCCCAGCTCCAGCGTGATGCGCTTGAGGTGCTGCCCCGCCAGCTGCGCCAGCGCGCGGCCCACCGGCACCGAGCCGGTGAAGCTCACCTTGCGGATCACCGGCGAGGCGATCAGCGTGGCCGACACCTGCGCCGGCTCGCCGTAGACCAGCTGCACCACGCCGGCGGGCAGCTCCTGCGCCAGCGCGTCGACGAAGGCCGCCAGCGCCGCCGGGGTCTCCTCGGCGCCCTTGAGCACGATGGAGCAACCGGCGGCCAGCGCGCCGCCCAGCTTGCGGGCCGAGAGCACCAGCGGGAAGTTCCAGGGCGCGAACGCCGCCACCGGCCCCACCGGCAACTTGTGCACGTCCATGCGGCTGCCCGGCGCGCGGGCCGGCACGATGCGGCCATACGCGCGGCGCGCCTCCTCGGCGTACCACTTGACCAGGTCCGCGGCCATCAGGCACTCGGCCCGCGCCTCGGCCAGCGGCTTGCCCTGCTCCAGCGTCAGCAGCGTGGCGATGCGCTCCACGTCGGCGCGGATGCGGGCCACCCCGCGCTCGAGCCGGGCGCAGCGCTCGTGCGCCGGCACGGCACGCCAGGCCTGGAAGGCCGCGTCGGCGGTGCGCAGCGCCTCGTCCAGGTCGGCAGCGCCGGCCAGCCGCAGCATATCGAGCACGCGGCCGTCGGCCGGGTCCACGATCTCGCGCCGGCCCTCGCCGGTGGCGGGGCGCCAGCGCCCGCCCACCAGCAGGTCGGGGCAGCGGTAGGCCACGGGGGCGGCGCTCATATGTTGCGGCCCCCGTCGACGTCCAGGCAGACGCCGGTGAGGAACGAGGACGCGTCGGAGGCCAGCCAGGCCACCGCCGAAGCCACGTCGGCCGGCCGGGTGAAGCGGCCCAGCGGGATCCGCGAGAGGAAGCGTTCGCGGTTGGCCGGGGTGTCCTCCATGCCCATGAAGTCGCCCAGCATGGCGGTCTCGCCGATCATGGGATTGACCGCATTGATGCGCACGCCGCTGCGCGCGAACTCCAGCGCCAGCCCCTTGGTGATGTTGATCATCGCGGCCTTGCTGCCCGAGTACCACACCAGGCCCGGGCCGGGCCGCACGCCGGTGGTCGAGGCCACGTTGACGATGCAGCCGCCGCCCTGCGCCGTGAAATGCGGCAGCACCGCGCGGGCGGTCCAGAACACGCTCTTGAGGTTGACCTGCAGCACGCGGTCGAACTCGGCTTCGGTCACCTCCAGCGCCGGCTTGTTGCGATGCGTGGTGCCGGCGTTGTTCACCAGCACGTGCAGGCCGCCCAGCTGCGCGATGGTGCCGGCCACCAGCGCCTGCACGTCGGCCTCACGGGCCACGTCGCAGCGCATCGCGGCGCTGCGGCCGCCGGCCTCGCGGATGTCGGCGGCCACCCGGATGGCGCCCTCCTCGTTGAGGTCCGCGATCATCACGGCCAGGCCGTCGGCGGCCAGTTGACGGGCGGTGGCCGCGCCGAAGCCGGAGGCGGCACCGGTGACGATGGCCACCTTGGATTGCGTTGTCATGGGGGTTCCTTCAGAGGTCCAGCACCAGCCGCGGCCCGCCACAGCGGGAGACGCAGACCAGCATGCGGTCGTGGGCGGCGCGCTCGGCCGGGCCGAGCACGGTGTCGCGGTGGTCCACGGTGCCTTCCAGCACCGGCGCCTCGCAGCTGCCGCACAGGCCTTCGCGGCAGGACCAGGGATGGTCCACGCCCAAACGTTCCAGCGCGGCGAGCACGCTCTCCTGCGGCTCGACGCGGGTGGTCTTGTCGCTGCGGCGCAGCACCAGCTCGAAGCCGGCCGCCGGGGCGGCTCCGGCTGCTTCGGCCGCGCGGAAGCGCTCCATGCGCAGCCGGCCCTCCGGCCAGCCGGCCGCCTGTGCGGCGCGGGTGAGCGCATCCAGCATGGGCGCGGGGCCGCAGGCGTAGACGCCCTGCCAGTCGCGCGCGGCCAGCAGCGCCCCCAGGTCGGGCGCTGCGCCCTGCACCTCGTCGACGTGCAACTGCACCCGGCTCGCGTCCAGGGCGCGGAGTTCGTCGATGAACGCCAGGCGCGAGGCCGTCCGCGCGCAGGCCAGCAGCTGCCAGTCGATGCCCGCCGCGTGGCAGTGGCGAGCCATGGCCACCAGGGGCGTGATGCCGATGCCGCCGGCCACCAGCAGCACCTTGCGGTGCGCCGGTTCGAGCGCGAAGGCGTTGCGCGGGCCGGCCACGCGCAGCGCCTGGCCGACGCGCAGCTGGTCGTGCACCCAGGCCGAACCGCCACGGCTGGCGGCGTCGCGGGCGATGCCCACCGTGTACGCGGCCTGCGTCGGCGCGCCCAGCGCATCGACCAGCGAGTAGGAACGCACCAGGCCGCCCGGCAGGTGCAGGTCCAGGTGCGCGCCCGGCGCGGCGCCGGGCAGGGGGGCGCCGTCGCCGGCGCGCAGTTCGACGGCCAGCACGTCGCGCGCCATGGCGCGCACGGCATGCACGACCAGTTCGCGCCGGGTGGTCACTTGGCCACCGCCTGCGCTTCGTTGCGCGCCAGCCGGTCGGTCAGCCAGCGGGCCTGGCTCAGGCCGGCATCGGCGGCGATGGGGATCATCGGCCGCCCGGGCACCAGGTCGAGCACCTGCTGCTGGCCCTCGATCATCCGGCGGTCCTCCTCGAAGGCGACCACCACGCCCTGGAAGATCGTCTCGGTCATAGCGGCGTCGTCAAGAGCGAAGTTGCGCGCCTGGCAGAACCAGTAGTGGCTGGTGCGCTCGGTCTCGGGCGTCTGGATCGAGGTGTGGCGGAACTGCAGGGCCTGCGGCACGCGCACGCCCTCGGCCGCGCCGGTGCCGGCCGGCGCCGAGCCGGCGTCCATGCGCAGCAGCGCGGGCGGCGACCACTGGTAGACCTGCCAGCGGTCGACCTTGCCCTCGAAGGCGGCCACCGACTTGTGCAGGTTGGGCATCTCGTCGTCGAGGTACCAGCGGGTGATGGTCAGGGTGCCGTTGCCGGCCAGGTCGCGCTCGATCTTCGGCTTCAGGTCGGCAGCGCTCTGCGTGCCCAGCGTGGTGGGATGCACCCAGGCCAGGTGGGTGAAGTCCAGCAGGTTGTCGACGATCAGCTGGTAGTTCGCCTGGTAGTGGATGTAGCCGGGCTTCATGCGCCAGTCGGGGCTGTCGTGCCAGAAGAAGTCGACGATGTCCCCGGACTGCGCGAGCGCCGGATCGCCCATCCAGATCCACACCAGGCGGTTCTTCTCGACGACGGGGTAGCTCTTGATGCGCGCCTGCGGCGGCACGCTGGCCTGGCCCGGGATCTCCACGCAGGCGCCGCTGGGATCGAACTTCAGGCCGTGGTACATGCAGCGCACGCAATCGCCTTCCTTGCGGCCCAGGTGCAGCGGCGCCGAGCGGTGGCAGCAGCGGTTCTCCAGCGCCACGGCGCGGCCGGTGCTGTCGCGGTACAGCAGCACGGGCTCGTTGAGCAGCGTGCGGGCCAGGAAGCCCTCGGCGGGCACCTCGTGGTCCCAGCCCGCCACGTACCAGCAATTGCGCACGAACATGGTCTCGTCCTTCGGTCTCGTTCGGTGTGCAGGCATTCTGGGAAGGCCCCCGTGCAAGCACCAAATCGCTTTTGACCATCGGTGATCGAGAATCCCGATCTCCGTGTTCACCCCAGGTCCACCCCGATGAAGCTCGCCACGCTCCAGGCCCTGCTGCAGGTCGAGGCCCTGGGCTCGATCCGCGCGGCAGCCCAGCAGGTGCACCTGTCGCAGCCGGCGCTCACGGCGGCGATCCAGCAGCTGGAGGAGGAGCTGGGCGCGCCGCTGCTGGTGCGCACCAAGCAGGGCGCGACCTTCACGGAGTTCGGCCGCGCCTTCCTGCCGCGGGCGCGGCTGATCCTGGGCGAGGCCCGGCGCGCCAGGGAGGAGATCGAGCAGCTGCGCGGGCACTGGGAGGGACAGCTGCGCTTTTCCACCTCGCCGGCCGTGGCGCTGTCGCTGCTGCCGCTGGCCCTGCCGCGCTTTCGCACCGAGCACCCCGGCGTGGACGTGACCTTCCGCGACGGCCTGTACCCCGGCATCACGCCGGCGCTGCGCGACGGCAGCCTGGACTTCGGCCTGACGCCGGTGCACCGGCTGGACATCGAGCAGGACCTCGTGGCCGAACCGCTGTTCGTCACCGACATCGTGATCGCCTGCCACAAGGACCACCCGCTGCGCCACGCCACCAGCCTGGCCGAGTTGGCCGGCTGCGACTGGGTGCTGTCGTCGGCACCGCGCGGGCCCGGCGCCGTGGTCGACGAGGCGTTCGCCGCCGCGGGCCTGGGCGCACCGCGGCGGGCGCTGGTGTGCGAGTCGTTCCTCGCGCTGCCCGGGCTGGTGGCGCATTCCGACTACATGGCCACCATCCCGCGCCTGCTGTTCGAGCTGAACGCCTTTCGCGAGCAGCTGGTGCAGGTGCCGGTGCGCGAGCTGCTGCCCAGCCCCACGGTGCACGTCGTGCGCCGCCACGACCTGCCGCTGACGCCCGCCGCGCAGAAGCTGATCGGCTGGATCCGGCACTACGCGCTGGCGCTGCCGAAGCAGCAGGCGAAGGGGTGAGCCCCTGCGCCGTCATCCCGGCGCAGGCCGGGATCCAGTGACTGGCCGCGAGGCCGGGAGAAAGTCACTGGGCCCCGGCCTGCGCCGGGGCGACGAGCCGACGGGGCGCCATGGCCGCGCACCTTGCCGTCGTCCGCGCCCTCCTCGGCATCCGCGCCCTTTCCCCGTCATCCCCGCGCAGGCGGGGATCCAGACCGGCGCCGGTGGCGCGCAGAGGTTGTCGCTGGACCCCCGCCTGCGCGGGGGTGACGCGCGCACTGCACCTGCGCGGAGGGTGACGGGCACGCCTCAGCGCTGCGGCATGTCCTTGGAGGAGTACCCCAGGCTGACCGTCGCGTCCGCCGGGATCGGCGGCAGCGTCGCATCCCAGGCCTCCCACGCGGCCCGCATCGCGGCCAGCCGCTCGGGCTGGCGCCCGCCCAGGTTGGCGCGTTCGCGCGCGTCGGCCTCGATGTCGAACAGGTAGTCGTTGCCGTCCACCCGCAGGTACTTCCAGCGGCCGTCGCGCCAGGCGCGCTGGCCGCGGTGGTTCATGCGCCAGCCCATGGGGCGGTCGAAGCGCACCGACGGATCGCGCAGCACCGGCAGCAGCGACACGCCGTCCAGCGGGTGGTCGGGATGCGCGGCGACGCCGGCCATGTCCAGCACGGTGGCCGACCAGTCCATGGTCAGGCAGTGCTGCGCGCTGGTGGCGCCGGCCGGGATCACCGCCGGCCAGTGCGCGATCCAGGGCACGCGGATGCCGCCTTCGGTCAGGTCCATCTTGCCGCCCACCAGCGGCCAGTTGTCCGAGAAGCGCTCGCCGCCGTTGTCGCTGGTGAAGACCACCAGCGTGTCGCGGTCCTGCCCCGTGCGGCGCAGCGCGTCCATGATCCAGCCGATCCCTTCGTCCATGTGGTGGATCATGCGGCGGTAGGTCTCGACGTTGCCGCCGTGCAGGTGGAACAGGTGGTCCTTGACCTCGGCCGCCACCGCCTCGTCGTCGCGCGTCTCCCAGGGCCAGTGCGGCGCGGTGTAGTGCAGCGACAGGAAGAAGGGCGCGTCCTGCGTGGCCATGCGCTCGACGTAGTCGACCGCGCGGCGCGACAGCAGGTCGGTGAGGTAGCCCTCCTCGTGCTTCTCCTCCTCGCCGAAGTACAGATCGTGCGAGCCGTTGTTGCTGCAGTGGGTGAAGTAGTCCACCCCGCCCGACATCGGGCCGAAGAACTCCTCGTAGCCCGACTTCAGCGGCCCGAAGGTGGGCGGGTAGCCCAGGTGCCACTTGCCGATCAGCGCGGTGCGGTAGCCGGCCTCGCGCAGCAGCGAGGGCACGGTGGGATGGTCTGGCGGCAGGCCCAGCGTGGTGCTGCCCTTGCTGCGGCTGCTGATCGGCTCGTCGGCCGCGCCGCGCAGGCGGTACTGCCAGCGCGCGGTGATCAGCGCGAAGCGGGTGGGCGAGCACACCGGCGAGTTGGCGTAGCCCTCGGTGCAGCGCAGGCCGTTCGCGGCCAGGCCGTCGAGCACCGGCGAGACCGGGCCGAAGGCCGCCTCGCGGCCGCCGTAGCAGCCCAGGTCGGCGAAGCCGAGGTCGTCGGCGACGATGAAGATGACGTTGGGTCGTTTCGCTTGCATGGTCATTCGACTTGCATGCCGGTCTTGCGGATCACCGGGGCGTACCGCGCGGAGGTCGCGGCCAGGCGCTGCGCCGCGGCGGCGCCGGCCAGTTGTTCGGGTTGCAGGTCCAGCGCCTGCAGCTTGCCGCGCACCTCGGGCCGGGCCATGGCCTCGGCGATGGCCCGCGCCATGGCCTGCACCAGCGGCTCGGGCGTGCTGCCCGGCGCCATCACCACGTACAGCACCTCCTGCTCCAGCTGCGGCAGGCCGGCCTCGGCCACGGTGGGCACCTGGGGCAGCAGCGGGCTGCGCTGGCGGCTGGTGACGGCCAGCGCGGTGATGCGGCCGGCCTGCACGAAGGGCAGCATGCCCGGCGTGGCGAGCACGCCGCCGTTGACCTCGCCCGACAGCACCGCGGTGACGGCCGGCGTGTTGCCCTTGTAGGGCACGTGCGTGACCTTCAGGCCCAGCTCCTGGGCCAGCTCGGCGGCCAGGTGGCCGGGGCTGCCGCTGCCCGCGCTGGAGTAGGTCAGGCCCTTGCCGCGGCCGGCCGCCACCAGGTCCTGCATCGACTTGAAGCCCGTGCCCGGATGCACGCCCACCAGCAGGCCCGAGGACGCGATGACGGCCAGCGGCTTGAGGTCGGCCGGCTTGAACGGCATCGCCTTGTAGATGTGCGGATTGACGGTGAAGGTGGTGTCGATCCCGAACAGCACCGTGCTGCCGTCGCCGGGCGCCTTGGCCACCGCGTCGGCGCCGATGTTGCCGGCGGCGCCAGCCTTGTTCTCGACGATCACCGGCTTGCCGCTCTCGCGCTGCAGCACCTCGGCCACCGCGCGCGCCATCAGGTCCGAGGGGCCGCCGGGCGGGAAGCTGTTGACGAACTTGACCGGGCCGGCGGGCCAGGCAGGGGCCTGCGCGCGGGCGGCAGGCAGGGACAGGGCGAGGGGCAGCGCAAGGGCGGCCAGCAGCAAGGGACGTCGCACGGCGGGTCTCCGGGGATCGGGAAGCAGGGGTGGTGTGGAAGGCGTGGCGTTCAGGGCTGGTAGCCCGAGTTGCGCACCACCGGCGCCCACTGGGCGCGGTAGGCGCGCAGCATGGCCTCGGTGGCGGCGCGGCCGTTGGCCACCGGGGTCATGCGTGCGTCGGCGAAGCGGCGCTGCACGGCCGGGTCCTTCATCGCGGTGACGATGGCGTCGGCGTACTTGTCGACCTGCGCCTTGGGCATGCCGGCCGGCGCGAAGAAGGCGTTCCAGCCGGTCGCCACCAGGTCCAGGCCGGCCTCGCGAAAGGTGGGCACCTGCGGCGACCACGGCGAGCGCTTGGCGCCCGACGTCGCCAGCACCCGCAGCTTGCCGGCCTCGTGCTGGGGCAGCAGGGTCTCGAAGGTGTCGAACGCGGCGGGCACCTGGCCGCCCAGCAGGTCGCTGATCAGCGGCGCCGAGCCGCGGTAGCCCACCACCTGGGCGGGCACGCCGGCCTTCTGGCCGGTCATGAGGGCGAAGAAGTGCGGCAGGCTGCCGGTGGCCGGCACGCCGAAGTTGGCCTTCTCGGGATTGGCGCGCAGCCAGGCCAGCAGGTGGTTGAGCTCGCGCACCGGCACGGCCGCGCCCACGGCCAGGCCGAACTCGTAGTCGTTGACGTGCGCCACCGGCTGGTAGTCGCGCTCGGGGTCGTAGCCGTTGTCCTTGAACACCAGCGGCGCCACCACCATCACCGCCGGGTTGGCCACCAGCAGCGTGGGCTGGCTGGCCGGCGCGGCCCTGACCTGCTGGGCCGCCAGCCGGCCGCCGGCGCCGGTGCGGTTCTCGACCACCACCGCCATGCCCAGGGCCGACTGCAGCCTCTCGCCCACGATCCGCGCCACCCGGTCGGTGCTGCCGCCGGGTGCATAGGGCACGACCAGCCGCAGCGTCTCGGCGCCCTGGGCGCGCGCGGCACCGGTGGCGCCGGCCAGCGGCAGGGCGGCCAGGGCGGCGGTGAAGTGGCGGCGTTGCATCGTCTGTCTCCTCGGGCGGGCGCAGGGCGCCCCGTGGCGACGATTCTGGGGCGGCGACAATCGATTGATCTAATCAACCATGCCCCGCGCAAACCCTGATCGCCTGCGGGCCCCCGAGGGCCTGGACGACCTGCTGCTGTACCGCCTGTCGCGCCTGCAGGCGGTGGCCGGCAGCATGGTGGTGCGGGTCTGCGAGGGCCGCTACGGCATCACCCGCCGCGAATGGCGGCTGCTGGCCCTGCTGGTCGAGCAGCCGGGGCTGCAGCCCTCGCAGCTGGCCGACAAGGCCGGCCTGGACCGGGCCCGCACCTCGCGGGCGGTGGGCTCGCTGGTGGACAAGCAGCTGGTCGAGCGCATCGCCGGCGTCGCGGACCGGCGGCAGGCGACGCTGCAGCCGACGGCGCGCGGGCTCGCCATCGCCGAGGAGATGTTCCCGCTCGTGCGCGCGCTGAATGCCGAACTGCTGACCGCACTGGACGACGGCGAGGTCGCCGTGCTGGATGCGGCGCTGGACCGCCTCCAGGCGCAGGCCGGGCGCATGGCCGCGGAAGCGGTGCTGCCGAAGGCGGATCGGCGGCGGGGGAAGGCGGCGCGGGGCGGCTGAGCCACCGCATCGTCATCCCGGCGAAGGCCGGGATCCAGTGACGTGCCTCGTGCGCGTGCCAGCCGACGTCACCGGGCCCCGGCCTGCGCCGGGGCGACGCGTGGATCGCTCAGCGCCCGAACACCTCCGTCACGACCCCCCGCAGCCACACGTTCCCCGGCTCCGCCTCGAAGCGCCGGCTCCAGTGCAGCGACACCGGGAACGCGCGGCCGGTGAGCGGGGGTTCCACGATCGCGTAATCCCCGCCGGCGGCAAAGCCTTCGGCGATGTTGCGGGGCATCACCACCGCCAGGTCGGTCGCCCGCACGATGTCGGGCAGCACGGTGAAGTGCTCGGTGGTCAGCCGCACCCGGTCCTCGGCCTGCAGGCGCTGCAGCAGGCGCAGGGTGTCGCCATGGCTGCGCACGGCCACGTACTCCAGGCCGCGCAGGGCCTGGCGCAGCTTCGCGCCGGTGGGCAGCCGGCGCAGGAAGGGATGGCCGGCGCGCAGCAGCACCACGTAGCGGTCGCGCAGCAGCTCCACGTGCCGCATGCCCTGCACCATGGGCAGGAAGCCGAAGGCGAAGTCGATGCGGCCGGCGTCCAGCGCGTCGGCGATCTCGCCGCGCGGCAGCGGCAGGGTCTCCAACCGCACGCCCGGCGCCTGCTCGCGCAGCGCCACCATCAGCTCGGGCAAAAAGCGCCCCTCGCCGATGTCGCTCATGTGCAGGCGGAAGCAGCGCTGGGAGGTGGCGGCGTCGAAGACGGCGCCCTCCCCCAGCGCCAGCGCCAGGGTGGCCAGGGCGCTGGCCACCGCGGGGGCCAGGCGCTCGGCCTTGGGCGTGGGCCGCACGCCCCCGGGGGCGCGCATGAACAGGGGGTCGTGGATCAGCGCGCGCAGCCGGCTCAGGCCCTGGCTGGCCGCCGGCTGGGTCAGGCCCAGGCGTTCGGCGGCGCGGCTGACGCTGCGCGCGGCGTACACCGCATCGAACAGCCGCAGCAGGTTGAGGTCGACGGTGTCCAGATGCATTGGATGCATGTCGCTTAGTCGGCTCATTGTATTGATGGATATCCCGCGCGCCGCCACACTCCGCGCTCCAGCCACGGATCACCCCCTCATGGAAGTCTCGTTCAGCAAGGAAATCGAAGCGCTGCGCCTGGGCGACGGCGACACCTTCCACGGCGAGGGCATCCTCGCCATCACCAAGGCGCTGCTGCAGTCGGGCGTGGCCTACATCGGCGGCTACCAGGGCGCGCCGGTGTCGCACCTGCTGGACGTGATGGTGCAGGCCAAGCCCTGGCTCGACACGCTGGGCGTGCACGTCGAGGCCTGCTCCAACGAGGCCTCGGCCGCCGCGATGCTGGGCGCCTCGATCCACTACCCGCTGCGCGGCGCGGTCACCTGGAAGTCCATCGTGGGCACCAACGTGGCCTCCGACGCGCTGTCCAACCTGGCCTCGCCGGGCGTGACCGGCGGCGCGCTGATCGTGGTGGGCGAGGACTACGGCGAGGGCGCCTCGGTCATCCAGGAGCGCACGCATGCCTACGCGCTCAAGTCCACCATGGCCCTGCTCGATCCGCGGCCCGACCTGCCGCAGATGGTGAAGATGGTCGAGCACGGCTTCGCGCTGTCCGAGGCGTCGAACATGCCGGCCATCCTGGAGCTGCGCATCCGCGCCTGCCACGTGCGCGGCAGCTTCGCGGCCAAGGACAACGTGCCGCCGGCGGTGTCCACCCGCCAGCTGATGGCCGACCCGGCGCGCTTCGACTACGACCGGCTGGCCCACCCGCCCGTCACCTTCCGGCACGAGAAGCTCAAGACCGAGCAGCGCATCCCGGCAGCGCGCCGCTACATCGTCGAGCACGGCCTGAACGAGCTGATGCCCGGCGAGCACGCGCAGCTGGGCATCGTGGTGCAGGGCGGCATGTACAACGCCCTGGTCAAGGCGCTGCAGCAGCTGGGCCTGGCCGATGCCTTCGGCGCCAGCCGCATCCCGCTGCTGGTGCTCAACGTCACCTACCCGCTGGTGCCCGAGCAGCTGGCCGACTTCTGCGTCGGCAAGCAGGCGGTGCTGGTGGTCGAGGAAGGCCAGCCCGAGTACATCGAGCAGGAGATCGCCACCCACCTGCGCCGGCGCGACATCCAGACGAAGCTGCACGGCAAGGACCTGCTGCCCATGGGCGGCGAGTACTCGGTGGAGGTGCTGGCGCAGGGACTGCGCCAGTTCGCGGCCGGCGTGCTGGCCGACGACGCGGCGCAGGCGGCCGACCGCTGGCTGGCCGGCAACCGCGCCCGCCGCGCCGAGGCTCCGGCCGTGCTGCAGCAGCCGCTGCCCGCGCGCCCGCCCAGCTTCTGCGTGGGCTGCCCCGAGCGGCCGGTGTTCTCGGCGCTCAAGCTGGCGCAGCAGCAGGTGGGGCAGGTGCACGTGGCCGCCGACATCGGCTGCCACGCCTTCGGCACCTTCGAGCCCTTCTCCACCGGCCACTCGATCCTGGGCTACGGCATGTCGCTGGCCAGCCGCGCCGGCGTCTCGCCGATGATGCAGCGGCGCACGCTGGCCATCATGGGCGACGGGGGCTTCTGGCACAACGGCCTGCTCACCGGCGTGCAGAGCGCGCTGTTCAACGGCGACGACGCGGTGCTGCTGATCTTCAAGAACGGCTACACCTCGGCCACCGGCACGCAGGACATCATCTCCACGCCGGAAGACGAGGCCAAGGCCGCCGTCTCCGACAAGGCGACCAGCCTGGCCCACACCAACCAGACCATCGAGCAGACGCTGGGCGGCCTGGGCGTCAAGTGGATGCGCACGGTGCACACCTACGAGGTCGAGGCGATGCGCCGCACGCTGATCGAGGCCTTCACCAGCGACTTCGACGGCCTGAAGGTGATCGTGGCCGAGGGCGAGTGCCAGCTGGAGCGCCAGCGGCGCCTCAAGCCCTGGATCGCCGACCTGCTGCGCAAGGGTGAGCGGGTGGTGAAGGTGAAGTACGGGGTCGACGAGGACGTGTGCAACGGCGACCACGCCTGCATCCGCCTGTCGGGCTGCCCCACGCTGACGCTCAAGGACAACCCCGACCCGCTGAAGGTCGACCCGGTGGCCACCGTGGTCGACGGCTGCGTGGGCTGCGGCCTGTGCGGCGCCAACGCGCATGCGGCCACGCTGTGCCCCAGCTTCTACCGCGCCGAGGTGGTCAAGCACCCGCGCTGGCACGAGCGCCTGTTCGACACCCTGCGCGGCGCCGTGGTGCGCGCGCTGCAAACCGCCTGAACCATGTCCCTCCCCGACCGTCCCATCACCCTGCTGGTCTGCGCCCTCGGCGGCGAAGGCGGGGGCGTGCTCACCGACTGGCTGGTCGAGGCCGCGCGCCTGGCCGGCTACCCGGTGCAGGCCACCTCGATCCCCGGCGTGGCGCAACGCACCGGCGCCACCACCTACTACCTCGAGCTCTACCCGGTGCCGCTGGCGCAGCTGGGCGGCCGCCGGCCGGTGTTCGGCCTCAGCCCGGTGCCCGGCGCGCTCGACGCGCTGGTGTCGTCCGAGCTGCTGGAGACCGCGCGCCAGGTGGGCAACGGCATGGCCTCGCCCGAGCGCACGCTGGTGCTCAGCTCCAGCGCGCGGCTGCTCACCACCGCCGAGCGCATGCAGCCCGGCGACGGCCGCGCCGACGCGCAGCAGCTGGTGGCGCTGATCCAGCGCCAGGCGCGCGCGCACCAGGTGTTCGACATGAACGCCCTGGCCAAGGAGTGCGGCACCGTCGTCAGTGCGGTGCTGCTGGGCGCCATCGCCGGCAGCGGGCTGCTGCCGATCGAGCGCCGGTACTACGAGCAGGCGATCGGCGACAAGGGCGCCGCGGCCGCGGCCAGCCGGCGCGGTTTCGACAGGGCCTGTGCGCTGGTCGCGCAGCACCGCACGCAGGCGGCCTTCGTCGAGCAGTTGCTCCAGCCCGGGACACCGGCCGCACCGGCCCACCCCGCCGCAGCCGCCCTGCCCGCCGCGGTGGCGGCCCTGCCCGCGCCCGTGCGCGAGTTCGCGGCCCTGGGCCATGCCCGGCTGGTCGACTACCAGGATGCGGCCTACGCCGCCCTGTACCTGCGCCGGCTCGACGCCGTGCTGCAGGCCGAGCGCGCCGCCGATCCGCAGGGCGCGCAGGGCTGGGCCGTCAGCCGCGAGATGGCCCGCTGGCTGGCGCTGTGGATGGCCTTCGACGACATCGTGCGGGTGGCCGACCTCAAGAGCCGCGCCAGCCGCCGCGACCGCGTCGCGCGCGAGGTGCAGGCCGGCGAGGCCGACCTGCTGCGCATCTGGGACCACTTCAAGCCCGGCGCGCCCGAGTTCGCCGCGCTGCTGCCGCCCTCGCTGGCGCAGCGGGTGCTGGCGTGGGACCGCCGCCGCGTGGCCGCCGGCCGCGACCCCTGGGCGCTGCCGCTGAAGGTCGGCACCCATGCGGTGGGCGGCATGCTGGCGCTGCGCCTGCTGGCCAGCCTCAAGTGGCTGCGCGTGCGCGGCAGCCGCTACGCGAGCGAGCAGGCCATGCTCGAGCGCTGGCTGGACGGCGTGGTGCAGGGCACCCGCCGCAGCTGGGCCCTGGGCCACGAGATCGCGCTGTGCGGCCGCCTGATCAAGGGCTACGGCGCCACCAACGAGCGCGGCAAGGAGACGCTGCTGCACGTGCTCGAGCACCTGGCCCACGGCCCCGACGCTGCGGCGGCCGCCACCGCCATCGCCGCCGTGCGCGCCGCCGCGCTGGCCGATGCGGCCGGCACGAGCCTGGATGCCGCGCTGGTGCGGCACGGCGCGCCGCCGCGGCCGGTGCAGGCGGTGCCGATCCGCTTCGTGCGCAAGCCCAAGGGCGCCGCGCGCCAGCCCGCCTGATCCCAGCCACCCGAGCCCATTCGAACGACGAGGAGACGCCATGACCCACCACCGCATCCACCCGACCCGCCGCACGGTGCTGGCCGCCGCGCTGGGCGCCGCCGCCCTGCCTGCCGTGCAGGCGCAGCCGGCCTGGCCGGGCAAGCCGATCCGGGTGATCGTGAACTTCCCGCCCGGCGGCGCGGCCGATGCCCTGGCCCGCATGATCAACCTGCCGCTGCAGGAGGCGCTGGGCCAGCCGGTGGTGGTGGAGAACCGCGGCGGCGCGGGCGGCAACATCGGCGGCGAGGCCGTGGCCAAGTCGCCGGCCGACGGCTACACCTTCCTGATGTCCTCGGGCGGCATGGTGTCGATCAACCCGTTCCTGTACCCGGCCATGCCCTTCAACCCGTCGCGCGACCTGGTGCCGGTGGCGGCGGTGGCCCGGGTGGCGGTGTACCTGGTCACGCGGCCCGACTTCCCGGCCAGGACGCTGAAGGAATTCACCGCCTACCTGAAGGCCAACCCCGGCAAGACCTCGTTCGGCTCGCCCGGCAACGGCAGTTCGCCGCACCTGGCCGGCGAGCTGTACAAGTCCATGACCGACACCTTCGCCGTGCACGTGCCCTACCGCGGCGGCGGCCCGGCGCTGCAAGACCTGCTGGGCAACCAGTTCGACTTCTGGTTCGACCCCGGCGTGGGCCTGCCGCACGTGCGCTCGGGCCGGCTCAAGCTGCTGGGCGTGGGCAGCCTCAAGCGCTCGCCGCTGTTCCCCGACGTGCCCACGCTCGACGAGGCCGGACTCAAGGGCTTCGACGCCGATTCCTACTTCGGCCTGTACGCGCCGGCCGGCACGCCGCAGGCCATCGTCACGCGCATGAACACCGAGGTGAACCGCATCCTGGAGCAGCCGGCCATCAAGGAGCGCATCGTGGCGCTGGGGGGCGAGGCCTCGCCCATGCCGCCGGCCGGCTTCGCGGCCCGCGCCGCCACCGACACGCAGCGCTTCGGTGCGCTGATCAAGGCCCGCAACATCACCGGGTCCTGACGTGATCCTGGAGCTGGTGCGCTTCAGGCACCCGCCGGGCAAGACGCGCGAGGAGCTGCTGGACGGCGCCCGCGCCGCCCTGCCCCGCTGGCAGGCGAACGAGGCGCTGGTGCGCAAGTACTTCGCCGCCAGCCTGGACCATGCCCACGGACTGGGTGTGTACCTGTGGCCCACGCTGGCCGATGCCCGCGCGGGCCACGACGCAGCGTGGCGCGCGCAGGCGCAGGCGCGCACCGGCGCTCCGGTGGAGATCACCTACCATGACCTGCTGCTGGTGCTGGACCACGAACACGCCGGCACCAGCGAGCCGCCACCCTCCCCCGACCTTCCCGACCCCGCCGCACCTTGAGCACCGAGATCCCCGCCGCCTCCGCCCCCGCCGCCAGCCGCACCGTCACCTACGAGGTGCGGGTCGAGTTCGGCGACTGCGATCCCGCCCGCATCGTCTGGTTTCCGAACTTCTTCCGCTGGATCGACGCCGCCTCGCGCCACTTCTTCATCGCCTGCGGCGTGCCGCGCTGGGAGGAGACCGAGGCCACGCTGGGCGTGATCGGCACGCCGCTGGTGGACACCCACGCGCGCTTCGTCAAGACCGCCACCTACGGCGACCTGCTGCAGGTGCACACCCGCGTGGCCGAATGGCGCGGCAAGAGCTTCGTGCAGGCCTACCGGGTGATGCGCGGCGACGAACTGCTGCTGGAATGCGAGGAGGTGCGCATCTTCGCGGGCCGCAAGGGCGACGGCGGCATCTACGCGCTGCCGGTGCCCGAAAGCATCCGCGCGGCCTGCAGCTGAGCTGATCCACCGTCATGCCCGCGCAGGCGGGCATCCACGATGAGGCGCAGTGCCCGTGCATGGGTCCCCGCCTGCGCGGGGACGACGGGTTCCTGCGCCCGTCATGCCAGGGGACGACGGGCCCAGGTCAGAGCACCAGGATCGCCCGGAAGTCGTTGACGTTGGTGTGGGTCGGGCCGGTCACCACCAGGTCGCCCAGGGCCTCGAAGTAGCCGTAGGCGTCGTGGCGCAGCAGGTGGTCGTCGAGCTTGCGGCCGGCGGCCGCGGCGCGCGCCAGGCTGTCGGGCGCGACCACCGCGCCGGCGTTGGACTCCATGCCGTCGATCCCGTCGGTGTCGGCCGCGAGCGCCCACACGCCGGGCTCGCCCTGCAGCGCCTGCGCCAGGCCCAGGCAGAACTCGCCGGCGCGGCCCCCGCGCCCGCGCGCGGTGCCGGCCGGCAGCGGGCGCACGGTCACCGTGGTCTCCCCGCCGGACAGCAACACGCAGGGCCGGGCGAAGGGCTGGCCGCGGCGGGCCACGGCCCGCGCCAGCGCGGCGTGCACCTTGCCCACCTCGCGCGACTCGCCCTCGAGCTCGTCGCTCAGGATGTGGGCTTCGACCCCGAGCGCGCGCGCCGCGGCGGCGGCGGCCTCGAGCGACTGCTGCGGCGTCGCGATCAGCGCCACCTGGTGGCCGGCAAAGCGCGCGTCGCCCGGCTTGGGCGTCTCCAGGGCACCGCCCTCCAGCGCCGCCTCGATCGCCGCCGGCACCGCGATGCCGTCGCGCCGCAGCAGCGCCAGCGCCTGCGCGCAGGTGGTCGCGTCGGGCACCGTGGGGCCGCTGGCGATGGTGGCCGGGTCGTCGCCCGGCACGTCGCTGATCGCCAGCGTGACCACCCGGGCCGGCGCGCAGGCGGCGGCCAGCCGGCCGCCCTGGATGCGCGAGAGGTGCTTGCGCACGCAGTTCATCTCGCCGATGTGGGCACCCGACTCGAGCAGGCCGCGGTTGATGCGCTGCATGTCGTCCAGCGTCAGGCCCTCGGCCGGCAGCGTCAGCAGGGCCGAGCCGCCGCCGGAAATCAGGCACAGCACCAGGTCGTCGGCGGTCAGGCCACCGGCGAGCGCCAGGATGCGCTGCGCCGCCTGCAGGCCGGCGGCATCGGGCACGGGGTGGGCAGCCTCGACCACCTCGATGCGCCGCGGCAGGCCGGCCGGCCGCGGCGGCACGTGGCCGTAGCGGGTGACCACCAGGCCCGACAGCGGGGCGTCGGCCGGCCACAGCGCCTCGACCGCCTGCGCCATCGCGCCGCCGGCCTTGCCGGCGCCCAGCACCAGGGTGCGGCCGCGCGGCGGCGGCGGCAGGTGGGCGCCCAGGGTGTGCAGGGGCTGGGCCCGCTGCACGGCGACGTCGAACAGGTGGCGCAGGAAGGCGCGCGGGTCGCGCCGGGGATCGGGTGCTGTCATGGGGGCGGGTGGTTGCGGAATCAGTCGCCCAGCACCGTCACCACGACGTGGCGGCGTTGCGGGCCGGTGCGGTGTTCCCAGAGGAACAGGCCCTGCCAGGTGCCCAGCTGCAGCCGACCGCCGCCCACGGGCAGCGTCAGGAAGCAGCCGGTGAGCACGCTGCGGGCGTGCGCGGCCATGTCGTCGGGGCCTTCGGTGTCGTGGCGCCAAGCAGGGTCGCCGTCGGGGGCGGCGCGCGCCAGCAGGGTCTCGAGGTCGCGGCGCACGTCGGGGTCGGCGTTCTCGGTGACCACCAGCGCGCAGCTGGTGTGCTGCACGAACACGTGGGCCAGCCCGGTGCGCACGCCGGCGCGGGCCACGGCCTGCGCGACCTCGGCGGTGATGTCGCGCGTGCCCCGGCCGGGCATGTCGACGACGAGCTGGGTCTGGTGCGCCATGGGCCGGCATTCTGCCGCCCGCGCGGGCAGGCGAACTTTCGCTCTGCGGGTTCACCCGGAGCCCCCGCGTCAGCGGGCGTCAGGGACGGAACGCTACAGTGTCAGGTCTTCGAGAGCGTCGACAGGAGCATCGGATGGAGCAGCGCTGCGCACATTGCGCACACCTGGGAGTGGAGGTCGTGGTCCCGCACGAGGACGCCGAAGGCGGCCTGCTGGCGCGGCCCACGGGGCATTACCTCTGCACCGCCGTGCGCCATGCGGGCGCGCTGCACGTGGGCCCCGAGAACGCGGCCACCGACGCGCCCGACGAGCGCCTGCGCCAGCCGGCCTGGCTGGGCGACAGCGCGGGCCATGCCGCGTCGCTGTGCGTGTCGCCGGACTTCGGCTGCGTGCGCTGGCACCCGCGGGCCTGAGCCCCCGGCCACCGCGCGACCCCGGCCTCAGTCGACCTTCGCCCCGCCGCGGAACCAGGCGTCCACCAGCGCGCGCTCGGCATCGGTGATGCCGGTGGCGTTGTTCATCGGCATCAGCTTGGCCACCACCACCTGCTGGTGGATCGAGGCGGCGTGCTGCCGCACCGACTCGGGCGAATCCAGCCGCACGTTCTTCATCTGCACCTGGGCGCCGTGGCACAGGTAGCAGCGCTGCGCCAGCACCGGCTGCAGCTGGGCGTAGCCCACCGTGGCGGGGACGGCGGCGGCCGGCTGCGCGGCGGGCGGCGCCGGCTTGAGCCAGGCGGCGGTGGCGACGATCAGCGCCACGCCCACCAGCGCATACGGCAGCGGGTTGGCGTTGCGGCCCAGCTTCCAGCCATGCCGCAGCACGAAGAACTGGCGGATCGCCGCGCCGGCGGCCATCAGCAGCACCAGCACCACCCAGTTGTGCGGGTGCGTCCACAGGAAGCTGTAGTGGTTGCTGAGCATGGCCAGCAGCACGGGCAGCGTGAAGTAGGTGTTGTGCACGCTGCGCTGCTTGCCGCGCTTGCCGTGCACCGGGTCGATCGGCCGGCCCTCGCGCAGCGCCGCGACCATCTTGCGCTGGCCCGGGATGATCCACATGGCCACGTTCGCCGTCATCGAGGTGGCGATCATCGCGCCCACCACCAGGAAGGCCGCGCGCCCTGGGAACAGCTGGCAGGCCAGCCACGCGGCCGCCACCACCAGCACCGCGACCAGCGCGCCCACCAGGCCGTCGCCGCCCTCGCGCTCGCCGAACAGGCGGCAGATCGCGTCGTAGGCGATCCAGAACACGACCAGGAAGCCCAGGGCCGCCGCCACCGCCGCGCCGGCCGACCAGTCGACCAGGTTGCGGTCGACCAGGTAGGTGGACGCGTTCCACAGGTACGACACCGTCAGCAGCGCGAAGCCCGACATCCAGGTCGTGTAGCTCTCCCAGTAGAACCAGTGCAGGTGCCCGGGCAGCTGCGGCGGCGAGACCGCGAACTTCACCGGGTGGTAGAAGCCGCCGCCGTGCACGGCCCACAGCTCGCCCGAGACGCCCTGCTTCTTCAGGTCCTCGTCGACCGGGGGCGTGAGGCTGGAGTCCAGGAAGACGAAATAGAACGAGGAGCCCACCCAGGCGATGGCGGTGATCACGTGGAGCCAGCGCAGCAGCAGGTTGGCCCAGTCGAGGAGGTAGCTGTCCATGGTGGTGTGGTGAGGCTCAGGCGGGATGCGGGCCGCTGGCGGCCTGCAGGAGTTGTGCCACCGCGCTGACCGCGATGACGCCGGGTTGCTTGCCGGCGATGCCGGGCAGGCCGATGGGACAGGTGACGGCGTCGAGTTCCGCCGCGGCGTACCCGCGGTGCTCGAGCCGGTGGCGGAAGGTCGCCCACTTCGTGCGGCTGCCGATCAGGCCCACGAAGGGCAGGTCGGCGCGGGCGCGGCGGCGCTGCAGGCAGGCCGCCAGCACGTCCAGGTCCTCGGCATGGCTGAAGGACATGATCAGCACCAGGCTGCCGGGCGCCAGCCGCGGCACCGCGGCCTGCACGGGATCGGAATGCTCGCAGGCCACGTTGGCGGGCAGCTCGGCCGGGAAGACGCCATCGCGGCTGTCGATCCAGGTGAGGTCCAGCGGCAGGTCGGCGCACACGTGCACGATGGCGCGGCCCACGTGGCCGCCGCCGAACAGCGCCACCGGCGTGCCCGGCCGGCGCAGGGCCGCGGCGCGGGTGGCGACCTGCGCGGCCGGGACGTGCGCGAACTGCAGGTGCACCACGCCGCCGCAGCACTGGCCCAGGCTGGGGCCCAGCGCATAGCGCCGCTGCCCGGGCGCCGCCGGCGGCGCGGCCAGCAGGGCGCGGGCATGGGCGATGGCGTCGAACTCGAGCCGGCCGCCGCCGATGGTGCCGGCGACCCGCGCCGGGCCCACCAGCATCCAGGCGCCGGGCTCGCGCGGGCCCGAGCCCTCGACCTGCCCGGTGGTGACCAGCACGGCATCGGTGCCGTCGGCCAGCAGCGCCTGGAGGTCCCGCGGGCTCAAGGATGTCCGCCCTGTGTCGGCATGCAACAACGGAACGCAACCGTGACCACGGTCGGCGCGGGGCTTGGCTCGGCCGTTGCGCGGCTCAGCGGCGATGATCGCCGCGACAACGAGGAGACCGCATGTCCGCAACCCGCCGCCTGGCCCTGGTGGCCGCCTGCACGGCCGCCGTCCTGGCCGGCTGCACGTCCGTGCCGCTGCCCCCGCCCGAGGCCCCCCCGCCGGTGGTCGTCGCACCGCCGGCCGAGCCGGCGCCCGCCGTTGTCGAGGCGCCCGCCCCGGCCCGTCGGCTGTCCACCGCCGACAGCCCGCGCGCCTACCGCCGCGACGCCGCCGGCCACCTGTACGCCCAGAACCCCGACCGCATCTGGAAGGGCCGCATGCCGCCCCTGCTGTACGCGGTGGGCGTGCTGCAGGTGGAGGTGGGCCGCGACGGCCAGGTCGAGCGGGTGGACTGGATGCGCGCCCCGCGCCATGCGCCCGAGGTCATCGCCGAGATCGAGCGCACCGTGCGCGCCGCCGCGCCCTACCCCGTGCCGGCCCGCATGGGCCGCGTGGTGTGGACCGACACCTGGCTGTGGCACAAGAGCGGCCGCTTCCAGCTGGACACGCTGACCGAAGGGCAGGACTGAGGGGATCGTCATCCCCGCGCAAGCGGGGATCCAGGCCCGCACCGCGCCGCGGTCACGGCCGTCGCTGGCCCCCCGCCTGCGCGGGGGTGACGACGTGGGGGCCATGGCCCTCACGACCCCCGGTACGTCGAATAGCTCCACGGGCTCGCCAGCAGCGGCACGTGGTAGTGCTGGTCGGCATGCGCGATGCCGAAGTCCAGCGCGACCTGGTCCAGGAAGGGCGGCTCGGGCAGCTGCACGCCCCGGCCGCGGAAGTAGCCGGCCACGTCGAACACCAGCCGGTAGGTGCCGCGGCGCAGCTGCTCGTTGGTGTACAGCGGCCCGTCGGGGTTGCGCCCGTCCGCGTTCAGCGTGAAGCGGCGCACCAGCGCGGGCTGGCCGTCCTTCACCTCGTACAGCGCCACGGCCATGCCCGCGGCGGGCGTGCCGTGCATCGTGTCCAGCACGTGGGTGCTCAGGCCCATGGTCTGCTCCGGAAGGGGTCCCGCGGGATGCGGTCGCAAAAGTGTATACAGTTTTGCATGCGATCGCTATCATGGCCCCGCCCACCATGGAACCGTCGACCACCGCCGTCATCGTCCGCGAGCTGACCCAGGCCATCGCGGGCCACCGGCTGCAGCCGGGGACCAAGCTCGCCGAGCAGAAGCTGGCCGACCATTTCGGCGTCTCGCGCACGCTGGTGCGCCAGGCGCTGCACCAGCTGGCGCAGAACCGGCTCGTGACGCTGGAGCCGGCCCGCGGCGCCTTCGTGGCCGCCCCCACGCCCGGCGAGGCGCGGCAGGTGTTCGCGGTGCGCCGCATGCTCGAGGCCGAGATGGCCCGCACCTTCGCCCGCGAGGCCACGCCGGCCATGCTGCGCGAGCTGCGCGCCCACGTCGCGCGCGAGCAGGCCGCGCTGGAGGCCGGCGAGGCCGCCTCGGGCATCGAGCTGCTGGGCGACTTCCACGTGCGCATGGCCGAGCTGCTGGACAACGCGGTGCTGGCCCAGGTGCTGGGCGACCTGATCTCACGCAGCTCGCTGGTGGCGCTGATGTACCAGCGCGCCGGCGCCGCCGAGCACTCGGCCGCCGAGCACGTGCAGATCGTGAAGGCGCTTGCGGCGCGCGATGCCGAGCGGGCCGCCGCGCTGATGGACGAGCACCTGCGCAACGTCGAGGCCAGCCTGGCCTTCGACCGCCCGGCCCCCAGCCACGACATCGCCCAGGCGCTCGCCGCGGCCTGAAGTCCCTCCCCATCCCTTCGACCCCGGAGTCCCCCGTGCCCACCGTCTACGACAGCACCGCGGCCTACCCGCGCGACCTGGCCGGCTACGGCCGCAACCCGCCGCATGCGAAATGGCCCGGCGGCGCCCGCATCGCGGTGCAGTTCGTGCTGAACTGGGAGGAAGGCGGCGAGAACGCGGTGCTGCACGGCGACAAGGGCTCCGAGCAGTTCCTGTCCGAGATGTTCAACCCGGCCAGCTACCCGGCCCGGCACCTGAGCATGGAAGGCGTGTACGAGTACGGCTCGCGCGCCGGCGTGTGGCGCATCCTGCGCGAGTTCGAGCGGCGCAAGCTGCCGCTGACGGTCTTCGGCGTGGGCATGGCGCTGCAGCGCAGCCCCGAGGTCACCGCCGCCTTCGTCGAGCTGGGCCACGAGATCGCCAGCCACGGCTGGCGCTGGATCCACTACCAGGACATGGACGAGGCCACCGAGCGCAACCACATGCGCCAGGCCATCCGCGCGATCGAGCAGCTCACGGGCCAGCGCCACGGCGACCCCGGTGCGATCCACGGCGCGGGCTGGTACACCGGCCGCGACAGCCCCAACACGCGCCGGCTGGTGGCCGACGACGGCGGCTTCGAGTACGACAGCGACTACTACGGCGACGACCTGCCCTTCTGGATGAAGGTGCGGCGCACCGACGGCCAGGTGGTGCCGCACCTGGTGGTGCCGTACACGCTGGACGCCAACGACATGCGCTTCTCGCTGCCCCAGGGCTATTCGCAGGGCGAGGACTTCTGGACCTACCTGCGCGACAGCTTCGACGCGCTGTACGCCGAGGGCGACCCCGCCGGCCTGGACCGGCCCAAGATGCTGAGCATCGGCATGCACTGCCGCCTGCTCGGGCGCCCCGGCCGCATCACCGCGCTGCAGAAGTTCCTGGACCACATCGAGCGCCACGACCACGTGTGGGTGTGCCGCCGCATCGACATCGCCCGCCACTGGAAGGTGGTCCACCCCTACACGGCCTGAGCCCATGCCGACCACGATCGACCAACTCAATGCCGCCACCGCCGACGAGGCCGTGGCCCTGCTCGACGGCATCTACGAGCACTCGCCCTGGATCGCGCGCGAGGCGCTGGCGCAGCGGCCGTTCCGCAGCCTGGCCCACCTGAAGCACGCGATGGCGCAGGTGGTGCGCCAGGCCGGCACCGAGCGCCAGCTGGCGCTGCTGCGCGCCCACCCCGAGCTGGCCGGCAAGGCCATGGTGGCGCGGCAGCTGACGGCCGAGTCGACCCACGAGCAGCGCACCGCCGGCCTGACCGAGTGCACGCCGCAGGAGTTCGCCCGCATCCAGGAACTCAACGCGGCCTGGAACGCGAAGTTCGGCTTTCCCTTCATCGTGGCCGTGCGCGGCCCGCGCGGCACGGGCCTGGGGCGCACCGAGATCATCGCCACGCTGGAGCGGCGGCTGGCGCACCCGGTGGACTACGAGCGCGCCGAATGCCTGCGCCAGGTGCACCGCATCGCCGAGATCCGGCTGAACGACAGGTTCGGCGTCGCGCCCGCGCAGGGCGCATGGGTCTGGGACCGGCTGGAGGACCTGGCGCGCCACAGCGACCCAAGCTACGCCGAGCAGGGCCAGCTCACCGTGACCTACCTGACCGAGGCGCACCGCGCCGCCGCCGCGCAGATCGCGGCCGACATGCGCGCCGCCGGCTTCGACAGCGTGGCCATCGACGCCGTGGGCAACGTGGTGGGCCGCTACGAGGGCGCCACCCCCGGGGCCGCGGCCCTGCTGACCGGCTCGCACTACGACACCGTGCGCAACGGCGGCAAGTACGACGGCCGGCTGGGCATCCACGTGCCCATCGCCTGCGTGCGCGCGCTCGCCGCCGCCGGCCGCCGGCTGCCGCACGGCCTGGAGGTGGTGGCCTTCGCCGAGGAGGAAGGCCAGCGCTACAAGGCCACCTTCCTGGGCTCGGGCGCGCTCACCGGCGACTTCGATCCGGCCTGGCTGGATCAGGCCGATGCCGCCGGCACCACCATGCGCGAGGCGATGCTGGCCGCCGGCCTGCCCGCCACGCTGGAGGCCATCGGCGCGCTGCGGCGCGACCCGGCCCGGTACCTGGGCTTCGTCGAGGTGCACATCGAGCAGGGCCCGGTGCTGCACGAGCTGGACCTGCCGCTGGGCATCGTCACCTCGATCAACGGCAGCGTGCGCTACCTGTGCGAGATGCAGGGCATGGCCAGCCATGCCGGCACCACGCCCATGGACCGGCGCCGCGACGCCGCCGTGGCCGTGGCCGAGCTGGCGCTGTACGTCGAGCGCCGCGCCGCGCAGGACGGCGATTCGGTGGGCACCATCGGCATGCTGCAGGTGCCCGCCGGCTCGATCAACGTGGTGCCCGGCCGCTGCCTGTTCAGCCTGGACCTGCGCGCGCCCACCGATGCGCAGCGCGACGCGCTGGTGCGCGACGTGCTCGCCGAGCTGGACGCGATCTGCGAACGGCGCGGCACGCGCTGCACCCGCGAGCTCACGATGCAGGCCGCCGCCGCGCCCAGCCATCCCGCCTGGCAGGCACGCTGGGAACGCGCGGTGGCCGACCTGGGCCTGCCGCTGCACCGCATGCCCAGCGGCGCCGGCCACGACGCGATGAAGCTGCACGTGGTGATGCCGCAGGCCATGCTGTTCGTGCGCGGCCAGAACGCGGGCATCAGCCACAACCCCCTGGAATCCACCTCCACCGACGACATCGAGCTCGCGGTGCAGGCCTTCTCCCTCCTGCTGGAGCAGCTCGCATGACGACCCCCCACGCCGCGCTCGACGCCTGGATCGACGCCCACTTCGACGAGCAGGTCGCGTTCCTGCAGCAGCTGGTGCGGGTGCCCACCGACACGCCGCCGGGCAACAACGCGCCGCACGCGCAACGCACCGCCGAACTGCTGGCGCCCATGGGCTTCGCGGCCGAGGCGCACCCCGTGCCCGCCGCGCAGGTGCAGGCGGCCGGCCTGCAGTCGATCACCAACCTGGTGGTGCGCCGCCGCTACGCCGAGGGCGGGCCGGTGGTCGCGCTCAACGCGCACGGCGACGTGGTGCCGCCGGGCGACGGCTGGAGCCACGACCCGTACGGCGGCGAGGTGGAGGGCGGCTTCCTGTACGGCCGAGCCGCCGCGGTGAGCAAGTGCGACTTCAGCACCTTCACCTTCGCCGCCCGCGCGCTCGAGGCCGCCGGCGTGCCGCTCAAGGGCGGGCTGGAGCTGCACTTCACCTACGACGAGGAGTTCGGCGGCGAGCTGGGCCCGGGCTGGCTGCTGCAGCACGGGATCACCAAGCCCGACCTGATGATCGCGGCCGGCTTCAGCTACCAGGTGGTGGTGGCGCACAACGGCTGCCTGCAGCTGGAGGTGACGGTGCACGGCGACATGAGCCATGCCGCCATCCCCGACAGCGGCTGCGACGCGCTGCAGGGCGCGGTGCACGTGATGAACGCGCTGTACGCGCTCAACCGCGACTACCTGCAGGTCACCTCCGGGGTCGAGGGCATCACCCACCCGTACCTGAACATCGGCTGGATCGCCGGCGGCACCAACACCAACGTGATCCCCGGCAAGGTCACGTTCAAGCTGGACCGCCGCATGATCCCCGAGGAGGACCCGGTCGAGGTCGAGGCGCAGCTGCGCGCGACCATCGAGCGCGCCGCCGCCAGCTTCGCCCCGCCGCGCGGCAGCGCCGGCATCCGGGTCGAGGTCAAGCGCATGCTGCTGGCCCGCGCGATGGTGCCGCTGGCCGGCAACCGCCCGCTGGTCGACGCGCTGCAGCGCCACGGCCAGGCGGTGTTCGGCGAGCCCATCCCCGCGGTGGGCACCCCGCTGTACACCGACGTGCGGCTGTACACCGAGGCCGGCATCCCCGGCGTGATCTACGGCGCCGGCCCGCGCACCGTGCGCGAGTCCAACGCCAAGCGGGCCGACGAGCGCATCGCGCTGGACGACCTGCGCCGCGCCACCAAGGTGGTGGCGCGCACCCTGCTCGACCTGCTGCAGGCCTGAAGTCCCGGCGCGGCGGGGTGCCGCGCCAACCCCTGCGAACCGCCCGGCAAGAGGCGGTCGTGTCACACCGAAGGAGCTCCTTGATGTCCACCCCCACCGTCCACCCGGTCGACGAGCGCCTGCCCGCGGGCCGCCTGGCCGCCCTCGGCCTGCAGCACGTGCTGGTCATGTATGCCGGCGCCGTCGCGGTGCCGCTGATCGTCGGCCGCGCGCTCAAGCTCTCGCCCGAGCAGGTCGCGATGCTGATCTCGGCCGACCTGTTCTGCTGCGGCCTGGTCACGCTGATCCAAGCGCTGGGCGCCACCCAGTGGTTCGGCATCCGCCTGCCCGTGATGATGGGCGTCACCTTCGCGGCCGTCGCGCCGATGGTGACCATGGCCGGTGCGGTGCCCGGCGTCGAGGGCGCCGGCCGCATCTTCGGCGCCATCATCGGCGCCGGCGCGATCTCGATCCTGATCGCGCCCTGGGTCAGCCGCATGCTGCGCTTCTTCCCGCCGGTGGTGACGGGCACGATCATCACGGTGATCGGCATCAGCCTGATGCGCATCGGCATCAACTGGATCTTCGGCAACCCGGTGGGCCCGACCGCGCCCAGCGTGGTCAACCCCGAGCATGCCAAGTGGCTGGCCGATGCGGCCGCCGCGGCCGGCGCGCCCGGTTCGGCGCTGCCGCCGCTGCCCAAGGGCCTGGCGCTGGCGCCCAGCCTGCCCAACCCGCGCTATGCCGACCTCACCGGCGTGGGCGTGGCCGGCGTGGTGCTGCTGGCCATCCTGCTGATCGCCCGCTATGCGCGCGGCTTCGCGGCCAACATCTCGGTGCTGCTGGGCATCGTCGTCGGCGCGGTGCTGGCCAGCTGGCTGGGCCTGATGACCTTCGACAAGGTGGCCAAGGCCGCCTGGTTCGACATCGTGCTGCCCTTCGAGATCGCCACGCCGGTGTTCGAGCCGGTGCTGATCCTGACCATGACGCTGGTGATGCTGGTGGTGATGATCGAGTCGACCGGCATGTTCCTGGCGCTGGGCGAGATGACCGGCAAGGCGGTCGACCGCGACGCGCTGACCCGCGGCCTGCGCACCGACGGCCTGGGCACGCTGCTGGGCGGCATCTTCAACACCTTCCCGTACACCAGCTTCTCGCAGAACGTGGGCCTGGTGGCCGTCACCGGCGTGCGCAGCCGCTTCGTCTGCGTGGCCGGCGGCCTGCTCCTGCTGGCCCTGGGGCTGCTGCCCAAGATGGCC
Source organism: Comamonadaceae bacterium (assembly GCA_027484575.1). GTDB lineage: Bacteria > Pseudomonadota > Gammaproteobacteria > Burkholderiales > Burkholderiaceae_C > Ramlibacter. Next base: position 36,928 of record JAIXSQ010000014.1, read on the forward strand.
GCGCTGGTCGAATCGCTGCCCACCGTGGTGCTGGGTGGCGCCGGGCTGGTGATGTTCGGCATGGTCGCCTCCACCGGCATCCGCATCCTGTCGGGCGTGGACTTCAAGGGCAACCGCCACAACGCGCTGATCGTGGCCATTGCGATCGGCGTGGGCATGGTCCCGCTGGTGGCGCCCGCCTTCAAGCAGTGGATGCCGCACGGCCTGCACCCGCTGCTGGAGTCCGGGATCCTGCTGACCTCGATCGTGGCGGTGGCGCTGAACGTGTTCTTCAACGGCGCCCGGGGCGACGACCGCGGCGCGGTCGAGGCCGCCAAGCTGGCCGACGCGCATTGAACAAAGCCGGGCTTCGCCCGGCTTTGTTCAACTAGCTGGAAACCCGCTACGTCATCGCGCAGCGACGTCGCAGCGCATTACCGCACGCGCCCGCGGCGGAACAGGTTGACGATCGCCAGCAGGATGACGGCGCCGACCAGGGAGACCAGCACCGAGCCGATGCTGATGCCTTCGTTGATGGTGCCCACGCCCACCAGCGGCGAGATCACCCAGCCGCCGATGAACGCACCGATGATGCCCACCACGACGTTCAGCAGGATGCCCTGCTGCCCGTCCGTGCGCATGATCAGGCTGGCCAGCCAGCCCACGACACCCCCCACGATCAACCAGACCAGAAAACCCATGTTGCTCTCCTTGTGGCCGCACGCGGCCGTTGTTGCCTGACGAAGCCGGGACCTTGGGAGTCCCGGTCCCCGGCTGCCCCAACCGGCAGCGGGTGAGAGGCATCTTGGGCAGGGGGCCTTAGCGCGGGCGTAGTCGGCGGCGCCCGCCCCCGGTGCGGGGGCATCCACCGGGCGCGTCGGACAAGGGCGTGGGTGGCCGCGTCACGCCAGGCCGACGGTCGAGGGGGGAAAGTCCCGAGGACGACCCCAGCCGTGCGCGGCACCATGGCGGTTCGGCATTCTTCTTGCTTAGAACTCCTGCCAAGAACTCATCATCAGCCTGACCACGACTCCGAGGACCGCATGCAGAAACGAACCCTCCTGAAGACCGCCGCCGCCTGCCTGGCGCTGGCCGCCACCCTGGGCACCGCACACGCCCAGAGCACCCCGATCAAGTTCCAGCTGGACTGGCGCTTCGAAGGCCCCGCCGCGCTGTTCCTGCAGCCGGCCGCCAAGGGCTACTTCAAGGACGCCAAGCTGGACGTGACCATCGACGCCGGCAACGGCTCCGGCGGCACCGTGACCCGGGTGGCCTCGGGCACCTACGACATGGGCTTCGCCGACCTGGCGGCGCTGATGGAGTTCCACGCCAACAACCCCGACGCGCCGAACAAGCCGGTGGCGGTGATGATGGTCTACAACAACACGCCCGCTTCGGTGATGGCGCTGAAGAAGTCGGGCATCAAGAGCGCGGCCGACCTGAACGGCAAGAAGATGGGCGCGCCGGTGTTCGACGCCGGCCGCCGGGCCTTCCCGATCTTCGCCAAGGCCAACGGCGTGGGCAACGTGGCCTGGACCGCGATGGACCCGCCGCTGCGCGAGACCATGCTGGTGCGCGGCGACGTGGATGCCATCACCGGCTTCACCTTCACCTCGCTGCTGAACCTGGAGGCGCGCGGCGCCAAGCTCGAGGACGTGGTGGTGATGCCCTACGCCGAGAACGGCGTGCGCCTGTACGGCAACGTGATCATCGCCCACCCCCGCCTGGTGCGCGAGAACCCGCAGGCGATCAAGGCCTTCCTGTCGGCCTTCACCAAGGGCGCCAAGGAAGTCGTCGCCAACCCGGCCGCCGCGATCGAGACGGTCAAGGCCCGCGACGGCATCATCAACACCGAGCTGGAGACGCGCCGCCTGAAGCTGGCCATCGACACCGTCATCAACAGCCCCGACGCGCGCGCCGAGGGCTTCGGCCAGGTCAACCCGGGCCGCCTGTCGCTGATGGCCTCGCAGGTCTCCGACGCCTTCCAGACCAAGACCCGCGTCAACCCCGACGCCGTCTGGAGCGCCGCCTTCCTGCCGTCCAAGGCGGAACTGAACATCCTGCCGGCCCCGAAGAAGTAAGGACACCGGCCGGCGCGCGGGCGCAGGTGGCGGGCACGGGCCCGCCGCCGCGCGGCCGCAGGCACGGCCTTCGCACATGACTTCTTTCGTCGATTTCCAGGACGTCTGGCTCGCCTACAACGACGAGCTGCTGGCGCAGAACCATTTCGCGGTCGAGGCCATCGACCTGCAGGTGCGCCAGGGCGAGTTCATCGCCATCGTCGGGCCCTCGGGCTGCGGCAAGTCCACCTTCATGAAGCTGGCCACCGGGCTGAAGATGCCCAGCCGCGGCCGCATCGCCATCGACGGCCAGCCCGTCACCGGCCCCCTCAAGATCTCCGGCATGGCCTTCCAGTCGCCGTCGCTGCTGCCCTGGCGCACGACGGTGGACAACGTGCTGCTGCCGCTGGAGATCGTCGAGCCGCACCGCAGCCAGTTCAAGCAGCGCCGCGCCGAGTACGTCGAGCGTGCCCGCAAGCTGCTGCAGAAAGTGGGCCTGGGCGGCTACGAGGACAAGTTCCCGTGGCAGCTGTCCGGCGGCATGCAGCAGCGCGCCAGCATCTGCCGGGCGCTGATCCACGAGCCCAAGATGCTGCTGCTGGACGAGCCGTTCGGCGCGCTGGATGCCTTCACCCGCGAGGAGCTGTGGTGCATCCTGCGCGACCTGTGGACCGAGCAGCGCTTCAACGTGATCCTGGTCACGCACGACCTGCGCGAGTCGGTGTTCCTGGCCGACACGGTGTACGTGATGAGCAAGAGCCCGGGCCGCTTCGTCGTCAAGCGCGCCATCGACCTGCCGCGCCCGCGCGAGCTGGAGGTGACCTACACCAAGGAGTTCACCGACATCGTCCATGAACTGCGCGGCCACATCGGCGCGATCCGCAAGCAAGGCGCGGAGGTGGCGCAATGAAGAACAAGAAGCTCGAGGCCTGGTCGCCCTGGATCCTGCTGGTGCTGGTGATCGCGCTGTGGCAGTTCATCTGCTCGGCCTTCAACGTGTCGGAGTTCATCTTCCCGAGCCCGGCGCGCATCTGGAACCAGCTGGTCGAGTTCCGCGGCACCATCGCCGGCCATGCCTGGCGCACCTTCTGGGTCACGATGGCCGGCTTCGGCCTGGCGATCGTGGTGGGCGTGCTGCTGGGCTTCCTGATCGGCAGCTCGCGCCTGGCCTACGCGGCGGTGTACCCGCTGATGACGGCCTTCAACGCGCTGCCCAAGGCGGCCTTCGTGCCGATCCTGGTGGTGTGGTTCGGCATCGGCGTCGGGCCGGCCATCCTCACGGCCTTCCTGATCTCCTTCTTCCCCATCATGGTCAACATCGCCACCGGCCTGGCCACGCTGGAGCCGGAGCTGGAGGACGTGCTGCGGGTGCTGGGCGCCAAGCGCTGGGACGTGCTGGTCAAGGTCGGCCTTCCGCGCTCCATGCCGTACTTCTACGGCTCGCTCAAGGTCGCGATCACGCTGGCCTTCGTCGGCACCACGGTGTCGGAGATGACCGCCGCCAACGAGGGCATCGGCTACCTGCTGATCTCCGCCGGCTCGGCCATGCAGATGGGCCTGGCCTTCGGCGGCCTGGTGGTGGTGGGCGCGATGGCCATGGTGATGTACGAGCTGTTCAGCTGGGTCGAGCGCCACACCACGGCCTGGGCGCACCGCGGCTCGCAGGCCCAGTGAGCTGGGAGGCCAGCCTCCGGCTGGACCTGGGCGTCGAGGCGGGGCGCACCGTGGCGCGCTTCCGCCACGACGGCCCGCTGCGGCTGCTGCAGACCCTCTACCCCGAGGGCGACACCGTCGCCCACCACGTGCTCGTGCACCCGCCGGGCGGGCTGGTGGGCGGCGACCGGCTGGCCATCGACATCGACGTGGGCCCCGGCGCCCACGGCCTGCTCACCACGCCCGGCGCCGGCCGCTGGTACCGCAGCGACGGCGCGCCGGCCCGCCAGCAGGTGCGCCTGTCGCTGGCGGCGGGGGCGCGCTACGAATGGCTGCCGCTGGAGGCCATCTGCCACAGCGGCTGCATCGCCGAGAACGACCTGGCGCTCACGCTGGCGCCGGGCGCCGAGGCGATCGCCTGGGACGTGCTGGCCCTGGGGCTGCCCGCCTCGGGCCAGCCCTTCGTCGCCGGCTCGGTGCTGCAGCGCTTCGCGCTGGGCGACGGCTGGCTCGACCGCGGCCGCATCGCCGCCGCCGACACGCTGCTGATGGACGGCCCGCTCGGGCTGGCGGGCCACCGCTGCCTGGGCACGCTGGTCTTCGCGGCGGGCCAGGCCCTGCCCCGCGGCCGCCGCGAGGCGGCGCTGGAGGCGGCCCGCGCGGTGATCGAGGCCCATGGCCTGGCACCGACCGCCGGGGCGACGGCCCCCTGCGACGAGGCGGTCGTGCTGCGGGTGCTCGCGCCGGTGGTCGAGCCGGCCATGGCGCTGCTGCGGCAGGTGCGCGCCGCCTGGCGCACCGCGCTGTGGGAGCTGCCGCCCACGGCGCCGCGCACCTGGGCGCTCTGAGCCACGGGGGCGGGCGGCCTTCCTACGCGGCGGATGGCAGGCGGCGGGGCGCATCCGCCTGCCTGCGCTGGCAGGGGAACGGTGGCGGGGGCGGCATCCTGCAGGACCGTTCCGCCCCTGCGTACCCCGGAGAGCCGCCATGCCCACCCTTCCGAGATCGCGCCCGCGCCGCCGCGGGCTCGCCCTGTTCGCCACCACCTCCCTGCTCGCCCTGGGCGCCGCCACGGCGCAGCTGGCCTGGAGCCAGTCCGGCGACGTCAACAGCCTGCAGGCCTGCGAGACGCGGCAGGACCGCGCCACCTGCGAGCGTGAACTGCGCAACGCGCGCGCCGAGCAGCGCCGCGGCACCCTCGAGGTACCGGGGGCGGACCTGCAGGCCAACGCCCTGGCGCGCTGCGCGCCGTTCACCGGGGAGGACCGCACCGCCTGCGAGGCACGGGCGATGGGTCAGGGCAGGACCAGCGGCAGCGTGGCCGGCGGCGGCTTGCTGCGCGAGGCCGAGACCGTCGTGACGCCCCCGCCGGCGGCGGGCGCCGCACCGGCGACACCGGCGCCGGCGGCCGAGCCGTCACCACCGATGCCGGCGGTCCAGGGCCGTTGAGACCCGCACGACCGCCGCCAGTGCGCCAGCAACTCGGGCAGGTCGCCGGCCTGCAGCAGCCCCTGGGCCGCCTGGGCCCGCGCGTCCGCGGCGCAGGCGGCGGCGAACCGCAGCGCAGCGCGGGGCCGGTTCGCAGTGGCAGGCCGGGTGGACATGGCCGCCATTGCACGCCCGACGGGCCCGCGGCATTCGATGGATGAGCATGGGATTTCCTGCGTTGTTCCGTTGCGCGACGGCCGCGTCGCAGGGGTCCTGCCGGGCCTGTCCCGCTTAAGATGCCTCCCGCCGTGAATTCAATGACCCCACCGCAGCCCGCCAGTGCCACCGCCTGGGTCGGCGTCCAGGGCGGACCGCCCAGGCTCTCCGGCCAGGAACCGGCCCGGTTCCAGGACAGCGACGCCTTCCTGCTGTCCGAAGCCCCCTACGGCTACGCCGCCTACGTCATCGAGATGCGCCAGGCCGGCGTCTCGGGACTGGACCTCGTGCGGCTGGTGCGGCGCCGCAGCACCGCGCCCGTGCTGGTCCTCAGCGAGGAGGCCACAGCGGACTTCGTGGCGGCCCTGAACGCCGGTGCCGACATGGTGCTGGACGCCGGCCTTCCTCCCGGCCACCTGGAGGCCGCGCTCGCGGCGCTGGCCCGCCGCGCCGCACTGGCCCGGCCGATCGAGCGCGACTGGCAGTTCCGGCCGGCCGCCCGCCGGCTGCAGGCGCCTTCGGGCACCGACATCGCGCTGACCGACAGCGACCTGGTGATCCTGACCGCGCTGGCCGGCGCGCCCGACCACGTGGTGCAGCGCGACGACCTGATGCTGCGCCTGTGGGGCCGCACCGACGCTGCCCTGCACAACGCCCTGCATGCCACCGTGTACCGGCTGCGCCGGCGGATGGAGCAGGACGGCGGGGTCTCGCCGCTGCAGGCGCTGACCGGCGTGGGCTACGTCTTCAAGGCGCGGCTGGCGCAGCAGGACTGAGCCCGGTCATCCGCGCCAGCAGCTGGCGCGCACGCCCCACGTCGACCCCGGCCGTCTGCACCAGCAGGCGCAGCAGGTCGTCGGCGCCATCCTCCTGCACCAGCCGCATGGTCCATTGCGCGGCCAGCCGCTCCTGGGCCGGCTCGTCCAGCAGGACGCGCATCGCGGTGTGGCGCGGGTCGGCCGCGATGCGGGCCAGCACCGCGGCCACGGCGGGCGCGTCCCCTTCCAGCAGCTGCGCGAACGCGCCACCGCTGTAGAGCAGCACGCCGGTGATGCCGTCACGCCGGTTGTTGGCCCGCGACCGCTCGAGCAGGGGCTCGACGCTGGCCGGTTCCGTGCGGCTGAGGCTGACGTAGAACACCCGGCGCAGGGCGCTGCCGGGCATGCCAGGGGTGGGGCTCTCTTCCATGCGTGTTCCTGACGCTGCCCCACGGGCAGCGTTGGGGCAAGTATGGCCGTCTCGTCGCCGGCGTCCTACCCCGCTGTTGCAATTGCGCGTCCAGACTGGCGCGACGGCGGGCGGTGTCCCGCCACGGAGCACGCCATGAACCCCACCCAGTCCCCCCCGCCCGACGAGTCCCGGCCGCCCCCCGAGGCGCAGCGGCCACGCGCGCAGCACGGCTTCCGCAACGAGGTGAGCTGGGACGGCGGCACCGCCGCCCAGCCCTATGGCAACCAGGGGGAGGAGGAGGCGCCCAGCCCCGCGGCCGGCCACGAGGTGCCCGAAGGCAGCCGGGGCGAGCACTCGGGCCAGGCGCTCGAGCAGTTCGAGCGGGCGCGGGGCACGCCCTGAGCGGCCCCGCCACGCTCACAGGACGCCGAACACCATCAGCAGCACGATGATGGTCAGCGGGACACCGAGCAGCCAGAGGACGACGGGCATGGAACTCTCCTGGGGGTTGGAACGGACAACCATCCTCTGCCCGCCCCCCGTCCGGGCGTGACGGCAGGCCGCCAGCGCTTGGGTCAGCCGTTGCCGACGCCCCCTGTGGGCGCGCCGACGGCGGCCCGGCAGGCGTCCAGCCGCAGCGCCGCCTCGAAGTAGCCACCGTCGCCGCCGTCCACGAAATGCAGGTGGCGGGACAGCGTGCGCACGAAGCAGGTCATGTGCACCCGGTCGCTGTGGTGCAGCCCATAGTCGAGCCGGCCCTCGGCATGCAGCCGCTGCAGCAGGCCCTCGAGGCTGCGCGCCTGCACCGGGTCCAGGTCCAGCACGGCCCGCAGCACGTCGTCGTAGCGCACGTGGTCCACCGCCTGCAGCAGCGAGGCCAGGTAGCGCGCCGCCGCGCTGCCGGGGCGGCCGCGGGTCGCCCGCACGACGGTTGCGGCCAGCAGGCTCAGGCCCAGCCCGGCCGCGTGCCGCAGCCGCCAGGTCAGGCCACCCGGCGCCTTGAGCGCCGACTCGGCGCCCAGTTGCCGCGGCGGCCACGACAGCGGCAGGTTGTCGCGCCGCACCGGCATGGCCCCGGGCAGCAGGTGCTGCAGGGCCAGCAGCACCGGGCGCAACGCCTCGACCTGCCCCGGGCGCGGCGCGACCAGCAGGGTGACGACCGAGCCGCGGCCGCTGGGCACGTCGTTCCAGCGGCATTCCAGCCCGTCGACGCGCGGCGCGCCGTCGTCGTCGGCTGACGGCGGCGCCTCGGCCGCGCCCTTGACCAGGCGCTCGGCCAGGGCCAGCCCGCCGCCGCCGAACAGGGTCAGCGGGATGCCGGCCCCCGAGGGCTGCCGGGCGATGCGCAGGTCGGCACCGCGCGCGCGCAGCGCCTGCACGGGCACCTGCCCGCTGCGCAGCTCCAGCCCGAAGCGCCGGCGGGCCAGCCCCTGCAGGCGCGACCACTCCTGCGCGGTGCGCCGGGCCATGCCCGGGGGCAGCACCACGCAGGCGCCGTCGCCGCCGAAGGAAAAGGGGAAGTCCTCGCTGGCGCAGGCATTGGCCGCCGCCACCACGCAGGCCGCGCCGACCGTGTTCACGTCGCGGTAGCGGCCGGCCCGCACCGCAGCCCGCGAGCCGCGCACGTCGGCCACGAGCACCACCCAGTCGCCGGGCACCGGCACGAAAGCCGCGAGCCCGGCCCAGTCGGCCAGCTCCGCCAGCACCGGCGCCGCGGCCACCACGCGCGCGAGCGCCGCCTCCTCCGCACCGGGGGCCACCGCCGGGCCGCCGGGTCCTGCTGACTGCATGTCGTCTCCTGCTGCGCGCCCGTGGCACGGGCCGGCGCACCCGGGGTACGCAGCCGGCCGCCGTCCGGATGCGGCTCGACCGTTCGTCGGCGCCGGGCGGCATGCCGCATCCGGCCGGCTGGCCCGGCCGTACAGCGTCCGGTGCCACGCGGTGGCGCCCGCCGCCTGCGGCGTTGCCATCCACACGACGAGGACACCATGCGATCCATCCCCCTGGCCTGGCTGCTGGCCGCCTGCACGGCGGCCGGGGCAGCCCATGCCGAGACCGGCAAGCTGCCGCTGACCGGCGGCGTCACCAGCATCGAAGGCGCCGCCGGCGGCGGCCTGACCCCCTGGGCCGTGATCGGCACCGGGGCCACCGAGGGCGAGGTCGGCGTGGCCGTCACCGCCAGCCGCGCCGTCACCCGCGACTACGCGCTGAACGTGACCGGCGTGATGCTCGGCTGGCGCGACCGCGTCGAGCTGTCCTATGCCCGCCAGAGCTTCGATGCCAGCCCCGCCGTCGCCCTGAACGGCATCGCCCCGTTCGGCGTGCAGCCGTCGGAGCAACTCGGCCTGGACGTGGTGGGCGCCAAGCTGCGCGTGGCCGGCGAGGCCGTGCTGGACGCCGACACCTGGATGCCGCAGGTGGCCGTCGGCGTGCAGCACAAGCAGCTGTCGCCCGGCTCGCTGGGCAGCGTGGTCGACTTCCTGGGCGCGCGCCGCAGCGGCACCGACGTCTACGTGTCGGCCACCAAGCTGTTCCTCGCGCCGGGCCTCCTGGCCAACCTGACGGTGCGCTCGACCAATGCCAACCAGGGCGGCCTGCTCGGCTTCGGCGCCAGCGGCCCCGGGCGCTCCAGCCGCAGCCTGCAGCCCGAGCTGTCGGTGGGCTGGCTGGTGCGCCGCGACCTGGTCGTGGGCGCCGAGGTGCGCTTCAAGCCGAACAACCTGGAGGCGCTGGGCCGCGCCGCCGGCCTGGGCGACGCCCTGCGCGAGGACCGCTGGCAGGACGTGTTCGTCGCCTGGTCGCCCACCCGCCACCTGACCGTCACCGCCGCCTGGGTGCAACTGGGCCGCGTGGTGCCCGGCATCACCGACGGGCGCCGCCAGTCCGGCGCCTACCTGTCGCTGCAAGCGGCGCTCTGAACGCAAGGAGATTTCCCCATGACCCGATCCGACCTCCTGGCCCGCGGCTGCGCGGCCGCCCTCGTGCTGGCAGCCGCCGTGCTGGCGCTGCCGGCCCAGGCCCAGTCCATGCCGCAGGCGCCGTCGACGGCCACGGCGGCATCGCCCCGGCTGTACGACGAACTCGGTGGCCAGCCCGGCGTGGCCCGCCTGGGCAGCGAGCTGGTGCGCCGCGCCATCGCCGACCCGCGCCTGGCGCCCTACTTCAAGGACGCCAAGGCCGACCGGCTGGCCGCCCAGCTGTCGGACCAGATCTGCCAGCTGGCCGGCGGTCCCTGCACCTACAAGGGCGCGGACATGAAGGCCGCGCACGCCGACATGGAGATCGACCGCCGCGCGTTCAACGCCCTGGTGGAGGTGCTGCAGGACACGCTGGACGCGCAGGCCGTGCCCTTCGCCGCCCAGCGCCGGCTGCTGGCGCTGCTGGCGCCCATGCACCGCGACGTGGTGACGGTGCGGTGATGCGCCCCGCCCGGCTCGCCCTCCACGGCGCGCTCGCGCTGGCGGCGCTGCTGGCGGCCGGCCTGGCCGCTGCCGCGGACCTCGAGGTCACCGTGGTCGACCGCGAGGGCCGCCCGGTGCAGGACGCGGTGGTGCAGTTGCGCGCCACCGGCGCGCCGGCCGCCGGCGCGGCGCTGCCGCTGGCCGCCACCATCCTGCAGGAGCGGCTGCAGTTCGTGCCGCAGGTCACGCTGGTCGCGCGCGGCGCGCGCCTGACCTTCGTGAACCGCGACGGCTTCGACCACCATGTGCGGGCCGCGCCGGCCGGGCTGGCCGCCTCGACGGCGGGCAGCTTCGAGCTGCGGCTGGATGCGGCCGACGCGCCGGGCGCCAGGCCGGCCACCATCACCGTCGACCAGGCCGGCCCGCTGGCCCTGAGCTGCCACCTGCACGGCTCCATGCGCGGCCACGTGGTGGTGGCCGACAGCCCCTGGGCCGCCAAGACCGGGGCCGACGGCAAGGCGCGCTTCGAGGGCTTGCCCAACGGCGCCGTGCAGGTGCTGACCTGGCATGCCGACCAGCTGCTGCCGCTGCCGCCCACCGCCGCCACGACCGGGGCGGCCCCGGTGCAGGCCACGGTGCAGCTGCAGGTGGTGCCGCGCCGGCGCAGGATCTGAGGACGCCCGGGCCCGCCGGCCACGCGGCGGCCATGCGGCGTCCGGAGCCTAGATCGCCACCAGCCGGCGCACGCCGTCGGCTTCCATGTCCTTGCCGGCGCCGCGGGCGACCACCTCGCCGCGCTCCACCACCAGGTAGCGGTCGGCCAGCGCCTGCGCGAAGTCGTAGTACTGCTCGACCAGCACGATGGCCATGGTGCCGCGGTCGGCCAGCATCCGGATCACGCGGCCGATGTCCTTGATGATGCTCGGCTGGATGCCCTCGGTCGGCTCGTCGAGCACCAGCAGCTTGGGGCCGGCGGCCAGCGCCCGCGCGATCGCCAGCTGCTGCTGCTGCCCGCCCGAGAGGTCGCCGCCGCGGCGTGCCCTCATCTGCTGCAGCACCGGGAACAGCTCGTACAGCTCACCGGGGATGGGCGTGCCCGCGGGCTTGCCGGCCAGGCCCATGCGCAGGTTCTCCTCGACCGTCAGGCGGGCGAAGATCTCGCGCCCCTGCGGCACGTAGCCGATGCCGGCGCGGGCCCGCTCGTAGGGCGTCCAGCCCTGCACCTGGCGGCCGTCCAGCTCGATCGTGCCGGCCTTGACGGGCACCAGGCCCATGAGGGACTTGAGCAGCGTGGTCTTGCCCACGCCGTTGCGGCCCAGCACCACCGTGACCTCGCCGGTGCGCGCCTCGAGGCTGACGTCGCGCAGGATGTGCGAGCCGCCGTAGTACTGCTGGATGTTCCTGACGCTCAGCATCTCATCTCCCGAGGTAGACCTCGATCACGCGCTGGTCGTTCTGCACCGCGTCCAGCGTGCCCTCGGCCAGCACCGCGCCCTCGTGCAGCACCGTGACCTTCTCGGAGATCTCGGCGATGAAGTGCATGTCGTGCTCCACCACCATCAGCGAGTGGCGGCCCTTGAGCGACAGGAACAGCTCGGCGGTGCGCGCGGTCTCCTCGTCGGTCATGCCGGCCACGGGTTCGTCCAGCAGCAGCAGCCGGGGCTCCTGCACCAGCAGCATGCCGATCTCCAGCCACTGCTTCTGGCCGTGGCTGAGGGTGCCGGCCTGCCGGTGCACCGCCTCGGCCAGGTGGATGGTGCGCAGCACCTCGGCCAGCCGGTCCAGCTGCGCCGAATCGAGCCGCAGCCGCATGGCGGGCAGCACGCCGCGGTCGGTGCGCAGCGCCAGCTCCAGGTTCTCGAACACGGTCAGGTTCTCGAACACGGTGGGCTTCTGGAACTTGCGGCCGATGCCCATCTGCGCGATGTCGGCCTCGCGGTAGCGCAGCAGGTCGATGGTGCTGCCGAAGAAGACGGTGCCGCGGTCGGGCCGGGTCTTGCCGGTGATGATGTCCATCATCGTGGTCTTGCCCGCGCCGTTGGGGCCGATGATGCAGCGCAGCTCGCCCGGCGCGATGTCCATCGACAGGCCGTTGATGGCACGGAAGCCGTCGAAGCTCACGTGCACGTCGTCCAGGTACAGGATGCGGCCGTGGGTGGTGTCCACGGCGCCGGGCAGCACCGGCCGGGCGAAGCCGGCGGCGCGGCCGCCCGAGGCGGTGGCACCGGGGGTGGGGGCGGCCTGGGCCGCGGCGGCGCGCCGGGCGCCGTCTTCCATCAGGTCGGGGGTCATGTCTTGCGCCACCTGCGGGCCAGCCCCGCCACGCCGTCGGGCAGGAACAGGGTCACGACGATGAACAGCCCGCCCAGCACGTACAGCCAGAACTCGGGCGCCACCACGGTCAGCCAGCTCTTGGCGCCGTTGACCAGGAAGGCGCCGACGATGGGGCCCACCAGCGTGCCGCGGCCGCCGACGGCCGCCCACACGGCGATCTCGATCGAGTTGGCCGGGCTCATCTCGCCCGGGTTGATGATGCCCACCTGCGGCACGTACAGCGCGCCGGCGACGCCGCACATGACCGCCGACAGCGTCCACACCGCCAGCTTGTAGCCCACCGGGTCGTAGCCGCAGAACATGGTGCGCGACTCCGCGTCGCGGATCGCCTGCAGCACCCGGCCGAAGCGCGAGCGCACCAGCCAGCGCGCCAGCAGCAAGCAGCCCAGCAGCGTCAGGCCGGTGAGCACGAACAGGGCCATGCGCGTGCCCGGCACCTGCAGCGGGATGCCCAGCAGGCGCTTGAAGTCGGTAAAGCCGTTGTTGCCGCCGAAGCCGGTCTCGTTGCGGAAGAACAGCAGCATGGCCGCGTAGGTCAGGGCCTGCGTGATGATCGAGAAGTACACGCCCTTGATGCGCGAGCGGAAGGCGAACCAGCCGAACACGAAGGCCACCAGCCCCGGCACGGCGACCACCAGCACCAGGGTGGCCACGAAGCTGTCGGACAGCGCCCAGTGCCAGGGCAGCTCCTTCCAGTCCAGGAACACCATGAAGTCGGGCAGGTCGCTCTTGTAGTTGCCGTCGCGGCCGATCTGCCGCATCAGGTACATGCCCATCACGTAGCCGCCCAGGGCGAAGAACAGGCCGTGGCCCAGCGACAGGATGCCGGTGTAGCCCCAGATCAGGTCCATGGCCAGGGCGCAGATGGCGTAGCACATGATCCGCGCCAGCAGCGCCACGCCGTACTCGCCCAGGTGGAAGGCGCTGGTGGGCGGCACCAGCAGGTTGAGCGCCGGCGCGAGCGCGCAGACGGCGACCAGGGCCGCGAGGAAGACGGTCCAGCCGGTGCGGGTGAGCAGCGGGCGGTGGGGCTGCACGATGGGGGCGGCGTCTGGCAGGCCGGTGACGGCGGTGGGTGCGCGGTCCATGGGATCAGGCCTCGGCCGATCGGCCCTTGAGGGCGAACAGGCCCTGGGGGCGTTTCTGGATGAAGGCGATGATGAAGACGAGCACGGCGATCTTGGCCAGCACCGCGCCGGCCCAGCCCTCGAGCAGCTTGTTCAGCACGCCCAGGCCCAGCGCCGCGTACACCGTGCCGGCCAGCTGCCCCACGCCGCCCAGCACCACCACCATGAAGGCATCGACGATGTAGGCCTGGCCCAGGTCGGGGCCGACGTTGCCCACCTGGCTGAGGGCGCAGCCGGCCAGTCCGGCGATGCCCGAGCCCAGCGCGAAGGCGTAGGTGTCGATGCGGGCGGTGTGCACGCCCATGCAGGCGGCGATGGGACGGTTCTGGGTGACGCCGCGCACGAACAGGCCCAGCCGGGTGCGGGCGATCAGCAGCGCCATGCCGGCCAGCACGGCGAAGGCGAAGCCCACGATGACCAGGCGGTTCCAGGGCAGCTGCAGGTTGCCCAGCACCTCGACGCCGCCGCTCATCCAGCGCGGGTTCTCCACGCTCACGTTCTGCGCGCCGAACAGCGAGCGCACCGCCTGCATCAGCACCAGGCTGATGCCCCAGGTGGCCAGCAGCGTCTCCAGCGGCCGGCCGTACAGGAAGCGGATCACGCCGCGCTCGAGGATGGCGCCCACGCCGGCGGACGCGGCGAAGGCCACCGGCACCGCGGCCACCAGGTACCAGTCGAAGGCGCCGGGCAGCCACTGGCGGAACACGCCCTGCACCAGCCAGGTGGCGTAGGCGCCGATCATCATCAGCTCGCCGTGGGCCATGTTGATCACGCCCATCAGCCCGTAGGTGATGGCCAGGCCCAGCGCCACCAGCAGCAGGATGGAGCCCAGGCTCAGCCCGGAGAACAGCGCGCCCAGGCGGTCGCCCCAGGCCAGGGCCGCCTCGACCTCGCGCAGCGAGGCCTGCAGCGCCGCCTTGACGTCGGGCGCGGCCTCGTCCTTCAGCCGGTCCAGCAGCAGCGTCTTGGTGGCCGGGTTGCGGCTGCCGGCCAGCGCCCGGGCCGCATCGAGCCGGCGCGCGGCGTCGTCGCTACCCAGCAGCGCGGCCGCGCGCACCAGCGCCAGCTGCGCCCGGATGCCGGCGTCCTGCTCGGACGCCAGCGCCCGCTCCAGCAGCGGCAGCCGGGCAGGGTCGGGGTCCTTCTGCAGTTCCTGCACGGCCAGGGCGCGCAGCTTGCGCTCGGGCGAGAACAGCTTGAGCGCGGCCAGCGCGGCGTCGATCTCGCCGCGCATGCGGTTGTTGTTCACCACGTCCTCGGCGTCGGCGGGCAGCGGGGCCGCCGCGCCGGTGACCGGGTCGCTGGCCTGGCCGTCGCGCACCACCCAGGCCTTCCCGCCCGCGACCTTGACCGCGTCGTCGGCCAGCGCCTGCAGGAACGCGGCGCTGCGCTCGTCGGGCGTGGCCAGCGCCTGCTGGATGGCGGCGATGCGGGCGTCGCTGTCGCCGGTGGCCATGGCCGCGGCCTGCTGGGGGGTCAAGGCCTGGGCACCGGCCGCGAACAGCAGTGCCAGCAGGGGAAGCAGAGTTCGGAGCATCACGTCCTTGGAGGAGGGGAAAGCCAGCAGGCGCGCCGCGCCGGGCCGCCCCAAGCGGCCGCGCCGCCCCCCAGTGGGGGGGGGGAGCGGCCGCAGGCCGCTTCGGGGAGCGTCAAGACTTGGACTTGCCGTCCGGCTCGTCCTTCTTCTTGTCGTTGCCCTCGATGTAGGGCGACCAGGGCTTGGCCTTGACCGGGCCGGGGGTCTTCCAGACGACGTTGAACTGGCCGTCGGCCTTGACCTCGCCGATGAACACCGGCTTGTGCAGGTGGTGGTTCTTCTCGTCCATCTTGGCCGTGAAGCCCGAGGGCGCCTTGAAGGTCTGGCCGGCCATGGCGGCGATGACCTTGTCGACGTCGGTGCTCTTGGCCTTCTCGACCGCCTGCTTCCACATGTGGATGCCGATGTAGGTGGCCTCCATCGGGTCGTTGGTCAGCGGCTTGTCCTTGTGGCCGGCGATGTTCTTGGCCTTGGCGTACGCCGCCCACTTCTTGGTGAACTCGTCGTTGGCCGGGTTCTTCAGGCTCATGAAGTAGTTCCAGGCCGCCAGGTGGCCCACCAGCGGCTTGGTGTCCACGCCGCGCAACTCCTCCTCGCCGACGGAGAAGGCCACCACCGGCACGTCCTTGGCCTTGAGGCCCGCGTTGCCCAGTTCCTTGTAGAAGGGCACGTTGGAGTCGCCGTTGATGGTGGAGATCACCGCGGTCTTGCCGCCGGCCGAGAACTTCTTGATGTCGGCGACGATGGTCTGGTAGTCGCTGTGGCCGAACGGGGTGTACTTCTCGTCGATGTCGCTGTCCTTGACGCCCTTGCTCTTGAGGAAGGCGCGCAGGATCTTGTTGGTGGTGCGGGGGTAGACGTAGTCGGTGCCCAGCAGCACGAAGCGCTTGGCGCCGCCGCCGTCCTTGGACATCAGGTACTCGACCGCCGGGATCGCCTGCTGATTGGGCGCCGCGCCCGTGTAGAACACGTTCTTGGACAGCTCCTCGCCCTCGTACTGCACCGGGTAGAACAGCAGGCCGTTCAGCCCTCGACCACCGGCAGCACCGACTTGCGCGACACGCTGGTCCAGCAGCCGAAGATCACCGAGACCTTGTCCTGGGTCAGCAGCTGCTTGGTCTTCTCGGCGAACAGCGGCCAGTTCGAGGCGGGGTCGACCACCACCGGCTCGAGCTTCTTGCCCATCACGCCGCCCTTGGCGTTGATCTCGTCGATGGCCATCAGCACCGTGTCCTTGAGCACGGTCTCGGAGATCGCCATCGTGCCGGACAGGCTGTGCAGCACGCCGACCTTGATGGTGCCGCCCGACTGGGCGTAGGCCGGCAGGGCGCCGGCGGCAGCCAGGGCCGCGGCCGCGGCCAGCGCCTGGAGGGTGAATCGTCGTTGCATCTCGCTCGCTCCTGGGGTGAAAGGGTGCGCCGATGCTAGGCAGCGACGGATGAGCCGGCGATACGCCGACCGGCGTACACGCACCGCCGGGCCGCGGCGGCGACGCGACCTGCTCCTACAGGGCCGTGGGAGGGCGCTGGGCATGATGGCCCGGCCGAGCCCCGCCAGCCCCGCGCACAGGGGCCGCTGGCCGCACAGCCACACACCCCACGCCATCCACACCCCCGCATTCCCCCCTGGAGCCGCAATGCAGACCCTGATCGTCTTCTCCCACCTGCGCTGGAACTTCGTCTACCAGCGGCCGCAGCACCTGCTGTCGCGGCTGGCTCAGCGATGGCGCGTGGTGTTCGTGGAGGAGCCGGTCACCGGGCAGGCCGAGAACCGGCTGGAGAAGCTGCAGCCGGCCGCCGGCGTCGAGGTCTGGCGTCCGCACGTCACCGGCGACGCGCCGGGCTTCCACGACGACCAGCTGCCGGTGCTGGCCAAGCTGGTCAGCGACGCGGTGCGCGCCGCCCGCCTGACCGACTACTGGCTCTGGTACTACACCCCCATGGCCCTCCCGCTGGGCGCCGAGCTGGACCCGCGCGGCATCGTCTACGACTGCATGGACGAACTGACGCTCTTCAAGCACGCGCCGCGGCAGCTGGTGCAGCGCGAGAGCGTGCTGTTCCGCGAGGCCGACCTGGTGTTCACCGGCGGCCCCAGTCTCTACAACGCCAAGAAGTCGCGTCACCCCTCGGTGCACTGCTTTCCCAGCAGCGTCGACGCGCGGCACTTCCAGCGCGCCGCGGCCGACCACCCGCTGCAGGCGCAGCTGCCGCGCCCGCGGCTGGGCTATGCGGGCGTGATCGACGAGCGCATCGACATGTCCCTGGTCGACGCCATCGCCGCGCGCCACCCCGACTGGGAGGTGGTGATGGTCGGTCCGGTGGTCAAGATCGACCCGGCCGGCCTGCCCAAGCACGCCAACATCCACTGGCTGGGCCAGCAGTCCTACCAGGACCTGCCGGCGTTCATGAGCGGCTGGGACGTGTGCCTGATGCCGTTCGCGCTGAACGACGCCACCCGCTACATCAGCCCCACCAAGATGCTGGAGTACATGGCCTGCGGCCGGCCCTCGGTGAGCACCTCCATCCGCGACGTGGTCGAGCCCTACGGCCACCTGGTGTCGATCGCCGACGGCCCCGACGCCTACGTGCAGGCCTGCGAGCGCATCCTCGGCCGCACGCCCGCGCAGCACGACGAGCATGCCCGCGCGCTGGCCCAGGCCATCGCCCGCACGTCGTGGGACCGCACGGCGCAGCAGATGGCCACGCTGATCGCGCAGGCCGACGCCGCCCGCGATGCCGCCCGCACCGACGCCGCGCAGGCCGCGGGCCGCTCGATGGCCAAGGTCGCCTGATCCCCACCCGCCAGGAGCACGCCATGGACTCGATGCTGAGCAAGCTGTCGCCGACCATCACCAACATGATCCGCATGGACCACACGCACGTGATGGCCGCCTTCCACCAGTTCCAGCCCGACACGGCGGTGCGGGTCAAGCAGGGCCTGGCGGACAACATCTGCCTGGCGCTGGAGGTGCACGCGCAGCTGGAGGAGGAGATCTTCTACCCGGCGCTGCGCGAGATCTCGCCCGACGAGGTGCTGGACAAGAGCAAGCCCGAGCACGACGGCATGCGCGAGCTGATCGGCCGGCTGCGCGCGCTGCGCGCCGGCGAGCCGGCCTTCGACGCCACGCTCAATGAGCTGATGCGCCAGGTGATGCACCACGTGGCCGACGAGGAGACCGAGCTGCTGCCCAAGGCCGAGCGGCTGCTGGGGGCGCACCTGTCGGACCTGGGCGCGCGCATGACGCGCCGGCGCCTGGAGCTGCTGGGCCCGCGCAGCGGCGAGCTGGCCGGCAGCATGGCCCGCTCGATGAGCAGCGGCACCCTGCTGGCCGCGGCCGGCGCGGTGGCCGCCGCCGGCGGCCTGCTGCTGGCGCGCCGCATGGGGCCGCGCGGCGGGCTGTTCGGCGCCAGGCGCTGGTCGCACTGAGCGAACGCGAGCCGTCATCCCGGCGGAGGCCGGGATCCAGTGACTTCGCCGGCGTCCGCGCAAGTCCTTGGGCCCCGGCCTTCGCCGGGGCGACGAGCAGCAGGGCACGCCGGGCCTGCGCCGGTGCCTCAACCCGCCTGCCCCACCCCCCGCATCCGCTCCAGCGCCATCGCGGCGGCGGCGGTGCGTGTCTCCACGCCGAGCTTGGCGAACACCCGCTCCAGGTGCTTCTTCACGGTCGCGGGGCTGGCGCCCAGGATGTCCCCGATGTCGCGGTTGGTCTTGCCGCGCGCGGTCCAGTACAGCACCTCGGCCTCGCGGGCCGTCAGGCGGAATCCCTGCGCCAGGGTCTCGAGCACGGCGGCGTCGGACTCCTCGCGCATCACCAGCAACCAGTCGCCGGCGACGTCGCCCTCGCGCTCGTCGTCCAGCTCGACCTGCTGGTGCAGGCGGAAGGTCAGCCGGCGCGCGCCCCGTTCGATCGCCAGCCGGGGCGGCTCGATGGCGCGGCGCGCGTCGGGCAGGTGGCGCCGCAGCCAGTCCTGCACCTCGGCCGGCGCCAGCGGCCCGGCGGCCCCGAACCAGGCCTGCAGCAGCTGGCGCGCCAGCGGCGTCTGCCACAGCAGGCGGCCGTCGCGGGCCCGCACCGCCACCGTGGCATAGCCGAAGGCGTCCAGCGCATTGCGGGTCTGGCGCGCCGCCCGTGCGCCCTGCACGTGCACCGCCATGCGCGCCAGCACCTCGCGCGCCTTGATCGGCTTGGTCACGTAGTCGACCCCGCCGGCGGCCAGCGCGGCCACCAGGTGCTCGGTGTCGGTCAGGCCGGTCATGAACAGGATGGGGATGTGCGCGGTGGCCGGGTCGGCCTTGAGCCGGCGCGCGACCTCGAAGCCGTCCATGCCCGGCATGAGCGCATCGAGCAGCACCACGTCGGGCATGGCCTGGGCGGCGCGCTGCAGCGCGGTGGGGCCGTCGATGGCCACCAGCACGGTGTAGCCCGACTCGTCGAGCGCGTCGTGCAGCACCGCCAGGTTGTCGGGCACGTCGTCGACCACCAGCACCACGCCGGCGCTGCCGTCGCCCAGGGTGGACAGGCTCATGGCAGCCCCTGCGCGGGCGCCAGCCGCTGCGCCAGCAGGTCGAAGCGGAACTCGCGCGCCAGCGTGCGCAGCGGGCCGCACCAGGGCCCGGCGGCCGGCTGCGCGGCCTCGATGGCGTCGAGCGCGCCCAGCACGCCGCGCGGATAGCCCAGCGCCACCGACTCGCGCAGCCGCGCCAGCAGGTCGGGCGCCACGGCGGGCAGGGGCGCGGGCGTGGGCGGCAGCGCAGGCAGCGCCGGCGCAGCGGGCGGCAGGGCGCCGGCCTCGGTCCAGCGCAGGCCCAGCGCGCGCCGCAGCCAGGCCAGCAGCTCGGCCTCGCGCACCGGCTTGACCAGGAAGTCGTCGACCGTGATGCCGGCGTCGTTCTCCAGTCCCTTGTCGAAGGCGTTGGCCGAGACGATGGCGACCTGCGCCCGCAGGGGCCGCAGCGCGCGGGCGCGGCGCAGGGTCTCCCAGCCGTCGATGCCGGGCATGGCCAGGTCCAGCAGCAGCGCGTCGGGATCGAGGCCGGCGGCCAGCAGGTCCAGCGCGTCGTGGCCGCTGGCCGCGGTGCGGATCGCGAAGCCCAGCGGCTCCAGCTGCTCGACCAGCAGCTCGCGGTCGGCCTCCTCGTTGTCGACCACCAGCAGCAGGCGCCGCGGTCCCTCGTAGCCCGCGGGGCGCGCCCGGGCCGGCGCGCGGGCCGCGGCGCCCTCGACCTGCGGAAGGAACAGCCGCACGCGGAAGCACGCGCCCTGCCCCGGCGCGCTGCGCACCGTGAGCTCGCCGCCCATCAGGTCGGCCAGCATGCGCGCGATGGTCAGGCCCAGGCCGGCGCCGGGCGCGTGGCCGGCGGCGCCGGTGCCGCGGGCGAAGGGCTCGAACACCCGCGCCAGCTCGGCCTCGGCCATGCCCGGGCCGGTGTCCTCGACCTCCAGCGTGGCCATCTGCCGGGCATGCCGCACGCGCAGCGTGACGTGGCCGCTGGCAGTGAACTTGACCGCGTTGCCGAGCAGGTTGATGAGGATCTGGCGCAGCCGCTTCTCGTCGGCGCGCACCACCTCGGGCAGCGGCCCCTGCACCTCGAAGCGGAAGCCCAGGCCCTTGGCGGCGGCCTGCAGCTCGAACAGCTCGGCCATCTCGTGCACGCAGTCGGCGAAGCGCATCGGCGAGCGCACCAGCGTGAGCTTGCCGGCCTCGATGCGGGCGATGTCCAGCGTGCCCTCGATCAGCGACAGCAGGTGCTCGCCGCCGCGGCGGATCACGTTGACGGCCTGGCGCCGGTGCGGCGGCAGCGCGGGGTCCTCGCCCAGCAGCTGGGCGTAGCCCAGGATGCTGTTCAGGGGCGTGCGCAGCTCGTGGCTGATGGTGCCGATGTAGCGGCTCTTGGCCTGGTTGGCCTGCTCGGCCGCCTGGCGCGCGTCGTCGGCGGCCCGCTTGGCCTGCTGCAGCGCGCGGTCGGTGCGCCGGTGCAGCGCGATCTCGCGCAGCAGCAGCGTGGTCTGCCGGTTGGACTCCTGCTGCGCCACGCGCCGGCTCTGGTGCGCCAGCACCAGCCACCACACCAGCACGCCGGCCACCAGCACCAGGCCGACGTAGGCCTTGCCGAAGCCCGCGCGCAGGGCCGCCGCCGCGGCCTGCGCCGCCTGCGGCTCCATGCCCTGCAGGGCCCGCAGCTCCTGCTGCCACAGCAGCGCGAACACGCCCGCCAGCAACGGCGCCACCAGCAGCATCAGCAGCAGGAAGTGGCCCAGGCCGCTGTCCAGCAGCCGGCCGGCGCGCGCCGGCAGCAGCGCGTGCAGCGTGGCCGACCATTGCGCGGCCAGCTTGGCCTGCGGGCGGCAGGCGTCGCCGCAGCGCGCCTCCAGCGTGCAGCACAGCGAGCAGATGCGGCCCCGGTAGGCCGGGCAGCGGGCCATGTCGGGCGCCTCGTACAGGCGCTCGCAGACCACGCAGCGTTGCAGCGCCGTGGGATCGCGCGGCGGCTGCGCCGGCCGCACCAGGTAGTAGCGGCCGCGGGTGGCCCAGGCGATCGCCGGCGCGGTGACGAAGGCGGTGCCCAGCGCGATGACCGCCGACCAGGCCTGCGCCATGGGGCCGAAGGCACCCAGCCAGGCGGCCACGGACAGGGCCGAGGCCAGCGCCATGGCGCCCACGCCCACCGGGTTGACGTCCCACAGGTGCGCGCGCTTGAACTCGATGCCGCGCGGCGACAGGCCCAGCGGCTTGTTGACCACCAGGTCGGCGACGACGGCCATGATCCAGGCGATGGCGACGTTGGCGTACAGGCCCAGCACCTCGCCCAGCGCCTGGAACACGTTCATCTCCATCAGCAGAAAGGCGATCAGCGTGTTGAACACCACCCACACCACCCGCCCCGGATGGCTGTGGGTCACCCGCGAGAAGAAGTTGGACCAGGCCAGCGAGCCGGCATACGCGTTGGTGACGTTGATCTTCAGCTGCGACACCACCACGAACAGCGCGGTGGCCGCGACCGCCCAGCCGTAGTGCGGGAACACGTACTCGTAGGCGGCCAGGTACATCTGGTTGGGGTCCACCGCGCGCTCGACCGGCACCATGTGGTCGATGGCCAGCCAGGCCAGCAGCGCCCCGCCCAGCATCTTGGCCACGCCCGGCACCACCCAGCCCGGCCCGCCGACGATGACGCCGGCCCACCACTGCCAGCGGCCGGTGCGCGCGGCCGGCGGCATGAAGCGCAGGTAGTCGGCCTGCTCGCCCATCTGCGTGATCAGGGCCACGCCCACCGTCAGGGCCGCACCGAAACCGTGCAGCGTGAAGCCGGCACTCCCGGTTTTCTCACCTGCATAGTGCACAACGCCCGAAAACGCACCAGGATCGCGCATCAACACGTAGACGAAGGGCACCACGAGCATCACCAGCCACAGGGGCTGGGTCCAGACCTGCAGCCGGCTGATGGCCGAGACGCCATGCGTGACCAGCGGGATGACCACCAGCGCGCAGACCAGGTAGCCCCAGCGCGGCGGGATGTCCAGCGCCAGCTCCAGCGCATAGGCCATCACCGCGGCTTCTAGCGCGAAGAAGATGAAGGTGAAGGAGGCGTAGATCAGCGAGGTGACGGTCGAGCCGATGTAGCCGAAGCCCGCGCCGCGCGTGAGCAGGTCCATGTCGACCCCGTGCCGCGCCGCATAGGTGCTGATCGGGATGCCGGCCAAAAAGATCAGCAGGCCGGTGGCGACGATGGCCCAGAAGGCGTTGGCGAAGCCGTACTGCACCAGCAGCGTGGCGCCCACGGCCTCGAGGATCAGGAACGAGGCCGCGCCGAAGGCGGTGTTGGCCACGCGCGCCGGCGACCACTTGCGAAAGCGCTGGGGCGCGTAGCGCAGGGCGTAGTCCTCCAGCGTCTCGCTGGCCACCCAGCGGTTGTAGTCGCGCCGCACCTTGGCCACGCGCTGGGGCGCGGCGGCGGCGAGGGCGGGATCGGTGGCGGGCACGCGTGCAACGGTGCAGGTTCCGTGCCTCGGCCGCCCGGCGCGATGCCCCTGCCCGGGCACGGGGCTTGCACTACCATGGCGCGACCGTCGACCTCCCCTTCCCCCCACGCATGGAACTCACCCCCCGCGAGAAGGACAAGCTGCTGCTGTTCACCGCCGCCCTCCTGGCCGAGCGGCGCAAGGCACGCGGGCTGAAGCTCAATTACCCCGAGGCGGTGGCCCTGATCAGTGCCGCCGTGCTCGAAGGCGCGCGCGACGGCAAGAGCGTCGCGCAGCTGATGTCCGACGGCCGCGCGGTGCTCACGCGCGCCGACGTGATGGAGGGCGTGGCCGAGATGATCCCCGACATCCAGGTCGAGGCCACCTTCCCCGACGGCACCAAGCTGGTCACCGTGCACCAGCCCATCGTCTGACCGCGCCCCCAGAACATCCGAGGAGACCCCCGCATGCTGCGCACCACGCTCGCCACCACCGCCCTGCTCGCCACCCTGCCCGCGCTCGCGCACGACGGCCACGGCCTGTCGGGCCCGCACTGGCATGCCACCGACGTGGTCGGCCTGCTGCTGGTGGCCGGCGTGGCCGTGGCGGCCTGGTTCATCGGCCGGGGCAAGTGATGGCCGCGCTGGTGCCGGGCGAGCTGCTGGTGGACGACGGCGCGCACCCGCTGAACCCGGGCCGGCGCCGCCTGACGCTGGTGGTGCGCAACACCGCCGACCGGCCGATCCAGGTCGGCTCGCACTACCACTTCGCCGAGACCAACGGCGCCCTGGACTTCGACCGCGACGCCGCCCGCGGCATGCGGCTGGACATCGCCTCGGGCACCGCCGTGCGGTTCGAGCCCGGCCAGCAGCGCACGGTCGACCTCGTCGACTACGGCGGCGGCCGCGAGGCCTGGGGCTTCCGGGCGCACGTGCAAGGAAAGCTCTGACATGGCCACGATCGGGCGACGCGCCTACGCCGAGATGTTCGGCCCCACCACCGGCGACCGGGTGCGGCTGGCCGACACCGGCTTGGTGCTGGAGGTCGAGGACGACTACACCCTACGTGCCGGCGGCTACGGCGAGGAGGTCAAGTTCGGCGGCGGCAAGACCATCCGCGACGGCATGGCCCAGGGCCAGCGCACGCGGGCACAGGGCGCGATGGACTGCGTGCTGACCAACGCGCTGATCCTGGACCACTGGGGCATCGTCAAGGCCGACATCGGCCTGAAGGACGGCCGCATCGCCGCCATCGGCAAGGCCGGCAACCCCGACACCCAGCCGGGCGTGGATATCGTGATCGGCGCGGGCACCGAGATCATCGCGGCCGAGGGCTGCATCGTCACCGCGGGCGGCATCGACAGCCACATCCACTTCATCTGCCCGCAGCAGATCGAGGAGGCGCTGGCCTCGGGCATCACCACCATGTTCGGCGGCGGCACCGGGCCGGCCACCGGCACCTTCGCCACCACCTGCACGCCGGGGCCCTGGAACATCGAGCGCATGCTGCAGGCCGCCGAGGCCTTCCCGATGAACCTGGGCTTCATGGGCAAGGGCAACGCCAGCAAGCACGCGCCGATCCGCGAGCAGGTGGACGCCGGCGCCATCGGCCTGAAGCTGCACGAGGACTGGGGCACCACGCCCAGCGCCATCGACACCTGCCTGGACGTGGCCGAGGCCACCGACACCCAGGTGGCGATCCACAGCGACACGCTCAACGAGTCGGGCTTCGTCGAGAACACCATCGCCGCCACCCGCGGCCGCGGCATCTGCGCCTTCCACACCGAGGGCGCCGGCGGCGGCCATGCACCGGACATCCTGCGCGTCGTGGGCGAGGCCAACTTCCTGCCCTCGTCGACCAACCCGACGATGCCCTACACGGTCAACACGCTCGACGAGCACGTCGACATGCTGATGGTGTGCCACCACCTGGACCCGGCCATCGCCGAGGACCTGGCCTTCGCCGAAAGCCGCATCCGCAAGGAGACCATCGCCGCCGAGGACGTGCTGCACGACCTGGGCGCGATCAGCATGATGTCCAGCGACTCGCAGGCCATGGGCCGGGTGGGCGAGGTCATCCTGCGCACCTGGCAGACCGCCCACAAGATGAAGGCGCAGCGCGGCCCGCTGCCGGGCGACGGCGAGCGCCACGACAACGCGCGCGCCAAGCGCTACGTGGCCAAGTACACGATCAACCCGGCGATCGCGCACGGCATCAGCCACGAGGTGGGCAGCCTGGAGGTGGGCAAATGGGCCGACCTGGTGCTGTGGAAGCCGGCCTTCTTCGGCGTCAAGCCCTCGCTGGTGCTCAAGGGCGGCAGCATCGCGCTGGCGGCCATGGGCGACCCCAACGCCTCGATCCCCACGCCGCAGCCGGTGCACTACCGGCCGATGTTCGGCGCCTTCGGCGCCGCCGTGGCCAAGGGCTCGCTGACCTTCGTGTCGCAGGCCGCGCTCGATGCCGACGTGGGCCGCCGCTACGGGCTGGCCAAGCGCCTGTCGGCGGTCAAGGGCATCCGCCACGTGCGCAAGCAGCACATGGTGCACAACGGCTACGTGCCGGTGATGGAGATCGACCCGCAGACCTACGCGGTGCGGGCCGACGGCCAGCTGCTCACCTGCGAGCCGGCCAAGGTGCTGCCGATGGCGCAGCGCTACTTCCTGTTCTAGGCCGCGCGATGCGCACCGGCACACCGGCGCTGGCGTTCCGGCTCGACGACCTGCGCGACCCGCGGCTGGCGGCGTTCCTGCAGGAGCACCTGGCCGACATGCGCGCGGCCTCGCCGCCCGACAGCGTGCACGCGCTGGACCTGGAGCGGCTGCGCCAGCCGGGCATCCGCTTCTGGTCGGCCTGGGCCGACGGCGGCGCCACCCTGGCGGGCACCGGCGCGCTCAGGCGCATCGATGCCGGGCACGGCGAGATCAAGTCCATGCGCACGGCGGCCGCGCTGCGCGGGCGCGGCATCGCGGCGGCGGTGCTCGCCCACCTGCTGGACGATGCCCGCGCCCAGGGCTGGCGCCGGGTGTCGCTGGAGACCGGCGCGCAGCCGTTCTTCGCGCCGGCGCGGGCGCTGTACGCGCGGCACGGCTTCGAGCCCTGCGACCCGTTCGAGGGGTACAGTGCCGACCCCGCCAGCTGCTTCATGACCCGCCTGCTGTGACCACCGAGACCTCCCTGCTTGCCGTGGGCAAGTGCATCGCCCAGGGCCGCGGCCTGGCCCCCGTGCTGGTGCGCCGCGCCGCCACCGTCGAACTCGACTGGGACGTGCGGCAGAAGAGCCGCTTCGAGGCCACCGACTCGCAGGGCCGCCGGCTGGGCGTGTTCCTGCCCCGCGGCACCGTGGTGCGCGGCGGCGACGTGCTGCTGGCGCAGGACGGCTCGTTCGTGCGGGTGCTCGCCGCGCCGCAGCCGGTGCTGCGCATCACGCCCTGCGCCACCCACGGCAGCCCGTTCGACCTGGTGCGCGCGGCCTACCACCTGGGCAACCGCCACGTGCCCATCGAGCTGGCGCCCACCCACCTGCAGATCGAGCCGGACCACGTGCTGGCCGACATGCTGCGCAGCATGCACCTGGTCGTGCAGGACGTTCAGGCGCCGTTCGAGCCCGAAGGCGGCGCGTATGCCGGCGGGCACGCGCACGGGCACGGCCACGGCCATGACGGCGGGCACGCGCACGCGCAGCCCGCGCCGCTGGGCCCGATCCTCGGACCCGTGGGCGGGCACGGCCACGTGCACGGCCCGGGCTGCGCCCACGACCATGGCCACGACCACCACGGCCACTGAGGACGCGGCCGCCGACGCGGCGCTGCTGCGGCTGGTGTGGCTCGCCTCGCCGGCGCTGCCGGTGGGCGGCTTCTCGTATTCCGAAGGGCTCGAGGCCGCGGTCGAGGCCGGCCTGGTGCACGACGAGGCCAGCACCGCCGCCTGGCTGCTGCAGCAGCTGGGGCTGGTGCTCGCCCGCGCCGACCTGGCCGTGGTGGTGCAGGCCACGGCGGCGTTCCGCGCCGGCGACACGGCGCGCGTGCAGGCGCTGGACGCCTGGGTGCGCCGCACCCGCGAGACCGCCGAGCTGCGCCTGCAGGCCGAGCAGATGGGCCGCTCGCTGGGCGACTGGGAGCAGTCGCTGCAGCCCGGCAGCCCCGCGCCGGTGCCGCTGACCTGGCCGGTGGCCTACGCCCGCGCCGCCGCGCTGGCCGCCGCGCCGCTGCGGCAGGTCGCGCTGGCCTTCGGCTTCTCGTGGTCCGAGGCCATGGTGCAGGCCGCGCTCAAGGCCGTGCCGCTGGGCCAGGCGGCCGGCCAGCGCGTGCTGCAGCAACTGGCCGCCGCCCTGCCCGCCGCCGTCGACCGGGCGCTGGCGCTGGACGACGACGCCCGCCAGTCCTTCGCCCCCATGCTGGCCATCCTGTCGGCCCGCCACGAATCCCAGTACTCCCGCCTGTTCCGCTCATGACCGCCACCACGCCCCTGCACCACGTCCCCCGCCGCACCAAGCCCCTGCCGCCCCTGCGGGTGGGCATCGGCGGGCCGGTGGGTTCGGGCAAGACCACCCTGCTGGAGATGCTGTGCAAGGCCATGCGCGCGCGCTGGGACCTGGTGGCCATCACCAACGACATCTACACCAAGGAAGACCAGCGCCTGCTCACCGTCAGCGGCGCGCTGCCGGCCGAGCGCATCCTGGGCGTGGAGACCGGCGGCTGCCCGCACACCGCCATCCGCGAGGACGCCTCGATCAACCTCGAGGCCATCGACCGCATGCTGGGCGAGTTCCCCGACGCCGACATCGTGTTCGTCGAGAGCGGCGGCGACAACCTGGCCGCCACCTTCAGCCCCGAGCTGTCCGACCTGACGATCTACGTGATCGACGTCGCGGCCGGCGAGAAGATCCCGCGCAAGGGCGGCCCGGGCATCACCAAGAGCGACCTGTTCGTGATCAACAAGACCGACCTGGCGCCCCACGTGGGCGCCGACCTGGCGGTCATGGAGGCCGACACGCAGCGCATGCGGCGCGGCAAGCCCTACGTGATGACCAACCTCAAGACCCAGGCCGGCCTGGCCGAGGTGGTGGCCTTCATCGAGCGCCGGGGCCTCCTCCAAGGATGAGTTCACGCCCGCCCGCGGCGCGCCGAACTCTTCGGCTGAACTTTCGCAACGCTCGGGATTCATCGGGAAAAAAGCCGAGTGCAGCCCAGGGGCGGCCGCCACTGCTTACAGTGCGGGCTCCGGACAAACCCGCATGACCGCCACCACCGCCCTCTACGCCAGACCGTGCACAGCGCAGCAGCGCGGCGCGCTGGCGTGGCTGCTCGCGGTGCTGGCCGTGCTGGCCTGTGCCGTCGCCCTGGCGGCCGGTCCGGCCAGCTGGTCGGCCGCCGACGCGCAGGCCGAGGCCGTGCTCGAGGAACTGGCCGAGCCGCCGGTGTGCACCGCCTCGGTCACGCCCGACGTGGACAAGGACACGGCCGACCGCGACTGGGCCTGGCTGCCCCCGCAGGCCGCCCCGGTGCCGCTGCGCACCGCGCAGCCGTCGACCCGCACCGCCGCCTGGCCGCAGTTGCACCTGCCGCCGCCGCAGCGGCCACCGCGGGCCCGGCTGGCCTGAGGTCTTCGTCCGCTGCCGGCCCTGCCGGCGGCGGACCCGTCGATGTCGTCCAACCCAGGCCGCGGCGCGCCGCGGACCCGTCATGCATTCCAAGTTCCTGCGACCGTTCCCCGCGGCGCTGCTCGCCGCCTTCACGCTCGCCGGCCCCGGTGCCCATGCCCAGGTCGGCGGCGCCCAGTCTCCGGCCATTCCAGCCGCGCCCATGGCGCCTGCCGGCTCCGTCACCGAGAGCGAAAGCCCCGAGGTCGTGCTCAGCCTGGCCGACCTGGTGGCCACTGCCCAGCGTTACAACCCCGGCCTGCGTGCCTCGCTGCAGGGCCGCGACGCCGCAGCCGCCGCCGTCACCTCGGCCGCCGCGCTGCCGAACCCCGACCTGGAGATCGGCAGCGGCAGCACGCGCGCCCGCCGGCCCGGCGTCCTGGGCGGCTCCGTGAGCACCTGGTCGGTCGGCCAGCTCGTGGAGAACCCCAGCCTGCGTGGCGCCCGCATCGAAGGTGCCGAATTCGGTCTGGAAGGCAGCCGCCAGCAGGTCGCCGCCACCGCCAACGACCTGGTGGCCCAGGTCCGGCTGAAGGCCTACGAATGGCTGCTGCGGCGCGAGGAAGCCGAGGCCGCCGCCGATGCGCTGCAGCTGCTCGAGCAGATCCGCGAACGCGTGCGGGCCAGGGTGCGCACCGGTGAGGCGCCGCGGCTCGAATCGATCAAGGCCGATGCCGAGGTGGTCAATGCCCGCCAGCGCTTCGAGGCGGCCCGCCTGGGGGTGGACCAGGCCGCGCTGGCCCTCAACCGCCTGGCCGGCGGCCAGCTGCCGCCGCGCTGGCGCCTGTCGGCCTCGCTGTCGGACGCGCCTGCGCTGCCGCCGTCCGAGCAGCTGCAGCAGGAGGCACAGGCGCGCAACCCCGAGCTGGCCCAGCTGCGCGCCGAGGTCGCACGCCGTGAGGCCCGGGTGCGCGAGGCGCGCGCCAGCCGTTTCCCCGGCGTCGAGGTGCGCTACGGAGAGGTGCGGGAGTTCGACGTGCGGCAGAACGTGTTCAGCGCCGGTGTGCGGCTGCCGCTGTTCGACCAAGGCCGCGGCCGCATCGACGAGGCGGCCGCCGAGCTGACGCGTGCGCAGACGGTGCTGGACGGCCGGCGCGGCGAACTGACGCTGCAGATCCGGTCGGCCACCAAGGCCCTGGAGGTCGCGCGGCTGCGCGTCGACGCCCTCAGCCGTGGCGCCTTGCCCGATGCCGAGGCCGCGCTGCGCGTGGCACAGGCCGCCTACCGCTTCGGGGAGCGCGGCATCCTGGACGTGCTGGATGCGCAGCGCCTGCTGCGCGCCGTGCGCGCCGACCTGATCGATGCCCGCTTCCGGCTGCAGGCCGCCGCGGTGGAACTGGAGTTCCTCGCCGGCCGCTACTCGGTCCCTGAATCCATGCTCTCCGCCAAGCCCTGAAGGAGGCCGCGATGCACCCCACCCAATCCCCCGTTCCCGTGTCGCCATCCCGCTTCCCCCTGTCGACGGCCGCCCGCTGGCCGCTGCTCGCCCTCGCCGCCCTGGCCCTCGCAGGCTGCGGCAAGGAGGGCGGCGGGGACGCTGCCGGCCAAGCCCCGGCCGCGGCCGCCAGCGCACCGGCAGCCAAGGCCTCCGATCCCAACGTCGTGCGGATCCAGCCGGCCATGGCCCACCACTTCAAGGTGGGCCAGGTGCAGCTGGCGGACATCGCCACCGTCCAGGAGGTGGTCGGCCGCATCGACGCCAACGAGAAGCTGGTCACCCGCATCGGCGCCGGCGTGACCGGCCGCATCACGCAGGTGCTGGCCGAGGTCGGCGAGCCGGTGCGCCCCGGCCAGACCCTGGCGCGCATCGCCAGCCCCGAGCTGACGACCGCGCAGCTGGCCTACCTGCGTGCCAACTCGCAGGCCAGCCTGGCCGAGCGTGCCGTCGACCGCGCGCGCCAGCTGATCCAGGCCGACGTGATCGGCTCGGCCGAGCTGCAGCGCCGCGAGACCGAGCTGGCGATCGCCCGCGCCGAGTCGCGCGCGGCGGCCGACCAGCTGCGCCTGATGGGCATGCCGGCCGACAGCGTGCAGCGCCTGGCCGCGTCGGGCGCGCTGCAGGAGGCCGCCAACGTCACCGCCACCATCGCCGGCGTGGTCACCGAGCGCACCGTGTCGCAGGGCCAGGTCACGCAGCCGGGCGACCCGCTGTACACCGTGGCCGACCTGTCCAACGTGTGGGTCATCGGCGCCCTGCCCGAGGCGGCCGCCCGCACCGTGAGCCTGGGCCAGCTGGTCGAGGTGACGGTGCCGGCGCTGGAAGGCCGCAGGCTGACCGGCAAGGTGGTGTTCATCAGCGACACCGTCTCGCCCGACACCCGCACGCTGACGATCCGCACGCAGGTGGACAACAAGGACCGCCAGCTCAAGCCGCAGATGCTGGCCACGCTGCGCCTGGTCGGCCCGGCCACCAAGCAGCCCACGGTACCCACCGCGGCCGTGGTGCGCGAGAACGACCGCGACCACGTCTACGTGCGCACGGAGGAGAACACCTACCGGTTCACACCGGTGGAACTCGGCCCGGCGACGCTGGAAGGCCAGCGCCCGGTGCTCAAGGGCGTGCCCGCCGGCACGCCGGTGGTCGTGGACGGCGCGTTCCACCTGCACAACGAGCGCAAACGCTCCGAACTCCAGTAAGGAGGCGCCATGGTCACCTCCATGATCCGCGCGGCCCTGTCGCAGCGGCTGCTGGTCCTCGTCGTCGCCTGCGTGCTCATCGGTTTCGGCGTGCGCGCCGCGATGAAGCTGTCGGTCGACGCCTTCCCCGACGTCACCAACGTGCAGGTGCAGGTCGCCACCGAGGCGACCGGCCGCTCGCCCGAGGAGGTCGAGCGCTTCGTCACCGTGCCGCTGGAGATCGCGATGACCGGCTTGCCCGGGCTGACCGAGATGCGGGCGCTCAACCGCAGCGGCCTGTCGATCATCACCCTGGTGTTCACCGACAAGACCGACGTCTACTTCGCCCGCCAGCTGGTGATGGAGCGCCTGCTCGAGGTCACCCCGCGCATGCCCGAGGGCATCGTGCCGGTGCTCGGCCCCGTGTCCACGGGCCTCGGCGAGGTCTACCAGTACACGCTGGTGCACCCGGACGACGGCAAGCGCAAGCTCACCGATGCCGAGCTGATGGAGCGCCGCGTGATCCAGGACTGGGTCGTGCGGCCGATGCTGCGCTCGATCCCGGGCGTGGCCGAGATCAACTCCATGGGCGGCCTGGAGCGGCAGTTCCAGGTGCTGGTCAATCCCGACCGCCTGCGTGCCTACCGCATCGCGCTGTCCGACGTCGAGGAGGCGATCGACCGCAACAACGCCAACGCCGGCGGCGGCGTGCTGCGCGCGGCGGCCGAGCAGTACCTGATCCGCGGCGTGGGCCTGATCCGCACGGATGCCGACATCGGCAACATCATCCTCAAGGAGGAAGGCGGCGTGCCGGTCTTCGTGCGCGACGTCGCGCAGGTCACGGTCGGCGCGGCGGTGCGCCAGGGGGCGATCATCAGGAACGGCGACACCGAGGCCGTCGCCGGCATCGTCATGATGCTGCGCGGTGGCAACGCCAAGGAGGTGGTGACGCGGGTCAAGGCCAAGGTCGAGCAGATCAACGGCCAGGGCCAGCTGCCCGGCGGCCTGAAGATCGAGCCGTTCTACGACCGCACCGAACTGGTCGACTCGGCGCTGCTGATGGTCACGAAGGTGCTGCTCGAGGGCATCGTCTTCATCATCATCATCCTGTACCTGTTCCTGGGCGACGTGCGCTCGAGCGTGGTGGTGGTGGCCACCGTGGTGATCACGCCGCTGGTGACCTTCATGGCCATGAACCAGCTGGGCCTGTCGGCGAACCTGATGTCGCTGGGCGGGCTGGCGATCGCGATCGGCCTGATGGTCGACGGCACCGTGGTGGTGGTCGAGAACGTCTACCACAAGCTCGGCCACGCGGGGCCCACACGGTCCGAGCGGCTGCGCGTGATCCTGGAGGCGACCGCCGACGTGGCCAAGCCGACCATCTACGGCATCAGCATCATCATCCTGGTGTTCCTGCCGCTGATGGCGCTGTCGGGCATGGAGGGCAAGATGTTCGGGCCGCTGGCCCTGACCATCGCCATCGCGCTGGCGGTGTCGCTGGTGGTGTCGCTGTTCCTGTCGCCGGTGCTGTGCTCGTACCTGCTCAAGGGCGGCGCCGACCACGACACGAAGCCGATCGCCTTCATGAAGCGGCACTACCTGAAGCTGCTGCACGTGGCACTGGCGGCCGAGAAGAAGACGATCCTGGTGGCGGTGGCGTTGCTGCTCGGCTCGTTCGCGCTGTTCCCGCTGCTGGGCAAGAGCTTCATCCCGACCATGAAGGAGGGCTCGATCGTCCCGCAGATCATCCGCGTGCCCAGCATCTCGCTGGAGGAGTCGATCAAGATCGAGAACGACGCCATGAAGCTGGTGTCGCAGGTGCCCGGCGTGAAGATGGTGGTGGCCAAGCTGGGCCGCGGCGAGTCGCCGGCCGACCCGGCCGGGCCGAACGAGTCCGATCCCATCGCGGTGATCGATGCGGCCGCCGGCCGCACCCAGGCCGAGATCGAGGAGGACATCCGCCGGGCGCTGGCCAACCTGCCGGGCGTGCAGGTGATCATGAACCAGCCCATCGCGCAGCGCGTGGACGAGATGGTCACCGGCGTGCGCTCGCAGGTCGCGATCAAGGTGTTCGGCGACGACCTCGAGGAGCTCAAGCGCATCTCCGAGGAGATCGCGCGGGTCACGCGCACCGTGCCGGGGGCCATCGACATCCGGGTCGAGCGCCTGAACGGGCAGCAGACCCTGCAGGTCGAGATCGACCGCAACGCGATCGCCCGCTACGGCATCAACGTGGCCGACATCAACGAGGTGATCGAGATGGCCTTCGGCGGCCGCGAGGTCAGCCAGCTGTACGAGGGCCAGCGGCGCTTCGGCATCGCGGTGCGCTATCCCGAGCAGTTCCGCAACTCGGTGGAGGCGATCCGGGCGACCACGCTGCGGGCACAGGACGGCACGCTGATCCCGCTGGCCGCCGTGGCGAAGATCGAGCTGGTGGACAGCCCGCCGACGATCAGCCGCGAGATGGGCCAGCGCCGGGTGGTGGTGGGTGCCAACGTCAGCGGGCGCGACCTCGGTGGCTTCGTCGCCGAGGTGCAGCAGAAGGTGGCCGAGCAGGTGGACCTGCCCGAGGGCTACTCCCTGTCGTGGGGTGGCCAGTTCGAGAACATGGAGCGGGCGCTGGGCACGCTGGCGGTGATCGTGCCGTTGACCATCGCCGCGATCTACTTCCTGCTGTTCATGCTGTTCAACTCGCTCAAGCTCGCCGGGCTGATCATCCTGGTGCTGCCCTTCGCATCGATCGGCGGCATCTTCGGGCTGGCGATCACCGGCGAGTACGTGAGCGTGCCGGCCTCGGTGGGC
Source organism: Comamonadaceae bacterium (assembly GCA_027484575.1). Classification (GTDB taxonomy): domain Bacteria; phylum Pseudomonadota; class Gammaproteobacteria; order Burkholderiales; family Burkholderiaceae_C; genus Ramlibacter. Next base: position 70,846 of record JAIXSQ010000014.1, read on the forward strand.
TTCATCGCGCTGTGGGGCATCGCGGTGCTCAATGGCGTGGTGCTCGTCAGCTACATCCGCAAGCTGCGCGACGACGGCGTGCCCGTCGCCGAGGCGGTGCGCGAAGGCTGCATCCAGCGGTTCCGGCCTGTCATGATGACGGCCACGGTGGCCCTGCTGGGCCTGGTGCCCTTCCTGTTCGCCACGGGCCCGGGCAGCGAGGTGCAGCGGCCGCTGGCCGTGGTGGTGATCGGGGGCCTGATCTCCTCGACGCTGCTGACGCTGGTGGTGCTGCCGACCCTGTACCGCTGGTTCGACGACCAGCCCACCGAGGCCTGAAGGAGACGAGCGAGATGAAGGAAATCCGCGCCATCGTGCGCCCCAACCGGCTGGACCGCCTGCGCGAGGCGCTGCGGACCATCCCGAACTTCCCTGGCGTGACGGTGTTCAGGGCCGAGGGCTTCACCGCCCCGGCCGCAGTGGCCAAGCGCACGGTGAAGGAGGAGCTGACCGACTTCACGCCCAAGCTGATGGTCTGCGTGCTGGCCGACGACGGGATGGTCGAGACCATCCGGCAGGCCATCATCGGCAGCTGCTCGACCGGCCAGATCGGGGACGGGATCGTGTGGACGGTCGACATCGGCGACCCCGCCCGCATCCGGGACGGCACCCCGCTGTAGCGTTGGTCCGGCGCCGCGCGCGAAGTCCCGCGCGGTGCCCGGGTCTTTCGCCCCGCGTCGGAAGCGGGGCGGCTTCCCCTACCATCGGCGCCCGATGCTGCACTCCCTCTTGCGCGCGGCCCTCTCCCAGCGGCTGCTGGTCGTGGTGGTCGCCTTGGTCCTGTGCGCCTTCGGCGTGCGCGAGGCCACCCGCCTGTCCGTCGACGCCTTCCCGGACGTGACCAACGTCCAGGTGCAGGTGGCCACCGAGTTCCAGGGCCGCTCGCCCGAGGAGATCGAGCGCTTCGTCACGGTGCCGCTGGAGATCGCGATGACCGGCCTGCCGGGGCTGGTCGAGATGCGTTCGCTGAACAAGAGCGGGCTGTCCATCATCACCCTGGTCTTCACCGACAAGACCGACGTCTACTTCGCGCGCCAGCTGGTCACCGAGCGGCTGATCGAGGTGGGCCCGCGGATGCCCGAGGGCGTGACACCGGTGCTGGGCCCGGTGTCCACGGGCCTGGGCGAGGTCTACCAGTACACGCTGGACCATCCCGACGACGGCAACCGGGCGCTGACGCCGGCCGAACTGGCCGAGCGCCGGATCGTGCAGGACTGGGTGGTGCGGCCGCTGCTGCGCTCCATCCCCGGGGTGGCGGAGATCAACTCCCAGGGTGGCTACGTGCGCCAGTACCAGGTGGTGGCCGACCCGGCCCGCCTGCGGTACCACGGCCTGACCGTGCAGCAGCTGGCGGCGGCCATCGCGGCCAACAACGCGAACGCCGGCGGCGGGGTGCTGCCCATGTCCACCGAGCAGTTCCTGGTGCGCGGCGTGGGGCTGATCCGCAGCGTCGACGACATCGCGGGCATCGTCGTCAAGGAGGAGGCCGGGGTGCCGGTGTACGTCGCCAACCTGGGCGAGGTGCGCATCGGCAGCGAGGTGCGCCAGGGGGCGATCGTCAAGGGCGGCGTGACCGAGTCGGTGTCGGGCATCGTGCTGATGATGCGGGCCGGCAACGCCAAGGAGATCGTCACCCGCGTGAAGGCCCGCGTGGACGAGATCAACGGCAAGGGCATGCTGCCCGGCGGGTTGCGCATCGTGCCGTACTACGACCGCACCGAGCTGGTCGATGCCGCGCTGTGGACCGTGGGCAAGGTGCTGATCGAGGGCATCTTCCTGGTGGTCGTGGTGCTGTTCGTCTTCCTGGGCGACGTGCGCTCCAGCCTGATCGTGGTGGCCACGCTGGTGATCGCGCCGCTGGTGACCTTCATCGTGATGAACCGCTGGGGCATGTCGGCCAACCTGATGTCGCTGGGCGGGCTGGCGATCGCGATCGGGCTGATGGTCGACGCCACCGTGGTGGTCGTGGAGAACGTGTTCCACCGCCTGGGCGAGGCGGCCGGCAGCGGCGTGCCGCGCCTGCGGGTGATCCTGCAGGCGACGGCCGAGGTGGCGACGCCGACCATCTTCGGCATCGCGATCATCATCCTGGTGTTCCTGCCGCTGATGACGCTGCAGGGCATCGAGGGCAAGCTGTTCGCCCCGCTGGCGCTGACCATCGCGATCGCGCTGGCCGTGTCGCTGGCCGTGTCGCTGCTGCTGTCGCCGGTGCTCTGCTCGTACCTGCTCAAGGGCGGGGCCGACCACGACACCCGCGTGCTCGCCGTGCTCAAGTCGCGCTACCTGCGGCTGCTGGACGCGGCGCTGGGCAACCGGCGCACCACCGTGCTGGCGGCGCTGGCCCTGCTGGCCGCGTCGCTGGCGCTGTTCCCGTTCCTGGGCAAGAGCTTCATGCCGACCATGAAGGAGGGCGCGCTCACGCCGCAGATCAACCGGGTGCCCAGCATCTCGCTGGAGGAGTCGCTGCGCATCGAGATGGCCGCGATGAAGAGCATCGCCGAGGTGCCCGGCGTGCGGATGGTGGTGTCCAAGCTGGGGCGCGGCGAATCGCCGGCCGACCCCGCCGGGCCGAACGAGTCGGATCCCATCGTGCTGCTGGACCCGGACAGCGGCCGCAGCCAGGATGCCATCGACGAGGACATCCGCCAGCGCCTGTCCACCATCCCCGGCGTGCAGATCGTCCTGTCGCAGCCGATCGCCGAGCGGGTGGACGAGATGGTCACGGGCGTGCGCTCGCAGCTGGCGATCAAGGTGTTCGGCGACGACCTGGGCGAGCTGCGCCGCATCTCGGAGCAGGTGGCGCGCATCCTGCGCAGCGTGCCGGGGGCGCAGGACATCCGGATCGAGCGCCTGTCGGGCCAGCAGTCGCTGACCATCGACATCGACCGCCGCGCGATCGCCCGCTACGGCATCAACGTGTCGGACGTGCAGGCGGTGATCGAGACGTCGATCGGCGGCCGCGAGGTCACGACCCTGTACGAGGGCGAGCGGCGCTTCGGCATCGCGGTGCGCTACCCCGAAGGCTTCCGCAACTCGCCCGAGGCGATCTCGGCCATCATGCTGCGCGCGCCCGACGGCGCGCTGGTGCCGCTGTCGGCGCTGGCCACGATCGCGGTGCGCGACGGGCCGGCGCAGGTCAGCCGCGAGGCCGCCCGCCGGCGGGTGGTGGTGGGCGCCAACGTCGAGGGGCGCGACCTCGGCGGCTTCGTGGCCGAGGTGCAGCAACGGCTGGCGCGCGAGGTGCAGCTGCCCGAGGGCTACGACTTCGTCTACGGCGGCCAGTTCGAGAACATGCAGCGCGCGATGGGCACGCTGGCCGTGATCGTGCCGATCACGATCGCGGCGATCTTCTTCCTGCTGTTCATGCTGTTCAACTCGCTGAAGCTGGCCGGCCTGATCATCCTGGTGCTGCCCTTCGCCTCGATCGGCGGGGTCGTCGCGCTGGCGGTCACCCGCGAGTACCTGAGCGTGCCGGCGTCGGTGGGCTTCATCGCGCTGTGGGGCATCGCGGTGCTCAACGGCGTGGTGCTGGTCAGCTGCATCCGCAAGCTGCGCGAGGACGGCGTGCCGGTCGCCGAGGCGGTGCGCCAGGGCTGCGTGATGCGCTTCCGGCCCGTGATGATGACGGCCACGGTGGCCCTGCTGGGACTGGTGCCCTTCCTGTTCGCCTCCGGGCCGGGCAGCGAGGTGCAGAAGCCCCTGGCGGTGGTGGTGATCGGTGGGCTGATCACCTCCACGCTGCTGACGCTGGTGGTGCTGCCGGCGCTGTACCGCTGGTTCGACGACCAGCCGCAGGAGGCCTGAAGGCCGGGGCGCCTGCGCGCTGGCGGAGAGTGTGGGATTCGAACCCACGGAGGGCTCGCACCCTCGCCGGTTTTCAAGACCGGTGCATTCAACCGCTCTGCCAACTCTCCGGCGCAGCGCGATTCTAGGGGCGTGCCCACCGCGGCCCGCGGCGGCTGGCTCGGCGGTCGTCCCTACGGTTGCCGGGTCATTCCTGATCCGGCCCAATCGCGGCCACGCCAACGACCGCCCCGCACGACCGCCCCGTCGCCATGACCTCGTCCGTCCTCCGCCCCACGCCTGCGTCGCCCCCGGGCACCGTCTCCACCCACCTGCCCTGCGCCCTGTGCGGCAGCCGCGCCGCCACCGTCGTGGGCACGCGCGGCCGCGAGGGCAATGCCCTGCGCAGCGTGGCCTGCACCGGCTGCGGGCTGGTGTGGTCCGACCCGCGGCCGCACGACGCGCGGCAGTTCTACGAGGAGGACTACCGGCGCGCCTACAAGGCCACGGTGGAGCCCAGGCCCAAGCACGTGCTGCGCGCCGGGCGCGTGGCGCTGGACCGCCTGTCGCGCATCGCCGACCTGCTGCGACCCGGCCTGCAGGTGCTGGACGTGGGCAGCGGCGGCGGCGAGTTCTCGTACCTGCTGGCCAGTCGCGGCCACCGCGTCACCGGCGTGGAGCCGAACATCGGCTACGCCGAGTACGCCCGCCGTGCCTACGGGCTGGACATCCTGCGCGGCTTCATCGGCGAGGTGGCGCTGCGGCCGGCCAGCCGCGACCTGGTGACGATCTGGCACGTGCTGGAGCACACCGAGGACCCGCCCGCCGTGCTGCGCCGGCTGCGCGAGGTGCTGGTGCCCGGTGGCCTGCTGGTGGTGGAGGTGCCCCACATCGAGGCCACCTGCCAGTCGCCGCGCAGCACCTTCCACGATGCGCACCTGGTGCACTTCAACGTGCAGACCCTGGGCGCGATGGCCGCGCACTGCGGCCTGCGCACGGTGCGCCACGCGCTGTCGGCCGACGGCGGCAACCTGACCATGGTGTTCACGCCCGACGGCGCGCCGCAGGCCGGGGTGGCCGCGCCGCTGCCCGGCAACCATGCCCGCGTGGCCGGCGTGCTCGCCGCGCACCGGCCGCTGCGCCACCTGCTGCGCCCGCAGACGCTGGGCCGCACGCTGCGCCGGCTCGCGGGGGCGCTCGAGGAGCGGCGCGCGCTGGCCGCGCACGGCGGGCGCACGGGCCGGGCGCTGCTGGACCGCCTGTATGCGCCGCAGCCTGACGACGCACCGGCCGGCCTGGCGCCCGCCTGGCGCTTCGCGGCGCTGGGCATGGCTGCGCTGGCCTTCGGCTGGTGGCTGGAATGCGAGCTGGTGGACGATGCGGCGGCGCTGGGCCTGAGCACGGCGCAGGGCACGGCGGCGTACCTGGCGGCGCAGCTGGGCGTGCTCGGAGCCTTGGCGGCGCTGGCCCGCCGCATCGGCGCCTCGCGCGGGCGCATGGGCGGGCTGGCGGTGCTGCTGGCGGCCATGCCGGTGCTGCACTGAGCGCGGCAGGCGGCGCCGGGGGCGGGTGGCTTCAAGCCGGCAGGAACAACGCCTGCAGGTCGCTCAGGAAGTCGAAGCCCTGCGGCGTGGGCCGCACCCAGCCGCCATCGCGCACCAGCAGGCCCTTGCGCAGCGCCTCGTCCAGCGGCTGCGCGATGGCCGACTGCGGCAGGCCGGTGCGCTCGAAGAACGACTGCAGCTGGAAGCCGTCCTTGAGCCGCAGTGCGTTGAGCATGAACTCGAAGGGCAGCGCGTCGCGCGCCACCTCGTCCTGCTGCGCCACCGGCGTGCCGGCCAGCGCCCGCTCCATGTACAGGCGCGGCTCGCGCCAGCGCACCTGCCGCACCACGCGGTGCGCGAAGCTCAGCTTGCCGTGCGCGCCGGCGCCGATGCCGAGGTAGTCGCCGAACTCCCAGTAGTTCAGGTTGTGCCGGCAGCCGTGCCCGGGCCTGGCATAGGCCGACACCTCGTAGCGCGGCAGCCCGGCTGCCTGCGTCGTCTCCGTGATGCAGTCCAGCATCGCGTAGGCCTGGTCGTCCTCGGGCAGCGGCGGCGGGTACTTGGCGAACAGCGTGTTGGGCTCGACGGTCAGGTGGTAGACCGACAGGTGCGGCGGCCGCAGCGCCAGCGCCTGGCCCAGGTCGCGTTCCAGGCCGGCCAGGTCCTGGCCGGGCAGCGCGTACATCAGGTCGAGGTTGAAGGTCTCGAAGCAGGCGGCCGCCTCCTCGGCGGCGGCGATGGCCTGCGCGCGGTCGTGCACCCGGCCCAGCGCCCGCAGGGCCGCATCGTCGAAGCTCTGCACGCCCAGGGACAGCCGGGTGACGCCGGCATCGCGGTAGCCGCGGAACCGGTCCCGCTCGAAGGTGCCGGGATTGGCCTCCAGCGTGACCTCGCAGCCGGGCTCCAGCCGCAGCCGCGCGCGGATGTCGGCCAGCAACGTGCCGATGGCGTCGGGGTCGAACAGGCTGGGCGTGCCGCCGCCGATGAACACGCTGTGCACCGTGCGGCCCCACACCAGCGGCAGCGAGGCCTCGAGGTCGGCGCGCAGGGCGTCGAGGTAGCGCCCGAACGGCGGCGGCCCGCCCGCATGCTCGTGCGAGTTGAAGTCGCAGTACGGGCACTTCTTCAGGCACCACGGCAGGTGCACGTACAGCGACAGCGGCGGCAGCGCGGGCAGCTGCAGCAGCCCGGGGCGCATCAGGTGCGCCAGGTCGTTGAAGGCGGGGCCAGGCGCCGGCGCGTCGGCCGGCACGGGCGCGATGGGGATGCTCACAGCCAGCGCTCGCGCAGCAGCCGCACCATCTGCCGCGCGGCCTGGCCGCGGTGGCTGTGGGCGTTCTTCTCCTCGGGCGGCAGCTGCGCGAAGGTCTTGCCCAGCTGCGGCAGGAACATCACCGGGTCGAAGCCGAAGCCGCCGTCGCCCACCGGCGCGCGGGTGATCTCGCCGGCGGCGCGGCCCACGGCGACCAGCGGCTCGGGGTCGTCGGCGGTGCGCACCGCCACCAGGGTGCTGACCAGCGCGGCGCGGCGGTCCTGCACACCGGCCATCTGCTCGAGCAGGGCGCGCACGTTGTGCGCGTCGCCCTTGGGGTAGCCGAAGCGGGTGGCGTAGTAGGCCGTGTCCACGCCGGGCTGGCCGCCGAAGGCCTCGACGCACAGGCCGGCGTCGTCGGCGATGGCGGGCAGGCCGCTGGCGGCGGCCGCATGGCGCGCCTTGGCCAGGGCGTTCTCGAGGAAGGTGCGGAACGGCTCCTCGGCCTCGGGAATGCCCAGCTCGGCCTGGCGCACGAGTTCGAGGCCCAGCGGGGCGAACAGCTGCTGCAGCTCTTCGAGCTTGCCGCGGTTGTTGGAGGCGAGGACGAGGCGTCGGGTCATGAGGGGCGTGATTGTGCGCCGGCCGCGCACGCCCCTGCCCGCGCTGCGGATCGGCCCGGGTTCAGCCGGCGAGGGCCTGGCGCTGCAGCGCGACCAGCTCGCGGATACCGTGGTCGGCCAGGCCGAGCAGGCGGTCCATCTCGGCGCGGGTGAAGGCGGCGCCTTCGGCGGTGCCCTGCACCTCGACGAAGTGGCCCTCGCCGGTCATCACCACGTTCATGTCGGTGTCACAGGCCACGTCCTCGACGTACTCCAGGTCCAGCAGCGGCGTGCCCTGCACGATGCCCACCGACACCGCCGCCACGTGGCCGGTGATGGGGCTGGTGGCCAGCTTGCCGGACGCCAGCAGCTTGCCGACGGCGTCGTGCGCGGCGACCCAGGCGCCGGTGATGGCGGCGGTGCGGGTGCCGCCGTCGGCCTGCAGCACGTCGCAGTCCAGCAGGATGCTGCGCTCGCCCAGCTTGCCCAGGTCGAACACCGCGCGCAGCGAGCGGCCGATCAGGCGCTGGATCTCCTGCGTGCGGCCGCTCTGCTTGCCGCGGGCGGCCTCGCGGTCGCCGCGGGTGTGGGTGGCGCGGGGCAGCATGCCGTATTCGGCGGTCACCCAGCCTTCGCCGCTGCCGCGCTTGTGCGGCGGCACCTTCTCCTCGACGGAGGCGGTGCACAGCACCTTGGTGGCGCCGAACTCGATCAACACGGAGCCCTCGGCATGCACGGTGTAGCCGCGCGTGATGCGCACGGGGCGGAGCTGGTCGGCGGTGCGGCCGCCGCTGCGGGAGAAGGTGGAGGTCATGGGCGCCGATGCTAGCGCCCCCGCGCGGCGGCCCGGGCGGGCCGCGCGCTCAGCCCTTGCGGGCGGCCGAGCGGCGGATGGCCTCGTTGATCTCGGCGATGGAGCGCTCGATGGCGTCGTCGTCGAGATCGTCGATCAGGGTGTCGCCCACGCCGGCCTGGATGGTCGAGGCGAACACGCCGTCGGAGATGCTGTCGGTGGACACGCCCCCGTGGGTGGACTCGAACCGGTCGGGGGTCTCCCATTCGAGCGCGATCACGGTGACGTTGTCGCAGGTGGCGCCGCCGTTGCGCAGCGCCTGCTCGACCAGGTCGGGCACGGCCTCGCCGACGGGCTGGGCCGCCAGGTGCTGGACGATGGTCTCCTCGGACACGGTTCCCCACAGGCCGTCGGAGCACAGCAGGATGCGGTCGCCCTGCTGCAGCGGCACCGGCCCGGTGACGTCGAACACGGGCTTGGTGGGCGAGCCCAGGCAGGTGAACAGGATGTTGCGGTTGATGGCGCCCAGGCGGGCGCCCGGGCCTTCGGCGGCCATCGCGGCGTTCTGCTGCTCGAGGTAGGAGTGGTCGCGGGTGCGGGTGAGCAGTTCGCCGTCGCGCACGACGTACAGGCGCGAGTCGCCGCAGTGCACCCAGGTGGCCGAGGTGCCCTGCAGCACCGCCGCCACCAGCGTGGTGCGCGGGGTGTCGAGCATGCCCTTCTCGCCGGCGTAGCGGATGATCTGGTGGTGCGCGGCCATCAGCGCCAGGGCCAGGAACTCGCCGGGCTCCTTGACGGTGGGTTTGGCTTCCTTCTGGAACAGCGCGGCGACGGTCTGCAGCGCCAGCTGCGCGGCGACCTCGCCCTCGGGATGGCCGCCCATGCCGTCGGCCAGCACGAACAGCCCGGACTCCCGCGTGTAGCAGTAGCCCATGCGGTCCTCGTTCTTCTCGCGGCCGCCGCGGCGGCTGATCTGGAAGACGCTGAACTTCATGCGGGACCGCCGGTGCGACGGCTCACTTGGCCTTGGCGCCCATCTTGTTGCGGCCGTCGGACACCATGGTGTCGAACTGCAGCCGCATCTTCTCGCCCACCGACAGCTTGGTGTAGCGCCGCTCGCCCTCGCGCGAGAGCTCCTTCTGCAGCGCGAACACCGACTGGGGGCGCGACAGGGGGTCGAGCGACATGCACCATTCCACCACCTCGATCAGGTTGTCGGAGTACACGCCGCGCAGGCGGGACAGCGCCAGCGACAGGCGGTCCTTCTCGAGCCGCTGCGGCGCGTCGTTGGGAGGGTAGCCCTGCATGCAGGCGTAGATGCAGGCGCCGATGGCGTAGATGTCGGTCCAGGGCCCCATCGACGAGTCGCGCCGGTACATCTCGGGCGCGGCGAAGCCGGGGGTGTACATGGGCCGGATGAAGTTGCCTTCCTTGCTCAGCACCTCGCGCGCGGCGCCGAAGTCGATCATCACCGCCTTGTTGTCGTCGGTGATGAAGATGTTGGCCGGCTTGATGTCCAGGTGGAGCATCTTGTGCTGGTGCACGATGCGCAGCCCGCGCAGGATCTCGTCGAACAGCGAGCGGATGGTCGACTCGCGGAAGACCTTCTGCTTCTTCAGTTCGCGCGCGGTGATGATGAAGTCCTGCAGGGTCGCGCCCTCCAGGTAGTTCATCACCATGTAGACGGTCTCGTTCTCGCGGAAGAAGTTCAGCACGCTGACCACCGAGGCGTGCGAGATCTGGGCGAGCGAGCGGCCCTCCTCGAAGAAGCTCTTGAGGCCCAGCCGGTACAGCGAGAGTTTTTCGGGCTGCACCTGGGGCAGCAGTTCGCCGGGGGCGCGGGTGGCCAGCGAGGCGGGCAGGTATTCCTTGACGGCGACCTGCTGGCCCTCGTTGTCGACGGCCAGGTAGACGACACCGAAGCCGCCGGCCGACAGCTTGCGGACGACGCGGTACCCCCCGATCACGGTGTCCGGCGGCAACGGCGCGGGCTTGACCTTCGACATGGTTCTTGGATTCTGGGCCACGGAGCCGGGTGCGCTATCCTCGCAACCCCTCACACCCCCCCGAGAGCGATGGCAGTCTACAGCATGACCGGTTACGCCAGCGGCCAGCGCGAGCTGGGCGCGGCCGCGGCCGGGGCCGAGTCCCGTGGCACGGGAGCCGGCCGCCTCGGGCTGGAGATCCGCTCGGTCAACAGCCGCTTCCTGGACCTGGCCTTCAAGCTGTCCGAAGACCTGCGCCAGCACGAGCCAGCGCTGCGCGAACTGCTGCAGGGCCAGCTCAGGCGGGGCAAGGTCGAACTGCGCGCCTACCTCGAGTCGGGCGCCGACCAGGCGCTGCGCGAGCCGGGCCCGCGCGCGCTGCAGCGGCTGGCCTCCCTGCAGGACACCGTGCGCACCTGGCTGCCCGACGCCCGGCCGCTGTCGGTGGCCGACGTGCTGCGCCTGGGCACGGGCGAGGCGGCGGGCACCGCCGATCCCGGCCCCCTGCTGCTGGAGCTGGCGACGCAGGCGGTGGCCGACCTGCGCGAGGCCCGCGCCCGCGAGGGCGCCCGGCTGGCCGACATGCTCCTGGGTCACCTGCGCCAGCTGCGCGAGCTGGCCGCCCAGGCGGCGCCGCTGGTGCCGCAGCTGGTCGAGCAGCAGCGCGCCCGCTTCCTGGAGCGCTGGAACGAGGCCATGGGCCTGGCCGACGGCGGCGCCACCCCCGAGGCGGCCCAGGACCGCGCCCTGGCCGAGGCCACCGCGTTCGCGATCCGCATCGACGTGGCCGAGGAGCTCACGCGGCTGGCGGCGCACCTCGATGAGATCGAGCGGCTGGTCAAGAAGGGCGGCGACGTCGGCAAGCGGCTGGACTTCCTGATCCAGGAGCTGCACCGCGAGGCCAACACGCTGGGCTCCAAGTCGGCGGCCCTGGAGCTGACGCGCATCTCGGTGGACATGAAGGTCCTGGTCGAGCAGATGCGCGAGCAGGTGCAGAACATCGAATAAGCGGAAGGCGCGCGTGGACTACCCCGGCAACCTGTTCGTCGTCGCAGCCCCCTCGGGCGCCGGCAAGTCCAGCCTGGTCAAGGCGTTGCGCGAGCTCGACTCGCAGGTGCAGCCGTCGGTCTCGCACACCACGCGCCCGCCGCGCGGGCAGGAAAAGCACGGCCGCGAGTACTTCTTCGTGTCCGAGGCCGAATTCGACCAGATGGTGCTGGCCGATGCCTTCGTCGAATGGGCGCACGTGCACGGCCGCCGCTATGGCACCTCCAAGAAGATGATCGAGGAGCGCATCACCCACGGCGCCGACGTGATCCTGGAGATCGACTACCAGGGCGCGCTGCAGATCAAGCGCATCTTCACCAACGCGGTGCTGGTGTTCATCCTGCCGCCCAGCTGGGAGGAACTGCGCTCGCGGCTGCAGAACCGGGGCGAGGACGCGCCCGAGGTGATCGAGCTGCGGATGAAGAACGCGGCCGAGGAGATGGCCAAGGCGCCGGAATTCGACTTCGTTATAATCAACGAGCTTTTCGAACGCGCCCTGTTCGACCTCAAGGCGATCGTTCATGCCCAGCGGCTGAAGTATTCCGCCCAGCGCCGGGCCCGCGCCGACACCTTCCAGGCGCTGCGCATCGCCTGACCCCCACCCGAGAGAGTTGCCCACATGGCCCGCATCACCGTCGAAGACTGCCTCGCGAAGATCCCCAACCGCTTCCAGCTGGTGTTGGCCGCGACCTACCGCGCCCGCATGCTGAGCCAGGGCCACGCGCCCAAGATCGAGAGCAAGAACAAGCCGGGCGTCACCGCCCTGCGCGAGATCGCCGACGGCAAGGTGGGCCTGGAGATGCTCAAGAAAGTCCCCGGCTGAGCGCAGCCGGGCCGGGCATCTCCGCGCAGGCGGGGATCCACGCGCCGCCACGGCACGGCATCCCCCGCGGGCTGCCGCCCCCCTGAACAAAGCACCGCACCGCGGTGCTTTTCGTTTTTCCGCAAGCAGGGCAAGGAGCCTTGCGGCTACAGTCAGGCGTTCCGATGAGTGCCGTGCTCCCCCCCGCCACCGGCAAGGGCCCGCGCCCCAAGGCGCCCCAGGCCAGCCCGGCGGCTGCCAATGCGGCGGCCGCCAGCTTCGCCGCGCTCACCGCGCGGCTCGACTACCTCGAGCCGGCCGACATCGAGCAGGTGCGGCAGGCCTACCGCTTCGCCGACGAGGCCCACCTGGGCCAGATGCGCGCCAGCGGCGAGCCGTACATCACCCACCCCATCGCCGTTGCCGCGCAGTGCGCCGAGTGGAAGCTCGATGCGCAGGCGCTGATGGCCGCGCTGCTGCACGACGCCATCGAGGACTGCGGCGTGACCAAGCCGCAGCTGATCGAGCGCTTCGGCGCCCCGGTCGCCGAGCTGGTGGATGGGCTGACCAAGCTGGACAAGCTGCAGTTCAACACCCGCGAGGAAGGCCAGGCCGAGTCGTTCCGCAAGATGCTGCTGGCCATGGCGCGCGACGTGCGCGTCATCCTGGTCAAGCTGGCCGACCGCAGCCACAACATGCGCACGCTCGACGACGTGCCGCGCGCCAAGTGGTCGCGGATCTCGCGCGAGACCCTGGACATCTACGCCCCGATCGCCCACCGGCTGGGCCTGAACGCCACCTACCGCGAGCTGCAGGAGCTGGCGTTCCGCCACCTGTGCCCGTGGCGGCACGGCGTGCTCGAGAAGGCCGTCTCGCGCGCGCGCAGCCGCCGGCGCGACCTGATCCAGAAGGTGCAGCGCGAGGTCGAGCAGGCCTTCGAGGCCGCCGGCATGCAGGTGCGCATCGCCGGGCGCGAGAAGACGCTGTTCTCGATCTACAAGAAGATGGACGAGAAGCACCTGTCGTTCGCGCAGGTCACCGACATCTACGGCTTCCGCCTGATCGTGCCGGGCGTGATCGACTGCTACACGGCGCTGGGCATCCTGCACCAGATGTACAAGCCGGTGCCGGGCCGCTTCAAGGACCACATCGCGATCCCCAAGGTCAACGGCTACCAGTCGCTGCACACCACGCTGGTGGGGCCGTCGGGCGTGAACGTCGAGTTCCAGATGCGCACCGAGGCCATGCACGTGGTGGCCGAATCGGGCGTGGCCGCGCACTGGCTGTACAAGGCCGACGACGCGGGCGGCGACACGGCCGAGCGGCTGGGCACCAAGTGGCTGCAGTCGCTGCTGGACATCCAGCACGAGACGCGCGACGCCGCCGAGTTCTGGGACCACGTCAAGATCGACCTGTTCCCCGACGCGGTCTACGTGTTCACGCCCAAGAGCCAGATCATGGCGATGCCCCGCGGGGCCACGGTGGTCGACTTCGCCTACGCGATCCACAGCAACATCGGCGACCGCACCGTGGCCGCCAAGATCAACGGCGAGCAGGTGCCGCTGCGCACCGAGCTGAAGAACGGCGACGTGGTCGAGGTGGTCACGGCCGACTTCTCCACGCCCAATCCGGCCTGGCTGGGCTTCGTGCGCACCGGCCGGGCCCGCTCGAAGATCCGGCACCACCTCAAGTCGCTCGAGCAGGGCCAGGCGCAGGAACTGGGCGAGAAGCTGCTGGCGCAGGCGCTGCGCGCCGAGGGCATCGAGCAGCTGCCCGGCGACGAGCCGGCCGCCCAGCCGCTGTGGGACAAGCTGCTGCGCTTCACGGGCAGCCGCAGCCGCCCCGAGCTGCTGGTGGACCTGGGCCTGGGCAAGCGCATCGCCGGCATCGTGGCCAAGCGGCTGGTCCACCTGCTGGCCGAGCAGGGCGCGCGGCCCGATGCGCTGCTGCTCACCCGCGAGCGCTTCACCGCGCACGAGACCGTGTCGCAGGGCGGCGTGGTGCTGGACGGCAGCGAGAACGCCTCGGTGCAGTTCGCCACGTGCTGCCGCCCCGTGCCGGGCGATCCCATCGTGGGCTACCTGGGCCGCGGCGAGGGCCTGGTGGTGCACGCCGAGGACTGCCAGGTCGCGCGCCGGCTGCAGCACAAGGACGCCGAGCGCTTCATCAAGGTCGAGTGGGCCGACGAGCCGGTGCGCCCGTTCGAGGCCCGCGTGCTGGTCACCGTGGCCAACGGCAAGGGCGTGCTCGCCCGCGTGGCCTCGGCCCTGGCCAGCGTCGAGGCCGACATCACCCACGTCGAGATGGACGACGAGCGCACCCAGGATGCGACCGACCTGCGCGTCCTCGTCGCGGTGCGCGACCGCCAGCACCTGGACGCGGTGCTGCGCACGCTCAAGCGCACGCCCTCGGTGATGCGGGCGCAGCGCCTGCGCGCGGGCCGCTCGGGCGACTGAACGCCGCCGGCGCTCAGGCGGGCGCGCCGGGGGCCGGGTAGCGCACCTCCAGCACCTCGATCTCCTGCACGCCGGCCGGCGTGACCAGCTTGACCGTGTCGCCCTCGTGGGCCTTGAGCAGGGCCCGCGCCACCGGCGAGATCCAGCTGACCTGGCCGCGCAGGCTGTCGGCCTCGTCGATCCCGACGATGGTGATGCTGCGCTCCTCGCCCGACGGCTCGGCATAGGTCACGGTCGCGCCGAAGAACACCTGCGTGCTGCCGTGGTGCAGCGTGGGATCGGCCACCTCGGCGATCTCCAGCCGCTTGGTCAGGAACCGGATGCGGCGGTCGATCTCGCGCAGCCGCTTCTTGCCGTACAGGTAGTCGCCGTTCTCCGAGCGGTCGCCGTTGCTGGCCGCCCAGTGCACCACCTCGACGACCTTGGGCCGCTCGTCGTCGATCAGCTGCAGCAGCTCCGCCCGCAGCCGCGCATAGCCCTGGGGCGTGATGTAGTTGCGGCCGCCCGCCGGCAGCGGCGGCAGGCCCGCGTCCTCGTCCTCGTCGTCGCCATCGGTCTCGCGCGTGAAGGCCTTGCTCATGGCCGCCGAGCATAGCGGCGGGCCTGCCGCCCCGCGGCCGCGGGCCGCCCCGGCGCACGGTCGGGCGCAGGCCCGCTCCTACAGCGCACCCGGCCTTTGGCGGACGGCCGCCACGGCCGCGGTTCGTGAACATCGGCGGTCCATGACCCGCATCCCCACGAGACGCGCCGGGAGCCCCGGATGACCCTGGCCGCCGCCACCCAGGGCCGACCCGCCGCCGGCGCGCAACGCCGCGCCCGCACGCCGGCCGAGGCGGCCCGCTACGGGGTGCTGCGGCGGCTGGCACCCGCCCTCAAGCACGACATGGTCGTGCACCTGCAGGCCATCGCAATGCTGGCCGAGGTGCTCACCGCCCGGCTGGAGCGGGGCACGCCGGCGCCGGCCGACTTCGAGGCGAGCATCTCCAAGATGAACCGGCTGGCGCGCGAAGCGGTGCTGACCTGCCTGAAGGTGGCGGCGTGGATCGCGCCGTCGGAGGAGGAGACCATCCACCTGCGCGAGGGCGTGGACGACTGCGTGGCCCTGCTGCGCAGCGGCTTCAACTTCCGCGGCTGCGGCATCGACAACCGCGTGCCCGACAGCGACTTCGAGGTCTCGCGCGTCGCGCTGCGCTACCTGGTGCCGGCCGCGCTGATCGCCCTGGCCGACGAGATGCAGGGACCGGGCGAACTCCTGCTGACCGCCGAGGTGGCCGGCGGCACGGCCGTGTTCACCGGCCGCTGCACGCCGCATCCGCCGGAGGACGGCGCCGGCATCGACGCCATCGCCTCCCTGCCCGCCTACCGGGCGATCGACTGGGCGGACGTCGAGGCGCTGGCCGCCGCCGAACAGGTCGAGCTGCTGCGGGCGCCGGGCGAGGTGGTGCTGCGCCTGCCGCGCATGGTGGCCACGGGACCGCTGCAGATCGCGCCCGTCTGAGCGCCGGCGCCGCGCCCGCGCGGCAGCGGCGCCCTGCTCACGCTTCAGTGAGCGCCAGGTAGCGGTCGCACCAGTCCTCCAGCTGCGCCAGGGGCAGCGGCCGGCAGTACAGGTAGCCCTGGTAGGAGGTGCAGCCGTGGCGCAGCAGCCAGTCGCGCTGGGCCTCGGTCTCCACGCCTTCCGCGATCACGTCCAGGTCCAGGCTGTGCGCCAGGTTGATCACCGTGCGCGCGATGGCCGCGTCGTTCGCGTCGGTCAGCAGGTCCTTGACGAACTCGCGGTCGATCTTCAGCTGGTCCAGCGGCAGCCGCTTGAGGTAGGACAGCGAGGAGTAGCCGATGCCGAAGTCGTCGAGCGACAGCGACACGCCCATCTCCTTGAGGCTGCCCATCTTGGCGATGGTCACGTCGATGCCGTCGGCCAGCAGGCTCTCGGTGAGTTCGAGCTTGAGCTTGCTGGGCTCGATCCCCGCGGCGGCGATCGCCTGCATCACGTCGTCGACGAACTCGGGATGCCGGAACTGCCGCACGCTCACGTTCACCGCGATGGTCAGCGCGCGCCGCTCCGGGCGCGACGACCAGGCGGCGATCTGCGCGCAGGCGGCATCCAGCACCCAGCGCCCGATCGGCAGGATCAGCGAACTCTCCTCGGCGGCGGGGATGAACTGGTCGGGCGCGACCTTGCCGCGGGTGGGATGCTGCCAGCGCAGCAGGGCCTCGACGCCGAGCAGCCGCCCGTCGGCCGCCACCTGCGGCTGGTAGTCGATGTGGAACTGGCCCTCCCGCCAAGCCTGGCGCAGGTCGGCGGCCAGCGTGGCATTGGCGGTGACCACGGCCTGCATCTCGGGATCGAAGAAGCAGACCGCGTTGCGGCCCGAGGCCTTGGCCTGGTACATGGCCATGTCGGCCTGCTTGAGCAGTTCGCTGACGGTGCGCTGGTCGTTGCCGAACAGCGTGACGCCGATGCTGCAGGTGCTGTGGTGCAGGTAGCCGGGCAGCACGTAGGGCTCGCCCAGCGTGGCCAGGATGCGCTCGGCCACCACGCGCGCGCCCACCGCGGGATCCAGCGGCTTGTCGCCGCGGTTCTCCAGCAGGATCACGAATTCGTCGCCGCCCAGCCGGGCCACGGTGTCGCCCTTGGCCACGCACGAGCGCAGGCGCTCGGCCACCAGCTGCAGCAGCAGGTCGCCCTTGGCATGGCCCAGGGTGTCGTTCAGCACCTTGAAGTTGTCCAGGTCGATGAACATCAGCGCGCCCTGGCGCGGCCGGCGGGGATCGGCCAGCGCGGCATGCAGCCGGTCCATCAGCAGCGCCCGGTTGGGCAGGCGGGTCAGGCCGTCGTAGAAGGCCAGGTGCTGGATCTTCTCCTCGGCCAGCTTGCGCTCGGTCACGTCGCGGCCCACCGCCACCCAGTGGGTGAGTTTGCGCTGCTTGTCCCACACCGGCGAGACGTCCAGGTCGACCCAGTAGGGCTCGCCGTCCTTGCGGTAGTTGATCAGGTCGACCCGCGCGGGCTTCCACTCCTCCAGCGCCGCACGCACCTGGTCGAGCGCGCGGCGTTGCGTGTTGGGGCCCTGCAGGAAGCGCGGCGAGCGGCCGATCACCTCCTCGCGCGCGTAGCCGGTGCGGCGCTCGAAGGCCTCGTTGACGAACACGATGCGCGGGCCCGGCTCGCTGAACGGCCCGGCCTCCGTGATGATCACGATGTCGTTCAGCCGCGAGATGCTGCCCTCGAGCAGCCGCAGCTGCTCCTGCACGCGGCGGCGCTCGGTGACGTCGGCCAGGTGCAGGGCCATGCCGCCGGCGAAGGGGAAGCCGCGCGCCTCGAGCCAGCGCGCCAGCCGGGCATCGAGCTCCTCCACCGCCAGCTCGGTGCCGCCCTCGCAGGCGGCGCGGAACCGCTCCTCCAGCCGCAGTCGCACGGTCTTCTGGAAGCTGCTCCAGAACCGCCGCCCCAGCAGCGCGCGGCTGTCGGCGCCCAGCAGGCGCTCGGCGGTCTCGTTCAGGTAGGTGTAGTGCCCGTTGCCGTCGACGGTGGCGAAGGCCTCCGCCCCGGCCAGCGCGGCGCCCATGCGCACCAGGGCGCCGGCACGCCCGCCGGGCGGCACGATCTCCTGCACGACCCCGCGCAGCCCGGTGATGCCGCCGCCGGCGTCACGCACCGGCTCGGCCAGCACCCGTACCCAGGCGCGGCGGCCGTCGGCGCGCAGGATCTGCGCTTCCTGGTCCAGGGTGTCGCCGTCGCGTGCGCAGGCCGCCAGCAGCGGTTCCAGCCGGGCCCGCCATTCGGGCGCCAGGTGGGCCAGCGGCTCGGCCGGCACATACCCGGGCGGCTGCCCGTGCAGCGCCGCCAGCCGGGGCGACCAGGCCAGCTGGCCGGTGGCGAGCTCCAGCTGCCAGCTGCCCATGGCCCCCGCCCGCTCGAGCATGGCGGGCAGGCCCGGGTCTTCGGGCAGCGGTGGGGGACGGTGCATGCGGGGCTGGGCGTGGGAACGGCTGGGCGACGGCGCGGTGGCACCGGTTGCGGCGCCATCGTAGTGGCCCCGTTGCCGGCGCCCGGTAGGCGATGTCCTACCCGCGTATGGGTCAAGCACGCAACTGCCGAGCCACACCCGCGTGTCTAGAGTGGTCACGACTGCAACATCCGCTCACCAATCCCCGCCCCGGAACCGCCATGGACCAGACGCTCACCGCCCCTGCCGCCTGCACCGACGCACCCGATGGCTCCGCGCCCGACGCTGCCCTGCCGGTGCGCCATGCGCGCCGCTGGTCCGATGGCCTGCGGCCAACGGATGCGGCCGACCCGCAGGCGCCCTGGCGCATGGCCGAGCAGTGGCCGCAGCTGGTCGCCACGCTGTCGGAGCAGGCGGTGGACAGCAGCAACCTGGTGCTGCGCGCGCTCGACCACCTGGTGGGCGCGGGCCGCCTGCGCCGCGCCGAGGCCCGCGCGCTCACCGACGCGCTGGACCGGCTGCGCGCCACCAGCCTGCGGGCCCAGCAGATCACGCGGCTGGCGGGCGGCCGGGTGCGGCTGTCCAAGGACCGGGTCGGCCTGCACGAGGTGGTGCAGTCGCTGCTGGACGAGCGCGCGCCCGACTGCCTGCAGCGGGGGATCGCCCTGCAGGGCCGGCTGGCACCCGTGGACGTGCTGCTCGATCCCTCGGCGGCCGTGGGCCTGGCCGGCGCGCTGCTGGACTGGGCCGTGGGCTTCAGCCGGGACGTGACGCTGCAGACGCTGCCGCCCGCGGGCGAGGGGCCGGCGCGGCTGGTGGTGCGCGTGCGCCTGCCGGCACCCCAGCCCACCGGCACCGGGGCGCCCCGCGCGCGCCGGCTGCACGACGGCCTGGCGTGGATGCTGGTGCGCCAGCTGGTGGCCAGCAACGAGCTGTCCGTGCGGCGCGAAAACGCCGACGGCCACGCGGTGGTGACGGTGGACTTCCCCAAGGCCTTCCGCGGCAGCGACGGCGTCTCCAGCGTGGAGCTGCTGCCGCCGATTCACGACGGCGGGGTCGGCGCGCTGGGCGCGCTGGTCCTGGTGGTGGCGGCCGGCCGCCAGCTGCGTGGCGACGCGCTCGCGGTGCTCGAGGCCGCGGGCCTGGACGCCGTGGGCGTGGGCGATCTCGCCACCGCGCGCCGGTTGCTGACCGAGCGCGCGGTGGGCGCGGTGGTGGTGGCGCACGACCTGAACGGCCCCGAGTTCGCGCGGCTGCGCAACGAGCTGCTGGCCGGCGAGCAGCCGTGCCCCCTGGTGGAGATCACGGCCGGCTCGCCGTCGTTCCAGTCCTTCGGCTTCACCGGCTTCGAGATCCCCAAGGTGGGCCGCGACGCGCTGCGCAAGGAGCTGGCACCGACCGTGCTGTTCGAGCTGGCCAAGCAGCTCTGAGTCCGGCGGGCGCCCTGCGGCGCCGTTGGCGTCTCTGGCGTCTCAGGCGTCTCAGGCGCCGCTGCGCAGGCGCGCCGCCAGCGCCTCGGCGCTCACCGGCACGCCGTACAGGAAGCCCTGGGCCACGTCGCAGCGCAGCGCGCGCAGGGCCTGGGCCTGCTCGACCGTCTCGACGCCTTCGGCCACCACTTGCAGCCGCAGGTTGCGCGCCAGGGCCACGCAGGTGGCCACGATGCCGCGGTAGGCCGGCTCGCTGGCCACCCGCGCGACGAAGGAGCGGTCGATCTTGACCTCGTCCACCGGCAGCGTGACCAGGTACGACAGCGAGGAGTAGCCGGTGCCGAAGTCGTCGATGGCCACCGGCACCCCCAGCGCGCGCACCTGCGCCAGCAGGTCGATGGCGCGGCCCATGTGGCCGATCAGCACGCTCTCGGTGACCTCGACGCCCAGGGCGCCCGGCGCGTTGCCGATCGCATCGAGCGCCTCGCGCACGTGCTGCAGGAACTCGCCGTCGCGCAGCTGCGCGGCGGCCACGTTGACGGCCACGCGCGGCGCCGGCAGGCCGGCCCCCTGCCAGCTCTTCCAGTCGGCCATGGCGCGCAGCAGGATCTGCCGCCCCGCCTCGCGCACCAGGCCGGTGGCCTCCAGCGCGGGGATGAACTCGGACGGCGGCAACAGCCCGCGCTGCGGATGCCGCCAGCGCACCAGCGCCTCGACGCCCACCAGCCGGCCCGTGGCGAGGTCCACCTGCGGCTGGTACAGGTTGACGAACTCGTTGCGCTCGAGCGCGGCGCGCAGCTGCGGCTCCAGCCGGTAGTGCTGGGCCGTCGCGTTGCCGATGCCGCTGTCGTAGAAGGCCACCGGCTCCTCGCGCTCCAGCGCGACCTGCAAGGCGGTGTCGGCGGCGTTGACCACCTCGTCGAGCGTGCGCCCGTCGCGCGGGTGCGCCGCCAGGCCCAGGTGCGCCGGGCAGTGCAGCGTCAGTTCGCCGACCTGGTACGGCGCGTCCAGGGCAGCCAGCAGTTCGGCGGCGCGCGCGGCCGCATCGGCGCGCACCGTGGACGCCGCGTCGGCCGGGGCGGGAAAGAACAGCAGGAACAGGCCGCGCTTGATGCGGGCCACCAGCGCGTCGTGCCGCTCGGCGCTGCTGCGCAGCCGCTGCGCGGCCTGCTGGATCAGCGCGTCCGCCACGCGGAAGCCGTGCGCCGAGTTGATCTGGTTGACCGCCTTGAGCCGCACGAAGCACGCGGTACCGGCGTGCGGCCGGTCGGCCTCGAAGGCCTGCTCGAAGTGGAACCAGTTGGGCAGGCCGGTCAGGCGGTCGGTGTGCGTGGCGACCCGCAGCTGGCGCCGCAGTTCCAGCGTGTGCGCGGCCGACGCGGCCAGCCGCCCCAGCTGCTGCAGCTGGCGGGCGTCGAAGGCGCGCGGCAGGTCGTCCATCACGCACAGGGCACCGATGGCGCTGCCCGCCGGGCCGGGCAACGGCACGCCGGCATAGGCATGCACCGAGGGCTGCAGCGGCCCGTGCAGCTGGGCGTCGAACCAGGGCACGGCCGTGGTGTCCGGCAGGACCAGGCCCGCCGGGCCGGCGACGATGGTGCGCGCACAGGGGCTGCTGGCGCGCTCGACCGCCGCGGCCGCGAACCCCGTCGTGGCGGCGTAGCGCGCGTGGCCCGCGTCGACCCAGGTGACCGCGGCCATCGGTGCGGCGCACAGCGCCGCGGCCAGTTCGGCGATGCGGGCGAGTTCGGGATCGGGCTCGCCGGCGGGCAGGGCGCTGTCGCGCAGGTGGGCCAGGCGCTGGGCCTCGTCGGCGGGCAGGGGAGCCGCCGGCTGCGCCGCAGCCGCCGTGCGCGGCCCGCTGCGTCGGCGCAGCCCGGTGGCGCTCACCACCGCCCCGCGTCCACCGGTGCCGGCCGGCTGCGTTCGAACTGCATCACGGCGTCGAAGGCGTCCTGGGCGGCCTCGGCCCGTGCTGGCGAGGGGGCCGCCACCGCTGCGGCCGCCGCGACGGGCGGTGCCGCGACCGACGCCTGGCGCACGGTGCGCGCGGCGACCTCGTGCGCCTCCCAGGCGCCGAGGTCGCCGTCGACGCCGATGCCCGGGCGGGTGGGCATCTCGGCGCTGTCCAGCACCCGCCACCAGGCGTCGTCGCCGTCGGTGGGCACGGGCCGGTCGGTGTCGGCCTGGCGGACCTGGGCCAGCCAGAGCAGCTCCTGCGCAGCGGCCAGGCTCAGGTGGCGTGCGGCCAGTCGGCCGAACAGCGCCGCGTGCAGCACGGCATCGCAGCGGTCTCCGCCCCAGGCGGCCTGCACCGCGCGCAGCACGCCGGGCGCGGACTCCAGCGCGGCGAACGGCGCCTGCGGGTCGTCGAGCGCTTCGGCCCCGACCGGCCCCAGTCGCTGCAGCAGCCCCTGCCAGGCTTGTGCGCCGGCGGCCGCGTCGCCCTGCGCGCGCGCCAGCGCCAGCCACGCCAGCCAGGGCACCGCGCTGTCGCCCAGGGGCCCGTCGCAGGCCTGGGCCAGCAGTTGCGCGGCCTGCGCGTGGTGTCCGATCGAGGCCAGCAGGTCGTGCTGCTCGAGCAGTGCCTGCAGCTCGTCGAGTTGTTCGCGGGCCGAGGGCAGGCAGCCGGGGGGCGCGGGCTCGCGTGCGTCGCCGGCTTCGTGGCCACTCGGCGCCGCATCGTCGTCGTCCACGGCATCCGCACGGCCCGAGGCCGGCGGCCAGAGGGACCCGTGGACGACCGCCCGGGGCGGCGCGGCGCCACGGCCCTGGCGCCACAGGTTCGCGCCCAGCCCACCGCCGGCCAGCAGCAGCAGCACGGCCGGCCACCAGGCGGCGGGCGCGCTGCGCGGTGCCGCCTGCTGCGCGGCCTGGGCGATCGCCCGTGCCTGCTGCTGCGTGGCGCGCTGCAGGTCGGCCACCTCGGCCGCGAGTTGCTCCACCCCCGCCGCCTGGGCGCCCACGCTCAGCGTGCCGACCGCCGCCAGGAGCAGCGACCGCCAGCGCGAGCGTGTGAGCAGGTGTTGCATGTGGCTCGCAATGTAGGAACACGCTGCTGAGCCACGCTGTAGTCGCCGGCGTGGTCCGGCTGTAGGACGCTGCCGATGCGCCCGGCAGCCGGTCGGTCAGGCCTGCACGTCGATGTGGTACAGGCCCCAGGGGCACTGCGCGAAGCGCTGGTCCACCGGCTTGGCCGCCATCTCGGGCACCTTGTCGGCGTCGTACACGGCCCACAGCGGCCCCAGTCCGCCCAGCGGCATCGGGCGGCCGTCGAGGTGGGTGGCCACGATGAAGCGCAGGCGCTGCGCCTGGGCCACGTCGATCGTGGGCGCGTAGCCGTCGATCGCCCGCATCGCGAGCCTGGTGCCGGTGGCGCCGCAGGCCTGCAGCACCGTCGCCAGCAGCGGGCCGCGCAGCACGTGCGGCTTGTTGTCGTATTCGAGCGTGGGGCGGATCGTCACCGCGGGCATGGCGGCCAGGTCGGCGTAGCCGAAGGCACGCGCCTTGTCGAAGGCCAGCTTCTGCTTGGCCATCATCTGGTCGAGCACGGGGTCGAGCGGGCCGCGGTTGGTCTTGCCGACCAGGCCGGTGACGGTGAGCAGCGCGGGGCCGGGCGCGGGCTGCGTCGGGGCCTGCGCCTGCTGGGCGAGCGTGGACAGCGGCACGGCGGCGCCGGCGAGCGCACCGAGGAAGTGGCGTTTGTGCATGGGATCCCTCCTGGAACGGCCTGCCTCGGGTCGACGTGCCTGAGGCCTGGCCGGGCGGCGGGATTCTAGGGAGGACGCGGGCGGGCCGTCAGGTGGCGGGGAACCCGGAAAGGACGAAGGGCCCAGCGATTGCTCGCTGGGCCCTTGCCTGTTTGGTGCGGCTGGCAGGATTCGAACCCACGACCCCTTGGTTCGTAGCCAAGTACTCTATCCAACTGAGCTACAGCCGCGAAGCCTGCGAGTATAGCAGCAGTTCGGCGGGGTTCGCGCCGCCGGTCCGATTTTTCTGTCACCGGGGATCCATGGAGGAGGGCAACAACTCAGGGGCTCCGGACATGCGACGCACATGGGCAGCGTGCAGGTCGAGAGCAGTCACTGCGTCGATGTCAGTCAGCAAGTCAACTTCTACGTCTCGCGTGGCCAGATGACGCTGACGGGTCCGGATGGCGGCCTCGTGCTTGCCGATTACGCCGGCTTTCTGACGCTGTTGTCGGCGGGCGCCTATGCCTTCGAAGGCAACTTCTACGTGACGGGCGGGACAGGGCGGTATCGGGACGCCAGTGGCACTGGCGTGCTGTTCGGAGCTGGCGACCTGTCAACGACCTGGAAGCTGACCGCCGACGGCAGGATCAGCTATTGACGGTGGTAGGGCGTATTGGACTTGAACCAATGACCAAGGGATTATGAGTCCCCTGCTCTGACCAACTGAGCTAACGCCCCACCGGAAGGCGCGATTCTAGGAGGCGGGCCGCGGCGGCCTGCTCACTTGGGCTGGTGGCTCAGGGCGTTGCTCACCAGCTTGGACGTGATGTCCACGATCTGGATCATGCGGTCGTAGGGCATCCGGGTCGGCCCGATCACGCCCAGGGTGCCCACAACCTGGCCGTCGACCTCGTAGGGGGCGCTGACGACCGACAGTTCCTCGATCGGCACGACCTGGCTCTCGCCCCCGATGTAGATGCGCACCCCGGCCGCCTGACTGGAGATGTCCAGCAGGCGCATCAGCTGCGTCTTCTGCTCGAACAGGTCGAAGGCCCGCCGCAGCTGGCCCATGTCGCTGGTGAAATCGGAGACGGCCAGCAGGTTGCGCTCGCCGGAGATCACGACCTCCTCGGACGACTGCGACAGCGCCTCGGAGCTGGCATCGACCGCGGTCTGCATCAGCTTGGCGATCTCGCCGCGCAGCTGGTCGACCTCGGACTTCAGGCGTTCGCGCACCTGCTCGATGGCCATGCCGGCGTAGTGCGCGTTGATGTAGTTCGTGGCCTCGACCAGCTGCGACTGGCTGTGGTCGGTCTCGGTGAACACCACCCGGTTCTGCACGTCGCCGTCGGGCGCGACGATGATCACCAGCACCCGGCGCTCGGACAGGCGCAGGAACTCGATGTGGCGGAACACCGACGACGTGCGCCGCGGCGCCATCACCACGCCGACGAACTGCGACAGGTTCGACAGCAGCTGGGCCGCGTTGGCGATCACCCGCTGCGGCTGGTCGGGGTGCAGGGCCGGTGCGGCGAACTCCTCGCGCTTGACCGTCAGCATGGTGTCGACGAACAGCCGGTAGCCGCGCGCGGTGGGCACGCGCCCGGCCGAGGTGTGGGGGCTGGCGATGAGGCCCAGGTCCTCGAGGTCGCTCATCACGTTGCGGATGGTCGCCGGCGACAGCTCCAGGCCCGAGGCGCGCGAGAGGGTGCGCGAGCCCACCGGCTGGCCATCGGCGATGTAGCGCTCGACGAGCGCCTTCAACAGCAGCTTGGCACGGTCATCCAGCATGGTGGGCAGGGTTGCAAGTCATTTTAATGATGTAATTTCCGCCCGATGACGAGCCTGTTCCGCCAAGTCGCCCTGATCGGCAAATACCACGCCGGCGCGACCGCCGCGGCGGTGGCGGGCAGCCGCGCCGCGCTCGAGGACATCGCGCGCTTCCTGCTGGCCCAGGGCTGCGAAGTCGTGCTCGAGCACGACACCGCGGCCAACACCGGGCTGGCAGGGTACCCGGTGCTCGACGTCCCCGCCATCGGCGCGCGCTGCGACCTCGGGCTCGTGGTGGGCGGCGACGGCACCATGCTGGGCATCGGCCGCCAGCTCGCGCGCTTCGGCGTGCCCCTGATCGGCATCAACCAGGGACGGCTGGGCTTCGTCACCGACATCCTGCTGGAGCAGTACCCCCAGGTGCTGGGGCCGATGCTGCGCGGCGAGCACGAGGAGGACCGCCGCAGCCTGATCGACGCCTGCGTGCTGCGCGACGGCGACCGCGTCTTCCACGCCCAGGCCATGAACGACGTGGTGGTCTACCGCGGCGCCACCGCGGGCATGGTCGAACTGCGGGTCGAGGTCGACGGCCACTTCGTCGCCAACCAGCGTGCCGACGGCCTGATCGTGGCCACGCCCACCGGCTCCACCGCCTACGCCCTGTCGGCCGGCGGCCCCATGCTGCACCCGGCCAACCCGGCCTGGGTGCTGGTGCCCATCGCGCCGCACACCCTGTCCAACCGCCCCATCGTGCTGCCCGACAGCGGCGAGATCGCGATCGAGATCGTCGCCGGCCGCGACGCCAGCGCGAACTTCGACATGCAGTCGCTGGCCTCGCTGCTGCACGGCGACCGCATCCTGGTGCGCCGCTCGGAGCATGCGGTGCGCTTCCTGCACCCGCGCGGCTGGAGCTATTTCGACACCCTGCGCCGCAAGCTGCACTGGAACGAGGGCGGCTCGTGAGCGCCTTCCCCCGTCCGTGCACCGAGGAGCCCGCATGGCCCTGAAACGCATCGCGCTGCGCGACTTCGTCATCGTGCAGGCGCTCGAACTCGAGCTCGCCGGCGGCTTCACCGTGCTGACCGGCGAGACCGGCGCCGGCAAGTCCATCCTGGTCGACGCGCTGCAGCTGGCCCTGGGCGCGCGCGCCGACGCCGGCCTGGTGCGCGAAGGCGCGCCGCGCACCGAGGTCAGCTGCGAATTCGACCTGCCCCAGGCCCTGCTGCCCTGGCTCGACGAGGCCGGCTTCGAGGCCGGCGACAGCCTGCTGCTGCGCCGCAGCGTCGACAGCCAGGGCAAGAGCCGGGCCTGGGTCAACGGCAGCCCGGCCACGGCCACGCAGCTGCGCGAGCTGGGCGAGCGGCTGGTGGACATCCACGGCCAGCACGCGTGGCAGAGCCTGACCCGGCCCGAGGCGGTGCGCGAGCTGCTCGACGCCTACGCGGGCACCGGGGCCCAGGCCGGCAAGCTGCAGCAGCTGTGGAGCGGCTGGCGCGCCGCGCAGAAGGCGCTGGCCGAGGCGCGCGCCGCGCAGGACACGCTGCAGCGCGAACGCGAGCGGCTGGCGTGGCAGATCGGCGAGGTCGACAAGCTCGCGCCCGGCGCCGACGAATGGGACGGGCTCAACGCCGACCACACCCGCTTGTCGCACGCGCAGGCGCTGCTCGATGCGGCCGATGCCGCCCTGCAGGCGCTCGAAGGCGACGAGGGCGGCGCCACCGCCCTGCTCTCGCGCGCGCAGGACCTGCTGCAGGACCAGGAGCACCTCGAACCCGAGTTCAAGGCGGTGGCCGAGGTGCTGGCCTCCAGCCTGGCCCAGGCCGAGGACGCGGCGCACTCGCTGCATGCCTGGCTGCGCAAGGCCGACCTCGATCCCGAGCGGCTGGCGGCACTGGACGAGCGCATGGGCCAGTGGATGTCGCTGGCGCGCCGCTACAAGCGCCAGCCGCAGGAGCTGCCGGCGCTGCTGGCGGGCTGGCGCGACGAGCTGTCCCGGCTCGATGCCGCCGCCGACCTGGCCGGGCTCGAGGCCGCCGAGAAGGCGCAGGGGCAGGCGTTCCTGGCCGCGGCCGCCACGCTGTCGAAGGCGCGCGCCAAGGCCGCGCCCAAGCTGGCCGCCGCGATCACGCAGGCCATGCAGGGGCTGGGCATGCAGGGCGGCCGCTTCGCGGTGCAACTGCAGCCGCTGGCGGAGCCGGCAGCCAACGGGCTCGACGACGTGCAGTTCCTCGTGGCGGGCCACCCGGGCGCCACGCCGCGGCCGGTGGGCAAGGTGGCCTCGGGCGGCGAGCTCTCGCGCATCGCCCTGGCCATCGCCGTGACCACCAGCCAGCTGGGCACGGCCGGCACGCTGATCTTCGACGAGGTCGACTCGGGCGTGGGCGGTGCGGTGGCCGAGACCGTGGGCCGGCTGATGAAGCAGCTGGGCCGCGACCGCCAGGTGCTGGCCGTCACCCACCTGCCGCAGGTGGCCGCCTGCGCCGACCACCACCTGGTGGTGAGCAAGCAGCGCGAGGCGGGCGGCACCACCAGCGCGGTGCAGCCGGTCGAGGGCGAGCAGCGCGTGGCCGAGGTGGCCCGCATGCTGGGCGGCGAGCGGCTGTCGGGCACCACGCTCGCGCACGCCAAGGAAATGCTGGGCGGGGCCTGAGGCGCGCATGTCCCTCGACCTCGTCGTCATCACCGGCATGTCCGGCTCGGGCAAGTCGGTCGCGCTGCGCGCGCTCGAGGACGCCGGCTGGTACTGCGTCGACAACCTGCCGCCCGAGCTGCTGCTGCCCTTCGTCGCGCTCGAGCGCGCCCAGCCGGGCAAGCACGTGGCCATCGCCATGGACGTGCGCAGCGCCAGTTCGCTGCCGCTGGTGCCGGCCCAGCTGCGCGCGCTGCGCGAGCAGGGCGTGGCGGTGCGCAGCCTGTTCCTGGACTCCACCACCGACACGCTGGTGCGGCGCTTTTCCGAGACCCGCCGGCGCCACCCCCTGTCCAACCAGTCGGCGGCGGCCGACGAGGGTGATCCCCTGGCGCGCCGGCACGCGCTGGTCGAGGCGATCGAGCTCGAGCGCGAGCTGCTGGCCGACCTGCGCGACCAGGCCCACGTGCTGGACAGCAGCACGATCCGCCCCGCGCAGCTGCAGGCCCAGGTCAAGTCGCTGCTGGCCGCCCCGGCCAGCCAGCTGACGCTGGTGTTCGAGTCCTTCGCCTTCAAGCGCGGCATCCCGATGGATGCCGACTACGTGTTCGACGTGCGCATGCTGCCCAACCCGCACTACGAACCGGCGCTGCGCGCGCTCACCGGCCGCGACGCCCCGGTGGCCGAGTTCCTGGCCGCGCAGGACGGCGTCGAGCGCATGTTCGGCGACATCCAGCGCTTCCTGCAGCAGTGGCTGCCGCTGCTGGCGCAGGACCACCGCAGCTACGTGACGGTGGCGGTGGGCTGCACCGGCGGCCAGCACCGCTCGGTCTACCTGGTCGAGCGGCTGGCGCAGGCCTTCGGCGGCGGCTGGACCACGCTGCGGCGCCACCGCGAGCTCGAACGCACCTGAGGCGGCTTCAGCCGCCCGGCGGCTCCAGCAGGCGGCGGATGGGCGCCGGCAGGCCCAGTTGCGGCCACTGCGACGGGGCGAACCAGGCGCCCTCGCCCGCCGGCTGCCAGCCCGGTGCCGCCCGGGCCCGCACCGGGTGCAGGTGCAGGTCCTTGTGGGTCAGCACGTGGGTGAAGGCCGGTGCGTCGTCGAGCGACGGCTGCAGCGCCGCGGGCACGCTGGCCTCGAGCGCGGCGCGGCTGTCGTGCAGGGGCAGGCACCACAGGCCCGCCCACACGCCAGGCACCGGCCGCTTGGCCAGCCACACCGCACCGTCGGCGGGCCGGACGGCCTGCAGCAGCCACAGCGACTGGGCCGTGCGGCGCAGCTTGCGCGTCTTGACCGGAAAGGCCTCGGGCCGTCCCTGGGCGCGTGCGGCGCACGCCGGCTGCAGCGGGCACAGCAGGCAGTTGGGCGAGCGGGCCAGGCAGACGGTGGCGCCGAGGTCCATCAGGCCCTGGGTGTAGGCCGGCATGTCGGCGCCGTCGGCGGGCAGCACCGCCGTGGCCAGGTCCCACAGCCGCCGCTCGGCCGCCGAGGACGCCAGGTCCTCGCCGAAGGCCAGCGCCCGCGTGAGCACGCGCTTGACGTTGCCGTCGAGGATGGCGGCGCGCTCGCCGAAGCAGAAGGCCGCGATCGCCGCGGCGGTGGAGCGGCCGATGCCCGGCAGCGTCACCAGCTCGGCCTGCGTGGGCGGGAAGGCGCCGCCGAAGCGCGCCACCACCTCCTGCGCGCAGCGGTGCAGGTTGCGGGCGCGGCTGTAGTAGCCCAGGCCGCTCCAGGCGCCCAGCACGTCGTCCAGCGGCGCGGCGGCCAGCGCGGCCACGTCGGGCCAGCGGTCCAGGAAGCGCTCGTAGTAGCCCAGCACCACGCTGACCTGCGTCTGCTGCAGCATCACCTCGGACAGCCACACGCGGTACGGGTCGCGCGTGCCCTGCCACGGCAGGCCATGGCGGCCGTGGCTGCGCTGCCAGCGCACCAGGGGGCCGGCGAGGTCGGGCGGGGGTGTCATGCCGCCGCGGCGAGTGCCGCGGGGGCGGGCGGTGCGGGCGTGGCCACCAGGTGGGCCGTCAGCTCGGCCAGCTTGGCATCGAGCTGGTTGACCGCGGCATCCTGCGACTCGATCTCGGCGATGCGTTCGTCGAGGCCGCTGGCGGCCTCCTGGATGCGCTCGATCGCCTCGATGCGGCGGGCGAAGTTGCGGCGGCGCTCGCGCAGCTGCGCATCGAGCTGGGCGGCCGAGGCCTTGTTCCACAGCTCCACCTCGCCCAGCGCCGACTCGAACACGACGCGCAGCCGCGTGGCCAGCGCGCGCACCAGCCGGTCGGCGAACTCGGGCTGCGCCAGCCGCAGCGCATTGCCCATGCCCAGGTACTGCTGGTGGCTGCGCTCGACCAGCTCGAGGTCGCGCGCGTGGCGCGCCAGGTCGGGCTCCTTGGGCGGCTGCAGCGAGAAGCCGTACTCGGCGTTCAGCTGGCGGAAGGTGCCGGTGAGCATGCTCTGGATCTCGGCGCTCTTGCCCTGGGCCTCGCGCAGCGAGGCGCGCAGGCGCTCGAAAGTGTCGGCATAGGCGCGCTTGACGCCCAGCTTCAGGCCCGGCGTGGACAGCTCGCGGGTCAGGTCGGTCATCACCGTCTTGAGGTGCGCCGTGCCCAGCAGGGTGAAGACGTCCTTGAGCAGCTTCAGGTGCACCGAGCGCACCGCGTGGATCTTGGCGCCGCTGACGTCGAAGTCGCGCTGCTCCTGCTCGATGCGCGAGCGCATGTGGCGGATCACCGAGGTGTTCTTGCCGCGCAGGCCCTTGAGCTCCAGGATCTGCTCGGCGTGGTCGCGGCGGCGGATGGCCAGCGCCCGGCCGGCCTCGGCGCGCAGGTCGGCGATGCCGGTGCCCACGGCGGCGCGCAGGATGCGCTGGCGCTCACCCATGACGGTCCGGGCCAGCGCGGCCTCGAGCGCGGGCAGGCGGCTGGCCTGCAGCAGCGCCGCGTCGTCGCCGACCTTGGCCACCAGCGCCTTCTGCGCCGACACGGGGAACACCTGCTCGCGCGGCAGGCCGAGGATCTCGGCCGAGCCGCCGCGCTGGCGCTCGATCTGGGCCTGCACCTGCTCCTCGCTGGACAGGGCGTCCCACATGGTGTCGATCTTGTTCAGCACCACGATGCGCGCGTCGCGGCCCTCGGGGCCGTCGGGCAGCAGGTGCTCGCGCCACATCGCCAGGTCGGACTTGGTCACGCCGGTGTCGGCGGCCAGGATGAACAGCACGGCGTGCGCCTGCGGGATCAGGTTGACCGTCAGCTCGGGCTCGGCGCCGATGGCGTTAAGCCCCGGCGTGTCGAGGATCACCAGCCCCTGCTTGAGCAGCGGGTGGGCGATGTTGATCAGGGCATGGCGCCAGCGCGGCACCTCGACCCGGCCGTCGGCCGAGACCGGCGGGTTGTCCTCGGGCCGGTCGTCGTGCCAGAAGCCCAGCGCACGGGCCTCCTCGCGGCTGACGTGGCGCACCTCGGCGACCTTCTCGAAGGCCTTGGCCAGCTGCGCCGGGTCGTTCACGTCGAGGTCGACGCGGGTCCACTTCTCGGGCGCCAGTCGCCACTCCATCAGCGGCTGCGGCTGCAGGCGCGTCTCGATGGGCAGCAGGCGCAGGCAGGGCGGCACCTCGGCGTCGTACCCGATCTCGGTCGGGCACATGGTGGTGCGGCCGGCGCTGGCCGGCATGATGCGGCGCTTGTAGCCCGCGAAGAAGATCGCGTTGATCAACTCCGACTTGCCGCGCGAGAACTCGGCGACGAAGGCGACCATCACCTTGTCGCTGCGCACCTGGGCCTCGAGCCGGCGCAGGCGCTCCTCGATGGCGGCGTCGAGCAGGTCGTGGTCCTTGAGCCATTCGGCCAGGAGTTTCAGGCGCAGGGCGAACTCGCGCCGCCATGCGCCGTGCTGGTCCAGCTGCTCGTTGAAGGATGTGGCCACGGGTCCCCGTCTCTGGTCGCGGCTGACTATAGCAGCGCCCCTCCGCGCGCCTCAGGGCTTCTGGCAGGCCGGGCAGTAGAAGGTCGCACGCTGCCCCTGCCGGATGCCGCGGACCGTGGCGCCGCAGACACGGCAGGGCGCGCCGGCCCGCCCGTAGACCATCGCCTCGAGCTGGAAGTAGCCCGGCTGGCCGTCGGCGCTGAAGTCGCGCAGCGTGCTGCCGCCCTTGGCCACGGCCCGCGCCAGCACGTCGCGGATCGCCGCATGCAGCTTGCGTGCGCGCGGGCCGCTGATGCGGGCGGCCGGCACCGTGGGGCGGATGCCGGCCAGGAACAGGGCCTCCGAGGCGTAGATGTTGCCCACGCCCACGACCAGGTCGCCGGCCAGCAGCACCTGCTTGACCGGGGCACGGCGCTGGCGCAGGCCTGCATGGAAGGCCGCCGCGTCGAACTGCGCTTCCAGGGGCTCGACGCCCAGGCCGCCCAGCAGCTTGCGCGCGGGGGCCGCCTGCTCGTCCTCGGCCCAGACCACGGCGCCGAAGCGGCGGGGGTCGTTCAGCCGCAGCACGCCGCGGTCCGTCGCCAGGTCGAAGTGGTCGTGGGCGCCGGCCGGCGCCGCGTCGGCCGTGAAGGTCAGGCTGCCCGACATGCCCAGGTGCAGCAGCAGCAGGCCGTCGTCGAGGTCCAGCAGCAGGTACTTGCCGCGCCGGCGCACGGCCCGCACCGTGCGCCCGGCCAGGTGCCCGGGCGGCACGCCCAGCGGCCAGCGCAGCGGCTTGCCCAGGCGCGCCTGCAGGATGCGCGCGCCCTCCAGGCGGTCGGCGACGCTGCGGCGGGTGACTTCGACTTCGGGAAGCTCGGGCATGGGCTGGCGCGGCAGGGCCGCTGCGGGGGCGCCGATTATGATGGGCCGATGACGTTTCGCCTCCGCCTGGCCGCTGGCGCGGCCCTGCTGGTCCTCGCGGTGCCATCGGTCCTTGCGCAGCCCGCGCCGGGGCGTGTGCCGCCCCCCGCCCGCGCCGCCTCCGAACCGGCGGCGGCCGAGCCCGAAGCCCGGCCCAGCGCGATGGATGCCGAGCTGTTCTACCAGCTGCTGCTGGGCGAGCTGAACGCACGCACCGAACCGGCCACCGGCTACGCGCTGGTGCTGGACGCGGCACGCAAGACCAACGATCCCGAGCTGTACCAGCGCGCGGTGGAGATCGCGTTCCAGTCGCGCGCGGGCGATGCCGCGCTGCAGGCCGCGCGTGCCTGGAAGCAGGCGATCCCCAGCTCGCGCGAGGCGAACCGGTACGTGCTGCAGATCCTGCTGGCCCTCAACCGCGTGGCCGAGGCCGCCGAGCCCCTGCGCACGGAAGTGGCGCTGGCCCCCGCCCCCGAGCGCACCGTGGTGATCGCCACCTTGCCGCGCCTGTTCGCGCGCGTGAGCGACAAGCGGCAGGCCGCCACGGTCGCCGAGCAGGCCCTGGCCGACAGCCTGGGGCAGCCGGCCACCGGCGGCGTGGCCTGGGGCACGGTGGGCCGGCTGCGGATGGCCGCTGGCGACACGGCCGGCGCGCTGGAGGCAGCGCGGCGCGGGCAGGCCATCGCGCCCACCTCCGAGTTCCCCGCCCTGCTGGCCCTCGAGCTGATGGACCCGCGGCAGCCGCAGGCCGAGGCCGTGGTCAAGCGCTACATGGATGGCAAGCCCGATCCCGAGATGCGCATGGGCTACGCGCGCGCGCTGCTCGACGCGCAGCGCTACGGCGAGGCCCAGGCGCAGGTGCAGCTGGTGACGGCCGACAAGCCCGACCTGCCCGAGGCCTGGCTGGTGCAGGGCACCTTGCAGCTGCAGCAGAACCAGCTGGCGCAGGCCGAGGCGTCGTTCAAGCGCTACCTCGAGCTGTCGCAGGGGCAGCGGTCCACCCAGGAGCGCAACCGCGGGCAGGCGCAGGCCTACCTGTCGCTGGCGCAGGTGGCCGAGAAGCGCAAGGACTACGCGGCCGCCAACGCCTGGCTCGACCGCATCGAGGACGCGCAGGACCTGGTGTCGGCGCAGACGCGCCGCGCCTCGATCCTCGCGGGCCAGGGCCGGCTGGACGAGGCCCGGCAGCTGCTGCGGGCGATGCCCGAGCGCAATCCCGGCGACGCCCGGCTCAAGCTCACGGCCGAGGTGCAGCTGCTGCGCGACCAGAAGCAGTGGAAGGCGGCGTACGACCTCCTCGCCCAGGCCACGGCCAAGGACCCGCGCGATGCGGACCTGCTGTACGACCAGGCCATGCTCGCCGAGAAGCTGGGCCAGCTGCCCGAGATGGAGCGCCTGCTGCGCTCGGTCATCGCGGCGCGGCCCGACTTCCACCACGCGTACAACGCGCTGGGCTACTCGCTCGCCGATCGCGGCATCCGCCTGCCCGAGGCCAAGCAGTTGATCCAGAAGGCGCTCGAGTACGCGCCGGGCGACCCCTACATCAGCGACAGCCTGGGCTGGGTCGAGTTCCGCCTGGGCAACCGCGCCGAAGCGCTGCGCATCCTCGACGCCGCCTACAAGGCGCGCCCCGACGCCGAGATCGCCGCCCACCTGGGTGAGGTGCTCTGGAGCCTGGGGCAGCGCGATCGCGCGACGGCCATCTTCCGCGAAGGCCTGCTGCTCAACGCCGAGAACGAGACGCTGCAGGAAGCGATCAAGCGGCTGCGCGTGCGGCCATGAGGTCCGCGACCGGGGCCGCACCGTCCCGCGGCTGGCGCCGCCTGTCCGCGCTCGCCCTCGCGGCCGGCCTTGCCGGCTGTGCGGCACCGCGCCCCCCGTCCGGCAGCGCGGCACCCGCCGACGCGCCGGTGCGCAGCGGCAGGCTCGCCCTGAGCGTCGAGGACGCGGCGGCCTCCTCGTTCTCGGCCGGCTTCGAGCTGCGCGGCCGGCCCGAGGCCGGCGAGCTGACGCTCTACACCCCCCTGGGCGGCGTGGCCGCGCAACTGCGCTGGCAGCCCGGCCAGGCCCTGTTGCAGGCGCCGGGCCAGGGCCCGCGCAGCTACCCGTCGCTGCAGGCGATGGTGGAGGAGGCCACCGGGGCGCCGCTGCCCGTGGCCGCGCTGTTCGACTGGCTGGAGGGCCGGCCCACCCCGGTGCCGGGTTGGGAGCCCGACCTGTCGGGCCTGGAGGCCGGGCGGCTGCGCGCGCGGCGCACCGCCCCGCCCCCACCGGCGGAACTGCGCCTGGTGCTGGAGCGCTGAGGCGATGCGGTCCCTGCACGACCTGCCCGCCCCGGCCAAGGTCAACCTGTTCCTGCACGTCGTCGGCCGGCGCGAGGACGGCTACCACCTGCTGCAGTCGGTGTTCGCGCTGCTCGACTGGTGCGACCTGCTGCACGTCGAGCAGCGACACGGAGCCGGCCTCAGCCGCGAGGACATCGGCCAGCCGGTGCCCGACGACGACCTGTGCCTGCGCGCCGCCCGCGCGCTGCAGGCCGCCACCGGCTGCACGGCCGGGGCGCACATCGTGCTGGACAAGCGGCTGCCGGCCCAGGCCGGCATGGGCGGCGGCAGCTCCGACGCCGCCACCTGCCTGCTGGCGCTCAACCGCCTCTGGCGCACCGGGCTGGACCAGCATGCGCTCGAGACCATCGGCCTGCAGCTGGGCGCCGACGTGCCCTTCTTCCTGCGCGGGCGCAATGCCTGGGTCGAGGGCATCGGCGAGCGGATCACCCCGATCGACCTGCCCGCAGCGCGCCTGCTGGTGGCCAAGCCGCCGGCCGGCGTGGACACGCCGAGCATCTTTCGCGCGCCGGATCTACAACGCGCAACGAACCCTGCTATACTCTCGGGCTTCGCTGCAGACCCGCTGCGTTTCGGTCACAACGACCTGCAACCGGTGGCCCGGCGCCTCTGCCCCGACGTGGGGGCCGCGCTGGACTGGTTGGCCTCCCAAGGGCTGACCGGGCGGATGACAGGTTCAGGCAGTGCGTGCTTCGCGCCGCTGCCCGGATCGGCGAAGCCGGTGGCCCAACCACCCACCGGCTGGGCAGTCAGGGAGTGCAGCATCTTGGACGTCCATCCCCTCGTGGGTTGGGCATCCAGCGACAAGTCATCGGTTGAAGGCTGATCCAGCCCGAGACCCGTGTAGGGGAGTCGCCAAGTTGGTTAAGGCACCGGATTTTGATTCCGGCATGCGAGGGTTCGAGTCCTTCCTCCCCTGCCAAATTCCTTTGGCACCATCGTCCAAGACAAGCCGGGTCCGTCCATGCAGACACCTCCGTCTCCCGATTTCATGGTCTTCACCGGCAACGCCAACCCGGCACTGGCCGGCGAGATCGCGAGCCACCTGGGCATCTCGCTGGGTGCGGCCAGCGTGGGGCGTTTCTCCGACGGCGAGGTGACCGTCGAGATCAACACCAACGTGCGGGCCCGCGACGTGTTCGTGGTGCAGTCCACCTGCGCCCCGACCAACGAGAACCTGATGGAGCTGCTCATCATGGTCGACGCGCTCAAGCGCGCCTCGGCCGAGCGCATCTCCGCGGTGATCCCCTACTTCGGCTATGCCCGCCAGGACCGCCGCCCGCGGTCGGCCCGCGTGCCGATCTCGGCCAAGGTGGTGGCCAACCTGCTGCAGACCGTGGGCGTGGCGCGCGTGCTCACCATGGACCTGCACGCCGACCAGATCCAGGGCTTCTTCGACATCCCGGTCGACAACATCTACGCCTCGCCCGTGCTGCTGCACGACCTGCGGCAGAAGAACTACGACAACCTGATCGTGGTCTCGCCCGACGTCGGCGGCGTGGTGCGCGCCCGCGCGCTGGCCAAGCAGCTGGGCACCGACATGGCCATCATCGACAAGCGCCGGCCCAAGGCCAACGTCTCCGAGGTGATGCACGTGATCGGCGACATCGAGGGCCGCAACTGCGTGATCATGGACGACATGATCGACACCGCCGGCACCCTGGTGAAGGCGGCCGAGGTGCTCAAGGAGCGCGGCGCCAAGCAGGTGTACGCGTACTGCACGCACCCGATCTTCTCGGGCCCCGCCATCGACCGCATCGCCAAGGGCAACGCGCTCGACGAGGTCGTGGTCACCAACACCATCCCGCTGGGCGAGGCCGCCAAGGCCTGCCCCAAGATCCGGCAGCTGACCGTCGCGCCCCTGATCGGCGAGACCATCCAGCGCATCGCCAAGGGCGAGTCGGTGATGAGCCTCTTCTCGGAGCAGGAGAACCTGTTCTGAAAGCCGACGGGGCCGCATGGGGCGGCCCCGCGGACCACGGTGCCGAACTGGTCGCGGTCGGCGCCAATCACGGAGTGAAACCATGAAATTCGTCGCTTTCGAGCGCGCCAAGCAGGGCACGGGTGCGAGCCGCCGCCTGCGCAACACCGGCAAGACCCCCGGCATCGTCTACGGCGGCGATGGCCAGCCGCAGCTGATCGAGCTGGACCACAACGCCCTGTGGTACGCCCTGAAGAAGGAAGCGTTCCACTCGACCATCCTCGAGATGGAACTGAACGGCCAGGGCGCCAAGGTGCTGCTGCGCGACGTCCAGTACCACCCGTTCAAGCCGCTGGTGCTGCACGTGGACTTCCAGCGCGTGGACGCCAAGACCCGCCTGTCGATGAAGGTGCCCGTGCACTACATCAAGGCCGACGAGTCGCCCGCGGTCAAGGTCGACGCCTGCCTGGTCAACACCGTCGTCTCCGAACTCGAAGTCGCCTGCTTCCCCGGCGACCTGCCCGAGTTCATCGAGGTGGACCTGTCCGGCCTGAAGAAGGGTGACTCGCTGCACCTGGACCAGGTCCAGCTGCCCAAGGGCGTGGCGGCCGTGACCCACGGCAAGAAGAACCCGGTGCTGGTCACCGTGGTCGCCCCGGTCGAGGAAGCCCCGGTCGTGGCCCCGGCCGCCGCCCCGGCTGCCGACGCCAAGGGCAAGGACGCCAAGAAGAAGAAGTAAGCCGCTTGCAGGAGGCGGCGCCGCCCACGCGGCACCGCCCCCGCCAGCCACAGGAGCAAGGCCCGCCTCGGCGGGCCTTGTCGCATCCGCACGCAGCCGCGTGCCCCTTACCATCGACCGATGATCAAGCTGTTCGTCGGCCTGGGCAATCCGGGCCCCGAGTACGAGGCCACCCGCCACAACGCCGGCTTCTGGTGGGTCGACGCGCTCGCGCGCGAGCTCAGGCTGCACCTGTCGCACGACAAGGCGTACCACGGCCTGGTGGCCCGCGGCACCGTGCAGGGCCGCCCGGTGTGGCTGCTCGAGCCGCAGACCTACATGAACGTGTCGGGCCGCTCCGTTGCGGCGCTGGCGCGCTTCTTCAAGATCCAGCCCGACGAGATCCTCGTGGTGCACGACGAGCTCGACATCGCCCCGGGCGAGGCCAAGCTCAAGTTCGGCGGCGGCCACGCGGGCCACAACGGCCTGCGCGACATCCACGCCCAGCTGGGCACCGGCGACTACTGGCGCCTGCGCATCGGCATCGGCCACCCGGGCGTGAAGTCCGAGGTGGCCGACTGGGTGCTGCGCAAGCCGGCCCCCGAGCAGCGCGAGGCCATCGAGGCCTGCGTCGCGCGCACGCTGCAGGCGGCGCCGGCACTGCTGGACGGCGACATGACCAAGGCCACGACGCTGGTGCACACCAGCAAGCCCCCGCGCGCCAAGCCGCCACGGCCCGCGGAAGGCTGAGCCACCCTGTGGCGGCCAGGAGGAGCGACACCATGCAGTTCCACAACCTGGCCACGCCCGTGCTGCTGGCCGCCGGCCTGGGCAGCGCCTGGGCCCAAGCCGTCTGGCGCTGTGCCGACGGCTATGCCGACCGGCCCTGCGCCGACGGCCGTGCGGTCGTCCCGCAGGCCCACGACCCTGGTCCGGCCGAACGCCGCCGCGCCGAGGACGCCGTACGCGCCAACAACCGGGCCGCCGACGACCTGGTGCGACGGCGCACCCGCGACGAGGCCGCCGCCAACGTGCCCTCGCTCTACGTGCCGCTGCCGGCGCAGGCCGAGCGCGACCTGTCACGCGCGGGCGCAGCCGGGCAGCGCCCGGGACGCAAGGCCGAGGTGTTCACCGCCGTCGTGCCCGGCACGGTCCGCAAGGCGGGCAAGGACCCAGCGGCCGAGCCACGCGAGAAGGCCCCGCCGGCGGCGCCGGCCAAGGTGCAGAAGCCGACCGCGGCGTCGACGAAGGGATGACGGCCCGCAGGCCGTGCCGGTTCAGGCGGGTGCGCTGCCGCCACCGCCCGCGGGGCCGGCGAGGGTCCCAGGCTCGGGCTTGCCGGTCAGGCGCCGGTACTTCTGCCAGAGGGTCTCGCGGGTCTCCACGTGGGCCGGGTTCACCGGGATGCAGGCCACGGGGCAGACCTGCACGCACTGGGGCTCGTCGAAGTGGCCCACGCACTCCGTGCACTTGCCCGGGTCGATCTCGTAGATCTCCAGGCCCAGCGAGATGGCCTGGTTGGGGCACTCGGGCTCGCACACATCGCAATTGATGCACTCGTCGGTGATCATCAGCGCCATGGATTGCCTGCCTCTGCGTGGGGTCGTCGTGCTCGCGTGATCTGGCATTATCCCCGGCCGAATGAGCGTGTTCCTCCTCAAGCGCCTGATCACCCTGGTCGCCACGCTGGCAGGTGCCTCGGTCGTGGTCTTCGTCGTGCTGGAGGTGCTGCCCGGCAACGCCGCGCAGGTGCTCATGGGCCCCGACGCCTCGCCCGAGGCCGTGGCCGAGCTGGCCCGGCGCCTGGGCCTGGACCGCCCCGCCCCCGAGCGCTACCTCGACTGGATCGGCGGGCTGGCACGCGGCGACCTGGGCACCAGCTACGCCTACAGCACGCCCGTGGCCGAGCTGGTGCTCGAGCGCCTGCAGGTCACCGTGCCGCTGGCGGTGCTGGCCATGCTGCTGACGGCGGCGATCGCGCTGGCGGCCGGCGTCTACGCCGCGTCCCGCCACGACCAGGCCGGCGATGTGGGCGTGATGGCGGTGTCGCAGCTGGGCATCGCCATCCCCAACTTCTGGTTCGCGATCCTGCTGATCCTGCTCTTCTCGGTGCAGCTGCGCTGGTTCTCGGCCGGGGGCTTCCCGGGCTGGCAGGACGGCCTGTGGCCGGGCCTGAAGGCGCTGGCCCTGCCCGCGCTCGCGCTGGCGGTGGTGCAGTCGGCGATCCTGGCGCGCATCACCCGCTCTGCCCTGCTGGACGTCCTGCGCGAGGACTTCGTGCGCACCGCGCGAGCCAAGGGTGCGAGCCGGCGCCGCGCCCTGTGGGGCCATGCGTTGCGCAACGCCATGGTGCCCGTGGTGACCGTGATGGGCCTGCAGTTCGCCGAGCTGCTGGCCGGCACCATCGTGGTCGAGAGCGTGTTCTACCTGCCCGGCCTGGGCCGGCTGATCTTCCAGTCGATCGCCAACCGCGACCTCATCGTGGTGCGCAACTGCGTGATGCTGCTGGCCGCGATGGTGGTGGTCGTCAACTTCGTGGTCGACCTGCTGTA
This sequence comes from Comamonadaceae bacterium, assembly GCA_027484575.1. GTDB lineage: Bacteria > Pseudomonadota > Gammaproteobacteria > Burkholderiales > Burkholderiaceae_C > Ramlibacter. The sequence goes on from JAIXSQ010000014.1 coordinate 110,978, forward strand.
CGCCGCCATCGACCCGCGCCTGAAGGCCAGCGACATCTGAGCGCACCGCGCCCCCGCCCTTGACCACCACCACCGCGCCCCTGCCCGCCTCCGTCGCCGCGCCCGGCTTGTGGCAGCGCGCGCGGCGCCACCGCAGCTTCGTGCTGGGCGGCGTGCTCACCCTGCTGCTCGTGCTGGCAGCGGCGGTCTCGCTGGTGTGGACGCCGCATTCGCCCGTCGACGTGGCCATGGACCAGCGCCTGCTGCCGCCCGGCCCCGTGCACTGGCTGGGCACCGACCCCTACGGCCGCGACGTCGCGTCGCTGCTGCTGGTGGGCGCGCGCGCCTCGATCGTCGTGGGCGTGGTGGCCGTGGGCATCGGCCTGGTGGTGGGCGTGGCCTTCGGCCTGCTGGCGGCGGCGCGGCGCGGCTGGACCGAGGAGCTGCTGATGCGGCTGGCGGACTTCGGCTTCGCGTTTCCCGCCATCCTGTCGGCCATCATGCTCACCGCGGTGTTCGGGCCCGGCATGGTGATCGCCATCGTCGCCATCGGCCTGTACAACGTGCCCACCTTCGCGCGCATCGCGCGGGCCTCGGCCAACGCCGTGTGGGCGCGCGAGTACGTGCTGGCCGCGCAGGCCTGCGGCCGCGGCGCCTGGTCCATCACCTGGGTGCACGTGCTGCCCAACATCGCCTCGGTGCTGATCGTGCAGGCCACCATCCGCTTCGCCATCGCCATCCTGGCCGAGGCCGCGCTGTCCTACCTCGGGCTGGGCACGCAACCGCCGCAGCCCTCCTGGGGCCGCATGCTGGCCGAGGCCCAGACGCTGATGTTCCAGGCGCCCCTGCTGGCGGTGTTCCCCGGCGTGGCGATCGCGCTGGCGGTGCTGGGGCTGAACCTGCTGGGCGACGGCCTGCGCGACCTGCTCGACCCGCGCCTGGCGCGCCGGCGCTGAACGGCCCATGCCCCTGCTCGACGTCGCCGGCCTCACCGTGGACCTGGACACCCCGCGCGGGACCGCGCGGGCGGTGCGCGGGCTGTCGTTCGCGCTCGAACGCGGCGAGACCCTGGGCCTGGTCGGCGAGTCCGGCTGCGGCAAGTCGCTCACCGCCCTGGCCCTGCTCGGCCTGCTGCCCGACAACGCGCGGGCCGGCGGCAGCGTGCGGCTGGACGGCCGCGAGCTGCTGGGCCAGACAGAGCGCGACTGGTGCCGCGTGCGCGGCAACCGCATCGCCATGGTGTTCCAGGAACCGATGACGGCGCTCAACCCGGTGCACACCGTCGGAAGGCAGGTGGCCGAGCCGCTGCAGCTGCACCGCGGCCTGGGCGCGCGCCAGGCCCGGCGCGAGGCCATCGCCCTGCTCGAGCGCGTGGGCATCCCCGATGCGGCGCGGCGCGCCGACGCCTGGCCGCACCAGTTCTCGGGCGGCCAGCGCCAGCGCATCACGATCGCGATGGCGCTGGCCTGCGGCCCCGACCTGCTGGTGGCCGACGAGCCCACCACCGCGCTGGACGTGACGGTGCAGCAGCAGATCCTGGCGCTGGTGCGCGAGCTGGTGGCCGAGCGCGGCATGGCCCTGCTGCTGATCTCCCACGACCTGGGCGTGGTCGCGCAGAACGTGCAGCGCCTGCTGGTCATGTACGGCGGCGCGGTCGTCGAGGACGGCCCGGTGGCCACGGTCTACGCGCACCGGGCCCACCCGTACACGCTGGGCCTGTTCGGTGCCCGGCCCGGCCTGGGCGGCCCGCGCGGCGGCCGGCTCGCCACCATCCCCGGCAGCGTGCCCGACCTGCACGAGCTGCCCCCGGGCTGCCCCTTCGCGGGCCGTTGCGCCTGGACGGTCGACGCCTGCGCGGTCGCCACGCCGCCGCCGGTGGACCTGGGTGCCGGCCACCACGCCCGCTGCATCCGGCTCGACGCCGTGGCCGCCGACCGGGCCCGGGGCGGCACGCCATGAGCGGGACGGCCCCGCTGCTGCAGGTGCAGGACCTCGTGCGGCATCACCGCCTGCCGCGCGAGCGCCTGCTCGGCCCGCCACCGCTGGTGCGCGCCCTGGACGGCGTGAGCCTGTCGATCAACGCCGGCCGCAGCCTGGGCCTGGTCGGCGAGTCGGGCTCGGGCAAGTCCACGCTGGCGCGGCTGGTGATGGCACTGGACCGGCCCACCGCCGGACGCGTGCTGCTCGACGGCCGCGACCTGCATGCCCTGCCGCCGGCCGACCTGCGGGCGGCCCGGCGCGACCTGCAGATGGTGTTCCAGGATCCCTACGGTTCGCTCGATCCGCGCCAGCCCGTCGGCCGCACCGTCGCGGAGCCGCTGGCCGCCCAGGGCGAGGGCACGGCCGCGCAGCGGCGCGCGCGCGCGGCACAGGTGCTCGAGGCGGTGGGCCTGCGCGCGCGCGACGCCGACAAGTACCCGCACGAGTTCTCGGGCGGCCAGCGCCAGCGCATCGCCATCGCCCGCGCGCTCGTGACCCGGCCGCGCCTGATCGTGGCCGACGAGCCGGTGAGCGCGCTCGACGTGTCGGTGCAGGCGCAGGTGCTGAACCTGATGGCGGACCTGCAGCGCGAGTTCGGCGTGACCTACCTGCTGATCAGCCACGACCTGGCCGTGGTGCGCCACCTGTGCGAGGAGGTCGCCGTGCTGCGCGAGGGGCGCATCGTCGAGCAGGGGGCGTGCGAGGAGGTCCTGCGCGCACCGCGCCATCCCTACACCCGGGCCCTGCTCGACGCGGTGCCCCGGCCCGAACCGCCACGCCCCGCCGCGGCCCCTTCGCTTGCGGGGGCGGGCGGGCTGTCGGATGATCCGGCGCCCCCGGCCCGCCCGGCGGGCCCGACCGATTCCTGAAGGAGCCAAGAAGATGCTGAACCGACGGACCCTGCTGACCTCCACCGCGCTGGCCGGCCTGCCGCTCGCCCTGCCCGGCCTCGCCCAGGCCCAGGGCCGCAAGGACGCGATCGTGCTGGCGATGGCGCTGGAGCCCAGCCCCGGCCTCGATCCCACCGGCGGCGCCGCCTCCTCGATCGGCGAGGTCACGCTGTACAACATCTACGAGACGCTCACGAAGATCAACGCCGACGGCAGCGTCACCCCGCTGCTGGCCGAGAGCTGGGAGGTCTCGCCCGACCTGACCACCTACACCTTCCGCCTGCGCAAGGGCGTCAGCTTCCACAACGGCGAGCCGTTCAACGCGCAGGCGGTCAAGTTCTCGTTCGACCGCGCCGGCGGCGACAAGAGCACCAACAAGGACAAGCGCACCTTCGCCAACCTCACCACGCGCGTGGTCGACGAGCACACGGTGGTGCTGCTGACCAAGGAGATCGACCCCGACTTCCCGTTCCTGCTGGGCCAGGCCACGGCCATCATCGTCGAGCCCAGGAGCGCGGACACGAACGCGACCCGGCCGGTGGGCACGGGCCCGTACCGGCTGGAGAACTGGGTGCGCGGCTCCTCGGTGACCTTGGCCAAGTGGGACGGGTACCGCAACGCCGCGGCCGTGAAGCTCAAGCGGGCCACGTTCCGCTTCATTCCCGACCCGGCGGCCCAGGTGGCCGCGCTGCTGGCCGGCGACGTCGACGCGTTCCCGCGCGTGACGCCGCGCAGCGTGGCGCAGTTCAAGGACAACGCGCGCTTCCAGGTCGTGGTCAGCGGCTCGCGCGCCAAGACCATCCTGGCGATCAACAACCGCAAGAAGCCGCTGGACGACCTGCGGGTGCGGCGCGCGATCTCGGCGGCGATCGACCGCAAGGCGGTGATCCAGGGCGCCGGCGACGGGTACGGCGCGCCCATCGGCAGCCATTACGTGCCGGGCGCCTTCGGCTACGTGGACACCACGGGCGTCAACCCCTACGACCCCGACAAGGCACGCGCGCTGCTGCGCGAGGCCGGCGTCACCACGCCGCTGGAACTGACCATCACCCTGCCCCCGCCGCCCTACGCGCGCCAGGGCGGCGAGGTGATCGCCTCGCTACTGTCCAAGGTGGGCATCAACGCGAAGCTGCAGAACGTCGAGTGGGCGCAGTGGCTGTCCAACGTGTACGGCGCCAGGAACTACGACCTGACCATCATCTCGCACGTCGAGCCCTTCGACCTGGGCAACTTCGCCAAGCCCGACTACTACTGGAACTACGCCAACCCCAAGTTCAACGCGCTGTACGACCGCATCAAGACGGCGCAACGGCCGGCCGACCGCGCGAAGCTGCTGGGCGAGGCGCAGCGCCTGCTGGCCGAGGACGCGGTGCACGGCTTCCTGTACCAGCCGCAATGGGTGACGGTGGCCAGCCGCAACCTGCGCGGGCTGTGGAAGGACATGCCGATCTTCTGCAACGACCTGGCGGGGATGTCCTGGGCATGAGCCGGCCGGGTGCGCCGGTGGGCGATCCGCGGCGCGCCACGCCCGCCCTGCACGAGGTGTCCGCGGCCGAACTGGTGGCGGGCTACCGCGCGGGCCACTGGTCGCCGGTCGAGGCCACGCAGGCCGTGCTCGCGCACGTGGAGCGGTGGGAACGGCACCTGCACGCGCTGTACCTGCTGCGGCCCGAGCAGGCGCTCGCGCAGGCGCGCGCCAGCGAGGCCCGGTGGCGGCGCGGCGCGCCCCTGGGGCCGCTGGACGGCGTGCCGGTCACGGTCAAGGACAACATCGCCACCGCCGGCGACCCGCTGCCACTGGGCACCGCGGCCAGCGAGCTCGCGCCCGCGGCGGCCGACGCGCCGCCGGCCGCGCGCCTGCGCGAGGGCGGCGCGGTGCTGCTGGCCAAGACCACCATGCCCGACTACGGCATGCTGTCCTCGGGCCTGTCCAGCTTCCATGCGCTGGCACGCAACCCCTGGGACCTGGGCCGCACGCCGGGCGGCAGCAGTGCCGGCGCCGGCGCGGCCGCGGCGGCAGGCTACGGGCCCATCCACGTGGGCACCGACATCGGCGGATCGCTGCGCCTGCCGGCCGGCTGGTGCGGCATCGCCACCCTCAAGCCCAGCCTCGGGCGCATCCCGATCGACCCGCCCTACACCGGTCGTGCCGCGGGCCCGATGACCCGCACGGTCACCGACTGCGCGCTGGCCATGCAGGTGCTGGCGCAGCCCGACGCCCGCGACAGCATGGGCCTGCCCTGGCAGGACATCGCCTGGCACGACGCCGATCGCGGGGCGGCGCAGCTGCGCGGGCTGCGCGTGGGCCTGCTGCTGGAGGCGGGCTGCGGCCTGCCGGTCGATCCGCAGGTGCGCGCCGCCGTCGAGCGGGCGGCCCTGCTGTTCGCGGAGGCGGGCGCCCGCGTCGAGCCCATGGCGCCCTTCCTCACCCGGGAGATGCTCGACGGCATGGACCGGTTCTGGCGCATGCGCTCGCTGCTGGACATCCGCGCCCTGCCGGCCGGGCGGCGCGACCGCGTGCTGCCCTACATCCGCGCCTGGGCCGAGAGCGCCGCGGGCCTGGACGGCGAGGCGGTGTTCCGCGCCGCCAGCCAGTTCCACGCGACCCGGGTGGCGACGGTCGCCGCCTGCCAGCCCTACGACATCGTGCTGTCGCCGGTGTCGCCGGTCGCGGCGCCGCCGGCCGACTGGGCCTCGCCCACCAACGACCCGCTGCGCCCGCTCGAGCACATCGCCTTCACGGTGCCGTTCAACATGTCGGAGCAGCCGGCCGCCTCGGTGCCCTGCGGCATGACGTCCGACGGCCTGCCCATCGGCCTGCAGCTGGCCGGGCGGCGCTTCGACGACCTCGGGGTGCTGCAGGCCGCGAGGGCGTGGGAGCTGGTGCGCGATCCGCTGCCCGCCTGGCCGCAGCCGCCGTCCGAGGCCGCCGACCATGTCGACTGAGGCGGTCGCCACGCTGGTGCTGCTGCCGGGGCTGGCCTGCGACGCCGGCGTGTGGGCGCCGCAGCTGCAGGCCCTGGCCGAGCGGCGGCCGCAGGTCAGCGACGTGCACACCCGCCACGCCTCCATCGCCGAGATGGCCGCGGCGCTGCTGGTGCGGCACCCGGGGCGGCTGGCCCTGGCGGGCACCTCGATGGGCGGCATGGTGGCCCTGGAGGCCGCGCGGCAGGCGCCGCAGCGCATCGCCGGCCTGGCCCTGCTGGGCACCACGGCCCGCCCCGAGGACGAGGCCACGCGACGCCTGCGCGAGAACGCCGTTGCGCTCTACGCCCAGGGCCGCCTGCGCGAGGTGATCGAGCCCAACATCGGCCTGGTGCTGCATGCCGACCACGCGCGCGACGCGCTGCTGGTGCGCCGCTACCTCGACATGGTGCTGGCCGCCGGCGCCCAGCAGCTGGTGCGGCAGAACCGCGCGGTGACGGGCCGGCCGGATGCCCGGCCGCACCTGCCGGCGCTGCGCGGCCCGGTGCTGGTGCTGTGCGGGGAGGACGACCCGATCACGCCGCCGGCGCTGTCGCGCGAGATCGCCGCGCTGGTGCCGGGCGCGCAACTGCGGCTGCTGCCGCGCTGTGGCCACCTGTCGACGCTGGAACAGCCGCAGGCCGTGACGCAGGCGCTGCGCGACTGGCTGCAGGCGGTCGACGGCCTCAGCCGCCCAGCAGCTTGACCTTCTCGGCGAGCCGGCGCTGCACCACGGCCGGCACGAACTGGTCGACCTCGCCGCCGAGCACCGCGATCTCGCGCACGAAGGTGCTGCTGATGAACTGGTACTTGTCGCTGGGCGTCAGGAACACCGTCTCGACCTCGGGCATCAGGTGGCGGTTCATGCCGGCGAGCTGGAACTCGTAGTCGAAGTCGGTCACGGCGCGCACGCCGCGCACCATGGCCTTGCCACCGCGCGCCACCACGAAGTCGCGCACCAGGCCCGAGAAGCTGGCCACCTCCACGCCCGGCAGGCCCTGCACCACCTCGCGCGCCATCTCGATGCGCTCGGCCAGGGTGAACATCGTCTTCTTGTGGTGGCCGGCCGCCACCGCGACCACCACGGTGTCGAACAGCGCGCTGGCGCGGCGCACCACGTCCTCGTGGCCCAGGGTCATGGGGTCGAAGGTGCCGGGGTAGACGGCGACGACGGGACGGTTGGACATGGGCGGCACCTTGCTCGGTCGGATGGCGGCGCGATTATGGGCCGGGCGGCGGCGGCAGCCCGAGCAGGTGGGCGTGGACCGCACCGGCCTTCAGGTGCCGCTGCAGCTGCAGGCCGGCCGACGCGGCGCGCGCCGCGTCCCAGGGCGCGGGCGCCTCCAGGTACAGCAGGCCGCCCGGCCGCAGGGCCGGCACCGCCGCGGCCACGGCCTTGTCGAACAGGCCGGCGTCGAAGGGCGGGTCGAGGAAGACCAGGTCCAGCCCCGCACCGGCCAGCTGCTGCAGCACCGACAGGGCGTTGGCCCGCCGCACCTCCACCTGCGCGGCCTGCAGCTTCTTCTGGGTCGCGCGCAGGGCCGAGACCAGCTCGGGGTCCTGCTCGACCAGCAGCACCGAGGCCGCGCCGCGCGAGGCCGCCTCGAAGCCCAGCGCGCCGCTGCCGGCGAAGGCGTCCACGCAGCGCCAGCCGTCCAGGTCCTGCCCCAGCCAGTTGAACAGGGTCTCGCGCACGCGGTCGGGGGTGGGCCGCAGCCCCGGCTTGTCGGCCACCGGCAGGCGCGTGCGCTTCCAGAGCCCGCCGACGATGCGCACCTCGTGCGGGGGGCGGCCGCGCGGCGCGGCGGGTCGGTCGGGTCGGTTGGGAGGACGCATCGGGCGGCATGCTAGCGCCCGCGCAGGCAAAAAAATGGCGCGGTCCCCGAGGGGTGCCGCGCCGAAGCTCTTGAGTGCCTGGTTGAGTTTCTTGTCTTCCCTTGCGTGAACCGGACCTGTGTGACAGCAGGTGGCCCGATTCTGGAAGGGCTCCGCCCGGTCCCGGCAGCGGCCCCTGTCAACATTGACAGGGGCCGCTGCAAAGATGCCGGGCGAGGCGCCCTGGCGCCGACTCAGGGCCGCGGCGGCGCGGCGCCCAGCACCACGGACACCATGCGCGCCGGCTGCAGCTTGCGCGCCATGGCCTCGCGCACGTCGCGCGCCGTGACCCGGGCGACCTGCGACGTCCAGGTGTCCAGGTAGTCCAGGGGCAGGTCGTGCCAGGCGATCGCGGCCACGTTGTCGAGCAGCTTGCGGTTGCTGTCCAGCCGCAGCGGAAAGCCGCCGATCAGGTTGTCCTTCGCGGCCTGCAGTTCGGCGTCGGTCGGGCCCTCGGCGACGTAGCGCTCCAGCACGTCGCGCGTCACCTGCAGCGCCTGCGCCGCCTGGTCGGGACGGGTCTGCAGCCCGACCTGGAACGCGCCCGCCTGCAGCCCCGGGGAAAAGAAGCTGTAGACGCCGTAGGTCAGGCCGCGCTTTTCGCGCACCTCCTGCGACAGGCGCGAGACCAGGCCGCTGCCGCCGAGGATGTGGTTGCCCACGAGCAGGGCGAAGAAGTCGGGGTCGTTGCGCCGGAAACCCGGCTGCCCCAGCAGCACATGCGCCTGCGCGGACTGGAACGGGATCTCCCGCGTGGCGGGCGCGGCCAGCGCCTGCACCTCGGGCAGCGGCGGCAGCGCCGGGCACGCGCCCTGCGGCAGGCCGGCCAGCAGCCCGGTGACCAGCGCGTCGACCTGGGCGCGGTCCAGGGCGCCCACGACGCTGACCTTGGCACGGCAGGGCCGGATGTGGCCGGCCCAGAAGCGCTGCAGGTCGGCGACGCCGATGGCGCCCAGCGTGGGCGCACGCGCCTCGAGCCCGTAGGGGTGGCCGGCGAAGGTGGCCTCGCGGAAAGCCCGGGCGGCGAGCGTGCCCGGCCGGGTGTCGGCCTCGCGCAGCGAGGCGATCCAGCGCTCGCGCTCGCGCTGCCACACCGGGTCCGGGAAGGCCGGCTCGGCGAGCTGGCGCGCCGCGAGGGCGGTGGCCCGGCGCAGCAGCGCCGGCTCCGTCAGCGTGCGCAGGCCGAAGCTCATGCCGTCGCGGCCGGCATCGGCACCGAACGAGGCGCCCAGGTCGGCCCAGGCCTCGCTCCACTGGTTCTCGTCCAGCGGCGCCCGGCCGGGCCCGGCCTTGACGCCCTTGCCGCTCATGAGCGCGGCGGCCGAGGCCAGCCCGGCCTGCGCTGGCGGGTCGCGCCGGCTGCCGGCGTCGAAGTCGACCTGCACGTCCACCATGGGCAGCACGCGGCTCTCGACGAACCAGACCTTGGCGCCGCTGGGCTGTGTCCAGTGCTGGATGGGCAGGGCGGCCAGTGCCGGCAGGCAGGCCAGCGACAGGCAGGCGGCCAGCAGGCCGCGGGCCAGGACGATCGTTCGCATCACGTTCACTCTCCGTCCCGGGGGATCAATGGCGCAGGCCGGCGGGCGGCGTGCGCGGGCGTTGCTGGGGGTCGCGCGGCAGCGGCCGCAGGATGCCGACCGTGAGCTGGTCGTCGCCGAAGTACTTGCCGGCCACGGCCTGCACCTGCTGCGGGGTCACCGACCGGATGCGCTCCAGCAGCCGCTCGCCGGCATCCGGCGGCAGGCCGTTGATCCAGTAGCTGCCCAGCTCGCGGGCCTGGTTGAACACCGAGTCGAGCTTGTAGACCTCGGAGGCGGTCCAGCGCGTCTTCACGCGCTGCAGCTCGGCCTCGCTCACGCCCTCGCGGGCGACCCGGGCGACCTCGGCCCGCAGCGCGGCCTCCAGCTGCTCGGGCGTCTTGCCGGGCGCCGGCACGCCGTCCAGCGTGAACAGCTGCGGGCCACGGCCCCACAAGCCGTTGCCGGCACCGACGCTGTCGGCCACGCGGTCGGCACCCTGGGTGAGCGCGCGGTCCAGGCGCGCGTTGGGATAGCCGTCGAGCACGGCCGCCAGCACCGTCAGCGCGATGGCGTCGTCGTTGTCGGGCGCCGGGGCGAAGCTGCGCAGCTGCGGCACCTTGAAGGCCAGCGCCACGTACGACTGGTCGGCCGGCGCCTTGTGCTCCACGCGCCGCAGTCCCGCCTGCGGCGGCTCGGGGCGCGGCTTGGACTGCGGCACCGGCCGCGCGGGAATGCGGCCCCAGTGCCGCTCGGCCAGTTGCAACACCTGTTGCGGATCGACGTCGCCGGCCACCACCACTGCGGCGATGCCGGGCACGTACCAGCGCTGCCAGAAGGCGCGCACGTCCTCGGGCGTCATCGCGTCGAGGTCGCCCATCCAGCCCACGATGGGGCGCCGGTAGGGGGCGGCCGCGAACGCCGTCGCGTTGATCAGCTCCCACAGCTGGGAGCGCGGCACGTCGTCCGTGCGCTGGCGGCGCTCCTCCTTGACCACCTCGATCTCGCGCTTGAACTCCTCGTCGGGCCAACGGTTGTTGGCGAAGCGGTCGGACTCCAGCCGCATCACGTCCTCGAGCCGGTCGGCCGGGATCTGCTGGTGGTAGCCCGTCATGTCCTTGCCGGTGAACGCGTTCTCGCGCCCGCCCATCGCGGCGACCCGGCGCGAGAACTCGCCCGGCGCCAGCGTGGACGTGCCCTTGAACAGCATGTGCTCGAGCACGTGCGCGATGCCGCTGCCACCGTCCACCTCGTCCATGGAACCCACGCGCAGCCACACCATGTGCACCGCCGTCGGCGCGCGCCGGTCGGGCTTGACGAGCAGCGTCATGCCGTTGGACAGCGTGAACTGCCGCACCGCGCCCGCCGTGGCACTGGCCGGTGGGGTGGGGGCCGTCGCGGCGCCCGGGGCCGCCGGGGCCTGGGCGGTGGCGGCGGTGGTGGCCAGGCCGAGAGCGGCCGCCAGGGCGCAAGCGGCCCATCGCAGGGGGTGTTTCATAGAATCGACGGATTCTAGAAACGCGCCAATGTTCAGTTTTTTCCGTCGGAAACCCGCCGCGACGCCCGCGCCCACGACTGCACCGGCTGCGGCGGTGGAACCCGCGGCACCCCCTCCGGCGCCCCTGCCCCAGCCATCCGTGGCCCAGCCGCCCACGCCGGTGGCCCAGCCCGTTGTCCAGCCGCCCCCGCCTGCGACCACATCAGCACCCACGCCTGTTCCCCCGCCTCCCGCCGGCGGCCTGATCGGCAGCCAGCTCGTGCGGGCCATGGAGATCCCCGTGGCCGCGCCGGCGGCACCGGTGGAGCGCCAGGGCTGGATGCGCCGCCTCAGCGCGGGCCTGCGCAAGACCGGCGGCAACCTGGCCCAGGTGTTCACCGGCGGCACCATCGACGAGGCGCTGTACGAGGAGCTCGAGTCGGCGCTGCTGATGGCCGACACCGGCGTGAAGGCCACCCAGCACCTGCTCGAGCAGGTGCGCCGGAAGGTGGCGGCGACCGGCGCCACGCGGCCGGTGCAGGCCCAGAACATCCTGGCCGATGCCCTGGCCGCGCTGCTGCAGCCGCTGCAGAAGCCGCTGGTCATCGGCCAGGAGCAACCCACCGTGGTCATGGTCGCGGGCGTCAACGGCGCCGGCAAGACCACCTCCATCGGCAAGCTCACCAAGCACCTGGCCGACGAAGGGGCCAGCGTGCTGCTGGCGGCTGCCGACACCTTCCGCGCGGCCGCGCGCGAGCAGCTGGCCATCTGGGCCGACCGCAACACGGTCGAGATCGTCAGCCAGCAGGGTGGCGATCCGGCCGCGGTGAGCTTCGACGCGGTGACGGCCGGCAAGGCGCGCGGCAAGGACGTGGTCATCGTCGACACCGCCGGCCGCCTGCCCACGCAGCTGCACCTGATGGAGGAGCTGCGCAAGATCAAGCGCGTGGTGCAGAAGGCGCAGCCGAGCGCCCCGCACGAGGTGCTGCTGGTGATCGACGGCAACACCGGCCAGAACGCGCTGGCGCAGGTCAAGGCCTTCGACGCCGCGCTGGGCCTGACGGGCCTGGTGGTGACCAAGCTGGACGGCACGGCCAAGGGCGGCGTGCTGGCCGCCATCGCGCAGGAGCACCCGATCCCGGTGTACTTCATCGGCGTGGGCGAGAAGCTCGAGGACCTCGAGACCTTCGACGCGCGCGAGTTCGCCCAGGCCCTGCTGGGGCACTGAACGCGGCGCTCAGGCGTTCGCGCAGCTGCGAAAGCCCGCGTGGATGTCGGTGCGCTGCGGCTCGAAGAAGTTGCGGTAGCGGGGATGCGCCAGCCAAGCCGATGTCGCGGGGCCGGCGCCGCGCAGCACCCGCCGGCTGCCGAACCAGGGCTGCGAATAGTCGCGGTAGGGATGCGGCGCGAAGCCGGGATACGGGGCGAAATCCGACGCGGTCCACTCCCAGCACTGGCCCCATCGGAACCCCGGCAGCGTCAGCGCGGCGCACTCCCACTCCGCTTCGGTGGGCAGCCGCCGGCCGGCCCAGCGGCACCAGGCCTCGGCCTCGTGGCAGCTCAGGTGCAACGCCGGCCCATCGCCCTCGCCGCGAGGGGGCACGCGGCGCTCGCGCTGCCGCCACGCCCACCCGTGCGGCGTCCACCAGCGCGGATCGGCATGCCCGCCGGCGTCGACGAACCGGGCCCAGTCGTCCCAGCCGACCGGGCGTGCGTCGATGGCCACGGGCCCGACCGCGACGGTGTGGACGCCCAGCTCGTTGTCGAAGGCGAAGCCCGGCCCCGCCCAGCCCAGGATGTGGGCCTGCCGCGGCAGCGCCAGCCAGGCCTGCGGGCTCGCCGCGGGCGCCGGCAGCGGCACGGGGATGCCCAGTGCGTGCGCCATGTAGCAGGCGGCCTCGGCATGCATGGCCTCGTGCAGCGCCGCCAGGCGGAAGAAGTACAGCGCCTCGTCGGGCGCATCCGCCGGCAGGGCCGCGAGCAGGTCCAGCGTGGCGGCCTGCGTGCGCTGCAGGTCGTCGAGCGTGGCCTCGATGTCCGGCAGGGGCAGCTGCCAGCGCTGCGCGTGCGGCACGCGGCTGGAGTCGTACCAGGCGTCGGCCTGCGGGCGATGCGGCGCGCGCGGGGAGACCGCGTCGGGGCAGGCGGCCCCCAGCGCACGCTGCGGGTTGCGCCGCACCCACCAGTCCTGGAACCAGGCCACGTGGCCCAGCTCCCACAAGGGCGGGTTCAGGCCGGGCGCGCACGGCACCTGCAGCTGCGGGCCCAGCGCGGCGCGGTAGCGGGCCGCCAGGTCGAGCGTGCGCGCGCGCCCGTCGCGCAGCGCCGCGCCGACCGCGTCGCGCCCGCCGGTGCGCAAGGCCTGCGCCGCGCTATAACCGCCCGATGTCCCATGCATCGGTGGTGATTGTCAGCCCTGCGCTCGCCGCGGCGAACAACGGCAACTGGCAGACGGCCCGGCGCTGGCGCCGGCTGCTGGCCGGGCACCACCGCGTGCGCATCGCCAGCGCCTGGCCCGACGGGGACGCGGACGGCGACCAGGTGCTGCTCGCCCTGCATGCGCGGCGCTCGGCCGCCTCGATCGAGGCCTGGTCGCGTGCCCGCGGGCCGCGCGGGCTCGGCGTCGTGCTCACCGGGACCGACCTGTACGTGGACCTGGGCCGGGATCCGGTGGTGGAGCGCTCGCTGCACGCGGCCGGGCGCATCGTGGTGCTGCAGCCGGCCGCGACCGACGCGCTGCCGGCCGCGCTGCGCGACCGCACGCAGGTCGTGCTGCAGTCCTGTCCCGCGCTGCCGCCGCTGCCGCGCACCGCGCAGCGCCTGCAGCTGGCGGTGGTCGGGCACATGCGCGAGGTCAAGCGGCCCGACCTCGTGTTCACGGCGGCCCGCCTGGTGCGCGACGACCCGGCCATCGCGTGGCGCCACGCCGGCGAGGCCGACGCCCGGTGGGCCGCGCTGGCCCGGGCGGCCGAGGCCGAGGCGCCCGGCTACCGCTGGTGCGGTCCGCTCGCCCACGCGGCCGCGCGGCAGCTGATCCGGGAGTCGCACCTGCTGGTGCATCCCAGCGATGCCGAGGGCGGCGCGCACGTGGTGATGGAGGCGGTGCGCAGCGGCACGCCCGTGCTGGCGTCGCAGGTGCCCGGCAACGTCGGCATGCTGGGGGCGGACTACGCGGGCTACTTCCCCCAGGGCGACGCGCCGGCGCTGGCAGCGCTCGTGGCGCGGCTGCGCGCGGAACAGGCGCAGGGCGTGGCCGATGGCCTGCTGGGCCGCCTGCAAGCACAATGCGAGGCCCGCGCGCCGCTGTTCGATGCCGCGGCCGAACGCACCGCCCTGCTGCGGCTGGTGCAGCACCTGCAGGATTGCCCATGAACGCTCCCCTCCCCTCCACCGCGGGCGAACCCCGCCTGACCTCGCTGTCGCACGGCGGCGGCTGCGGCTGCAAGATCGCCCCCGGCGTGCTGTCCGAGATCCTGAAGGGCACGGCCGCGATGGCCGTGCCCCCGCAGCTGCTGGTGGGCATCGCCACCGCCGACGACGCCGCGGTCTGGAAGCTCAACGACGAGCAGGCGCTGGTGGCCACCACCGACTTCTTCATGCCCATCGTCGACGACCCGTACGACTTCGGGCGCATCGCGGCCACCAACGCCATCTCCGACGTCTACGCCATGGGTGGCAAGCCCATCCTGGCGCTGGCGCTGGTGGGCATGCCGGTCAACGTGCTGTCGACGGGCACCATCGGCCGCATCCTGCAGGGCGGGCAGGACGTGTGCACGCAGGCCGGCATCCCGATCGCGGGCGGCCACACCATCGACTCGGTCGAGCCGATCTACGGCCTGGTGGCCCTGGGCCTGGTGCACCCGGACCGGGTCAAGCGCAATGCCGATGCCCGGGCGGGCGACCGGCTGGTGCTGGGCAAGCCGATCGGGGTGGGCGTGCTGTCGGCCACGCTGAAGAAGGAACTGCTGGACGCGGCCGGCTACGCCCGCATGGTGGCCACCACCACCCGGCTGAACACCCCGGGGCCCGAGCTGGCCGCCCTGGACGGCGTGCATGCCCTGACCGACGTCACCGGCTTCGGCCTGGCCGGCCATGCGCTGGAGCTGGCCCGTGGCGCCGGGGTGACCGTGGCCCTGGACTGGGCCCGTGTGCCCCTGCTCGACGGGGTGCGCGAGCTGGCCGCGGCCGGGCATGTGACCGGCGCCTCGGGCCGCAACTGGGCCGGCTACGGCGGCCAGGTGCAGCTGCCGGCCGGCTTCGCCGACGTGGACCGCGCGCTGCTGGCCGACCCGCAGACCAGCGGCGGCCTGCTGGTGGCCTGCGCGCCGGGCAGCGTGGCGGCGGTGCTGGAGGTGTTCCGCCGGCATGGCTTCGAGGCGGCGGCGGAGATCGGCGAGGTCGTGCCGGCCGGTGCCGGCGGTCCCGGCCTGCTGGTGCGCTGAGCCGGCTCAGTCGGCCTGCACCGCCTCGGCGACCCAGGCCGCGTAGGCCGCACTGGCGGCCAGGGGCTGCCACACCAGCTGGGGCAGCTTGTAGGGATGGGCCTCGGCCAGGTAGGCCTGCAGGGCGGCCAGCCGCTCTGGCGTCGTCTTGGCCGTGAGCCGCCACTCACTGTCTTCGCAGACCTGGCCCTCCCAGCGGTAGACCGAGGTGAGCCCCGGCTCGATCTGCACGCAGGCGGCCAGCCGCCGCTCGACCAGGGAACGCGCGAGGCGGCGGGCATCGGCCGAGGTGCCCACGGTGGTGACGAGGCTAAGAATGTCCGGGCGTCGACGGTCGTCCATGGCGAGTTGCTCCAGAATGACCGCCATTCTTCCAACAAGCCGGAGACAGAGCATGCAAGCCACCCACGACGGCGCGACCGGCGCCGCGCCCCGCCGCATCGACGTGCTGCTGGCGCATTACGCCGAGAGCCACCGCGACCCCCGCAACGAGGCCATCCACTGCGTCGCCATCCCGCTGATCATGGTCAGCCTGCTGGGCCTGCTGGCCGCCGTGCACCCCTGGCTGGCCTATGCCTTCGTGGGCGCCAGCCTCGTCTACTACGCCCGGCTGACGGTGCTGGCGCTGGTGGTCATGGCCGCGGCTTCGGCGCTGGGCCTGGCCGTGGTGCATGCCCTGGGCGACCGGGTGCTGTGGGTGTCCGTCGCGGTCTTCGTGGCCGCCTGGATCGGCCAGTTCGTCGGCCACAAGCTCGAGGGCCGCAAGCCGTCGTTCTTCGAGGACCTGCAGTACCTGTGGGTCGGCCCGCTGTTCGTGCTGGGCCTGGGCCTGCGCAAGTTCGGCCTGCGCTGGTGAGCCGGGCGGGTGGCGCCGCCCCGCTGCGTCACCCGGCCTCCGCCGTCAGCCGCTGGTCATGTCCGCGCCGCGCCGGGCCCCGGGCGGAACCCCGGCCCCCGTCTGCGGGTCAGGGCGGGTTTTCCCGGATTTTTCTGCGTTTCAGCCGGAACCCTGCCCTTAGCACTCCCTCTAAGCGAGTGCTAATATCATTCGAGACATGAAAGGAGCACCAAGGATGACCGCAGCTTCGATCGCCGCTCCGCACGCCGCCCTGACCGTCACCAGCCCCTGGGCCGTCGTGCCGTCGCTGGGCAACCTCGACGCCTACATTTCGGCGGTGAACCGCCTGCCGATGCTCACCGCCGAGGAAGAGCAGACCTACGCCCGCCAGTTCCGCGACCAGGACGACCTGGACGCCGCCGGCAAGCTGGTGCTGTCGCACCTGCGCCTGGTGGTGGCGGTCTCGCGCAAGTACCTGGGCTACGGCCTGCCGCATGGCGACCTGATCCAGGAAGGCAACATCGGCCTGATGAAGGCCGTCAAGCGCTTCGACCCCGACCAGGGCGTGCGCCTGGTCAGCTATGCGCTGCACTGGATCAAGGCCGAGATCCACGAGTACATCCTGAAGAACTGGCGCATGGTGAAGGTGGCGACCACCAAGGCCCAGCGCAAGCTGTTCTTCAACCTGCGTTCCATGAAGCAGGGCTTCAAGGACGAGGAGGACGCGCAGACCCACCGCGAGACGCTGACCGACGCGCAGATCGACGTGATGGCCCGCGAGCTGAACGTCAAGCGCGAGGAAGTCATCGAGATGGAGACGCGCATGGCCGGCGGCGACGTGCTGCTGGACCCCACGCCCGGTGACGACGGCGAGGAGGCCTTCGGCCCCATCGCCTACCTGGCCGACGCCAGCCACGAGCCCACCGCGGTGCTCGAATCGCAGCAGCGCGACGTGATGGCCACCGACGGCATCGCCGCCGCGCTCGAGGAGCTGGACCCGCGCAGCCGCCGCATCGTCGAGGAGCGCTGGCTCAAGGTGAACGACGACGGCTCGGGCGGCATGACGCTGCACGAGCTGGCCGCCGAATACGGCGTGTCGGCCGAGCGCATCCGCCAGATCGAGGTGGCCGCGATGAAGAAGATGCGCAAGGCGCTGGCGGCCTTCGCCTGAGCGTCCCGCCGCGTCCACCCCGCAGCCCGGCTCCGGCCGGGCTGCGCACTTGCGGGATGCCGGGCGTGGCACCGCGCGGCGCGGGTGCCGTGGGGCGCATGCCAGAATCCTCCGCGTGCCGCTCCAGCTGATCCTCCTGGTCCTGCTCGTGCTGCTCGGCGGCGGGGGCACGCCGGCCGCCCATGCCGCGTTGGCCGAGCCCGACCCGATCGTGCTCGAGGCCGGGCAGAGCGGCGTGCTGGTCCAGGGCCGCTCGCTGGCCTGGGTCGAGCCGGGGCGCCTGAAGACGGTCGACGAGATCGCGGCAGCCGGCGACGCCATCGCGTGGACGCCGCTGCCGCCGGGAACCCAGCTGCGCCTGGACGACGGCGCGCTGTGGGTGCGCTTCACGGCCGAGGTGCGCGATCCCGACCGCTGGTACCTCACCCTGCTGTCGTCCGGGCTCGACCGGGTGCAGCTGTTCCGGCGCGATGCCCAGGGACAATGGGACGTCCGCGAGGCCGGCGACAGCCGCCGGGTCTCGCAATGGCCGCTGCCTGGGCGCGTGCCGACCTTCGAGCTGGTGCCCGGCGGGCCCGTCGCGTACTGGCTGCGCATCGAGCACGACCGCGTGGATTTCGCCACGCCCATGCGCCTGGTCAGCCAGGCCGAACTGCTGGCCGGGCGCGAGCGCGAGCAGTTCCTGCTGGGCGGCTACTTCGGCGTGGCGGCGCTGCTGTTCGTGGTCGCCCTGCTCAACGCGGCCGCCTGGCAGGACCGCAACTTCGCGGCCTACGCGGTCTACCTGGGCCTGTTCACGCTGGGCCAGGCCGCCTACCTGGGCGTGGGGGCGCAGCACCTGTGGAACAGCTGGCTGGGCTTCAACGCGGTCTCCACCTTCCTGCTGCCCGGCCTGGCCACGGCGGCCGCGCTGTGGTTCGTGCAGGTGGTCACGGAGCCGGCGCGCTTTTCCGTCCCGCTGGACCGGCTCGTCACCGTGGTCATCGCCGCGCTGGTGCTGCTGCAGCTGGCCGAGCTGCTGTGGCCCGGGCGCGGCCTGTTCGGCCTGCGGCTGGCCGCCACCACCGGCGCGCTGGCCCTCGTGGCGCTGCTGATCTGGCTGGTGTGGACGCGCAGCGACGACCCCGAGATCCGCCTGATCGCCCTGGGCTTCCTGCCGGTGCTGGTCATGGCCCTGTTCCCGATCGCGCGCGGGCTGAACCTGATCCCCAACAACGTGTTCACGCGCTACGGCCTGGCCATCGGCGCGGCGATGGAGATGCCCATCCTGTTCTGGGCGCTGTCACTGCGGGCTGGCCGCCGGCGCGAGTCGCAGCTGCGCGCGCAGGCGCTGCCCCGCACGGATGCGCTCACCGGCCTGGCGGACCGGCGCAGCCTGCTGCAGCGCCTCGATGCCACGCTGGCGCGGGCGCGCAGCCAGGGCCATCCCTGCGCGATGCTGCTGGTGCGGGTGGCCAACTACGACCACATCGCCAGCGACTACGGGCGCGACATGCTCGAGCGCGCGATGGTGGTGGCCGCCTCGCACCTGCGGCGGCTGGCCACCGACATCGACCTCGCCGCGCGCGTGGGCGAACGCGAGTTCGCGCTGTTGATCGAGGGGCCGACCAACGCCGACGTGGTGGCCTCGCGCGCGCAGCAACTGGTGGCCGGCGGCCTGCGTCCGACGCCCGCGCTGCCCGAGGAGCTGACCCTGCGGCTGCTGGTGGTCACCGCCCTGCTGCCCGACGAGCCCACCGACGCCGCGGCCACGCTCGACTGGATGTTCGACGGCCTGGCCGCCGTGCGGCCGGATGCGCGCAAGCAGATCCGGGTGCTGCGCACCGAATCGCGGCCCGGGTAGCATCGGCCGCGCACGCCCGTGCCTTCGCGCGGGCCCCCTTCCCGACCCCATGACGACACCCAGCATCCACCGCCGCGGCGCGCTCGCGCTCGCCCTCGCCGCCGCCTCCGGCGCCGCCCTGTCGCAAGGCCGCCCGCGTGCCGCGGCCGAGCCCTGGCCCACGCGGCCGGTGCGGCTGGTCGTCGGCTTTCCCGGCGGCTCCACGCCCGACCTGACCGCCCGCACGCTGGCCGAGCCGCTGGCCCGGGCCCTGGGCCAGCCGGTCGTGGTCGAGAACCGCACCGGTGCCGGCGGCAACATCGCGGCCGACCTGGTGGCCAAGGCCACCGACGGCCACACGCTGGGCGTGATGATCAACGGCAACATGACCATCGCGAAGCTGCTCAACCCGGCGACGCCGTACGACCCGCTGCGCGACCTCGCGCCGGTGAGCCTGATCGGCACGGCACCCCTGCTGCTGGCCGTGCCTGCCGACGCGCCCGGCGCGAGCCCGCAGGAGTGGCTGGCGGCCGCCCGCCGCGCCGGCGACCGCTGGAGCTACGGCACGCCCGGCATCGGCACCGTGGCCCACATCGGCATGGAACTGCTCAAGGAACGCGCCGGCATCGCGCCCGTGCACGTGCCCTACCCCGGCAACCCGCAGGTGGTCAACGCGATGATCGCGGGCCAGGTGCAGCTGGCGCTGCTGCCGCCCGGGCTCGCGGCCCCGCAGATCCGTGCCGGCAAGCTCAGGGCCATCGGGGTGACCTCGGCGGGCCGCAGCCCCGTGGCGCCCGAGTACCCCAGCCTGGACGAGGCCGGCCTCACCCGCGGCTTCCAGCTGGAGATCTGGAACGCGCTGGCCGCGCCGGCCGGCATGCCGCGTGCGGTGGTCGACCGCCTGTCCGCGCTGGTGGCCGAGACCGTGCGCCAGCCCGAGATCCGCGGGCGTCTGTTCCAGCAGGGCTGGCAGGTGGTGGGCGCGTCCGCCGAAGGCCTGGCCAACCGCATTCAGGCCGACACCGCCCTGCTGGGCGGCGTGATCCGCAGCCGGGGCATCAAGGTCGAGTGAGGCCGGCGGCGTCGCGGGCCGCGCGGGCGCGCAGTCCACGCTGCGCCCGCCACGCGATCCAGGCGGTGTGTGGATGCGGCGCCCCCTGCAACCAGGCGGCGCAGGTGGATTGCACCCAGGCCGGTTGCGTGCGGCTGGCGTCGTTGAGCCAGTTGGCCACCGCGGTGCGCACGTAGGCGCTGGGGTCGGCGCGCAGGACCTCCAGCAGCGGCAGGGCCAGCCAGGGCCGGGCCTGCAGGTCCGGCAGCGGCGCACACCACACGCCGTGCGGCCGCGTCAGTTCGACCGCGAAGCGGCGCAGGTTCGCATCCGCCTCGCGCACCCAGGGCGCCAGCAATGCCAGGGCGGCCGGCGTGTCCTGGGCCACCGCTGGCCGCACCACCATCCACGCGCTCTCGCGCACCCCGAAGTGCGGATCCGCCGCGAAGCGCCGCACCGCCCGCAGGGCGTCGGCCAGCGGCAGCCCCGCGCAGGCGACCCATTGCGCCGCCCAGCTGCGCGCGATGTCGCTGGGGTGGTTGGCCAGCGCCGTCGCCACCGCATCGCGGTCGGCGCGCGGCGCCGCCAGGTCGTGCAGCGCGCGGGCGACATGCGCATGCCGGGCCACGGGGCGGAACGCGTCGAGCATGGCCAGCGTGTCGCGCAGCCGTTCCGCATCCGCATCGAGGCCGACCTGCGCGGCAACGGCAGGCGCGAGCTGGCGCAGGTCGACGGCCAGGAATTCGTTCAGGTGCACCGTGGGCACGAGGCCGGCGTTCAGCGCGGCCAGCACCTCGGGCGGGATCAGGGCGATGCGGGCCGCCCCTGTGCGGCCGAGCAGGTGCTGCACCATGCCCGGCTCCCGCGCGGCCTCAGGCGGCCAGCAGCTGGCGCAGGTCGCTGGCCAGGGTCTGGGCACCGCCGCCGTAACGCGCGTACAGCCGCAGCCGGCCCTGGGGGTCGTAGATGAAGCTGGCCGCCGAGTGGTCCATGGTGTAGCTGCCCGGCGTCTTGCCCTCGACCTTCTTGTAGAACACCTTGAAGTCCTTGGCGACCGCGGCCGTCTGCTCGGGCGTGCCGCGCAGCGCGATCACGTCGGTGCCGAAGTTGGCCACGTAGGGCTTGAGCAGCTGGGGCGTGTCGCGCTCGGGGTCGACGGTGATGAACACCGCCTGCACCCTGGCGCCGTCGGCGCCCAGCAGCTTGCGTGCCTCGGCGATCTCGGCCAGCGTGGTGGGGCACACGTCGGGGCACTGGGTGTAGCCGAAGAACACCACCACCACCTTGCCCGCGAACTCGCGGATGCTGCGCACCTTGCCCTCGGTGTCGGGCAGCGGGAAGTCGCGGGCGTACTCGGCGCCGGTGACGTCGACGGCGTTGAACGCGGGCTTGCGGTCGCCGCAGGCGACGAGCGCCGCGGGCAGCGCCGTGGCGGCGAGCAGGTGCAGGGCGGTGCGGCGGTGCATGGCAGGCATCCTCAGAGCAGGTAGTGGTCCAGCAGCAGCGCCGCGAACAGCACACTCAGGTGGATCAGCGAGAAGCGGAAGGTCTTGCGCGCGAGCGCGTCGGAGTAGTCGCGCCACAGCCCCCAGCCGTAGGCCGTGAAGCCGGCGCTGAGCACCAGCGCCACCACCAGGTAGAGCCACGAGCTCATGCCGATGGCGAACGGCAGCAGGCAGGCCGCCGCCAGCACCAGCGTGTACAGCAGGATCTGCAGCCGCGTGAACTCGCTGCCGTGGGTCACGGGCAGCATGGGCAGCCCCGACTTGCGGTAGTCCTCGACCCGGTACAGCGCCAGCGCCCAGAAGTGCGGCGGCGTCCACAGGAAGATGATGAGGAACAGCACCAGCGCCTCGGGCCCGACGTCGCCGCGCATGGCGGCCCAGCCCAGCACCGGCGGCATCGCGCCCGATGCGCCGCCGATCACGATGTTCTGCGGCGTGCGGGGCTTGAGCACCACGGTGTAGACCACGGCATAGCCGACGAAGGTGGCGAAGGTCAGCCACATGGTCAGCGGGTTGACCGTCACCCACAGCAGCGCCGACCCCGCCGCGCACAGCACGGTGGAGAACAGCAGCGTCTGCACGTCCGACAGCTCGCCCTTGGCGGTCGGCCGCCAAGCGGTGCGCTTCATGCGCGCGTCGATGCCCTTCTCGACCAGGCAGTTGAAGGCGGCGGCGGCGCCGGCCACCAGCCAGATGCCGAACGAGGCGAAGGCGGCGACGCGCAGGTCGTCGGCCGACGGCAGGCCGGGAACGGCCAGCACCATGCCGATGACGGCGCAGAAGACGATCAGCTGCACCACCCGCGGCTTGGTCAGGGCATAGAACTGCTGCACGCGGTTCATCGCAGGGCCTCCCGCAGCGCGCCAGCCCGGGTGGGACGTGCCGCGGCCACGCGCGCCTCGCACAGCGCCCAGGTGAGCACCACCACCAGCGCGGCGGCGCCGCCGGTGTGCAGCACCGCGGCCAGCAGCGGCCAGCCGAGCACCACGTTCGACAGGCCCGTGAGCAGCTGCAGCAGCGCCAGGCCGCCCAGCAGCCGCGCCTGCAGCGGCAGCGCCCAGCGCAGGCTCCAGGCCAGCGCCGCCATCAGGGCCAGCACGCCATAGGCGGCCAGCCGGTGGACGTAGTGGATCGCCGTGAGCGCGGCAAAGCTCACGTGCTCGCCGGCCGCGGTCAGGCCCAGGGGGCGCCAGAGCTCGAAGCCCTGCGCGAAATCCATCGCCGGCCACCAGCTGCCCTGGCAGGCCGGAAAGCTGGTGCAGGCGAGCACCGCGTAGTTCGTGCTGACCCAGCCGCCCAGGGCGACCTGCAGCCAGAGCGCGGCGAAGGTCGCGGCCAGCAGCGCCCAGCGGCCGTTGGACAGCACCACCGCCGGCACGCCGGTCTCGGCACGGCGGTAGCTGACGGCCTGCCGCGTGAGCAGCGCCAGCAGCACCAGCCCGCCCAGCAGGTGCAGCGTGACGATGGCCGGGAACAGCTTCATGGTCACGGTCAGCGCGCCGAAGGCGCCCTGGATGCACACCCACACCAGCGTGGCCGTGGGCCACCACGGATTGACCGGCAGCGCCTGCCGGCGCCGCTGCAGCCAGGTGCCCGCGGTCATGGTGATGATCAGCACGCCCACGCCGGTGGCCAGGTAGCGGTGGATCATCTCGATCCAGGCCTTGGTGTGCGTGACGGGGCCGGTGGGCATGGCCTGCTGCGCGGCGGCGATCTCGGCCTTCGCGCCGATGGGCGTGGCGGTGCCGTAGCAGCCCGGCCAGTCGGGGCAGCCCAGGCCCGAGTCGGTCAGGCGGGTGAAGGCGCCGAAGAGGACCAGGTCGAAGGTCAGGAACAGCGTCAGCAGCGTCAGCCGCGACAGCCGCTGCGCGGGTGCCGCGTGGCGGTTGCGCAGCCACAGCCAGGCCAGCGGTCCCAGCGCGATCACCGCGCCCATGAGCATCAGCCGCGTGAGCGGCGCCAGTTGGACGAGGTCGGTCATTGCGGGCGCCCCGCCTGGTCCCAGCCGGCCGATGCGCGCATCAGCCGCGTGAGGTCGCGCTTGGCCTTGTCCGCGCCGGCCCGGTCCATGTCAGCCGGGAAGCGCAGCATCCAGTTGCCCATGGGGTCGACTACGTACAAGTGGGCCGACAGGTCCTGGCCCGCGGCCGGCTGCAGCCACGCGGCCAGCTGTTCGCGCGGCAGGCGCAGCACGGTGGCGGTGGCCAGCGCGGGCCTGATCGCGTCGCGCACCGGGACCTGGTCGTCGACGATCCAGACCCAGTCGAGGCGGTCCTTGTCCTTGCCCAGCACCTCGCGCAGCTGGCGCTGCAGGTACAGGTGGTTCTCGCAGCGGGTGTCGCAGGCGCCCCCGCCCACGCTGACCAGCAGCCACTGGTCCTTCAGGCGCGCCAGGGGCAGCGGCGCGCCGTCCAGCGTGGTGGCCTGCAGCGCCGGCATGGGCCGCTGCGGCTCGACCAGCTCGCCGTAGTTGCGCCGGCCCTCGGGCCGCACGACGTAGTAGGTGAAGTACGAGGCGATGACGGGCGCGGCGCAGATCAGCGCCACGAACAGCATCTTGAGCCGGCCGCGCGAGGTGCGCTCGGCCGCCTCGAGCTCGGGCGGCCCGGGCAGCGCGTGCACCGTGAGGTCCAGCGGATGGTCAGCGCTGGCGGGCCCGGCGGCGGGGTTGGAGGAACTGGAACCAGACATAGAGGAAGGCGATCAGGGCGCTCAAGGCCCACCACTGGACCGCGTAACCGTAGTTCTTCTCGGGGCCGCTGCCGCCGGCCTCGGGCCAGTCGCGCTGCAGGCCCTGCGAGGGCGCGCCGGTCTGCTGGACCGACACCGGCAGCAGGGGCAGCCCGGTCTCGGCGGCGTACGCCGGCAGGTCGAGATTCTGCCGGATGGGTCCGGTGGGGGCCCCGGCGAAGTCGTAAAGCTTGGCCGGGGGCGGGGCGATGCGGCCGGTGAGCTCGACCTCGCCGGCCGGGGTCTCCAGCGGTGGCAGCGCATCGCGCCGGGTGAAGTTGCGCGGCGCCCAGCCCCGCTGGACCAGCACCACGCGGTCGCTGCCGGCCAGCCGCAGCGGCGTGGCCACGTAGAAGCCCACACGGCCGGCCATCTGGCGGTTGTCGAGCCAGACGGTGCGCTCGGCGACCCACTGCCCGCGCAGGCGCACCGGCGCGTGCACCAGCTCCAGCGGCCGCGGCGCGGCCAGCAGGGCCTCCTGCGGCACCGGCGGCTGGCCGCGCTGCGCGGCGATGGCGGCGGCCAGCGCCTCCTTCTGGTGGGCGCGGGCGAGCTGCCACAGCCCGAGCGACGCGGTCACCGCGCAGCCCACGGCAGCGGCACCCGCGACCAGCCAACGGCGGGCACGGGTCACGGTGCCTCCGTTAGCATCGGCCGCATGAAGTTCCTCGTGGTGATCGCGTTCGTGGGCATCCTGGGCAGCCTGGGCTCGGCGCTGTGGTTCATGATGCGCGACGGCCAGGGCGGCCGCGCCAAGACCAGCAACATGGCGCGCGCGCTGGCGGTGCGGGTCGGGCTGTCGATCCTGCTGTTCCTGTGCATCCTGGCGGCCTGGAAGCTGGGCTGGATCCAGCCCAGCGGCATCCGGCCCGGCCAGTGAGGCCGCCGCCGCAAATGCAAGGGGCCGCTGGCGCGGCCCCTTTCGCTTCGGACGGCGCGCGGCGCGCTCACATCCAGTAGACGAGCACGTACAGGCCCAGCCAGACCACGTCGACGAAGTGCCAGTACCAGGCGGCGCCCTCGAAGCCGAAGTGGCGGTCGGCGGTGAAGTGGCCCTTCTGCAGGCGCAGCGTGATGAACAGCAGCATCAGCATGCCGATCAGCACGTGGAAGCCGTGGAAGCCGGTCAGCATGAAGAAGGTGGAGCCGTAGGCGCCCGACGTGAGCTTGAGGTTCAGGTCGCGGTAGGCGTGCATGTACTCGTAGCCCTGCACGAACAGGAACACGATGCCCAGCAGCACGGTCAGCCACATGAAGGTGATGGTCTGCGACCGCTTGCCCTCGCGCAGCGCGTGGTGGGCGATGGTCAGCGTCACGCCCGAGGTCAGCAGCAGCGCGGTGTTGATCGTCGGCAGCCAGAACGGGGTCATGGCCGTGAACGGCTCGATGATGCCGGCCGGCGAGGCGGTCACGCCCGGCGCGGCGCTGGGCCACACGGCCTTGAAGTCGGGCCACAGCAGCGCGTTGTCCAGGCCGCCCAGCGCGGGCACCGAGTGCGAGCGCATCCACCACAGCGCGGTGAAGAAGGCGCCGAAGAACATCACCTCGGAGAAGATGAACCAGCTCATGCTCCAGCGGTAGCTGATGTCGATCTTGCGGCCGTACTGGCCGCCTTCGCTCTCGCGGATGGTGTCGCCGAACCACTGGTACAGCACCCAGAACAGCCACAGCAGGCCGAACAGCACCGACCACTTGCCCCACTCGGCGCCGTTGATCCACTGGCCGGCGCCCAGGATGACCCAGAACAGGCCGAAGGCGGCGAAGGCCGGGTGCCGCGACTCGTGCGGCACGTAGTAGTAGGGCGTGGCCCCGCTGGCGTTGGAACTCATCTCACTCGACTCCTGAAACGGATTGCTCTTGTCTGGATCTCTCGTCACACCACCCAGTGCACCAGCGCGATCAGCCCCGCCACCAGCAGCCCGACCGCCACGAGGGCGACCGCGACGACGTGCAGCGGGTTGAGCCGGCGCATGTCCTCCTCCAGGCCGCTGCCACGGCGGATGCCGAGGAACGACCAGAGGACGGCACGGACGGTGCGCAGCACATTCACGACCGCCCTCCCACGGCGGCGGGAACGGGCACGGCGCTGGTGGTGACCGGGGCGGCCGGCGTGCGGGCGCCGACCTCGAAGAAGGTGTACGACAGCGTGATGGTGGTCACGTCCTTCGACAGCTTGGGGTCGATGACGAAGGCCACCGGCCACGACTTCTTCTCGCCGGGCTCCAGCGTGTACTGGTTGAAGCAGAAGCACTCCAGCTTGTTGAAGTGCGCCGCCGCCTGCTTGGGCGCGTAGCTGGGAATGGCCTGGGCCGCCATGCGGCGGTCCTGGACGTTCTGGAACTCGTACATGACCGTGGCCAGCTCGCCGGGGTGGACCTGCATCGAGGCCATCGCCGGCTTGAACTGCCAGGGCCCGCGCGCGTTGGCGTCGAACTCGACGGTGATGGTGCGCGTGCGGTCGACCTGCGTGTTGGCGGGCGCGCGCGAGCTGCCGGGCACCTGGCGCTCGCCCACGGCCAGCACGTTGATGCCCAGGGCCTCGCAGATGTGCTGGTACAGCGGCACCAGCGCGTAGCCGAACGCGAACATGCCCGCCGTGACCACGCACAGCTTGCCGACCATCCGCAGGTTCGCGGCGCGCAGGTTCACGTCAATGTCCGATCAGCACCATGCGGGCGACGAAGCCGGCAAAGAAGACCAGGGCGATCGTCGCCAGGACCAGGCCCAGGCGGCGGTTGGCCTTCTTCTGCTCGTCGGTCGCCATGGTGCGCAGGCCCGGCTCAGTGCGCGCCGGCACCGGAGTTGGGGTTCACGCTGGCCGGCAGCGCGTCCAGCACGCGGGTGGCGCTGGCGTCGAGCTTGGGCGGCACCTCGAACGTGTGGAAGGGAGCCGGCGACGGCACTTCCCACTCGAGGCCTTCGGCGCCCTTGCCGTCGGCGTCGTTCCAGGGACGCTGCGGGGCCTTCTCGCCCTGGCCGCGCATGCAGGGCAGCACGACGAAGACGAAGAAGTAGACCTGCGCGAAGCCGAACGCGAAGGCACCCACCGAGGCCAGCGCGTTGAAGTCGGCGAACTGCATCGCGTAGTCGGCGTAGCGGCGCGGCATGCCCGCCAGGCCCAGGAAGTGCATCGGGAAGAAGGTGACGTTGAACGCGATCAGCGACCACCAGAAGTGGATCTTGCCGCGCGACTCGTTGTACATCACGCCGGTCCACTTGGGCACCCAGTAGTAGAAGCCGGAGAACAGCGCGAACAGCGAGCCGGCCACCAGCACGTAGTGGAAGTGCGCCACGACGTAGTAGGTGTCCTGCAGCAGCAGGTCGATCGGGGCCATGGCCAGGATCAGGCCGGTGAAGCCGCCGATGGTGAACACGAAGATGAAGCCCACCGCGAACAGCATCGGGGTCTCGAAGGTCATCGAGCCCTGCCACATGGTGGCGATCCAGTTGAAGATCTTCACGGCCGTGGGCACCGCGATCAGCATGGTCGCGTACATGAAGAACAGCTGGCCGGTCACCGGCATGCCGGTGGTGAACATGTGGTGCGCCCAGACGATGAACGACAGGATCGCGATCGAGCTGGTGGCGTACACCATCGAGGCGTAGCCGAACAGGCGCTTGCGGGCGAACGCGGGCACGACCTGGCTGATGATCCCGAAGGCCGGCAGGATCATGATGTAGACCTCGGGGTGGCCGAAGAACCAGAAGATGTGCTGGTACATCACCGGGTCACCGCCGCCGGCGGGGTTGAAGAACGTCGTGCCCAGGTGGCGGTCGGTCAGCGTCATGGTGATCGCGCCGGCCAGCACGGGCATCACGGCGATCAGCAGGTAGGCGGTGATCAGCCAGGTCCAGGCGAACATCGGCATCTTCATCAGCGTCATGCCGGGGGCGCGCATGTTGAGGATGGTCACGATGATGTTGATCGAGCCCAT